>NZ_JBJUVW010000001.1:0-2382785 GCF_046236355.1 Massilia sp. BHUDP2
CACCGATTCCCATCCGGCCTACAAGGCGTTCGCCCGAACTGCCGCCATCTCGCACGAAGCGGTGAACCTGCGGGCTGGCGAACGCGTGCGCGGCGCCGTCCATGTCCAGAACGTGAATGCCTACCACCGGCGCTTCCGCCAATGGCTTGCCCGCTTCAATGGCGTGGCCTCACCCTATCTGCCCAATTATCTCGGCTGGCAGTGGGCGGTCGACGGACGTCGTATCGGATCGGCGGAGGCGATGTTGCGAATAGCGCTGGGCACGTCCAACATCGAACGGTGACAGCGCCATTTTTTTTGCGCCGGTTTTCGTTCAAGCTTTGACCCTGCGCCGGCGCGCCATCGCCAGGCCGGCCAGGGCCGTGCCGAACAGGGCGAGCGAAGCCGGTTCCGGCACCGTGAAGTCATCCATGGCCCATTGCGTGCCGCTGCTGTTGTAGATGACAAGCGTATCGATGTCCTTCCATCCGAGCCCGATCCACAAGGGCGTGGCCGTATCGATCACATAGGACACGGCGGTGGAATGGACCAGCCGCCCATCGCGCCAGCCGTCGAAGGCAAGTTCCTGCTCGAGCCAGGCGGAGGTGAAAAAGGCGCCGACGAAGTCGAATCCGCCTGCCTTCGACACCGCCGCGACGCCGCCGTCGCGGTTGAAGGCGGTGTTCGCGAACGAGACCGTGCCGGCGGCGTAGCCGCTGCCGGGATAGGCATCGGCCCGGATCGCGCCCAGGTTATCCCAGTCGAAACCCTCGTAGCCCTTGGCGATCGGCGCGCTTTCATCGCCCGCCAGGTCATCGAAGCCGATCACGCCGGCGCAGGCGCCGGCCGAGGCCAGCAGGAGCAGCAGGGAGAAAATGGTGTGTTTCATGCTCGTATTCCTTATGCTTGGGTGATCAGCGGGCCAGGGCCGCGATATCGGCATCGCTCAGGGCCGCGCCATAGATGCGCAGCTCGTCCATCGCGCCCTTGTAGGGCGCGTCCCACCAGTTCACGCCCAGTGCGAACACGCCGCTCGCGGTGGTGAACACGTTGGGGAAGTTGCTGCCGCTGAAGCGCTTCATGCCATCGACGTAGACATTGACCGCGCCGTTCCTGACGCTGAAGGCCACATGCGACCAGCGGCCGACCGGCAGGTTCATGCCCAGTCCGGCGTCGTACCAGGCCGTTCCCGACCACAGCATGGACGCGCCGTTCACAAAGCCATGCCCCATCGGCAGGAAGCTGATCCAGGCGTCGCTGGTCCGGGCGCCGAAGAAGGTGGTGCTCAAGGCCGTCAGTTGCGCCGGCTTGAGCCAGAGCGCGACCGTGTAGGCATTGGTCGAGATCAGGCCGTTCGGCAGGCGGATGCCGCTGGCGCCGTTGAAGACGGCGGCCTGGCCCCTCACACCTGCTTCATAGCCGATGCTGCCGCCGGCGAGGTCGAGCCTGGCGCCGACCACGGCGCCGGGCGCCGCGGCGCCATTGGTGTCGGCCAGGTTGCCGTCGAAGGCGTAATGCGCCAGCAGGCCGCCGGCCTTGCGCACCGTGACCGTAAATAGCTTGGTGGCGCTGGCTGTGCCCTTGCCGATGCGGGCAGTCAGGGTCACGGTGAGGTCGGTGGCGCCCGGGGTGACGACGCCGCTGTTGCTCACGACGGCGGGATGCGACGAGCTCCAGGCGATGGTCGCGCCGCGCGTCGCCGTGGTCGGCAGGTTCAGGTTGGCGCTCACGGCCGCCGTGTTGCCCAGGCTGAGCTCGGCGTAGATGGCATTCACCACCTGCGCATCGGTACGCGGAATCAGGCGGCTGCCGAACACCGCGACCCCTTCGCGCGACAGGGCCGACAGGGACATGACATAGCTTTTCGAGGTCTCGTCCCACTGGCTCAGGAAGACGCCCTTGTACGGCGAAGGCGAGCCGGCCAGGCGCAGCTCGACGCCATTCGCGCCCGAGAGCAGCCAGGTACCCGTTACCGCGCCGCTCACGGCGCCGTCGCTGCCCAGCGTGACCGACTGCGACTTCTTGACGGTGGCGGAGATGTCCTTGCCGTGGTTGACGAGCAGGTAGTCGCCGACCACGAACTCGCGCCGCACCGCCGTCGCATTCTCCTTGGCGTAGCGGTAGGGCGCGACGACCGGCCAGCCGTCGGCATTCATGAACATCTGGTGGACGCGGACTTCGTGCTGTTCGCCGCGCTCCGGAAAGCGCGCATGGAAGACCAGGAAATGCCTGCCGGTCGCGGCATCGTAGTAGGCCGAGTTGTGGCCGGGCGACACGTAGCCGGTGCCGATGCCGGTGCCCGGCTCGCCCAGCTTGCGCTCGAACAGGAAGTTCCCCATCAGCTTGACGCCGTAGGGCGCGATCGAGGCATCGTCGAACAGGGGCTTGCTCGGGTCCGAGCGGACATTGGCCATGTCGTTGCCCTGGGCGTCCAGGTAGGGGCCGTCGGGCTTGAGCGAGCGCGCCACGCGCATGTTGTAGCCGCCGTTGGCGTCGAGGCCGCCGAACGAGGTGAACATGTAGTAGTAGGAGGTGGCCGGGCTGTACATCACGAAGGCGCCCTCGATGCGGCTGTGGTTGCCGCCCATCAGGCGCTTGCCGTAGCCCTGGCCCGGCAGGGGCATGCCGTTGGTCGGGTTCATCTGCATGATGAAGATGCCGCCCGAATACGAGCCGTAGATCATCCACAGCCGGCCCGCATTGTCCGTGAACACGTGGGGATCGACGGCATTCGGGTGCTTCATCGCGTCATAGATGCTGCCGTCATGGCTGGCCTGCCCCCACATGCCGGAGCGCAGGATGATGCCCTTGTCGACATAGGGGCCTTCGATGCGGTCGGCCACGGCAATGCCGAGGGCGGAACGGGGCGAGTCGCCCTTGCAGGCGTTGTAGTACATGTAGAACCTGCCGTCCGCCAGCTGCCTGACGTCCGCCGCCCACAAGGTATCCGATTGCGCCCAGCTGAAGGTTTCCGCCAGCTCGGTGAACACGTTCGCCGTGCCGTTCAGGAACAGGGGATTGGTGGCGCTGACGCCGCTGGCGACCTGCTGCCAGTTCATCAGGTCGGTGGACTTGGCGGCAGCGAGGTGGGAACCGAAGACGTACCAGGTGTCGCCCGCCTTCACGATCGACGGATCGTGGACGGCAGCGTTCTTGAAGGTGATCGGGGTGAATCCGGCCTGGGCGGCGGCATCCGTGGCGAGCAGGGACGAGGCCAATAGCGCCCCCAGCCCCCATAGCGAAAGGGTGTTCTTCATGCATGTCTCCGTGATCGTTATGTAGCGTGATGCCGGCGCATGCAAGATTGAAGAAGTCTTTGCCTTTTTACTAATGAGATTAATGCGGCGGCCGATACCCGTATCGGTATCGGCAGCCGTGTACGGCAGGGAAGTGTTGGCGCGACCGGCTTACAGCAGGGCCGCGGTCAGGCTCTTGACTTCGTCGGCCGATTCGGCCAGCACCTGGGCCAGCGTGCCTTCGCCGATGGTGAAATCGATGGTAGCGGCCGAGTCGAGCGTGGTCGCGCCCGGACGCATGTGCAGCGGGGAGGGGAAGGGGGCCAGGTCCTTGGCCAGCAGCAGGGTGTCGCCCAGGGTTTCCGGCGGCAGCGCGCGCATGCCGTTCCACAGCGCCTCGATGGCGCCCATCACGGGCACCGGCACGCCGAGCTTGAGCAGCACGCCGCGGCCGATCGCCACTTCGCCGTGCTCGATCCACTCCGCGGCGCTGTCGCCGGTGGAATCGTCGAGCAGGCCGGGGAATTCGCCGGCGCGCGAGAGCAGGTAGAAGCCGCCCACCTCGTGCACGATACCGGCGAACATCGCGGTTTCCGGATCGACGAAGGAGACGCGGCGCGCGATCACCTGCGCCAGCGCGGCCACGTGGGCCGAATGGATCCACAGGGCGTCGGCCTTGGCGCGCAGGCCGGGATCGACGATTTCGCTGGCCAGCTGGCGCACGATGACCGAGGCGGCCAGTGCGCCCAGGGTGCGAAAGCCCACGCGCTGCACGGCCGCGCGGACATTGGTGACGTCATGGCCGGCGCGGTTGTAGGCCACCGAGTTGGCGATCGCCACGGTGCGCGCGGCGAGCAGGGGTTCGGCCTGCACCAGGCGCGCCGCCATGTCGGTGTGGCAGTCGGGCTCGTTCAGCGCACGCTGCAGCTTGAGCGTGGCATCGACGTTGGTGGGAAAGCTGAGTTCGCCGCGGCTGGCCTGGGCGGCGATGCTCTTGAGGGCGGAGAGTCGGTCCATCAAAAAATTATACCCCCATCGCCCCGTCCAGCTGGGAAAACTTTCCCTGTGGAATTATTCTAGTGTTTGATTTGCATCAAGATTCACTGAAGATGGCGTCGCAGCCTTCCTTCTGTTCTTCACGGTCTTCCAGCTCATCGACCAGACCCATGTCGAGCAGTTCTTCACTCGCATTCATGAAGCTGTTGAGCTTGGTTGCGCCGATGAGGCGGTAGATCTCGCCGGCTTCGTTGCGCACGCCGATCAGCATGGCTTCCTGCTTGACTTCTTCCAGGGGAGCGACATCCAGCAGGATGTTACCGATGATGTGCTTGTCGAAATGGGCAGGCTTCTTGCCTTCGATCAGGGATGTTTTCAAGGCAATTCCTTTGCTTGTGGTGGTTGGGGAGGAAGACTGCCGGCGGCGATCTGGTCGCGCAGCTTGCGCAGGACGTTTTCCAGGGCGTCGAAGTCGGCTTCGCCATAGCTCGAAAACAGCTGCTTGCCATGCGC
Source organism: Massilia sp. BHUDP2 (assembly GCF_046236355.1). Taxonomy (NCBI): domain Bacteria; kingdom Pseudomonadati; phylum Pseudomonadota; class Betaproteobacteria; order Burkholderiales; family Oxalobacteraceae; genus Massilia; species Massilia sp. BHUDP2. The sequence continues at coordinate 4,725 of NZ_JBJUVW010000001.1, forward strand.
GATTACCCTTGGGAACACATCACGGAATATGCCGTCGCCGGCAGGCGTGAGGCGCACGAAGAAGGAGCGCTTGTCGTCGCTGCTGCGTTCGCGCAGCACCAGGCCTTTCTGTTCCAGCCGTTCGATCACGCCGGTGAGGGTGCCCTTGGTGATCAGGGTGCGCTCGCCGAGTTCCTTGTAGCTCATGCCGGGCGTGTTGCCCAGCGTGGCAATGATATCGAACTGCGCGTGCGTCAACCCGTGCTGGCGCACCGATTCGCCGGAAAAACGCTCGAAGCCTTGCATGCACTCGGCCAGCAGCCGGACGCTCTTTAAATATCGTTCCCCCATGGGCAGGATTATAGCTGGCCGCAGGCGTTTTTCCGGAACGGCATCGAACGGGCCGGACCACGGCACTTGCTCCCAGTCGAGGTATCTCCGGTATCATTATCCCTTGATGACACCGCCCGTCCGTTCCGATGCAGCCTTCTGACCTGTCCCTCCTGGCACAGGAACGTCCGTTGCGCGTGCTGCTGGTGAACGCCGGCGAGCCGGACATGCTGACCTGGTCCGGCCTGGTCCAGCCGCTGCGCCTGGCCGCCAAGCTGCTCGGCCCCGAGCTGCTGCACGTCGACGTGCGCAGTCCCGACAAGTTCAGCGATTCGCAGCGCCACTGGCACCTGGTGCTGCTGGTGGCCGACGAGGCCGAGGCCGCCCTGAGGCCGGCCAACTGCCGCGCCCTGGTCGACCGCTGCCGCGCGGCGCCGTTCTGGGGCGGCGTGGGGGCCGGCGTGCTGTGGCTGGCCGATGCCGGCGCCCTGCACGGCGTGCGCACCGCCTTGCCCTGGGCGCTCTATCCCGACACCAATGCGCTGGCCGAGCAGGCCCTGTTCACCCCCAACCTGTACGAGTTCGACCGCAACCGCCTGACCTGCTGCGGCGGCGCGGCCAGCATCGATTTCGCCCTGACCCTGGTCGAGATGCTGTTCGGCGCGGGCGTGCAGGCCCAGGTGAAGGAGATCCTGTGCGTGGACCGGGTGCGCGGCAAGGACGAGCGCCAGCGGGTGGCCCTGCAGGCCCGTTTCGGCACCCTGCAGCCGAAGCTGACCGAGGCGGTCGCCTTGATGGAAGCCAACATCGAAGAGCCCCTGTCCACCGACGAGATCGCGCAGCTGGCCGGCATCTCGCGGCGCCAGCTGGAACGCCTGTTCAAGCAATACCTCGGCAGCCTGCCCTCGCGCTACTACCTCGAGCTGCGCCTGCAGCGGGCGCGCAAGCTGCTGTTGGAAACCAATTACTCGATCGTGCAGGTGGGGCTGATGTGCGGGTTCTCGTCGGGCTCGCACTTTTCGACGGCTTTCGGGGCGCTGTTCGGGAATACGCCGCGGGAAGAGCGGCAGAGGAAGTTGGGACAGTAAGCTTTGTTAGTAATTACGTAATATTTCCCCGACCAAAAACGAAAATCCCTGTCGCACTTCTGCAAGAACTTGTCAGGGTGGCTTTCTATAATGGCTTGAACCTGCGCGGCAATCGGTCCGCGTACAACGATCATCCATGAGGAAGCAGCCATGAACGCAAACCTTGACTCCGGTGTCACCACGCGGCCTGTCACCCGGCAGACCTTCGACGAAGTCCTCCTCCCGACCTACGCCCCGGCCGCCATGGTGCCGGTGCGTGCGAAGGGCCTGGACGTGTGGGACCAGGAAGGCAAGCGTTACCTGGACTTCACCTCGGGCATCGCCGTCTCGAGCCTGGGCCACTGCAACCCGGAACTGGTCGCGGCCGTGACCGAGCAGCTCAATACCGTCTGGCACCTGGGTAACGGCTACACCAACGAGCCGGTGCTGCGTCTGGGCCGCGCCCTGGTCGAAGCCACCTTCGCCGACCGCGCCTTCTTCTGCAACTCGGGCGCCGAAGCCAACGAAGCGGCCCTGAAGCTGGCCCGCAAGTACGCGCACACCAAGTTCGGCCCGCACAAGTCGCGCATCGTGTCCTGCCTGTCGTCCTTCCACGGCCGCACCCTGTTCACCGTCTCGGTGGGCGGCCAGCCGAAGTACACCGAAGGCTTCGAGCCGCTGCCGCCGGAACTGAGCCACATCCCGTACAACGACATCGAGGCCGCGCGCGCCGCCATCACCGACGACGTCGCCGCCGTGATCGTCGAGCCGATCCAGGGCGAGGGCGGCGTGATCCCGGGCGACCACGCCTACCTCAAGGCCCTGCGCGAGCTGTGCGACCAGACCGGCGCGCTGCTGGTGTTCGACGAAGTGCAGTCGGGCGTCGGCCGCACCGGCGCCTTCTATGCCTACATGGACACCGGCGTCACCCCGGACATCCTGACCTCGGCCAAGGCCCTGGGCAACGGCTACCCGATCGGCGCCATGATCACCACCGAGGAAATCGGCATGCATCTCAACGTCGGTTCGCACGGCACCACCTACGGCGGCAACCCGCTGGCCGGCACCGTCGGCCTGAAGGTCGTCGAGACCATCAACACCCCGGGCTTCCTGGCGCGCGTGCGTGAAGCCAGCGGCAAGATCTTCGCCAACCTGGAGAAGCTGGCCGCCGACTACCCGCAGGTGTTCGGCAAGCCGCGCGGCCTGGGCCTCCTGATCGGCCTGCCGATGGCCGCCGACTACAAGGGCCGCTCCAAGGACTACACCAAGATCTGCGAAAAAATGGGCCTGATGCTCCTGATCGCGGGCCCGGACGTGGTGCGCCTGGCGCCGGCCCTGGTGGTGTCGGACGAGCAGATCGCGGAAGCCGACCGCATCATGCGCGAAGCGGTCGAGGCATTCATCGCAGGCTGATCCACGGCAGGCATCCGGCCGGCGCGCTTTTCGGGGTGCGCCGGCTTCGCTGTTTGATCTCTTCCAGGAGTTCGCATGTTTGTAGTCCGACCGGTTGAACGCGCGGATATCGGGGCCCTCGAGGCCATGGCTGGGGTCACGATCCCCGGCGTGCACACGCTGCCGCGCACGCGCGAAGCCATCGTCGCGGCGGTCGAGCGCTCCATCGCCTCGTTCGCCGCGCACGTCGACATCCCGAGCGAGGAGTCCTACCAGTTCGTGCTGGAAGACCTGCGCACGCGCGACGTGGTCGGCACCGCGTCGATCCACGCCTCGGCCGGTTCGAACGGCACCTATTTCGCGTTCCGCAACGACGTGATCCAGCAGGTCTCGCGCGACCTGAACATCAGCCACAGTGTGCACGCGCTGACCCTGTGCTCGGAACTGACGGCCTACTCGCACCTCTCGGGTTTTTACATCCGCAACCGCGACAGCGCCGGCTTCGAGGCCGCGCTGCTGTCGCGCGCACGCCTGTTGTATGCCGTGCTGGCGCCGCACCGCTTCGGCGACCGCTTCTTCGTGCCGCTGGCCGGCGTCACCGACGCCGAGGGCCAGTCGCCGTTCTGGAACGCGCTGGGCCGCAAGTTCTTCAAGATGGACTTCCTCGAGGCCGAGCGCGTCATCGACGGCGCCCGCAACCGCACCCTGATCGTCGAGCTGATGCCGCACTATCCGGTCTACGTGCCGCTGCTGCCGGGCGACGCCCAGGCTGCCCTTGGCCAGATCCACCCGAGCGGCCAGCTGGCCTTCCAGCTGCTCACGCAGGAAGGCTTCGAGGCCGACGAGTACATCGACATCTTCGACGGCGGCCCGATCCTGCAGGCCCACAGGAACGCGCTGCGCTCCTTCTGCGCTTCGCAGGTGCGCCAGGTCGAGAGCGCCGGCCGCGCGGCCGGCAGCGCAAACGGGCACGACGAACTGGTGACCTACGCGGTGGCCAGCAGCGAACAGAACTTCCGCGCCGTCATCACCGCCTGCCCGCCGGCCGAATCCAGCCAGGTGGTCTGCCTGTCGCGCGACGCCCAGCAGGCGCTCGGCGTGTCGCCCGGCGACAGCGTCACCTGCGTGCGCATCTGAGAGGGGAATTGATGCTCGTAATCCGTGCAGTGAAAACCGACGACCTGGACGCCCTGATCGAGATGGCGCGCCAGGCCGGCAGCGGCATGACCACGCTGAAACCCGATCGCAAGATGCTGGGCGACCGCGTCGCGACCGCGGTGGCCTCGTTCAACGAAAGCATCCCGCCCGAAAAGCGCGACTACATGTTCGTGCTCGAGCATACCGAGGATGGCAGCATCGCCGGCGTGTGCGCGATCAAGGGCGCGGTCGGCCTCACCGAACCTTTCTATAACTACCGCATCGGCACCCTGGTGCACTGCAGCCGCGAACTGAACGTGTTCACGCGGATGGAGACCCTGTACCTGTCGAACGACCTGACCGGCTCGTCCGAGCTGTGCTCGCTGTTCCTGCTGCCCCAGTACCGCGCCGGCTTCAACGGCAAGTGGCTGTCGAAAAGCCGCTTCCTGTTCATCGCCCAGTTCCAGCAGCTGTTCACCGAGAAGATCATCGCCGAGATGCGCGGCTACCAGGACGAGAACGGCGTATCGCCCTTCTACGAGGGCCTGGGCCGCCACTTCTTCAAGATGGACTTCGACCACGTCGACGGCCTGACCGCGCTCGGCAAGAAGTCCTTCATCGCCGAGCTGATGCCGCGCCAGCCGCTCTACGTGGACTACCTGCCGGAGTCGGCGCGCGACGTCATCGGCAAGGTCCATACCTCGACCCAGCCGGCGAGAAAACTCCTGGAGAACGAGGGCATGCACTACGAAGGCTACGTCGACATTTTCGATGCCGGTCCGGTGCTGCAGGGCCGCGTGTCCGAGCTGCGCGCGGTGCGCGACAGCGTGCTGGCGGAGGCGGTCGAAGGCGTCCACGAGGAAGAGACCGAACATCTGCTGGTGTCGAACACCAGGCTCACCGATTTCCGCATGATCCTGACCCGCGGCGTGCCGGGCGCCGCCCGCATCGCGCTGTCGGCGCAGGAGATGTCGCAGCTGCACGTGCAGGCCGGCGAAGAAGTCCGCACGCTGCCCCTCAACACAAGGAAGAACGCGAATGCCTAATCTCTCGAATTACATCGGCGGCGAATGGCTCGCCGGCAGTGGCCCCGAGCTGGCGACCGTCGACCCGTCGACCGGCAAGCAGACCTGGACCAGCAATGCCTCCAGCGCCGAGGATGTGGCGCAGGCGGCCGCAGCGGCACGCAAGGCATTCGAAGCCTGGGCGCTCACCCCGCTCGAAGAGCGCATCGCCGTCTGCACGCGCTTCCGCGACCTGCTCAAGGAACACAGCGAAGAACTGGCCGCGATCATCGCCGAGGAAGTGGGCAAGCCGCTGTGGGAAGCGCGCACCGAAGTGACCACCATGGCCAACAAGATCGACATCTCGGTCCAGTCCCATGGCGCGCGCACTGGCGAAACGGCTTCCAAGGTCGCCGACGGCAATGCCGTGCTGCGCCACCGCCCGCACGGCGTGTTCGCGGTCTATGGCCCGTATAACTTCCCGGGCCACCTGCCGAACGGCCACATCGTGCCGGCCCTGATCGCCGGGAACACCGTGGTGTTCAAGCCGAGCGAATATGCGCCGCGCACCGCGGTGAAGACCGTGCAGCTGTGGGAGCAGGCCGGCCTGCCGAAGGGCGTGCTCAACCTGGTCAACGGCGGCCGCGACACCGGCGTGGCGCTCGGCCAGCATGCCGACATCGACGGCATCCTGTTCACCGGCAGCAGCCAGACCGGCATCGCCCTGCACAAGCAATTCGGCGGCAAGCCCGGCAAGATGCTGGCGCTGGAAATGGGCGGCAACAATCCGCTGGTGGTGTGGGACATTCCGGAAGATCCGAAGTTTCTCGACGCGGCCGTGCACCACACCGTGATGTCGGCTTTTATCTCGGCCGGCCAGCGCTGCACCTGCGCGCGCCGCCTGGTCATCCAGGATACGTCGCAAGCCCAGGCATTTCTTGACCGTTTGGTAAAAATCGCAGCGACCCTGCAGGTGGGGCCGTCCAACGCCGACCCGCAGCCCTTCATGGGTCCGGTGGTGTCGAGCGCCGTCGCTGCCCGCCTGGTCGAGGCGCAGGCCGATATGGCCGCGAAAGGCGGCAAGGTGCTGCTGCAGATGAAACAGCTCGACCCGAAGGCCGGTTTCGTCACCGCCGGCATCGTCGACACCACCGACGCGCAAGGCATCCCGGACGAAGAGTGGTTTGGCCCGCTGCTGCAGGTGATCCGCGTGAAGGACTTCGACGAGGCCCTGCGCGTGGCCAACGCCACGGAGTACGGCCTGGCCGCGGCCCTGTTGTCGCCATCGGAAGAACTGTGGAAGCGCTTCTCGGTGCGCGCTAGGGCCGGCATCGTCAACTGGAACCGCCCGACCACCGGCGCGGCCAGCTCTGCCCCGTTCGGCGGCGTCGGCAAGTCGGGCAACCACCGCCCGAGCGCCTACTATGCCGCCGATTACTGCGCCTACCCCGTCGCCTCGATCGAGACGGCGGAACTCGAGATGCCGGCCAAGCTGTCGCCCGGCCTGACTTTCTAAGACTATGCGTATCGCTCGCGAATACAATTTCGACGGCCTGGTCGGGCCGTCCCACAATTACGCCGGCCTCTCGTTCGGCAACGTGGCCTCGTTCAGCAACGTGCGTAGCGCCTCGAACCCGCGCCAGGCCGCCCTGCAGGGCCTGGCCAAGATGCGCGAGCTGGCCGCGCGCGGCTTCGCCCAGGCGGTGATGCCGCCGCAGGCGCGCCCGAACTTCCGCCTGCTGCGCCGCATCGGCTTTTCCGGCACCGACGCCGACGTGCTGGCGCGCGCGTGGCGCGAAGCGCCGGTGATCCTGGCCTGCGCCTACTCGGCCGCGCCGATGTGGACCGCCAATGCCGCCACCGTCAGCCCATCAAGCGACACCGCGGACGGCCGCGTGCACTTCACCCCGGCGAACCTGAACAACAAGCTGCACCGCTCGGAAGAGTACCTGCAGGCCACGCGCACCCTGCGCGCCATTTTTGGGGATTCGAGCCGCTTCGTGGTGCACGATGCGCTGCCGCCGGTCCCTGCCTTCGGCGACGAAGGCGCTGCCAACCATACCCGTTTCGCCGCCGCACATGGCGCGGCCGGAGTGGAGTTCTTCGTCTACGGCCGCGCCGAATTCGATCCTGCCGCTCCGGCGCCCAAGAAATACCCGGCACGCCAGACCCTGGAAGCCTCGCAGGCAGTCGCCCGCCTGCACGGACTGGACCCGGCGCGCACCGTGTTCGCCTCGCAGAACCCGGACGTGATCGACCAGGGCGTGTTCCACAACGACGTGATCGCGGTCGGCAACGGCAACGTGCTGTTCTACCATGAGCAGGCCTTCTTCGACGAAGCCGCTACCCTGGACGCGCTGCGCGGCGCCCTGGGCAGCGTCGACACCGACCTGGTGCCGGTGCGGGTCGCAAGCAATCAGGTGCCGGTGGCCGATGCGGTGGCCAGCTACCTGTTCAACAGCCAGCTGCTCACCAAACAGGATGGCCGCATGGCCCTGGTGGTGCCGCACGAATGCCGCGAGAACGAAGCGGTGGCGCGTTACCTCACCGAGATGGTCGCGAGCGGCGGCCCGATCGACGAGCTGCTGGAATTCGACCTGCGCCAGAGCATGCGCAACGGCGGCGGACCGGCCTGCCTGCGCCTGCGCGTGGCCCTCACCGAGGACGAGGCGCAGGCCATGCACGGCGGCGTCGTCATGACCGAGACCCTGTACGGGCTCCTGACGTCCTGGGTCGAGAAGCACTACCGCGACCGGGTCGAGCCGAAGGACCTGGCCGACCCGCAGCTGGCGATCGAATGCAACACCGCGCTTGAGGAACTGGAACGCATCCTCGGCCTGCCGGGCCTGTACGACCTGTCGTAAGGCCCGGTGGCCATGTTCTAATAACGGATTCGGACGGGACACCCCCGTCCATATAAAGCCAGGGTGGCGCGAAGCCACAAGCAAGAGCGCACCCGGGCACACAAACTTTGGAGAAGTAACATGAAAGACATGCCTCAAGATTTGCGCAGCCAGACGCTCAACCTGGTCAACGCGAACCAGTCCGCCGCCGGCGCCAATGCGCAGGTAGGAGCGCTCATCAGCGCCTGGCTCGGATCGCTCGACGACGAAGACCTGGCCGGCACCGCGCCCGAAAGCCTGGCCCCGGTGCTGTGGGAAGGATTCTCGCAGCTGGCCCAGCGTAGCGGCCCCGGCTGCCAGATCGCCACGATGCGCTATTCCGACGGCCGTGGCGGCATGGCGACTGCCCTGCTGATCCTGAATGACGACATGCCTTACCTGGTCGATTCCTTCGTCATGGCCCTGCGCAAGGAGCGCCAGACCGCCAGCGGCGTGATGAACGCCGTGCTGCCGGTGCGCCGTGACGCCAATGGCCAGGCGAGCGCCGTCGGCGAAGCCGGCGCGCCGCTGGAGTCGATCGTCCTGATCCTGATGAGCGACGAGCTCGAATTCTCCGAACTGGATTCCCTGACCGCGCGCATCCGCATGGTGGCCAACGATGCCGCCACCGTGCACCGCGACGCCGTCAAGATGGCCGACCGCATGACCGCGGTGGCCGCCGCAGCCGCGCAGGCCGGCAGCGCCGAAGGCCAGGAAGTGGCCGCCTTCCTCGAGTGGGCCAAGAACGAAGGCTTCGAGCCTTTCGGCTACGCCTATTACGTGGTGAAGGAAGGCGCGCGCGAACTCGAGCGCGACATCCCGAGCCGCATCGGCGTACTGGCCGACACCGCCCACCCAGTCTACGGCACCTGCCTGGCCAACATTCCGGGCGACTTCGAAACCCTGTCCCGCCGCGCCGACACCCTGTCGATCGTCAAGGCCGACGTCGAGGGCACCCTGCACCGCGACCAGCCGCTCGACTTCATCGGCGTGCGCAACACCGACGCCCAGGGCAAGATCCTGGGCGAGCACTGCTTCGTCGGCCTGTTCACCCGCGCCGCCACCTCGACCCCGCTGGCGCGCCTGCCGTTCGCGCGCGGCCGCGTCGCCAAGGTGCTGTCGATCGCCGGCGTGCGCCAGGAAGGCTTCCGCGCCGAGAAGTTCGTCGAGATCCTCGAGTCGCTGCCGCGCACCGAAGCGCTGGAAGCCGATCCAGAATGGCTGGCCCAGGTGTGCTCCTCGGTCGTGTCGATGTACAAGCAGCCGCGCCCGAAGGTCTTCGCGCGCCGCGACGTGTATGCGCGCCACCTGAACGTGCTGGTCTACCTGCCGCGCGAGCGCTACAGCGCCGCCGTCGCCGCCAGCCTGGCCTCGGCCCTGAAGGACAGCTCGGGCGCCCGCGACGTGCGCGTCCAGACCCTGGTGGCCGACGGCCCGCTGGCCCGCGTCTACCTGATCGCGCATGCCGCCCGCTATCCGCTCGACCTCGAAACCGACATCCAGCAGCCGCTGCTGGCGGTGCTGGACGGCTGGCATGACCGCTTCGCCGCCGCCACCAACACCATCGAAGACGCCGGCCTGCGCAGCAGCCTGCGCAAGCTCGGCGCCAACCTGCCGGTCAGCTTCGTCACCAACACCGCGCCGGAAACCGCCTTCCGCGACCTGCAGGCCCTGCTGAAGAACGGCCGGACCGATGGCCAGAACCAGCGCGTCGCCGTGCGCGTGGAGCCGGGCGACGCCGCCAACGGCATCGACGCCTCGATCCGCCTGTACTCGGGCGAGGTCGTGCCTTCGCTGTCGCGCATCCTGCCGGCCCTGCAGAACGCCGGCATCGCGGTCGACCGCGAGCAGACCTGGACCTTCAAGACCGCCGACGGCGCCGTGCACAACGTGACCGCCCTGGCCGTGGATGACGAGAGCGGCGCCAAGCTGGTCAAGCCGGGCATCATCCCGGTGGCCGAGGAGCTGTTCACCGCGCTGTTCAACAACGACGCCGAAGACGGCCGCATGAACGGCCTGACCATCGAAGGCGGCCTGTCGCTGCGCGAAGTGCAGCTGGTGCGCGCCTACATCAGCTACTGGCGCCAGCTGGGCTCGAAGTTCTCGGTGCGCTACATGGCCGAAACCCTGCGCACCCAGCCGGCCCTGGTGAAGGAATTCGTCACCGCCTTCCTGCTGCGCTTCGATCCGAGGCTGGACCAGGCCGAGCACGCCGCCGGCACCGCCAAGCTGGCCGCGCTGAAGGCCGGCCTGTCGACCGTGAACCACGCCGACACCGAGGAAATCATGGCGGCCCTGGTCGACCTGGCCCTGGCCACCATGCGCACCAACTACTTCCAGAACGCTGGCGAGAAGATGATCTTCAAGGTCGACACCAGCAACCTGGCGCTGGCGCCGGAACCGCGTCCGTACCGCGAGATCTACGTGTTCTCGCGCCGCTTCGAAGGCGTGCACCTGCGCGGCGGCCCAGTCGCCCGCGGCGGCCTGCGCTGGTCGGACCGCATGGAAGACTACCGCACCGAAGTGCTGGGCCTGGTGAAGGCGCAGATGGTGAAGAACGCCGTCATCGTGCCGGCCGGCTCGAAGGGCGGCTTCGTGTGCAAGCAGATGCCGCAGGGCGCCCCGCGTGAAGTGGTGGCCGCCGAGGGCGAAGCCTGCTACCGCGAATTCATCTCCAGCCTGCTGGAAGTGACCGACAACCGCGTGCGCGGCGAAATCGTCCCACCGGACAACACCGTGCGCCATGACCAGGACGACCCCTACCTGGTGGTGGCCGCCGACAAGGGCACCGCGACCTTCTCGGACATCGCCAACAGCATCGCCGTCAAGCGCGGCTTCTGGCTGGGCGACGCCTTCGCCTCGGGCGGCTCGAACGGCTACGACCACAAGAAGATGGGCATCACCGCCAAGGGCGCGTTCGAAGCGGTCAAGCGCCACTTCTTCGAACTGGGCCACGACATGAACACCACCCCGGTCACCATGGTCGGCGTGGGCGACATGTCGGGCGACGTGTTCGGCAACGGCGTGCTGCTGTCGCGCCAGCTCAAGCTGGTGGCGGCCTTCGACCACCGCCACATCTTCCTGGACCCGAACCCGGATACCGAAGTCTCGTTCAAGGAACGCCAGCGCATGTTCGCGCTGCCGCGCTCCTCGTGGGAAGATTATGACAAGAGCCTGATCTCGCAGGGCGGCGGCGTGTTCCCGCGCACCGCGCGCTCGATCGAGCTGAGCCCGGAAGTGCGTGCCGTCCTCGACATCAAGGAAAGCTCGCTGTCGCCTGAAGAGCTGATGCACCGCATCCTGCTGGCGCCGGTGGACCTGTTCTACAACGGCGGCATCGGCACCTACATCAAGTCCTCGAACGAGACCCATGCCCAGGTGAAGGACCGCGCCAACGACCGCATCCGCGTCAACGGCGGCGAGATGCGCTGCAAGGTGGTGGGCGAGGGCGGCAACCTGGGCGCGACCCAGGCCGGCCGTATCGAGTTCGCCCTGAACGGCGGCCGCATCTTCACCGATGCGATCGACAACTCGGCGGGCGTGGACTGCTCGGACCACGAAGTGAACATCAAGATCTGGCTGGACACCGAAGTCAACGCCGGCGAGCTGCCGGAAGCCGACCGTAACCGCATCCTGAACGAGATGACCGGCGCGGTGGAAGACCTGGTCCTGCGCGACAACAAGCAGCAGACCCACCTGCTGACCCGCGAAGCGCAGGCGCAAGCCACCGCCTCCGTGGTGGACGGCTACGCGGCATTGATCACCAACCTGGAATCGGAAGGCGCCGTCAACCGCGAGCTGGAGCAGCTGCCGACCGACGCCGAGCTGGCCCGCCGCAAGGCCCTCGGCCTGGGCCTGACCACGCCGGAACTGGCGGTGGTCATCGCCAACGTGAAGAACCGCTTCAAGCGCACCCTGCTGGCGCTGCCGCTGGTCGAGGAGTCGTGGGCCGAATCGCTGCTGCGCCCATACTTCCCGGCGCAAATGGTCGCCACCCGCAACCCGCTGAACCACCCGCTGGCCAACGCCATCCTGGCCACCGTGCTGGCCAACGAAGCGGTGAACCGCTGCGGTCCGCTGATGCTGCGCGACCTGGCGGCCGAGCACCGCGTCGACGAGACCGAAGTGGTGAAGGCATGGGCACGCGCCTGGTCGGCGCTGCACCTGGCGCCGGTGTTCGACGCGCTCGACGCCGATGCGCTGAAGGTGCCGCGTGACGTCTCGATGGCGGTCGACATGCGCACCCGTGCGCTGATGCGCGCCGTGATCGAAGGCGTGCTCTCGCTGCCGGCCGGCGCCGACGGCATGGCCGAGCTGTCGACGTTGTTCGCCCAAGCTGACCAGCTCCGCGTCTTGAGCCCGGCCCGTTCGGAAGCCGATGGCCACAGCGGCCTGCCGGCGCCGTTCACCGCGGCCTGGAAGACGGTCGAGACCATCGAGTCGCTGGCTACCTTCCTGTTCGCGGCGGTGTCGGTGCAGCGTCCGGGCGGCATGAGCCTGGCCCAGTTCCTGCAGGTCGGCATGGCGCTGCGCCAGCAGGCCGGCATCGACATGCTCGAGCGCGGCCTGAAGCTGCCGGCCCAGAGCAAGGCCCAGGAACAGCTGCGCAACTACGCGATGCAGGCCCTGCGCCGCACCCAGCAGCGCCTGCTGCTGCAGGTGATCGAGCGTACCGGCCAGGGCGGCGACCCGCTGGCGGCCGTCAAGGAAGTCACCGAGGCGCGCGGCCTGACCGGCTTCGCACAGCCGGTCGAGCTCGAGCAGGCCATGCTGGACGTCTGGGCGCTGTCGGAAGGTTCGAGCCCGGACCGTCTGGCTGCGTAAGCGGATGAGCGCGAACATGGGTTCCGCGCTGCCGGAAGCGGTGCGCGCACTGGCCGAGGCGGACTTCGCTTCGGTCGCGCAGCGCTTTTCAGGCGCCGGCTTCGCGGTTAGCCTGCCGGCGCCCGGCATCCTGACGGTGAAAGCGGCGACGCCTGACCCGGCACGCGCGAGCGTGCTGGTGTCGGTGGGCGTGCATGGCGACGAGACCGGGCCGATCGAGATGGTGGCCTGGCTGATCGAAGCCTTGTCGCGCACCCCGCGCGAGCTGGCGGTGGACCTGATGCTGTGCGTCGGGAACATCGACGCCATCGCCCAAGGGAAGCGTTTCATCGACGCGGACCTGAACCGCATGTTCCGTGCGGATCGCGGGTCGCTGGCTTCTGCCTTCGAAGCGACGCGGGCCGATGCGCTCATCGCCGCCACCTGCGCCTTCTTCGAAGGTGCGGGGCCACAGCGCTGGCACCTCGACCTGCACACGGCGATCCGGCCGTCGCACTATCCGATGTTCGCGATCGTGCCCGAGATCATTCCCGATGCGCCGCGCAAGGCGCTCATCGACTGGCTGGGGCAGGCGGCGATCGGCGCCGTCATCATGAACCCGAAGTCGGTGGGCACCTACAGCTACTATTCAAGCGAGCACCATGGCGCCGCAGGCAGCACAGTGGAGCTGGGGCGGGTCGGGACGCTGGGGCAGAACGACTTGTCGCAGTTCGCCGATGCGTCGAGCGCGCTGGATCGCCTGCTGCGCGGGCAGCCCGGCCTTGCCGCCAGGGCGGCGCCGCACGTGTTCGCGACGGCGCGCCAGGTGATCAAGCTGTCGGATGCCTTCACCATGTCGGTGGGGCGCGACACCTGGAACTTCACGCCGATGAAGAAGGGTGAGGTGATCGCGACCGATGGCGAGACCGTGTACCGCGTGGAACATGACGAGGAGCTGGTCGTGTTTCCGAACCCGGATGTGCGGGTCGGCTTGCGCGCAGGGCTGATGGTCACGCGTATCGGCTGAGCAGACGAACAAGGGGGAGCATTGCTCCCCCTTGTTTCTTCCGGCAAGCTCGCAGCACGAAAAATCCCACGACGCTAGACTGAAGCCTTTGCCCCGAGCGGAGGCCTCATGAGCAGCATGCTTTTCTCCCCAGTCACCCTGGGTCCCCTGCAACTTCCGAACCGTATCGCGATCGCCCCGATGTGCCAGTACTCGGCCGTCGACGGCCTGCCGACCGACTGGCATACCATCCACCTGGGCGGCCTGGCGCTGTCCGGCGCCGGCCTGCTCATCATCGAAGCGACGGCGGTGACGCCCGAGGGCCGCATCTCTCCGGACGACCTGGGCCTGTGGTCCGACGCCCACCAGGAAGCGCTGGCGCCCGTGATCCGTGCGATGCGCCGGCATTCCCCCATCAAGATCGCCATCCAGCTGGCCCACGCCGGCCGCAAGGCCTCGACCAAGGTGCCATGGGAAGGCGGCGCCCAGATCGCGCCGGGCCAGCCGCGCGGCTGGCAGACCCTTGCGCCCTCAAGCATCCCGCACGCGGAAGGCGAGGCGCCACCCCTTGCGCTCGATGCCGAGGGCTTGGTGCGTGTCAAGGAAGCCTTCGTCGCCAGCGCGCGCCGCGCAGCTGCCCTGGGCCTGGACGGCATCGAGCTGCATGCGGCCCACGGCTACCTGATGCACCAGTTCCTGTCGCCGCTGTCGAACCTGCGCGAGGACGACTACGGCGGCTCCCTGGAAAACCGCATGCGCTTTCCGCTCGAGGTCTTCGACGCGGTGCGCGCCGCGGTTCCGCGGGAGATGGCAGTGGGCGTGCGCATCTCGGCCACCGACTGGGTCGAGGGCGGCTGGGAGATCGAGCAGAGCCTGCGTTTCGCCCGCGAGCTGAAAGAACGCGGCTGCGACTTCATCCACGTCTCGACCGGCGGTCTGTCGCCGCAGCAGAAGATCGCGGTGGGGCCGGGCTACCAGGTCGGGTTCGCGCAGCGCATCAAGGAGGAGACCGGCATGCCGACCATCGGCGTGGGATTGATTACGGAGGCGCAGCATGCGGAAAGCATCCTGCAGCAGGGCCAGGCCGACCTCATCGGCCTGGCGCGCGCCATGCTGTACGACCCGCGCTGGCCCTGGCATGCGGCGGCCCAGCTGGGCGAGCAGGTGTTCGCGCCGCCCCAGTACTGGCGCTCGCAGCCGCGTGAATACAAGGAACTGTTCGGCAGCATGCGCGTGGGCTGACGCGGGCGGCTGGCGGCGCGCAGCCGCAGCTCAGCTATCGTTTCTTGCAGCCTGTCGCACGGGGCAGGCGGGCAGGCGAGGTGATTGTTAAAGTCGCACCAGTTAACAACCACAGAGGATTTTCGCCATGCGTCTCATCGCCCTTGCCACCATCGCCGCGGCTGTCGCTTCCCTGAGCGGCTGCGCCATCATCGTGTCGCCGAACGACGGCGACGTGCGCATGCGCACGGTGTTCAGCGACAACGCGGTCGAGGGCGACGGCATCGCCGCGCGCGACCAGCGCCAGGTCGCGGCGCACGGCGTGCTGGAAGTGAGCGGGTCGATGCAGGTCGAGGTGCGGGTCGGCCAGGCGCCTTCGCTGCTGGTCGAAGCCGACGGCAACCTGCTGCCCTATATCCGCACCGAGGCGCAGGGCAATACCCTGAAGATCTCCAACGAGCGCCAGCTGCGCAGCAGGACGCCGGTGCGCATCGTCTACACCACGCTGCGCCTGACCGAGGTGCGTGCCGGCGGTTCCGGCCAGGTCGTCGTGCGCGACCTGAACGGCGCGCCGCTGGAGGTGCGCAAGAGCGGTTCCGGGACGGTAGCCCTGTCCGGCAAGGTCGACAGCCTGCATGCGCGCGTGAGCGGCTCGGGCGTCCTCGATGCGGGCCAACTGCGCAGCGCCAGCGCCGACCTGAGCCTGGCGGGTTCGGGTCGCATGAACGTCGGCGAGATCCGCGGCGACTACGTGCGCGCCAGCGTGGCCGGTTCGGGCGTGCTGCAGGCCGGCGGCGCGGTGCGTTCGCTGAATGCCCGTGTCGCAGGCTCGGGCAACGTGGACCTGGCCGCGCTGTCGACGCAGGACGCCGACCTGGCGGCCGACGGTTCGGGCGGGATTCGCGCCACCGTCAAGCAGTCGCTGGTGGCGCATGGCGGCGGCTCGGGCGGGATCCGGGTGTATGGGCATCCGGCGCAGCGCAGTGTCACGGGTCGTAACGTGCATCTGCTTGATTAATATTTGTAGGGTGGGCGGCTCTGCCGCCCACGCGGTGATACGTGCAACCGGATCTATCGCGGCCGTGCTGGCGGCAGTTGAACGCGTGGGCGGGAGACCCGCCCACCCTACGTAAAGCAAGGCCTCGCTTAGAGCAAATTATCGAGCAGGTCCGGCCCGAACACCTCGCGGTGCAAGCGGCTCGCCGGCGCGCCTGCCGCCAGCAGGGCATTCCACTGCGCCTGCATGAAGGGCAGCGGGCCGCACATGTAGACATCGGTCTCGCCGCGCGGCCACGAGGGCAGGCGCGCCAGTTCCATCTTGCCCTTGAGGGCGGCGCTTGCCTCTTCCTCTTCGTAGAAGGTCACTACGTGCAGGTGCGGCATGCGCGCCTTGGCGGCGGCGATGTCCGCCTGGTGCGGGTGGTGCGCCGCGTTGCGTGCGGCGTGGGCGAAGATCACGCGGCGCTCCGGGTTCACGGTCGCGATGCGGTTCAGCGCCGCGATCATCGGCGTGATGCCGACGCCGGCCGAGAGCAGCACCACGGGTTCGTTCGATTCGGTATCCGGCAGGAAGTCGCCGAAGGGGTGGATCACGTGCAGCACGTCGCCCACGTTCACGTTGTCGTGCAGCCAGGTCGACACTTCACCTCTTGGTGCGGCGCCGCCATCCTCGCGCTTGACCGAGATGCGCAGGCTGTCCTTGCCCGGCGCGTCCGACAGGCTGTACTGGCGCAGCTGGCGGCGGCCGTCGCTGAAATCGACCGCCACGCTCAGGTACTGGCCGGCCTTGAAGGGCGGCAGGGCGCCGCCGTCCGCCGGGACGAAGCGGATCGACACCACGTTGTCGCTCTCGCGCACCACTTCCGTTACGCGCATCGCGCGCGTCTCGCCCGGCTGCACGCCGGCTTCCTCGTACATCTTCGCTTCCGCATCGATCAACAGGCGCGCCAGCGAGGTGTAGGCCTCTTCCCAGGCCTTGAGCAGCGGCTCGGTGGCGGCATCGCCCAGCACGGTCTTGATGGCGCCGAGCAGGTGGTGGCCGACGATCGGGTAATGGTCGGCACGGATGCCAACCGCGGCGTGCTTGTGCACGATGCGGCTCACCACCGGGCCGAGCGCCGCGGCGTTGCCGATGTTGGCGGCGTAGGCGAACACCGCCGAGGCCAGCGATTGCTGCTGCACGCCGCTGGCCTGGTTGCCCATGTTGAACAGGTTCTTCAGCTCCGGATGGGCCTCGAACATGCTGCGGTAGAAGGTGGTGGTGATGGCCAGGCCGTGGTCGCGCAGGACGGGGACGGAAGCGTCGATGTACGGACGGGAAGCGCTCGAGATCATGATGTGTTCCTTGATAGATGTATCAGTTATGCATGTTTAAGGCCAAAAAATTGCCCCGGACGCGATGGGCAATCGGTGCGGACGGGAGCATTCTAGCAAAAGATGCTGAGTAAATGCATCTTTGAGCAAACAATTTTATTGCGAGAACACAAAACCCATATAATCGCTGCTTTTAGATGAGCGCTTGACCGGAGCGCCGCCGAAGCTTCCACACAAAGGACACGCCGTGAATCTGACCCTTGGCCAAAAGCTGATCCGCACCAAAACAGCCGAACGTCAGCATGACGAAGAGAGCAGCGGCGGCGGCCTCCAGCGATCGCTCGGCCTGTTCCCGCTGACCATGATCGGCGTCGGCGCCACCATCGGCACCGGCATCTTCTTCACGATGGTCGAGGCGGTGCCGAAGGCCGGTCCGGCCGTGATCCTGTCCTTTCTGCTCGCCGCCGTCACCGCCGGCCTGACCGCGCTGTGCTACGCCGAACTGGCCGGCCGCGTGCCCGCCGCCGGTTCCTCGTATTCCTTCGCCTATGCCACCGTGGGCGAGTTCGCCGCCTTCATCGTGGCGGCCTGCCTGCTGCTTGAATACGGCCTGGCGGGAAGCGCGGTGGCGATCGGCTGGTCGGATTACCTGAACAACTTCCTGTCGAATGCCTTCGGATGGGAGATCCCGGCCCACCTGCGCTCGCCGATGTTCGTGTCCGACCACCACAACGTCCACTTCAGCCCGGGCAACTTCAACCTGCCGCCGATGATCCTGGTGGCGATGTGCTGCATTTTGCTGATCCGCGGCACCAAGGAATCGGCGACCACCAATTCCATCATGGTGCTGGTCAAGCTGGCCATCCTGATCTTCTTCGCCGTGATCGCCTTCACCGGTTTCGATTCCGCCAACTTCACGCCTTTCTTCAGCCCCGACCCCGACAGCGGCTTCGTGGGCATGGCCGGCGTGACCGCGGCCGCCGGCACCGTGTTCTTCTCCTTCATCGGCCTGGACACCATCGCCACCGCCGGCGAGGAAGTGAACAACCCGCGCCGCAACGTGCCGATCGGGATCCTGTCCGCGCTCCTGATCGTGACCGTGTTCTACCTGCTGGTGGCGGTGGCCGCGATGGGCGCCCAGCCCGCCCGCATGTTCGCAGGCCAGGAAGCCGGCCTGTCGGTGATCTTGCAGAACGTCACCGGCCAGGCCTGGCCGGCGCTGGTGCTGTCGGCCGGCGCCGTGGTGTCGGTGTTCTCGGTAACCCTGGTGACGATCTACGGCCAGACCCGCATCCTGTATGCGATCAGCCGCGACGGCCTGATCCCGAAGACCTTCCAGAAGGTGAACAAGCGCACCCTGGCCCCGACCGCCAACACCATCATCGTCTGCTTGGTGGTGGGCGCGGTAGCCGGCCTGGTCGACGCCACCTTCCTGTGGGACATGGTGAGCATGGGCACCCTGACCGCCTTCATCGTGGTGTCGATCGCCGTGCCGGTGATCCGCGCCAAGCAGGGCCCCGGCGAGCCGGGCCATTTCCGCGTGCCCTTTGGTCCCTACGTGATCCCGGGCCTGTCGGTATGCGCCTGCCTGTACATCATGAAGGACCTGTCGCCGGCCACCTTCCGCGTGTTCTTCATCTGGATGGGCGTGGCCGTGGCCACCTACTTCCTGTACAGCGTGCGCCACAGCCGCCTGAACAAGGGGTAGAAAAATGGAGGCGTTCGAACGGCGGCGCGACCGCTTCGCGCTGTTCAATGCGATGGACAGCGCCGCGGTCAACATCTGCTTCCCGCTCGAGCTGCCGGATTTCCGGCCCTGGTGCAAGGAACAGGGCCTGGCCCCCTTCCACGTGCTGCTGTGCGCGGTGCTGCGCGCAGTGCTCAAGGTGGAGAACTTCCGCTACCGCCTGCTGGACGGCGAGGTATTCCGGATCGAGCGCCTGCGGCCGTCCTTCACCGTGATCAACCAGCACCAGGACCTGAATTTCGCCCTGTTCGATTGGAGCGACGACCTGCGCGAATTCGTGGCGCGCGGCATTGCGGCGCGCGAACAAGCCTCGGCGATGACGGAACTGAACGAAGCCTACCGCAGCCTCGGCCCGCGCGAAGCAAAGGAGCAGGTCTTCATCACCTGCATTCCCTGGCTGGCCTTCACCTCCATCCAGCACCCCAGCGCCTCGCTGGCGCATCCGGACATTCCCTCGCTCGCCTGGGGCAAGTTCCGCGACGCGCCGGGCGGCCGCCTGGAGCTGCCGTTCTCGGTGCAGGCCCACCACGGATTCGTCGACGGCTTTCACATCCACCAGCTTGCGCAGCAGATTGCCGGCGAGCTGGAGGCGATCATTTCGCCAGCGGCTTGACGACCTCGAGCAGGCTGACGAGAAGCTTGCCCGGCTCTTCCCACGGAACCATGTGGGCCGAGCGCTCGAACCAGACGATGCGCTTGTGGGGGGCGTCCACCTTGTTCATCCAATCGATCGTCGGCGCGGCCGGCGTCGTGTAGTCGTGCCGGCCCAGGAACATCACGACCGGGATCGGGAAACGCTTCACGCTTGAGAAATCGACTTCGAGGAATTCCGGCAGAACCCGGCCCAAGGTCAGCATGCTGCCCTTGTCGATGTCCTTCACCTGCGCCGGCGTGTATTCCGGCGAGAGCAGCGGGCCGCGGTGGAAGTAGCCGGACTCGCTGCGGAAGGCGGACAGGCCGCCGTAGTGCTGCGGCCATTTGCGGGCGACGACGATGCGCTCGCGCGTGATCGGCCGGTCGCCGGGGTAGGGCGCGATCGTGGCCATCTCCTTGATCGCCTGCTCGTTGTTCTCACGCTTGGCGCGCTCGTAGCCGTATTCGAAACTGATGCGTTCGTTCTCGCGCACGTTCAGCACCTGGCCGATGCCGACGTAGGCGTGGAACAGGTCGGGGCGCTTGAGCGCCGCGCGCATGCCGACGATCGTTCCCCAGCTATGGCCCATCAGGACCAGCTTGCGCTTGCCGTAGCGCGCCTTGAGGTGTTCCGCCACTTCGATCGCATCGTCGACATAGCGCTCGATGCGGATCGTTTCGCCGACCTTGTCGGGATCGGCTTCGCCATAGCTCTTGCCTGCGCCGCGCTGGTCCCAGTTTACGACCGTAAAATATTCCTCGATCGGGCGCTGGAACTGCCACATGGTCGGCGTCACCGGCGAGGCCGGGCCGCCGTGCACGAACAGGATCATCGGATTGTCGCGGTCCTGGCCACGCACGCTGAGCCACTGGTCGATGCCGCCGATGCGGGTCTTGTACGACTCCTGCACGCCGGTGGGGGCACTGATGCGGCTCAGGTCCTCGATGATGGTGCGCGCCTTCGCGTACGGATCAGGCGTTTCCTGCGCCGTCGCGGCGGAGCAGGCCAGCGCAAACAGTGCGCCGCAGAGCAGCCAGGTCTTTTTCATGCCGTTCCTTTCACTGTAAAAAAATGGAGCATAGCGCCGGGCTTGTATGCCTACAACTGATGTGTGACGAAGTGCACGAACGGCGGTATGAAACGAAAAAAGCCACGCGGTCTTGCGAGCGCGTGGCTTCCTCATGCATGGCGCCCCGAGGCGCCGGCAGGCTTATTGCACGCCCATTTCCTTCAGCAGGTTGTCGGCCTTGTCCACATGCTTCATGTTCCACAGCATGTAGCGGCTGTCGACCTGGATCGAGCGGGTCATGGCCTTGTTGAAGTCCCAGTCCGAGATGATCGAATCCAGGGTGCCGTCGAAGGCCAGGCCGATCAGCTCGCCCTTCGAGTTCAGCGCGGCCGAACCCGAGTTGCCGCCGGTGATGTCCAGCGTTGCCAGGAAGTTGACCGGCACGGTCTTCAGTTTCGGATCGACGTACTTGCCGAAGTCCTTGGACTGGATCGCCGCCAGCTGGGCTTCCGGCGCGTTGAACTCGCCTTCGCCGGTGTGCTTGGCCACGATGCCCTTCGGGGTCGTGAACGCGGTCCAGGAACCGGTGCCGTCGGCGCCGACGTCACGGCCCATCACCTTGCCGAAGGTGACGCGCAGGGTGCCGTTGGCGTCCGGGTAGACGGCCTGGCCCTTGCTGTTCATGTAGGCGATCTTGGCGCGCATGTAGTTGCCGTAGGCTTGCTGGATCTTGCCCGCCATTTCCTCTTCCTTGGCTTCATCGCGCATCGACGCGTCGTACATCGCGACGGCGGCCTTGATGAAGCTGTCGTTCGAGGCCTGGAACTCGGCCGGCGACTTCTTCAGCCATGCGGCGCGCTCTTCCTTGTTGGCCAGCTTGGAGCCGGCGTAGATGCGGTCCAGCGCGGCCTTCAGCTCGGCGTCGCTCATGCCCGGCTTGATGCCGAGGGCGGCATCGAAGGCGGCGTCATGCTCGGCAGCCGGCTGCGCGTTGTACTTGGTGAGGAAGTTCAGCACCAGCGCCTTGTCGACCTTTTCGTCGTAGGTGCGGTCCTGGCCGGTGATGACCGAGGTCCAGCGCGCCAGGTCGCGTTCCTGGAAGCCGGTCTTGCGCTCGGCGTCCGGCTTGGTGCGCTCGTTGGCCAGGCGGTACAGCGAACGCGCCGAGGACAGGAACTTCGGCTGGGCGTACGACAGGTAGAAGCCCTTCTTGGCGTTGGCGTCGCGCTCGGCGATCAGCTTCTCGGCCTGCTCGATGTCGGCGGCGTACTGCGCCTTGCGCGCCGGGGTGGCGTTGACCCAGGCTTTCAGGGCGTTGTGCTCGGCCGTCTTACGCTGCAGGAAGTCGCTGTTCGCGTACGAGGTCAGCATGCCCTTGCGGTTCTTGTAGTAGTTGTTGACGCCGGCGATCTGGCCTGCGTACTTGAGCTTGGCGGCCGGGTCGTTCTTGGTCTCGCGCTCGATGATCGCCAGGGTCTCGCCCGATGCCTGCACGAAGGCCGGGTAGTTCCAGGTGAAGGTCGATTCGACTTCCGACGGCAGGCGGTGGCGGTTAGTGCGGCCCGGGTAGCCCAGCACCATCACGAAGTCGCCTTCCTTGGCGCTGGCGCTCGGGTCGGCGATCTTCAGCACGTGCTTCGGCTTGTACGGCACGTTGTCCTGCGAGAACTCGGCGGCCTTGCCGTCCTTGCTCACATAGGCGCGGTAGAAGCCGTAGTCGCCGGTGTGGCGCGGCCACATCCAGTTGTCGGTGTCGCCGCCGAACTTGCCGACGCCGGCCGGCGGTGCGTGCACCAGGCGCACGTCACGGATCTCGAGCTGCTTCAGGCGGTAGAACTCCAGGCCGCCGTAGAAGCTGGCCACGGTGCAGCGGTAGCCGGCATCCTTTTCGCACTCGGCCACCAGCTTCTTCTGGTTCTTCTCGATGGCGTCGATACGTGCCTTGCCGGTCAGCTTGGCGACGTCCGGGGTGATGATCTGGTTGGTGACGTTGGCCACTTCCTCGGTCACGTAGACACGGCTGCCCGGTGCGGCCGGCAGCTCTTCGCCCAGGGTCTTGGCCAGGAAGCCGTTGGCCAGCAGGTCGCGTTCCGGGGTCGAGTTGACCGCGATGCTGTTGTACACGCAATGGTGGTTGGTGACGACCAGGCCCTGCGGCGAGACGAACGAGGCCGAGCAGCCGCCCAGGCTCACGATCGCGCCCATCGGGAATTCGGTCAGCTTGGTCAGGGTGGACGGATCCAGCTTGAGGCCGGCGGCTTTCAGTTGCTTGGCTACTTGTGGCAGCTGCTGCGGCATCCACATGCCTTCGTCCGCGTGTGCGGCGAAGCTGGTCAGGATGGCCAGCGAGAGGAGGGTCTTTTTCATTCGCGTCTGTCTTTATGGAAGTGGGAACTCTTGGGCTCCGCGGAGCATCCGTGAGTATCCGTAATCCATATATGCATCGTCAACCAATATTTCGTACCGACAAACGCGTAGTTTTCCAACAGAAACTATAGCTGGGCGCTGAACACGGAGGCCACGCCCGTCGTCAGGCGCTCCCATAAGGACCGCTCGCGATGTTCCGCTTTCGTGACCGGGTTCGCGTGCTTCCAGTCATCCTCGAAGATGGCGGTCTGCTCGCGCGCGAAGCCTTCGTGCAGCACGTTGAGGTTGGCCTCGTCGTTGATGCTGAAGGAGCGGTTGTCGAAGTTGGTCGAGCCGACCGACACCAGCAGGTTGTCGACGATCAGGGCCTTCACGTGGTACATCGTGGGCTGGTATTCGGCCAGCTTGACGCCCGCAGCCAGCAGTTCGCCCCAGCGCTCGCGCGAAGCGGCCTTGACCAGGTCCGAATCGATGATCTTGCCCGGCATCAGGATGCGCACGCGCACGCCGCGTTTCGCCGCTTCGATCAGGGTGCGGATGGTGAGCTCGTCGGGCACGAAATAGGCCGCGGACAAGTCGATGGTCTTGCGCGCCGAGGTGATCGCCATCAGGTACATCAGGTGCATCGACTCGGCGCCGCCGGTCGGCGAGCTCGAGAACATCTGGGCCGGCATGTCGCCCACGTGCTGCAGGGCCGGGAAGTAATCGGCGCCGTCGAGCACGGTGCCGGTGGCCTTGGTCCAGTTGTCGTTGAACACGGCCTGCACCTGGCCGACCACCGGTCCTTCGATGCGGAAATGGGTGTCGCGCCAGTGGTCCTTGTCCTGGGCATTGCCGCGCCATTGGTCGGCGATGCCGACCCCGCCGGTGAAGCCGACCTTGCCGTCGATCACCAGGAGCTTGCGGTGGGTGCGGTTGTTCAGGCGCGCCAGCTTCCACCAGACCGGCTTGTGGTAGCGCTGCACCTGCACGCCGGCCTGTTTCATGGCGTCGATCTGGGCCAGGTCGAGCTTGAGGCTGCCCATGAAATCCAGCATCACGTGGACTTTCACGCCGGCGCGGGCGCGCTCGATCAGGGCCTCGGTGAATTCCTTGCCGATCGAGCCGGACCAGTAGATATAGGTTTCGAAGGTGATGCTCTTCTTGGCCGAGCGGATCGCATCGAGCATGGCCGGGAAGATCTGGTCGCCGTTGAGCAGGACCTCGACCTTGTTCCCTTCCAGGATGGGCGGGCCGAGCAGGACCCCGAGCGAGCGGCGGAACTGCGGGTCGTTGGTATCGTACTGCCGGGTCAGGCGGGTGTCGATTTGCGTTTCGCTCGGCATGAAATTGAGCGCGAGCACCCCGCCGACCAGCGTGAGGGCGGCCGTGACGAGGATGGTCCAGAATCGTTTGGGTGATAGTAGGGACATACGGAAAGACCGATGGAACTGCGGGCGTAAAAAAACCAACGCATGAAGCGTTGGTTTTTAGCTAGGGCTACCCGATTGCCGATTAGCGAACACGGCCGCGACGCAGCAGGTTCACGATCGCCAGCAGGATGACAGCACCCAGGAACGAAACCAGCAGCGACGAAACGCTGAAGTCATCGGAGTTGATGGTGCCGGTGCCGAACAGCGGCGACAGCAGCCAGCCACCCAGGAAGGCGCCAACGATACCAACCACGACGTTGAGAATCATGCCTTGCTCTGCGTCGGTCTTCATGACCATGCTGGCCAGCCAGCCCAGAATGCCACCGACAACGATCCAAATGATGAATAACATGGTGTACCTCCTTCAAGTGTAAGAAAACATACCCCCAGGCCCTTGAATTGCCGTGGCCATGGAGAAAAGTCTAGAGACCAGTCCCCTTCAGGTCGGTGCGGCAACGAACGTTAGACGGCGAATCTGCAAGCCTGTTCTGCCGCTTCGAATTGTTGAGCGAAAAGAACCGGGTAGGGTGCGTCAGCGAACAGAAGAGGTCTTGTGCCGGGCATAAGGTTTCAACACTTGCAAGATCGATTTTGTCTGCAGGACCCAGCACCTGAACCTTCTGAAAGGATTCGCCATGAGCAACTACGATTCGAATAACACCAACCAGAATTCCCGCATGGTCACTGGCCTGTTCCCCGACCGTGCCAGCGCAGAACGTGCATATTCCTCGATCTCGACCCGCGGTTACACCAAAGACGACGTCAACCTGATGATGTCGGACGAAGCACGCAAGACCCATTTCGGCGACACCGATACTGAACTGGGCAGCAAGGCCGCCGAAGGCGCCGGCATCGGCGCCGGCATCGGCGGCACCATCGGCGCCGTCCTGGCAGGCATCGCCGCCGTCGGCACCACCCTCGTGCTGCCTGGCCTGGGCGTGGTCGTCGCCGGCCCGCTGGCAGCGGCCCTGGCCGGCGCCGGCGCCGGCGGCATCACCGGTGGCCTGATCGGCGCGCTGATCGGCGCCGGCATCCCGGAAGACCGTGCTGCCCACTATGAAGAAGGCATCAAGCGCGGCGGCATCGTGATGGGCGTGAACGCCCGTTCGGACGAAGATGCGCGCCACATCCAGCAATCCTGGACCGACAGCGGCGGCACCCACATCATCGGCACCGGCGTCGGCGCCCTGGGTGGCGCGGCAGCCGGCGCCGCCATTGGTTCGGCGGCCGGCCCGGTCGGCACCGTGGCGGGCGCCGCCATCGGCGCGGTCACCGGCGGCATCGCCGGCAAGGGCGTGGGCGAAGTCGTCAACCCGAAAGCGGGCGACGACCTGTCGGAACACTACCTGGCCAAGGGCGTCGGCGCCAGCAGCGGCGCGGCCGTGGGCGCGATGGCCGGCGCGGCCGGCGGCCCGATCGGCATGGCTGCCGGTGCGGTGGTCGGCGGCCTGGCCGGCGGCGCAGCCGGCAAGGGCGCGGGCGAAGTCGTGAACCCGAAAGCGGGCGATGAGCTGCACGACCATAACCTGGCGCAGGGCGTCGGCGGCGCCGGCGGCGCTGCGGCCGGCGCGGTTGCCGGTTCGGTGGCGGGCCCGGTCGGCGCCGCAGCGGGCGCCGTGATCGGCGGCCTGGCCGGCGGCGCGGCAGGCAAGGGCACCGGCGAAGTCGTGAACCCGAAACCGGGCGACGAACTGCATGACCACCACCTGGGCACCGGCGTCGGTGCGGCTGGCGGCGCTGCGGTCGGCGGCGCGGTGCTGGGCGGCGCGGTCGGCGGCCCGGTCGGCGCGGTGGCTGGCGCCGGCATCGGCGCGGCCGTCGGCGGCATGGCCGGCAAGGGCGTGGCCAAGATGGTCAACCCGCAGGAGGAAGACGCCCACTGGCGCAATGCTTACCAGACCCAGCCGTACTACACCCCGGGCTACACCTACGACGACTACGCACCGGCCTATGCGCTGGGCTACAACTCGGCAGGCCGCTACCCGGGCGGCTACGACATGCACGAAAACGAGCTGTCGACCGAATGGGAACGCACCAAGGGCAATTCGCGCCTGAGCTGGGAGCAGGCCAAGCACGCTTCGCGCGCCGCATGGCACAAGGTCGAGCGCGCCATCCCGGGTGATGCGGACCGCGACGGCCGCTGATCGCTGACGGCGTCCTGACGTAAAAAAGCCTCGGTTCCTTGCGGGACCGAGGCTTTTTCCATGCTGAGCGAGCGATTACTGCTTGACCGCTTCCACCTGGATCGCCAGCTTCACTTCCGGCGAGAACTTCGGCAGGCCGAAGTTGATGCCGAAGTCGCTGCGCTGGAAGCTGCCGGTCACGTCGGCGCCGCACACTTCGCGCTTGAGCATCGGGTGGTCGATGCACTTGAACTTGTTGATGGTCAGGGTCAGCGGCTTGGTCACGCCGTGCAGGGTCAGCTCGCCTTCGGCCGAGGTCGGGACGTCGCCGGTGAACTTGATCGACTTCGACTTGAAGGTCGCGGTCGGGAATTGGGCGGCGTCGAAGATGTCCGGCTTCTTGGCGTGCTCGTTCATCTTGTCGTGGCCGAAGTCGATGCTGTCGATGTACACGGTGATGTCGAGGGTGCCGGTTTTCTTCGCGCGGTCGAGGGTCACGGTGCCGTCGGTCTTGTTGAACTTGCCGCGCCAGACCGAGATGCCCATGTGGTCGGCCTCGAAGCTCGGATAGGTGTGGTTCGGCTCGATCTTGTAGGTGTCGGCGGCGAAGGCGATGCCGGCGCCGAGGGTGCTCGAAGCGGCCAGGGCGGCGATCAGGTGCTTGATTTTCATGGAATGATTCCTTGCGTGTGTTGAGATGTTTGCTGGGGTGATTACTGGCCCGCCGTGACGCGGAACTTGATGACAACCTCATCGGCGACCATGCTCGTGTCCTTCCACTCGCCTTCGCCGATGTTGAACGCCAGCCGCTTGATCGGCAGCTGGCCTTCGAATACCTGTTTGCCGCCTTCTGCCTTGACGCTCAGCGGGAAGCTGACGTTGGCGCTGCGGCCCTTGATGGTGAGCTTGCCGCTCACGTTCAGCTTGCCCGCGCCGGCCGGGGCGATCGCGGTCGACACGAAGCTCGCCTTCGGGAACTGGGCGGTGTTGAACCATTCCTTCTTGGCGACTTCCTTGTTGTAGTCCGGGTCGCCCAGGTCGAGGCTGGCCGTCTGGATCTCGACGCTCGCTTTCGACGCGGCCGGCTTGGCGGCGTCGTAGTCGATCTGCGCAGCAAACTGCTTGAACTTCGCCTCGACCGGCACGCCCATCTGCTTGAAGGTGGCCGTCACGCTGCTTTTCGCCGGGTCGGTTTTCAGGGGCGCCGCGATGGCGACGGCGCTGGCCAGCAGCGAGGCCAGCAGCAGGCTTTTCATGGGTTTCATCAAGACTCCTTACGGGTAGAGAAAGGCAGCATGCGCGCCATCACGCCGTCGCGGTCGACGAGCAGGTGCTTGAACGCGGCCGCCACGTGCAGGCCGACGAGCAGCGCCAGCAGCATGTTGAGCCAGTAGTGGACATCCTTCAGGATGACTTTCAGGGCCGGATCCGGCCCCATCAGCACCGGCAGTTCGACCACGCCGAACCAGACGATCGGATAGCCGGTCGCCAGGCTGTAGAAATAGCCGGACAGGGGCACTGCGAACATCAGGATGTACAGCAGCCAATGCAGGCCATGGGAGGCGCCGCGCTGCCAGGCCGGCATTTCGTCGGCGTAGGCCGGCGGATGACGAAACAGGCGCCACAGCAGGCGCAGGGCGGCAAGCAGCAGCACCGTCACGCCGGCCCATTTGTGCCAGTTGAAATACTTCAGCTTGGTCGGCGTGATGCCCGGGATATCGGTCATGACCAGCCCGAGCGTGAAGGTCCCGATGATCAGCAGGGCGATCAGCCAGTGCAGGACGATGGCCGGGATGGTATAGCGATGCATAAAGATTATATTTAGGAAAGTCGTACGTGTTAGAACTAACTATACCAGTCTTTATCTTATGCTGCTGAAAGGGACATTTTTCCGCCGAGTACACTAGCACGGATTGCAAAAGCTGCACAGCCGGGGTGTCCGGAATGTAAAATTCAACCAACGCATTGTTTATCAAAGATAACTGGCGACAGTATGTAAAGCCAGGGAGCAAGAATATGAATGCCCTCACACCGCCGACCCGCCATTGCCCGGGGCTACTCAAGCATGTGGCCGCGGCCTGCCTCGGCCTGGTGATCGCGCTCGGCGCCAATGCGGAAGAAGTGCCTGTAAGCCGCCCCGACAACCTGGCCGACCTGTCGATCGAAGAGCTGGCCAACATCCCGGTGATGTCGGTCTCCAAGCGCCCCGAGCGCCTGCAGGACGCCGCCGCGGCCGTGTTCGTCATCACCGCCGAGGACATCCGCCGCTCCGGCGCCGCCACCCTGCCGGAAGTGCTGCGCCTGGCCCCGAACCTGCACGTGGCGCGCATCAACGGCTACAGCTATTCGATCAGTGCGCGCGGCATGAACCAGAGCGGCAACAGCTATTCGAACAAGCTGCTGGTGCTGATCGACGGCCGCTCGGTGTATACGCCGCTGTTTTCCGGCGTGTTCTGGGATGCCCAGGAAGTGCTGCTCGAAGACGTCGAGCGCATCGAAGTGGTCAGCGGCCCCGGTGGGGTGCTGTGGGGCCTGAACGCGGTCAACGGCGTCATCAACATCACCACCCGCTCCGCGCGCGACACCCAGGGCAGCCTGGCGGCCGTGCAGGCCGCGACCGACGGCGCCACCGTCTCCTACCGCCACGGCGGCACCCTGGAGAACGGCATCGCCTGGCGCGTGTTCGGCAAGACCACGCGGCGCGAAGACAGCGAGCTGGCCAGCGGCGCCCTGGTCGACGACGCCT
Organism: Massilia sp. BHUDP2; assembly: GCF_046236355.1. Taxonomy (NCBI): domain Bacteria; kingdom Pseudomonadati; phylum Pseudomonadota; class Betaproteobacteria; order Burkholderiales; family Oxalobacteraceae; genus Massilia; species Massilia sp. BHUDP2. The sequence continues at coordinate 33,897 of NZ_JBJUVW010000001.1, forward strand.
ACCGGCGCAGCCTGGTGGGCGTGCGCGCCGACTGGGAGCGCGGCACGGATCGTTTCAGCCTGGTCGGCAATGCCTACCGCGGGCGCTTCGACCAGCCGGCCCCGGGCGAGATCGCCGCGCCCGGCGTGCCCGCCACCCTGGGCCGGGTACGCTCGGACGGCGTCAACCTGAGCGCACGCTGGGAGCGTGCCCTGGACGACGGCGCCAGCCTGATGGCGCAGGCCTATTTCGACCACACGCTGCGCCGCACCGCGCCCTTGTTCGGCGAGCGCCTGTACACCACCGACCTGCAGTTCCAGCACACCCTGGCGCAGCTCGGACGGCACCGGATCGTCTGGGGCGCGAACTACCGCCACAGCCGCGACCGGGTCGACAACAGCGCCACCGTCGCCTTCCTGCCGGCGCGCACCACCCAGCAATGGGCCAGCCTGTTCGCGCAGGACGAGATCAACCTGCGCCAGGACTGGTACCTGACCCTGGGCAGCCGCCTCGAGTACAACGAATACACCGGCACCGAATGGCTGCCGAGCGCGCGCCTGTCCTGGCGCCTGTCGCCCCAGCACGCCTTGTGGGCGGCGGCCTCGCGCACCGTGCGCGCGCCTTCGCGCCTCGACGTCGACGCCTTCCTGCCGGGCCGCCCGCCCTACCTGCTGCGCGGCGGACCGCAGGTGCGCGGCGAGGTGGCCCGGGTGTTCGAGCTGGGCTACCGCGGCAACCCGGTGCCTGCGCTCGCGTATTCCGTGACCCTGTTCCACCACGATTACGACTACCTGCGCACGACCGAGACCAATCCGGCCGGCTTCATCACCTTCGACAGCCTGATGGAAGGGCGCTCGAGCGGCATCGAGGCCTGGGGCAACTGGCAGGCGGCCGAGCGCTGGCGCCTGTCGGCCGGCTGGACCGCCATGCACCAGAAGCTGCGCCTGAAGCCGGGCAGCACCGACGTGAACGCCACCCGCGTGGCGGAGCGCGACCCGGCGCATACCTTCCAGCTGCGCTCGATCTACGGCATCGACGACCGGCGCGACATCGAGCTCGCGCTGCGCAAGGTGGCGGGCAAGTCCTTCCCGGACGTGCCGTCCTATACGGCGCTCGACGCGCGCTTCGGCTGGCGCATCCGGCCGGGACTGGAGCTGGCGCTGACCGGCGAGAACCTCACCGGCGGGCATGCGGAATACGGGACGATCCTGGCGCGGGCCGAGATCGAGCGCCGGCTCGGGGTGAAGCTGTTGTGGGAGTATTGAACCGCGCATGAACATGCGCGGCATGGGACGGGCGGCATGGCCGCCCGTCCCGCGGATCAGATGGCTTTCGCCAGGTCGGCTGCCAGGCCGGTGTAGTTCGCCGGCGTCATGTGCAGCAGCAGGTCCTTGGCTTCCTGCGGGATCGCCAGCTTGCCGATGAACTCCTGCAGCGCTTCGCGGGTGATGCCCTTGCCGCGGGTGAGCTCCTTCAGCTGCTCGTACGGGTTCTCGATGCCGTAGCGGCGCATCACGGTCTGCACCGGCTCGGCCAGCACTTCCCAGCTCGCGTCCAGGTCGGCTTCCAGGCGCGCCGCGTTCACTTCCAGCTTGTTCAGGCCGCGCAGGCAGCTGTCGTAGGCCAGCAGCGCGTAGCCGAAGCCGACGCCGATGTTGCGCAGCACGGTCGAATCGGTCAGGTCGCGCTGCATGCGCGAGACCGGCAGCTTCTCGGCCATGTGGCGCAGCACCGCGTTGGCCAGGCCCAGGTTGCCTTCCGAGTTCTCGAAGTCGATCGGGTTGACCTTGTGCGGCATGGTCGACGAACCGATCTCGCCCGCCTTGAGTTTCTGCTTGAAGTAGCCGAGCGAGACGTAGGTCCAGATGTCGCGGTTCAGGTCGAGCAGGATGGTGTTGGCGCGCGCGATGGCGTCGAACATCTCGGCCATGTAGTCGTGCGGCTCGATCTGGATGGTGTACGGGTTGAACACCAGGCCCAGGCGCTGCTCGATGACTTCCTTCGAGAAGGCCGGCCAGTCGAAGCCCGGGTAGGCCGACAGGTGCGCGTTGTAGTTGCCGACCGCGCCGTTCATCTTGCCGAGGATCTCGACGTCGGCGATGCGCTTGACGGCACGCTGCAGGCGCGCGACCACGTTGGCGAATTCCTTGCCCAGGGTGGTCGGGCTGGCGGTCTGGCCGTGGGTGCGCGACAGCATCGGCAGCGCCGCATTGGTATGCGCGATCTCGGTCAGCTTGGCGATGATGTTCTGGAGGGCCGGCAGCAGCACGCCGTCGCGCGCGGCTTTCAGCATCATGCCGTGCGAGGTGTTGTTGATGTCTTCCGAGGTGCAGCCGAAGTGGATGAATTCGCTCGCCGCCACCAGCTCCGGCACGTCCTTCACCTGCTCCTTGAGCCAGTATTCCACCGCCTTGACGTCGTGGTTGGTGACCGCCTCGATCTCCTTGATGCGCGCCGCTTCGGCGTCGCCGAAGTTCGCGGCCATGCGCTCGAGATGAGCGTTCGCTTCGCTCGAGAACGGCTTGATCTCCGGGAAGCCGGCCTGCGACAGCGCCTGCAGCCAGGCGATTTCCACCTTCACGCGGTGGTGCATGAAGCCGGCTTCGGACAGGATCGGGCGCAGCTTGTCGGTTTTCGACGCATAGCGGCCGTCCAGCGGGGACAGGGCCGACAGGGTAGGGGAGGGGACGGTAGAGGTCATGGCGGGCGGTCCGTGCAAAAACGCGGATTTTACCACCGGGAGGCGCGCGCAGCCTTGTGCAGGCCACGCCGCGGACGGCCCGGGAGGCTCGTCCGGCGCAGACAGGCGCCGAAATGGCGATGCTATACTGGCATCCAATCCTCAAATTCGGGCATGTATGAAACTCATCGGTTCCTTCACCAGTCCCTATGTGCGTAAAGTCCGCGTCGTGATGGCGGACAAGAAGCTCGATGTCAGCTTTGTGCAAGAAAACGTGTGGGTCCCGGAGACCACCATCCAGCAGGTCAACCCGCTCGGCAAGATCCCCTGCCTGATCATGGAAGACGGCAGCACGTTGTACGACTCGCGCGTGATCGCCGAATACCTCGACACCATCTCCCCGGTCTGCAAGCTGCTGCCGCCGAATGGCCGCGAGCGCACCGAAGTCAAGGTCTGGGAAGCCCTGGCCGATGGCGTGCTCGATGCCGCGATCCTGGTCTTCCTCGAGCGGCGCGAGCGCCCCCCGGAGCAGCAGAGCGCCAAGTGGATCGAGCGCCAGATGGGCAAGGTGCATGCCGGCCTGCGCGAGATGTCCACCCGCCTGGGCGAGTCGAGCTACTGCATGGGCATCCACTACACGCTGGCCGACGTCGCCGTCGGCTGCGCGCTGGGCTGGCTGGCTTTCCGCTTCCCCGACATCGACTGGCGCGGCGACTACCCGAACCTGGCGCGCCTGGCCGACAAACTCGCCGAGCGTCCGTCGTTCCGCGACACCGTTCCTTTCGTCGCGTGAACCCGCCCGCCACCACCGTCGTCTTCGGCGAAGCGCTGGTCGACGACTTCACCACCGAGCAGGTGGTCGGCGGCGCGCCCTTCAATGTGGCGCGCCATCTGGCGGCCTTCATGGCGCCGCAGCTGATGCTCACCCGCATCGGCAAGGACCAGCCGGGCCAGGCGGTGCGCGCCGAGTTCGAGCGCTTCGCAATGAGCGAGGCCGGCCTGCAGGTCGATGCGATGGAGGAGACCGGCCGCGTGCTGGTCGAACGCGGCGCCCGCGGCGGCCACCGCTTCACCATCCTGCCGAACCAGGCCTACGATTTCATCGACCGGGCCCAGGCCGAGGCGGCAGTGGAACATGCGCAGCCCGGCATCTTCTATTTCGGCACCCTGGCCCAGCGCCACGAGCGCTCGCGCGCCACCCTGATGGCGCTGCTGCGCGCCACGCCGGCGCTGCGCTACCTCGACCTGAACCTGCGCGAAGGCCAGGTGGACGAGCGCACCGTCACGCGCTCGCTGCAGGAAGCCAACATCGCCAAGGTCAACGAGGAAGAATTGCAGGCAATGTTCGGCTGGTATTTCCAGATCAAGCCGGACGATGCCGCGATGGCGGCCGAAGAAGTGCACGCCTCGTGCCAGGCGCTGCTGCAGATGTTCTCGCTCGATGCGCTGATCGTCACGCTGGGGCACCGCGGCTCGGTGTACTTCGGCGCCGACGGGCAGGTGCTGATGCACCGCGATAACCCGGCGCCGCCCTTCGTCATCGACACGGTGGGGGCGGGGGACGCCTTCTCGGCGATTTTCCTACTGGGGAAGATGCGCGGCTGGCCGCTCGACCTGTCGCTGGCGCGCGCCAACGAGTTCGCGGGGGCGATCTGCGCGATTCCGGGGGCGGTCCCGCGGGATCTGGGGTTTTATGACCAGTGGATGAGGAAGTGGCGCTGAGCCGCAGCCCGGCCCGACAAACAAAACCCCGCACAGGCGGGGTTGTGTTTTTTATTCGCTGATCTGGCTCTGCAGGTAGTTCTGGATGCCGACCTTCACGATCAGGTCCAGCTGCGTCTCCAGCCACTCGATGTGCTCCTCGGTATCCTCGAGGATCATCAGGAACAGGTCGCGGGTCACGTAGTCCGCCGCCGCTTCCGCCGCCGCGATGCCTTCCTTGACCGTCACCTGGGCCGCGCGCTCGAGCTTGAGGTCGCATTCCAGCATTTCCTGGGTCGATTCACCGATGAGCAGCTTGTGCAGCGCCTGCAGGTTCGGCAGGCCGTCGAGCATCAGGATGCGGTCGATCAGCTTGTCTGCGTGCTTCATTTCGCCGATGGACTCGTCGTATTCCTTCTTCGCCAGCTTGCCGAAGCCCCAGTGGCGGTACATGCGCGCATGCAGGAAGTACTGGTTGATCGCGGTGAGTTCGTTGGTCAGCTGCGCGTTCAGCAGACGAAGAACGTTCTGGTCGCCTTTCATGTGATGCCCTTGATGATGTTGAATGGGCTCCATGATAACAAACAAGCAGCCCGCTTTTGGGTCGAAAACGCTGAAAAAGCCCGGGAAATGCAGTGAAAATCGAAAAAACCGGCGGGAATGACAAGCGTTCTCGTTCCACTGTGCGAACGCTTCTCAGTACCCCGGCGCGGGCGAAAAAAAACCCCGCGAAAGCGGGGCATGGAGAGAGACGGTGGTGATGTTCAGGCCGCCTGCGGGACGCGGCGCACTTCGGTGATCGTGGTTTTGCTCTCGATGTGTTCGTGCAGGACTTCGCGTGCATAGCTCACGCACTTGCCGCACATGGTGCCGACGCCCAGTTCCTTGTGCAGTTCGGCGACCGAGCTGATGCCCAGGTCGACGGCCTGGCGGATTTCGCGGTCGGAGATGTTGTTGCAGACACAGACGATCATCTTGAGGTTCCTTGGCGCTACTTGTTCACTTGTCATTTAAATGAGAATCAATCTCATTCGTGTTCTATTCTCCGTAAACTCGGCGGCGTTTGCAACAGGAATTTTGTATTGACGTGGTCTTTCTTTAGGGGTGTGATCAAACCGCAAATAGAAATAATTCGCATTTAGGTTTATGATGCTAGCTATCTGTCTCATCAGCGCTACACTTACTGGACGCGACCATGACTCTTGCTCCCTCCCTCACCACGCTCGACGCCCTCCCGGCCGGCCAGAGCGCTACCGTGATCCACCTGGCGCCGCCGGCGCAACAGGGTGGTTTCGACGTCCAGCGCCGCCTGATGGAGCTCGGCTTCGTGCCGGGCGAGCGCATCCGTGTGCTCAAGCGCGTGCTGGGCGGCCCGCTGGCCGTCAAGGTCGGCGAGTCGACCTTCGCGCTGCGCCGCTTCGAAGCGGCCCTCGTGTCGATCAAGCCGGAATAATCGGATGGGTGTCATGGAACAACAGGTGGCGTCGCGCACGCCCCTGGTCGCACTGCTCGGCAATCCCAACTGTGGCAAGACCGCACTCTTCAACCGCCTGACCGGCTCGCGCCAGAAAGTCGCGAACTACGCCGGCGTGACCATCGAACGCAAAGAGGGCAGCTTCACCTCGCCGGCGGGCCGCGCTTTCCGCGTGCTCGACCTGCCGGGCGCCTACAGCCTGAGCGCCCAGACCCCGGACGAAGCCATCACGCGCGACGTGGTGGCCGGCCTGCGCGCGGGCGAAGCGGCGCCGGATGCGGTGCTGTGCGTGGTCAACGCGACCAACCTGCGCCTGAACCTGCGCATGGTGCTGGAGCTCAAGCGTCTCGGCCTGCCGATGGTGCTCGTTTTGAACATGGTCGACGTCGCCAGGAAGCGCGGCATCACCATCGACAAGGAAAAACTGTCGGCCGCACTGGACATGCCGGTGGTGGAAACCGTCGCCATCCAGGCCGGCGGCGAGCAGGCCCTGCTGGCCCAGCTCGACCGCATGGCCTTCGAGACCGCCGTCAAGCCGAATCCGCTGTCCGCGATCGACGCCGTGCCGGTCGAGGAAACCCAGCGCGAAGTGCGCCGCATCCTCGAGCTCGCCGTTTCCACCAGCGGAGACCGCGGCAACCTCACGGAAAAGATCGACAACGTGGTGCTGCACCCGGTATTCGGCCTGGCGCTCCTGGCCGCCCTGATGTTCCTGATTTTCCAGGCCGTGTTCAGCTGGGCCGGCACGCCGATGGACCTGATCGAGGCGGGCGTCGGCGCCCTCGGCGAGCAGGTCGGTGCGCTGCTGGGCGAAGGCGTGCTGCACAGCCTGATCGTGGACGGCATCATCGCCGGCGTCGGCAGCGTGCTGGTATTCCTGCCGCAGATCCTGATCCTGTTCTTCTTCATCCTGCTGCTGGAAGACGTGGGCTACCTGCCGCGCGCCGCCTTCCTGCTCGACCGCGTGATGGGCAGCGTCGGCCTGTCGGGCCGCGCCTTCCTGCCGCTGCTGTCCTCGTTCGCCTGCGCGATCCCGGGCATCATGGCCGCGCGCACCATCCAGAATCCGCGCGACCGCCTGGTGACGATCATGATCGCCCCGCTCATGACCTGCTCGGCACGCCTGCCGGTGTATGCGCTCCTGATCGCCGCCTTCATCCCGGACCGTGAAGTGGCCGGCCTGATGAACCTGCAGGGCCTGGTGCTGTTCGCCCTCTACATGGCGGGCATCCTGAGCGCCATGGCGGTGGCCTGGTTCATGAAGCGCCGCAGCGACTACAAGCAGCATGTGCTCATGATGGAACTGCCGGCCTACCACTGGCCCCAGCTGAGTGCGCTGGCCTCCGGCCTGTGGGAGCGTACCAAGATCTTCCTGAAGCGGGTCGGTACCCTGATCCTCACCATGATGATCCTGCTCTGGCTGCTGTCGAGCTTCCCGGGCGCACCGGAAGGCGCGACCCACCCGCCGATCTACTACAGCGTGGCCGGCATGATCGGCCGCGCGCTGGAAGTCATCCTGGCCCCGATCGGCTTCGGCTGGGAAATCGCGATCGCCCTGGTGCCCGGCATGGCCGCGCGCGAAGTGGCGGTCGGCGCGCTGGGCACCGTGTACGCCCTGTCGGGCGGCGACGAAGCCGCCAACGCCCTGGCGCCGGTGATTGCCCAGTCGTGGTCGCTCGCCACCGGCCTGGCGCTGCTCACCTGGTACGTCTACGCGCCGCACTGCCTGCCGACGCTGGCCACCGTGGCCCGCGAAACCGGCAGCCGCCGCTACGCCTGGATCATGGCCGGCTACATGTTCGGCCTGGCCTACGTGGCCGCCTTCATCGTCTACCGCACCACCTTGTTCTTCACGGGGGGCTAGGACATGTGGCAGGAACTGGTCGCCGGGATCATCGTCGCGCTGGCCGTGCTGTACGCCGGCGCGAAGTACCTGCCGGACAGCTGGCGGCGCGCGATCGTGCACCGCCTCTCCAGGGGCGGACAGCAATCGAGACTGGTCAAGTGGCTGGATACCTCGGCCAGCTGCGGCAGCGGCTGTAATAGCTGTAATACCTGCGGGCCGACCGAACCCGCGCCGCCGCCCGGCAAGGGCAACGGCAAGGTCATCAAGATCCACGAGCGCCGCTAGCGGCGCCGGCAGCGCTTCAAGGCGTCGCCACGCTGACCACGTGCCAGGCGCCACCCACCCCATCGCCGGTCTTGTCTCCGGCCTTCTTGTCCTTCACAAAGGTGTACAGCGGCTTGCCGCCATGCGCCAGCTGCTTGCTGCCGTCCGCGCGCGTGATCACGGAGTAGGGCGGGCGCGGGCTGCCATCGGCCTTCACGGGCGGCCAGTTTTTCGCACAGGCGGCGACGCAACTGCTCTTGCCGCTGCCGGCTTCATCCTTGTCATAGGTGTAGACGGTCATGCCGGCGGCATTCACCAGCACGCCGTTCGAGGCCTTGAGGGGCGGCGCATCGGCGCCGCTGGCAGTGGTTGAAAGTAACAGGGCAGCGGCAACACTGGCAACACGAAGCAGGGTCATGGTGGTCTCCAGGCTATGAATGCCTGGATAGACAACAGTTTCAGTCAGCCGTTCCCTGCAAGGCTTTCTACCGCGGCGATCAGGCGACGTGCGTCAAACGGCGCATGCACCTTGATGTCGTTATCGAAGTAGCAGTAGACGTCGCGCACCCTGGCCTTCGGCGGCGGCTTGTCGGAGACGAGCCGCGCCCCCTCGGGCTGCCGGCCCCGGCGCCAGGCATGGATGCGCGCCGCCCAGGCCGCGATGGCCTCGTCTTCATAGCCGCTCGCGTACAGCTCCTTGTCGCCATGCAGCCGGATGTAGACGAAGTCCGCGGTGAGGTCCTCGCACAGCGGCCACCTGCCGGCGGTATCGGCCACTACCAGCGCGACATTGTAGCGGCGCAGCATGGCAATGAAGGCGGGATCCAGGAAGCTCTCGTGCCGGATCTCGACCGCATGGCGCATCGGGCGGTTCGGGCCGGATTCGAGCGCAACCCGGCCTTCCATGCGCGGCTGGTGCTGCAGCGCCAGTTCGCGGGCGCTATCGGTATCCCGGGGCAGCAGCGACAGGAAGTGCTCGAAGCGCTGCGGATCGAATTTCACGACGGGCGGGAATTGCCACAGGAAGGGACCGAGCTTGTCGCGCAGTTCGAACACGCCCGAGGCCAGCACATTGGCCAGCGGGCCTTCGATGTCCTTCAGCTTGAGCATGTGGGTGAGAAAACGGTTGCCCTTGACCGCGAACACGAAGCCGGGCGGGGTGGCCGCATGCCAGGCGGCATAGCTCTCGGGCCGCTGCAGCGAGTAGAAGGAGCCGTTGATCTCGATGCTGGGCAGCTGCCCGGCCGCGTATTCGAGCTCGCGGTGCTGGACCAGCCCCTTCGGGTAGAACACGCCGCGCCACGGCACGTAGCGCCAGCCGGAAATGCCGATGTAGACCGATCCGTTCATGGGCTCAAGCTTACTCTGCCTCGTCCGTTGTCAGGCGCACCCATGCTAAGCTGACAGCCTGTCGAACTATCCGGAAAACTTCATGATCGTCGTCCACCACCTGAACAATTCGCGCTCGCAGCGCATCCTCTGGCTGCTCGAAGAGCTCGGGCTCGACTACGAGATCAAGAAATACCAGCGCGACCCGAAGACCATGCTGGCGCCGCCGGAACTGAAGGCGGTTCACCCGCTCGGCAAATCGCCGGTGATCACCGACGATGCACTGGTGGTGGCCGAATCCGGCGCGATCGTGGAATACCTGACCGGCCGCTACGGCAACGGACGCCTGGTGCCGGCGCCCGGCACCCCGGAACGCCTGCGCTATACCTACTTCCTGCACTTTGCCGAGGGCTCGGCCATGCCGCCGCTCCTGATGAAGCTGGTGTTCGACAAGGTCGAGAACAGCCCGATGCCCTTCTTTGCCAAGCCGATCGCGCGCTCGATCGCACGCAAGGTCAAGGACAGCTTCGTCATGCCGAACATCCGCAGCCAGCTCGACTTCCTGGAGGGCGAACTGGGCAAGTCGACCTGGTTCGCCGGCGAGGAATTCAGCGCCGCCGACATCCAGATGAGCTTTGCGCTGGAAGCGGCCGCCTCGCGCGGAGGGCTGGGCAGCCAGTATCCGAAGCTGTCCGCTTTCCTGGCGCGGATCCACGCGCGCCCGGCCTACGCGCGCGCGCTCGAGCGCGGCGGCAAGTACGACTATGCCTGACGGGCCCCTCGGTTTATCATGGCGGCGCCAGTGATTACTCCGATAGACGCACCACCATGAGCAAACAGGGAAAGCTGCTCGCCATCGACGGCCTGAACATCGTGCGCCGCGTGTACGAAGCCAGCCCCGAACCGGACTCCGACCTGAAGGCCAGCATCGCGCTGCGCCACGCGTTCTCGTCCTTCCGCAACGTGCTGGAAGCGCACGCGCCCACGCACGTGCTGGCGGCCTTCGACTACGGCGGCCCCAACTGGCGCCATGCCCTCTATCCGCGCTACCGCGAAGGACGCGCCGCCATGCCGGCGCCGCTGCGCGAAGCCCTGCCGGAATTCCACGAGCGCCTGCGCCAGGCCGGCCTGCACGTGCTGGCGATACCCGAGGTCGAGGCCGACGACGTGATCGCCACCGGCGTCATGCGCTGGCTGGGGGAAGGGCGGGGCGAGGCCATCGTGGCCACCACCGACAAGGACCTGCACATCCTGATCGCGCACGGCGCGCTGGTGTGGGACCACTTCAAGAACGAATGGCATGACGACGCCTGGGTGCGCCAGCGCTTCGGCGTCGCCCCCGAATTGCTGCACGACCTGCTGGCCCTGATGGGCGACCCGACCGACGGTGTGCCGGGAGTGTCCAAGATCGGCATGAAGACCGCGGCGCGCCTGCTCAACGCCTACGGCAGCCTGGACGCCGTGATGGCGGGCGCCGGCATCCTCAAGACGCCTTTGGGCGAAAGGCTGCGCGCCGAGCGTGAGATACTCGAGATGTCGCGCTGCCTGGTGTCGCTCAAGCTGGACGTGCGGCTGGGCGTCACCTGGAACATGCTGGCCTATGAATCCCATTGAAGGAAAGCGCCGATGCTGAAGGCATTGATCGTGGACGGCAGCGCCATCGCGCGCGGCCTGCTCAACACCGTACTGACCGATGGCGGCTACGACGTCGTCGCACAGACGCATACCGGCACGCTCGGCTACGGCCTGGCGATGAAGCACCGCCCCCAGATCGTCTGCATCGCGCGCGAACAGGTCGAGGACGGCAGCCGCATCGTCGAGGAACTGCGCGCCCAGCTGCCGAAGGCGATGATCTTCATGGTGTCGGGCACGCTCGACGCCGCCGCCATCCAGGACGCGCTCGGGCGCGGCGTACACGGCTTCATCGTCAAGCCCTTCAAGGCCGACGCCGTGCTCAAGACGATCCGCAATACCGTGATCGCGGTCGTCCGCAAGCAGCAGGCCGCCTCGGGCAGCGTGGAATAACCAGGCGCTCAGCCGCGCCGCTTGATCTCGTCCGAAGCGATCGCCGCCAGCTCGCGCAGGGCGCGCAGCTCGCGTTCGCGCAACCGGCGCGGCTCGCGGTCCAGCACGCACAGGGTGCCGAAACGGCGGCCCTGCGCATCTTCCAATGGCACCCCGGCATAGAAGCGCACGTGCGGCGCGCGCGTCACCAGCGGATTGGCGGCGAAGCGCGCATCGAGGGCGGCGTCGCCCACCACGAATGCCTCGCCGCTGGCCAGCGCATGATTGCAGAATGCCCATTCACGCGGTGTTTCCTGCAGGTCGAGGCCGACGCGGGCCTTGAACCACTGGCGCTCCCCGGCCAGCACCGTCACCAGCGCGATCGGGCAATCCGTCACCTGCGCGGCCAGCCGCGCCAGGCGGTCGAAGACGTCTTCGGGCGGCGTATTGAGCAGGGCATGGCCGTCCGGCGCGCCGGTCTCCCGCGGCGCGGGCGCCGTTGGGGCAGGCAGGGACGCCGTGCCCGGGCCCGCCGGCGCACCCGGCGCCATGCCAGCGCCGCCCTGCCGCGCCTGCAGCTGGCGCACCGCGCTCAGGCGCACGCGCCGGTGGCCGCCGGGCGTCTTCCAAGCCGGCAGTGCGCCGCTTTCCATCCAGAGCTGGGCGGTGCTGACGGCAACGCCCAGCATGTGGGCCGCTTCCCGCGTCGTCAGGATTGGATCGTCCTCGCTCATCTTCTTGGTAATTTGTAGTCGATACACTTATTCTAACCGAAACCCGACAATATTTGACGAAAATGCGCGCACGATTGGAATAACTGTTGACTGTAAGCATTATATAACGCCAGAATAGCGTTGTAATCGTCACTTCCGATAAATACGTGCGCCTTTCCTGGGTGTGCGACTGCCAAGGCCGCCCATGAATTCACTGTATGACCCGTCGCTCGAGGAAGTCAGCCGGCTGGAAGCCCTGCGCCAGCTGGAGCTGCTCGACACCGCACCCAGCGAAGCCTTCGACCGCATCACGCGCATGGCCGCGCAGCTGTTCCAGCTGCCGATCGCGGCGGTGTCGCTGACCGATAGCGACCGTCAGTGGTTCAAGTCGAAGGTGGGTGTCGCGCAGGATGCGATCCCGCGCATCAAGGCGCCCTGCGCCGCGGTGGCGGACAGCGGCCGGATGCTGGAAGTGCCGGACCTGTTGGAAAGCGAGTGCTTCCGCGACAGCCCCCTCGCCGACAGCGGGATCCGCTTCTACCTCGGCGCGCCGCTGGTGACGAAAACCGGGCACTGCCTGGGCGCGATGTGCGTGCTCGGCACCGAGCCGCGCAGCGTGAGCGACGCCGACCGCGCCACGTTGGCCGACCTGGCGGCCATGGTCATGGCGCAGATCGAGCTGCAACACGCGCTGGGACGGATCGATCCGGTCAGCGGCCTGCCCAACCGCAGCCAGTTCGTCAGCGACGTGCGCGACTTGGGCCTGGTCACGGCCGAGGGGGCGCCCCAGCTGGCGGCCCTGGTCAGCCTGGCCACGCCGGAAGAGCTGAGCGACGCCATGCGGGTGATGGGGGGCACCTGGCTCGACGACATCGTGCGCGATGCCGTGCCGGCCCTGCGCAGGCTGGCCGGCGGCGGCAAGGTCTACCACGTCGCGCCGACCCAGTTCGCCTTCCTTGCGCCGCTCGGCCTGTCCCTGGCGCGCTTCAGCGGCACCCTGATGGCCTGGCTGGGCGAACGCAAGCCGATGGGGCAGTGCGGCTTCCTGACCACGGCCACGGTCGGCCTGGTCCGCTTCGCCGTGGGCCAGGACGCGCCGCTCGACGTGCTGCGCAACCTGCACAGCGCCGCCCACGATGCGCGCGACGCCGAATCCGGCCTGCGCGTGTATTCGCCCGAGCAGGATGCCGCCTACCGCCACCGCTTCTGGCTGATCAGCGAATTCGGACGCGCGCTGGCGCAGGCGAGCGAGCTGCATCTCGTGTTCCAGCCCAAGGTTTCCCTGCACCACGGCAGCTGCCTCGGCGTGGAAGCCCTGCTGCGCTGGACGCATCCCGACGCCGGCCCGATCCCGCCGGGCGAATTCATGCCGATCGTCGAAACCACCGCGCTGGCGCGCGCCACCACCGAATGGGTGCTGGAGGCGGCGCTGCGCCAGCTGGCGGCCTGGCGCCTTGATGGCGTGTCGCTGCAGGTCGCCGTCAACGTCTCCGCGGTGAACCTCGAGGAACCGGACTTCAGCGACCGCGTACTGGAAGGGCTGGCGCGGCACGGCCTGCCGGCCGCCTGCCTGGCGCTGGAAATGACGGAAAGCGCGCTGATGCGCAAGCCGAAGATTGCGCATGACACGATGGCGCGGCTGGCCGAGGGCGGCGTGAAGATCGCCATCGACGACTTCGGCACCGGCTACAGCAGCCTGTCCTACCTGCAGGACATGCCGGCGGACGTGGTCAAGATCGACCAGTCTTTCGTACGCGGCATGGAAAAGGACGAGCGCACGCTTGCCCTGGTAACGACCATGATCAAGCTGTCGCACGACCTCGGCCACCGGGTGGTGGCGGAAGGCGTGGAGACGGAGGAGGTGGCGCAGCTGCTGCGCGCGGCGGGCTGCGACGAGGCGCAGGGGTATTACTATGGAAGGCCGATGGCGCCCGCGGCGCTGGCCGATTGGCTGGCAGGACGTTGATGTAAAAATGGGCGGCCGGGCCGCCCATCGTGGTTCAGGTGGCGCTGGTATCGATAATCCCACCACCCAGGCACACGTCGCCGTCATACAGCACGGCCGACTGCCCCGGCGTGACCGCCCACTGCGCTTCCTCGAAATCGAGCGCGAAACGGTCCATGCCCTCGGCATGCACGGTGCAGGCCACGTCGGCCTGGCGGTAGCGGGTCTTGGCCGACAGGGTCTTGCCGCCGACAGGCGGTTCGCCCGCGGTCCAGCTGGCCTGGCCGGCTTCCAGGTGCGGCGACAGCAGCCACGGATGGTCGTGCCCCTGCACGATGTACAGCGTGTTGCTGGCCACGTCCTTGCGCGCCACGAACCACGGCTCGCTGGTGCCGTCCGCGTTCTTGCGCGATTTCAGGCCGCCGATGCCGATGCCCTTGCGCTGGCCCAGGGTGTAGAAGGACAGGCCGATGTGCTCGCCCACGGTCTCGCCGGTGTCGAGCTTCATCGGGCCCGGCTTGTGTGACAGGTAGCGGTTCAAGAACTCGCGGAACGGGCGCTCGCCGATGAAGCAGATGCCGGTCGAGTCCTTCTTCTGCGCGTTCGGCAGGCCCAGGCGTTCGGCGATCTTGCGCACTTCGGTCTTCGGGATTTCGCCCAGCGGGAACAATGACTTCGACAGCTGCGCCTGGTTCAGGCGGTGCAGGAAGTAACTCTGGTCCTTGGTGTGATCGAATGCCTTCAGGAGTTCGAAACGGCCGTCGTTCTCGCGCACGCGCGCGTAGTGGCCGGTCGCGATCAGGTCGGCGCCCAGCTTCATCGCATGGTCGAGGAAGGCCTTGAACTTGATCTCGGCGTTGCACAGCACGTCCGGGTTCGGGGTGCGGCCGGCCTGGTACTCGCGCAGGAATTCCGCGAACACGCGGTCCTTGTATTCGGCGGCGAAGTTGACGGCCTCGATGTCCACGCCGACCACGTCGGCCACGCTGGCCGCGTCGATCCAGTCCTGGCGCGTCGAGCAGTATTCCGAATCGTCGTCGTCTTCCCAGTTCTTCATGAACAGGCCGATGACTTCGTAGCCCTGTTCCTTCAGCATCCACGCCGCGACCGAGGAGTCGACACCGCCCGACATCCCGATCACGACTTTTTTCTTGCTCATGTTACGTCCGTATTCTTAGATTCCACCCTCGAAAACCGAGGGATGGGTGTACAGCAGGCGCAGCGGGGTGCGATGGCCGGCCAGGTAGTCGTCCACGCACTGCAGCACGATCGGGCTGCGGTGGCGGTCGGCGGTGGCGGCGATCTCGTCGCGCGTCATCCACATGGTGCGCAGGATGCCTTCGTCGAGCGGCTGGTCCAGCTCGCGGCCGGCATGGCCGCAGAAGGTGAAGCGCAGGTAAGTGACGTCGGCGCCGCGCGACTTCGAATGGTAACGCGACATGTACATGCCCACCAGCGCGGTCGGGATGAATTCGTGCGCGGTTTCCTCCAGCGCCTCGCGCACCACCGCCTGCTCGAGCGATTCGTGCGGGTCGAGGTGCCCGGCCGGCTGGTTCAGCTTCACGCCTTCGCTCGTCTCTTCCTCGATCAGCAGGAAGCGTCCATCGCGCTCGATGATCGCGGCGACGGTCACGGATGGTTTGAAGATATCGGTCATGCGCGTCCTTGAAAATGAGCCGATATTTTACCTTGACAGCAGGCATCTCTGCTCATCCACCTCCGCTACGGTGCGCTTGCCTGTCGTTAAATGGCCTTGATTCATTGCAAACAAATGATTCGTGGCGCCCGTTACAGTGATGGGTTTTCGTGACAGTCAAATATTACTTTTAGTATTTGTTTTTGAGCAATTAGCGTAATTACATGATAGATTGGGGACCGATGTGTCCACTGAACGGAGGGATTCATGAGAATTGGCATACCGGCCGAGACCAGGCCGGGCGAGACCCGCGTTGCTGCAACTCCCGAAACCGTCAAGAAGCTGGCCGCGAAGCACCAGCTGCTGGTGGAGAGCGGCGCCGGGGTGCGCGCTTCCTACCCCGATGCGGCTTACGAGGCGGCCGGCGCCACCATCGTCGACGCGGCCACCGCCTTCGGCGCGGACATGGTGCTCAAGGTCCGCAGCCCGGACGGCGCCGAGCGCGCCCGGATGCGCCCGGGCAGCGTCCTGGTCGGCATGCTCAATCCCTTCGATGTCGAGAACCTGGCGGCGCTCGCCGGCGCCGGCCTGACCGCCTTTGCCCTCGAGGCCGCGCCGCGCATCACGCGCGCCCAGTCGATGGACGTGCTTTCCTCGCAGGCCAACATCGCCGGCTACAAGGCCGTGATGCTGGCCGCGAACACCTACCAGCGCTTCATGCCGATGCTGATGACGGCGGCGGGCACGGTCAAGGCCGCGCGCGTGCTGATCATGGGCGTGGGCGTGGCCGGCCTGCAGGCGATCGCCACCGCCAAGCGCCTGGGCGCCGTGATCGAAGCCTCGGACGTGCGCCCGCCGGTGAAGGAGCAGGTGGAGTCGCTCGGCGCCAAGTTCATCGACGTGCCCTACGAAACCGAAGAGGAACGCGAGATCGCGCAAGGCGTGGGCGGCTATGCGCGCCCGATGCCGGCCAGCTGGATGCAGCGCCAGGCGGCGCTGGTGCACGAGCGCGCCAAGCTGGCCGACATCATCATCACCACCGCCCTGATCCCGGGCCGCAAGGCGCCGATCCTGATCGGCGAAGAGACGGTGCAGGCCATGAAGCCGGGTTCGGTAATCGTCGACATGGCGGTCGAGCAGGGCGGCAACTGCCCGCTCACGGAGCTGGGCCGCACGGTGGTGAAGCATGGCGTGGTCATCATCGGCGAGCCGAACCTGGCCTCGATGGTGGCGGCCGACGCTTCCGCCTTGTATGCCCGCAATGTGCTGGACTTCCTCAAGCTCGTCATCGACAAGGAAGACCGGTTCGTGATCGACCGCGAGGACGAGATCGTGCGCGCCACGCTGGTGTGCGCGGACGGCGCGGTATTGCGTACCTAAGAACAGGACCCGAGGAGCGAAGCATGGAAATCAGCCACACCATCATCAACCTGATCATCTTCGTGCTGGCCATCTACGTCGGCTTTCACGTGGTCTGGAACGTCACTCCCGCGCTGCACACGCCCCTGATGGCGGTGACCAACGCGATCTCGGCCATCATCATCGTCGGCGCCATGCTGGCCGCCGGCCTTACCGAAGGCCTGGCCGGGCAGGTGGCCGGCACCGTCGCGGTGGCGCTGGCCGCGGTGAACGTGTTCGGCGGCTTCATGGTCACGCGCCGCATGCTCGAGATGTTCAAGAAGAAGGAGCCCAAGGCTGCCAAGGCCGCCCCGGGCTCGGCCGCGGGAGAACAGGCATGAACTTCATCAGCATGAACGTCGTGACCCTGTTCTACCTGGTGGCCTCGGTCTGCTTCATCCAAGCGCTCAAGGGCCTGTCCTCGCCGTCCACGGCGCGCATCGGCAATACCTTCGGCATGGCCGGCATGGCGATTGCCGTCCTGACCACCATCGCCCTGATGTTCAAGCTGCAGGCGCAACTCGCCACCGGCGGCATGGGCTTCACCCTGGTGCTGCTGGGTGTGGTGGTGGGCGGCGCGATCGGCGCGGTGGCGGCAAAGAAGGTCGAGATGACCAAGATGCCGGAGCTGGTGGCGGCGATGCACTCGCTGATCGGCCTGGCCGCCGTGTGCATCGCGATCGCCGCGGTGTCCGAGCCCTGGGCCTTCAATATCGCCACGCGCGATACCCCGCTGCCCTTCGGCAACCGCCTCGAACTCTTCATCGGCACCTTCGTGGGTGCGGTGACCTTCTCCGGTTCGGTGATCGCCTTCGGCAAGCTGTCGGGCAAATACAAGTTCCGCCTGTTCCAGGGCGCGCCGGTGCGCTTCGCCGGGCAGCACATCCTCAACCTGGTGCTGGCGATCGCGATCATCGCGCTGGGGCTGGTGTTCTGCTTCGCCGATGGCGTGGCGCCCAACTGGACCCCGTTCATCATCATGGCCGCGCTGTCCTTCGTGCTGGGCGTCCTGATCATCATCCCGATCGGCGGCGCCGACATGCCGGTGGTGGTCTCGATGCTGAACTCCTATTCGGGCTGGGCGGCGGCGGGCATCGGTTTCTCGCTGAACAACTCGATGCTGATCATCGCCGGTTCGCTGGTGGGCTCGAGCGGCGCGATCCTCTCGTACATCATGTGCAAGGCGATGAACCGCTCCTTCTTCAACGTGATCCTGGGCGGCTTCGGCGGCGAGGCGGCGGTGGACGATGGCGCGGCGAAGGAACAGCGCCCGGTGAAGTCCGGCTCGGCCGACGACGCCGCCTTCATCCTGCAGAACGCGGAATCGGTGATCATCGTCCCCGGCTACGGCCTGGCGGTGGCGCGCGCCCAGCACTCGGTGAAGGAACTGGTCGACAAGCTGACCGAGCACGGCGTGCAGGTGCGCTACGCGATCCACCCGGTGGCGGGCCGCATGCCGGGCCACATGAACGTGCTGCTGGCCGAGGCCGAGGTGCCTTACGACCAGGTGGTCGAGATGGAAGACATCAACGGCGAGTTCGGCCAGACCGACGTGGTGCTGGTGCTGGGCGCGAACGACGTGGTCAACCCCGCCGCCAAGGACCCGAAGTCGCCGATCGCCGGCATGCCCATCCTCGAGGCCTACAAGGCCAAGAGCATCATCGTCAACAAGCGCTCGATGGCCTCCGGCTATGCCGGCCTGGATAACGATCTGTTCTACCAGCCGAACACGATGATGGTGTTCGGCGACGCCAAGAAGGTGATCGAATCGATGGTCAAGGCCGTCGACTGATCAACTCTTGCAAACCTCATTAGGGTCAGCGTTGAATTATTTTCCAGGTGATCCCGCGATCGGTCGCGCTTGAATCAAACATGGCGCCTCCTCAACCGATCCAGGATGCCTGGCGAATCATTCGGCGCTGCCCTAATCCCCCTCCATGAACACACACCGTTTCAATGTTTTCGGCACCCTGGTTGCCATCAGCGGCAAGCCAGGTGCATGGCAGGCCTTCTATCCCGGCAACGACGGCACGCGCCGGCCGGCCGATTTCATCGTTCCCGCCGATGTCACCGAGGATGGGCTGGCCGACTACCTGGCCGACCTGTTCCATGAAGACGCGACCCCAAGGCGCAATACGGTCGAGCGCCTCCCTGCAAATTAGGTCCTAGCGGCGGCCGAACATCATCAGGTCGGCCAGCAGCAGGCGGGCCGGCTTGACGACGTCCAGCGCCGCCAGCGACAGGCCCAGCAGGGGCTGCAGCGGGCCGCTGCCCGCGAAGGCGCGGGCCATCGTGTCCGTCAGGGAGATCGTCAGACTGCGGTCCTGGGCGCGTTCGCGCATGAAGCCCTCGAGCGCGCCTGGGGTGGCGCCGCGGCCCAGCTGGCGCGCCAGGACGGCGGCGTCGCGCAGGCCGAGGTTCAGGCCCTGGCCGGCGACCGGGTGCAGGGTCTGGGCGGCATTGCCGATCGCGACCGTCCGCGCGGTGGCGCGCGCTTCGGCGTTCAGGCCGAGCGGGAAGGCGAAGCGCGGCGAGGCCGACGTGAACCGTCCGAGGCGGGTGCCGAAGGCCTCGCCCAGCTGGGCCAGGAAACCGGCATCGTCGAGCAGCTGGACATCCAGCGCCCGTTCCGGCCGCATGCACCACACCAGCGCATACTGGTGGCCGTCGCCACCGTCCTGCGGCAGCAAGGCCAGCGGGCCCTCGTCGGTGAAGCGTTCGAAGGCGCGGTGGGCAAGCGGCTCGCTCACGCTCACGCGCGCGATCAGGGCCGTCTGGCCATAGTCGCGCTGCTGCGCCTTGCTTTCCTGCTGGCCGAACACGCCGCCTTCCGCCTGCACCGCCACCTGGGCGAACACGGTGCGGCCGTCGTCGAGGCGCAACGCCACGCCATCGCCCGTTTCGTCGAAGGATGCGACGCGGGCCGGGCGCAGGGTCGCCACGCCGGCCTTGTCGCAGGCGCGCGCCAGCGCATCCACCACGTCGCCGTAGCGCGCCACATAGCCCAGCGCCGGCAGCCTGTGCTCGGCGCGGTCCATCAGGCTGCGGCCCAGCTGGCCGCGGCGCGAGACGTGGATCTCGTGGATCGGCGTGGCCGGCAGCGGCCAGGCGCGCACTTCTTCGAGCAGCTGCACGCTGCCCCAGGACAGCGCGATCGAGCGCGGATCGGTGATCGCCTGGCCCAGCGATTTGCCGTCGATGAGGGCAATGCGCTTGCCCTCGACGCCGCGCCGGACCAAGAAGGCCGCCAGCGCCAGTCCGACCGGGCCGGCGCCGCAGATCGCCACGTCGACGTCAATGCCTTCGTCCGCCATTCAAGCGCTCCTTCATCATGTTCTCAATCTCGGCCACGCCCTTCGGTGCATCGCACGAGAGCACCCGGCAGCCGTCGTCCGTGACGATCACGTCGTCCTCGATCCGGATGCCGATGTTCCAATACTCTTCCGGCACGCCCTCCGCCGGACGCACGTAGATGCCCGGCTCCACCGTCAGCGCCATCCCAGGCAGCAGGGGGCGCGAGGGTTTATCGGCCACGCTCAGGTCGCGGTACGGGCCGACGTCGTGCACGTCCATGCCGAGCCAGTGGCCGGTGCCGTGCATGTAGAACTGCAGGTGCGCCTTGTCGGCGATCGCATCTTCGGGCGAACCGTATTTCTGCTTGTCGAGCAGGCCGATATCGAGCATGCCCGCGGCCAGCACCTTGACCGCCGCCTCGTGCATGCCGCTGTACGGCTGTCCGGGCGCGATCGCGGCAAACGCCGCTTCCTGCGCGCGCAGGACCAGCTCGTACAAGGCTTTCTGCGGCGCACTGAAACGGCCACCCACCGGCCAGGTGCGCGTGATGTCCGAGGCATAGCCATCCAGCTCGCAGCCGGCATCGACCAGCACCAGTTCGCCCTCGCGGCACTGGCGGTCGTTCTGGTTGTAGTGCAGGACGCAGGCATTGCTGCCGGAAGCGACGATCGGGGTATAGGCCGGGAACTGGGCGCCGTTGCGGCGGAATTCGTGCAGTAGCTCGGCCTCGATCTCGTATTCGAACACGCCGGGACGGGTAAACCGCATCGCACGGGCGTGGGCGGCTGCGGCGATGCCGGCGGCGCGCCCCATCAGCGCCTGTTCGTCCGCATCCTTCAGCAGGCGCATCTCGTCGAGCATGCCGAGCAGGTGGTGGGTGCTGCCGGGCGCCGTGATCCCGCTGCGGCCCTGCGCGCGCACGGCCTTGAGCCAGCTTGCAACCTGGGCGTCGAGGGCGGCGCTGTGGCCCAGCGCGTAGTACAGTGCCGGCACGTTGGCCAGCAGCTTGCCCATCTGCGCATCGAGTTCGCCGACCGGATAGGCCTCGTCGAAACCGAAGGCGATGCGCGCCGCTTCTGGTCCATGGCGATAGCCGTCCCAGATCTCGCGTTCGGGGTTCTTCTCGCGGCAGAACAGGATCGAGCGCGCAGGCGTGTCGCCCGAAGGGGCGAGCAGCACCAGCGCCGCCTCCGGTTCGGTAAAACCGGTCAGGTAATAGAAATAGCTGTCGTGCCGGTAGGGATAGTCGCTGTCGCCGTTGCGCAGCACTTCCGGCGCGGTGGCCAGCACCGCGACCGATCCCGGCTGCATGCGCGCCGCCAGGCGCGCACGGCGTTCGATATGGCGCGCGACCGCGGCCGTCATGACCCCGTCTTGGCCGCCAGCGGCGCGTTGAGTTCTTCCAGCTGCTGGGCAGTGCCGACGTTGACCCACTGGCCGTTGTACAGCTCGCCGCCCACGCGGCCCTGCTCGATGAACTTGCGCATCAGGGGGCCGAACTTGACGAAGTCGCCGGCCTTGATCCCTTCGAACATCTCGGGACGGTAGACGCCGATGCCGGCGAAGTTCCACTTGGCCGGGCCGTCGTTGCGCAGGGTGTACATGTCGAGCGCGAAGTCGCCCTCGGGGTTGTGCCAGGGATTCGGCGTCAGCCACAGCCAGGCGATGTCGCGCTTGTCCGGCGGGTAGGGGATGCCCAGCATGTCCTTGTCCTTCAGGACGTCGAACACCTGGGAAAAGTCGAAGTAGGGCGCGTAGATGTCGCCCGACACCGCCAGGAAGGGTTCGTCGCCCAGCAGGTGCAGGGCATTGGCGATGCCGCCCGCGGTCTCGAGCGGGGTCGGCTCGTGCGAGTACACGATGCGCGCACCGTACTTGCTGCCGTCGCCCAGCTCGTCCTCGATCATGTGGCCGAGGTGCGAGTGGTTGATGACGATGTCCTTGATCCCGGCGCGCACCAGGTTCAGCACGTGGTAGGTAATCATCGGCCGTCCACGCACCTTGAGCAGCGGCTTGGGGCAGGCGTCCGTGAGCGGGCGCATGCGCTCGCCGCGGCCGGCGGCGAAAATCATGGCTTTCATGAGAAAGGAATCGTCCTCAGAAGGTGTAGCCGACCTGCGGCGCCTTGTCCTCGAGCGAATCGAGCAGGCGCAGCAGCGGTTTCAGTTCGGTATAGCGACCGGCGGTGCGGCGCACGTAATCCATGACGGTCGGCAGGTCGCCCAGGTAGTGCGGCTTGCCGTCGCGGTAGTTCAGGCGGCAGAAGATGCCGAGGATCTTCAGGTGACGCTGCAGGGCCATGAATTCGAAGTCGCGGTAGAAGGCGTCGATGTCCGGGTTCACCGGCAGGCCGACCTGCTTGGCGCTCTGCCAGTAGCGCACCACCCAGTCCAGCACGATCTCTTCGTCCCACTGGATGTAGGCGTCGCGCAGCAGCGAAGCCAGGTCGTAGGTGATCGGTCCATAGACGGCGTCCTGGAAGTCGAGCACGCCCGGGTTGCCCTGTTCGAGCCACATCAGGTTACGCGAATGGAAATCGCGGTGCATGTAGACCTGCTGCTGCGCCAGCACGTTGGCGGTGATCGCCTCGAACACGCCATCGAGCTGCTTCTGCTGCTTGTCGTTCAGGGTTACACCCAGGTGACGCCCGATATACCATTCCGGGAACAGGTTCATTTCGCGCAGCACGAAGGCGCGGTCGAATTCCGGCAGCTTGCCGGGCTCGCTGGCGAGCTGGAACTTGAGCAGGGCGTCGACCGCGCTCGAGTACATGAAAGCGGCATTGTCCGAGTCCAGGCGCTGCAGGTAGGTGGTCACGCCGAGGTCGGACAGCAGCAGGTAGCCGCTCTCGACGGCTCTAGCGACGATCGCCGGCACCGTGACGCCGGCATCCAGCAGGAGTCCCTGCACATGGATGAAGGCCGGCACGTTCTCGCGCTCGGGCGGGGCATCCATGGCCACCAGGGTCGCGCCCAGTTTCTCGCGCATGGCGGGAACAACGTCGTAGCGGAAATAACGACGGAAGCTGGCATCTGCGGATGCCGGGCGGCCGGTTTCCACTTCCACCAGGCCGGTCGAAGCCAGCCATTCGTTCAGCTGCTGCAGGCGCGCGTCCTTGTCAGCGGAAGTGGAAGAATTTTGATACAAAGAAGACATGAAGCGGCCTGGTGAATCGGGTTGATCAAAGTTATTCCCATATAATAAGGGATTCATTCCAAAAATACCGCCCTTTATGGCGCACGCAGATTCTCCATGAGCTGGTTTTCGGCCCACCCATTTCCTCCGCGACAAGCGCTCGCATTGTATGTACTGGCCAGTGCGGCCGCCGGCGTCGCGCTGCCGCTGCATGCACAGGACGTCGCTCCCACGCCACAGTCGAGCTCATCTCGCGATGAACAGGACCTGCCGATCACGATCCGCGCCGAGGAGATCAGCGGCCGTCCCGACCGCCAGATCAACCTCGAACGCAATGTCGAACTGACACGCGGCCAGACCCGCCTCACCGCCGACACCGCCTGCTACCAGCGCGTCGAAGACCAGGTGACGGCCGTCGGCAACGTCAACATGTGGCGCTTCGGCGACCGCTACAAGGGCGACGAGCTGCAGCTGAACCTCGAGACGGGCAAGGGCTACGTGCTGCGCCCCGAGTACCGTTTGCAGCTGAATAACGCCCAGGGCAATGCCTCGCGCATCGACTTCCTCGGCGAAGACGTGGCGCTGGTGCGCGACGGCACCTACAGCACCTGCGAAGGCCCGGACCCGGACTGGTACCTCAAGTCGAGCACCCTGCGCCTGGACAGCGGCCGCGACG
Source organism: Massilia sp. BHUDP2 (assembly GCF_046236355.1). NCBI lineage: Bacteria > Pseudomonadati > Pseudomonadota > Betaproteobacteria > Burkholderiales > Oxalobacteraceae > Massilia > Massilia sp. BHUDP2. The sequence continues at coordinate 57,971 of NZ_JBJUVW010000001.1, forward strand.
TCGGCCTGGCCGGCAAGACCGTCATCTATTTCAAGGACGTGCCGATCATCGGCACCCCGGCCCTGTCGTTCTCGCTGTCGGGCGCGCGCCGCTCCGGCTGGCTGGCGCCCACCGTGGGCTTCGGCTCCAAGGGCAAGGCCGAGGTCATGGTGCCGTATTACTTCAACATCGCCCCCAACCGCGACCTGACGCTGTACCCGCGCATGATGTTCGACCGCGGCCTGCAGCTCGGCGCCACCGGGCGCTACCTCGGCGTCACCGACCTGGGCGCCTACAATGGCGAGACCCACGTCGAGGGCCTGCGCAAGGACCGCGAGACCGGCGAAGACCGCTGGCGCGTCGACTCGGTGCACACCCAGGCCCTCGGCCCAGGCTGGTCCTACGGCTGGAACCTGCATGCGGCCTCGGACGACGAATACCCGAGCGACTTCTCGCGCACCGTGGCGGCCAGCGCCGAGCGCCAGCTGCTGCGCGAGGTGCGCACCGACTTCGTCGGCCAGTTCTGGAACCTCTCCGCGCGCGCCCAGAACTACCAGGTGCTGCAGGACCCGGCGGCCGCCAACGACCCGCGCCTGACGGTGCCGCGTCCCTACGACCGCCTGCCGCAGATTAACTTCCACGCCGGCCGCTACGACGTCAAGGGCTTCGACTGGGCGGTGGATGCCGAGGCGGTGAGCTTCTGGCACCCGGACTGGGTGCGCGGCAACCGCGCCGTGGCCGTGGCCCAGGTCAGCTACCCCTTCGTGCGTCCGGGCTGGTTCGTCACGCCCAAGCTCATCAGCCACCATACCAAGTATGACCTGGACCGCGCCAACGGCTACACCGGACCGACCAAGCTGTCGCGCAGCCTGAACACCTTCTCGCTCGACAGCGGCCTGGTGTTCGAGCGTGACACCACGCTGTTCAAGAACAGCATGACCCAGACCCTGGAACCGCGCCTGTTCTACGTGTACACCCCGTACAAGGACCAGAGCCTGTTCCCGAACTTCGATACCGGCCGCGCGGGCTTCAACTACGCCCAGCTGTTCAGCGAGAACCGCTTCGTCGGGCTGGATCGGGTGTCGGACGCCAACCAGATGACCGCCGCCGTGGTGTCGCGCTTCATCCAGTCCGACGGCGCCGAGCGCCTGCGCCTGGCCTTCGGCCAGCGCATCTATTTCGACGAGCCGCGCGTGCGCCTGCCGGGCGAGCCGGTGCACCAGAGCCGCTCGGACGTGCTGCTGGCGGCCTCGGGCCGCATCTCCGAAACCTGGAGCTTCGACAGCGGCGTACAATACGACGCGACCGGCAGCAACCTGTACAGCTCGAACCTGAGCACGCAGTGGCGTCCGGCCGCGATGAAGGTCCTGAACGCCGAATACCGCTACCAGCGCGGCAGCTTCCGCAACGTCGACCTGTCGGGGCAGTGGCCGTTGTCCTCGCGCTGGTACGGCGTCGGGCGCGTGAGCTATGCGCTGCGTTCGTACACCGTGGGTAGCGTCACGCCGGGCAAGGGCAAGCTGCTCGAGAGCCTGATCGGCCTGGAATACAAGGCCGATTGCTGGGTGTTCCGTTTCGGCGCACAGCGCTTCGTGACCGCGGCGCAGACCACCTCGACGCCGATCTTCTTCCAGCTCGAGCTCAATGGCCTGTCGCGCCTCGGTTCGGGCAACCCGCTCGAGGCCTTCAACAAGGCCGTGCCGGGCTACCAGCAGCTGACTACCAATGTGGGGCGTCCCTGAAGAGCTAATCTTTTTAAGGACGCCTTAAACGCCGTGGAGTACACTACTCGGCTGGCAATTGAATGATTCTTCACCCTGAATGAGTGCTTTCCAGATGACGCGTACCACCCGTTTGCACACCATCAAGCTCGCCGCAGCCCTGCTGTGCGCGCTGACCGCGGGCCAGGTCCTGGCCCAAGCCACGGCGCCGGCTGCGGCGCCGGCCGCCAAGCCGGGCAGCGGCTTCCTGCCGCCGGCGTCCAGCAACGCCAAGGTGCTCGACTCGATCCACGTCGTCGTCAATGACGAAGTGATCACGAAAAACGAGGTAGGCAACCGCGTGGCCCAGACCGCGCAGAACCTGAAGGCGCGCAACGTGCAGCTGCCGGACCAGTCCACCCTGGAGCGCCAGGTGGTCGAGGCGATGATCGTCGAGCGCGCCCAGCTCCAGCTGGCCAAGGAAATGGGCGTGCGCGTCGACGACCGCCGCCTCGACGCCACCATCGCCCGCATCGCCGAGAACCAGAAGATGTCGGTGCAGGAGATGCGCAACCAGATGGAGAAAGAGGGCCTGCCTTTCGGGCAGTTCCGCGAAGACATCCGCAACGAGATCATGATGCAGCAGTTGCGCGAGCACGAGGTCGACTCCAAGATCCAGGTCTCGGAAGCCGAGATCGACACCTACCTGGCCGCCTCCAAGGCTGCCGCGGCCGAGCGCGTCGAGATGAACCTGGCGCAGATCCTGGTGGCGGTGCCCGAGAACGCCTCGCCCGAGCAGATCGCGGCACGCCGCGCGCGCGCCGACGAGGTGGCGCGCCAGCTGCGCACCGGCGCCGACTTCGCCAAGATGGCCGCGACCTATTCCGACGCGCCCGACGCCCTGAAGGGCGGCGAAATCGGCTGGCGCGACCCGGACCGCCTGCCGGCCATCTTCGCCACCGAGCTGCGCAAGCTGAACAAGGGCCAGGTCACTCCCATCATCAAGACCAACGTCGGTTTCCACATCCTCAAGATGGCCGACAAGCGCAACCTGGCCGAGGAGGCCGCACCCGAGGACGCCGTGGTCCAGCAGACCCGCGTCAGCCACATCCTCATGAAGCCGACGCCGACCATGAACGCGGCCGAGGTCAAGAAGAAGCTGCTCGAGCTGAAGGAAAAGATCGTTAACAAGAGCGCCACCTTCGAAGACCTGGCGCGCCAGAACAGCCAGGAACCGGGCAGTGCGGCCAAGGGCGGCGACCTGGGCTGGCTGGAGCCGGGCGACGCCGGTCCGGAATTCGACCAGGCCCTGTCCACCCTGAAGCCGGGCGAAGTCTCGGACGTCATCGAGTCGCCGTTCGGCTTCCACATCCTGCGCGTCACCGAGCGCAAGTCGGAAGACCAGAGCAAGCAGCGCGAGCGTAACAATGCACGTCAGGTGCTGCGCGAGCGCAAGATGCAGGAAGCGCTGGAAGACTGGATGCGCCAGGTGCGCGACCGCGCCTACGTCGAGTTCCGCGAGGAGCAGTAAACCATGCTGATGTCGAACGGACGCCGGCCCACCCTCGCGGTCACGGTCGGCGAGCCGGCCGGCATCGGTCCCGAGATCTCGATCCGCGCGGCCTGGGCGCTGCGCGAATCCGCCAACTGCGTGCTGGTCGGCGACGCCGCCTTCCTGGCGCTCACCGCCAGCCTGATCGATCCCGCCATCCGCCTGTCGGCCCTGTCGATCCAGGCCCTGCGCAACGGCGGCCTGCCGCACTTCGGCAAGGACCGCCTGGCCGTCATCGACGTGCCGCTCGACGCCCACGTGGTCCCGGGCCAGCTGAATGCCGAGAACGGGCGCGCCGTGCTGGCGACCCTGGACCTTGCGATCGAAGGCGCCAAGTGTGGCTGGTTCGACGGCATCGTTACCGCGCCGCTCCAGAAAAGCACGATCAACGACGCCGGCGTGGCCTTTTCCGGCCATACCGAATACCTGGCCGAGAAGACCAACACCCCGAAAGTCGTGATGATGCTGGCGGGGCAGCCTGGCGCGGCAGGGGGAAATGAGCAGCCCTACCTGCGGGTGGCGCTGGCCACCACCCATTTGCCGCTGAAGGACGTCCCGGCGGCGCTGACGCCGGAGAACCTGGCGCAGGTCATCGACATCGTCGACGCCGACCTGAAGAACAAGTTCGGCATCGCCGCGCCGCGCATCCTGGTCACCGGCCTGAACCCGCACGCGGGGGAGAACGGCTACCTGGGCCGCGAAGAGATCGAGGTCATCACGCCCGTACTCGACGCGGCACGGGCGCGCGGCATCGACGCGCGCGGTCCCTATCCGGCCGACACCCTGTTCCAGCCGAAGTACCTGCAGGATGCCGACTGCGTGCTGGCGATGTACCACGACCAGGGCCTGCCGGTGCTGAAGCACGCCACTTTCGGGCGCGGCATCAACGTCACGCTCGGCCTGCCGATCGTGCGCACCTCGGTCGACCATGGCACCGCGCTCGACCTGGCGGCGCAGGGCCTGGGCCTGGCCGACTGCGGCAGCATGGAGGAGGCGATCCGCGCCGCCATGCAGATGGCGGCCTCGCACCGCCGCTGAACGAACACAACTACTAGAACACCATGAGCAAACACGTAGCACGCAAGCGCTTCGGCCAGAACTTCCTGACCGACAAACTCGTCCTGGACAACATCATCGACGCCATCGGCCCGCAGCGCGGCCAGGCGATGGTCGAGATCGGGCCGGGCCTGGCCGCCATGACGGCGCTGCTGCTCAAGTCGCTCGACCACATGCACGTCGTCGAGCTGGACCGCGACCTGGTGGCGCGCCTGGAAAAGGCCTACCCGCGCGAGAAGCTCACCGTGCACTCGGGCGATGCGCTGAAGTTCGATTTCGGATCGATCCCGGTGCCGGAAGGGCGGAAGCTGCGCGTGGTCGGCAACCTGCCGTACAACATCTCGAGCCCGCTGCTGTTCCACCTGGCCGAATTCGCGCCGCTGGTCGAGGACCAGCATTTCATGCTGCAGAAGGAAGTGGTCGAGCGCATGGTGGCCGAGCCGGGCACCAAGGCCTACAGCCGCCTGTCGGTGATGCTGCAGTGGCGCTACGACATGGACCTGCTGTTCATCGTCCCGCCGACCGCCTTCGACCCGCCGCCCCAGGTGGACTCGGCGATCGTGCGCATGATCCCCAAGCGCCAGAAGCTGGAAGTGGACGGCGACAAGCTGGAAAAAGTCGTGGCCAAGGCCTTCTCGCAGCGCCGCAAGGTGATCCGCAACTGCGTGGCAGGCATGTTCACCGAGGCGCAACTGGTCGAAGCCGGGATCGATCCGGGCGCACGGCCGGAAGCAGTGGGCCTGGAGCAGTACGTGGCGCTGGCAAACCTGCTGTGATCGTCCTTCGCAGGGTGGCGGCTTGCCGCCCCGCGAAACTCCCCTCAATCCTGCTCTACATTGCGCTGCACAACGACAGCGCATCCCGTTTTTCGTCCTTTCATCCGCCAATTCCTGCAGTCCGTCGCACCCCGGTGGAAGCCGCGGGACGCCTTGGCTAAAGTGCTCCCATCGACAAGCCGCACGACACACGAAGCGGCCACCAACTCACCGAAGGGAGCACAAAATGAACGTCCTCAAGCACATGGAAGCCATCTTCCTCGCCACCCTGGTCCTCGCCGGCGTCAGCAGCTATGCGCAGGCCGCCACCAGCCGCGCGGCCGAGGCATACAATGCCCAGGTGTCGGTGGGCGCCTCGCAGGTCGCCGTGGTGAAGGTCACGGCCAAGCGCCCGGCCTGATGTCCGATGCCCGCTTCCGGCCGCGCCGGGCGGCGGGCAAAAAAAAGCCCGCTGGGTAGCGGGCTTGAAATCCAATTCTTTTCTGAGGAGAGTTGGAGGAGACAGGAGCTAGTATGCTGCGTTACAGCATATAAGTCCAATTTTCCTTTCACATATTCGACATAAGTTTTTCGAATATCTTATGAGGAGCGGACGCAGGTGATGTTGATGTTGGTAACATCGACGTCGCCCATGATGCCGGTCGGGTTCTGGACCGTGCAGACGGCGTCTTTTGGCTGGGTCACGATGGTCACGCCATAGGACTGGTTGTACTCCACCGGCACAACCATCGAGTACTTGAACGCGGCGCCGGTGGTGTTGGCTTCAGGTGGGATGATCACGGTGGTGCCGGTGGTGCTGCCATTGGCCAGCACCAGGCCGGTATTGTCCTTGGTCAGGCCCGTGACTTCGCCGCCGATCGCATGCGTCTGGATGAAGCACTCGAAGCGGGCATTGATCACGGCCAGCTGGCCGGCCGTGCCGGTCGTGCTGTTCGGCGCGTATTGGTAGATGCGGCAGTCCTGGTGCTGCGGATTGGACGTGATGCGCACGTCGTAGGTGTCGCCGTACTCCAGCTTTTTGGCGAAACTGAAGGTGACTTCTTCGCCAGCCTTGGCCGGCGGCGCGATGTTGATGGTCTCGGTGCCGTTATTGGTCAGCGTCATGCCCGGGTACACGATACCTGCGACGCGGCCGCCCACCGTAAAACTGTCGTCGTCGCCACCGCCACCGCAGGATGCCAGGGCCGCTGCCATTGCCAGCATGCTTGCCGGACGGATCAGGGAAAACTTCATGAAGCTTGCTCCAGGATATACAGTGTTGATCAAGTACGCGGGCCGCAGGTCACGGTCACGTTGGTGATGTCGGCCTGGCCCACGGTGCCGCTGCCGTTGGCAACCGTGCAGGTCTGGTTGTCGGGCTGGGTCAGGATGGCGATGCCGTAGGGCGCGTCTTCGTTGACCTTGGCCATGGTGAAGGAGGTGGCGCCGGGGGCGACCGTGACGCGGTCGGAACCGTTGACCAGTACCAGGTTGCCGGTGAGGCCGGTGACGGTGCCCTTCAGCTCATGCTGGCGGATGGTGCACTCGACGTAGATGGTGTTGATGTCGATGGCGACCTTGCCTTTTCCGTTGGTTACGGTGCAAGTTTCAGCATTGCTCGGGAAACTCTTGGCCGTCACGTTGTAGTCGGAATCGGTTTCCACCATGTCAGGGAAATAGAAATTGCCGATACCTCCGTTGGTCGGATTGATGACCAGGTCGGAGCCGCCATTGTTCTGCAGGACCAGGCCAGGCTTGGTCACGCCCGAAAACGAACCGCCAATAACCCGGTCGCCATCGCCGCCGCCGCAGGCGGACAGCGCCAGCGCGCATGCCAGCGCAGCACCGGCACGCAGGTACGAACTCTTCATAATTTCTCCAAAAAATCTGACTGGTGAACGTGCAAAGCGTGTGCAAGTGAGCTGTGGACACGCTGGTGGACGAGCTACGACCACATTATATTAGCCCAACATTTTAGTCCATTTAACAAGCGACTGGACGGTTTGCCTTTGTATCACGCTGTAACCGTGGGTAGCAGGGGACAGTGCCCGATTGCTTTCTACGGGCGTGCTCGCTATCCTTGGGCCAGGCACCCATCTTCCCAGCAAGCACACCATGATCCAGCGCCGCGCCTGGCCCAAAGCCGTATTGTTCGACCTCGACGACACCCTGTGGCCGATCGCCCCGGTGATCCTGGAGGCCGAGCAGATCCTGTTCGCCTGGCTGCGCCATCATGCGCCGCGGGTGGCGCAGCAGTTCACCATCGAGACGCTGCGCCAGGCCCGGCTCGAGCTGCTGGCGCGCCAGCCCGAATTCCAGCTCGACCTGGGCGCCTTGCGCCGGGCCGGCCTGATCGCCGCCTTCGAGCAGGCCGGCGAAGATGCGGGCAAGGTGGAACTGGCGATGACCGAATTCTTCGCGGCACGCAATGCGGTGATTCCCTATGACGACGTGCTGCCCGGCCTGCTGCGCCTGAAGGGCAGGGTGCGGATCGGCTCGGTCACCAACGGCAATGCCGACCTACAGACGATCGGCCTGGCGCGCCATTTCGATGCCTCGGTCGCCGCCCCCAGCTTCGGCGTCGCCAAGCCGGACCCGCGGATCTTCCTGGAGGCCTGCCGTCTGCTGGACGTGGCGCCGCAGGAGGCGGTGTACGTGGGCGACGACCTGCTGCTGGACGTCCAGGGCGCCCAGCGCGCCGGGCTGCGCGCCGTGTGGATGAACCGGATCGGCAAGGTCAACGACATGCCGGAGCAGGTCCGCCCCGACCTGGAAACGAGCAGCCTGGACGGGCTGCTGGACTGGCTCAAGCGCGAGCACGCCTGAACTGGCGCCCCGCCCGCTATCGCGTGCATAATAAGAGCATGCAACTCGAACCCCGCGCCCAGACCCTGCTCAAAGCCCTCGTCGAGCGCTACATCGCCGACGGCCAGCCTGTCGGTTCGCGTGCGCTGTCGAAGATTTCCGGCCTCGACCTGTCGCCGGCCACAATCCGCAACATCATGGCCGACCTCGAGGAAATGGGCTACGTCGCCAGTCCGCACACCTCGGCCGGCCGCATCCCGACCCCGCGCGGCTACCGGCTGTTCGTCGACACCCTGCTCACCGTGCAGCACATCGACGAGCAGGCTGCCCAGCACATGCGTCTCCCGAGCCAGCAGCCCCAGAAGATCATCGCCAACGCGGCCCAGATGCTGTCCTCGCTGTCGCAGTTCGCCGGCGTGGTGCAAAGCCCGCGGCGCGAGTCGGTGTTCCAGCAGATCGAATTCCTGCGCCTGTCCGAAAAGCGCATCCTGCTGGTCATCGTCGATCCGCGCGGCGACGTCCAGAACCGCCTCTTGCACACCGACGTCGACTACACGCCGGGCCAGCTGACCCAGTCGGCCAATTACCTGAACCAGAACTATGCGGGCCTCACCTTCGACCAGGTGCGCGCGCGCCTGAGCGGCGAACTGCGCCAGCTGCGCGACGACATGGGCAAGCTGATGCAGGTGGCGGTAGAGGCGGGCAGCGAGGCGATGGCCGAGGGCGACGACATGGTGATCGCGGGCGAACGCAACCTGCTGTCGGTGTCGGACCTGTCGTCCAACATGTCGTCCCTGCGCCAGATGTTCGAGATGTTCGAGCAGAAGACCGGCCTGATGCAGCTGCTCGAGGTGTCGAGCAAGGCGGGCGGGGTGCAGATCTTCATCGGCGGCGAATCCAAGCTGGTGCCGATGGACGAGATGAGCGTGGTGACGGCGCCCTACGAGGTCAATGGACGCATCGTCGGCACCCTGGGAGTGATCGGGCCGACGCGCATGGCCTACGAGCGCGTGATTCCGATCGTCGACATCACGGCCAAGCTGCTGTCGAATGCCCTGAGCCAGTCGTAGGGGTGTAAAAAAGCGGCCATGGCTGCGTTGCCTCGTCTCGTCGTACTACCCGTACTGTCTTCGACTCGGCGCCTTGCCTTGGCCGCTTTTTACACCCCTACCTGAATCAGTGGCGGTGCGGGCAGGCCGGCTTCACGCAATTGCCGTAGATCGCCAGCGAGTGCTCGGCGATCTTGAAGCCGCGTTCCACCGCGATCTTGTGCTGGCGCGCTTCGATTTCTTCGTCGTAGAACTCTTCCACGTGGCCGCAGTCGAGGCAGACGAGGTGGTCATGGTGCGAACCGGCATTCAGCTCGTAGATGGCCTTGCCGGTCTCGAAGTGGTTGCGGTTCAGCAGGCCGGCCTGTTCGAACTGGGTCAGCACGCGGTACACGGTGGCCAGGCCCACGTCCATGTTGTCGGCGAGGAGGATTTTGTAGACATCTTCCGCCGTCAGGTGCCGAACGGAGCTGTTCTGGAAGATTTCCAGGATTTTCAGGCGTGGCAGCGTTGCCTTCAGGCCGCTGGCCTTCAGGTCGGTGGGGTTGTTACTCATGTTTGTTGCTCGTAGTTTGGCGGAGTGCTTTATGATATAGCGTTTTGGAGCTCCCGCTCAAACGTTTTGAGGTTACCTATGCGCGTCAAACCAGCCGTTCTCCACCGATTCTCAAGCCGGGCAGTCGTCGTGGCCGGCCTCGCATGCACGCTGATGCTGTCCGGCTGCGCCGCCTGGCGCAACCAGACGCGTCCCGCGCCGCCGGTGAGCACGGACCCGGCGGCTGTCGCCGCGGACGCACAGAAGTCGGCCGCCGCCGCGAATGCCGGCGCCCAGACCGTCCAGGCCACCAAGCTGCAAAAATTCATGTGGGTGTTCTCGCCCTACCGCCCGGACATCCAGCAGGGTAACTTCGTCTCGCAGGAGATGCTGGACCAGCTGAAGGTCGGCCAGACCCGCGACCAGGTGCGCTTCCTCCTCGGTACCCCGCTGCTGAACGACGTCTTCCACCAGGACCGCTGGGACTACCCGTTCTACCTCGCGCGCGGCAACGGCGAGCTGACCACCAGCCGCGTCACCGTCTTCTTCAAGGACGACAAGGTCGAGCGCTTCGAAGGCGGCAACCTGCCGACCGAGCGCGAATACATCGACCGCATCGCCGGCCCGTCCAAGGTGAGCACCAAGGCCAAGCCTGAATCGCGCCCGATGGAAGCGCCCAAGGTCGGCGGCGCCCCGGTGGTGCAGCCATGACCGCCAAGTTGAAAATCGCCGTCGCCGGCGCCAGCGGCCGCATGGGCCGCATGCTGGTCGAAGCCATCCAGGCCGCGCCGGACGCCGAGCTGGCCGGTGCGCTCGACGTCGCGGGTTCGCCCTCGATCGGGATGGACGCCGGCGCCTTCGCCGGCCAGCTGACCGGCGTGATCATCCAGTCCGACCTCGCTGGCGCGCTGAAGAACGCCGACGTGCTGATCGACTTCACCCGTCCCGAAGGCACGCTGCGCCACCTGGAATACTGCGCGGCCAACGGCGTGCAGCTGGTGATCGGTACCACCGGCTTCGACGATGCCGGCAAGGCGGCGATCCGTGCGGCTTCCGAGAAGGTCGGCATCGTGTTCGCCCCGAACATGAGCGTGGGCGTGAACGTCACCCTCAAGCTGCTCGAGATGGCGGCCAAGAGCTTCAGCGAAGGCTACGACATCGAGATCGTCGAGGCGCACCACCGCCACAAGGTCGATGCGCCGAGCGGCACCGCCCTCAAGATGGGCGAAGTCATCGCCGACGCGCTGGGTCGCGACCTGAAGGAATGCGCCGTCTACGGCCGCGAAGGCGTGACCGGCGAGCGCGACCCGTCGACCATCGGCTTTGCCACCGTGCGCGGCGGCGACGTGGTGGGCGACCATACCGTCATGTTCCTCGGCACCGGTGAGCGCATCGAGATCAGCCACAAGTCGAGCAGCCGCGTCACCTACGCCCATGGCGCCGTCCGCGCCGCACGCTTCCTGGCGGGCAAGCCGAACGGCCTGTTCGGCATGGACGACGTGCTGGGCCTGAAGGGGTAAGCATGGCCGTCGCGGAACTGAACGGCGCCGCCATCGTCGACGAGGCCTCCTTCCATCTGGAATCCCGGCGCGCGTTCGGCTTTCCCGCGTCCTATGCCGACAGCATCGACGCCTGGGTCGACTGCCTGAGCTACCTGCGCGACGAGGAAAACATGACCAAGTTCCGGCTCAAGCCGAACGAGGTGCTGGAAATCGTCATCGCGGATGCCGACAGGATGAAGGCGGCCGTGCCGGACCTGCTGGACGAAATCGCCTTCTGCGTGGGCGGCATCAACGAGCGCTACGAGGACTACGGCGAGAAGCCGGCGCTGGAGCTGGTGCTGCGCTGAGCCCGGCCGCAGCGGCTTCCAACCGCCATCCCTGCCGCGGCAGGCATGGCGGTTTTTCATTGCGGCTCCGCCTTTCGCCGCAGTGCAAAATGAAACAGTATAATGTTCTGTTCCACCCTCCACGTCTGCAAGAAATCATGCAAGAAAAATATAGTCCAGCTGAAGTCGAACAGGCCGCCCAGGCCTACTGGAAGTCGATCGACGCCTACAAGGCCGTCGAGAACGACCCGCGTTTCCCAAAAGGCAAGTATTACGCCTGCTCGATGCTGCCTTACCCGTCGGGCAAGCTGCACATGGGCCACGTGCGCAACTATACGATCAATGACGTGATGTACCGCTACCTGCGGATGAACGGCTACAACGTCCTGATGCCGATGGGCTGGGACGCTTTCGGCATGCCGGCCGAGAACGCGGCGATGGCGAACAACGTGCCGCCGGCCGAGTGGACCTATTCGAACATCGCCCACATGCGCGGGCAGATGGAATCGATGGGCCTGGCCATCGACTGGTCGCGCGAGATGACCGCCTGCAAGCCGGAATACTACAAGTGGAACCAGTGGATGTTCCTCAAGATGCTCGAGAAGGGCATCATCTACCAGAAGACCGGCACCGTGAACTGGGACCCGGTGGACCAGACCGTGCTGGCCAACGAACAGGTGGTGGACGGCCGCGGCTGGCGCTCGGGCGCGCTGATCGAGAAGCGCGAGATCCCGATGTACTACGTGCGCATCACCGAGTACGCGGACGAGCTGCTGGACTACGTCGACAACAAGCTGCCGGGCTGGCCGGAGCGCGTGCGCATCATGCAGGCCAACTGGATCGGCAAGTCGACCGGCGTGCGCTTCGCCTTCCCGCACCAGATCAAGGACGACTCGGGTGAGCTCATCAACGAGGGCAAGCTGTACGTCTTCACCACCCGCGCCGACACCATCATGGGCGTGACCTTCTGCGCCGTGGCGGCCGAGCACCCGCTGGCCCAGCACGCCGCGAAGAACAACCCGGAACTGCAGGCCTTCATCGCCGAGTGCAAGCTGGGTTCCGTCATCGAAGCCGACATGGCGACGATGGAAAAGAAAGGCATGCCGACCGGCCTGACCGTAACCCACCCGGTGACCGGCGAGCAGCTGCCGGTCTGGGTCGGCAACTACGTCCTGATGACCTACGGCGACGGCGCCGTGATGGGCGTGCCGGGCCACGACGAGCGCGACTTCGGCTTCGCCACCAAATACAATCTGCCGATCAAGCAGGTGGTTGCCGTCGAAGGCCAGGAATTCTCCCTGGACGGCTGGCAAGAATGGTACGGCGACAAGGAAGCTGGCCGCACCGTCAACTCGGGCAAGTACGACGGCCTGGACTACATCGCCGCGGTCAACGCGGTGGCCGGCGACCTCGCCGCCCAGGGCCTGGGCGACAAGAAGGTCACCTTCCGCCTGCGCGACTGGGGCATCTCGCGCCAGCGCTACTGGGGCACCCCAATCCCGATGATCCACTGCGGCGACTGCGGCGCGGTGCCGGTGCCGGAAGCAGACCTGCCGGTCGTGCTGCCGGAACACCTGGTCCCGGACGGCACCGGCAATCCGCTCAACAAGGACGAAGCCTTCCTGAAGTGCGATTGCCCGAAGTGCGGCAAGCCGGCGCGCCGCGAGACCGACACGATGGATACCTTCATCGATTCGTCCTGGTACTACATGCGCTATACCTCGCCGGGCTCCAACGACAAGATGGTCGACGAGCGCAACGACTACTGGATGCCGATGGACCAGTACATCGGCGGCATCGAGCACGCCGTCATGCACCTGCTGTACGCGCGCTTCTGGACCAAGGTGATGCGCGACTTCGGCCTGCTGAAGTTCGACGAGCCCTTCGTGAACCTGCTGACCCAGGGCATGGTGCTGAACGAGACCTACTACCGCGAAGACCAGTCCGGCAAGAAGACCTGGTTCAACCCGGCCGACGTCGAACTCACGTTCGACGACAAGGGCCGCCCGCAGAGCGCCGTCCTGAAATCGGATGGCCAGCCGGTCCAGATCGGCGGCACCGAGAAGATGTCGAAGTCGAAGAACAACGGCATCGACCCGCAGGCGCAGATCGAGCAGTACGGCGCCGACACCGCGCGCCTGTTCACCATGTTCGCCTCGCCGCCGGAGCAGACCCTGGAGTGGTCGAACAGCGGCGTGGAAGGCGCGAGCCGCTTCCTGCGCCGCGTCTGGGCCTACGGCTACGCGCAGCGCGAGCGCATTGCCAATGCCCTGAAAGGCCAGCAGCAAGGCTCGCTGGACGACGCCCAGAAGACCCTGCGCCGCGAAGTGCACAAGGTGCTGCAGCAGGCCGACTATGACCTGAAGCGCATCCAGTACAACACCGTGGTCTCGGCCTGCATGAAGATGCTCAACACGCTGGAGTCGGCCAAGCTGGCCGAGGGTGTGGCGTCTGATGCGGTGATCGCCGAAGGCTTCTCGATCTTCCTGCGCCTGCTGAACCCGGTGGCGCCGCACATCACCCACGGCCTGTGGCAGGAACTGGGCTATGCCGCCGTCTATGGCGACATCCTCAACGTGCAGTGGCCGCAAGTCGACCCGGCCGCGCTGGAGCAGTCGGAGATCGAGCTGATGATCCAGGTGAACGGCAAGCTGCGCGGTTCGGTCAAGGTGCCGAAAGATGCCGACAAGGCGAGCATCGAAGCGGCTGCGCTGGCCGAGGAATCGGTCAGCAAGTTCATCGAGGGCACGCCGAAGAAGGTCATCGTGGTGCCGGGCAAACTCATCAACATCGTGGTGTAAATCGATGAAAACCATCGTGGTACGCACGCTGGCAGCGGTCCTGGTGGCCGCAACCGTCGCCGGTTGCGGCTTCCAGCTGCGCGGCTCGACCGGCCAGTACAACATGCCCTTCCAGAGCATCTACCTGGCCTTCCCCGAGACCTCGCCGCTGGGCACGGAGCTCAAGCGCAACCTGCGCGCGGGCGACTCCGTGCGCGTCGAGACCGACGCCTCCAAGGCGCAGGCCCTGTTCGACGTGCTGTCCGAGTCGCGCGGCAAGTCGATCCTGTCGCTGAACAGCCTGGGCCGGGTGCGCGAGTACTCGCTGAGCTACACCCTGGTGTTCCGCGTGCGCGACGCCAACAACAAGGAGCTGCTCGGCCCGACCGAGATCACCCTGCGCCGCAACATCGCCTTCGACGAATCGCAGGTGCTGGCCAAGGAATCGGAAGAGCAGCTGCTGTACCGCGACATGCAGGCCGACCTGGTGCAGCAGATCCTGCGCCGCCTGGCCGCGATCAAACCTGTCTGACGAGTTGAGACTGAAGCATGCAGCTGCGGCCTGAGGCCCTCGAGGGCCACCTGGCCAAGGGCCTGGCGCCCTTGTACGTGATCACCAGCGACGAGCACCTGCTCGCGCTGGAAGCGGCCGACCGTATTCGCAAGACCGCCCGCGCGCAAGGCTTTACCGAGCGCGACGTGCTCACGGTCGAGCGCAACTTCAAGTGGGGCGAACTGCTGGCCGCGAACCAGGCCATGTCCCTGTTCGGCGACAAGAAGCTGATCGAGCTGCGCATCCCGAGTGGCAAACCCGGCAAGGACGGCAGCGCCGCCCTGCAGGCTTACGCCAAGGACCTCGGTCCCGACAACCTCACCCTGATCACCTTGCCGAAGCTGGACTGGCAGACCGCCAAGGCCTCGTGGGTGGCGGCGCTGCAGCAGGCGGCGGTCTACATCGAGATTCCGAACGTGGAGCGCGCCCAGCTGCCGGGCTGGATCGGCATGCGTCTCTCCGCGCAAGGGCAGAGTGCCGAGCGCCAGAGCCTGGACTTCATCGCCGATCGCGTCGAGGGCAACCTGCTGGCGGCGCACCAGGAAATCCAGAAGCTCGGCCTGCTGTACGAGCCGGGCAAGCTGAGCTTCGAACAGGTGCACGACGCCGTGCTCAACGTGGCGCGCTACGACGTGTTCAAGCTGTCCGAAGCCATGCTGGCGGGCGACCCGGCGCGCCTGGCGCGCATGCTCGACGGCCTGAAGGGCGAGGGCGAGGCGCTGCCGCTGGTTTTATGGGCCGTCAGTGAAGAAATCCGCACGCTGCTAAAATTGAAATCCGGGATGGCGCAGGGCCGCCCGCTGGGCGCGCTGCTGAAGGAATACCGCATCTGGGGTCCGCGCGAGCGCATGATGGAACCGGCGCTGCGGCGCGTGTCGATCGCCACGCTGGAAGCGGCCTTGAAAGAGGCGGCGCAGGTGGACCGGATGGTCAAGGGCCTGCGCGCGAAGGCGTTTGCGGGCGATGCGTGGGATGCCATGCTGCAGCTGGCGCTGCGGGTCGCAAGGTAGGGTGGGCAGGTCCCCTGCCCACGCGGTTAACCGGCTGCTGCATTACTCAACTGCTGTTTGAACGCGTGGGCGGCAAAGCCGCCCACCCTACGAAAATCGTTACACGGGCTACACGATGGACATCACCGAACACATGCACTCCATGGGCCGCAAGGCCCGTGCCGCTTCGCGCGCCATGGCGCGCGCCGACGGCGCCACCCGCAACCGCGCGCTGCTCCTGATCGCCGACGCCATCGAGCGCGACGCCGCCGTACTGCGCGCGGCGAACCAGGAAGACATGGAGGCGGCCCGCGCCGGCGGCCTGGAACCGGCCCTGCTCGACCGCCTGGCGCTGACCGAGGGCGCCATCAAGACCATGGTCGAGGGCCTGCGCCAGATCGTCACGCTGCCCGACCCGGTCGGCGAAATTACCAACATGAAGTCGCGCCCGAGCGGCATCCAGGTCGGCCAGATGCGCGTGCCGCTGGGCGTCATCGGCATCATCTACGAGGCGCGCCCGAACGTGACGGTGGATGCGGCCGGCCTGTGCATCAAGAGCGGCAACGCCGCCATCCTGCGCGGTGGCTCGGAAGCGATCCACTGCAACCGCGCGCTGGCCAAGCTGGTGAGCGAGGGCCTGGCTGGCGCCGGCCTGCCGCTGGACGCGGTGCAGGTGGTCGACACGACCGACCGCGCCGCCGTCGGCGCCTTGATCACCATGCCGCAGTACGTGGACGTGATCGTCCCGCGCGGCGGCAAAGGGCTGATCGCGCGCCTGATGGAGGAATCCACCGTCCCGATGATCAAGCACCTGGACGGCATCTGCCACGTCTACATCGACGACAAGGCCGACATCGCCAAGGCGCTGCCGGTGGCCTTCAACGCCAAGTGCCACCGCTACGGCACCTGCAATACGATGGAAACCCTGCTGGTGGCGCGTTCGATCGCACCCGTCGTGCTGCCGCAGCTGGCGGAGCTCTACAAGACCAGGGAAGTAGAGCTGCGCGCCGACGCGGAATCCCATGCGATCCTGACGGGCTACCCCTGGCTGGCGCATGCGACCGAGCAGGACTGGAGCACCGAATACCTGGCGCCGATCCTGTCGATCCGCGTGGTGGAAGGGCTGGACGGCGCGATTGACCACATCAACACCTGGTCGTCGAAGCACACCGAATCGATCATCACCGAAGACTACAGCGCCGCGCTGCGCTTCCTGCGCGAGGTGGATTCGGCCTCGGTGATGGTGAACGCCTCGACCCGTTTCGCGGACGGCTTCGAATACGGCCTGGGCGCGGAGATCGGCATCTCGAACGACAAGCTGCATGCGCGCGGACCGGTGGGGCTGGAGGGGCTTACCTCGCTCAAGTACGTCGTGTTCGGGCACGGCGAAGTGCGTAGCTGACAAGAACGACAACAAGGAATCGCATGTACCTCTGGATCAAGGCCCTGCACATCGTCTTCATCGCCTCCTGGTTCGCCGGGCTGTTCTACCTGCCGCGCATCTTCGTGAACCTGGCCCAGGAAACCAATCCGGCGGCGCTCGAGCGCCTGTTGGGCATGGGGCGCCGGCTGTACCGCTTCACCACGATCCTGATGGTGCCGGCCCTGGTGCTGGGCATCTGGCTGTGGCTGGGCTACGGCATCCGGGGCGGCTGGCTGCATGCGAAACTGGCGCTCGTGATCCTGACGATCGGCTACCATCACGCCTGCGGCTCGCTGCTCAAGAAATTCGAGCGCGGGGCGAATGTGCGCAGCCACACATGGTATCGCTACTTCAATGAAGTGCCGGTGCTGTTGCTGCTGGCGATTGTGATTTTGGTAGTTGTAAAGCCGTTCTGATAGTCACTTCGCAAATCCATCGAATTGTTTTGAACCACCAGCTGTAAAACCGTCATTCCCGCGCAGGCGGGAATCCAAGTTCGTTGGTCCGCCACGAACGTCAAATTGGATCCCCGCCTTCGCGGGGATGACGGCTCATACGTTAGCAGTACTGATACTGCTAACACGTTTCAAGTTTTATTAACGGACAAAGGGTACCCCTCATGGCCTCATATTTTTGCCCATGCCCGCGCGGCATGGAAGCGGCACTTGCCGAAGAACTGGGTGAAATCGCCCAGCACAGCACCACCATGCGGGTGCACAACCAGGTGCCTGGCGGCGTGCACTGCTCCGGTTCGCTGGTCGATGCCTACCGCATCAACCTGCACTCGCGCATCGCCTCGCGCGTCCTGATGCGCATGGGGCAGCGCAGCTACAACAACGAGAACGACATCTACGACCTGGTGCTCGAGCAGCCCTGGGAAGACTGGTTCGGCGTCAACCACACCATCCGCGTCGACGTCACCGCGGTGAAATCCCCGCTGAAGAGCCTCGAATTCACCACGCTGAAGATCAAGGACGCCGTCTGCGACCGCTTCCGCGACCAGTTCAACAAGCGTCCCTCGGTGAACACCCGCGAGCCGGACATGCGCATCGTCGGCTTCCTCGACCAGCGCAACTTCATCATCTACCTCGATACCTCGGGCGAAGCGCTGTTCAAGCGCGGCTGGCGCGAAGAGACCGGCGACGCGCCGCTGCGCGAGAACCTGGCCGCCGGCATGCTGCGCGTGGCCGGCTGGAAGCCGGGCATCCCGCTGTTCGACCCGATGTGTGGCTCCGGCACCATCCTGGTCGAAGCGGCCCAGATGGTGCAGGGCATTCCGCCGGGCGCGCGCCGCCGCTTCGCGTTTGAAAAATTCGCCGACTTCGACCGCGAGGCCTGGGCGGCATTGAAGGCCGAGATCAAGCCGAACCCCTTGCCTGCCGAGCCGACCATCTTCGGTTCCGACATCTCGGGCGACATGGTCGCGATGACGCGCCATAACCTGAAGATCGCCGGCATCCTGTTCGACGTGCCGCTCAAGCAGATCGAAGCCCAGCACGTGTCGCCGCCCACAAGCGAGCCAGGCATCCTGCTGACCAACCCGCCGTATGGCGAGCGGATCGGCGTGCGCGGCGATTCCACGGTGCCGCAGGACGAGATGGCGGTCTCCTTCTACTCCGCGCTCGGCACCACGCTGAAGCAGCGCTTCGCGGGCTGGACCGCCTTCCTGTTCACGGCGGACCTCGGGCTGCCCAAGCTGCTGCGCCTGAAGGAATCGCGCAAGACCCCGTTCTTCAACGGCGCGCTCGAATGCCGCCTGTTCCGCTTCGACATGGTGGCGGGTTTCAACCGCCGCGAGGAAGCCAAACCGAAACAGGAGCAATAAGCCTCCATGCTGCCGCCGACCGAACCCGACGACTTGCCCAAGGATCCGGTCACGCCGGTTCCGCTGCCCGCGCCCCACAAGATCGCCATGCTCAGCGCCGGCGGCCTGGCCACGCTGCTGGCGGCGATGTCGATGCTGGGGCCGTTCTCGATCGACGCCTACCTGCCGGCCTTCCCGCAGATCCGCGCCGAGCTGAACGCCTCGGCGCTGGAAGTGCAGCAGACGCTCACCGCCTACATGCTGGCCTTCGCCGGCATGGTGCTGTGGCATGGCGCGCTGTCGGATGCCTTCGGGCGGCGCAACGTGGTCCTGTTCGCGCTGGTCGTGTTCGCGATCGGCACCTTCGGCTGCGCGGCGGCCAGTTCGGTGCATTACCTGTGGGTGTTCCGCATCATGCAGGGCGTGTCGGCGGGGGCGGGCGTGGTGGTGGGGCGCGCCATCATCCGCGACCTGTATTCGGACGCCGAGGCGGCGCGCCTGCTGTCGATGGTGACCATGATCTTCTCGATCGCACCGGCCATCGCGCCGGTGCTGGGCGGCTGGATCGTGACCCTGGCCGACTGGCGCGCGATCTTCCTGGCGCTGTGCGCCTACACCGTCATCCTGGGCTGGTTCTGCTGGAAGCACCTGCCCGAGACCGTGCCGAAGGAAAAGCGCCAGCCCTTCAATCCGCGCTTCCTGGCCCAGAGCTACGGCGCCATCTTCAGCTCCTTCCTGTTCCACATGAAGTCGGGCGTGGTGGCGCTGAATTTCGCCGGCCTGTTCCTGTACATCGCGTCGGCGCCGGTGATGCTGCCCGAGCACCTCGGCCTGGGCCCGTCGCAGTTCGCCTGGCTGTTCGTGCCGACCGTGAGCGGCATCTTCCTGGGCGCGCTGGCGGCCAACCGCATGGCCGGCAAGCTGGGCTTCGCACGCCAGATCCGTATCGGCTTCTTCTTCATGCTGGGCGCGGTCGCCTTCAACGTGACCTACCACAGCTTCCTGCCGCCCTCGCTGCCCTGGAGCGTGGCGCACATGTTCTTCTTCACCTTCGGCAGCTCGATCATCGCGCCGGGCGCGACCCTGATGGCGCTCGACCTGTTCCCGCACATCCGCGGCACCGTGGCCTCGTGCCAGTCCTTCATGACCACCCTGGCGGGGGCGATCGTGGCGGGCGTGATTTCGCCGATGCTGTCGCATTCGGTGCTGTCGCTGGCGCTCGGCCAGGCCGGCTTCACGCTGCTGTCGATCGGCCTGTGGGCCACCGCGCGCCACTACCGGCGCCAGAAAATCCGCGACGGGCACCCGATGCCGTGATCGGGTTCAGTGAACCCGATCATTGTCGTGAAATAAAATTTCATATATGCATGCATATGTGAAATAATCTTCCATTGACGCTGAAATAGCTTTCGTGCGCCTCTCACTTTAGAGCGACATCTCGACAACACTTTTTACAGAAAGTATTGTTCCCGATCAGAAATGTCTATATGCTAAGATAAGTTTTTCGTGCCCAGAACAAACGTTTAAACATTGTTCTGTTCAATACATAAACAAGAAAGACTTTGTGGCAACCCTACCCGGGCTGCCTCGGACAACCTTCGACACGCGGCCGCGTTGGAGACCATGCAAGCTTCGGATCAGGATATACGCAATCGTCTGCTGATTGCCCGTCTGCCGGCCATGCCGCAGATCCTCGTGCGTCTCATCGAACACCTGCAGGCCGACGACCTCGGCATGCCGGAGCTGGCCGCCCTGATCTCGAAGGATGCCGGCATGACCGGCAAGCTGCTGGCCGTGGCCAACAGCTCGGCCTACCAGCGGCACCACCGCAACGTCAACCTCGAGCAGTCCCTGGTCGCCCTCGGCACCGACATGATCAAGACGCTGGTGATCAGCGACTCGGTGTTCCAGACCTTTAATAATTTCCCGCATTCGGGCAGCACCGACCTGCGCGCCTTCTGGAAGAATTCGCTGAGCACGGCCGTCATCGCGAAGGACATCGCACGCGCCGTCGAGTACCCGCACCTGGAAGAAGCCTACCTGGCCGGACTGCTGCACAACGTCGGCCGCCTGGCCCTCCTGGCCACCGCGCCCAAGGAATACGCCTTCAACTTCAGCGCGCGCGACGACGAGGACCTGTGCGCGGTCGAGCAGCGCACCCTGCAGATCACCCACGCCGAAGCCGGCGCCTGGCTGATCGAACGCTGGCAGCTCGACTCCTTCCTGGCCGACGCCGTGCTGTACCACCACGAGCCGAGCGAGCGCCTGGAGTCGGCCCACCCCTTGATCCGCATCGTGCGCCTGGCCCACGTGCTGTCCAGCCATGCCGGCGACGAAGCCATGGTGCGTGAAGCCGCGGCCCTGTGCGGCATCGACGACGAACAGGCCGGCCAGATGCTGGCCGGCGCCGCGCGCCAGGTCGAGAAGGCCGCCGCCCACCTGGGCATCGACCTGGAAGGCGCCGACGATGTCCCGGCGCCGCCGGCCTATGCGCCACCAAGCCTGGATCCGGTGCAGCAGCGCCTGTCTGAAGAAGTGCGCAACATGGTGCTGGTCTCGGAAGTGGGCCAGAGCTTCGCGCGCCAGCAGGGAGAATCCGGCCTGCTGGAAGCGATGACGCGCTCGGCGCGCATCCTGTTCGACTTCGGCAATGCCGTGGTCCTGCTGGAGAACCCGACCGGCCACGCCCTGGTCGGCGCGCCGACCCAGGGCAGCCAGCGCATCGCCGAATTCGCCGTGCCGCTCGCGAAAGGCGGCGCCATCGCCAAGAGCGCGCTGGAGCGCCGTCCGGCCTTCATCGGGCGCGACGGCGACAGCCTCGGCCTGGCCGAGGAACAGCTGCTGCGCATGCTCGGCACCGACAGCCTGGTGTGCGTGCCGCTGGTTGCCGGCGCGCGCTGCCTGGGCGTACTGATCGGCGGCATCGCGGCCTGGCAGGTCCCGTATTGCCAGCGGCGCGAGCGCTTCATGCAGTCCTTCGGGGCGCAGGCCGCCACCGCGCTGGAGAACATGCTGCTCGAGCGCGGCCATGCAAGGCGCCAACTGGCCCACGTGGCCGAGGAATACCGCGAGGCCTCGCGCCGCGTGGTGCACGAAGTGAACAACCCGCTGTCGATCATCAAGAACTACCTGAGTGTCCTCGACAGCAAGCTGGCGCGCCAGGAGCCCGTGAGCACCGAGATGTCGATCCTGAACGAAGAGATCGACCGCGTCGGCCAGCTGGTCGGCAGCCTGGCCGAGCTCAAGCCGGTCGACACCGGCCCGCGCCCGACCGACGTGGCCAAGGTGGTGGACGAGGTGCAGCGCCTGTTCCGCAGCACCGGCTTCGTCCCGGCCACGGTCGACATCGTGGTCACCATGCACGAGGAAGCGACCCGCATCGAGGGCGACGCCGACGTGCTCAAGCAGATCCTGGTGAACCTGGTGAAGAACGCCATCGAGGCCCTCGGCACGGGCGGCGGGCGCGTGGAGATCGTCAACCGCGGCCACGTGAACCGCGAGCGCCAGCTCTACCTGGAACTGGTCGTCAGCGACAACGGCCCCGGCCTGTCGCGCGACGTGCTGGCCCATTTGTTCTCGCCGGTGAAGAGCACCAAGGACGGCGCCCACCACGGCCTCGGCCTGTCCATCGTGCACAGCCTGGTCAAGAAGCTGGGCGGCCACATCGGCTGCCGCAGCGGCCGCAACGGCACCGCATTCGAAATCCTCCTGCCGGCGTGGTCCGGCGCCGGCGCCGCCACCAGCACCAGTCTTGGTACCCCCGCGGCGCTGCCGGCCCGCGCGATCGGCTCCGCATAACATCATGATCAACGCGCACAACGCCATGTTTTCCGGCGAACCGGCCCCGTATTCCCCAACGCTCGAGACCGACAGCCAGCCACGCCTGCTGCTGGTCGACGACGAGCCGCGCCTGCTGTCCTCGCTGTACGAGCTGCTGCGCGACCGCGGTTACCAGCTCACCACCGCGTCCTCGGGCAGCGAAGCCCTGGCCCATTTGTCGCGCCTGCGTTTCGACCTGGTCCTGCTCGACCTGCGCTTGCCCGACATCGGCGGCCACGAGATCATGGACTTCATCAACCAGAAGGGCATCGACGCCGACGTGATCGTGATGAGCGGCGAAGTCGGCATCGATGCGGCGATCGGCGCGCTCAAGCGCGGCGCCTACGACTACCTGCGCAAGCCCTACGCGCGCGAAGAACTCCTGGCCACGGTCGCCAACGCCCTCAAGGGCCGCCGCCTGGCGCTCGAGAACCAGCGCATGGCCACCCAGCTGGACGCCTCCGAGAAGATGTACCGCTACCTGGTGGACTCCTCGCCGGACATCATCTACACGCTGAACCACGAAGGCCGCTTCACCTTCGTGAACGACCGCGCCTACCAGCTGCTCGGCTATTCGCGCGACGAGCTGCTCGGCAAGCACTATTCGCTGCTGGTGCACGAGGAAGACCTGGAACGCGCGCGCTACGTCTTCAACGAGCGCCGCGTCGACGAACGCGCCTCGCGCAACGTCGAGCTGCGCCTGAAGTGCAGGAACGGCGGCGGCAGCGGCGGCAACGGCCACGAGCGCACCTTCAACAACACCCTGATGACGATTTCGCTGAACGCGATCGGCATGCACGTGCCCGACCAGGAAGTGAAGAAGCTCGAGTTCTTCGGCACCTACGGCGTGGCGCGCGACATCACCGACCGCAAGCGCGCCGAAGAAGTCATCTCCTACCAGGCCTACCACGACATCCTGACCGACCTGCCGAACCGCATCCTGTTCAAGGACCGCCTCGGACTGGCCGTGATCCAGGCCAAGCGCAAGAAGACCGAGCTGGCGGTGATGTTCATCGACCTGGACCGCTTCAAGCTGGTCAACGACACCCTGGGCCACGTGAAGGGCGACGAACTGCTGCAGCAGGCCGCCACCCGCCTGAAGGGCTGCCTGCGCAAGGGCGATACGCTGGCGCGCCAGGGCGGCGACGAATTCACCATCGTACTGCCGGAGCTGCGCGACCGCGACGACGCGCGCATGGTCGCCGACAAGTTCCTCGAGGTTCTGCAGGAGCCGTTCGACCTGGACGGCCACGAAGTGCACATCTCGGCCTCGATCGGCATCGCCATCTATCCGACCGACGGCGAATCGATCGACGAGCTGCTGCGCCATGCCGACATCGCCATGTACCAGGTCAAGGCCCAGGGCAAGAACGGCCACAGCTTCTACCACACCTCGATGCTGGACATCTCGCACCAGAAGATCGCCCTCGAGCAGGCGCTGCGCCGCGCGCTCGAGCAGGACGAGCTGGAGATGTACTACCAGCCGCAGATCGACGCGCTCACCGGCCGCATCGTCGGCGCCGAGGCGCTGATGCGCTGGAACCACCCGACCCGCGGGCTGCTGTCGGCCGGGGAGTTCCTGCCCTTCGCGGAAGAGAACGGCCTGATGCTGCCGATCTCGGACTGGATGATCGGCGCGCTGTGCCGCGACATGCTGCAGTGGAATGCTTCCGGCACCGACCACGTGCGCCTGTCGCTCAACCTGTCGCCGCAATACCTCGACCGCGGCGACTTCTTCGAGAAGATGCGCAATGCCCTGGTGCGCTACGGGATCGCGCCGGGCCAGATCGAAGTCGAGATCACCGAGAACATCTGCATCCGCAACCCGCAGTACGCGATCGAACAGCTGAATAAACTGTGCCAGCTCGGCGTGTCGGTGGCGATCGACGATTTCGGCACCGGCTATTCGTCGCTCTCCTACCTGCACCGCTTCCCGATCCACACCGTGAAGATCGACCAGTCCTTCGTCAAGGAGATCCACGAAGAGGGCGGCCACTATCCGGTGATCCTGGCGATCATCTCGATCGCGCGCGGCCTGGGCCTGAACCTGATCGCGGAAGGCGTGGAGACCGAGGAGCAGGCGCGCTACCTGCGCGCCAACGGCTGCATGACGATGCAGGGCTACCTGTACTACCGCCCGATCCCGCTGGGCGAATTCATCAAGTCGCTGCGCACCCAGCCGACGCTGTTCGGCCTGCGGGCAGTGCAGGCGTAAGCGGACGCCATGCTCGACATCCCTGCCCAGCCTGGCGACATCGAAGGTCGCCACACCGCGGAATTCCTGCGCGTGAAGGGCATGGCCGAGCGCGGCGTGCCGAGCGCCCAGCACAGCCTGGGCTTCATGTACGCGAGCGGCCAGGGCGTGCCCCAGAACTACGAACTGGCGGTGGCCTGGTACCGCATGGCGGCCAGCGCCGACCTCGAGCTGGCGCAGTACAACCTCGGTGTGATGTACCAAAAAGGGCAGGGCGTCGGCCAGGACTATGGCCAGGCGGCCTACTGGTACCGCCGCGCCGCCGAACAGGGTTATGCGCCGGCGCAGTACAACCTGGGCTGGCTGTATGCGAAAGGCCAGGGCGTGCCGAGCGACGTGCAGCAGGCCCTGCACTGGTTCAGCCAGGCCGCCGGCCAGGGCGAACCGGGCGCGCAGCACAACCTCGGCATGATGTACGAGACCGGCAAGGGCGTGCCCCAGGACCAGGATGCCGCCACCGAGTGGTACCGCCGCGCCGCGGAACAGGGCTATGCGCGCTCGCAGTTCAGCCTCGCCCTGCGCTCCAGCGGGGCACAGTCGGTCGACTGGTTCCGCAAGGCCGCAGAGCAGGGCTACGCGCCGGCCCAGTTCAACCTCGGCCTGCGCTACGACAAGGGGCAGGACCTCGAGCAGGACAGCGCGCTGGCGATCCTGTGGTACGGCCGCGCCGCCGAACAGGGGCACGCCAGTTCCCAGTTCAATCTTGCCCTCATCTACGACAGCGGGCACGGCGTGCCGCGCGACGAAGCGCTGGCGCTGCACTGGTACCGCCGCGCGGCAAGCCAGGGCCATGCCGGCGCCCAGGACAACCTCGGCGTGCGCTACGAGCACGGGCAGGGCGTCGAGGCCGACCCGAGCCAGGCGGCCCACTGGTACCGCCAGGCCGCCGAGCAGGGCATGCCCTCGGCCCAGTACCACCTCGGCCAGCTGTTCGACGCCGGTAGTGGTGTGCCGCAGGATCCTGCCCAGGCAGCCCACTGGTACCGCAAGGCGGCCGAGCAGGGCCACCTGCGCGCCCAGTTCGACCTCGGCCTGCGCTATGAGGGCGGGGTGGGGGTGGCGCGCGACGAGCAACAGGCGCTGGAGTGGTACCGGCGCGCGGCGAACCAGGACTACGCGCCGGCGCAGTACATGGTAGGCGTGCTGCTGGACCGCGCCGAGCATGCCGACCCAAGCGAGGCGACCGACTGGTTCCACAAGGCCGCCGACCAGGGCCACGCGCTGGCACAGTTCGAGCTGGGCCTGCGCCACGACTGCGGCAAGGGCATCGAGCGCGATTATGAAGCCGCCCACTTCTGGTACCTGTGCGCGGCGCGCCAGGGACATGCGCGCGCCCAGTTCAACCTCGGCGTGATGTATTCGGCAGGGCAGGGCGTGCAGCGCGACCTGGTCGAGGCCTATGCCTGGCTGCAGCGCGCGGGCGGGGCGGGCGTGGCCGCCGCGTCAGGCTACCTGAAGAAGATCGCGGCGCGCATGGAGCCGCAGCTGCTGGCGCAGGCGCAAGGCTACGTCTGAGCCCTCTGGCGCAAGCCCGGCGTTTCCTGTAGGGTGGTCGGCTGTGCCGACCCCGCGTCCAACCGACGCCGAACGGACGGGACGCATACATACAACAACTGTCCACGAGACGCCATGAAAAAACTCGCACTGCCCCTCCTGCTCGGTCTCGCAGCCGCAGCAGCCCTGCCTTCCCACGCCGCCGCACCCGCCACGAAGCAAACCGTCTTCGACCGCAAGGCCTACAGCATCGACCACAAGAAATTCGTGCTGCCCAACGGCCTGACCCTGCTGGTCCACACCGACCACAGCGTGCCGGTGGTCGGCGTGAACATGTGGTACCACGTCGGTTCGCGCAACGAGAAGCGCGGCAAGACCGGCTTTGCCCACCTGTTCGAGCACTTCTTCTTCAACGGTTCCGAGAACTACCCGCACGGCTTCCGCGAGGCGATGGACGACCTCGGCGCGAACAACCGCAACGGCACCACCAACGTCGACCGCACCAACTTCTTCGAAGACGTGCCGGTGTCGGCCCTGGAGCGCACCCTGTTCCTGGAATCGGACCGCATGGGCTTCCTGGGCAACTACATCTCGCAGGCGATGCTGGAGCGCGAGCGCGGCGTGGTGCAGAACGAGAAGCGCCAGGGCGAGAACCAGCCGTATGGCCGCGTGCGCATGGAAATCTCGGCCAAGATGTACCCGTACTCGCACCCCTACTCGTGGTCGACCATCGGCTACATGGAAGACCTGCAGGCCGCCTCGCTGGAGGACATCAAGGAGTGGTACCGCACCTACTACGGCCCGAACAACGCGGTGATCTCGCTAGCCGGCGACATCACGCCGGAACGCGCCTATGAGCTGGTAAACAAGTACTTCGGCGCGATCCCGCCGGGCCCGCCGCTGCCGCGCACCGAGAAATGGATCCCCCAGCTGGACCGCAACATCCGCGACGAGATGGAAGACCATGTGCCGCAGGTGCGCATCTACCGCAGCTGGCATACCTCTTCGTGGAAGGATGCCGACACCCAGCGCCTGAACCTGCTGGCCGGCGTGCTGGCCGGCTCGAAGAACGCGCGCCTGGACAAGCGCCTGGTGTACGAGAAGGGCATGGCCACCGGCGTGTCGGCCTACGTGAACGACGCGGAACTGGGCGGCACCTTTAACCTGTCAGTCACCGTCAAGCCGGGCGTCGATCCGCTCGAGGTCGAGCGCGAGATGGAGCGCGTGGTGACCGAGCTGCTCGACAAGGGCCCGACCGAGGCTGAACTGAAACGCGTGAAGACCCGCGACCTGGCCGATTTCGCCCGCAGCCTGGAGCGCGTGGGCGGCATGGGCGGCCGCAACGACGTGCTGGCCGAGAGCCAGACCTACGGCGGCAAGCCGGACGCCTACCTCGACCGTCTCGAGCTGTTCGCCACCAGCACCCCGGCGGACGTCAAGACCGCCGCCAACCGCTGGCTGCGCGCCAACCACTACACCATGACGGTGCGCCCTTCGGCCAAGCTGGCCGCCACCAAGTCGACCCTGGACCGCAAGCAGCTGCCCGCGCTGGGCGACGCGCCGGACGTCAAGTTCCCGGCGCTGCAGCGCGCCCAGCTGAAGAACGGCCTGAAGGTCGTGCTGCTCGAACGTCATACCGCCCCGATCGTCAACGTCTCGCTGGCGGTCGATGCCGGCGCGGCTTCCGACACCGCCGCCAAGGCCGGCGCCGCGTCGCTGGCGCTGGACCTGCTGGACAAGGGCACGAAAAACCGTGACGCCTTCGCGCTGTCGGACGCGCTGGAAAACCTGGGCGCGCGCCTGAGCACCGGCACCTCCCAGGACCAGTCGCTGGTGCGCCTGCAGGCGACCAGCGCCAACCTGACGCCTTCGCTGGCCCTGATGGCCGAAGCCGCCTTGACCCCGAGCTTCCCGCAAGACCAGTTCGCGCTGTCGAAGAGCCGCCGCATCGCCGCCATCGGCCAGGAAAAGGCCCAGCCGAACAGCCTGGCCCTGCGCCTGATCCCGTCGCTGCTGTACGGAGCCGAGCATGCCTACGGCAAGCCGGCCTCCGGTTTCGAAGGCAGCGTGCAAAGCCTGAGCCGCGACGACCTGATGGCATGGCACGGCACCTGGTTCAAGCCGGGCAGCGCCACCATCATCGTCGCCGGCGACACCACCATGGACAAGCTGCTGCCGGCGCTGGAAGCGAGCTTCGGCAAGTGGCAGCAGGGCAGCGCCCCGGCCAAGCAGATGGCCACCGTGCCGGCGACCCGGGGCAAGCGCCTGATCCTGGTGGACAAGCCGGACGCGCCGCAGTCGACCATCGTCGCGACCCACGTGTCGCAGGCCAACGGCCAGCCGGAAGACCTGGCGATGGAGCCGGTGATGACCAACTTCGGCGGCATCGCGACCTCGCGCCTGAACCGCAACCTGCGCCTGGACAAGCACTGGAGCTACGGCACCCAGGCCCGCCTGCCGGACGTGCGCGGCCAGCGTCCGTTCTACATCATCGCGCCGGTGCAGACCGACAAGACGGTCGAGGCCATGCGCGAGGTCCAGAAGGAGCTGCGCGGCGTGGCGGGCGAGCGTCCGCTGGTGGGCGCCGAGTACGAGAGCATCATGCGCAACATGACCTCGCGCCTGCCGGGCCGCTTTTCCACCCTCGCGGCGCTCGAGGCGGCAGGCCTGGACGCCGTCAACCTGGGCCTGGCGGACGACTACTGGACCAAGTATGCGTCGAACGTGCGCGCGCTCAAGCCGGAGCAGCTCGCAAGCGCATCGTCCAAGTTCATCAAGCCGGACGAGGCCGTGTGGATGGTGATCGGCGACCTGCGCAAGATCGAGGCGGGCGTGCGCTCGCTCGGTTGGGGCGAGGTGAGCGTGGTGGATGCGGACGGCAAGCCGATTCGTTGATCTGAGCTTGCTGTAACGGAAAGCCCGGTCTCGTGACCGGGCTTTTTTTCGTATCGTCCCAGCTTTGAACCGCCAATCGGCGTGCACAGTTGACCCGGCTCGCCTGTTCATACGCGCGCGATAGTATACTGTATGCCCATACAGTTCAATGCGTGCGATGGAACTCAACGACAAACTGGAAATCCTGGCCGACGCCGCGAAATACGACGCGTCCTGCGCCAGCAGTGGCGCGCCGAAACGTTCGTCCGAGGACAAGGACGGCTTCGGCGCCACCACCGGCATGGGCATCTGCCACAGCTATACCCCGGACGGCCGCTGCGTCTCGCTGCTCAAGATCCTGCTCACCAACTTCTGCATCTACGACTGCCAGTACTGCATCAACCGGCGCAGCTCCAACGTGCCGCGCGCGCGCTTCTCGGTCGAAGAGGTGGTCAAGCTCACCCATGATTTCTACGTCCGCAACTACATCGACGGCCTGTTCCTGAGCTCGGGCATCATCCAGTCGGCCGACTACACCATGGAGCAGCTGGTGGCGGTGGCGCGCCAGCTGCGAGAAGTACACAAGTTCCGCGGCTACATCCACCTCAAGACCATTCCCGACGCCGACCCGCTCCTCATCGAAGAGGCGGGGCGCTGGGCGGACCGCCTGTCGGTGAATATCGAGCTGCCGACCCACGACAGCGTGACCCGCCTCGCGCCGGAAAAGAACGTCCACACCATCAAGCTGGCGATGGGCTCGATCCGCCGCAAGCTCGATGAAAAGGCGGAGGAACCGAAGGCGCCGAACTTCGCGCCGGCGGGGCAGAGCACGCAAATGATCGTCGGCGCCGACGCCAGCGACGACCACACCATCCTGAACACCGCCGAAACGCTCTACGGCAGTTATAAACTCAAGCGCGTGTACTACTCGGCCTTCAGCCCGATTCCGCAAAGCCCGAAGAGCGTGCCGGCGGCTCCGCCGCCGCTGCTGCGCGAGCACCGCCTGTACCAGGCCGACTTCCTGCTGCGCGGCTACGGCTTTACCGCAGGCGAGCTGATGCCCCAATCCGGCAACCTGGCGCTCGACGTCGACCCCAAGCTGGGTTGGGCGCTCGCCAACCGCGAGCATTTTCCGATGGACCTGAACCGCGCCGACGAAACCATGATCGCGCGCGTGCCCGGCATCGGCATCCGCAACGCCAAGCGCATCGTGGAGCTGCGCCGCATCCGCCGCATCCGCTGGGAAGACCTGTCGCGCCTGCGCTGCAGCATGAAGAAGCTGGCGCCCTTCATCGTCACGGCCGACTACAAGCCGGTTCAAGGCGCGGCCAGTTCCCACCTCCTCCGGCGCCACCTGGCCGACGCGCCCGAGCAGATGAACCTGTGGCCGGAACTGCAGGCGGCATGAACGACGCCGCCGCCAGCGCTGGAACGGGCGGCCAGCCGCCGGCGGTGCACAGCTTTGCCGAATGGCGCGACGCGGCGCGTGCGCTGCTCAAGGCCGGCGTGCCGCCCGAGGCGGCCAGCTGGGGCACGCCAGACGGCAGCGACCTGTTCTCGGGTGCGCCGGCCGTGCCCGGGCCGATCGATAATGGCGGCACCCGATTGCAAGAAGCGCAATCGCCAGGACCGCCGGCCGCACGCGTGCCGCGATCGCTGCTGGAGATGCTGCAGAAAGCCGCGTGCTTCCGCGCCCCGGACCGCTGGGCTTTCCTGTACCGCGTGCTGTGGCGCTGGACGCATGGCGAGCACGATGTGCAGTCGCCCGCCGATCCGGACGGCAGCCGCCTGCACGGCATGGTCAAGGCGGTGCGCCGCGAGGAGCACGACATGCATGCCTACATCCGATTCCGCGAGCGTCCGCTCGATGCGGGCGACCCGCGCTTCGTCGCCTGGTTCGAGCCGCGCCACGACGTGCTGCCCCAGGTGGCCGAACACTTCGTGGCCCGCATGGGCAAGGTCAGCTGGATGATCGCCACGCCCGAGGCCAGCGTGCTGTGGGACGGCCACACCCTGCACAATACCGGGCCCCTCATGTCGAGCGCGGCCGAGCTGGATGACGCCGGCGAGGCGCTCTGGCTCACCTATTACCGCAGCATCTTCAACCCGGCGCGCGTCAACGCCCAGCTGATGCAGAGCCACATCCCTTCGCGCTTCTGGAAGAACCTGCCGGAAGGCGCGATCGTGCCTTCGCTGGTGAGCCAGGCCGAACTCGGGGCGCGCAAGATCGGGCAGGTCGAGGCGGTGGGCCGCAAGAGCGGCGCCACCATCCCGATCAGCGCCGAAGCCGCGCAGCCGGACCGCGAGCAGCCGTCGAAACTCGACGAGTGCCGGCGCTGCGAGCTGTGGCAGTACGCCACCCAGGCGGTCGGCGGCGAAGGTTCGAAACGCTCGCCCATCATGATCGTCGGCGAGCAGCCGGGCGACCAGGAAGACCTGGCCGGCAAACCCTTTGTCGGCCCGGCCGGTAAACTCCTCGACCAGGTGTTCGCCCAGGCCGAGGTCGACCGCAAGGCCATCTACCTCACCAACGCCGTCAAGCACTTCAAGTGGGAACCGCGCGGCAAGCGCCGCCTGCACAAGACCCCGGTCCAGCGCGAGATCGAGGCCTGCCACTATTGGCTGGAGAAGGAGCTGGCGGCCGTGAAGCCGAAGGTGATCGTGGCCATGGGCGCGACGGCGCTCAAGTCCGTCATGCGCAAGGGCACGGTGGCGCTGAAGGACTTTCTCGGCAAGCCGGTCCGCATCGACGGCTGCTGGCTGGTGACCATCTACCACCCCTCGTACGTGCTGCGGGTGCCGGACGAAGCGTCCAAGCACGAAGCCTTTTCGGTCATGGTCAAGGGCCTGAAGCTGGCGCAGGAACTGCTCGAGCGGCCCGACCTGCCGGAGCCGGAGTAAATCTATCGGATTTACCGAATGTTGCGCCGGCGACTCAGATGGGTGAAAAATCCCGTTATCGAACACGCCACATTTTCGTGAATATTCACAATCTCTCGTAGAATTTCCGTACGGCATTAATTGCTGAGTGAGCGGAGGACCTCATGTGGGCCTTCGCCGGATAACGACGAGACCACCATGACTTCCCCCTTTTTCCTGCTGTTGCCGGCTTGCCTGGTAGTGGCGGCCATGCCCGCCCAGGCCGGCGATGACGCCACCAGCGCTTCGCCGTCGGCCACGCTTCCGATCACCACCACGGTCACCCTGAGCTCGCAATACGTCTCGCGCGGCATGCGCCAGACCTGGGGCCGCCCCGCGCTGCAGGCGGGCATCGACTACGCGCACCCGAGCGGCTGGTCGCTCGGCACCTGGACCTCGACCGTCAGCGACCGCTTCATCGAGGGCGGCCGCGTCGAATGGGACCTGTACGGCGGCTACGCCGGCACGCTCGGGCCGCTGGGCGTCAGCCTGAACCTCATGCACTACCGCTATCCGGGAGCACGCATCGGCGCCACCGGCACCAAATACGACTACACCGAAGTCGTGCCCGGCCTGGGCTACCAATCCTTCTACGCGAAGTACTACCGCACGGTGTCGCGCGACTTCTTCGGCATCACGAACGCGCGCGGCACCGGCTACCTCGACGTCGGCCTGAATCATGACCTGGGCGGCGGCTACGTGCTCAACCTGCACGTCGGCGACGGACGCGTGGCGGGCGAGGGCAATGCCATCTGGGACTGGCGCGATGCAAAGGCGGGTGTCACCAGAACCTTCGACGGCGGCTGGAGCATCGCCGCGGCCTGGACCCGCGCATGGGGCGCCACCGATGCCTACAAGCACTACACGACGGGCGTGCCGCGCGGCGACGGCGCCGTCGCCTATTCGAATCCTGCCAAGGGCACGTTCGCCGCGAGCGTCGCCCGCACCTTCTGAGAACGAGAGACGACCATGAACAAGCACCAGGCAGCGCATCAAGCACAGCATGCATCGCGCCGTTTTTCCCTGTCCCTGAGCGCCAAGATCTGCGTCACCGCCACCCTGCTGGTGGTGGCCAGCCTGGGCGTGACATCGAGCTTTATCGCGGTCAAGAACAGCCAGAGCGCCGAGGAAGCCGCGATGCGCCAGGCGCGGACGCTGACCCTGCAGGCGTCGGCAATGCTCGAGAGCCGCATTGCATCGAACCTGGCGACGCTGGAAAGCGCGGCCACCGTGCTGGCCTCGACCCAAGCGGGCGGGCAGGCGCTGACGCGCACCCAGGTCGCCGACCTGGTGCGCGCCACCCTGGTGGGTTCGGAAGACTTCATCGGTAGTTCGGCCGCTTATGAACCGGACGCGCTGGACGGCAAGGATGCCGAGTTTGCCGGCCAGGCGCCGCTGTACGACGCCACCGGCCGCTACATGCCTTACTGGACGCGCAGCCCGCAAGGCAAGGTCAACGTCGAGCCGATCGTGTTCGTCACCACCCCGGGCGGCAACGACTGGTACGACGTGCCGAAGGCGACCGGCCGGGCCCACTTCACCGAGCCTTACCTGTACCGGATCAACGGCAAGGACGAGGCGATCGCCACGCTGGCGGCGCCGATCATGGTGGACGGCCAGTTCAAGGGCACCTTCACCGGCGACTTCCCCCTCACCGGTCTCGGCACGATGCTGGCCAACATGAAAATCATGGACAAGGGTACGCTGGCGCTGATCTCGAACGGCGGCATGTACGCCAGCCACATGGACACCTCCCGCAACGGCAAGAAAGCGGAGGACCTGCCCGCTGCCGCGCTGGAAGCGGTCAAGCAGGGCAAGCCCTACGAGTACCTCGATGACAAGGGCATCGTGCACGTGCTGCAGCCGCTGCAGGTCAGCAAGAACATGGCGCCATGGGCCATTTCACTGGCTTTCCCGCAAAGCGTGACGACCGCCCCGGCGCGCGAGCTGGCCGCTTATGCGGCGCTGGTCGCCGTACTGTGCGCGGCGGCCGCCGCGCTGGTGATGGTGACGGTCCTGCGCCGCCTGACCCGTCCGCTGCGTGTGCTGGGCCAGGCGATGACCGACCTGGCCGGCGGTAACGCCGACCTGAGCGCACGCCTGGCCGTCAAGGGCAACGACGAACTGGCCGACATCGCCCGCGGCTTCAACGTCTTCGTGGCCAAGATCCAGGACGTGCTGGCGCGCGTGCGCAGCAGCTCCGACGCCGTGGCGGTGGCATCCAGCGAGATCCGCCAGGGGAACGCCGACCTGTCGGTGCGCACCGAACAGCAGGCCGGTGCGCTCGAGGAAACCGCGGCCTCGATGGAAGAGCTGAACGGTACCGTGAAGCAGAACGCCGACAACGCGCGCCAGGCCAACCAGCTGGCCGAATCGGCGAGCGAGGTCGCCACGCGCGGCGGCGAAGTCGTGTCCCAGGTGGTCGGCACCATGGCCTCGATCAGCGACGCCTCGAAGAAGGTGGTGGACATCATCGGCGTCATCGACGGCATCGCCTTCCAGACCAACATCCTGGCGCTCAACGCCGCCGTGGAAGCGGCGCGCGCGGGCGAACAGGGCCGCGGCTTCGCGGTGGTGGCGACCGAGGTGCGCAACCTGGCGCAGCGCAGCGCCGCCGCCGCCAAGGAGATCAAGACCCTGATCGGCGACTCGGTCGACAAGGTCAGCATGGGCACCATGCTGGTAGAGGAAGCGGGCAAGACGATGAACGAAGTCGTGTCGAGCGTGCGCCGCGTCAGCGACATCGTCGCCGAGATCAGCGCGGCCAGCGCGGAGCAGAGCTCCGGCATCGGCCAGGTCAACCAGGCCATCGTGCAGATGGACGGCGTAACCCAGCAGAACGCGGCCCTGGTCGAGGAGGCGGCCGCCGCGGCGGAAAGCCTGCAGCAGCAGGCGGCGACACTGGTGGCGCTGGTGGGCGAGTTCAAGCTCGAGGACAGCGAGCCGCAGCTGGCCGCGCGGTCGACGCTGGCGGCTCCCGTCCCCAAGCGCCTCATGCAGGCGGCATGAAAAAGAGGGTAGCCCAAGCCTGTTAAGTTCCGGTTCATATTGCAGGGCTAAGCTTGACGGACAACCAACAACAAAGGTGTCCTGATGCTGAAATTTGCAATCCTGCCGGCCCTGTGCCTGGCCTTGTGCGCAGCGCCGTCGTTTGCCCAGACCGCCGATCCGGCCGCGGCGCCTGCGGCAACGAGCGCCGCGTCAAGCGACGAGGCGCCGGCCGCGCCCGAACAGATCCTGGTGGTCGGCCAGAAGCCCGGTCCGGGCATGTGGAAGGTCTCGAAGGACGAGCACGTGCTGTGGATCTTCGGGACCTATTCTCCGCTGCCGGTCAAGATGGATTGGCGCTCGCACGAGGTCGAAGCGGTGATTGGCCGCTCGCAGGAATACCTGGCGCCGCCGGTCACCAAGGTCGAGGCGTCCTACTTCAAGATGGCGTTGGCGCTGCCCAGCCTCATCGGCGTCAACAGGAACCCGGACGACGCCACGCTGCATGACGTGCTCCCGGCCGAGGTCTACGCGCGCTGGCTGCCGCTCAAGGAAAAATACCTGCCCAAGAACAATGAGCGCGACCGGCCGATCTTCGTGGCCAATGAGCTGTTCAGCGCCGCGCTGAAGCAGGCCGGCCTGACCAACAGCACCGATGTGCGCAAGCAGGTCGAGAAGATCGTCGACCAGAAGAAGCTCAAGGTGACCCGGACGGTCAATGAAGTGAAGATCGACAACCCGCGCCAGCTGATCAAGGACTTCAAGAAATCGCAGCTCGACGACGTCGCCTGCTTCTCGAACACCTTGAAACGCCTGGAAACCGATATCGATGCGATGCGCGTGCGCGCCAACGCCTGGGCCAAGGGCGACATCGACGCCATCCGCAAGCTCGATTTCAACGAGCAGGAAAGCTGCAGCAACGCGATCCGCAACAGCGCTGTCTTGCGTGACCATCCGGCCTTCCAGGGGGCGGAAGAGCGCCATCGCGCCATGTGGCTTGCCAATGCGGAGGCCGCGCTGGCGAAGAACGCCTCGACCTTCGCGGTGCTGTCGATGAAGGACCTGCTCGATCCGAAGGGACTGATGGCGGCGCTGGCGGCGAAGGGCTATACGGTGGAGCAGCCGGAGTAGGCTGCAGCAGGTTTGATGCAGCGCGAAAGCAGGCCAGGCGCCGGCTTCGCGCGGCATTGAAGAATTGTCAAAGCGCGGCAAACGCGCGTAGAATGCAGGCAACGCGGGTGTAGCTCAATGGTAGAGCAGGAGCTTCCCAAGCTTAAGACGAGGGTTCGATTCCCTTCACCCGCTCCAATGACGTAGTGCGCAATCGGCCACGTTCATTGATCCACAATTCTTCGCAGTACTCTTTGACATTCCCACCCGGTTCATTTTTCCCGCCAGTATTGCCAAATTGCGACATGTAAGTCGAATACATTGGCACCTCGCCCTATGTAAGTTACCATTGGGAAATATTTTTTGTCTCGATGTCTACAGTTTATATAGGTTGATTTGTGCGAAATACCAGTTTCTACCTTTACGCGGCGGTCCTTTCTGCTGGAATCCTCACCCCGATGCATGCCGCTGCCCAGCAGCCCAACCCGCTCCTGGATTTGTTGGGGACGATTCAGAAGATTGCAGCCGGACCCGCGGCCGTTCAACAGGATGCGAAGCTATCTCCCTCCAAGGAGGGCGGTGCTGAAGATGCGCCGACCGACGATATCATGCGTGTCCTCGCAAGCGATTCCAAATACACCGCTACGAAATTCGCGTGCAGCTTGAATCAGGATAGAACGAATGAAATCGCGTTGGCACAAAGGACCGGTAAATTCCTGGATGCAGCGACGCGCGCAAAGCTGCAAGCGAAATACGAGGCGGCATGCGCGTTGAACCAGAAGGCTACGCCGATGGCTTTGGCAAAACAGCAGGTTGGCAGCCTGCTCGGGATAGCGGCATTGAACTATCACCGTGCCGGCATGGTCACCGATGACACCATACTGGACGCCAGGCACGCGATAGCGCTGCTTAAACTGGACGCCGGCGCGAATAGCCAACAGATCGAACTGCTCGAGAATACTTTCTGGCCGAAGGGACCAACGGTCGACCTCAACATCTTCGCCGCGATGAGCGCCCTCGAGGCAGCGACGAAATACCAGAAGAATACCTTCGCCTTCGAAAGGACGTATACCGGCAAGACCCTGCAGGTCAAAGGGCGCGTGCTGAACATAACTGGTTCGGATGCACATGCATTCCTCATGCTCGAAGGGGTGAAGAAGGACCCGGACCAGCGCGGATGGCAGGACAGTGTGCAATGCGACATCAAGGACAAGGAAGCGATGGACGCGGCTGCACAGATTTCCAAAGGAGACGTCGTGACCGTAAAAGGTGTGGTCAAGAAAGGCGTCGTTGGTGGCGTAGCACTGGCGGATTGCCGGCTCTCAGGTTAATCCCAATCAGCGCGGACTGCCTCGCATCAGCCACACCCGGCTGCCGCGTGCCTGGGTGAGGCTGCTGTTGACCAGCGCGACCATGCCATCACCGGCCGCCAGCTTCTTGCCGAGCAGGCCTTGCTGGCTGCCCTGGCGTGCTCCCGCACCCGGTCCACTGTGCGGTACAGTGACCGGGGCGCCGCCATCCCGGCTGTAGCGCAGCCCCTGCGCCGACTCCCAGGCGACATGCACGCGGCCGCGCGCATCGGTCGCCAGCTGCGGCGCCATCGCCGCTTCACCGCGCGTGGACAGGGTGCGCGGCGTGCCGAACGCCAGCTCGAGGCCGTCGGAGCGAACATGGCGGATCGCCGCCGGCTGCTTCCCTGCCTGCTCCATATAGACGAGATGCAGCCGCCCGTCGCGATCAAACGCCAGGCGCGGCGCATCGGCCCGCGCTGCCTTGGCGCCGACCAGGACCGGCGGCGCGAAGCTCACGCCGTCGTCCAGCGAGCTGCTCACGCGGATGTCGGCATCCGGATCCTCGCCCACCGTCCATGCCAGCCAGACCTTGCCGCCGCCGAGCGCAAGCGACGGGCCACGCGCCGGGCGCTTGTCGTCGCCGGCGATCCGCTGCGGCGGCGTGAAACTGCGCCCGCCGTCGCGCGAGCGCGCCAGCCACAGGGCGCCGTCGTACTCGGTCCACGCCGCATACACCTTGCCGTCCGCGCCCACCGCCAGGTCCAGGCTGCCGTTCGACCAGGTTTCGCGATCCAGGCGCCCCTTGCCGTCGCCTCCGGGCGATGCGGACAGGTTCACGGGCTCGGAAAAGCTGCGGCCGCCATCGAACGAGCGCGCATACAGGATGTCCCCGCCATGCGATCCGCCCGAGAAGATGATCTCCTGCCAGAGCAGGTGCAGCGTGTCCGGGCCACCCGCCGCGATGCGTGGCATCCAGGAAAAGGTGGCGGGACTGCGCGACACGTCGACCGGCGCGGCGCGTGCGCGGCCATCTGCCCCGAGCACCTGCAGCAGCACTTCCTTGCGGCGCTGGTCGACCCAGGCCACGGCCAGGCCGCCGCCGGGCAGGAAGGCGAGGGTGCCGTCGTCCACGTAGTCGTACTGCGAGTCGTTCTGGCGCCATGGACCCTTGGTGCCGCCACCGCTGGCGACTTCCTGCACGGGCAGCCAGGACATGGCATCGCGGTCCGGCGCCGACCGGACCGGCACGCAGGCCAGCAGCATGGCGATGACGAGCAGGCGGGTGCGAATGTGAAGGCGCATAGGGTTCCTCCAGGCGCCGGCAGGGAATGCGCCGCGCCCGGCGCCGGCGCGGTATGCTCGATGCTACTCGTCCCATCCGCCAAGGAGCGCCCGCATGCCCATCGTCTCCCGATCACGCCGCCGCGTGCTCGCCTCGCTGCTGGCCCTGCCGGCCTTCGCCCATGCCCAGGGGCGTCCCGCACTCCTCACGCGCGCCATTCCCTCTTCCGGCGAGCAGCTGCCGCTGGTCGGCCTGGGCAGCTGGATCACCTTCAACGTCGGGCGCGATCCCGAAGCCCGCGCCGAGTGCGCGGCGGTCATGCGCCAGTTCTTCGCCGGCGGCGGCCGGCTCATCGACTCCTCGCCCATGTACGGCTCGGCGCAGGAGGTGATCGGGGAAGCCATCGGCAAGCTCAAGCCCGCGCAGCTGTTCTCGGCCGACAAGGTGTGGATCGGCGAAGGTGCGCAGGGGCCGGCGCAGCTTGAAACCTCGCGCCGCCTGTGGCAGATCCCGCGCTTCGACCTGCTGCAGGTGCATAACCTGCTGGCCTGGGAAGCGCACCTGCCGATGCTGCTGCGGATGAAGCGGGAAGGGCGGCTGCGCTACGTCGGCATCACCACCTCCGAAGGGCGTCGCCATGGCGAGATCCTGAAAATCATGGCGAGCCAGCCGATCGACTTCGTGCAGGTCTCGTACAACGCGCTCGATCGCGAAGTGGAGCAGCGCATCCTGCCGCTGGCGCGCGAGCGGCGCATCGGCGTGATCGTCAACCGGCCGTTCCGGCAAGGCGACCTGACCCGGGCGCTGGCGGGCAAGCGCCTGCCCGGCTGGGCCGCGGAGATCGGCTGCACCAGCTGGGCGCAGGCGCTGCTCAAGTTCATCGTCGCGCATCCAAGCGTCACCTGCGCGATTCCCGCCACCTCCAGCGTCGCCCACGTGCGCGAGAACCTGCTGGCCGCGAGCGGGGCGCTGCCGGACGAGGCGCTGCGCCGCCGTATCGTCCAGGATGTCGAAAGGCTGGCATGAGCGAGTGGTGGACGTACTCGCTGTCGGACTTCCTGATGTTCTCGGCGCGGACCTATTATCGCCAGTTCGAACTGATGAACCGCGAGTGGTGGCCGCTGCAGCTGCTGGCGCTCGCCGCCGGCGCGATCATCCTGGGTGGCATCACGCACCGGCGCCTGGCCAGCGCACGGGTCGCCTTCGCGCTGCTGGGCGCAGCCTGGCTGTGGGTGGGCTGGGCCTACCACTTGCAGCGCTATGCCGACATCAATACGGGCGCACCATATTTCGCTGCCGCCTTCTTCCTGCAGGCCGGGCTGCATGCCTGGATGGCCTGGAAGGCGCCGCCGGCGCCGGAGTTCATGACACCTGCGGCGGGCGGCGCCTTCCTCCTCGTGCTGCTCGTGCTGGCCGGCTATCCGCTGCTGGCGCCACTGTATGGCCGCAGCTGGTGGCAGGCCGAGGTCTTCGGCTTCGCACCCGATCCCACTGCCATGGTGACGCTCGGCGTCCTGATGTTCTGGCGCGCGCCCTGGCCGCTGTGGGTAATTCCCTTGCTGTGGTGCGCCATCAGTACCGCGACGATGCTCGAGCTGGATGCGTCGCGGCCGTGGTGGCCGGCGGTAACGGCGCTGCTTGCGCTGGGAGCCGTAGTGTGGGGGAAGTTCAGGCGCTGAGAAGGTCGCCCGAGCGGAAGGATTCCGTCCCGGCGATCTTGCACACATGCATCCCGCGCAGCAGGTGCCGGTGCGCCGTGCTCGCGAACAGCAGCCCTGCGTGTTCGGCCGACAGCGTCGTCACCTGGCCGCTGACCGGGTTGACGATGTCCGCCACCGGCTCGCCCGCCTCGACCAGATCGCCCAGCTTCTTGTGGAAGACCAGCACGCCCGCATGCGGTGCGGCCAAAGGCTCGACGGCATTGAGCGGCGTCGCACGGCAGGGCGTTTCCGGCAGCGGCTCGAGCGGGATGTCGAGCACGCCGGCATGGCCCAGGTACTGCAGCAGGGCGGCAGCATCCTGGCGTGCGTAGTCGTAGCGCACGTCGTTCTCGCCGCGCAGCTCGACCGTGACCGCGATGCAGGAGGGCGGGATCGCCGTGCCCTCGAAGTGGTCGGCCAGGTCCCACCACAGGCGGCTGCAGGCTTCGTCAAAAGCTTCGCCGCCCGAGGCCTTGGCCACCAGCAGCACGCGCGCGCCCAGCAGCGCCATCAGCGGCTCCACGCTTTCCACCAGCGGCGTGCCGGTGTACATGTGCATCAGCGCTTCGTTATCGCAGTGCAGGTCGAGCACGATGTCGGCGTCGATCGCCATCGACAGCAGGGTCTTCTTGAGCGTCTCGACGTCGTCATGCGGCTCCCACAGGCTGATCTGGTGGCGGGCGTGTTCGCGGATGAGGGCGATGTTGGCGTCCACATCACTGCCGAGCTTGCCTTCGAGCGACTTCTTGAGCTCGTCCGCCACGTGCCTGTACAGGCGGTTGAAGTTGGTGCCGGTCGTCAGGTGGTAGCGGCCGAAGGGCGTGCCGTGGATGACCTGCGACAGGCCGATCGGATTGGCCGCCGGCACCAGGATGACCTCGCCCTTGATCCGGCCTTCGGCGTCCAGGCGTTCCAGTTCCTGGCGCAGGAAGTGCGCCACCAGCATGGCCGGCACCTCGTCGGCGTGGACGGCGGCCTGGATGTACACCTTTTTACCGGTGCCCGGGCTGCCGTAGTGGAAGGAAGTCAGGTGGGCGGTGGCGACGTTCTCGTCGACGGCGATCGGGTGTTTCACTGATTGCATGGACAGGCTTCCTGGGCTCGGCATGGATAAAGCACGATTATCCGCGATTCCGCCGCAGGGCTTCGCACGCTCCCGGCTGGGCTATAATGACAGCCGTTTTTTCCTCACTATCACTCCCCATGTCCTCTGAAAAGCCTACCCCCGGCCCGGCGCGCTCCATGCTTTACGATCCGACCGAACACCGCATCCGCAGCTTCGTTACGCGGGCCGGCCGTCTGTCGACCGCCCAGGCGCGCGCGCTGGAGGAGCTCGGTCCCAAGTACCTGATCGAGTATAAAAAGGAGACGCTCGACCTGGAACAGGCCTTCGGCCGCAAGGCGCCGGTCATCCTGGAAATCGGTTTCGGCATGGGCGACACCACCGCGCACATCGCGCGCCTGATGCCGGAGAAGGATTTCATCGGCGTCGAGGTGCACACCCCGGGCGTGGGCAGCCTGCTCAAGCAGATCGGCGAGCAGGGCATCGAGAACCTGCGCCTGATCCAGCACGACGTGGTCGAGGTGCTGAACCACATGATCCTTGATGGTTCGCTGGCCGGCGTGCACGTGTTCTTCCCGGACCCGTGGCACAAGGCGCGCCACAACAAGCGCCGCCTGATCCAGCCGGCGTTCGTGAAGGTCCTGTGCGACAAGCTGGCGCCGGGCGGCTACATCCACTGCGCCACCGACTGGGAAGACTACGCGGTGCAGATGCTGGAAGTGCTGGGCAACGAGCCCCTGCTCCAGAACACGGCCGAAGGCTACGCGCCGCAGCCGGCATACCGGCCGCTGACCAAGTTCGAGAACCGCGGCCTCAAGCTGGGCCACGGCGTCTGGGACCTGGTGTTCGTCAAGAAGTAAAAACAACGCGCCGAAGGGCGCGTTGTTTTATGCGC
The DNA here is from genome assembly GCF_046236355.1 of Massilia sp. BHUDP2. Taxonomy (NCBI): domain Bacteria; kingdom Pseudomonadati; phylum Pseudomonadota; class Betaproteobacteria; order Burkholderiales; family Oxalobacteraceae; genus Massilia; species Massilia sp. BHUDP2. The sequence goes on from NZ_JBJUVW010000001.1 coordinate 100,469, forward strand.
GATGCGCTCGCCGCGCGTACAGCCCGAAGTACACGATCACCGCATAGCACAGCGCCGGCACGACCAGGGACATCTTCAGGCCGGCCACGTCAGCCGTATGACCCATGAGCAGCGGCACGACGGCGCCGCCCACGATCGCCACGCAGATCACGCCCGAGCCTTCCGCCGTACGCTTGCCCAGTCCTTCGCAGGCCAAGGTGAAGATGGTCGGGAACATGATCGAGTTGAACAGGCCGATGGCCAGCAGCGACCAGCCCGACACCGCGCCGGTGCTGTTCGCGGACACCAGCAGCAAGCCGATCGTCACCGTGGCGGCACAGGCCAGCACTTTCCCGGGCGAGAACATGCGCAGCAGCGCGGCGCCGATGAAGCGGCCCACCATGGCGCCGCCCCAGTACAGCGGCACGTGCTTGCCCGCCGCCTCCGCGCTCAGGCCCAGCACGTGGGATTCCATCAGGTAGTTCACGATGATCGAGCCGATCGCCACCTCGGCGCCGACGTACAGGAAGATGCACAGCGCACCCAGCGCGAAACGCGGCTGTTTCAGCAGATCGAAAGCGTGCAGGATGTTTTCCGAGGGCGCCGCCGTCTCCACCAGCTTGTGGCGGTTCATCCACACCGCGCCGCCCAGCAGGGCCAGCGCGATCGCCAGGCCGATGTAGGTGTTCACCACCACCCGGGTTTCATCCTGGCGGAAGGCGTCGAGCGCCGCGCCGCTCAGGGTGGAGACATCGACCGTCGCCAGCGAGCCCAGGATCAGGATCGCGCCGACATAGGGGAACACGGTGGTGCCGAGCGAATTGAAGGCCTGGGCGAAGGTCAGGCGGCTGGAGGCCGTTTGCGGCTTGCCCAGCATCGAAATCAGGGGATTGGCCACCACCTGCACGATGGTGATGCCCGAGGCCAGCACGAACAGCGCCAGCAGGAAGGTGGCGAACACGCCCGAGTAGGACGCGGGGATGAACAGCAGGCAGCCCAGCGCCATCGTGACCAGGCCGACCACGGCGGTGCGCATGTAGCCGAGGCGCTGCACGATGGCGGCGGCCGGGATCGAGACGAAGAAGTAGGCGGCGAAGAAGGCCGACTGCACCAGCATCGCCTGGGCGTAGCTGAGTGTGAACAGGTCCTTCAGCTTGGGGATGATGACGTCGTTCAGGCGGGTGATGCCGCCGAAGACGAAGAACAGCGCGAAGACGAAGGTCTGCAGGCTGGCCGCGTTCTGCGGCACGGCCGTCTGGGCGCCATCCTTGTCGGGGGCTGCGGTGGTGCTGGTGGGAGTAGGGATGGCCATGGTGTCTCTACATCATCTCGTTGATGATGGCGACGATTTCATCGCCGTAGGACACCAGCTTCTTCTCGCCGACCCCGGACACGCCGCGCAGCGCGTCCAGCGAGCCCGGCTTGACCTTGGCGATCTCGCGCAGGGTCGCGTCCTGGAACACCACATAGGCCGGCACGCCATGCTCGCGCGCGGTGCCCATGCGCCAGGTGCGCAGGCGCTCGAAGATGGCCTGTTCGGAGCGCGATAGTTCCAGTTCCTCGTAGCTGCCGGCAGCGCGCGACGAAGGCCGCTTGGCCTTGACGGGTTTTTGGTACTGGCGCAGCTGCACTTTCTGCTCGCCCTTGAGCACCGGGCGCGCGGCGTCGGTCAGCTTGAGCGAGCTGAAGGCGTCGTGGTCCACGGTGACGAAGCCGAGCGCGATCGCCTGGCGCACGATGGCGCGCCATTCCTGCTCGGAGCGGTCGGCGCCGACGCCGTAGACGGTGAGCTTGTCGTGGTGCCACTGGCTGATGCGCTCGGTCTGCGCGCCGCGCAGCACGTCGATCACGTGGCCGGCGGCGAAGCGCTGGTCGACGCGGTAGATGGCCGACAGCAGCTTTTGCATCGGCACCGTGCCGTCGACCTGGATCGGCGGGATCAGGCAGGTGTCGCAGTTGCCGCAGGGGCCGGAGCGCTCGCCGAAGTAGTCGAGCAGGCGCATGCGCCGGCACGACAGCGTTTCGCACAGGCCGAGCATGGCGTCGAGCTTCATCGACAGCACGCGCTTGAAGGTTTCGTCGGCCTCGGATTCGTCGATCATCCGGCGCTGCAGCACCACGTCCTGCAAACCGTAGGCCATCCAGGCGCTGGCCGGCAGGCCGTCGCGGCCGGCGCGGCCGGTCTCCTGGTAATAACCCTCGAGGCTCTTGGGCAGGTCGAGGTGGCAGACGTAGCGCACGTCGGGCTTGTCGATGCCCATGCCGAAGGCAATGGTCGCCACCATCGTGATGTTGTCTTCACGCAAGAAGCGCGACTGGTTCGCGGCGCGCTGGCTGTACTCCATGCCGGCATGGTAGGGCAGGGCGCGAATGCCGTGCTCGTTCAGGAAGTCGGCGGTCTCCTCGACCTTTTTACGCGACAGGCAGTAGACGATGCCGGAATCCTGCGGGTGCTCGCTGCTGATGAAATCGAGCAGCTGCTTGCGGCCGGTGGTCTTTTCGACGATGGAGTAGCGGATGTTCGGGCGGTCGAAGGACGAGACGAACTTGCGTGCGTCGTCGAGCTGCAGGCGGTGCGCGATTTCCTCGCGGGTCTGCAGGTCGGCGGTGGCGGTGAGGGCGATGCGCGGAATGCCCGGGTAGCGCTCGTGCAGGACCGACAGGCGGATGTATTCCGGGCGGAAGTCGTGGCCCCACTGCGACACGCAGTGCGCCTCGTCGATGGCGAACAGCGAGATCGGCGAGACGTCGAACAGTTCCAGGCAGCGCTGCGTCAGCAGGCGCTCGGGCGCCACGTAGACGAGGTCGATCTCGCCGCTGCGCACCAGGCGCTCGATGCGCAGGGTTTCCTCGAAGGTCTGGGTGGAGTTCAGGAAGGCGGCGCGCACGCCGACTTCTTCGAGGGCGTCGACCTGGTCCTGCATCAGCGCGATCAGCGGCGAGACGACGACGCCCACCCCCTCGCGCAGCAAGGCCGGGATCTGGTAGCACAACGACTTGCCGCCGCCGGTGGGCATCAGGACGAGTGCGTCGCCGCCGCTGGCCACGTGCTCGACGATGTCGGCCTGCTGCCCGCGGAAAGCGGGATAGCCGAAGACCGTTTCGAGAACGTGGAGGGCGCGCGCGCCGATTTCGCTTGTCATACTCTGCTTACTGTTTATTCAGCCCAGGTCACCAGGCCGAAATGGGCGGTCACGAGGACCAGGATACCGAATACGATACGGTACCAGGCGAAGATCGTGAAGTCGTGCGAGCTGATATAGCGCAGCAGCCAGCGTACGCACAGGAAGGCCGCGAGGAAGGCGGAAAAGAATCCCAGGCCGAACAGGGGAAGGTCGGCGGCCGACAGCAGCGCGCGCTCCTTGTACACCGAGTATACCGTGGCGCCCAGCATGGTCGGCATGGCAAGGAAGAAGGAGAATTCGGTGGCCGCCTTGCGCGACAGGCCGAACAGCATGCCGCCGATGATGGTCGAGCCGGAGCGGCTGGTGCCGGGGATCAGGGCGAAGGACTGGGCCAGGCCTACCTTGAGTGCGTCGAGCGCGCTCATGTCCTCGACCGTCTCCACGCGCGCCGCTGTCGGGCGCAGGCGGTTGCGCCGCTCCACGTACAGGATCAGGACGCCGCCGATGACCAGGGCGATCGCCACCGGCACCGGATGGAACAGCAGTTCCGTGATCGTCGAGCTGAACAGCACGCCGGCGATCGCGGCCGGGAAGAAGGCGATCACGACATTGCGCGCGAAGCGCTGCTGGACCGGGTCTGCCCCCAGCCCCTTGAGGACGCGGGCGATCCGCTCGCGGTATTCCCAGACCACCGCCAGCATGGCGCCGGCCTGGATCACGATCTTGAAGACGACGGATTTCGGGCCGGTGAAGTCGAGCAGGCTGCCCATGAGGATCAGGTGGCCGGTGGAGGAAATCGGAAGGAACTCGGTGAAGCCTTCGACCAGGCCCATGATGATCGCCTTGACGGCGAGAAGAATGTCCATGAATGCGTTAGTGTGAGAGCGGCTGAATGCGGATGCTGTCGGGATATCCCGTGGAAGGTACGGCGGGGCCGAAGCTTAACATGATTGCAACAGGCGACGTCGCCCGCTGTGTCCGGTGCAAGATTGTACCGCGCCGAGGTTGCCGCAGGGTTAGCTCATCGCCATGACGGCAAAATTCTTCCGTGCGCCACCAGCCCGAACGCGTGCTACACTGGACCGCATGCGTATTCCTGACTCAACCGCATGAGTATCTTTGTTGTCCTGATCCTTGCTGCGCTCGCCTGGGCGGCATTCCACGGTTGGCAAAGCCCCAACTCCCTGCGTTACCGTCCCTGCCAGGGCCGGGCCTGGCGCAATACCTTCCCTACCGCATCGCGGAAGGACATCCGCGATTTCCTGTCCGTCTTCGTGTCATCCTTTTCCTTTCGCGAAAGCGAGCGGCTGCACTTCCGTCCCGACGACGAGGTGCTCGGCATCTACCGCGAGGTGAACCCGACGCGCTGGCTGCCGGACGCGCAGGAATTCGAGACGCTGGCGAAGGCGCTGCGCGAGCGCTACGGCCTGCGGCTCGACGACATCTGGCACGAAGGGATGACGCTGGGCGGGCTGTTCCAGCGCGTGCAGCAGGCGCGCGGCAAGTCGGCCGCAGCGTAAGCGGAGGGCCTGGGCGGCCCAGCGGTATCGCAGATTACCCCGCGTGGGTAAGGGTCCGGTCTTGCTTTCCGTAAGTATGCTGCCATGTGCCGGGCATGCTGAAACAGAAACTGAACTGGAGATGGCCGCTGTTCTATGTTTTGCTGCCGATCTTTTTCGTGATGGCCTTCCTCGGCTTTCCACTGCCCGTCGCACCGCCACCGGCCACCAAGCCGGAGGTCGAGCACGCGACCGTGATCAAGAAGAAGAAAAAACGCATCGGGCTGGTCATGCCTGAGGGCGATGACCCGAATGAAAAGAGGTAGGGTGGGCGGCTCTGCCGCCCACGCGGTGATCGTTATCGGCTCCGTTTTCGTACCGGATGATCTTTCAGCGATGTATCACCGCGTGGGCGGGAAACCCGCCCACCCTACGGTGCAGTCGCACGCTCCAGTTCATCCAGCCAGCGGATCGCCTGTTCGCGGCTGTCCCCGCACATTTCCCTTGATGGCTGCAGCCCGCCGCAGAAAGCCGGGCGCTCGGGCCGGCCGAAGATCAGGCAGCGATTGTCCTCGCCCAGCTGCACGCAGCGCACGCCGGCCGGCTTGCCGTCGGGCATGCCGGGAATCGGGCTAGTGATCGAGGGCGCGGTGCAGCAGGCGCCGCAGTTGCTTCTACACTGCATGGTGGCGGAAGGACGACAAGGAAGGGCAGCAGTATAGCGCCGCGGCGCCCCTGGCGGGCGCGTCGCCCGCCGGTTTCCTGCTACGTTGTTGTCATCCCACAGCACAAGCAGGAGGCCCCATGTCCAGTCCCCTCAAACCCCTGAACCGCCAGGTCGTCGTGATCACCGGCGCCTCGAGCGGCATCGGCCTGGCCACCGCGCAGGAAGCCGGCAAGCAGGGCGCCAAGCTGGTGCTGGCCGCGCGCGGGGCCGACGTGCTCGAGGCGGTCGTGCAGGGGCTGGTCGAGAACGGCTTCGACGCCATCGCCGTGGTGGCCGACGTCGCCGAGCGCGCCCAGGTCGAGCGCATCGCGCAGGCCGCGATCGACCGCTATGGCCGCATCGATACCTGGATCAACAATGCCGGCGGCACCATCTACGGCCGCCTCGACCAGGTATCCGAGGAAGACAGCCGGCGCCTGTTCGACATCAATTTCTGGGGCATGGTGCATGGCTCGCTGGTGGCGCTGCCGCACCTCGCGCGCCAGGGCGGCGCCCTGATCAACCTCGGCAGCGAAGCCTCCGAGGTGGCGATCCCGATGCAGGGCATGTATTCGGCCAGCAAACACGCGGTGAAAGGGTTTACCGATGCGCTGCGCATCGAGGTAGAGCACATGGACGGGGCGCCGGTGTCGATCACGCTGATCGAGCCGACCGCCGTCGACACGCCGCTGCCCCAGCATGCCCGCAACTACATGGACTGCGAACCGAAGCTGCCGTCGCCCCAGGTCGACCCGCACGAGGTGGCTGCCGCCATCCTGCATGCGGCCGTGGTGCCGATGCGCACGGTGCGGGTCGGCCTGATGGCCGAGATCGACGTGCTGATGGAAAAGATCGTCCCCGGCCTGACCGACCGCCTGTCGGTATTCCAGGTACCGCGCCAACAGCAGGACGCACCGCCGCGCAACCCGGATGGCGCCTTGTATGCATCGCGGGCAAACGGCCGCATCTACGGTCCGTCATAAGTACCCGAATCACGTAAATACCTGTTTATATTGACAGTTTTGCTAAGGACTGCTTGACTGCCTGACAAGCCCCGTCTATATTCTATGGTTGTTCATTTGGTTTCTAGGCAGAAACATGGAATGTCCAATCGACAGCAAGCCGCGGTGGGAACGCCGGAAGGAGGCCCGTCCGCAGGAGCTCCTTGCTGCCGCAATTGACCTGTTCGTCGAACGCGGCTTCGCCGCTACCCGTCTGGAAGACGTGGCGCGCCGCGCCGGTGTCTCCAAGGGTACGCTGTATCTCTACTATGCGAACAAGGAAGAACTGTTCAAGGCCGTGGTGCGCGAGAGCATCCTTCCTTTCCTGGGCAAGGCCGAATCCTCGGTCGCCGAGTTCCATGGCCATAGCGGCGACCTGCTGCGCGACGTGGTCATGAACTGGTCCCGCCAGATCGGCCAGAGCAAGGCCTCGGGCCTGGGCAAGCTGATGCTCGCCGAAGCCGTCAATTTCCCGGATCTGGCGCAGTTCTACCGGGACGAGGTCATGAGCCGCACTGTCCACATGATTTCGAGCATCGTCGAGCGCGGCGTCAGCCGCGGCGAATTCCGCAATGTCGACATCCTGCAGATGACCCAGGTGCTGATCGCACCGATGATGATGCTCAACGTGTGGCGGCACTCGGCCGTGGCGCCTTGCGAGGATGGCGAGCTGCAACCCCAGGCCTTCCTCGAGAACCTGCTCGACCTCACTTTGCACGGCCTCCTCCCCCGCAGTGCCTGAGTTGCCATTTGCGCCATTACGCCGCTTTTTCGGCGTTCAACCCCTCCAAACTGCAGACTGTCGCAATTTCCCCCGGTCCGGGCAGCCCATCGCTAAGATGTGCGTCCTGAGGCCGTTCAACGATAAAATATCGGATTATTTATTTTTCCATCGAGAACTCAGATGAATATCGAACAAGCCCGCTTCAACATGATCGAACAGCAGATCCGCCCGTGGAACGTGCTTGACCAGGACGTGCTGGACCTGCTGCACGTGGTCAAGCGCGAACAGTTCGTGCCGGCCGCGTACCAGAACCTGGCGTTTGCCGACGTCGAGATCCCGCTGCCGGGCAGTGAAGCGATGTTCAACCCGAAGGTCGAAGCGCGCATCGTGCAGGAACTGGCGGTCAAGAAGCATGAGAACGTCCTCGAAATCGGCACCGGTTCGGGCTACATGGCGGCACTGCTGGCGCACAAGGCGCGCCACGTGACCACCGTGGAAATCCAGCCGGAAGCCGTGAAGCTGGCGCAGGAAAACCTGGCCCGTGCCGGCGTTACCAACGTGACGGTCGAAGAAGGCAATGGCGCCGGCGGTTGGGACAAGGGCGCGCCCTACGACGTGATCCTGGTGTCGGGCGGCCTGCCGGTGCTGCCGGAAGCGCTGCTCAAGCAGGTGAAGGTGGGTGGCCGCATCGGCGCGATCCTGGGCGAGGCGCCGGCGATGAGCTTCAACATCATCACCCGCACGTCGGAAACCGGCTACGACACGGTCAAGCTGTTCGAGACCATCGTCAAGCCGCTGACCGGCGCGCAGGCACCGTCGCGCTTCCAGTTCTGAGGCCGCGATGCAGTACATGACCGCACCGGAGCTGGCGGCCCGGCTTGCCGACGGGGCAGCCGAGCAGCCACTCCTGCTGGACGTGCGCGAGAACTGGGAATTCGAGACCTGCCACATCGCAGGCTCGACCCAGATTCCGATGCACCTGGTGCCGATCCGGGCCGGCGAACTGCCAGATGACCGAGAAATCGTGTGCATCTGCCACCACGGGGCGCGCAGCATGCAGGTCGCTGCCTTCCTCGAACGGAACGGATTTGACAACGTAACGAATTTGACGGGCGGAATACACGCCTGGGCCGTACAGGTCGACCCTTCGATGCCGAAGTATTGACCTGATCCCTAACTTTTGATGACTCCTGTGGAGAATGTAATGCAGAAACCCCTGCGCAAATCCTTTCTTGCCGCGCTGGTTGCCGGCGCCGTCTTTTCGCTGAACGCCAGCGCGGCGGACCTGCTCCAGGTGTACCAGCAGGCACTCGCCAACGATGCGGCCTATGCAAGTGCGCGTGCGTCGGCGGCTGCCGGGCGGGAGCGGATTCCGCAGGGGCGCGCAGGACTTCTCCCGACCGTGGGCATCACAGGCAGCAGCATCAAGAACGACCGCGACGCGTCGCCGTTCAACGAAGGAACCACCGTCACCGATCCGCTCACCGGCAGGCAAACCATCGTGGCCGGAGACGGCTCGAACCTGCGCACCAGCACCTACACGCTGCTGCTGACGCAGCCGCTGTTCCGCTGGGATCGTTGGGAAACCTACCAGCAGAGCAAGCTGCAGCAGGCCGTCTCCGACGCGCAGTTCGCCCAGGCCCAGCAAGACCTGATCACCCGCGTGGCGCAAGCCTACTTCGATGTGCTGGCGGCCCAGGACAAGCTGGAATCGACCCGCGCCCAGAAGACCGCGGTGACCGAGCAGCTGGCATCGGCCAAGCGCAACTTCGAAGTCGGCACCCAGACCATCACCGATACCCACGAAGCGCAGGCGGCGTATGACCTGGTGATCGCCCAGGAATTCGCGGCGGTGAACGACCTCGACAACAAGCGCAATGCGCTGCAGGCCATCATCGGCACGGCGCCAAGCAGCCTGGCGCCGCTCAAGAGCGGCATCACCCTGACCGCGCCGTCGCCCGCGAATCCCGACCCATGGGTGTCGTCGGCCGAAACCCAGAACTACGGCGTGGCCGTGTCGGAGCTGCAGGTGGAACTGGCCAAGCGCGAGATCTCGAAGACCCGCGCCGGCCACTATCCGACCCTGGACCTGTTGGCCAGCAACCAGCGTACCAAGGTCCACGGCGGCACCCCCGGTGCTTCCGGCACCAGTACCAACAACGGTATCGGCGTGCAGTTCAGCGTGCCGATCTTCAACGGCTTCGCCGTCACCAGCCGCGTGCGCGAAACCATCGCGCTGGAAGACAAGGCCCGCAACGACCTGGAAGCGACGCGCCGCCAGGCCGCCCTGCAGGCGCGCCAGGCCTACCTCGGCGTGAACAGCGGCATGGCCCAGGTCAAGGCGCTGGAAGCGGCGGAAGTGTCGAGCCAGTCGGCGCTGGAGTCGAACAAGCTGGGCTACCAGGTCGGCGTGCGCATCAACATCGACGTGCTGAACGCACAACGCCAGCTGTACCAGACCCGCACCGACCTGTCCCAGGCTCGCTACAATACCATCCTGAACGGCCTGCGCCTGAAGGCGGCCGCGGGCTCGCTGCGCGAGTCGGACCTGGCTGCGGTGAACAACCTGCTGGAAAAGTAATCGCCGCGCAGGCCTGGCCTGCCGAAGAGTTAACAAAGCCCGGACTTTTCATCCGGGCTTTTTACTTTTGTAAATACTACTAACTCATTGATTTAAAACTAGAATAGTTGACGCACGACAAGTGAAGCGCCGGGGAGTTTTTTTGCAAAGCTGATAAACTGACAATGTTAGGGGCCACATTTGCTGCACTGCGGAAGAGTCCGCCGGCAAGCGATGCCACCGTCAGAATTCTCATCCCTAAGGAAAAACACACATGCAAAAGAACATCGCGATTGTCGGCGCCGGTTTTTCCGGGGCCGTCATTGCCAACCAGCTGGCACAAGCTGGGTACAAGGTCGAGATCTTCGAATCGCGCCCCCACATCGCGGGCAACTGCCATTCCGAGCGTGATGCCGAAACCGGCGTCATGGTGCACGTCTATGGGCCGCACATCTTCCACACCGATATCGAGCGGGTCTGGGAATTCGTCAACCGCTACAGCCGCTTCATGCCTTACGTGAACCGCGTCAAGGCGATCACCAACAACGCCGTCTACACGCTGCCGATCAACCTGCTTACCATCAACCAGTTCTTCGGCAAGACCTTCCGTCCGGCCGAGGCCCAGGAATTCCTGGCTTCGCTCGGCGACAAGTCGATCGAGAACCCGGTTACTTTTGAAGACCAGGCCCTGCGTTTCGTCGGCCGCGAGCTGTACGAAGCCTTCTTCAAGACCTATACGGTCAAGCAGTGGGGCATGCAGCCGACCGAACTGCCGGCCAGCATCCTCAAGCGCTTGCCGGTGCGCTTCAACTACGACGACAACTACTTCGCGCACAAGTACCAGGGCATGCCGGAAGACGGCTACACCGCGCTGGTGGAAAAGATCATGGACGTGCCGGGCATCACCCTGCACCTGAACACCAAGTTCGACCCGGCCAACAAGGGCGACTACGAGCACGTGTTCTACAGCGGCCCGATCGACGCCTGGTTCAAGCATTCCGAGGGCCGCCTGCCGTACCGTACCCTCGATTTCGAGGTGTTCCGCGACACCGGCGACTACCAGGGCAATGCCGTCATCAACTATTGCGACAATGCCCAGCCGTACACCCGCATCACCGAGCACAAGCACTTCTCGCCGTGGGAAAAGCACGAGAAGACCTTGATATACAAGGAATACAGCCGCCAGTGCGAAGAGAAGGACATCCCGTACTACCCGATCCGCCAGGCACGCGACAAGGAGCAGCTCGAACGCTACGTGAACGTGGCGCGCGAGGAGCCGAACGTGACCTTCGTGGGCCGCCTCGGCACCTACCGCTACCTCGACATGGACGTGACCATCAACGAGGCGCTGGCCACGGCGGACAAGTTCCTGGAAAGCGCCAAGAGCAATGCGCGCATGCCGGCGTTTGTGATCGATCCACTGGCGTAATGCCATGATGGGTGATGGTCCATCGGACCATCACCCCGTGTGATCAAGGGCGCTTACGCCATTCGATCATCTCCGCAATCGTCAGGATCGGGAAGCCGTGCAAGGCGGCGAAGTGCTCGATCTGCTCTCCGCGCATCATCGTCCCGTCCGGATTCATCAGCTCGCACAACACGGCCGCCGGCTGCAGGCCTGCCATCGTCGCCAGGTCGACCGAGCCTTCGGTATGCCCGGCGCGCGCCAGCACGCCGCCCGGCGTGGCGCGCAGCGGGAACATGTGTCCCGGGCTGACCAGGTCCTCCGGTTTGGCGTCCGGCGCGGTGGCGGCGCGCACCGTGGTGACGCGGTCCGCCGCCGAGACGCCGGTCTCGACGCCATGACGTGCCTCGATCGACACGGTGAAGGGCGTGCCGTAGCGGCTGCCGTTCTCCGCCGCCATCGGCGGCAGTTCGAGCGTGCGCACCTTGTCTGCGGAGAGACACAGGCACACGATGCCGCTGCATTCGCGGATCATCAGCGCCATCGTCTCGACGCTGAGCTTGTCGGCTGCGACGATCAGGTCGGCTTCGTTCTCGCGGTCGAAATCGTCGAGCAGGATGACGGGAACCCCGTTGCGCACGGCGTCCAGGGCGGCGGCGATGCGGCCTTCCAGGTCGGTGCTGGTGAGGGAATGGGTGGTGGTGACTAACATGTGAAACGCTCCTCGCAGTAAGTTGGCGAAAAACGCATCAGGGCAAAGCAAAGCGCGCGCCGGCCCGGCTGCGAAAAGCAGCGAGGACAGCGCGTGGCAGCGCACATCTTCTTTCATCCGGACTATACCGTCGGCCCTGGCCTCTCACCAGGTCTGCTGACCCTGCTTGCGCAGGCGCTCGCGGGCTCGGCCCATTGCAGGCCATACCGCCGGTGGGGAATTGCACCCCGCCCCGAAGACGTAATTTAAGTTGATGCCTGAAAAGCAGGCCCGGCGATTGTAGCAGCGCCGCGCCGGTCCTGCTGAGGAGGGGAGAGCTTAGCTGCTCAGGCCGGCACCGGCCGCATTGTCCTTGCGCTCGATGAGCTCGACCTTGTAGCCGTCCGGGTCGGTGATGAAGGCGATCACGGTGGTGCCGCCCTTGACCGGGCCCGGCTCGCGGGTGATGTTGCCGCCTGCGGCGCGCACGTTGTCGCAGGTGGCGTAGATGTCTTCGGCCGAGATGGCGATGTGGCCGTAGGCCGTGCCCATGTCGTAGCTGTCGACGCCGTAGTTGTAGGTCAGCTCGAGTTCGGCGTGGTCCGGGTTGCTGCCGTAACCGAGGAAGGCGAGCTTGTACTTGTACTCGGGATTGTCGCTGGTGCGCAGCAGCTTCATGCCGAGCACCTTGGTGTAGAAGTCGATGGAACGCTGCAGGTCGCCGACGCGGAGCATGGTGTGGAGGATGCGCATGGGGGTGTCCTTCTGGTGAAACGGAAAGCGGCCATTTTATGCGCTGGGGGCTGTTCTTGCAGAGCAGCCTCCAATGCTGCGCGGCTGTGAATACGCTGGTTGAACGCGCGGACGGCGAAGCCGTCCACCCTACCAACAACGAATCAGCTCTCCAGCTTCGAGGTCATCGTGATGTTTGCGTTCAGCAGCTTCGACACCGGGCAGTTTTCCTTGGCCGTGTTGGCTGCCTTGTCGAAGGCTTCCTGGCTGGCGCCCGGGATCCTGGCCACCAGGTCGAGGTGCACCGCGGTGATCGAGAAGCCGCCTTCGACCTTTTCCATCGAGACGGTGGCGGTGGTGCGCAGTTCCTGCGCCGTCAGGCCGGCCTGGCCCAGCTGACCGGACAGCGCCATCGTGAAGCAGCCCGCATGGGCCGCGCCGATCAGTTCTTCCGGGTTGGTGCCGGGGCCGTCCTCGAAGCGGGTGTTGAAGCCGTACTGGGTGTCCTTGAGCACGCCGCTCGCGGTCGAGATCGCACCCTTGCCGTCCTTCAGGCCGCCGCTCCAGACGGCGCTGCCGTTGCGTTTGATGGTCATCGTTTCTCCTTACAGGTTGTTCTTGTCGGCTTTGTCGTTGGTGGTGTCGTGCCGGCGCATCGAATCCTTGTTGTCCGGCTGGGGCTTGGCCTGGCCGGTGGCGCCCGGCGCCGGGTCGACGGCGTTTTCCAGGCCGTCGGGATTGGTGCCGTACATGTCGGTGTTCACCAGTCCCTGCGCCATGTCTTCGGCGGCTTGCTTGATGATGCCGCGCGGTTCCTGGTCCTGCGCGTCCGGGCTTTCGTCGCGCTCGTGCGGCTGGCGCTTGACGCCATCGTTCTCGATCGGTGCCTTCGTGTTGACGAAGCGGTCTTTGGTTTCGGTCACCATATGGGCCTCCTTGTAATCCAGTTAACCCCCATCGTAGCCGCCGCCTGCCGAAGCAGTCGCGCAATTGGCGCCGGTGGCGTGACAATGAGAGATGCTTTTTTGCAACTAACCCGTTAACATGCGGGTTTGGACAATATTGCAGGACCTGTAACGTGACTGCCCACGCCCTCGATACCCACCAGCAAGCCGCTTTCTGCAAGAACTGCGACACCGCCATCTCCGGCAACTATTGCCACCAGTGCGGCCAGGCGACCCACCTGCACGTGCCGAGCGCGCGCGAATTCCTGCACGAGTTCATCGCCCACTACGTGGCGCTCGAGGGCAAGCTGTGGCGCTCGCTCAAGCTGCTGCTGTTCAAGCCGGGCTTCCTGAGCCGCGAGTACATCGAAGGCCGCAGGGTGCGCTACATCGAGCCGCTGCGCCTGTACCTCACCTTCAGCATCATCTTCTTCGCGCTGTTCAAGATGAGCGGCGTGCAGATCGTCAATATCGGCGGCAGCGACACGCCGCCTGCCGTGAGCGCGCCGGCGGCCGTCCGGCAGTCGGGGGACGCGGGCAATACCGAGAATTTCCAGGAATTCCAGGACAAGACCAAGCGCTTGCTGGGCAGTGTCAGCCCGAGGCTGGAGCAGGGCGCCGAGCGCTTCTTCGCCCTGTCGCCCAAGGAACGCAACGACACGGCCAAGCGCGTGTTCTTCAGCTATACGCCGTACGCGATCTTCCTGATGATGCCGGTGTTCGCGCTCTACCTGAAGCTGCTCTACCTCGGCTCGGGACGGCGCTACGGCGAGCACTTCCTGTTCGCCCTGCACAGCAATGCCTTCGCCTTCCTGATGCTGAGCCTGTTCATGCTGGCGGACGGCTGGAACTTCGTCCGCGTCGTGCTGCTGGCCTGGCTGGTGTTCTACCTGCCGACCGCGATGCGGCGCGTGTTCGGTGGCGGGCGGATCGTGACGGCGCTGCGCTGGGTGGTCCTGATGGTGCTGCACCTGTTCACCCTGATCATGACGGTGTCGCTGGCGGTGGCGGTCGGACTCTTGATCTGATCTTGCCGGAAGCGCAGGGCGCCCGTTATACTGTTTATTTGTACAGTCATTTGCGAGCGCCCGCAGCGCACCCATATAGCAGACGCAGGGATAATCGGTTAATCTCCGTAGTCCCGACCCAACCGCCCTGGAACCATGCCTGTGACGCCTGAAAAGCAACCAATCATCGCGCTCGTGGTGCGGCAAAATACCCCCGGCATCGAGGAGCCGGCCCGGCAGCTCACCGAGTTCCTGGCCAAGGAAGGCTACCGGGTGGTGTTCGAGACCGATACCGCCGCCTACCTCGGTATCGAGGGCATCGAGGCCATGACGGTGGCCGAGATCGGCGAGCAGGGCAGCTACGCGGTGGTCATGGGCGGCGACGGCACCATGCTCGGCATCGCGCGCCAGCTCGCCAAGTACGACATTCCGCTCATCGGCATCAACTCGGGCCGGCTGGGCTTCATCACCGACATTCCGCTCGAGCGCATGGTGCCGGCCCTGCACGAGATCCTGCAGGGCCAGGCCCGCAGCGGCGAGCGCACCCTGCTGGAAGCGCGCGTGGTGCGCGACGGCCAGGAGATCTTCTGCAGCGTCGCCTTCAACGACGTGGTGGTAGCGCGCGGCACCGGCGCCGGCATGGTCGAGCTCAAGCTCATCGTGGATGGCGAATTCATGTACAACCAGCGGGCGGACGGCCTGATCATCTCGACGCCCACCGGCTCGACCGCCTACGCGCTGTCGGCCGGCGGCCCGCTGCTGCACCCGAAAGTGCGGGGCATCGTGCTGGTGCCGATCGCGCCGCACGCGCTGTCGAACCGGCCGATCGTCGTGCCCGATTCCAGCGAGATCGTGGTCGAACTGGTGGCAGGGCGCGACATCAGCGTCAACTTCGACATGCAGACCTTCACCAGCCTGCAGCTGGGCGACCGCATCGTCATCTCGCGCTCGCCGCACACGATCACCTTCCTGCATCCGCGCGACTGGAGCTATTACCACACGCTGCGCGAAAAGCTGCACTGGAACGAATACCCGACCAACGAAGGCAAATTGACGTAATCCCGTCACAAGCAGAGCAAAAACAGGAGACCCGATTTTTCATGCTGCGCACACTTACCATCCGTGATTTCGTCATTGTCGACGCCATCGAACTCGAGTTCGCGCATGGCTTCACGGTGTTCACCGGCGAGACCGGCGCCGGCAAGTCGATCCTGATCGACGCGCTGCAACTGGCGCTGGGCGGGCGCGGCGACGCAAGCATGGTGCGCGAAGGCGCGGCCAAGGCCGACATCACCGCCGAATTCGCGCTGACGTCCACGGCCTCCGCGTGGCTGCTGTCCAACGAATTCCCGACCGAGGAAGGCGTGGCCCTGATGCGCCGCGTGATCGACAACGCCGGCCGCTCCAAGGCCTGGATCAACGGCATCAGCGCCACCGCCGCGCAGCTGCGCGAGCTGGGCGACATGCTGGTCGACATCCATGGCCAGCATGCGCACCAGTCGCTGCTCAAGCTTGACGCCCAGCGCGCACTGCTCGACAACCAGATCGCCGTGCGCGACCCGGCCGCCAGCGAAGAGGTGCAGGCCACCGCGAGCGCCTATAAAGCCTGGCGCGCGCTGGTGCGCCAGCGCGAGGAATTCGAGAACGATGCGCGCAACGTGCTGCTCGAACGCGAGCGCCTGGAGTGGCAGGTGAGCGAGCTCGACAAGCTGGCGCCGAAGGCCGGCGAATGGGCCGAGATCAGCAACGAGCACAGCCGCCTGTCGCATGCCGCCAGCCTGCTCGAAGGCGCGCAGGAAGCGCTGCAGGCCATCTCGGAAGCCGACCACCCGATCCTGTCGCAGCTGTCCTCGCTCAACGCCAAACTGGGCAAGCTGGTCGACGTCGACGCGCAGCTGCAGGAAGTGCTCGACTGCATGGAGCCGGCGCGCATCCAGCTGCAGGAAGCCGTGTACGCGCTGAACAACTACATCGACAAGGTCGAACTCGACCCGGGCCGCCTGCGCGAAGTGGACGCGCGCATGGAAGCGCTGCACAGCGCCGCGCGCAAGTACCACGTGACGCCCGAAGAACTGCACGAGGAACACGCCGCGCTGGCCACCAGGCTGCGCCAGCTGGCCGACGCCAGCGACCTGGAAGGCTTGCGCAAGCAGGAAGAAAAGGCCAAGGCGGCCTACATGAAAGTGGCCGAGGGCCTGTCGAAACGGCGCCAGCAGGCGGCCGTGGAGCTGGGCAAGGGCGTCACCAGCGCGATGCAGGAACTGAGCATGAGCGGCGGCCGCTTCGAGGTGGCGCTCAACCCCGGCGAACCCGGCGCGCACGGCCTCGAGCAGGTCGAATTCCTGGTGGCCGGCCATCTCGGGGTGGCGGCGCGCCCGCTGGCCAAGGTGGCCTCGGGCGGCGAACTGGCGCGCATCTCGCTGGCGATCGCCGTGATCACCGCGCACGCGACCACCACGCCGACCCTGATCTTCGACGAGGTCGATACCGGCATCGGCGGCGGCGTGGCCGAGGTGGTGGGGCGCCTGCTCAAGCGCCTGGGCCAGCAGCGCCAGGTGCTGTGCGTGACCCACCTGCCGCAGGTGGCGAGCCAGGCCAACCAGCACTTCCAGGTGGCCAAGGGCGCCACCATCGAGGGCCGCACGGTCTCGCGCATCGACGTGCTCGACACCCGGGCGCGGGTGGAGGAGGTGGCGCGCATGCTGGGCGGGATCGAGATCACGGAAACGACGCGCAAGCATGCCAGGGAGCTGCTGGCTTCCTGAGGCCCGCACCCCAGGCGGCATTCATCGATTGTCGAGCACCTCCGCCATCGCCCTGGCCAGTTCGGACACCAGCCCGCCCTTGTCCCAGGTGTAAATGGAGACAGCCATGGGCGGCGCCGTGCCGAAGGGGGCATGGATGCGCAGGCGCCGTCCCTTGGCCGCCTGCACGGGAAGCATGGACAATCCGAGGCCGCCTTCCAGCCCGACCAGGATGCTTTGCAGGCTGCTGCCCGAGAAAGCGATATACCAGCGCCGGCGCTCGCGCTCGATGCGTTCGAACATGGCCTCGCGATACAGCCCGCCCGGCGGAAAGACGACCAGCGGAATCGGGTCGGGCCATGGCTGCGTGCTGTCTTCGCCTTCGAACCAGGCCATCGGTTCCGGAAACGTCGCGAGGCAATCGGCGCTTGCCGCCGCTTCCTTGACCACGACGATATCGAATTCGCCGCCCCGGTAAGCCTCCGCCAGGCTGCGGCTCAGGCCCGTCGTGATGTCGAGCCGGATCGAGCGATCCTGGCCGGCCAGCGCCTGCAAGGCCGAGGCCATCCTGCCGTCGAAGACGTCTTCGGGCAGGCCGATGCGTACCGGTCTTGCGCCGGCCGGGTCGGCAAGGGCCGCCTGCGCTTCGCCCTCGATCAGCAGGATGCGCCGCGCATACCCCAGCAGCCGCTCGCCGGCGGCGCTCGCGCGTACCGGCCGGGCCGAGCGGTCCACCAGCGGCTGGCCGACCGCTTCTTCCAGCCGGGCGATTTGCTGGCTGATGGTGGATTGCGTCATGTGCAGGCGGTCGGCCGCCGCGGTAAAGCTGCCCGCATCGACAATGGTCACAAAAGCACGCAACAAGCGTAGATCGAACATTTTCCTGCCCGGTTCATGGTGGAGTAGGCATCCTACCATGCAGGATTTTAATAATTTTGATGATTTAATTTAATTTCCAAATAATGCGGGAGGAGCTTATGCTTGGCCGATCGATTCGGAGCCGACATGACCAAGTTAATCATTCCCACTTTCTGCGCAAGCACCATGCTTGTGGGCATGCAAGCCTGTTCGGCGCAGCCCATGCCCGCCCATCCGCTACATGCCGCCGCTGCGCGCGGCGATGTTCCCGCCATCGAGCGCCTGCTGCGTGAAGGCGCCAGGATCGACGCGCGCGACGCGTCCGGCTCGACCGCCTTGCTGGCCGCGACCAGGGCCGACCAGGTTGCCGCCGCCCGGGTGCTCATCGAGGCCGGCGCCGACGTCAACGCCAAGGACCAGATCAGCGACAGTCCCTATCTGTATGCCGGCGCTCGGGGGTATCTCGACATGCTGAAGATGACGCTGGCGCACGGCGCCGATCTGCGCAGCACCAACCGCTATGGCGGAACGGCCCTGATTCCGGCGGCCGAGCGCGGCCACGTCGATACGGTGAAAATCCTGGTCGAGGCCGGCGTGGCGGTAGACCATGTCAACAAGCTGGGATGGAACGCCTTGTTGGAAGCCATCATCCTGGGCGGGGAGGGCGAACGCCACCGGCGGATCGTGGCCATCCTGCTCGAAGCGGGCGCCGATCCCAACATTGCAGATCGCAACGGCATCACGCCCCTGCAGCATGCGCGCGCCCGCGGCTACCGCAAGATCGAAAGCGTCTTGCGCGCCGCCGGCGGGCGCTGAGCTTTTGAAAGGAAAGCACATGAACCAGGACACGGATTTTCTCCGGCAAGCCATCGCGCTGGCCTACGCCAATGTCGAACAGGGCGGGCGCCCCTTCGGTGCGCTCATCGTCAAGGACGGCAAGGTGATCGCGCAGGCGGTCAACGAGGTCGTCGGCACCAAGGATCCGACGGCGCATGCCGAACTGCTGGCCATCCGGGCCGCCAGCCGCATTCTCGACTCGGCCAGCCTGGAAGGCTGTACCGTCTATGCCAGTGGGCATCCTTGCCCCATGTGCATGGGAGCGATGCGCATGGCCGGGGTCGCGGCGGTGAGCTACGCCTATTCCAACCAGGACGCCGAGCCCTTCGGCCTGTCCACGGCCGCGGTCTACGCCGACCTGGCCAGGCCCGTCGACCAGCAGTCCATGCGGATTCGGCACCTGCCGGTCCGCCTCGACGGCGAGCCGGACCTGTACGCGCACTGGCAGCAACACCATTAGCCCGGGCGCAGTACGCCGGCTGATGCCGATCGCGGCCGTGGTGCTGGTCGGGATCAATCTGCGGCCCTTCATCACCGGCATCGGGCCGCTCGCTTCCAGCATCCATCGTCACACAGGGCTGGGCCTGCAGGGCATGGCGCTGCTGACGCTGGTGCCGATGCTGTTGATGGGCATCCTGGCATTCGCCGCGCCGGCTCTGGAAAGCGCCGTGGGCGCGCGCCGCGCGGTGCTGTTCGCCCTGGCCGCCATCTGCGGCGGCTGCGCCCTGCGCCTGCTGGCCGGATCGGGCGCCGCCCTGGTCGCCACCGCCGCCCTGATCGGCGCGGGCGTGGCGCTCGTGCAGGCCGTCTTTCCAGGGATGATCAAGCGCGCCTTCCCCCGCCACACCGGGCCCGTGATGGGGCTGTATTCGGCCATGCTGATGGGCGGCGGCGCCCTCGGCGCCATGCTGTCCCCGGTCGTGGCCGAGGCCAGCGGCAGCTGGACGGCGGGACTGGCGTGCTTTGCCCTGCCGGCCCTGCTTGCCGTGCTGGTGGCCCGGGTGGCCCTGCCTGCCGATGCGCGCACGCGTCCCGGCCGCCGCACGACGCAGGCGCTGTTGGGGCGGCCCCGGACCTGGCTGCTCATGGCCTGTTTCGGCCTGGTCAACGGCGGCTATTCGTCGGTCGTGGCATGGCTCGCGCCCGCCTATCAGGCGCAGGGCTGGAGCCCCTCCGCCAGCGCGGGCCTGCTGGCGACCCTGGCGGCGGCCCAGGCGCTGGCGGCGCTGGCGCTGCCTGCAATCGCCAGAAAACAAGCGGACCGGCGGCCCTGGCTGTGGCTCACGCTGGGCATGCAGGCCCTCGGTTTTACCGGCCTCGCCCTGGCCCCCGGCTGGGCACCTTACGCCCTGGCGGCCATCCTCGGTGCGGGCCTGGGCGGCTGGTTCGCCCTGTCGATGGGCGTCGCGCTCGACCATCTGCCCGATCCCGCGCAGGCAGGCGCGCTGGCGGCGCTCATGCAGGGCGGCGGATTCATCCTGGCCGCGCTGCCGCCCTGGCTCGTCGCCGCGCTGCATGAACTCAGCGCCAGCTATGTTCCGGGATGGTCCTGGCACCTCGCCTGTGTCGGCCTGGTGGCCGGGCTGAGCGTGCGCTTCAGCCCGGACAGCTATGGGCCGGCGATGGCGCCGCCGCACTCCCGTCCTGCCCCTTCCGCCATTCTGTGGCAAAGTGTTCAAGGCTCCGCTCCGCGGACACGTCCAGACCACCACAGGAGGAATTCGAATGAGCATTGACAACGTGCTGTACCGCGCCCAGGCCACCTCGCAAGGCGGCCGTGAAGGCACCTCGAAAAGTTCCGACAATGTGCTTGACCTGAAGCTGAGCACCCCGAAAGAACTCGGCGGTGGCGGCGGCTCGGGCACCAATCCCGAACAGCTGTTCGCGGCCGGCTATTCGGCCTGCTTCCTCGGCGCGCTCAAGTTCGTGGCCGGCAAGGAAAAAGTCACGCTGCCGCCCGACCTGACCGTCACCGGCGACGTCGGCATCGGCCCGATCCCGACCGGCTTCGGCATCGAGGTCGACCTGAGCATCAAGGCGCCCGGAATGGATCAGGCCCAGCTGAAGGAGCTGGTCGACAAGGCCCACGTGGTCTGCCCCTACTCGAACGCCACCCGCAACAACATCGACGTGCGCCTGCATACCAGCACCTGATGACCCGCTGTTGTTCGCGGTAGACACGTCCGGCCATGGGACGCCACTTATAATATTGGGCGTCCTTTCAATATCTTTCGCTCATGCCCTTTCGAAACGAACCGCCTTTCCCCCACGGTACCGTGCCCTCCAGCGCCATCGTGCTGGTCAACCTGGGTACGCCGGACGAACCCACCCGCAAGGCCGTCCGCCGCTACCTGAAGCAGTTCCTTTCCGATCCGCGCGTGGTCGAGATCCCGGCCAGGATCTGGTGGTTCATCCTGAACCTGTTCATCCTGCCTTTCCGTTCCGGCCAGTCGGCCGCCAAGTACCGCACTATCTGGACCAAGGAAGGCTCGCCGCTCAAGGTGCACACCCAGAAGCAGGCGGCGCTGCTGGAAAAGACCCTCGTCGAGCGCGGCCATGAAGGCGTGAAGGTGGTGATGGCGATGCGCTACGGCTCGCCTTCGCTGTCCGACGTGCTGGCGCGCCTGCAGGCCGATCACTGCCAGCGCATCGTGGTCCTGCCGGCCTATCCCCAGTATTCCGGCACCACCACCGCCTCGGTCTGGGACGCCGTCCATGCCCACTACGCGCAGGTGCGCAATATCCCCGAGCTGCGCCTGGTGCGCCACTACCACGACCACGAAGGCTATATCGAGGCGCTGCGCGTGCAGGTGGAATCGTATTGGGAAGCCCACGGCCGCGGCCAGAAGCTGGTGATGAGCTTCCACGGCACGCCCAAGCGCACCCTGATGCTGGGCGACCCGTATTTCTGCGAATGCCAGAAGACCGCGCGCCTGCTGGCGGTGGCGCTGGGCATGGGCGCCGACGAATACATCGTCACCTTCCAGTCACGCTTCGGCAAGGCCGAGTGGCTGCAGCCCTACACGGCGCCCACGGTGCAGGAACTGGCGCGCCAGGGGCTGGAGCGGATCGACGTGATCTGCCCGGGTTTCACCAGCGACTGTCTGGAAACCCTGGAAGAGATCAATATGGAAGTGCGCCACGACTTCGAGGCCGCCGGCGGCAAGGAATACCACTACATTCCCTGCCTGAACGAGTCGCCGGCCTGGATCACCGGCATGGCCGAGATCGCCGAACAGCACTTGATCGGCTGGCCGACCATCCTGACGCCGGCCCAGCGCGCGGCCCAGCGCCGCGATGCCCAGGTCGGCGCCCAGCACGCGGCCCAGCTGGGCGCGTAAAGCCGCTTCTTGTCGACCTGTTAAAATAGACGGCTCAGTTTATGCATGCCAGGGCGCCGCACTGATGCCGACATAGCACAGCCATGCCAGCACCGCGAAGGTGTACAGCACGACGGCGCCACTGATCAGTTGAAGTCTCATGATGTCTGCTCCCGGATGCTTGCGGTGTTTACTGCAAGCTTGTCAGGAAGCGTAAGACTTTTCATTGAGAAATGATTCAGGGAAAGCGTAAATCTTGTAACAAATGATGTCTACTTTTTCATAAGGTGTACCGGGAATGCCCCTTGAAAATGTAGGACATCGCCCCATGTAGGGCCCTGTGTGTCACGCAGGACACGTTACCAACTCAGCCAAGTCCTTGATTCTAGGAGTTTTTTCGATGCAAGACCAAGAAAACCAAGAGCTGTCCCAACAGGGCAACGGCGCCGCGCCGCAGCAGGCTGATGCCGCTACCGCCGCTAGCGCGAACGAGGCGGCCCAGGCCAGCGCCGGCCAGGCCGGCGTGCCTCCGACGGCCGACAGCTCGGTGCAGTCCGAACTGGAAGCCCAGCTCAGCGCCACCGAAGCCAAGCTGGCCGAGATGCACGACGCCTTCATGCGTGCCAAGGCCGACGCGGAAAACATCCGCCGCCGCGCCCAGGAAGACGTCAGCAAGGCCCACAAATTCGCCATCGAAAGCTTCGCCGAGGCCATGGTGCCGGTGCGCGACAGCCTGGAAATGGCGTTGAAGGTCGAGTCGCAGACCGTCGAAGCGATCCGCGAAGGCGTCGAAATGACGCTCAAGCAGCTGACCGCCGCGTTCGAAAAGAACCGCCTGGTCGAAGTGATGCCGCAAGCGGGCGAGAAGCTCGACCCGAACAAGCACCAGGCCGTGGC
Source organism: Massilia sp. BHUDP2 (assembly GCF_046236355.1). NCBI lineage: Bacteria > Pseudomonadati > Pseudomonadota > Betaproteobacteria > Burkholderiales > Oxalobacteraceae > Massilia > Massilia sp. BHUDP2. The sequence continues at coordinate 123,498 of NZ_JBJUVW010000001.1, forward strand.
CGTGGTGCCGTCCGAGCAGGAGGCCAATACCGTGGTCGCCGTGCTGCAGAAGGGCTACATGATCGCCGACCGCCTGCTGCGTCCGGCCATCGTGACGGCGGCGGCGCCGAAGTAAGCAGGAGCTGGATACTGCGCTCTTGAAAGGGCGCGGTATTTCCCAATATTGACTCTATCCGAAACTACAGCATTCAAAAGGAAAACAACATGGGCAAGATCATCGGTATTGACCTGGGAACCACCAACTCCTGCGTCGCCATCATGGAAAATGGCCAGCCGAAAGTCATCGAAAACGCCGAAGGCGCGCGCACCACGCCGTCGATCATCGCTTACCAGGAAGACGGCGAGATCCTCGTCGGCGCGCCGGCCAAGCGTCAGGCTGTCACCAACCCGAAGAACACCCTGTTCGCGGTCAAGCGCCTGATCGGCCGCAAGTTCCAGGAAAAGGAAGTCCAGAAAGACATCTCGCTGATGCCTTACCAGATCCTGGCCGCCGACAACGGCGACGCCTGGGTCGGCGTGCGCGACAAGAAGCTGGCGCCGCCGCAGATCTCGGCTGAAGTCCTGCGCAAGATGAAGAAGACCGCCGAAGACTACCTCGGCGAAGAAGTGACCGAAGCGGTCATCACCGTGCCGGCCTACTTCAACGACTCGCAGCGCCAGGCGACCAAGGACGCCGGCCGCATCGCGGGCCTGGACGTCAAGCGCATCATCAACGAGCCGACCGCGGCCGCGCTGGCATTCGGCCTGGACAAGACCGACAAGGGCGACCGCAAGATCGCCGTGTACGACCTCGGCGGCGGCACCTTCGACGTCTCGATCATCGAGATCGCCGACGTCGACGGCGAGAAGCAGTTCGAAGTGCTGTCGACCAACGGCGACACCTTCCTGGGCGGCGAAGACTTCGACCAGCGCGTGATCGACTACATCATCGACGAGTTCAAGAAGATCAACGGCCTCGACCTGTCGAAGGACCCGATCGCCCTGCAGCGCATCAAGGCTTCGGCCGAGCGCGCCAAGATCGAACTGTCGTCGGCGCAGCAGACCGAGATCAACGAGCCGTACATCGCCATGGCGAACGGCGCGCCGGTCCACCTGAACCTGAAGATCACCCGCGCCAAGCTGGAAGCCCTGGTCGAGGAACTGGTCGCCAAGACCATCGAGCCGTGCCGCGTCGCCATCAAGGATGCCGGCATCAAGGTCTCGGACATCGACGACATCATCCTGGTCGGCGGCATGACCCGCATGCCGAAGGTGCAGGAAAAGGTCAAGGAGTTCTTCGGCAAGGATCCGCGCAAGGACGTCAACCCGGACGAAGCCGTCGCTGTCGGCGCCGCCATCCAGGGCTCGGTCCTGTCGGGCGAGCGCAAGGACCTGCTGCTGCTGGACGTGACCCCGCTGTCGCTGGGCATCGAAACCCTGGGCGGCGTGATGACCAAGATGATCCACAAGAACACCACGATCCCGACCAAGTTCTCGCAGGTGTTCTCGACCGCCGACGACAACCAGCCGGCCGTGACCATCAAGGTCTACCAGGGCGAGCGTGAGATCGCAGCAGGCAACAAGAGCCTGGGCGAATTCAACCTCGAGGGCATCCCGCCGGCACCGCGCGGCACCCCGCAGATCGAAGTGACCTTCGACATCGACGCCAACGGCATCCTGCACGTGGGCGCGAAGGACAAGGCTACCGGCAAGGAAAACAAGATCACCATCAAGGCCAATTCGGGCCTGTCGGAAGACGAAATCCAGAAGATGGTGAAGGATGCCGAGCTGAACGCGGAAGAGGACAAGAAGGTCAAGGAACTGGCCGAAGCCCGCAACCAGGGCGACGCGCTGGTGCACTCGACCCGCAAGTCCCTGACCGAATACGGCGACAAGCTGGAAGCCGGCGAGAAGGAAAAGATCGAAGCGGCGATTGCCGACCTGGAAGGCGCATTGAAGAGCGGCGACAAGTCGGACATCGATGCCAAGACCTCGGCCCTGTCGACCGCGGCCCAGAAGCTGGGCGAGAAGATGTACGCCGACATGCAGGCGCAGCAGGCTGGCGCTGCCGGCGCGGGCGGGGCCCAGGCTGCCGGCGGCGAACAGCAGCCGCAGCAGGACGACGTCGTGGACGCGGACTTCAAGGAAGTGAAAGACGCGAAGTAATCCCTGACGGGGACGGACGAGCTGGGTTACACTCGTCCGTTTCCCGTTACGGGACATGCCGAGCCGCTGCGACCGTTGGGTGCTCCGGCTCGGTTTTTTTGCACACACCGTTTTACCAGATCAACAAGCAAGGTGCCGCCAATGGCAAAGCGTGATTTTTACGAGATCCTCGGGGTCGCCAAGAACGCGTCGGAAGACGACATCAAGAAGGCTTATCGCAAGCTTGCGATGAAGTACCACCCTGACCGTAACCCCGACAACAAGGAAGCGGAAGAGAAGTTCAAGGAGGTCAAGGAAGCCTACGAGATGCTGACCAATCCGGAGAAGCGCGAGGCCTATGACCGCTACGGTCACGCCGGCGTCGACCCGAACATGGGCGGCGGCGGGGGCGGCTTCGGTGCCGGTGGTTTCGGCGACGCCTTCGGCGACATCTTCGGCGACATCTTCGGCGGCGGCGGCCGCGGCCGCAGCGCGGGCCCGCAGGTCTACCGCGGCGCCGACCTGCGCTACAACCTCGAGATCACCCTGGAGCAGGCCGCGCACGGCTACGAGACCACCATCCGCGTGCCGAGCTGGGACAAGTGCGACACCTGCCACGGCAGCGGCGCCAAGCCGGGCACCCAGCCCGTGACCTGCACCACCTGCTCGGGCCACGGCCAGGTGCGCATGCAGCAGGGCTTCTTCAGCATCCAGCAGACCTGCCCGAAGTGCCATGGCAGCGGCAAGATCATCCCGGAACCCTGCGCGGCCTGCGGCGGCGCCGGACGCATCAAGCGCAACAAGACGCTGGAAGTGAAGATCCCGGCCGGTATCGACAACGGCATGCGCATCCGCTCGACCGGCAACGGCGAGCCGGGCACGAACGGGGGACCGGCGGGCGACCTGTACGTCGAGATCCACATCAAGCCGCACCCGGTGTTCCAGCGCGAGGGCGACGACCTGCACTGCGAGATGCCGATTTCCTTCGCCAAGGCGGCGCTGGGCGGCGAGATCGAAGTGCCTACGCTCACCGGCAAGGTGTCGTTCACGGTGCCGGAAGGCACCCAGACCGGCAAGACCTTCCGCCTCAAGGGCAAGGGCGTCAAGGGCGTCCGTTCGGGCTACACCGGCGACCTGTTCTGCCACGTGGTCGTCGAGACCCCGGTCAAGCTGACCGACAAGCAGAAGGAACTGCTGCGCGAGTTCGAACGCTCGACCACCGAAGGTGGCGCCAAGCACAGCCCGCAGAGCAAGGGCTGGATGGACAAGGTCAAGGACTTCTTCGAGTAAGAAATCGAACCAGGAAAACCGCTGAAGGCGAAAGCCCTCGGCGGTTTTTTTTCGCCTGCTGGTATACTTTCGTCCATTCAGCACGCATCAACCAGGGAAAACAATGGATAACAACACGACGGGCGTGAGCGCCGAAGAGCTCTTCGCACGCAACCGCAAATGGGCCGCCTCGATGGTGGCCGAAGACCCGAACTTCTTCAAGGCGCTGTCGGAACAGCAGGCGCCGGAATACCTGTGGATCGGCTGCTCGGACAGCCGCGTGCCCGCCAACGAACTGCTCGGCATGCTGCCGGGCGAGCTGTTCGTGCACCGGAACATCGCCAACGTGGTCGCGCACTCCGACCTGAACTGCCTGAGCGTGCTGCAGTTTGCGATCGACGTATTGAAGGTGAAGCACATCATCCTGTGCGGCCACTACGGCTGCTCGGGCGTCGGCGCAGCGCTCACCGGCACCCGTGTGGGCATGGCCGACAACTGGCTCGGCCACGTGCGCGACGTGCGCGAGAAGCACGGCAAGTACCTCGGCAACGTGGTGGGCCGCGCGGCGGTGAACCGCCTGGTCGAACTGAACGTGGCCGAGCAGGTGATCAACGTGGCCCAGACCACCATCGTGCGCGATGCCTGGGAACGCGGCCAGCCGCTGACCATCCACAGCTGGGTCTACGGCGTGCACGACGGCCTTCTGCGCGACCTCGGCATCACGGTCAGCAGCTACGACGAGATCGCGCCCAAGCTGCAGCGCGTCCTCACCGGCTACCTCGATGGAGACCAGGTGCGTGACGAACGCCGCGGACAGTGATCTCGTCCAGCTGCGCGATCTCGTCCGCGCCTTCGTGGACGAGCGCGACTGGGACCAGTTCCACACGCCCAAGAACCTGGCCTCGGCCCTGAGCGTCGAGGCGGCCGAGCTGCTGGAGCATTTCCAGTGGCTCCAGCATGGCCGGCCCGAGGAACTCGGTCCGGACAAGCTGGTACAGGTGCGCCACGAGATGGCCGACGTGCTGGTCTACCTGGTGCGCCTGGCCGACAAGCTCGACGTCGACCTGTTCGCGGCGGTGCAGGAGAAGATGGTGCTCAACCGGGCCAAGTACCCGGCCGAGCAGGTGCGCGGCGACGCGCGCAAGTACTACGAATACAAGAAGTAGTTCGCCAGGGTATCAGCGCACCCTGCGCAGCGACGACGCGATGCCGTCCAGGCCGCGCAGGGACGGATAACGGCCCGGCCCGTAGACAATGCAGCGGCCGCGGTAATCGTCATGCTCGCACAGCTGCCATTCGCCTTCGCGGATGATCATCGAGCCCGCGCGGTCGTTGAAATTGCGTGAACGCAGGCTGTGCACATCGCTTTCCAGCATGATGCCCTCGCCGCCGAAATGGCGATCGGCGAACAGCTCGACCGGTGGGCCGCGCCGGTTGTCGCCGCCAGGACCGCGCCGTCCCCACCCGCCCTCGTCGTAGCGCCGGTCACGGTCACGGTATCCATCGCGTCCACGTCCGCGCTCCAGTTCCCGCACCGACGAAGCCACGTCGTTGAAACCCTCGAACATCCGGTATTCGCCCGGCTCCAGCACGATGCAGCGGCCGCCGAAATCCTTGTGCTCGCAGATCTCCCAGCTGCCCGAACGGACGATGGCCGACGATGCGCGGTCGTTGAATCCGAGCGCTTCCAGGTTCGTGACCGGGCCGTGCAGGCTCAGCGGACGACCGCGGAAGTCCGCATCGGTGAACAGCGAGATCTCGCCGGCAGCAGCATGGTTCAGCGATGCCAGCAAGGCGAGGACGGCGAACAGGGGTTTCATAGTTTCTCCATGAGGTGCACCGGAACGCAACGCGCGCCCGGTTTTCCTTCCATACGCAATACACTACAAGACTGTGCACGGCACAGCTGTAACAGATTGCTACCGCAGACTGCTCCGCGAATCATGCAGCCTGTCGCATTACCCTCCCACAACGGCCTTTCCGCTTCGTAGAATCGCCCCCCATTACAACAAGGGAGATTCCATGGTACGTCACATCATCGCCGCCGCAGTCCTTGCGGCCTTGTCCGGGGCAGCCTTCGCGCAGGACGCCAAGCCCGCTGAGGCGCGCGAAGCGCTGCTGTTCGACTCGCCCGCACTCGGCTCGCCCTACCGCGAGAACATCAGCGAAGACGAGAAGATCGCCGGCCTGTCGAAATTCTGGTCCGAGGTGAAGTACAACTTCGTGTACGTCGACAAGCTCAAGGAGCTCGACTGGGACCGGCTCTACCTCGACTATCTGCCGAAGGTGCGTGCCACCACCTCCACCGCTGACTACTACCGCGTGCTGATGGAGCTGTGCGCCAAGCTGCAGGACGGGCATACCAATGTCTATCCCGGACCGGAGCTGCGCAACGCGATGATGGCGCGGCCGCTCATGAAGACGCAGCTGGTCGAGGGCAGGGTGCTGGTACGCGAGGTGTTCGACCCGGCTTTGCAAGCGGGCGGCGTGGTCCCGGGTTCCGAGATCGTCGAGGTCGACGGCGAGCCGGTCGGCGCTTATGCCCAGCGCGAGATCGCGCCCTATGTGAGCGCCTCGACGCCGCAGGACAGGGATATCCGCGTGTACGGCTACCAGTTCCTGATGGGCCCGCGCGACAAGGCGCCGCGCCTGACTTTCCGCCATGCCGACGGCAAGACCGTGAAGCTGGAGGCGAAGCGCGTCGACGCGCAAAGCTTCGGCAAGGCGGCAGGCAGCAATCCGCCTTTCGAACTGCGCAAGCTGCCGGGCAATGTGAGCTACGTGGCCCTGAACAGCTTCGGCGACAGCCGGGCCGCCGACGCCTTCCTCGCGGCCTTCGACGGGATCGCGGCGAGCTCGGCGCTGATCATCGACCTGCGCAACAACGGCGGCGGCAATTCGTCCGAAGGCTGGCGCGTGCTGGCCACGCTGACCGACAAGCCCTTCGCGACCGGCAAGTGGGAGACGCGCCAGTACCTGCCGTCCTACCGCGCATGGAAGCGTCCGATGCCGAACTTCGAAGGCAAGCTGAACGAGCGCCAGCCGGACGGCAAGCGCTTGTTCAAGGGCCCGGTCGCGGTGCTGACCTCGGGCGCCACCTACTCGGCGGCGGAAGACTTCATGGTGGCCTACGAGGGCATGGGACGCGGCCCGATCGTCGGCGAAGCCACCGGCGGCAGCACCGGCCAGCCGCTGTTCATCAACCTGCCGGGCGGCGGCGTGGCGCGCATCTGCACCAAGGCCGACACCTATCCGGACGGGCGCGCCTGGGTCGGTCACGGCATCCAGCCGACCGTCAAGGCGGCGCCGACGGTGGCCGACCTGCGCCGCGGCCGGGATACCGTGTTGGAAGCGGCGCTCGCCGTGCTGAAGAAGTAAGGGGTAATTTCCGTGGCGAAATAAAATTTCATGGAAGAGCCTTGCATGAAATAGTATTTCGCCGCTCCTCTGCCTTACCGTGTTGGCATGCTTCTCGAGTTACCGTTAAGCTTTTGCTATGAACACCAGGCAGATCAGCAGTAGGGAGTACGCTCCGGCCGCGCCGCATTGATCTGGCGCAGTTGATCTGAGTCATAGGCCACTCGCGCCCGGACCGGAATGCTCGTATCATGGTTTCGTGCGCTTCACGACAAGGTAGAGACCATGCGCCCCATCGTATTCGTCCCCGCATGCACGCGTGATTTCGGCGAACACCCTTATCACGCGGCCCAGCACAAGTATGTCGACGCCGTCGTCCTCGGCGCCGACTGCGCGCCCGTGATCCTGCCTTCGCTTGGCGCTTCGCTGGACCTGGAAACCATGCTGGCCCTGTGCGACGGCATCATGCTGACCGGCTCGGCCTCGAACGTCCATCCCAGCTACTATTCCGAGGAAGTGCTCGATCCCTCCCTGCCGCAGGACCCGGCGCGCGACCAGACCACGCTGCCCCTGATCCGCGAAGCGGTCAAGCGCGGCATCCCGATCATCGCGATCTGCCGCGGCTTCCAGGAGATGAACGTGGCCCTGGGCGGCAGCCTGCACCAGGCGGTGCAGGCGGTGGCCGGCAAGTTCGACCACCGCGAAAATCCCGAACTCGGCATGGACGAGCAGTACGGCGACGCCCACAACGTCACGCTCACGCCGGGCGGCTGCCTCGAGCGCATGCTCGGCGTGCCGGAGATTCCGGTGAACTCGCTGCACGGGCAGGGCGTCAACGAACTCGCGCCCGGCCTGACGGTCGAAGCGGTAGCGGAGGACGGATTGGTCGAAGCCTTCTCGGTCTCCACCGCGCCCGGCTTCACGCTGGCGGTGCAATGGCACCCCGAGTGGCGCATCCAGCACAACCCGTATTCGATGAAGATGTTCGGCGCCTTCGGCCAGGCCTGCCGCGAATACCAGCAGCAGAAACGGCAGAGGGGCGCATGAGGATCCACACCCCGGAGGCGGCCTTTCCCTGGTCCAGCGACGCCGTCCCATAGCTTTCCTGCCTGATGTGCGAGCGCACCCGGCCCGTGCCGCGCGTGCGCACTCGATCCGAACCAGACAGTGAGGCAATCATGGCAATCCGCGACAATTTTTCTTACACCGACATGGAGGAGTGGCTCAACGCGAAACGGGTCACCGAAATCGAATGCCTGGTCCCCGACCTGACCGGCGTCGCCCGTGGAAAAATCCTCCCTCGCGTGAAGTTCACCGAAGACCGCGGCATGCGCATCCCCGAAGTGGTGCTGGGCATGACCGTCACCGGCAACACCCCCGAGCGCGACGAATCGTATAACCGCGCCATCGCAGCCACCGACCGCGACATGATCCTGAAGGCCGACCCGACCACCATCACCATGGTGCCGTGGGCGGTCGATCCCACCGCCCAGGTCATCCACGACTGCTACTTCTCCGACGGCACGCTGGTCGACTACGCGCCGCGCAGCGTGCTGCGCCGCGTGCTCAAGCTGTATGCGGAGCGCGGCTGGAAGCCGGTGGTGGCGCCGGAGCTCGAGTTCTACCTGACGGCCAAGAACATCGATCCGAACCTGCCGCTGTCCTCGCCGGTGGGCCGCAGCGGCCGCGCCGAGACCAGCCGCCAGGTCTACAGCATCGACGCCGTCAACGAATTCGACCCGCTGTTCGAGGACATCTACGACTACTGCGAGATGATGAACCTCGACGTCGACACGCTCATCCACGAGATCGGCGCCGGCCAGATGGAGATCAACTTCCTGCACGGCGACCCGCTCGGCCTGGCCGACAAGGTCTTCTACTTCAAGCGCACTCTGCGCGAAGCCGCGCTCAAGCACGAGATGTACGCCACCTTCATGGCCAAGCCGATGGCGGACGAACCCGGCTCGGCGATGCACGTGCACCAGAGCGTGGTCGACCTGGAGAGCGGCCGCAACATCTTCAGCAATCCCGACGGCACGCCTTCGAACGCCTTCCGCCACTACATCGGCGGCCTGCAGCGCTACATGCCTTCGGCGATGGCCATCATCGCGCCCTACGTGAACTCCTACCGCCGCATCGTGCGCCATTCGGCGGCGCCGATCAACCTGCAGTGGGGCATGGACAACCGCACGGTGGGCTTCCGCGTGCCGGTGTCCGGCGCCCAGGACCGGCGCATCGAGAACCGCGTGATCGGCGCCGACGCCAATCCCTATCTTGCCCTGGCCGTCACCCTGGCCTGCGGCTACCTGGGCATGCTGGACGCGGTCGAGCCGAGCCAGATGGTCGAAGTCAGCGCCTATGACATGCCGGTCGAGCTGCCGCAGGGCCTGTCCGAGGCCATCACCCTGCTGCGCCGCGAAGACCGCCTGCGCGACGTGCTGGGCGAGCGCTTCATCGACGTGTACTCGGCGGTGAAGGACCTCGAGCACCAGGAATTCATGCGCGTCATCAGCCCGTGGGAGCGGGAACACCTGCTCCTGCACGTCTGATCGGATTCACACAAAAAATTGGAGCCGATCATGACCACCAATACCCCAGTCGCCTCGCTGCGCGTCGCCACGACCGAGGCACGCGAGACCTATGACACCCAGGAACTGCAGCGCCTCGACAGCGCGCACTTCCTGCATCCCTTCACCGACCACGCGGCGCTGAGGGAACGCGGCGCGCGCGTGATCGTGCGCGCCGAAGACGTCTACCTGTGGGATTCGGACGGCAAGAAGATCATCGACGGCATGGCCGGCCTGTGGTGCGTGAACGCCGGCTACGGCCGCGCCAGCATCGCCGACGCGGTGCATACGCAGATGCTGCAACTGCCCTTCTATAACAGCTTCTTCAACACCACCAACGTGCCCGCGGTGAAGCTGGCGGCGCTGCTGGCCCGGCTGTCTCCTCCCCAGTTCCAGCACGTGTTCTTCACCGGTAGCGGCTCGGAGGCGAACGACACCATCGTGCGCATGGTGCGGCGCTACTGGCAGCTGCTTGGTGAGCCCGATCGCGAGGTCATCGTCAGCCGCCGCAACGCCTACCACGGCAGTACCATGGCCGGGGCCTCGCTGGGCGGCATGGCCGGCATGCACGCGCAGGGCTCGCTGCCGATTCCCGGCATCGTCCACATCGGCCAGCCCAGCTACGCCGAACACGGGCGCGGCATGAGCGAGGCCGCGTTCGGCCTGCACGCCGCCGGCTGGCTGGAAGAAAAAATCCTGGAAGTGGGGCCGGAGCGGGTGGCGGCCTTCATCGGCGAGCCGGTGCAGGGCGCGGGCGGCGTGATCATCCCGCCCGCGACCTACTGGCCCGAGATCCAGCGCATCTGCGACAAGTACGACATCCTCTTGGTGTCGGACGAAGTGATCTGCGGCTTCGGGCGCCTGGGCACTTGGTTCGGCTGCGAGCTGATGGGCTTCCAGCCCGACCTGATCGCGTTTGCCAAGGGCGTCACCTCGGGCTACGTGCCGCTGGGTGGGGTACTGGTGGGAGGGCGCGTGGCGCACGTCCTGATCGAGAAGGGCGGCGACTTCAACCACGGCTTCACCTATTCCGGCCACCCCTCGGCCTGCGCCGCGGCGCTGGAGAACCTGCACATCATCGAGGCCGAAGGCCTGGTCGAGCGCGTGGCGCTGGAAACCGGCCCGCACCTGAAGTCGCGCTTCGCCTCGCTGGCGATGCACCCGCTGGTCGGACATGCCGAGACCTGCGGCATGACGGCGGGGCTGAACCTGGTGCGGCGCAAGGGGGCCACCGTGCACGACTGCGAAGCCTTCCCGGCCGAGCAGGCGGTGGGGATGCTGTGCCGGAAGCACATGTTCGACAACGGGGTAATCATGCGCGCGGTGGGCGACCGCATGATCGTGGCGCCGCCGCTGTCGATCACGCGGGCGCAGATCGACGAGATGGTGGAGCGGATCGAGTATTGCCTGGATTTGACGCTGGAGGAGGTGGTGGGGAAGGGGTGGATGGCGTAGTCGGTGGCTCGCAACGAACTTGGGTTCCCGTGAAGGCGGGAACCCAATTCCTCAGATCAGCGTGAACTCAGGCACTCGCCCCAACGATATGCTTCGTCGGCTCCCCACCATTGCGAACGAACTGCGGCGCCAGCGAGCCCACGAACATGCCCACGAAGGCCGCCATCAGCCCGGCCAGCTGGCCCGGGAAGTGCTCGCCCCAGGTGGTCACGCCTTCGAAGAACAGCAGCCACACCAGGATGCCCGCGCCGATCGAGACGATCGCGCCCTGGGTGGTCGCACGCTTCCAGTACAGGCCCATCACCAGCGGCACGAAGGCGCCCACCAGGGTCACCTGGTAAGCGCTCGACACCAGTTCGTAGATCGAGGTGCCTTCCATCGCGATCGCATAGGTCAGCACCAGGGCCGCGAAGATCACGATGGTGATGCGCATCGCCAGCAGGTTCTGCTTGTCGCTCATGCCCGGACGCAGGTTCTTGAGGATGTTCTCGACGAAGCTGGTCGACGGCGCCAGCAGGGTCGCCGACGAGGTGCTCTTGATCGCCGACAGCAGGGCGCCGAAGAACAGGATCTGCATGACCAGCGGCATCTTGGTCATGATGAAGGTCGGCAGCAGGCGCTGGTAGTCGTTCTGGGCGATCTCCATCGCCGAGTTCCCCATCACCACCACGGCCGCGGCGACGATGAACATCGGCACGAAGGCGAACAGGATGTAGCTGGCGCCGCCGATCACGGCGCCGGTGCGCGCGGTCGGCGCGTCCTTGGCCGACATCACGCGCTGGAACACGTCCTGCTGCGGGATCGAGCCGAACATCATGGTGACGGCCGCACCCACGAAGAAGGCGATGTCGGTGAAGGTGGGCTCCGGCAGCACGCGCCACAGGTCGGCCTGCTGGGCCATCGCCAGCACCTTGTCGGAACCGCCGGCCAGGTCGGCCGCGAAGAAGGCGATGATGCTCATGCCGACCACCAGCACGATCATCTGGACGAAGTCGGTGATCGCCACCGCCAGGAAGCCGCCCACCACCACGTAGATCAGCACCGCCAGGGTGCCGACCAGCATGCCCATGGCCGGCGACATCGCGCCGCCGGTCAGCACCGTGAACACCAGGCCCAGCGCGGTGATCTGCGCCGCCACCCAGCCCAGGTAGCTCAGGATGATCGCCACCGAGCAGAAGATCTCGATGCCCTTGCCGTAGCGCTGGCGGTAGTAGTCGCCGATGGTGAGCAGGTTCAGCTTGTACAGCTTCTTGGCGAAGAACAGGCCGACCAGGATCAGGCACATGCCGGCCCCGAACGGGTCCTCGATGATGGCGTTCAGGCCGCCCTGCACGAACTTGGCGGGCACGCCCATCACGGTCTCGGCGCCGAACCAGGTGGCGAAGGTGGTGGTGATCACCATGATCAGCGGCAGGCTGCGGCCCGCCACGGCGAAGTCGGCGGTATTCTTGATCCGCGTGCCCGCCCACATCCCGAGCCCCAGCGTGCCGAGCATGTAAAGCGCGACGAAAACGATCAAAGTGGTGTTCATGCGGTGGTGGCTCCGGGAAGCAAGAATTATCGGGCGGAAAATTCGCGATTATAAAGGCAGAATTCGGCCGTTGGATCAACTTTGCTCGTATTTGGCATCAAGTGTTGCACTTCAAGGAAGGGAAATTGGTATGTCGACTCCATCATGGCATCAACGGGCTGTCAATCTGGCCATCGACGGCCGCGCCTTCATCGACGGATTCCGCGTCGACGCGCGCACCAGGGCCCGCTTCGACTGCATCTCCCCCATCGATGGCCGCAAGCTGGCCGAGGTCGCGCGCTGCGATGCCGCGGACGCCGATGCCGCCGTCGCCAGCGCCCGCCGGGCCTTCGAGGACGGCCGCTGGGCAGGCACGGCGCCAAGCGAGCGCAAGCGGGTGCTGGTCCGCTTCGCCGACCTGATGCTCGCGCACCGCGACGAGCTGGCCTTGCTGGAAACCCTCGACATGGGTAAACCCATCCGCTACAGCCTGAGCGTGGACGTGCAGCTGGCCCAGAACTGCATCCGCTGGTATGGCGAGGCGATCGACAAGATCTACGACCAGGTCGCCCCCACCGGCGCGGACAGCCTGGCCCTGGTCACGCGCGAACCGGTCGGCGTGGTCGCGGCGGTCATCCCCTGGAACTACCCGATGCTGATGGCGGCCTGGAAGATCGGCCCGGCTTTAGCAAGCGGCAACAGCCTGGTCCTGAAACCGTCCGAGAAGGCGCCCTTGAGCTGCCTGCGCCTGGCCGAGCTGGCGCTGGAGGCGGGCGTGCCGCCGGGCGTGTTCAACGTCCTGCCCGGTCATGGCGGCGAGGCCGGCAGCGCGCTCGGCCTGCACATGGACGTCGACTGCATCGCCTTCACCGGCTCGACCCGGGTCGGCAAGCAGATCCTGCAGATGGCGGGGCAGTCGAACCTGAAGCGCGCCTGGACCGAGCTGGGCGGCAAATCCGCCAACATCGTCTGCGCCGACTGCCCCGACCTCGATGCGGCAGTGGAAAGCGCGATCGGGTCGATCTACTTCAACCAGGGCGAGAGCTGCAACGCGCCCTCGCGCCTGTTCGTCGAAGCGTCGATCAAGAATGCCTTCCTGGAAAAAGCGCTGGCGCTGGTCCCGCGTTACGCGCCGGGCGACCCGCTCGACGAGCAAACCGTCATGGGCGCCATCGTCGATCCGGTCCAGATGAAGACGGTGCTCGGCTATATCGAGGACGGCAAGGCGGCCGGTGCGCGCCTGCTGGCAGGCGGCGGCGCTGCGCGCCAGGACAGCGGCGGCCTGTACATCGAGCCGACCCTGTTCGACGGCGTCGAGCCCGGGATGCGCATCGCGCGCGAGGAGATCTTCGGGCCGGTGCTGTCGGTGCTGTCCTTTACCGACCTGGACGAAGCGATCAGGCAGGCGAACGCCACGCCCTACGGCCTGGCGGCGGCGGTATGGACCTCGGACATGAGCAAGGCGATTCGCACGTCGCGCGCGCTGCGGGCCGGCACGGTGCACGTCAACCAGTACGACAACGACGACATCACGGTGCCCTTCGGCGGCTATAAACAGTCGGGCAACGGGCGCGACAAGTCGCTGCATGCCTTCGACAAATACACCGAGCTCAAGACCACCTGGATTCAGCTACCGTAAGCCATGCCTCCTCTGTAGCGCAGCCAGGCAGGCCGCTCGTGTATGCTAGCCGGAACGCCACCCCGTCACTGCCCGGACCAGCGTCACCGGCAGTGACTGTTTTCCATGAAAAAACTCAAGCTGCGCAGGCCCGTCACGATCGCCACCATCGTCAGCCTGTTGGTCCTGAACATCGCCCTCAGTGTGCTGGCCCGCGGCATCCAGAACCAGTCGGAGTCCTGGCGGTGGGTGGTCCATACCCGCGAAGTCCTGGAACACGTGCAGGCAGCCTTGACGCTGACCAGCGAAGCGGAAGCCGCCCAGCGCGGCTTCCTGCTGACCGGTAACGACAACTTCGTGGCCGACTACCGGCAGGCCCGCGACGCCGTACTGCCCGAGGTCCATGAATTGCGCACACTGATTCTCGACAACCCGCGGCAGCAGGTGGCGATGCGGTCTTTCGAGGACGCGGTGCGCAGGCGCCTGGACCTGCTCGAGCGTGTCATGCAGGAACGGCGCGCCGGGCGCCCGGTCGAGCTGGCGGTGCTGGAGTCGGGGCATGCGCTCAAGCAGCGGATCCTGGCGCAGGCGCAGCTGATCCGCACCGAGGAACAGCGCCTGCTGCAGGTGCGGCAGCGGCACGTGGAGGAGGGGCGCCGCGAGCTGATCACGGCCTTTGCGATCACCGCCGGCGTGGCCGGACTGCTGGTGGTCATGCTGTGGGTGATCTCGTCGCGGGACGCGGCGCGCCTGCTGGCCGAACGCGCGCGGCTCGACGCGACGCTGCGCAGTATCGGCGACGGCGTGATCGCGACCGACCCAAAGGGCAATGTCAGCCTGATGAACAGGGTGGCGGAGGAACTGACCGGCACGCCCGAGGCACGCGGCGTCGGCATGCGGCTGGAGCAGGTGCTGCGCTTTCGCGACCGCGGCAGCGGCGGGCCGGTCGACCTGGAGCAGGCCATCGCGGACGGCGGCGAACACGTGGTGCTGGCATCCGGCAACGGACGCGAATACGCCACCGAACTGAGCGCCGCGCCGATCGAACCGCAGGGAGACATGGCCGCGGGCGAGGTGCTGGTGTTGCGCGACGTCAGCGAGCGCAATGCGCGCGCCCGCGCCCTGGCCGAGTCGGAAGCCAACTACCGCTACACGATCGAGCTCAACCCGCAGATACCGTGGCGGGCTTCGCCCGGCGGCGCCATCGAGCGCATTTCGGATCGCTGGCTGTCGCTCACGGGACAGGCGCGCGAGGCCGTCCTTGGCGCCGGCTGGTCGAGCGCCGTCTTCGACGAGGACCGTCCGGCGATGATGCGGGCCTGGGCGCATGCGGTGGACAGCGGGGAGCCGTTCGACGTCGAATTCCGCATCCGCGACGCCGGCGGGCAGCTGCGCTGGATGCGCTCGCGCGCCAACCCGCGCCGCGCCGACACGGGCGCCGTCGTGGCCTGGTACGGCCTGATCGAAGACATCCACGCGCGCAAGGAGTCCGAGCTGGCGCTCAGCAGCAGGCTGGCCCAGATCGAAACCATCTACCGCGCCGTTCCGGTCGGCCTCGGCCTGGTCGGCGCCGACCTGCGCCTGGCCGAACTCAACGATGCGCTGGCGGAAGTGAGCGGCATGTCCAAGAGCGCCATCGTGGGCCGGTCGCCGGCGGAGGTCTTGCCGGCGTCGATGGGAGAACGGGTCGGCCAGGTGCTGGAGCAGGTCCGGCGCGAGCGCCGCCAGGTCGCCGGCATCGAGTTCGGCAGTCCGGGGACGGATGCGGCGCCGCAGCGCGACTGGCTGGCCAGCTGCTATCCGGTGCTGGATGGAAGCGCACTGCAAGGCATCGTCGTCGCCCTGCTCGAAGTCACGCAGATCAAGGTCGCCCAGCGTGAGTTGATCGAAGCCAACCAGCTGCTCGAACAGCGGGTCGAGGAGCGCACCGAACGGATCGCCGAGGCCAATGCCGAGCTGCGCGCTTTTGCGCACACGGTGGCGCACGACCTGCGTGCGCCGCTGCGCAACGTCGAAGGATTCGCCACCGCCCTGGTCGAGGACGAGGGCGAGCGCATGTCCGCGGAGGGCAGGATGTTCGCGGACCGCATCGTGGCCGCCGTGGTGCGCATGGACCGCCTGATCACCGACCTGCTGGCCTACAGCCGCCTGTCGCGCGCCGAACTGCAGCTGGAGCGCGTCGACCTCGGGGCCGTCGTGAAAACCGCCCTGCGCGACCTGGAGGCCGAGATCGGCGCGAGCGGCGCACAGCTCGATATCGCCTGGCCGCTGCCGGCGGTGCGCGGGAATGCTACCATCCTGGCCCAGGTCGTCGGCAACCTCGTATCGAACGCCATCAAGTTCGTCGACCGGGGCGTGGTGCCGCGCATCGAGATCGCGGGAAGGCGCGACGGTGCGGTGGCGCGCCTCCTGATCGGCGATAATGGCATCGGCATCGCGCCGGAACACCGCGAGCATGTGTTCGGGGTGTTCGAGCGCCTCCACGGCCACGAGCGCTATCCGGGCACCGGCATCGGCCTGGCGATCGTCAGGAAAGGCCTCGAACGTATGGACGGCAAGGTGGCGATCCTGGATCGGGAGGGCGGCGGGACCACCTTCGAGCTGGCCCTGCAGGCAGCCGACTGAACAAGGAGCATGGAATGGAAATCGTGAACCACGAGGACGACGGCGCCGGCCTGCCGCTGATCCTGCTGGTGGAAGACAACCCGGACGATGTGCTGCTGGCGCGCCGCGCCATCAAGAAGGCCGCGCTGGCGGTGGCGCTGCAGGTCGTCCACGACGGCGACGAAGCCGTGGCCTACCTCGACGGCAGCGGGCATTTCGGCGACCGCGGGCGCCATCCGCTCCCGGCCCTGGTGCTGCTTGACCTGAAACTGCCCAAGCGCTCCGGCCTGGCGGTCTTGCGCTGGATACGCAGCCAGCCCGCGCTGGCCACGACGCCCGTGGTCGTGCTGACCTCGTCGAGCGAGGACGAGGACATCCAGAAGGCCTATGCGCTGGGCGCCAATTCCTACCTCCTGAAGCCGGTAGCCTTCCACGGCCTGGTCCAGCTGCTCGGCGTGCTCGACCTGTACTGGTTCCGGAACAACCTGAGCGTGCCGCCGCCAGCCCTCGGCGCGTGGCAATGAAACACCTACCATGACACTGAACATACTGCTGCTCGACGATAACCCGGATGACCGCGCCCTGGCGCGCCGCGAGCTCGAACGCAACCTGCCGGGCTGCGTCATCGGCGAGGTCGGCGACCGCGCCGCCTGGGAGCGCGAGCTCCAGTCCGGCCTGCGGGTCGACATCGTGATCACCGATTTCCAGATGCGCTGGGTGACCGGCCTGGACATCCTCAAGCAGGTCAAGGCCTTCGATGCGCAACTGCCGGTCATCATGTTCACCGCCACCGGGACGCAGGAGATCGCGGTCGAGGCGATGAAGCTCGGCCTCGACGACTACGTCATCAAGAGCCCGCGCCACTATGCGCGCCTGCCGGTCGCGGTGCGCACCTGCCTGGACCGCAAGGAAATCCGGGCCCGCGCCATCCGCTCCGAAACCCGGCTGGCGGCCCTGCTGGAAAACATCCAGCTCGGCGTGTTCCGCATGTCGCTCGACGGCAGGCTCGAGGAAGCCAACCGCGCCTTCTGGACCATGCTCGGCGGCGATCCCAGCGCGCCGGGCTCGCTGCGCCATCCGCTGCTGGACCAGGTCGCGGGCCGCTTGCCGCAACTGCAGGCGGTCTCCGACGCCGCCGAACTGCAGGCCGAACTGGGCGCCAGCGACGAGGCCGGGCGCTTCTACGTCGTCAAGCTGGTGCGGGTGCGGGTCAACGGCCACGACGCCATCGACGGCATCGTCGAAGACGCCACCTCGCTGCGCCGCGCCGGCGCCGAGATCCACCGCCTCAACGCCGAGCTGGAACAGCGCATCGTCGAGCGCACCCGCCAGCTGCAGGAAGCCAACGAGGCCCTGGAGACCTTCGGCTTCTCGGTCTCGCACGACCTGCGCGAGCCGCTGCGCACCATCCAGGGCTACGCGGCGGCGCTGCGCCAGGACCTGTCGGCCGGGGACTTCGGCAACTTCGAGCAGTACGTCGACCGCATCAACGCGATTGCCCGCCGCATCGACCTGATGGTGTCCGACCTGCTCGAGTTCGCGCGCCTGTCGCGCGCCGAGATCTGCACCGACCTCCTGCCACTGCGCGACGTGGTGAACGATGCGGGCGCAAGCCTGCAGGGCGAGCCGGCCTACCAGGCGGCCGACATCCAGGTCGACATCCCCGAGGACCTGGTGGTGCGCGCGCACCGCGCGGTGCTGGTGCAGGCCCTGGCCAACCTGCTGGCCAACGCCGTCAAGTTCGTGCGGCCCGACACCCATGCCGCGGTGCAGGTCGTGGCGCGCGCCCATGGACGCACGGTGCGCATCGAGGTGCAGGACAACGGCATCGGCATGGCCGACGAAGCCAGGGCGCGCGTGTTCAACGTGTTCGAGCGCCTGCACGGCGAAGAGGAATACCCGGGCACCGGCATCGGTCTGGCGATCGTCAAGAAAGGCGTCGAGCGCATGAACGGCAGCGTCGGCGTCGAGGCCGCGCCGGGCATCGGATCGAATTTCTGGATCGAGTTGCCCAATGCCTGAGCAAGTTTTCAGCCAGGGACCGTTGCGGGTCCTGCTCATCGACGACAATCCCGACGACCGCGCCCTGGTCGAGCGCGAGCTGCGGCTGCGCATCGAACAGGTCGAGGTGCGCCACATCAGCGACGCCGCGACGCTGGCCGAGGCGCTCGCCGCCGGCGGCTTCGAGGTGGCGGTCACCGACTACCGGCTGCGCTGGACGGTCGGCACCGAGGTCCTGCGTGAGATCAAGGCGCGTTATCCGGAGGTGCCGGTCATCATGTTCACCGGCAGCGGCAACGAGGAAGTCGCCGTCGATGCCATGAAAGAGGGCCTGGACGACTACATCACCAAGACGCCCAAGCACTATCCGCGCGTGCCGTTCGCCGTGCTGGCCTGCTTCGAGCGGGTGAGCAACCGCGCCAGGCTGCAGGCCTCGACGGCGCGCGAATCGCTGGCCAAGGCGCGCCTCGAGGTCGCGCTGCAGTCCGCGGGCATGGCGACCTGGCAGGCCGACCTGGCCAGCGGACAGCTGTCCTGCTCCGACGACGCGGGCCCGATGTTCGGCCACCCGCCCGGCTTCGTGCATGCCGACCCGGCGCAGGCGCTGGCCCAGGTGCATCCCGAGGACGTCGCCCGGCTGCACGCCCTCTGGGACAGTGTCCTGGACGGGACCAGCCGCGTCGCCGCCGAGTTCCGCGTGCTCGGCGCGGACGGCGAGCTGCGCTGGCTCGCCGGCAGCGCCAAGCTGCTGCAGCATGACGGCAGCCGGGCGCGCCTGGTCATCGGCACGCTGCGCGACGTGACGGCCGAGGTGATGGCGAAGGAGGCGCAGCGCAAGCAGCGCGAAGAGCTGCAGACCATCATCGACGTGCTGCCGGTCGGCATCGCGATCAGCCGCGACGCCGCGGCGCAGAACATCAGCATCACGCCGTACTTTTCCGCGCTGCTCGGCGTCGGCCACGGCAACGGATACGAGCGCATCGACACGGACGAGCGCCCCTACCGCTACCTGCGCGCCGGGCAAGCCCTCGAGCCGGCCGACTGGCCGATGCGGGTGGCGGCGCGGCTCGGCAAACCGGTGCGCGGCGAGGAGCTCGACGTGCAGTTCCACGACGGACGTTCGCTCACCATGCTGGTCAATGCGGCGCCGCTGTTCGACGCGCAGGGACGCGTGCGCGGTGCGGTCGCGGCGGTCATGGACGTCACCGGGCTGAAGGACGTCCAGCGCGAACTGGAGAAAGCGAACCGCCAGAAAAGCGAGTTCCTGTCGGTGCTGGCGCACGAGCTGCGCAATCCGATGGCCGCGATCGGCTACTCGGTCGAGATGCTGCGTCATGCGAGCCCGCCCGCCGCCATCGGCAAGGCCCGCGAGGTCATCACCCGCCAGACCCGCCACATGAGCCGCCTGCTCGACGACCTGCTCGACCTGAGCCGCATCACCCTGAACCGCATCGTGCTCGATACCCGTCCGGTCGACCTGCGGCGAACGATCGAGCAGGCCTGCGAAAGCACGCGGGCGCTGATCGAATCGCTCGGCCACGACATCCGCTTCGACCTGCCGGCCTCGCCCATCATGGTGCTGGGCGACGAGGTCCGGCTGACCCAGGTGATCAGCAATATCCTGAACAACGCCGCCAAGTTCACGCCCGCGAACGGCGTCATCACGGTCCATGCCGCCAGCGAAGCGGGGCGGGCCGTCGTCGCCGTCACCGACAACGGCGCCGGGATCGCCCGCGAGCAGCTGGATACCGTGTTCGACATGTTCTCCCAGGGCCAGTCGAAGGTCAGCGGCGGAACCGAGGGCCTGGGCATCGGCCTGGCGGTGGTGCGCAAGCTGGTCGACCTGCATGGCGGCACGGTGCAGGCCTCCAGCGAAGGCAGCGGGCGCGGCACGACGGTGCGCATCGAACTGCCGTGCATCGCTCCGGATATCGTGGAAGAGCAGCCCCCGGCCGGCGCCGGCGTGGCGGCCGGCACGCACCTGCGGCTGCTGGTCGCCGACGACAACGTCGACGCCGCCGACCTGCTGGGCGAGGTGCTGCGCCTGGAGGGATACACGGTCCAGGTGGCCTATGACGGCAGGCAGGCCATGCAGATGGCCGAGCAATGGCGGCCGGACGCGCTGGTGCTCGATATCGGCATGCCACACGCGAACGGCATCGAGGTGGCACGCTGGGTGCGGGCGCAGGACTGGGGCGGGAAGGTGGCGCTGGTCGCCGTGACGGGGTGGGGCCAGCAGCAGGACCGCAGCGCCACCCTGGAGGCCGGCTTCGACGACCACCTGGTCAAGCCGGTCAGCCCGCAGGATGTCGTGGCGGCCGTCGGCAGGCACCTGGCCCGCTGACGGCGCATCGCGCCGTTCAGATCGCCATGTCGCGCAAGACTTTCGACGCGTCGCGGTTGGCGCCCAGCACCGTCCCGTCGCGCATGTGGATCTGCAGCTGCGACTGCTCGTCGGCCCGCATCGAGTCCACGAAATCGAGGTTGACCAGGGCCGAGCGGTGGATGCGCACGAAGCGCGCCGGGTCGAGCTGGACCTCGAGCTCGGAGATGCCGATGCGGACCAGGAAGGTCTGGCCGCGCGCCGCGATCACCGTGTACTTGGAATCGGCCTTCATGTACTCGATCTCGCCGGTCGCGAGCGGGAAGATGCGGCCGCGGTCGCGCACCAGGATGCGTTCCAGCCGCGCCGGCGCCGCGCTCGCGCCTGCCGCCTGCGCCAGGGCGCTGTCGAGGGTGTCGCGGGCGTGCAGCGGACCGTCGAGCAGGCGCGCCACCGCCGCCGCGAAGCGCGCCTGCGTGAAGGGCTTGAGCAGGTAGTCCACCGCATGCAGCTCGAAGGCCGTCACCGCGTACTGGTCGTAGGCCGTGGTGAACACGATCTGCGGCAGGTAGTCGAGGCGGCGCAGCACTTCCAGCCCGGTCATCTCGGGCATCTGGATGTCCATGAACACGACCTCGGGGCGCAGGCGCGTGATCCGGTCCAGCGCCTCGGCGCCGTTGGCCGCCTCGCCCACCAGGCGCAAAGCGGGATGGGCGTAGATGGCGTCGCGCAGCACGTCGCGCGCCAGCGGTTCGTCTTCGGCGAAAAAGGCGGTTTTTGTGTTCATGCGTAGCTCTCTTCCCGGACTGCCGGAATCGTCACCGACACGCTGAACCCGGCTCCCGGCGCGCTCTTCACCCGCATGGCGGCGCGGCTGCCATAGTCCAGCTGCAGGCGCCGCTCGATGGTGCGCAGGCCCAGGCCGGAGGAGGTGGCGATGGCCGCCGGATCGGCGCCGGGACCGGTATCGCGCACCGTCATGGTCAACGCGCCGCTTGCCGGATCGCGCCGCGTGCGGATCTGCAGGATGCCCGGCCGGCTGTGCGGATTGAAGGCGTGCTTGATGCTGTTCTCGACCAGCGGCTGCAAGGACAGGGCCGGCAGGGGATGGTCGCCCGCGTCCTCGTCGAGATCCCATTCGACCTGCAGGCGCTCGCCCAGGCGCAGCTGTTCCAGCTCCAGATAGTCGCGCACGAAATCGAGTTCCGCATCGAGGGTCACACGGTCGCTGCCGCTGCGCTCGGTGTCGAGCACATAGCGCAGCATGTCCGAGAACTGGAACAGCGCGGTCTCGGCGGCCGCCGGGTTGCGCTGGGTGAGCGCGATGATCGAGTGCAGGGTGTTGAACAGGAAGTGCGGATTGAGCTTGTTGCGCAGCGCGCTCAGTTCCGATGCGATCACCAGGTTCTGCGCATCCTTCACCACCAGCGCCTGCCGGTGCGCGGCTTCGCTGGCGCGGATCAGGTGGAAGACACCGGCGCCGAGCAGGTAGGTCATGACGTGGTAGAGCAGCGGCCAGACGTACCAGCTGATCGGCTTGGCAGTGTGGAAGCTCAGCCAGAAGGGCGTCTGCGACACCACGGAGAACACGAACGCGGTCGGGATATGGATGGCGATGATGCTGCCGAGGCGGTAGGCGCGGCGCTCGAAGAAGCCGGTCAGGGGCCAGGCCAGCGCCAGCAGGAGGGCGGAGGGAAGCAGGCTGACGAAGGTCAGCAGCCAGCGGCCCGCATCGAAACGGCCCTCCACCACCCAGTCCAGCTGGTCGGCGAAGGAAATGAAAACCCCGTAGGTCGTCCAGGCGGCGATGTAGAGCCGCCACATGAGGCCGGGCCGGATCAGTGTGGGAGCGGTCGTGTTCATGCCCCGAGTATCGCCCCCGACGGGACGCAGCAGGCCTGTCATGTCACGAACTGCAGGATTCATGTTCCGAAATGAGGAAATGCGGCGTGGGGCGCCCGGCCCGCTTACGGGCAGGGCAGGGTGATGGTCAGGCGCGTGCGGCCGTGGCCCGTGTCCATGCTCACGCTGCCGCCCTGTACCTCGGCCATCAGGCGGATCGAGTAGGTGCCCAGGCCGTTGCCGCCGATCTTGCTTGATGGCGCATATTTCTCGAAGAAGCGCTCGCGCGCCGCCTGCGGCACCTCGCCGGCGTTGTCGACCATGACGTGCAGGTTGCCGTAGCCGGGCGCGATATTCACGCTTACACGGCCGCCCGGCGGCGAGGCCTCGATCGCGTTCTTCAGCACGTTGTTGAACAGCGAATAGCACAGCAGCGGTTCGCCCAGGCACATCACCTCATCCGGCTTGTCGTAGACGACCGTGACGTCGCCGCTGTCGAAGGTGAACTGGGCCTGCTGGCAGACCCGTTCCAGCATCTCGCCCAGGTCGAACATCTGCAGCACCGGCTGGTAGCTGCCCTGTTCCATCTTGTAGACGTCGAGGGTGCGGTTGATCATCTCGAGCGCGTTCTCGGCCGCGGTCTCGATCATGAGCGCCTGCTCGCGCTGCGATTGCGTGAGCGGGCTGGCGAGCAGGGCCTGGCTGCCGTGCAGCGCCACGGCGATCGGGCTTTTCAGGTCGTGGCGGGTGATGCGCTCGACGTCCTCGCGCAGGCGTGCATTCTCGATCAGGAGTGCGTTCTGGCGCTTGATGTCCTGCATGGCGGTGGCCAGCAGCAGGTGGGCCGACAGGCGCGCTTTCAAGATGGTCGGGTCGGCCGGCTTGGACACGTAGTCCACCGCGCCCAGGCGCAGGCCGGCCACCACGTCCTCGGTGCCGTCGCGCGCCGACAGGAAGATGATCGGGATGTGCGCCGTCTTCGGGTTGGCCTTGAGCTGGCGGCAGGTTTCGAAGCCGTCCATGGCCGGCATCATGATGTCGAGCAGGATCAGGTCGATGTGGAAGGCGTCCGCGATCTCGAGCGCCTTCCTGCCGCTGATCGCGACCTTGATCGCATAGTCGTCCTTCAGCACCCCGGCCAGCACTTCGATGTTGGTCGGGATGTCGTCCACGATCAGCACCGTCGATTTCTTCACCCGCTCGCCGATCGGCGCATCCAGGCCGATGACGTTCGATTCGGGCAGCACGGCGGCCGCCGGCGGCACCGGCGCAGGCGCTGCCGCAGGCTTCGGCATGGGCGCAGGCGCGGACATGCCCTGGCGCGCGAACGGGCCCGGCGCCGTTTCCAGCTGCACGCCCAGCATGCTCATGAACTTGCAGGCGAAGCTGTGCACCGTGAACGGCTTGATCATGTAGGCGTTGACGCCGGCCTGCAGCGCGGTGCGCACCGATTGCGGATTGGCTTCGGCGGTCAGCATCATGAACGGCGTGTTCGCGTAGCGGTGGTCGGTCCGCATCCACTTGAGCAGGTCGATCCCGCTCATCACCGGCATGCCCCAGTCGCCGACGACGATGTCGATCTGCTGCTTGCGCATCAGGTCCTGCGCGGTCTTGCCGTTATCGGCCTGGAACACGTTCAGGAAACCGAGTTCCGCCAGCACCTGGCGCACGTGGGTGCGGATCAGGAGGTAGTCGTCGACGATGAGGATGGCGGCGGACTTGTCCATGATGTTTCTCTTACTAAAGTAGATGAAGTTTAACAACTTCTTGGCAACCCGCCTACGGCCGAAGAGTGAAAATGTTATATGCATGACAGCAGGATCAAGCCTGGATTTGCCGTATTCCTGCGTTTATATGCGTGATTTTGCATGTTCGCGTAGAATTATGCGGATTCATCAGGAGAGAACATGCAGCTTGCAGAAGAACGGCGGCAATCGATCATCGAGGCCGTCGAGCGGGAAGGGCGGGTGCTGGCGGCCGAGCTGGCCCAGCGCCTGGACACCTCGGAAGACACCATCCGGCGCGACCTGCGCGAGCTCGACGCCGCCGGCCTGCTGCGCCGCGTGCACGGCGGCGCAGTGCGGCGCACGCGCGAGGCCAGCTTCGGCGAGCGCGTCGAACGCGACCCAGCCAGAAAGAGCACCTTGGCGCAGGCGCTGTGCACGCTCGTCCGCCCCGGCGACACGGTGCTGATCGACGCCGGTTCCACCAACCTCGCGCTGGCGCGCCTGCTGGAAGACGGCCAGGCCGCGACCGTCGTCACCAACAGCCCGCAACTGGCGCTGGCGCTGGGCGACTTCCGCCGCACCCGCATCGTGCTGCTGGGCGGGACCTACCACGCCGGCAGCGGTGCGGTGCTCGGCGCCTGGACCCTGGCCGAGCTGCAGCAGCTGCGCGCCGACCTGTGCATCGTCGGCGTCTGCGCGCTCGACCCGGAACGCGGGCTGGCGGCTTCCGATGCCGAGGAAGCCACCATCAAGGCCGCCATGGTGACCGGCAGCACCCGCCGGGCCGCGGCCATCCTCAACGAACGCCTGGGCGACAGCGCGCCCTTCGCCTTTGCCCGCCTGGCCGAACTCGACCACCTGGTACTCGAAGCCGACGCGCCGCCCGACACCATTGCCCGCCTGCGCCAGGCGCATCCGGGACTCGACCTCCAGCTTGCCCCGAAAGCCCGCACATGAACCAGAACCCTTCCTCGCTGTCCGCGGCGCGCTGGTCGATCTCGACCGTCTTCCTGCTCAACGGCGCCGGCATCGGCCTGTGGGCCGCGCACGTGCCGGTGGTACAGGCACGCCTCGGCATCGACCTGGCCACGCTGTCCATGGTCCTGCTCACCATCGCGGCAGGCGCGCTGCTGGCAATGCCCCTGATGGGCGGCTTCACCGCACGCTGGGGTACACGCCGCATGACCCTGCTGTCGGGCTTCGCCTTTGCCGCGCTGCTGGCCGTGCTCATGGGCGTGAGCGACCTGCGCCTGCTGTTCGTGGCCGCGTTCGCGTTCGGCGTCAGCAACGGCGCACTGGACGTGGCGATGAACGCCAACGCCAGCGAGGTCGAGGCCGCGCGCGGCATCCCGACCCTGTCATCCATCCATGGCTTCTACAGCCTCGGCGGCCTGATTGGCGCAGCGCTGGGCGGCCTGGTCATCGGCCAGGGTTGGGGCGACGGCAAGGGAGCGATGGCGATGGGCATCGCGACCGCGGTCGCATTGGCACTGGTGGCGCCGCGCGTGATGGCCTTCGCACCGACCTACGAGGCAGGCAGCCACTTCCAGCTGCCGCGCGGCGCGGCGCTCAGCCTGGGCCTGCTGGCATTGCTGTGCTTCGCGGTGGAGGGTGCGCTGGTCGACTGGAGCGCACTCCTGATGCAGGAGCGCACCAAGGCGGCACCGGCGCAGGCGGCGCTGGGATTCTCGGCCTTCTCGATCGCGATGGCGGCCTGCCGCTTCGCGGGCGACCGCATGATCCTGCGCTTCGGCGCGATGCGCGTGATGGTGCTGGGCGGGCTGGCCATGTTCGCGGGCCTGGCCACGGCGGTGCTGAGCACCCACTTCCTGCTGTCGGCCGCCGGCTTCGCCCTGATCGGCATCGGCGCGGCCAACGTGGTGCCGCTGCTGTTCGGCGCGGCCTCGCGCATCCCGGGCATGAGCGCCGGCGCCGGCGTGGCGGCGGTGGCGACGCTGGGCTATGGCGGGCTGCTGCTGGCGCCGCCGGTGCTGGGCTACATCGCCTCGCACGCGAGTATCATGGTGGCGCTGGGCATGTTGTCGCTGTCGGGACTGGTCATTGCCATGAGTGCGGGGATCATCAAGGTAAAATCCACTCCTGCACCATAGGAGAACACAATGAAACGAACCGACCTCGCCAAGCAGCAAGCTGAAAAACTGAAGAACCAGATGGGCGCGCAGAACGCGGCCTTCGGCGGCGCCGCCAGGAATGCCGTGCCCGACCGGCGCGAACAGCGCGAGCGCGACCGCGCCCTGGGACTGGTGCCCTTCGCGGTCAAGCTCAACGGCGACCTGGTAGGGCAGCTGCAGGCGCTGAGCAAGGAGCGCGGCGTCGAGCTGAACGAGCTGGTCGCCGAGCTGCTGCAAAAAGGCTTGTCCGCATAGCGATCCGCCATCGAGGGAAAGGAAACAGGCATGGCCAGGCTTGTCTTTGGAATGAACCAGTCCCTCGACGGCTACGTCGACCACATGGCCTTCGGGCCCAGCCCCAGGCTGTTCCGCCACTTCATCGAAGAAGCGCAGGCGCAGACGGGTAGCATCTACGGCCGCAAGATCTACGAGATCATGCGTTACTGGGACGAGGATCGTCCGGAATGGGGCGTGGACGAGCAGGCCTTCGCGCTGGCCTGGCGCCGCCAGCCGAAGTGGGTGGTGTCGCGCACCCTGCGCTCGGTGGGGCCGAATGCCACGCTGCTGGGCGGCGACCTGGGCGACGCGATCCGCCAGCTGAAGGCCGGGCACGAGGGCGAGATCGAAGTGGCCGGCCCCGATCTGGCGCGCAGCCTCACCGCGCTTGGCCTGATCGACGAGTACCGGATCTACCTCCACCCGGTCGTGCTCGGCGGCGGCACGCCGTATTTCGCCGGCCCCCGGCCGCCGCTGCGCCTGCTGGCGCACGAGCGGATCGACGAGGACGTGCTCAGGCTGCGCTACGTGCCCGCCTGAGCGCTCAGGCGTACTCGCGCAGCACCGTGTAGACGCCGTCCTTCGACGCCACCAGCGCATAGCCGCGCACCTCCCACAGCACCGGCGGACCTTCCGCAGGCACGCCGGCGCCGCCGGCGCGGCGCGCCATCGTCACGTGCGGGCGGTAGCGGCGCGCTTCCGGCTGCAGGCCCAGGGCCAGCAGCGCGTCCGACAGGCGTCCGTGCAGGGCTGCGAGGCCGGGCGGCGTGAGGCTTGGTTCGAGCACGGCGATCCCGTTATGCCACAGCGCGGCGTGCGTGAGATCGAGGCGGAAGGGTTCGAACGGAACGGCAAAACCGTCCAGCAGTTCAGTCAGGCGTTCGCTCGGCAGGGCGCCGAGGAAGTGCAGGGTGACGTGCAGCTTGTCGGCATGGACGGGCGCGGCGCCCGCCGGCCAGGTCCAGGCGTCGCGCCACTCGGCCAGGAGATGGCGCACGCCCGGCTCAGGCCACAGGGCCAGGAACAGACGGGTGGTGGGTGTTTTCGTCTGTCCTTCCATGCCGGCTCCTTAGAAGCAGTGTTCCGGCGCCGGGAAGCTGCCGTCCTTGACCGCGGCCACATAGCTGCTCACGGCCGCGTCGATGCTGGTCTGGCCTTCCATGAAGTTGCGCACGAAGCGCGCCTTGCGGCCCGGGAAGACGCCCAGCAGGTCGTGCATCACCAGCACCTGGCCGGAGCAGTCCGGGCCGGCGCCGATGCCGATGGTCGGGATCGCCAGCAGTTCGGTGACTTCCTTGCCCAGCGCCGCGGGAATCGCTTCCAGCACCACCAGCGAGGCGCCCGCCGCCTGCAGCGCCAGGCCGTCGGCCTTGAGCTGCTCGGCCGCGGCATCGGTCTTGCCCTGCACCTTGAAGCCGCCGAAGGCGTGCACGAACTGCGGCGTCAGGCCGATGTGGGCGCACACCGGGATGCCGCGCTCGACCAGGAAGCGCACGGTCTCGGCCAGCCAGGCGCCGCCTTCGATCTTGACCATCTGGGCGCCGGCGCGCATCAGCGTCACCGCGTTGTTGTAGGCCTCGACCGGGGTCGTGTAGCTGCCGAAGGGCATGTCGGCCAGCACCAGGGCCAGCTTGTTGCCGCGCGCGACAGACGCGGTGTGGTAGGCGACATCGGCCACCGTCACCGGCAGGGTCGAATCGTAGCCGGCGCAGACCATGCCCAGCGAATCGCCGATCAGGAGCACGTCCACGCCGCAGCGGTCCATCAGCGAGGCGAAGCTGGCGTCGTAGGCGGTCAGCATCGCGATCTTGTCGCCCGCCGCGCGCATGGCTAGCAGCGAAGGTGCGGTGACGGCCTTGCGGACGGGTTTCGGGGCATCGTTGGCAGCCGGATCCTGGCCTTGCAGGTAAGCGCTCATGGAAATCCTTGTAAAACGGTCGTTCGGAAACGCGTAGTGTAATGCCCCGGACGCAAACGCGCAGGGCCATGATTGTTTTCACGTGCCGGCTGGCGTCGTATTGACGTTCCTGTATGTTGTTCACGTGTGCGTACGAGGACGCCCGAGCGGCGTGAAGCCAGATGGACTTTGCTTGCCTGAGTACCGCCATCCGCGCGGGCATGCACCACAACCAGTGCGTGCTGTGCGGGACGGCGCTGAACACCTATCTCGACGAGCTGCCCTGCCCGCACTGGTTCCTGGTGCCGGGATGGCGCGGTTTTCGCAACCGGACGCTGGCGCGGGTTTTCGAGCTGTTCGACCTTGTCCAGCTGGTCGATTACCTGAAGATCGCCGCCGGCGCCCGGCAGGCGGGCGACCCCGGCATTCCCTGGCGCCGCGGCGAGCGCGATGGTGTCATCGGCATCGCGATCGCTTGGGGACGCCGCGGCTGGGAATTCAGCTACGACCAGCGCGACATCGGCCCCGACGGCCGGGTACGGCGCTTCGTGCTGGCGATCCGCTACGACGAGGTGCTGGTCGACCAGGCGCAGATCGCCGTGGGCGACGGCCGGGTCGTGGTCACGCCCCTGGTTCAGCGCCGGCGCCCGGTGGCGCCGGCCTGAGTCCCCTTTAGAACTTGTACGACACGCCCAGCGCGAAGGTACGGCCCGAGTGGGCGTACAGCAGCGTATCGTTACGCTGCGAATCGCGGCCGTAGCGCAGCGGTTCGTCGGTCAGGTTCGAGCCTTCCAGGCTGACGCGCAGGTTCGGCGTCAGGTTGTACGACATCGAGAAGTCCAGGTTGGTCGCCCCGTCCACGAAGGTGTAGTCGTGGCCGTTCACGTCGCCCAGCACGTTGAACAGGTAGGACGAGCGGTGCGCCGCCGAGACGCGCGCGCTGAACTTCGGATCCTCGTAGTACAGGGTCAGGTTGCCGGCCTTCGGCGACATGCCCACCAGGTTGGCGTCCATCGTCAGCGCCGGCAGGGTCGGGGTGGCGGTGCGCGTGATGTAGGTGATGGTCGACTTCACGCGGGTGTAGTTGGCCAGCAGGCCGAATTTGCTCCACATCCCGGGCAGGAAGTTGAACGGCGCCTGCAGGTTGAACTCGAAGCCCTTCAGCGGGCCGCCCGGCGTATTCGCCGCGCGGCTCACCGTCACCACCGACGCCGGCAGGGTCGGACAGGCCGGGGTGCCGCCGGTTAGCGAGCAGCCGCTGCCGCCGCCGGTGAGCAAGGAATCCGGCAGTCCCAGGGTGTTGTAGGGCACGCGTTCGCTGATGCGCTGGATGTAGGTGTCGATGTCCTTGCGGAAGAAGCCGACCGAGACCATCGCGTTCTTGTCGTAGTACCACTCCGCCTGCAGGTCGTAGGTCTTGGCCCGGATCGGATCGAGCCCCGGGCTGCCGATGCTGACGGTCTGGGCCTGGGTGTTCACCGTCGCGGACGGCGCCAGGTCGACGTATTCGGGCCGCGACAGGGTCTTGCCGGCCGAGAAGCGCAGGAACACGTCGTGCGGCAACTGCGCGGTCAGGTTCAGGGCCGGCAGGTAGTCGCGGTATTTCTTGTCGATGCTGACTTCGGTGAGGGTGCCGCCGCCGTTTACCAGGGCGGCTGCGGTGGCGCGAGTCTCGGCGGCGCGCACGCCGGCATTGCCGCGCAGCGTCACCGGGCCGACGTCGACGTTGAAATCTGCCGACAGGTAGAGCGCATCGATCTTCTCGACCACGCGGCGGTTGGCCTGGGTCAGGAGCTGGTATTCCGAGCCCGGCACGGCGGCGCAGTGGCACTCGATGTCCCACACCTTGCGGAACTTGTCGAGGTCGACCGCCACCCACTGGCTCGGGTAGCCCGAGCCTTCCAGGCCGCGGCCGAAATTGCTGATCATGCGGGTCACGCTGGCCATCTGGAAGCCGGCCGGATTGGGCAGGCCGTTCGGCGCGCCGGAACCGAATTCGAGGTTGGTCCAGGTGTTCTCGCGCATCGAGAGCCCCGAACGCAGGGTCAGGTTCTGGCTGACTTCCCAGCTGGCGCCCACCGCATTGGTCTTGAGGCGGTTACCGGTCTCCAGCTTGCGGCCGACGAACTGGCCGTGCACGGTGCCGTCCGCATCGACCGGGCCCCAGCTGAAGTTGTTCGGGTTGGCCACGTCGATGCCGAAGTTCAGGATCGGGACGTTGCGGTTCTGGCGGAAGTCGAACACGAAGCCGTTGGCGTTCGGCGAATCGATCTGCACGGTGGCGCGCATCGGCGAATCGAGATCCGAGCGCGACACGCCGCTCATGAAGTCGAGCTTGATGGTGTCGGTGAGCTTGTGGCTGCCCGAGAACACGTGCTGGCGGAATGTGGTGTTGTTCACGTCCAGCAGGCCTTCCGAGCGGATGTCCACGCCGTTGAATTTGCCGTACTCCCAGCTGCCGTTGCCGTTGAACGAGGTCTCGAGGATCGAGGTCTGGGGCTTGCCGTTGGCGGCGGCCAGGCTGCGCCCGAAGGAGATGGCCGAGATGTAGTTGTCGTAGCGGTCGTTCTTGAAGTCGCCGCCCAGCAGGTCGAGATTGAGCTCGGTGCCGGCGCGCGGGCGCCACTGGAAGGCCGCGGTCAGGCCGGCGCGCTCGTAGTCGGCCACCGAACGGCGGTAGCGCGGGATGCGCGGGTGGAAGGCGCCCGAGCCCGGCGCCGGGTTGGCGACTGTGCCGCCGTAGTTGTCGGTGCGGCCGAACACGTCGTTGTAGGCGGCGCTGGTCGAGGTGCGCGGCAGGTTGAAGCCGCAGTTGGCGGCCGTGATGCCTTTCGCAGGGGTGTTGGCGGGATTCTGCGGGCTCGCGCCCAGCGGCGAGCAGAAGCCGCCGTCCGAGTTCGCGGTCAGCATTTCCACCGCCTCGTAGCCTTCCTCGGTAGCGTGGCGCTTCGAATAGGCGCCGGAGACCAGGAAGCCGAGCTTGCCGATGCCGGTGTCCCAGCGGTTCGAGTACAGCGCAGTGGCGCGCGGGGCGGGGCGGTGCGCCAGCGTGTTGTAGGTCTGCTGGCCGGCCACCGTGATGGTTTCGCCCTTGAAGTCGAAGGGACGGGCGCCGCGCAGGTCGACGGTGGCGCCGAGCGAGCCTTCCTCGATCGACGCTTCCGAGGTCTTGCGCACTTCCAGGCTGTTGAACAGCTCGGAGGCGAACACCGAGAAGTCGAAGGCGCGCGAGCGGTTGGTGCTGCCGTTGATGTCCGAGGCGCCGGTGGCCGAAATGGCTTCGATGCCGTTGATGCGCACGCGCGTGAAG
Organism: Massilia sp. BHUDP2; assembly: GCF_046236355.1. Taxonomy (NCBI): domain Bacteria; kingdom Pseudomonadati; phylum Pseudomonadota; class Betaproteobacteria; order Burkholderiales; family Oxalobacteraceae; genus Massilia; species Massilia sp. BHUDP2. The sequence goes on from NZ_JBJUVW010000001.1 coordinate 155,510, forward strand.
CCGGCGTTCAGGCCGCGCACGCTGATCTGCTTGCCCTCGCCGCCGTCGCCGCGCGCCAGCGAGACGCCCGGCACGCGCTGCAGCGATTCGGCCAGGTTCGCGTCGGGGAACTTGGCGACGTCCTCGGCCTTGATGACGTCGACGATGCCGTCGGCGTTCTTCTTGTCGTTCAGCGCGCTGTTCAGGCTGGCGCGAAAGCCGGTCACGACCACGGTGTTCTCGGCCGGCGGCGCTTCCTGTTCCTGTGCCTGGGCCTGGCCGAAAAGGGCGGCCACGGCAAGCGCGGTGGCGGTCAAGGGGAATGAAGGGGCGCGCCGGCCTGGGCGGCGCTCGAGGTGGCTCATGTTGTCTCCGGTGTTATCGTTATCTGCCTGCCAGTGAGCTCACGCGGCGTCACTGTGTGTATTTATTCTCGGGCAGATCGGAGAGCTTGCAGAGCCGTGCGCGCCAAACGCTCACGCTGTTGATCTCGATTATTCCGTGCGCATCGTATTGACGAACGTGACGCGACAAACAATCAGATTCTTGATTCGAAGCGGGCTTTTTTGCCTATTTGCCGACGAACAGGAAGCCCACCGCCGCCATGATGCAGGCGAACGCGGCGAGGTGGCGCCACGAGACCGGCTCGCCGAGGACGGTCACCATGAAGATGCCGAACACGACCAGGGCGATCGCTTCCTGCATCACCTTCAGTTGCCCGGCGCTCCAGCCGCTGGCAAAGCCGATGCGGTTGGCGGGGACGGCCAGGCAGTACTCGACGAAGGCGATGGCCCAGCTGATCACGATGACGGTGAGCAGCGGCTTGTGCATGCCGCCCTTCAGGTGCCAGTACCAGGCGATCGTCATGAAGATGTTCGAAGCGGCGAGCAGCAGGAAGGTGGTCATGGATGGAGGTTCAGCCGATCTTCTCGACCGCCTGGCTGGCGACCAGGGGCAGGTAGTCGTGGATGGGGCCGACGCCGGGGATGACGAGATCCGGGTTGACTTCGGCCAGCGGCGCCAGCACGAAGCCGCGCTCGTGCATGCGCGGGTGCGGCACGGTTAGGGTGTCGGTGGCGATCTGCTGGTCGCCGTACAGCAGCAGGTCGAGGTCCAGCGTGCGCGGCGCGTTGCGGTAGGGGCGCTCGCGGCCGTGCGCCTGTTCGATGTCCTGCAGCGCCTTGAGCAGCTCGAAAGGGTCGAAGGCGGTGTCGATGCAGGCCACCGCGTTGATGTAGTCGGGGCCGCTGGAGTCGACCGGCGCGGTGCGGTACAGGCCGGACGTTTCGATGATTGTCGAACCGTCCAGCAGGGCCAGGCGGCGCAGCGCGTCCAGCACGTTGGCCCGGGCGTCGCCCAGGTTGGCGCCGATGCCGACGTAGGCGATCATTCCTCGCCGCCGCCCTGCGGGGTTTGCGCTCCTTCGCCCTCGTTGCGGCGGCGCGGACCGCGGCGCGGCGCGCGCTTGCGCTTCGCGCTTCCTTCGCCGCGGTCGCGCTGGTTGGCGGCCGCCAGCAGGGCTTCGCGCTCGCCGCCTTCGGCCGCATAGAACGCGGTCCACCATTCGCCGACCTCGCCCGGCAGCTCGCCCGATTCGCAGCGCAGCAGCAGGAAGTCGTAGCCGGCGCGGAAGCGCGGGTGCTCGAGCAGCTTGAACGGGGCCTTGCCGGTGCGACGCTCGAAGCGCGGCTGCATGGCCCAGATGTCGCGCATGTCGGTGGCGATGCGGCGCTGCAGGGCCAGGTTCTCGGTCTGGGTCCCCAGCACGTCGTCGGCTGCCAGGTGCAGGGCGGGAATCGGCGATTCGCCGGCGGCGCGGTAGGCATTCCACTTTTCCAGCACCTGGTGCCACAGCAGCGACGCGAACAGGAAGCCCGGCGAGACGCCCTTGCCGGCCTTGACGCGGCCGTCGGTCGATTCCAGGGCGAGCGTCACGAACTTCATGCCGATCGGCTGTTCCAGTACGACGTCCAGCAGCGGCAGCAAGCCGTGGTGCAGGCCGGCCGAGCGCAGCTCCTTCAGGCAGGCCAGCGCGTGGCCCGACAGCAGGAGCTTGAGCATCTCGTCGAACACGCGCGCGGCCGGCACGTTGTCGATCAGCGGGGCCATGACCGGGATCGGGGCGCGCGTGGTCGGCTCGATGGTGAAGCCGAGCTTCGCCGCGAAGCGCACCACGCGCAGCATGCGCACCGGGTCTTCGCGGTAGCGCGCTTCCGGCACGCCGATGATGCGCAGGGTCTTGGCGCGGATGTCCTCGATGCCGCCGTGGTAGTCCAGCACCGTCTGGGTGGCCGGGTCGTAGTACATGGCGTTGATGGTGAAGTCGCGGCGCGCCGCGTCCTCGTGCTGGGGACCGAAGTTGTTGTCGCGCAGGACGCGGCCGTGTTCATCCTTCGGCGCGTTGTCGCTGCCGTTGCCGCGGAAGGTGGTCACTTCCAGCAGGTCCTGGCCGAACATCACGTGCACGATCTGGAAGCGGCGCCCGATGATGAAGGCGCGCCGGAACAGGCGCTTGACCTGCTCGGGCGTGGCGTCGGTGGCGATGTCGAAGTCCTTGGGCTTCACGCCCAGCAGCAGGTCGCGCACGGCGCCGCCGACGACAAAGGCCTTGAAGCCGGCTTCCTGCAGGGTCTGGGTGACCGTGACCGCATTGCGCGACACGTTGCGCGGGTCGATCTTGTGTTCTTCCGGTCCCAGGATGACCGGCTGGGTCGGGTCGCGGCCGTCGTCTTTCACGCCGAGGATCTTGCGGATGAATTTCTTAATCATTGAAGAGATGGATAGTTGGCCAACCCTGCGATTGCGCGTGGGCGGCGAGCTTCGCGCTCGGGTTGGTGGCGACCGGGTGGCTGACGATCGACAGCAGCGGCAGGTCGTTGTGCGAGTCGCTGTAGAAGTGGCAGCGTTCGAAGTCCTCGAAGCGTTTGCCGAGGCGCTCCAGCCAGGCGTGCATGTGGGTGATCTTGCCGGGGCCCGAGGTCGGGGTGCCGAGCAGCCTGCCGGTCAGGTTCCCTGCCGCGTCGTACTCCGGCATGGCCCCGATGTGGTGCTCGACGCCGAAGCGCGCCGCGATCGGCGCCGTGATGTGGTGGTTGGTCGCGGTGATGATGGCCACCAGGTCGCCGGCGTCCTGGTGTTGGCGCACCAGCGCCAGCGCCTTCGGCCGGATCGCGGGTTCGATGACTTCCGCCATGTAGCGCGCGTAGATCGCGTCCAGTTCCGGGCGCGGGAAGCGCGCCAGGGTGCCGAGGGCGAACTCGAGGTATTCCACCGGATCGAGGACGCCGGCATTGTACTGGGCGAAGAATTCGTCGTTACGGCGGCGGAAGGCGGTTTCGTCCACCGCGCCAATGCGGACCAGGAACTCGCCCCATTCGTAATCCGAATCGATCGGCATCAGGGTGTGGTCGAGGTCGAACAGCGCAAGGTTTTTCATTCTTTGGGTTCCGACTGCTGGTTTTCTTGCAGCAACAAATCACGCAGCAGCGGCAGGGTGACGGGACGCTGGGTCTCGAGCGAATACTGGTCGAGGGCGTCCAGCATCGTCGCCAGCGACCGCATGTCGCGCTTGAAGTGAGACAACAAATAGGGTAACACGCTGGCCGACAGCGTCAAACCGCGCGCTTCGGCCGCCTGGGTCAGCGCCGCGATCTTTTCGTCGTCCGACAAGCCCTTGATCTGGTAGATCAGGCCCCAGCCCATGCGCGTACGCAGGTCTTCACGCACCCCCAGCACCGCCGGCGGCACCGGGCCGGTGCTCACCATGTAGGCGCCGTGTTCGCGGATCTGGTTGAACAGGGCGAAGGCGTCGATCTGGCGCCGGGGCGACAGGCGATCGGTATCGTCCAGCAGGTACAGGGTGACGTCCGGGCTGTGCACGAACTGGTCTGCCGGCGCGTCGAAGGGGATGTAGCGCGAGGCCGGGCTGGCGGCCAGCGCCTGCAGCAGGTGGGTCTTGCCGGCGCCTGTATCGCCCCACAGGTAGGCGAAATGCTCGCGCGAAGCACGCTGCGCGAACTGGTGCATCAGGTGCGCCAGTTCGGCATTCTCGCCCACCTGGAAGGTGTCGAGGCTGTGCGCCGGTTCGGCGCCTAAATCGAGCACCAGCTGTTTCATCGCTTCGGGCTCAGGAGAATTGGCATGCTTGTTCTTGTTCTCTTGGCGGTTCTGCCAACAAAATCGGCATTCAAATAGGTAACAATGGTATGCAAATGGGCACACATGGCTTGGACACGGGGCCGTTTTGCTAAAATAGCGGATTGACCAAGGTTTGACGGTCTGCCGCCCCCTATTTTACCGCCTCCGCTGCCAAATACCATGAGCCAACCATCTAATGTTTCCCTCTCCTACCGCGACGCCGGTGTCGACATCGACGCAGGCGATGCCCTGGTCGAAGCGATCAAGCCGTTTGCCAAGCGCACCATGCGCGAAGGCGTGCTCGGCGGCATCGGCGGTTTCGGCGGGCTGTTCGAGATCAGCAAGAAGTACAAGGAACCGGTGCTGGTGTCGGGTACCGACGGTGTCGGCACCAAGCTCAAGCTCGCTTTCGAGCTGAATCGCCACGACACGGTCGGCATCGACCTGGTCGCGATGAGCGTCAACGACATCCTGGTGCAGGGCGCCGAACCGCTGTTCTTCCTCGACTACTTCGCCTGCGGCAAGCTGGACGTGGCGACCGCCACCGCCGTGGTCAAGGGCATCGCCGAAGGCTGCGAACAGTCCGGCTGCGCCCTGCTGGGCGGCGAGACCGCCGAGATGCCGGGCATGTACCCGGACGGCGAATACGACCTGGCCGGCTTCGCCGTCGGCGCGGTCGAGAAGTCGCAGATCATCGACGGCAGCAAGATCGTCCCGGGCGACGTGGTGCTGGGCCTGGCCTCGTCGGGCATCCACTCCAACGGCTACTCGCTGGTGCGTAAGATCATCTCGGTCGCCAATCCCGACCTGGAAGCCGACTTCCACGGCCGCAAGCTGGCCGACGTGCTGATGGCGCCGACCCGCCTGTACGTCAAGCCGCTGCTGGCGCTGATGGGGTCGATGGAAGTGAAGGGCCTGGTGCACATCACCGGTGGCGGCCTGGTCGAGAACATCCCGCGCGTGCTGGCCGAGAACCTGACCGCGGTGCTGGATGCCAAGGCCTGGGAAATGCCGCCGCTGTTCAAGTGGCTGCAGCAGCACGGCGGCGTGGCCGACGCCGAGATGCACCGCGTGTTCAACTGCGGTATCGGCATGACCGTGATCGTCTCGAAGGAAAACGCGGATGCCGCCATGGCGCAGCTGCAGGCGGCTGGCGAGACCGTGTACCGCATCGGCGAGATCCGTGCGCGCGAAGAAGGCCAGGCGCAGACCGTCGTGCAGTAATTCGCCGTCGATTGACGCAGGAACGGGCGCCGCGGCGCCCGTTTTGTTTTGGGGACTACTGCGCAGCCTTGTCCCCGATGTGCTTCGCCAGGAATTTCTCGACCCGCGTCCAGAAATCGAAGCGCGTTGCCGGCTGGCTCCAGCCGTGTCCCTCCTCCGGGTAGACGACCCATTCGACCTGCTGGTTGTGCTTCTTCACCGCGTCGCGGAGCTTGGTGCCGTGGTAGAGCGGCACGCGCCGGTCTACCGCCCCATAGGCCATCAGCAGCGGCTGGGTGATGCGCGCCGCCTGTTCGATCGGCGAAGTGGCCTTGAACTGGGCGGCGTCCTTGACCTGGTCGCCGATCAGGACCGGCATGCCGTGCACCTTGAAGTCTTCCTGCAGGTCCGACTCGAAGCTCCAGTGTCCGTCGTACAGCAGGTTGATGTCGGTGACGCCCACCCAGTTGATGCCGCACTTGTAGAGATCGGGGTCGTTTACCAGGCCCATCAGGGTAGCGTAGCCGCCGTAGCTGGCGCCGGCGATGCAGATGCGTTTCGGGTCGGCGATGCCCTGCGCGATGGCCCAGCGCGCGGCGTCGGCGATGTCGTCCTGCATCGCCAGGCCCCATTGCTTCCAGCCTGCCTGGAAGTGCGCCTGGCCGTAGCCGAGGCTGCCGCGGAAGTCGGGCTCCACCACCGCATAGCCGCGCGAGGCAAGGAATTGCGTCTCCGGATCCCAGCCCCAGTGATTGCCTCGCAGGTAAGGGCCGCCGTGCACCAGCACCACCAGCGGCAGGTTCTTCTTGCTGCCTGCCGGGATCGTGAGCAGGGCCGGGATCTCGCGGCCGTCCCGGGCCTTGTAGCGCACCGGGTCCTGCCGTGCCATGCGGCGCGGATCGATGCCTTCACGGCTCGTGCCGACCGGGTTGAGTTCCCCGGTCTTCAGGTTGTACAGGTTGTAGAACCGCGGCCGCAGGTCCGAATACGACGCGACCAGCACCCACGGTGCATCGGGATTGGAAGCCGGAGAGATCAGGTTGGAGGTGGCGGGCAGCAGCTTGTCCACCTTCTGCTGGACCACCTGCATGTCCTTGTCGAACCAGACGCTGGTCAGGCCATCGGTCTCGATGTTCACGCCGAGCAGCTTGCCGCGCTGGCTGACCAGGCTGCCGGTGAAGTCATACCCCCGCGTGACGAGCACCGGTTCCGGGTCGATCTTCCCGGCCGCCAGGTCGAACCTGTACAGCGAGGACGTATCGCTGCCGCCTTGGGCGCGCACGTACAGCGTGCCGTCACTGCCGAAGCCGACCGGGGAGAACGCCTCCTTGCTGTCTGTGTAGGTGGCGAACTGCGCGATCGTGCGCCAGTTGCCGCTCGCCGGTTCGCGGTAATGGATGGTGGTGGTGGCGCCTTCGGAATGGAAGGCCAGTCGCGGCTCGCCCGCGTTGTCGAGCATCCAGCCATCCACCGGCCCTGGCCGCGGTATCGACTGCGTGCGGCCGGTCACGGTGTCGAGGCGCAGCAGTTCCGTCGTTCGCACCAGGCCCCTGTCGTTGAACTTGACGCTGGTGACGTACACCGCGTCGGAGTCCTGGGCGCCGCGCTGGCCGAGCATGAACGTGTGCCAGGGCAGGATGTGGCGCTCGATGCGGCCGGCGCCTTCGACGATCCCTTCGTTGCCGCGCCGGTGCGCCAGCTGGCGCAGCTTCTCGCCGTCGCGGTCCACCGCATACAGCCCGCTGGCCAGGACCCGGCCGCCGGGTCCGACCTGCTTGTCGGTGACATTGAAGACCAGCCGGTTGTCGTTGACCCACTGGAAGTCGAGGATGTCGGCGTCCTTGTAGCCGGCCACGATCTTGCCCTTCTTTTCCTGCAGGTCGACCACGATCAGCATGTCGCGCCGGCCCGGCGCACCGGTCAGGGCCGCGAGGTAGCGGCCGCTCGGCGACAGGGCGGCGTGCTCCATCAGCGGGTTCGAGAAGAAGGTCTCGACCGGCGGCGGCGCATCCTGGGCGTGGGACGGAAGGACGGCGGCACCGGCCGCCGCCAGCGCGAGGCAGAGTCGCGCGCAGAGCGTGGATAAGGCGGTAGTCATGGTCTCGTTCAGCTTGTCGTTATTGCCGGACGCCGAGGCGTCCGTCTTGTCTTGCTATTTCGCCGCACCCGCGCCGATGTGTTTGTCGAGGAAGCGCTCGACGCGGCCCCAGAAGTCGATGTTGTTCTTCTCCAGTGCCCAGCCGTGGCCTTCTTCCGGATACTCGACCCATTCGACGTTCTTGTTGGTCTTCATGACCGCGTTGCGGAATTCGGTGCCATGGTTGATTGGCACGCGCCGGTCGACGCCACCGTAGGCAAGCAGCACCGGCTGGGTGATGCGGGCCGCCTGCCGAAGCGGGGAGGTGGCCTGGAACTGGGCCGCGTCCTTGACCGGGTCGCCCACCATTTCCGGCATGCCGTAGGCCTTGTACTCGTCCGAGGTGTCGTTGGTGAAGCTCCAGCCGCCGTTGTACAGCAGGTTGATGTCGGTGACGCCGATCCAGTTGATGCCGCATTTGTACAGGTCCGGATCCTTCACCAGGCCCATCAGGGTGGCGTAGCCGCCGTAGCTGGCGCCGGCAATGCACACGCGCGACCCGTCGGCGATGCCCTGGCCAACCGCCCAGCGCACGCCGTCGGCAATGTCGTCCTGCATCGCCAGTCCCCACTGCTTGAAGCCTGCCTTGAAGTGCTTGATGCCGAAGCCCTTGCTGCCGCGGAATTCCGGTTCCAGCACCGCGTAGCCGCGCGAGGCCAGGAACTGCGTTTCGCTGTTCCAGCCCCAGGATGCCCCGCGCGCATAAGGGCCGCCGTGCACCATCACCACCATCGGCAGGTTCTTCTTTGCGCCCCCGGGCGGCAGGGTGAGCAGGGCCGGGATCTCGAGGCCGTCGCGTGCCTTGTAGCGCACGAACTGCTGGCGACCCATCTGCGCCGGCTTGATGTCCGGCCTGCTGTCGGCGACCTTGTTCAGCTGTTTGGTCTGCACGTTGTACAGCGAGTAGGTGCCGGGGATGGCATCCGAGTACGAGCTCACCAGGACCCAGGGCGTTTCGCCGCGCGCCGGCACGCTGATCATGTTGATGGTGGCGGGCAGCAGCTTGTCCAGCTCGGCCTGCACCGCCTTCATGCCGGGATCGAACCATTCGTTCGATACCGCATCGGTGCGGAAGCTGATGCCCAGCACCTTGTCGCGGTTCACGATCAGGCCACCGTCGAAGTCGAAACCGGCGGTCATCACGAGCGGTCGCGGGTCGATCTTGCCGCTGACGATGTCGAAAATGTGGACAGCCGTCGTTTCGCGTCCGCCGCTGCGTGCCAGCACGTACAGGTTGCCTTCCGGAGTGAAGCCGAGCGGCTGCAGCGCCTTGCTGCCGTCGCCGAAGGCGGGATAGCTTGCCAGCACGCGCCAGGCGCCGCTCTCCGGGTCGCGGTAGTGCAGGGTGATCGTGTCCTTCTCGAAGCCCGTGGCCAGGCGCGGCTCGCCCTTGTGGTCGAGCATCCAGCCCTGCACGTTGCCCGGCCGCGGTACGGTCTGGGTGAAGCCGGTCAGGGTGTTCAGGCGCAGCAGGTCAACGCTGCGCACGTCGCCGGTGGTGTCGAAGATCGGGCTCGTGACGTACACGTAGTCGGAGTCGCGCGTGCCGGCCTGGGGGAGCAGGTAGGTATGCCAGGGCAGCACCTTGCGGGTGGCCCGGGAGCCGTGTGCGCTGCCCCAGCCGGTGCGGTCGGCCAGCTCGACGAACTTCTGGCCGTCGCGGTCGATCGCATACAGGCCGGGAGCGTAGCGCTTGTTGCCGAGGCCGACGTTCTTTTCCTGGGTGGTGAAGACCAGGCGTTCGTTGTTGATCCAGCGGATGTGGCCGACGTCCGCATCGTTGTAAGAGGCGATGACCTTGGCGCTGTTGTTCGACAGGTCGACGACGGCTAGGGAGTCGCGCTTGCCTGGCGCACCCAGGCGCACGGCCAGGAAGTGGGCGTCCGGCGACAGCACGGCGCCGCCGAATGGGGAATTGCCGAAGAAGCTGGCGATGGACGGCAGCGCAGCCGGGACCGGCGCCTGCGCATCGGCATGGACCGGCAGGGTGCAGGCGAGTGCGACGGCGGAGGCGAGCGCAGCGCAGCGCAGGGAGCGGAGTAGCGAAGTGTGCATGGATCTCTGTTCGGTTGTCGTCTTGGACGCGGGACGCTTTCCCGCAGCCGCTCGACAATAACAGTCTTGCCATCGGAAAAACACCCGCAATACCGATGTCATGCATACGGCATGCCTGCCGTGGCGCATACGCCTCAGGGCTTGCCCGCTGTCTCTTCCTCGGGCGCCCGGATGTAATCCACCATGCCCATGCTCGCATGGCTCGGCGGTGCGCTCAGCAGGCTGCCGACCACTGTGGCCAGCAGGCCCGCCGGCACCCCGAACACGCCGGCCGCCAGCGGCTGGATGCCGAGCCAGGACTGGTCCAGGCTGCCGCCCAGGGTCGGGCTGGCGCGCAGCATGTACCACAGGCAGACCAGGAAGCCGGTGACCATGCCCGCCATCGCTCCCATGTGGTTGGCGCGCTTCCAGAACACGCCCAGCACCAGCACCGGAAAAAGCGTCGAACCGGCGAGCGAGAACGCCGCGCCGACCAGGGACAGGATGTCGGCGGGTTTCTGCGAGGCGGTATAGGCCGCGATGAAGGCGACCGCCAGCAGCAGCAGCTTGGAGATCGTCACCCGCTTCTGGGTCGAGGCGCCCGGATCGACCATCTTGTAGTACACGTCGTGCGAGAGCGCGTTGGAAATCGCCAGCAGCAGGCCGTCGGCCGTGGACAGCGCCGCGGCCAGGCCGCCGGCCGCCACCAGGCCCGAGATCACGTAGGGCAGGCCGCCGATCTCGGGCGTGGCCAGCACCAGCACGTCGGCGTCGATCGCGATCTCGGCCAGCTGCACCACGCCGTCGCGGTTGACGTCGGCGATGCTGAGCAGGGGACTGACCTTGTCCACGCTGGCCCAGTACGAGACCCAGGTGGGCAGCGACGAGAAATCGCTGCCCACCAGTGCGGTATAGATGTCGTACTTGGCCAGCACCGCCAGCGCCGGGATGGTCAGGTAGATCAACAGGATGAAGAACAGGGTCCAGAACACCGACACCCGGGTCTCGTTCACCGAGGGCGTGGTATAGGCGCGCATCAGGATGTGGGGCAGGGCGGCGGTGCCGAACATCAGGCAGAACACCACGGCCAGGAAGTTGTTGCGGCGCTTGTCCGATTCCTCTTCGGTGGCGCCGGGGAAGGGCACCGTGTGCGGCACCGGCGGGCGGGCGCGCGCCAGGTTGGCGTCGCGCTGCTCGAGCCACAGGGCGCGCGCCTCGTCGGCCGAACCGGGATAGGTGTTCAGGGCGCGCTCGGCCTGGCGCACCTCGACCAGCGAGGCATTGCTGGCGCGTACCGCGGCCAGGTTGCGCTGCGCTTCCAGCTGGCCCGTCTCCCACGAGGCCGGCAGGGCGGCCAGGCGCGCCGCGTATTCGTCGGCACGGCGCCGGAACTCGGCCCGCACCTGTTCCTCGCGCGGGTCCTTTTCCAGCTGCTGCTCGCGCGCGGCCAGCTTCTGTAACAGCGAGCCATAGGCCACCTGGGGAATGGGATTGTCGGCATGCTTGGCCGCTAGCCAGATGCTCGGGATCAAAAAGGCGACCAGCAGGATGATGTACTGGGCCACCTGGGTCCAGGTGATGCCGCGCATCCCGCCTAGGAACGAGCAGACCAGGATCGAGGCCAGGCCCAGGAAGATCCCGACCGAGAAATCGACGCCGGTGAAGCGCGAGGCGATCAGGCCGACCGCGTAGATCTGGGCCACCACGTAGGTGAAGGAGACCAGGATGGTGGCGGCCACCGCCAGCGCCCGCACCGGCCCGCCGCGTCCGCCGGCGCCGCCGCCGTAGCGCACCGCCAGGAAGTCGGGGATGGTGTATTGCCCGAACTTGCGCAGGTAGGGCGCGATGAGCAGGGCCACCAGCACGAAGCCGCCGGTCCAGCCCATGATGTAGGCCAGCCCGTCGAAGCCGTACAGGTACAGGCCGCCGGCCAGGCTGATGAAGCTGGCCGCCGAGATCCAGTCGGCCGCCGTGGCCATGCCGTTGAACAGGGCCGGCACGCGCCGCCCGGCCACGTAGTATTCGGTGACGTTCGAGGTGCGCGCCACCACGCCGATGGTGGCGTAGAGGACGATGGTCGCGAACATGAAGATGTAGCCGATCCACAGGCGCGGCATGCCTTCCTGCTCGAGCAGGGCCAGCGCCAGCAGGAACAGGGCGAAGCAGGCGGTATACCAGAGGTAGTAGCGCGACAGCTTGCGGAAGTAGGGCGGCTTGTTCGCGCTCATGCGCTCTCCCGCGCGGCGTCGGGGTACAGGCGGTCGAGCCGGCGCATGCGCCAGGCGTAGAACACGATCACGGCGAGCGACACCAGCGACGCTCCTTGAGCCGCCATGTAGAAGGACATGGGCCAGCCGAACAGGGTGAAGCGCGACAGCTCGCGCGCGAAGAACACGGTGCAAAAGCCCGTGCACAGCCACACCACCAGCAGCGCCGCGGTCAGCCGGCGCGTCGCCTGCCAGTGCGCGGCGCGGGCGGCGGCCAGGCGCGCGTGCGGATCGCTCGGCGTAGGCGGGGAATCAGTCGGCATCGATGGGTTCATGGACAGGAGGCGGGAAGGTCAGGCGGAACAGGCTGCCGGGATACTTGGACGAGTGGCTGCGCGGGTTGTTGAAGATGTCGATCTCGGCGCCGTGCTGCTGCGCGATCTCGCGCACGATCGCCAGCCCCAGGCCGCTGCCCTGCACGTTGCTGCCGAGGATGCGGTAGAAGCGTTCGAACACGTTGGCACGCTCGCTCGGCGCGATGCCGGGACCGGTGTCCTCGACTTCGAGCAGGGCGTGTTCTCCGTCGCGCCGCACCCGCACCGTCACGCTGCCGCCCTGCGGGGTGTAGCGCAGCGCGTTGTCGATCAGGTTCGACAGCAGTTCGCGCAGCATCAGCGCGTTGCCGGCGATGTGCAGGGTTTCGTGCGCAGGCGCATCGGGCGATTCGTAGCCGAGGTCGATGCCATGCGCGAACGAGGCCTGCACCCAGTCCTGCACGGTGGCGCGGGCCAGCTGGGCCAGGTCGATTTCCTCGAAAGCGAGGCCGGCATGCGGCTGGTTCTCGGCGCGGGCCAGGGCCAGCAGCTGGTTGACCAGGCGCGTGGCCGATTCCGAGCTCTTGGCCAGCTGCTCGAGCGAGCGGTGGATCTCGCCCGGGTCGACCTGGCGCAGCGCCAGCTCCGACTGCATGCGCATGCCGGCCAGCGGGGTCTTCATCTGGTGCGCGGCGTCGGCGATGAAGCGCTTCTGCATCTCGACGGTCTGGGCCAGGCGCTCGAGCATGTCGTTGAAGGAGCCGACCAGCGGCGAGATCTCTTCCGGCACCTGGCGCGGGTCGATCGGCGACAGGTCGTCCTGCGGGCGCGCGCGGATGCGCTCCTGCAGCTCGGCCAGCGGGGACAGGCCGCGCGACAGCGCGAACCAGACCAGCGCCAGGATCACCGGCAGGATGATGAACTGGGGCAGGATCACGCCCTTGATGATCTCGTTGGCCAGGTGGGCGCGCTTGTCGAGGGTTTCTGCGACCTGCACCAGGGCCAGGCTGGGGGGCGTGCCCGTTGGACGCGCGCGCAGCGGATCGAGGTTGACCCAGGAATAGGCGACGCGTACCGGCGTGCCGTGGATGTTGTCATTGCGGAAGAGCACGGCGCCGCCGTGGGCGCCTTCCTCGAGCATGCCCTTGCGCGGGCGCGGCAGGTCGCGGTCGCCGTCGAGGTGGGCGCCGTCCGGCCCGCTGATCTGGAAGTAGACGCTGTCGACGTCGTCGGCGCGCAGCACGTCGGTCGCGCTGCCGGGCAGCTGCACCTCGGGCCGGCCGGCCACCGTGCGGATCTGCTGCGACAGCACGGTGACGCGGTCTTCCAGCGCGTCGTCGAAAGGCTGGTTGGCGATCGACTTGGCCACCAGGTAGGTAATCGCGATGCTCATCGGCCACAGCAGCAGCAGCGGGGCCAGCATCCAGTCGAGGATCTCGCCGAACAGCGAATGGCGGATGTTCTCGTCGGGCTCGGGATTGGGCGGGACCCAAGGCCGGCGCTCGGCGGGCAGGGACGCGTCCTGCCCCGCGCCCGGAGGCGTGTCGGCAAGCCCGGCGTCGCGCTCGTTCACTTGTTCTCTGGAGCCGTCGCGCGCGGGACGTCGGAGTATTTTTCGAGGCAGTAGCCGAGGCCGCGCACGGTGGCGATGCGCACGCCGCCGACCTCGATTTTCTTGCGCAGGCGGTGCACGTAGACCTCGATGGCGTTGTTCGAGACTTCCTCGCCCCATTCGCACAGGTGGTCGACCAGCTGCTCCTTCGAGACCAGGCGCCCGGTGCGCGCCAGCAGCACTTCCAGCAGGCCGAGCTCGCGCGCCGACAGGTCGAGCATCTGGTCGTTGATGTAGGCGCTGCGGCCGACCTGGTCGTACACCAGCGGGCCGTGGCGGACCACGGCCGGGCCGCCGCCGGCGCCGCGGCGGGTGAGGGCGCGCACCCGCGCCTCCAGCTCGGACAGGGCGAAAGGCTTGGCCATGTAGTCGTCGGCGCCGAGGTCGAGGCCCTCGACGCGCTGCTCGACCGAGTCGGCGGCGGTGAGGATCAGTACCGGCAGCAGCGAGGAACGCGCGCGCAGGCGGCGCAGCACTTCCAGGCCGGACAGCTTGGGCAGGCCAAGGTCGAGGATCAGGAGGTCGAACTCCTGGGTGGACAGGGCCGTATCGGCATCCTGGCCGTTCTTGACGCAATCGATGGCATAGCCGGACTGGCGCAGGGAACGTGTTAGCCCATCGGCAAGTACGCTATCATCTTCGGCGAGCAGAATTCGCATGGGACCACCTTCGGTATTTCGTTAGACCTTTGACAGGCCCTATTGTGTTTGATTTATCGCAACAATGCGAGTCTTACAGACAGCAACACCGCGACTTTTTTCGCTTGCCTAAACCACTGGATTTATATACAGTAGTGGCTTGATTCCGCTTGTTCAAACCACTGAGTTTTTATACAGTAGTGACCTTGATTTGCGTGGTAGCGCCCCTACCTTGCCTACTCCACAGCTGAAAGTACACCATGGACGACAAAAAAACCGCAGTAAACGCCGCTGAAAAGGGCAAGGCGCTGGCCGCCGCCCTGGCGCAAATTGAAAAGCAGTTCGGCAAGGGCTCGGTCATGCGCATGGACACCAGCGCACCGGTCGAGGAAGTCCAGACTGTTTCTACCGGCTCGCTGGGCCTGGACATCGCGCTGGGCGTCGGTGGCCTGCCGCGCGGCCGTATCGTCGAGATCTACGGTCCGGAATCGTCGGGTAAAACCACCCTGACGCTGCAGACCATCGCCCAGATGCAGAAACTGGGCGGCACCTGCGCCTTCATCGACGCCGAGCACGCGCTTGACGTGACCTATGCGCAAAAACTGGGCATCAACCTGGGCGACCTGCTGATCTCGCAGCCGGACACCGGCGAGCAAGCCCTCGAAATCACCGACGCGCTGGTGCGTTCGGGCTCGGTCGACCTCGTGGTCATCGACTCGGTGGCGGCACTGACCCCGCGCGCCGAAATCGAAGGCGACATGGGCGACTCGCTGCCGGGCCTGCAGGCGCGACTGATGTCGCAGGCGCTGCGCAAGCTGACCGGCTCGATCAACCGTACCAATACCCTGGTCATCTTCATCAACCAGATCCGTATGAAGATCGGCGTGATGTTCGGCAGCCCGGAAACCACCACCGGCGGTAACGCGCTGAAGTTCTACGCCTCGGTGCGCATGGACATCCGCCGTACCGGCTCGATCAAGTCGGGCGACGAAGTGATCGGTAACGAAACCAAGGTCAAGGTCGTCAAGAACAAGATCGCGCCGCCGTTCAAGGAAGCCCACTTCGACATCCTGTACGGAGAAGGCACCTCGCGCGAAGGCGAAATCCTGGATCTGGGCGCCGACAACAAGATCGTCGAGAAGTCGGGTTCGTGGTACAGCTATAACGGTGAACGCATCGGCCAGGGCAAGGACAACGCCCGTCAGTTCCTGAAAGAGCGTCCGGCACTGGCACGCGAAATCGAGAACAAGGTCCGTGCTGCGCTGGGCGTGCGCGAGCTGCCGCCGGTCCTGGCTGCTGTCGAAGACAGCGGCAAGGACAAGCTGAAGGCAGTCGGCGAGTAATCGCCGGGCTTGTAGAGTGCCTATGCCTGCACCCCAGCTGAGCTTGAAAGCGCGCGCGCTTCGCTACTTGTCGATGCGCGAGCACAGCCGGCTCGAGCTGGGGCGCAAGCTGGCCCGTTATGCCGAGGAGGGCGATGACGTGGAAGCCCTCCTGGATTTCCTTGAGAAGAACAATTGGCTGTCGCAGGAGCGTTTTGCCGAATCCCTGATCCACAGGAAGGCAAGCCGCTTCGGCAATAGCCGCGTGATGGCCGAGCTGCAAAGCCACGGCGTCAACGGTGAAGCGCTGGATGAGATCAAGGCCGCGCTCGCCGACAGCGAAACCGCACGCGCCGCCGAAGTCTGGCGGCGCAAGTTCGGCACCGTCGCCGCCGATGCGGCTGAGCGTGCCAAGCAGATGCGTTTCATGCTGCAGCGTGGTTTCTCCCAACGCGCTGCACGGATCGCAATGCAGGGCGCTCCCGACGACGACGAGCTGTAAACAGGCTGGAGTTCGAGCCTGTTGCCCTGACGAGCCGGCCTGGCCCCAGGCTTGCTCTGACGATATGCCAGGCGTGGCCGCAGGCCTGATGTATCACCCTTCGATTCTTGCGCTCCCTATATAGAGAAGCATGGCTCCGGCGCCAGCGTGGAGCGTCATCCCCGATATGCCCAGGCATATTCCTCAACGGACGATGGCGCTGCACGCTGGCGCTGTGCGTTTACGGAGCGACTGCGGCGTGCCGCTGTCGAGATTGGTCTTGCCAACCCGACAGACCCGTCCAGCCAAAGCAATATTGACGGCTCAGCAAGAAACCCGTCCGATCTTGCCTGCAGTGCAGCAAAAAGGCCGCTGTTGCAGTGCAACCGCCAACGCCGTGTGCTAAACTTTCACGGTTTAAGCAGCGCCGCATGAGCGGTTGTTGTCGTAGAAGCTACGGCAACGTGCATGAAGCACACTGGCTGCACCACTAACCGCCGCGTAAGCGGCATTGGTTTTTATGCCCCTGTCTCCTCCCGTATCGCGCTCGCTCCGGCATACGCGCGCCATCACCGTCGAAGCCTATGCGCGCGACGATGGCCTGTGGGATCTGGACGCCAGTATCCGCGACGTCAAAACCCGTGACATTTCGCTGCCTTCCGGTGATCGACCGGGCGGCATGCCTGTACACGACCTCAAGCTGCGCGTCACCATCGACCGCAAGCTGACCATCGTGGACGCCGAAGCCGCGTCCGATTCCGTTCCGTATCCCGGTTTTTGCGAGACCATCGGCCCTGCTTACAAAAAGCTGGTCGGCCTGTCGCTCATGAACCACTTCCGGCTGCACCTGAAAGACCGCCTGTCCGGCGTGCTCGGCTGCACCCACCTGACCGAATTGGCCCAGGTGCTGCCTACCGCAGCGCTGCAGGCCTACGCCGACGACGTGTTCGACGATCGCGGCGGCGCCGACGCAGATGCGAATAAAAGCGCGGCCGAACGGCCTTTCGAGCTCGACCGTTGCCATGCGCTGCGCAGCGACGGACCGGCCGTGGCCACCTACTATCCCCGCTGGTCGATCAAAGCCGTGTCGGGTTAGGATTCGCTGTTTGTCATTTTGTAATTCAACCGTATTACTCATTCAGTACATAGATAAGAAGGGAAGCCAGCATGAAAATCCATGAGTATCAGGGCAAAGAAATCCTCCGAAAATTCGGAGTGACCGTTCCGCGCGGCATTCCGTGCATGAACGTGGAAGAGGCCGTGAAGGCAGCTGAAGAGCTGGGCGGCCCGGTCTGGGTCGTCAAGGCGCAGATCCACGCAGGCGGCCGCGGCAAGGGCGGCGGCGTCAAGGTTGCCAAGTCGCTGGAACAGGTCAAGGAATACGCCGACCAGATCATGGGCATGCAGCTGATCACGCACCAGACCAGCCCGGAAGGCCAGAAAGTCCGCCGCCTGCTGATCGAAGAAGGCGCTGACATCAAGAAGGAACTGTACGTTTCCCTGGTGACCGACCGCGTCACCCAGAAGGTCGTGCTGATGGCCTCGTCGGAAGGCGGCATGGACATCGAAGAAGTCGCGCACAGCAACCCGGAAAAGATCCACAACGTCGTGATCGAACCGTCGGTCGGCCTGACCGATGAGCAGGCCGACGACGTCGCCCGCAAGATCGGCGTGCCGGAAGCGTCGATCGTCGACGCGCGCACCAACCTGCAAGGCCTGTACAAGGCTTACTGGGAAACCGACGCATCGCTGGCCGAAATCAACCCGCTGATCCTGACCGGTTCGGGCAAGGTCATCGCCCTGGACGCCAAGTTCAACTTCGACTCGAACGCCCTGTTCCGTCACCCGGAAATCGTCGCCTACCGCGACCTGGACGAAGAAGATCCGGCTGAAGTCGAAGCATCGAAGTTCGACCTGGCCTACATCTCGCTGGACGGCAACATCGGCTGCCTGGTGAACGGCGCCGGCCTGGCCATGGCCACCATGGACACCATCAAGCTGTTCGGCGGCGAGCCGGCCAACTTCCTGGACGTGGGCGGCGGTGCGACCGCAGAAAAGGTCACCGAAGCATTCAAGATCATGCTGAAGAACCCGGGCCTGAAAGCCATCCTGGTCAACATCTTCGGCGGCATCATGCGCTGCGACGTGATCGCCGAAGGCGTCATCACCGCATCGAAGGCCGTGTCGTTGCAAGTGCCGCTGGTCGTCCGCATGAAGGGCACCAACGAAGACCTGGGCAAGAAGATGCTGGCCGATTCGGGCCTGCCGATCATCTCCGCCGACACCATGGAAGACGCAGCGAAGCAGGTCGTTGCCGCTGCCGCTGGCCAAGCCTAATTCGCGAAGGAAATAAAAATGTCGATTCTGATTAACAAAGACACCAAAGTCATCACCCAAGGTATCACCGGCAAGACCGGCCAGTTCCACACCCGCATGTGCCGCGACTACGCGAACGGCCGTGAAGCCTTCGTGGCAGGCGTGAACCCGAAGAAAGCCGGCGAAGATTTCGAAGGCATCCCGATCTACGCATCGGTCAAGGAAGCCAAGTCGGAAACCGGCGCCACCGTGTCGGTGATCTACGTTCCGCCGGCAGGCGCAGCCGCCGCCATCTGGGAAGCCGTTGAAGCCGAGCTGGACCTGGCCATCTGCATCACCGAAGGCATCCCTGTCCGTGACATGATGGAAGTCAAGGATCGCATGGCCAAGGCCGGCTCCAAGACCCTGCTGCTGGGCCCGAACTGCCCAGGCCTGATCACCCCGGACGAAATCAAGATCGGCATCATGCCGGGTCACATCCACAAGAAGGGCCGTATCGGCGTCGTGTCGCGCTCGGGCACCCTGACCTATGAAGCAGTCGGCCAGCTGACCGCCCTGGGCCTGGGCCAGTCGTCGGCAGTCGGCATCGGCGGCGACCCGATCAACGGTCTGAAGCACATCGACGTGATGCGCATGTTCAACGACGATCCTGACACCGACGCGGTCATCATGATCGGCGAGATCGGCGGCCCGGACGAGGCGAACGCTGCTCAGTGGATCAAGGACAACATGAAGAAGCCGGTCGTCGGCTTCATCGCTGGCGTCACCGCGCCTCCGGGCAAGCGCATGGGCCACGCCGGCGCGCTGATCTCGGGCGGCGCCGATACCGCACAAGCCAAGCTGGAAATCATGGAAGCCTGCGGCATCAAGGTCACCAAGAACCCGTCGGAAATGGCGCGCCTGCTGAAGGCCATGCTGTAATCCGGCAGTTCAAGGTCGACGAAAACGGGGAGCGTGAGCTCCCCGTTTTTTTTACCACTCGGTAAATTTTTGGCATGCCATGACCAGGGCCCTCGGTATGCATGACAAATTACGTTCCATAAACTGTCCAGCTGACAAAAATTGCTGAGCTCGAGTGACAAATTTTGTCACTCCTCAAGCCAAAACCTGTCCTGGCACGGCATTTCCTTATCTCCCTACTAATAAAATCAGCATTTTTGGGGCTGGCATACGCCTTGCATATAGGAAAGCGTGGCAACAAGCAGTAACCCAATTACCCGAAACACCACCCTGGAGAGATAGAAATGAACATCAAGCAAATGCAAACCAAAAAAGCTGAAGGCGGTTTCACCCTGATCGAACTGATGATCGTCGTCGCGATCATCGGTATCCTGGCTGCCGTGGCAATCCCGGCCTACCAGGACTACATCGCCAAGGGCAAGGCAGCTGCTGCCTACGCCGACATCGCAGCGGGCAAGACCGGTTACGAAATGGCTTTCGTTGAAGGCAGCGCAACGGATGGTCCTGGCTACCTGGCCAAGGCTGGCCTGCCTGCCAAGACCGGTAACTGCGACACGATCGAAGCTACCGCTCCGGGCACGGACGGCGCTGCAGCGGCTGCACTGAGCTGCACCATTTCGAGCCCAGGCCGTATCGGCACCGCAGGTACCGCAAAGATCACCCTGAGCCGCAGCGCTGCCGGCACCTACTCGTGCGTGACTGCCGGTTTCTCCAAGGATGAGTACAAGCCGGCAGGTTGCGATCTGGCCGCGGCTACGACCCCGGAATAAGCCTCCATGTCGTAAGGGAACGATCGCGATGGCGATCGTTCGAAGAGACCGCCACGGCGGTCTCTTTTTCGTTTACAGCATTACTTCTTCAGGTAGCGATCCAGCCAGTTCATCACCGTGTGATGCCACTGCACCGAGTTCGCCGGTTTGAGCACCCAGTGGTTCTCGTCCGGGAACACCAGCAGCTGGCTATCGATGCCTTTACGTTGCAGCGCCGTGAAGGTGCCGAGCGCCTGGGCGGTCGGGATGCGGAAATCGAGGTCGCCCTGGATCACCAGCATCGGCGTCTCCCACTTGTTGACGTGGTGGACCGGATTGAAGCGTTCGTGCTTGTCGGGCGCCGCGAAATAGGCGCCGCCGTTTTCCCAGTCAGTGAACCACTGTTCCTCGGTCGAGTAGGCCATGCCGCGGCTGTCGAACACGCCGTCGTGGTTGACCAGGCAGCGGAAGCCGTCGTTCCAGTTCCCCGCGATCCAGTTCATCATGTAGCCGCCGTAGGATGCGCCCAGGGCGCAGCTGCGTTCGCGGTCGAGCCATGGGAACTTTTTCGCGGCCGCGTCCAGGCCCTTCTGCAGGTCCACCAGCGGCTTGCCGCCCCAGTCGCCGCTGATTGAGTCGGTGAATTTCTGGCCGTAGCCGGTCGAGCCATGGAAGTCGATGAACACGGTGGCATAGCCCGCGCCAGCATACACCTGGGGATTCCAGCGATAGCTCCAGCCGTTACCGAAGCTGCCCTGCGGCCCGCCGTGCACGAGGAAGGCGATCGGGTACTTCTTGCCCGGTTCGGCATTCCAGGGTTTCATCACGTGCCCGTACACCGTCTCGCCATTGGCCCCGGCAAAGCTGAACTGCTCGTACTCGCCCCAGCGCACGTCGGCCAGGCGCTCGGCGTTCAGCCTGGTCAGCTGTCTTGGCCGGCCGCCGGGCTGCATGGCGAACAGCTGCGCGCCGGAGGCCAGGTTGGCCTGGGTATAGACCACCGTATTGCCGCGCACGTCGAAGGCGCCGACCGCGCCCTTGTCGGTCAGCGCCGTCACCTTGCCGCTCGCGACGTCGAGCGAGAACAGCCGGTGCTGGCCCAGGTCTTCGGCATCGACGATCAGGGCCTTGCCGTCGGCACGCCAGTGCAGGCTGCCAGCGGAGCGGTCCCAATCGGCAGCCAGCTTGCGCTTTGCGCCGCTGGCCACATCCATCAGCATCACCTGGTAGCGGTCGGCCTCGAAGCCGGGACGCGCCATCGCCAGGTAGGCAAGGGTTTTCCCGTCAGGCGAAAACACGCCCTTGGTATCCCAGGCCGGGTTGTCGGCCGTAAGGTTGCGCGGGACGCCGCCAGCGGCCGGCACGGTGTACAGGTCGAAGTTGGTCGACCAGGCCTCGGTCTTGCCGGCGATGCGGGCCGCGAACACGATGGTCTTGCCGTCCGGGCTGAAGCGGAACTCTTCGCGGTCGCCGAAGGGCTTCGAGGGTACGTCGCCGTCGAGCGAGCCCGATAGCGCAACCGGCACGCCGCCCGCCTTGCCGGCGCTGTCGAGCGGCGCCGAGAACAGCACATTGTTGCGTCCGTCCTTCCAGGTGTCCCAATGACGTACGAACAGGCGGTCATACAGCTTGCCGCTGCTCTTGTCCTTGTCCTTCGCGTCAAGGCGCTGTTTGGTGCAGGCGAGATCCGCGCAGTCGCGGAAGACCGACAGGCTCATCGCCAGGCGGTCGCCTGCCGGCGAGATGCGGAAGCTCTCCACGTCGAGGGGGAGGTCGGTGACCTTCACCGGCTCGCCCGCCGCGCCGCCGACAATCGGAAGGCGCCACACTTGCGACGAACCCGAACGGGAGGACAGGAAATAGATGGCGTCGCCAGACGGCGACCATTCCGGTTCGGTACTGCTGGAACCGTGAGTGGTCAGGCGCTGCGGCGCCGCCCCGACAGTGCGCAGGTCGAGCATCCACAGTTCGGTGTGGCCGCGGTTCTTGCTCATGTCGGTGCTGCGCACGGTGTAAACGACGCGGCTGGCGTCGGGCGACACGGCCGGGCTGCCCACCCGTTCCATGTTCACCAGGTCTTCCACGGTAAAGCCGCGCGGCGCGGCGCTCGCGCTCGTCGCGACAAGGGCCGCCGCCGCCATTGGCAGCAAACCCGACAAACGAATATTCATGCTCCATCCTTGTTGTCATCTGGCAAGCAGCAGGGCGCTGCTTACGCAGGCCGGCAATTTACCATGGACATCATTTGGAGCGGCGGAAGGCGCCTCCCTAGACGATCTTGAGCCGGTCCGCCAGCAGCGCCTCGTAGGTCATGTTCTGCAGCAGGGTGTAGTGCACCGGATCGAGGTCGACGAACTGGACGCCGTAGCTGTAGACATCGGGCTTGTTCGGCGCCGGCCGGGTGACCGTCATGTTCCGGATCGCGGCCAGGGTCTCCACCGGCACTTCCTCGTTGGTGGGCGGGGTCGCCAGCGTGAACGCCAGCGTCAGCACTTCGCTGTCGGCCGGCAGCGGATAGTTCGAATCGATCCTGGCCCCGGTCACCGAGACGTTGGCCAGCGTACAGGCGATCGGTGACGCCGCCCCACTTGTCTTGAATACACGCGCCGGAATGTCGGCCCTGACCCGCATCGCACCGCGCAGGCTGGTGCCCTGGATCGCGGTCGGGAAGGACAGGTGCACGTAGTTCAGCGGCCGCGGGAAGACCCGCTCGACCGAGCACGCGAACGAGCACACGTTCACCCCTGAAAACACCCGGATCGTTAGCGGATCGCCTTCCGTCATGGCGATCGGCGCGCCGTTCTCGGTCGGAATCTTGATGATGAGGTATTCGTCCTTGACGTAGCCGATCAGGGTCGAGAAATACTGGGCCGGCTTGAGGTGCCGGTGGGTCATCACCTGCAGCCGGACGCCGACCTGCAGGTTCATGGTTTCGAACTCGAATTCCTGGGGCTTGAGTTCGCGGGCTTGTTCGGTGGTCATGCGATGCGGGGCCAGATTCGCCGTCGGGACGACGTGCGGGAGGCGGCATCATATCAGCTTACATGTATGCTGACATTGCCTATTCGAATGGTGAATATTGGTGAGATTGTGGGCAGAGAGACGTCACGGAAACCACCGCCGATGCTGTGATCTGCGGTGGGAACATGGCTTACTTCGGCATGATGACCGTATCGATCACGTGGATGACGCCATTGTCCGCCGCGATGTCGGTTTTCGTCACAGTGGCCTTGTCGACCATGACCTTGCCGCCGCTGGTGCTGACCTTGAACGCATTGCCCTCGACGGTCTTGACCATGCCCGGCTTGACGTCCGCCGCCATCACCTTGCCTGGAACCACGTGGTAGGTCAGGACCTTCGTCAATGCTTCCTTGTCCTTGAGCAGGGCGTCCAGCTTCGCCTTCGGAATCTTGGCGAATGCCGCATCCGTCGGCGCGAACACCGTGAACGGACCGGGACCTTTCAGGGTGTCGACCAGGCCAGCTGCCTGCACGGCGGTGACCAGCGTATTGAAGCTGCCGGCCGACTTGGCGGTGTCGACGATATCGGCAGCCTGGGCCGAGCCGAGGGCCAGAGCAAACGGGACTGCGAGGAAGAGTCGTTTCATGATGCGCTCCTGGTGGTGGGGTAAATGAAATGAACTTGTCCCGATAATATAGAAAATTTTGACGAAATGTCTAAGGCGTGAACCTATAATCTGGAAATTAAATGGTTCAAAAACGGGGCATTGACATGAGCTCTTCCGAAAATGCGGTTCATCAGACGGTTGTCTATCGTGCCGGCACGGCGGCGCGCATGGCCGGTCTGCCGGTCGAAACATTGCGTGTGTGGGAGCGGCGCTACCAACTATCGGACACCAGGCGCTCTTCGCACGGTCAGCGTCTCTACTCGACCGAGCAAGTGGAGCGTCTTGCCTTGCTCAAGCTACTGGTCGATCAAGGGCACGGCATCGGCTTGCTGGCCAGCTTGTCTCGTCAACAGTTGGAATCGATGTTCGAGCAGCACAATCCAGTACAGGTCTCGTTGTCGGCTGTACCGATACGTGCGGTGGTCGTGGGAGCAAGCTTGCCGCGCAGGCTGGTCGCACTCGGCACCGATGCGATCGGGCTCGACCTGCGCCTGCGCTGTGCCACGCTGGCCGAGTTGGATCAGGAAAAAGTCGACGATGATGGAGAGGTGTTAATTGTCGAGAAGGCGGAACTGGACGATACGGTATTGCCCCGCATTGAGGCCCTGCGCGGACGCATTCCGGCCGCGATCCTGGTGCTGTACCGTTTTTCGTCGGGCGCAACGATCCGGGCCTTGCGCAACGCCGGCTGCCTGGTGGCCCGCCTGCCTGCCGACTTGAGTGAACTCCTGCCCTTGTGTCGGCTTGCGATGCAGGGAGAGCGGATACCCCTGTCCCACACACCACCGTCCGCGCCTGCGCCGCGCTATGGAGACGAAACACTATCGATGCTGGCACAAACAAGCGGGCGTCTGGCTTGCGAGTGCCCGCGGCATCTGGCCGAGGTCTTGATGACCGTCGGGAGTTTCGAGCGCTACAGCGCCCAGTGCGCGCTACGCAGCCCGGAAGATGCCGAACTTCACGCGAGCTTGCAACGCAGCGCGGGTCAGGCCCGCGCCCTGCTGGAGGACGCCCTGGAGCGGCTCGCGCTTGCCGAAGGCATCACCGTGGTGACGAACCGCGCTTGAGAGTGCCGGCTGCGTTAGGACAGCGCGGCCGTCCAGTCGCCGCTCTTGCCCCCGTGCTTCTCCAGCACCCGCACATTCGTCATCACCATCCCGCGATCGACCGCCTTACACATGTCGTAGATGGTCAAGAGACCAACCTGCACCGCGGTCAGCGCTTCCATCTCGACCCCGGTCTTGCCGATGGTCTCGACCTGCGCCCGGCAATGCACGCTGCTGGCCGCCGCGTCCACCTCGAAATCCACCGCCACCCGCGTGATCGGCAGCGGATGACACAGCGGCACCAGGTCGCTGGTCCGTTTGGAGGCCATGATCGCGGCGATGCGGGCAATCCCGATCACGTCGCCCTTTTTCGCGTTGCCCGACTGGATCAGCGCCAGGGTCTCCGGCTCCATGCGGATGCTGCCGGCCGCCACGGCGATGCGGTGGGTATCTTGTTTGGCGCCGACGTCGACCATGTGGGCCTGGCCGGTGGCGTCGAAGTGGGTCAGGTGCTCTGCGGGCGGGGTGGAAGTGCTCATTGCTAACCCAATAAGGTTGTGGAACAAAGTGTTTCGCCGTGCAGCAACGCGGCTGCGGATAGGGTTATCATAGCATTGTGAACTACGCTCCCCGCCCAGCATCGGCGCGCCGCTGGCGCCCTGCGTTGACCGCCATTGCCCTGTGCACGGCGGCCGCCCTCGCCATTGCCGCCCCCGCCGAGCCACTTCAAAAGCCGAACAACCTGCGCCTGCCGACGCTTGGCGACACCGCGCGCCAGGACCTGTCGCCAGTACTCGAGCGCAAGCTCGGCGAAGAGATCATGCGCGACGTCCGGCGCGACCCGGGCTATCTCGACGACGACCAGATCACCGAGTACCTGAACAACCTCGGCAACACGCTGCTGTCCTCGGTGCCCGGCTCGCGCGGCGAGACCAATGCCGATTTCACCTTCTTCGCCATGCGCGACGTGAACCTGAACGCCTTCGCCCTGCCGGGCGGCTTCATCGGCGCCCATACGGGCCTGATCGTGGCGGCGCAGAAGGAGTCGGAGCTGGCCGGCGTGATGGCGCACGAGATCGGCCACGTGTCGCAGCGCCACATCGCCCGCATGATCGGGCAGCAGAAGCAGGACGTGCTGCTGCCGCTGGCTTCGATGATCCTGGCCGCGCTGGCCGCCAAGGCAAGCTCCGATGCCGCAATGGGCGTCCTGATGGGCGGGCAGGGCCTGGCCGTGCAGCGCCAGCTCAATTTCAGCCGCGAGGCCGAGCGCGAGGCCGACCGCGTCGGTTTCCAGATCATGGGCGCGGGCGGCTTTGACGTCACCGGCATCGTCGGCTTCTTCAGGCGCCTGCAGAGCGCCACCAAGCTGTCGGGCGACATCCCCGCGAACCTGGCCCACCTGAGCAGCCACCCGCTGACGGCCGAGCGCATCACCGACATGCAGGCGCGCATCCGCGAGATGCCGAAAAAGGCGCGCGTCGACAACCTCGACTTCCAGCTGGTGCGCGCGCGTGCCCGCGTGCTGCAGGACGAGAGCGTCGGCGGCCGCCGCGAGGCGAAGAACGCGTTCGACGCCCAGCTCAAGGAATCGCACCGCCACCTGCAGGCAGGCGCGCAGTACGGGTTGTCGCTGCTGGCGCTGCGCCAGGGGAACCTGGTCGAGGCCCAGGAATGGCTCGACAAGGCGCGCGCCACCGTCAAGCCGAAGGAGGGTGTCCTGTCGGCCGAATCGAACGCCGGCGACGGCGCGGCGATGTTCGCCGGGCTGTCCGTCGAGATCAAGCTGGCGCCCGGCCAGGGGCCGGCGATGGCCGAGCAGGCGGTGCAGGAAGCCGATGCCGCGCGCCAGCGCTATCCGCTGTCGAGGGCCATCGCGCGCCAGTACGGCGAGGCGCTGATCGCGGCCGGCAAGTTCGAGGAGGCCACCCGTTACCTGCGCGACCAGACCCAGCTCTACCGCGAGGAACCGAAGCTGCACGACATGCTGGCGCGCACCTATGCCAAGCAGGGCAAGATCGCCCTGCAGCACATGGCGCTGGCCGAATCGTATGCGCTGGCGGGCGCGCTGCCGGCAGCGGTGGCGCAGCTCGACCTGGCGCGCAAGGCCGGCGACGTGTCCTTCTATGATCAGGCCGTCATCGATGCGCGCGAGCGCGAGCTGAAGGCGCGCCAGAAGGCCGAGAAGGAAACCGAGAAGGACTTCCCGTAGATCAGGTCCCGGGCGCTTGCACGTAGCCGAAGCGGCGTTGCAGCGCATCGGCCGACAAGCGTTCCACTTTCACACGGTCCAGCGTCAGCTCGGCCGAGTCGTCCTCCAGCCAGGCCATGATCGCTTCCACCGAGGCCGGCTGGCCGTCGAGCTCCATGCGCGCCAGCACCTGGGCCACGTCGCGGTCGTCGAGCTGGGCGACGATCTCGCCGGCCTGCAGGATCACGGCGCCGGCATCGGTCATGTAGGCCGCTTCCACCGCCGCCAGCGCCTGGCCGGTCTGCAGCACGAAGCCCTGGCTTGGGTCGGTGCGCGCGATGAAGGGCGTCGCTTCCAGGTTCACGTACACGCGTTGCGGACCGTTCTGGAAATACCAGCGGCCCTTGTCGTCGTGCGCGTAGTTACGGTTGATGAAGCCCACCAGCGCCGCATTCGCCAGCTTGTCGCCCGGCGCATTGGCGCGCTGCGCCGCCTCGTCGCGCATGCGCCAGTTGCCGCGCGCATCCAGCGCCAGCCAGCCGTAGCAGTGCGGTACGTTCGGCCACTTGGCCATTGCCTGTTTTACGATGTCGTCCATAGTCTCAAGCTTCGCATGGTTCGAGCGCGCCGGGCGCGCGGCTTGCGGCAGGTGCCGCGCTGTCGAAGAAGGCCAGGATGCGCCGCGGCAGCCAGTCGATCCGTCCGGGGAAGGGACCCACGGCGAAACCGACGTGCCCACCTTCGTCAGGATACTCCAGCGTCACCGCTTTCGAGGCGGACTGGGGCAAGTGCCGGCCGGGCAGGAAGGGGTCGTTGCGGGCGTTGAGCACCAGGGTCGGCACGGTGATCTCGTGCAGCACGTGGCGGGCGCTGGCGCGGTGCCAGTAGTCGTCGGTGTCCTTGTAGCCGTGCAGCGGCGCGGTCACCACGTTGTCGAAGGCGTAGAGGTCGCGCGCCGCCATCAGGGCGCTGCGGTCGAACAGGCCGGGATAGCGTTCCAGCTTGGCCAGGCACTTGGGCTTGAGCGTCTGCAGGAACATGCGCGTGTACAGCATGTTGAAGCCGGACGACAGCGCTTCGCCGCCGCGCGCCAGGTCGAGCGGCGCCGACACCGCGCAGGCGGCCTCGACGATGTCCGCCCCATGGCCCGATTCGCCCAGCCAGCGCAGCAACGCATTGCCGCCCAGGGACACGCCCGCCGCGAACAGGGGACCGGGGGCACGTGCATGCAGCTTCCTCAGCACCCAGTCGACTTCCGCCGCGTCGCCGGAATGGTAGAAGCGCGGCATCAGGTTGGCTTCGCCCGAGCAGCCACGGAAGTGCGGCACCGCGCCGGACCAGCCGCGTGCGCGCAGCGCCGCCATCAGCGAGCGCGCGTAATGGCTGTTGGACGAGCCTTCCAGGCCGTGGAACAGCACGACCAGCGGCTTGCCCGGCTGGCCGTCGACGAAGTCGACATCGATGAAATCGCCGTCGCTGCTGCTCCAGCGCTCGCGCCGGTAGGCGACGGGCGGTTTGGCGACGCAGGTCGCCGGATAGATGGTCTGGAGGTGGCCGCCAGGCAGCCATGCGGGCGCGCGGTAGTGCATGGAAGATCGGTGCGGCTGGCGCCGCACCGGGAAGATCAGTGGTGCTTGAGCTCGACGCCCGGGGCCAGGCGGTACTGGGTGCCGCAGTACGGGCACTTGGCATCGCCGTGGTGGTCGAAATCGAGGAAGACGCGCGGGTGCGAGGACCACAGCGGCATTGCCGGATTCGGGCAGTGTGCCGGCAGGTCTTTGGCCTCGAGTTCCACCACAGGCATCGTCTTTTGGTTCATCTGTTTTTCTCCATAAAAGGGAAATGGCAAAGACAAGATTCTATCCGATTCAACCTGCATATCGAAATGATCGGTAGAATTACCAGCTGATCATAAACGAGCCCGGGGGCATTGCGCTGCCAGCCTGGCGCCGCACCCTTACATGCGTTTCATGCCCGACCGTTTCAAGCCCGTCGCCGCATCCGCCCCCTACGGCAGTTGCAGGAAAACAACATGACCCCGGCCCTGCCGCCGGGCCAGCAAGCCGCTGTCACCACGGAGCCCACCGAAGCCCACGACCCCGCCGCCTGGCGCGAGGGCTTCAAGACCGGCCTGCCTTCGCTGTTCGGCATCGGCGCCTGGGGCCTGGTGGTGGGCATCGCGATGGTCAAGAGCGGCCTGACCGCCGCGCAGGCGGTCGGCATGACCCTGCTGGTCTTCGCCGGATCCGCCCAGCTCGCTTCACTTCCCCTGATTGCCGCCGCCGCACCGATCTGGGTCATCTTCGCCACCGCCCTGGTCGTCAACCTGCGCTTCGTCATCTTCTCCGCACTGCTGGGCCCGCACTTCGCGCACCTGCATTGGCGCCAGCGCTTCCTGCTCGGCTACGTCTCCGGCGACCTGACCGTGGCGATGTTCCTGCAGCGCTATCCGACTGCCGAACGCGTGGCCGGCAAACTGTCTTACCTGAAGGGGCTGATGTACCCGAACTGGTTCGCCTGGCAGATCGGCTCGCTGACCGGCATTTTCCTGGGCAGCGCCATTCCGACCGAATGGGGGCTGGGCTTTGCCGGCACGCTGGCGATCCTGTGCATCATGGTGCCGCTCATCATCAACAATGCGGCGCTGTGCGGCGTCGCGGTCGCCATTGCGGTCTCGGTGCTGGCCTACGGCCTGCCGTACAAGCTCGGGCTGCTGCTGGCCGTCCTGGTCGGCATGGTCACTTCGATGTTTGTCGAAGAGTCCCTCGCAAAACGAAAGGCACGCAATGGCTGATTGGGAAATCTGGCTCACCATCGGCGTGCTGTGCGTCGCCACCGCCGCCACCCGCAGCTCGTTCTGGCTGATCGGCCACCGCGTCACCATCCCGCCGCGGGTGCAGGAGATGCTGCGCTATGCGCCGGCCTGCGCGCTGGCCGCCATCATCGGGCCCGACCTGCTGATCGACACCCAGGGCCAGACCCAGCTCACGCTGGCCAATCCCAAGCTGATCGCGGCGCTCGCCGCCCTGGCTTTCTACCTGTGGCGCCGCAGCATGCTGATGACGATCATCTTCGGCATGCTGGTATTCACACTGTTGCGCGTCCTACACGTTTTTGGGGCCCCGGGCTAATGTACAATGACGTTTTTTCACTTTTTCATTGTTGACTAGCCAATGGACGACGTTCTCAGTTTCACCCGTTTGCAAGACCTGATCGACCGCGATGCGCTGAAGAACAAGCGCGTATTCATCCGCGCCGACCTGAACGTGCCGCAGGATGACGCTGGCAATATCACCGAAGACACCCGTATCCGCGCCTCCGTGCCCGCGATCCAGGCTGCCCTGAAGGCCGGCGCCGCCGTGATGGTCACCTCGCACCTGGGCCGTCCGACCGAAGGCGAGTTCAAGCCGGAAGACAGCCTGGCGCCGGTCGCCGCGCGCCTGTCCGAGCTGCTCGGCCAGCCGGTGGAACTGAAGCAGAACTGGGTCGATGGCGTGGATGTCGCGCCGGGCCAGGTTGTGCTGCTGGAAAACTGCCGCGTCAACAAGGGCGAAAAGAAGAACAGCGACGAGCTGGCCCAGAAGATGGCCAAGCTGTGCGACGTCTACGTCAACGACGCCTTCGGCACCGCGCACCGCGCCGAAGCCACCACCCACGGCATCGCCAAGTTCGCGCCGGTGGCCGTGGCCGGCCCTCTCTTGGCAGCCGAGCTGGATGCGCTGGGCAAGGCCCTGGGCCAGCCGACCCGTCCGCTGCTGGCCATCGTGGCCGGCTCGAAGGTGTCGAGCAAGCTGACCATCCTGCAGAGCCTGGCCGGCAAGGTGGACAACCTGATCGTCGGCGGCGGCATCGCCAACACCTTCATGAAGGCCGTCGGCCTGAACATCGGCAAGTCGCTGGTCGAGAACGACCTGGTCGGTGAGGCCAAGCAGATCATCGACATGATGGCCGCGCGCGGCGCGCAAGTGCCGATTCCGGTGGACGTGGTCTGCGCCAAGGAATTCAGCCCGACCGCGGCTGCGACCGTCAAGGACGTGGCCGACGTGGCGGACGACGACATGATCCTGGATATCGGCCCGAAGACCGCCGCCATGCTGGCCGAGCAGGTGGCCAAGGCCGGCACCATCGTCTGGAACGGCCCGGTGGGCGTGTTCGAATTCGACCAGTTCGCCGAAGGCACCAGGACCCTGGCGATGGCCATCGCCAAGTCGAACGGCTTCTCGATCGCCGGCGGCGGCGACACCCTGGCCGCGATCGCCAAGTACGACATCGGCGACCAGATCGGCTACATCTCGACCGGCGGCGGCGCCTTCCTCGAGTTCCTGGAAGGGAAGACCCTGCCGGCAGTCGAGATCCTGCTCCAGCGTAAATCCAAACAATAAGTAATCAGTACCAGCGCAGCCCAGTGGCTGCGCTTCTCTTTTCAGAACCAAGGATTCCAGACACATGCAAGCTGCGCGCCCCCTGTACAACGCCACCAAGATCGTTGCCACCATCGGCCCGGCATCGACCGACTTCGACATCCTCGTCCGCATGATCCGCGCCGGCGTCGACGTCGTGCGCCTGAACTTCTCGCATGGCAAGGCGCAGGACCACATCGACCGCGCCGCCCTGGTGCGCCGCGCGGCTGCCGAATGCGGCGTCGAAGTGGCGATCATGGCCGACATGCAGGGTCCGAAGATCCGCGTCGGCAAGTTTGAAGAGGGCAAGATTTTCCTGAACAACGGCGACAAGTTCATCCTTGACGCCCGCTGGGGCGAGAATGGCGAGCTGGGCAACCAGGACCGCGTGGGCCTCGACTACAAGGCCCTGCCGCGCGACGTCAAGCCGGGCGACAAGCTGCTGCTGAACGACGGCCTGATCGTGCTGATCGTCGACAAGGTGGTCAACCACGAGATCTTCACCACCGTGAAGGTGGGCGGCGAGCTGTCGAACAACAAGGGCATCAACCGCCAGGGCGGCGGCCTGACCGCGCCGGCCCTGACCTCGAAGGACATGGAAGACATCAAGACCGCGATGAGCTTCCAGGCCGACTACCTGGCGATCTCCTTCCCGAAGAACGCCACCGACATGGAAATGGCGCGCCAGCTGGCCAACATCGCCGGCGAGCCCTACGGCCACAAGCCGATGATGATCGCCAAGATCGAGCGCGCCGAAGCCATCCCCGTGCTGCAGGAAATCCTGGACGCCTCGGACGGCATCATGGTCGCGCGCGGCGACCTGGCGGTGGAAGTGGGCAACGCGGCCGTGCCGGCGCTGCAGAAGCGCATGATCAAGATGGCGCGCGCCTCCAACAAGCTGGCCATCACCGCGACCCAGATGATGGAGTCGATGATCGTCAACGCCGTGCCGACCCGCGCCGAAGTCTCGGACGTGGCGAACGCCGTGCTGGACGGCACCGACGCCGTGATGACCTCGGCCGAGACCGCATCGGGCAAGTACCCGGTCGAGACCGTCGAAATGATGGCCGCGATCTGCCTCGAGGCCGAACAATCCGAATACAACAAGCAGGATGCAGATTTCCTGAATGTCCAGTTCACCCGCATCGACCAGTCGATCGCCTACGGCACCCTGTTCACGGCCCATCACCTGAAGGTGAAGGCGATCGTGGCGCTGACCGAATCGGGCTCGACCGCACTGTGGATGAGCCGCCACTCGATCGACACCCCGATCTTCGCCCTGACCCCGCTGCAGACGACGCAGCGCAAGGCATCGCTGTACCGGAACGTGCGAGCATTCCACCTGCTTCAGGAAGGTGGCAGCCATGCGGTGCTGCGCAAGGCCGAAGAGGTCCTGATTCGCGAAGGCATGGTGCGCAAGGGCGACCTGATCGTCGTGACCTGGGGCTCGCCGATGGGGCAGGCCGGCGGCACCAATGCGCTCAAGATCGTGCGCGTGGGCGAGCTGGACGAAATAGTTTCTTAATTGTTTGGAGTAATCAACCATGGCACTCGTATCGCTGCGTCAACTGCTGGACCATGCCGCCGAAAACGGTTATGGCCTGCCGGCTTTTAACGTCAACAACCTGGAACAGGTGCAGGCCATCATGGCCGCCGCCGACGCCACCTGCAGCCCGGTCATCATGCAAGCCTCGGCCGGCGCCCGCAAATACGCAGGCGAAGCCTTCCTGCGTCACCTGATCGACGCCGCCGTCGAAGCCTACCCGCACATCCCGGTCGTCATGCACCAGGACCACGGCCAGTCGCCGGCGGTCTGCATGGCCGCGATCCGTTCGGGCTTCTCGTCGGTGATGATGGACGGTTCGCTCGAGGCCGACGGCAAGTCGGTCGCTTCCTACGAATACAACGTCGAAGTCTCGCGTGAAGTCGTGAAATTCGCGCACTCGATCGGCGTGACGGTCGAAGCCGAACTGGGCGTGCTCGGTTCGCTGGAGACCATGAAGGGCGACAAGGAAGACGGCCACGGCGCCGACGGCACCATGACCCGCGAGCAGCTGCTGACCGACGTGGCCCAGGCCGCCGACTTCGTCGCCAAAACGCAGTGCGACGCCCTGGCCATCGCCATCGGCACCTCGCACGGCGCCTACAAATTCACCCGCAAGCCGACCGGCGACATCCTGGCGATCGACCGCATCAAGGAAATCCACGCCCGCATCCCGAACACCCACCTGGTGATGCACGGCTCCTCGTCGGTGCCGCAGGAACTGCTGGCGATCATCCGCGAATTCGGCGGCGACATGAAAGAGACCTACGGCGTGCCGGTCGAAGAGATCCAGGAAGGCATCAAGCACGGCGTGCGCAAGATCAACATCGACACCGACATCCGCCTGGCCATGACCGCTGCGATCCGCAAGTACATGTTCCAGAACCCGTCGAAGTTCGACCCGCGCGACTACCTGAAGCCGGCCCGCGAAGCCGCCACCGAGATCTGCAAGGCGCGCTACCTGTCCTTCGGCTGCGAAGGCATGGCTGCCAAGATCAAGCCGGTGCCGCTGGAGAAGATGGCCGAGCGCTACAAGGCAGGCGAGCTGGCCCAGATCGTCCAGTAAGCAGTGCGTCCATTGTCTTACCGCCCCAGGGGCGGTGAGACAATCTGAATTGACGTAAAATGTCGCATTCGGTCCAGGCCACCCCCGGCCTGGACGCCTTCACCGGAGGCCTTCTCCGGCTCTGTTTCCCTGATATCCCTTCTATGAACAGCCTCTACAAATCCACCATCAAGTCCCTGCCATTGCTCGGTCACGGCAAGGTGCGCGACAACTACGCTGTCGGCGACGACAAGATCCTGATCGTCACCACCGACCGCCTGTCGGCCTTCGACGTGGTCATGAACGAGCCGATTCCCGGCAAGGGCATGGTGCTGAACCAGATGAGCGACTTCTGGTTCGAGAAGCTCGGCCACATCGTGCCGAACCACCTGACCGGCGTGGCGCCGGAAAGCGTGGTGGCCCCGGATGAAGTCGAGCAGGTGCGCGGCCGCGCCGTCGTGGCCAAGCGCCTCAAGCCGATCCTGGTCGAAGCCGTCGTGCGCGGCTACATCATCGGCTCGGGCTGGAAGGATTACCAGGAAAGCGGCGCCGTCTGCGGCATCCAGCTGCCCGCCGGCCTGCGCCAGGCCGACAAGCTGCCGCAGCCGCTGTTCACCCCGGCCGCCAAGGCCGACATCGGCGAACACGACGAGAACATCTCGTTCGAGGAAATGGAAAACCGCATCGGCAAGGAACTCGCCGCCAAGATGCGCGACATCAGCATCCAGCTCTACACCACCGCCGCCGAATACGCCGCCACCCGCGGCATCATCATCGCCGACACCAAGTTCGAATTTGGCCTGGACGACAATGGCGTGCTGCACCTGATGGACGAAGTCCTGACCGCCGACTCCTCGCGCTTCTGGCCGGCCGACTCCTACGCGCCGGGCATGTCGCCGCCGAGTTTTGATAAGCAGTTCGTGCGCGACTACCTGGAAACCCTGACCGACTGGGGCAAGACCGCCCCGGCCCCGGCCCTGCCGCAGGACGTCATCGAAAAGACCCAGGCCAAGTATTTCGAAGCCATCGAACGCCTCACCGGCGAGAAGCTGAAGGCCTGAGAAGATGAGCGAGCAAGCAAACAAGCCAGTTGTCGGCGTCATCATGGGTTCCTCGTCCGACTGGGACGTGATGAAGAATGCCGTGGACATCCTGAAGCAGTTCGGCGTAGCTTTCGAGGCGCAGGTGATCTCGGCGCACCGCATGCCGGACGAGATGTTCACCTATGCGGAAACCGCACGCGAGCGCGGCCTGCGCGCCATCATCGCCGGGGCAGGGGGCGCCGCCCACCTGCCGGGCATGGTGGCCGCCAAGACCATCGTGCCGGTACTGGGCGTGCCGGTGCCTTCGAAGTACCTGCGCGGCGAAGATTCGCTGCTCTCCATCGTGCAGATGCCGAAGGGCGTGCCGGTGTCGACCTTCGCCATCGGCGAAGCCGGCGCCGCCAACGCGGCCCTGACCGCGGTGGCGATCCTGGCTGCCACCGACGATGCGCTGGCGCAGAAGCTGCTGGCCTTCCGCGCCGAGCAGACCGCGGCGGCCCAGGCCATGACCCTTCCCGTCCTGACGCATGAGTGAATCGTTTCTCCCATCCGCCAATCCGTCGGCCTGGCTCGGCGTGATGGGCGGCGGCCAGCTCGGCCGCATGTTCGCCTACGCCGCCCAGGCGATGGGCTACAAGGTCGCGGTGCTCGAGCCAGCCGCGGACTGCCCGGCAGGGCAGGTCGCCGAGCGCCTGATCAACGCCGGCTATGACGATGCGAACGGCCTGGCCGAACTGGCCCAGGCCTGCGTCGCCGTCACCACCGAATTCGAGAACGTCCCGGCCGACAGCATGGCCTGGCTGGGCGAGCGCGCTTTTGTTGCGCCGGCCGCCTCCTGCGTATCGATCGCCCAGGACCGTATCGCGGAAAAACGCTTCTTCGTCGAATGCGCGCCGAGCTCCGGCGTGATGCCGGCGCCGCACAAGACCATCGCCTCGCATGCCGACATCGACGCCATCGATGACGACCTGCTGCCCGGCATCCTGAAGACCGTGCGCATGGGCTACGACGGCAAGGGCCAGGTGCGCGTGCGCACGCGCGACGACGTGCGCGCCGCTTTCGATGCCATGAAGGGCGTCACCTGCCTGCTGGAGAAGATGCTGCCGCTGGCCTACGAGGTGTCGGTCCTCACCGCACGCGGGCATGACGGCGCGTCGGTGGTCTACCCGATCGCCGAGAACGTGCACCGCGACGGCATCCTGTTCACGACCACCGTGCCGGGACCGAACGTCTCCGCGGCCTGCGCGAAGCAGGCGCAGGATGCGGCGCGCGCCATCGTGGCCCAGCTGGGCTATGTGGGCGTGCTGTGCATCGAATTCTTCGTGCTTGCCGACGGCACCCTGGTGGTCAACGAGATGGCGCCGCGCCCGCACAACAGCGGCCACTACACCATCGACGCCTGCATCACCAGCCAGTTCGCGCAACAGGTACGCGCGATGGCGCGCCTGCCGCTGGGCGACGTGCGCCAGCATTCGCCCGCCGTCATGCTCAACATCCTGGGCGACGTCTGGTTCGAAGGCGACAGCGCTACCCCCCGCGAACCGGCCTGGGACCGCATCCTGGCACTGCCGGGCGCCAACCTGCACCTGTACGGCAAGGACGACCCGCGCCGCGCACGCAAGATGGGCCACGTGACCTTCGTGGCGCCGACGCTGGAACAGGCGCAGGACAGCCTGCGCCAGG
The DNA here is from genome assembly GCF_046236355.1 of Massilia sp. BHUDP2. Lineage (NCBI taxonomy): Bacteria > Pseudomonadati > Pseudomonadota > Betaproteobacteria > Burkholderiales > Oxalobacteraceae > Massilia > Massilia sp. BHUDP2. Next base: position 192,175 of record NZ_JBJUVW010000001.1, read on the forward strand.
CCTGCGCCATCCTCGGAATCCCGGAGTAAGGATGGCAAGCGAGAACATCGACCAGGCCGCCATCGAGGCTGCCGCACGCGCGCTGGAGCAGGGCGCGCTGGTCGCCTTCCCGACCGAGACCGTGTACGGCCTCGGCGCCGATGCCGAGAACCCGGCCGCGGTCGCGGCCATCTATGCCGCCAAGGGCCGCCCGCAGGACCATCCGGTGATCGTGCACCTCGCTCCTGGTGCGCCGCTCGACTACTGGGCCGCCGAGATCCCGCACGAGGCCCAGGCGCTGGCCGATGCCTTCTGGCCCGGCCCGCTGACCATGATCCTCAAGCGCGCACCGAACATCCCGGACGCCGTCAGCGGCGGCCAGGACACGGTCGGCCTGCGCTGCCCGTCGCACCCGGTGGCGATCGCGCTGCTGCGCGCCTTCAAGGGCGGCAAGGGCGGCGTAGCGGCGCCGTCGGCCAACAAGTTTGGCGCGGTCAGCCCGACCCTGGCCCAGCACGTGCGCGACGAGTTCGAGCAAGACGGCACGCTGGCCATGGTGCTGGATGGCGGCGCCTCGCAAGTCGGCATCGAATCGACCATCGTCGACCTGTCGCGCCTGGCCACCCACGGCCCGGTGCTGCTGCGTCCGGGCCACATCGGCGCCGAGGCGATTGCCGCGGTGATCGACCAGTTGCCAAGCGCCCCCGACGCCGCGGCCCCGCGCGTTTCGGGCACGCTCGAATCGCACTATGCGCCGCATACGCCGGTGGCGATGCAGGACAGCGCCACGCTGCGCCAGACCCTGGCTGAACTGGCGGCGGCGGGACGCAAGGTCGCGCTGATCCACTACTCGGACATGCCGAGCACCCACGCCGCGCTGCGCCTGCCGGCCACACCGGATGGCTTCGCCCATGCCCTGTACGCCGCGCTGCGTGCGATGGACGGCCAGGGCGCGGACCTGATCCTGGTCGAAGCGCCGCCGCAGGGCGGAGCCTGGCTGGGCGTCAACGACCGCCTGCGCCGCGCCGCGCACGGCTCGACCGGCATCGTCCACGGCCTGCTGAACCAAACCGCTCAGTAAGCGCGCGTCTTCGCACACCTGAAGCGTCTTCAGGCACAACGCCCGTACGTACGGGCGTTGTTCTGTGTCACACCGTTCAAAAACCCTTTCTTTCCGGACCGATAGCGGCGCTATAATCGCCGCCCGATCTGTTTGCCACGTGTCACTAAAAACTGACGTGCGGGTAAGCAATTCCTATACAAGCAAGTTGAACACTGGCATATTATTATGGAACGAATAGCACGCCCGTTCGTTTCAAATAAAATCAATCTAGGAGACACAATGCGTCAAACCAAACTCGCGCTCGCCCTGCTGACGGCAGCGGTGCTGGCAGCCTGCGGCGGGACCAGCCCAAGCGGCGGCGACCAAACGCAAAAACTCAGCTTCACCCAGCAGGTCTCCTTCGGCGACAGCCTGTCGGACGTCGGTACCTATGCTGTGGGCGCGGTCAAGCAGGCCGGCGGCGGCAAGTTCACCATCAACGGCGATGGCACCGCCAAGAATCCTGAGCTGAACGGCAAGATCTGGGTCGAATTCCTGGCAGCCGAGCTGAAACTGCCGGCGCCTTGCGCGGCCCAGACCGGCCTCGAAGGCGACGCGTCGCGCGGCTTCTCGGTAGCGATCAGCAACAACCTGAACTGCTTCAACTATGCCCAGGGCGGTTCGCGCGTGACCAACCCGATCGGCCCGGGCAACAAGGCCACCGGCTCGCCGATCGGCGAAATGACGGTGCCGCTGGTGACCCAGGTCGCCAACCACCTGTCCCGCACCGGCAACAAGTTCAGCGGCACCGAATTGGTGACCATCTTGTCCGGCGGTAACGACGTGCTGATGGCCCTGAGTACTCTGTCGGCCCAGGCCACGGCGGCAGGCAATGCCGCCGGTGCCCAGACTTTCGCCACCTCGCTGACCGCCCAACTGGCGGCCGGCGCGACCAATCCGCAGACCGCCGCCCAGGCGATCGGCGCGGCCATCGCCACCGAGAGCGCCCGTCCTGGCAATACCTCGCAGACTATCGTGGCTGCCGCCGTCGGCGCCGCCGCACGCCAGCCGGGCAACGCCGCCGTGGCCCAGGTGTCGGTCTACGGCCCCATGGTCACCAAGGCCCAGGCCGACGCCACCGCTGCCGGTGCGAAAGCCGGCGCCGACTACGCCGCCGCCAACGGTCCAAAGCTGGTCCAGGACCTGGGTACGGCAGGCGCGCAGATGGCGGCACTGGTGAAGAACGAGATCCTGGCCAAGGGCGCGAAATACGTCATCGTCGCCAACCTGCCCGACGTTGCCAGCACCCCGGCCGGCAAGTCTCGCACCGCCGACATCCAGCAGCTGATTACCGCCATGATCAACGCCTTCAATACCCAGCTGAAGAACGGCATCGGCGCCGACGACCGTATCCTGTACGTCGACCTGTACAGCGTCAGCAATGACCAGGTGAAGAATCCGGGGCCGTATGGCCTGACCAACACCACCAGCCCGGCCTGCGGCCCGAACGCACTGGGCACCACGTCCCTGATCTGCACAAACAGCAATACCGTGGCCGGTGACGTCAGCCGCTACATGTTCGCCGACGACATCCACCCGACGCCGTTCGAGAACAACCTGATCGCACGCCTTGTTCTCAAGGAAATGGCGGTCAAGGGCTGGCTGTAATCGACAGGCTGCACGACAGCGGAGGGCCCGCCACCAGGCGGGCTCCCATCACAGAATCAGGAGATAACATGAAAGTACGTTTCAACAGCGTCGTCAAGGTGCTGGGCGTCGTCGCAGCGCTGGCCTGCGCTTCGACCGCGTCAGCCCAGTCCGCCGGTCAGTTCACGGCCAAGGTCGGCCTCAACCAGCTCACCCCGAAGGTTGAAAGCGGCGACATCGGCGCCCCGGCCCTGCCGGGCTCGAAGGGCGACGTCGACCGGGACATTCAGCCGGTGCTGGTCCTGGCCTACGGCCTGACCGACAACATTTCGCTCGAGACCGCGCTGGGCACGCCCTACAAGCACAAGATCTACGGCGCGGGCGCCATCGCCGGCACCGGCCAGCTCGGCACCGTCGAGGCGCTGCCGGCGACTCTGTTCGCCCAATACCGCTTCGGTGCCCCGACGGCCACTTTCCGTCCCTTCGTTGGCATCGGCGCGACGTATGCCTATTTCATGAAGGAACGCGGCTCGGCCAAGATGACCGCGATTACCAACCCGGGCAGCGGCGTTCCGACGACCTTCAGCATCGACAACAAGTTCACTTACACCGCCCAGGTCGGCATGGCCGTGAACTTTACCGAGAAATGGTTTGCCGACGTCACGCTCAACAAGGCCCGCCTGCGCACCGACGTGCACTTCTCGACCGGCCAGACCCAGCACATGAAGCTGGACCCGGTATCGGTGATCCTGGCTGTCGGCTACAAGTTCTAAGCGGCGTTTCATCCTGCCCGAAGGCTCGCCGCGTGCGGGCCTTTTTCTTTGCGGCGCGCACGATGAAAAAAGCCCGCGCAAGCGCGGGCTGTCAAAGCTCCCAAGGAGAGGAGAGGAAGAAATCAGAACTTGTAGCGCAGCCCCGCCAGGAATTCGCGCCCGGTCACGTTGTTCACCACCACGCTGTTGCGCGCGCGGCTGATGAACTGGTCATTCGGCTCGTTGGTCAGGTTGACGCCTTCCAGCGTGAATTCCAGCTGCTCGTTCCACTTGTACGAGAGCGACACGTCCACGTTGAAGGTCTCGTTCTTGCCCTCGACGTCGTTGTTGTTCTGGCCCGGCACGCGGGTCAGGAAGGACGAACGCTTGGCGCCCGAGACGCGGGCGCTGAACTTGCCGTCGTCATAGTAGAAGGTCGCGTTCCAGGACTTCGGCGAGAGGTTCAGCAGGTCGTCGACGATGCGTTCGCTGCTGGTCGGCGAGACCGCATACTCGATCTTCGAGCTCACCTTGGTGTAGTTCAGCACCGTGCCGAAGTTGCGGCCCCAGCCCGGCAGGAAGGTGAACGGCTGCTGGTAGTTCAGCTCGAAGCCCTTCAGCTTGCCGCCATCGGTGTTGATCGGGGCCGTGACCTGGAACTGCTCGTCGCCGCTGAAGTTCGCCGGCAGCAGCGACAGCGGCAGGCCGGTCTCGCGGAAGGCCACGTTGGTGCGCAGCGACTGGATGTAGGTGTCGATGTTCTTCTGGAACAGGCCCAGGCCCACGAAGGCGTTCTTGCCGAAGTAGTACTCGAAGCTCGAGTCGAAGGTCTTGGCGCGGAAGGGTTTCAGCAGCGGGTTGCCGGTGTTGATGGTCAGCGTGCCGGTGGTCGAGATGGTGCCGCCCGGCGACAGGAAGCCCAGTTGCGGGCGGGTCATCACCTTGGCCGCGCCAAAGCGGACGATGAAGTCGCGGGTCAGGTTGGCCGCGATGTTCATCGAAGGCAGGGTGTCCTTGTACTCGTGGTTCACCTTCACCGCGGTGCCGCCGCCGGCGGCCTGGTAGCCGATCGCTTCCAGCTCGGTCTTCACGTGACGCACGCCGAAGTTGCCGCGCAGCGGGATGTCCCACAGGTCGTATTTGAACTCGCCCATCAGGTACAAGCCGTCGTCGCGCTCGGTGACGGTGCGGTTGTTGCCGCGCGCATTGCCGTTGGTGATCGAAGACAGGGTAAAGTCGCCCGGACCGCCCGCGGGGCCGGCCTTGATGCAGTTGCAGTAGATGTCGTAGGCGGCCGCGATGGCGCGCAGGTTCGGGATCACCCAGCCGGTCGCGTTCCCGGCCGGCATGTCGAGGCCCTTGCCGAAGCCGCTCACGGTCGTCGTCAGGCCGGTCGATCCTGCCGCCGGCGCGAAGATCGTGTCGTTCTGGTTCACGCGGCGGAATTCGTAGGTGTCCGACGCGTACTTCTTGCGGTTCAGGCCACCCTTGAAGCTCAGGTTGTCGCTGGCTTCCCAGGCCAGGTCGAACTGGCCGACGTCGTTGACGTTGGTCGCGCCCTGCGGACGGATGCGGATCTCGCTGGTGGTGGTGTTCGGCACCGTGGTCGGCTGGGTGCCGCTGGCCACTGCCGGCACGCCGATGATGCCCAGCGCGCCGTTGCTTGCCATCGGGTCGAACGGATAGCTGATCGCCGGCAGGCGCTCGTTGCCGCGGAAGTCGATGGTGTAGCCGTTCACGTTCAGCGCGTCGAGCGTGACGGTGGTCTGCACCGGATTGCGGAATTTCGAGTTCGCGCGGCCGACCTTGGCGCTCATGCTCCAGGTGTCGCTGAACTTGTGTTCCAGCGTCAGGGTCGGCTGGCTGAAGGTGGTGTTCAGTTCGTCGAAGCGCGATTCCGAGCGGATATCCACGCCGTTGTAGCGGCCATACAGAAGTGCGCCGTTCGGCGCGTATTGCGCTTCGACCACGCTCATCTGCGGCTTGCCGCCCTGGGCGGCGCTGCGGCTGAAGGACATCGCCTGCAGGAAGTCTTCCTGGCGCGTCGCATCCAGCTTCGAGTACAGCATGTCGAAGGTGAGCAGGGTGCCGCGTTGCGGGCGCCACTGCACCGAGGCGGTCAGGCCCAGGCGGTCCTGGTCGTGGGTCAGGCGGCCGTAGCGTGGCAGGCGCGGGTGGAAGTTGCCGGCGCTGCTGGCAGCGTTGTAGGCCTCGGTGGCCGCTGCGGATGCCGGCAGGCGCGGCACGCCCTGGGCCGCCGGGCCGCAGGTGGTGGCGGTGGAGTTGGCCGGGTTGTTGGCGACGCCTTGCGGCGCGCACCAGCCGCCCGATGAGGGACCGTTATCCCAGCGCACCGTGCTGAAGCCTTCTTCCAGCACGCGGCGTTTCGAGAATGCGCCCGAGACCAGCACGCCGAGGGTGCGGTCCATGAAGGTGTTCGACAGCATGAAGGCCACGCGCGGGTCGATCTTTTCCGAGCCGTCGTTGTACTTGCCCTTGGCCGCGATGGTGGCGTTGAAGCCTTTCAGGTCGAAGGGGCGCAGGGTCTGCAGGTCGACGGTGGCGCCGAGCGAGCCTTCGTCGACGTCGGCCGAGGAGCTCTTGCGCACGGTGAGGGAGCTGAACAGCTCGGAGGCGAATACATTGAAGTCGAAGCCGCGGCCGCGGTTGGTGCCGCCAGAGCTGTCGGTGCCGCCGGTGGTGGCCAGGCCCTCGATGCCGTTGATGCGCACGCGGGTGAAGTCCTGGCCCAGGCCACGCACCGTGATGTTGCGGCCTTCGCCGGCATCGCGGTCGATCACCACGCCCGGCACGCGCTGCAGCGACTCGGCCAGGTTCGTGTCCGGGAACTTGCCCATGTCTTCCGCCTTGATGACGTCGACGATGCCGCTGTCTTCGCGCTTGGCGTTCAGCGCGCTCTCGAGCGAGGCGCGCAGGCCGGTCACCTGGACGGTCTGGATCTGCTGCGGCTGGGAGGCTGGGGCGTCCTGGGCGAAAGCAGCGCCGATGGACAGGGGGGACACCGAGGCAGTGCCGAGCAGGCACAGGGTGAGTTGGCGTAAGGCGGCACGCGGCGCTTGTTTCATGCTGTCTCCATTGCGTTTTTATCTGTATCTGGTCAGGCCAGTTTTTAGATTTTACGGCAATATTGACAGATGTGGTCAGGCCAATTCAAATAAATACATGAACCGGCCTGACCTCTCCCGGATTAGGGATTGCTGGACGACAGGGTCGTGTTGTAGAGCTTGCCGCCGATGGTGACCTGGTCCAGGGTGATGCCGGTGGCGTTGTGCAGGAACCAGGGCTGGGCCGCGTTCTTCGGCGTGCCGAAGTCCGAATCGCTGATGCGCATGCGCTGGATCGGCAGGATCGGGGTGCCGGCCGGTCCGTTGAAGCTGGACGCCACGGGCCCGAGCAGCACGAAGGCCTGGTAGCACGAGAACTTGCCGGAGCCGGTGTCCACGTTGCCGGCACGGACGCCGCTGATGACGATGTCCGACACCTGCGGCGGCCGGGTGCGCACCGCGTCGTCGCCCGGCACGTAGTCGCAGTCGATGGTGATGATCGCGCCCGCGGTCGAGGCCACCGGCTGGGTGATTTCCTTCGCACCCGGCAGCGGCTTGTACATCATCGGCTCGATCCTGACGCCGTTCGGCAGGGTGACGTCGCGCACGTACAGGTGGCGCAGGAAGCCGCCCCGGTTCATGTTGGTCTTCAGGCGGATTGCGGTGTTCAGCGGCTTCTTGGCCCAGTGCATGTTGCGGAACTCGAGCTGCTGCGCATACACGTGCTCGATGCCGCCGGCCATCTCGCTGCCCAGGGTCACGCCGCCGTGGCCGCTGTTCATGATGCAGCGCTGGATCACGATGTTGCGGGTCGGGCCGTGTTGTGTGTCGCGGTTCTTGCCGGCCTTGATCGCGATGCAGTCGTCGCCGTTGTTGAAGGTGCATTCCTCCACCAGCACGCCGTCGCAGGCTTCCGGGTCGAAGCCGTCGCTGTTCGGGCCCAGGCTTTCCATGTTCACGCCGCGCATCGCCAGGTCGCGGCAGTTCACGGGGTGGTGCAGCCAGAACGGCGCCGCATTCACCTGGTAGCCCTGCAGCAGCACCTTGCTGCAGCCGATGAATTCGATCATGCAGGGGCGCAGGAAGTGACCGTGGCCGAACACGCGGCGCGCCACCGGCACGTCCGCTTCCGACAGGGCCGGCAGGTAGCGCGAATCGGTCTGCCAGCCTTCGCCCTGGATCAGAGCGCGCTGCGCTTCTAGCAGGTTCGGCGCCACCTTGTCCAGCGACAGATTGGCCGGGTTCGCTGCGATCTCGGTGCGGGTGCGTACCGGCGTGCCGCGGCCTTTCCAGTCCCACCAGCACTCGTCCGGCTTGTCTTCGAAAGGCACGCCGCCCTGGCCGTTCAGGATGCTGGTCCAGTCGGCGCCGGTGAGCGCGATATTGGTCTGGTTGTGCGCATAGACCAGCGGCGAGTAGTTCAGGACGTCGTTGCCCTGCCAGCGCGACAGGGTCAGCTTGCCGTTGGCGCCGCAGTCGAATTCGCCGTGGCGCGCATAGTGTTCCGGATTGGCCGAGAAATGCACGCGCGCGTTTGCAGCCAGGTGCACGTGCACGTTCGAGCGCAGCACGATCGGGCCGGCGCAGTACCAGTCGCCGGCCGGGATCACGACCCGGCCGCCGCCCTTGGCGTGGCAGGCCGCGATGGCCGCCGTGATCGCCGGATAGGCGTCGGGCGAGCCCTTGGCCGGGGTGCGAAGTACGCCGTTGACCAGGGACGCGGTCTGTCCCTTGACCTCGACCATCGAGCAGGGCTTGGCGCCGAAGGCCGTGATCGGGAAGTCTTCCTCGCGGAAGCGCAGCGGGGTGGCGAAGCGCGCGACGATGTCGGCGGCGCGCTGCCACGGATCGCCCGCGGTCTTGTTGCTGGAGGAGGTGGCGCAGCCGGCGCCGGCGAGCAGCAGGCCGGCGGCGGGAACGGTGCGCAGCAGGGCGCGGCGGCGGGGCTGGAAGCGCATCGTCACCTCACTTGCCCGACTTGGCCGGGTTTGCGAGGATCACGCGCACCGGATTGCCGTCGCGCGCAGCGGTGTCCTGCGCCAGGCGCTGCCACTGGGCGAGCGTGGTGACGTCGCCGGCGCGGCTCCAGGCGCCGCCGGCGTAGTAGCGCAGCGGCTTGCCGGAAGTGGCCTTGGCCAGGATCAGTTCGTTCAGCTTGTCCTCGGTGAAGCCTTCCGCGCCCGGCAGCACCACCGCGGTGCCGAAGGCGCCATTGCTCTTCTGCTCGATCCACTGCAGCAGCACCGGACCTTCGCGCTTGACCGCGATGACCGGGTCCTGGCCCTTGTCGCTCGGGTTCTTGTTCAGGCCCACGGCCACCGTGATCGGCTCATTGCCTTCGAACTGGAAGGTGCTCTCGATGCGGTCCAGCTGGCGGCCCGCGTCGACGGTGAAGCGCTTGACCTCGCTGACCGGCTTGCCGGCCGCATCCCAGGCGGCATAGTGCAGCTCGAAGACCGCGCGCACCGGGCCATTGGCCAGCACCTTCCACGAGGCGTAGTTCACGCTGGTGTACAGCTGCTTGCCGTCCCACACGCCGGTGCCGCCGGCGCCGCGCGACTTGCCGACCTGGTACATGTCCATGCCCTCGCCCTCGTCCTCATGGTAGTGGTCATGGCCCTTGTTGTACCAGCGGTCGATGATCGGGTAAGGCACGCGCTTGAACCACAGGTCCAGGCCGCTCGTCACCAGCACTTCCTTGTTCATGCCGGCCGGCGAGGGGGCGGCCAGGGCCGGGCCATAAGTCCGGTGCGCAACCTTGTCGTTTTCCCAGGCGAAGTCGTCGAGGCGTTCCTGCACGTAGCGGGCATAGGCCTTCTGGGCGAACACCGGCGCCACCGTGTCGATCTTCTCGACGGTGAAGCTGGCGCTCTTCTCGCCGGGGGCGAAGCTGTGCTGGAACAGCAGCTCGCCGTAGGCGATGCCCTTGTTCTCCGGATCCTTGGACAGCGGCGCCACGTTGGTCACCTGGTAGGGCAGCACGCGGCCCTTGGCGTCCTTCACGGCGATCTTCTGGATCAGGGCGCCCGGCAGGGCGGCGTTGACCTCGCTCCAGGGGATCGAGATGGTCTCGGACGGACGTGCGATGGACAGGTCGTGCTGCACGGTCACTGCCAGTTTGTCAAAGGCGTAGGCGTTCAGCGATGCGGCGCTGGTGGACAATGCGGCCGCTGCAAGGATCAGTCGTTTCATGGCTTCACTCGATGATGAACGCATCATTGCTGATGCTTGTTGTAGTCGGTCTTGCCCCCTTTGGGCACGTAATGATACGTGCGAACCTTGTGCTGGATATCGATAGCCGGGTTATTGATCATCTTGATGATCTCGGCGCCGGCCAGCAGCGTCGGGCCGTAGCCGTGCAGCGCGTGCGCGCTGGTCGGACGGTTGTAGTAATAGACCATGTCGCCGGCGAGGGTGGTGCCGACGCAGGTGCCTTCCACTTCACCCTTGGCGGTGATGCGGGTCGACAGGCCCACCCAGCCGGCCTGCGCGATCGAGCCGTAGGTGGTCGGGCTGACCCAGCCCTGGTTGACCGCGTGTGCGATCACGTAGGTGAACATGGCGCTGGCCGAGGTCTCGAGGTAGGAGTCGTTCCGGTCGATCATCTGGTGCCACAGGCCGGTGCCCGACTGCAGTTCGGCGATGCCCTTGATCGCGGCGCGCAGCTGGTTCAGCACCGGCTGGTAGCCCGGGTGGTCCTTCGGCAGCACGTCGAGCAGGTCCGACATGGCCAGCACCGCCCAGCCGTTGGCGCGCGCCCAGTAGAAGCGCGGCGCGTCCGGATGGTTGGCGTGCCAGCCGTGGGTGTACAGGCCATTCTGCGGGTTGAACAGGCGCTTGCTCATGCCCATGACGTTGTTGACGGCGTCGTCGAAGTGCTTGCGATCGCCCGTCATGCGGCCCATCTCGGCCAGCAGCGGGATGCTCATGTACATGTCGTCGCCCCACAGCGACACTTCCTGCGGGCGCTTGCGCGCCATGGTGCCGTCTTCCAGGCGGAACTGCTTGTTGATCACCCAGTCGCTGCAGGTGTCGATCATGGGCTTGAGGTCCGGGCCGACCTTGGCCGCGCGCGCGCGGATCAGGGCGGCGCACATCGAACCGGAATCGTCCAGCGAGTGCGGAGCGAGGAAGCGCGCGAAGCTGTTGGCCCGGTCGAGCTGGAACTTCTGTTCCTGGGCGCGGAAATAGGGGAGGGTCTGGGAGAAGAACTGGAAGTGGCGCTGGCTCATCGCCGTGAAGCTCTTGTCGCCGGTCGCTTCGGCTGCCTTCAGGAGGCCCGAGTGGACCACGCCCATCTCGTACACCTGGATGCCGTAGTCGCCCGCGCTGGGTTCGAAGATGGCGTCGGCGTTCGGCGTCTTCAGGTCGGTGATCTGGTCGCCGGTCTTCCTGTTGATGATGCGGGTCGGCGTTGCCTGGTCCATGTAGCCGCGGATCGCCTTGAGCTGGGCCGTCACTTCCGCCACCACCGGCTTCTTGTACGGCACCGGATAGGTGCCTTCGGAGTGGTCCAGCAGGTTCTTGTTGTCGGTGTTGCGGTAGTGGCCACCCTGGGCCAGGGCGGGGCCGCAAGCGAGTGCGCAGCCAAGAACGGTGGCAAGCGAGGCTGCCATCAAGGTCGTCTTCATATGTCTCCAGTCGGGCGGATTTGTCTGACTTATACGTCTAGCTACTATCTGACTACTTATTGGTCAGGCCATTCTAATTTGGTCCGACCAAAATAGCAATGTGGACTAGCCACTGCCCGAAATTGTATGGCATACTGAAAAAGAACCTACCGACCAAGGCACCACACCATGAACACCCAAGTTCCGCGCACAATCCGCATGCAGGCCAGCGACAACGTCGCCATCGTCGTCAACGACGGCGGACTGCCCGCGGGCACCGTTTTCCCGGACGGCCTGACGCTCGTCGAAGGGGTCCCGCAGGGGCACAAGGTGGCACTGGTGGACTTCGCCGATGGGGACCCGGTCACCCGCTACGGCGTGATCATCGGCTATGCCAACGGCGCGATCCCGCGCGGCAGCTGGGTGTCGGAGCGCGTGCTGCGCATGCCCGCGGCCCGCTCGCTCGACGACCTGCCAATCGGCACCCATGCGCGCCCGGTCACCGAAGCGCTCGAAGGCTATACCTTCGAGGGTTACCGCAACAAGGACGGTTCGGTCGGTACCCGCAACATCATGGCGATCACCAGCACCGTGCAGTGCGTCTCGGGCGTGATCGACTACGCGGTCAAGCGCATCAAGGAAGAGCTGCTGCCGCGCTACCCGAACGTCGAGGACGTGGTCGCGCTCGAGCACGTGTACGGCTGCGGCGTCGCGATCGACGCGCCGGGCGCGGACATCCCGATCAAGACCATCCGCAACCTCTCCAAAAACCCGAACTTCGGCGACCACGTCATGGTCGTCAGCCTGGGCTGCGAGAAGCTGCCGCCGGCACGCCTGTTCCCGGCCGGCTCGATCCCGATCGGCAACGCCGAACCCTCGGTCATCACCCTGCAGGACCAGCAGCACGTCGGCTTCATGTCGATGATCGACAACCTGATGCAGACCGCCGAGAAGCACCTGGCGCTGCTGAACGCGCGCCAGCGCGTCACTTGCCCGGCCTCCGACCTGGTGGTCGGCGTGCAGTGCGGCGGCAGCGACGCCTTCTCGGGCGTGACCGCCAACCCGGCCGTCGGTTTCGCCACCGACCTCATCGTGCGTGCCGGCGGCGCCGTGATGTTCTCCGAAGTCACCGAGGTACGCGACGGTATCGACCAGCTGACCGCGCGCGCCGCCACCCCGGAAGTGGCCCAGGCGATGGTGCGCGAGATGCAGTGGTACGACGATTACCTGGTGCGCGGCGGCGTCGACCGTAGCGCGAATACCACGCCCGGCAACAAGAAGGGCGGCCTGTCGAACATCGTGGAAAAGGCCATGGGCTCGATCGTCAAGTCGGGCACCACGGCGATCACCGGCGTGCTGTCGCCGGGCGAGAAGCTGCAGCAGAAGGGCCTGATCTACGCCGCCACCCCGGCCAGCGATTTTATCTGCGGCACCCTGCAGATGGCGGCCGGCATGAACGTGCACATCTTCACCACCGGCCGCGGCACCCCCTACGGCCTGGCGGCGGTCCCGGTGATCAAGGTGGCCACCCGCACCGAACTGGCGAACCGCTGGCACGACCTGATGGACGTGAACGCCGGGCGCATCGCCAGCGGAGAGGCTAGCATCGAGGACGTGGGCTGGGAGCTGTTCCGCCTGATCCTCGACGTGGCCAGCGGGCGCAAGACCTGGGCCGAACACTGGAAACTGCACAATGCGCTGGCGCTGTTCAATCCTGCGCCGGTGACCTGAAGAATGAGGAGTTTTAGCAATGACTGAAGCAGCAAAGGGCAAGCCCTTCAAACGCATCCTGCTGACCGGCGCCGCCGGCGGCCTCGGCAAGGTGCTGCGTGACCGTATCAAGCCCTGGGCCGAGGTCGTGCGCCTGTCCGACGTCGCCGACATGGGCGAAGCGCGCGAGGGCGAAGAGATCGTCCAGTGCGACCTGGCCGACAAGGAAGCGGTACTGAAACTGCTCGAAGGCGTGGACGCCGTGCTGCACTTCGGCGGCATCTCCACCGAGAAGCCTTTCGAGCCGATCATGCAGGCCAACATCCTGGGCGTGGCCAATTTGTATGAAGCCCTGCACAAGGCCGGTACCAAGCGCGTGATCTTCGCCAGCTCGAACCACGCGATCGGCTACCACCACGTCAACACCGTGCTGGACGCGGAGTCGCCGACCCGCCCGGACAGCTACTACGGCCTGTCGAAGGTCTTCGGCGAGCAGATCGCGCGCTATTACTTCGACCGCTTCGGCATCGAGACCGTCTGCATCCGCATCGGTTCGAGCTTCCCGGAGCCGGCCAACAAGCGCATGATGAGCACCTGGTTCTCCTACGACGACCTGACCGAGATGCTGCGCTGCTCGCTGTTCGCGCCGCGCGTCGGCCACACCATCGTCTATGGCATGTCGGACAACGACAGCGTGTGGTGGGACAACCGCCTGGCCTCGCACCTGGGCTACAAGCCGAAGGACAGCTCGTCGAAGTTCGCCCACCTGTTCCCGGACACCTCCGAGTTCCCGGCCAAGGACGACGTCACCACGATGTACCAGGGCGGCAAGTTCCTGCTCGACGGCCCGCAATACTGATCGGTGACCAGAGCCGTGCTGGAACGCCTCACACTGCGTAACGAGCGCCTGCTGGCCGAGATCGTTCCGCAGATCGGGGGCGGCCTGGCGCGGCTGGACTGGCTGGACGGCGACCAGGCGCGGCCCCTGCTGCGCGGCTTGCCGCCTGAGGTCAACGACACGCCGCTGCCCGGGCAGCTGGCCTGCTTCCCGCTGCTGCCCTGGTCGAACCGGATGGCGCCCTCCGGCTTTGCCTTCGAAGGCCAGCGCCACGTGCCCGCGCCGAACCGGGCCGGAGAGCCTTGCCCGATCCACGGCGACGGCTGGCAGCAGCCCTGGCGCGTCGCCGCCCACCACGATGCTTCACTGACTTTAAGCCTGGACCGCTGGGACGCGGCGCCCTTCGCCTATACGGCCGAGCTGCACTACATCCTGGACAAGGATGCGCTGGTGGTGGAGCTCAGCGTGCGCAATGCGGGCCGTAGTGCGCTGCCCTTCGGGATCGGCCTGCATCCCTGGATGCCGGATCCCCAGGGCGCCCGGCTGGAAGCCGGCGCCAACAGCGTGTGGATGGCCGGCCCCGACAAGCTGCCGCTGATGCGCCAGGACATCCCGCCCGAGTGGCGCTTCGACAGCCCCGCGCCTTTGCCCCAGAACGGCGTCGACAACGTATTCGAGGGCTGGCACGGCGCCGCCCGCGTCACCTGGCCGCAACGCGGCCTTGCACTGGAGGTACAGGCCGACATGGATTACTTCATCCTCTACGTTCCGCCGGGACGCGATTTCTTCTGCTTCGAACCGGTGGACCACCCGATCAATGCGCACAACCTGCCGGGCTATCCCGGCCTGACGGTGCTGGCGCCGGGCGCGAACTTGCGCCGCCGCTGCGTGTTCCGGGGAGCGGCGCTGTGAGGCGGGCTCCTCTCGGCCTGCTGCTGGCACTGACGGCCACTGCGGCCTTCGCCCAGGCGCCGTACAACGCCGACACCACCTACCGCAAGCTGGTGCGCGACTATCCCGACATCCGCATCGCCAGCGCCGAGGCGCCTGCCCCGGTCCAGGTGCGCAAGGACCTCGAGTATGCGCGGCGCGGCGACCTGTCCCTGGGGCTCGACCTCTACCTGCCCGGCCCGGGCGGCAAGCCGGCGCCACTGGTGATCCTGGTCCACGGCGGCGGCTGGGGCACCGGCGAGCGGACCAACATGGCGCCGCTGGCGGCGCGCCTTGCCGCACGCGGCTACGCGGCCGCCACCGTCAGTTACCGTTTGTCCGGACAGGCGCGCTACCCGGCCGCGATCGAGGACGTGAAGGAAGCCGTGCGCTGGCTGCGCAAGGGCGCGGGCAGCCATGGCATCGACCCAAACCGGGTTGCGATCGCCGGCGGCTCGGCCGGCGGCCAGATCGCCGCGCTGGTCGGCATGCTCGAGCCGCAAGCCATCCGTGCGGTGGTCAACATCGACGGCCTGTCCGATTTCACCTCGGAGGAAGCGCGCAGGCACGAGGACGATCCGAAGAAGAACCCCTCCGCGGCCGGCGCCTGGTTCGGCGGCCGCTACGCCGAGAAGGAAGCGCTGTGGCGCGAGGCTTCGCCTATCAATCATGTGGGCAAGAACAGCCCGCCGGTACTCTTCATCACCAGCAGCGTGCCGCGCTTCTCGGTGGGACGCGAGGCGATGGCGGCCAAACTGGCCTCGTACGGCATCCATTCGGATACCGTGGCGCTGGCCGGCACGCCGCATTCGTTCTGGCTGTTCGATCCCTGGGTGTCGCCCACCGTCGACGCGATGGCGGCGTTTCTCGAGCGCGTGCTCGGCCCCGTGCCGGCACGCGCGCCGTGGTCGCCCGACCTCGGCGACGGCCGCTACCGCAACCCGATCCTGCATGCCGATTATTCCGACCCGGACGCGATCCGCGTGGGCGACACCTACTACATGGTGTCCTCGAGCTTCGCCAACGCGCCCGGCCTGCCGCTGCTGGTCTCGAAAGACATGGTCAACTGGGAGCTGCAGGGCCATGCGCTGCCCCAGTTGGTGCCGGGTGCGCAGTTCGCCGCGCCCCAGCACGGCAAGGGCGTGTGGGCCCCGTCCCTGCGCCACCACGACGGCAAATTCTGGATCTTCTATCCCGACCCCGACAACGGGATCTACGTCACCACCGCGAAAGACTTCAAGGGTCCCTGGAGCACCCCGCACCTGCTCCTGCCGGGCAAGGGCATCATCGATCCGGCTCCGCTGTGGGACGAGGACGGCAAGGCTTACCTGATCCACGCCTGGGCCAAGAGCCGGGCCGGCTTCAACAATGTGCTCACGCTGCGCAAGATGGCGCCCGATGGCCGCAGCCTGCTCGACAGCGAAGGCAAGGTGGTCATCGACGGCGACAAGCTGCCCGGCTACCGCACGCTGGAGGGACCGAAGCTGTACAAGGCGAACGGATATTACTACGTGTTCGCGCCGGCGGGCGGCGTCGAGCATGGCTGGCAATCGGTGTTCCGCTCGCGCAGCATCGAGGGCCCGTACGAGTCGCGCATCGTGATGGAGCAGGGCGCGACAAGCATCAACGGGCCGCACCAGGGCGCCTGGGTCAGGACGCCGCAGGGCAGCGACTGGTTCTTCCACTTCCAGGACAAGCGCGCCTACGGACGCGTGGTGCACCTGCAGCCGATGCGCTGGAACGACGGCTGGCCCTTGATCGGCGAGCCGTCGAGCAAGCCGGGCGTGGGCCAGCCGGTGACCGAACATGCCAAGCCGGTTCCCGGCAGCTTCGTCCGGCAGGTGCCGGCAACGAGCGATGAATTCGATGGCAAGGCGTTGGGTGCGCAGTGGCAATGGGCAGCCAACCCGGATTCCCGCTGGTATGCGCTCGACGCCCGTCCGGGCCATCTGCGCCTGTTCGCGCAGCCGGAGATGCCGGTACGCTCGCTGCCCTCGGTGCTGACCCAGAAGTTCCCGGCGCCCGCCTTCGGCGTCACCGCCAAGGTCGACCTGCACGCGCAGCGCGACGGCGACCAGGTCGGTCTCAGCACGATGGGCCTGGCCAGCCAGTGGTTCGGCCTGCGCCGCGTCGAAGGCAAGCCGCGCATGGTGCTGGTGCGCTGTGCTCAAGACGGCAAGTGCGTCGAGGAGCTGGGCGCGGAACTGCCGGGCTTCGCTGCCCACCTGCGCATGCACGTGACGGCCGGCGCCCGCGTCGCCTTCTGGTACAGCGCGGACGGCCTGCGCTACACGCAGCTCGGTGCGCCATTCGACGCCACCATGGGCCGCTGGGTCGGGACGCAGGTCGGCCTGTTCGCGACCGGGGCGGCGGGCAGCTTCGCCGATATCGACTACCTGCGCATCACCCCTTGAGCCCGCCTCGCGGGTGATAGTATTGGCAGAATTCCGCTCTCGACGAAGGAGCCGTCATGCCAATCGACCCGCAGCAGACCTATGTCCACCTCGCCGACGATGGCCTGGCACGCAGCGTGCCAGGCGAATCCTTCTGGCAGCTGCCCCCAGCCGAACTCGATGCCTTCGGCAAGGGCTGGCTGGTCAGCGAATTCTCGTTCACGCAAGACTGGCCGAGCTGGGAAATGCACCCGCACGGCGACGAATTCGTCTACCTGCTCGCAGGTCACGTAGAACTGCTGCTTGAACGCGACAGCGGGGTGGAGACCATCGTGCTGGAGGGCAGCGGCGCCGTCGTGGTGCCGCGCGGCGTCTGGCATACTGCCCGGGTGCGCCAGCCGAGCCGCATGTTGCACGTCACGCGCGGCGAAGGGACCGAGAACCGGCCGGCCTGATCCGGACTACGAGGAGACCAGCATGTTACGAGGAAGCTGCCTGTGCGGCGCCGTTGCCTACCAGGCGACCGGCCCGATCGAGAGCGCCAGCCACTGCTATTGCACCATGTGCCAGAAACAGCATGGGGCGGCCGCCGGCACCTATGCCAACCTTGCCCGTGCCGGCTTGCGCATCGAACGCGGCGAAGAGTTCATTACCGAATACGCCTCGTCGAGCCACGGCCGGCGCGCCTTCTGCCGGCAATGCGGCTCCACCCTGTTCTGGCGCAGCGAGCAGTCGCCCGAGCGCATTGCGGTCACCCTCGGCACGCTGGACGCACCCTTTACCGATCCGGTCGACATCGAACTGCACACCAATACCAAGCCGTCCTGGCTGCCGGTTAGCGGCGTGCGCTGACCGGTGGGGCGCCTGCGGCCAGGCCGACAGGTGACAATGCGTGTATGTGTAGCACCGCGCGATGCCGTACATTCCAGGCATGAAGAAGCTCATCCTCTCCCTGGCCGCTGCCGCGGCCATCCTTCCCGCCCAGGTGCTTGCCGCCCGCCTGCAGGACCCGCAGCAGCTGATGGCCATGGACCTGAATGCCTGCGGGCGCCCCGTCTATCCCGCCGCCGCGCTGGCGCAGGGCGCCGGCGGCAAGACGACGGTCGAAGTGCTGATCGGCGAACTGGGGCGCGCGAACGATGTGCGCGTGTACACGTCCAGCGGCAGGGAAGACCTCGACAAGGCCGCACTCGATGCGGTGCGCAACTGCCACTTTCATGGCGTGCAAGCCACGGGCCAGGCGCCGACCGGCTGGCTCAAGACGCAATTTGTCTGGATACCCGGCGGGGCGCAGAAGACGCAGGCGCAGGACGCGGCGCTGCTCGCCGGCACCAGGAAGCGTGCGGAAGCGGGCGATCCGGTCGCCCAGAATACCTTGGGCGCCTGGTACCAGCACGGCACCCACGTCGAAGCCGATCCCGCGCAGGCCGCCGCCTGGTACCTGCTGGCGGCGCAAGCCGGCAATGCATTCGCGCAGAACAATCTCGGCGTGCTGTACTACCGTGGCCTTGGCGTGCCGTATGACCAGAAACAGGCGGTCTACTGGTACGCGAAGGCGGCGGAGCAGGGGCACGGCTGGGCCCAGGCCAACCTGGCGTGGGCCTATCAGTACGGCACCGCGGGAGAGCTCGACATGGACAAGGCCTTGTCCTGGCTGACGCGCTCCGCCGAGGGCGGATTGGCCGAGGCGCAGATGCGCCTTGGCCTGCTGGGAATGCAGCGCGCCGTCTCCGACGAGGAGCGCACGGCGGCAGTGGCCTGGATCGCACGCGCCGCGGCGCAGGGCGATGCGTCAGGCCTGGTCCATCTCGGCCGCAGCTTCGAACTGGGTCTCGGGAACGTGCAGGACGACGTGCAGGCGGCGGCGCTGTACCGCAAGGCCCTTGGCCGCAGCGAAGGGCGCGCCGAGCTCGCCCTGGGCAAGCTGCTCGTATCGGGCCGCGTAGTGCCTGCGGATGCGGAAGAAGCGTCCAGGCTGTTCCAGAAAGCGATGCAGGGCCGACTTCCGGAGGCCTACCATCAATACGGGCTGATCCTGGAACAGAACGGCGATCTCGACCTGGCAAGGGCCATCTTTCTCCTGGGCGCGAAGATGGGACATTGCGATGCCGCGGTGAAGTACGTCGAGATGCAGCCGAACCAGGAAACGTCGGCCGGCGACATCGACGCCGCTTTCGCGCTGCGCGCGCAGTGGTGCAGGACCCGTCCAGCTGCGCCGCCGCAGCTTTGAGGAGCCGATGCTGCTACACTCGTCCCCCCGATTTCACAGATATTCTTGAGCAGAACATGAAGAGCAGTTCGAACAGCGGCCTCGTCTATTCCACCGAGAGCGGCCGCATGTGCCCCGCATGCCGCAAGTCCGTCTCGGCCTGCGAGTGCAAGGCCCGGGCCGTGGTCAAGGGCGACGGCGTGGTGCGCGTCTCCCTGCAAACCAAGGGCCGGGGCGGCAAGAGCGTGACCATCGTCAAGGGCCTCGCACTCGATGCCACCCAACTGGCCCAGCTGGGCAAGCAGCTGCGCACGGCATGCGGTTCCGGCGGCACCGTGAAGGATGGGGTGATCGAAGTGCAGGGCGAGCACTGCGAGCTGATCATGGAAACGCTCAGGAAGCTCGGCCACCAGCCGAAGCGGGCCGGCGGCTGAGCGCTCAGCGCTCGGGGGCCTGCGCGCCGCCCGCGCGCAGACGGTACCAGCCCAGGCCGATCAGTTCGTACATGGCATACCAGGAACGGCGCAAGCCCTCGGCACTGGGCACCCAGGCGTGGATGCTGCGGGCCTGGCCGGTGAAGAACATGGTCGGTGCGTCGACCACCTCGACCCCGGCGCGTTCGAACGCGGCGCGGGCGCGCGCCATGTGCATGGCATCGGTCACCAGCAGGACACGCCGGACCTCATCCGCGCGCAGCAGCGCGGCGCTGTAGGCGGCGTTTTCCGCGGTATCGCGCGAGCGTGCTTCGACCCATTGTACCGGCACGCCGAAATCCTCGCGCAAGGCGGTCGCCATCGCATCGGCCAGCGAATAAGCGCGCTCACCGGCGGGCGGCTTCCCGACGGTGCCGCCGCTGACCAGGACGGGCAGCTTCGTGCGCCGCTGCAGGTGGGCTGCGTAGCGCAGGCGCGCCAGGGCGGTGACATCGGGGATGTCGCGGCCGCCGTACTCGGGGGCATTACGCAGCCGTCCGGCCCCGAGCACCACGATCGCCTGGGCGCCGGCGCGTTCGGGCGCGTGCAGGGGCGCGGTCATCCGCTCCAGCGGCGTGACGAACAGCTCGGCCACCTTCGGCATCGACAGCAAGGCCAGTAGCGCCAGCCCGGTTCCCGCAAGACTGCGGCCGATGCGCGGCCAGCGGCGCCATAGCGCGAGGCCGATCAGGATCAACAGGAACAGGTTGGCGGGAGGAAGAATCAGGCTGCGTGGGATGGCGTTGATCAGGTCGAGCATCGGTGTCGGCTAGGAAGCGGTGGCTGTCAGTCCGACATCCTAGCTCATCCTGCACCGAAACCGGTGCAGGCTTCAGGCCTGCAGGGTGGTGTTGTAGACCTTGCCCGCGATGGTGACCTTGCTCAGCTTGACGTTGCGGACGTTGTAGATGAACCAGGGCTGGTCCGCGTTCACCGGGGTGCCGAAGTCGCAGTCGGTGATGGTCACGTCGCGGATCGGCAGGATGTCGACCGGCTTGTCGCCGTTGTAGTCGAAGGCGACCGGGCCGAGCAGGAGCAGCGCCTGGTAGCAGGAGCGCGGGCCATTCTCCGTGGCGACGTTGCCGACCCTGACGCCGGAGATGTGGATGTGCTCCACGCTAGGTGGGCGGGTGCGCACGTTGTCGGCGTTCGGCGCGTAGTCGCAGTCGAAGGTGATCACGGCGCCGGCTCCGGCGCCGACCGACTTCGGCTTGATCGGCGAGCCGGGCAGCGGGGTATAGAACTGCGGCTTGAGGTTGACGCCGTTCGGCATGGTCACGTTGCGCACGTAGAAGTGGCGCAGGAAGCCGCCGCGGTTCATGTTGGTCTTCAGGCGGATCGCGGTGTTGAGCGGGTCGCTTGCCCAGTGCGTGTTGCGGAACTCGATGTCCTGCGCATATACGTGCTGGATCCCGCCCGCCATCTCGCTGCCCAGCGTGACGCCGCCGTGGCCGCTGTTCATGACGCAGTTCTGGATCACCACGTTCTGGGTCGGGCCGAACTGGGTGTCGAGGTTCTTGCCGGCCTTGATCGCGATGCAGTCGTCGCCGCTGTTGAAGGTGCAGCCGTCGACCAGCACGGTGTTGCAGGCTTCCGGATCGAAGCCGTCGCTGTTCGGTCCCATGCTGTCCATGTGCACGCCGCGGATCTCGACCTTGCTGCAGTTGACCGGGTGGTGCTGCCAGAACGGCGTCTGGTTCAGCTGGTAGCCCTGCATCAGCACATTGGTGCAGCCGATGAATTCGACCATGCAGGGGCGCAGGTAGTGGCCGCGGCCGAACACCCGTTTCGCGGCCGGCACGCCCGCTTCCGACAGCGTCGGCAAGTAGGCTTCGTCGGTGCGCCATTTGTCGTTCTTGCCCTCCATGAGGGCGACTTGGGCGTCGTTCAGATTCGGGGCCACTGCCCGGATCGAGGAGGGATTGAGCGGGTTGACGGCGATCTGCGTGCGCTGCGGGTTGGGCGCCTTTCCTGCCACGCCCTTGCGCTTGCCCTTCCAGTCCCACCAGGTCTCGCCATCGGCACGCGGCACGCCGCCCTGGCCGTCGAGGATGCTGGTCCAGTCTTCGCCGGTGAGGGCGATGTTGGTCTGGCCGTAGGCGTAGACCATCGGCGAATAGTTCAGGCAGTCGTTGCTCTGCCAGCGCGAGATCACCAGCTTGCCATTGGGTCCGCAGTCATACTCTCCGTATTTGGCGAAGTCTTCCGGATCGTTGCTGAAGTAGACGTGGGCGCCCTTGGCCAGGTGCACGTTGACGTTGGATTTCAGGACGATCGGTCCCTTCACCAGCCAGTTACCGGCCGGGATCACGACCCGGCCGCCGCCCGCCGCGCTGCAGGCGGCAATGGCCGCCGCGATCGCCGCGTAGCAGTCATGGGCGCCCGGCGCCGGGGTGCTGAGCTTGCCCTCTTCGTGGTCGGCCACGTAACCCGTCACCATGACTGCTTCGCAGGGCTTGGCGCCATAGGCGGTGATGGAAAAGTCGCGCTTGGGGAAGACGAGCGGCTTCCTGAACCCGTCGATGATGCTTTGGGCGCGCGCCCAGGGATCGTCTTGTGCCACCTTGGCTCCTCCGCTTGCGGCGAGCGACGGTCCCACAGCCAGGCCGGCCACCGATGCCGATGCAGCATACAGCAGCGAACGGCGTTGCGGATTGATGTGTCGCTTAGTCATGGTGATTCCTTTATTTGCCGGCGCCGGCATGCGCGCATAGATGGATGTGCGCAGGGCGGACGAGGTCTCGTCCGCCCTGCGGTGGTCACGGTGCGAAGACGCTTAGAACGTGTAGTCCGCGCGCAGCGTGAAGGCACGCCCGATCGGCTTGGCGATGTTCTGCGCAAACACGACGCGCGAGGACAGGCGCTGGTTCGACAGCGGCGGATCGGTATCGAACAGGTTGTTCACACCGGCGCCGACCTTGAAGTTCTTCGAGAACTTGTAGGTGGTCGACAGGTTGTACACGCGGTACGGTGCGATCACGTTGTAGAACGGCTGGCCCGGCTGCTGGGTCGGCAGCGCGTTGGTGTCCTCGTAGGTCGACGAGTACTGCTGCGTCAGCTGGGCGAAGAACGGGCCGTAGTTCCAGTTCACGCGCGCCTGGTGCTTCCACTTGAAGATGTAGGTGTTGGCCGAGGTGGAACCGGTGGACAGGGCGCCGATGCGGCCGACGCTGTCGACCCATGGGCTGCCGACGTCGTTCTGGCCTTCGTACTTGTCGGTGTAGGTGCCGTCCATCGAGAAGCCGAAGCGGCCCCAGTTCTTGGTCGGGTACGAGTAGTTCAGGCTCAGGTCGATACCCTGGGTCTTGAGGCCGCCCATGTTCAGGCGTGTCTTCGTGATGTACTGCAGCGTGCCGTCCGGGTTACGCACGAACAGGTCCTGGTAGCGCGCCAGGTTGTCGAAGATGGAATCCTCGTTGATCTGGGCGATCGTACCCTTCATGTCGATCTTCCAGAAGTCGACGGTGGCGACGAAGTTCTTGATCGGTTCGATCACGAAGCCCACGGTATAGGTCTTCGACTTTTCCGGTTCCAGGTCCGGGTTGGCGCCGACGAGCGTGGTCAGGCGCGTGTTGCAGACGCGCTCGGCGTCCAGGCCCAGGCCGGCATAGCGCGGATCGGTGGTCAGGGTACCGGAGCCGGCCACGTTCGGCGTGGCGCTCGGGCACAGCAACGGATCGTCCCAGCTCGAGGTCGACGGTGCCAGCGTGCGCGGCACACCGTAGAGTTCAGGCAGGGTCGGCGCACGGAAGCCGGTGCTGACCGTGCCGCGCACCATCAGCTGTTTCATCGGCTGGTAGCGGAAGCTGGCCTTCGGATTGAAGGTCGAGCCGAAATCGCTGAAGTGGTCGCCGCGCACGGCGAAGTTCAGGTTCAGCTCTTTCGTGACCGGTGCGTCGAGTTCGGCGTACAGTGCGGCGACACGGCGCGCGCCGCTCGGGTTGTTGCCGGGCGAGCCGTTGACCCGCCAGACCACCTCGTCGCCGATCATGCGCGCGTCTTCCTCGTAGGTCTCGCGGTGCCAGTCGCCGCCCACGGCCAGGCCGAGGGAGCCGCCCGGCAGGTCCATCAGGGTGCGGCTCAGGTTGAAGTCGACGCCGTAGTGGCGCACGTCGGCCACGCGGAAGTCCTCGCCGTCGGCCGAGATGCTCTCCAGGTAGGCGCGGCCGGCGGCATCCTGGGCGCCGAACGGGTTCAGGATGCCGTTGGCGACACCCGCGTATACGCCCGGGGTGCGCACGAAGTTTTCCTTGAAGCCGCTGTCGCGGTGGCTGTAGCCGTAGTTCGCGCCGACGCGGTAATCCCATCCCTTGATCTGGCCTTCATCGGCGACGACCAGGCGGGCATTCTTTTGCACGTCGTGCAGCTTGGCCGCGCCCAGCTCGTCCAGGCTCCAGGTCAGCGCCAGGTCTTCGCCGTTCAGGCCGGCCACGGCCGGCACGCCGCCGCTGCCGCCCGGGTACCACTTGCTGGCCTTGGTGATCATCAGGGGCTTGCGCGAGGCGGTGCGCATGTCGTAGTTGGTATTCGCGCCGAAGGGCTGTGGCGGGCTGATGGCGTCGATGTAAGAGCGCGACAGGTTCAGTTCCACCGTCAGCACGCCGCCGTCGCCGTGGGCCAGGCTACCCTTGGTGAACAGGGTGACCTGCTGGTTCTCAGGCAGCAGCTGCGGGTAGATGGTCGGGTCGGTAATGCAGGTCTTGCCGCCGTTGGCGTTGGTACGGGTCGACGGCACCGTGGTCTGCGGCAGGCCCGGCGCCACGCAACCGGAGGCGAAATACGGGTTGCCGGTGATGTTGGCCGACTTGCCGTTGCGGTAGATCGTGTAGTTCGCGGGCGATGCCGAGCCGCCCGAGGTGTTCGAGGTGAACGGGTTGCCGCCGAGCGCGGCCAGCTTGACCGGATCCCAGATTTGCGGACGGTCCTTCTGCATCAGCGACTCGCGGCGCTGGGCGCTGAAGGCGGTATAGACGTTCCAGCCGTCGGTGGCCATGTCGCCCTTGCCGGCGATCAGGGTGACGCGCTTCTGGTCGCCGCCGCCGGATTGTTCCGGCTGCACCGTGCTGGCGTGGACGGTGACGTCCTTGACCGATTTCTTGGTGATGAAGTTGACCACGCCGGCGATCGCGTCGGTGCCGTACAGGGCCGATGCGCCGTCACGCAGCACTTCGACGCGCTCGATGGCGGCCATCGGGATCACGTCGACGTTGACCGAGCTCGCGCCCAGCGCCTCGTTGGCCAGGCGGCGGCCGTTCAGCAGCACCAGGGTGCGGTTGGTGTTCAGGCCGCGCATGTTGATCATGGTGCCGCCGCCGCCGCCGCCGACCGGTTCGTTGGTCGCCGCGACGGTCAGGGCCACGGCGACTTCCGTCATCGTGGTCAGGCCCTGGTTGGTCAGTTCCTCGGCCTTGTAGGTGGTCAGCGGAAGGGCATTCTCGGTGGCGAGGCGCTTGATCGAGGAACCGGTCACTTCGACGCGCTGCATCGGCGCGTCCTGCGCGATGGCGGTGTTCGTCAGGGTCAGCACTGCGGCAGTGATTGCCGTCAGAAGGAAGCGTTGTTCGGTGATACGAGTTTGTTTCACTGGAAGTCTCCTGCTCAAATCAGAATTGCGTCCGGGTGTGTCCCTGGATCGCGCGAAGGGATACGCAGGGGTATCCGCGCGGTGGTGACGAGGTCACTGCCGTCCAATGCACAGCGCTGTGGTCCGCGGCAGGCCATCCTCGTGCGACGGCGGTAGGGATCAGCAGATGATTGATTGGTCTGTAGCGGATTCTACTTTGGTCGGACCGCTTTCGCAATCTGGACGAACCACTTATTTTCTGGTCTGTTCGTAAATACAAGGCGGTTGGGCCAATTATTCAAACAGCAATATTTCCGCAACGCCGAAGGCGACCTGGAAACGCAGGGAGGGGAGAGAACGGCGGGAAGGGTGGACAGCCGGGCCGATGGCCCGGCCCGGACAAGGCATCAGCCGCGCGAGAAAGTGCGGGTCACGCGGTCGAGGTGGGCGCGCATGGCGGTGCGGGCGCCGGCCACGTCGTGCGAGGCGATGGCGGCGAAGATGTTGCGGTGGTCGATCAGGGTCTGCTGGCGCAGTTCTTCGGTCTGGAAGTGTTCCTTCAGCTTGTGCCAGAGCGAGCCGCGCTGGCTCCACAGGTATTCGATTACGCCGACCATCGCGCTGTTGCCGGTGGCGCGCGCGATCGCCAGGTGGAAGTTGCGGTCGGCCGATTCGTTGCCGCTGCGGTCTTCGTGGTGCTGCTCCATCTCTTCCACCGCGCGCAGGATGGCGTCGATGGCCGAATCGCTGGCGTGCTTCGCGGCCAGCGCCGCGACTTCGACCTCGATCAGGCGGCGCGCGGCCAGCACTTCGAATGGGCCGGGGCCGGCGGTCGGCACCTCGGCCTGGGGCTGGGCCTGTTCGCTGACGTACACCCCCGAGCCGCCGCGCACTTCGACCGTACCGCCCAGTTCCAGGGCGATCAGGGCTTCGCGCAGCGAGGTGCGGCTGACGCCAAGCTTGGTGGCCAGCTCGCGTTCGGCCGGCAGGCGCTCGCCCGGGCGGATGTTTTCGGCGCGGATCAGTTCCTCGATCTTGGCCGAGACCACCCGATACAGCCGTGGCTCGTTGACGCTGTTCTCGTTCAGCGCAGCGGTTTTCTTCATCGATGGGTCCGTCGTTTGTAAATATGGTGGCCGATGCCAAACCAGCGATCTTAGTTTGGTGCGGGTATTGTTGCAAGTGGACCAACCAATTATAAGCTAACGGAGCCGTCTTTACGGTTGTGGTGTCACTGTCATCGCCACACTGAAGGCTTTATCGCCCTCGCCGACCCTGACGGTAGCCGCTTCGCCGACGCGGGCCAGCAAGGTCGGCGCCGTCATCAAGGCTGCGCCCTTGAACAGTTTCCCGGTCAGCCAGACCTTGTCGGGCGTCTCGGCCGGACGGACGATCATGTCGAGGCGCCACTCACCCGTGCTTACGCTGAACTTTTCGCCGGCCGGCGTCAGCACGCGCGGGATGGAATGCTTGCCATCGCCCTCGAAGCCTTCCGCCTTGAGCTGGAAGGAGACCGATGAACTGTTCGCATCGCCGATGACCATCGCCACCGAATACTGGGGCACACCTGCAGCCTGCTCGGCGCGCACACCCAGCGTCGTGCCGAAAGCGCCCGCGGCCAGCAGGGCGAGGGTACAGCGGCCAGCGATGCGGCGCAGGGTTCCGGGTAAGGCTTGCTGCAAACTCATGATGCGCTCCTTGGTAGGGTGTTGCGTTTGCCAGTGGCAGTGGATGCCGCCCGCCGCAAAGGCGCCGGCATGGGATTTGAGCAGTGCTTCGGCATACACGCGGCGCTGGCGCGGGTACTGCCGCATGACGGCGGCATCGCAGGCCAGTTCCTGGTCTTGGCGCAGGCGGCGCGCGCCGACGTGGATCAGCGGGTTGAACCAGAACAGGCACTGAAACAGGGCCGTCAGCAGGTTGGCAAAGGCGTCGCGGCGCGCGACGTGGACTTGTTCGTGGGCGATTACCAGCGCCTGCTCGGCGGGCGTGTAGCGCTGTGCGAAGTCGCGCGGCACCACGATCCGCGGGCGGAGCAGGCCGACCGAAGCCGGTCCGGCGCCGGCGGCGCCGACGAACACGCCGCCGGAGCGGGTCAGCTCGCCTGCCTGGCGCAGGAAGCGCAGATGGCCGCGCATGAACCACCATGCCATCGCCGCGACGCCGGCCATCCAGATGAAGGGCAGCATGCCGGCTCCGTCCGCCGCCACTACCGGCGCGGCCTGCACGGCCAGTGCCTGCACGGGGCGCAGCGCCTGCACGGACAAGCCGGATGGTGCCGCGCTTCGTGGCAACAGGCTTGCCGCCACCACGATCGGCACGATCAGCCAGGCCTGGTAAGCCGGCGTCGCGCCGAGCCAGCGCCGTAATGGCTTGCGCACCGCCAGCAGGATCAGGGTCGCCAAGCCGGCAAACAGCGCCGCGCGCAGGACCAGGGGCATGAGCTCACTGGCCATCATCGAGCTCGTCGATCAGCTTGCGCAGTTCCCGGATGTCCGCCTGCGACAGTTTTTTCTGGCTGCCGAAATGGGCGACCAGCGGCGCAATGCGTCCGCCGAACAGGCGCTGCACCAGGCTTTCGCTTTCGCGCGCCAGCCAGGCCTCGCGCGGCAGCACCGCCTGGTAAAGGAAGCGGCGGCCATCCTTCTCGGCCGCGATCGCCCCCTTCTTGAGCAGGCGGTTGAGCAGGGTCTTGACGGTGGCGGTTTGCCAGTGCTGGCTCTCGGACAGGGCGACGACGACCTGTTCGGCCACCACCGGGCCGGGCGCGCGCCACAGCACTTCCATGACGTGCGACTCGGCGTCGCTGATGTTGATGGGGGAAGGATTCGACATGACAGCACCATTTACAGTTGTAATCTCAGTTCATGATTACAGCTGTAAACGGCACTGTCAAGCGCTGCGCGCGCCTTTATGCGGCCAGGGTGGCCGCGCTATTACTTAGGGCTGAGGATTCCAGCCGCGGCCGGCGAACACCGCGGCGCGGGTTGACAGGCGCTCGGCCTGCGCCCGGTCCATCTGGTAGCCGCCGTAGCTGCGCGGCTGCCCGTCTTCCGAACGGTTGCCGTATTCGCGCCAGCCGCCCTCCAGGGGATTCGGCAGCGGCTTGCGGTACCAGGCATCCGCGGCGATGTGCGGGCCGACGCTGCACGCGATGAAGGCGACGTTGTCCCAGGTATTCGCGGTGCCCGGCGAGCGTGCGAAGTACGTTGCGCCGTTGGGCGGCAGGTTGCCTGCCGGGCCGGGGCCGCGCGTCAGGCGCGAACGCAGGAACACGAAGCCCGGATCGTCCTTGCCCACGGTGCGCGCCTGCACGATGTAGCCGCCGCTTTGCGGATTGGCGCTGTCGCCTACCGTACGCAGTTCGCTTTCTTCGAACAGGGCGGCGCGGTTGTTCCCCCACACGAAGTCGACGTTGCCTTCGATGAGCGACCTGTAGAACCAGGCATAGCCGTGCAGCTGTAGCGTGTCCTGCTCGCTCACGAAGTGCGCATTGCGCGCGATGAGGCGGCCGTTCTCGCTCCTGAAGAAGATCGTTTCGGCCTGGGCCGAATGGCCGTCGCTGCGGCGGGTGCTGTTGTGCAGGGCGATGTCGCGGATTTCGAACAGGTCGACATCCTGGACCAGGAACTGGGCGCGGCCGCCGTCGATGCCGGCCGTGCCGTCCGGCTGCCCGCTGCCCGAGCCCGGATTGCGGGTTTCGCTGTTGGCGGCGCGGATGATGGTCGCTTCGCGACTCTGGCCGCGCAGCATGACATTGTCCTTGTCAACCAGGTAGAGCAGTTCCGGATAGACGCCATCGCGCACGTTCACGGTGAGCGCCTGCGCACGCGGCAGCGTCATGGCGTAGTCGAGCGCGCCCTGCACGGTGCGGAAGTCGGCGCGTCCGATGGCATCGACCGTCACGCTGTCGCCCACCGGCTGGTAGGGCGTGGTGCGGAAGGACCAGCGCGCGCCCTGGAAGCCCTTGGCGCGCACCAGGCGGGCGTCAATCACCGCCTCGTACTCGAGGCCGCGTTCGAGCGATCGCGGCATGCGCACGTACAGCTCCTTGCCGAGTACGCGGATCGGATGCTGTCGCACCAGGCGCTGGCGCTCGCCCGGGGCCAGCGCCGTGACGGTTTCGCCCGGACGGATGACCGCAACCAGCGCCTTGTCACGCTTGCGGTAGACGCGCACGCTGCCTTCGCCGCTGAGCACCGGTTCGTCCGCGAAGACGAGGCGCAGCGGCGTATCGGGCGGCACGCCGCGCTCGCCGTTGGCCGGCAGGGCGGTGGCCCCAGGGGGCAGGGTGGTGCCGGCCGGCGCGGCGAAGGGGGCGCCCACGTCGACCGTGAACACGGCCTGCGCCCAGGGATCGTCGAGGCTGCGCACCGTCACCGTGGTGCGGCCCGCGGCGTGCGGGGTCAGGCGCAGGGCGCCGCTCGCGGCATCGGCATGCGCGATGCGCGGATCGGCGGAGACTGCGGCGATGTGCGCACTTCCGCCGGCGCCGCCGACCCGGATGGTCTCGGGCGTGTCGCCGGCCTGCAGCGCGATGCGGTCGGCGCCGACGTGGACGGTCACGCGCTCGGGCGGCGCGCCGGCAGGGCCGCCGCGCAGGTCGACCAGGGTGTTCGCGCCCGCTTCCCAGCTGACCGGCTGCATCGCGGGGAAGGGCGGCGCCACCAGCCAGGTGGCGCGGTCGCCGTCCACCGAGACGTTCAGCACATTATCCTGCGGTCCCGGTTCGGCCGCATAGCGCAGCACCACCGGCGTGCCCGGCAGCGAGGCATTGCGACGCACCTGCTTGATGCGCTTGACCTCGCCGCCGCGCGACTCCAGCAGCTCCACCACCCAGACCTTGCGGTCGTCGCTGAGCTGCAGGCTGGCGCCCTGCCAGTCGCCGTTCGCGTCCTGGCGGGCGCGCAGCAGGAAGGGGCTGCCCGCCACCGGGACGAAGCGGGCCTCGGCATAGCCGTCCGCTGCTTGCTGCATGGGGCGCGGGCCGGCATGCTCGCGCACGTGGCGCGCTACCTCGCTGGCGGGCAGCGCCGTGTAGCGGTAGGGCACGCGCCAGCCGGCGTCGCCCCCATAGGCGCAGTCCGCGAGAGGCCTGCCGTTCAGCAGAGAGCCGCTGTCGGCAAAGATGCCGGGGCTGGAGGCCGGGTCGCGCACGATCTGCTTGCAGCTCGCGGCGCCGGCGACGTCGAACGCATTGGCATCCGAGATGATGCGCGCCGCATGGGCGGCGCCGACACTGTAGCCGTGGCGGTACACCGGGCGCTGGCGGTCGCCGACATAGTAGTTGTTCAGCAGGTGCACCTGGCCGTAACGCACCCGCGGCGCGCGTTCGGCCACGTGCTCGAACAGGTTGCCTTTCAGGGTCACGCGCAGCTTGCCGGCGTCGCCGGTGGCCGCGTCGCTTGCGCCGATCAGCATGTTCTTCTCGTGCTCGGCGAAGTGGTTGTAGGTGACACTGACGTAGTCGGAACCGCGCGTGATGTCGACTGCGCCGTCATGGCACTGCATGATCTTGCCGTTCGCGACCGCTTGCCTGTCGTCCGTCTGTGGCGCGTCGGTAAAGCTGTTATGGTCGATCCAGACGTGGTGCGAGCCGGAGACGGTAATGCCGTCGAATTCGGAATTCCAGTTGCCCTTGCTGCCGTCGTGCGGATCCCAGACCGGGCCGACGTCGCAGGGGTTGCGGATAGCGAGGTTGCGGATCACCACCTGTTCGACGTTCGCGACGATCAGACTGCCGTGGACGAAGCCGGCTCCCGGAGCCACCCCGATCAGGGTGGTATTTGACGGGATGCGTATGATGCCGCGCTGCGCCTGGTCCTTTGTATCGCGAAAAGGACGCCCCTCGCTCATGTCGATGCTCGCCGCCACGCGCACGATGCGCGCCGGCGCTGTTGCGCTCAGGGCCGCCAGCAGCTGGGCGCGGTCGCGCACGGTGTACACATGGGCGAGGCTGGCCAGGGCGCCGCCGCGGGTGCCGCCCTCTTGTGCGGCCCAGCCGTCGAAGGGCGCATGCTGGCGCTCGGCCGTCGGGACCGGCACGGCCGCGGTGGCTGGCCGGAACGGGGGAGGCGTGAGCGGCGCCGCCACGGCGCCGGCCGCGGCCAGCGCCATCAATGCGAGCGGCGCCTTCACTGTGCGCCCCGCATCGATGCGGACAGCGCCGGCACCTTGCGCACCAGCTCCCTGGCCACGATTCCGGAGAAGCGTTCCGCGCCGAGCGGGCCGAGGTGGGTGTGGTCGAAGTTGGCCCCTAGGCGTGCCAGCTTGTCCGCTTCCTGCGATCCCATCTCCTGCACGGCCGCCAGCGACAGCGCGTTCAGGTCGATCAGCGGCGTATGCGTGGCGCGGGCGATCGTGCGCACGGTGGCGGCCCAGGGCGCCAGGTCATTGTGCACGTAGCCGTCCTTGAAG
The DNA here is from genome assembly GCF_046236355.1 of Massilia sp. BHUDP2. Classification (NCBI taxonomy): domain Bacteria; kingdom Pseudomonadati; phylum Pseudomonadota; class Betaproteobacteria; order Burkholderiales; family Oxalobacteraceae; genus Massilia; species Massilia sp. BHUDP2. The sequence continues at coordinate 223,803 of NZ_JBJUVW010000001.1, forward strand.
ATGCGGCGCGTCAGCGGTGTCACCAGCACCGGTTCGCCGCCGAGCGAACGGGCTTCTTCCACGTAGCGCTGCATGTTGGCGGGGAATTCGGTGACGTAGTCGGTGGAGCGCCCCGGCTTGCCCGGCTGGTCGTTATGGCCGAACTGGATCAGCACATAGGTCTTGCGGAAGCCCGCGCCCTTGCGCAGCAGTTCCATGACCTCGTCCCAGCGTTTCTCGGCCCGGAAGCTGCCCGAGCTGCGGCCGCCGCGCGCCAGGTTGTGGCAGGCCGTCTCCGGCGTCAGACGCGCGCACAGGGCGTCGCCGTAGCCGGTGGTGCTGGCCATGGTGGAGTCGCCGACCAGGATCACACGGTCGGGCAGGGCGGCGGCATTGGCGCAGCTGGCGAACAGCAGGGAAAGCAGGCAGGCGAGAGAACGGGCAGGACGTAACATGGGGTGGACTCCTAAAGGTTCGCCAGATTCTATTTTGGCCTGACCAATTTATCAAGCGGTCAGGCCGGCACGGGATCGATACCCGCTGTGGCGTCCCCGATACAGCTTATTAGAGATGTCTTGTCATAGGACGTCATACAACTTGTCTTGATATATAATTGTCTTATCTCTCATTCCAAGCTTTATTCACCACATGCTCCCCACCCAGCGCAAGCCCCGTAACCTCGCACAGGGCGTCGTCGAACAGATCAGCAGCAGCATCCGCCAGGGCATCCTCAAGCCGGGCGAAAAACTGCCGACCGAGTCCTCGATGATGGCGCAGCATGGCGTGAGCCGCACCGTGGTGCGCGAGGCGATTTCGCACCTGCAGGCCTCCGGGCTGGTGCAGACGCGCCACGGCATCGGGACCTTCGTGCTGGAACGCCCGCAGTCCGGCCTGGGCATCGATGCCGAAAGCATCCTGACCCTGCGCGACGTGCTGTCGATCCTGGAGCTGCGCATCGGCGTCGAGACCGAAACGGCCGGCCTGGCCGCGGTGCGCCGCACCGACGAGCAGGTGCGGGACCTGGGCGTGGCCCTGGCCGAGATGCATGAAGCGATGGCGGTCGGCAGGTCGGCGGTGGATGCCGACAAGCGCTTCCACCTGCTCATCGCGCAGGCCACCGGCAACCGCTATTTCGAAGACATCCTCACCCAGCTCGGCAACGCGATCATCCCGCGTGCGCGCCTGAACACGGTGGAGCTGGAGCAGGACAAGCCGGCCAACTTCAACGAGCGCGTCGGCCGCGAACACGACGATATCTTCCGCGCCATCGAGCGCCGCGATCCGGAGGCCGCACGCGCGGCCATGCGCACCCACCTGTCCAACAGCCGCGAACGGCTGGTGCAGGCGCAGCGCCGGATCGAATCCATGATCAATTAAAAAAAGTCGCACATTCTGCTTGCGAGCTCATCGCTTAAGTTGTACGATGACATACAACTTGGCGCGGTAATCCTTTCTTCACCCGTATTTCACACATCTGTCCTGGAGACTCTGTAATGCAAGCACTCGAACTACAAAAAGTCCTGTCGCACGGCCTGCTGTCCTTCCCGATCACCGACTTCAACGCCGAACTCGAATTCGATCAAGCCGGCTACCAGAAGCGCCTGGAATGGCTGGCGCCGTACGGCGCGACCGCGCTGTTCGCCGCCGGCGGCACCGGCGAATACTTCTCGCTGCACGGCGAAGAGTACAGCCAGATCGTCAAGACCGCGGTCGACACCTGCGCCGGTACCGGCGTCGCGATCCTGGCAGGCTGCGGCGGCCCGACCCGCGCCGCCATCGCCCACGCACAGGAAGCCGAGCGCCAGGGCGCCCAGGGCCTGCTGCTGCTGCCGCACTACCTGACCGAATCCAACCAGGATGGCCTGATCGCCCACGTCGAAGCGGTGTGCCGCTCCGTGAAGATCGGTGTCGTGGTGTACAACCGCGCCGCCTGCCGCCTGAGCGCGGACTCGCTGGCCAAGCTGGCTGACCGTTGCCCGAACCTGATCGGCTTCAAGGACGGCATCGGCGACATCGAACTGATGGTCTCGATCTACCGCAAGCTGGGCGACCGTTTCAGCTACCTGGGCGGCCTGCCGACCGCGGAAGTGTATGCCGGCGCCTACAAGGCCCTGGGTACCCCGGTGTACTCGTCGGCCGTGTTCAACTTCGTGCCGCAGCTGGCAATGGACTTCTACCACGCCACCGCCAGCGGCGACACCGCCACCACCAACCGCCTGCTGGACGAATTCTTCCTGCCGTACCTGGAGATCCGCAACCGCAAGGGCGGCTACGCTGTCAGCATCGTCAAGGCCGGCGCCCGCCTGGTCGGCCACGGCGCAGGTCCGGTGCGTCCGCCGCTGACCGACCTGACCCCGGCAGAAGACGAAATGCTGCTGGCCCTGATCAAGAAACAAAAGAACCCGGTGTAAGCCATGCAGATCACTGGTGAAATGATCATCGGCAGCCAGCTCGTCCGCGGTAGCGCGGGCGAGGTGAAAGCCTACAACCCGTCCACCCGCGGCGAGTTCGAGCCGGCCTTCGGCCAGGCGACCGGCGCCGACGTGGAACGTGCCTGCGAACTCGCAGCCCAAGCGTTCGATCCGTACCGTTCGCTGCCGCTGGAACAGCGCGCCCGCTTCCTGGAAGCGGTGGCGGAACAGATCCTGGCCATCGGATCAAGCCTGATCGAACGCGCCCAGCAGGAAACCGGCCTGCCGCAAGCCCGCCTGGAAGGCGAGCGCATGCGCACCGTGACTCAGCTGCGCCTGTTCGCGAAAGTGGTGCGCGACGGCCGCTTCCTGGGCGCGACGATCGACAGCGCGCTGCCGGAACGCACCCCGCCGCGTCCTGACCTGCGCCTGGCCAAGATCGGCCTCGGCCCGGTCGTGGTCTTCGGCGCCAGTAACTTCCCGCTGGCCTTCTCGGTCGCGGGCGGCGATACCGCATCGGCACTGGCAGCAGGCTGCCCGGTCATCGTGAAAGCCCACGGCGCCCACCTCGGCACCTCGGAACTGGTCGGCCGCGCCGTCCAGCGCGCGGTGCAGGAGTGCGGCCTGCCGGAAGGCGTGTTCTCGATGATCTTCGGCGACGGCCGTACCATCGGCCAGCAGCTGGTCGGCCACCCGGCCATCAAGGCGGTCGGCTTCACCGGCTCGCGTGGCGGCGGCACCGCGCTGATGCGCACCGCGGCCGCACGTCCGGAACCGATCCCGGTCTACGCCGAGATGAGCAGCGTGAACCCGGTGTTCCTCCTGCCTGCAGCGCTGGAAGAGGGCGGTTCGATTCTTGCGAACGGCTTCGTCGACTCGCTGACCCTGGGCGTGGGCCAGTTCTGCACCAACCCTGGCCTGGTGTTCGCGGTCAAGGGCGCGGCGCTCGACGCCTTCACTGCGGCGTCCACCACGGCGCTGGCAGCCAAGGGCGCGGGCACCATGCTGACCGCCGGCATCCATGACGCCTACAACAGCGGTATCGCACGCTTCGGCGCCGCCAAGGGCCTGCGCCTGGTCGCCCAGGGCGGTACCGAAGGCATCGGCTGCGCCGCCCAGGCTGCGCTGTACGAGGTCGATGCTGCGGACTTCATCGGCAACCCGGAGCTGCAGGACGAAATCTTCGGCCCGGCCGCGCTGGTAGTCCGTTTCGACAGCGAAGAGCAGATGCTGCAGGCAGCCGAACAGCTGCATGGGCAGCTGACCGCGACCGTGCACGCCAAGCCGGCCGACCATCTACTCGCCGCAAAGCTGCTGCCGGTCCTGGAACGCAAGGCGGGCCGGGTGCTGTTCAACGGCTTCCCGACCGGCGTCGAAGTGTCGCACGCGATGGTCCACGGCGGCCCGTTCCCGGCCACCAGCGACAGCCGCACCACCTCGGTGGGCGCGAGCGCGATCGACCGCTTCCTGCGACCGGTGTGCTATCAGAACGTGCCGGAGGGCTTGCTGCCGGAGGCGCTTCGCGACGACAATCCACTGCGCCTTGCGCGCGTGCTGGATGGAGACCTGAAAGTCGCAGAGTAATGTGAGGGGGCGCAAGGTTCGACTTTGCGCCCCCGAAGGCGTGCTTGTGGCACCCCTTCGTCGACCGATTGAAGCACCAGCCGGAGGAGACGCCGGCTGTTTCGTTTGAAAAGAACTGATCCCATGAATCAGCAAGTCATGAGCGCAAATGCGAAGCAACGCGCGGAGCAGGCCCCGGGGCTCACCTCGACGGTGGGCAAGTATCGCTGGACCATCTGCGCCCTCCTGTTCTTCGCCACCACCATCAACTACCTCGACCGCCAGGTCCTGAGCCTGCTGGCGCCGCTGCTTACCAAGGAATTCGGCTGGTCGAACACCGACTACGCCAACATCACGGCAGTCTTCCAGTTCGTCTACGCCATCTCGATGCTGTTCGCCGGCCGCGTGATCGACCGCCTCGGCACCAAGCGCGCCTTCGTCCTCGCCATCGTGGTCTGGTCGATCGGCGCCGTTGCGCACGCCTACGCCATCGGCATCGGCAATGCGGTCAACAGCGTGTTCACCACGCTCGGCCTGGCCGCGGTGCCGGTCTCGATCGTCGGCTTCATGGTGGGCCGCGCGGTGCTGGCGATCGGCGAGGCGGGCAACTTCCCGGCCGCGATCAAGGCCACCGCCGAGTACTTCCCCAAGCGCGAGCGTTCCTTCGCCACCGGCATCTTCAACTCCGGCGCCAACGTCGGCGCGATCCTGGCGCCGCTGACCGTGCCCCTGATCGCCGAGTACTGGGGCTGGCAGGCCGCCTTCATCGCGGTCGGCGCCATCGGCTTCGTCTGGATGGGCATCTGGATCTGGCTGTACGACACCCCGGATCGCCAGAAGCGCCTCAGCGCAGGCGAACTGGCCTACATCAACAGCGACAGCTCGCCTGCGGACGCGAACCCGACCGCCGCAGCGGCCAAGCCGAAGGCATCGTGGTTCAAGCTGCTGGGCTACCGCCAGACCTGGGCGTTCGCCTTCGGCAAGTTCATGACCGACGGCGTGTGGTGGTTCTTCCTGTTCTGGCTGCCGAAGTACATGTCGGCGCAGTACGGCCTCACCGGCCCGGAGATGGTCCTGCCGCTGGCTGTCCTGTACAGCATGACGATGGTGGGCAGTATCGGTGGCGGCTGGCTGCCGACCTGGTTCATCGACCGCGGCCACAGCATCTACCAGGGCCGCATGCGCGCCATGTTCACCATCGCCCTGTTCCCGCTGGTGGTGCTGCTGGCCCAGCCGCTCGGCTACCTGGGCTTCTGGATCCCGGTGATCCTGATCGGCATCGGCGCCTCGGCGCACCAGGCCTGGTCGGCCAACCTGTTCACCACCGTGTCGGACATGTTCCCCAAGCACAGCGTCGGTTCGGTGGTCGGCATCGGCGGCATGGCCGGCGGCCTGGGCGGCGTGCTGCTCACCAAGCTGGGCGGCTGGCTGTTTGACTACTACGGCGCCCTGGGTCACCTGGAAACCGGCTACCTGATCATGTTCTCGATCTGCGCGCTGGCCTACCTGACGGCCTGGCTGGTGATGAAGGCCCTGGTGCCGGCACACCGCGAGATCACCGACCTGTAATGGCAGGCATGGAGATCGACCGTATCGAAGGCGTGCATTGCGCCACCGGCGAAAGTCCCACCTGGAACGCGGCGGAAGCTGCGTGGTACTGGGTGGACATCCCGGCGCGCCGCGTCTGGCGCATGGACCACGCCACCGGCGCGCTGCGCCACTGGGAAGCGCCCGAGATGGTGGCCTGCGTCGCAGGCGCCGTCGACGGCAGCCTGGTGGCCGGCATGGAAACCGGTATCCATCGCCTGGTCCTGGGCGAGGACGGCAAGGCCGAGGCCACGCGCCTGGCCGCGCCGTCCGCGCTTGAGCTGGGCGAAGGCATGCGCTTCAACGACGGGCGCTGCGACCGCCAGGGCCGTTTCTGGAGCGGCACCATGTTCATGGACATGGGCGCGGCGCGCGCGGTCGGCGGCCTGTACCGCTACAGCGCGGACGAGGGACTGCATGGTCCGGTGGTGAGCGGCCTGCTGACGCAGAACGGCCTGGCCTGGTCGCCCGACGGGCGCACCATGTACCTGTCGGATTCGCATCCGCAGCGCCGCACCGTGTGGGCCTTCGACTACGACGTCGAGCAGGGCATCCCGCACAACAAGCGCGTCTTCCTCGACCTGAGCGGGCAGAAGGGCCGCCCGGACGGCGCCGCGGTCGATGTCGAAGGCTGCTACTGGACCTGCGCCAACGACGGCGGCCTGGTACAGCGCTTCACGCCGGGCGGGAAGCTGGACCGCGAGATCGCGCTGCCGATGGCCAAGCCTTCGATGTGCGCCTTCGGCGGGCCGCAGCTCGATACCTTCCTGGTAACGTCGATCGACCCGGGCTCGGGCGGCGAGGCGGGTTCGGTGGTGCTGCTGCGCCCGGGTGTGCAGGGCGTGGCGGAAACGCCCTTCGGCGCAAGCCGCGCCTGATTCGACCGCATTTGTCGACATCCTGGCCTCCACGCGCTAACCTGTACGGTTTCGTGTGGAGTGCTGAAACATATGCAGGACAATAGGGAAGCGAAAGGCATCCTGCCACCGCTGCCGACGCTGGCGACGACGCCGGAAGACGCGGCAGCCAGGAAGCTGGCGCAGGAAGAGCGCGACGCCGCGGTGCGCGGCGTCGTCTCGATCGCCGCGATGCGCCAGGCCGTCAAGGACCATGCGCGCGGCCTGCCGATCCCCTCCGAGGTGCCGCGCCTCAAGCGGCTGGACGCGGCAGCCTTCGCGGCGCGCGCCGCGCAAGGACTCCCCTTCATCATGACCGGCCTGGTCGATCGCTGGCCCCTGTGCAGCCTTACCCCGCTCGAGCTGCGCGAACGCTACGGCGATCTGCCGGTGCGCGCCCGCGTCGGCGACTACATCCGGCAACCCTTCCGGGCCGACCGCCCGATGCGCGACATGTCCTTGCGCGCCTACCTCGACCTCGAGCCCGAACGCATCCACGGCGCCGGCGAGCCGCCGCCCTATGTCGGCAACCTGGAACTGCGCGAGCTGAACCGCCTGTGCCACTGGCCGGCCTATTTTCGCAAGATGGGGCCGCCCCGTTTCTGGCTCGGCCCGGTGGGCACGATGACGCCCCTGCATTGCGACTTCGACGACAACATCTTCGCGCAAATCTGGGGCACCAAACGCATCTTTCTGGCGCCGCCTCACCACGACGCCTTCCTGTATGCGAACGAAGCCAATCCGGTCCTGTTCGGTTCACCCGTCGACCCGGAGGCGCCGGACTTCGACGCGTATCCGCTGGCGCTCCAGGCGGCCACGGTCGAGTGCATCGTCGCGCCGGGCGACCTGCTGTACGTGCCGGCCGGCTGGTTCCACCAGGTGCGGGCGCTCGAATTCTCGCTCTCCTCGAACCGCTGGGCGCGAGGCATACCGCTGGCGCTCGGGGCTAATGCACCGTGCGCGCGTACTGCGTGAAATGCTCGGCGCTGAGCGCGTGCTGGTACAGAAAGCCCTGGTAGATGTAGCAGCCGGCGTCCGACAGGAACTGGCGCTGGCCCGGCGTCTCGACGCCTTCCGCGATCACCTGCAGGCCCAGGCTCTCGCCCAGCGCGATGATCGAGCGCACGATGGACGCGTCGTTCTGGTCGGTCAGCACGTCGCGCATGAAGGACTGGTCGATCTTGAGCTGGTCGAGCGGCAGCTTGCGCAGGTAGGCCAGCGACGAGTAGCCGGTGCCGAAGTCGTCCAGCGAAAAGCTGATGCCGCGCTGCTTCAGGGTGGCCATGGTATGCGCGGTGTGGCTGAAATCGCGCACCACCAGGCTTTCGGTCAGCTCGAGCTTGAGGCTGGACGGCTGCACCCCGGTTTCTTCGAACACCTGTTGCAGCATCGGCACGAAGTCGGGCTCGATGAACTGGCCGGCGCTGACATTGACCGACATCGTCAGCCCGGCGGTGTCCGGATAGTGCTGCCAGCGCGCCAGCTCGGCGCAGGCGGTGCGCAGCACCCAGCGTCCGATGTCGATGATCAGGCCGCTCTCTTCAGCAGCCTGGATGAACTCGGCCGGGTACAGCAGCCGACCGTCCGGCAGGCGCCAGCGTAACAGCGCTTCGGCGCCGATCACACGGCTGCTGCGGTCGAGCTGCGGCTGGTAATGCAGCACGAACTCGTTGTCGCGCAGCGCACGCCGCATCGCGCCTTCCAGCTCGGCCCGAGCCGACCACGCCGCCTGCACCGCGGGGTCGTGGAAGCGGTAGGTGTTGCGCCCGCAGGCCTTGGACTGGTACATCGCGGCGTCGGCCTGGCGCAGGGTCGATTCGACCGTGTCCACGGTACCGCACAAGGTGGTCACGCCGACGCTGACCGAGACCGAATACATCATGTCGGCCAGCTGGAAGGGCGCCGCCATCGCGGCCACCACCTTGCTGGCCACCGTCTCGGCCTGGGCCGCCGCGCCCTCGCGCGTGTCTTCCACAGGCTGGATCAGGATCACGAACTCGTCACCGCCCAGGCGCGCCACCATGTCGGCCTCGCGCACGCAGTGCTCGAGGCGGCGTGCCACCGCCTGCAGCAGCAGGTCGCCGGCGGCGTGCCCCTGCGAGTCGTTCAGGTATTTGAAATTGTCGAGGTCGCAGAACATCAGGGCGCCGCACTTGCGCGTGCGCGCGCTGCCCAGCAGGGCGCGGCGCAGATGGTCGAGCAGACTGGCGCGGTTCGGCAGGTCGGTCAATGGGTCGAAGAAGGCAAGTCGGTAGATCTTCGCTTCATTGTGCTTGCGTTCGCTGATGTCGGTGCTGATCACCAGAATCTTCTGCGGCGCGCCCGACTCGCGGTCGTTGGCCATCAGCGTCCAGCGGGTATCGGTCTCGATGCAAACGCCGTCGCGGCGCAGGTGCGACAACTCGCCCATCCACCCGCCGTTGGCGAGTGTGTTCTCGTAGGCTGCGTGGTAGGCTGGCAGGTTCTCGCAAAGTAAATCGGAGAATTTCTTGCCACGTGCTTCGGAAGCGCTCCAGCCGTAGAGCCGCTCTGCGCCGTGATTCCAGTAAGTGATGCGCGAATTCAGGTCCATCGCGATGATCGCATCGCGCGCCTGCTGCAGGTAGGAAGCCTGTTCCTGCACCAGCAGGTTGGCATTGCGCAGTTCCGTGTAGTCGAACATGAAGCCTTCAAGGATCTTGCCCCGTCCCTGAGGCGGTGCTGCTCCCTGTTCATAGACCCATCGTGTTTCGCCGGTGGCGCAGCGGATGCGGTAGGTCAGCTTGAAGGCGCGTCCCTGCTGCAGTGCCAGGGCGACGCTGCGTTCGGCGCCGGCGCGGTCGTCCGGATGGATCAGGCTGGCGAAATTCATGCCTGGACGCGCCAGGAATGCGGCTGCCGGATAACCAGTCAACTTCTCCACACCGGCGCTGATGAATTCCATCGTCCAGTCGGCATCGTAGCGACAGCGATAAGCGACTCCAGGCAAGTTCTGGAGCAACAGCTCGAGCGACAACGCGTGTGCGTCGCCAAGAGCAGGCAATTGCGGTCCGTCAAGGGCGCTCATCCAACCTCGCGAAATGGTCTGAGATAACCGCTATTTTTAGTTATAAGAGTTGAGTAACTATCCTAGCGCAAAATCACGTTGTATTGACGCGGCACGATTGAAATTAGAAAAGTCTGTTGTAACGAAATCAGTGTTGCATGGGAAAGCGCGCCACCGGGCGGCGGCGCGCCTGGAGGATCAGAACGCGGCGATGCCGGTCTGTGCGCGGCCGAGGATCAGCGCGTGGATGTCGTGGGTGCCTTCGTAGGTATTGACCACTTCGAGGTTGACCATGTGGCGCACGATGCCGAACTCGTCCGAGATGCCGTTACCGCCGAGCATGTCACGTGCCGTGCGGGCAATATCCAGTGACTTGCCGCAGGAGTTGCGCTTCATGATCGAGGTGATCTCGACGGCGGCGGTGCCTTCGTCCTTCATGCGGCCCAGGCGCAGGCAGCCCTGCAGGCCGAGGGTGATTTCGGTCTGCATGTCGGCCAGCTTCTTCTGCACCAGCTGGTTGGCGGCGAGCGGCTTGCCGAACTGCTTGCGGTCCAGCACATACTGGCGCGCCGTGTGCCAGCAATCTTCGGCCGCGCCGAGCGCGCCCCAGGCGATGCCGTAGCGCGCCGAGTTCAGGCAGGTGAACGGGCCCTTCAGGCCGCGCACGTCCGGGAAGGCGTTTTCTTCCGGGCAGAACACCTCGTCCATGACGATCTCGCCGGTGACCGAGGCGCGCAGGCCGAACTTGCCGTGGATGGCGGGAGCGCTCAGGCCCTTCCAGCCCTTTTCCAGCACGAAGCCGCGGATCGCGCCTTCGTCGTCCTTGGCCCAGACCACGAACACATCGGCGACCGGCGAGTTGGTGATCCACATCTTGGAACCGCTCAGCGAATAGCCGCCCTCGACCTTGCGGGCGCGGGTGACCATGGAAGCCGGGTCGGAGCCGTGGTTCGGCTCGGTCAGGCCGAAGCAGCCGATCCATTCGCCGGTGGCCAGTTTCGGCAAGTATTTCTGCTTGGTTTCCTCATTGCCGAATTCAAAGATCGGCACCATCACCAGCGAGGACTGCACGCTCATCATCGAGCGGTAGCCGGAGTCGACGCGCTCGACCTCGCGTGCGATCAGGCCGTACGAGACGTAGTTCAGGCCCGGGCCGCCGTATTGTTCCGGGATGGTCGGGCCGAGCAGGCCGAGTTCGCCCATTTCGCGGAAGATCGCGTTGTCCATGCGCTCGTGGCGGAAAGCCTCGAGGATGCGCGGCTTGAGCTTGTCCTGGCAGTAGCTCGCCGCAGCCTCGCGCACCATGCGTTCTTCATCGGTGAGCTGGCTGTTCAGCAGCAGGGGGTCGTCCCAGTGGAAGGCGGCTTTGCGGGGCGAATCGGAATGGCTCATGGATCTTCCTGTCTCGATAGGTTCTTGTACGAGGCGCACGCCGGTCTGGAGGCCGCGCCATGGCTTGACCATTATAAGAATGGTGCGCCGCCGTATCTTTTGAATCTGCGACAGGCATTTTCATTTTTGCTCGGTCGGGAATCCGAGTGCCGGCGAGAGCGGATTATTGGGTAAACGATACTGCTTGCGCCAGACCGGCATTGCGCAGGCGCAGCATGTCGCGTGTCGGCGCCGAGCCGAAATGGCGCGTATATTCACGGCTGAACTGCGAGGCGCTGGCATAGCCGACACGCTGGGAAGCAAGCCCGGCATCCATGCCGCTCGACAACATCAGGCGGCGCGCTTCCTGCAGGCGCAGGGTCTTCTGGAACTGCAGCGGGCTCATCGAGGTCAGCGACTTGAAGTGCTCATGCAGGGAGGAGGGACTCATGTGCGCCAGCTCGGCCATGTCGTCGATGCGGACAGGCCGGTCGTAATTCCGGCGGATCCAGTCCACTACCTTGCCGATACGGTGCGACTCGACGCGGCCGAGCTGGGCCAGGCGGGCGCCAAAGGGGCCGCGCAAGAGGCGCAGCATGATCTCGTCGATGGCCAGCGGCGCCAGCAGGGCGGCATCCTCGGGCTGGCCGGCCAGCGCCATCAAACGCGCCGCGGCGTCGACGATGGCCTCGCCCGCCTGCGCCACGTACACGGCACGCCTGTCGCGAACGGCCGGTACACCTTCCGGATAGGCCTTCAGGATCAGTTCCGCCAGCCGTTGCTGGTCGAAATCGAGCCGGAAGGACAGGTAGGGCGCGGCCACGCTGGCTTGCCTGATCATGGCGGCGATCGGCAGGTCCAGCGAAAAGATCATCATGCGCGAGGGATCGTATTCGTAGGACTCTTCGCCCAGCATGACCGTCTTGGCGCCCTGCGCAACGATGCACAGGGCGGGGCGGTGCAGGCCATGCACCAGTTCCGCGCTGGTGCTCGAGGCGCGGATGGCATGTACGCCCGGAATGCAGGTCTCGAAAGAACCGTCCTGCGGCGCATTGGCAAGCAGGCTCCGCGCCAAGCGCGCAAGCGCGGGCATGGCCGGCTGCTGGGGCGGCTCGCTTGTCTGGACACCGGCAAGGATGGGGAGCTGGTCGGGCGAGTTCATGGCGCTATCGGTCGCAGGATACCACCAGTGCCGGCGCAGTGCTCAGGCATCGTGGTCGGTCGAGCGCGACAGTCCAGCCAGGGCGTTCAGCTCGGTCAAGCGGGCGTCGATCTCGGATTGTGCCATGGCGAGCGCATCGCTTCCGGCAAGGAAATGCTTCGGCGGATTGTCCATCCCGGCCAGGTGCACCACCAGCTCGGCGAGCTTGGCCGGATCGCCCAGCTGCTTGCCGTGGTAGGCGCCGTAAACGTTCTCGACCGAGCCGTAGGCCGCATAATCGTCGATCACCTTCTGGCCGTAGCGCACCGAGCTCTGGTCGAGGAAGTCGGTACGGAAGAAGCCCGGCTCGACTGTGCTCACCTTGATGCCGAACTTGGCCAGCTCCAGCCCGAGCGAAGAAGACAGGCCTTCGATCGCATACTTGGTGGCGCAGTAGACCGAGGCGCCGTCGAAGCCGGTGACGCCGGCGATCGAGCTGATGTTGACGACGTGGCCCGCGCGCTGGCGGCGCAACACCGGCAGGGCGGCACGCAGCATGTGCATCACGCCGAACACATTGACCGTGAACTGCTGTTCGATGTCGGCCGGGGACAGCTCCTCGAAGTTGCCCAGCAGCCCATAGGCGGCGTTGTTGACGAGCACGTCGATGCGGCCGAAGCGGGCGACGGCGGCCTCGATGGCGACCGTGGCTTGCATTTCCTTGGCGACGTCGAGTTCGACCAGTTCGACCTGCTCCGAATCGACCGAGGCGAAGGTGGATGTCAGCTGTGCAAGGCTGCGAGCCGCCGCAACAACGCGGTCGCCATTCGCGATCGCTGCATGGGCAATTTCTGCGCCGATGCCGCGGCCGGCGCCCGTAATGAACCAGACTTTGGACATGATCTCTTCTCCATGAGATGCCGCTTGACGCGGCGTTAAGGTGAAGAGAATGGTAGGGCGCGGGACCCGGCCGGATTTGCCTAAAAATCCGGAGAGCTGGCGTGATCCTCGCCAGCTGCACGTTAAACAACCGCCCTAGCCGGTTGCACCGAATCGTCCGCCATGGAACAGCAGCGCCGACTGCGGATGCACGGCGCATTCCTCGACTTCGCCCACGAAGATGACGTGATCGCCCTCCGGATAGCGGCTGCGGTTGTGGCATTCGAACCAGGCCGAGACGCCCTTCAGGATCGGCAGGCCGGTGCGCGACAGTTCGTACTCGACGCCGGTGAAGGGATCGTCGATGCTGCGGCGCGAAAAGCGCAGCGCCAGGTCCTGCTGGCCCGCGCCCAGCACGTTGATGACGTAATGCGAGTTGCCGCTGAAGATGGGCAGGCTGTTGGCGCCGGCGCCCAGGCTCCACAGGACGAGCGGGGGCTCGAGCGAGACCGAGTTGAAGGAACTGGCGGTCAGGCCGCGGAAAGAGCCGTCGGCAAGGCGCGTGGTGATGACGGTGACACCGGTGGCGAATTGCGACAGGGCGTGGCGAAAATGCGCCGAGTCGAAACCGCGCGTCGTGGCACGGGGAGAGCGTGTATTCATTGGATCGCCATTATGCCACTGTCGGGCGGCCGGCCGGGTGTTGATCCCGAGCGCACTGCATGAAAGTGCGCTTTGCGTTACATTAAGAACTATCGAATCTGACGAAATAGCAAAGGTGCGTGCAATGAGCGAACAAAGCGGGAGGGAGGTAGCCATCCTGGGTGGCGGATGCTTCTGGTGCCTGGAGGCGGTCTACCTGGAAGCGCGCGGCGTGACGCGCGTGGAATCGGGCTACATGGGCGGCCACGTCGACAAGCCGAGCTACGAACAAGTGTGCGCGGGCACGACCGGCCATGCCGAGGTGGTGCGGCTCGAGTTCGACCCAACGGTGATCAGCTACCGCGACATCCTCGAGATCTTCTTCACGATCCATGATCCGACCACGCCTGACCGCCAGGGCAACGATGTCGGCCCGCAATACCGCTCGGTGATCTTCACCACCTCGCCGGAGCAGGAGGCGACGGCGCGCAAGGTGATGGCCGAGATGGCGGCGGTATGGGATGCGCCGATCGTGACCCAGCTGTTGCCGCAGGAGACCTGGTACAAGGCCGAGGACTATCACCAGAATTATTTTGCGCAGCATCCGCTGCAGGGCTACTGCGCCTTCGTGGTGGCGCCGAAGGTGGCGAAGTTCCGCAAGACCTTTACCGAGCGGCTCAAGTAGCGTACATGTACTTGCGCGACCACGGCAACTGCTCGACCTCTCCATCCGCCTTGCCGCACACGATCTGGTACAGGCTGATCCTCCCGTGCGCGAAGGCGTAGGCGCAGCCCGCCAGGTAGACGTGCCAGATGCGGAAGCGCTTCTCGTCCGTCAGCGTCCGGATATGCTCGGCATTGCCTTCGAAATTGTCGGTCCAGATCGCGCAGGTCTTCGCGTAGTGGCGCCGCAGGTTTTCCACGTCGCGCACCTCCAGCCCGCCTTCCTGCATCGCCCGCACCACCGTGGCCAGGTGGGCCAGCTCGCCGTGCGGGAACACGTACTGGTCGATGAATTCGCCGCCGCCGTAGGGCGTGGCGCTGTTGTCGACATTGGTGGTGGTGATGCCGTGGTTCATCACCACGCCCCCCGGGGCCAGCAGCCGGTTCACCCGTGAAAAATATTCCGGCAGGTGCTGCACGCCGACGTGTTCGAACATGCCGACGCTGGTGATGCGTTCGAAGCTGCCGTCGACGTCGCGGTAGTCCTGCAGGCGAATCTCGACCTGTCCCTGCAATCCGGCCCGTTCGACCCGCTCGCGCGCAAGCCGGGCCTGGTTCTCGGACAGCGTCACGCCGACGCAGCGCGCGCCGAAGGCCTGGGCCGCGCGCAGCACCAGCGCACCCCAGCCGCAGCCGATGTCGAGCAAGGTCTGTCCGGGCCGCAGGTCGATCTTGCGCAGGATGTGGTCGATTTTCTTTTGCTGCGCCGTGGCCAGGTCTTCGTCGCCGTTCTCGAAGTAGGCGCAGGAATACACCATGGCCGGGTCGAGCCAGGCCGCGTAGAAATCGTTGGAAACGTCGTAGTGGTAGCGGATCGCTTCGGCATCGCTCTCGCGCGTGTGCGGGACCGCGCGGCGCAGCATGTCGCCGAGGCGGCCGCGTCCCTTGTCCAGGCTGGCCGCCAGCGCGTTGCCGACGTTGATGATGTCGGCCGCCCGTCCCTTGATGTCGATCGCTCCCTCGACGTAGGCCCGCCCCAGGTTGTACAGCGAGGGCGAGCGCAGGTAGCGCAGGGCGGAGCGGTCGGGGACGCGGATGGTGACCCGTGCCGGCTCGGAGGAAAACTCGAGTTGGCGGCCATCCCACAGTTCCACCCGCAAGGGCAGGGACAGCTTGTCACGCAGGCCTGCACTCCAGGCCGACAATACCATTTGCTCGAACACGCTCACCTCCGGCATAGGTGGCCGGCGTGCCGCGCAGATGCGAGCTCGCGCTGCGGCCGGCCTAGGGTTGCAAACGCAGGCGGGTCCAGCTGCCGTCTTCCTGACGCTCGTAGACGATGCGGTCGTGGAAGCGGGAGCGGCGCCCCTGCCAGAATTCCAGGCGCTCGGGCACGAGGCGGAAACCGCCCCAGTTGCCCGGACGCGCCGGATCATCTCCAGCTTGCCGTGCTACGGCTTCGTAGTTCTGTTCCAGCTCAGCGCGGCTGCCGATTGGAGCGCTTTGACGAGAGGCGATGGCCGACAAACGGCTTTTCAGCGGCCGGCTGCGGAAATACCGGTCGCTTTCTTCGTTTGAGGTGCGCTCTACACGTCCTTCGATGCGCACCTGGCGTTCGAGTTCGCTCCAAAAGAACAACAAAGCGGCGTATTGATTATCCTCCAACTCCTGGCCTTTGCGGCTATCGTAGTTGGTGTACCAGGTGAAACCGCGTTCGTCGAACTGCTTCACCAGCACGATGCGCGAACTCGGGCGACCGTTGGCCGCCACCGTGGCCACCGACATGGCGTTCGGCTCGTTCACCTCGGCCTTCAGCGCCTGCTCGAACCATTGCGTGAACTGGAGCATCGGGTCGTCCATCACCTCGTTCTCGTTCAGGCTGGCCTGGCCGTAGTCCTTGCGCAGGTCGGCGACGGCCTGGCCGATGGCCGGGGCAGGGGAGGTTTCTCCGATGCCGCGGCGCGCCTGCATCGCCTTGCCCAGCTGGGCCATCTGTTCCGGGCTGAACAGGCGCAGGGCCATCGGCGCCATCGTGCCCTCCTCGCGTTCCATGTGGGCAGAATAGCGTTGGCTGAAACGCTGCACCGCGCTGGCCGACAGCACCGTGGACTGGCCTTCGGCGATGGCGGTCAGTTGCTCGTGCAAATCCTGCCAGAGCGCGTCCATGTCCTTGTGGTCCTGCAGGATCACCGGCGCCAACGCCTGCAGGGTGGCGGCGTCCTCGCCTTGCGCCACGGCGCGCAGCATCGGGATCAGGTCCTGTTCCTCGTCGTCGTGGTGCAGGTGGGCTGCCTTCTCGAAGTATTTCAGCACCGCTGCCGCGGCCTGGCGCGCCTGTTCGTCGGCGCCGGATTCCGGCAGATGGGCGAGCAGCTTGTCGAGGGTCGCCAGCTGCTTGCGGATGCGGTCATGGCAGTGCTTGAGGACGGCGATCGGCTGGTCGAAATCGGGGGCGGTGTCGTGGAGGTTGAGAGTCATGGGGCGTTTTGTTGACACACGAGAAGAATTTGGTTGACTAGAAGCTATTTTAGTGCAGATGCGCAATCGAGGTCCGTTAAAATGGCGGGATGAACCTGACCGATACCCCTACTCTTGCAGCTACCCTGGACGACGAAGTCGACTTTGCGCGCCGCTTCGGCGGGATCGCGCGCCTCTATGGCGAGCGTGCCCTCGAACGCTTCCGTGCGGCGCACGTTTGCGTGATCGGTGTCGGCGGCGTCGGTTCCTGGATCGTCGAGGCGCTGGCACGCAGCGCTGTCGGCCACCTGACCCTGATCGACCTCGACAACGTGGCCGAATCGAACATCAACCGCCAGCTCCAGGCGCTCAGCTCGACCATCGGCATGCCGAAGATCGAGGCGCTCAAGGAACGCATCGCGCAGATCAACCCGTTCTGCAAGGTGACCCTGGTCGAGGACTTCATCGATCCGGAGAACATCGAGACGATGATCGCCGGCAAAGGTTTCGACTACGTGGTCGACGCCATCGACGGCGTCAAGTCGAAGGCGGCGCTGATCGCTTACTGCAGTGCCAGGAAGCTGCCCCTGATCGTCATTGGCGGCGCCGGCGGCCAGCTAGATCCGACCAGGATCGAAGTGCGCGACCTGGCCCGCACCGAGCAGGAACCGCTGCTGAAGAAAGTGCGCAAGATCCTGCGCGCCCAGTACGGCTTCGCCAAGGGTGAAAAGAACAAGTACCACATCGATGCCGTGTTCTCGATGGAACCGCTGCGCTATCCGGATGCCGGCGACGCCTGCGCGATCGATCCGAACGGCGTCACCGGCCTGAATTGCGCCGGCTTCGGCTCGAGCATGGTGGTCACGGCCACCTTCGGCATGGTGGCGGCCGGCCACCTGCTGCGCAAGCTGGCCGATGCGGCGAATGCCGAGCCGCTGGACGCGCTCGATGCTGTTGCTCAAGCGCAAACTGTGCAAGCCGAAGCGGCCTTGCTATCATAGGATCAGTTATTGATCACTTTGATGGAAGAACCCACATGATCCGTCGTACCGCATTCGCAGCACTGCTGCTGGCCGCCGCTGCCGGCGCCACCGCCCAGGACAGCACCACCCAGCAGCAGGACGCGTCCAAGCCCACCACCCAGCCTGCGCCGGAGCAGCAGAACGTCCCGCAGGCGACCCAGCCGCAGACGGTCCAGCCGCAGGCCGAGCCGGTCGTGCCGGCCGCGCCCACCCCGCAGGTCGAGATCATCGACCGCGTGGTCGGCAAGGGCAAGGAAGCCAGCGTCGGCAGCAAGGTCCTGGTCCACTACACCGGCTGGCTGCACAAGCCGCTCGCGCCGAAGCAGCGCGGCAAGAAATTCGATTCTTCGCTCGACCGTGGCGACCCGCTCGAGTTCCAGCTCGGCGCCGGCATGGTCATCAAGGGCTGGGAGCAGGGCGTGCAGGGCATGAAGGTGGGCGGCAAGCGCACCCTGGTCATCCCGAGCGCGCTGGCCTACGGCAAGCGCGGCGCCGGCGGCATGATTCCGCCTGATGCCGATCTGATCTTCGATGTGGAACTGGTGAACGTCAAGTAAAGTCAAATCCAACGATAAACGGGAGACCGGCATGCGCATTGCGAACGACGTTACTGAACTGATCGGCAACACCCCCCTCGTACGAATCCGCAGGCTGGCCCCGAATGGCGGCGCCGAGATCCTCGGCAAGCTGGAATACCACAACCCGGCGCACAGCGTGAAGGACCGCATCGGCCTGGCCATGATCGAGGCCGCCGAGCGGGCCGGCATGATCAAGCCCGACACCGTCATCGTCGAACCCACCAGCGGCAACACCGGCATCGCGCTCGCGATGGTGTGCGCCGCGCGCGGCTACCGCTGCAAGCTGGTGATGCCCGAGACCATGAGCAACGAGCGGCGCATGCTGCTGCGCGCCTACGGCGCCGAGCTGGTGCTCACGCCGGGCAGCGAAGGCATGCTGGGCGCGATCCGCCGCGCCGAGGAACTGGTGGCCGCCGATCCGAACTGCTTCATGCCGCAGCAGTTCAACAATCCGGCCAACCCGGAAATCCACCGCAACACCACCGCCGAGGAAATCTGGCGCGACACCGACGGCCGGGTCGACATCCTGGTGGCCGGCGTCGGCACCGGCGGCACCATCACGGGCGTGAGCGAAGTCATCAAGGCGCGCAAACCCGGCTTCCAGTCCATCGCCGTGGAACCGGAAGCCTCGCCCATGCTGTCCAAAGGGACCAAGGGGCCGCACCCGATCCAGGGCATCGGCGCCGGCTTCGTGCCGGCAGTGCTCAACACCGGCGTCTACGACGAAGTGATCACCGTGAAGAACGAGGATGCCTTCGAGACGGCGCGCGCCGCGGCGCGCGAAGAGGGACTGCTGGTGGGAATTTCGTCAGGCGCCGCCTTGTGGGCGGCGGTGCAGGTGGCGCAGCGGCCGGAGAATGCCGGGAAGCTGATCGTGACGATCATTCCGTCGTTTGGCGAGCGCTACCTGAGTACGGCGCTGTACGCCAACCTCGCCGGCTAGGGCTCGCCGGCCCGGCTGCACTCAGTGCGCATGGGCATGGTCATGATCATGTTCGTGGTCATGACCATGATGATCACCCAGCGCACAACCATGATGCGTCGTCCCTTCCTCCACCTGCAGCGTGCAGTGGTGGATCCCGAAGTCGCTGCGCAGCCTGTCCACCATCTCGTCCAGCACCCGGTCCCCCGGGTACCCGCCCGGCATCACCACGTGCGCCGTCAGCGCGTTCTCGGTCGTGCTGATCGCCCAGATGTGCAGGTCGTGCACTTCCTTCACGCCCGGCTGGCTGCAGAGAAAGTCGCGCACCGCGTTCGCATCCACGCCGGGCGGCACCGCCGCCATCGACAGCAGCACCGATTCGCGCAGCAGCGACCAGGTGCCGATCACGATCACGACCACGATCACCAGGCTCACCGCCGGGTCGACCCAGGTCCAGCCGGTGCCCATGATGAGCAGGCCCGAAATCACCACGCCCAGCGACAGCGCGGCGTCGGCCGCCATGTGCAGGTAGGCGCCGCGCAGGTTCAGGTCGCTCTTGCTGCCGGCCATGAACAGCCAGGCCGAGAAGCCGTTGATCAGAACGCCGATCCCTGCAACGATCGACACCGTCATGCCCTGTACCGGCGCCGGTTCGGTGAAGCGTTGCACCGCTTCCAGGGCGATGGCGCCGCAGGCCACCATCAGGAGCAGGCCATTGCCCAGCGCCGCCAGGATCGAGGAGCCGCGCAGGCCGTAGGTGTAGCGGTGCGTCGGCGCGCGCTTTGCCAACGCCGCCGCGCCCCAGGCCAACACCAGGCCGAGCACGTCGGACAGGTTGTGGCCGGCGTCCGCCATCAGCGCGGTGGAGTGGGCGATGAAGCCGTAGGTGAATTCGATGGCCACGAACAGCGCGTTGAGGCCGATGGCCAGCGCAAAGGCGCGCTCGTGCCCGGCCGGATCCGGCATGTGGTGATGGTGGTGGCCGAAACCGTGGTGGTGGCCATGATCGTGGTCGTGATCATGGTGGTCGTGCGTGTGGGTGGTGCTCATGCGTCCATTCCATTGATTGGTTCGGCGATGTGTTCGAACATGTTGGCGAGCAGGCTGCTGATGTGGGCATCGGCAGCCGAGTAGAAGACCTGCTTGCCCTGGCGCTCGGCCTTGACGATGCGGGCCGCGCGCAGCAGGCGCAGGTGGTGGCTGACCAGGGAGCTGGACAAATCGAGGGAGGCGGCGATGTCGCCCACCGCGGTCGGCTGCGCCAGGCAGGCCAGCACGATGCGCAGGCGGGTGGCGTCGCCGAGCAGGTGGAACAGGTCGGCCAGTTCTTCGACGGCGCCGGCCGCGTGTTCGAATTCGGTAGGTGTAGTCATGTTTAACATGTGAAGATTTGTTCATATGTTAGGCGAAATGCTCGTGACCGGCAAGCAGTACGGCCGCTGAAAATTAATGCGATTGCGCAATGACTTGTCGGATCAGTCCGGTATGTTGGCCGATGTACTTTTATTTTCAGACCGTCCGCCGAGGATCGCGGACTTACCGAAGAATAGCTTTCCCTCATGACCACGATACTGGCGGAACAAATTGCCGTCGAGCTTGCCCGTTTTTCAAGCACGACAAGGCTCTATGAGCTGAGCGTCGACGACAGCAGCGCTGGCCTCAGTACGAAAGAGCTGTTGGTCGAGGCTTTCCTGGCCGATGAGGCCTTGAACGAGCTCGATGTCCGAGACCTCATTGTCCTGTCGACCAATGCCCATATAGAGCTGGAAAAACTGCTGGGACAGTCGGCAAAACTGCAGATCGCCTTGGCCAACGGTAGCCGCACCAGCTTTACTGGAGAGATCAGCGAAGTAGCAATGCTTGGGAGCGACGGTGGCCTTGCCCGCTATCGGGTGCGCATCTCGCCATGGCTATGGCGTCTTGGCCAGGTACGCAACAGCCGCGTGTGGCAGGACAAGACCGTGATCGGGATTGTCGACTCGGTGTTTGACTGGCGAAGGACATCATCATGAGGACGAACATGCTCAAGCCGATCTGGAAATATGCTGTACCGGTGCTGGCCTGCCTGTTGATTCAACCCGCTCTCACCGCGTGTAGTGAGTCAACAAACGTGGACGTCAATCTTCATGGCGTCAACCACACCGTGGATACCTTCAGTTATTCCGTCAAGAATCCGGCCCTCAAGGACCAGCCCGGTGCCGGCGGAGAACTGATCGATCCTTATGGGGCTGGGGGGACAACCTGCTGTGCGACGCTGCCCAAGACCTGGCGTCCCGGTATCAAACTGCAGGTGAATGCAACCCACTGGGTAGACAGGGGGCCGGAGAATGGGCTGCTTGAAGTTAAGGAGACACACCTCGTCGAGGTCCCGCAATACCCCGACGGCAAGCCTGGTGAGCTGTGGGTGCTGCGTACCCCGGACGGTAAGGTCGCTATCGTATCAAGTGACTTTCAGCCCGACCATCCGAATTGGCCAGGGAAAATAAAAGGTTGGCCTGTGCCATCACTCAAATATCGTCAAGAACGGTGGAAAATTCTTCTTCATCACGAACTAGGGGGAATTGATGACGCGCTGGTCTTATTAGACGAATTAGAGAAAGATCCAGAGAAGAGCGCTAGGGAAGCGTGGCAACTGGCTGAGCAATATGATCGCGAAAGCATTAAAGGATTTTCAGGTCCTAACGATTCTAAATACATAATCTATTTAAAAAGCCGTTATGAAAAGGTGCTGGAGTACAGTCGAGATAAAGTTAAAGAGTTGATGGAGGTTAGGCCATGACCGCGCTCTTGTCTCCACCTATCGCTGAAAAATTTGCATTAGCTACCAATCTCGACCATTTCTTTACCGAAGGCGAAAAAGCAAATTTTCGTCTTCAGGAACAACGAGAAGGAGTTACGATTGGTATGCCGAGCAGGTCATGTGAGACAAATCTATTCTTCGGATTTTTCTTTGATGGCACTAAGAACAATTATGAACAAGCCGAGGTTACGAAGAACCATTCGAACGTCGCCCGCCTCTACGATTGTTACCCTGGCCTGAGCGTCCCTGGAGTCCTTCCCACTTCGACTGACTGGGTACACGAACTGCCCAGATATAAGCATTTCTTCCGAGTCTATGTCCCGGGCGTCGCATCCCCTTTCCCGCAAGTAGGCGATAATGGAACCGGCATGCAAGCTACCTCCGGCGCCGCAGCAGGCGGATTCGGCGACTTCAGGATAGTGTGGGCATTGATCCAGGCCGTGAACAACCTTCACCGGTTTTTTCTGAAGACGCCGCTGATATCGGCAACGGAAGAAAAAGAGCTGTGCCGGACCCTCATCCTGAATAAAAGCACACGCGCACTCCTTGATGGCAGGGGAGGCGAACTCGGCTTGAACAGTCGCGAAAAGAAGGTGCCACAAAAATTCAAGGAAATGCTGCTGAGATTGCATGAGGCCGTCTCCAGGCATTGGCCGAACGAGAAAAGAGGCAAGCCGGCCAAGATTGACCCGGGTATCGTCAAGACGATCTATATGTCGGTGTTCGGTTTTTCGCGCGGCGCCACGGAAGCCCGTGTGTTCGTAAACTGGCTGCAATCCCTTTGCAAGCTGGACGCCAGGCTTAGAGGAAAAACGGGAGCGATGTCGCTGGGTGGCTTTCCGGTGCACTTCGACTTCCTGGGCCTGTTCGATACCGTCGCCTCCGTTGGATCCGCAAACTCGTTTGGGTTCTTCGATGGGCATGGACTTTGGGCAGATGCCGAAGACAGCATGCGTGTCCCGGCAGGCATGAACTGCCTGCATCTCGTTGCGGCGCACGAACTGCGCCGCAGCTTTCCGGTCGATTCGATCTCGGTCAACGGCGTCCTCGCCGAAGGCTGCACGGAAATCGTCGTGCCCGGGGTACATTCGGACGTCGGCTGCGGCTACTGTCCCGGCGAACAGGGGCGCGGAACCGATCCAGCGGGAGCGGACATGCTGACGAGAATTCCGCTCCTGATGATGTACAAGGCCGCTCGCCTGAACGGTGTTCCCTTGAAGCTTGAGCTGGCGAGCCCGGTTGCGAAGCAAAGGTTCGCCTTGAAGCCCGAGGCGATCGCCGCCTTCAACGCCTACATCGCGACGTGCAAGGAAACGAAAGGCCCAATCCATCGGATCATGCGCGAGCAGGCGCGCAAGCAGATCGAGTGGCGGCTGGCCCGACGGGTCACCGGAACGACCCCATTGCATAAGAGCCCGAGCTTCCTCCGTTCATCCGTGTTCGACCAAAACGATCTCCACAGCGCGGCCCATGAATTCGAAGAAGAAATCAAGGCATTTGCTACCTGGCTCAAGGAGAAGGGCAGGCAGTTCATTCCCTCAGTTCAGAAAGCCGGATTCGGCAACAGCCATGCGGCCGAGTGGGAAGAAATTGCGACCTGGTGGGAAAAGGAAAAAAGCCTGAATCCAGCTGTACTGGAGTTCTTCGACAACTATGTCCATGACTCCAGGGCCTGGTTCAAGCTCATACCCGGTAATCCGGACAACGAAAAAGACATGCTTGCCATGCTCGATAAATGGGTGAAGCGACGCAAGGCGGTGGCAAGCCATAATGAAGTTCGATCCAGGATGCGTGGCCGGGGAAACTCTGTTTATCGGATGCGCGCAGACGATGGACTGACTGAAGAGCAGCGAGGTGCCGTGGAGGAATACCAGAAGCACGGCAAGATTCCCCGCCTCGTTACTGAAGGACGGGAGCCCTGGGGGTCTGCTTCCGATCTGATCGCCTGCGCAGGCTATCTGAGATTTCGGAAAATCTACGCAGGCTCGGATGCCGATCTGATTTCCTGACCACACCACTCAGTCCGTGCGGCGCGGCAACTGCCCATCGCTATCCCGCACCTCCACCGTCCCCAGCCCGAGCGGCTGCAACTGCGGCAGGATGCGCTTGCGGTCACCCACGGCGACCACCTTCATCCGTTCCGGCGCCAGGTACTTGCGCGCCGCGGCCTGCACCTGCGCCGCCGTGACGCCCGAGAGCTGGGCGGGCAGGCGAGCGTAGTAGTCGAGCGGCAGGCCGTAGATGAAGATGTCGGCCATGCTGGCGCCGATGTCGGCATTGGTCTCGAAAGCCCCGGGCAGCGACAGCACCTGGGCGTCGCGGGCGGTGTCGAGTTCGGCGGCCGGCAGCGGCGCATCGCGCATCGCGTTCACCTCGCTGAAGATCTCGCGCACCGAGGCGCCGGTGGCGTCGCGCCGCACGTTGCCGGCGACCACGAAGGGGCCCGGCGTGCGGTCGTAGCGGAACCAGGAGGAGATGCCGTAGGTGTAGCCCTTGGTCTCGCGCAGGTTGTTGTTGAGGCGGCTGGAGAACATGCCCCCCAGGGCAGCGTTCAGGACCTGCAGCGCCGGGAAGTCCGGCGTCGTGCGCGCCACCCCGATGCTGGTGACGCGCAGCGCGGTCTGCACCGCGCCCGGCTGGTCGACCAGCACCAGGCGCGCGGGCGTGCCGGCGGGCTCTTCCGCACCGCCGTCGGGGACGTCGGCACGCGCCCAGGCCCCGAAGCGCGCTTCCACCAGCGCCGTCAGTTCGCCGCGCGTGATGTCGCCCGACACCACCAGCGCGGCATTCCCGGGCACGTAGTGGCGGCGCCAGAAGTCCACCAGGTCGTCGCGCGTGACGGCGCGGATCGCCGGTTCGGTGCCGAGCTGGCCATAGCCCTTCGGATGCCCGCTGCCGTACAAGGTGCCGGCCGCGGCCACTGCTGCCACGGATTCCGGATCGTCGCGCTGCTGGATCAGTTCCCCGATCCGGTCGGCGCGCTGGCGCTCGACTTCCGCATTGGGGAAGGCCGGGCGCAGCACGATGTCGGCCATGATGTCGAGCGCCGGCGCGAAGTTCGCGCGCAGCGACAGTAGCGACACCATGGAGGCGTCATGGCCGGTGCCGGTGTCGAGGAAGGCGCCGAGCTGCGCGATCTCGTCGGCTATTCCAGGAGCGCTGCGCGTGGCCGTCCCTTCTTCCAGCATCTGCGCCGTGAAGCCGGCCAGGCCCGGCACGTCGGCGGGATTCTCGGCGCTGCCGCTGCGCACCACCAGCTGGGCCGCCACCAGCGGCAGGCCCGGCTTGTAGTGGTGGATCACGGTGAGGCCGTTGGCGAGCTTGAAGGACTCGCCCTGCGGCAGCGTGAAGCGCGGGGCCGGCCCCGCCTTCGGCTGCTGCGCGCGCCAGGGCTCCGGCACGTTGATCGCTTCGTGCGCGGCCACGGTGGCCGGCTTGGCGGCCTTGCCGGCTTTCGGCGCAGGCGGAACCCGCGGGTCGTCGATGACCGGCTTGCCGGGCAGGCCGGTGACCACCGCGCGCGCCTGCTGGCGCAAGTAGCTGCGCACGGCGCGCTGCACGTCGGCGGGCGTGATGCTGCGCAGCTGCGCCACGTCTTTCGCCAGGTAGCCCGGGTCCCCGGTGTACTGGTTGTAGTGGTTGAGCTGGTCCGCCAGTCCGTCGCCGCCCAGCTTTTCGACGGTGCTCAGGAGCGCGGTCTCGAGGCTGTTGCGGGCGCGCTCGACTTCGCGCTGCGAGGGGCCGTGATCGCGCAGCTGGGCCAGCTCGGCGTCGATCGCGGCTTCCAGCGCGCGCGCTTCGACGCCGGGGCGCGCGGTGACGTCGATGACGAAGGTCGAGACCAGGCCCTGGGAGTTCTGGCTGGCGTCCACGTCCTGGGCGATCTGGCGCTCGTACACCAGCTTCTTGTACAGCCGGCTCGACTTGCCGCCGCCGAGGATCTCGGCCGCCACCGCCAGCTCGGTGTCGCCCGGCTGGTAGGCGGGCGGCGTGAGCCAGCCCATGAAGATGCGCGGCAGCTCCACGCGGTCGCGCACGACCACGCGCCGCTCGCTGGTGATCGGCGGCGTCGTCACGCTGGGGCGGGCCACCGGGGGGCTGCGCTTGAAACTGCCGAAGTAGCGTTCGACCAGGGCACGCGTCCTGGCCTTGTCGATGTCGCCGGCGATCACGATGCTGGCGTTGTTCGGCCCATAGTAGCGCTGGAAGAACTGGCGCACGTCGTCGAGTTTCGCGTTCTGGATGTCGGCGTGCGAGCCGATGATCGAGGCGTAATACGGATGGCCCTTCGGGAACAGCGCATGCGCCAGCGCTTCCTGCACCAGGCCGTAGGGTTCGTCCTCGACGGTCTCGCGGCGTTCGTTGCGCACCACGTCCTGCTGGTTGGTGAGCGCCTTCTGGTCGAGCACGTCGAGCAGGTAGCCCATGCGGTCGGCGTGCACCCACAAGGCCAGCTCCAGCTGGTTGGAGGGCACGGTGTCGTAGTAGCTGGTCTGGTCATAGCCGGTGCCGCCGTTGCTGTCGGTGGCGCCGGCGCCTTCCAGCAGGCGGTCGGCCATGCCGCGCGGGATGTGGCGCGTCTGCGCGAACATCATGTGCTCGAACAGGTGGGCGAAGCCGGTCAGGCCGGGCGCTTCGTTGGCCGGGCCGACGTGGTACCAGATGTTCACTGCCACGATCGGCAGGCGCCGGTCTTCGACCAGGATCACTTGAAGGCCGTTGGGCAGGGTGGTTTTTTCGAAAGCGACGGTGGGCAGGGGCGGCGGCGCGGACTGGGCGCCAGTGGGTGGAGCGAATGTGGTCATCATCAATATCAGGGCGAGCAGCCGGCAGTATCTCATGTGGTGCTCCTTCTGTGGCGCTCAGTGGCGACTCGGTGGCAACTCAGTGACAGTTGCCGCGTCCGTGGTCGGGCGTGGCCCCCGCCGGCACCCGGCTGGGGTCGGCCGGCAGGAAGCGCCATGCGTAGGCGCCGTCCAGCAGGCGTAGCTCCAGCACGCCGTCGTAGCTCGCTTCGCGCACCTCGCTGTTCGGCGTGAACTGCAGGAAGGGCGTGGCATAGGCGCCGCCGGTGCCGACCACGAACTGGCGCACGCCCCTGGCGCGGTCGAGCCGGCCGTCGGCATCCTGCGGCGCGAAGCGTTCGTAGTCGTGGTCGTGGCCCGACAGGACCAGCTCGGCGCCGGCCGCATGCAGCAGCGCGAAGGCGTCGCGCAAGCGTCCCTGTTCGCGGAAGTGGCCGCCCGAGGTGTACAGCGGATGGTGCCAGAAGGCGAGGGTGCAGGCGGCCTTCTCGCGCGCCAGCGTGTC
The DNA here is from genome assembly GCF_046236355.1 of Massilia sp. BHUDP2. NCBI lineage: Bacteria > Pseudomonadati > Pseudomonadota > Betaproteobacteria > Burkholderiales > Oxalobacteraceae > Massilia > Massilia sp. BHUDP2. Next base: position 251,049 of record NZ_JBJUVW010000001.1, read on the forward strand.
GCGCAGCCAGCCGATCTGCTCGGCATGCGCCGCCCCTTCCAGGTTGCTGTCGAGCGACACCACCAGCCAGCTGCCGAGCCGCAGGCTGTACCAGCTCTTTCCTTGCGGTTTGGCCCGATCGCCGAAATACGCGAAGTAGGGCGCGGCGCCCGGCGTCGCATATTCGTGGTTGCCGGGCGTGGGCCAGGTGCGCTCGCGGAAGCGTCCCCAGGTCGGGTGGTAGCAGTTCTCGAACTCGGCTGCCCTGCCGTAGGGATAAGTGTGGTCGCCCAGCGACAGCACGGCGGACCTGGGATTGGCGCGCAGCAGCGGTTCCACCAGCCTGGCGGTGGCGGCGGCGCCCGACCAGCGCGGGTCGGGGTGCTTGCAGCGCGCGATGTCGCCCGCCGCATACACGGTGTACGCGGCGGTATCGGTATCGGCAGCGGCCTGGGCACATCCCGGCCCGGCGGCTGCAAGCAGCGCCAGGCCGCCCAGCAGGCGCGGCGCCATGCCAGTCATCGAGGCTTGCCTGCCTACTCGATGAAGCGCAGCAGGCCCTGCAGCGCATGCGCCACGGTCTGCTCGCGCACCGCCTTGCGGTCGCCCTGGAACACCAGGCGCTCGGTATAGGTCGTGTCGCCGCGCGACCAGCCGAAACAGACCGTGCCCACAGGCTTGCCCGGCACCGCGCCGGTCGGCCCGGCGATGCCGGTGGTCGACACTGCGACGTCGGCCGTGCTGTTGGACAGCGCCCCCTCGGCCATCTTGCCGGCCACTTCCTCGCTCACCGAGCCGAATTGCGCGATGAGCGCGGCCGGCACATCCAGCAGTTCAGTCTTGGAATTGTTGGAATAGGTGACGAAGCCGCAATCGAACCAGCCGGTGGAACCCGGGATTTCGGTGATTGCCTGGGATACGCCGCCCCCGGTACAGGATTCGGCGGTGGCCAGCACCAGGCGCTTGGCCTCGAGCGCCCGGCCAACTTTCGTAGCAAGATCTAGGATATCGTTCGTCACGTAAAGCTCCTTTGAATGCGGTTGACCCTGCGGTGAACCGATGAGCAGGCCGAGGCCGATGTGGCGCACGCGAGCGGCGCGCAGTTTATTCTAGCGCGGTCCGTGCCGCACTGACACAGAAAGCGTGCACTTCAAGCTGCATGCATGTTTTACCCGGTGTGCATATGGTTGAATGGTGAAAAGTTCCGTGCGACATGACACGAAGTCGTCGGCTATGCTGATTGGCGCCGCCGCGCCCTGGTGGTCGACTCTTGTATTGACAATTCCGTTTGAGGTAGGACCCTTGGAGGCCGCATGACCCATCGCCGTTCGATCCGCAGCAAGCTGGTGCGGGCGGTGATGACCACCACGTTCGTCGCCTTGCTGGTGTCGGTGGCGATCATCATCTTCTACGACCTGCGCAGCTACCACCGCAGCCTGCTGAACGACCTCGCCACCCAGGCGGAACTGGTCGGCCACATGAGCTCGGCCGCGCTGAGCTTCGACGATCCGCGTCTGGCCAAGGAGAACCTGGCGCTGCTGCGCACCCGCCCCCAGGTGCGCGCCGCCGCCATCTACGACGCCAACGGTGAGCTGTTCGCTTCCTACCAGGCGGCCGGCGAGGCGAGCGGGCTGCCCGAGCGTCTGCCCGCCGTCCCCGCCAGCGATCGCGACAAGCTGGTCATCCACCACCGCATCGTCGAGGATGGCGACGCGCTCGGCACGGTCTACCTGCGCGCCGAGAACCAGCTGCTGGCGCGCACGGTCGACTACCTCAGCATCGCCGCGGGGGTGACGCTGCTGGCGATGTTCGTGGCCTACCTCTTGATGCGCCGCATGGGCCGGGTGGTGACGGCGCCGATCGTGGCCATCACCGAGATCGCGCGCGACGTCGTCGCCACCCGCGACTACTCGCGCCGCGCGCCGCGCATCAGCAACGACGAGGCCGGGGAGCTGGTCGATTCCTTCAATGCCATGCTGACCGAGATCGAAGGGCGCACGCGCGAACTGGAGACCTCGAGCAGCGAGATCGCGCGCGAAGCGGCGGAACGCTCGCGCGCGCAGCAGGAAGTCATGCGCCTGAACGAGCAGCTCGAGCAGCGCGTGGACGAGCGCACCCTGCAGCTGGCGCTGGCCAACGCCGAGCTGGCCAATGCGATCGAAGAGGCGCGCAGCGCCAACCAGGCCAAGTCGGCGTTTCTTTCTTCGATGAGCCATGAGCTGCGCACGCCGCTCAACGCGATCCTGGGCTTCGCCCAGATTCTCACTTCCGATACGCTGCCCTCGACGATCGAGCAGAAGAAGGAGTTCGCCGGCCATATCCTGAAGAGCGGCCGCCACCTGCTCACCCTGATCAACGAGATCCTCGACCTGGCCAAGGTCGAGTCGGGCACGGTGACGCTGTCGATGGAGCCGGTGGCGCTCTCCGACACGCTGCTGGAAACCCGCGCCATGGTCGAGCCGATCGCGGCGAGCCGCGGCGTGCACGTGCTGTTCCCGGAAACGCCGGGGGCGGTAGTGCTGGCCGACCGCACCCGCCTGAAACAGGTCTTGCTCAACCTGCTCTCCAACGCGGTGAAGTACAACCGCGAGGCCGGCGCCGTGGTGGTCACCTGCGAACAGGTGGCCCCGACCCGGCTGCGCCTGTCGGTGCGGGACACCGGCGCCGGTCTCGATGCCGAACAGGTGGCGAGCCTGTTCCAGCCCTTCAACCGGCTCGGCCAGGAGGGCGGCAGCCAGGAGGGTACCGGCATCGGGCTGGTGGTCACCAAGCGCCTCGTCGAGCTGATGGGCGGCGAGATCGGCGTGTCCAGCAGCCCGGGCATGGGCAGCGTGTTCTGGATCGAGCTGGCCACCACCGCGCCGCTGGCGGCGCAGGCGGAGGGCGTGGCCGCCGAGGCGCAGGAAGTCCATACCGTGCCGGATGAAGGAGAACCGCAGCTGATCCTGTACGTCGAGGATAATCCCGCCAACCTGCGCCTGGTGGAAGAGATCGTGCGCTTCCGTTCCGACCTGCGCCTGCTGTCGGCGCACGACGGCCATGTCGGCCTGTCGCTGGCGCGCGCGCACCAGCCGGCGATCATCCTGATGGACCTGAACCTGCCGGGCATGAGCGGCATCGAGGTGCTCAGGCAGCTGCGCGCCGATCCGCTCACCGCCGGCATCCCGGTCATCGCCCTGACCGCCAACGCCATGCAGCGCGACATCGAGCGCGGCATGGCCGCGGGCTTCACCCGCTACCTGACCAAACCGATCGACATCGACAAGTTCACCGACGCGATCAACAGTACGCTGGCCAAAGCAAAACCAGCCGAAAGGAAGGCCGAATGATTTCACTGTCCGACATCCGCCGCGCGCGCATCCTCGTCGTGGACGACGAACCCGTCAACGTCCAGCTGCTGGAATACCTGCTGAAGACGACCGGGTACGAGAACGTCTCGGCTACCTGCGATCCGCGCCAGGTGGTGTCGATGCACCTGAAGCATCGCTTCGACCTGATCATCCTCGACCTGCACATGCCGGCCATGGACGGCTTCGACGTGATGGAGGCGCTCAAGCCGCTCGAGAGCGATTCCTGGCTGCCGGTGCTGGTGGTGACGGCCGAGCCGGACAAGAAGCTGGCGGCGCTGGAAGCCGGCGCGCGCGACTTCATCGGCAAGCCCTTCGACACCGTGGAGGTGATGACGCGCATCCGCAACCTGCTGGAAGTGCGCCTGCTGCACCGCGAGTCGCAGGACTACGGGGTGCAGCTGGAACGCGAGGTGCGCGAGCGCACCGCCGAGCTGGCGCGCTTCCGCGGCGCGATGGATGCGACGCCGGATGCGATCTTCCTGATCGACACCGCCTCGATGGCGATGGTGGACGTCTCGGACGGCGCCTGCCGCATGCTCGGTTTCTCGCGCGAGGCGCTGCTGCGCATCGACCCGGTGGCGCTGGGCCTGGGCACGCGCCAGCTGCTCGAGCGCCACCTGGCGGCCGATGCGCTGGCCCATGACGGCGTGCCCACCGCCGCGCCCGGCGTCGATGGCGAGGGAGACAAGCCGGAATTCGGCGCGCTGCCCGGCGACATCGTCGAGACCGAGCTGCTGCGCGCCGGCGGGCAGGGCGCGGTGCCGGTGGAGATCAGCTGGAAGCTGCAGGACCTGGGCAAGAGCCGCATGCTGATCGCGGTAGCGCGCGACATCAGCGAGCGCCTGCACGCCCAGGAACGCCTGCGCCACATGGCCAGCTACGATGCGCTCACCGGCCTGCCGAACCGCACCCTGTTCTTCCAGAACCTGCGCGACGCCATCGAGCTGGCGCGCGACAAGAACTGGCGCGTGGCGGTGTTGTGCATCACGCTCGACCGCTTCAAGATCATCAACGATTCGCTCGGCACCTCGCTCGGCGACGAGCTGCTGCGCCAGTTCAGCACGCGCCTGGTGCGCGTGGTGCGCCTGCGCGACACGGCCGGGCGCCTGGGCGGCGACGAGTTCGCCCTGATCCTGACCATGACGCGCGACCAGCAGGAGGCGGTGAACGTCGCCAACGAGATCCGCGAGTCGCTGCGCGCCCCCTTCGACCTGCACGGCCAGCAGGCCGCATTGACGGCCAGCATCGGCATCGCCATGTACCCGGAAGACTCGACCGAGCCGGGCACCCTGATCAAGTATGCCGACACCGCGATGGTGCGCGCCAAGGAAGCGGGGCGCGACGGCTACCGCTTCTTCACCGCCGGGATGAACGTGCAGGTGCTGGCGCGCCTGGACCTCGAGCTGGCGCTGCGCAGCGCGCTCGAGGGCAACCAGTTCGTGCTGTACTACCAGCCCAAGCTGGAACTGAACACCGGCCGCATCTCGGGCGTGGAGGCGCTGCTGCGCTGGAACCGGCCGGGCTTCGGGCTGGTCTACCCGGCCGAGTTCGTGCCGCTGATGGAGGAAACCGGGCTGGTGGTGCGGGTCGGCGAATGGATCGTCGACGAAGCCTGCCGCCAGATCGCGGCCTGGAACGCAAGCGGGGTGCGCGACGTGCGGGTGGCGGTGAACGTGTCGAGCCGCCAGTTCGTCGAAGGCGACCTGGAAAGCGTGATCCGCGCCGCGCTCGACAGGCACGGGGTCGAGCCCGGCATGCTGGAGCTGGAACTGACGGAAAGCGCGCTCATGTCGAATGCCGAGCACACCATCGCCGTGCTGGGCCGGCTGAAGGAACTCGGCATCCGCATTGCGATCGACGACTTCGGCACGGGCTACTCGAGTCTGGCCTACCTCAAGCGCTTCCCGATCGACAAGCTGAAGATCGACATCGCCTTCGTGCGCGACATCGTGACCAACCCGGACGATGCGGCGATCGCGCTGGCCATCATCAGCATGGCGCACAGCCTGCACATGCAGGTGATCGCCGAAGGCGTGGAGACGCGTGCGCAGATGGCGTACTTGCGGCGCAACCGCTGCGACGAGATCCAGGGCTTCCACTTCTCGCGCGGCCTGCCCGCCGACGAGCTGGCGCGCCTGGTACAGGACAACCGCGCCCAGCCCGACCAGCCGCCGGCCCAGGACGACAAGGTGCAAACCCTGCTCATCGTGGACGACGACGTCAACGTGCTGACCGCGCTGCACCGCCTGTTCAGGCGCGACAACTACCGGGTGCTGACGGCCTCCTCGCCGGCCGAGGGTTTCGAATTGCTGGCGCTGTACCGGGTGCAGGTGATCCTGTGCGACCAGCGCATGCCGGTCATGAGCGGCACCGAGTTCCTCAGCAAGGTCAAGGAGATGTATCCGGAGACCATCCGCATCATCCTGTCGGGCTACACCGGCGTGGAGACGGTGCTCGATTCGATCAACCGCGGGGCGATCTACCGCTTCTACACCAAGCCCTGGCACGACCTGCAGCTGCGCGAGAATATCCGGCTGGCGTTCCGGCACTACTGGCTGACCTACGGGCCGTATGACGACCGCAAGGTGCCGCGCGAGGATGTGGAGAAAACCGGTACGGCCTAACTGAAGTGATCCCAGCCGCTGAGTTTGAGATCGAGCGGTGACCCATGCGCATCCACGAAACGCAGGCCCGGCTCGGCCTCGATCCTTCCGACCCGCGTCACCTTTGTTCCGCTGCGCCGTCCGGCTTCCAGCACCGCTTCCCGGTTCGCTGCCGGCGCCGTGAAGCACAGCTCGTAATCGTCGCCGCCCGCCAGCGTGAAGCGGCGCCGCAGTTCGAGCGACTGCCGCGCCAGCACCGGCCCGGCCGGCAGCGTGTCCACCTCCAGCGTGGCGCCGACCTTCGACGCCGCCAGGATGTGCCCGAGGTCCCCCACCAGCCCGTCCGACACATCGAGGGCCGCATGCGCGACCGGCTGCGCCGCCAGCGCCAGGCCCAGGGCCACGCGCGGCGCCGGCATGTGCATGCGCTGGGCCGCCTGCGCGTGATCCTCGTCGGGCAGCGCCACTTCCGCCAGGTAGCCGGCCAGGGCCAGCCGCGCGTCGCCCAGCGTGCCCGAGATCCAGATGTCGTCCCCCACGCGCGCCGCATCGCGCCGCAGCGCGTGCCCGGGGGCCAGCTCGCCGAACACCGTGATGCAGATGTTCAGCGGCCCCTTGGTCGTATCGCCGCCGATCAGCTCGCAGCCGTGCGCGTCGGCCAGCGCGAATAGCCCGCGCGAGAAACCATCGAGCCAGGTCGGGTCGGCGGTGGGCAGCGCGAGCGCCAGCGTGAAGCCGACCGGGCGCGCACCCATCGCCGCCAGGTCCGACAGGTTCACCGCCAGGCTCTTATGGCCCAGCTTGACGGGATCGGCGCCGGCGAAGAAATGCCGGTCCTCGACCAGCATGTCGCTCGAGATCGCCAGCTGCATGCCGGGGGAGGGCGTGAGCAGGGCGCAATCGTCGCCGATGCCCAGGTCGGCCCGGCCGGGGCGCTCGCGTTTGAAGAATTGTTTGATGAGGTCGAATTCGGAAAGCATCTCCGCATTGTAATCGCCCCCTTTAACTAGAAGCTGGGCTAATGGTAGAGCTTGAATTATTAGCAAAACTTATATATCCATGACTGCCTGTTGAAAATACGTAGCCTTTGTCAACTGTTCGTCTGATAAAATTGGAGGTTCCCCTCTAGTTTCAGGAAGGCTGCCCGGCATGGACTCGTCATCGGACAAGAAAGAAGAATTGCGTCAACAGCTGCGCGCAGCAGCACTCGAATATCACCAGATTCCCCGCCCCGGCAAGATCAGTGTCACCCCGACCAAGGGCCTGCTGAACCAGCGCGACCTGGCGCTGGCCTACTCGCCGGGCGTCGCCGCCCCTTGCGAGGAGATCGTCAAGGACCCGGCCAACTCGTACAAGTACACGGCGCGCGGCAACCTGGTCGCCGTGATCTCGAACGGCACCGCCGTGCTCGGCCTGGGCAACATCGGCCCGCTGGCCTCCAAGCCGGTCATGGAGGGCAAGGGCGTGCTGTTCAAGAAGTTCGCCGCGATCGACGTGTTCGACATCGAGATCAACGAGAACGACCCGGACAAGCTGGTCGACATCATCGCTTCGCTCGAACCGACCTTCGGGGGCATCAACCTGGAAGACATCAAGGCGCCGGAGTGCTTCTACATCGAGCGCAAGCTGCGCGAGCGCATGAAGATCCCGGTCTTCCACGATGACCAGCACGGCACCGCCATCATCGTCGGCGCCGCCATCCTGAACGGCCTGAAGGTGGTCGGCAAGGATATCAAGAACTGCAAGCTGGTGGTCTCGGGCGCCGGCGCGGCCGCGCTGGCCTGCCTCGACCTGATCGTCGACCTCGGCTTCCCGATCGAGAACATCTTCGTCACCGACCTGGCCGGCGTGGTCTACAAGGGCCGCACCGAGCTGATGGACGAGGACAAGGCGCGCTTCGCGCAGGATACCCCGCACCGCTCGCTGGCCGAGGTGATCCCCGGCGCCGACATCTTCCTGGGCCTGTCGGCAGGCGGCGTGCTGAAGCAGGACATGGTCGCGCAGATGGCGCCCAATCCGCTGATCCTGGCGCTGGCCAACCCGAACCCGGAGATCCTGCCGGAAGACGTCAAGGCGGTGCGCAGCGATGCCATCATCGCCACCGGCCGTTCGGACTACCCGAACCAGGTCAACAACGTCCTGTGCTTCCCCTACATGTTCCGCGGCGCGCTGGACTGCGGCGCGACCACCATCACCCGCGAGATGGAAATCGCGGTGGTGCACGCGATCGCCGACCTGGCCCACGCCGAGCAGTCGGACATCGTGGCCTCGGCCTACGGCATCGCCAACCTGTCCTTCGGCCCGGAATACCTGATCCCGATGCCCTTCGATCCGCGCCTGCTGACCCACATCGCCCCGGCGGTGGCCAAGGCGGCGCAGGACGGCGGCGTCGCCACCCGGCCGATCGCGGACCTGGCCGCCTACGCCGAGAGCCTGCAGCAGTTCGTGTACCGCAGCGGCACCTTCATGAAGCCGCTGTTCTCGGTGGCCAAGGCCGCGCCGATGGAAGCCAAGCGCATCGTCTACGCCGAGGGCGAGGACGAGCGCGTGCTGCGCGCGGTGCAGGTGGTGGTCGACGAGAAGCTGGCGCGCCCGATCCTGGTCGGCCGCCCGGCGGTGCTGGAAAAGCGCATCGAGAAGTTCGGCCTGCGCCTCAAGCTCGGCCAGAACGTGGACGTGATCAACCCCGACTACGACGAGCGCTACCGCGACTACTGGCAGACCTACTACGAGATGGCCAAGCGCAAGGGCGTGACCGTCGACCTGGCCAAGATCGAGATGCGCCGCCGCCACACCCTGATCGGCGCCATGATGGTCCACAAGGGCGACGCGGACGGCCTGATCTGCGGCACCTACGGCACCACCCAGATGCACCTGCACTACGTCGACCAGGTGCTGGGCAAGCGGCCGGCATCGAAGGTGTACGCGGCGATGAACTTCCTGATCACCCCGGACCGCCAGCTGGCCATCGTCGACACCCACGTCAACGAGAACCCGAACGCCGAGGAGCTGGCCGAGATCACCGTGATGGCGGCCGAGGAGATGGAACGCTTCGGCATGCAGCCGCGCGCGGCCCTGCTGTCGCACTCGAACTTCGGCACCTACAATAGCGAATCGGCCCGCAAGATGCGCGCGGTGCTGCCGCTGGTGCAGCAGGCCAAGCCGGGCCTGGAAATCGACGGCGAGATGCACGGCGACACCGCGATCGAAGCCAAGGTGCGGATGAAGATCATGCCGAACTCCAGTTTGAGCGGCGACGCCAACCTGCTGGTGATGCCGAATATCGACGCTGCCAACATTTCCTACAACCTGGTCAAGAGCGCCGCCGGCAACGGCATCGCGATCGGCCCGGTCCTGCTGGGCTGCGCACGCCCCGTGCACATCCTGACGCCTTCGTCGACGGTACGCCGCATCGTCAACATGACGGCCTTGTGTGTCGTGGATGCGGTCTCGCAGAGGTAAGTAAGTACCAACAAGCGGTAAAACGTACGCCTGACGCGGCTCCTTGAGCTATGTCAGGCGTTTTTGTCTCAGAATTTCACAATTTGTCTTCGCACAAATACAACGGTAACAAACCGTAAGCGGGCGCCGGGTGTCATACTTTTCAAGGCATAATGTCGAGATAAATTGTTGCATTTATTGCAGCACTGTCTACCGTGTAAAGGTAGACAACACCCCTCTCTGATACAATCCCGGCTTTCCTGAGTCTGGCTGCCTGCAAGACCATCTTCAAGAACCCAAGAACATGCAAACAACGAAAAGAGCCCTGATCACTGGTATTACCGGCCAGGATGGCGCCTACTTGGCGCAGATTCTCCTGGAGAAGGGTTACCACGTGACCGGCACCTTCCGCCGCTCCAGTTCGGTTAATTTCTGGCGCATCGAAGAGCTCGGCATCGAGAAGCATCCGAACCTGGCGCTGGTCGAATACGACCTGACCGACCTGTCCTCGAGCATCCGCCTGGTCGAAAGCAGCCAGCCCGACGAGGTCTACAACCTGGCGGCGCAGAGTTTCGTTGGCGTGTCCTTCGAACAGCCGGTCACCACCGCCTCGATCACGGGCCTGGGCGCGGTCAACCTGCTCGAAGCCATCCGCATCGTCAATCCGAAGATCCGCTTCTACCAGGCCTCCACCTCCGAGATGTTCGGCAAGGTGCAGTCCATTCCGCAGGTCGAAGAGACGCCTTTCTATCCACGCAGCCCCTACGGCGTGGCCAAGCTGTACGCCCACTGGATGACCGTCAACTACCGCGAGTCCTATGGCATCTACGGTTCCTCGGGCATCCTGTTCAACCACGAGTCGCCGCTGCGCGGCCGTGAATTCGTCACCCGCAAGATCACCGACTCGGTCGCCAAGATCGTCCTGAACAAGCTCGACGTGCTCGAGCTGGGCAACCTCGACGCCAAGCGCGACTGGGGCTACGCCAAGGAATACGTCGAAGGCATGTGGCGCATCCTGCAGGCCGACGAACCCGATACCTTCGTGCTGGCCACCAAGCGCACCGAGACCGTGCGCGACTTCGTCAGCATGGCCTTCAAGGGCGCCAACATCGACATCGAGTTTGCCGGCGAAGGCGAGAACGAAGTGGGTCATTGCGCGCGTACCGGCAAGGCCCTGGTGCGCGTGTCGCCGAAGTTCTACCGCCCGGCCGAAGTCGACCTCCTGATCGGCGATCCGTCCAAGGCCAGGCGCGTGCTGGGCTGGGAGCCCAAGACCACGCTCGAAGAACTGTGCCAGATGATGGTCGACGCCGACCTGCGTCGCAACGAAATCGGATTCTCGTTCTAAGATCATGGAACGCATGGCCACGGACGACATCCCGGCCTTCATCGGCGGGAGGGAAGGCGAGGGACGCCGCGCGCTCATCACGGGCCTGCGCGGCTTCACCGGCTATTACATGGCGCAGGAGCTCACTGCCGCCGGCTACCGTGTCTACGGCACCGTCATGCCGGGCGAAGAGCTCGGCCCGGACATCCATGCGGTCGACCTGTGCGACCGCGAAGCCGTGGCGCGGATGGTCGACGAGGTGCAGCCCGACGTGGTCGCGCACCTGGCCGGCATCGCCTTCGTGGCCCATTCGGACGCCGAACTGATCTACCGCGTCAACGTGGTCGGCACGCGCAACCTGCTCGAAGCGCTGGCCGCCGGCAAGCACCGCCCCACCAGCGTGCTGCTGGCCTCCTCGGCCAACATCTACGGCAATGCCAGCGTGCCCGTCATCGACGAGAACGTGACCCCAAGCCCGGCCAACGACTACGCGGTCAGCAAGCTGGCCATGGAATACATGGCGCGCCTGTGGATGGACAAGCTGCCGATCACCATCGCGCGCCCGTTCAACTATACCGGCGTGGGCCAGACCGACAACTTCCTGCTGCCGAAGATCGTGTCCCACTTCCGCCGCAACGAGAAGCGCATCGAGCTGGGCAACCTGGCGATCGCGCGCGACTTCTCCGACGTGCGCATGGTGGCGCGCGCCTACCGCCGCCTGCTGGCCGTGGCGCCTGCCGGCGAAGCCTTCAACGTCTGCTCCGGCAGTTCGCACTCGCTGGCCAACCTGATCGACATGATGAGCGAGATCGCCGGCTACCACATCGACGTGCACGTCAACCCGGCATTCGTGCGCGCCAACGACGTGCTCACGCTGTCGGGCAGCAACAGCAAGCTCACCGCCGTCATCGGCCAACTCGACCCGACGCCGCTGTCCGAGACGCTGCGCTGGATGTACCTGGCGTGAGGGCCGGCGGTCTCACCGTCGGGCTCGGAACGACCATGATCGAACCGGGCCTGACCGGCGGCCGCCTCGACGGCATCGGCGTCTATACCAGCGCACTGATGCGGCACCTGCCGCGCACCGGCTGCAGCGTCGTCCCGTATTCCTGGCCGCGCGTCGGTTCGAAGGGGCAGGGCATCAGCATCGGCCAGCCCATGCCGCAATCCTTCGAAACCGCTTCCCTGGTCGACCTCGCCACGCCTTCCGCGCACCGCGTCCACATGCCGGCCGACCTGTTCCACGTCACCGATTACCGCATCGTGCGCATGGACTGCCCGGTGGTGGCGACCCTGCACGACGCATTGCCGATCAAGTACCCCGAGTGGTGCAACCCGCGCCTGCGCAGCCTCAAGAACTGGCTGCAGCGCAAGGCCGCCGCCAAGGCCGACCACGTCATCGCGCTGTCGCACTTCGCGATCGACGAACTGGTCGAATGCTTCGGCGTGAACCCGAACCGGGTCTCGGTCGTCTACTGCGGCGTGGACGACGAGTGGCTCGAGGCGCCCGACGCGGAGGCGATGGCAGCCACGCTTGCACACTACAAACTGCGCCCTGGCTATTTCCTCACTGTCGGCACGCTGCAACCGCGCAAGAACGTCGGCCGCCTGCTCGATGCCTGGCTGACGCTGCCGAAGGCCCTGCGCGACGAGCGCGCGCTGGTGGTGGTCGGCGCGCGCGGCTGGCGCTGCGAAGCGCTGGTCGCCCAGATCCAGGCGGCGCAGGCCAATGGCGAGAACGTGGTCTGGCTCGACAAGCTCACCGACGCCCAGCAGCTGCGCCACCTGTACGCCGGCGCCGGCGTGTTCGCCTTTCCTTCGCTGTACGAGGGCTTCGGCATCCCGGTGGTCGAGGCCTTTGCCTCGCGCGTCCCGGTGGTGGCGTCGAACGCCAGCTCGCTGCCCGAAGTGACGCAAGGCGCCGCACTCGAGGTCGACCCGCTCGACACGGGCCTGCTGGCGAGCGCGCTGCAGACGCTGGCCAACGACGCCCGCGAGCGCGCGCGTTGCATCGCCGCCGGCCGCACGCGGGCCGAACAACTGACCTGGCACGCTACCGCACGGCAGACTGCCGAGGTGTACCGTGCGCTACTTTCGCAGTAAGCTTCCAACATGCGTGTCCTTCATTTCTACAAGACGTACTATCCGGACTCCCTTGGCGGCATCGAACAGGTGATCCGCCAGCTGTGCGTCGGCACGACGCGCCTGGGCGTTAACAATACCGTGCTGTCGCTGTCGCGCCAGAAAGACCTGGCGCCCTATACGCTCGATGGGCACACCGTGCATCGGGTGCCGCAGAACTTCGAGATCGCCTCGAACGCCTGCTCGCTGCAGGCGATCGGTGCGCTGTCGCGCATGGCGCGCGAGGCCGACGTGGTCCACTACCACTTCCCGTGGCCTTTCATGGACCTGGCGCATTTCATGGCGCGCGTGGACAAGCCCACCGTGGTGAGCTACCACGCCGACATCGTGCGCCAGAAGCACCTGCTGCGCCTGTACCAGCCGCTCAAGTACCGCTTCTTCGACAGTGTCGATGCCGTGGTCGCGGCCTCGCCCAACTACCTGGCTTCCTCGAACGTGCTGCAGCGCTACCGCGACAAGACCCGCATCATCACCTACGGCCTGGACAAGTCGACTTATCCGCACGTCGAGCCGTGCCGCCTGGCGCACTGGCGCGCCAAGCTCGGTCCGAAGTTCTTCCTGTTCGTCGGCGTGCTGCGCTACTACAAGGGCCTGCACGTCCTGCTGGAAGCGGCGCGCGGCCTGGACTACCCGATCGTCATCGTCGGCACCGGACCGGAAGAGCAGGCCTTGCGCGAGCAGGCGGCGCGTCTCGGCCTGAAACACGTGGTGTTTACCGGCAGCGTCGACGACGCCGACAAGGCGGCGCTCCTGAGCCTGTGCCATGCGATGGCTTTCCCCTCGCACCTGCGGGCGGAATCCTTCGGTATCTCGCTGCTGGAAGCGGCGATGTACGGCAAGCCGATGATTTCCTGCGAGATCGGCAGCGGCACCACCTACATCAACCAGCATGGCGAGACCGGGCTGGTGGTGCCGCCCTCGGACGCCATGGCGCTGCGCGCCGCGCTGCAGGCGTTGTGGAACGACACCGAGATGGCGCGCCGCATGGGCGTGCGCGCGGAACAGCGCTACCACGAGCTGTTCACCTCGGAGCGGATGGCGGCCAACTACACCGACCTGTACAAGGAGCTGGTGGCGCGCAAGGCCACCGCGAATGCGCGCGAGAGCGTGGGACTGGCGGGCGTGCCGCCGACGCGCTGATCTAGGCTTCCGCCCAGCGCTGCTGCACCGCCCGTACCGCTGGCATCTGTTCGAGGAACAGGTCGACCAGCGCCGGATCGAAATGGCGCCCCTTCTGCTCGCGCAGGAAGGTCAGCGCTTCATCCTCTGACCAGGCCTTCTTGTATGGCCGCTTCGAGGTCAGCGCGTCGAACACGTCGGCGATCGCCACGATGCGCCCGACCAGCGGGATGTCCTCGCCGCGCAGGCCGTTCGGGTAGCCGCTGCCGTCGTATTTCTCGTGGTGGGTCAGCGCGATCTGCGAGGCCAGCGCCAGCATGCCGCCTTCGTGCTCGCCGATGATCTCGGCGCCGATCGTCACGTGGCTCTGCATCACCTTCCATTCGTCCGGATCGAGCGGCCCGGGTTTCTGCAGGATGCGGTCCGGGATGCCGATCTTGCCCACGTCGTGCATCGGCGCGGCGTGCAGCAGGTCGTCCGCTTCCACCTCGCTCATGCCCGCCGCGATGCCCAGGATGCGCGAGAAGTGGCTCATGCGGATCACGTGCAGGCCGGTCTCGTTGTCCTTGTATTCGGCGGCCAGGCCGAGGCGCTGGACGATTTCCAGGCGCGTCGCGCGCAACTCTTCCATGCGCACCAGGGACAGGTGGGTGCGCACGCGCGCGCGCACGATCGGCGGGCTCACCGGCTTGGTGATGTAGTCGACCGCGCCGGCCTCGAAGCCTTCCAGCTCGTCGGCGGTGTCGGTGAGCGCGGTCACGAAGATCACGGGAATCGCCGCGGTATCCGGGTTTGACTTGAGCGAGGCGCACACTTCGTAGCCGGACATCCCCGGCATCATCACGTCCAGCAGCACCAGGTCGGGACCTTCCTGGCGCGCCAGCTCGAGCGCGCGCGCGCCGTCCTTGGCGAACAGCAGGCGGTAGTGGTCCTGCAGGATCTGGCGCAGCAGCTGCAGGTTGCTGGCTTCGTCGTCGACCGCGAGGATCAGCGGCCGGTTGTTCGGTTGGGTCATGCTCGTCAATCCTGTAAAACTTATTCTTCCAGCGTGGCCATCACGGCCTCCAGCTGTTCCAGGGCGGAGTCGAATTCGAAGTCGCCGATCGCGCCCTGGATCTGGGCCACGCGCGGCGCCACCGGATGGCCGGCCAGCGCCGCCGCCAGGCCGGACAGGGCGGCATCGTCGAGGGCGCCGCGGCGCAGCGCCTGCAACAGCACGCCGCCGGCGCGGCGCGCGCGCACCAGGTCATAGGGCGCCGCCTCGGGCGCCACGGTCGGCTGCGGGCTGCCGGCGCGGATCGCGGCCAGCGCGTCGCCCAGGGCGGCGGTGGCGGTGTCCAGCGCCTGGGCGGCCTCGCGCTCGTCGGTCGGGACGGTGTTGGTGGCCTGCTCGAGCCTGGACAGCGCGTCGGACAGCTGTTCCAGGCCGACGTTGGCGGCCACGCCGCGCACCTTGTGCGCCAGCATGCGCAGTTGCTGGTGCGAGCCGCCTGCCGCATGCATCTTCAGCGTGGTGGCCAGGTCGGCGTACTGGCGGCCGAAGTGATCGAGCGCCTCGGCATACACGTCGGCCTTGTCGGCCCAGCGGTGCAGGCCGGCGCGGCGGTTCAGCACCTCGCGCGCCGCGGCAGGCAGCGCAAGCGCGTCCTTGTCCGCCTGCTGCTGGTCGAGGCCCAGCACCCGCGCGATCTCGTGCGACAGCGTGAACCAGTCGACCGGCTTGGTGGCGAAGCCGTCCATGCCGACTTCGACGCTGGCGCGGCGGTGCTCGGCCAGCACGCTGGCGGTCATCGCGATCACCGGCGTACGGCGCTTGCCCGTGGCCGCCTCGTGGGCGCGGATCGCGCGCGTGGCGCTCAATCCGTCGAGGGTCGGCATCTGGAAGTCCATCAGCACCAGGTCGAAGTCGCCTTCCTTGGCCTGCTCCAGGACCGCGGCGCCATCCGCCACGGCGGTGAGCGTGTGGCCGCGGCGCGCCATCAGGAGCTGCAGCAGCTCCAGGTTCTGCGGCACGTCGTCGGCGGCCAGCACGCGCAGCGGCGGCAGCACCGCGGCGCTGCGCACGCGCGGCGCCTGCTGCGCGAAGCGCGCCAGCACCAGCGGCAGATGCACGTGGAAGCTGGTGCCCTTGCCGAGTTCGCTCTCGGCCCAGATCTTCCCGCCCATCAGCTCGACCAGCTGCTTGCTGATGGTGGTGCCCAGGCCGGTGCCGCCGAAGCGGCGCGTCATCGAGGCGTCGGCCTGGGTGAACGGATCGAAGATCGCCTGCAGGCGTTCCGGCGCGATGCCGATGCCGGTGTCGCTGACGATGATGCACAGCTGGTCGCCCTCGGCACGCACGCGCAGGGTCACGGTGCCTTTCTCGGTAAACTTGATCGCGTTGTCGAGCAGGTTGGTGAGCACCTGGCGCACCCGCAGCTCATCGCCGCGCAGGCCGGTCGGCAGCGCCGGATCGTAGTGGATGTCGAGGTGCAGGCCCTTGGCGCGCGCATTCGCGGCCAGCGTGGACGACAGCTCGTCGATCAGGGACAGCAGGTTGTAGTCGTTCTGCTCCAGCTCCACCGCGCCCTTTTCCAGCTTGGCGGTGTCGAGGATCTCGTTGAGCAGGCGCAGCAGCGCGCGGCCGGCGCTGCGGATGGTGTCGAGGTGGCGCCGCTGTTCCTTGTTCAGCTCACCGTCGAGCAGGACGTCGGTGAAGCCGAGGATCGAATTCATCGGCGTGCGGATCTCGTGGCTCATGTTGGCGACAAAGGTGGCGCGCGCGGCGGCGGCCTGCTCGGCCTTGTCCTTGGCGTCGCGCAGCGCGTCTTCCATCTGGCGGCGCTCGGTGATGTCGAGGATGACCCCATCGAGCCAGCTGACCGTGCCTTCGTCGTCGCGTACGCCGCTGCCGTTCTCCCACAGCCAGCGCACGCTGCCGTCCTTGTGCAGCAGGCGGTATTCGACCAGGTAGGGGCGGTCTTCGCGCAGCGCGGCTTCCAGCTCTTCGTTCACGCGCACGCGGTCGGTCGCGTGGATCAGGGTGCCGAACAGGCGGCGCGGATGGTCGCCCAGGAAGTCGGCGGCCGGGTAGCCGGTGACGCGTTCGACCGCGTCGCTGATGAAGACCATCGGCCATTGGCCGTCCAGCGTGCAGCGGAAGGAAATGCCGGGGATGTTGGCGATCAGCGAGCGGAACTGCGCTTCGCTGGCATGCAGCGCCTGCATGATGGCGCGGCGCTCGCTGATGTCGGTGATGAAGCAGACGAACAGGTCCTGCTTGTCCAGGCGTGCATGGCCGATGGCGCGGCGGATCGGCACCAGGCTGCCGTCCTTGCGCTTGCCCATGATCTCGCTGCTGCCCGACATCGCCGGGGTAAAGCCTTCGGTGATGAGGCCCAGCAGGCCGTCGTGCGAGGGCGCGTCGTCGTCGGCGATCAGGAGGCTGGCGCTGCGGCCGACGATTTCGTCGCGCCGCCAGCCGAAGATGCGTTCGGCCGAGGCGTTGAATTCGGTGATGGTGCCGTCGCGCGCGATCGTGATCACGCCGTCCACCGTGGTGGTGAGCAGGGCGCGCATCCAGGCTTCGCTGCGGCGCAGCTCGAGGAACATCATGCGGTAGCGCAGCAGGCCGTTGGCGGCGACCACCAGGCCGGTGAAGATCATGGTGGTGAGCGAGATGGCCAGGGCCAGGAAGTCGCTGTTCGAGGAGCCGGTGCCGGCCGGGTCGGCCTGGCCGACGAAGCGCGCGGCGGCCATGCCGGTGTAATGCATGCCGGCGATGGCGCAGCCCATCACGATGGCCGCCAGCAGCAGGCGGCGCGATTCGCTCAGCGAGCGGAAGCGCTTCAGGCCGAAGCGCACGCCCAGCGCCAGCGTGGCCAGCACCACCGCCACCACGATCGACAGGGCGAACATGGCCGGGTCATAGCGCAGCTGCAGGCGCATCTGCATGCCGGCCATGCCGGAATAATGCATGGCGCCGATGCCGGCGCCGACCAGCACGCCGCCGACCAGCAGGCCGACCGGGCCGAGGCGCTGGCGCGAAATCAGCGACAAGGCCACCGCCGAGGCACCGATGCTGGGCAGCGCCGACAGGATGGTGGTCATCGGGTCATAGGTGATCGGCGTGCACAGGTTGAACGCTAGCATGCCGATGAAGTGCATGGCCCAGACGCCGGCGCCGAGGGCGAGGCTGCCGCTGCCGAGCACGAGTGCGCGGTGGCTGCGGCTGGCGGCCGCCTGGCCGGCAATCTGCAAGCCCATCCAGGACGAGAAAATGGCAATCAGGACCGACAGCAGGACAAAGCGCGGTTCATAGACGCCAAAGGTGAGCAGCGACGGATCGTCCGGAACTGAAAATAATTGCAGCATGGGGCGGCTTTTGCGGTGATTGGGCAGTGAAAAGTGCCCGGGAAAGGTCTCAGCAGTATCTCACTTTCTTATTGGAAAGTCTCGTTGAAGGCAGGAATCATGCGGGTTTGACCCGCGTTTTTGTCGCGCAGGCGCCACCCTCGCCGGTCGCTGTACCGACATGCATTGCGGAAAAATTCCCTGTAGTGCTACTCTGCATTGATAAATCAATACAAGCGCGTGTGGATAGCGCAATGCGCAGGCGATCCAGCCAGGGAAAAACCTTGCTTACTCGAATTCTCGCGATAGCATTCGCGGTAGCCGGCGCTGCCGCCAGCGCCGCCAATGCCGCCGCCGGGACGGCGCCTGCCGCCCGGCCTCGGCTCTATATCACGACCGAAACATCGGCGCCGTCGAGCATGCTGGAGGGCACGCGCGTGACCGGCATCGCCACCGACAAGGTGCGCGAAGCGATGCAGCGCGCCGGCGTCGACTACAGCATCGAGCTGCTGCCCTGGAAGCGCGCCTACCTGGCTGCGCAGCAACGTCCGGATGCCTGCGTGTACTCGACCTCGCGTACGCCGGAGCGGGAAAACCTGTTCAAATGGGTGGGGCCGACCGACGTCGGCCAGTGGGTGATGCTGGCGCGCGCCGACAGCAAGCTGCTACTACGCAGCCTCGAGGATGCGCGCGGCCTGCGCATCGGCACCTACAACGGCGACGCCCGCGATGCCTACCTGCGGGCGCGCGGCTTCCGGGTCGACGCCGCCAATGAGGACCTTGCCAATGCCGGCAAGCTGCTGCTCGACCGCATCGACCTGTGGGCCGCCAGCCTGCGCAGCGGCAGCACCATCCTGTCCCGCTACGGCTACGACAAGAAGATCGTGCCACTGCTGGTATTCAACCGGATCGAGCTCTACCTGGCCTGCAATCCCGGGGTGCCCGATGCCGTCGTGGGGCGCCTGAACGCGGCCTTCGAAGCCATGGGGCGCGACGGCACGGCGCGGCGCATCGAGCGCAGTTACGAGAACTGGGGTGGGCCGATCAAGCAACCGTAATGCTCGCCCACATGGCTTGGCCAGTGGCAGAGTTTTTTGAGGTGTAAATTATTCCGACGGAAATGTCGGGGCAAATCGAGGGGCAGGTCAATGTGACTGCCATGCTGGTGGGTGGTGCCTCCGGCCGGAATCGAACCGGCACGCCTTTCGGCGCTTGATTTTGAGTCAAGTGCGTCTACCAATTCCGCCACAGAGGCCCAATAGCAGGCGCGCATCTTAGCACATCGATTGCACGGATGACCAGCACCGGCGAAAGTATTGCGGCGACGAACCCTGTTACGGGCCGGTAGCGGCCCGTAACAGGGTTCGTCGCCCGAACAATCAGCAGGAGATGCGCTGCTGGAGCAGCCTCAGGCTGCCTACCGGGCCCACCACCTGCAGCGTGTGCGGCTGCACCGCCACTTCGATCGAGCCTTCGCGGCCGCGCAGCCAGGGCAGCGGGCGGAAGTAGCTGATGCGGTCGGCATCGGACCTGGTGCGCCGGTAGCCCAGCGACACCAGCGCTTCGTCGAGCGTGCTGATCATGTGGTGGGCATCGAAGCGGGTGCGCATCTCGAAGCTTCCCGGGCCCATCATGGCCACCGGCATCAGCCCGCCGACCAGCGCCGGCAGCACGATGAAGGGCAGCGGGGTTTCCGGGTCGATGAGGTGCAGCACCAGCATCAGCAGCGGCAGGCCGACGGCCATGGTAAGAACCCATGGGAACAGCTGCCGCCAGGTAGCGGGGCAACGCAGGAAGAAAGGCCGCTCGCGAACACGAACAATTTCCGAAAAGGTAACGCTTTTCATGGTATCTCCTCGCAGCGCTGCTCGATCGGTTGCGCCCGCATGGCAACAAAAAACGACCTGTTTTATTGTGCCGGTCTAGCTTACGGGGCAGTTGACTCCGCTCAAGCGCGCTATCTTGCATACATAGGTTCTCATATCAGGCTGGTGTGCTGCGCACCGGTGAAAAAGATGCAGGAATCGTGCCAGAACGAAAAAGGCCGCCGGCTGGGATGCCGGCGGCCTGCAAGGAAACAGTCAGGAAGGAGGAATCAGCGGCTGCGCTGGAACAGCCGGAAGCGTTCGTCGCGGTCGGAGGCGCGCCGGCCTTCCCACAGCACGGTGCTGCCGCGCACGCCGTAGCGGCGCGCCAGCTTGTCGTCGTCGCGGTTCTTGATGCTGTCCTGGAGCAGGACATAGCGGCAAGTGCCGCCCGCCAGGGTGGTGAAGGGCAGGCGGCCGAAATAGGCCAGGGAAGCGCGCTGGGCCGGATTCACATTGGTTTCGATGCAGTCCGCGTCATGCGGCAGGGTTGCCGCGATCTGCTGGGCCACGCCGGCGTAGCTCTTGCTGTAGTTGAGGTCCGGCAGGAACAGGGTCATCAGGAGCACCCACAGCAGGATCAGGCCGCCCGAGGACAGCACCACCGCACGCCACAGCACCGAGGGCTGGCGCGACAGACGCCAGTGGACCAGCATGATCCAGCCGACGCTGGTCGCGGCGGCCACCAGGAAGGCGATGATGCCGACTTCCGGCTTGAAGCCGGGCACCAGCTTGAGCGCGTTCTTGGCCAGCTGGGCCGGCCAGCCGGTGAGCTTCGCGATCCAGAACAGCCACACCAGCGCGCCCAGCATGGTCAGCACCATCACCGAGAACCAGTCGATCGCATTGATCGCGCCGCGCTTCATGGTCGGCAGGCCGAAGGCGGCCATCAGCGCCAGCGGCGCCAGCATCTTGAGGAAGTCGCTGTTTTCCGGCTCCGGGTCGCACAGCAGCAGCAGCGCGAGGGCGACGAAGAACATCACCGGCATCACGATGTGCAGCAGGTGCTGCTGGCGGCGCCAGGCCCAGATCGCCCACAGGGCGAACGGCCAGGCCGGCCAGAAGAACCAGACGCCGATGCGGAAGAAGCCCTTCAGCGAGGCCAGGCTGGGCAGCGCGAGCTGGCCGGCATTCCAGTCCAGCCACTCGCCGACCGGCGACAGGCCGTAGGGCTGGACCAGTGCGGCCGGCACGATCCAGGCCAGGGTGATAAGAAATCCGACACCTGCGGCGATGGCCAGGTGGCGCAGGCTGTCGCGGGTCGCCAGCTTCAGGTAGCGGGTGCAGGCATACAGCGCCAGCACCAGCACCGCCGGCACTACGATGCCGCGCGTGAGGGCCAGCGCGCCCAGCGACAGGCCGACCAGCACGGCATTGCGGGTCGAGGAGGTCTCGACGTAGCGCACCGCGCGGTACAGGAAATAGGCGAGCAGGGCGCCCTGCAGGGTGGCGGCCAGGGTCAGGTGGCTCTGCACCAGCAGGCCCAGGCAGCCGAGGTAGATCAGCACCGCGGTGTCGCCCAGCGTGCGGCCGTAGTCGTCGGGCTCGGGCTGGCCGCCGAAGGCCAGGCGCAGCGGCTGTGCTTCGGCGCGGCGGCCCAGGTGGAAGGCGGTGTACCAGAGCGACATGGCGCCGGTGACGAAGATGCCGATGGTGGAGACGCGCGCGGCCAGCACGTCGCCCAGGATCCAGCCGAACAGCTTGATGCACAGCGCGCCGAGCCAGAAGGCCAGCGGGCCTTCCTGGGCGGCTGCCAGGCCGGCGATGTTCGGGTACAGCCAGTCGTCGATGCCGCCGTGCGCCATCGTCCACATGATGCCGAAGGGGCCGGCGTCTTCCTTCCACGGGTGGCGGCCGATCAGGCCCGGCAGGATGTACAGCATGCCCAGCGCGAGCAGGGCCCAGCGGGGCAGTGCCAGTGTGGCGGCAGCGGGAAGGCGGACGGGTTTCATCGTTCAGTGCAGCGGGAAAGAATAGTCGCGTAGTATAGCCGCGAAAAAAAAGAAGCCGGGGATACCGGCTTCTTTTCTGGCAACTTCGGGCCCTGCGGACCCGGAGCTTGCGTGGTGCCCGGGCAGATTAGCCGTTGGCGACTGCGGTCTTCGAACCGACCGAACCGAACTTCTGGCGGAACTTCTCGACGCGGCCAGCGGTGTCGACGATCTTGTGCTTGCCGGTGTAGAACGGGTGCGATTCAGCCGAGACTTCGATCTTGACCAGCGGGTATTCCTTACCTTCGTAGGTAGCGGTTTCGCGGGTGTTGATGGTCGAACGGGTGATGAACTTGAAGTCGCAGGACACGTCGTGGAACAGGACTTCGCGGTAATCCGGATGGGTATCGGTCTTCATGATGTTGCTTTCTCTATGGTTGGTAGCCAAACGGCACTTCGTCGGTCGTCCTGCTTCTTGACCCGATTGCCGATCACTTGCCAGGGGTTGGACTGAACCGGCGATTATAAGCCGCTTCGGCGCTCCGGGCAAGAAAAAGGGCGGCCCGCAGGCCGCCCTCTGTCGCGCGAAATGCTACGTCGGCTTAGCCGCCGCGGCGCATCATGTCAAAGAATTCGACATTGTTCTTCGTGGCGCGCATCTTGTCGAGGATGAACTCCATCGCCTCGATCTCGTCCATCGAGTACAGCAGCTTGCGCAGGATCCAGATTTTCTGCAGCTGGTCCGGCTTGATCAGGAGTTCCTCGCGGCGGGTACCCGACTTGTTCAGGTTGATGGCCGGGTAGACGCGCTTCTCGGCCAGGCGGCGCTCGAGGTGCACTTCCATGTTGCCGGTGCCCTTGAATTCTTCGTAGATGACGTCGTCCATGCGCGAGCCGGTCTCGATCAGGGCGGTGGCGACGATGGTCAGCGAGCCGCCTTCCTCGACGTTACGCGCCGCGCCGAAGAAGCGCTTCGGACGCTGCAGGGCGTTGGCGTCGACACCACCGGTCAGCACCTTGCCCGAGGCCGGGATCACGGTGTTGTAGGCGCGCGCCAGGCGGGTGATCGAGTCCAGCAGGATCACGACGTCCTTCTTCATCTCGACCAGGCGCTTGGCCTTTTCCAGCACCATCTCGGCGACCTGCACGTGGCGGGTGGCCGGTTCGTCGAAGGTCGAGGCGACCACTTCGCCGCGTACCGAACGCTGCATCTCGGTCACTTCTTCCGGACGCTCGTCGATCAGCAGGACGATCAGGGTCACGTCCGGGTGATTCGCGGTGATCGCGTGGGCGATGTGCTGCAGCATGACCGACTTGCCCGACTTCGGCGAAGCGACCAGCAGGCCGCGCTGGCCCTTGCCGATCGGCGAGATCAGGTCGACGATGCGGCCGGTGATGTTCTCGGCGCCGTTCATGTCGCGCTCGAGGCGCAGCGGCTCGTTCGGGTGCAGCGGGGTCAGGTTTTCGAACAGGATGCGGTGCTTCGAGGCTTCCGGCGATTCGCCGTTGACCTTGTCCACCTTCACCAGCGCGAAGTAGCGCTCGCCGTCCTTCGGCGTACGCACTTCGCCTTCGATCGAGTCACCCGTATGCAAGTTGAACCGGCGGATCTGCGACGGCGAGATGTAGATGTCGTCGGTCGAGGCCATGTAGCTGGCGTCCGGCGAGCGCAGGAAGCCGAAGCCGTCCGGCAGGACTTCGAGGGCGCCGTCGCCGAAGATCTGTTCGCCCTGCTTGGCGCGTTTCTTCAGGATGGCGAACATCAGTTCCTGTTTGCGCAGGCGGGCTGCGTTGTCGATGTCGAGGCCGATTGCCATCTCCAGCAGCGCGGAGACGTGCATTGCCTTCAGTTCAGATAAATGCATGTTTGTGTGGGTGTCCCGTGACGGGAAAGTAAAGGTAGGGGAGGGAACTACGTGGGTTTATGTAAGCTGGGAAGCACCGGAGCCGGTCAGCTTCCCGACAATGACGGCAGCGCGGGCGCGCTGCCGCCGCTATGGTAGCAGTATCAGATATTGCTGTCGATAAACTGAACCAGCTGGCCCTTGGCCATGGCGCCGACTTTTTGCGCAGCCGCTTCGCCGTTCTTGAACAGGATCAGGGTTGGGATGCCGCGGATGCCGAACTGGGCCGGTACGGCCTGGTTGGCGTCGACGTCGACCTTGGCCACCACCAGCTTGCCAGCGTACTGCTGGGCGACTTCTTCCAGGATCGGTGCAATCATCTTGCACGGGCCGCACCACTCGGCCCAGAAGTCGACCAGGACCGGTTGCTCGGACTTGAGCACTTCGGCATCGAAGTTTGCATCGGTGATGTGTTTAATGTTTTCGCTCATATGTTCCTCAAAAGAGGTAAGGATCAAGTTACGCCTGGCGGCCTGTGCCGATCCGGCGTGGTCCCGCCGGCCTGCGCGTACTGCTCATCGCGCTTCTCATCAAATAATTAGCTGCTACACAATGGTGGAGGCACTGTGTGCAAAATTCAATATGGAAAAACGGCAGGGGGTGTCAGGCGGGGATGTGCCGAATAATACCCCATTTTTTCGAAAAGTGTGGGTCGCCTTGTACAAAATCTCAACATTGCACCGCGAGGCGCAACTGCTCGATCGCCAGCGGCTTGCGGAAGGCGCCCGCCACCCGCAGCCCGAGGGCGCGCGCCAGCTCGGTGGCGGCGTCGCGCACGCCGTCTTCCAGCGCCGACACCAGGATCACCCGGCCGCTGAATCCCTGGCCGGCCGCGGCCTGCAGGAACTCGATGCCGTCCATTTCCGGCATCGCCAGGTCGCAGATCAGGAAATCCGGCGCATGGCGCGGCAGGACCGCCAGCGCACGCCGCGCGTCCCATTCGGCATGGACGTCGAAGCGGCCGCTGCCGCCAGTCTCGTCGACCATGTCGAGCATCTCGCGCAGCACGTCGAGCATGAAGCGGTCGTCGTCGAGCAGCAGCACGCGGCGTGGGGCGGCATGCGGTGCGGGCGAAGAGGGCGGCTTCATGCGGGGAAGATGGGCGGCATTCGGAAGGGAGCCATTATGGCGAATTTTTCCGGTCACGTGCAGATATTGAACAGCTTCCGCCTCAAACGCTGCCGGTAAAGCGCGCCAAGTGGCCAGGATGCCACATCGTGGCCACCGAGGCGACCCGTCCGCCCGAGGTGGTACGGCGGTGCAGCAACAGGCAGGGCTGGCCTTCGCCGATCGCCAGCATCGGCGCCACCTCGCCCGGCGCCGGCTGGGCTTCGATGGTGTAGCTCGCGCCCTGCAGCGGCGCAGCCGCCATCAGGTGCTCGTTCGGGGTGATGGCGCTGAAGTCCTGGTCCAGGTAGCGCGGCGCGCATTCCGGGTTGACCCAGCGGTCCTCGACCTGGATCGGCACGTCGTTCTCGAAGTGGACGATGATCGAATGGTAGAGCGTGGCGCCGGGCGCCAGCTCGAACTCGGCCGCCAGCTCGTCGGTGGCAATCTCGGCGCGCAGCAGGCGCAGGTGGCTGCGGTGGGCGCGGCCGCGCGCGCGGATTTCGTCGGCGATGTTGCGGATCTCGACCAGGGTGGCCTGGTACTTCTGCGGCGCCACATAGGTGCCGGAACCCTGGCGCCGGGTCAGCACCTGCTCGGCGGTGAGCTCGCGCACCGCGCGGTTGACGGTCATGCGCGAGACGCCGAACTGGCGCACCAGCGCCTGCTCGGAAGGCACCAGGTCACCTTCCTTCCAGCGGCCGGAGGCGATCTCGCCGACCAGGTAATCCTTGATGCGCTGGAAAATGGGGGTGCTGTCTTGCGTGATCGGTTCTTCCAAACTACTCTCCGGGAAGGTTTGAAGCGGCATGCAGCCGCCGACACCAAATTCTAGCATCGCAATTCGAAAGCAATACCCGGAGTGCCCCGCGGTCGGCAGGCGGTTAGGCTGACCCTATACTTACCGAACCGGGACTTCATCATGACCGCCATGACCAGCATCTTTGATACCGACGAGGCGCGCTGGGCCGCCGTGCAGCGCCGCGACCGCGACGCCGACGGCCAGTTCTATTATTCCGTGCGCAGCACCGGGGTGTACTGCCGGCCCTCCTGCCCCTCGCGCGGCGCGCTGCGCGCTAACGTCGCTTTCCACGCCAGCCCGCTCGAGGCCGAGGCCGCGGGCTTCCGGGCCTGCCTGCGCTGCCGGCCGGACCAGCCGCCGCTGGCGCAGCGCCAGGCGGCCGCGGTGGCGCAGGCCTGCCGCCTGATCGACGCAGCGCAAGACGCCCCCGACCTCGACAGCCTGGCGCAGGCGGTGGGCATGAGCCGCTTCCACTTCCATCGCGTCTTCAAGGCGCATACCGGCGTCACGCCGAAAGCCTATGCGGCGGCGCGGCGCGGCGCACGCCTGCAGCAGGGCCTGGGGGCGGCGCCCAGCGTGACCGAGGCGCTGTACGAGGCCGGCTTCGGCTCGAGCGGGCGCTTCTACGACGCCAGTACCGGGCTGCTGGGCATGACGCCCGGCCGCTACCGCGCGGGCGGGCAGGGCGAGACCATCCGCTTCGCCGTCGCGCAATGCTCGCTCGGCGCCATCCTGGTGGCCAGTACGGAGCGCGGCATCTGCGCGATCCTGATCGGCGACGAGCCGGAACCGCTGGTGCGCGACCTCGAGGCGCGCTTCCCGCAGGCCGAACTCAGGGGCGCGGAAGCCGAGTTCGAACGCACGGTGGCCCAGGTGATCGGCTTCGTCGAGGCGCCCCGCCTCGGCCTCGACCTGCCGCTCGACGTGCGCGGCACCGCCTTCCAGCGCCGCGTGTGGGAAGCGCTGCGCGCCGTTCCCGCCGGCTCCACGGTCAGCTACAGCGAACTGGCCGAACGCCTGGGCATGCCGACGGCGGCCCGCGCCGTCGCGGGGGCTTGCGCAGCCAACCCGGTGGCGGTGGCGATTCCCTGCCACCGCGTGGTGCGTACGGACGGCGCCCTGTCCGGCTACCGCTGGGGGATCGAGCGCAAGCGCACGCTGCTCGACCGCGAGGCGGGCCAGTGAAGGAGATCGACTGGGAGCGCGTGGCCGGAGAGCTGGACGCCTTCGGCTGCGCCGTGATTCCCGGGCTGCTGGCGCCGCGGGACTGCGAGGCCGCTGCCGCCCTGTACGAGCGGCCGGCGCTGTTTCGCAGCCGCGTCGTGATGCAGCAGCACGGCTTCGGGCGCGGCGAGTACCAGTATTTCGCCTATCCGCTGCCGGCGCCGCTCGAGGCCCTGCGCGGCGCGCTGTATCCGCCGCTGGCCGGCATCGCCAACCGCTGGCACGAGAGCTTGGGCATCGAGACCCGCTTTCCGCCCGCGCATGCGGATTACCTGGCGCGCTGCCACGCGGCCGGCCAGGGCAAACCGACGCCGCTGCTGCTGCGCTACCGCGAGGGCGACTACAACTGCCTGCACCAGGACCTGTACGGCGAGCTGGTGTTCCCGCTGCAGGTGGCGGTGCTGCTGTCCAGGCCCGGCGTCGACTTCGAGGGCGGCGAGTTCGTATTGACGGAGCAGCGCCCGCGCATGCAGTCGCGCGCCGAGGTGGTGCCCCTCGGCCAGGGCGATGCGGTCGTGTTTGCCGTGAACCAGCGCCCGGTGCAGGGCACGCGCGGCGTGTACCGGGTGGCGATGCGCCACGGCGTCAGCCGGCTGCGGCGCGGCCTGCGGCACACCTTGGGGATCATCTTTCATGACGCGGGGTAGGGCGGCTATGCCCTGGCCTTGATTTTCTATACACTTCTCCGTGCCGTGCCCATAAGGCGCGGTCACCCATACAAAAACGGAGAATTGATAAGCATGCGCGCGCGCCAGATCCCCCTGTCTTCCCTGATCGTCCTCGCCGGCCTCGGCGTCCTCGGATCGGCCCACGCCGACACCGTCATCACCAACGCCAATGGCTACACCCTGAACGCCAAGGGCGAGCTGGTGCAGTTCAGCGCGCTGGCTTTCGACGACCGCGGACGCATCCTTGCCGTCGGCAGCAATGCCGAAGTGAGCGCCAAGGCGAAGAACGCGCGCCAGGTGGACATGCAGGGCCGCACCGTGCTGCCGGGCCTGATCGACGCCCATGGCCACGTGTTCGGCCTGGGCCAGCAGCTGACCCAGCTCGACTTGTCCAGCACCACGTCGTTGGACGGCGCCATCAAGTCCATCGCCGGCTATGCCAAGGCGAATGCGAACCATGCCTGGATCCGCGGCCGCGGCTGGAACCAGGAAAACTGGAAGCTGGGCCGCTTCCCGACCGCCGCCGAACTCGACGCCGTCGTGTCCGATCGCCCGGTCTGGCTGGAGCGCGTGGACGGCCACGCCGGCTGGGCCAACAGCCGCACGCTGGCGCTGGCCGGCATCACGAAGACGACGCCGGATCCGGCCGGCGGCAAGATCATGCGCGATGCGAATGGCGAAGCCACCGGCGTGCTGGTGGACGCGGCGCAGGAACTGGTGACCAAGGTCATGCCGGCCCAGACCGAGGCGGAAGGGCGCGTCATGCTGGATAAGTCGCTGCAAGAGATCGCGCGCATGGGCCTGACCGCCGTGCACGACGCCGGCATCGGCGTGGCGGAAGACCGCCTGTACCGCGACTACGCGGACAGGAAGAAGCTGACCGCGCGCGTGTACGCCATGATCGGCGGCACCGGCGAAGATTTTGACCAATTGGCAAAAAATGGCCCGCTGAAGGACTACGCCGACGGCATGTACGCGCTGCGCGCGGTCAAGCTGTATTCGGACGGCGCGCTGGGCAGCCGCGGCGCCGCCCTGCTCAAGCCCTACAGCGACGAACCGCATTCGCACGGCCTGCTGTTCTTCAAGCAGGCGCAGATGGACGCCATGATGACCAAGGCCATGCGCAAGGGCTACCAGGTCAACGTGCACGCCATCGGCGACGCCGGCAACAAGCAGATCCTCGACATCTACAAGAAGGAACTGGCCGCGACGAAGAGCGGTGCGCAGCGCCACCGCATCGAGCACGCCCAGGTCGTGACCCTGGACGACATCCCGCGCTTCAAGTCGCTCGGCATCATCCCATCGATGCAGCCGACCCATGCCACCTCGGACAAGAACATGGCCGAGACCCGCGTCGGCCCGGAACGCATCAAGGGCGCCTACGCCTGGCGCAGCTTCCTGCACCAGGGCTCGCGCATCGCCTGCGGCTCGGACTTCCCGGTCGAATCGCCGAACCCCTTCTTCGGCATCCACGCCGCCGTCACCCGCATGGACCACGCGGGCCAGCCGGTGGCCGGCTGGTATCCGAACCAGGCCATGTCGCTGAAAGAAGCCTTCCGCTGCTTCACCCTGGATGCGGCCTACGCCGGCCACCAGGAAAACAGCCTGGGTTCGCTGGAGCCGGGCAAGCACGCCGACTTCATCGTGATCGACCGCGACCTGTTCCGCATGCCGACCTACGACATCTTCAAGACCGGCGTGCTGGAGACCTGGGTGGGTGGCAAACAGGTGTTCAAAAAGTAAGCGCGGAGGGGCTGACAAAATCGATTGACTTGGTTGTATATACAACTTAGACTCATCGCTGCACGTGGTGCGCGCCCTTGTTGCGCGCACCATTTCCAACCCAGGAGCCGCCATGAACTCACCGATGCCCCACGACCCCCGCTTCGACCCCACCCGCGTCATCCGCGCCCCGCGCGGCAGCGAACTCTCCTGCAAGAGCTGGCTGACCGAAGCCGCCTACCGCATGATCCAGAACAACCTCGACAACGAGGTGGCCGAGAACCCGCAGGCACTGGTGGTCTACGGCGGCATCGGGCGCGCCGCGCGCAACTGGGAATGCTACGACCAGATCCTCGCCTCGCTGCGCGAACTGGAAGACGACC
This sequence comes from Massilia sp. BHUDP2, assembly GCF_046236355.1. Classification (NCBI taxonomy): domain Bacteria; kingdom Pseudomonadati; phylum Pseudomonadota; class Betaproteobacteria; order Burkholderiales; family Oxalobacteraceae; genus Massilia; species Massilia sp. BHUDP2. Next base: position 280,948 of record NZ_JBJUVW010000001.1, read on the forward strand.
AGACCCTCTTGATCCAGTCCGGCAAGCCGGTCGGCGTGTTCCGCACCCATGCGGATGCGCCGCGCGTGCTGCTGGCGAACTCCAACCTGGTGCCGAAATGGGCCAACTGGGAACACTTCAATGAACTGGACCGCAAGGGCCTGTTCATGTACGGCCAGATGACCGCCGGCAGCTGGATCTACATCGGCACCCAGGGCATCGTGCAGGGCACCTACGAGACCTTCGCCGAAGCCGGGCGCCAGCACTTCGGCGGCGACATGGCGGGCCGCTGGATCCTGACAGCAGGCCTGGGCGGCATGGGCGGCGCCCAGCCGCTGGCCGCCACCTTCGCCGGCGCGGTCTCGCTCAACATCGAATGCCAGCAGAGCAGCATCGATTTCCGCCTGCGCACCCGCTACCTCGACAAGCAGGCGCGCGATATCGACGAGGCGCTGGCGATGATCAAGGAGCACACCGCCAAGCGCGAAGCGGTCTCCATCGGCCTGCTCGGCAATGCGGCCGACGTGCTGCCGGAACTGGTGCGGCGTGCACGCGCGGGCGGCCTGGTGCCGGACCTGGTCACCGACCAGACCTCGGCCCACGACCTGATCAACGGCTACCTGCCTTCCGGCTGGACGGTGGAAGAGTGGAAGGCCGCCCAGCAGGACCCGGCCCAGCACGCGCGCCTGAAAGCGGCAGCAGCAGGATCGTGCGCCACCCACGTGCGCGCCATCCTCGACTTCAAGGCTATGGGCGCCTATGCCGTCGACTACGGCAACAACATCCGCCAGGTGGCCAAGGACGAGGGCGTCGAGAACGCCTTCGATTTCCCCGGCTTCGTGCCGGCCTACATCCGTCCCCAGTTCTGCGAAGGCCGCGGCCCGTTCCGCTGGGTGGCGCTGTCGGGCGACCCGGAAGACATCCATAAAACCGACGCCAAGATCAAGGAACTGTTCCCGCAGCACGCACGCGTGCACCGCTGGCTCGACATGGCGCGCGAACGCATCGCCTTCCAGGGCCTGCCGGCGCGCATCTGCTGGCTCGGCCTGGGCGAGCGCCACCTGGCCGGCCTGGCCTTCAACGAGATGGTGCGCACGGGCGAACTGAAAGCACCCATCGTCATTGGACGCGACCATCTCGACACCGGCTCGGTGGCGAGCCCGAACCGCGAGACCGAAGCCATGCGCGACGGCACCGACGCGGTGTCCGACTGGCCGCTGCTGAACGCCCTGCTGAACACGGCCGGCGGCGCCACCTGGGTCTCGCTGCACCATGGTGGCGGCGTAGGGATGGGCTATTCGCAGCACTCGGGCGTGGTCATCGTGGCCGACGGTACCGAGGCGGCAGCCAAGCGACTGGCGCGCGTGCTGGTCAACGACAGCGGCTCGGGCGTGATGCGTCACGCCGACGCCGGCTATGAAAGCGCAATCGAGACGGCCAAGCGCAATGGCCTGAATCTCCCAATGATCAAGTAAGGCAGTACACCATGAACGACTCGCATCACCACCTGACCCTGCAACCGGGCGAACTGCGCCTGGCCGACCTGCGCGCCGTCTGGGCCGCCCACGTGCCGCTGAGCCTCGCGCCCGAAGCGTGGCAGGCCGTCAACGCCTCCTGCGCCCTGGTCCAGCAAATCACCACCAAGGGCGACCCGGCCTACGGCATCAACACCGGCTTCGGCATCCTGGCCAAGGCCCACATCCCGAACGACCAGCTGGAAGCGCTGCAGCGCAACCTGATCCTGTCGCATGCGGTCGGCACCGGCGAACTCATCGCCGACAACATCGTGCGCCTGATCGTGCTGACCAAGATCGGCAGCCTGGCGCGCGGCTATTCCGGCGTGCGCCCCCTGATCATCGAGACCCTGATCGCCCTGTACAACGCGGGCATCATGCCGGCAATTCCCTCGCAGGGCTCGGTCGGCGCCTCGGGCGACCTGGCGCCGCTGGCGCACATGACCCTCGCCATGCTGGGCGTCGGCCCGGTGCGCTATAAAGGCGAACTGATGGATGCCAAGCAGGCGCTGGGCGCCGCCGGCATCGAGCCGGTGACCCTGGCGGCGAAAGAGGGCCTGGCACTGATCAACGGCACCCAGGTCTCGACCGCGCTGGCCCTGCACGGCCTGTTCATGGCCGAGCGCGTGCTGGAAGCGGGCATGGTGGCCGGCGCCCTGTCGGTCGACGCCGCGCGCGGCAGCGACGCGCCGTTCGACCCACGCATCCACGCGGTGCGCGGCCAGCCGGGCCAGATCGCGGCAGCCGCCATCTACCGCGAGCTGGTGGCGGGCAGCGCCATCCGCGCCTCGCACCTGGTGGGCGACGAGCGCGTGCAGGACCCGTACAGCCTGCGCTGCCAGCCGCAGGTGATGGGCGCGGCGATGGACCTGATCGCCAATGCCGGCCGCACCCTGCTGATCGAAGCGAATGCCGTCACCGACAATCCGCTCTTGTTCCCGGACGACGGCGCGATCATCTCCGGCGGTAACTTCCATGCCGAGCCGGTGGCCTTTGCCGCCGACACGCTGGCGCTGGCCATCGCCGAAGTCGGCGCGCTGTCGGAACGCCGCATCGCGCTGCTGATCGACGCCAACCTGTCCGGCCTGCCGGCCTTCCTGGTGAAGGAACCGGGCCTGAACTCGGGCTTCATGATCGCCCACGTCACCGCCGCCGCGCTGGCCTCGGAAAACAAGTCGCTGGCCCATCCGGCCAGCGTCGACAGCCTGCCGACCTCGGCCAACCAGGAAGACCACGTCAGCATGGCCACCTTCGCGGCGCGCCGCCTGGACCAGATGGCGCACAATACCTCCGTGATCGTGGGCATCGAGCTGCTGGCGGCGGCGCAGGGAATCGAGTTCCACCGCCCCTTGAAGAGCTCCGAGCACCTCGAACACGTGCACGCCCAGCTGCGCGCCCGCGTAGCGCCCTACGATGCGGACCGCTTCTTCGCCCCGGACATCGAGGCCGCGCGCCTGATGGTCGTGAACGGCGAGCTGTCGGCATCAATCAAGGAACTGTTCACGGTTCTGCACCCTTAATCATTTCACCCAGGAGAGGCAATGGATTTCCGGTTCAAGGCAGGCAGGCTCCCCATGCTCGTGTCGATGCCCCATGCGGGCACCGACATCCCGGACGAGGTCGCAGGCAGCATGGCGCCCTGCGCCACGGCGCGCGCGGACACCGACTGGCACCTGCCGGAACTCTACGGCTTCCTGGAAGAGATGGGCGTGTCGACCATCTCGGCGCGCTGGTCGCGCTACCTGATCGACCTGAACCGCCCACCCGAGAACACCAACCTGTATCCCGGGATGGACACCACGGGGCTGTGCCCGGTCGACACCTTCGGCCGCGAGAGCCTCTACCTGCCGGGCAAGACGCCGGACGAAGCCGAGGTGCGGCGCCGCCTGGAGCGCTATTGGATGCCCTACCACGAGCAGTTGCGCGCGGAGCTGGATCGCTTGACACGTGAATTCGGCAGCGTGGTACTGTGGGACGCGCATTCGATCGCCTCGATCGTGCCGCGCTTTTTCGAAGGCCGCCTGCCGGACCTGAATTTCGGTACCGCCGACGGTACGTCCTGCGCCCCGGGCCTGGAACAGGCGGTGGTGGGCGTCGCCCGCGCCCAGGACCGCTTCAGCATCGCGGTCAACGGCCGCTTCAAGGGCGGCCACATCACCCGCAAGTACGGCCAGCCGGAGCAGGGCGTGCACGCGATCCAGCTCGAGATGTGCCAGTGCCTGTACATGAACGAACAAGCTCCGTTCGAATATCGCCCTGAGGCGGCGGCGCAAGTCCAGCCGCTGTTGCAGGACATGATCGGCGCCGCGTTGACGTGGGTGCGCGCATGAGAGCCCTGTTCGCCCGCCATGCGCTGCTGCCGGATGGCTGGCAGCGCGACGTGCTGCTCGAATGGGATGCGCAGGGCGACCTGACCCGCGTCGACGCGCAGGCCGCGCCGCCCCTCGGCGTGGCGCGCGCCGACTACGTCTTGCCGGGCATGGTCAACCTGCACTCGCACGCCTTCCAGCGCGCGCTGGGCGGGCTGACCGAGCGTGCCGGCGAGGGTCCGGACAGCTTTTGGACCTGGCGCGACCTGATGTACCGCTTCGCCGCCCGCATCACGCCCGAGCAGATCGAGGCCATCGCCGCCCAGCTGTTCGTGGAATGCCTGCGTCATGGCTACACCTCGCTGTGCGAGTTCCACTACCTGCAGCGGGGGCCGGATGGCGAAGCCTATGCACGACCGGCCGAAACCGCCGAGCGTGTGGCTGCCGCCGGCCATGCCACCGGCATGGGCCTGACCCTGCTGCCGGTGCTGTACAGCCATGCCGGCTTCGGCGAGCAGCCGCTGCGACCCGAGCAGCGGCGCTTCCGCACCGGCGTCGACGACATCCTCGGTATCGTCGAGGCGCTGCAGCCCCTGCGCGGCGGCCAGCTGGAAGTCGGCGCCGCGCCGCATTCGCTGCGCGCGGCCAGCATCGCGCAGGTGCGCGAGCTGGCGGCCGGCCTGCCGGCCGGGCGTCCGCTGCACATCCACATCGCCGAGCAGATGCCCGAGGTCGAGCAGAGCATCGCCTTCAGCGGCCGGCGTCCGGTCGAGTACCTGGTGGAGCAGGTCGGGCTCGACGAACGCTGGTGCCTGGTGCATGCGACCCACCTGAACGATGCCGAGGTGGCGGCGATCGCGCAGAGCGGCGCCGTCGCCGGCCTGTGCCCGACCACCGAAGCCAACCTCGGCGACGGCCTGTTCCCGCTGCAGGCCTACATCGAGCTAGGCGGCCGCTTCGGCATCGGCAGCGACAGCCACGTGTCGCAAAGTCCGGTCGAGGAGCTGCGCTGGCTGGAATACGGCCAGCGCCTGGTCCACCAGCGCCGCAATATTGCGTTCACACGTCAACAGCGCGACGTCGGCCAGTACTTGTGGCAGACTGCCTTGCGCGGCGGCGCCCAGGCGGCCGGTCGCAAGGTGGGCGCGCTCGCGCAAGGCCTGCGCGCCGACCTCCTGGTGCTGGACGGGAGCCATCCGAACCTGGACGGCGTGGGGGACGAGGACGTGCTCGGCCGCTTCCTGTTCTGCGGTAACGACAACCTGGTGCGCGACGTGCTGTGCGGCGGGCGCTGGGTGGTGCAGGGCGGACGCCACGTGGCGCAGGAGGCGGTCACGCAGCGCTACCGCCAGGCCATGAACGAATTGCGCGAGGTGAGCCAATGACCGTACTGATCCCATTCGCGGGACTGTCGCCGGTGCCGTGGAAGAACGGCGGCGGCAGCACGACCGAAATCGCCATCGGGCCGCCGGACTCCGGCTTCGAGGACTTCGACTGGCGCGTGAGCCTGGCCACCATCGAGAAGGATGGCGCCTTTTCAAGCTTCCCCGGCGTGGACCGGACGCTGGCCCTGGTCGAGGGCCACGGCATGACGCTGGAAATCGACGGTGAGCCGACCCTGGTGACCGATACCGAGCCGGTGGTGGCTTTCGACGGCAGCTCGCAGGTCATCGCGAAACTCAGCCGCGGCGGCAGCACCGACTTCAATGCCATGACGCGCAGCGAACGCTGCTACCACACCTTCGGCCGGCGCCGGCTGTCGGGCGATTCGTCCACATTCGTGGCGCGCGCCGACGTGACCGTGCTGTTCCTGGCGGAGGGCGACGCCCTCGAGCTGCGCAACGAAAAGGAGCGTATCGGCATGGTGCGCTACGACGCAGTGGTGCTGGAGCCCGGCTCGACTTGGCGTCTCGAAGCGGGGCAGGGCATGATCTACATCGTGGACGTCTGGTACCACGAGGAAGAAGACGAAGAAAGCTATGAGTGACGCTGTGGACCTGCTGTTCACGAACGTGAATCTGGCCACGATGGTGCCTACCGCCGTGGACGGCTACGGCGAGATGCCTGACGCCGCGCTGGCCGTGAAGGACGGCCGCATCGCCTGGCTCGGCGCGCGCCGCGATGCGCCGCCGGCCAGCGCGGAACACGACTGCGGCGGCGCCTGGATGACGCCGGGCCTGGTCGACTGCCACACCCACGTCGTCCACGCCGGCAACCGCAGCAAGGAATGGGAAGCGCGCCTGAACGGCGCCAGCTACGAGGACATCGCGCGCCAGGGCGGCGGCATCATGTCCACCGTGCGCGCCACGCGCGACGCCGACGTCGAGGCGCTGCTGGCGCAAAGCCTGCCGCGCGTGGCCAGGCTGCTGTCCGAGGGTGTGACGACGCTCGAGATCAAGTCGGGCTACGGCCTGGCGCTGGACGCCGAGGCGCGCATGCTGCGCGCCGCGCGCGAAGTGGCCGGGCGCCTCCCGGTGCGGGTTGCCACCACCTTCCTGGGCGCCCATGCGCTGCCGCCGGAATTCGCGGGCCGGGCCGACGACTACGTGACTGAAGTATGCGAACGCATGCTGCCGCAACTGGTGCAGGAAGGGTTGGTCGACGCAGTGGACGCCTTCTGTGAACGGATCGGTTTTACCCATGCGCAGACCGAACGCATCTTCCTCGCTGCGCGGGCGCTCGGTTTGCCGGTCAAGCTGCATGCCGAACAGCTGTCCGACCAGCAGGGCGCCGAGCTGGTGGCGCGCCATGGAGGCTTGTCGGCCGACCACCTCGAATACCTGAGCCAGGCCGGCATCGACGCGATGGCGCGCGCGGGCACGGTGGCGGTGCTGCTGCCGGGCGCCTACTACTTCCTGCGCGAGACCAGGCAGCCGCCGATCGCGGCGCTGCGCGAAGCGAAGGTGGCGATGGCGGTCGCCACCGACTGCAACCCCGGCACCTCGCCGATGACCTCCCTGCTGCTGGCCATGAACATGGCCTGCACCCTGTGGCGCCTGACGCCGCAGGAAGCCTTGCTGGGCGCCACCATCCACGCCGCACGCGCCCTCGGCCTGCACGAGGAGATCGGATCGCTGGAAGTGGGGAAGCGGGCCGACCTGGCCCTGTGGGACATTGCCCGCCCGGCCGACCTGGCCTATGCCATGGGATCGAATCCTTGCCGCAGCGTCGTCAACGGCGGTGTCTTGCGTGCTGCGCACATCAGCGTGTGAACATACGGAGACAGGGCAAGCCTTATCCGTTACGCATGCACAAGCAACGCCCTCTTGAATAGGGTGTGCTTGACCTTCATCAAACCACTAATTTCCAGCTCGGGAATTATCAGTTCAACGGCAGCGAAAAACCGGTTTGGTAACAAGGGTAACCGGATGTAAGGCCTAATTGAATATTAAGAATCCACGTTTATATTGTTAGCGTGTGATTCACCATCTCCCCTCCCCATTTGACAAAATGGGTTCGCCCACGGCGCCTCACGGCCCCGTGGGTTTTTCTTTATGTGCGTCGTTCGGCCAAGGCTGTGAGGGTGTCGCCGGTGACGCGGCAAATGCGCCAGTCGGGCAGGATGTCGGCGCCCATCTGCTGGTAGAACCCGATCGCCGGGGCGTTCCAGTCCAGCACCGACCATTCGAAGCGGCCGCAATTGCGCTCGACCGCGATTTGCGCGAGGCGCGTCAGCATCCTGGTGCCATAGCCCTTGCCGCGGTGCGACTGGCGCACGTACAGGTCTTCCAGGTACAGCCCCTTTTTGGTCAGGAAGGTCGAGAAGTTATGGAAGAACAGCGCGAAGCAGACCACTTCGCCGTTCTCCTCGCCGATGATGGCTTCGCACGACGGGCGACTGCCGAACAGGCCCTCGTGCAGCAGGTCTTCGGTGGCAACCACCAGGTGTTCGAGTTTCTCGAACACGGCCAGCTCCACGATCATGGAATGGATGTGGGTAACGTCGGTGGGTTGGGCGGGACGGATGGAGAAAGTGGTGCTCATGGCGTTTCGAGTGGATTGTTCAGGTTTGCGGATTGCACGGGTTTGGCTGCGGGTGCGCGCAGGGCCCAGGCCACGCTGGCCAGGCACAGGACCATGCCGGCAAATTCGACGGGGCCGGGACGGTAGCCTTCGAGCTTGATCGACAGCAGGACCGACAGCACCGGCGTGATCACGCCGATGTAGACGGTCTTCTGCGCGCCGATGCGCCCGATCAGGGTGAAGTAGGCGAAGAAGGCGATCACCGAGCCGAAGATCGACAGGTAGACCAGGCCGGCCCAGTAGGTCGGGCTGCTCGGGATGACGAAACGGTCGCCATGGGCCAGCGACCACACGGTCACCAGCGACGCGCCCCACAGCATCGACCAGGCCATGGTCAGGGGCAGGTTTTCGCATTGTTCCTTCACCTTGGTGACGACGATGCTGCCGGCCGAACTGGCGATGGTGGCAGCCAGGGCGAGGATCACGCCGGCGATGAAGGCGGGGCTGCCGCCAGCCTGGAAATCGCGCCAGGCGGTGCCGATCGAATGCCAGAACAGCAGGGCGACGCCGGCGATCGCGACCACGCCGCAGGCGATGGTGCGGCGGCTGATGCCGGTGCCGAAGAACAGGCTGCTCAGCAGTGGCGTCCAGAACACCATCAGCGCGAACACCACCGCCACCAGGCCCGACACCACGTACTGCTCGGATTGATAGGTGCACAGGTAAGAGATGCAGAAGGTGAGCACGCCCTGCAGCGCCATCCAGCCATGGGTGCGTAGCGGCAGGCGCAGGCTGTCGCGGCGCACCAGGCAGATGAGGAACAGGGTGGCCGCGGCCAGGAAGAAGCGGTAGGCCACCGAGACGGCGGGCGGCGCTTCGCCCAGCTGCAGGGTGATGGCGAAGAAGGTCGAGCCCCAGATCAGGGAGGCGACGGTGAAGAGGACGGAAGAAGGCATCGCGCGAGTATACGTGCTCCCGCGCGTTCTTGCAGGTTGAATGAATACGCCTTAGTAAGCGAGATTCATGCGGCGATACAGGAAGGACAGCACGAACAGCGGCCCAATCAGCAGGAAGCGCAGGTCCTCGAAGAAGGACGGCTTCTTGCCCTCGATCTTGTGGCCGATGAACTGCCCGATCCAGGCCACCACGAAGATCGCGATCGACACCGGCAGCACTGTCATGTCCGGCATCAGCGCGAGTAAGCCCAGCATTACCGCGCTCATGACGCCCATGCCGATGGCGAACCCGCGCGACAGCTTGGTGTAGTAGTAGAGCGAGGCGAGCGTCGCCGCGATCGCCACCACCGGGTGGACCGCCCACATGATGCCCAGCAAACTCAGGACGATCAGGGGGATGCACACGAAGTGGATGATCTCGTTGGTGTGGTTGCGGTGGCTTTCGGCGTAGCGCGCCAGCAGGACGTCGATGTTGCGGGGGGATGCGCGGTGGTCCATGCTTGTCTCCGTGTGCTCTGTTGTTTTGGCCGATTCTACACCGTCTCCAGCTCCTGTTGAACGCTGGGCCGCGGCGCCTGCAGGCGCAGGTTCGGGTGGCCCGCGAACAGCTCGGAAATCCATTCGACGAACACGCGCACCTTGGCCGACAGGTGGCGATTCTGCGGGTAGACCACGTGCACCGGCAGCGCATCGCTGCTCCACTCGGGCAGCACCTGCACCATGCGCCCCGCCGCGATGTGCTGCGCCAGCAGGTAGTCCGTCATCATGATGACGCCCAGTCCCGCCAGCCCCGCATGCACATAGGCGTTCGAGTCGTTCAGGGCGATCGAGCCGGGCAGCGCCACTTCGATGCGCTCGCCGTCGCGGGTGAAGTCCCATTTCGAGATCTTGCCGGTCTTGGCCGAGAAGTAGTTGACGCAGCGGTGGCGATCCAGGTCGCGCGGATGTTCCGGCATGCCGTAGCGTTCGATGTAGGCAGGCGAGGCGGCGGTGACGAAGTTGATCACGCCGATGCGGCGCGCGATCAGGTTCGGGTCCACCAGCTCGCCGCCGCGCACGGCGCAGTCCACCCCTTCCTCGACCAGGTCGACCGGACGGTCGGTGCTGCCCAGTTCGAGCGTGATGTCCGGGTAGCGCTCGAAGAAGGCGGGCAGGGCGGGGATCAGGATTTCCGAGGCCAGGCCGGTGGGCGTATCGATGCGCAGCCGCCCGCTCGGGCTCAGCCGGTGGCGCGACAGCGATTCCTCGGCGTCGCGCACATCCGACAGGATCTGCACACAGCGTTCGTAGTAGGCCGCGCCGTCCGAGGTGATCATCACCTGGCGCGTCGTGCGGTGCAGCAGCTTGACCGACAAGGTCGATTCCAGCGTCTGCACCAGCGTCGAGACCGTCGCCTTGGGCAGGTTCAGCATTTCCGCCGCCTTGGTGAAGCTGCCGCAGTCGACCACCTGGATGAAAACTTCCATGGCCTGGAGCTTGTTCATGAGGATCTCACCTTCCTGAATTGGTCGATTGTTCGGCAATCTGAACAATCAATTCGTTATTGACATCTTTATCCGATTGTAGTTGAAGACTATAGTGTGTGCATCGCAACAAAATGTAAACATCAACGGAGCTGGTCATGAGCATGCGGGACGGAATCTTCACCACGGTAGCAGTGACCCTGAGCGGGGTAGCGCTGGCAGGCCTGCTGGGGACCGACGCCTATTCGCAGGCTGCCGGCGCGGAAGCGCGCGGCCTGAAGGCACTCTCGATGCAGCTGGAACTGGATTGCAACGCGTGCCCGGAAGGCGAATCGAGCCGCTGGGCCGTGGCGCCGGAAGGGGGCCGCCAATGAGCGCGGTACTCGAACGCGAAGTAGCCGCTACGGCAAACGTGGACGTGCGCGAGCTGGAAGTGGCCGGCGCACAGGGAGCGCTTGCCGCGCGCCTGTACACCGCCGGCACGCCCGCCAAGCGCGATACGCTCATCGTGTTCTTCCATGGCGGCGGCTTCGTCTCGGGCGACCTGCAGGAGGCGGACGAATTCCTGCGCCATATGGCCCAATGCAACGAAGAGCGTGCGGTGCTCGCCTCGAACTACACCCTGGCAACGGTGAGCCCATTCCCGGCCGCGGTGGAAGATGCGCACGCCGTGCTGCTCTGGACTACCAAACACAAGGCGAAGCTCGGCTGGTCCGGCAAGAAGCTGGTGGTGATGGGCATCGAGGCAGGCGCCAACCTGGCCGCCGTCTGCGCCCTGATGGCGCGTGACCGCGCCGCCCCCAAGCTGGCCGGCCAGATCCTGATCATGCCGATGCTCGATCCCGGCCTGTCCACCGGCTCGATGCGCCAGATGAACCAGTGCCCCGACCGCGAAAAAGTCACCAGCGACTGCGCCGCCGCCTACCGCGGCTACCTGCCGCATGCCGCCGACCGCGCGCATCCGTATGCCTCGCCGCTGCGTTCGACCCGGCTGAAGAACCTGCCGCCAGCGCTGATCCTCTCCGCCGAGGACGACCCATTGTGCGACGAGGCCGAACAATACGGCGCCAAACTGATCAATGCCGGCGTACGCACCACGGTGCGGCGCATGCCGCCGGCGCCCCTGCAGGACCCCGACGGACGCAACGAATGTGCATGCAAGGTGCACGCGCTCGCCGAGATCGCCACCTTCCTTGCCGGACTGGATCGCTGACCAGCCAGCGCCAGAGCTAACCATCACTGCCTTCCCAACAACCACGTGCCGCGAGCACGAGGGAGGCCCGTTTTTTCCCAAAAATTCGTCGCTTCGGCGACGTGAGGGAACGTCTTTAGAAAGAGGTGAGCCATGAACATGCACCACCTGCGCACCGTGCGCTGTTGATCCCGGCGCCCCCGCCGCGCTGAGCGCGCGGCCTCCATACCAGTAAGGAATTCGGCATCCACGCCTGCGGGCGTGGACAGGCCCTCTTTTTCCCCGCATCCGGCTCGTACCCGGCTACGGACAGGGAAGTTTTTGTCTCTTCAATAAGAAAGGTTGATCATGAATAACCAACGACACATGGGCAAGGTAAGGACACTCGTCGGGCTGCTCGCAGCTGCAGGCCTGGCAGGCGCAGTGCTCACCGGCTGCGCCGACGCCAACAGCAAGGATGGCGCAGCCGCCGCGGCGCCCGCCGCACCGCCGGTTTCCGCCGCGGTCGTCATCGAAAAGCCGGTGCTTGAAACCCAGGAATTCTCGGGCCGCCTGGAAGCCGTGGAAGAGGTCGAGATCCGTTCGCGCGTCAGCGGCTACATCACCGCCGTCAATTTCACGCCGGGCGCCGAAGTGAAGAAAGGCGAGGTGCTGTTCGTGATCGACCCGCGCCCTTACCAGGCCGAAGCCGACCGCGCCGGCGCCGCCGCCAGCGCGGCCCGCGCCAGAGCCGACCTGGCGCGCCTGGAGCTGCAGCGCGCCGAGCGCCTGCTGCTTGATAAGGCCATCGCCCAGCGCGAGTTCGACGAAAAGGCCGCCGCCCAGAAGGAACTCGACGCCAACGCCAGGGCCGCCCAGGCCCAGTACGAGGCGGCGCGCCTGAACCTGGCCTATACCCGCGTCACGGCGCCGATCGACGGCCGCGTGTCGAAGGCCGAGATCACCCTCGGCAACCTGGTCGATGCCAGCGCCGTGCTGACCTCGGTGGTCTCGCTGGAGCGCATCTACGCCAGCTTCGACGGCGACGAACAGACCTACCTGCGCGTCGGCGCCCAGCGCGACAAGGAAGCGGTGGTGAAGGTCGGCCTGGCCAACGAAGAGGGCTTCCCGCACGAAGGCAAGCTCGAATTCGTCGACAACCAGCTCGACGCCCGAACCGGCAGCGTGCGCATGCGCGCCACCCTGGCCAACAAGGACCGCGCCCTGGCGCCCGGCCTGTTCGCCCGCGTGCAGGTGGGCAGCGGCGAGGCCGGCAAGGCCATCGTGATCAACGACCGCGCGGTCGGCACCGACCAGAGCCGCAAGTTCGTGGTCGTGGTGGGCGCAGACGGCAAGGCCGAGTACCGCCCGGTGACCCTCGGCCCGGTGGTCGACGGCATGCGCGTGGTGCGTTCGGGCCTGAAGGCCGGCGAGAAGATCGTCGTCAATGGCCTGCAGCGCGTGCGCCCCGGCGCGCCGGTGGCGCCGCAGATCGTGCCGATGGATGCCGCTATCGCCGCCAGGGACGGCGCGAAGCTGGCTTTGAACACCGCCAAGGAGTAAGACCATGAACTTCTCCCGCTTCTTCGTCGACAAGCCGATCTTCGCGGTCGTGCTGTCGGTGATCGTCTTCGTGGGCGGCCTGATTTCGATCTTCCAGCTGCCCGTGTCCGAGTATCCCGAGGTGGTGCCGCCGTCGGTGGTGGTGCGCGCCCAGTATCCGGGCGCGAACCCGAAGGTGATCGCCGAAACCGTGGCCGCGCCGCTGGAAGAGCAGATCAACGGCATCGAGGACATGCTCTACATGAGCTCCCAGAACACCTCGGACGGCGCCCTGGCCCTGACCCTGACCTTCGCGATCGGCACCGACATCGACCGCGCCGAGAGCCAGGTGCAGAACCGGGTGCAGCGCGCGCTGCCGCGCCTGCCCGAGGAGGTGCGCCAGATCGGCGTCACCACGGTGAAGAGTTCGCCCAACCTGACCATGGTGGTGCACCTGAACTCGCCGGACGGCCGCTACGACGACCTGTACCTGCGCAACTACGCGGTGCTGAACATCAAGGACCAGCTGGCGCGCCTGAACGGCATGGGCGAAGTCCAGCTGTTCGGCTCGGGCGACTACGCCATGCGCGTCTGGCTCGACCCGCAGAAAGTCGCGGCGCGCAACCTGACCGCCGGCGACGTCGTGGCCAGCATCCGCGAGCAGAACGTGCAGGTCGCGGCCGGCGTGGTGGGCCAGGGGCCGAGCAAGGATGCGGACTTCCAGCTGACCGTCAACACCCAGGGCCGCCTGTCGAGCGCCGAGGAATTCGGCGACATCGTGGTCAAGGCCGGGGAGGACGGCGCGGTCACGCGCCTGAAGGATGTGGCGCGCCTCGAGATGGGTTCCAGCTCCTACGCGCTGCGCTCGCTGCTGAACAACAAGTCGGCGGTGGCGATCCCGATCTTCGAGGCGCCGAATGCCAATGCGCTGCAGCTGTCCCAGGATGTGCGTGCCACGATGGAAGCGCTTTCGAAGGACTTCCCGGAAGGCGTCGAGTACAGCATCGTGTACGACCCGACCCAGTTCGTGCGCGAGTCGATCGACTCGGTGATCAAGACCCTGCTTGAAGCCGTGGTACTGGTGGCCCTGGTCGTGATCGTGTTCCTGCAGACCTGGCGCGCCTCGATCATCCCGCTGCTGGCGGTGCCGGTGTCGGTGGTCGGCACCTTTGCCGTGATGCTGATGTTCGGCTTCTCGATCAACACGCTGTCGCTGTTCGGGCTGGTGCTGGCCATCGGTATCGTGGTCGACGACGCCATCGTGGTGGTGGAAAACGTCGAGCGCAACATCGGCAACGGCCTGTCGCCGCATGACGCGACCATCCAGGCCATGAAGGAAGTGTCGGGCCCGATCATCGCCATCGCCCTGGTGCTGTGCGCCGTGTTCGTGCCGATCGCTTTCGTGTCCGGTCTGACCGGCCAGTTCTACCGCCAGTTCGCCCTGACCATCGCCATCTCGACCGTGATCTCGGCCTTCGTTTCCTTGACGCTGGCGCCGGCCATGTCCGCGGCGCTCTTGAAAGCCCACGATGCGCCGAAGGATCGCCTGACCCGCGCCATGGACAAGGTGCTGGGCCGTTTCTTCGCCGCCTTCAACCGCTTCTTCGGCCGTGCCTCGCACAGCTACGAAGGCGGCGTGAAGACCGTCCTGCGCCGTAAAGCCGCGACGCTGGGCGTCTACCTGGCGCTGGGCATTGCCGCGGTGTTCATGTTCAAGGTCGTGCCGCCGGGCTTCGTGCCGGCCCAGGACAAGGGCTACCTGATCGGTTTCGCCCAGCTCCCGGACGCCGCCTCGCTGGACCGCACCGATGAAGTGATCCGCAAGATGTCGGCCATCGCCAAGGAAATCCCGGGCGTGGAATCCTCGATTGCCTTCCCGGGCCTGTCGATCAACGGCTTCACCAATGCGCCGAACGCCGGCATCGTGTTCACGGGGCTGAAGCCGTTCAGCGAGCGCAAGGGCAAGCCGGAGCAGTCGGCCGAAGCCATCGCCGCCGAGATCAACAAGCGCATGGGCAGCGTACAGGATGCCTTCGTGATGGTACTGCCGCCGCCTCCGGTGAACGGCCTGGGCACCACCGGAGGCTTCAAGCTGATGCTGGAAGACCGCGGCAACCTCGGCCACGACGAACTGTACAAGGCCACGCAGGCGCTGCAGGCCAAGGCCTGGGGCACCCCGGAGCTGGCGGGCGTGTTCTCGAGCTACCAGATCAACGTGCCGCAGCTGTTCGCGGACGTCGACCGCGTCAAGGCCAAGCAGCTCGGCGTGCCGCTGTCGACCATCTACCAGACCCTGCAGGTGAACCTGGGCTCGCTGTACGTGAACGACTTCAACCAGTTCGGTCGTACCTACCAGGTGCGGGTGCAGGCCGATGCGCAGTTCCGCTCGCAGCCGGAGCAGATCGCCCAGCTGAAGGTCCGCAACGACAAGGGCGAGATGATCCCGCTGTCGTCCCTGATGCAGTTGAAGGACAGCTACGGCCCGGACCGCGTCCAGCGCTACAACAACTATGTGGCGGCCGACATCAACGGCGGTCCGGCGCCGGGCGTGTCCTCGGGCCAGGCCCAGGCCATCATGGAGCAGCTGGCCAAGGAAACGCTGCCGAAGGGGATCGCCTACGAGTGGACCGAGCTGACCTACCAGGAGATCCTCGCCGGTAACACCATGGTCTACGTGTTCCCGCTGTGCGTGCTGCTGGTGTTCCTGGTGCTGGCCGCCCAGTACGAAAGCTGGACCCTGCCCCTGGCGGTGATCCTGATCGTGCCGATGTCGATCCTGTGCGCGCTGGTGGGCGTCAAGCTTTCCGGTGGCGACAACAACATCTTCACCCAGATCGCCCTGTTCGTGCTGGTGGGGCTGGCCTCGAAGAACGCGATCCTGATCGTGGAATTCGCCCGCGAACTGGAAGACCATGGCCGCAGTATCGTCGATGCCGCGCTGGAAGCTTCGCGCCTGCGCCTGCGTCCGATCCTGATGACCTCGATCGCCTTCATCATGGGTGTGGTGCCGCTGGTGTTCTCGAGCGGCGCCGGTGCCGAGATGCGCCATGCGATGGGCGTGGCGGTGTTCGCCGGCATGCTGGGCGTGACTTTCTTCGGCCTGTTCCTGACGCCGGTGTTCTACGTCCTGCTGCGCACGCTGGCCAAGCGTTTCGAGAAAAAAGCGCCGGTGGCGCCAGCCAAAACCCCGGTCCTTGACCTGGAAGGAGTGCATTGAGATGAAAAGCATGATTGCAAGGGGCGTGGCCCCGCTGCTGGCGGCCCTGCTGCTGACCGCCTGCGCCACCCCGGAATTCAGGCAGCCGGCCATCGAGACGCCGACGGCCTTCCGTGAATCGCAGGTGCCGAGCGCCGTCGAAGTGGAAGGCATCGAAGGCTCGCGCTGGAAACCCGCCCAGCCTGCCGAGCAGCAGCCACGCGGCCAGTGGTGGCTGGCCTTCAAGGATCCGGCGTTGACCTCCCTGATCGAGGAAGCCGGCGCCAACAACGCCAACCTGGCGGTGGCGGCAAGCCGCGTCAAGCAGGCGAGGGCGATCGCCGGTATCGCCCAAGCGGATAGGGTGCCGCAGGTCGGCGTCGGCATCGGCGCCCAGCGCGCCCGCCCGTCGGCGCTGGAAAGCGGCCTGCCGCAAGGCACGCCGACCCAGCCGGTGACGAGCTACACGGCGAACCTCACCGCCAGCTACGAGGTCGACCTGTTCGGCCGCGTGGCGGCCGGTGTGTCGGCGGCGCGCAGCGATGCGGCGACCCTTGATGCCAATTACCGCTCGGTGCTGCTGGCGCTGCAGGCGGACGTGGCGCAGACCTACTTCCGCCTGCGGGCGCTGGACGCCGAACTGGACACGGTGGCGCAAACCGTGCGCTTGCGCGAGGAAAGCGTGAAGGTGACGCAGCGCCGCTTCGACCTGGGCGACATCGGCGAATTCGACCTGTCGCGCGCCCGCACCGAGCTGGCGACGGCACGCGCCGAGGCGATCGGCCTGCAGCGCCAGCGCGCCACCGCCGAGCATGCGCTGGCGGTCCTGCTGGGCAAGCCGGCGTCGCACTACGTCGCCGACAAGAGTCCCCTACTTGGCGCCACCGCACTGCCCGCGATACCGGCCGGCCTGCCGTCCTCGCTGCTGGAACGCCGTCCCGACATCAATGCCGCCCAGCGCGCGATGGAAGCCTCGAATGCCCGCATCGGCGTGGCGCGCGGCGCGATGTTCCCGGCGCTCACGATCAGCGCAGCCGGAGGAGGCGTCGGCGGGGCCATGTCGGAAGTGTTCAAGTGGAGCAGCCGTTCCTGGGTGCTGGGCCTGCTCACCTCGATGCCGATCATCGACGGCGGCCGCAACCGCGCCAACGTCGAACGCAGTGAAGCGGTGCTGGAGGAATCGGTGGGCAGCTACCGCCAGAGCGTGCTCACGGCCTTTGCCGAGGTCGAGGACAACCTGGCCGGCCTGCGCATCCTTGCCGGCCAGGCCGAGCAGATCGATGCGGCGCTGCTGTCGGCGCGCCGTTCGGCCGACCTGGCGCAGAAGCTGTACGACGCCGGCCGTTCCAGCTACCTGGAGCTGCTCGATGCCCAGCGCAACCTGGCGGCGGTCGAACGCACGGCCGTCCAGCTGCGCGGCAACCGGGCGGTGACGACGGTGGCCTTGATTCGTTCCTTGGGCGGCGGCTGGGATGCCGCCCGCGTCGACGGCAATGCCGTTGCCATGAAGTAGACCTGCCGTCGTTTCGTCTCCCGACGGTTTGCCCTTTGCGGCGGGTACGTGAGTGCTCGCCGCTTTTTTTCGTCCGGCTACAATCGGGGCATGGTGAATCGAACTCCCTCCTTGACTGGCCTTGCGCCCGTGCTCGCGCCGGACACCCGCGTGCTCGTCCTCGGCAGCTTCCCCGGCGCCGCCTCGCTGGCTGCGGGGCGTTACTACGCTCATCCGCGAAATCAATTCTGGCCCCTGATCTCGGCGGTGATCGGGGAGGAACTGGCCAGCCTGCCGTATGAAGAGCGCTTGCCGCGCCTGCTGGCCCACCGCTTCGGCCTGTGGGACGTGCTGGCCGGCTGCGAACGCGAAGGCAGCCTCGATTCCGCGATCCGCAACCCGGCCGCCAACGATTTCGAACGCTTGCGCGCGCTCTGTCCGGAGCTGGAGACGGTCGGTTTCAATGGCCAGGCGTCGGGCAAGTTCGCGCCGCAGTTCGCCGCCGCCGGTTACCGTACTGTCGTGCTGCCGTCGAGTTCACCTGCGCACATGGCGATGACGTTCGAGCAGAAGCTGATGATCTGGCATAGACTCGCCGAACGAGAAAGAGAAATATCGCTGCCGTCGCAGTCGCCATTGTTCTGAACCTAAGGCTGGCCGGTCAGCGGATATGGGTCCCGGTCGCACTCACCTTTCGCAGCATCGCCAGCTTGGCCGAATACAGCTGCCGCATCTCCTGCCGCGTGCTGTTGTCGACCGCCTTGGCGATCTGCTCGCGCGCATGCTGGACGTCGCCCAGGCGCAGGTGGGTCACGCCGAGCCAGAACAGGAACTCGTCGTTGTAAGGGGCGCGCTTGAGCTCACGTTCGAACAGGCGCCGCGCCTTGTCGAAGTCGCCCGCGCGCAGCGCCAGCATGCCCTGGTCGAAGTGGTAATAGGGCGGGAAGGGCTCGATGCTGGCGATGCGTTGCGCCAGCGCCGAGGCCTCGGCGTGCTTGCCCAGCGTGGCCAGCACTGGCTGCAGATTGCGCATGACCATCACGTTCTCCGGCTCGCGCAGCAAGGCCGCGCGGTAGGTCTGTTCGGCCAGCGCCAGATCGCCGTGCCGGTTGTAGATCACGGCCAGGGTGTTGAGCGCCGCGATCAGCCCAGGGCGCTTGTCCACCGCGGCGCGCGCCCACCAGTAGGCGTCGTCGATACGGTCCTGCACCAGCATCTCGGCCGCGCGGTTGTTCATGTAGAGCGCGACGATGTCGTCTTCGTCCAGTTCGCGTGCGCGCAGGCGTTCGGCTTCCTCCTGCGGGATGAAGTCGACCACCAGGAACTCGTTCAGGCCATTGCCGCGAAAGCCACTATCGACCGGTTCGCCGACCGCGACGTTGACGTGGGCGCTGCCCAGGTACAGGTCCGCCTTGCGGCTCCAGTCATTGCCGACGTCGACGCTGCGAAAGCGCACCGGCATGCGCAGTTCCTTGGCGAAGGCCGCCGTCATGATCACGAGCGACAGGCAGTTGCCGGAGCGGTCCGCGTAGGTTTCCGCGGCAGTGCGGGTCTTCGAGGATTCGTATTCGAGCTTCAGGTCGGTCTTGCTGTACAGCGCTTCGACCAGGCCGCGGCGCGAGCCGCTCTGGCGCAGGTACCTGTTGAAAGCCGGGCTGTTCAGGTAGGACAGCATCGCCGGACTGAGGGTGAACAGGTCGCCGGCGCCGACCGGCTCGCTTGGTGGCGCAAAGCGTGCGTCGGCGAAGGGAGGAAGGGGCGCGCTCGGGGGCTGCACGCTGGCGCAGCCCGCCAGCAGGGACAGCGACAGCGACAGCAGGATGGCGAGATACTTCATGACTCACTCCCGAGTGTACTTACAGGCAGTATCCGCCTGTACAGGAGTGATGTAAAGATATGTATCTACTGCTCGTGGAAGGCTTCCACCAGCTCGTCCAGCAGCTCGGCCGTTTCCTCGTCCGACAGCCCGAGGTAGGCGCAGGCGGCGGCGCCGCCCTTGTTCCATTCGAGCGATTCGGCATGGCCCTGGTAGCGGCAGATCGCGCTCTCCGCCAGCACCGACAGGGCGACCAGCGAGCGCACCGCGGCGGCGCTCGCGGCGTCGTCGAGCACGGCGAAATCATGGTGGTGCAGGATGGCCCAGCCGACGTCGCCCGACAGGCCCCAGTTGCGCGCCAGCAGGCAGCCGAGCGCCGCGTGATTGGTGCTATGGCGCTCGTCCTCGAGCACGGTGAATGCGCGCTGCGTTTCCAGCGAGGCGGCGGCATAGGTCGCGGCGTAGTCCGGGAAGCGTTCCATCAGCAGCGGCACGCCGGTGTCGCAGAACAGGCCGAAGGTGTGGGCCACGTCCGCCTCGCCGATGCGCAGGCGGCGCGACAGGAACACCATGGCCTGGGCGCGCCGGGTACTGATATCCCAGAAGCTGGCCAGCGCGGCGCTGTTGGCGGGAATCGCCTGGCGCGCCAGCAGGCCGGTCATCAGGGCCGCAACCTGGTTAATGCCCAGGAACAGGATCGCCTGCTCGATCGACTTGGCCTTGCGCCGGCCGCCGTAGATCGCCGAATTGGCCAGCTTGAGCAGCGCACCGGACATGCCGACGTCGCTTGCCACGATCTTGCCGATCGCCTCCGGCGACGGGTCTTCCGATGCCAGTTCGCGCTGCATGTCGGCAAGCAGGCTCGGCCGGGGTGGGATGCGGATCGATTTGATCAGGGCATCGACCTGGTCGAGGTGCAGAACGGGATCGGCGAGGGTATTCATGGGCGGGCAGGAGGAAGTGCGGAAGGGAAGCGACCAACCTTGCCACTATACCCCAGCACTTATTTTATTGCAGCAAAGCAATGCAAAATGCTTATCATTAAAATCATATTCTGTGTCAATTTAACCAAAGCGACACCCTTGGACAGGCCGGGTTAGAATCCCGCCATGGCCATTTCGACAATAGCAGGAATCGATTTTTCCCAGCCCGCGGAGATCGTCGCGCGCCAGCTGATCGGCGTGACGGTGCTGGTGGATGGCGTCGGCGGACGGATCGTCGAGACCGAAGCGTATGACCGCGAAGACCCGGCGTCGCACGCCTTTTCCGGTCCTACCGAGCGCAATGCCTCGATGTTCGGGCCGCCTGCCCATGCCTATGTCTATCGTTCTTACGGAATCCATTGGTGCCTGAACTTCGTGTGCCGCGAAGAGGGCCACGGCGCCGGGGTCCTGATCCGCGCGCTGGAGCCGCTCATCGGCCTGGACCAGATGCGCGTGCGCCGCGATGCGATGGATGAGTGGCTGCTGTGCTCTGGCCCGGGCAGGCTGTGCCAGGCCCTTGGCGTGACCCGTGCCCTCAACGGCATGGCCATATCGCAGCCGCCGTTCGAGATCCTGCCCGCGCCGCCAGGCCTGGAGGTCGTGACCGGACCGCGCATCGGGATTTCCAAGGCGATGGACGTGCCCTGGCGTTTCGGGCTGGCGGGTTCACGCTTCGTCAGCCGGCCCTTCCGCTAAGCCGTCAGGCGCTGCGCCGCCGCTGCGTTCCCCTGGTGGTCGCAGCAGGCAGCGCCGCCACCGCACGTCCGCGCATCGCGCTGCCGGGAGAACGGCGCTCGTGCAGGCCGTGGAAGCCCTCGCCGCCTTCGTCTTCCGCGATCGCCTCGTCCTCGGACTGCACAGCGGCGATGTCCGCACCGTCGTCACCCTCGAACTTGAAGATCGATACCGCCTTGGCCAGATTGACGGTCTGCTCGTGCAGGCTTTCGGCCGCTGCCGCGGCCTGTTCAACCAGGGCCGCGTTCTGCTGGGTCATGCCGTCCATCTGGCCGACCGCCTTGTTCACTTCGGCGATGCCGTCGGCCTGCTCGGTGCTGGCGATGCTGATGCGGCCGATGATGTCGTTCACCTGGCGCACCGAGGCGACGATGTCGCCCATGCTGGCGCCGGCCTCGCTCACCGAAGCGCTGCCATCCTCGATGCTCTTCACCGAATCGGCGATCAGGCCCTTGATCTCGCGCGCCGCCGCCGCCGAGCGCTGGGCCAGCGTGCGCACTTCGGCTGCAACCACCGCGAAGCCGCGCCCCTGCTCGCCGGCGCGCGCCGCTTCCACCGCGGCGTTCAGGGCCAGCAGGTTGGTCTGGAACGAGATGCCGTCGATGACGCTGGTGATCTCGACGATCTTGCGCGAGCTGGCCTGGATCGATTCCATGGTCGCCACCGCGCGGCCCACCGCCTGGCCGCCGTTCGAGGCCAGTTGCGCCGCCTCGGCCGCGAGATCCGACGCCAGGCGCGCGTTGTTGGCGTTTTCCTTGACTGCCGTGGTCAGTTCTTCCATGGTGCTGGCGGTCTGTTCGAGCGAGCCGGCCTGCAGCTCGGTGCGGGTCGACAGGTCCAGGTTGCCGGTGGCGATTTCCTTCGAAGCGGTGTCGATCGAGCGCACCGAGTGCAATATGCTGTTCAGGGCGCCGTTCAGGCGCGAGATCGAGTGGTCGAGCGCGCGCGAGGTGTCGGCGATCTCGTCGCGCCCGGCGCCGGGCGTGCCGGACGGACGCAGGCGGCCCTCGGCCAGGTCGTTCACCACCGTGGCGATCGAATGGATATCGGCCAGCATGGCGCGCCGCACCAGCATCGTCACCACCAGGGACAAAGCGATCGACAGCAGCACCATGCCGGCCATGGTCATGCCGAGGGTGCGGAACTCGGCCTTGGCGGCGGCATGTGCTTCCACGCTCAGCTTCTTTTCCAGCGCCGCCAGGTTCTGCAGGCCGCTGTCGAGTGCGACGAACTGCTTCTCGGCCTTCTGCATCGAGTTCGTGGCGATCGACTGGTCGACCTGGGCCAGCTCGATGGTCTCGGCCACCATCTTGCGGTAGCTCGCCAGCCCTGCCAGCGCGCTCTCGATCGGCGCGCGCTCGCCCGGTGCGGCGCCCTTCGACAGTTCGCCCAGCCTGGCTGCAATCGCGGCATGCTTCTTGTGGATATCGGCGGTCAGGGCGTCCAGGCGGTTCTTCGCGAAGCTGCCGTTCACCCAGGCCAGCAGCTGGTAGATGTTGGCATGCGCGAAGCGCGCTTCGCCCGCCACGTCGGCCACGGCCTGCAGGCGCGCGGCGCGCACCTGCACCATGTGCTCGAGCGAGGCGTTCTGGCGCACCATGCCGTAATAGGCGGCTGCCGACAGCATCGTCAGCAGCACCAGCACCAGGCCCGGGGCCAGCAGGAGTTTCGGGCCGATCCTCAGTTTGTTCAGCATGCTTGACTCCGGGCGTGGACGAAAGGGCGGGGCGCTTTACTTCTTGTAGATGCCGACTTCCAGCACCACGTCGTCGACGCGCTGGATGAAGGTCGTCTTCGGCTCGATCTTGCCGCTGGTCGGATTCTTGTACTGGTAGTCGACCCAGCCCTTGCCCTTGGCGGCGGCCAGTTCGATGATCTCGCGGCGGTACTTCTTGCCGTTCGCATCCGGCACGTCGGTCAGGTCCTTGCCGACGATCGAGGGGTTATAGGGGTGGGCCAGCACGATGCCTGTCTTCAGGTCGCGGATGTCCATGTAGAGCTCGCCCTGGACGTATTCCGCATCCTTCGCGTTGATCTTCTTCATCATCTCGTCCTTGCCCTTGGCCTTGACCAGGGCAACGCCGCGTTCGACCATCGCGATGGCGTCCTTTTCGGTCGGGCCATTGGCGAGGGCAGGGGTGGCGGCAATGGCCAGGCACAGGGCGGCGGTCGTGGCGAACAGTTTCATGTTGACTCCTTGAGTGAATGTTCTGGGATCAATATTGCTAAAGTGCATTGGCAAATGTACCGGGCTGGGATGAGCAGGAATTGCGATCGCGCAATCGCAACGCGGAGTCGGGGTAGGAACGTTGCGCATTGGTGTCAGTGGATGCTGAGCAGCTTCTGTCATCCACCCTGCATGCAAATCAATCCGGATGTTGTTTTGAGGCAGAGTTCGTTGTTTCGATGTAAACACCTCATGTAGAATCGTCAGCTTTTATTGATGAGCCGGCATGAAGCGAGAGACACAGATTCCCTTCGGGGACCCGCTGGGAAAACCAGCCGACACACCGGGGCACCTGGCCTACCGCCGTGACATCGACGGCCTGCGCGCCGTCGCCGTGCTGTCGGTGGTGCTGTTCCATGCCTTCCCGGCGGTGCTGCGGGGCGGTTTCATCGGCGTCGACATCTTCTTCGTCATCTCCGGCTTCCTGATCACCAGCATCCTGCTGCGCGAGCTGGAGGCGGGCAGTTTCAGCTTCGCCGGCTTCTACGCGCGCCGCGTGCGGCGCATCTTCCCGGCGCTGGTGCTGGTGCTCGGTTCCTGCCTGGCCTTCGGCTGGCTGGCCCTGTTCCCTGACGAATACCAGCAGCTCGGCAAGCACGTGGTCGGGGGCGCCGGCTTCGCGGCCAACTTCTTCTACTGGGCCCAGGTCGGCTACTTCGACACCGCGGCCGACACCAAGCCGCTGCTGCACCTGTGGTCGCTCGGCATCGAGGAGCAGTTCTATATCCTGTGGCCGGTCGTCCTCCTGCTTGGGTGGCGGCTGCGCATGAATCTGCTGGCGGTGGCCGCCGTGCTGGCGCTGGCCTCGTTCGCCGTCAACCTGGGCGGCATCGCCGATCACCCGACCGCCACCTTCTATTCCCCGGCCAGCCGCGCCTGGGAGCTGCTGCTGGGCGCCGGCCTGGCCTGCCTGCATGCGCGCCACGGCGCCGCCGCTTCGCGCCTTGCCGTGGCGCCGAACCTGCTCTCCTGGCTTGGCGCCGCCCTGCTGGCCGCGGGCCTGGCCCTGATTACGCGGGAAGACCCCTTCCCCGGCTGGCGCGCGCTGCTGCCCGCACTGGGCGCGCTCCTGCTCATCGGCGCCGGGCCGCAGGCCTGGCTCAACCGCGTGCTGCTGTCGAACCGCATCATGGTCTGGATCGGGCTGGTGAGCTATCCGCTCTACCTGTGGCACTGGCCGCTGCTGTCGTTTGCCCAGATCGTCGAATCGCGCACCCCGGCGCCGGCCATCCGCGCCGGGGCGGTGCTGCTGGCCGTCCTGCTGGCCTGGCTGACCTACCGCGTGCTGGAACGCCCGCTGCGCGGCGGTAGCGGGCGCGGCAAGGTTACGGCGCTGAGCGCACTGATGCTTGCCTGCGCCGCCGCCGGAAGCTATATCTACCTGAACGACGGCCTGCCGACGCGCAAGCCGGTCCAGGACAACCTGGCCAACCAGAAGGCGCTGGTGCTGGTCGAGGACAAGGCCAATGCCGAGGCCTGCAAGAAGCGCTACGGTTTCGACTCGACCTACGAGTACTGTCTGCAGGCCGACGCCGCCAGGGACCCGACCGTGGTGCTGGTGGGCGACAGCCATGCCTACCACGTGGTGGCCGGCCTGACGAAGTACTACAGCAGCGTTGGCGAGAACCTCCTGATGCTGGGAACCCGCCATCCGTACTGGGGCCTGGACCCGCAGGGCGATCCCTACCAGCAGGCGACCCAGCCGATGCTGGAACTGGCCCTCGGCATGCCTTCGGTGAAGACCGTGGTGTTCTCGACCCACCTGCGCTTCGGCAGCGCGCCCGAGCACCGCATGTGGGTGGATGCGGCGCGCGAGACCTTCCGCCGCTTCACCGCGGCCGGCAAGCAGGTGATCTTCATGAACGACGTGCCCATCATCAGCTTCGATCCGCGTTCCTGCATCAAGCGCGCCGGCGTGGCCTCGTCGGCCACCCGCGTGCCCTGCGCGATCACGCGCGCCGAATGGGAGCAGCAGGTGGTGCAGCACCGCGAGGTCCTGGGCGCCTTTGCCCGCGAGTTCCCGCAGATGGCCTGGTTCGATTCGTCCACGGCCTTGTGCGACGACAGCAGCTGCCACGCCATGATCGACGGACGCCTGATGTACCGCGACACCAACCACCTGAGCTATGACGGCGACCTGCTGGTGGGCAGGCATTTCGCCGAATGGATGCGCCGGCGCGCCCCGAAATAAGCCTGCGGACGGCCCGGAGAATGCGCTCCGGGCCGTCCTGTCCAGTATTTGTCCCGTTCTGCCTCTCTCTTGTTTTAACCCCCAGCGTAGGAACAATCCGATTGATTGACGGCAATTCTCGCGGGTTTTCCGCAACGTAAGATGAATTCTTACCGGCAACGTTTTACCCACGCCGACTAATTCATCCCTCGTTTCCTGGAGAATTTCCGTGATCACGACCGAATCGACGCCCTCCAAGTTCAAGCCCTATACCCGCCAGACGATCCACACGGCACGCCAATGGCAATGGCTGACGCCGGAGCTGCAGGAAGCCGTGCAGGTGGTGTCCCATGTGTTGCCGTTCCGCGTGAACGCCTACGTGCTGGAGGAGCTGATCGACTGGGACAAGGTGCCGGACGATCCGATCTACCGGCTCACCTTCCCGCACCGCGACATGCTGCCCGCCAGCGAATACGAACAACTGCGCGACCTGGTGCTGTACAAGAAGGACGAGGCGGCCACCGCCAAGCTGGTGCACGGCATCCGCATGCGCATGAACCCGCACCCGGCCGGCCAGATGACGCACAACGTCCCGCGCGTCAACGACGCGCCGCTCAAGGGCCTGCAGCACAAGTACAAGGAGACCGTGCTGTTCTTCCCGAGCTCGGGCCAGACCTGCCACGCCTACTGCACCTTCTGCTTCCGCTGGCCGCAGTTCGTCGGCATGGACGACATGAAGTTCGATGCGCGCGAATGCAAGGAGCTGGTGTCCTACCTCGAGACCCATAAAGACGTCACCGACGTCCTGATCACCGGCGGCGACCCGATGATCATGAACACGCGTTCGCTGGCCGAGTTCCTCGAGCCGCTGCTCGAACCGAACCTGGCCCACATCCAGAACATCCGCATCGGCACCAAGTCGGTGGCCTACTGGCCGCAGCGCTTCGTGTCGGACAAGGACAGCGACGACCTGATGCGCCTGTTCGAGAAGGTGGTCAGGTCGGGCAAGAACCTCGCGATCATGGGTCACTACAACCATGCGGTCGAGCTACGCGCGCCCGTAGCCCAGCAGGCGGTCAAGCGCATCGTCGGCACCGGCGCCACGCTGCGCATGCAGGGACCCCTGATCCGCCACATCAACGAAGACCCGAAGAGCTGGGCCGAGTTGTGGACCACCGGCGTGCGCCTGGGCGCCATTCCGTACTACATGTTCGTCGAGCGCGACACCGGCCCGCGCGACTACTTCTCCCTGCCGCTGGCGCGCGCGCACCAGATCTTCCAGGAGGCCTACTCGATGGTGTCGGGCCTGTCGCGCACCGTGCGCGGTCCCTCGATGAGCGCCTTCCCGGGCAAGGTGGTGATCGACGGCGTGGTCACGATCAATGGCGAGAAGCTGTTCGCGCTGCAGTTCCTGCAGGCCCGCAATCCGGAATGGGTGCGCCGACCCTTCTTCGCCAAGTACGATCCGGAAGCCACCTGGCTCGACCACCTCAAGCCGGCCTTCGGGCGCGACAAGTTCTTCTTCGAACAGGAGAGCGAAGGCCCGCTGCGCGGACCCGGCGGGCGCGTCATCCCGCTGGTGCCGGCGGGCCAGCCGCGTGGCGGCGCTACCCAGGACGCGGCCTGACTCCGGACGCGCATCCACCCGACCCCGACCGGGACCTGGCCCATGCAGGATACCGCCACCGCGCCACGCCTGACCGGCGTGGCGGTTTTTTTCTACGTGTTCCTGCCGTTCGCGCTGGGACACTATCTGTCGACGCTGCTGCGCAACGTGAACGCGGTGCTGGCCCCCGACCTGATGGGGGCGCTCGCGCTCACCCCGGGCGAGCTCGGACTGCTCACCAGCGCCTTCTTCTTCGCCTTCGCGCTGGTCCAGCTGCCGGTCGGGATCGCCCTCGACCGCTGGGGACCGCGCAGGGTGCAGCTGTCGATGATGCTGGTCGGCGCGCTCGGCGCGCTGCTGTTCGCGCGCGGCACCGGCTTCGGGCAGCTGCTGGTGGCGCGCGCCGTCATGGGCCTGGGCCTGGGCGGCTGCTTCATGGCGGCGGTGAAGGCAGTGTCCACCTGGATCACCCCGAACAAGCTGCCTTCGGTGCACGGCTACCTGATCGCAGTAGGGGGGCTGGGCGCCGCCAGCGCGACCATGCCGGTGCGGCTGGTGCTCGACTATACCGACTGGCGCGGCCTGTTCGCCATCCTGGCCGGGCTGACCGCATGTTCCGGCCTGCTGATCGCGCTCGTATACCCCCGTGACAAGGGACCGCAGCCCAAGCGCGGACCGCTGGGGCAGGCGCTGCGCGAGGTGTTCCGGGCGCCGGTGTTTCGCAACACGGCCTCGCTGGTCCTGATCCCGCATGCGGTGTTCTTCGGCATCCAGGGGCTGTGGATCGGGCGCTGGCTGTCGGACGTCGCGCGCTTTCCCGACGACGCGGTCGCCTACCTGCTCTACATGGGGATGGCGTCGGTGATCTTCGGCGCCATCGGGGTGGGCATGATCACCGAGTGGGCCGGCCGGCGCGGCATCGCCCCGCTGGACGTCGCCGCCGCCGGCATCGCCGTCTTCCTGCTGGTGCAGGCTGCCTTCGTGCTCAACTACAAGCCGAGCTTCCAGCTGCTGTCGGTGCTGTTCACGCTGGTCGGGACCATTACGGGAATCGAGTACGCCATCATCGCGCAGTCGATGCCGCGCGAGCTGACCGGACGCGCGGCGACCTGCCTGAACCTCCTGATCTTCATCGGCGCCTTCGTGGTGCAGGCGGGCTTCGGCCTGCTGGTCGGGCTGTGGCCCATCGACGACGCCGGCCAGACTCCCGCCATGGCCTACCGCATGGCCTTTGCGGTGCTGGTGCTGGTGCAGTTGCCGGGCCTGGTCGGATTCGTGCGGCGGCGCCGGCGCCAGAGCGCGCCGGTGGCCGAGGATGTCGAGGAGGTCCAGGCGGTTCCCACCTGAATCCCTTCTCTCGCTGGGAAAGGATGGCGCGATATGGCCGGATTGGCTAGTATCGTGCTGTCCGCCCCCACCGAGAGAACACCATGCGCGACCACTTCCTGCTTCGCCTGTCCAGCGGCGCCATGCTCTTGCTGCTGGCCGCCTGCGGCGACCGCTCCACGCTGTCTCCCGGCGCCGACGTCGGCTCGCATCCGACCCTGGTGTCGCCGGTCCGCTCCCTGATCCCGACCGTGGACATCGCCCCCGCCAGGGGCTGGCCACCGGGCGGCAAGCCGCTCGCGGCGGCGGGACTGGCGGTGCAGGCCTACGCTTCCGGCCTCGACCATCCGCGCTGGCTCCACGTGCTGCCCAATGGCGACGTGCTGGTCGCCGAGAGCAATGCGCCGCAACAGCCGGCCAAGAAGGGCATCAAGGCTTACGTCCAGAAAAAGGTGATGGAGAGGGCGGGCGCGGGCGTGCCCAGCGCGAACCGCATCACGCTGCTGCGCGATGCCGACGGCGACGGCGTGGCGGAACTGAAGACCGTGTTCCTGAAGGGCCTGAACTCGCCCTTCGGCATGGCGCTGGTCGGCGACACGCTGTACGTGGCGAACACCGACGGCATCGTGCGCTTCCCCTACCGCGAGGGCGCTACCGCCATCACCGCGCAGGCAGCCCCGGTGGCGCCGCTGCCGGGCGGGCCGCTGAACCACCACTGGACCAAGAACATCATCGCCAGCCAGGACGGGCGCAAGCTGTACGCCACCACGGGTTCGAACAGCAACGTGGCCGAAAACGGCATCGACCAGGAAGTCGACCGCGCCGCGATCCTCGAAGTGGACATCGCCACCGGCAAGACCCGCCTCTTCGCCGCCGGCCTGCGCAACCCGAACGGCCTGGCCTGGAATCCTGAAACCGGGGTGCTGTGGACGGTGGTGAACGAACGCGACGAGATCGGCAGCGACCTGGTGCCGGACTACCTGACCTCGGTGAAGGAGGGCGGCTTCTACGGCTGGCCCTACAGCTGGTATGGCAGGCACGTGGACGAGCGCGTCAAGCCGCAGCGCCCGGACCTGGTGGCCAGGGCGATCGTGCCGGACTATGCGCTGGGCGCCCACGTGGCGGCGCTGGGGCTGGCCTTCTATACCGGCGCGCTGCTGCCGCAGTTCACCAACGGCGCCATCATCGGTCAGCACGGTTCCTGGAACCGCAAGCCGCTGTCGGGCTACAACGTGGTGTATGTGCCGTTCAGGGCAGGCAAGCCGGCCGGGAAACCGGTCGAGCTGCTCAGCGGCTTTCTCAACAAGGACGGCGAGGCGCAGGGGCGTCCGGTCGGCGTCGCGGTGGACGGGAAGGGCGCGATCCTGGTGGCGGACGATGTCGGCAACGTGGTCTGGCGCGTGACGCCGAACGCGCGTTAATCGTAGGGATAACTATCACCGCGTGGGCGGAAACCCGCCCACCCTACGCGCAGCCGCTGACCAGTAGGATCGGCATCCCGGTCCACAGGATCCCCACGAAGGCCAGCACGGCGCCCAGCGCCGCCGCCCAGTCGAGCAGCGCCGCTTCCGTGGCGTTGCGCAGGATGCCGCGTTCGCGCCAGGCCAGCCACAGGCAGATGGCCAGCGCCGCCACGGTCGCGATCCCCAGCAGCAAGCGGTCCGGCCCGCCCGTGCGCATTACCGCCGGCGTGCACTGCGCCGCCGCCAGCAGGTAGCAGACGGTGAAGTGCGCCGCCCATACCAGGAGAGGCAGGGTGCCGCGCATCAGTTGCCGGAAGAAGTGGTCTTGCATGGTCTACTCCATCAGCCACGGCATCAGCGCCGGCAGGCCATGCACCAGCGCCATGCCGGCCAGGCCCTGCAGCGTGGTGTAGTGCCAGAGCAGGGCGACATTGTCGAGCGTCGCGCGGCTGCGCTCGCCCAGGTGACCGCGCCAGGACCGGAGAACCAGATAGGGGCCGGCGATCGCCAGCACCACCACGTGCAGGCCCTGGTAGCCGAGCAGCCCGCCGATCGCGGCGCCCCAGGCGCTGGCTGTCGGGTCGAGGCCGGCGAACTGGTGGCCGCGCAGATCGAACAGGAAGGAAGCCGTGGTGCAGCCCAGCGCCAGCAGCACCAGCCAGGGCAGGCGGCGCTTGCCGAGCGCGCGCACGGCCAGCAGCATCAGCACCGAACTAGCCACCAAAAGGCCGGCCGAGACCAGCTGCGACGACAGCTCCGGCAAGGCGGCGCCGGGCGGCGGGCAGACCTGCAGGCGCATCGACACATGGACGTAGGCGTAGCCGAAGGACGCGAAGATGCAGGCGTCGACGATCAGCATCACCATCGTGCCCCACCACGACTGCGAGGCGGTGGTCTTCGCATTCACCGGCAGCACCAAATCTTCTGCGACCCGCGCCTGGTCGATCGGCGGCTTGCGATCCGATTCCCACAGCCAGGCGATGGTGCCGCCCACCGCCATCAAGCCGAAGATAAAGGCCGGCAGGATCGCCTTGACGGTCAGCAGCAGGAAGAAGCCGGCCGTGCCGAGGGCGGCGATGACCGGCAGCCAGCTGTCGGTCGGCAGCACCATCAGGTAGCGCGGCTCGGCCTTGACCGGGCTGGTGGCGATGGTCTCGCGCAGGCCGGTGGCAGTGCCGGGCAGGTAGTGCTGGCCGCGCTCGACTTCCTCGGACAGGGTCGGCTGGTCCCACAGCGGGTTGGTCGAGTGAATGCGCGGGATGCTGCGGTTGCCGTAGGATTCCGACGGCAGCCATTCGAGGGTCGGCGCATTCCACGGATTGCCCACTTCCTTTTCCGGCCGGCGCAGCGCGCGCACGGCGTCGACGATGAACAGCAGCACGCCGAAGGCGAAGATGAAGGCGCCGACCGTGGACAGCATGTTCAGCAGGTTCCAGCCGAGGTGCGCGTCATAGGTGTAGACCCGGCGCGGCATGCCGTACAGGCCCGTGATGTGCATCGGGAAGAAGGCCAGGTTGAAGCCGCCGAACATCATCCAGAACACCCAGCGCCCCAGCTTCTCGGACAGGGGCTGGCCCTTGACCAGCGGCAGCCAGTAATACATCCCGGCGAACACCGGGAACACCATGCCGCCGATCAGGACGTAGTGCAGGTGGGCCACGATGAAATAGGTGTCGTGGGCCTGCCAGTCGAACGGGATCACGGCCACCATCACCCCGGTCAGGCCGCCCAGCACGAAGATGAACATGAAGCCCATCAGGAACAGCGCCGGGGACGTCATGCGCACCCGCCCGTTCCACAGGGTGGCGATCCAGGCGAATACCTGGATGCCGGTCGGGATCGCCACCGCCATGCTGGCGGCCGAGATGAAGCTCATCTCCAGCACGCCCAGGCCGGCGGTGAACATGTGGTGGGCCCACAGCCCGAAGCTGAAGAAGCCGACGCCGACCAGCGCCACGATGATGGCGCGCCGTCCCACCAGCGGGGTGCCGGCGATGGTCGGGATCATGGTCGAGACCATCCCGGCGGCCGGCAGGAAGATGATGTAGACCTCGGGGTGGCCGAAGAACCAGAACAGGTGCTGCCACAGGATCGGATCACCGCCGCGCTCGGCGATGAAGAAGGGCCAGTCGAAGGCGCGCTCCAGTTCCAGCAGGGCGGTGCCGGCGATCACCGCCGGGAAGGCGAACACGATCATCACCGCCACCACCAGCATGGCCCAGGCGTACACCGGCATGCGGCGCAGCGTCATGCCCGGCGCGCGCGTGAACAGGATGCCGACGATCAGCTCGATCGCGCCGGCGATCGCCGAGATCTCGATGAAGCCGATCCCCAGCAGCCAGAAGTCGGCGTTCAGGCCCGGCGAATAGGTGTTGCCGGTATAGGGCGGGTACATGAACCAGCCGCCGTCCGGCGCCAGGCCGACGAAGATGGTGCAGAAGAAGGCCAGGCCGCCGAAGGCATAGGCCCAGTAGGCATAGGCGGACAGGCGCGGGAAGGGCAGGTCGCGCGCGCCCAGCATGTTGGGCAGCAGGTAGACGGCCAATGCCTCGACGATCGGGATCGCGAACAGGAACATCATCACCGTGCCGTGCATGGTGAAGACCTGGTTGTAGGTGCCGGGGCTGAGCAGGGTGTTGTCGGGCACCGCCAGCTGCACCCGCATGACCAGGGCCAGGATGCCGGCCAGGACGAAGAACAGCAGGGCGGTGCCGATGTAGAGCAGGCCGATGCTGGTGTTGTTCACCGAGGTGAAGAAGCGCCAGCCGGTGGGCGTGCGCCAGACTTCCTTCAGGCGCTCGAATTCGCCCTCCGGCCGCGGCAGGGAATTGGGCAATGAATTGGGCGGGAGCTGCGTCATTTCAGGTGCTCGAGGTAGGTGGCCAGCGCGCGCAGCGTGTCGCGGTCGAGGTCGTGCGAGCCGGGCATGAAGACGCCGGGCTTGGCGGCCTGCGGGTCGGCGATCCAGCCGTCCAGCGTGTCGCGGTGATTGCGCAGGGTGCCCGCGCCGATGTGCATGCGGCTTCCGACGTGGGTCAGGTCCGGGCCCAGGCGCGATCCTTCGGCCACGCCGCGGATCGTGTGGCAGGCCTGGCAGCGTTGTTCCAGGAAGGCGGCGCGGCCGCGTTCGAGGATCGCGTTGTCCGCGGGCAGGGCAGGCTGCGCCTGGCGTGCCAGCCAGGCCTCGAATTCCTGCGGCACCAGGGCCACTACGTGCAGCGCCATCTTCGCATGCTGGGCGCCGCAGTATTCGGCGCACTGGCCGCGGTAGATGCCCGGCTTGTCGGCGCGCAGGGTCAGGCCGGTGACGCGGCCCGGGACCATGTCGCGCTTGCCGGCCAGCGAGGGCACCCACAGGCTATGGATCACGTCGGCCGAATTCAGGCCGAGGTAGACCTTGCGGCCGACCGGGATGTGGATTTCGTTGGCGGTGACGATCTCGCGTCCGCTCGCCGGGTCGTGGTAGCGCACTTCCCACCACCACATCTTGGCGGTCACCGAGATGGTGAGCGCATCGTGCGAGGTCTGCGGCGCCAGCTGGGCGCTGCGCCAGGTGCTCCACCCCAGGAGCGCGGTGAGCACCACCACCGGGAAGGCGATGCCGCCGCCCCCGATCCACAGCAGCGCGCGCGCCGGCCGTTCGCGGCGCCGCAGGCTCAGGAACAGCAGCGCCATCACGGCGAGGAAGATCAGGGCGCCGGCGCCGAACATGACCCAGGCGAACTGGCTGATGATGGCCGCGTCCCAGCCGGCCGGCTCCAGGGCCGAGTGCAGGGTGCCGGTCATGGCGCTCACCGCAGCGTGTACAGGAAGGCGGCCATGTGGCGCGCCTCCTGTTCCGTCAGGCCCATGGGCGGCATCTCGGTGCCGGGTTTGACGGCATGCGGCACGCGCAGCCATTGCACCATGTTGGCGGGCTGGTTGGGGATGCCGCCGGCGATGTAGCTCAGGCGGCCGATGTAGTCGAGCGATGGCCCGGCGCCATCCGACTTGCCGTCCGCGCCCTGCACGCCCGGGATCACGTGGCAGGCGCCGCACTGGTACTGGGTGACCAGCCGCAGTCCAAGCTGCACGTCGCCGCCGGGGACAGCCGAGCGTGCGTCGTCCTTGCACCCGGCGAGCAATACGGCACAAGCCAGTGTCAATGCGGCCTGTGTGGCGGTGCGGAGAGAATCACGGTAAAGACGGGGGCGCACGTTTGAAATTCGACATTGTGAAGTGGCTTTTATAATACACAAACAACAATGCATTTTTTTTAACGAATCCAATCGGACGCACCCCGACATGCTTTCTAACCGCCAACGGCTGATCGTGAAGACCGCTGTATCGACGCTGCTCGCGGCAGGCGTCACCGCGGGGGCGGCCGGCCTCGCGCTCCTGTATGGCGGCTGGTACAACATCGGCGCCACCGCCCAGCATTTCCCCTATGTGTACACGGTGCTGGAAAAGGGCATGGCGAACTCGGTGCGCCACCATGCACGCGACGTGCAGGTGCCGCGCCTCGGGGGCGAGCAGCAGTTGCGCCTCGGCGCCGCGGTCTACCGCGACAAGTGCCTGCAATGCCACGGCGGCCCGGGCGTGGCCCAGTCCACCATCGGCATGAGCATGCAGCCGATTCCCGGCCCGCTGGTGGACGCCACCCAGCACTGGGAAGCGCGCGAGCTGTACTGGATCACGAAGAACGGCATCAAGATGAGCGGCATGCCGGCCTGGGAATACCACCTGGGCGAGGACGAGATCTGGGCGGTGGTGGCCTTCGTGAGGGCCATGCCGGCGATGAGCGCGCAGGATTTCCGCGCCTGGACCGCGGCCCCTGGCGCGCCGGCGCTGGCGCAGGGAGGGGCGAAATGAGCGCCTGGCGCATCGCGGCGGTGCTGGCGCTGGCCAGCCTGGCCGCCTGCTCGCCCAAGCGGCCGCCGGTCGGTGTGCAGGGCGACCCGGAACGCGGCAAGATCGCCGTGACGCAGTACGCCTGCCAGTCCTGCCACCTGATCCCCGGCGTGCCCGGCTCGAAGGTCTATGTCGGCCGGCCGCTCGAAGGCATGGCCGAGCGCAAGGTGCTGGCGGGGGCGGTGCCGAACGACCAGGCCGGCCTGGTGCGCTGGATCCGCGACCCGCAGTCGATCGACCCGCATACCGCCATGCCGAACATGGGCGTGAGCGAACGCGATGCGCTCGATATCAGCGCTTATCTGCTGAGCCAATAACCTGGCCGTCCGATCCTTGGTATCATCGCCCGCTGGCCCATGCTGGGCGTGTTTGGCGTTTGATATACAAGGAATACAAGAATGAGATTGGTGCGCTATGGCCGCCCGGGCAAGGAAAAGCCGGGCCTGTTCGACGAAGAGGGCCGCCTGCGCGACCTGTCCGGGATCATCGACGACATCGACGCGTCGCAACTCTCGGACAAGGCGCTGCGCAAGCTGGCGAAGCTTGAGTGGAAGACGCTGCCGCTGGTGCGCGGCAATCCGCGCCTGGGCGTGCCGGTCAAGGGCGTCGGCAAGTTCATCGGCATCGGCATGAACTATGCCGACCATGCGGCGGAGACCGGCGCCGAGGTGCCGAAGGAGCCGATCTTCTTCACCAAGGCGATCAGCAGCCTGTCCGGCCCGGACGATCCGGTCCAGCTGCCCAAGGGCTCGAAAAAGACCGATTGGGAAGTCGAGCTGGGCGTGGTGATCGGCACCCGCGCGCAGTACGTCAGCGAAGACGAGGCGCTCAAGTACGTGGCCGGCTACTGCGTGGTCAACGACGTGTCCGAGCGCGCCTTCCAGTTCGAGATGGGCTCGCAATGGGACAAGGGCAAGGGCTGCGACACCTTCGGTCCGGTCGGCCCCTTCCTGGTGACGCGCGACGAAATCTACGACGTGCAGGACCTCGACCTCTACCTGGAACTGAACGGCAAGCGCATGCAGACCGGGAACACCGCGAACATGATCTTCACGGTGGCGCAGATCGTCAGCTACGTGTCGCGCTTCATGACGCTGGAACCGGGCGACATCATCACCACCGGCACGCCGCCGGGCGTGGGCATGGGGCGTTCGCCGCAGCGCTTCCTGAAGAAGGGCGACAAGCTGAGGCTCGGTATTGCAGGGCTTGGAGAACAGCAGCAGGAAGTGGTCGCCTTCCCGAAGTGAGCCACTAGTCCGGCAGCCGCGCCTCGCAGCCTGCCGGCACCGCCGTCCTGGCCGTGTTCATCACCATGGCCAGGAAGGTGTAATACCCGTTGATCCCCATGAGATCGACCACCCCGTGCTCGCCGAACAGCGCGAGCGCATCGGCATACACCCGGTCCGAGACCGATTTGGCCTCGTGCAGCTCGACGCAGAAGTCGTGCACCACCGCTTCGTCGACCAGCATGTCGCCTGGTCTGCGCCGCTCGGCGATCGCCTGGATCACCGAGGCCGGAATGCCCACCTGGGCCGCGATCGGCGCGTGGATCGCCCATTCCACCTGCTGGTTCCACTGGCGCGCGGTGACCAGGATCGCCAGCTCCGACAGTCGCACCCCGATCGCGCTGCGGTAGCGCAGGTACTCGCCCATGCGCTGGGCGTATTCCATCAGCTCCGGACTGCGCAGCAAGGGCACGAAGGGGCCGTACACCGCCCCGCGCGGCCCGTCGATGATGGCCTGCGCCGCGGCGCGCTGGGCCGGGCTCATGTCCTCCAGGGCGATCGGTCCGAGTCGGTCGGTCATGGCGTCGATCAAATGTTGTAATTGGAAAATAATTGCACAGCGTTCTCTAAAAATCAAAAGAACCGGTGCACGGCACGCTTATTGTCAAACTCTTGTTCTGACCAAGGGAGTCGCAATGAGCCATATCCTCCACCGCAACCTGCGCCAGGTGCCGCCGACCGCGGTGTCCGCCGACGGCATCCGCATGCGCGACAAGGCCGGCCGGATCTACATCGACGCCAGCGGCGGGGCTGCCGTGTCCTCGCTCGGCCACGGGCATCCAGACGTGATCGCCGCCATGCACCGCCAGATCGACCGCTGCGCCTATGCCCACACCGCCTTCTTCACCACCGATGCGGCCGAGGAACTGGCCGACCGCCTGGTCCAGGGGGCGCCGCAGGACATCGGCGGCGTCTACCTGGTCTCGGGCGGTTCGGAAGCGATGGAGACGGCGCTCAAGCTGGCGCGCCAGTACTGGGTGGAGGCGGGCGAGCCGCAGCGCCGCCTGTTCATGGCGCGGCGCCAGAGCTACCACGGCAACACCCTGGGCGCGCTGGCGGTGGGCGGCAACGAGTGGCGCCGCAAGGCCTTCGCGCCGCTGCTGATGGACACCGTGCGGGTGAGCGCCTGCTACGAATACCGCGGCCGCGCGGCGCACCAGAGCGTGGACGACTACACCGCCGGCCTGCTCGACGAGCTGGAAACCCAGATCCTCAAGGCCGGGCCGGAGAACATCATCGCTTTCGTCGCCGAGCCGGTGGTGGGCGCCACCGGCGGCGCGATCCCCCCGACGCCGGGCTACTTCCAGGGCGTGCGCGACATCTGCGACCGCTACCGCATCCTGTTCATCGCCGACGAGGTGATGTGCGGGATGGGCCGCACCGGCACCATGTACGCGATCGAGCAGGACGGCGTGGCGCCGGACATCATCGCGATCGCCAAGGGCCTGGGCGCGGGCTACCAGCCGATCGGCGCGGTGCTGGCGCACCAGACCATCGTCGACTGCCTGCGTAACGGCAGCGGCATGTTCCAGCACGGGCACACCTACATCGGGCACCCGGTGGCGGCGGCGGCGGCGCTGGAAGTGCAGAAGGTGATCGAGCGCGACGACCTGCTGGGGCGCGTGCGCAGCCGCGGCGCGACGCTGCGGCGCATGCTGGGCGACGTGTTCGGCACCCACGAGCACGTGGGCGATATCCGCGGGCGCGGCATGTTCCTGGCGCTGGAATTCGTGCAGGACCGCGCCGACAAGCGGCCCTTCGCGCCGGAGCGCAAGCTGCACGCGGCGATCAAGGCCAAGGCGATGGAGAACGGGCTGATGGTCTACCCGATGGGCGGGACCATCGACGGGCAGTACGGCGACCACGTGCTGCTGGCGCCGCCCTTCATCGCGACGGCGGCGGATTTGTCGGAGATCGTGTCGCGCCTCGCCGATGCGGTGGAGGCCGCGTTGAAACAGTAGGGTGGGCGGGTTTCCCGCCCACGCGGTGATCGTTATCGGCTCCGATTTCGGGCTCGATGATCTCGCTGCGAGCTATCACCGCGTGGGCGGCGAAGCCGCCCACTCTACGCCAGCACCTTCCTGATCCATTTCGAAATATCCTGCACCTCTTCCAGGCACAGCGAGTGCTGCATCATGTACTCGTGCCACTCGACCTGGTAACCCAGCGACACCAGCACATCCTTCGACTCGCGCGCACGCGCGAAGGGCACCACGTTGTCGTGGGTGCCGTGGGCCATGAAGATCGGCGTGGCCAGGCTTTCCTCGGTACGCTCGTTGACGACCACGTTGGCCAGCGGCAGGTAGCCCGACAGGCACAGCATGCCGGCCAGCTTTTCCGGATGGCGCATGCCGGTCTGCAGGGTCATCGCGCAGCCTTGCGAGAAGCCAGCCAGGATGATGCGCGAGGCCGGGATGCCGCGTGCCTTTTCGCGCGCGATCAGGGCTTCCACGTCGCGCTGCGAGGCGCGCAGGCCGCCTTCGTCCTCGCGGCGGGTCAGTTCGGCGCCGGTGATGTCGTACCAGGCGCGCATCACGTAGCCGCCGTTGATCGTC
The DNA here is from genome assembly GCF_046236355.1 of Massilia sp. BHUDP2. Taxonomy (NCBI): domain Bacteria; kingdom Pseudomonadati; phylum Pseudomonadota; class Betaproteobacteria; order Burkholderiales; family Oxalobacteraceae; genus Massilia; species Massilia sp. BHUDP2. The sequence continues at coordinate 319,590 of NZ_JBJUVW010000001.1, forward strand.
ACCGGCATGGTCTTCGCATGCGGGAACACGAAGCGGATGCCCGGCAATCCGGCGAGGTCCAGTTCGTTCACGAGTGGCACGAAGTCGTTGCCGTCGGCGCCCAGGCCGTGCAGCCAGATGACTGCCACTTGCGGGTTCGGCGCGGTTTCGATCTCGATGTTTTGCAGCAGTTCCATGGGTTCCTTAGGAATGACAATGCAGTTCAGGCAGCAGGAGGACGCAGCGCCGATTTCGGGCGGAAGGTCTTGCTGACGGACGGATTGGTTTCGATGTAGGGGCCGCCGATCAGGTCGATGCAGTAGGGGACGGCGGCAAAAATCCCGCCGACGACCGTGTTGCCGGCATCGTCCTTCAGGCCTTCCAGCGTTTCCTTGATCGACTTGGGCTGGCCCGGCAGGTTCATGATCAGGGCCGCGTGGTCAAGCGTCTCGCGGATCACCGCGGTCTGGCGTGACAGGATCGCGGTCGGCACGAAGCGCAGGCTGATCTGGCGCATCTGCTCGCCGAAGCCCGGCATCTCTTTCGTGGCCACGGCCAGCGTTGCCTCGGGCGTGAGGTCGCGCCGCGCCGGGCCGGTGCCGCCGGTGGTGAGCACCAGATGGCAGCGCGCATTGTCGACCAGGTCGACCAGGGTGCGCTCGATCTCCGCGCGTTCGTCGGGGATCAGACGGGTTTCGACCCGAAACGGCGTGGTGATCGCCTGCGCCAGCCACTCGTGCAGGGCCGGGATGCCCTTGTCCTCGTAGACGCCGCCGCTGGCGCGGTCCGAGACCGACACCAGGCCGATGATCAGCTCTTGATGCGCCAATTCAGGATTACTCGTCGTCGGACTCGTCATCGCCGGCTTCTTCCTCGTCGTCTGCTGCCGCCTTCTGTTTCTGCTTCTTGCCCAGGTCCTTCAGGATCTGGAAGATCTCGCGGTAGGCCTTGGGCGGCTTGTTCTCCGCCTGTTCCTTGCGCGCGTTGCGGATCAGGGTGCGCAGGTGCTGCACGTCCAGTTCCGGATTTTCTTCCAGCAGCTGGGTCAGGGCCTTGTCGTCGGCCAGCAATTTCTCGCGGCGGCGCTCGAGGGCGTGCAGCGCGGCGGTCTCGGCCTTCGAGGCGCCTTTCCAGCCCTCGATGGTGCGCTTGATGAGCTCGACTTCTTCCTCGTCCAGCGTGCGCATCTTCTTGCCCACGAACTGCAGGGCGCGGCGGCGGCCTTCGTGGTTGGTGATGGTCTGGCAGGTAAGGATGGCTTCCTTGACGTCTTCCGGCATCTCGACGCGCTTGACGCGGTCGCGCGGCGCCTCCACCAGCTGTTCGCCGAGCTTTTGCAGCTCGTTCGACTGGCGCTTGGCTTCGGACTTGGAAGGACGTTCGTATTCTTGGTCGAACTCGTTGGACTGGAAGCCCACGGAGCCGCGGTTTGGATTAGGCATGATCTATGGATTGACCCGGATCGATCCGATTGGCGTAGAGCCGGTCAGTGAAAATAGTAAACGGCTGCTATGATAACTGTTTTAGGGCGAGCCACGAAAACACGACATGAACGACTCCGCGATCACTTCTACGTTTACCCATACCCAGGACCAGCTGAAACAGCTCGCCCGCGACGTGTTGGCCTTCGCGAAAGAGCAGGGCGCCACCGACGCGTCGGTCGAGATCAGCGAAGGCAGCGGCCTGTCGGTTTCCGTGCGTAAAGGCAAGATCGAGACCATCGAGCAGAACAAGGACAAGGGCATCGGCGTCACCGTCTACTACGGCCAGCGGCGCGGCAATGCCAATACCTCCGACTTCTCCACCAAGTCCCTGAAAGACACCGTGGAAGCGGCCTGGAACATCGCCCGCTTCACCGCCGAAGACGACTGCGCCGGCCTGCCCGACGCCGAGCTGCTGGAAACGAGCCCGCGCGACCTGCGCCTGTTCTACCCCTGGCAGATCAGTACCGAAGAAGCGGTCGAACTCGCCCAGCGCTGCGAAAACGCGGCTTTCGAGGTCGACCCGCGCATCAGCAACAGCGAAGGCGCCAGCGTCTACGTGCAGCAGTCGCATTTCGTCGGCGCCAACTCGCGCGGCTTCATCGGCGGCTATCCGTTCTCGCGCCACACGATCTCGGTCGCGCCGATTGCCGGCAAGGGCAACCGGATGCAGCGCGACGACTGGTATACCTCGGCGCGCGACCCCAAGAAACTGGCCAAGCCGGAAGCCGTGGGCCGCTACGCCGCCGAGCGCGCGCTGGCACGCCTGAACGCGCGCAAGCTGGACACCCGCACCTGCCCGGTGCTGTTCGAGGCCCCGCTGGCCGCCGGCCTGCTCGGCGCCTTCGTGCAGGCGGTCTCGGGCGGCGCGCTGTACCGCAAGTCGAGCTTCCTGCTCGATTCGCTGGGCAAGCAGGTCTTCCCGGAGCATATCAACATCGTCGAAGACCCGCACCTGATCGGCGCGGTCGGCTCCGCGCCCTTCGACGAGGAAGGCGTGCGCACCACCCGCCGCAAGGTGGTGGAGAATGGCGTACTGCAGGGCTACTTCCTGTCCTCGTACTCGGCGCGCAAGCTGGGCATGCAGACCACGGGCAATGCCGGCGGCTCGCACAACCTCGACATCGTCTCCACGGGCACGAAGCGCGCCGACGATTTCGAAGGCATGCTGCGCAAGATGGGCACGGGCCTGCTGGTCACCGAACTGATGGGCCAGGGCGTCAACTACGTCACCGGCGATTATTCGCGCGGCGCATCTGGTTACTGGGTCGAGAACGGCGTGATCCAGTATCCGGTGGAAGAGATCACCATCGCGGGCAATATGCGCGAGATGTTCCAGCAAATCGTGGCGATCGGCAACGATGTCCTGGCACGCGGCAACAAATCGACCGGTTCGATCCTCATCGAAAAGATGGTCGTGGCCGGTAGTTGAAACTGGAGAATAAATAATGAGCAAGTTCGTTCGCATTGACAAGGAAAACAGCCAGAAGAGCGTCCTGCTCAACCTCGACCTGGTCGCCACCGTCGAGCTGTCCCAGCCCTCCGACCTGCTCAGCTCGGGCAACGAGGCGCGCAAGGCCTACGTGAGCTTCCTGGCGCCCGACAAGACCACCATCGCCACCCTGCATTTCGACGCGCTCGCGGACGCCAATACCTGGGTCCAGAAGCACCTGGGCGTCGAGCTCTAAAACAAGCGGAGGCGCCATGGCCAAGCTCGTCCTGTCGCAAGCCTTCGATTTCCGCAGCGCCCAGGACTGGACCTGGATGCTGCGGGAAACCAACTTCAACCGCATCTCGATCGCGGACACCACCTACCGCCAGACCTTCCTCGGCGACTTTCCGCTGGCCTCGGACAGCAGCCTGAACGGCAAGATCGCCAGCACCTCCTTTTCCATCAAGGATGCGCTGGTCTACACCATCAGCGGTCTCGACCATGCTGCCAGCCTGCTAGCCCCCTACGTCGAGCGCAAGGGCGACCTGCGCGGCCTGTACGAGCCTTTCCTGGCCGGCGACGATACGATCGAGGGCAGCGCTGGCGCCGACGGCCTGATGGGCTTTGCCGGCAACGACCGCATCCGCGGCGGCGGCGGGGACGACTGGATCTCGGGAGGCGCCGGCTTCGATTTCGCCCTGTACGCGGGCAAGCACGCCGCCTACGCCGTCACCCGCACGGCCACCGGCTTCACCGTGGCCGACAGCACCGGCGTGGAGGGCAGGGACAGCCTGGAGGGCATCGAGCGCCTGGTCTTCGCCGACACCAACGTGGCGCTCGACGTCGGGGCCGGCGAAACCGGCGGCCGCGCCTACCGCCTGTACGAGGCCGCCTTCAACCGCACGCCGGATGCGGCGGGCGTCGGCTTCTGGATCGGCAAGCTCGATGCGGGCGTGTCGGTCACGGCGGTGGCGCAGGGCTTCATCGACTCGCAGGAATACCGCGACGCCTACGGCTCCGCCATGACGCACCGCGAGCTGGTCACGCGCTACTACACCAACATCCTCGACCGCGCGCCGGAGCAGGCGGGCCTGGACTTCTGGGTGCAGAAACTCGACAGCGGCGTGGCGCGCGCCGACGTGCTGGCCGGGATCAGCGAGAGTCCGGAAAACATCAACGGCTCGGCGGCGATCATCGCCAACGGCTTTGCCTACACCCCCTATGGCTGAGAACAAGACCAGGGCCAATGGCGCCAGCGTGCGCGCCTACCTGGATGCGATTCCCGACGCCGCGCGCCGCCAGGACTGCGAAGCGATCGTGGCGATGATGAGCAGGGTGACGGGAGCGCCTCCCGTCATGTGGGGCGGCAGCATCGTCGGCTTCGACAGCTATCACTACAAGTATGCCAGCGGCCGCGAAGGCGACGCCCCGCTCGCCGGCTTCTCTTCGCGCAAGGGTGACATCAGCATCTATCTGTCCTGCGAAGTGCCGCCGACGGACGCGCTGCGCGAGCGCCTGGGCCGGCACAAGATGGGCAAGGCCTGCCTCTACGTGCGCCGGCTGGAGGACGTCGACGCGCACGTGCTGGAGCAGCTGGTGGCCGAGGCGGCCGCCGCGACGCGGGCGCGCTACCCCGCCTGAATCAGCCCCAGGGCGTGTAGGGAATGCCGCTGGCGATCAGTTCGGCCACGGCGGCCTGGTTTTCCATGCTCTCGCTGATTGCGGCAAGCACCGCGGACAGGCTCGCTTTCTTGCTGTCCAGGATATCGAGCCAGTAGGCGTAGCCCGCGGCCTCCGGTTCGCGGTGCAGGATATTGGTGTAGAAGCGCGTGACGATCTCGGCATTGGTCGGCGCGCTGCCGTACACCTCGGCGAATTCCTTCGAGGCCGCGAAGCCGGCGGCGATGTCGACCAGCGTGCTGCCCTGGTCCATCGCCTGCAGCCAGAAACCCATGCCTTTCATGTCCGGCGCGCGGTCGAAGGCGGCGCGGTAGATGCGGAAGGCCTGGCCGGCCACGCCGTCGATGTCGAGCGCCATGGCGCCGTCGGCGAAGACCAGGCGTTCCACGCCGGCCAGCGTGTCGCTGCCGTCGCCGGCTGAACTACGCTTGTCGACTACCTGGAACACGCCTGCGGCATGCGTGACCGTATAGTCGGCCCTGCTGCCGGTGTAGCGCGCGCTGTCCAGGCCAGCGCCGCCGACCAGGGTGTCGTTGCCGGCGCCGCCCACCAGCACGTCGTTGCCTTCGCCGCCGTCGAGACGGTCGTTGCCGCTGCCGCCGGTGAGCACCTCGCTGCCTGCGCCGCCGATGCTGGTGACCGGCGGATCGGCGGCGACCGGCGGTGCAGGAGGCGGCGGTGGTGGTGGAGGAGGGGGCGGAGGAGGTGGAGGAGGGGGCGGCGGCACGAAGGGCGCCGGCACGGCGACGGATTCGAGGAAGTTGGCTGCCGTGATGTCGGCCACCTTGAGATGATTGAGCAGCATGACCGTCTCGAAGCCGCTCATACCGAGGGCGCCGTCCCTGTCGAACTGCAGCTGCACATCGGCGCCGTCCTGTACCAGGCGCAGGTAGCCTTTGCCGAACGGGTCTGGCACCGTTTCCAGGCTGATCGGCAAGCCAAGCAGCGAGATCCAGTCGCCGTCGGCGCCTGGCCTGAAGTCGGCCACGGCATACAGCTGGGGGCCGGCAATGAAGACGTCGCGTCCTTCGCCGCCGGTGGCCATGGCCGCGATGCTCTTGTCGTTCCCGGTCCAGTTTTCATTGACCCTGAAGATGTCGGCGCCCGCGCCGCCCAGCATGGTCACGCGTGCGCCGGCATCGGCGTTCGGCTCGGACTGGACGGTCAGGGTGTCGTTGCCGTCGCCGCCGTCGAGGGTACCGTTACCGCGCCAGAGCGCGAGGATGTCGTCGCCGTCCTGGCCGCGCAGCGTCGATTCTCCAGCGGATACCAGGTAGTCGTTGCCGGCGCCACCCAGCAGCGTGTTCTTGCCGGCGGTGTCGGTCAGGCGGTCGTTACCGGCGCCGCCATCGAGCGTATCGTTGCCGAAGTAGCCCTCGAGGACGTCGTTGCCGTCGCCACCATTGAGTACGTCGTCCAGCCAGCCGCCGGTAAAACTGTCGTTGCCGGTGCTGCCGTTCCAGGTCATGCCTTTGGTGCTGCCGTCCGGCGGCAGGCCGTGGGCCATGTTGGCGGCGGTGAGCTTGGCGGCATCGACGTTCTTCAGGCGCAGCAGGGGCTGGTGCGCCAGCGCTCCGCCTGCGCCGTCGGGGTCGAGCCAGAACACGGTGTCGGCGCCATCCTGGCGCAGCTGGACCTGCCCGCTGGCGAAGAACGAACCGTTCATGTGGACGATGTCGAAGATGTCGAGCAGGTCGCCGCCCTCGCCGGCCTGGAAGTCGAGGATGGTCAGCGAGCCGATGCCGGCAGCCGGCAACCAGTTGATGTCGAAGCTGTCCTTGCCGGCGCCGCCTTCGAGCGTGAGCGCCAGGGCGGCCTCGGCAGTGGCGTAGATCTTGAACTGGTCGTCGCCCGCGTCGCCGTGCAGCGCGGCGCGTTCGGGGCTGCGTGCCGGGTCCGTGGCCCAGGACAGCTGCAGGGTGTCGTTGCCGTCGCCGCCGTGCAGCACGTCGCTGCCCCAGCTGGTGGACAACTGGTCGTCGCCGGCGCCGCCGTCGAGGACGTCGTTTCCGCTTTGTCGTGCATCGAAGCCGGGCGGCAGCGGGAATTCCATCTGGAAGTCGCCGTCGAGCCTGTCCTTGCCGTCGCCCCCGAGCAGGCGGTCGTTGCCGACGCCACCCCACAGGAGGTCGTCGCCCCCTGCGCCGTCGATGGTGTCGCCCAGCCAGCCGCCGACGATCTCGTCGGCGCCGGCCGTGCCGGCGATCGTGCGGCCCTGCGTCGTGCCGTCCGGGTTGAAACCCATCGCGATATTGGCGGCGCCGAGCGCGCTCTTGTTCACGTTCGCCAGCGTGAGCAGGTCTTCGTAGCTGGCGGCGCCGTCCCTGGTGACGCGCAGCTGCACGACCGTGTCCGCGCCGCGCTGGACAGCCTTGAGCAGGCCGCCTTCCGCGAACGGATTCGGCTTGGCGGGATCCCAGCTGTTCCAGAGCAGCCTGGTCAGGTCGAGCAGGTCGCCGCCTTCGCCGGTCTGGAAGTCCAGGATCCTGATGCTGCCTGCCTGGCGGCCCTCGATCACATAGACGTCGCTGCCGGCGCCGCCGTCGGCGGTCACGTCGACCCGGGCCCCGCTGTCGCGGATCACGATACGGTCGTTGCCGGCGCCGGCATGGACCGTGGACGTCGTTGCCGCTTCCGTATAAGACAAGGGATAGGCGGTCCAGATCGTATCGTCGCCGTCGCCGCCGTCGAACACCGTGCCGTTGCCGCTGCTTTCCAGGAAATCCTTGCCTTCACCGCCGGCGAGGATGTCGCCGCTGCCGCGCGAGTACAGCCTGTCGTTGCCCGCTCCGCCTTCGAGCCGGTTGCTGCCTTCGTCGCCATACAGCGTGTCGCTGCCGTCGCCGCCCCACAGCTCGTCGTCGCCCCTGCCGCCCCAAAGGATGTCGTCGCCGGTCTCGCCATGCAGGATGTCGTTGCCGTTTTCACCGTAGATCTTGTCGTTGCCGCCGGCGCCGCGCAGGCGGTCGTCCAGCCGTCCGCCGTGCATGTCATCGTCCGCCGCGGTGCCGCTGCGCTCCCAGCCGATCGGCGAACCGTCGGGACGGGCGCCGTCGCTGAAGTTCTCGCCGGTCAGCGCGCCGATCGAGGTATCGCGCAGCACGGCCGTGTCGATCCACTGGGCCGGGGTGCCGCCTGGCGCCATGTTGTACTGCAGGACGGCATCGGCGCCACGTTGGAGCATGCGCAGCAGGTTCCAGCTCCCGAAGGGATTGCCGGTGCCGAGCGAGTCGACGAAGACCGCGGAGATGTCGAGCACGTCGCCGCCGGCGCCGGCCTGGAAGTCGGTCACCGTGATCGGAGGAAGCGCGAGGAAGTGGCTGAAGCGGTAGGTGTCCTGCCCGCTGCCGCCGGTCGCCTCGACCGGCGTCTTGCCCCGGCCGCCCGACAGCACCAGGACGTCGTCGCCATCGCCGGCCGTTACGCGCAGCACCTCGATCCCGTCGGCGCCGCCATGGGGCCGGAGTTCGATGTAGTCGTTGCCGGCGCCGGCATCGATGCCGGCAATGCTCATGGCTGCCTCGATCCGGTCGTTGCCGGCGCCGCCGATGACTTGCATGGTGCCGGATGCCCTGTACTGGTTCGGGTATTGCACGCCCGCCCTGATCCAGTCGTCGCCGGCGCCGCCGTCGACCAGTCCGCTGCCGAATTCGTCGATCAGGGTGTCGTTGCCGTCGCCGCCCAGCAGGCGGTCGTCGCCATCGCCGTCTTCGAGCCGGTCGTCGCCGGCGCCGCCCTCGAGCAGGTCGCTGCCGCTGTTGCCGTACAGGGTGTCGGCGCCCTTGCCGCCGCGCAGGATGTCGTCGCCCGAACCGCCGCTCAAGGTGTCGCCGATACCCTCTTCGTCGCCGCCTTCGATCCGATCGTCCCCGGCGCCGCCGTCGATCTGGTCGTCCCCGCCCATCCCCTGGATAATGTCGTCGCGCGCGCCGCCGGTCAGACGGTCGCGGCCCGCGGTGCCGACGATGGTCTGGCCGGTGTAGTTGCCGTCGGGGTGGTATTGCCCGACGATGTGCGCCTCGGTGAGCGTCTTCAGGTCGACCCCGGCGAGCGTCGCGATCAGGCGCATGCCTTGCGCGCTCCCGGCAGCGCCGTCGGCATCCTGGTAGAGCAGCACGTCGCTTCCCGACTGCTCCATTTTCAGGTAGGCGCGGCGGCCGAAGGGATTGCCGTCCAGCGCAAACGGGAACAGGTCGCGCAGGTCCAGCCGGTCGCCGTCGGCGGCGCTGAAATCGGCGATCGTCAGGGCGCTGTCGCCGCGCTGGATGCGGAACACGTCGGCGCCGCTTCCGCCGCGTGCGGTGACCTTGTCCCAGGCCGCGATCTGCAGCGTGTCGTCGCCGGCGCCGCCATCGAGCAGGTTGACGCCCTTGCCGTAGACCGACAGCGTATCCTTGCCTTCGCCGCCATACAGCGCGTTGTCGCCTTCGTAGTCGTTCAGATGGTCGTCTCCGGCGTCGCCGTAGAGCCGGTCGTTGCCGCTGCCGCCGTCCAGGGTGTCGTTGCCGTCGCCGCCTTCCAGGACGTCGTTCCCCCCGTAGCCATCGAGCGTATCGTTGCCGCCCAGGCCGCGCAGGGTGTCGTCGAAGCTCCCGCCCTGCAGCTGGTCCATGCCTGCCGTCCCCTGGCGCTCATTGCCCTTCTGCGAACCGCCTGGATCGACGTCGCTGAAGTTTTCCCTGGTGAAGGAGGACAGCAGCTTCCCGGTGAAGATCACGACGTCGTCCCAGCCATCGGCGCCGGCCGCGCCGTCGAGGTCGCGCTGCAGGACCACGTCCGCGCCGCGCTGGACGAGGCGCAGCATGCCGGACGGGCCGAAGGGATTGACCGGGTTCGGGCCGGGCGGCACGGGCAGCATCCACAAGGCGCCGACGATGTCGCCCTGGCTGCCGGTCTCGAAGTCGGAGATCGTCACCACCGGCAGGAACGCGCTGCCGTCGAAGTAATACGCATCCCTGCCGGCACCGCCGGAAGCGTGGATCGGGCGCACGGCGGTGTCGGAGCCGGGCAGGCTGATCATGTCGTCGCCGTCGCCGGCATCGAGCTGCAGCGCCCCCTCCCAGCGCGTGGCGCGCGGGAACATCTTGCTCCCGATGGAGATCAGGTCGTTGCCGCTGCCGCCCTCGATGCGGTCGACGGTGTCGCCGGCGGCGATGTTGTCGTCGCCGTCGCCGCCCAGGACGCGCGACTTGATGCCGGGGCCGCCCAGGTCGGGCGCCGCGGCCTGGATCTTGTCCTTGCCGGCGCCACCGTCGAGGGTGTTGTAGCCTTCCTTGTCGACCAGGACGTCGTCGCCGACGCCGCCGCGCAGCACGTCGTTGCCGGCGCCGCCGTACAGTTCGTCGCCGCCCCAGCTTTCGTCGCCGCCTTCGAGCAGGTCGTTGCCGGCGCCGCCATCGAGGCGGTCGGGGCCACCCAGACCACGGATGGTGTCGTCGTACACGCCCCCGAACAGCACGTCGCTGCCTTCGGTGCCGGTGATGGTTTCGCCGGTCTCGCGGCCGTCGGGGTGGTAGGGCCCGACGATGTGGGCGCCGGTCAGCGCGGCCAGGTCGACATTGGCGAGGGTCGCGGCCAGCTGCCAGCCGTACCGGTTTCCGGCGGCGCCGTCGGCGTCCACCAGGACCCGCACGTCGCTGCCCGCCTGTTCCAGCTTGAAGTAGCCGAGGCTGCCGAAGGGATTGCTCTTCGGCGTTTCCGGGAGCAGGCTGTTGAGGTTCAGCTGGTCGCCGTCGGCCGGCGTAAAATCGGCAATGGTCACCGTGCCGCCGGCCTTCTCCAGCACGAACACGTCGGCGCCGCTGCCGCCGCGCGCCGTCACCGAGACGCCGGGTTCGGCGACGCCGATGGTCAGCCGGTCCTGGCCCGCACCCCCATCCATGATGAGCTCTTGCGGCCCGTTCCAGACGCTGCTGACACGCAGCGTGTCATCGCCTTCGCCACCCAGCAGGGTGCTGTTGCCGAAACCGCCGCTCCACAGGTCGTCGGCACCGTTGCCGCCGTCGAGCAGATTGGTGCCGCTGTTTTCCGCATGCAGCGTGTCGTTGCCATCGCCGCCTTCCAGGATGTTGTCGCCGCCGAGGGTGTGCATCTCGTTGAGCGTGTCCTGGCCCCAGCCGCCGATCAGGTGGTCGCTGCCGTTGCCGCCGTAGAGCTTGTCGTCCTCTTCACCCCCGTCGAGCCGGTCGTCGCCGTCGCCGCCCACCAGCTCGTCATCGCCCCAGCCGCCTTCGAGCCGGTCGTTGCCGGTACTGCCGTTCAGGCGGTCATCGCCTCCGAGTCCCTGCAGCGTGTCATCCAGCGTGCCGCCAGTCAGGGTGTCGGGGCCCACGGTGCCGGTCAGGGTCAGCCCGCGCGGCGCGCCGGCCGGGTCGAGTCCACCGGCGAAGTTGGCAGCACTCAGCTGCCCAGGCTGGACGCCGCTGAGTTCCACCATGGTCTGGTAGCCGGTTTCGCCCGGCAGACGCCGTTGCAGCAGGGTGTCGGCGCCTTGCGCGAGCAGGCGCAGGCTGCCGTCGGCGAAGGGATTGCCGCTGTACCCCGCCGGCAGCAATCCCTGGATATCGAGGCGTTCGCCGGCGCCGGCGGCGAAATCGCTGATGCGCACCCGCAGGCCGGCATCGAGCGCCGTGTTCCCGGCGAAGCTGAACGTGTCGATGCCGGCGCCGCCCGTCATCGTCAACTGGGCCTTGACCCGCTCCTTCAGCATGGCCTGCAGCATGTCGTTGCCGCTGCCGCCATCGATGGTGCTGGGCGTCTCGCTGCCGAGCGAGATGGTGATCTTGTCGTCGCCGCCGCCGCCCGCCATGTCGACGCCGCTGCTCGCCGACAGACTGTCATTGCCTTCGCCCCCATCGAATGTGCCGGTCGCGCCGATACCGGAAGACAGGTTGTCGTTGCCGTCGCCGCCAAACAGGGTGTTGCGGCCTTCGTCATCGCTCAGGAAGTCGTCGTCGGCCCCGCCTTCGAGCCGGTCGTCGCCGCTTCCACCGATCAGCTGGTCGTGCCCGGCGCCGCCGCGCAGGATATCGTTGCCGGCGCCGCCATGGAGCCGGTCGCCGCCCGCATCGGAGGCGAGGCCGTCGCCATCGAGGATGTCGTCTCCGCCCAGGCCAAACAAGGTGTCGCCGCCGGCGTCCCCGTTCAGGGTATCGGCATGGTCGCTTCCGTACAGGATGTCCGGGGCCGTGGTGCCGGTCCGGGTGACGGCTGGCGGACTGGCGGCGGTGGTGAACTCGAACAGCAGGGGGTATGCGCTATCGCCCGGGAGCTTGTTGCCGGCTGCGTCCGTCAAGGCATCGTGGCTGAACATCACCGTGTAGGCGGTCGCATACTGCAAGGGCCAGAATGGTGTGATGGTCAGGGTATTGCCCGATATCCAGATCTCCGCGTTCATGTACACGGGTCCCCCAGCGACCGCATTGCCGCCCGCCATGACGTAGAAACTTCCCGTTCCCCAAAAAATCGGCTCGTTGAATGTCAACACGAGCTTGCCGTTGGTCAGGTGGGAGGCGCCGTCCGGGCCACTGACCAGGGTGGGGCCTTGCGTATCTGCGGTGGATGCCGACGAGCCCGACATGGTGGCCTTGAACACGGTGAAGGGCGGGAACAGGTCGGCGCGTCGCATGAGAGGGAGTCCGGGGGCAAAGGGCAGCCGAAACTATCACTGACTCAACAGTGCTTGTCGAGTAAAAAATGCAACAGAATTTCGTTCATGCGATGTGCATGAGGCCAGTCCTGTGGTGTGGTCCGGAAACGACGACGCCCCGGAAAGCCGGGGCGTCTGCAAGGGCGGAAGCGAAGAAGAACCTAGCCGCTCTGCCCGATGCGGCTCAGGCGCTGGCCATAGATGCCCCAGGTGACCGGCTCGCCGTCGACCGTGGCCTTGAGGGCCCAACCGGTGCCGATCTTCTCGACCGTCACCTCGGCCTCGACTTCCTTCGCCACTTTTTCGGCCCAGGTCTGGGCCGCGCCGCGGCCCTTGAACAGCTCCTGGCCTTCGAACACGACGGTGGCGTCGAACACGGGGGCGGAGAAGATGCTCATCGCCCGCTCCTTACTTCGTGCCCAGCGCGCGGACCGCGTTCAGCACCGGCTGCAGCACCGCCGCGCCCAGGCGCGCGCTGCGGGCGCCGTCCCAGCCCACCTGCGGGTCCGGGTCGTTGGCGTTGTCCTTGAACGGCAGTTCCAGGGTCAGCGACAGGCAGCCGAAGGCGTGGGTGATGTGCGAGGAGCCCATGGTGAGGGTCTCGTCGGTGAACGGGGTCTTGCCGTAGCCGTGCACGTCCTGGAAGTCCGGGCTGGCGATCTTGAAGTCCTCGATGAAACGCTGCTGCTGCGCGGCCTGGGCCTCGGTCCAGGTCGGGAGCGACTCGCTGCCGGCCACGAACACATAGGGCAGGCCCTCGTCGCCGTGTACGTCCAGGCACAGGTCGACGCCGGTCTCGTGCATCTTCTTCAGCACCAGGAACACTTCCGGGCTGCGCTCCATCGACGGGTTCATCCACTCGCGGTTCAGGTTGGCGCCGGCCGCGTTGGTGCGCAGGTTGCCGCGCACCGAGCCGTCCGGGTTCATGTTCGGCACCACGTAGAACACCGATTCCTTCAGGAGCTGGCGGCCGAACGGGTGGGCCGGGTCGAGCAGGGCGTCGAGCATGCCTTCGACGAACCACTCGGCCATGGTCTCGCCCGGGTGCTGGCGTGCGATCACCCAGACCTTTTTCTTTTCAGGCGAGGGCTCGCCGATGACCAGCATGTTCAGGTCGCGGCCGTCGACGGTGGAGCCGAGGTCCAGCATGCGCACGTTCTCGGCCATCTGGGCGCGATCGAGCAGCTCCAGGTGGCGTTCCCACGAATAGGGCTCGAAGTAGGCGTAGTAGACGCTGTCCATGCCCGGGGTGTGCTCGATCGTCATGACCTTGCCGTCGTAGGAGGTCGGCACGCGGAACCAGTTGACGCGGTCGTAGCTCGCCATCGCCTGGTAGCCTTCCCAGCCGGCCGGATAGGCGGCTTGGGCCGCATTCAGGAAGCGGATGGTGCAGGCCTGGCCTTGCGCGCCCTGCAGGCGGAAGTAGAACCATTGCACGATGTCGGCGTGCGAATCCTTGCGGATGTTCAGGTCGATGGCGTTCGCGCTTGTGGCGTTGACGACTTCGATGGCGCCAGCGTCGAACTGGCTGCTGATCTTGATAGACATGGTGTGTCCTGGATTATCGGTGTTGGGTAAAACGCTAATGATACTGCACGAATCAGGCGAGACCGCCGAATCGCTCATGGAAGTCCTGGTCCGCTTCCGGCGTGGATTCGTCTTCCTTGCGCAGCATCGTCATGATGTGTTTCTCGGCCCGGGCATAGGTGAGACGGTAGATGCGCCCGGCGAGTTCATAGGCGTCGCTGCCCGGCCACGGGGCCGGCAGCAGCCCAAGCGGCAGCATCGGGTCGTGCAGCTGCACGCGGCGGTAGGCGTGGATCAGCAGCGTACGGATGGCGAACGCGTCCTGCGGGGAGATGTCCGCGTCCATGTCCGCCAGCTGCGTGAAGGTCTCGATGAAGCCGCGGTAGCCGGCCACCACGCCCGACAGATCCCAGGCGTCGCCCACCAGCTCGGGCAGCGGGCGCGCGCCGACGCCGGGCAGTTCGGCCGCATCGCACACGAATACCTTCCCTTCCGCGCCGGCACGCACCAGGATCTCGCGCAGGGTGTCGCGATCCGGGGCCGGGTGCGTCATCACGCCGGTGGCCAGCATCGCGAAGCCTTCCCACTCCAGTTCCTTGCGCAGCAGCGCGCGCAGGTCGCCGTCGATGCTGCCGTTGGGGGCCAGCACGATGGTCCAGCGGCCATCCCAGTCCAGTCCCGGCGGCGAATAGATGCGGCGGTTGGCGCGCTCGAAGCGCGGCAGGGCCTTCGGCTCCAGCGCATAACGGCTGCGCCGGCCCTCGCGGCTGGCGGTCAGCCAGCCTTCCTGCACCAGGCGGAACACGCTGGTGCGCACCAGCCGGTCCGACACGCCCAGGGGGCCCAGCAGGTCGATCATGCTGCCCAGCCAGAAGGCGCCACCGTGCGGGGCGATGGCGTCGCCGCACAGGGTCATCACCAGCGATTTATGGCGCGGCGGGTCGTTCGTCAGGAAGCGGTCTATCCATTCCGCGCTGGTGAGTTGTGCCATTGATAACGCCTCAATATGATTCAAAATTTTGGTGTACATCCAATTTTTTGTATCGTATTATGGTTTGGAGAGTTTCGCAACGGAGACCAGCATGTACGCACAAATGGTGGAGACCGGACTCAAGAAAGTCCGAACCGAAGAAGACATGAGCCTTGAAGAAGCGGCGTTCCAGGCGCGCATCGACGCCGGCATCAAGATCGAGCCGAAGGACTGGATGCCCGAGGCCTACCGCAAGACCCTGATCCGCCAGATCTCGCAGCACGCGCACAGCGAGATCGTCGGCCAGCTCCCGGAAGGGAACTGGGTCACGCGCGCGCCGACGCTGCAGCGCAAGTCGGTCCTGCTGGCCAAGATCCAGGACGAGGCCGGCCACGGCCTGTACCTGTACAGCGCCGCCGAGACGCTCGGCGTATCGCGCGACGAGCTGCTGCTGGCCCTGCATGCGGGCAAGGCAAAATACTCGAGCATCTTCAACTACCCGACCTTGAGCTGGGCCGACATGGGCGCCATCGGCTGGCTGGTGGACGGCTCGGCCATCATCAACCAGATCCCGCTGTGCCGCTGCTCGTACGGTCCGTACGCGCGCGCCATGATCCGCGTCTGCAAGGAAGAGTCCTTCCACGCGCGCCAGGGCTACGACATCATGATGGCGCTGGCCAAGGGGACGCCCGAGCAGAAGACGATGGCCCAGGATGCGCTGAACCGCTGGTGGTGGCCGTCCTTGATGATGTTCGGCCCCTCGGATGCCGAGTCGGTGAACAGCGCGCAGTCGACCGCCTGGCGCATCAAGCTGTTCTCCAACGACGAGCTGCGCCAGCGCATGGTCGACCAGACCGTGCCGCAGGCCGAATACCTGGGCCTGACCATCCCCGACCCCGACCTCAAATGGAACGAGGAGCGCGGCCACTACGATTTCGGCGAGATCGACTGGAGCGAGTTCCACAACGTCCTGAAGGGCAACGGCCCCTGCAACCGCGAGCGCCTGCGCACCCGCGTGAAAGCCTATGAGGACGGCGAATGGTTTCGCGACGCCCTGGTCGCCCACGCCGAGAAAAAAGCGGCCAAGGCCGTAGCGTAATTGGTTCTCGTAGGGTGGGCGGGTTTCCCGCCCACGCGTTCAACCAGCTCTCGCATACCACAAGAATTACGGAGATACAGAATGAGCAAAGAATGGCCGCTGTGGGAAGTCTTCATCCGCAGCCAGCACGGCCTGGCCCACAAGCACGTGGGCAGCCTGCACGCGCCTGACGCCGAGATGGCGATCAACAACGCGCGCGACGTCTACACCCGCCGCAACGAAGGCGTGTCCATCTGGGTGGTGCGCGCCCAGGACATCGTGGCCAGCAGCCCGAACGACAAGGAAGCCCTGTTCGAGCCGGCCAACAGCAAGGTCTACCGCCACCCGACCTTCTTCCCGATGCCGGAAGAAGTCAAGAACCTGTGAGGTCTGCCGTGGACGCAAAGATCGAGTATCTGCTTCGCCAGGGCGACAACGCCCTGATCCTGTCGCAGCAGCTGTGCCAGCTGTGCGGCAAGGGTCCGGCGCTGGAAGAAGACATGGCGCTGTCGAACGTCGCGCTCGACCTGCTGGGCCAGACCCGCATGTGGCTGAGCTATGCCGGCGAACTGGAAGGCAAGGGCCGCGACGAAGACCGCCTCGCCTTCCTGCGCGACGCCCACGACTACCGCAACTGCCTGCTGGTCGAGCAGCCGAACGGCAGCTATGCCGAGGTCATGACGCGCCAGTTCCTGTTCGACACCTGGCACTACTTCCTGATGGACGGCCTGACCCGCTCGAGCGATGCGCGCATCGCCGAGATCGCGCAGAAGTCGATCAAGGAAGTCACTTACCACCTGCGCCGCTCGGGCGACCTGGTGGTGCGCCTGGGCGACGGCACCGATGTCAGCCACGCGAAAATGCAGACCGCGCTGGACGAGCTGTGGATGTACAGCGGCGAGGTGTTCCTCTACGACGCCGTCGACAATGCGATGGTGGAGCAGGGCGTGGCGCCAGCCAGCGAATCCTTGCGCAAGAACTACCTCGACCACTTGGCCGACGTGCTGAACGAAGCCACCCTGGCCATGCCTGACCCCGGCGCCTGGATGCAGCGCGGCGGCAAGCAGGGCCGGCACAGCGAGCGCCTGGGCTACATCCTGGCCGAGATGCAGTTCCTGCAGCGAGCCTATCCGGGAGCGCAGTGGTAATGAACGCAGTCGGCGTCACCATCGAACAGGTGTGGAGCTGGCTCGGCGAGGTCGCCGATCCGGAGATTCCCGTCATCTCGCTGGTGGACCTCGGCATCGTGCGCGAGGTCGCTTTCGAGGGCGCGAATGGCGAGACATGCGTGGTCACCATTACGCCCACCTACTCGGGCTGCCCGGCCATGCAGGTCATCGCGGACGCGGTGAAGGAAGCCCTGCAGGCGCATGGCCTGGAACAGGTACGCATCGTCAGCCGCCTGGCGCCCGCCTGGACCACCGACTGGATGAGCGAGGCCGGCAAGGCCGCCCTGAAGGGCTACGGCATCGCGCCGCCGGTGCAGCAGGCGATCGACATCAGCGGCCTGCACGCAGGCATCCGCCGCCGCGCCGCGCCCGAGGTGGCCTGCCCCAACTGCGGTTCGCCGCATACCCAGCTGACCAGCGAGTTCGGCTCGACGCCCTGCAAGGCGCTGTACAAGTGCCTCGACTGCCGCGAGCCTTTCGACTATTTCAAGTGTCACTAAGATGAGCAAATTCTATCCACTGACCGTGGCGAAGGTGAAGCAGGAGACCCGCGACGCCATCGCCGTCACCTTCGAAGTCCCGGCCGAGCTAAAAGCCCAATTCGCCTACCAGCAGGGCCAGCACCTGACCCTGCGCGCGATGATCGACGGCGAGGACGTGCGCCGTTCCTACTCGATCTGCTCGGCGGTGCAGGACGAACAACTGCGCGTGGCGATCAAGCGGGTGTCCGGCGGCCAGTTCTCGAGCTGGGCCAACGAACACCTGAAACCGGGCGCCACCCTCGAAGTGATGCCGCCGATGGGCCACTTCAACGTGCCGCTCGACCCGGCGAGCGAACGCCACTACCTGGCCTTCGCAGCCGGCAGCGGCATCACGCCGATCCTGTCGATCGTGAAGACCACCCTGCAGGCCGAACCGAAGAGCCGCTTCACCATCGTCTACGGCAACCGCGCCTCGTCGAGCGTGATCTTCCGCGATGAACTGACCGACCTCAAGGACACTTACATGGACCGGCTCAAGCTGGTGTATGTGATGAGCCGCGAGCAGCAGGACATCGAACTCTTCAACGGGCGCATCACGGAAGAGAAGTGCGGCCTGTTCCTGAAACACTGGATCGCTATCGACGACATCGACGTCGCCTTCATCTGCGGGCCGGAAGACATGATGCACGGCGTGTCGCGTTCGCTGCAGGCGGCCGGGCTGGCGAAGGAGAAGATCCGCATCGAACTGTTCGCCGCCAGCATCCCCAAGCACGAGCACAAGCCGCGCAGAATCGAGGCAGGGGCGCAGCACCTCACCGAAGTCACCGTCATCATGGACGGCAACGCGGCCAGCTTCACGATGGACAAGGACAAGGAATCCATCCTGGACGCCGGCCTGCGCGCGGGCATCGACATGCGCTACTCGTGCAAGGGCGGCGTGTGCTCGACCTGCCGCTGCAAGGTGCTCGACGGCCAGGTGGAGATGGACGTGAACTACGCGCTGGAAGACTACGAGGTAGCGCGCGGCTTCGTGCTCAGCTGCCAGAGCTTCCCGATCACCGACAAGGTCGTGGTCGATTTCGATATCGCCGAATAGGCACGCTAGCAGAGAAACCGTCGTTCCGGCGAAGGCCGGAACCCAATTTGACGTTCGTAGCGAACCACCGAACTTGGGTCCCGGCCTGCGCCGGGACGACGTGCGAAGGACAACAATAATAGTGGAGACAACCATGAGCTACGAATCCATCCAGTTCAAGATCGAAAACGGCATCGCCCTCCTGACCCTGAACCGCCCCGATCGCCTGAACAGCTTCACCCAGGCCATGCACCTCGAAGTGCGCGACGCCCTGGACACACTCCAGGCCGACAAGTCGGTGCGCGTGCTGGTCCTCACCGGCGCCGGCCGGGGTTTTTGCGCCGGCCAGGACCTGTCCGACCGTGCCGTCGAACCGGGCGCCCCCGGCGTCGACCTAGGCGAATCGGTCGAGAGGTTCTACGCCCCGCTGGTCATGACCCTGAAGTCGCTCCCGATGCCCGTCATCTGCGCCGTCAATGGCGTGGCCGCCGGCGCCGGCGCCAACCTCGCCCTGGCCTGCGACATCGTGCTGGCCGCGAAATCGGCCAGCTTCATCGAAGCCTTCTGCAAGCTGGGCCTGATTCCCGACACCGGCGGCACCTGGCACCTGCCGCGCCTGATCGGCCAGGCGCGCGCCACCGGCCTTGCCATGCTGGGCGACAAACTCAGCGCCGAGAAGGCCGAGCAATGGGGCCTGATCTGGGCCTGCGTGCCGGACGAAGCCCTGATGGACCAGGCCATGGCCATGGCCGAGCACTTCGCCGCCGCGGCTACCCGCGGCCTCGCCTTCACCAAGAAAGCCCTGCAGGCCAGCTGGTCCAACACCCTGCCGGAGCAGCTGAAGCTGGAAGGCGAGATGATGCGCGAGCTGGGCTACAGCCACGACTACCGCGAAGGCGTCGCCGCCTTCATCGCCAAGCGTCCAGCACACTTCAAGGGAGAATAAAGTGACGGCTCTCCCGAAAGACAGCATCGTCGCCGTCGTCGGCAGCGGCGCCATGGGCAGCGGCATCGCCCAGGTGGCGGCCAGCGCCGGCCATCAGGTCCTGCTGTTCGACACCCGGACCGACGCCGCCGACAAGGCCATCGCCGACATCGGCAAGACCTACGCCAAACTGGTCGAGAAGGGCCGCATGGACGCCACCGCGGCCGACGAGGCACGCGCGCGCCTGAAACGCATCGGCACGCTGCAGGAAGCCAGCGGCGCCGCGCTGGTGGTCGAAGCCATCGTCGAGAACCTGGACGCCAAGCGCGCCCTGTTCGCCGAGCTGGAAGGCATCGTGGCGGACGACTGCATCCTTGCCACCAACACTTCGTCGATTTCGGTCACCGCGATTGCAGCAAAGCTGCGCCGCCCGGAACGCCTGGTCGGCATGCACTTCTTCAATCCGGTGCCCCTGATGGCGCTGGTGGAAGTCATCAGCGGCATCGCCACCGACAAGGCGGTTGCCGACACCACCTACGCCACCGCCGAAGCCTGGGGCAAGAACCCGGTGCACGCCAAATCGACGCCGGGCTTCATCGTCAACCGCGTCGCCCGTCCGTATTACGCGGAAAGCCTGCGCCTGCTGCTGGAGCAGGCCGCCGAGCCGGCCACCATCGACGCCGTGCTGCGCGACTGCGGGGGCTTCCGTATGGGGCCCTTCGAGCTGATGGATCTGATCGGCCACGACGTCAACTTCTCGGTGACGAATTCGGTCTACAAGGCCTATTTCGGCGACCCGCGCTTCACGCCTTCGATCCTGCAGCAGGAACTGGTCAACGCCGGCTTCCTGGGCCGCAAGACCGGGCGCGGCTTCTACCGTTACGGCGAGGGTGTCGAAAAGCCTGCCGTGCAGCTGGAGGCGCCGCAAGCGAGACCGGAGTCGGTGGCGATCGTCGGCAACGAATCCGACGCGATCGCAGCGCTGGCCGCGCGCCTGGCCGCTGCCGGCTACGCGCTGCCGCGCGAGGAGACCCTGGACGCGTCCCCGGGCTTCGTGTGCAACGGCGCCGCGGTCTACCTCACCGATGGCCGCAGCGCCACCGAGCGTGCCGCCGAAAGCTGGCATGACGACACCGTCGTCTACGACCTGCTGCTGGACCCATCCGGCGCCACCCGCATCGCGCTGGCGCGCGCCGACCAGTGCAGCGAGGCTGCGTATCACGCGGTGGTCGGCATGTTCCAGGCCGCCGGCTTTGCCGTCACGCGCCTGGACGACGTGCCCGGCATGGCCGTGATGCGCACCGTCGCCATGCTGGCCAACGAGGCCGCCGACGCCGTCAACCAGGGCGTGTGCAGCGCGCAGGCCGTCGACATCGCGATGCAGAAGGGCGTCAATTACCCGCGCGGCCCGCTGGCCTGGGCCGACAGCGTCGGGCTGGAGCACATCGTGGCGGTGCTGTCCAACCTCGCCACGACTTATGGCGAAGATCGCTATCGCGTCTCGCCGCTGCTACGCCGCAAGATCGCCGCGAATCCGCATGGAGCGACCTTCCATGCATAGCGATCCGCAGGCCCTGGCCGAATTGGCCGGCAAGACCATGTACGAGCGCGACCCGGCCAGCCAGGCCCTGGGCATGCTGCTTGACGAGATCCGCCCCGGTTACGCGCGCATGTCGATGCGCGTGCGCGGCGACATGCTCAACGGGCACGCCACCTGCCACGGCGGCTACATCTTCATGCTGGCCGACAGCGCCTTTGCCTTTGCCTGCAACTCGCACAATTTCAATACCGTGGGTGCCGGCTGCAGCATCGATTACCTGGCGCCGGGCCGTGAAGGCGACGTGCTGGTGGCCGAGGCGGTGGAGCAGGCCCTGCAGGGCAAGACCGGCGTGTATGACATCACGGTCACGAACCAGGACGGGCGCACCGTGGCGCTGTTCCGCGGGAAGTCGCACCGCGTCAGCGGGATGGTGGCAGAGGTCGGGCAGTAAAGTATTTTGCAAGACGACGAGGAGGTCGAAGATGGTCCAACGTAATCCGGCGCCGAGCGAGCTGGAACCGATCGAACGCGCGAGCCGCGACGAACTGCAGGCCCTGCAGCTGGAGCGCCTGAAGTGGTCGCTGCGCCACGCCTACGAGAACGTGCCGCACTACCGAGCCGCCTTCGACGCCGCCGGCGTGCACCCGGAAGACCTGAAGTCGCTGTCCGACCTGGCCAAGTTCCCGTTTACGGACAAGAAAACCCTGCGCGACAACTATCCCTTCGGCCTGTTCGCGGTGCCGCGCGAGCAGGTGGTGCGCATCCACGCATCCAGCGGCACCACCGGCAAGGCGACCGTGGTCGGCTACACCCAGCGCGACATCGACACCTGGGCCGGCGTGGTGGCGCGCTCGATCCGCGCGGCCGGCGGCCGTGCCGGCGACATGGTGCACATCTCCTACGGCTACGGCCTGTTCACCGGCGGCCTGGGCGCGCACTACGGCGCCGAAAAGCTCGGCTGCACGGTGATCCCGATGTCCGGCGGCCAGACCGAGAAGCAGGTGCAGCTGATCCAGGATTTCAAGCCCTCGATCATCATGGTCACGCCCTCGTACATGCTGAACATCGTCGAGGAATTCACGCGCCAGGGGATCGACCCTTCAAGCTCCTCGCTGAAGGTCGGCATCTTCGGGGCCGAACCCTGGACCGACGCCATGCGCCGCGAGATCGAGGCCCGTGCCGGCATCGACGCGGTCGACATCTATGGCTTGTCGGAGGTGATGGGCCCGGGCGTGGCGAGCGAGTGCATCGAGAGCAAGGACGGCCCGACCATCTGGGAAGACCATTTCTACCCCGAGATCATCGACCCCGAGACCGGCGACGTGCTGCCTGACGGCGCGGAGGGCGAGCTGGTGTTCACGTCGCTGAGCAAGGAAGCGCTGCCGATCATCCGCTACCGCACGCGCGACCTGACCCGCCTGTTGCCGCCCACCTCGCGTTCGATGCGCCGCATGGGACGCATCACGGGGCGCTCGGACGACATGCTGATCATCCGCGGCGTGAACGTGTTCCCGAGCCAGATCGAAGAAATCATCCTGAAGATGCCGGCGCTGGCGCCGCAGTACCAGCTGGTGGTCGCACGCGACGGCCACCTCGACACGCTGGAAGTGCTGGGCGAACTGCGCGACGCTTCGCTCGCAGCAGGCGACGTGGATGCGCTGTGCCGCGAACTCCAGCACTGCATCAAGACCCATGTGGGCGTGAGCACGCGCGTGCGCTTGATGCCGCCCGGCGGGATCGAACGCACGCTGACCGGCAAGGCCCGACGCGTCGTCGACAAGCGTCCAAAAAACTGAATATCGAGGAGACACCATGACTGACGCATTCATCTGCGACGCCATCCGCACCCCCTTCGGCCGCTACGGCGGCGCGCTCTCGAGCGTGCGCGCCGACGACCTGGGCGCGCTGCCCATCGCCGCGCTCATCCATCGCAACAAGGACGTGGACTGGGGCGCGGTGGACGACCTGTTCTACGGCTGTGCCAACCAGGCCGGCGAAGACAACCGCAACGTCGGCCGCATGGCCGCGCTGCTCGCCGGCCTGCCTCCATCGGTGCCGGCCAACACCATCAACCGCCTGTGCGGTTCCGGCATGGACACCATCGGCAGCGCCGCGCGTGCGATCAAGGCCGGCGAGGCCAACCTGATCATTGCCGGCGGCGTCGAGAGCATGACCCGCGCGCCCTTCGTCATGGCCAAGGCCGACAGCGCCTTCTCGCGCGCCGCCAAGATCGAGGACACCACCCTCGGCTGGCGCTTCGTCAATCCGCTGATGAAAGCCAAGTACGGCATCGACTCGATGCCGGAGACCGCCGAGAACGTGGCGGTGGAATTCAACATCAACCGTCTGGATCAGGATGCGTTCGCATTGCGCAGCCAGCAGCGCTGGGCGCGTGCCCATGCCGAGGGTTTCTTCAAGGACGAGATCGTCCCGGTCACGATCCATGGAAAGAAAGGCGAGTCGCGCGTATTCGACACCGACGAGCAGCCGCGCGAGACCAGCATGGAAGCACTGGCGAAACTGAAGGGCGTGGTGCTGCCCGACGGGACCGTCAGCGCCGGCAACGCGTCGAGCCTGAACGACGGCGCCTGCGCTCTGCTGCTGGCTGCCGAAACAACCGCCGCACGCAACGGCCTGACCCCGCGCGCGCGCGTGGTCGGCATGGCCACCGCCGGCCTGGCGCCGCGCATCATGGGCTTCGGTCCGTCGCCGGCCGTGAAGAAACTGCTGGCACAGACCGGCCTGCGCCTCGACCAGATGGACGTGATCGAGCTGAACGAAGCCTTCGCGGCACAAGGCCTGGCCGTCATGCGCGACCTCGGCCTGCCCGACGACGCTGCCCACGTGAACCCGAACGGCGGCGCCATCGCCCTCGGCCACCCGCTGGGCGCCTCCGGCGCGCGCCTGGTGACCACCGCCGTCAACCAGCTGCACCGCATCAAGGGCCGCTACGCCCTGTGCACCATGTGCATCGGCGTGGGCCAGGGCATCGCGATCATCGTCGAGCGGGTGTAAAGCATGGTCAAGGTGTACGAGATCGACGGCGTGCGGCCGGTGGTGCATCCCAGCGCTTACGTGCACCCGAGTGCGGTGCTGATCGGCGACGTGATCGTCGGCCCGCGCTGCTACATTGGCCCACTGGCCTCGCTGCGCGGCGACTTCGGCCGCCTGATCCTGGAAGAGGGCGCCAACCTGCAGGACACCTGCGTGATGCACGGCTTCCCGGGCGAGGACACGGTCGTTGAAGTGGACGGCCACATCGGCCACGGCGCGGTACTGCACGGCTGCCGCATCAAGCGCAATGCGATGGTAGGCATGAATGCGGTGGTGATGGACAAGGCGGTCGTGGGCGAGGAATCGATCGTGGCCGCGATGAGCTTCGTGAAGGCCGGGATGATCATCCCGCCGCGCAGCATGGTGATGGGCACGCCTGCGAAAGTCATGCGCGAGCTCACTGACGAAGACGTGAAGTGGAAGAGCTTCGGGACGCGCCAGTACCACGAACTGAACGTTCGCTCGCTGCAGACGATGCGCGAAGTCGAGGCCTTGCTTGAACCCGAGCCGGATCGCAAGGGCATCGAGTTCGATCCCGATGGCAGACATAAACCGAGAGTTTGATTGCACCAGCACCTTCTGCACGGTCGTTCCCGCGTAGGCGGGAACCCAATTTTGTCTGAGCAGCGTTAGCTTGAGCTGGTGGCTGCGGAGTGAACTTGGATTCCCGCCTTCGCGGGAATGACGTTGATAAGAGCTGCGTTGGTGTGAAGTACCTGATTCCTGAAGAGATACCTGACTGGAGATAACAACATGGGCAACATCGCAACCCTGCAAAGCCTGATCGCCGGCCGCTGGCACGGTGCCGAGGCGCATACCCCGCTGCACAGCGCGCTGAACAACGAACTGATCTTTCACACCCACGCCGAGAAAATCGACTTCGACGAAGCCGTCACCTACGGCCGCAAGACCGGCATCCCCGCCCTGATGCGGCTGGACTTCCAGAAGCGCGCCCAGGTCCTGAAAGCCCTGGCCCTCTACATGATGGAGCGCAAGGAAGAGCTGTACGAGATCTCGCACCTGACCGGCGCCACCCGCCCGGACAGCTGGGTCGACGTCGAAGGCGGCATCGGCACCCTGTTCGCCTACGCCAGCATGGGCTCGCGCGAGCTGCCTTCGTCGAACGTGCTGCACGAGGGCCCGGCCATCGCCCTCGGCAAGCGCGGCGGCTTCGCCGGCACCCACATCCTGGTGCCACGCGGCGGCCTGGCGGTGCACATCAATGCCTTCAACTTTCCGATCTGGGGCATGCTGGAAAAATTCGCGCCGAGCTTCCTGGCCGCGATGCCCTGCATCGTCAAGCCGGCCACCGCCACCAGCTACCTGACCCACGCCACCGTCAAGATGATGATGGATTCCGGCCTGCTGCCGGAAGGCGCGCTGCAGCTGGTCATCGGCTCGACCGGCGACCTGCTCGACCGCCTGGGCGGCTTCGACGCCGTCACCTTCACCGGTTCGGCCGACACCGCCGCCAAGCTGAAGGCCAACCAGAACCTGATCCGCGAAGCGGTCACCTTCACCGCCGAAGCCGACTCGCTGAACTGCGCCATCCTGGCCCCGGACGTGACGCCGGACGACCCGGAATTCGACCTGTTCGTGAAGGAAGTCGCGCGCGAGATGACCGGCAAGGCCGGCCAGAAGTGCACGGCGATCCGGCGCGTCATCGTGCCCGAGCAGCACGCCGATGCGGTGGGCGCGCGCCTGCGCGAGCGCCTGGCGAAGATCACGGTCGGCAACCCGAAGGTCGAGGGCGTGCGCATGGGTGCGCTGGCCTCGATGGACCAGCATCGCGACGTCTCGGAGCGTGTCGAGATGCTCGCGCGCGGCAACGAAGTGTTGTTCAGCGCCCGCGACGGTTTCAGCCCGGTGGGCGAGGGCTGTGCCAACGGCGCCTTCTTCGCGCCGACCCTGCTGCTGTGCCGTAACGCATTGAATAACGACGCCGTCCATGACATCGAAGCATTCGGCCCGGTCAGCACGATGATGACCTACCGCGACATCGACGAAGCCCTGCACCTCGCCGCGCGCGGCAAGGGCAGCCTGGTGACCACGCTGGTGACCAAGGACCCGGCCATCGCCGCCCACGCGGTGCCGGTCGCCGCCGCCTCGCACGGACGCGTGCACATCCTCGAGCGCGAGTCGGCGGTCGATTCCACCGGCCACGGCTCGCCGCTGCCGCAACTCAAGCACGGCGGCCCGGGCCGCGCCGGCGGCGGCGAAGAGCTGGGCGGCATCCGGGCGGTGAAACACTTCCTGCAGCGCGCCGCGGTGCAGGGTTCGCCGACCATGCTGGGCGCCGTCACCGGCGAGTACGTGCGCGGCGGCGCGGTCAAGGAAACCGAGATCCACCCTTTCCGCCGCTGGTTCGAAGACCTGGAAGTGGGCCACTCGCTGCTGACCCACCGCCGCACCGTGAGCGAAGCCGACATCGTCAACTTCGGCGGCGTCTCGGGCGACTACTTCTACATGCACTTCGACGAGATCGCGGCCAAGGACACCCAGTTCGGCAAGCGCATCGCGCACGGCTACTTCGTGCTGTCGGCGGCGGCGGGCCTGTTCGTGTCGCCGGCGCCGGGCCCGGTGCTGGCCAACTACGGCCTGGACAACCTGCGTTTCGTGGCGCCGGTGGCGATCGGCGACACCATCCGCGCGCGCCTGACCTGCAAGCGCAAGGTCGACCGCAACCGTACCGACGAGCAGGGCCGAGGCCAGGGCGTGGTGGCCTGGGATGTGCAGGTGACGAATCAACACGACGAACTCGTGGCGAGTTACGATATCCTGACGCTGGTACAGAAACGCGGCTAGGACGCGAGGGCGCTGTCCGCCGCCAACCAAGGAGACCTATCGCATGTCGAGACTGGACCTGAGCAGCATTCCCGTACTGAAAGGTACGGGTTACCCCGAAGCCTACGCCGAGCTGGTGGACGGACGCACCAAGCAGGCCCTGGGCGACGCCGGCGGCCTGACCCAGTTCGGCGTCAATCTGGTCGAACTGCAGCCGGGCGCCGCATCCTCGCAGCGCCACTGGCATTCGCATGAGGACGAATTCGTGATGGTGGTGTCGGGCGAGCTGGTGCTGGTCACCGACGAAGGCGAGACCCTGATGCGCGCAGGCGACTGCGCGGCCTTCCCGGCAGGAAAGCCGAACGGGCACCATCTCGTCAACCGCAGCTGGGGGCAGGGGGTCTTCCTGTGCGTCGGCTCGCGCGTCAAGGAAGACCAGGCGACGTATCCGGACATCGACCTGCACTACGATGGCGCCACCGACACCTATTCGCACAAGGACGGGACTCCCTACCCGCCACGCGGCTGAGGGTCAGTTCAGCTTGCGCGCGTAGCGGCTGCGGATGTGCTGGCTCACGAAGGTCGACAATCCGCGCCCTTCGCGCGCCAGTTCCTGCATTCTGGCAATATTCTCGGCGCCGGCGCTGCGCTCGGTGTACAGATAGCGGTCACCGCCGGTGAACTGGATGGTGATCGAGTCGGTATCGATGTCGTAGGCGACCACGCCGGATTCGCCGCTCGTGTTGCGATAGCGGTGCATGGGAAACTCCTTCAATGCCGTGGATATCCTTTAGATGGGTGCCATATGCGCAGAGACAAGAAGATGCGATGAGTATCTCAGAGGATGGACATGCCTATTGCTACGAGCAGGAAGCCTGCCAGTGTTCCCAGAAGGGTAGACCCAATGGTTTTTGTGATGAAGCCAATGATGAGCGCGGCCACCGCCACGACCATACTGGCAATCATTCCACCAATTGCAAATAAGTAGCCTTGGCCACTGTCGCTGGCAAATAGCACCCATGCGATAAATGGCGGGATGAGTGCCCAGCTAACGAGAGCCTGTTTGGAGAGGACATTGGACATTGTAGGTAATTGATGAGCTGAAAATTAGCTACACAATCGACCTATTGGCAGCGGTCGTCAATGCCACATGTCAATGTCCGATCTTGCGCTGCACCTTCAGCAGCCCACTTTCTGTACGCACGGCAACAAGGTCCATGTAATCGGCCACCGGGGCCGAGCGCGTCTCGACCGGATGCGTGTGCGTGGCGGTCACGACGATACTGTCCATGCCTGCGCTTTCCGCGGCCGCCAGGCCGATCGTCGTGTCTTCGAACACCAGGCAATCCTGCGGCGCCACGCCCAGTTTCTGGGCGCCCAGCAGGAAAGGATCGGGATGCGGCTTGCCGCGCTTGACGTCGTCGGCAGACACCAGCAGCGGCGGCAGGGGCAGGCCGGCGGCCGCGATGCGCGCCGTCGCCAGGGGGCGCGAGGCCGAGGTGACGATGGCCCAGCGGTCCGTCGGCAGGCTGGCCAGGAAGCGGCCCACACCGGCGATTTCCTCGATGTCGCCGACGTCCTCGATTTCCGCCAGCGCAATGCCCAGCGCTTCCGCCACCGGGTCGACACCGGGCAGGCCGAGGTTACGGATGGTGTCTTCGGTACGCTTGCCGTGCACGGTCGGCACGAAAGTCACCGGATCCAGTCCATGCCGGAGCGCCCATGCGCTCCAGACCCGCTCGGCGGACTTGATCGAGGTCAGGATGGTGCCGTCCATGTCAAACAGGAAGGCGGCGTATTCGCGCGAGGGCAGGACGGATGGATTGGTCGGGGTCACGGATGCATTCTCGTTGTGGAATCGGATCATCCAGCATAGCGCAAAAGACCTGAAGGCTTCGCCTCCCTTGACGCCGGGGCGGCGTGCTGCCAGACTGGCCATCCCATTCACCGATCCGAGGAGACGCCGCATGAACCAGCCTGATACCGTCTTCCGGTCGGCCGCCTGAGCGCTTCGTCCATCTCGACGATGTCTTAAGCGCGCCAGCGCGCCCGACCTTCCATTTCTTGCTTTGCCGCGCCACTGGTGCGGCTGCCCGCGCACGCCTGTTGCGCCACTAAGTGGAAAACACATCGTCATGATCGACATCGATTTCCCGACCCTGCACGGGATCGGCTTCAAGCAGCATTTCGTCTCACAACTCGCGGCGGCATCGCCGCAAGCTCGCCTCGGCCGCGTCACTTCCGCCCAGCGCGACGCGCTCACGCTCGACGACGGGCGCGAGGCATTCCCCGCGCGCAACGCGCGCTTCGACGCGCGTGGCCAGCCCGTGGTCGGCGACTGGGTACTGGCCACGCACAGCCTGGGCGACTGGTGGATCGCCGACACGCTCGACGCCTTCACCCGGCTGTCGCGGCGCACCCCGTCGGGTAGCCAGGTGCTGGCCAGCAACGTGGATACGGCGCTGCTGCTGATGGGCCTGGACAATGACTTCAATCCGCGCCGCATGGAGCGCTATATCGCGCTGGTGCGGGCCTGCGGCGTGGCGCCGGTCATGATCCTGACCAAGCCGGACATCGGCAGCGAGGTCGCGCACAGGATCGCGCAGCTGCGCCAGCGCATTCCCGATGACGTGCCGCTGCTGCACCTGATTCCGTCGGAGCAGCTTGACACCGGCGTGCTGGCGCCCTGGCTGGGGGCAGGGCAGACCCTGGTGCTGCTCGGGTCCTCAGGCGTGGGCAAGTCCACGCTCACCAATGCCCTGAGCGGCAGCCTGCAAGCCACCGGCGGCACCCGCCACGGCGACGACCGCGGCCGCCACACCACCACGGCGCGCTCGCTGCACCGCTGCCCGGGCGGGGCCTGCATCATCGATACGCCCGGCCTGCGCGCCTGGCAGCCGGACGCGGACGAGGATGAGCTGGAGCTGTCCTTCAACGACATCGCGGCGCTGGCGGAAGGCTGCCAGTTCCGCGACTGCCGCCATGCGAGCGAGCCGGGATGCGCGGTGCGGGACGTGGTGGATGCGGATCGCCTGCAGAACTATCGCAAGCTGTTGCGCGAGGTGCGGCGGGCGGAGCAGACGGCGCTGGAGCGCATTGCCGAGCGCGGGAAGTGGAAGGTCTTGATGAAGGAAGCGAAGCAGCGCGGCCGGGACAAGCGCGGCGGGTAATTGGGTGGCCGGCGTCGCCGGCCACCCCGACCACCCCGACGAGTTACTCTTCCAGCTGCTTGCGCACGCGGGCGATGGCCGCCCGCACCTGGTTCGGCGCGGTGCCGCCCACGTGGTCACGCGCCGCCACCGAGCCTTCCAGGGTCAAGACGGCAAACACGTCCTGTTCGATCAGCGGCGAGAACTCGCGCAGCTTCTCCAACGACATCTCCGACAAATCGCACTTGGCGATGTCGCAGGCGCGCACCGCGTGCGCCACCGCTTCGTGGGCGTCGCGGAAGGGCAGGCCCTTCTTGACCAGGTAGTCGGCCAGGTCGGTCGCAGTGGCGTAGCCCTGCAGCGCCGCCGCGCGCATGTTCTCGGCCTTCACGGTGATGCCGCCCGCCATGTCGGCGAAGATGCGCAGGGTGTCGGTGACGGTGTCGATGGTGTCGAACAGCGGTTCCTTGTCTTCCTGGTTGTCCTTGTTGTAGGCCAGCGGCTGGCCTTTCATCAGGGTCAGGAGGCCGTTCAGGTGGCCGTAGACGCGGCCGGTCTTGCCGCGCGCCAGTTCCGGCACGTCCGGGTTTTTCTTTTGCGGCATGATCGACGAGCCGGTGCAGAAGCGGTCGGCGATGTCGATAAAGCCGATGCGCGGGCTCATCCACATGACCAGCTCTTCCGAGAAGCGCGACACGTGCATCATGATCAGGGAGCTTGCAGCCGTGAATTCGATCGCGAAATCGCGGTCCGACACGGCGTCCAGCGAGTTGTGGCACACGTCCTCGAAGCCCAGGGTCTTGGCCACGCGCAGGCGGTCGATCGGGAAGGTGGTGCCGGCCAGCGCGGCCGCGCCCAGCGGCAGGCGGTTCACGCGGCGGCGCGCATCCTGCATGCGCTCGGCGTCGCGGCCGAACATCTCGACGTAGGCCAGCATGTGGTGTCCAAACGTGATGGGTTGGGCCACCTGCAAATGGGTGAAGCCCGGCATGATGGTGTCCGCATGGCGTTCGGCCAGATCGAGCAGGGCGGCGCGCAGGCTGGCGAGCAGGCCGAGGATGTCGTCGATCGCCGCACGCACGTACAGGCGGATGTCGGTCGCGACCTGGTCGTTCCGGGAGCGGCCGGTGTGCAGGCGCTTGCCGGCGTCGCCCACCAGTTCGGTCAGGCGCTTCTCGATGTTCAGGTGCACGTCTTCCAGGTCGAGCAGCCACTCGAAGCTGCCGGCATCGATCTCGCCCTTGATCTGGGCCATGCCGCGCTCGATCTCCGCACGGTCCTGTTCACTGATGATGCCTTGCGCGGCCAGCATCTCGGCGTGGGCGAGCGAGCCCTGGATATCGAAGGGCGCCAGGCGCTTGTCGAAGAACACGGAGGCGGTGTAGCGCTTGACGAGGTCGGAGACGGGTTCGGTGAAGCGCGCGGACCAGGCTTCGGCTTTCTTGGAGAATTGATCGGTCATGGTGGGATCCCTGTTAGGTATCCCACGATTATAAAGCCTGTGCCCGCCCCTCACCCGAGGTGGATGACAAGCGCCGGTAAATGCGCAATGATGTGCTTACTATTCTAATAAGGGGGAGACATGCATCGTTTGGCCCAACTCGGCCTGGCACTCGCGTTTGCGGCACCTGCAGCATTGGCGCAGCAGGCCGCACCCGCTGCGCCGGCCACGCCCACCGCAGTGGCCGCACCAGCCGCGCCCGCGGCGGCAAGCATGCCGGCAGCAAAAGCGGCGGACGTCGCCTCGATCGACGCCATCATCGCCGCCGTCTACGACGTGATCTCGGGCCCGGCCGGCGCCCCACGCGACTGGGATCGCATGCGCTCGCTGTTCGCGCCGGAAGGTCGCATGGGCGCCATGGTCGCGCGTCCGGACGGCAGCTACGTCCTGCGCGCCATGAGCCCGGAGGACTACATCGCCCGCAACACCAAGGCCTTCGCCACCATGGGTTTCTTCGAGACCGAAAAGGCGCGCACCACCGAGACCTTCGGTCAGATCGCCCACGTGTTCAGCACCTACGAGGCGCGCCACGCCAAGGATGAGGCCAAGCCCTTCATGCGCGGGATCAACAGCATCCAGCTCATCCATGACGGCAAGCGCTGGTACGTGCTGAACCTGATCTGGCAGGCCGAGGACGCCAAGCTGCAGCTGCCTGAGCGCTACCTGCGCAACGGCTGAGCTGCCCGGGGAGCGCCGTCCAATTGAAACTTATGCATCAAGAGAACGGCGCTAGAATTGGTTTTTAAGCCACATTCAACGCTTCCATGATTACCAACGATTCGAGCTTCCAGGTCAGTACCGACCAGACGCGGCTGGACATCCCGATGATCTACCGCTTCCTGAGCGAGCAATCCACCTGGGCAGTTGGCATTTCGCGTCCGACCGTCGAGCGTGCCATCGAGAATTCGCTGTGTTTCGGCGGCTATCTCGACGGGCGCCAGATCGCTTTTGCACGCGTCATCACCGACTTCGCGACCTTCGCCAACCTGGTGGACGTGTTCGTGGTGCCCGAGTACCGCGGCCGCGGTTACGGCAAGCAGCTGATCGGGGCGGTACTGCGCCACCCCAGCCTGCAGAAACTGCGCCGCTTCACGCTCCACACCAGCGATTCGCACAGCCTGTACGAGCGCTTCGGTTTTACCGCGCCCCAGCGTCCCGAGACGATCATGGAGCGGTACTTTCCGAACATATATTTGTCCTGAGCATACTCAACACGGCGACTCCCTTCTGGAATCAGGCTTACGATGTGTCTGAACCGGGAGGATTCGCATGCTTCGCGCCGTCGTCCGTGCTCTGCTGGTGTTTGCCTTGCTGGGAAACCAGCCGCTTGCCGCGGCCGACGCCGGGCAGCCGAAGGAGCCTAAAGGCTCGCTCGTCATCATCGGCGGCGCACTGCGTGCCGACAATGCCGCCGTGTGGGAACGCATGGTCCAACTGGCGGGCGGCAAGGGCGCCCGCATCGCCGTGTTCGCCTCGGCCTCGGCCAGCCCCGAAAAAGCCGGCAAGTTCCTGGTCGAGCGCTTCAACCACTATGGCGCCAGGGCCTTCTTCGTGCCGGTGGCCGTGCGCCTGTCCGGCATCGACTACCAGGCGGCCGCCGAGGATCCGGCGCTGGCCAGCGCGGTGCGCGCGGCCGGCGGCGCCTATTTCGCCGGCGGCGACCAGGGCCGCATCACGCGCGCGCTGCGCCGCGAGGACGGCGGCAATACCCGCATGCTCGACGCCCTGTGGGACATGTACCGGCGCGGCGGCATGATCGCCGGCTCCAGCGCAGGAGCCGCCATCATGAGCAGCACCATGTTCGGCCGTCCCAAGACGGTGCTGGCCACGCTCAAGCTCGGCATCGACGAGGACAAGGAGATCGCGCCCGGCCTCGGTTTCATCGGCGACGACGTCTTCATCGACCAGCACCTGCTGGTGCGCGGCCGGTTCGCGCGCATGGTGCCGGCCATGCTCAAGAAGGGCTACAAGCTTGGCCTGGGCATCGACGAGAACACCGCCATGGTGGTGGGCCCGGCCCGCGACGTCGAGGTGATCGGCTACCGCGGCGCGCTGCTGGTCGACCTGTCGAAGGCGGCGCCGCAGGACGGGCCGAAGGGAGGGCCGCTGAGCGTCAGCAACGTGCGCCTGAGCTACCTGGACAACGGCGACCGTTTCAACCTGCTCAGCCAGACCTTCACGCCCGCGCCCGACAAGCTGGACAACCGGATCGACCCGGCCCGGCCCTATTACCGCGAACCGCTGTTCTCGGCCGACATCCTCGGCAACAGCACGGTGGTCGACCTGATGGCCAAGCTGATCGACAGCGACCAGCCGGAAGCCATCGGCCTCTCGCTCGACAGCCCGCACGGCATCCAGCCCGACCTCGGCTTCGAGTTCAAGCTCACCCGCACGGGCGACAGCGTGGGCTACCAGTCCTCGTTCACCGAGCAGTACTCGGTCTACAACATGCGGCTCGACATCCGGCCGATCGTGGTGCAGCGGCCGCTGTACCAGTACCGGCAACTCGAGACCGTGGCGGACGGCGGTGCCGGCGCCGGCCGGGTAGAAGCCGCCCGGTGAGAGCGGATCATTCGCAGCGGCCGCCCAGCTGGCTGGCCAGCATGCGCGCCTGTGCATCGATCAGGGGAAGGTTCGGATCGTGTCCGGCGCGCGGGACGATCGCCAGCTGCTTGCGCGGCGCCGAGATCCGGTCGAAGTAGCGTTGCGCGATTTCTTTGGGCGCCAGCAGGTCCTGCTCGCCATGCACCATGTAGACCGGCAGCCTGAAGCCGGCCGCCTGGCGCTCCATGTCGACAGTCGAGATGATGCCGTCGCCCTTCATGCCGATGAACTGGATGTACGAATAGTCCTCGCCCGCCGTGTAGTCGGCACGCGCCTGAGGCGTGCTGCGCGCCGCCTTCCACTCCATCCAGGCGGCGGGGATCGGATCGGATACCATGGCCTCATACTTGCGGATCGCACGGCGCAGGATGCCGAAGTTGCGCGGGTTGGTCCAGGGCGGCGTGCCGAGCGCCTCGATCTTCTCGACGGTGGCCTGGTCTCCGGCCGCGCGGGCGCGCTCCAGGATGATCTCGCGCGAGGCGCGCATGGTCTCGGTGCTGTTGACGACCTGCGCCACCGGCACCCAGGCGCAGTACAGTTCCGGACTGCGTGCCGCCATGTGTCCGCCCAGGATCGAGCCCCAGGAGCTGCCCAGCAGGACCAGCTTGCGCTTGCCCAGGCGTTCGAGCAGGTGGCGCGACAGTTCGATGCCGTCGTCGCGCATTCGCTCCAGGCGCAGGGGCGTGTCTTCGCTAGGGGCGTTGCGCGACCAGGTCAGGCCGGCGGCGCGCTGGTCCCAGTGGATGACGACGTAATCCCTGGTCCAGGACGCGTACGGATCGTTTTCGTAAATCGAGATCGGATTGCCCGGACCGCCATGCACCAGCAGGAGCGCCGGCTTGGCGCAGTCGGCGCCGTCGATCGAGATCCACTGCTCGATGCCGCCGATCTTCACATAGCCGCTGTCGTGGATGGCTTGGCCCGGCTTGCAGGCGGCGGGCAGGGCCGCATGCGCTAGTGGGGAAGCCAGGGCCAGCGCGGTAAATAGGCTGCGTTTGAACAGGTGCATGTCGTCTCCTATGTATCCGCACGATTCTAGTTCGCGGGGCTGATGGGTACAACTGTCATTTCCGACAGTGCCGCGCCCGTTTTACAATGCAGCTTCCGCACCGAATGGGGATCACCATGTTCCGTCTGCCACTCCGATTCTTCGCTGCCGCGCTGGCGCTGGTCACCGGCTTTGCCTGCGCAGCCCAGCCGGCCACTGTCCGCGTCGACTATACGCACAGCGGCAATGCCTTGTCCGACCAGTATGCATTGGAACGCGTCGTCATCGAACCGCTGCCCTGGCCCGGCAACACGGCGCGCAACGTCGACGAGACCAACCGCGGCCAGAACCGGGTCGAGGTGGTGGACGCGAAGACCGGCGACCTGCTGTACTCGCGCGGCTTCTCGACCGTCTTCGGCGAGTGGCGCACGACGGATGAAGCCAGCAAGATCAGCCGCAGCTTCCAGGAATCGGTACGCTTTCCCAAGCCGGACCGCCCGGTGCGCGTACGCATCCTCAAGCGCGACGAGCGCAACGGGTTCTCGGTGGCCTGGAGCGTCGAGGTGGATGCGGATGCCCAGGAGGTCGTGAAGAAGCAGCCGGACCTGGGCGCGAAGCCGATTCCGGTGCACGTGAGCGGTCCGTCCGCCGACAAGGTCGACCTCCTGATCATGGGTGACGGCTACACTGCCGCGGAAATGAAGAAGTTCGAGGCGGACGCGCGGCGCCTGACCCAGTACCTGTTCTCGGTCTCGCCCTTCAAGGAGCGCGCCAGGGACTTCAACGTCTGGGCGCTGGCGCTGCCCACCAGCGAATCCGGCATCAGCCGCCCGTCCACCGGCATGCACCATGCATCAAAGCTGGGCACCCGCTACGACATCTTCGGCAGCGAGCGCTACGTGCTCACCCTGGACAACCGCGCGCTGCGCGACATCGCCCAGCACGCGCCCTACGAGTTCATCGAGATCCTGGTCAACAACGAGACCTATGGCGGCGGCGGCATCTTCGGCCAGTTCAGCACCGCGGCGGCCGGCAACGGCTGGGCCAACTATCTGTTCGTGCACGAATTCGGCCACCACTTCGCCGGCCTGGCCGACGAGTACTACACCTCGCCGGTCGCCTACGCGGCCGCCAGCACGCGCATGGAACCGTGGGAACCGAACGTCACCGCGCTGCGCGATCCGGCCAACATCAAGTGGAAGCGCCACGTGAAGGCCGGCACGCCGCTGCCGACGCCCTGGCCCAAGGCTGAATACGAGGAAGCCTCGCGCGCCTACCAGAAGAAGCGCGCGGCGCTGCGTGCGGCGAACCGGCCGGAGAGCGAGATGAATGCGCTGTTCATCGAGGACCTGAAGGCGACCAACGCGCTGTTCGCGGGCAAACCCCATCGCCACGACGTGGGCGCCTTCGAGGGTGCGAATTACGAAGCCACCGGCTACTACCGGCCGGCAATGCAATGCCTGATGTTCGACCGCAGCGAAGCCTTCTGCCCGGTGTGCCAGGATGGGATTGCCGACATCATCGACCTGTATGCGGGGAAAACTCGACCGTAAACTTTGCTTACAAAATGTCAAGGGTCTAAGTGGGCTGGCTAACAGACCCGGCGAGTGGAGAGTCCGTATTCTGGACTCGTCGTCACAACAATTATTTGCGCAAGCAGCACCGCGCGACCACTCACCGGAAAGGAATCACCATGAACAAACTGATCGCCACCCTCATCGCCGGCCTGTTCGCCACCGCCGCCCACGCCCAGACCGCCACCACCCCGGCCGCCAACAGCGCCGTCGTGAAGGCCGAAGCCAAGGCCGAGAAGGACATCGTCAAGGCGGAAGCCAAGGAAGTGAAGACCGCGGCCAAGGCCGACGAAAAAGTGAACAAGGCGGTTGCCAAGGCCAACGAGAAGAAAGCCGAAGCCCACGCCGACGCCGTGAAGGCGCATGCCAACGCCGTCGAGAAGGTGGCGAAGGCCGATCCGGAAGACCGTGCCAAGGCGGTTGCCAAGGCCGAAGAAAAGATCGCCGACGCCAACCTGAAGGCCGACAAGAAGATGATCAAGGCGGACGAGAAGCTGCTCAAGACCCAGGTCGATGCGGCTGCCGACAAGGCCACTGCCGCGGCCAAGACCGAGCAGGCCCGTGCCGAAGCGACCGCGGACGTGCACAAGGCGGCTGCCAAGCATTAAGCCGGCGCCGCCCCAAGTAAAAACGCCGGCTTGCGAGCCGGCGTTCTGCTTTTGTAGGGTGGGCGGATTTCCGCTCACGCGGTCAAACTACGCTAGATCTGCCTGCGCGTCGAATTAACCGCTATCTATCACCGCGTGGGCGGGAAACCCGCCCACCCTACGGGTCAGGTGCTCGTTTCGGTCGCCCGCATCGCCAAATCCTGCGCCTTGAGCTTGGCCGACAGCGGCTTGCCCTTGCGCGCGCGCTTGCCGAAGTGCGGCTCGAGGCCCGATGCGAACAGCTCCACCGTGCGCGGCTTCGAGCCGGCCCAGGTGCCGATCACGTTCACGCCCTTCTGGTTGATCGGCTGCGCCGCCAGCAGGGTTTCCTTCGGCTCCAGTTCCATCAGCGTCACGCCGCGGCCGCCGTTGGTCAGCACCTTCATCTCGTCGATGCCGAACACCAGCACGCGGCCCTTTTCGGACAGGCAGGCGATCGCGCCGGCGGTGTCGCTCACGATCCGCGGCGCCAGCGGCACGGCCCCTTCGTCGAGCGTGATGAAGGACTTGCCGCCCTTCAGCCGGCTGATCATGTCGCCGGCCTTGGCGATGAAGCCGAAGCCGTTCGACGAGGCCAGCAGCAGGCGCGTTTCCGGGTTGCCCGCGAAGTAGTGCAGGATGCGCACGCCGCCCGACAGGTCGACCAGGGTGGTGATCGGCACGCCGTCGCCGCGCGCGCCCGGCAGGGCGGCTACCGGCACCGAGAAGGACTTGCCGTTGCTGCCGATACCGATCAGGGAATCGACCGTGCGGCACTCGAAGGCCTGGAGCAGCGAGTCGCCGGCCTTGAAGGTGAACTGCGCCGGGTCGTGGCCGATGCCGGTGCGCGCGCGCACCCAGCCTTTCTCGGACACGATCACCGTCACCGGCTCGTCGATGACCTTCTGCTCGGCCACGGCGCGCTCGGCTTCCTCGATCAGGGTGCGGCGCTCGTCGCCGTACTGCTTGGCGTCCTGCTCGATCTCGCGGATGATCAGGCGCTTCATGCTGGACGGATTATTCAGGATGTCTTCCAGCTTTTCCTTCTCGCTGCGCAGCTCGGCCAGCTCCTGCTGGATCTTGATCGCTTCCAGGCGCGCCAGCTGGCGCAGGCGGATCTCGAGGATGTCCTCGGCCTGGCGCTCCGACAGACGGAAGCGCTCGATCAGCGCGGCCTTCGGCTCGTCCGAATTACGGATGATGGCGATGACTTCGTCGATGTTCAGCAGGACGGTCTCGCGGCCCTCCAGGATGTGGATGCGGTCGTTGACCTTGCCCAGCCTGAATTCGGTACGGCGGCGCACGGTGACGAAGCGGAAGTCGATCCATTCCTGCAGGATGTCGGTCAGGCCTTTCTGGCGCGGACGGCCGTCGCCGCCGATCATCACCAGGTTCATCGGGCTGGAGGTCTCGAGCGAGGTATGCGCGAGCAGCATCAGCATGAACTCGTTCTGGTCCTGGTTCTTCGACTTCGGCTCGAACACGATGCGCACCGCCGCTTCGCGGCCCGATTCGTCGCGCACGGTGTCGAGCGCGCCGAGGATGGTCTGCTTCAGCGCCAGCTGCTCCGGCAGCAGGGCCTTCTTGCCGGCCTTGACCTTCGGGTTGGTGAGTTCCTCGATTTCTTCCAGCACGCGCTGGGCCGAGCAGCCCGGCGGCAGTTCGGTGACCACCGCCTGCCACTGGCCGCGCGCCAGTTCTTCGATCTTCCAGCGCGCGCGCACCTTGAGCGAGCCGCGGCCGCTGGCGTACATGTCGGCGATGTTCGAGGCGGGGGTGATGATCTGGCCGCCGCCCGGGAAGTCCGGACCGGTGATCAAGGTCATCAGTTCGGCGTGGGTGATCTTCGGGTTGCGAATCAGGGCCACGGCGGCCTGCGCCACCTCGCGCAGGTTGTGCGAGGGGATCTCGGTGGCCATGCCGACCGCGATGCCGGAGGCGCCGTTGAGCAGCACCATCGGCAGGCGCGCCGGCAGCTGGCGCGGCTCGGTGGTGGAGCCGTCGTAGTTCGGCTGGAAGTCCACCGTGCCCATGTCGAGTTCGTCGAGCAGCAGGCGCGACACCGGCGTCAGGCGCGCTTCGGTATAGCGCATCGCCGCGGCGCCGTCGCCGTCGCGCGAGCCGAAGTTGCCCTGGCCGTCGATCAGCGGGTAGCGCAGCGAGAAGTCCTGGGCCATGCGCACCAGCGCGTCGTACACCGACTGGTCGCCGTGCGGGTGCAGTTTACCGAGCACGTCGCCGACCACGGTGGCCGATTTGCGCGGCTTGGCGGTGTGGCCCAGGCCCAGTTCGTGCATCGAGTACAGGATGCGGCGCTGGACCGGCTTCTGGCCGTCCGAGACGTCCGGCAGCGCGCGGCCCTTGACCACCGAGACGGCGTAGTCGAGGTAGGCGCGCTCGGCGAAGGTGGATAGGGTGAGCGTCTCGGTGTCGTCCGAAGGCGCGTTTTGTTGTTCGAAGAGGCTTGCTTGCGTCGTCATGATCTATTCGTTCTGTTCGGCGGGCGCGACGTCAGATGTCGGCTTCCGTTTCGTTGCCGTGTTCTTCCAGCCAGGCGCGACGGGCGGCGGCTTCGCCTTTCCCCATCAGCATGTTGAAGCGCGAGCCCGACTCGGCCAGGCTGTACTGGCCGAAGGCGACCGGCAAGAGGCGGCGGGTGTCCGGGTTCATGGTGGTTTCCCACAGCTGTTCCGCATTCATCTCGCCCAGGCCCTTGAAGCGCGAGATGCTCCACACGCCTTCCTTCAGTCCTTCTTTTTTCAGCTTGTCCTCGATGGCCAGCAGTTCGCCGTCGTCCAGCGCGTAGAGCTTCTGCAGCGGCTTCTTGCCGCGTGCCGGCACGTCGACGCGATACAAGGGAGGACGTGCCACGCAGATGTGGCCGTTGCGGAACAGGGCAGGGAAGTGCCTGAAGAACAGCGTCAGCAGCAGCACCTGGATGTGCGAGCCGTCCACGTCCGCATCGGACAGGATGCAGATCTTCCCGTAGCGCAGGCCGGTCAGGTCCGGATTGTCGTCGACGCCGTGCGGGTCGACGCCGATTGCCACCGCGATGTCGTGGATCTCGTTGTTCGCGAACAGGCGGTCGCGCTCGGTCTCCCAGGAGTTCAGCACCTTGCCGCGCAGCGGCAGGATGGCCTGGAACTCCTTGTCGCGGCCCATCTTGGCCGAGCCGCCCGCCGAGTCGCCCTCGACCAGGAACAGCTCGTTGCGGGTGATGTCGGTCGATTCGCAATCGGTCAGCTTGCCCGGCAACACGGCCACGCCCGAGGACTTCTTCTTCTCGACCTTCTGCAGCGAACGCAGGCGCGATTGCGCCTGCTTGATGACGAGTTCGGCCAGCTTCTTGCCGTATTCGACGTGCTGGTTCAGCCACAACTCGAGCGGCGGGCGGGTGAAGGTCGAAACCAGCTTGACCGCGTCGCGCGAGTTCAGGCGTTCCTTGGTCTGGCCCTGGAACTGCGGGTCCAGCACTTTTGCCGACAGCACGAAGGAGACGCGTGCGAACACGTCTTCCGGCAGCAGCTTGACGCCTTTCGGCAGCAGCGAATGCATCTCCACGAAGCTCTTCACCGCGCCGAACAGGCCGTCGCGCAGGCCGGACTCGTGGGTGCCGCCGCTCACGGTCGGGATCAGGTTGACGTAGGACTCGCGCACCACGCTGCCTTCCTCGGTCCAGGCCACCACCCAGGCCGCACCTTCGCCCTCGGCGAAGCCCTCGTCACCGAGCGCGGCGTACTGCGCACCTTCGAACAGCGGAATCACGGTCTGGCCGTTGGAGGCCTGGGCCAGCGCCTCGGTCAGGTAGCCGCGCAGGCCTTCGTCGTAGCGCCAGGTCTGGACGTCGCCGGTCTTGGCATTGGTGAGCGTGACGGTCACGCCCGGCAGCAGCACGGCCTTCGAGCGCAGCAGGCGCTGCATGTCGCCAAGGGGAATATTGGGCGAATCGAAGTACTTCGGGTCGGGGCGGGCGGTGACGCGGGTGCCGTTCTTCTTGCCGCCGCGTTCAGCAGGACGCGAAGCCAGGGGCTCGACCAGGTCGCCGTTCTCGAAGGCCAGCTCGTGCACGCCATTGCCCTCGTCGTCCTTGCGCCAGACGGTGATTTCCAGGCGCGTGGACAGCGCATTGGTGACCGACACGCCGACGCCGTGCAGGCCGCCCGAGAAGGCATAGGCGCCGCCCGAGCCCTTGTCGAACTTGCCGCCCGCGTGCAGGCGGGTGAAGACGATCTCGACCGTCGGCACGTTTTCTTCCGGGTGCAGTCCAACCGGGATGCCGCGGCCATCGTCTTCGACCGTGACCGAGCCGTCCGTGTTCAGGGTGACGGCGATGTTCTTGCAGTGTCCGCCCAACGCCTCGTCGGAGGCGTTGTCGATCACTTCCTGGATGATGTGCAGCGGGTTTTCGGTCCGGGTGTACATGCCCGGACGCTGTTTCACGGGCTCGAGTCCTTTGAGGACGCGGATGGATGATTCGCTGTAGTCAGATGCGGGTTTCTTGGAAGCCATGCTGGTATGTGTAAATTCAATGCTTGCGCATTCTATCTCTTGTCACGCGGAAAGTTGGCCATTTTTGAGATGCCAAACGTGCTTGTTAGTCCACACTATTGTGCTAGATTAAAACGATGTGACCGGAAGTGTTATTGGAAAGGCTGGAAAAGCGATGCCCGCAGCCAGATATCCATTTACCGTCCGCCTGGTCGGTTTCGCGCCCCCTGAATGCGCCCAGCTCGAGACGCTGCTGGCGCAAGCCCCGCTGGCGGGGCCGGCGTATTTTTGCCTGCACGACGACAGTTTGCAAGAACCCGACCTGTACATCGCCGATGGCGCCAATCCGGCCGCCCTGGCGCGCCTGGCCTGCCTGCCGCCCGGCGCACCCCAGCCCATCCTCCTGATCGGCGGCGATGGCGCCAGCATTCGCCGCACCCTGCCGCGTCCCATCGATCCCGCCAGCCTGTACGAGGCCCTGGCCGAACTGCTCGACACCCGCGTGCAGGCGCTGGCAGCCCTGGCCGCGCGCGGCGAACGCTGCCTGCCCGAGCGGCGCCGAAGGCCGCGGCTGGTGCCGGACACCGAGACGCCAGATTATTACCAGCGCTTGCGCCACGGCCCGCCGGACGGCGCCGTCCTCATCATCGACAAGGGCGGCGCCTTCCGCGACCATGTGGCGCGGGTCGTGGCCAATCCGCTTGCCAACCCTTCGAGCAGCACGCCCGGCAACGCCACCGTCTCGCGGCCGGTCGAATGGACCGACAGCAGCCGCGCCGCCGTGCGCCTGTGCGACGAGACGCCCGTGTCGCTGGTCATGATCAACACCTGCGCTCCGGGCATCGAACCGTACAGCCTGAGCAGCGCCATCAAATCGCAGGAAGGCGCAGGGCGTACCGCCGTGCTGTTTCTTGTTGGGCAATCGTTCAAGTACGACAGCCTGCGCGCCCGCGATGCCGGCGTGCGCGGACTGCTCGACAAACCCGTGGCCGACCGCCACCTGCTGGCTACCTTCCAGAAGCTGCTGGCACTACCAATCAGCAAGCCTTAATAAAAACTACTGTAATTGCATACAGTATCAACCGAAACGGGATTTCCCGCAAGCTGCCGGTTTTGCAACATGCCTGCGCGGCGCGATGAGCTTTTTGTAACAACTTCAAATCGTGCGCGGCCATGGCGCGGCTATATTGCTAGTCATGGCGCAAGACGAACCCCAACCACCCCCGGAAGTGCCCGGTCCCCCGATCGAGAAGCGTCCCGAAGCCCCGGTGCGGGTGCCCGACCGGCGCGCGACCCAGGGGCAGACCATGCGCGGGCATGCCAAGTACCAACGCGACGGCGATACGCCGCTGGCGCTGGCCGGGCGCGTCATCGGCTCGCGCTGGCGCGCCCTGCGCGAGCGTTTCAACCGCGATTTCATGAACCGTACCCTGCACATCGGGGTGTCGGCGCGCATCTTCCATCCGGAACCCGGCGCCCGGGGCCTGCTCAGCAAGAACCTGCAATATCTCGAAGAATCGATCGCCCAGTGGGTGATGTCGCGCGACGTGCTGGTGTTCATGATCCCCACTGTGAACACGAACGGCTTGCTCCACCCCAGCAACATCACCTTGCGCCACTATGCGCGCCACCTTGACGGGCTGGTGCTGCAGGGCGGGGCGGACGTGGCGCCGCAGACTTATTCCGAGGTGCCGACCCGGCCCGAGTGGAGCGGCGACCGCGCACGCGACGTCTACGAGCTCGAGCTGCTGCACGAATTCGTCGATGCCGGTAAACCCGTGCTGGGCGTGTGCCGCGGCTGCCAGCTGATCAACGTCGCCTTCGGCGGCACGCTCTACCAGGACGTGCTCACCAACGTGCCCGATGCCCTGGCCCACGTGCAGGACATCTACGATGCGCACCGCC
This sequence comes from Massilia sp. BHUDP2, assembly GCF_046236355.1. NCBI lineage: Bacteria > Pseudomonadati > Pseudomonadota > Betaproteobacteria > Burkholderiales > Oxalobacteraceae > Massilia > Massilia sp. BHUDP2. The sequence goes on from NZ_JBJUVW010000001.1 coordinate 363,249, forward strand.
ATGCCATCCGCTTCCCGGCCGGTTCCTCGCTCGGCAAGATGTTCCACGGTGTCGAACGGCCGATCGTCAATTCGATCCACCACCAGGCGGTCAAGGAACTGGGGCGCGACATCCGCGTCGAGGCCTATTCCGAGCCCGACGGCATCGTCGAGGCGATCCGCTACGAGCGGGCCGACTTCGTCATGGGCCTGCAGTGGCACCCGGAATTCCACCGCGCCGGCGGCGTCGAGCTGCTCGACTGCACGCCGGTGCTGGACGAATTCCTGCGCGCGGCGCGCGAGACCCGGTTGTAATCAATAAACGCTTGCTTTCATCTCCCGGCCGGACAATAATAAATGAGAATCATTCTCATTCATTCGATTGTTTCCTTGGGAGGTGTGCATGAGTATTCCTGTCGCAGACCCTGCGCGCAGCCAGGACGTGCTGCTGGTGGCGTCGCTGCTGCACCTGATGTCGCACTACACCGCGCGCGCTGACGGCGAGCAGCCCTGCGTCAAGCTGGCGTCGGTGATCGAGCGCCACCTGTGCGCGCTGTCGCGGCTGCCGGACGCCGATCCGGTGCTGCGCGCCACCTGCGAACAGCTGGCCGAGCGCTGGGCCGGATTGGTGGACGCGCAGCTGCCGCCGCCGGTGAAGCAGCCCCTGCTGGCCAGGTTCATGAAGGGGACGTGGGGAGCAAAGGCGGTGGCGCAGTGAGCCTGGCTAAGCCAGCCACTCCCGCAGCGCGGCTTCTCCAGCCGCACTGAAGGCCAGCACGCGCGATTCCGGCACCCGCTTGGCCCACCCCAGCGCTTCGAAGCGGTCGAGCAGGGCCGCCCCGAGCACCCCCGCCAGATGGTGGCGCCGCTCGCTCCAATCCAGGCAGGTGCGGCAGTAGGGCCGCCGGCTGCCCGCGGGCGCGCCGGCATCCACGCCCAGCTCGGCCACCAGCAGCGTGCCCTGCGCCGTCAGCCCGATGCCGCCCGGCCCAGCCTCGAATGCGCCGCGTTGGGCGAGCCTCTCGTACATCAGCACGCCGAGCTCTCCGGCCAGGTGGTCATAGCACACGCGCGCCTTGCGCAGCGCCGGCTCGCGCGGACCGGTGCGCCTGCGCGTGCCCACCGCGCCGGACGCCACGCCCATCAGCACCTCCAGCATCTGCGCCACCTCGGCATCGGCAATGCGGAAGTAGCGGTGGCGCCCTTGCGGCTCGACGGCCAGCAGTCCGGCATCGACCAGTTGCGCCAGGTGGGCACTGATGGTCTGGCGCGTGACGCCGGCGGCATCGGCGAGCTCGGTTGCGCTCAAGGCCTTGCCGGCCATGAGCACGGTCAGGGCCTGGGCGCGGGCGTGATCGCCGATCAGCGCGGCAATAGTGGTGATGTTCGGTCCGTCCGTCATGCTTCGATCTTAGCCGAAGCATCCGCCAGCAGGAAGGCATACAGTGGCCGCTCCGACAACATGAGGAGCTGGCATGACCATCACCTGTTTCATCCGTTACCAGATCGATCCTTTCCAGCGCGAAGCCTTTCGCCGCTATGCCGAAAACTGGGGACGCATCATTCCGCGCTGCGGCGGCCATCTGCTCGGCTACTTCCTGCCGCACGAAGGGACCAACGACGAAGCCTGGGGGCTGGTTGCTTTCGACAGCCTGGCCGCCTATGAAGCCTACCGGACGCGCCTGAAACTCGACCCGGAGGCGCGCGACAACTTCGCGCTGGCGCAGGAACAGCGCTTCATCCTGCGCGAACAGCGCAGTTTCACCGAGCTCGTCGAGGGCACGCTGGGACGGCGGGCAGCATGATCGCCGTGATCTTCGAGGTCGAGCCTGACCCGGCGCACAGGCAGGCATACCTCGACATCGCCGCGGGCCTGCGCGCGCAGCTGGAAGCCATCGACGGCTTCGTGTCGGTGGAGCGCTTCGAATCGCTGTCCTGCCCGGGACGGATCCTGTCGCTGTCGTTCTGGCGCGATGAAGAAGCGGTGGGGCAATGGCGCCAGCTCGAATCGCACCGGGCGGCGCAGGCGCGCGGCCGCGCGGGCTTGTTCCGTGCCTACCGGCTGCGGGTGGCACGGGTAGCACGCGACTATGGCTTGCACGAGCGCGGCGAGGCGCCGCCGGACGCCCGCGCCGTCCACGGCTGAAGCACGGCTAGCGGACCAGGCGCATGCGGCGCTCGCCCCTGAAGCGCTGGATCGCCCCGTTCACCATGCCTTCGACGCTGCCTTCGCGTTCGAAGACCTGGCGCAGCTGGGCCGCGTCGCTGCCTTCGCGCGCCGCCTGCGCCAGGTGCTGCAGCGCCTCGACGCTGCCCAGCGCCTCGGCATGCGGCATCATGTTGTCCAGCGTGGCCAGGATGTCCTCGCGCATCGGCACGTTGGCATAGGTCTTCGGATGCGTGATCGCGCCCTCCAGCCCGAAGCGGCAGGCCTGGAAGCGGTTGTAGTTGTAGACCAGGTAGTCGTCCTCCACCGGCGGCGCGTCGACCCGCTGCAGCAGGTGCCGGCACAGGGCCTGCAGGTAGGCCGCCAGCGCCGCCGCGCGCTCCACCGTGAGCGGCGTGTCGCACACGCGCAGCTCGATGGTGCCGTACTCGGGCTTGGGCCGCAGGTCCCAGTAGAAGTCCTTCATGCTCTTGATGATGTTGGTGCGCTCCATCTTGGCGAAGTACACGTCGGTGAACTCCTGCCAACTCAGGACGAAAGGCGCACGCCCGCTCATCGGGAAGGCGAACACCGAGTTCAGCCGCGCCGAATCGAAGCCGCTGTCGTGCCCTTGCACGAAGGGCGAGGAGCTCGACAAGGCGATGAAGTGCGGCAGGTAGCGGTTCAGCGCGTGCAGCAGGTACAGGGCATCGTCGCCGTTGGCGCATCCGATGTGCACGTGCTGGCCGAATACGGTGAACTGCTTGGCCAGGTAGCCGTACAGCTGCGACAGGTATTCGTAGCGCGGCTTGCTCGAGATCTTCTGATCCGACCAGTGCTGGAACGGATGGGTGCCGCCGCCGGCGATGCCGATGTTGAGCATGTCGCCGGCCGCCACCAGGGTGTCGCGGATGGCCCGCAATTCCTCCAGCAGCGGCCCGTAGGACGAGTGCACGCTCGAGTTAATCTCGATCATGCTCTCGGTGATCTCGGGCGTCACGTTGCCGGGGAAGGGCTTGCGCTTCAGGAGGTGCAGCAGGTCGGGGGCCGCCGCGGTCAGGTTGAAGTCCGACAGGCTGACCAGCTGCAGTTCCAGTTCGACGCCGAAGGTGAGCGGCTGCGAGGGATTGAAGGCTTCAAGCGGCATCGGGACGCTCCGGAGCTTCGCGCGCCCACACCAGGGCGCGCTGGATGATGACGGGACCGAACACTTCGAGCAGCATCGTCACCGCGGCCATCGCGCGCAGTTCCTCGACGACGTGCACGCCCGCATGGCGCGCATGTTCGATCAGCAGGATCACGAACACCGACAAGGGCGCCAGCCCCAGGCTGGTGAGCGCGCCTTTGCGCCACGACACGCCGGACAGGTGGGCAAACGCGGTCACCCCGACGGTCTTGGCCAGCTGGCGCACCGCCACCACGATCACCGCCAGCGTCGCGCCGGTTGCCACCTGGCGCCAGTCGAGCGTGGAGGCGGCGTAGATGAACAGCAGCACGGTCAGCACTTCGCCCAGCGCGCCGAAATTGCGCTGCGCCTGGCTGAAGGCGATGCGGCGATGGCGCGCCGTCAGGCCGAACGTGAGCGCCGCGATGTAGGGCGAGAGCGAACCGGCATCGCAGATCGCTACCAGCAGCACGATGGCGAGCGCGAAGGCGGCCGTGGCATCGTGGCGCGGGTTGTGCAGGACGCGCAGCAGGGCGGGGACGGCGACGCCGAACACCGCGCCGACCAGGGCCGACCCGGCCAGTGTGACGAGGCTTTGCCACAGGGCCTCGCCCACCGCGTCAAAAGTGTGGAAGATCCAGAAGCCGATGATGGCATTGAAGGCGAACACCGCCAGCACGCAGTTCAGCGCCGTCAGGTGCAGCACGCGCTCGGTGACCTGGCCCGAGCTGCGGTATTCGTTGATGACGCGGACGATGGTGGCGGGCGAGGTGCCCATCGAGAGGGCGGCCATCATCAGCGCCACCAGCTGGGAGCTGCCGAAGGCCAGCGCCACCAGGTAGACCAGTACGAAAGTGAGCAGGCTTTCCGCCAGCCCGGCCACCCCGATCCAGGGATTGTGGCGCAGCCAGCGCAGGTTGATGCGGTAGCCCAGCTCGAACAGGATCAGGCCGAAGGCGATGTCGGCCAACAGCGCCACCGGGCCGGCGTCGGGCGCCGGGAGCACCCCGATCTGGGTGCTGCCCAGCGCGAAGCCGACCAGGCCATAGAAGCTGATGCGGGGCAGGCCCGTGAAGCGCTGGCCGAATTCGCCGGCCAGCCAGGCGATGGCGAGCGCGATCGGCCACGCAAGGCTGGTCAGGATGGGCAGCAGGTCCGGCATCGGTTCTCCCTCTCGTTCGACCGACATGTGGTCGTTTTGTTAATTCTACAAGAGGGTCTTGCGCGCACGATTGACCTGCGGAGGGTCCTACTTCGAGAGCAGTCGCATGGCCCGTTCCAGCCCTTCCAGGGTGATCGGGAACATCCGGTTATTCATGATCTGCCGGATCACGGCGATCGATTGCCGGTATTCCCACAGGTGTTCCGGCTCGGGATTGAGCCAGGCGAACTTGGGAAAGGCGCTGGTGAAGCGCGCCAGCCAGGCGGCGCCGGCTTCCTCGTTGTTGTACTCGACCGAGCCGCCCGGCGCCAGCACCTCGTAGGGACTCATGGTGGCGTCGCCGACAAAAATCACGCGGGTGTCGTTCGGGTAGGTGCGCAGCACGTCCCAGGTCGGGAAGCGCTCGCTGTGGCGGCGCCGGTTGTTCTTCCACAGGTAGTCGTAGACGCAGTTATGGAAGTAATAGAACTCCATGTTCTTGAACTCGCTCTTGGCGGCCGAGAACAGTTCTTCCACGCGCTCGATGTGGTCGTCCATCGAGCCGCCGACATCGAGCAGCATCACCACCTTGATGCGGTTCTTGCGCTCCGGTTGCATGCGAATGTCGAGGTAGCCCGCGTTGCTGGCGGTGGCGCGGATGGTGTCGTCCAGCGCCAGTTCTTCCGCCGCGCCGGTACGGGCGAAGCGGCGCAGGCGGCGCAGCGCCACCTTGATGTTGCGGGTGCCGAGCTCGCGCTCGTCGTCGTAGTCGCGGTAGCTGCGCTGCTCCCAGACCTTGACCGCCGTGCGGTTGCGGCCCTGGCCGCCGATGCGGATGCCTTCCGGGTTGGTGCCGCCGTTCCCGAAGGGCGAGGTGCCGCCGGTGCCGATCCACTTGTTGCCGCCCTCGTGGCGTCCCTTTTGTTCCTTCAGCAGTTCTTCCAGGCGCTGCTGCAGCTTGTCGTAGCCGAGCTTTTCCAGCGCGGCCTTTTGTTCGGGCGTGAGCTCGCGCTCGAAGCGCTTGAGCAGCCAGTCGAGCGGAATGTCGGCCTTCTCGTCGAACACCGCGTTCACGCCCTTGAAGTAGGCGCCGAAGGCGCGGTCGAACTTGTCGAAGTGGGCCTCGTCCTTCACCAGCGTCAGGCGCGCGAGGTAGTAGAACTCGTCGAGCGAGGGCGCGGTCACGCCCTGCTGCAGGGCTTCCAGCAGGGTCAGGAATTCCTTGATCGTGACCGGGACCTTGGCGTCACGCAGGGTGTAGAAGAAATCGATCAGCATGGTTCAGACTCGTGCGTGCCGCTCCAGGCGCTCGTGCAGGGCGCGCTTGATGAGCGGCCATTCGCCCCGCAGGATGCTGTACATGACCGTGTCGCGCACCGTGCCGTCGCGGCGCAGGGCGTGGTGGCGGATGACCCCATCCTTCTTCGCGCCCAGGGCCTCGATGGCGGTCTGTGAGGCAAAGTTCTCGCAGTCGGTGCGCAGGCCGACCACCCCGCAGCCGAGGGTGTCGAAGGCGTGTGACAGCAGGAGCAGCTTGCAGCTGGTGTTCACATGGGTGCGCTGGACGCGCCTGGCGTACCAGGTGTAGCCGATCTCGACGCGGTCCACGCTCGGGACGATGTCGTGGTAGCTGGTCGTGCCCAGCACGCTGCCGTGGCGCGCGTCGACCACGGCGAAGGCGAGGCGGTCGCGCGTGTCGAGCGCGGTGCCGATGTACTGCGCCGCATTGTGCGGCTCGGGCACGCTGGTCACGCGCAGCTTCCACAGTTCGCCGTCACTGGCGGCGGCGCGCAGGCCGTCCTCGTGGTGCGGCGCCAGCGGCTCCAGGCGCAGGCCGTTGAACTCGAGCGTGGCAGGCAGCACCTTGATCACCGGTTGGTCCTCGACATGTAGACCAGGCGCTCGAACAGGTGCACATCCTGCTCGTTCTTCAGCAGGGCGCCGTGCAGCGGCGGCACGATGGCTTTCCCGTCCTGGCTGCGCAGGGCATCAAACGGGATGTCCTCGGCCAGCAGGAGCTTGAGCCAGTCGAGGAATTCCGAGGTCGAGGGCTTCTTCTTGATGCCGGCCACCTCGCGCAGCTCGTAGAAGCTCTGCAGGGCGGCCCCCAGGAGGTCCTGCTTCAGGGTCGGGAAGTGCACCTTGACGATGTCAGCCATGGTGTCCCGGTCCGGGAATTTGATGTAATGGAAGAAGCAGCGGCGCAGGAATGCATCCGGCAATTCCTTCTCGTTGTTCGAGGTGATGATCACCAGCGGGCGGTGCTTGGCCACCACCATCTCGCGCGTCTCGTAGACGTAGAACTCCATGCGGTCCAGTTCGCGCAGCAGGTCGTTCGGGAACTCGATGTCGGCCTTGTCGATCTCGTCGATAAGCAGGACGGTTGGTTCCGGCGCGGTGAAGGCCTGCCACAGCACGCCCTTGACGATGTAGTTGTGGATGTCGCGCACGCGCTCGTCGCCCAGCTGCGAGTCGCGCAGGCGCGACACCGCGTCGTACTCGTACAGGCCCTGCTGGGCCTTGGTGGTCGACTTCACGTGCCACTGCAGCAGCGGCATGTCGAGCGCGGCCGCCACTTCCTCGGCCAGCATGGTCTTGCCGGTGCCCGGCTCGCCCTTGATCAGGAGCGGGCGGCCGAGCGTGAGCGCGGCGTTGACGGCCAGTTTCAGGTCGGCGGTGGCGACGTAGTTGTCGCTGCCTTCGAAGCGTGGGGAAGCGTGCATGGGCGTTCTGGATTGGAGTGAAATGAAGCCGAGTATATGCCAGAACACAGGCGCGGACAGGGCTGCGCGCGTTTGTAGACTGGTGACAACTCTTCAGATAGAATCGACAGGTTGGTAGTCCATTTGCTAACTTTTTGTGCGTTTGCGGTATTCGAATTACAACTAACGAGCCACACCCATGAAAAAATCTTTAGCACTACTGGTATTGGCAGCGTTTGCTGGTACCGCAGCCGCGGCGGAAGTTGTCGGCAATCCGAAAGCAGCACCGGCCAAGATCGAAATGTGCATCGGCTGCCACGGCATCCCGGGCTACAAGTCGGGCTTCCCCGAGGTCTACCGCGTTCCCATGATCGGCGGCCAGTCGGCCAAGTACATCGAAAGCGCGCTGAAGGCCTATCGCAAGGGCGAGCGCAAGAACCCGTCGATGATGGGCATCGCCGCCTCGCTGAGCGACCAGGACATCGCCGACGTCGCCGCCTACTATTCGCAGCAGACCCCCGCCACCGCCAAACGCTAAGGACCAGCCAATGAAAAAACTGATCTATGCGCTGGTTGCCGGCGCTTTTGCCCTGAACGCTACGGCGGCCGACGTCTCGAAAGGCGAGGCGCTGGTCAAGAAGTACAACTGCGCGTCCTGCCACGGCGCCGACTATAACAAGCCGATCGACCCGAGCTATCCGAAGCTGGCCGGCCAGCATGCCGACTACCTGGCCCACGCCCTGCGCGCCTACAAGCGCGGCGCCGGCGCCAACGGCCGCACCAATCCGATCATGGCAGGGCAGGTGCAGCCGCTGTCGAACAAGGACATGGCGGACATCGGCGCCTACCTGGCCAGCCTGCCGTCGCAGTTCGTGGTCAGCAAGTAACAAGACACAGCAGCTTCCAGCGGTTCCGGCGTCCAGCTGGTAAACTGACGATCCCCCCGACCGGGCAGCCGGCGGGGGGATTTTGTTTTCCGGAGCCCCGATGTCCTTGTCCCCGTCCTACCTCAAATCCAACCTGCTCAGCGGACTGACCGTCGCCCTGGCGCTCGTCCCCGAGGCGATCGCCTTCGCCCTGGTGGCCCAGGTCTCGCCGCTCACCGGCCTGTACGCCGCGGTGCTGGTCTCCTTCATTACCTCCGCGTTCGGCGGCCGCCCCGGCATGATCTCGGCCGCGGCCGGATCGCTGGCGGTGGTGATGGTGGCGCTGGTGGTGCAGCACGGGCCGCAGTACCTGTTCGCGGCCGTGGTGCTGATGGGCGTGCTGCAACTGCTGTTCGCGGCCGCGCGCCTGGGCAAGTTCATCCGCATGGTGCCGCACCCGGTCATGCTCGGCTTCGTCAACGGCCTGGCGCTGGTGATCTTCGTCGCCCAGTTCGGCCACTTCAAGACGCCGGGCCCGGATGGCAGCATGCAATGGATGGGCGGCCCTGAGCTGGCCACGATGCTGGCGGTGGTCGCCGCCACCATGGCGGTCATCTACCTCACGCCGCGCTTGACCAAGGCGGTGCCGAGCACCCTGGTCGGCATCCTGGCGGCCAGCGCGGGCTGCGCGCTGCTGGGCATCGAGACCAAGACCGTGGGCGACCTCGGTTCGATCGCCGGCGGCCTGCCCAGCTTCGCGGTGCCCGAGGTGCCGTGGAACCTGGAGACCCTGCGCATCGTGTTCCCGTATGCGCTGGTGCTGGCCGGCGTCGGCCTGATCGAGTCGCTGCTGACGCTCACCCTGCTCGACGAGATCACCGACACCCGCGGCCAGCCCAACCGCGAATGCCTGGCGCTGGGCGCGTCCAACGTCGTCACCGGCTTCTTCGGGGGCATGGGCGGCTGCGCCCTGATCGGCCAGAGCATGATCAACGTGAACAGCGGCGGTACCGGGCGCCTGTCGGGCATCGTGGCCTCCCTGTTCCTGCTCTCCTTCATCCTGGTCGGGTCACGCTGGATCGAGCAGATCCCGCTGGCGGCGCTGATCGGCGTGATGTTCGTGGTCTGTGAGAAGACCTTCGAGTGGGGCACCTTCCGCCTGTTCGGCAAGGTGCCGCGGGCGGACGCACTGGTGATCGTGCTGGTGGCGGGCATCACCCTGGCCTTCGACCTGGCGGTGGCGGTGCTGGCCGGGGTGGTCGTCTCGGCCCTGGTGTTCGCCTGGCAGCATGCCAAGCAGATCCGCGTCACCAGCGGCGTGGATGCGCAGGGATGGAAGGTCTACGAGCTGGAAGGCACGCTGTTCTTCGCCTCGGTGACCGGCTTCCAGGGGATGTTCGCGCCGAAGACCGACCCGCAGGACGTGGTCATCGAGTTCCGCCGCGCGCGCGTGGCCGACCACTCGGCGATCCAGGCCATCGATGCCCTGGCCGAGCGCTACCGCGCATTGGGCAAGCGCCTGCACCTGCGCCACCTGAGCCCGGACTGCCGCGAGCTGCTCGAACGCGCCCGCGACATGATCGAAGTGAACCTGCCGGAAGACCCGCGCTACCGCGTCGCCGACGACAAGCTGGGCTGATCAGCCGCCCAGCTTGACAAAGCTCTGTCCCGTGTCCGCGCAGCTGTCGGCGAGCTGCTTGTCGAGCGCCTGGGCCTGCTCGGCCTGGCCATGTGCGCGGTGCCAGTCGCCCATCGCCGACAGCGCGGCGCAGCGGCGCTTCTTGCCCGCTTCGCGGTCGTCCGCCGCCTGCGCCAGCAGCTTGTCGGCGGAAAGCTTGCCAAGGTAGAAGTCGGCAATCGGCTTCGGCCACTCGTCGCGCTCGCTGCGCCCGAAGGTAGTGGCCAGTTCCGACTTGGCCAGCTCGGCTTCGCCCTGGCGTACGCGGGCGACGTACAGGTAGAAGGCGCCGTTGCGCTCGGCCGGAAGCTTGTCGAGCGCGTTGCGCAGGCGCGGGATGGCGGCGGCATAGTCGCGGCCTTGCACCAGCCTGCGTCCGGTGACCAGGTTGGCGTGCGGGCTGCCGCCCCTGGCCGCCTTCTCCAGCCACTCGGCGGCCTGCGCGTCGTCGCGCGCCGCACGGTTGCCGCTGCTGTAGGCGCTGGCCAGCATCATTTGCGCGGAAGGATTGCCGCCCTCGGCCTCGGCCAGCATCCAGGGCTCGAGCGTGCGCCGCTGGCCGAAGGGGTCGCCGCCCACGTAGGAGAAATACAGCTTGTTCTGGCTCATCGCGAACAGCACCCGGTGGGCGCGCAGGAAGTCGGCGCCAAGGATCACGTCCGCCACGTCCAGCCCCGAATTCTGCACCGCCATTTCGGCATTCTGGACGGTTTCCTCGCCGATCTGGAAGGTCTTGAGCGTCACGTGCCAGCGCGAGGCGGTGTAGCCGCCGACGCCCACCAGATCGGAGCCGCGGGCCTCGGGCGTGTCGAACGCGATCCCCGCGCGCTTGGCCCCTTTGCTGCTGATTGAACTAACGGTGGCGCCGGTGTCGATCATGGCTTCCAGTTCCACGCCATTGATGCGCACCATGAAGTAGGGATTCATGTGATCCTCGTCGTGGCGCCGCATCGGTACCGACTGCACGTCCTTGGCCCAGTAGCCCAGGTGGGTGTTGCGGCAATTCTCCGGCACGAAGAAGGTCAGCTGCTTGGTCGGCAGCGAGATCTCGACGTCGGTCTGGAACAGGAAGGGCGCGCCGAGGATGCCGTCGTAGGAAGGCGTGTCGCCGAAGGTCCCGACGACCGGCATGTTGCTGCGGCCCGCGCGGACCGGGCCGACGATGAATTCGTTGACGATCGAGGCGTATAGCATGGAGTGGCCGCCGATGCCCGAGGTGCGGCGGCCAGTCTCGTAGAGCCGGATGCCGCGCCGCTCGGTGCCGGTACGCGTGAGCACCGTCTGGTAAGCGCCGGTGTCGACCAGCAGCTCGGCCGGGGTACCGTTGATGCTGCCCTCGGTGGTGATCTCCAGGCCCGGGCCGCTATAGCGCAGCGGCAGCTTGCCGATCGGTGTATAGGTGCAGGTCTGCGCGGCGGCATGGGCGAGGGGGAGGAGGGCGCAGGCCGCGCCCAGCAGGCGGAGGATGGTTTTCATGCATAAATACTAGGAGGAAACTTGCATTCCCGGCAATCCTGTATGCATAAACACGGCGTAAATAGGGACGCCCCGGCTAAACTGTTGGGATTTGGAACATGATACAAAAAATGCGGCCTATGCCGCATTTTTGAATCATGTTGCCGTGTCCCTCAGCGCGTGGCGCGCTGACGCACGCATTCGATATAGGCCTCGGTATCCGGCGGCAGGCCGGCGCGCTGCGACTTCCAGATCATCTCGCCGAGGCATTCCATGATCTCGTGGTGCGCCTCGTGCTCGCCGATGCGGTTCACCAGCAGGTCGTGCGCGGCCTTGATGCCGCGCGGCTGGTCGATCGAGACCTGCTCGGCGATCGACAGGTGCATCGACAGGTGCAGGAAGGGATTCGGCTTGCCGCCTTCGACCGAGTAGTCGCGGGCGATGGCCGCTTCGACGTCGTCGAGTTCGGCGTGGTATTCGGGATGCTGGACGATCCAGTCGGCCGCGATGGCGTCCATCGGGCTCAGGATCTCGCCGTTGCGCTGCTTGCGCAGGGCTTCGCAGAAAAAGCGGCGCACGTCGTGCGAGGACGGAGTGAACATGGCTGGGGAGGGAGAAAAAAGGCAGGAAGCCGGCATTCTAGCGCTTCCCGCCGCTGTCTGCTTCAGGACGCCCAGGCAGCGGCCTGAAGCGCGGGATGAAACGGGGCATCCGCCGCGGGCGCGGCGCAAGAAAGCCACGAGGAGCGCGCTGCTCCCCGTGGTTCGGCTTACTCGTCCGGCAACAGCACCAGCGAATCCGGCGTCGCCGGCTTGGCCGCGGCGGCAGGCGCCACCGCACCGGCCGCCAATGCCTGCTGGCCCTTGCCGCCCTGGGCGCGGCTGTGCGGCTGGCGCAGGTAGCGCGCGCTGTGGCGGCGTTCGCCATGCTGGCCCTTGGCCGGCCAGGTGATGAAGCGCGACAGCTCCTGCAGCGCGCGCTGGTAGACATCGCGCTTGAACTCGATGACCACGTCCAGCGGCACCCAGTAGTCGTGCCAGCGCCAGGCGTCGAACTCGGGATGGTCGGTCAGGCGCAGGTTGACGTCGTTATCGCGCGCCATCATGCGCAGCAGGAACCAGATCTGCTTCTGGCCACGGTAGTGGCCGCGGATCTCGCGCTTGATGAAGTGGTCGGGCACTTCATAGCGCAGCCAGTCGCGGGTGCGGCCCACGATCTTGACGTGCTCCTGCCGCAAACCGATTTCTTCCTCGAGTTCGCGGTACATCGCCTGTTCCGGCGTCTCGCCGTATTTGATACCCCCTTGCGGAAACTGCCATGAGTGCTCGCGCACCCGCTTGCCCCACCACACCTCGTTGTTGGCGTTCAGCAGGATGATGCCGACGTTGGGGCGGAACCCTTCACGATCGAGCATAAGTGCACCTCGAAACTTTCTGCCGGCCGTACGATCCTTATATTTTTACCCACAAATTGCCTTGCCCACCTGGCCGGCTGGTTGCCGACGAGGCGGGTGATGCTTGTTCCGGACCCATTTGTAGAAAGATTGGACGCATCAGCCAGCTAATCCTTTAAAATTAGGTCGATTATAACCCTCTCTTTTTAAAAAGAATTCACGGATATGCGCGCCTCACGATTTTTTATTTCAACTCTTAAAGAAGCGCCTTCGGACGCGGAAATCGTCAGCCACCAGTTGATGATGCGCGCCGGGATGATCAAGCGCCTCGGCTCGGGCATCTACACCTACATGCCGACCGGCCTGCGCATCATCCGCAAGGTCGAGAACATCATCCGCGAAGAGATGAACAAGGCAGGCGCCATCGAACTCTTGATGCCGCTCGTGCAGCCGGCCGAACTGTGGCAGGAAACCGGCCGCTGGGACAAGATGGGCCCGGAACTGATGCGCGTGAAGGACCGCCACGGCCGCGAGTTCGCCATCCAGCCGACCTCGGAAGAAGTCGTCACCGACGTCGTGCGCAGCGAGCTCAAGTCGTACCGCCAGCTGCCGATCAACTTCTACCACATCCAGACCAAGTTCCGCGACGAGCGCCGTCCGCGCTTCGGCCTGATGCGCGGGCGCGAGTTCACGATGAAGGATGCGTATTCCTTCGATCGCGACGTCGAGGGCATGCAGAAGTCCTACGCGACCATGTTCGACGCCTACACCAAGATCTTCACGCGCTTCGGCCTGAAGTTCCGCGCGGTGGCCGCCGACAACGGCGCCATCGGCGGCACCGGCTCGCATGAATTCCACGTCATCGCCAGCACCGGCGAAGACGCGCTGGTGTACTGCCCGGATTCGGACTACGCCGCCAACATCGAAGCGGCCGAGGCGCTGGCCAGCGGCGCGCGCGGCGCGGCGACGCAGGAACTGGTCAAGACCTCGACTCCCGGTAGAACGAAGTGCGAAGCCGTGGCCGAACTTCTGAACATCCCGCTGCAGCACCACGTCAAGAGCATCGCCCTGACCGTCGAGAACGAAGGCAAGAAGAGCTACTTCCTGCTGCTGCTGCGCGCCGACCATGAACTCAACGAGATCAAGGTGAACAAGGTCGCGGGCCTGAAGGAATTCCACTTCTCGACCGAAGCCGAGATCCAGGAAGTGTATGGCACCGTGCCGGGCTACCTCGGTCCGATCGGCACGAAACTGCCGGTCACCGTGGTGGCCGACCGCACTGTCGCCAACATGGCCGACTTCGTCTGCGGCGCCAACGAGGCCGACTACCACTACGTCGGCGCCAACTGGGGCCGCGATTGCGCCGAGCCGCTCGTGGCCGACCTGCGCAACGTGGTCGAAGGCGATCCTTCGCCGGACGGCAAGGGCGTGCTGGCGATCGAGCGCGGCATCGAAGTGGGCCACGTGTTCCAGCTCGGTACTGCCTATTCGGAAGCGATGGGCGCCACCTTCCTGGACGAAGCCGGCAAGCCGGCCCCGCTGCAGATGGGCTGCTACGGCATCGGCGTGACCCGCATCCTGGGCGCGGCGATCGAGCAGAACTACGACGACAAGGGCATCATCTGGCCGGATTCGATCGCCCCGTTCGAGCTGGTGCTGTGCCCGATGGGCCTGGACCGCAGCGAGATGGTCAAGGAACAGACCGAGAAGCTGTACGCCGAACTGCAGGCGGCCGGTGTCGACGTGATCGTCGACGACCGCGGCCTGCGTCCGGGCGCGATGTTCGCCGACTGGGAACTGATCGGCGTACCGCACCGCGTCGTGATCGGCGAGCGCGGCCTCAAGGAAGGCAACCTGGAATACCAGGGCCGCCGCGACGAAGCCGCCACCAGCGTGCCGGTCGACGGCATGGTCGCCTTCATCAAGGGCAAGCTGGGCAAGTGAACCTGGCGACGCTGTTCCCCTTCGCAGCCAGTGCGCTGTTTGCCGGCGCGCTGCTGCTCGCCGGCGCGGCGCATGCCGGCAACCAGAAGGAAGAAGCGCTGGCCGATTCGGTCCGCCTCGCCCTGGCCAACGCCATCAATGACAGCCGCCCGCCGAAGCCGGTGCTGCGCGACGAGCAAGCGCGGGCGCGCTACCAGGCCTGGTTCGACGAGATGTCGCGCCGGCTCGCCAAGCGCATCCCGGACGCCTTGTCGCGCACCGAATTCCTCGAGTCGGTCTGGTACGAATCGACCCGGGCCGGCCTCGACCCGGGGCTGGTGCTGGGCCTGATCCACGTGGAGTCGGCCTACCGCAAGTACGCCATTTCCATCGCCGGCGCGCGCGGCTACATGCAGGTGATGCCGTTCTGGACCAAGGTCATCGGCGACAGCGACCGTCGCAAGCTGTTCCACATGCAGACCAACCTGCGCTACGGCTGCTCGATCCTGCGCATGTACATCGACATGGAAAAGGGCAACCTGTATCTCGCGCTGGGCCGCTACAACGGCAGCCGCGGCAAGCCGCAGTATCCGAACGCGGTGCTGGCGGCCTGGAAGAAATGGGAATTCAAGCGCGGCTAGTGCCGTACTAACAATCCCGCAACAATTCCAGGTGCCATAATGCATTAAACTCTGCGCTTTCCAGACGTAGAGGTCCTCATGCGATTGTCCACCCTTGCCGGCGCTGTCCTCATCGCCGCGCTGGCCGGCTGCGCCGCCGTGCCGCCCACTTCCCAAGCACCCGCCCAGGTCCAGCACGACCAGCGCGCCAGGAACGTAATCTTCTTCCTCGGCGACGGCA
Source organism: Massilia sp. BHUDP2 (assembly GCF_046236355.1). Classification (NCBI taxonomy): domain Bacteria; kingdom Pseudomonadati; phylum Pseudomonadota; class Betaproteobacteria; order Burkholderiales; family Oxalobacteraceae; genus Massilia; species Massilia sp. BHUDP2. The sequence goes on from NZ_JBJUVW010000001.1 coordinate 378,557, forward strand.
TGGGCCTGAACACGCTCACCGCGGCGCGCATCTTCCACGCCGGCGAAGCGGGCGAACTCACCATCGACCGTCTGCCCGAATCGGCCTTCGTGAAGACCTTCTCGAATGACGCCATGGTCACCGACAGCGCCGCCGGCATGGCCGCCTACATGACCGGCGTGAAGCACAACAACGGCGTGATCTCGATGTCCCTCGGCACCCGCTCGGTCGCGCCGGGCAAGGATGCCAACGGCAATGCCCTGGTCAGCAAGTGCGAGAACGGCTCGCCCGCCACCACGCTGCTGGAACTGGCGCGCAAGCGCGGCATGGCACTGGGCGTGGTCACCAACACCAGCGTCACCGACGCCACCCCAGCCTCCGCCTACGGCCATGGCTGCCACCGCAAGCTCGAGACCGATTTCGCGGCCATGCTGGTGCCGGGCGGCGCCGGCTACAACGGGGCGCTCGGCCCGCGCGGCCTGGACGTGATGTTCGGCGGCGGCGCCCAGTTCTTCACGCCCTTCGCGCGCGGCGGCAAGCGTGCCGACAACCGCGACCTGCTGGCCGAACTGGGGCAGCAGGGCTTCCGCGTCGCCCGCGATACCGCGAGCTTCAACGCGCTCGCCCTCGACGCGCAGCAGCCGGCCATCGGCCTGTTCGCCCAGAACCACATGGACTACGACGCCACCCGCGATCAAGCGAAGCAGCCGAGCCTGACCGAGATGACGCGCAAGGCCATCGACCTGCTGGCCCCGCACGCGACCCAAGGCGGCAAGGGCTTCTTCCTGGTGGTGGAGGGCGGCCTGATCGACCATGCGCTGCACGCCACGTTGGCTAAGCGCGCGCTGCAGGAAACCGTGTCCTACAACGACGCCATGCAGGCCGCGCTGGAGAAGATGGAAGCACTGGATCCGGGCCTGAAGAACACCCTGATCGTCGCCACCGCCGACCATGACCACACGCTGCTCCTGAACGGCTACACGGTCCGCACCGGCAAGACCACACCCACCAACCCGGGCGTGCTGGGCCTGGTGCGCAACCTGGACGGCAGCCCCAAGCTGGACAAGGAAGGCCGTCCCTTCACCATCATCGGCTTCGGCACAGGCGAGAACCGCACCAACGGTCCGCGCTCCAGCCAGCCCGCGCTCACCGACGAGATCGTGACGCGCGACGACTACCACCAGGAAGCGGTGGTGCGCACGCGCACGGGCGCCGAAACCCACGGCGGCACCGACGTCTACCTGGGCGCCGCCGGCGCCGGCGCGGAACTGTTCCGCGGGACCATCGACAACACCCGCGTCTTCGGCCTGATCAAGACCGCTGCCGGCCTCTGAGGAATTCATCATGAACAAACGACTCAACTTCCTTCTGGCCGCCAGCCTGGCAAGCAGCTGCGCATTTGCAGCGCCGCAGGCCAAGAACATCATCTTCTTCCTCGGCGACGGCATGGGTCCGACCACCATCAGCGCCGCGCGCATCTTCAAGCACGGCGAGGACGGCCTGCTGAACTTCGAACGCCTGGAGCGCACCGCGCGCATCAAGACCTATTCGAACGACTTCCAGACCACCGACAGCGCGCCCTCGATGGGCGCCTACATGACCGGCGTGAAGATCAACCAGGACGGCATCTCGATCAAGGATGCGCGCGCCATCGATCCGGAGAAGGACGCCAACGGCAACCGCACGATCGACAAGTGTGCGCCGAACGACGGCGTGATCGTGCCGACCATCCTGGAGCTGGCCAAGGCCCGTGGCAAGGCCGTGGGCGCGGTGACCACCACCGAGCTGACCCACGCCACGCCGGCGTCGACCTTCTCGCACGTCTGCCACCGCGACGCCGGCTACACCATCGCGCGCCAGATCGTGCCGGGCGGCGAAGGCTACAACCGCGCGCTGGGCGACGGCGTCGACGTCCTGATGGGCGGCGGGCGCCACCACTTCACGCCCTTCGACAAGGCCGCCAATCCGAAGGGCCGCGCGGACGGGCGCGACCTGATGGCGGAGTTCGCGGCGCAGGGCTATGCCGTCGGCAAGACCCGCGCCGACATGATGTCGGCACGCCCGGGCCGCAAGTTCGTCGGCATCTATAGCGCCGACACCCACATGGACTATTCGCTGGCGCGCCGCCCGGAGCAGCCGACCCTGACCGAGATGGCCCTGAAGGCGATCGAGCTGCTGTCGAAGGATCCGGACGGCTTCTTCCTGATGGTCGAAGGCGGCAAGATCGACCACGCGCTGCACGACACCAACGCCAAGAACGCGCTGGCCGACACGGTGGCCTTCGACGAGGCGATCCAGGCCGCGATCGACCGCATGCGCCAGATCGATCCGGGACTGGAGAACACGCTCATCGTCGTGACCGCCGACCACGACCACACGATGGTCCTGAGCGGCTATCCGAAGCGCGGCAGCAAGGTGCTGGACATCGTGCACGACTACGCCAGCGGCCAGCCGAAGAAGGACGCCGACGGCAAGACCTTCACCGCGCTCCTGTTCGGCAACGGCAAGGTGCGCCCGGACCTGCGCGCCGACGTGGACAGCGCCGTCGCCCTGGGCGACGAGTACCGCCAGGAGGCCGGCGTGCGCACCGTGTACGAATCGCACGGCGGCGGGGACGTGAAGCTGTTTGCCACCGGCGCCGGCTCGGCGCCGTTCAAGGGGACGATGGAGAACACGCAGGTCTTCCACCTGATGAAGGCAGCGGCGGGCCTGTGATCGTAGGGTGGGCGGGTCTCCCGCCCACGCGTTCAAATCACGGTAATGCTGCCCGTGCGGCTGTTCATGCCCTAACTATCACCGCGTGGGCGGGGAACCCGCCCACCCTACAAAGGTGCCAAAACAAAAAGCCCCGGTCTCCCGGGGCTTTTCATTTGCAAGGCTACTGGACAGCCGGCCAGTGCTTACTTCAGGTGGTCCGAAATGAGCTTGGTCATTTCGAACATCGAGACCTGTGCCTTGCCACCGAAGACAGCCTTCAGCTTGTCGTCGGCGTTGATCATGCGGCGGTTCGATTCGTCCTGCAGGTTCTGGGCCTTGATGTAGTCCCAGACCTTCTTGGTGACTTCGGTGCGTGGCAGCGGCTTGTTGCCGACCACTGCTGCCAGTTCGCCCGACGGCGTCATCTCTTTCATGAAAGCGGCGTTCGGCTTGCGTGCTGCGGCCGGCTTCGCTGCTGCTTTTGCTGGAGCTGCTGCTTTTTTTGCTGCAGGCTTGGCCGCTGCTGCCGGCTTGGCGGCTGCTTTCTTGGCTGGCGCTGCGGTGGATTTTTTGGCTGTTGCCATCTTCGAGCCTCCTAAAACGATCACAGGGAAAGTTGCGTTATTGACGCACCGGCTTATATTGGTGGCCTTTTACTGTTCATGCAAGTCTTTTTCGAAATTTTTTCATTCTTATAAGCCCCGATATGCGAGCTATCGCACACTAGGGACCCGGCAAATGAAAAAACCGCCTGTCAGAATGTAAAAAACCGCGCAAAGCCCGTGCCTGCGCGGTTTCTTCGACGACGCCGAGCGGTCAGCGCAGGCCGGGCATCATGCCCTTCATCCCGCGCATCATCTTCATCAGGCCGCCGCCTTTGAGCTTCTTCATCATGGTCTGCATCTGGTCGTACTGGTTCAGCATGCGGTTCACTTCCTGCACCTGCACGCCGGCGCCGGCCGCGATGCGGCGCTTGCGGTTGGCCTTGATCAGCTCGGGCTTGGCGCGCTCGCCAGGGGTCATCGAATCGATGATGCCGACCATGCGGCGTACCTGCTTCTCGGCCTGGTCCATGTTGGCGCCCGCCGCCGCCTGCTGGAACTGGGCCGGCAGTTTATCGAGCAGGCCGGACATGCCGCCCATCTTCTTCATCTGGGTCAGCTGGGCCTTGAAGTCGTTCATGTCGAACTTGCCGCCGCCCTTGATCTTGTTGGCCAGCTCGGTCGCGGCCTCGGCATCGACGCCCTTGCGCGCTTCTTCCACCAGCGCCAGGATGTCGCCCATGCCCAGCACGCGGTTGGCCATGCGGGTCGGGTCGAAGGCTTCGAGGCCGTCCAGCTTTTCGGACACGCCGGCGAACTTGATCGGCTTGCCGGTCACGTGGCGCACCGACAGGGCCGCGCCGCCGCGCGAATCGCCATCGAGCTTGGTCAGCACCACGCCGGTGAGCGGCAGGGCGTCGTTGAAGGCCTTGGCGGTGTTGATCGCGTCCTGGCCCAGCATGGCGTCGACCACGAACAGGGTCTCGACCGGATTGACGGCGGCGTGCACCGCGGCGATCTCCTGCATCATCGCTTCGTCGATGCCGAGGCGGCCGGCGGTGTCGATGATCAGGACGTCGTGGTAGTGCTTCTTGGCCCAATCGAGCGCGTTGCGCGCGATGTCGACCGGCTTGTCGTTGGCGGTGGACGGGAAGAAGTCGGCGCCGACCTGCTTGGTGACGGACTCCAGCTGCGCGATCGCGGCAGGGCGGTAGACGTCGGCCGAAACGGTCAGGACCTTCTTTTTCTTCTGTTCCTTGAGGTACTTGGCGAGCTTGCCGGTGGTGGTGGTTTTACCCACACCCTGCAGGCCGGCCATCAGGATGATCGCCGGCGGCTGCTGGGCGAAGGACAGCTGGGTGGCGTCGGGGCCGAGGTCGGCACCCATCAGGGCGGCCAGCTCGCGCTGCACCACGCCGACCAGGGCCTGGCCGGGGCTGAGCGAGCCGATGACTTCTTCGCCCAGCGCTTTCTCTTTGACTTTGGCGATGAATTCGCGCACCGCCGGCAGCGCCACGTCGGCCTCGAGCAGGGCCATGCGCACTTCGCGCAGCATCTCGGCGGTGTTCGCCTCGGTAAGACGCGCCTCGCCGCGCATCGTCTTGACGACCTTGGCTAGGCGTTGGGTAAGGTTATCTAGCATGTTCTACCTACTATATTAGACAGCACGTCGGCATTCGACAAACCGCCATTCTACCTTGCGGCAGCCGCCGAGTTCGACCGCCGCAGCGATATAACGCAGTTTTTCCTCAACTGTGATGCGTTCGATCATATGGAAACCTTGCCGTTTCTGACACAGCTCACGTGCTCATAGGCCATTTCCCGTCAGCATCGATCTGGTGCGCGCACATGTTTTGCTGTGCCGCATACAGGCGACACCAATTGTTTTGCGATTTGTATATACGGGGGAACAGGCATGATCAAGCTAGTCAGCAGCATCCTCGCCGCAGCCGCCCTGCTGGCAGCAGGCGGCGCCGGGGCCCAGGAGGTGGTCCGGCTCGGGAACCTCAAGCTCGCCCATTTCGGCGCGGTCTCGTACATCAAGGAGATCGCGCCGAAGTGCGGCATCCGGGTCGAGGAAAAGGTCTTCGCCAAGGGCCTGGACGTGATGCAGGCGATCATCGCCGGCGAGCTGGACGTCGGCGCCACCGCTTCGGAGGCGGCGATCTCGGGCCGCGCCGGCGGGGCGCCGATCGTCGTGGTGGCCGGTTTCGCCAAGGGCGGCGCGCGCCTGGTGGCGCGGCCCGAACTGGGCATCCGCAGCGTCGCGGGGCTCAAGGGCAAGCGGGTCGGCGTGACCCGTGGCGCGATCCAGGAAGTGCTCCTGATGGCGCAGCTGGCCAAGCATGGATTGAAGGCCGATGCGGCGCCCGGCAAGGACGTGCAGCTGGTGTTCCTGTCCTACGCCGACCTGAACCAGGCCCTGCTCGGCAAGCAGATCGACGCCATGATGCAGTCCGAGCCGCAGTCCTCGCAGGCGATCAACAAGGGCTTCGGCGTCGAAGTGATCAAACCGTATGACACCCCGATCGGCGAGCCGATCCGGACCATGGTCATGACCGAGAAGTTCTACCGCGAACGGCGCCCGGTGGCGGAAAAATTCATGCGCTGCTTCGTCGACGCCACCAGGACCTTCATCGACAGCCCCTCGGTGGCCGAAAAATACGTGCGCGAGACGATCTTCAAGAACCAGATCACCAGCGACGACTTCCAGGACGCGATCCGTAATTCGCCGTACTCCTTCGACATCACGCCCGAGCACATTCAGGTCACCACCGACATCATGGCCAGAACCGGGGTGGGGCGCATGGCGAAACCGCCGGTGGCCCAGGAGTGGGTGCGCACCGACCTGCTGGCGGCGGCGAAGAAAAGCCTGGACGTGAAGTGAAGGAGGCCGACATGCATACCCAAGACAGGCGCAAGCAAGCGCGCGAACGCTGGCGCGAGATGGCGGTCGGTGCGGTGGTCCCGGTGGCCGCCGTCCTGCTGTGGCAGTGGGTCGCCATGAACGGCTGGGTCAACCCGCAGGTGCTGCCGGCCCCGCTCGACGTCTGGCGCAAGTGGGTGGCCTACCTGCTGCCGCTGGCGCCCTACGCGGACTATACCGAAGGCGGCTGGTGGTCCTGGGCGCTGTCGGGCGAGCTGCCGATCGACATCTGGACCAGCATGGTGAGGGTGGTGGTGGGCTTCGCGATCGGCGCCGGGCTGGCCCTGCCGCTCGGGCTGGCGATGGGCGCGAGCCGCGTCGTGTACGCGTGGATGAACCCCCTGGTGCAGCTGCTGCGCCCGATTCCGCCGATCGCCTACATCCCGCTGGCCATCCTGTGGTTCGGGCTGGGCAACCCGCCGGCCGTGTTTCTGATCGCGCTGGGGGCCTTCTTCCCGGTCCTGATGAACACCATCGCCGGGGTGCGCCACGTGGACGGCATCTACCTGCGCGCGGCGCACAACCTGGGGGCGGGCGGCGCCACCATGTTCCTGCGCGTGATCCTGCCGGCCGCCGTGCCCTACATCCTGTCGGGCGTGCGGATCGGGATCGGCACCGCCTTCATCGTGGTGATCGTGTCGGAGATGATCGCCGTGAACAACGGGCTGGGTTTCCGCATCCTGGAGGCGCGCGAGTACTTCTGGTCCGACAAGATCATCGCCGGGATGATCACCATCGGCCTGCTCGGCCTGGCCATCGACATCGCCATGAACCGCCTGAACAACTACCTGCTGCGCTGGCACCGCGGCCTGGAGCACTGACATGAACGCACCGCATGCTATCCCCCCGCAGGTCCTGGAGCCGCATATCCGCGTCGATGGCGTCCACAAGCTGTTCGAAACCGGCGGCAGGACGGTCACGGCGCTGCAGGACATCGACCTCGACATCCCGCGCGGGCAGTTCACCTGCCTGCTCGGGCCATCCGGCTGCGGCAAGTCCACGCTGCTCAACGCCGTGGCGGGCTTCTCGCTGCCCAGCAGCGGCACGATCACGGTCGACGGCAACCCGGTGACGGCGCCGGGGCCGGACCGCGGCATGGTGTTCCAGGAATATGCGCTGTTCCCCTGGATGACGGTCGAGGACAACATCGGCTTCGGCCTGCACATCAAGGGCCTGGGCAAGGCCGAGATCCGCGCGCGGGTCGGCGACCTGCTGGGGATGCTGTCGCTGAGCGACTTCCGGCAGCGCTTTCCCAAGGACCTGTCGGGCGGCATGCGCCAGCGCGTGGCGATCGCGCGCGTGCTGGCGCTCGATTCGCCGATCATGCTGATGGACGAGCCCTTCGGCGCCCTGGATGCGCTCACCCGCCGCAACCTGCAGGACGAGCTGCTGCGCATCTGGTCCGAGCTGAAGAAGACCATTCTGTTCGTTACCCACAGCATCGAAGAGGCGGTCTACCTGGCGGACCGGATCGTCGTGATGACCTACCGGCCGGGGACGATCAAGCGCGACCTGCTGGTCGAGATTCCGCGCATGCGCGACCCGGCGGCGCCGGAATTCAACGCGCTCAAGCGGGAGCTGGGGGGGATGGTGATGGAAGAGCAGCAGCGACATCATACCGAGGAGTTGCGGATGGCTGCGGTGGACTAGTTGCAAATACGCTCTTAATTAGGCCTTAGGGGCGGGGAGGGCCCGCCCCCACCATTTCCCGATGGTGTAGACTCTTATTATGCAGAACTCCCTCTTCCTCGCCGCGGCCCTGCTGTACGCGGTGTGCGCCCTGCTGCCGTCGCGCCGGGGCGCCGTCATCTCAGGCGTCACCGCCCTGGCCTGGGCGGTGCATGGCGCCGCGCTCGGGCTCGACGTGGCCGAGCCGGGCCAGCTGCGGGTCGGCTTCGCCATCATGCTTTCGAGCGCCCTGTGGGTCTCGGTGGCCGCCTACTGGCTGGAAAACCGCAACTTCGCCCTCGACGGCATGCGCCGCCTGGTCATGCCTTTCGCCGTGGCAGCTAGCGTGCTGCCGGTGGTCTTCCCCGGCAGCCTGCTGCCGCTGAACGGCCAGACGCCGGCCTTCGGCTGGCACGTCGTGGTCGCGGTGCTGGCCTACAGCACGCTCACCATCGCCGCCTTCCATGCCGTGCTGATGGCCCTGCAGGAGGCGCGCCTGCACACGCGCGCCGCCAGCGGCGGCTGGCTGGGCAGCGCGCTGGACCAGCTGCCGGCGCTGCTGACCATGGAAAAGCTGCTGTTCCGCGTGATCTGGATCGGCTTCATCCTGCTCAGCCTCACCGTGCTGTCGGGCGTGGTGTTCTCCGAACAGCTGTTCGGCCGCGCCCTGCGCCTCGACCATAAAAGCGTGTTCGCGCTGCTGTCCTGGCTGCTGTTCGCGGCGCTGCTGGCGGGCCGCCGTTATCAAGGCTGGCGCGGCAAGACCGCGCTGCGCTTCACGCTGGCGGGCTTCGCCACGCTGGCGCTGGCCTACGTCGGCAGCCGCTTCGTGCTCGAAGTCGTCCTGCACCGGGGACTGGCATGAGCCGCGTCATCTTCTGGATCCTCCTGATCGGGCTGGTCGTCATGGCGATCCGCGCCAAGCTCAAGGGCCTGGGCGCGCGCCAGCAGCCGCCCCTGCACCGTGAGCCTCCCCCGCAAGCGCCGCTGGCCGAAATCGAAACCATGACCCAGTGCGCGCACTGCGGCATCCATTTCCCGGCCTCCGAAGCGGTGCACGCCGACGGCCACGACTACTGCTCGCCGGGCCACGTGCGCCTGCCGCCGCAGTAAGCCGGCCGATGTCGCCAGCAGCGGTGCTGTCCCGCGAAGCGCGCATGACCCTGTGGCGCTCGCTCCAAACCTTCACCATTACCCGCATCGTCATCGCGCTGGTGCTGCTGCTCTACCTGGGCGTGCGCATCACCGACGGGGGCGTGCGCCTGGACGCTGCCAACACCCCGGCCTGCCTGTTCTACCTGGCGGCGGCACTGGTCTTCGGCGCGCTCGGCGCATGGTGGCGGCGCCGCTTCGCGCTGCACCTGGGCTGCCAGATCGCGGTCGACCTGGCCGTGATCTCGCTGCTCTACCTGGAAGCCGGCGGCATGCGCAGCGGCCTCGGGATCCTGTACCTGTTCCCGCTGGCCGGCGCCGCCATCCTGGCTCCCCTGACGCTGGCGCTGTTTTCGAGCGCGGTCGCGACCCTGTTCCTGCTGGCCGAGACCACCTGGCAGGTCTTCATGCAGGACAACCAGCCTTCGCTGATGCAGGCCGGCCTGTACGGCGCCGCCTTCTTCGCCGGCGTGCTGGTGGTGAACCGCCTGGCGGCGCGCCTGATCAAGCAGGAAGAACTGGCCGCGCAGCGCGGCGTCGACCTGCGCGTCCAGCAGGCGATCAACGCGATCGTGATCGCCGACGTCGGCGACGGCATCCTGGTGGTGGGCGACGACAGCGCGGTCTTCACCGGCAACCCGGCGGCGCGCCGCATGCTGGGCCTGGAAGGGGAGGTGGCGGCGTTCCGGCTGGGCGAGGCGCCGGGGCTGGAACCGCTGGCGCAAGCCTTCAGCGCCTGGCTGCGCGCGCCGAGCGAAGACGCTGCGTTCGTGACCGTCAAGCCCTACCAGGAAGACACAGGCCCCCTGCGCGGCCGGCGCGACCAGCCGGTGCACCTGAAGCTGCGCTTCGCGCGGGTCGACACGCTCGATGTCGCGCTGGGACGCAGCGTGGTGTTCATGCAGGACGTCAGCGCCATCGAGAACCAGGCGCAGCAGCTCAAGCTGGCCTCGATGGGGCGCCTCACGGCCAGCATCGCGCACGAGGTGCGCAATCCGCTGTCGGCGATCGGCCACGCCACCGCGCTGCTGGCCGAAGACCTGCACGGCCCGGCCGAGGTGCGCCTGCTGAAGATCGTGGGCGACAACGTGACGCGCGTGAACCGCATGGTCGAGGACATCCTGCAGCTGTCGCGCAAGGTGCAGCCGAACGGCGAGCCGGTGCAGCTGGCCAGCTTTCTCGCCGAGCTGAAGGCCGAATTCTGCGAAACCCATGGGCTCGCGGAGGATATAGTCTACCTGGGCGACCCCGGGACGAGCGCGCTGCGCTTCGACCCGCTGCACCTGCACGAAGTGCTGCTCAACCTGCTGGGCAATGCGGTGCGCTATGCCAGCCGCGAGCCCGGCAGCATCCGCATCTTCCCGGCCCTGGACGCCGCCGGCCGCATCGAGCTGCACGTGCAGGACGACGGCCCCGGCATCACGCCCGAAGTGCGCGCCCACCTGTTCGAACCCTTCTATACTACCTCGAGCAAGGGTACGGGTCTGGGCCTGTACCTGGCACGCGAGCTGTGCCTGAACAACGACGCGAAGCTCGACTACGAATACCGCTTCGACCCCAGCGCCACCGGACCGCGCCGGGCGAGCGGGCGTTTCGTGATCAGCTTCTCGCAGCCGGCCTAGGATCCGGTTGCCTATATATAGTGTGAGAGAACCATGACCGCACCCCGCATCCTGGTGGTCGACGACGAAGCCGACCTGCGCGAACTGCTCGAGATCACCCTGCTCAAGATGGGGCTGGACGTCGACAGCGCGGCCACGCTGCGGCAGGCGCGCGGCCTGCTCGAGGAACACGACTACGCGCTGATCCTGACCGACATGCGCCTGCCGGACGGCCTGGGGCTGGAACTGGTGCGCGAGGTGACTGCCTCGCACAAGGGCACGCCGATCGCCGTCATCACCGCCTACGGCAGCGCCGAGAACGCGGTGGTGGCGCTCAAGGCCGGGGCCTTCGACTACATCTCCAAGCCGGTGGCCCTGGATGCGCTGCGCGTGATGGTGCGCTCGGCCCTGAAACTGCTTGATGCCCCGGCCCCCTGGGCGGACGGCGCGGCGCCCGGTTCGCGCATGATCGGCACGTCAAGCGCGATGGCGGCCTTGCGCGCCCAGATCGGACGGCTGGCGCGCTCGAACGCGCCGATCTCGATCACCGGCGAGTCCGGCAGCGGCAAGGAACTGGCCGCGCGCGAGATCCACGCCCAGAGTTCGCGCGCCGGCAAGGCGTTCGTGGCGGTGAACTGCGGCGCCATTCCCGAAACCCTGATGGAAGCCGAGTTCTTCGGCTACCGCAAGGGCGCCTTCACCGGCGCGGCCGAAGAGCGCGACGGCTTCTTCCAGGCCGCCAACGGTGGCACCCTGATGCTGGACGAAGTGGCCGACCTGCCGCTGCCGATGCAGGTCAAGCTGCTGCGCGCGATCCAGGAGCGGCGCGTGCGCAAGATCGGCGCCACCACGGAAGAGCCGGTGGACGTGCGCATCATCAGCGCCACCCACCAGGACCTGGCGAAATGCGTGGAGCAGGGCAGGTTCAGGCAGGATTTGTTCTACCGCCTGAACGTGATCGAACTGTCGCTGCCGCCGCTGCGCGAACGGATCGACGACCTGGCGCCGCTGGTGGACGCGATCCTGGCACGCCTGGCCGGGCCCGGCCAGGCCGCGCTCGGGCCGGGCGTGCTCGATGCGCTGCGTGCCTACTCCTTCCCGGGGAATATCCGCGAACTGGAAAACGTGCTGGAGCGGGCGCTGGCCTTTGCCAACGACGGCGTGATCGAAGTGGGCGACCTGTCGCTCAAGGCGGCACGGCCGGGCGACGCGCTGCGGCGCGAACCGGCCGCGAGCGCGCCGGCGCCCATGCCCGTGCCCGCGCCCTTGCCGGAACCGGTGCCGACGCCTGCGCCTGCCCCGCTGGAGGCGGCGCCCGCTTCCGCCATGCTGGGCCCCAACGGCCTGCCGAGCAACCTGCCCGATTACCTGAGCCAGGTCGAGCGCGACATCATCGGACGCGCCCTGCAGCAGACCCAGTTCAACCGCACCCAGGCGGCGAGCCTGCTCGGCATCAGCGTGCGCCAGCTGCGCTACCAGATGCAGAAGCTGGAGATCTGCGCGCCGGACGACCATGCGTGAGTCTCCTGCAAAAGCGCGAGTCGGCATGTCATCATGTTGTCTTTTCGCCAGTGCAAAATGCACAAGAACGATGCGCCGCGCATGCAGCTGATTAAGCCTTGTGCAGCGTTCCGGAACAGGGTTAGTGCTCACTCACCGCATACCGCCCGTCGTTCTTGCCCTATGGGCTTGTCAAGCCAGCGCACCAAAAAAAACAAAAAAAATTACCGGCTCCGTCACTTGCCCTGACCTAGGTCAGGCACTACAATTAGTCTCATATCAAGCTCGAGCACTAGATATAGTGGTAGTGGATCAGAAGAAACTAGATTCACGTTCGACTTGAAGCTTGCTCCGCAAGCTACTGAATTAACAACGATTTCTACCCTGCCGCATTGATCTCATCCTTGGTTGCCAGTGAGGAGTTCCAGCTGGCGGGGTATCGCTTTGCTTAAAATTTTGTCCGGTTGACAAGTCCGGCTCAAGACAACAACGGCACCCGCTGCTCACTGGAGGCTCAATGCAAACAGCACAAGACATTTCGATCAATCCGCACGTCACCCCTGGCGCGTCGGCCACCGCCACGCCCGCAGAAATCGTCGCACGTGGTGACTACCGGGTTATCCGCCGCAACGGCGCCGTGGTCGCTTTCGAGCCGCACAAGATCTCGGTCGCGATGACCAAGGCCTTCCTCGCCGTCGCCGGCGGGCAGGGCGCCGCATCGGCGCGCATCCGCGAGCTGGTCGAGCAGCTGACCAACAACGTGGTGGCCGCCCTCGTGCGCCGCCAGCCGAACGGCGGCACCTTCCACATCGAAGACGTGCAGGACCAGGTCGAACTGTCGCTGATGCGCTCGGGCGAGCATGACGTCGCCCGCGAATACGTGCTGTACCGCGCCAAGCGCATGGAAGAGCGCAAGGCCGCCAAGGAAGCCGCCGGCGGTACCCCGGTCGCCGCGCCGCAGATCCATGTGGTCGACGGCGGCGAGCGCCGTCCGCTGGACATCAACGACGTCCACGCCCTCGTGAACGCGGCCTGCTCGGGCCTGGAGAAGCACGTCGACGCCGACGCCATCGTCGCCGAGACCCTGAAGAACCTGTACGACGGCGTGCCGGTCGAAGAGCTGCACAAGTCGGCCATCCTGGCCGCCCGCGCCCTGATGGAAACCGACCCGGCCTACAGCCAGGTCACCGCGCGCATCCTGCTGCACACCATCCGCAAGGAAGTCTTCGGCCACGAAGTGCCGCAAGCCGGCGCCGCTGCCGAATACATCACCTACTTCCCGCAGTACGTCGCCAAGGGCATCCAGAACGAGCTGCTGGACGAAGAACTGGGCAAGTTCGACCTCGAGCGCCTGGCCAAGGCCATCGTCGCCGACCGCGACCTGCAGTTCGGTTACATCGGCCTGCAGACCCTGTACGACCGCTACTTCCTGCACGTGCGCGAAACCCGCATCGAGATGCCGCAGGCCTTCTACATGCGCGTCGCGATGGGCCTGGCCCTGCGCGAAGCCGACCGCGAAGCGCGCGCCATCGAGTTCTACAACCTGCTGTCGTCGTTCGACTTCATGAGCTCGACCCCGACCCTGTTCAACTCGGGCACCCGCCGCTCGCAGCTGTCCTCGTGCTACCTGACCACCGTCGGCGACGACCTGGAAGGCATCTACGACGCGATCAAGGAAAACGCGCTGCTGTCGAAGTTCGCCGGCGGCCTGGGCAACGACTGGACCCCGGTCCGCGCGCTGGGCTCGCGCATCAAGGGCACCAACGGCAAGTCGCAGGGCGTGGTCCCGTTCCTGAAAGTGGTCAACGACACCGCCGTGGCGGTGAACCAGGGCGGCAAGCGCAAGGGCGCGGTCTGCGCCTACCTGGAAACCTGGCACATGGACATCGAGGAATTCCTCGACCTGCGCAAGAACACCGGCGACGATCGCCGCCGCACCCACGACATGAACACCGCGAACTGGATTCCGGACCTGTTCATGAAGCGCGTGATGGAGAAGGGCCACTGGAGCCTGTTCTCGCCGAGCGAAACCCCGGACCTGCACGACAAGGTCGGCAAGGCCTTCGAAGAAGCCTACGTCGCCTATGAAGCCAAGGCTGCCCGCGGCGAAATGACCGTGTACAAGAAGGTCGAAGCCCTCGACCTGTGGCGCAAGATGCTGTCGATGCTGTTCGAGACCGGCCACCCGTGGATCACCTTCAAGGATCCGTGCAACATCCGCTCGCCGCAGCAGCACGTCGGCGTGGTGCACTCGTCGAACCTGTGCACCGAGATCACGCTGAACACCAGCGCCGACGAGATCGCCGTCTGCAACCTGGGCTCGGTGAACCTGCCGCAGCACATGAAGGGTGAGGGCCTGGACCACGCCAAGCTGCAGAAGACCATCCGCACCGCGATGCGCATGCTGGACAACGTCATCGACATCAACTACTACGCCGTGGACAAGGCGCGCAACTCGAACCTGCGCCACCGCCCGGTGGGCATGGGCATCATGGGCCACCAGGACTGCCTGCATATGATGCGCGTGCCGTTCGCCTCGGAGAAAGCAGTCGAATTCGCCGACAAGTCGATGGAAGCCGTCTGCTACTACGCCTACCTGGCCTCGACCGAGCTGGCCGAAGAGCGCGGCCGCTACGAGACCTACGAAGGTTCGCTGTGGGACCGCGGCATCCTGCCGCAGGACTCGATCAAGCTGCTGGCGGAAGAACGCGGCGGCTACCTGGAGCAGGACACCAGCGAATCGATGGACTGGACCGTGGTGCGCGAGCGCATCAAGCAATTCGGCATGCGTAACTCGAACTGCGTGGCGATCGCCCCGACCGCGACCATCTCGAACATCATCGGCGTGTCGGCCTGCATCGAGCCGACCTTCCAGAACCTGTACGTGAAGTCGAACCTGTCGGGCGAGTTCACCGAGATCAACTCCTACCTGGTGCGCGACCTGAAGGCGCGCGACCTGTGGGACGAAGTGATGATCGCCGACCTGAAATACTTCGACGGTTCGCTCTCCAAGATCGACCGCGTGCCGCAAGACCTGCGCGACATCTACGCCACCGCGTTCGAAGTCGAGCCGAAGTGGCTGGTGGAAGCCGCCTCGCGCCGCCAGAAGTGGATCGACCAGGCCCAATCGCTGAACATCTACATGGCCGGCGCCTCGGGCAAGAAGCTGGACGAGACCTATAAACTGGCCTGGCTGCGCGGCCTGAAGACCACCTACTACCTGCGCACCATCGCGGCGACGCACATGGAGAAGTCGACCACCCGCACCGGCGCCCTGAACGCGGTGCCGGTCTCGGGCGGCCTGGTGGCCGGCCACGCTGCTCCAGCAGCGAACGGTCCGGTGGCTGCCGCTCCGGCGGCACCGGCCGCTGCCAGCGCGGAAGTGGTGGAAGGCGCCGCCTGCTACCTGCGTCCGGGCGACGCCGGCTTCGACGAGTGCGAAGCCTGCCAATAAGCCACTAAACGTGCTGCCCGGCCTGACGGCCCGGCAGCACTTTGTACCACTAAGCTCAAAACCGTCATTCCGGCGAAGGCCGGAATCCAAGTCCGTAGTGCACCACTAACGCTTGGCTTCCATCCGCGAATGACGACCACCCTGAATACTTAACGGCCCACCAATCGAGGAGGCCACGAAAAAAGGAATAACACCATGCTCTCTTGGGACGACGAACCGACTACCTCACCAGCCCCGCGCGCACCGCAAGCCGCCGGCGAAGCCGCACCTGCCTCCGCCGAAGTCGCCAAGCGCGTCAACGCCGACGACAAGCGCATCATCAACGGCCAGACCGACGTGAACCAGCTGGTGCCGTTCAAGTACAAGTGGGCATGGGACAAGTACCTGGCCGGCTGCGCGAACCACTGGATGCCGCAGGAAGTGAACATGCAGCGCGACATCGAGCTGTGGAAGAGCCCGAACGGCCTGTCGGAAGACGAGCGCCGCCTGGTCAAGCGCAACCTCGGCTTCTTCGTGACCGCCGACTCGCTGGCCGCCAACAACATCGTGCTGGGCACCTACCGCCACATCACGGCGCCGGAATGCCGCCAGTACCTGCTGCGCCAGGCTTTCGAAGAGGCGATCCACACCCACGCTTACCAGTACATCGTCGAATCGCTGGGCCTGGACGAGCGCGAGATATTCAACGCCTACAACGAGATCGCGTCGATCCACGACAAGGACCAGTTCCTGATCCCGTTCATCA
Organism: Massilia sp. BHUDP2; assembly: GCF_046236355.1. Classification (NCBI taxonomy): domain Bacteria; kingdom Pseudomonadati; phylum Pseudomonadota; class Betaproteobacteria; order Burkholderiales; family Oxalobacteraceae; genus Massilia; species Massilia sp. BHUDP2. The sequence continues at coordinate 394,821 of NZ_JBJUVW010000001.1, forward strand.
ACGTCCTGACCGATCCTGACTTCAAGACCGGCACCCTGGAAAACGACCAGAAGCTGCTGAAGTCGATCATCGTGTTCGCCTGCCTGATGGAAGGCCTGTTCTTCTACGTCGGCTTCACCCAGATCCTGGCGCTCGGTCGTCAGAACAAGATGACCGGCGCCGCCGAGCAGTACCAGTACATCCTGCGCGACGAGTCGATGCACGTGAACTTCGGCATCGACCTGATCAACACGATCAAGATGGAAAACCCGCAACTGTGGACCCCGGCCTTCCGCGAAGAGCTCAAGGCCCTGTTCCTGGAAGCCGTCGAACTCGAGTACCGCTACGCCGAAGACACCATGCCGCGCGGCGTGCTGGGCCTGAACGCCCCGATGTTCAAGAGCTACCTGCGCTTCATCGCCAACCGCCGCTCGGTGCAGATCGGCCTGGATCCGCTGTTCCCGAACGAAGAGAACCCGTTCCCGTGGATGAGCGAGATGATCGACCTGAAGAAGGAGCGTAACTTCTTCGAGACGCGCGTGACCGAGTACCAGACCGGCGGTGCGCTGAGCTGGGACTGATCTCCCGCATCGGACTCACGAAACCCGGCTGCCGGCAACGGCAGCCGGGTTTTTCATGCCCGCCTCCGGAGCTGTGCTAAGTTTGCGTTCCTGATCGCAGTCATCACCATGAGAGGACAAGACCAGCCATGCGCCCGGAACAAGCCAAGGAACTGCTGCAGACAGTGAAGACCCGCTTCGACAAGAACATGCACCGCCACGCGGGAGTTGATTGGTCCGAGGTAGCGGCAAGACTCGCAGACCATCCCGCCGCGCTGGATGCGCTGGCGCAAATGGAAGCGAGCGGCGGCGAACCGGACGTCGTCGGCATGGACGAAGCGAGCGGCAGCATCGTCTTCTGCGACTGTTCCCCGGAATCGCCGGCAGGCCGGCGCAGCATCTGCTACGACCGCGCCGCTTTGGACGCGCGCAAGGAAAACAAGCCGCGCAGCAGTGCGGAGGAGGTGGCCGCCAGCATGGGCATTGCGCTGCTGACCGAAGAACAGTACCGCCACCTGCAGACGCTGGGCGAATTCGACCGCAAGACCTCGAGCTGGATCGCGACGCCCCCGGACGTGCGGGAGCTGGGCGGCGCGCTGTTCTGCGACCGCCGCTACGGCCGGGTATTCGTCTACCACAACGGCGCCGAGTCCTATTACGCGGCGCGTGGCTTTCGTGGTCTGCTGACCGTGTAAGCCAGGCGTGCTAGCGCTGCGCCTTGGCGACCAGCGCCAGCAAGTCCGGCGCCGCCACCGGCTTGACCAGGTGATGGTCGAATCCGGCTGCCATGGCGTTCTGGCGGTCCTGCTCCTGACCATAGCCCGTCAAGGCGATCAGGGTCGCCTTCGAGGTCTCCGGCTGCGCGCGCAAGTGGCGCGCCAGCTCGTTTCCATCCATCCCCGGCAGCCCGATATCGAGGATGCACACCTCGGGCAGCCAGGTACTGGCCCGTTCCAGCGCCTGCTGCGAATCGTGCTCGATCATGACGGCGTGGCCGGCCGCTTCCAGGCACATGCCCAGCATCTGGGCCGCATCGACGTTGTCGTCGACCACCAGTACGCGCCGTGCGGCAGACGGCGCAAGCGGCGCGGCGTCGCCTTGTGCAGCCTCCGGCAACTCCTTCGCGGCGGCGCGCGGCAGGGTCACGACGAAACGGCTGCCCTTGCCCAGGCCTTCGCTGTGAGCGGCGACGCTGCCGCCGTGCAGCTCCACCAGGCTTCTCACCAGGGCCAGGCCGATGCCGAGGCCGCCCTGCGAGCGGTCGGGGCTGCGGTCGGCCTGGGCGAACAGGTCGAATATGCGCACCTGCAGTTCCTGGGCGATGCCGATGCCGTTGTCCGCGACCGCCAGGACCACCTGCTCGTCGGTCGCTCCCATCGTCACTTCGATGCGGCCTTCCGCCGGGGTGTACTTGGCCGCGTTGCCCAGCAGGTTGCTCAGCACCTGCACCAGGCGCTTGTGGTCGCCCAGCACCTGGGCGGCGTCGAACGCCAGTTCCACCACCAAGCGGTGGCGCTTCGCTTCCATCAGGGGGCGGGTCTGCTCGACGGCGTCGGCGATGACCTGCTTCACGTCGAGCCGGACCTTCTGCAATTCCACCAGGCCGCGCGTGACGCGCGAGACGTCCAGCAGGTCGTCCACCAGGCCGGTCATGTGCCGGACCTGGCGCGCAATGATCTGGCTGGTGCGGCGGCGCTGCTCGGGCGCCAGGTCGCGCGACTCCAGCAGGTCGGCGGCGGCGCGGATCGGGGCCATCGGGTTCCTCAGCTCGTGCGCCAGCATCGCCAGGAACTCGTCCTTGCGGCGGTCGGCTTCGCGCAGCGCTTCCTCGGCGCGCTTGCGTTTGCTGACGTCGACGCTGATCGCCAGCACGCTGGAATACGTCTCCTGGCCCGGGATGCGGATCAGGTTCACCGTGTTGCTGACCCAGACGATGCTGCCATCCGGCCGCAGGTAGCGCTTCTCGATCTCGAAAGGCTCGCCGCTGGCGATGGCCTGCCTGAATAGCGGAACGTTCGCGGGCAGGTCGTCCGGGTGGGTAATCTCGTGCATGCGCAGCGTGAGCAGTTCCTCGCGGCTGCGTCCCACGATCTGGCAATAACGGTCGTTCACGCGCAGAAAACGTCCCTGCGTGTCCGATTCGCTGATGCCGGCCGCCGTCTGTCCGAACAGCGACTGCAGGTGCGCTTCGCTCTCGCGCAGGGCCTGCTCGGTGCGGCGGCGCTCGGTCAGGTCGACGAAGGTGCAGACCGCGCCCTGCAGCTGGCCGTCGCGCCAGACCGGGCGGGCGCGGTACTCGACCGGAAAACCGGTGCCGTCCACGCGGAAGAACATCTCGTCCTCCACCAGCGCCGGCACGCCGTCGCGCGCGGCGCGGTAGATCGGGCAATCCTCCACGCAGTAATGCGAGCCGTCCGGGTGCGCATGGTGGATCACGTCGTGCAGCTTCCTGCCGATGGCCTCCTCTTCGCTGCGGAAGCCCAGCATCTTCAGGAAGGCGGCGTTGCACATGATGGTAACGCCCTCGCGGTCGATCGAATAGAAACCTTCCTCGGTGCAGTCGAGCAGCAGGCGCAGGTAGTCGTGGCTGCGGCGCGCCTGTTCCTCGGCCGCACGCAGCTCGATCGCAATGCGGCTGCGTTCGATCGATTCCCACGCGCGATGGGCAACCGCTTCCAGCAGACGGACCTCGTGTTCCTGCCAGCGGCGGGGGGCAGCCTGGTGCAGGGCCATGCAGGCTACCCACAGGCCAGCCTTGATGACAGGGACGCAGATGACGGCGCGAATGACGGTATCGCGGTAAGCCTGCACCACGTCGCTGACGCGTGGGTCGGACTCGCTGTCTTCCACGACATAGGGCTGACCCTGGCGGTTCAGGCGGACGAACTCGGCGCCGAAGGCCGCCGTCGGGTAGCGCCCGACGATGCTGGGAACATTCCTGGTGTAGTTGCCGGTGAGGGTGAAGCTGCCCTGGTCTTCGCTCACGTAGGCGTAGGCGCAGCGGTCCGCGCCAAGATGTTCACCCAGCAGGCGCGCGGCGGTCTGGGCGATCTGTTCGGGATCGGTGAGCAGGCGGATCGCGTCGTCCAGTCCGGTAATGAAGCGATAGCGGGCAAGTTCGGCATGCACCAGGGAGTCCGCATCGACCGGGGGCATCGGCATTGGGTTCGGCATTCGTTGGCTGCTTGTCTGGGCTCCACGCGCGGGTGCTGGGAGAGATCGACTGGCGATTATAGCCGTGGCACACTTTGCTCAGCGCACGCCGCCGACTTGCCCTATGATGTCGCACTGTCCAGTTCCGCATTGCCAACAACAGGAGAACTCCCTTGCAAGCCAAGACCGTCGCGCTGCTCGTCAGCCTGGCAGCCGTGTCCGCTGCCCACGCCGCACCGGCAAGCACCGCTGGCCAGACCACTTTCCAGAACAACTGCGCCAGCTGCCACAGCGTGGACACGAACCTGTCCTCGCGCGCCGGCCCGGGCCTGTTCGGCGTTGTCGGGCGCAAGGCGGCCGGCGTCCCCGGCTTCAACTACTCCGCGGCCCTGGTGAAAGCCGGCGCGGCCGGCAAGACCTGGACCCGTGAAGAGCTGGACCTTTTCCTGGCTGACCCCGCGAAGAACGTGCCGGGCACCACGATGCCGGTCGGCGTGCCGGACAAGGCGGCCCGCGCGGCGCTGGTCGGCTACCTCGCCAGCCTGCAGGGCGCGGTCACGGCAGCGGCACCCGCGAAGGCGGCTACCCCGGCCGAGCGCCAGGGTTCCTGGGACGACAACCAGCCCGGCCGCATCCACCACATCAAGCTCACCGACATGCCGCCGCCGTTTGCCACCAGCAGTGCCGGCAACGGTCCGCGCGTCGAGGCGCGTCCGAACGGCAGCATGCCGGTCGTGCCGCAGGGCTTCACGGTGAGTGTCTTCGCCAGTGACGCCGACAAGCCGCGGGTGGCGCTGCGCTCGCCGAACGGCGACGTCTTCCTGGCGGCCACCGCCAAGGGCGAGATCAAGGTGGCGCGCGCGAAGAACGGCCAGGCCGCCGACAAGGTCGAGGTCTTCGCCAGCGGCTTGAGCCGTCCCTACGGCATCGCCTTCTGGCCGTCGGGCGCGAACCCGCAGTACCTGTACGTCGCCAACGTCAATTCGGTGGTGCGTATCCCTTACCGCAACGGCGACCTGAAGGCGCGCGGCACGGCGGAAGTCATCGTTCCCGAGCTGTCCGACACCAGCGGCGGCCACACCACCCGTACCCTGGCGTTCTCGAAGGACGGCAAGACCATGCTGCTGTCGATCGGCTCGGCCACCAACGTGGCCACCGAGATCGGCGCGCAGCCGCCGGAACCGATCGCGCAGTGGGAAGCCAGGCATGGTGTGGGCGCCAGCTGGGGCGTGGAGACCGACCGCGCCACCGTCATGGCCTTCGACGTGGACGGCAAGAACCGCCGCACCTATGCCACCGGCCTGCGCAACTGCGTCGGCATGCTGGTCTACCCGGGCACGGGCGACGTGATGTGCACCGTGAACGAGCGCGACGCGCTGGGCGACAACCTGCCGCCGGACTACCTGACGCGCGTGAAGCAGGGCGGTTTCTACGGCTGGCCGTGGTACTACATCGGCGACAACGAAGACCCGCGCCTGAAGGGCCAGCGCCCGGACCTGAAGGGTAGAAGCATCGTGCCGGACGTGCTGATCCAATCGCACTCGGCGCCGCTCGGCATGGTGGTCTACCAGGCGCCGAAGGGCGCGAAGAACGCCTTCCCGAAGGAGTACGAGGGTGACGTGTTCGTGGCCCTGCACGGTTCCTGGAACCGCGGCGTGCGCACCGGCTACAAGGTGGTGCGCGTCTTCATGAAGAACGGCGTGCCGACCGGCCAGTATCAGGACTTCATGAGCGGCATGGTGCTGAGCGACCGCGACGTCTGGGGCCGCCCCGCGGCGGTCGAGGTGGCGCAGGACGGCGCCCTGCTGGTGGTCGACGATGCCGGCGGCACCGTCTGGCGGATCGCCCCGCAGCGCTGAAGCCTCTCTCCTGAAACCCGTCGCAAGACGGGTTTTTTCCTTGTTGAGCTCGCTCATCATCCGCCGTGTGTCCCTGCACTAAGGTGAGGAGGATCGACAAGGGAGAGAGCGATGAATGTCAGGGAAACCCCGCGCGCGCCGGCGCACACGGTGGAATGGGAATTCGCCCAGTCCACCTACGCATCCGTGCTGGCCGACGTGCCCGCCGCACTGTTTCCTTACTGGGCCAGGAGCGCGCACGCGGCGTTTCCCGGCATCCCGCGCGACGCTTCCTTCTATGCCCAGTCGGCCGAAGGCCTGATGATGTTCTTCGACTGCGCGGCCGCAGCGGCCGGCACCTGCGCGCTGCCTTCGCGCGCGGCGGATTCGGTCTGGCATGCGTGGACCCGCCTGGATGCCGCAGGCCTCGACGCTTTTTGCATCCGCCATGTCGGCCGCGCCGTCCCGCGTGTGGAGCGCATGCGGGAAGGGGAGTTGGACAGGGCGCTGGCCGTGTGCCTGGTGCAGGCCCGGCGCCGCGCCTCGCAGCCGGCGGCGGGCAGCCACCTCCCGCGGCTGTTCGGGCTGGACGCCCAGTTGGGCATGCCGCGCGGCGCCGGCTACCGCATCATCCAGGGCCTGGTCGCCTGTTCGCCCCTGGACGAGTTGGGCAATCCCGAGGGCAAGGCGGACTTCCCGGAGAGCTTGCGGCCCGAGGCCCTGCGTCTTGCTGGCCTGGTGAGCGAGGCCGAATATGCCGAGGCCTGCGTCGGCTAGATGAATGGCCTGAGCGAGATCTTCAGCAGGATGGCGAATTCGTCGAGGTCCATGGCCTTGGCGAGGTAGTTCGAGGCGCCCAGCAGCGAGGCGCGCACGCGGTCCGACTCCACCGGCAGCGAGGTCACCACGACGGCCGGAATGGCTTGCAGGCAGGGGGAGGAGCGGATGTGCTTGAGCACGCCGAAGCCGTCGATCTTCGGCAGCCGCACGTCCAGCAGGATCAGTGAGAACTGTCCGGCCGTGCCGGCCGCTTCCGCGCGGCGCAGCAGCACCAGGGCTTCATCGCCGTCATGCACATGGACGACCGGATTGTGGATGCCGGAGCGCCGCAGCGCATGGACAGTCAGCTCCGCGTCCAGGGGGCGGTCCTCGATGAGCAGGATGTTGTCGGACATAAGCGGACAATTGTAGCGGTGCTAACAAAGCAGCCGCGCACAATTGATGCGCTGGGGCGCAGGCGCCCCGGTCCGGGTCAGAACTGGCGGGAATAGCCCAGCGTGACGGCGCCGAAGCGCTTGCGGTCATAGCGGATGCCCGGCGGGCCTTCGGCTTCCGGACGCGGCAGGCTGAGCCAGGTGTACTGCAGCGACACGCTGGCCTGGTCCGACACGCGGTAGCCGAGCCCCGCGCGCAGCTGCCAGGCGAAGCCGCTCTTCGAGGCCGGGCCGAAGCAGTTGCAGTTGGCGCCCAGGCCCAGCTGCGGCAGCTTGACGCGTCCCCAGCCGATGCCGCCGCCCACGAAGGAGTCGATCCGTTCGCTCAGCCTGTCGGTGCGGTAGGCGTTCGCGAACAGGGCGTGGTAGCGCCCCTTGCCGTTCACGGCCTGGCTCAGCGGGTCGAGCGTGAGCCGCTCGACCTCGATGCGGCCGGTCTCGTACTCCAGCTCGTAGCGCAGGTGTTCCGACTGGCGGCCGACCATCAGGCCGCCGTGCACGCCGCGATCGAGGTCGGCATGGCCGCTGCGCGGCGTGCCGAAGCCGAAGTCGACTTGGGCGTCCCAGTCCTTCAGGGTGTTCACGCCCGCGTGGGCGCCCCAGTAGCGCACCGGGTCGGCGGAGCGGGCCTGCACGGCCTGCGCCGACGCCTGCGCCGACAACAGCGCGGCCGCAAGGGCCACGCAATTCTGCATCAATCTGTTCATACGTCTTCCTTAGCTTCCGAAGCCGGTGCCGAACACCGCATTCAGGTCCGCAGCACCCGCGGCCGCGCCATGGGCGACGCCGACCAGCTTGATCTGCTCGAAATAATTCTGCTCGACCGCTTCGACGAAGCCGGCCGCGCTCGTGGACGTGTACATGCCCGCCAGCTGCTTCACCAGCGCCTGGACCGAGGCATTGTCCTGGTTGGCGATCAGGTAGCCTTCGGCGTCGAACTTGAAGGCATTATCCACGTCCACGCTGAATTGGGCGCCACGATCGGTGTAGCCCTTGGCCGCCAGGCCGAGCTCGCGCGCCTGCGTGGCCGAGACCAGTTCGGTCAGGCCGCTGGCGTTCTGCCAGAGGTGGATGTTCACCGCCGCCTTGCCCGCGGCGGCCGCGAAGAAGCCGGCCGAGCCATTGATCAGTTCATAGCAGGCGTAGGGCAGGGCCTGGCCGTCCACGGCGAAGCTCATGTCCTGCGTGAACGGCTGGTAGAAGGCCGACACGTGCTTGGCGTCCGGCGCGCCCACCATCGAGTCGAAGGCCACGCCCTGGAACACGTTGCCGGTGCCGCTGCTCTTCGCCTGGGCATCCGCGATGTCGGCGGTGTAATAGGTCTCGCCCGAGTGCAGGCGCACGCTGTAGACCTTGTCCGGCGTGGTGTCGAAGACCAGCAGGCCGGGGTCGACGATGGTGCCGTTGACCAGGCCGTCGTCGTCGCCCCTGGCGCCGTCGGTCAGGGTGATCACGATGCGGTCGACCCGGCCGTCGTTGTTCAGGTCGATCAGGGTGGCGCCGTCATCGAAGGTCGACAGGTCCTGGTCGTCGAGGAAGCTGTACCAGCTCTGGCTGGCGCGGTCGAACTTCATGAAGCTGTTCGACACCACGCCGTTCAGGCCCAGTTCGATCACGACGCGGGTCTGCAGGCCCGGACGCGACGGATCCAGGTCCGGCAGGCTCGGAACGCCGTCTTCCGCCTCGACGGTGAACTTGAATACCGGCGAGGCTGCGCGCAGCTCCTGGGGCAGGGCCGCCGGCAAGGCGGTCAGGCCCAGGTCCTTGAGCTGGCCGCCCGCGGTCAGCTGGACGGCGCCCGTTTCGGCGCCGAGGCTGCCGGCCAGGATGGCGCCGAAGGCGGCGACCGGGGCGTCCTTGCCGAGTGCGACGTCGGCGAGCGAGCGCAGGGGCAGGAGCGCGACCGTATTCTGCTGCCAGTCGAGGATGCCGTCGCGGTTGTAGTCGCCGCCATAGGCCGCCAGTTCGACCGAGGGCATCACGCCATCGAGGTCGGTGACCACCGTGACGGTGACCGGCGCCGAGGCGATCAGCTTGCCGTCGGCGTCCAGCACCTGGGCCATGTAGGTATACACGCCGTCGTCCAGCGGACCCGGGCCCACGTTGACCCTGCCGGCCAGCGCGTCGGCTGCGCTGATCGGGGTGGCGCCTACCACCAGGCCTTCCGGCGACAGCAGGCGCACGCTGCCGCCCGCCACGATCTGTGCGCCCTGCAGGGTGAATTCCGGCGTGCGTATGCTGGTCACCCGGTCGCTGTTGCTGGCGCCGTCGTCGCTGGCCGGATCGAGGCCGGTTTCGAGTACGGGCTCGGGGGCCGCCACCGGCGGCGCCGGCTGTGCCGGCGGCGTTGGTTCCGGCTGCGGTTGCGGCGCCGGGGCCGGGGGCACGAAATCGTTGTCGAGCAGGGTGCCGGTCGCATGCACGCCGTTCACCACCAGCACCGCGCTTTCCGAGGATTCGACGAGCTCGTCGTCCACGGTCGGCAGGGTCACGCTGAAGCCGGCCACGCCGGCCGGGACGACGACGATGCCGCTGGCCGGATCGCCGTTCTTCCAGGCTACGCCATGGCTGAAGGCGAGCAGGCCGAGGTCGGCGTTCGACGCGGTGCCGCCCAGCGCCAGCGTGAACTCGGTGGGCGCCGGCGCGACGCCGTTCAGGGTCACGGTGTACTGCAGCGTGCCGCCTTCGGTGATGACCGAATCGTGCGGATCGCGCCCCAGGTTGGCGGCATCCTCGGCCAGCACGGCGCGCACCGCCAGGCTGTCGTTGTCGGTCAGGGTGCCGGTGGCGCTGACGCCGCCGATGCTCAGGACCACCGATTCGGCGGCCTCGACCAGGGCGTCGTCCAGGGTCTGGAGCGTGACCGTGAACGTGCTCACGCCGGCCGGGACCACGATGGCGCCGCTGGCCGGGTCATTGTTCTTCCAGGCCACGCCCTGGCCGAAGGAGATCGCGCCCAGGTCGGCGGCGCCGGCGCTGCCGCCCAGGGCGAGCGCGTATTCGGTAGGGACCGGGCTGGGGCCGTTGAGTGTCGCGGTGAACAGCAGGGCGGCGCCTTCCACCACGCTGCTGTCGACCGGCAGCGCGCCCGGGTTGGCCGCATCCTCGGCCTTCAGGGACGACACGCTCTGGCTGTCGTTGTCGGTGATGGTGCCGGTGGCGGCAACGCCACCCACGGTGGCGACCAGCGATTCCGCCAGCTCGATGATGTCGTCGTCGGCGGTGCCGACGGTGATCTTGAAACTGCCGACGCCGGCCGGCACGACGATGAGGCCGGTGGCGGCATCGCCGTCCTTCCAGTCGACACCGTCGCTGAACACGATGCCCTCCACGTCCGCCGCGCTGGCGGTGCCGCTGAAGGCGAGCTGGAATTCGCTGTCGGCCACGCCCACGCCGCTCAGCTGGACCGTGTAGCGCAGGATCCAGCCTTCGGTGACCACGCTGTCCACCGGGCTCAGGCCAACCTGTCCCGCGTCTTCCGCGATCACGCTGGCCACGCTCACGCTGTCGTTGTCGGTGATGGTGCCGGTGCCGGTCACGCCGCCCACCGTGATGGCGAGCGACTCGGCCAGCTCGACGGCGCTGTCGTCCGTGGTGGCAACCGTGATGCGGAAGCTGCCCACGCCGGCCGGGACCACCACGATGCCGGTGGCCGGCTCGCCGTTCTTCCAGGCGACGCCGTCGCTGAACACCAGCGCTGCGTGATCGAGGCGGCCCGCGGTGCCGCCGAGGCCCAGCAGGAATTCTCCTTGCGTGGCGCCGGCTGCGCTCAGCAGCACCGTGTACTGCAGGGTGCCGCCTTCGACGACGGCGCTGTCGACCGGCAGCGCGCCGGCCTGGGCGGCGTCTTCGGCCAGCACCGACACGACGCTGGGGCGGTCGTTGTCCGCGATGGTGCCGGTGGCGGCGACTCCGCCCACGGTCAGCACCAGGCTTTCGGCGCTTTCGACGGCGCTGTCGTCGACCGTCGCGACGCGGATCGTGAACGATCCGACGCCGGGCGGCACCACGACGATGCCGCTTTGCGCATCATTGTTCTTCCAGGCCACGCCATCGCTGAAGACGAGGGCGCCGCGGTCGGCGCTGCCGGCCGTGCCCGATATCGCCAGCGTGTGCTCGACGGCCGCCGGGCTGGCGCCGTTCAGCGTCACCGTGTAGAGCAGGGCCTCGCCTTCCTCGACGGTCGAGTCGACCGGCGCCGCGCCGGTATGGGCGGCATCCTCGGCCACGACGGCGGCGACCGCCTGGCTGTCGTTATCAAGGATGGTACCGGTGGCGGCAACCCCGCCCACGGTCAGGACCAGGGTTTCGGCACCCTCGATGAGCGTGTCGTCCACGGTCGGCACCAGGACGGTAAAGGTAGCAACATTCGCCGGCACGATCACGATACCGCTGGCGACGTCGCCGTTCTTCCAGGCGACGCCGTCGCTGAACACGAAGGCGCCGCGGTCGCCGGCGCCGGCGGTGCCCGCGACCGCCAGCGTGTGTTCGCTGGGCGTCGGGCTGGCGCCGCTCAGGGCGACGGTGTACAGCAGCTTGCCGCCTTCCTCGACGCTCGAGTCGACCGGCGCCGCGCCGGTGTGGGCGGCATCCTCGGCCAGCACGCCCGATACCGACTGGCTGTCGTTGTCGGTGATGGTGCCGGCGGCGGACTTGCCGCCGATCGTCAGGACCAGGGTTTCCGCCGCTTCGATGTCGAAGTCGTCGACGGTCGGCACCTTGACGCTGAACGCGGTGACGCCCGCCGGCACCACCACGATCCCGCTCTGCGGGTTATTGTTCTTCCAGGTGACGCCGTTGCTGAAGACAAAGGCCTGGAAGTCCGCGGCGGAGGCGGTGCCCGAGACCGCCAGCGTGTGCTCGCTCGGGACCGGACTGGCCGCGCTCAGGCTCACGGTATACAACAGGGATGCGCCTTCCACCACGGCGGAATCGGTCGGTGCCGCGCCGGTGTGGGCCGCGTCTTCGGCAAGCACACCCGATACCGACTGGCTGTCGTTGTCGAGGAGGGTGCCGGTGGCGCTGATGCCGCCGACGATCAGGGTGACCGTCTCCGTCTCTTCGATCAGCGTATCGTCGACCGTTGCCAGGGTGGCGTGGAAGACGGTGACGCCGGCCGGCACCACGACGATGCCGGTCGCCGCATCGCCATTCTTCCAGGCGACGTTAGCGCTGAACGAGAGCGCGCCGCGGTCGCCGTCCGTCGCGGTGCCGCCGAAGGCGACGGCGTATTCGGTCGCGGCCGGACTGGCGGCGTTGAGCGTCACCGTGTAGCGCAGCGCGGCGCCCTCGGTGACGCTGGTATCGGCCGGATCGGCGCCGATGGCCGCGTCCTGCACGGTGACGCCGGCCACCTTCTGGGTGTCGTTGTCGACGATCGTTCCGGTGGCCGTCTTGCCGCCCACGCCGAGCACCACCGATTCCGCGCCCTCGATCAGGACGTCGTCGATGGTCGGCACGGTCACGGTGAAGCTGGCCACGCCGGCCGGGACGACCAGCTTGCCGTTCACCAGGGTGACGCCATTGCTGAAGACGAGCGTGCCGAGGTCGAGACCGCCGGCCTGGCCGCCGAGCGTGAAGGCATGGCTGTTCTCGCTGCCCGATGCGGCGCTGAGGGTGACGACGAATGTCAGCGATCCGCCTTCGGTCACGCTGCCGGCACCGTCGGCAACGATGCCGGCGACGCTTTGGGCCGCGGGCGGTGGGGAAGTCGTGTCGTTGTCGGTGATCGTGAGAACGCCGACGTTGTCGACGATCGCCGCGAACATGCTGTCGCTGAGGACGATGTCCAGGCTGCGGGCGCCATCCACCACCTTATTGCCGATCAGCGGCACCTGGAAGCTCGCCGAGGTCTGCTGCGCGCCAAAAGTGAGGACGCCGCTGGTGCCGATGTAATCCTTGCCCTGCGCGGCCGTGCCGTCCTGGGTGGCGTACTTGACCGAGATCGTGTCAGTGCTGGCTTTGCTCAGCGTGACGGTGACGGTTGCCATGCCGCTGTCTTCGTCCACGCTGATATCGCTGACCGTCAATTGCGGCTGATTCGCCAGGTAGGTGTTCAGGTCACCCAGGACATTATTGGCTGCCGCATTTCCGCTGACCATGCCGCCCTGGATGTCGAGCGTCCGGCCATTGAAGGTCAGACCCAGGAAAGTGTGAGCGGGGTTCTTCGCGTTCGGCACCAGTGGAGCAATGGTCAGCGTGCCGGTCGTGGTCGCCAGGGTATAGGCCGTGCTGCCGGTTGCGTAGGCCACCATCGTGCTGACATCGCCGCTGGGGGTGCGCCAGTTGATGACGGCGTCGATCGTATGCTGCTTGCCGGCCGCGTCGGTGATCAGGATCCTGCCTGTCAGGTCGTTGCCTTGCAGGGTGAACTGCGACGATTCGCTGACTTGCTGAAACTGGAAGTTGGACCAACCCAGGTCCTTCAGGTAGGAGGCGGACTTTGCCTCGGTGGACTTGGAGTAGTCGCCCACAAAGCCGTTGGCAAAAGAGACGGAAAGAATTTTAGTGGCCAAGATGGTTCCTGCGTGAGGGGACGGTGGGGCGCGAGCGGGAAGTCGTTCGAGAGGAGGGCGTCGGAGCGATGTCGGACTGATCCTACAAATTTTAACGAACTCTCATTCCTCACAGCAATACGAATCCGTGCCTGGCGATATCAACATTGTTTAATTTGACAGGATTCGTTGTCACTACGAGACACAGCCCCAGGCACATGCGGCGCGGTGCAAGTCGCAAGCCCGCGCCGCCGCGACCATCGAATGGCTATCATCGCCCCGACATGTCAGCGGTATTCCGCGTGCAGCGCGGCCGCTGGCCAAGGAGCCTGCATGCACGAGCGCTTTGCCTTGCACTACCTGCCCGAAGCCTTTTCGACCGCCGGCCAGAAGCTGATGGGGCGCCAGTCCGCCGGCGTCGGCTTGTTGCGCGCCATCGCGCGGCACTCCGGGGACGGCGACATCGGCTGTTTCGCCGCCGACCGCAGCCATGCCGACGCCTTCGAGACCGCCCTGCGCCAGGATGGCTACGGCGGCCAGGTCACGTGGGTGCCGCAATCGCGTCCGCAGGACCTGGACCGCTTCGGTTGTCTCTACCACCCCGGCCCCAGTATCGAGCGCCTGGCCTGGCGCCGCCTGCAGGCAGGCGAGCACCGCTACAGCCTGTGCGGCATCACCCACGCCACCGCCTCGCACGAGATGATGAGCATGGTGAGCCACCTGCTGGTGGCGCCGGTGCGCAGCTGGGACGCGATCGTCTGCACCTCGCGCGCGGTGCGCGACAGCGTGCGGGTGCTGGTCGAGCAGCAGGCCGACTACCTGCGCACCCGCCTGGCCGCGCAGCGCTTCGAGCTGCCGCAACTGCCCCTGATTCCGCTCGGCGTCCATGCGGCGGACCTGCGCCCCGACGCCGGCCGCCGCGTGGAAGCGCGCGCCCGGCTCGGCATCGGGGACGAGGACGTGGCCTTCCTCTACCTCGGCCGGCTGTCGGTGCATGCCAAGTCCCATCCGCAACAGATGTTCACCGCGCTCGAGCGCGCCGAGAAGGACGGGCGGCGCGTGCATCTGATCCTGGCCGGCTGGTTCGCTGGAGAAGCCATCGAGCAGGCCTTCCGCGAGGCCGCGGCGCTCCTGTGTCCATCCGTGCGCCTGATCGAACTCGATGGCCGCGTGCCTGACAACCAGCTCGACGCCTGGGCCGCCGCCGACGTCTTCACCTCCTTGGCCGACAATGTGCAGGAGACCTTCGGCCTGAGCCCGGTGGAGGCGATGGCGGCCGGGTTGCCCTGCGTGGTCTCGGACTGGAACGGCTACCGCGACACGGTGCGCGACGGCATCGACGGCTACCGCATCCCGACCGTGATGCCGGGCGCGGGCGCGGGACTCGACCTGGCGCTGCGCTACGACGACGGGGTGGACAGTTTCGACATGTACTGCGGCCACGCCAGCCAGGCGGTGGCGGTGGACGGCGCGCTGCTGGCGCAGGCCTACGGACGCCTGGTGCGCGACGCGGAACTGCGCCGCAGGCTCGGAGAACAGGCGCGGCAAAGGGCGCAGACGACATTCGACTGGGCCGTCATTTTCGGCCGCTACCGCGCCTTGTGGGAGGAACTCGCCGAAAGGCGGCGCGCCGACCCGGTGCTGGCGCCGCCGCTGCCTTCGCGCGCCCCGGACCGTCCCGATCCGTTTCGCCTGTTCGCGAGCTACGCCACGCGTCCGCTCACGGCCGCTTCGCTGGTGGAGCTGGCGCCGGATGCCTCGCTGGCGCTGGTGAACGGGTATCGGGACCTGGCGATCAACCGCTTCGCCTCAAGCTCGCTGCCGACGCTCGAGGATTTCGGCCGCCTGTTCGGGGCCATCGGGCCGCGGCCGGTGGAAGTGGAAGAACTGATCGACACGCTGGGACCATGCGACCGGCCGACGCTGTTGCGCGGGCTGGCATGGCTGTGCAAGATGGACCTGCTCAGGGTCGTCGAATAAAAGGCAGGCGCCCTTAAAAATCAAAGGCACTGTTTCGCGCGTCGCGCTGTCCAAGCATGTGCAGCTGGTGCTCGCCGATCGTTCGCCGATGCGGCCCCAATTGAAAGCGCGTCCTGGTTAGGCGACCAGGTGAAATGCGATTTCGGGTGATGAATGCGCAATCGCATGTTTAAGTACGAAAATACTGATTCACTTTGAGGTGTTCGGGTTGCGCGCTCACAAAGTTTTCGTGTACTTTACGTGTTTGAATTTGTCAAAACGTGAACATGTGATATTGTCGCGTCCATCCGGGCAGTAATCGATCGAATAATAGGACACTGATTCAATCAGTATGCACTTAAGCGAAGCGAAAAGAACAAGCCGCACTGCCTGACCGAGTTCAGGCAAGGCGGCTTTTTCTTTTCGCGCCCGCGAGGGTAGCGATGTGAGAACGCATTGAATCGGTTACCTAGCGACGTTGGCTGAAGCGCTGCAATTGTGAGGAGTTGCAGCAGTTCAGCCGGTGCCGGATTCATTGGCCCAAATCGCCCGGCGGTTTGGTCCGATGAATAATTCGCCCGCCACGCTGAGGGTGGGCGGGTTTTAAACCTTGAGCGTATTTCTCATCGCAGATGAAGGAGAATCAAATGGCAACCGCTAAGAAACCAGCAGCAAAGGCTGCAACCGAGAAACCGGCAGCTAAGAAAGCCGCCGCCGCCAAACCGGCAGCCAAGGCCGCTCCGGCCAAAGCAGCTGCCAAGCCGGCAGCTAAGCCTGCTGCAAAGAAAGCTGCAGCAAGCAAGACCGCTGCAAGCAAGACCACCGCCACCAAGGCGGTGGCAAAGCCGGCAGCTAAGCCTGCTGCAAAGAAAGCCGCTGCAAGCAAGACCGCAGCAACTAAGACCACCGCCACCAAGGCAGCGGCCAAGCCTGCTGCAAAGAAAGCCGCTGCAAAGCCGGCAGCGAAGCCAGCAGCAAAGAAAGCTGCAGCGAAGCCGGCAGCCAAGCCAGCAGCGAAGAAAGCTGCAGCAAAGCCGGCAGGTAAGCCTGCGGCAAAGAAAGCTGCAGCCAAGCCGGCAGCAAAGGCCGCAGCCAAGTCGGCAGCAAAGCCGGCAGCCAAGAAAGCCGCAGCCAAGCCGGCAGCCAAGCCTGCTGCAAAGAAAGCCGCTGCAAAACCGGCAGCCAAGGCCGCTGCAACCAAGTCGGCAGCCAAGCCGGCAGCCAAGAAAGCCGCCGCCAAGCCTGCAGCCAAGAAAGCCGCTGCAAAACCGGCAGCCAAGGCCGCTGCTACCAAATCGGCAGCCAAGCCGGCAGCAAAGAAAGCCGCTGCCAAACCAGCAGCCAAGAAAGCAGCCGCCAAGCCAGTAGCAAAAACCGCAGCCAAACCGGCAGCAAAGAAGGCAGCCGCGACCAAAACCGCCGCTACCAAATCGACTGCTGCTAAATCGGCTGCAAAGCCGGCTGCAAAGAAAGCGACCGCGACCAAAGCCGCCGCTAAGCCTGCTGCTGCGAAGAAAGCTGCTGCACCGGCTAAATCGGCTGCACCGGAAAAATCGGCTGCCAAGAAAGCCGCTGCTCCGGCTAAAGCCGCAGCTCCGGCAAAATCGGCCGAAAAAAAAGTCACTACTCCGGCAAAAGCGGCCGCTCCAGCTAAATCCGCTGCTACCAAATCGGCTGCCACCAAATCGGCAACCGCCAAGCCTGCTGCAAAGCCGGCCGCAAAAGCCGAAGCCAAGCCGGAAATGAAAGCCGAAGCGAAACCGGAAGCCAAGGCCGAAGCAAAACCGGAAGTGAAAGCCGATAGCAAGGCCGACAGCAAATCGGATTCGAAAACCGATAGCAAATCGGAATCGAAAGCCGAAGCAAAGCCGGAAGCAAAAACCGATTCGAAATCGGACAGCAAGGCAGCCGCACCTGCTGCGGCAGCGAAAACCACGCTGTCGCCGGCAGCCGCATGGCCGTTCCCGACCAGCAGCCGCCCGTAATTCCGGCTCGATAGCGAGTCTTGCCTGGATCAGGCAAAATACCGCTGTGTGATCGTTCACACGGCGGTTTTTTTTTGAGGAGCCTACGTGCTGTCTATTCTCCAGTTTATCGTCGATACCGCTGCCGCCTTGCTGGGAGGGCTGCTCCTGCTGCGCTTCTGGATGCAGGCCACGCGCGTGCGCCCGCCGCAGCAGATCGGACAATTCACCTTTACCCTGACCGACTGGCTGGTGCTGCCGCTGCGGCGCCTGGTGCCGGGCATGGGTGGTTATGACTGGGCGAGCCTGATCGGCGCTTTCCTGGTGGTGCTGCTGGCCAGTTCGCTGCTGCTGGTGGCGGGGGCGGATGCGCAGATGGTGCTGCTGCACGCGCTGTACCGGTTCCTGAACTGGATCCTGTACGGCTTCATGGCGCTCCTGATCATCGATGCGATCTTCAGCTGGGTGAACCCGAACGCGCCGCTGGCGCCTTTCGTGCATGCGCTGAATACGCCGATCCTGCGGCCGATCCGGCGCGTGGTGCCGCCGATCGGCGGGATCGATTTATCGGTGCTGGTGGCGCTGGTGCTGATCCAGATTATCCAGTTCGTGCTGAGGCAGGTGTTTTACGGCTGATGGCGTGAGCGCATAAAAAATTGGGGTCCCTGCGGGGACCCCAATTCATTTGTGCAGCCTGAGCGCGTCGTTTCAGCGGAACTTGTACCCGAACGCCGCTTCAAACTTCTGTTCGATCTCTTCCGGCGTAGGGCTGTGGTTCTGGCCTCCGGTGCTGCCGATCTTGATCGCACCCAGCAGGCTGGCGATGCGGCCGGTGGTCGGCCAGTCCAGGCCATTCGTGATCCCGTACAGCAGGCCGGCGCGGTAGGCGTCGCCGCAGCCGGTCGGGTCGACGATCTCGTCGGCCTTCACGGCCGGGATGCGATAGTGCTCGCCGCCGGCGTAGATGTCCGACCCTTCGCCGCCGCGCGTGACGATCAGCGCCTCGAGACGGCCGGCGATGTCGGCCAGGCTCAGGCCGGTGCGGTCCATCACTACTTCGAATTCATAGTCGTTGCAGGCCAGGTAGCTGGCTCCATCGATGAAGCGGATCAGCTCTTCGCCCGAGAACATCGGCAGCTGCTGGCCCGGGTCGAACATGAAGGGGATGCCCTGGGCGGCGCAATCGGCGGCGTGCTTGAGCATGCCGTCGCGGCCGTCCGGCGAGATGATCGCCACGCGCAATGCGCCCTGGTCGGCCACGTTGTTCTCGTGCGAGTACTGCATCGCGCCCGGGTGGAAGGCGTTGATCTGGTTGTTGTCCTGGTCCGCGGTGACGAAGCACTGCGCGGTGTAGGCGTCGCCGATGGTACGGATGGCGCGGGTCTCGATGCCCTGTTTCTTCATGCGCTCGAGGTAGTCGCCGCCGTCCTGGCCGATGGTGCCCATGACCAGCGGTTCGCCGCCGAGCAGCTTGAGGTTGTAGGCGATGTTCACCGCGCAGCCGCCGTACTCCAGGCGCATGGTCGGCACCAGGAAGGAGACGTTCACGCGGTGCAGCTGGTCGGCCAGCAGGGTCTCGGCGAAGCGGCCGTGGTACTGCATGATCTTGTCGAATGCGATCGAGCCGCAGATCAGGGCGGTCTTGGTCATGGAGATGCCTTCAAGAGATTAGGGGTAAAAGACGGCGATATGGTAGCCGGATGGCGCCGGTTCCGTGACACGGAAGTGCAGCTTCACGGGCTGCTCGGCGTGCGCGGCGAAGCCAAGGCCCAGCAGCGGGCCGGCCGGCAGGTAATCGCGCGGGCCGAACACGCGCCGCACCAGCGGCTTGTCGTCGGCGTCCGACAGGGTCAGTTCGATGCTGGGCCAGGCCTGGATCGAATCGCCCTGGTTGCGCAGCTGGGTGCTGAAGGTATAGGCGTTGCCGCCCAGCGTGGTCAGTTCGCCGGTGTCGATCACCAGCTGGTCGATCCGGGCCGGCAGCTCGACGCGGCAGCCCAGCACGCCGCACAGCGAGACCAGCGTCGGCTTCAGTCCGGGATAGCGGGCCGCCAGCGGGGTGCGGAAGTGCATGACGACCTGCGCCGCCAGGACCAGCAGCAGCAGCACGCTACCAAGCAGCATCGCGATGCGCATGGCCTTGCCCGAGCGTTCGCGCTGGCGGCCGCGCCGCACGAATTCCGGCTCGTCGGGCTCCGGCACGCGCAGCTTGGGCGGTTCGATCCTGGTCGGCGTCAGCTTGGACTTGCGCGCGGCGCGTGCTTCCGCGGCCCGGGTGCGCGGCGTCCTCGGCGCCACCGGGGGCGCGCTCGGCGGGGCCGGCATGGTGACCGTGGCGGGGCCGGATTCGCGCAGCAGCAGGGGCGGCACGGCCGCCTTTGCGGCGGCAGGGGCCGGTGCTGCGGCAAGGGCCGGCGTAGAAGGAGAAACAGAAGCAGGCTGCTCCGGATAATCGGCCTGGTCCGGGGCCGGTGCAGCCACCAGTTCTTCGTCAACCTGCAGCTCCGCCGCAAGCGCCACCGGTGCGTCGGCGGATGCCTGCGCCATCGACGCCGGCTCCGGCGCGGCTTCGGGACTCGCGTCAGGGATGACTTCAGGGCCAGGCTCAGCGCTTGCTTCGTGGGCCGGCTCGGCGACCGGCTCCGGCGGTACCTCGTCCGCCGGGGCCTGCGCTGCGGCCGCTTCCGACGCAGCGTCGGCCACCGGCGCAGCCTCGTTCACCTCGTCGCCGCTGCTTGCCTTGGGCAGGATGCCGTAGGGCGAGAAGGCGCGGTCGAACTCGAGGGTGTAGATCGGGTCTTCATCCGCTTCCGGCGCGGGAGCGGCAAGCGCTTGGGGCTGGGGAGCGGCGGCAGGCGCCGGGGCAAGGGCGGTGTCGGCGTCCGAAGCACGCCGGCGCCGTGGGGAAGGGCGCGGCGCCGCGCTGGCCAGGTCGACCAGCGCGGCGTTGCCGTCAAAGATTTCGGTGCAGGCGCCGCAACGGACGATGCCCCCACGCAGCTTGAGCTGGTCCGCGGCGACGCGGAACATCGTGCCGCAGTGGGGGCATTGGGTGGCGAGCGCCATGCCTGGGTCGTCCCTTAGCCGGTGATGGCGGAACGCGGCGCGGGTGCGGTGTCCTGGCCGAGCGTCCCGTGAAGGGCGACCCAGCCGTCCTGCTCGGCCCAGACGCCCAGCTTGATGAAAGGTGCGTAGGCGGCAGCCACTTCTTCCGCCTGGCGTGCCAGCACGCCCGACAGGATCAGGGAGCCTCCCGGCGCCACGCGGCCGGACAGCATCGGCGCCATCAGCTTCAATGGGCTCGACAGGATGTTGGCCACGACGATGTCGAACTGGCCCTTCGCATGGCGCTCGTTGGGAGCGCCGGCAAAGTCGTCCGGCAGGTAGAAGTCGATGCTGACCTTGTTGCGCTCGGCATTGCTGCGTGCCGATTCGATCGCCTGCGGGTCGATGTCGACGCCGGCGACATCAAGCGCGCCGAGCTTCTTGGCGACCATCGCCAGGATGCCCGAGCCGCAGCCGTAGTCCAGCACCGATTTGCCCGGCGCCGGGTGCGCTTCCAGCCACTCCATGCACAGGCGGGTGGTCGGATGGCTGCCGGTGCCGAAGGCCAGGCCCGGATCGAGCTCGAGGATGAGCCCATTCGGGTCCGGCGCCTCGTGCCAGCTCGGCACGACCCAGATGTTCTTGCCGATGTGGATCGGCTCGAACTGCGATTGGGTCAGGCGCACCCAGTCGGCGTCCGCCACCGCGCGGGTGGTGAAGGAGGGCACGACGGGCAGCTTGATGGCGTTGGCGGCTTCCTGCACGATCGCGAACTGGTCGGCGTCGGTGTCGGTCAGCGCAACCACGCGGCTGTGATCCCACGCCGTTTCGGTCGGTTCCATGCCCGGCTCGCCGAACAGCGGCTTTTCCGCGTCCGTGCCTTCGTCCGCGTCTTCCACCGAGACCGACAGGGCGCCCGCTTCCATCAGGGCGTCCGACAGGGCCTCCGCGTGGTCCCGCGCTACTTCGATGACGACTTCCGTCCAGCTCATGCGTCTACCTTGGTTTCCGATTTGGCGCCGAGTCCCGTTTCCTTCGGCAGGTCCGGCTTGGAAGCCAGCTTGTGCTCCAGGTAGTGGATGTTGGTGCCGCCCTCGATGAAGCGGGCGTCGACCATCAGCTCACGGTGCAGCGGGATATTGGTGAGAATACCTTCAACCACCATTTCCGAGAGCGCGATTTGCATGCGGCGAATTGCCTGCTCGCGCGTCGCACCGTAGGAAATTACCTTGCCGATCATCGAGTCGTAATGAGGTGGAACATAATATCCTGCATACGAGTGCGAATCGACACGGATGCCGGGACCGCCCGGCGGGTGCCAGCCGGTGATGCGGCCGGGCGACGGGGTGAACTTGAACGGATCCTCGGCGTTGATGCGGCACTCGATCGCGTGGCCCGACAGCATGATGTCGCGCTGGCGGAAGCGCAGCTTCTCGCCGCAGGCGATGCGGATCTGTTCCTGCACGATGTCGATCCCGGTGATCATCTCGGTGACCGGGTGTTCCACCTGCACGCGGGTGTTCATCTCGATGAAGTAGAACTCGCCGTTCTCGTACAGGAATTCGAAGGTGCCGGCGCCGCGGTAGCCGATCTTGCGGCAGGCTTCGGCGCAGCGGTCGCCGATCTTCTCGATCAGCTTGCGCGGGATGCCCGGCGCCGGCGCTTCTTCGATGACTTTCTGGTGGCGGCGCTGCATCGAGCAGTCGCGCTCGCCCAGCCAGACGGCGTTCTTGTGCTCGTCGGCCAGCACCTGGATCTCCACGTGGCGCGGATTTTCCAGGAACTTCTCCATATAGACTTCCGGATTGCCGAAGGCGGTGCCGGCTTCGGTCTTGGTCATCTGCACGGCGTTGAGCAGCGCGGCTTCGGTATGCACCACGCGCATGCCGCGGCCGCCACCGCCGCCGGCGGCCTTGATGATGACCGGGTAGCCGATGCGGCGCGCGGTCTGGATGATCTCTTTCGGGTCGTCCGAGAGGGCGCCGTCCGAACCCGGCACGCAGGGCACGCCGGCCTTGATCATCGCCTGCTTGGCCGAGACCTTGTCGCCCATCAGGCGGATCGAGTCCGAACGCGGGCCGATGAAGACGAAGCCCGATTTCTCGACGCGCTCGGCGAAGTCGGCGTTCTCCGACAGGAAGCCGTAGCCCGGGTGGATAGCCTCGGCGTCCGTCACTTCGGCGGCGCTGATAATCGCCGGCATGTTCAGGTAGCTGAGCGCCGACTGGGCCGGGCCGATGCAGACGGATTCGTCCGCCAGCTTCACGTACTTGGCGTCCTTGTCCGCCTCGGAGTGAACGACGACCGTCTTGATGCCCAGTTCGCGGCAGGCGCGCTGGATACGCAGCGCGATTTCACCACGGTTGGCGATGAGGATTTTTTCAAACATGGTAGGTTCGGTGTTTCAGTGAAAACCGGCGCAACAGTCTGGATCAGAAAGCGCGCCGGACACGACATGGGATGGGCTGGCGGCAGGACGCCGCCGGGCCGAAGGTTCTTAACCGATGACGAATAGCGGCTGGCCGAATTCGACCGGCTGGCCGTTTTCCACGAGAATCTTGGTGACCGTGCCGGCGACGTCGGCATCGATCTCGTTCAGGAGCTTCATCGCTTCGATGATGCACAGGGTGTCGCCCGACTTGATGCTCTGGCCGACTTCGACGAACGCCGGGGCGCCCGGAGCCGACGAGCGGTAGAAGGTGCCGACCATCGGCGACTTGACCACGTGGCCGGTCTGCTCGGCGGCGGCAGGGGCGGCGGCCGGAGCGGCGGCCGCGGGTGCCGGGGCGGCCTGCACGGCCGGCGCGGCGTAGTGCTGCACGGCCTGCTGCGGCATCATCATCATCTGGCCTTGCGGGTTTGCGGACGACTTGACGATGCGGACCTTGCTTTCGCCTTCGGTGACTTCGAGTTCAGCGATGTCTGATTCGGCGACCAGGTCGATCAAGGTCTTGAGTTTTCTGAGATCCATGTGAAACCCCTTGGTGTTTTATTCGTTTTAGAGAGCGGGCGTCGCGCTGGTGGGTGGCCGCGTCGCCGCTGATACATGAAGTTGACGTAGATTAACGCGATTTAAGCGCGAAGTCGATGGCAAACCGGTATCCGTCCGGACCCAAGCCGCAGATTACGCCTTGCGCAATTGCGGACAGGTACGAGTGGTGCCGGAAGGGCTCGCGGGCATGGACATTCGAGATGTGTACCTCCACGAACGGGATTGCCACCGCAGCAAGCGCATCGCGCAGGGCCACGCTGGTGTGGGTCAGGCCGCCCGGATTGATGACGATCGCATCCACGCCGTCGCCGCGCGCGGCGTGGATGCGGTCGATCAGGGCTCCTTCATGGTTGCTCTGGAAGCAGTCGAGGCTTGCGCCCGCGCTTGCCGCCTGTGCCTTGGCTGCCTGCTCGATGTCGGCCAGCGTCGTCGCGCCGTACACCGCCGGCTCCCGGGTCCCCAGTAAATTGAGGTTGGGGCCATTAAGCAGCAGTAGCTTTTTCGCCATGTTTAGAGTCTGAACGCCCGAAAGGAAGGCATTGTGCCGCCAAGCTCGGCTATTGGCAAGCAGTAAAATTGCCAGTTGATGAAGGCATGTTCGAAGAAATTCGGAAAAGAACGGTCGTTCGCTGAGGTGCTTTTCGTAGGGTGGACGGGGTACTTCAGGCCAGTGGCCTGAAGTACAAGCGTCCGCGCGTTCAACTACACCATGATCATCGGTCGCGTGGTTTCAACCGTGATTTGAACGCGCGGACGGCAAAGCCGTCCACCCTACAGCTTCGCCAGGTCCGCGCGCAGTTCGTCGAACTTCAGCTTGCCCAGGTAAGTCTTGCGCACCTGGCCATCCGCGCCGATCAATACTGTATACGGCAAGCCCCCGGCGGTATTGCCGAAGTCCCGCGACAGCTCGGTCCCGCCCATCCCCGCCACATACAGCGGGTAGGCGATCTTCAGCTTGGCCGCGAATTCCTGCATGTTCGAGGGCGAATCGATGCCGATGCCGATCACGTTGAAGGTCTTGCCGCCATCCTTGCCTGCCAGCTCGGACAGTTCCGGCATCTCCTGCACGCAAGGCGCGCACCAGGTTGCCCAGAAATTCACCAGGAGCGGCTTGCCGCGCCACTTCGCCAGCGATTGCGGCGCGCCCTGCAGGTCGTTCAGCGACTGCGCGAACAGGTTGTCGACCGCCGTGTGCGGCTTGCCGCCGGTCGGCGCAATGGCAGTCGTAATCGGGGGAGGGTCTTTCTTGTTGATCGCCACCAGGGCGCCCATGATGCCGAACATGGCGGCAACGGCCGCGTAGACAGCCACGTGTTTCTTGTTCATTCGTCCTGTTCCAGGGTTTGATCATCCGCCATCAGCGCGCGCAGCCCGGCTGCGTCGATCCGCTGCAGGCGGCCATCGGCGCGCGGCTTCAAGGCGCCGCGCAAGTCATGAAAGTCGTACAACTCGGCATGGATAGTTTCCTTATGCCACATAAAGCTGACCGTTTCAACCGGATCGTGCCGGCCGCCCTTGAAATGGGGCGTTTCCGAGATCTCTATATTGACGTTGCGGTTGAGCAGGTAGATCTCGACTTCCTTGGCGCTGTCGGCAAACAGCTGCAGGTGGATGTCGTCGTGTTCGCCCGCCGTGCCGTTCAGGACGGCGCCGGTGAGGTAGGGGCGGAAGTCGGCGAGCTGGTCCATGACCTGCAGGGCGGTCTCGCGCATGGCATTCAAGCGTGCGGCCTGGCCGGGGCCGCCGAACAGGGCCTGGTATTGACGGACCTGTTCCTCGATCTGCATGTTGTCGGGCATCAGGTTGGGGCTGGGGCGATCCACCCCGAGCACCTGGCGGGCCGCCTTGCGGCGTGCGGTGTCGTAATCGGCGCCATCCTGGGCGATCATGCGCGCAGCAAGGGCAGCGATTTCGGCGCGCAACTGGAGTACGTCCTTGTTCGGTGTAGGCATGCCTGAATCATACTCTTAAGCGGAAAATAACAGCGGGTCGGGTAAAATCGCGCTTTCGGACAACAAGCGCAGCTATTTCTTCCTCGACCATGCACATTCATATCCTCGGTATTTGCGGCACCTTCATGGGTGGCCTGGCGGTCCTGGCCAAGGAAGCCGGCCACCGCGTCACCGGATGCGACGCCAACGTCTATCCCCCGATGAGCACCCAGCTGGAAGCCCAGGGCATCGAGCTGATCCAGGGCTATGGCCCGGAACAGGTGTCGCTGAATCCCGACCTGTATGTGATCGGCAATGTCATGACGCGCGGGAATCCGCTGATCGAGGAAATCCTGAACCGCGGCCTGCCCTACGTCTCCGGCCCGCAATGGATCGGCGAGCACATCCTGCGCGAGAAATGGGTGCTGGCCGTCGCCGGTACCCACGGCAAGACCACGACCACCTCGATGCTGGCCTGGATCCTGGAAGACGCCGGCTATGCGCCGGGCTTCCTGATCGGCGGCGTGCCGATGAACTTCGGTATCTCGGCGCGCCTGCACGGCGACAAGCCGAGCGATTTCTTCGTGATCGAGGCGGACGAATACGACACCGCCTTCTTCGACAAGCGCAGCAAGTTCGTCCACTACCACGCCAAGACCGCGGTGCTGAACAACCTGGAATACGACCACGCCGACATCTTCCCGGACATCGGCGCCATCGAAACCCAGTTCCACCACCTGGTGCGCACCGTGCCGGGCGTGGGCCGCCTGGTCGTCAATGGCGACGAAGCCTCGCTGGGACGCGTGATCAAGCGCGGCTGCTGGAGCGAGAAGGAGACCTTCGGCCTGTCCGAAGGCGCGAACTGGAGCCTGGTCGAGCACCAGGGCGGTAGCTTCGACGTCCTGTTCAACGGCGACGTCCAGGGCACCGTGCACTGGGACCTGACCGGCCACCACAACCGCTCGAACGCGCTGGCCGCGATCGCCGCCGCGCGCCACGTCGGCGTGCCGACCTCGCAGGCGATCGCTTCCCTGGCGCGCTTCCAGAGCGTCAAGCGCCGCATGGAAGTGCGCGGCGTCGTCAACAATGTGACCGTGTACGACGACTTCGCCCACCATCCGACCGCCATTGCCACCACCGTGGGCGGCCTGCGCCAGAAGATCGGCACCGGCGGGCGCATCCTGGCCGTGCTCGAGCCGCGCTCCAACACCATGAAGCTGGGCGCCATGAAGGATGCGCTGCCGGGCAGCCTGAAGGACGCCGACCTGGTGTTCGGCTTCGGCAGCCAGCAGGCGCTGGGCTGGTCGCTGGCCGACGCATTGAAGCCGCTGGGCGGCATCGCCCACAGCTTCGACCAGCTCGACTACATGGTGCAGGCGATCGTGCAGGCGGCCCAGCCGGGCGACCACATCCTGGTGATGAGCAACGGCGGCTTCGGCGGCGTGCACCAGAAACTGCTGGACGCGCTGGCCCCATGATTCTGTATTTGCACGGATTTCGCTCCTCGCCCAAGTCCTTCAAGGCGCGCGTGGTACAGAAAGCGCTGGAAGAGGCCGGGCGCGCGCACGAGCTGATCTGCCCGCAGCTGCCGGCTTCGCCGAAGGAGGCGATGGCCCTCTGCCTGCTGCTGGCCGAGCGCCATGCACCCGACAATTTGTCCATCATCGGCTCCTCGCTGGGCGGCTTCTACGCCACCTGGCTGGCCGAGCGCCTGGGCGTGCCGGCGGTACTGCTCAACCCGTCCGTGAATCCCTTGAAGAACCTCGAGCACCACGTCGGCGTGACCACGGCCTGGCATTCGGATGAGCCTTTCGAGTTCCGCCGCGAATACATCGACGAACTGGCCGCGCTGCGTATCGAGAAGATCACCAGGCCGGAACGTTACTTCCTGATCGCGGCGACCGGCGACGAAGTGCTGGACTACCGCGACATGGTGGCGCACTACGCCGGGGCCAGGCAGCACGTGATCCAGGGCAGCGACCATGCGATCTCGGAATTCCCGCAGTATGTCGACGACGTGCTGGCCTTCTGCACCAATGCGGGCATGGCGCAGTGAGGGGAAGTTCGCTGAGACTGGCGGCCTGGCAGCCGCATGCCGGCGCCGTGCGCGCGCCGGCAGGCATGCGCGACTGGCTGACCACCGAAGGCTCGCTGACGGCGCGCCTGATGGCGCATAGCGAGGTCTTTCGCGTGCGCCGGCTGCACCAGAACGCCGCCACCTGCCTGGCGGACGAGGCGCGGGCGATCGGCCTGACGCGTCCGGGCCGGGTGTGGGAGCGCGAAGTGCTGCTCGAATGCGACGGCCGCCCGCGGGTGTTCGGCCATACGGTGGTGCCGACGGGCTGCACCGCCAGCGACTGGCCGCTGTTTTCGGCGCTGGGCGAGCGTTCGCTCGGCACCACGCTGTTCTACGACCCGCTGGTGCGCCGTGGACAGCTGGAATACGCGCGCATCCGCGCGGGCCATCCGCTGATGGAGCGCGTGCGCGCGGCCCTCGGCGGGGGTCACGAACATGTTCGTGACGACTCTCTTTATTATGCGCGGCGCTGCGTCTACCGCCGCCGTCAAGGCCTGCTGCTGGTCACCGAGGTATTCTTGCCCTCGGTGCTGGACCTGAAGCCGACCGGAACACAACAGAACACGAAATAACATGAACGTATTTTTTGAAGAGTCGGGCGATTTCAAGGTCGGCACGGTATTGTCGCAGGCCGGCGAGGCCTACCAGGTGGAGCTGGCCAGCGGCAAGCGCAGCAAGGTCAAGTCCAAGGACGTATTGATCCAGTTCGACAAGCCCGAGCCGGAAGCGCTGCTGGCCGCCGCCAAGGGCATCGCCGCCGAGGTGGACCTGGACTTCCTGTGGGAGGTCGCGGGCCAGGAAGAATTCGGCTTCGCCGAACTCGGCCTGGAGTATTTCGGCCATGCGCCGCTGCCGAGCGAGGCCGCCGGCCTGGTGCTGGCGCTGCACGCCGCGCCGATCTACTTCCATAAAAAGGGGCGCGGGCGCTACAAGGCCGCCCCCGAGCAGACCCTGAAGGCGGCGCTGGCCGGCATCGAAAAGAAGAAACAGCAGGCCATCGTGCAGGCCGGCTACGTCGACGAGCTCAAGGCCGGCAAGCTGCCGCAATCGATGCAGGCAATCGTGCAGCAGCTGCTGTTCAAGCCGGACAAGAACACCATCGAATACAAGGCGCTGGAAGCGGCCGCCTCCGAGCTGCAGACCACGGCGCCGCGCCTGATGCTGAACACGGGCGGACTGGCTTCGCCGAAGGAACTGCACATGTCGCGCTTCCTGTTCGAGCACTTCCCGCGCGGCGCCGGCTTCCCGACGGTCGAGGTGCCGAAGGCGCCAGGCGACCTGCCGCTGGCGGACGTCGCCGCCTTCTCGATCGACGACGTCACCACCACCGAGATCGACGACGCCATGTCGGTGGTCTGGCTGGACGACGGCACGGTGCAGGTGGGTATCCACATCGCGGCGCCGGGCCTGGGCATCCGTCCGGACGATGCGATCGACAAGATCGCGCGCGCACGCATGTCGACCGTCTATATGCCGGGCGACAAGATCACCATGCTGCCGGACGAGGTGGTGGACGCCTTCACCCTGTCCGAGGGCAAGGACTGCCCGGCGTTGTCGCTATATGCGGTGCTCAATCCCGCCGACTGGAGCGTGGTGTCGACCACCACCCGCGCCGAGCGCGTGCCGATCAAGCGCAACCTGCGCCTGAACGAGCTCGACGCCATCGTGACCGAGGAAGCGCTGAACGAGGGCAGCGGCGAGTACGAGCACAAGAAAGAGCTGGGCCTGCTGTGGCAGTGGGCATTGCACCTGGAAGCGGGCCGCATGAAGAAGCGCGAAGCCTTCGGCCTCAAGCCGGAGCAGGCCAACCGCGTCGACTTCAACTTCTACGTGGAAGACGACGTGGTGAGCATCGTGCGCCGCAAGCGCGGCGCGCCGCTCGACAAGATCGTGGCCGAGCTGATGATCTTCGCGAACAGCACCTGGGGCAAGCTGCTGCACGACTCGGGCGTGCCGGGCATCTACCGCTCGCAGGGGCCGGGCGCGGGCGGCTGGAACGCCAAGATCCAGGTGCGCATGGTCACGCATGCGGCCCCGCACCAGGGCCTGGGCGTCGACCAGTACGCATGGAGCACCTCGCCGCTGCGCCGCTACACCGACCTGGTGAACCAGTGGCAGATCCTGGCCTGTGCCTCGCACGGCGTGACCGCGCCGCTGGTGGCGCCGTTCAAGCACCGCGACGCGACCCTGTTCTCGATCGTCTCGGCGTTTGATGCGGCCTACGCGGCCTACAACGACTTCCAGCAGAACATGGAGCGCTACTGGTGCCTGCGCTGGCTGGGCCAGGAAAACGCCAAGCAGGTCGACGCCGTGGTGCTGAAGGAAGACGTGGTGCGCCTGGTCGAGATCCCGCTGGTGGCGCGCCTGGCCGGCATGCCGCAGCTGGCGCGCGGCGCCCAGGTCAGGCTCGATATCGTGCGCTGGGACGAAGTCGACCTGTCGCTCGAGGCGCGCCTGCTCGAGGTGGCGGCGGTGGCGCCGGATGCGTCGCTGGAGCTGGAGGAAGAGGAAGAGGGCGATACCGGCGAGGCGGCGCTGGCCGAAGTCGTGGAAGCCGAGGGTGTCGTGGCCGCGGTGACGACCGAGGACGGCGTGGAAGTTCCCGCCAACGCCGGAACCGCCTGATACCGTACGATGGCCGGCCCGGCCGGCCGTCGTACGAACCCCACCACACGGCGCAGTTGCAGGTTAGAATGCCCCATCCCTGATCCAACAGCCCGTCCGGGCACGCGCAGTGAAGTATTTGCAAGATAACCGTCCCCTGATGATCGCCCTCGGCGTCTCCGTGCTCGCGCACGCGGGGCTGCTGGCGCTGCGTTTCGCCGCGCCGGATGCCTTTCGCCAGCAGCCGGCCGACCCGGGACTCGAAGTCATCCTGGTCAACGCCAAGCATGCCAAGGCCCCGGTGAAGGCCGACGCGCTGGCCCAGGCCAACCTGGAAGGCGGCGGCAGCGCGGACGCCGGGCGCGCCCGTTCCCCGCTGCCCGACCTGCGCAAGGTCGAGAACGGCGAAAGCATCAAGGCCCTGCAGCGCCGCATCGCCGAACTGGAGCAGCAACAGCAGAACGTCCTGACCCGCGTGCGCTCGTCAAGCTTCCATGCGCCGCCCAAGACCGAGCAGGACAAGCCCGACCCTACCCGTCAAGGTGCCGACGCCCTCGACACCAGCCGCGCCATCTCGCGCGCCGCGGCCGAGGTCATCGAGCGCATCGAAGACCAGAACAAGCGCCCCAAGCGCACCCAGATCACGCCCAGCACGCGCCAGGTCGGCTATGCGCTCTACTACAAGGAGATGCAAAAGCGAATCGAGGAAGTCGGCACGCTCAACTTCCCGCAGCAGAACGGCAAGAAGCTGTACGGCGAGCTGGTGGTCTACATCCCGGTGTTCCAGGACGGGACCATCTACACGAAGGATGGCGGCCCGCGCGTCGAACGCAGCTCCGGCAACCCGGCCCTGGATGCGGCCGCCTTGAGAATCGTGCGCCAGGCCGCGCCCTTCGGGAACTTCCCGGCCAACATGCGCACGCAGGGCAAGGACGACCTGTGGGAAGTGATCACGCGCTTCCGCTTCACCCGCGAAGAAAAGATGCAGACGGAACTGCGAGGAGAGAACGGTTGACTGACAAGTATTGCGTGATCGGCAACCCGATCGCCCACAGCAAATCCCCCGAGATCCACCCCATCTTCGCGCGCCAGACCGGCCAGGACCTGGTCTATGAGCGCTGCCTCGCGCCGCTCGACGCTTTTGCCGCGACCGTGCGGCGCCTGGTGGCCGAAGGCTACAAGGGCGCCAACGTCACCCTGCCGTTCAAGATCGAGGCCGCCCAGGTCTGCACCCGGCTGGAAGAGCGGGCCCGGACCGCCGGCGCCGTCAACACCCTGGTGTTCGCGAATGGCGAGATCGTCGGCGACAACACCGACGGGCCCGGCCTGGTGGCGGACATCACCCGCAACGCGGGCGTCGCGCTGCGCGGCAAGCGCATCCTGCTGCTGGGCGCCGGCGGCGCCGCGCGCGGTGCGCTGCTGCCTTTCATCCAGCAGGGCCCGCGCGAGATCGTGATCGCCAACCGCACCGCGGCCACCGCCGTGCAGCTGGCCCGGGATTTCGCTCCTTACGGCATCCCGGTGCACGGCAGCGGCTTCGATGCGGTGGCGGGCAGCTTCGACATCGTCGTCAACGCCACCTCCGGCAGCCTGGCGGGCGAGGTGCCGCCGGTGGCGGCGAGCGTGTTCGGCCCGGGCACGCTGGCCCTGGACATGATGTACGGGAACCAGCCTACCGTGTTCATGGCATTCGCGGCCGGCCATGGCGCCGCCACCCGCGACGGCCTGGGCATGCTGGTGGAGCAGGCGGCCGAAGCCTTCGCCATCTGGCGCGGCGTGCGGCCCGATACGGCGGAGGTATTGAGGAAGATGCGCCCCTAGATAACAACGATGAGCACAACGACAATAACGATGGGTAAAACCCGCAAGGTGGCTGCGAAGTCCTCGCGCCGCTGGCTCAAGTGGCTGATCCTCGGGCCGATCCTGCTGGTGCTGCTGGTCCAGCTCTACTTCTTCGTCATGGTCTGCTGGTATGCGATGTTCAATCCGTCCTCGACCAGTTTCATGCGCCAGCAACTGGCGGCGCTGCAGGAAAAGAATCCGAAGGCACAGCTCAAGCACCAGTGGGTGCCCTACGAGCGCATCTCGAACAACCTCAAGCGCGCCGTGATCGCCTCGGAAGACGCGCGCTTCAACGAGCACGACGGCGTCGACTGGGAAGCGCTGGAAAAGGCGTACGAAAAGAACAACCGCCGCAGCAAGGTGGTCGGCGGCGGCTCGACCATCACCCAGCAGCTGGCCAAGAACCTGTTCCTGAGCGGCTCGCGCAGCTACCTGCGCAAGGGGCAGGAGATGATCATCGCCTTCATGCTCGAAACCGTGATGCCCAAGCGCCGCATCCTCGAGATCTACCTGAACGTGGTCGAATTCGGCCGCGGCGTGTTCGGCGCCGAAGCCGCCGCCCGCTATTACTACCGCAGCTCGGCCGCCAACCTGGGCCCGGCCCAAGCGGCGCGCCTGGCGGTGATGCTGCCCAACCCGCGCTACTACGACAAGCGCGGCGTGACCAATTACCTTGCGCGCCGCGCCAACGCGATCCAGCGCCAGATGCGTTTCGCCGAACTGCCCTGAGCGCCGGGCGCCGCCGTCCTGTGACGAAATTGTCGTTACGGGGTGGCCGCTTGCCGGGGCTGTCGGTTACACTTGCGGCAGTTTTCGAATCCCGGCCGAGAAAAGCGCATGATCAACGTATTTGTCCTACAAAATGGCCGCCTGAACCAGGTCAGCGTCGACTCGCGCGAAGACCTGGAGAATGTGACGCCGGTCTGGGTCGACCTGAACGAACCCACCGACGAGGAGCGCATCCTGGTCAAGACGACCTATGGGGTGACGCTGCCGGGCGAGGACGAGGTGTCGGACATCGAGGCCTCGGCCCGCTACTACGAAGCCGAGAACGGCGACCTGCACCTGCGCACCGACTTCCTGCTCGAGGAAGAGGACGGCCCCTCGCGCGTGGTCACGGTCGCCTTCATCCTGTCCGGGAAAATCCTGTTCTCGGTGCACAACGACGACCTGCCGGTGTTCCGCCTGGTGCGCCTGCGCGCGCGCTCGCGTCCCGGCTCGATCGAAGACTACATGGACGTGCTGCTCGACCTGTACGCGACCGACGCCGAGTACTCGGCGGACGCGCTGGAGGGCATCTACGAGGCGCTGGAAGAAGTTTCCACCCGCGTGCTGCAGAAGGAATTCACCGACCAGGACGCGGCCGCCGCGCTGAACGCGATCGCGCACGAGGAAGACTTGAACGGCCGGATCCGCCGCAACATGATGGACACGCGGCGCGCGGTCAGCTTCCTGATGCGCGGCCGGCTGCTGAACGCCGACCAGTTCGAGGAAGCGCGCCAGATCCTGCGCGACATCGAATCGCTGGACGGCCACACGTCCTTCCTGTTCGACAAGGTGAACTTCCTGATGGATGCCACCGTCGGTTTCATCAACATCAACCAGAACAAGATCATCAAGATCTTCTCGGTGGCCTCGGTGGCCTTCCTGCCGCCGACCCTGATCGCCAGCATCTACGGCATGAACTTCAAGGTCTTCCCGGAGATCGAGTGGGCCTACGGCTATCCCTTCGCGCTGGGCCTGATGGTGGCGGCGATCGCGGCGCCGCTGCTGTACTTCCAGCGCCGCGGCTGGCTGCGCTGATGAAATAAAATTTCAAAAAGAGACGGGCGGTGAAATATTATTTCATCGCCCGTTTTTGTTTTTACAGCCTGGTCAGCCGATGCGCTTGAACACCCGGCGCGCCGCCTCGACCGTCTCGTCGATCACCGCATCGCTGTGCTGGGCCGACACGAAACCGGCCTCGAACATGGCCGGCGCAAAATACACGCCCTCGTCCAGCATGCCGTGGAAGAAGCGGTTGAAGCGCTCCTTGTCGCCCGCCATCATCTGGCCGTAGGTCGACGGGATGCTGTTGCTGAAGTAGAAGCCGAACATGCCGCCCACCGCGTCGCCGCAGAAGGGAATGTCGTTCTCCTGCGCCGCCTCGGTCAGGCCCTGCACCAGGCGCGCGCTGGCCGCGCCCAGCTTCTCGTAGAAGCCCGGCTCCTGGATCAGCTTCAGGGTCGTCATGCCGGCCGCCACCGCCACCGGGTTGCCCGACAGGGTGCCGGCCTGGTACACCGGGCCGAGCGGCGCCATCTTCTGCATCAGCTCCGCATGGCCCCCGAAAGCCGCCACCGGCAGGCCGCCGCCGATCACCTTGCCCAGCGCGGTCAGGTCCGGCCTGATGCCGTACATCTCCTGGGCGCCGCCCAGGCCTACGCGGAAGCCGCACATCACTTCGTCGAAGATCAGGACCGTGCCGTACTCGGTGCACAGCTCGCG
This sequence comes from Massilia sp. BHUDP2, assembly GCF_046236355.1. NCBI lineage: Bacteria > Pseudomonadati > Pseudomonadota > Betaproteobacteria > Burkholderiales > Oxalobacteraceae > Massilia > Massilia sp. BHUDP2. The sequence goes on from NZ_JBJUVW010000001.1 coordinate 428,960, forward strand.
CATGCGCTGCAGGAATTCCGGCGTGGCGCGGATCAGGTTCATGTTGCCGGCCACCGGCTCCACGATCACGCAGGCGATGGTGTCGCCCATCGAGGCAAAGGCGTCTTCCAGCTGCGGGATGTTGTTGTAGTCGAGGACCAGGGTGTGCTTCACGAAGTCTTCCGGCACGCCGGCCGAGGTCGGGTTGCCGAAGGTGAGCAGGCCGGAACCGGCCTTCACCAGCAGCGAATCGGCGTGGCCGTGGTAGCAGCCTTCGAACTTGACGATCTTGTCGCGTCCGGTGGCGCCGCGCGCCAGGCGCAGCGCGCTCATGGTCGCCTCGGTGCCCGACGAGACCAGGCGCACCTGCTCGATCGACGGCACCAGGCGGCAGATCTCTTCGGCGATCTCGATCTCGCCTTCGGTCGGGGCGCCGAAGGAGAGGCCCCGGCTTGCGGCTTCCTGCACCGCCTTGATCACCTGCGGGTGCGCGTGGCCGACGATGGCCGGACCCCAGGACCCGATGTAGTCGATGTAGCGCTTGCCGTCGGCGTCCCAGAAATACGGGCCTTCGGCGCGGGTGATGAAGCGCGGCGTGCCGCCCACCGAGCGGAAGGCGCGCACCGGCGAATTCACGCCGCCCGGCGTGGTTTGCTGGGCGCGGGCGAACAGTTGGTCGTTCTTCGAGGTGTTGTCAGTCATGATAGCGAAAGGGACTTGTTCAGCCCCGGTAGAATTTGTTGGGAATGAACTTGCCCATGCCGAAGCGCTGGGCGTGTTCGAGCGCGCCGGTGGTGTATTCCTGGGCGGCGAACAGCGCCTGCGGCGCTTCCATGCCGCAGGCCATCAGGGCGGTGAAGGCTGCCGAATAGGTGTTGCCGGCGCCGACGAAAGGCCCCGGCAGGTGCTGGTACTCGACCTTGGCGACCACGCCGTCGGCGTCGAACAGGGTGTTGGAGCAGGTGCCGTCCTTGTCGCGGGTGCCGGTGACGAGCACGTACTGGCAGCCTGCATTGGTCAGTTCGGCGACGTCCGCCAGCAGGGCATCCGCGCTCTCTTCGCCCTCGTCCGGCACGTCGCGCCAGGTCTCGGCCATGCGGCCCAGCTCCGACTGCGACAGCATCAAGACGGTGGTCTGCGGCGCCAGGATCGAGCGGATCGCGGACAGCATCTCTTCGTCGGCCAGGCCCGAGTCGGGCAGGGCGGACAGGAAGGGGTCGAGGACCAGGGGCGCGTCCGGATAGTCGGACACGATCTCGGCGATCGCCGCCAGTTGCAGCACGGTGGCCACGGCGCCGACCTTGAAGGCGGCCACCGGCATGTCCTCGAGCAGGACCCGGGCCTGGTCGGCCATCCAGTCGCTGTCGACTTCGTGCAGGTTTTCCACCTTGGCGCTGTCGGCGACCAGCAGCCCGGCGACCACCGACAAGCCGTGGCATCCGTGCGCGGCGAAGGCGGCCAGGTCGGCCTGCACGCCGAGCGCGCCGACCGGGTCGGACACGCCAAATGTCAGGATCAGGGGTAAGGTTTGGTTTTGCACGACGCCTGGATTAATATACGCGACTCTCCATTTTACTTTACCGAGGAAGCATATTGTGAGTAACGATTCGACGGCCCCTTTCCAGACCTGGATGTGCCTGATCTGCGGCTGGGTCTATGACGAGGCCGCCGGCGCCCCGGACGACGGCATCGCACCGGGCACCCGCTGGGCCGATGTGCCGATGAACTGGACCTGCCCGGAATGCGGCGCCCGCAAGGACGATTTCGAGATGACCGCTATTTAAGATTGTGTCAAAAACATGTGTGTTTGCAGGAAGTTACGTAAAAGTTGACTTGTTGCAACACATCACGCACAAGGCGAAAACCCTGTGCTATCGTGGCGCTTCATGCTGAAGTGAAACGAAAATGACGACATCGCCGCACCCAACCGGCCTGACCATCATGGTGATCGACGACAGCAGCACGATCCGCCGCTCCGCCGAAATCTTCCTGACCCAGGCCGGCTACCAGGTGGTGCTGGCCGATGACGGCTTCGATGCGCTGGCCAAGATCAACGACCATCACCCTGCGCTGGTGTTCTGCGACATCCTGATGCCGCGCCTCGATGGCTACCAGACCTGCGCCCTGATCAAGAAGAGCGCGCGTTTCCACGCCACCCCGGTGCTGATGCTGTCGTCCAAGGACGGCCTGTTCGACCGTGCGCGCGGCGCCATGGTGGGCGCCAGCGCCTACCTCACCAAACCATTTTCCAAGGACAGCCTGCTGGCCGCGGTGCGCGAGCACACGGCGGCGAAGGCTTGACCGATTACCGACCCCGGAGCCCAAGGTGGCCATTCAACACATCCTGATCGTCGACGATTCCCCGACCGAACGCTTCTACCTGACCGACATCCTGGCGCGCGCCGGCTATGCCGTGAGCACCGCCGTCAATGGCGAAGAGGCGATCGACAAGATCCGCGCCGAGCGCCCGCAACTGATCCTGATGGACGTGGTCATGCCCGGCGCGAACGGTTTCCAGGTGACGCGCTCGATCGCGCGCGACCCCGAGCTGAGCAAGATCCCGGTCATCATCTGCAGCAGCAAGAACCAGGAAACCGACCGCATCTGGGGCATGCGCCAGGGCGCCAAGGACTACCTGATCAAGCCGGTCGACCCGGCGCTGCTGCTGGCCAGCATCGCCTCGCTCGACGCCAGCCCGGCGGCCGCCGCAGCATGAGCGGGGGCGAGTCCAGGCTCGACCCTGCGGCACGCCGCACCCGCCTGCGCGAATACCAGGAGCAGCTGCTCGAGCGCATGCAGGCGGCCAAGGGCGGCGGCGGCGCGCCGATCCAGCAGCTCGGCATGCAGGTGGGCGGCACCCGCTACCTGCTCGACCTGCTGGAAGCCGGTGAAATCGTGTCGCCAGTGCCGCTGGCGCGCGTGCCCCTGACCCAGCCCTGGTACCTGGGCCTGGCCAACGTGCGCGGCACCCTGGTCGGCGTCATCGACCTGGCGCGCTACCTCGGCGAGGAAGGGCAGCCGGCCTCGGGGCCGTCCGCGCGTCTCGTCACCTTCGCCCCCACGCTCGGCTTCAACTGCGCGCTGCTGGCCGACCGCGTGTACGGCCTGCGCCAGGCGGCCGGCATGCAACGCGAGGGCGAGGTCCTGCGCGACGCCGACGACCAGCTGTGGACGCCGCTCTCGCTGGCGGCCCTGGTGCGGGAAGAGCGCTTCCTGCACGTGGCGCAGCAGCCGGACGGACGCAGCTAACCAATACAACAAAAGCAGGACCAGGAGCCGGTATGGGATTCGCCTCGAAACTCAGCATGAACGTATTCTCGAAAGACAACGCGGACGACGATACCGTGATGGCCTCGCCCGACACCCAGTTCGGCCCCGGCGTGCTGGCGCCGCCTTCCCATGAGGGCGCCGCGCATGGCTCGGCCGACGCCGCCGCGCGCCGCCTCGGCAGCACCCGCCCGCGCAAATCCCAGCCGGGCGCGGGTGAATCCGCCGGCGACGGCGACGAGCTGCGCCTGCCGCTGATCGGCCACCTGTCGCTGTCGCGCCAGCTGCGCCTGGTGCTGGCCGCCTTCGTGGCCGGCATCCTGCTGACCGTGCTGTCGATGTGGCAGAACGCCGCGCGCACCGACGTGGTCTCGAACCAGGGCCAGATCGCCTCCGACGCCCTGATGCATGCCCAGCGCGTGGCCAAGGCCGCACCGAACGCCCTGCGCGGCGAGATGGGCGCCTTCAACGAACTCGACGACAGCCGCGCCGAAGTCGGCCGCCTGCTGCAGCTGCTGGCGCGCGGCGGCCAGGCCGACGGCAAGGCCATCCCCGCGTCCTCCGGCGAGCTGCAATCGCTGCTGGCCAAGGCGCGTTCGGCCTGGGTCGCCTCGAACGCGGCCGCCACCACCATCGTCGGCAACAAGCGCCACCTGGTCGGCTTCGGCGCCAGCGTCGACAAGTTCGAGCCGCTCGCCAAGGAGCTGCAATCGATCGCCGACAAGCAGCCCGGCAACGCCTCCCTTGGCCGCCTGGCCGCGCTGGCCGAGCGCCTGTCGGTGTCGACCCATGCCTTCCTGGCGCCGGGCGCGGCCCACCGCGAGGCCGCCCGCGCCATCGTGCGCGACGGCGCCGAACTGGGCGCGCTGCTCGACAGCCTGGCCGACGGCAACGGCGCCGGCATCGATCCCGTCCTGCGCGAGCGCGTCGTCGATGCGCGCACCGCCTACAAGGGCTGGCAGGAAGGCTTGGCGCCGCTGTCCACCAACGGGCACAACTTCAATGCCTCCCACGCCGCCGAGCAGGTCATCGCGCGCGACAACGAGGGCCTGCGCTCGACCCTGGCGCGGGCGCAGCTCCAGTACCGCAGCGCGCTGGACACCAGGAGCGGCTGGTTCTGGCTGCTGGTCGGCGCCTCGATCTTCACCCTGGCCATGGGCGGCAGCATCAGCCGCGTGATGCTGCTGGACTCGCGCAACCGCGCGCGCGGCGCCGAAGCGCGCCGCCGCGAGGCCGAGGCGATGCGCCAGCTGGCCCAGGCCAAGGAAGAGGAAGCCAAGGCTACCAACGACCAGAACCAGGCGGCGATCCTGCGCCTGATGAACGAACTGCAGGAAGTGGCGGACGGCGACCTGACCGTGCACGCCACCGTCTCGGAAGACATCACCGGCGCGATCGCCGACTCGGTCAACTACACGGTCGAGGAACTGCGCGAACTCGTCTTGCGCGTCATCAGGACCGCCGAGCAGGTGACGCGCGCCGCCGGCGGCGCCCAGGCGGTGTCGACCGAGCTGCTGGGCGCGGCCGACGCCCAGTCGCACGAGATCCAGGAAGCATCGAGCACGGTGCTGCGCATGGCCACCGAGATTTCCGAGGTGTCGCGTTCGGCCACCGAATCGGCCGACGTGGCGCGCCAGTCGGTGGCGGCGGCGGAGCAGGGCGCGCGCGCCGTGCAGAACGCGATCCTGGGCATGAACGAGATCCGCGAGCAGATCCAGGAAACCTCGAAGCGCATCAAGCGCCTGGGCGAATCCTCGCAGGAGATCGGCGAGATCACCGACCTGATCTCGGACATCACCGAACAGACCAACGTGCTGGCGCTGAACGCGGCGATCCAGGCCGCGTCGGCGGGCGAGGCCGGGCGCGGCTTCTCGGTGGTGGCGGAAGAGGTGCAGCGCCTGGCGGAGCGCTCGGCCGAGGCGGCCAAGGGCATCGGCGCGCTGGTGCGCACCATCCAGGCCGACACCCACGACGCGGTGGCGGCAATGGAAAAGTCGACCCAGGGCGTGGTCGAGGGCGCGCGCCTGTCCGATGCGGCCGGTGCGGCGCTGATCGACATCTCGCGCGTGTCGAACCGCCTGGCGGAGCTGATCCAGGAGATTTCCGGCGCGGCTGAACGGCAGGCGACGTCCGCCAACGGTGTGGCCCATAATATGCAGCATATCCTCTCGGTGACCGAGCAGACCCAGGGCGGCACGCGCCAGACGGCGCAGTCGATCCGCGAACTGGCGCTGCTGGCCCAGGAACTGAAGGATTCCGTGTCGCGCTTCCGCGTGGCGGCATAACCAGCATCATCACCTGTAACCCGAGCCCATGACGAACCCATCCTCCCAACGCATGCCAGCCTTCGATACCGGTCCCCTGTCCTGGGTGATCGGCGAGATCAGGGATGCATTGGGACGCTCGGGCACGGCCTTGCGCGATGCGGCCGGGCGCAGCCTTGAAGCGCAACCGACCCTGCTGCTGCACGCGAAGACCCACCTGCACCAGGCCGACGGCGCCCTGCAGCTGGTGGACGTGGAAGGCGCCGCGGTGCTGGGCGGCGCGGCCGAACAGCTGATCGACGCTTTCAAGGACGGGCGGGTCGCGTGCACGCTTGACGCGGTCAAGACCGTGCAGGACGCCTACCAGGCCCTGGTCGAATACCTCGACGAGCTGCTGGCCGGCAGCCGGCAGCAGCCGGCGCGCCTGTTCCCCTACTACCGCGACCTGCAGGAGCAGCTGGGCGTGGAACGCATCCACCCGTCCGACCTGCTGCCCGCCGGCCTCGGCAAGGGTGTCGAACTGGATACGCCCGCATCCGGCGACAAACCGGACGTCGCGGCCTGCCGCGCGCGTTTCGAAAAAGCGCTGCTGCCCTACCTGAAGAGCGGGGACGCGCAGCACGCGGCCGGCATGCGCGACGCGCTGGCGCCCATCGCGGCCAGCCAGGAAGAGCCGCGCGCGCGCCTGTTCTGGCAGGCGCTGCATGCCTTTGCCGGCGTGGTGGCCGACGGCCAGATCGACAGCGACCTGTATGTGAAGCAGCTGCTCGGCCAGGTCAACCTGCAGCTGCGCCGCCTGTCGCAGGGGCAGGGCGGCACGCCGGACGCGATGCTGCGCGACGCGCTGTTCTTCGTCGCCGCAGCCGCCCGGCCGAACCCGGACGCCCAGCGCCTGCGCCAGGCCTGCGGCCTGGACGGCCTGGTGCCGCACGACTACGCCGCGCGCCGCTACGGGCGCATCGACCAGGCCACCTTGCAGGAAGCGCGCGAGGCGCTGGCCCGCACCAAGTCGGACTGGGACCGCATCGCCACCGAGGGCGACCTCGAGGTCGAGGAAGATTTCAACGAACAGCTCTCGCGCCTGGCCGGCGCCAGCGAAAAGCTGGGCGCCCCCGCCCTGGCCCAGCTGATGCGCGAACTCGGGCGCGCCGCGACGGACGCCATGCAGGCCGGCCGCAGCGACGAGGTCAAGCTCGAGATGGCCACCGCCATGCTGTTCGTCGAGAACGGCCTGGACCAGCTGCGCCAGCTGCCCGAGGACTTTGCCGAGAATGCCGAAGCGGTCGGCGCGCGCCTGCTGGCGCTGGCCGCCGGCGAGACTCCGCCGGATGCGCCGCAGTGGCAGGGAGAACTGGCGCGCCAGATCCAGCAGGGCCAGACCGTGGCGGTGCTGGCCGGCGAGATCAAGGCCGGCCTGCGCCAGGTCGAGAAGCTGCTCGACGATTACTACGACAACCCGGCCAGGCGCGAGGTGCTGGCCCAGGCCGAGCCGGTGCTGCACCAGCTGCAGGGCGCGCTGGCCATCCTCGACCAGGAACAGGCCGTGCAGGCCGTGCGCCACGTCGCCGGCGAGGTGCGGACCCTGGAGGCCAGCGCCGGCGAGCTGAGCACGCAGTCCGCCGTGCTGCACAACATCGCCCAGAACATCGGCGCGCTCGGCTTCTTCACCGACCTGCTGGCGCAGGACAGCGAAGCGGCCAGGGGGCGCTTCACCTTCGACCTCGAGAAGCGCCTGCTGCGCGAGCTGCCCTTCGAATTCGTCGAGGCGGCGCCGGAACCCGCCCCGGCCCAGGAGGCCGCGACGCAGGAAGCACGGCAGCAGGAAGCCACCATCGAGTCCGAACTGCTCGAAATCTTCATCCTGGAGGCCCAGGAAGTGCTGGGCTTCGTGCTGGAAGCGCTGCCCCAGGCCGAGAGCAATCCGGGCAGTCAGGAGACCTTGACCCTGCTGCGCCGGGGCTTCCACACGCTCAAGGGCAGCAGCCGCATGGTGAGCCTCGACAGCTTCGCAGAAGGCGCCGCCGCGGTCGAGCGCGTCATGAACCTGTGGCTGGCCGAGGCGCGCAGCGCCACCCCCGAGCTGCTGGGCCTGCTGCGCCAGGCGCATGCGGAACTGTCCGCCTGGGTGGCCGAACTGGCCGCCGGCGGCGCATCGCAGCGCGACAGCGCGGCGCTGGTCGCGGCCGCGGCGCGGGTGCTGGAGGGCGGTGCGCCTGAAGAGCTCCCGGTGCCGGTGCTCGAGGATATCCTCGAGCCCGAACCCGAGCCCCGGGCGGACACCAAACGCATCGGCGGCCTGGACATCCCGCTCGGCCTGTACACGATCTACCTCGACGAGGCCGAGACCCTGGTGCAGCTGCTGGCGCAGGACTTCGAGGACTGGCGCGCGGAACCGGAACGGCGCGCTTCGCCGGAGGCCCTGAAGGCGGCGCACACCCTGGCCGGCACCTCGTCCACGGTTGGCTACACCGCGCTGCGCGACGTCGCCCATGCGCTCGAGCTGGTGCTGGAAAAGCTGGCGGCGCCGGGCCCGGTGCTCGACGACGACGGCCGTGAACTGCTGGAGTCGGCCCTGTCGCGCGTGCGCACGATGCTGCAGGTGTTCGCCCTCGGCGAACTGCCCCCGGCCCAGCCGGAGCTGATCGCCCAGCTCGACACGCTGCTGGCGCGCCTGGCCAGCCAGCAGGCGGCAAGCGTGTATGGCGAGGTCGATCCGGAGCTGGCCGTGACGCTCGACGCCCTGTTCGCCTCCGCCTACAGTGAGATCCTGGCCGCGCCACCACCGATCGAGCAGCTAGCTGCGCCGCGCGAAGAACAGCAGCAGGAGCGCGTGGCCGACGAGATCGACGACCTGTTCGACAGCTTCCTCGACGACCCGTTTGCCGCCCCGGCCCTCGACCAGGCCGCGCCGGCGCAGCCGGAGCCTGCGTTTGTCGCGGTCACGCCGGACGAGGCGGTGCTCGATGCGGCGCCGGAAAGCGTGGCGGCGGTGCTCGACATGGTCACCGAACCGGTGCCGGAACCCGCGCCAGCGCCGGCGCCTGCCGCGGCCGACAGCGTGCTGGCTGCCAGCCCGGCCTTCACCGACGAACTCGACCCGGACCTGCTGCCGGTGTTCCTGGAAGAGGGCGCCGACCTGTTCCCGCAGATCGGCAACGGCCTGCGCCAGTGGCAGCAGAACCCGCAGGACCATGCCATCGCCCAGGGCTTGCTGCGGGCGCTGCACACGGTGAAGGGCAGCGCCCGCATGGCCGGCGCGATGCGCCTCGGCCAGCACACCCACGAGCTGGAAACCCAGATCGAGAACATGGTGCACGCCGGGACCACCACGCCGGCGGCGTTCGACGAACTGCTGGCGAACTATGACGGGGCCCTGCTGCTGTTCGAACAGCTGCAGCAGCCCGCGGCGATGGCGGCGCCTGCAAGCGTACCGGCGCCCGCCGAGCAGCCGGGCAGCCGCGCGCCGCTGGTGCGGGTGCGCGCCGACATCCTCGACCGCGTCGTCAACCAGGCCGGCGAGGTGTCGATCTCGCGTTCGCGCCTGGAAAACCAGGTCGGCACGATCAAGGGCGCGCTCACGGACTTCTCGGACAACCTCGACCGCCTGCGCCGCCAGATGCGCGAGATCGAGATGCAGGCCGAGTCGCAGATCGCATCCACCCTGTCGATCGCCGGCGAGGAGAAGTTCGACCCGCTCGAGTTCGACCGCTTCACGCGCCTGCAGGAACTGACGCGCATGATGGCCGAGAGCGTGAACGACGTCGAAGCCTTCCATGAAAGCCTGTCGCGCACGGTGGACAGCGCGGTCGAAGACCTGGCGGCGCAATCGCGCATGACGCGCGACCTGCAGCGCGACCTGATGCGGGTGCGCATGGTGCCGTTTGCGAACCTGGCCGAGCGCCTGTTCCGGATCGCGCGCCAGACCGCGAAGGAACTCGAGAAACGCGTCAACCTCGACATCCGCGGCGGCTCGGTGGAAATCGACCGCAGCGTGCTGGAACAGATGGCGGCGCCCTTCGAACACCTGCTGCGCAATGCGATCGTGCACGGCATCGAAGCGCGCACCGCACGCGTGGATGCCGGCAAGCCCGAGACCGGCGAGGTGCTGGTGCAGGTGAGCCAGCACGGCAACGAAGTGGCGATCGTCTTCAGCGACGACGGCGCCGGGCTGGACCTGGAGCGCATCCGCGCCAAGGCGCGCGACCTGGGCCTGCTGGGGCCTGGCCAGGTCGTGAACGACCAGGAAGCGGCCGAACTGATTTTCGAGCCAGGCTTCTCGACCGCCGACACGCTCACCGAGCTGGCCGGGCGCGGCGTCGGCATGGACGTGGTGCGCTCCGAGGCGCAGGCGCTGGGCGGCCGGGTGCTGGTCTCGACCGAGCCGGGCAAGGGCACGCGCTTCGCCATCCACCTGCCCCTGACGCTGGCGGTGGCGCAAGTGGTGCTGGTCGCGAGCGGCGGGCGCACCCATGCCTTGCCGGCGACCCTGGTCGAGCAGGTGCTGCAGGTGCGCGACACCGAACTGGGCGCGGCGCAGGCTGCCGGCGCGATCGCCGTGGCCGGCCAGCCGCACGCGCTGCACACGCTCGCCGTGCTGCTGGGCGAAGGCAAGGGCGGCGCGTTGCAGCGCCTGAACCCGGTGCTGGTCGTGCACGGCGCCGGCGGGCGCATCGCGCTGCGCGTGGACGAGGTGCTGGGCAACCGCGAAGTGGTGGTCAAGAACATCGGCCCGCAGCTGTCACGGGTGCCGGGCATCGCCGGCGCCACGGTGCTGGGCACGGGCGAGATCGTGCTGATCCTCGATCCGGTGGCGCTGGCCCAACGCCCCGCGGCGCCGCTCGCGGCCGTTGCCGATGAGGCGCAGCCGGAACGGAAAGCCGCCATCATGGTGGTGGACGACTCGATCACCGTGCGCCGCGTGACCCAGCGCCTGCTCGAGCGCGAAGGCTACCGGGTGATGCTGGCCAAGGACGGCGTCGACGCCCTCGAGCAGATCGAGGAGTCGCGGCCGGATCTGATGCTGGTGGATATCGAGATGCCGCGCATGGATGGCTTCGACCTGACGCGCGAGCTGCGCAGCAGGGAGGCGACCAGGGGGATTCCGATCATCATGATCACCTCGCGCACGGCGGACAAGCACCGCAATGTGGCGCTGGGCCTGGGTGTGAATGCCTACTTCGGGAAGCCCTATCAGGAGCCGGTGTTGCTGGCGGCGATCGAGAGTTTGCTGGACAAGCAGCTCAGCCCGCGGCCTTCTTGATCACCGCAAAGCGTTCCAGGGTCCGCTTCCTTGCCGTGTCATGGTCGACGACCGGCAAGGGATAATCCCGCCCCAGCACGACGCCGCGCTCCGCCAGCACCTCCGCATCGACCAGCCATGGCGCATGGATCTCCTTCGCGCTCAAACCTTCCAGCGCCGGCACCCACTCGCGAATGAAGTCCCCGTGCGCATCGAAACGCTGCGACTGCGCCACCGGATTGAAGATCCGGAACCACGGCTGCGCGTCGCAGCCGGTCGACGCCGCCCACTGCCAGCCGCCGTTGTTCGAGGCCAGCTCGTAGTCGTTCAGCTTGAGCGCGAAATAGCGTTCCCCGCGCCGCCAGTCGATCCCGAGGTCCTTGGTGAGGAAGCTCGCGGTCACCATGCGAAGCCGGTTGTGCATGAAGCCCGTGCGGTTCAGCTGCTCCATCGCCGCGTCCACCAGCGGATAGCCGGTGCGTCCTTCGCACCAGGCCGCGAACAGCGCATCGGCCTCCTCTCCGGTTTCCCAGGCCAGCGCATCGAAGGCCGGCTTGAACGAGCGGGTGACGAGCTGCGGGTTGCGCGCCAGGATCATCGAGTAAAAATCGCGCCAGATGAGTTCCGACAGCCATACCGAGGCGCCGGCGCCGCCGGCGCCGTTCTCGATCATCTGGCGCGCCGTGCGCACCAGGTGGCGGATCGAGGTGGTGCCGAAGCGCAGGTGGGTGGACAGGCGCGAGGTGCCGTCCTCCGAGGGGAAGTCGCGCGCCCGGCCGTAATCGGCGATGTGCGCAATGAAGCGCTCGAACAGTTTCTCGGCGCCCTCCATGCCTGCCGGCAGCGGCGGCTCGCCCGCTTCGAAGCCGATCTCGGCCAGCGAGGGCAGGGGCGGCGCGTCGGGCGGCGCGGGCGCGAAGGCCTGCGCATACGGGTCGACCGGATACGCGGCCAGCGCCTCGGGCATGCCGGCCAGGCGCTTGAGCCAGGCGTTTTTGTAGGGAGTGAACACCGAGAACGGTCCCTTGGCCAAGGTCAGCACCTCGTCCTGTTCGAAGATGACCTGGTCCTTGAAGCTCAGAAATTTCCTACCATCGGCGGCCAGGCGGGCTTTCATCCGTGCGTCGCGATCCACCGCGTCGGGTTCATAATCGGCACATACGAACACCGCGTCGACACCCAATTCGGTGGCGAGCGCCGGGACCACTTCAAGAGGGCGGCCCTGCCGCACAATCAGATAAGCGCCGAGCCGACGCAGCTCGGCCTCGAGGCTGGCCAGGCTGGCGTGGATGAACCGCACACGGCGGTCATCGCGCGGCAGCGGGTCGAGAATGTCGCTGTCATACACGAAAACGCAGTACACACAATTAGACGAGGTCAAGGCCTGGTGAAGGGCTGCATGGTCGAATGCCCGCAAGTCACGCCGGAACCAGACCAGGGAGTTGCTCATATTCATCATCGTGTGCAGGGTCAAGGTGGCGGCCGATTTTACTGGGTAGGATTCGTCCTAACAGAACTGCGTTTGCAGCTGGGCGGGACAGATCCGGGTCGGTCTGGCGGTCTTTCCAGGGTATGCATCGAGGGTCTATCGGGGCGCTTCCATCGGCCCCACAGCGATTCGGTGTAAACTATCGAAAAGCGTAACGTTGTTTTGTGGACACTTCGCGGTCAAACCTGAGTGGGCCCATGTGAGAGTAAGCGTATGAAAAAAAGCAAAGTTGGCAGCACTCACCCGATGCCCGGCATGCCACCGGAACAGAGTGAAACGCTCGGTAAGATCAGCCCGGCTTCTACAGGGCTGAACCTCGCCAACCATTTCTTGATCGCCATGCCCTCGATCCAGGATCCGATCTTCGGCGGCACCGTCGTCTATATTTGCGAGCACAACGAGAAGGGCGTGCTTGGCGTGGTCATCAACAAGCCGACCGACATGACGATGGAAGTGCTGTTCGACCGCGTCGACCTGAAGCTCGCCCCGGGCTTGCGCTCCTCGGTGGTGGACCAGCCGATCATGTTCGGCGGCCCGGTGCAGGACGACCGCGGCTTCGTGCTGCATTCGCCGGGCGGACGCTTCTCGTCCTCGCTCTCCGTCACCGACGACGTCGCCTTCACCACCTCGATCGACGTGCTGGAAGCCGTCGCCAGCGGCTCCGGCCCGGCCCGCATGCTGGTCTCGATCGGCTATGCCGGCTGGAGCCCGGGACAGCTCGAGGAAGAACTCTCGCGCAACGGCTGGCTCACCGTGGGCGCCGACGCCAAGGTCCTGTTCGACCTGCCGATCGAGGAACGCTATACCGCCGCCATCAAACTGCTGGGAATCGATCCTTTAATGCTAGCGACTGAAGCCGGCCATGCATAAGGGGGGCTTCGAACCCTGATGGTTGACATCGTTTTTGGATTTGACTTCGGTGTCAAACGCATCGGCATTGCCATGGGCAACACCCTCACCGGGCAAGCCCAACCGTTGACCGTCATCAAGGCGGTCGACAACGCCACCCGTTTCCAGGTCATCGGCGAGCTCATCAACGAATGGAAGCCGGCCCGCCTCGTGGTCGGCGAGCCGCGCCATCCCGACGGCGCCGAGCACGACATGACCCTGCGCAGCCGGCGCTTCGCCAACCAGCTCCACGGCCGCTTCAACCTGCCTGTCGAACTCGTCGACGAGCGCTATTCGTCCGCCGTCATTCCGCAACGGCGCGGCGAGATCATCGACGCCAAGGCGGCCGCCATCATTTTGCAACAATACTTTGACGCTCATGCCAACATCTAATCAAGACTACGATGCGGAAGCGCTGTACCGCGAGCTGCTGGGCCAGGTCCGTGCCGGCCTGGACGGCGTGCCCGATGCCGCCATCGTCGGCATCCACTCCGGCGGCGCCTGGCTGGCCGAACGCCTCGCGCGCGACCTCGACCTGCTTGGGCGCTTCGGCACCATCGACGTCTCGTTCTACCGCGACGACTACGCCAAGAAGGGCCTGCACCCGGACGTGAAGCCGACCCACATCCGCTTCCCGGTCGACGGCGCGACGGTGGTGCTGGTGGACGACGTGCTGCAGACCGGCCGCACCGTGCGCGCCGCGATCAACGTGCTGTTCGACTACGGTCGCCCGGCCTGCATCCGCCTGGCGGCCCTGGCCGACCGCGGCGGGCGCGAGCTGCCGGTGGCGCCCGACTACGTCGGCACCCGCGCCGAGCTGGCGCCGCAGCAGTCGCTGTGCCTGCAGCGCGACGACGCCGGCCAACTTTCGCTGACCATTGAAGAAGACAATGTCCAAGATCTTTCTTAACCCGCAACTGAACAAGAACGGGGAGCTGCAGCACCTGCTCACCATCGAAGGACTGCCCAAGTCGGTCATCAACCACATCCTCGACACCGCCTCGAGCTTCGTGGGCATTTCCGACCGCGAGGTCAAGAAGGTGCCGCTGATGCGCGGCAAGAGCGTGTTCAACCTGTTCTTCGAAAACAGCACGCGCACCCGCACCACCTTCGAGATCGCCGCCAAGCGCCTGTCGGCCGACGTCATCAACCTGAACATCCAGGCCTCGTCGGCCAGCAAGGGCGAGTCGCTGCTCGACACCATCGACAACCTGTCGGCCATGCACGCCGACATGTTCGTGGTGCGCCACGCACAGTCCGGCGCGCCCTACCTGATCGCCAAGCACCTGGTCGAGACCGGGCAGTCGCACGTGCACGTCGTGAACGCCGGCGACGGCCGCCACGCGCACCCGACCCAGGGCCTGCTCGACATGTACACGATCCGCCACTACAAGAAGGACTTCACCAACCTGCGGGTGGCGATCGTCGGCGACATCCTGCATAGCCGCGTGGCGCGCTCGGACATCCATGCGCTGACCACCCTGGGCGTGCCGGAAGTGCGCGCCATCGGCCCGCACACGCTGCTGCCGGGCGGTCTAACCGAGATGGGTGTTCGTACTTTCACGGACATGGACGAGGGCCTGAAGGACGTCGACGTCATCATCATGCTGCGCCTGCAGAACGAACGCATGAGCGGCGCGTTGCTGCCTTCGGCGCAGGAGTACTTCAAGAGCTACGGCCTGACCCCGGAGCGCCTGGCGCTGGCCAAGCCGGATGCGATCGTGATGCACCCGGGCCCGATGAACCGCGGCGTCGAGATCGACTCGGCGGTGGCCGACGGCAGCCAGGCGGTGATCCTGCCGCAGGTGACCTTCGGCATTGCGGTACGCATGGCGGTGATGAGCATTTTGGCAGGAGGCAGGGCGTGAAATTCGCACGGATGAACTACCACATCAAGAACGGCCGGGTGATCGACCCGGCAAACAACATCGACCAGGTCACAGACCTGTTCATCGCCGGCGGCAAGATCGCCGCCCTCGGCAGTGCCCCGGAAGGCTTCAGCGCCGACCAGACGTTCGATGCGACCGGCCTGGTGGTCGCTCCCGGCCTGGTCGACCTGTCCGCGCGCCTGCGCGAGCCGGGCTACGAGTACAAGGCGACGCTGGAATCCGAAATGCAGGCGGCGATGCAGGGTGGCGTGACCACCCTGGTCTGCCCGCCGGACACCGACCCGGTGCTGGACGAGCCGGGCCTGGTGGAGATGCTCAAGCACCGCGCGCGCATCCTCGACCAGGCCAATGTGCACCCGCTGGGCGCGCTGACCATGGGCCTGAAGGGCCAGGCGCTCACCGAAATGGCCGAGCTGACCGAAGCCGGCTGCATCGGCTTCTCGCAGGCCGAGGTGCCGGTGCTGGACACCACCGTGCTGCTGCGCGCCATGCAGTATGCCAAGACCTTCGGCTACACCGTATGGCTGCGCCCGCAGGACGCCCACATCGGCCGCGGCGGCGTGGCCCACAGCGGCCCGCTGGCCTCGCGCCTGGGGCTGTCGGGCGTGCCGGTCATGTCGGAAACCATCGCCCTGCACACCATCTTCGAGCTGATGCGCGCCACCGGCGCGCGCGTGCACCTGTGCCGCATGTCCTCCGCGGCCGGCCTGGCGCTGGTCGCCAGCGCCAAGAAGGAAGGCTTGAACGTCACTTGCGACGTCGGCGTGCACCACCTGCACATGACCGACGCCGACATCGGCTTCTTCGACCCGAATGCGCGCTTCAACCCGCCGCTGCGCAGCCAGCGCGACCGCGACGCGATCCGCGCCGCCCTGCTGGACGGCACCGTGGACGCGGTCTGCTCCGACCACACCCCGGTCGACGAGGACGAGAAGCTGCTGCCCTTCGCCGAAGCGACCCCGGGCGCGACCGGCCTGGAGCTGCTGCTGGCGCTCACCCTGAAGTGGGTGGAAGACCAGGATGGCAAGGAGGCGCTGGCCCAGGCGCTCGCCAAGGTCACCTCGAGCCCGGCGCGCATCGCCGGACTGCCCGCCGGCACCCTGTCGGTGGGCGCCGCGGCCGACGTGGTGCTGTTCGACCCGGAGGCCCGCTGGAAGGTCGAGCGCAAGGCCCTGGCGAGCCAGGGCAAGCACACGCCTTTCCTCGGCTTCGAGCTAGCCGGGCAGGTGCGGGCGACGCTGGTGCGCGGGCGCGTCGCCTTCCAGCGTTGATGAGGTGAGCCCGCTCGCATCGTGAAGATCCGGCTTGCCCTGCGCCTGGCGCGCGTCGTGGTCCACCTGGTGGCGGGCCTGGCGACCTGCGCCCTGGTGTTCCCGCTGGTCTCGCTCGCCACGCGCGAGCGCCTCACGCGGCGCTGGTCGCGCAAGCTGCTCGGCCTGTGCCGCGTGAGCGTCGAGCAGACGCCGGGAGCGCCCGTGCTCGAGCACGCACTGATCGTGGCCAACCACGTCTCCTGGCTCGACATCTTCGTCATCAACGCGCTGCATCCCTGCCGCTTCGTGGCCAAGGCCGAGATCCGCTCCTGGCCCGTGCTCGGCTGGCTGGCCGCCGCCGCCGGCACGGTCTTCATCGCGCGCGGCAACCGGCGCGAGCTGCGCCACATCTTCAAGGGCCTGGTTACCGTCTTGCAGGAGGGCCAGCGGGTCGCCTTTTTCCCCGAAGGGACGACGTCCAGGCAGGGCGAAGTGCTGCCTTTCCACGCCAACCTGTTCGAGGCCGCCATCGATGCGAAAGTGGCGGTGCAGCCCTATGCGCTGTCCTATGTGGACGCGAGCGGCGCCTATCACCATTCGGTCGACTACACCGGCGACACCACCTTCGTGGACAGCCTGTTCACGATCCTGGAAGGCAAGCCGGTGATCGCGCGGCTGCAGCCGCTGGCGCCGATCGATGCAACCGGGGCGCACCGCCGCGAGCTGGCCGAGACTGCGCAGGAGGCGGTCGGCGCAGCATTGCACCGTGATATGTAAAACGTATCACAGAGCAATAAATCATATATTGGACAACTCACAGCCGAGGCGGCACGCTGGTGCTTTGCTGATACGCTGTTCGAGGAGACCACCATGCCGACTTACCGTTCCCGCACCACCACCCAGGGCCGCAACATGGCCGGCGCCCGTGCCCTGTGGCGCGCCACCGGCATGAAGGACGGCGACTTCGAGAAACCGATCATCGCGGTGGTCAACTCCTTCACCCAGTTCGTGCCCGGCCACGTGCACCTGAAGGACCTGGGCCAGCTGGTGGCGCGCGAGATCGAAGCCAGCGGCGGCGTGGCCAAGGAATTCAATACCATCGCGGTCGACGACGGCATCGCCATGGGCCACGGCGGCATGCTGTACTCGCTGCCTTCGCGCGACCTGATCGCCGACTCGGTCGAGTACATGGTCAACGCCCACTGCGCCGACGCCATGGTCTGCATCTCGAACTGCGACAAGATCACCCCGGGCATGCTGATGGCCGCGATGCGCCTGAACATCCCGACCGTGTTCGTCTCCGGCGGCCCGATGGAAGCGGGCAAGGTGGTCAAGGTGGTCAACAACGACCGCAAGGTGATCAAGCTGGATCTCGTTGACGCCATGATCAAGGCTGGCGACAGCACGGTGTCCGATGCCGACGTTGCCGAGATCGAGCGCTCGGCCTGTCCGACCTGCGGCTCCTGCTCGGGCATGTTCACCGCGAACTCGATGAACTGTCTGACCGAGGCGCTGGGCCTGTCGCTGCCGGGCAACGGCACCATCGTCGCCACCCACGCCGACCGCAAGGAACTGTTCCTGCGCGCCGGCCGCCTGATCGTGGAAGTCGCCAAGCGCCACTACGAGCAGGACGACTACTCGGTGCTGCCGCGCTCGATCGCCACCAAGGCCGCCTGGGAAAACGCGATGGCGCTGGACGTCTCGATGGGCGGCTCCACCAACACCGTGCTGCACCTGCTGGCGGCGGCGCACGAGGCCGGCGTGGACTTCACCATGGCCGACATCGACCGCATTTCGCGCAAGGTGCCCTGCCTGTGCAAGGTGGCGCCGATGACCGACAAGTACCACATCGAGGACGTGCACCGCGCCGGCGGCATCATCTCCATCCTGGGCGAACTGGCGCGCGCCGGTCTGCTCGACACCTCGCTGCCGACCGTGCACAGTCCGACCATGGGTGAGGCGATCGAGAAGTACGACATCAAGCGCAGCGACGATCCTGCCGTGCACCGGATGTTCCGCGCGGCGCCGGGCGGCGTGCCGACCCAGGTCGCGTTCTCGCAGGCCGAGCGCTACGAGGAAAACGACCTCGATCGCAGCACGGGCTGCATCCGCGACCGCGAACACGCCTATTCGCAGGATGGGGGGCTGGCGGTCCTGTACGGCAACATCGCCGAGAAGGGCTGCATCGTGAAGACGGCGGGCGTGGACGAGAGCATCCTCAAGTTCAGCGGCAAGGCGCGCGTGTTCGAAAGCCAGGACGCGGCGGTGGAAGGCATCCTCGGCGACACGGTACACGCCGGCGACGTGGTCATCATCCGCTACGAAGGCCCGAAGGGCGGGCCGGGCATGCAGGAGATGCTGTATCCGACCTCGTACATCAAGTCCAAGGGCCTCGGCAAGGCCTGCGCGCTGTTCACCGACGGGCGCTTCTCGGGCGGCTCCTCGGGCCTGGTGATCGGCCATGCCTCGCCGGAAGCGGCCGAAGGCGGCGCGATCGGGCTGGTGGAGGAGGGCGACATCATCGACATCGACATCCCGGCGCGCACCATCAACCTGCGCGTGAGCTTCGAAGAGCTGGCGCACCGGCGCGGCAAGATGGAAGAGCGCGGCCGCGATGCGTGGAAGCCGGTGGCGCGCGAGCGCTACGTGTCGCAGGCGCTGCAGGCGTATGCGGCGCTCACCACCTCGGCGGACCGCGGCGCGGTGCGCGACCTGAGCCAGCTGCACCGCTGATGTCAACAATGGCCGGCCTTGCCGGCCATCTTACTTTTTACCGCTGTGCTCCCGATACTCGGGACAATCCACCTGCAGCAGCGAGCGGTCGTCGAGGCACACCGCCGTCAGCTTCCCGCCCCACACGCAGCCGCTGTCGAGTCCCACCAGGTTGGGCCGCAGCACCAGCCCCAGCGCCGACCAGTGCCCGAACACCACGGTCACGTCGGCCGTGGCCCGCTGGGGCAGGTCGAACCAGGGCACCAGGCCGGAGCCTTCCGGCCCGCTCTCGCTTTCCTTGTGCAGGAAATCCATGCTCCCGTCCGGCGCGCACAGGCGCATGCGGGTGAGCGCGTTGACGATGCAGCGCAGGCGCGCCATCCCCGTCAGGCTGTCGTCCCACTGATTCGGCTCGTTCCCGTACATCTGGCCCAGGAGATCGATCCAGCCGTCGCCGCGCAGCACGGCTTCGACCTCGTGCGCCAGCGCCATCGTCTGCGCCGCGTTCCATTGCGGCGCGACGCCGGCGTGCACCAGCAGGTGCGCATCAACGAACATCGCCAGCGGGCGCTGGCGCAGCCACCCGATGAGTTCATCGCGGTCGGGTGCGGCCAGGATCTCGTCGAGCGTATCGGAGCGGCTGCTGCGCTGCGCGCCGACCGCCACCGCGATCAGGTGCAGGTCATGGTTGCCGAGCAGCGCTTCGATGCGGCCGGGATTCTCTTCGGACAGCGCCTTCATGCGGCGCAGTGCGGTCAGCGAATCCGGACCGCGGTTGATCAGGTCGCCCACGAACAGGATGCGCGGCTGCGTTTGTCCATGCTGGTGCGCGTCGTCGACGATGCGGTCGATCAGGAGTTGGGCTTCGTGGGCACAGCCCTGCAGGTCGCCGATGGCGTAGGTTCTCATGTTGTTCTTATCGAAGTGGGTGGAGCAGAGAGCGATAGCGCCCTTGTGCCGATACTAAATGATTTCGCCCGTGTCCGCATCGGCACGGCGAAACTCAGGCGAATACGGAACACGTGCGCGCAATCGAACTGGCGCGAATTTGATGCAATCGAACAACGCCGTGCAGAATCGCATTCGGCTCCGGAGTGCCTCATCTATTCCGGTACAATGGGCCACCATTCCCACGATAAGAGTGCGGTGTTTTTTTCCGCAGGATCGACGCGGAAACGACTTACAGTGTGCACCGAAAGAATAATAAAATGTTCTCCTTTTTCGTCGGTTTCGTATCCTGTGCACTGCTCACCCTGCTGGTGATTAAGTATGCGAAGCGCAATGGCTTTGCGCTCGATACCGATTATGGCGGCGTGCAGAAGTTCCACGCGCATGTGGTTGCGCGCATCGGCGGAGTGCCGATCTTTCTCGCCGTCTTATTCACCGCCGCGATGTCGACGATGCGCGAACCGGCGCTCGGCGCATGGATCGCGCCGCTGCTCGGATGCGCCTTCATTGCCATGGCCGGCGGTATCGTCGAAGACTATACGGGCCGCGTTTCACCGGCGCGCCGGCTGCTGCTCACGATGCTTGCCGCGCTGTTCGCCTATTACCTGCTCGATGCAAAACTGGTGCGCCTCGACCTGCCCTGGGGCGCGCTGCCGCTGCAATGGGATCTGGTGGTGCTGCCGCTCACGGTGCTCGCGGTGGCGGGCATTGCGAATGCAGTGAATATCATCGACGGCTTCAATGGCCTGGCCAGCATGGTCAGCATTTGCATGCTGCTGTCGCTGGCCTATGTGGCGCTGCAGGTGGGGGACATGGTGGTGCTGGTGACCGCGCTGATCGTGGCCGGCGCCACTGCGGGCTTCCTGATCTGGAATTATCCGGTGGGCCTGATTTTCCTCGGCGACGGCGGCGCCTACTTCATCGGTTTCATGCTCGGCGAGCTCGCGCTGCTGCTGGTGATGCGCAATCCCGGCGTGTCCACCTGGTACGCCGCGCTGCTGCTGATTTATCCCGCATTCGAAACGATATTCTCCGCTTACCGCCGCATGTTCGTGCGCGGTAAATCACCGGCACTGCCGGACGGAATTCATCTGCATAGTTTGATATTCCGGCGTATCGTGCAATGGACGGTAGGGCCGCGCGAGGCGCGCGCACTGATGAAACGGAACGCGCGCACCTCGCCTTATTTATGGCTGTTTTCCCTGATGGCCGTCATTCCGGCAACCGTGTTCTGGAAAAACACCAGTGTGCTCATCTTCTTCAGTTTGTTGTTTATAATCAGTTACCTCTGGTTATATGTGCGTATTGTTCGATTTAAGTCGCCACGCTGGCTTTTCTTACAAAAGAAAAAGCGCAATTAACTTATTAATGCTAGTATATTGCGACAATTGGTGAGTATCTCGCCATGCCGTACAAGCTTTAATTTCAACCTTTCATTCAAGAGGGAACGACGATGGATCTGTCCAATATGTCCGTAGGCGATTTGCGCAACCTGCAGGAACAAATCAAGCAGGAGATGAAGAAGCGCGAAGTCCAGGAAGTGCAAAAGGCGCGCGAACAGATTCTGGCGATCGCGCAGAGTGTTGGCGTGCCCCTCAAGGACCTGCTGGCGACCGGCGGCCGCGGCAACGCGACCAAGGGCAATTCGGTGGCCGTGCGTTATCGTCATCCGGACAATGCATCGCAGCAGTGGACCGGCCGCGGCCGCCAGCCGAAATGGGTCAAGGAATGGGTCGAAGGCGGCAAGTCGCTCGACAAGCTGCGCGTCTAAGCTTATTCCGGCCGGACTTCCCGGCCCTGGCAGGACCAGCGCGAGCGGTCCGTCCGTTTCCCACCGGACGCCGCTTGCCGCTACAATAGCTGTATTTGTCATTCCTTCAAGGAAGCGCGTCAGTGCTCCCTCGATGACTATCCAATAATTAGGCGCCGACGCCTGCCGCGTCCTCCGGCTGCTTTCGTATGCCCGCGCCCCAGCTTTTCAAGGACATCATGGTTGCTCTCTCGAAAACGATCTTCAAGGCCTATGACATTCGCGGCGTCATCGACAAGACGCTGGATGAAGGCATTGCACGCCACATCGGCCGCGCATTCGGCGCCGCCGCCCTGGCGAAGGGAGAGCGCAAGGTCGTGATCGGCCGCGACGGCCGCCTGTCGGGTCCCGGCCTGGCCGCCGCCCTGGGCGAAGGCCTGCGCGACGCCGGCGTGGACGTGATCGACCTCGGCATGGTCGCCACCCCGATGGTCTACTTTGCCACCAACGTGCTCGACACCCGTTCGGGCATCATGGTCACCGGCAGCCACAACCCGCCGGACTACAACGGCTTCAAGATGGTCATGGCGGGCGAGGCGATCTACGGCGACGCCATTCTGGCCCTGCACGACAGTATCGCCGCCTACGACGGCAAGGTCGCCGAACAGCGCGGCGCCTACGGCACCCACGACATCCGCGCCGCCTACCTCGAGCGCATCATTGGCGACGTCAAGGTCGCGCGCCCGATCAAGATCGCGGTCGACTGCGGCAACGGCGTGGCCGGCGCCTTTGCCGGCGACCTGTATCGCGGCATGGGCTGCGAGGTGGTCGAACTGTTCTGCGAAGTGGATGGCCACTTCCCGAACCACCACCCGGACCCGGCGCACCCGGAAAACCTGCAGGACCTCATCAAGGCGCTGCAGGACACCGACGCCGAAATCGGCCTGGCCTTCGATGGCGACGGCGATCGCCTCGGCATCGTCACCAAGGATGGCCAGATCATCTTCCCGGACCGCCAGATGATGCTGTTCGCCAGCGACGTCCTGTCGCGCAATCCGGGCGCCGAGATCCTGTACGACGTCAAGTGCACCCGCCACCTCGCTCCCTGGATCGAGAAAGCCGGCGGCCGCCCCTTGATGTGGAAGACCGGCCACTCGCTGGTCAAGGCCAAGCTGAAGGAAACCGGTGCGCCGCTGGGCGGCGAGATGAGCGGCCACATCTTCTTCAAGGACCGCTGGTACGGCTTCGACGACGGCCTGTACGCCGGCGCGCGCATGCTCGAGATCCTGACCAAGGAAGCCGATCCGTCGAAGCTGCTCAACAGCCTGCCGATCGCCAGCAGCACCCCGGAACTGCACCTGCATCTGAAGGAAGGCGAGAACTTCGCCCTGATCGACAGCCTGCGCGCCAACGCGACGTTCCCGAGCTCGGAAAAGATCAACGGCATCGACGGCCTGCGCGTGGAATACCCGGACGGCTTCGGCCTGGCGCGTTCCTCGAACACCACCCCGGTGGTGGTCCTGCGCTTCGAAGGCGAGAACCCGGAAGCCCTGGCGCGCATCCAGGCCGAGTTCAAGTCCGTGATCCTGGCGGCCAAGCCGGACGCCGAACTGCCGTTCTAAGGACCTGCGCTTGAAGATCCTGCTGGTGCGCGTGTCGTCGCTGGGCGACGTGCTGCATAACCTGCCGATGGTGGCCGACATCCTGCGCCACCATCCGGGCGCCACCATCGACTGGGTGGTGGAAGAGGGCTATACCAGCCTGGTGCGCCTGAATCCGCACGTCCGCAACATCATCCCCTGGGCGCTGCGCCGCTGGCGCAAGGGCCTCGGCAAGGCGGAAACCCGGGCCGAGATCAAGGCCTTCTTCTCTACCTTGCGCGAGGAGGAGTACGACTATGTGTTCGATACCCAGGGCCTGCTCAAGACCGGCGTCATCATGGGCGCGGCGCGCGTGCGCAAGGGCGGCAGGAAGGTCGGCCTGGCCAACGGCAGCGAAGGCTCCGGCTACGAGGGCATCTCGCGCATCTTCCACACCGACAGCATCCCGCTGAATCCACGTACCCACGCGGTGGCGCGCGGACGCATGGTCGCCGGCGCCGCGCTCGGCTATACGGTCGACCATGCACCGGATTTCGGCCTGCCTGCGCCGCAGGCAGCGTCGCGTCCCGGCTTCCTGCCGCCTGAAGACTACGCGGTGTTCTTCCACGGCACCGCGCGCGACGCCAAGCGCTGGTCGCGCGAGAACTGGATCGAACTCGGCCGCGCCCTGGCGCCGATGCCGGTGCTGCTGCCCTGGGGCTCGCCCCAGGAACGGCAGGAGGCCGAGGCCATGGCCGCCGGCCTGCCAAACGCGCGCGTGCTGCCGAAGCTGTCGATGATGGACGCGGTGGCCCTGGCCCAGCATGCGCGCCTCGCGGTGGGCGTGGACACCGGCCTGACCCATATCGCCGCCGCCTTTGTCCGCCCGACGGTCGAGATCTACTGCGATTCGCCGAAGTGGAAGACCGAGGGCAACTGGTCGGACAGGATCGTCAACCTCGGCGACCAAGGCGCGCCGCCGTCCGCGCCCGAAGTCATCGCCGCCGCGCGCCGCCTGCTGGAGGCCGTGTGAAGCGGTGGCTGTATTCGCTGGCCTGGTGGCTGGCGCTGCCGCTCGTGTTCGGGCGCCTGTGGTGGCGCGGGCGCAAGGAGCCCGGCTACCGCGCCCACTGGGCCGAGCGCCTGGGCTTTCCCGATGCACCCCCATCGACGCGCACGACCTTGTGGGTGCACGCCGTCTCGGTCGGCGAAACCCGCGCCAGCGAACCGCTGGTCGAGGCGCTGCTCGCCGCGTATCCCGATTCCCGCATCCTGCTGACCCACATGACGCCGACCGGCCGCGCCACCGGCAAGTCCCTGTTCGGCCACCACGGCGAGCGCCTGGTGCAGTCCTACCTGCCTTACGACACCGGCTTCATGGTCGGACGCTTCCTGCGCCGCTTCCAGCCGCGCGTGTGCATCCTGATGGAGACTGAGGTGTGGCCGAACCTGGTCGACAGCTGCGCCTCGGCCGGGGTGCCGGTGGCGCTGGTCAATGCGCGCCTGTCGGAACGTTCGCTGGGGCGCGGGCAGAAGATGGGCGCCCTGATGAGGGATGCGGCGCAGGCCATCACGCTGGTGGCGGCGCAGACCGAGGCTGACGCCGGGCGCATTCGCTCGCTCGGCGCGCCGCAGGTGGCGGTGACCGGCAGCATCAAGTTCGACGTGGTGCCGCCCCAGGCCGCGCTGGAAAAGGGCGCCTGGCTGCGCGCGCAGTTCGGCGCGCGTCCCGTGTTCCTGTGCGCCAGCACGCGCGAGGGCGAGGAAGCCCTGATCCTGGACGCCTGGCAGCGTGCGGCGGACAAGCCGGCGAATGCGCTGCTGGCGATCGTGCCGCGCCATCCGCAGCGCTTCGACGAAGTCGAGAAACTGGCCGCGGCGCGCGGCTTGACGGTACAGCGGCGCTCGCGCCTGGAAGCGGGTATCGGCAACGCCGACGTCCTGCTGGGCGACTCGATGGGCGAGATGTTCGCCTACTACACCGCCTGCGATTGCGCCTTCATCGGCGGCAGCCTGATGCCGCTGGGCGGTCAGAACCTGATCGAAGCCTGCGCCCTGGGCAAGCCGGTGCTGGTGGGCGAGCACACCTTCAACTTTGCACAGGCGACCGAGGAAGCGGTAGCGGACGGCGCCGCCCTGCGCGTGCTCGATGCCGACGCCTTGATCGCAGCCGCGCTGCGCCTGCTGGAAGACGAGGCCGCCCGGCTTGGCATGGGCGCGCATGCGCTCGCGTTCGCGGGCCGCCACCGCGGCGCCACCCTGCGCACTGTTGAACTCCTGCGACGACTTATCCGGTAGGTTTTGCTACCATTCCGGTTCGAGCTCGGATAATAACCAGGGGATGCGCTATGTTGTCGTTTAATCACCCGAGGCCGCTTAGTGACCCAATGGGCAGCAATCAACCTGTCGCCATGCCGGTACAACAGCAGGCCGACGACAAGCTGTTGCACATGCCCGTGAGTGACGGCCCGGTGGATATCCCGGCGCCATCCGCTGCGCCTCCCGTTCCCTTATCCGAACTGCATTTCTTCGTGCGCTACACGCTGGGTGAATACATCAGCTTCATGTGGCAGCACGGCGGTTTCCTGATCCGCCGCCGGCGCATCCGCTGGCCAGCCAGCCTCTACCTTCGCCTGAAAAGCACCTTCGGCGCCGCCCTCCATTTCGTCATGCTCGGCCGCGGCCGGCGCACCTATGAATTCACCATCGACCAGCACGGCATCGTGCGCACCAGCGGCGGCGTGACCCTGATCGGGTGGGAAGACGTGATCGGCGTGCGCACCTATTCGCGCGGGTTCATGATGGTGCTGAAGCGCGGGACGCTGCCGATTCCGTATCGGGCGCTGTCGGAGGCGCAGATGGGGGCGATGAAGGAGTTGGCCGCCGCCCGCCGAGATGCGCTTCTGTAGGGTGGGCGGCTTTGCCGCCCACGCGGTGATAGTTTGAAGCGAGATCATCCGGCGCGATAACGGAGCCGATGGCGATCACCGCGTGGGCGGGAGACCCGCCCACCCTACGAAAATCAATCTGCAAATAATAAGGGCATCTCGAGCGACCGCTTCTTGAGCGCCAGTCGCGCCCCGTCGTAATCCGGATACACCTCGCCCACCGTCGCCCAGAAACGCGGGCTGTGGTTCATCTCGCGCAGGTGCGCCAGTTCGTGCACCACCACGTAGTCCACCAGCGACGCGGGGTAGTGGACCAGCCGCCAGTTCAGGCGGATATTCCCCTCGATCGTGCACGAACCCCAGCGCGTGCCCGCCGAGGACAGCGCGAAGGCCTTGTAGGCCACGTTCAGCTGCGGCGCGAAGAAGTCCAGGCGCTCCTTGAACAGCCGTTTCGCCTCGGCCTGGAACCACAGCTTGACGCGTTCCTTCAACTGCCATTCCGACAGGCCCGGCACCACGCCGATCCACAGCTCGCGCTTGGCCGCGTCGTACTGGCAGTGGCTGCGCGCCGCTTCTTCCAGGCGCAGCGTGATCTCGCCGCCCAGGTAGGGCAGGCGGGCGCCGTCCTTCCATTCGACCGGTGCCCGTTCCTGGCGGAGTGCACGGCGCTCGCCGCGTTCCAGCAGCTTGGTGAGGATCCAGCGCTGCTTGGCGCGGATCGCGTTGTCGATGTCGATTTGCGTGCAGCGGCGCGGGGCGGTCACGCGCAGGCCGTCGTCGTCGATCATGAAGCCGATCGAGCGGCGCGTCGAGCGGCGCAGGGCGTAATCGACCGTATGGGACCCGAGGACGATGCGCTTGAGCGGCGGCTCGCCCTCGGCGACGGGCGGACTCGGGATGAGGTGGCGCGGCGCCGGGGGCGGCGCCTTGAAGAGAGGCTGCGAGGGCGGGGCCGGTTTATCCGAAGGCTTGAGCGCCGCGAAGAATTCCTGTGCAAACAGTTCCAGCTGGTGCCCGTCGATCCTGGAAGAGGTCATAAGTTGCTGCGGTTTCGAATTCCTGATCTGGGCGCTGACGTCGCTCAGCCACCTTTGTAGACGTGGGGCGAGATAACGCGCATTTCGGATTCTATCCAATTTTCGACCTCTTGCATCATGCTGTCGGGGGTGTGGTTTTCCGGCGAAATCGGCTTGCCGATCGAGACCGTGATCAGGCCGGGGCGCTTGAGGAAGGAATTCTTCGGCCAGCACTCACCTGAATTATGCGCGATCGGGACGACCACCGTTTGGGTTTCGACAGCCAGGCGCGTACCGCCGCTCTTGTACTTGCCTTTCTGGCCCACCGGGATGCGCGTCCCTTCCGGGAACATGATGATCCACTGGCCGTCCGCGAGCCGGCGGCGGCCATGCTTGACCACCTGGGCAAACGCGTTCTTGCCCTGCGAGCGGTCGATCGGGATCATGCGCAGCAGCGCCATGCCCCAGCCGAAGAAGGGGATGTAGAGGATCTCCTTCTTGAAGACGTAGACCAGCGGCCGGGTGAGGTTCGGCAGCAGGAAGATGGTCTCCCACGCCGACTGGTGCTTGGACAGGATGATGGCCGGGCCGTCCGGCAGGTTCTCGTAGCCCTTGAACTCGTAGCGGATGCCGCAGATGAGCTTCGCGCACCAGATGATGAAGACGTTCCAGCGCGAGGTCACCCAGAAGCGCTTGTTGTAGGGCAGCGGCGCCGCCAGGAAGCATACACAGGCCCACACCACGGTGGCCACGATCATGACGATCTTGAAGAGCAGGGAACGCAGGAACAGACTGAGGGTATGCAAAGGGGCTCCGGACAATGGACTGGTTCTGGACGTGATAGCTTACTTATTTACTCGGGCCGCTGTGCCGCGGTCTTGAGGAAGGCGTTCACCATCGACGCGAGGTCGGGGAATACCTGGGTGCCGGGCGGCAGGCCGCCGGTCTGTTGGGTCTTCTCGCCCTTGCCGGTCAGGACCAGGTAGGGCACGCAGCCCATGATGAAGCCGGCCTGCAGGTCGCGCAGCGAGTCGCCCACGGTGGGCACGCCCTTCAGGCTCAGCTTGTAGCGCTTGCTGATCTCCTCGAACATGCCGGCCTTGGGCTTGCGGCAGTCGCAGTTGTCGGCCGCCGCATGCGGGCAGAAGAAGATGGCGTCGATGTCGGCGCCGACCAGCTGGGCGCTGGCGTGCAGTTTCTGGTGGATCGCGTTCAGGGTCGTGATGTCGAACAGTTCGCGCGCGATGCCCGACTGGTTCGAGGCGATCACGACCCGGTAACCCGCCTGGTTCAGGCGGGCGATCGCTTCCAGCGAGCCGGGAATGGGGATCCACTCCGCCGGCGACTTGATGAAGTCCGGCGAGTCGTGGTTGATGACCCCATCCCGGTCGAGGATGATGAGTTTCATGATAAGGCCTTATGCCGCGAGCTTCGAAATATCCGCGACGCGGTTCATCATGCCGTGCAGCTGCGACAGCAGCGCCAGGCGGTTGTTGCGCAGCTTGACGTCTTCCGCCATCACCATGACGTCGTTGAAGAAGGCGTCGACTTCATCCTTCATCAGCGCCAGCGTCTTGAGGGCGCCGGTGAAGTCGCTCTTCTCGAACGCGCTGCTGACTTCGCCCTCGAGCGCGGTCATCTTGGCGGCCAGCGCGCTTTCCGCCGGTTCGACCAGCAGCTCCTGCGCCACCGAAGCGTCCTGCGGCAGGGCGTCCTCGTTCTTCTTCAGGATGTTGGTGATGCGCTTGTTGGCGGCGGCCAGCGAGCTCGATTCCGGCAGGGCGGCGAAGGCCTGTACCGCTTCCAGGCGCTGGACCACGTCGTCGACGCGGTCCGGGTTCTGGGCCAGCACGGCCTCGACCTCGTTCGGCGAGAAGCCGCGCTCGCGCAGCATGCCGCGCAGGCGGTCCAGCATGAACACGGTGACCTCGGCACGCGGATCCTTGAACGCGGCCTGGCCTTCGAACACGCCGGCCGCTGCAGCCAGCAGCTCGGAGATCGACAGCGGCAGGCGCTTCTCGACCAGCATGCGCATCACGCCCAGGGCGTGGCGGCGCAGCGCGAACGGATCCTTCTCGCCGGTCGGCTGCAGGCCGATGGCCCAGATGCCGACCAGGGTTTCCAGCTTGTCGGCCAGCGCCGCCACCAGGCCGGTATTGGTCGAAGGGAGCGCATCGCCGGCGAAGCGCGGCTGGTAGTGCTCGGAGGCGGCCAGGGCGACTTCCTCGTGCTCGCCGTCGTGGCGCGCGTAATAAGTACCCATGATGCCCTGCAGTTCCGGGAACTCGCCCACCATGTCGGTCAGCAGGTCGGCCTTGGCCAGGCGTGCGCCGCGTTCGGCCAGCGGCACGTCGTAACCCAGGCGGCGCGCGATGCTGCTTGCCAGGATGGTGACGCGTTCGCTGCGCTCGAGTTGGGTGCCGAGCTTGTTGTGATAGACCACGTTTTCCAGCAGCGGCAGGCGCGATTCCAGGGTCTTCTTCTTGTCCTGCTCGAAGAAGAACTTGGCGTCCGACAGGCGCGGGCGCACCACGCGCTCGTTGCCGCCGATGATGGCAGAGGGGTCATCGGTTGCCAGGTTCGAGACGATCAGGAAGCGCGAGCGCAGCTTGCCCGAGGCATCGGTCAAGGCGAAATACTTCTGATTGGTCTGCATCGTCAGGATCAGGCATTCCTGCGGCACCGCCAGGAACTCCTCCTCGAAGCGGCATTCGTAGACCACCGGCCATTCGACCAGCGCGGCCACTTCGTCGAGCAGCGATTCCGGCATCAGGACCTGGTCGGCGCCAGCCTTGTCGAGCAGCTGCTTGCGGATGCTTTCCTTGCGCGCTTCGGCGCTCGACAGCACCTTGCCTTCGCTTTCCAGCACGTGCGCGTACTGGTCGGCGTGCGGGATGGCGATTTGACCGCCGTGCGACAGGAAGCGGTGGCCCATGGTGTGGCGGCCGGCTTCCAAGCCCAGCAGCGTCAGCGGCAGCACCTGTTCGCCATGCAGGGCGAGCAGCAGGTGCACCGGGCGCACGAAGTGCACCGTGTCGCCGCTCGGGCGCTGGTAGCTCATGACCTTCGGGATCGGCAGCTTGGCGACGGTCTCCTGCAGCACGTCCTGCAGGGCCCCGGCGAGCTGGCTGCCGTTGGCGGTGTAGGTGTAGAAGAAGGATTCGGCCTTGCCGTCCTGGGCGCGTTCGAGGTCGCTGATCTTCAGGTCCGGGAAGCCCAGCGCGGCCAGCTTCTTGCCAAGGGGCGCGCTCGGGTTGCCGTCCTTGTCCAGGGCGACCGAGACCGGCAGCACCTTTTCGCGGATCGATTTGTCGGGCGAGGTGCCGCGCACATTGGTGATCGTGACCGCCAGGCGGCGCGGGGTGGCGTGCGACGTGACGACGCTGTCGCTTTCCAAAAAGTCGCGCGCCTTCAGGCCATTGGCGATGCCGTTCGCAAAGGCGGCGCCCAGCTTGACGAGCGCTTTCGGCGGCAGTTCTTCGGTCTGGATTTCGACGAGGAGAGTCTGGTTCATGGTTTGTTCTGTTCTTCTTTAAGCAGCAGCCTTGTCGGCACCTGGAAGCATCGGGAAGCCCAGCTTCTCGCGCGAGTCGTAATAGGCCTGGGCCACCAGGCGCGACAGGGTGCGCACGCGGCCGATGTAGGCGGCGCGTTCGGTCACGGAGATGGCGCCGCGCGCGTCCAGCATGTTGAAGCTGTGCGAGGCCTTCATGATCTGCTCGTAGGCCGGCAGGGTCAGCTGCAGCTCGACCAGGCGCTTGGCTTCGGCTTCGTGGTTGCTGAAGGCCTGGAACAGCAGCTCGGTGTTCGCATGCTCGAAGTTGTAGGTCGACTGCTCGACTTCGTTCTGGTGGAAGACGTCGCCGTAGGACAGGGTCTTCTTGACCCCGTTTTCTTCCCACTCGGTCCACACCAGATCGTACACGTTCTCGACGCCCTGCAGGTACATCGCCAGGCGCTCGATGCCGTAGGTGATTTCGCCCAGCACCGGCTTGCAATCGAGGCCGCCGACCTGCTGGAAATAGGTGAACTGGGTGACTTCCATGCCGTTCAGCCAGACTTCCCAGCCCAGGCCCCAGGCGCCCAGGGTCGGGCTTTCCCAGTCGTCTTCCACGAAGCGCACGTCGTTCTTCTTCAGGTCCAGACCCAGGGCCTCGAGCGAGCCGAGGTAGAGGTCGAGGATGTTTTCCGGCGCGGGCTTGAGCACCACCTGGTACTGGTAATAGTGCTGCAGGCGGTTCGGATTCTCGCCGTAGCGGCCGTCCTTCGGGCGGCGCGACGGCTGCACGTAGGCGGCGCGCCACGGCTCCGGGCCGATCGCGCGCAGGAAGGTGCCGGTGTGGAAGGTGCCTGCGCCGACTTCCATGTCATAGGGCTGCAGCAGTGCGCAACCCTGCTTGTCCCAGTAGGTCTGCAGGGTGAGGATGATTTGTTGGAATGTGAGCATCGGATGTGAGCAATATGTGGGGCGCTGCGGCATTGCCTGCCGCGGTCACGGTAAATTTGCCAAATGACCAATTCTACTAAGTTTTACCGGTAGGCTGGGGAGCGATTCAACTCAGCAGTACGAATTGGTGGGGTTTTTGTAGGGTGGACGGGTCTCCCGTCCGCGCGTTCAACTATCGGATGCCTTGCCACAGAGCGTCGGTGAGTTGGACGCGCGGACGGCGGAGCCGTCCACCCTACGAATCCCGATTGCGGTAGCGGCCGGCGATCCATGCGCCGAAGAGCATCAGCCCGCCGAGCGCCAGGAAAGCCAGGTTGCCGGCGCGGACGTACGGGGTCAGGCCTTCGGTGCCGCGCACCGTGGCCGCCAGCACGCCGCGCTCGTAGAAGGGCAGGCGCTGCACGACATTGCCGCGGCCGTCGATGACGGCGGTGGCGCCGTTGTTGGTCGAGCGCAGCATCGGGCGGCCGGTCTCGATGGCGCGCATCTGCGAGATCTGCAGGTGCTGCGGGATCGCCACCGATTCGCCGTACCAGGCCAGGTTCGACACGTTCAGCAGCAGCGTCGCCGGCCTGGCGGCATTGCGCAGCTGGGCCGCGATCTCTTCGCCGAAGGCGTCCTCATAGCAGATGTTGGGCAGCACCAGCTGGTCCTTGACCGGGAAGGGCGCCTGCAGCGGCTCGCCGCGGGTCTGGTCGCCCAGCGGGATGCTCATCAGGTCGGTGAACCAGCGGAAGCCCGGCGGGATGAATTCGCCGAAGGGCACCAGGTGGAACTTGTTGTAGAGGTAGCCCTGCGTGCCCTGGGCGCCGCGCGGGTCGAGCGCGATCACGCTGTTGGCATAGCGTCCCTCGCGGCTCAGGGTCGGAATGCCGATCATCAGGTGGCTGCGGGTCTGCTGGGCAAAGCCCTGCAACGCATCCAGGTAACCCGCGGGCAGCTGCTGCGGCGTGACGGGGATCGCGGTCTCCGGGGTGGCGATCAGGTCCGCCGGGGCCGCCGTGATCATCGCCTGGTAGCGCTCGATGATCTCGAACAGGTAGGCCGCGTCGAATTTCTGGTCCTGCCGCACGTCGCCCTGCAGCAGGCGCACCGTCACCGGCTGTCCGACCTCCTGGGTCCAGGCGACGTGCTTGAGGCCGAAGCCGGCCGCCATCACGGCCGCTAGCAGGCCGACGGCCGGCCAGCGCGCGCGCTGGGTCAGCATCACCAGGCAGCCGGCGCACAGGGCAGCCAGCACGCCGAGGCCGTAGACGCCGACGATCGGCGCGTAGCCGGCGAGCGGCGAGACGTTGTGGGCATAGCCCGAGGCCGCCCACGGGAAGCCGGTGAAGATCCAGCCGCGCATCCATTCCGATACGCCCCACACGGCGGGCAGCACCAGCAGCACGAAGGCGCTCACCGGCAGCGACCACTTGCGGCGCAGCCAGCTGGCGGCGCCGCCGGCGAAGGCGCCGAACAGGCCCATGTACAGGCCGAGCAGGGCGATCGCGATCGCCCCCAGGATGGCGGGCAGGCCGCCGAAGCGGGTGACGGCGATGTACAGCCAGTGCATGCCGGCCACCGACCAGCCGAAGCCGAAGGCCCAGCCCAGCCACACGCCGCGCCGCGGCGACGTGCCCATGCCGACCTGGTAGAAGAAGTAGGCGAGGGCGAGGAATTGTACTGGCCACCAGCCGAAGGGCTGGAAGGACAGCAGGGACGTGGCCCCGGCAATCGCCATCAGCACCAGGGCCTTCGGGGAAGGCCTGGTGCCACGCAGAGCAGGGTCGGGAGCGGTTGTGGGCTGGGTACGGCGGCGCAGCATCAGTCGCGGTCGTCTTCGGCGTAAGGCAGCTTCTCGACCAGCAGCACGTGGATCTGGCGCGCGTCGGCGCGCAGCACTTCGAAGCGCAGGTTCTGGAGGTCGAACACTTCACCCTTGTGCGGCATGCGCCCGAGGTGGCTGGCGACCAGGCCGCCGATGGTGTCGGCATCGATCTCGGGCAGGTCGGCGCCGACTTCTTCGTTGAACTGCTCGATCTCGGTCAGGGCCTTGACGCGCCAGCGCGGGCCGAGCTGGCCTTCCTTGATCGACAGGATGTTGTCTTCGTCCTCGTCGAAGTCGTACTCGTCCTCGATGTCGCCGACGATCTGCTCGAGCACGTCCTCGATGGTGATCAGGCCGGCCACGCCGCTGTACTCGTCGACGACGATGGCCATGTGGTTGTGGTTGGCGCGGAAGTCGCGCAGCAGCACGTTGAGGCGCTTCGATTCCGGGATGAAGATCGCCGGGCGCAGCATCTTGCGCACGTCGAAGGATTCCTCGGCGTAGTAGCGCAGCAGGTCCTTGGCTAGCAGGATGCCGACCACCTTGTCGCGCTCGCCCTCGATGGCGGGGAAGCGCGAGTGCTGGGTCTCGAGCACGATCGGCAGCCACTGCTCGATCGGATCGGTAATGTCGATCACGTCCATTTGCGAACGCGGCACCATGATGTCGCGCACGGACAGGTCGGAGACCTGGAACACGCCCTCGATCATCGAGAGTGCGTCGGCGTCGATCAGCTTGCGTTCGTGGGCTTCGTGCAGGACTTCGAGCAGTTCTGCGCGGTTTTCAGGCTCGGGGGAGATGAGTGCGGTCAGCCGTTCGAACAGCGACCGGTGGGGTTTGACGTCCGATCGGACGTCACTGGGATACTCGGGCATAGTTTGGCGTGAAGCCGTTGTTACGATGGGTATAGGATACACCAAAAGGGCGAAAGGCCCATCATGCGCGCCGATGACGGCATGTTGACGTAGGGAAAGGGCGGGATCGCTCCCGCCCATGTCTCAGTCCGCGTACGGATCCGGATAGCCGAGCACTTCCATGATGTCGCGCTCGAACTGCTCCATCTCGTCGGCTTCCTCGTCGTGCTCGTGGTCGTAGCCCTGGGCGTGCAGCACGCCGTGCACCACCAGGTGGGCCGCGTGTTCCTCGACCGTCTTCTTCTGCTCCTCGGCCTCGCGCAGCAGCACGTCGGTGCACAGGATGATGTCGGCCTGGGTCGGGTCGTCCTCGCCCAGTTCCTCGCCTTCGTTGTAGGCGAAGGTCAGCACATTGGTCGCGTAGTCCTTGCCGCGGTACTGGCGGTTCAGGGCCAGGCCTTCCTCGGCATCGACGAAGCGGATCGACAGCTCGGCCGGGCCGAGCAGGGCGGCTTCCACCCAGCGCTGCAGCATCGTTTCCGTTATTTCCTGTTCCAGGCGGGTGTCGGGATACTGGACTTCGAGGTCGAGCTTATGTTTTTTTTCTTGCATTTTTCACAGGGGTCGGTTTGGGGAGGGCGGCCAGTTCCTCGATCGAGGAGTTTTTCTCGTAGGCGTCGATGATGCGCGCCACCACCGGGTGGCGCACCACGTCTTCGCTGGCGAAATGGGTGAAGGCAATGCCGCGCACGTTCTTCAGCACGTGGATAGCGTCGACCAGGCCGGAGCGCTGCGACTTGTGCAGGTCGACCTGGGTGACGTCGCCGGTGATCACGGCCTTGCTGCCGAAGCCGATGCGGGTCAGGAACATCTTCATCTGCTCGACCGTCGTGTTCTGGGCTTCGTCCAGGATCACGAAGGCGTGGTTCAGCGTGCGCCCGCGCATATAGGCCAGCGGGGCGATCTCGATCACCTGCTTCTCGAACAGTTTCTGGGTGCGGTCGAAGCCGAGCAGGTCGTACAGCGCGTCGTACAGCGGGCGCAGGTAGGGGTCGACTTTCTGGCTCAGGTCGCCCGGCAGGAAGCCGAGGCGCTCGCCCGCTTCCACCGCGGGGCGGGTCAGGATGATGCGCTTGACCGCGTCGCGTTCCAGCGCGTCCACCGCGCAGGCCACCGCCAGATAGGTCTTGCCGGTGCCGGCCGGGCCGACCCCGAAGCTGATGTCGTGCTCGAGCACGGAGCGCAGGTACTGGATCTGGTGCGGCGTCCGGCCGCGCAGGTCGCTGCGGCGGGTTTTCAGGGTCGGGCTGACCAGTTCGGACAGTTCTTCGGCGCCGGCGGTCGCGCCGTCGCCCTCGTCTTGCTTGCTTGCAGCTTCCGGCGCTTCGGCTTCGCCCGGTGCACGCGGCTTCAGGCCGGAACGCTGTTCCACCAGGGCCAGCTGCACTTCCTCGATCGGCACGACCTTGTTGGCGACCGCGTAGAAGCGCTCCAGCAGTTCGACCGCGCGCTCGGCATTGCTGCCGCTGACGATGAATTTCTCGCCGCGCCGGAAGATGGTGACGTCAAGCGCGGCCGAGATCTGGCGCAGGTTCTCGTCCAGTGGGCCGCACAGGTGGGCAAGCCGCGTGTTGTCGAGCGGCTCGGGGATGAAGTACGAAGGCTGGGTAGGTGTGTTTTTCAACTGGCTTTGGCAATCGTGTCTAGGTTGGCGACGAGTTCGCCGCTGAGGAAATAGTCATGGCTGGTCACGATGCGCACGTCGACCAGTTGTCCAACCAGGCCGACGCCATCGTCTGCACTGAAGTTGACCACGCGGTTGTTTTCGGTACGGCCTTGCAGCTGTTCCGGGTGTTTCTTGGAGGGGCCCTCGACCAGCACGCGCTGGACGCTGCCGACCATTGCTGCACTATATTTGCGCGTATTCGCGTCAATCAAGGCCTGCAAACGCTGCAGGCGCGCCAGTTTGACTTCGTGCGGCGTGTCGTCCTCGAGGTTGGCGGCCGGGGTGCCCGGGCGCTTGCTGAAGATGAAGCTGAAGCTGTTGTCGAAGCCGACGTCCTCGACCAGTTTCATCATGGCCTCGAAATCGGCATCGCTTTCGCCGGGGAAGCCGACAATGAAGTCGGACGAGAAGGCCATCAGCGGACGCACCGCGCGGATGCGGCGGATGATCGACTTGTATTCGAGGGCGGTATAGCCGCGCTTCATGGCGCCGAGCACGCGGTCGGAACCGTGCTGCACCGGCAGGTAGATGTGGTTCACCAGCTGCGGGATCTTCGCGTAGGCGTCGATCAGGCGCTGGGTGAATTCCTTCGGATGGCTGGTGACGTAGCGCAGGCGCTCGACGCCGGGGATGTCGGCGATGTATTCCAGCAGCAGCGCGAAGTCCGCCACTTCGCTGCCTTCCATGGCGCCGCGGTAGGCGTTCACGTTCT
This sequence comes from Massilia sp. BHUDP2, assembly GCF_046236355.1. Lineage (NCBI taxonomy): Bacteria > Pseudomonadati > Pseudomonadota > Betaproteobacteria > Burkholderiales > Oxalobacteraceae > Massilia > Massilia sp. BHUDP2. The sequence goes on from NZ_JBJUVW010000001.1 coordinate 465,671, forward strand.
GTCCCAGCAGCATGATTTCCTTCACGCCCTGGGCGGCCAGGCCGGCGCACTCGGTCAGCACGTCCTCGAAGGGGCGCGAGACTTCCTCGCCGCGGGTGTAGGGCACCACGCAGTAGCTGCAGTACTTGCTGCAGCCTTCCATGATGGAAACGTAGGCGACCGGACCTTCCACCTTGGCGGGCGGCAAGTGATCGAATTTCTCGATTTCCGGGAAGCTGATGTCGACCTGGGCGCTGCCGCTATGGCGGCGCTCGCGGATCAGTTGCGGCAGGCGGTGCAGGGTCTGCGGCCCGAATACCACGTCCACGTGCGGCGCACGCTTGACGATGGCTTCCCCTTCCTGCGACGCCACGCAGCCGCCCACGCCGATCACCAGGTCCGGCTTGTCGCGCTTGAGCGCCTTGAAGCGGCCCAAGTCGGAAAACACTTTCTCTTGCGCTTTTTCGCGCACCGAGCAGGTGTTCAGCAGGATGACGTCGGCGTCTTCGGGCGAGTCGGTACGGACCAGTCCATCGGATGCGCCGAGGACGTCCGCCATCTTGTCCGAATCGTATTCGTTCATCTGGCAGCCGAAGGTTTTGATGAATACTTTTTTCTGCATGGAATGCTGTATTGAAAGGGAGCGAATGCGTTGGCAAAAACAGGTGCTCAGTTTAGCGTAAATCGTTTGAAGCCCCCTGAATGGCGATGTGCGTCTGCATTTTTAATGCCACAGGGAATGATAGGTTTCTTAACCTAAAGTCGTTGCCAAGCTGCTCAGATTGTTAAATGTGAGATGATGAGAAAAAGCCCTCGGACCCTTGAAAATGGTCATGTTGGAATCGATTCTTTCTTCTTGTAAATCAAGAGCTTCGACTCAACTTCTAACTAGGAAAATTTATTGCAGAAATCTCTTGCGTGCGCCACAAATAATCCCCATGTGCTGAAATGCCTATGTGACAAGCTTTCCGCACGATAGCTTGATTTCTGACAATGAGTCACATGCGCCGCTCGGATGTACTGTGGACGTATGAGCCTGATAATTTGTTTGAAAGACAAGTGCGCATGCGGAGAGGGTACGCGGGAGTATGCAATTCGGACCATGTCTTTTAAGGGGATCTTCAGGCTTGACCTGTTTAATTTCCTGAAGGTAGTCCGGGAACTTATGTTGACGAAGTAGTCTTTAACAAAAGTTCGTAAAGGAACTATTTTAACCAAACTGAAGAGGTAAACATCATGGCACAACAGCATCATGCTCTGTCTTCGCAGGAAAGCTACAACCCGAACCATCTGCTGGACATCCTGCTCGGTAAAATGCAGCTGAAGAACGACGCCGCGCTGTCGCGCATGCTCGAAGTTGCGCCGCCAGTCATCAGCAAAATCCGTCACCACCGCCTGCCGGTCGGCGCTTCGCTGCTGATCCGCATGCACGAAGTGACTGGCATGAGCATCCGTGACCTGCGCGACCTGATGGGCGACCGCCGCACCAAGTATCGCCTCTCGGACGCACAAGGCCGCCCGAAGCCAGAGGAGAAGGCAGCCCAGGCAGCCGCCGCAGCGGCAGCCCAGCAGCAACAGCAGCAACAGCCTCAGCAACAGCAGCAAGGTAACGAAGCAAATCCGTCGACCGGCAATTATGCTCACTGATGCCGTGGGCATGACGGCCGCGCCTGTCATGCCTTCGGTGCTAGCGGGCTGCGGCACCGCGCCCTGAGCGTTGTGCCGCGCCGGTTCGGCCGGCTTTCGCGCAGCCCATCTGCGCTATTCCCGTTTCCGTCAGGCCATCAGGATGGCCGACATCTCCTCGTACTGCAGTTCGGTTTCATGGAAGACCTGCAGCCACGCTTCTTCCGCCATGCCCAGCGCCGTCCAGGCCACCGAGGACACGCGCGGCACCAGCTCGTCCGGATTTCCGGCCAGGTCCAGCGCATGCACGACCGCGCTTGCCACGTGCACGATCGTCGCCAGGAAGCCGGCGCCGGCCGCCTCCGGCGCGTGGTGGTAGGCGATCGCCTGGCGCATGGTGTCCGAGAAATTCCAGTGCGCCGCCAGCGCCACGCCGGCGTCGACGTGGTCCACGCCCAGCAGGGCGCGTTCGGCATCGATCAGTTCGCCGTCAAGCTTGTCGCGCAGCGACAGCACCGCCTGGTAGCGCTCGGGGAAGCGCGACACCAGCACCAGCCGCCCGATGTCGTGCAGCAGGCCGGCGGTGAAGGCGTAGTCCGCATTGAAGCGAACCCGGCGCGCCAGCGCACGGGCACAGGCGGCGGTGGCGATCGAGTGGCGCCAGAAGGCCTTGTCGTTGAAGCCCGGGCAGCGCCCGGCCGGGAAGCAGCCGGTCAGGGCTGCCGTCGTGATCAGGTTGCGCGTGGCCTCGAAGCCGAGGTAGGTCATGGCCTGCTGGATCGTGGTCGCCTTCACCTGCAGGCCGAAGGCCGAGGAGTTGGCCAGGCGCAGGGTTTTGGCCGTCAGTGCCGGGTCGTTCGATACCTTTTTCGCCAGCACGGCGATGTCGAGGTCTTCCTGGTCGAGGCTGCCGAGCAGCTCCATGACCACGGCCGGCAGCGAGGGCAGGTCCTCGACGCCGCCCAGGAGGTCCGCGCTGTCGATCCCGTTGCCCTGTTCAAGATGGGCGTTCATGGCGCCACCTCGCTCCGCAGGCGGTAATCCTCGACGTAGCGGCGCAGCAGGCCGGTAGCCCAGTCCGCATGGTCGTCGCGCTCGTTGCGGCGGAACAGATGGTCCAGGCGCGCCTGTACCGCGCCCGGGTCGGGCTGGTCCAGGGGGATGGCGCGGCGGATCGGGGCCGCGCCGACGCCATGCCGGGACAGCGACAGGATGGTCGCCTCGCCCAGCACCGCGCCTTCGGCCAGCAGCACGTTCCCATGCGCATCGAGCAGCGCATCGGCGAGCACCATGCCCGGATACAGGTGCGCCAGCGGCACCAGTTCGTAGCTATCGCTCATTCTTTCTCCTGTTCTTTCCTGCTTTCAATAACTTGGACGATCTTAACACCGGGGTGGGCGCGCCACCCGGCCTGGCACAGCTTTGTGGCATTCCCGCAGCGGGTATTGAGAAATGTTGTACGCTTGCAATTCGCGACCGTGTCGCTCCCATCATGAAAGGAAAACGATGAAGCTCTATATCAGTCCAGGCGTGTGTTCGCTGGCGCCGCACATCGCGCTGATTGCTGCCGGCCTGCCGTTCTCGGTCGAGCGCGTGAACATGAAGACCAAGGCCATCGCCAGCGGCGGCGACTACCGTGAGATCAACGACAAGGGCGCGCTGCCGGCCCTGCAGCTGGACGACGGCAGGGTGCTGACCGAAGCCGCAGTCCTGCTGCAGTACGTCGCCGACCAGGCACCTGGCGCGAACCTGGCCCCGGCCTACGGGACCTTCGAGCGCTACCAGGTCATGGAATGGCTCAACTATATCGCCACCGAGGTGCACAAGCGCTTCACGCCGCTGTTTACGCCGGGCTGTACCGAAGAGGGCCGTGCCGCGGCCTGGGCGGCGCTGGCGCGTCCGCTGGATTACCTGGCCGGCAAGCTGGCAAGCCGCGATTTCCTGATGGGCAGCGGGTTCAGCATCGCCGATGCCTACCTGTTCACCGTGCTGAACTGGGCGCAGTTTGCGAAGTTCAGCCTGGACGACTGGCCGGCCCTGCAGGCCTACCAGGCGAGAGTCGGCGCCATCCCGGCCGTGCAGGAAGCGCTGCGCGCAGAAGGCCTCGCCTGAGTTCGTCGAAGATCGAGCACTGCGCCACGCCGGGATCGCCTCGGGTAGGATCGCGCCCATGAACAGCTCCTGCTACATCGCATTCTTGCGAGGAATTAACGTCGGACGCGCCAAGCGCATTGCCATGGCCGACCTGCGCATGCTGGTCGAGGGCCTGGGCTATACCGGCGTGCGCAGCCTGCTCAACAGCGGCAACCTCGTGTTCCGGGCGGAAGGCGCCACGGCGCAGGAAGCCGCCGGGGCGATCGAGGAAGCGCTGGTGCTCAGGCTCGGCGTGGCTGCGCGCGTGTTCGTGCTCGGCCGCGAGGAACTGGGCGCGATCATCGACGGCAACCCGCTGCTCGATGTGGCGACCGACCACGCGCGCCTGATCGTCTTCCTGCTGGGTGCGGCCGCGCAGCGCGACAAGCTGGCTGCGCTCGACAGCCGCGACTGGGGCTGCGAGCGGCTCGCGCTGGGTGAGCACGCGGCCTATGTCTGGTGTCCGGAAGGGATGTTGGATAGCTCTGCGGCTACGTCTCTTGGGAAACTTCTTGGGGATGGCACCACATCCCGTAACTGGAACACGCTGCTGAAATTGCAGGCGCTGTGCGATGGCGTCTGAGCGCCCGGTCCAGCGATGTGGACCAGGGCGCTAGTTCAGGCCCCAATGGCTACTTGAACTTCTCGCTGCTGTCGCGCCCCGCCTTGTAGCCGATCAGGATCAGCCCCAGCAACATCATCGCGAACACTTCCGGTTCGGGCAGCTCCGACATGTTCGCCGGCGGCGCCACCACGTCCTGGCGCTGGGTGACCGCCAGGTTGCGTACCGGTTGCTGTACGCGCGCCATGGCCTGGTTGCTGGTGGAGAGGTCGATCAGGGCAGCTTGCGCGGGACTGCCGAGGCAGATCGCCAGTGCTGCTGCCAATGCGTATCTATTCATAGCCGTTCCTCTTGATGTTGCTCGCTTGCTGATACTGATGTTCTTGCCCGGTCTTGCCCCCATGGCGACTTGCTTCCGGCTGAGACAGCCCCATATATGACAGGTCGCATCACGGCAATCCGGTGAAATCAGCATATCAAAAGCGGGCAAATTGCTGCGCTCAATTGAATTGCTGTTTGCTCAAAGAAGTCATCAGTTTGATGAAAGATGAGTGCATGTTGCGATCAATCAAAGAAATCCTGTTGTCGCAGATTAGCCTCGCAGGCATCCTGACATTATTGCAAGCGGATGCTCGGAATGGCATGTCGTTTTAGCAAAGAAATCGCTTTTATTTAAAAGTTCGATAATTTTTGCTGATAATCTGCCAATGAATTTCATTATTTATTTACTCACTATCGTTGCGATCGCTATTTTTTTCGTCGCTCCGTATACACCTCGGTTTTTTTTACAGGTATAGTCTCCTTATCCCATTGCCCTCGGGCATCAAAACAATACCAAACGAACACGTTTGGAACCTAGAGCGGCCACCACGCGCCGCACGCCGATCCCGCGAGAGACCAACGCCGGCACGGCACCCCAGAAGCACCGCTGTCCGACAACTTTGCTTAAAGATCAAACGATGCCGAATTTCGCCCAACTTCAGGTTGCTTTCAAGAACGCATTCAAGAGCGTGTACGTCCGCATTTCGCTGGCAGTGCTGCTCGGTGTGATTGCGGCAGTGGCAATCTGGAAATCGACCGTGCCGCAGGATCCGAATCCGGTGGTGCAGTCGCAAAATATTGCCGAGATCACCGAACTGGCCGCGCACAAGGGCCGCCTGGAATACCTCCTGATCGCCAAGCCGCTGTCGGAGTCGCCGCGCTACGTCTACAAGTTCAAGGACGCCGATGCGATCCACGTGGTCAAGGTGCCGAGCACCTCGCACCTGTCGCTCGAGCGCGAGGTGCTGCTGAAGAACGCGATCCCGTACTCGATCGCCAAGGACGACTATCTGGCCAGCCACAAGGCGGTGATGGACGACGGCGCCACCGCCCTCGACACTGCCGGCACCTTCCTGAAGAACTATGGCCTGACCATCGGTGTGCTGCTGCTGGTGCTGTACCTGCTCAAGTTCGGCGTGCCGGGCATGGGCATGAGCGCCTCGGTCATCACCCCGGACAAGCTCAAGGGCAGCATGGACGACCTGATCGGCATGGACGACATCAAGCAGGAAGTCCTGCACCTGGAAGACATGATCCGCAACCGCGACGAATACCAGTCGCACAACATCGACAAGCCCTTCAACGTGATGCTGACCGGTCCGGCCGGCACCGGCAAGACCAAGCTGGTCGGCTACCTGGCCAAGCGCCTGGACCTGCCGCTGATCTCGGCCTCGGGTTCGGCGCTGGAGTCGGGCTACGTGGGAGGCGGTTCGAAGGCGCTGAACGCGCTGTACAAGAAGGCCTGCGCCAAGGGCAAGTGCATCATCTTCCTGGATGAGGCCCAGACCCTGTTCATGCCGCGCGGCCGCAGCGAAAAGAAGTGGGAAGACGACACCGCCAACACCCTGCTGGGCCTGCTGGACGGCGTGAAGAGCGACAAGGGCCAGGGCGTGATCTGGGTGGTCGCCTCGAACTTCGACGACTCGAACACCGAGATGGACGAAGCGATGCTGCGCCGCTTCTCGGTCAAGATCAACTTCCGCCTGCCGAACAAGGGCGAGCGCAAGGAACTCCTGCGCAGCTTCCTGGCGCGCAAGAAGGACGGCCTGGTCGACTGGACCGACACCAACCTGGACCAGGTGGCGGAAATCACCCAGAACCTGAGCCCGGCGCTGCTGGAAACCGTGGTCGAGCGTGCTTCGATGCTGTCGATCCAGGAAAAGACCATCATCAACACCAACCTGCTGTTCCGTGCCTACGAGCGCGCCACCATCGGCTTGACCGACCGCGCGACCACGGCCGAGAAGACCAAGCAGCGCGAGCGCATCGCCCTGCACGAACTGGGTCACTTCTTCATGCAGATCGACCCCTACCTGCGCGCCGGCATGAGCCTGGCCGAAGTGAAGGAAAAGTCGCACCTGCTGAAGATCAGCACCGAAGCGGTGTCGAAGATCGGCGCGCTGGGCTACGTGCTGCAGTCGGGCCAGGACATGTCGCTGCGCACCCTGGAAGAGCTGGAGCGCGACGTGATCGGCCTGTACGGCGGCGTGGCGGCGGAAGAGCTGTTCTACGGTCCGCGCGGCATCTCGGTGGGCAGCCAGAACGACATCGAGAAGATCACCAAGATGCTGAACCTGATGGTCGGCCGCCTGTCGATGTACTCGCGCTCGAAGCTGGACTATTCGCAGCTGCAGAAGGACATGGGCGGCGAGCACACGCTGCGCCTGGTGGAAGAAAAGGCCGACGAGCTCTACAGCTACACCCTGAACGCGATCCGCGACTACAAGCTGGTGATCGAGTCGCTCAAGGACACCCTGATGGAAGAGTATGTGCTCTCAAAAGATGCGGTGTTCGCGCTGCTGGAAGAGCGCAGCGAGCTGATTCACTCGCAGCTGCACGGCCGCCATGCGAACCTCAAGCTGTGCGTCGAAGAGGTGGTCGCAGCCTAAGTCTTAACGATTTTTCCTTGCTGTTCTTCGACCCGCCGTGCGCAAGCCCGGCGGGTTTTTTTATGGCTGAGATCCGGTAGCGACCTTGTTGAAACCACCAGCCTAAAGACCGTCGCCCCGGCGAAGGCCGGGGCCCAAGTTCCTTGCGTCACATTGGCCAGTGCACGCAAGCAGTAGTGGACTGCGAAGGAAATTGGATCCCGGCCTGCGCCGGGATGACGTTGATTGAAGGTGGCGATGTATTGATGCTTGTGGCTTCGAACGCTCCGCCTGCCCATCCTTAATGCACCGCCTCGCTCTGCTTGAGCGTCTCCATCACGTGCCGCGTCATGCTGGCCGCCAGCTCCTGCTCGCCGACGAACACCTTGCCGCCGGTTTCCTCGCGCAGCAGCGCCGCCTCGCCCTCGTTATGCGAGCGCACCACCACCTTGACCGAGGGGTTGAGCATGCGCGCGATCTCCACCATCCGGCGCACGTGGAAGGTATCGGGCGTCGCAATCACCAGGAGGGCCGCATGCGTGATGTGGGCCTGGATCAGCACCGCCGGCTCGGCGGCATTGCCGGCCACCGCCGGGATGCCGCGCCCGCGCAACTGCTCGACGACCTCGCGGTTCTGCTCCGCCACCACGAAGTGCACGCCGCGCGCCACCAGGTCGTCGGCGATGCGGCGACCGACGCGGCCGAAGCCCACCAGCACCACCTGGCCGCTCAGCTTCTCGCGCTCGGTCTCCATCGGCAGCTCGGCCAGCGGATCGGCCGGACGCTCCAGCTTGCGGGCCAGCTCCGGCTTGGATTGCAGCCACTTCTCCAGCGGCGCGGCCAGGCTGAACATCAGCGGGTTGACGGCGATCGAGATGATGGCGCCGGCCAGGATCAGGTTCTGGCCCAGGCTGGGGAGCAGTTCGAGCTGCATGCCCAGCGCCGCCAGGATGAAGGAGAATTCGCCGATCTGCGCCAGGCTGGCCGATACCGTGACGGCGGTGTTGATCGGATAGCGCAGCGCCAGCACCAGCACGAAGGCGGCGATCGATTTGCCGAACAGGATGATCGCCACGGTCGCCAGCACCTCCAGCGGATACTGCACCAGCACCATCGGGTCGAACAGCATGCCGACCGAGACGAAGAACAGCACCGAGAAGGCGTCGCGCAGCGGCAGCGATTCTTCCGCCGCGCGGTGGCTCAGCTCGGACTCGCGCAGCACCATGCCTGCGAAGAAGGCGCCCAGCGCGAACGACACGCCGAACAGCGCCGAGGAGGCGAAGGCGATGCCGACCGCCGCGGCGATCACGGACAGCGTGAACAGCTCGCGCGAGTTGGTCTTGGCGACCCGCCACAGGAACCACGGGAAGACCTTGCGGCCGACCACCAGCATGAAGGCGACGAAGGCGCCGACCTGCAGCAGGGTCTTGCCCAGCGCCGGCCACAGCTCGGCGCCGGCGTCGCCCTTGCCGCCGAGCGGACCGGCCAGGGCCGGCAGCATCACCAGCACCAGCACCATCACCAGGTCTTCGACCACCAGCCAGCCCACCGCGATGCGGCCGTTCATGGAATCGAGCACGCCGCGCGCCTCGAGCGCGCGCAGCAGCACCACGGTACTGGCCACCGACAGCGCCAGGCCGAACACCAGTCCCGCACCCAGGCCCCAGCCCCAGAAGTAGCTCAGGCCGATGCCCATCGCCGTGGCCACACCGATCTGCAGCAGCGCGCCGGGCAGGGCGATCTTCTTCACGTCGAGCAGGTCGCCCAACGAGAAGTGCAGGCCCACGCCGAACATCAGCAGCATCACCCCGATCTCCGCCAATTGGGAAGCCAGCTGCACGTCGGCGACGAAGCCCGGTGTGGCGGGGCCGATCAGGACGCCGGCGGCGAGGTAGCCGACCAGTGCAGGCAGTTTCAGGCGTATGGCGAGCATGCCGAACAGAAGGCCGAAGCCCAGCGCGGCTGCAATGGTGGTGATCAGACTGAGTTCATGGTGCATCCGTGCGGCCTCCGTGGCAGGTTGACAAGCCTTCCAGTATACGCGACGGAGGGTCGCTCATCGGTATTTTTTAAGGCCGAGTTTGCGCCAGTTGGCAGCAAATCACGGCACGCTTGCAAGCGATAGCAGCACTTTGTGCAGGGATGCGCGCACCGCGGCGTACTGCTCCGGACGCCCCACGCGGTCCAGCCGGAACAGCATCAGCCCCTGGATCTGGGCCACGACCAGCACCGCGCGTTCCATGTACTGCTCCTCGGTGATGGCCGGGTTCAGACCCTGGATCAGGCCATACACCGCCTTGCGCTCGCGCCCTATCATCTTGCCCATCAGGCTGGACGCGAAGGGATGGCGCGAAGCCAGCGCCCAGATCTCGAAGAAGATCGCATGCATGGTGGGCTCGGTGATCTCGTCGAGGAACATGTCGACCGTGGTGAGGAAGCGCTCCACCTGCGGCCGGCCGGCCATCGCCACCGCGATCCGGTCCATCTTGGCCTGGAACTCGTCCATCGTGGTCAGGAGCAGGGCTTCGAGCAGCTGCTCCTTGCTGCCGTAGTAATGCTGGAGGTTCGACAGGCTCATGCCGGCGTCCTGGGCCACGCGCCGCATCGTCAGTCCGGCATAGCCCTCGGCGGCCAGCAGGCGGCGCGCCACCAGCAGGATCTCGACCGCGCGCCCGAAGCCCTTTTCGGTCGTGGTGGAGGCCTTGTTGCGCAAGGCGTTATCGATCGAATCGTCGGAAATGGGAGGCATCGCACGATTATCGCAGAGGCATACCGTTAATGGTACGACTGACCTATAATTGATCAACAGTAGGTCGCTCGACCTAATCAAGAATATGGAGATGGGATGAGGAAGGTATACGTGAGCGGAGTTGGAATGATCCCCTTCGCCAAGCCGGGTGCGAGCAGCCCCTACCACGAGATGGGCGCGCAGGCTGCGCGCGCCGCGCTGGAGGATGCCGGCGTCGTGTACGACCAGGTGGAGCAGGCCTATGCGGGCTACGTCTATGGCGACTCGACCAGTGGCCAGAAGGCCCTGTACGCGGTCGGCATGAGCGGCATCCCCATCGTCAACGTCAACAACAACTGCTCGACCGGCTCGACCGCGCTGTTCCTCGGACGCCAGGCGATCGCCAGCGGCGCCGCCGAGTGCGTGCTGGTGCTCGGCTTCGAGCAGATGAGCCCCGGCGCCCTCGGCTCGGTCTTCACCGACCGCCCGACGCCTTTCGACGCCTTCGACGAGGTCACCGACCGCCTGGTCGGCAAGCCGGAAATCCCGCTGGCGCTGCGCTACTTCGGCGGCGCGGGCCTGGCGCACATGGACAAGTACGGCACTCCTCTGGAAGCCTTCGCCCGCATCCGCGCCAAGGCCAGCCGCCACGCCGTGAACAATCCGCTGGCGCTGCTGCGCAAGGAAGTCACCGCCCAGGACGTGCTGGACGCCCCCGCGATCTGGCCGGGCGTGATGACGCGCCTGATGGCCTGCCCGCCGACCTGCGGCGCCGCGGCGGCGCTGCTGGTGTCGGGCGAGTTCGCGCTGCGCCACGGCCTGCGCCACGATGTCCACATCGCCGCGCAGGCCATGACCACCGACCGCCCCAACACCTTCGCGGTCGGCGACATGATGCGCCTGGTCGGCTACGACATGAGCCGCGCCGCCGCGCAAAACGTCTACGAGCAGTCCGGCCTGGGTCCGGAAGACCTCGATGTGGTAGAGCTGCACGACTGCTTCGCGCACAACGAACTGATCACCTACGAAGCCCTGGGCCTGTGCCCGGAAGGCGGCGCCGACAAGTTCATCCGCGAGGGCGACAACACCTATGGCGGGCGGGTCGTCACCAACCCCTCCGGCGGCCTGCTCTCGAAAGGACACCCGCTGGGCGCGACCGGCCTGGCCCAGTGCTACGAGCTGACCCACCAGCTGCGCGGCAGCGCACAGGCGCGCCAGGTCGAGGGCGCGCGCGTGGCGCTGCAGCACAACCTGGGCCTGGGCGGCGCCTGCGTCGTCACCATGTACCGCAACGGCTGAGGGGACGCGCATGGAGATCACGTCCCCCTGGATGAACGAGGAACTGCACGCGTTTCGCGATGCCGTGCGCCGCTTCGTGCTAGGTGAGATCACGCCGCACCAGCAGAAATGGCGGGAGCAGCAGCACGTCGACCGCGAGCTGTGGCGCAAGGCCGGCGAGATGGGCCTGCTGCTGGCCGACATCCCGGAAGAATACGGCGGCGCCGGCGGCAGCTTCGCCCACATGGCGGTGGTGTTCGAAGAGCTGTCCTATGGCGGCGATACGGCCTTCGGCATCCACGTCCACGCCATCGTCGCGCACTACCTGCTGAACCAGGGCACGGAGGAGCAGAAACGGACATACCTGCCGCGCCTGGCCAGCGGCGAGATGATCGCGGCGATCGCCATGAGCGAGCCGGGCGCCGGCTCGGACCTGAAAGGCATCCGGACCACGGCCGTGCGCGGCCCCGATGGCTACCGCGTGAGCGGCTCCAAGACCTTCATCTCGAACGGCTACATGGCCGACCTGATCCTGGTGGTGGCCAAGACCGATCCGGCAGCCGGCGCCAAGGGCGTCTCGCTCCTGCTGCTGGAAACGAAGGACAACCCGGGGGAAGGCCGCCACAAAGCGGGCTTCCGGGTCGGCCGCATCCTGGAGAAGGTGGGGCAGAAAGGCCAGGACACCTGCGAGCTGTTCTTCGACGAGGCCCACGTCCCCTTGGCGAACGTGCTGGGAGGCGAGGAGGGCAGGGGCTTCGCCCAGCTCATGACCGAGCTGCCCTACGAGCGCACCATCCTCGGGGTGTGCGGCGTGGCCGCCATCGAGCGCGCCCTGCAGCTCACGGTCGAGCACACGCGCGAGCGCAAGGCCTTCGGCCAGGCCCTGATCGAGATGCAGAACACCCGCTTCGTGCTGGCCGAGGTCAAGACCGAGGCGACCGTCGCGCGCATCTTCATCGACCGCTGCATCGAGGACATGCTGGCCGGGCGCATGGACACCGTGCGCGCTTCGATGGCGAAATACTGGATCTCGGACCTGCAGTGCAAGGTGGTGGACCAGTGCCTGCAGCTGTTCGGCGGCTACGGCTACATGCTGGAATACCCGATCGCCCAGATGTACGTGGACGCCAGGGTCCAGCGCATCTATGGCGGCGCCAACGAGATCATGAAGGAAATCATCGCCCGTTCGCTCTGAGGAGGCTGAAAATGGCAGGACCATTGGCAGGAGTACGGGTGGTCGAGATGGTCGGCATCGGCCCCTGCCCGTTCGCCGCGATGATGCTGGCGGACATGGGTGCGGAGGTGATCCGCATCGACAGGAAGGCCGGGGCCAGTCCCGGCGCGGACACGCCCTACCCGGTGCTGGGCACGCGCCACGACGTGATGGCGCGCGGGCGCCGCTCGCTCGCGCTCGACCTGAAGAATGCGGCCGGGCGCTGCGCGGCGATGAAGCTGATCGAACGGGCCGACGTGCTGCTGGAAGGCTTCCGGCCGGGTGTGATGGAGCGCCTCGGGCTGGGCCCGGACAACTGCCTGGAGCGCAACCCGAAGCTGGTGTATGGCCGGGTCACCGGCTGGGGCCAGTCCGGGCCGCTGGCGCAGGCGGCGGGGCACGACATCAATTACGTCGCCCTGTCCGGCATGCTGTACTCGACCGGGCGGGCCGACAGCCCGCCGCCGCCGCCGCTGAACCTGGTGGGCGACTTCGGCGGGGGCGGCATGATGCTGGCCTTCGGCGTCGTCTGCGCGGTGCTGGAGGCGCGCAAGTCGGGGCAGGGCCAGGTGGTGGATGCCGCCATGACCGACGGCGCGGCGCTGCTCGGCGCCATGATGTACGGCCTGCGCAGCGCAGGCAGCTGGAGCGGCCAGCGCGAAGGCAACCTGCTCGACGGCGGCGCCCCGTTCTACGACACCTATGCCTGCGCCGACGGCAAGTTCATTTCGATCGGCGCCATCGAGCCGCAGTTCTTCGCCACCCTGTTGAAACTCACCGGCCAGGTCGATCCGCTGTTCACCAGGCGCTGGAACAAGGCGCACTGGCCCGAGCTGCGGGAGCGTTTCGCGGCGCTGTTCCTCACGAAGACGCGCGACGAATGGTGTCGCCTGCTGGAGGGCACCGAGGTGTGCTTCGCGCCCGTGCTCGACCTGATCGAGGCGCCGCGCCACCCGCACAACGCAGCACGCCGCACGTTTGTCGAGATCGATGGCGTTACCCAGCCGGCGCCGGCGCCGCGCTTCAGCCGCACGGCAACCGCCACCCCGGGCGCACCGAGCAGCCCGGGGGCGGACAGCGAGGCGATCCTGGCCGACTGGGGTTTTACTCGACAGGCAATCGAAGCGCTGAGGAACGGCGAAGTCATATAGCATGCATGGGGTGGACGCATGACCCCGGAGCCTATGACGAAAGAAGCCGAACTGCGGCGATCCAAAATGCTCGCGCTCGCATTTTTTGCAGGCGCGGCCTTGCTGTTCGTGCTGACCCTATTCCTGCCCCAGAACTGGTGGACCGGCCTGCTGCGCGCCTTTTCCGAAGCCGCCATGGTCGGCGCGCTGGCCGACTGGTTCGCGGTGGTGGCCCTGTTCAAACGCGTGCCGATCCCGATCGTCTCGCGCCACACCGAGATCATCCCGAAGAACAAGGAGCGCATCGCCGATAACCTGGGGCGCTTCGTGCACGAGAAATTCCTCGACACCGAATCGATCGTCAGGCTGATCCAGCGCCACGACCCGGTGCAGAAGGTGGCCGACTGGCTGGTCAAGCCCGCCAATACCGAGCTGCTGGGCCAGCACCTGGTACGCGTGGGCATCTGGCTGCTCGACTTCATCGAGGACAGCGCGGTGCAGGGCTTCATCCGGCGCGCGGTGCACGCCATGGTGAACAGCGTCGACCTGTCGAAGTCGGCCGGCACCATCCTCGAGAGCCTGACGCGCGACGGGCGCCACCAGGAACTGCTCAACGAAGGCATCACCCAGCTGGCGCGCCTGCTCGACAACGCCGACACCCAGGCCACGATCTCGCAGGGCATCGTCGACTGGCTCAAGGAAGACTATGCCTTCATCGAAAGCATGCTGCCGTCCGAGCTGATCGGACGCAAGGGCGCCGGCCTGGCCGTGCGGCTCGCCTCTGGCATCCTGAACAAGGTCGCAGCCGACCCACATCATCCTTTGCGCGAGCGTTTCGACAGGTTTACCCAGGAGTTCATCGAGCGCCTGAAGGCCGACCCGTCCTTCGCCGGCAAGGCGGACGAGATCAAGGCCTACCTGCTGGGCGACGAGACGCTCAACGGCTACCTCGCCACCCTGTGGGGCGACTTGAAGGGCTGGGTCAAGCAGGACCTGCAGAGCGAGGATTCGAGCCTGCGCCGGCGCCTGGTGGCGACCGGCGCCTGGGTCGGCAAGGTGCTGGCCGAAGACCCGCAGCTGCGCGCCTCCCTGAGCGACAACCTGGAATCGGCCGCGCGCGGCGTCGCCCCCGAGTTCGCGGGCTTCCTGACGCGCCACATCGCCGATACGGTGAAACAGTGGGACGATCGCGAGATGTCCGAGCAAATCGAACTCAACATCGGCAAGGACTTGCAGTACATTCGCATCAACGGCACCATCGTCGGTGGCCTGATCGGCGTCACCCTGTACCTGCTGTCACAGGCGCCGGCGCTGTTTTGACCGAACGGTAAAAGAGAGGGGCGCATGGAACAACTCGCACTGAACGCCTGGCTGGCCGCCAACCCGGAGGTCGTCCAGATTCCCGGCCGCGACCTGTTCATCATCGCCAGGTACCTGGTACCGATGGAAGCGACGCTGGCCCAGGGCTGCCTGGTCGCGGCCGGCATCCCGGCCGTGCTGGCGGACGCCCACCTGATGCAGACCGATCTGCTGCTGGCGCCAGCGCTGGGCGGGGTGCGCATCCTGGTGCCCTCGGACTACCTGCAGCAGGCCGGCGCCGTATTGGCGGGCCTGGCGCGCGGCGACTATGCGCTGGACGAGTCCTTTACTGCTGAGTAGAAGCTTCTTTTGCGTGAGATACCGAACGTTACAAGGGCGGGCAGGAGCGTAGCCTGAGGGGTGTGGACCATCCCACCATGGAAAGGAGAATCATCATGCCTCAAGGTGATAAATCGTCCTACACGGACAAGCAGAAACGCCAGGTCAAGCACATCGAGGAAGGCTACGAGAAGAAGGGCGTAGGCAAGAAGGAAGCCGAGCGGCGCGCCTGGGCCACCGAGAACAAGATTTCGGGTGGCGGCAAGAAGCACTGACCATCATGCGATGACCGGAGGCCAGCCATGCGCTGGCCTTTTCATTTTTTACGCATGGAAAGCACCAGGAAATATGCCTATGATCATTCCAATTAACATAACAAGGATGGATCATGAGACTTTCCCGCCCCGGGTACCTGGCTTTCACCATCATGCTGCTGATCGTGCTGGTCTGGCTGACTGCCTACCCCATCGCGAAACACTTGCCCCAAGGGACCTTTCAGGATCCGCTTGAAAAGGTGTACAACGGCCTGAACGTATTGTTCACTGCATTGGCCTTTGGCGGCGTGGTGGTCACACTGCTGTTCCAGGCCGAGGAATCGCGCATTGCGCGGCGCGAAGAGGTGGAGCGCTCGATCTTCGAGCTGTTTCAGACGTTTACGAGCCTCGATTTCCAGCACGTGAAGGACAGTTCGTTCCGCTGCCTCCTGGCGGCGGTCAAGAGCCGGGACTATGCGGAGTTTCTGGCCAGCCGCCTTTTCGTGGTCGAGCAGCTTGCGCTCCCTGGCAGCAGCTTGCCCATTTTGCGCGAACTGGACGAGGCCAAGCGCGACAAAGCCGATGAGGATATCGTCCACGCGGACCGGGCGGATCGCCTCATGCTCGACAACATGCTGAATTTTTTCGCGATGCTGGCCCAGCGCGAATCGTCGGCCACCGTGATCAAGCATTGCGACTTCGCCTACGACTGGTGGCGCCCCGTTCTATGGCTGCTAGGGCAGCTGCAGCGTGAACGCTATCTCGCCTCGTCCGCGATCCAGACCTACTGCAAGAACCAGCTCGTCGTCGTCACGCTGGAGGCCCTGGACAAGGTGTATGGGCATGCGCCGCTCAAGACGCGAGAAGAGGTATGGGCCTATGTCACCGGCCATCCGAAGATGGTGGCGTTCGGCCTCGATGGTCGATTCGCGCTACGCTGAAAAACAAAAGCCCACGTTCTCGGGAAAGAACGCGGGCTGCCGTCGTGGTGGTGATAGGTGGACTTGAACCACCGACCCCAGCATTATGAGTGCTGTGCTCTAACCAGCTGAGCTATATCACCGAAAGCGGGTAAAACAAAATGGCCCGACTGCGCGAGTCAGGCCATCCGTTTGGAATTCTGTGGTGGTGATAGGTGGACTTGAACCACCGACCCCAGCATTATGAGTGCTGTGCTCTAACCAGCTGAGCTATATCACCGCAACGGCAGGCATTATCGATGCCGGCGCGCCGCCTGTCAAGGCTGGACGCCGATCTGCGACGCAAAAATCTCGCGCCAATGTCATTTTTTCAACTGACTCAGCTTGTGCATCAGCTCGCCTGTCGGGTCGTTACCTAAGCAGTCTATCACGATCCGCTCCGGCATCGCGCGCAGCCAGGTGATCTGGCGCTTGGCCAGCTGGCGCGTGGCGATGATGCCCAGTTCGCGCAGCTCCGCACGGTCGATCTTGCCGTCGAGGTAGTCCCAGGTCTGGCGGTAGCCGACGCAGCGGATCGACGGTAGGGCAGGCGTCAGGTCGCCGCGCGCACGCAGGCGCGCCACTTCCGCCACCAGCCCTTCGTCGTCGCGCTCGCCCAGCATGGCGTCGAAGCGCTGGGCGATGCGCTGGTGCAGCACGGCGCGGTCCGACGGCTCCAGCGCGAACGAGATCAATTCAAACGGCAGCTCGGGCTTCTCGCGCTTGCCCAGCAGTTCGGACATCGGCTTGCCGGTCAGGGCGATGATCTCCAGCGCGCGGTTGATGCGCTGCGCGTCGTTGGGCTTCAGGCGCTCGGCGGTCACCGGGTCGAGCGTGCGCAGCCTGGCATGCATGCCGGGCCAGCCGATGCTGGCCGCTTCCGCGTCGAGCTGGGCGCGCAGCGCAGGATCGGCGGTCGGCAGCTCGTCCAGGCTGTCGGTCAGGCCTTTAAAGTACATCATGGTGCCGCCCACCAGCAGGGGCAGGGCGCCGCGCGCGCTGATCTCGCCCACCAGGCGGATCGCGTCCTCGCGGAACTGCATCACCGAATAGGCTTCCAGCGGGTCGATGATGTCGATCAGGTGGTGCGGCACCGCCGCCAGCTCCTCGGGGCTAGGCTTGGCGGTGCCGATGTCCATGCCGCGGTAGACCAGGGCCGAGTCGACCGAGATGATCTCGACGGGACGGGTCCTGGCGATCGCCAGCGCGGCCGCGGTCTTGCCGGACGCGGTCGGGCCCATGATGGCCACGGCCATCGGTTTCTTGTTGCTCATATCGATTACTGGCCGCGCAGGAAGAGTTTGTCGAGTGCCGAGATTTCGAGCTGGACCCAGGTCGGGCGGCCGTGGTTGCACTGGTCGGAGCGCTCGGTGATTTCCATCTGGCGCAGCAGCGCGTTCATCTCTTGGATCGAGAGGATGCGGTTGGCGCGCACCGCCGTGTGGCAGGCGAGGGTGCCGAGCAGTTCGTTGCGGCGCTCGATCAGCACGCGCGAGCCGCCGAATTCGCGCACGTCGCGCAGCACGTCGCGCGCCAGCGTCTGGGCGTCGGCGTTCTTCAAGAGGGTCGGCACGGTGCGCACCGCCAACGTGGTGGGCGATAGCGCGGCGATGTCGAAGCCGAGCGTCTTCAGGGTCTCGCCGTGGTCCTGGGCGGTCGCCACCTCGATGGCGTCGGCGTAGAAGGTCACCGGGATCAGGAGCTGCTGCACCTGCAGTTCTTCGCCCTCGGCGCGCGCGTCCAGCGCATTCTTGATCTGCTCGTACAGGATGCGTTCATGGGCCGCGTGCATGTCGACCAGCACCAGGCCCTTGGTGTTCTGGGCCAGGATGTAGATGCCGTGCAGCTGGGCCAGGGCGAAGCCGAGCGGGAAATCCTCGTTCGACAGCGGGCGCTCGGAGCTTGATATCGGCACGCCGACCGGCGCCTCGGCCTTGGCCGCTCCGCCCGTGGCGAACAGGGCGCCATAGGCTTCGGTACGCTGCGCCACGCCGCCGCTCGACGGCTGCGGGCGCGGATCGTCCCAGCGGCTGCCCGGCGCGAAGGGCGAGGGCGAGAAAGTCGGCGCCAGCTGCGCACCGAAGGAGGTCTGCTCGTGCGGGCGCGGCGCCCACACCGGGGTGCCGGTAGGTTTGACTTCGGCGGCGGAAATCGGCGCCGGCGCGCTGCCGTGGGCGGTGGCCGAGGTCTGGGCCAGGGTGCGCTGCACCGCGTGGAACACGAACTGGTGCACCGCGCGGCTGTCGCGGAAGCGCACTTCGATCTTCGACGGGTGGACGTTGACGTCGACCAGGGCCGGGTCGAGGTCGAGCGACAGCACGTAGCAGGGGAAGCGGTCGCCGTGCAGCACGTCCTGGTAGGCCGCGCGCACCGCGTGCACCAGCAGCTTGTCGCGCACGAAACGCCCGTTCACGTAGAAGAACTGGCCGTCGGCGCGCGCTTTCGACGCGGTCGGCAGGCCGACGTAGCCGTGCAGGCGCAGCGGACCGGCGGATTCGTCCAGCGCCAGGCGCGCCTCGGCGAAGTCGTTGCCGAGGATCTGGCCGCTGCGCTTGGCCGCTTCGCTCACGTTCCAGTGGTCGATGGTGCGGCCGTTGTGCGTCAGGCTGAACGAGACGTCCGGACGCGACAGCGCGATGCGGCGCACGACCTCGGCGCAGTGGCCGTATTCGGTCTGCTCGGACTTCAGGAACTTGCGGCGCGCCGGGGTGTTGAAGTACAGGTCCTGCACGTCGATGGTGGTGCCGAAGGCGCCGGAAGATGGGGCCACCGTGCCCTCGTGCGAGCCGACGATTTCGTAGGCGTGGGCGGCGTTCGGCGTGCGCGAGGTGATGCGCAACGCGGCCACCGAGGCGATCGAGGCCAGCGCCTCGCCGCGGAAGCCCAGCGTGCCGACGTGCTCGAGGTCGTGCAGCGAGGCGATTTTCGAGGTGGCGTGGCGCGCCAGGGCCAGCGGCAGCTGGTCCGGCTCGATGCCGCGCCCGTTGTCGGTGATGGCGATGCGCTTGACGCCGCCTTCTTCCAGGCGCACGGTGATCTGGGTCGCGCCCGCGTCGAGGGCGTTTTCCAGCAGCTCCTTGACCACGGCAGATGGCCGCTCGACCACTTCGCCGGCGGCGATCTGGGAGATAAGCTGGTCAGGGAGTTGCTGGATCGGGCGATGGGTGGGAGCGGGCGCGTTCATCGCCAAATTATATCCCGCCTACTTCTGCTCCCGCACCGGAATCGGCGCGTTGCACAGGTCGATCTTGCCGGCCGCGACCTTGGTCCACGGGCCGCCGCGGTTGCGCTGCGCCTCGACCACGGCCTGGTAGGTGGCGCTGTCGGTGCGCATCACCTCCAGCTTGCTGCGCTCGGCTTCCGGCACGTCGGCCGCCATGGCTACCCGCTTGAGCGGCATGCGCTGCTCGGGCTTCTCGTAGAAGCCGGCAGCCCCGGTGCCGCGCGGCTGGCTGGAGAGCAGCGGCATGCCGTGCACGACCCGGCCCACCACGGTGATGTTGCGGTCGAGGTGGCGCGGCGCGTGGCCGGTGACGACGTACAGCTGCGAGCCGTTGCCGGTATCGGAACCGGTGTCGCGCGCCACGCCGATCATCGCGGGGCAGTGCACCAGCCAGGTCTGGCCGCTGCCTGGGTCGCGCGCGGCCGGGAAGCCGTTCACGTGGCCGACCTGCGGGGCATAGACGTCGCCGTCCTTCAGCCGGGTGAAGCTGCCGGCCGACTTGATCGGCGCGGTGAACTCGGCCTTGATGGTCTTGGCAGCCTTGAACGGCTTCGGGTTCTCCTCGTCCGGGTCGCCCCACTGCACCACGAAGCCGTCCTGCGAGCGGATGATGAACAGGTCGTCGAAGTACTTTTCGCGCACCAGGGCGCGGATGTTGGCGGCGGTATTCGGTGCGAAGCTCGGAGCCAGTTCGATGACCACGCGGCCGGTCGGCAGGTCCATGTACAGCGTGTTTTCCGGGTCCAGCGCGCGCCAGTCGGCCGGCTTGGAGGCCTTGACCACGTCGGCCAGCGAGGGTTTTGGCGGCAGTTCCTTTTCTGGCTTGGCAGGGGCGGCGGCGGCGCTGCCGGCGGCCAGCAGGGCCAGGGCGGCGAGGGCCAGGCGTGATGCCTTGAACGAAGCGGTCATGCAGTCTCCAGGTGTGTTATCGATTGCTTATCCCGGCGATTGTGCGGGAATGTGGTCGGAAGGTAAAGCCGTCCGGATGGTCTCGCATGCCGGGATGGTAACTGGTGGTATGATGCGCGGCTAACCTCTAGGAAGATGATGGATCTGATGCAGTTATTCGACATGCTCCTGCATGTCGACAGGACGCTGGGCGCGCTCCTGGCCCAGTACGGAACCTATGTTTACATCGTGCTGTTCGCGATCGTGTTTTGCGAAACCGGACTGGTCCTGTTCTTCTTCCTCCCCGGCGACACCCTGCTGTTCATCGCGGGCGCCTTCTGCGCCACCGGCCAGATGAACTTCGCGCTCCTGATGACGCTCCTGATCGTGGCCGCGGTGACCGGCAATACCGTGAACTACTACGTCGGGCGGGCCATCGGCCAGCGCGTGTTTACGCACAACTACCGCTGGATCAACAAGGATGCGCTGCGCCGCACCCACGATTTCTTCGAGAAGCATGGCGGCAAGACCATCATCGTGGCGCGCTTCGTGCCGGTGGTGCGCAGCTTCGCGCCCCTGGTGGCCGGCGTCTCCGAGATGACGCTGGCCCGCTTCCAGCTGTTCAACGTGACCGGGGCGGTGCTGTGGGTGGGCAGCCTGGTCACTGCCGGCTACCTGTTCGGCAATGTCCCGGTGGTCAAGGAGCACCTGACCGAAATCGTGCTGGTCGGCATCTCGGCGGCGATGGTGCCGCTGGCGATCGGCGGCCTGTATAAATTCGGCCGCAACATGCTGAGCCGGTAAGGTCGACGCCTTGCCATCCTGACAGCGCCCCGATTTTTCGGGGCGTTCTTGTTCCAGCGCACTCAAGTTTGCCGTGCTTATTGCCGATAAGCATGAGGACAGACACTCCCTGGATTCTCATGCGCCACCTCATCGCCCTGTTGGCTTGCAGCCTTGTCATGGCTTCCGCAAGCGCGAGCGACCCCGCTCCCAAGCCCACCGATGGCAAGACGGCCACCGTCAAGGCCATCCTCGAAGGCAAGCCCGTGCCAAGCTCGGTCAAGCCGGACATGAAGGCCCTGGCCGCCGCCGCCGACGCCCGCAGCGCCGCGGCAGCCCGCCCGGCGCCGGCACCAGCCGCCGACGAAGAACAGTCGGAAGTCGACCTCTCGGTGCGCATCGCCGAGCGCCTGGCCCAGCTGCGCGAGCAGCAGGCGGCCCGCGCCGCCGCGGCCGCCAGGGCGAGAAAAGCGGCCGAGGCCAAGCGCCGCAAGGAAGCCGAAGCCGCGATCGCCGCCGCCAACAAGCCGAAGAACGGCACCCACTGGAGCTACGAAGGCGAGTACGGTCCGGCCAACTGGTCGAACATCAACTCGAACTGGGCCCAGTGCAATACCGGCAAGCGCCAGTCGCCGATCGACCTGCGCGACGGCATCAAGGTCGACCTCGAGCAGATCGCTTTCGACTACCGTCCGAGCTCGTTCAGCGAGATCGACAACGGCCACACCATCCAGGTGACGGTCGGCGGCGGCAACTTCCTCACGGTCGGCAACATGGCCTACGAGCTGCAGCAGTTCCACTTCCACCGCCCGTCGGAAGAGCGCATCAACGGCAAGGGCACCGAGATGGTGATCCACCTGGTGCACCGCAGCTACGAAGGCAAGCTGCTGGTGCTGGCCGTGCTGCTCGAGCGCGGCAAGGCCAATTCCCTGATCCAGACGGTGTGGAACAACCTGCCGCTGGAAAAGCACCAGACCGTGTCGCCCTCGATCCTGATCGACCCGAGCGAGGCGCTGCCGGAAAAGCGCGAGTACTTCACCTATATGGGCTCGCTCACCGAACCGCCGTGCACCGAGGACGTGCTGTGGATCGTGATGAAGCAGACCATGCAGGCCTCGCCGGCGCAGATGGCGCTGTTCTCGCGCCTGTATCCGCTCAATGCGCGGCCGATCCAGCAGAGCAATGGCAGGATGATCAAGGAGTCGAACTAAAAAAAGCCGGGCACTGCCCGGCTTACATGAGGGTCAGGTCTGACATTTGGACACGAACTCGAGCATTGCGTGATTGTATTGCTCAGTCCGTGTCCGAAAGTCAGACCTGACCCCCAGACCTGGGCTTCATCGTTTCAGCTGACGCGGTAGGTTCCGGTCCAGGACTGCCCCGCATCCAGCGTCACCGGATCGAGCACGGCCGGCTCGATGCACACGAAGCGCTTGTACTCGCCGTTCTCCATGTCGGGCAGCGCCGCCGCATCCACCGCGCCCGGGTTCCACACCACCGCATCGGTAAAGCCGCTCTGTTCCAGCACCAGCGTTCCCGCGCTGGTGGCCAGCTGGGCGCGCCCCGCCACGTGCGGATAGACCTCGTCGAGCTTGTCGATGATCGAGATCTCGTCCGAGGAGATGCCCTCGATGCGCACCTCGCACACGTCCGGCACCAGGTGGTAGGTATGCAGCGCCGCCGCGAAGGGGAAGGGCGCGGCGCCCAGGTTGCGCACGGTGAGCGTCATGTCCAGTTGGTTGGCGCGCAGCGCCACGCGCAGGCACAGGGCGAAGGTGTGCGGCCAGGCGTCGGCCAGGGTGGTCGGCAGGTCGCCCGCCGCCAGGTCGAAGCTGGCCCAGGCTGCATCATCTTCCAGGCCGCTGTCTTCCAGGCGCCAGTTGCTCACGCGGGCAAAGCCGTGGCGCATGCCCTTGCCGCGTTCGGCAAATTGCGGAAAGATCACCGGCACGCCGCCGCGGATCGCCTTGCTGCCGTCGAGCACCGATTTCTCGCTCATGAACATGCGTTCCCGGCCGTCCGCGCCCTTCCAGGAAACCAGGTGGGCGCCGTACAGGGTGATGGTGGCTTCGGCGCCGTCCGGCGCCTGGATCCGGATCGCGGGCAGCTGCCCGTAGGTGGTATGGGTGGCGAGGGTCATGGTCGAAAAGGGTCAGGTCTGGCGGCTCTTGGCCATTGGCGGGTTGTCGGCGAAATAGCGCTTGATGCCATTGGTGATGGCCTCGGCCAGCTGGTTCTGGTAGCCTTCGTCGCGCAGCTTGGCTTCTTCCTGCGGGTTCGAGATGAATGCAGTTTCCACCAGAATCGACGGGATGTCAGGCGCTTTCAGCACTGCGAAGCCGGCCTGTTCGACCGAGGCCTTGTGCAGGCGGTTGATGCCGCCGATTTCGCTCAGGACGGCCTTGCCGAGCTTGAGGCTGTCGTTGATCTGTGCCGTGGTCGACAGGTCGAACAGCACGCTCGCGATCTGCTTGTCCTGCACCGCGAAGTTGGCGCCGCCGACCAGGTCGGCCTTGTTCTGGTCGTTTGCCAGCCAGCGCGCCGCGCTCGAGCTGGCGCCCTTTTCGGACAGCACGAACACCGAGGAGCCGCGCGCGGTCGGCGAGATCCAGGCGTCCGCGTGGATCGACACGAACAGGTCGGCCTGCACCTTGCGCGCCTTCTGCACGCGCTGGCCGAGCGGCACGAAGTAGTCGCCGTCGCGGGTGAGCATGACGCGGGTATTCGGCAGCTGCTCGAGCTTGGCCTTGAGGCGCTTGGCCACGGCCAGCACGATGTCCTTCTCGCGGCTGCCGTTGGCGCCGATCGCTCCGGGGTCTTCGCCGCCGTGGCCCGGGTCGAGCGCGATGGTGACCATGCGCACCACCTTCGGCGGCGCAGCCTTGGCGCCGGCCTTCGACGGCGTCGGCTGTACCGGCTGCGGCGGCGGGGTGCCGTCCAGGGCCGACATCTCGGATTCCAGCTTGGCGATGGCTTCCGGAGCGGCGCCGGTCTGGGCCGGCGGCGTGGCCGGCAGGGGCGAGGCCGGATTGGCGCTGCCGGCAGCCGCCGAGGTCGGCGCCTCGCTGAACCAGTCGCCCTTTTCGATCAGCGCGGCGATCGGATCGACCGGCTTGGTCGGATAGAGGTCGAAGATCAGACGGTGCTGGTAGCCGGCCACCGGCGCCAGCGTAAACACCTCCGGCTTGATCTCTTCCTTCAGGTCGAACACCAGGCGCACCACGTTCGGACGGTTCTGGCCGACCCTTACCTGCTTGATGTAGGGGTCGTTCGATTCGATCTTGGCGACCAGGCTCTTCAGGGTGCTGTTCAGGCCCAGCCCGTCGATGTCCACCACCATGCGCGGCGGGTCGGACAGGAGGAAGTGCTCGGTCTTGAGGTTGCTGTCGTTTTCCAGCGTCACGCGCGTGTAGTCGGGCGCGGGCCAGACACGGACGGCCAGGATCTGCGCGGCGCTGGCCGGCAGCGGGGCGATCACGGAAAGCAGCAGCGTGCCGCCGGCCTTGAGCAGGGTGCGGCGGCGCGGCGAACCAGGAATCAGGGAGTCGGCGGAGGGTAGGCGAGGCGGTCGAGACATAGCAGGCCTGGTTGAGTCAACGGCTGCAATTCTACCTCACGGCCGAGACCGCTGACGTCAAGCAAGATTCGAACGTCGGGTGAGGGCAACACCGGCTCGCCTTTTTCGGGCCATTCGACGATGCAGATATTCCTGCCGTCGAAGTCTTCGCGGAAGCCCGCGTCCAGGAATTCCTCGGGACTCGACATCCGGTACAGGTCGTAGTGGATGATGTTGATATCCTGGCCATCGACCTGCACGCGGTAGGGCTCGGACAGCGTGTAGGTCGGGCTCTTGACCGTGCCCTTGTGCCCGGCCGCCTGGATCAGGGCGCGGGTGAGCGCCGTCTTGCCTGCGCCGAGGTCGCCGTGCAGGTAGATCACCAGGCCGGGCTGGAGCGCGCGCGCCAGCGCCGCACCCAATGCGGCGGTCGCGGATTCGTCGGGCAAGTAGGCTTTGAAAGGCTGCATCGAATAAAATAGCGTGTTAAGCGACCGCTGTCGCCATGTTGTTCATCCCGCCATGCTGACATCCCCACCCGACCTGTACGAGCTCGCACGCACCATCAAGACATGGGGCGCGGAACTCGGTTTTGCCGACGTGCGCATCGCGGACGTCGACCTGGCGCATGCGGAAGCCGGCTTGCAGGCCTGGCTCGACGCCGGCTGCCATGGCGAGATGGATTATATGGCAAGCCACGGCATGAAGCGTGCGCGGCCAAGCGAGCTGGTGCCGGGAACGGTGCGCGCCATCGTCGCGCGCATGGATTACCTGCCGATGTCGCGCGGAGAAGACTGGCGTCGTGAGGAACACGCACGCCAGCTGGAACCCGGCGCCGCCGTGGTCTCGGTGTATGCGCGCGGCCGCGACTACCACAAGGTGCTGCGCAACCGCCTGCAGGCCCTGGCCGAGAAGGTCAAGGCGGCCGTCGGTGAGCTGGGCTACCGCGTATTCACCGATTCGGCGCCGGTGATGGAACTGCCGCTTGCGGAAAAAGCCGGCCTGGGCTGGCGCGGCAAGCACACGCTGCTGCTGTCGCGCGCGGCCGGCTCCACCTTCTTCATCGGCGAAATCCTGGTCGACCTGCCGCTGCCCGTCGATCCGCCCACCGGCGCCCACTGCGGCGGCTGCCAGGCCTGCATCGAGGTCTGCCCGACCCAGGCCATCCTGGGCCCCGGCCGGCTGGACGCGCGGCGCTGCATTTCCTACCTGACCATCGAGCTCAAGGGCGCCATCCCGGAAGACTTGCGCCCCCTGATCGGCAACCGCATCTACGGCTGCGACGACTGCCAGCTGGCCTGCCCGTGGAACAAGTTCGCGCAGCGCGCCTCGCTACCCGACTTCGACGAGAGAAATGGCCTGGGCGACGCCGGCATGGTCGACCTGTTCGGGTGGGAAGAGGAGGAATTCAACCGCCGGATGGAAGGCAGTCCGATCCGGCGTATCGGCCACGAGCGCTGGCTGCGCAACCTGGCGGTGGGGCTGGGCAATGCCGCCGCCAGCGCGGCCGGCAAGGGCGATGCGGCGATCGTGGCGGCCTTGCGGGCACGCGCCTGCCATCCTTCAAGCCTGGTGCGCGAGCATGTCCTCTGGGCGCTCGCACGGCATGGCGCTTTACTCGATGCGCTTGAGGCGTAGGCCGGACCAGTCGCCGTCGATCGAGATCATCGCCACCGCGGTGATGCCGTTTTCCTTGGCATAGGCATTGATCGAATCGCGATTGATGTCGGTGGCCTTGGAGGCGGTCTGCTTGAGGTAGGCGATCCACAAGGAACCCTTTTCGCCCAGGCGTTCCTTGGCGATCGGCAGGTACTGCTCGAGCTCCTTGCGGTTGAGCGCAAACATCAGGATCACGTCGAAGGGACCGTCGCCTTCCTTGACGAGCTGCTGAGGCATCTGCGCCGCCACGCCGGGATTGGCTTGTCCGTTAAGGATCAGCATCGATTTCGCCGTCCTCAGGAACATCTTGTCTGCAACTGTTTTTTCGTTCATGAGAATTCCTAAATGCAATAGCTCCGCGATCGCCACAGAATGCAGCGGCCGTGTCGCGTTCCGGTTCATTTTACAAGGCTTCCTTCAAACCGCAGGGACGCTTGCCGCGCGAAAAAGAAGGAGAACGAAGAGCAATTGAGGGCGTTTCAGGAAGTTCCAAGGTGGCGTTTTACTTCAGCAAGCCGGCCAGCTCGACCGCGGTCTTGACCTGCATCTTGTCGAAGATGTGGGCCCGGTGCACCTCCACCGTGCGCATGCTGATCCCGAGCTTGTCGGCCACCACCTTGTTCATCATGCCGGCCAGGATCAGGTCCAGCACTTCGCGCTCGCGCGCCGACAGGGTCGCCAGGCGCGCCTGCACCGCGGCGGCATCGAGCGCCTTGCGCGAGGCGACCAGCGCCTCCTCGACGCGGTCCATCAGCACGTTGTCGTTGAAGGGTTTTTCGAAGAAATCGAAGGCGCCGCGCTTGAGCGAGTCGACCGCCATCGGCACGTCGCCGTGGCCGGTCAGGAAGATCACGGGCAAGCGCGCGCTCAGGCCATTTTTTACCAACTGGTCAAAAACGGCGATGCCGTTCATGCCGGGCATGCGCACGTCCAGCAGCACGCAGTCGCCCTGCGCGCCGTCGGCGCCGGGGACGGACGCGCCGACGGCGGCGAGGAATGCTTCGCCGCTGGCGTAGCCGCGCGCCTCCAGGCCGCGCGATTGCGCCAGCCAGGCGAGCGCGTCGCGGATGACGTCTTCATCGTCGACGATGTGCAGCATGTGGTGGGTCTCCGTCCTCGGTATTCTTGATCATCTGCGGCAAGGGCCGCACCCGGATTTTAGCCCAGCGCCCCGCTCGCCGCTTGCGCCGGCAGCGAGAACGTGAAGATGGTGCCGCCGCCCGGGTTTGGCGCATGGGTCAGCGTGCCGCCGTGGAACTCGATCGCGGTGCGGCAGATCGACAGGCCCATGCCCATCCCTTCCGCCTTGGTCGAGTAGAAGGGCGAGAACAGCCCGGCCGCCACTTCCGGCGCGATGCCGTGGCCACGGTCGATCACCGACACCGACACCATGCCGTCGGCGTGGGCAGCGCCGATGCGCAGCACGCGCTGGTCGAGCCGGGTGTCGACCATCGCCTCGATCGCGTTGCGGGTGAGGTTGAGCAGCACCTGTTCCAGCATCACGCGGTCGGCTTCCACCTTCGGCAATTGCGGCGGCAGCTCGACGCGCAGGACGACGCCGGCCTGGCGCGCCTGCAGCTCGATCAGGGCGCGCACACCCTCGACCACGCCGGGGATGGTGACCGGCTCGCGGCGCGGCTCGCGCTTTTTCACGAACTCGTGCACGCTGCGGATGATCTGGCCGGCGCGCTGCGCCTGCTGGCGCGCCTGCTCCAGCGCATGCCGCAGCATGCCGGCATTCACCGGTTCGCCCGCCTTGCCGGTGCGCTCCAGCACGTTGAGGGCGCCGGCCGTGTAGCTGGAAATCGCCGCCAGCGGCTGGTTCAGCTCGTGCGCCAGCATCGAGGACATCTCGCCCATGGTAGCCAGGCGCGCGCTGTTTTCCAGCTTTTCCTGCTGCTGGCGGTTGAGTTCTTCGGCGCGCTTGCGGTCGGTAATGTCCTGGATCGAACTCATCCAGCCGGTCTGGCGGCCGTCGGCATCCACCAGCGGCGCCTCGTAGACCAGCACCGGCACGCGCACGCCGTCCGGGCGCTGGAACACGGTTTCGAACTGGGGCGTGATGTTGCCCGACAGGACGCCGGCGAAGCGCTCCTCATACTCGGCCATGACTTCCGGCGCCCAGTAGGGCATGGGCGGCTTCTTGCCGACCAGGTCTTCGGCCGGCAGGCCGACGATCTCGCAGAAGGCCCGGTTCACATAGGTGACGCGTCCTTCCAGGTCGCGCGCGCGCAGACCGGTGATCAGGGAGTTTTCCATTGCGGTGCGGAAGGCCATCTGCTGGCGCAGGGCCCGCTCCGCCGCCAGCGTGCGCGAGATGTGGCGCCACAGCGAGCCCAGGCTCAGCACCAGGCCCAGGGCCAGCACGATGACCGATCCGACCAGCAGGTTCGGCAGCAGCTGGGGCGCGCGCTTGACGCTGTCGGTGGACAGCACCACCAGCGCGCCCGGCAGGTCGAGCTCGCGCCGGTGCGTATATACCCCCCGTCCCGGGCCGCCGGCGGCGCGCCGCGCCACCGGGTCGTCCTCGCGGTCGAGCAGGGTCAGGGCGTTGTCCTGCGCGAACCACCAGGGCACCGTTTCGTCGAGCAGGGTCTGCAAGCTATAGGTGGCGACCAGGCTGCCGGCCGGCTTGCCGCCGGCGTACAGCGGCAGGTAGAAGTCGAGCACGCCCGGCGTGGCGTCGCTGGCGCCGTAGGGTTCGCTGTAGCGGCCGCGCCTGGTCGCGCCGGCCACCTCGGCCGCCAGCCGGGTCGGCGCGGGCAGGACGGCAGGCGGTTCCAGGCCGTGGCTGGCCATCACCTTGCCATCGGCGTCATACCAGACGATGCGCACCAGTTCGGGGCCGTTCTCGAACATCTGGCGAAAGCGCGCCTGCAGCGCCTGCGGGGTGATCTGTTGCTGCGGCGGCCGCGACACCAGGTCGGCGCCCAGCCCCGCCAGCGCTTCCTCGCTGCGCGCCAGCTCGAAGCGCAGGGTCTGCTCGACCCAGAGCGTGTCCGCGATCAGCTGTTCCTGGCGTTCGGTCTGCTCCATCTGGCGCGCCTGCCAAGGCAGCCAGATCAGCACCGCCAGGAACAGCAGCACCAGCAGGACCGGCACCAGCCAGCGCCAGGAGCGCGCACGCTGCGCGTCCGGCTGCTGGGTGAAGGGAAATTTCATTAATGCTCCGTACTTCGTTACACTGTCGGGCTATTGTGGAAGTCCACGATGGCGCGCCGCAAGCCTGCCGCGCAGACTGGTCCCACCCATCATATTCCCGTTCCCGACCAGGATGAACCGTACCGCCGCCCCGCAGATCCGATTCCTCGCCGCCGCACTGCTCGCCGTCACGGGCAATGCCGCCTGGGCGCAGGCGCCGATCATCATCAAGTTCAGCCACGTGGTCGCGCCGGACACGCCGAAAGGGCGCGCCGCCGAGCGCTTCAAGGTCCTGGCCGAGCAGATGACCAACGGCCGGGTGAAGGTGCAAGTCTACCCGAACAGCCAGCTCTACAAGGACCGCGAGGAGCTCGAAGCCCTGCAGCTGGGCGCGGTGCAGATGCTGGCGCCCTCGCTGGCCAAGTTCTCGCCGCTGGGCGTGAAGGAATTCGAAGCCTTCGACCTGCCGTATATCTTCCCGTCCAAGCAGGCGCTGTATGCGGTGACGGAGGGGCGCATCGGGCGCGGCCTGCTGCGTAAACTCGAGTCGAAGGGCATCACCGGCCTGGCCTACTGGGACAATGGTTTCAAGGTGATGTCGGCCAACAAGCCGCTGCTGGCGCCATCCGATTTCCGCGGCCTGCGCATGCGCATCCAGGCCTCCAAGGTGCTGGATGTCCAGATGCGTTCGCTGGGCGCCCAGCCGCTGGCGCTGGCGTTTTCGGAAACCACGCCGGCCCTGCGCGACGGCGTGGTGGAAGGCACCGAGAACACGCCTTCGAACATGTACACCCAGCGCATGCACGAGTCGCAGAAGCACCTGACGGTGTCGAACCACGGCTACCTGGGTTACGCCGTCATCGTCAACAAGAAGTTCTGGGACGGCCTGCCGGGCGGGATCCGCAAGACGCTGGAAAAGGCGATGACGGAAGCCACCGCCTACGAGAAGACCATTGCCCAGCGTACCAACGACGCGGCCCTGGAATCGATCCGGCGCGCCGGCACCACCACCATCCATACGCTCAGCTCGCAGCAGCAGGCCGAATGGCGGCGCGCCATGCAGCCGGTGTACACCCAGATGGAAGCGCGCATCGGCAAGGATGTGGTGCAGGCGATCCAGCGCGAGGTCGCCAAATAAGGCTGGACCAGAGCGTCTTATGACAGCTGCATGACAGGCCTTGCGAACGCTCATGCGTTTTCTTCATATCTAAAAATAATTTTTGGTAATGTGGCCAAAAAGATACGTTTGCACGAAAAGCTTGCGTTATGATGGGGCCTCTTCGCACCCACATGGTGCGTACGCGAACAGAACACACACGGTTTTGGGGAGCATAGAGAAAATCACGGTAATCCATACCGGAGAACAATCGAGGAGACACACGTTTTACAGAAGCCGTTAGCACTGCTAAACGGCCGGGGACGTGACCCGAATTGGAGCGCACCTCAGGGTGCGCTTTTTTTTCGCCGGAAGTCTGGCTGGGGGTGGCCGGGCGCCATCCCAGCGGTTAAGATGCTGGAATGAAGACCGACCAGGCAAGCACCTTGTTCAACGCCATCGTCCCGGCGCCGTTCGGCGCCATCGGGATCCGCACCACTGACGGACGTGTCCGCGAACTGGTCTATCTGCAGCCTTCGTTCCAGGAAAAAGCCGCCGATAATCAGGTGGCCGATGCCGCCGCCGTCCAGGTGGCGCACTACCTGCAAGACCCCGACTTCCGCTTCGACCTGCCGCTGTTCGAGGCCGGCACCGAGTTCCAGCGCCGCGTCTGGTCCGAAATCTCTGCAATCCCGCGCGGCAGCGTCAAGACCTATGGCCAGCTGGCCAAGACGATCGGCTCGGCCCCGCGCGCGGTCGGCCAGGCCTGTGGCGCCAACTGGTTTCCGCTCATCGTTCCCTGCCACCGCGTCACCGCATCCGGCGGCCTGGGGGGCTTTTCGAACCAGGACGACGAGAACGGCTTCCACCTGTCCGTCAAGCGCTGGCTGCTGCGCCACGAAGGCGCCACCGCATCCCCATGGCAGCAGCAATCGATCTGGGACTGATCGACGAGTTCTGCGACACCCTCTGGCTGGAACAGGGGCTGGCCAAAAATTCGCTCGACGCCTACCGCCGCGACCTCAAGCTGTTTGCCGGCTGGCTGGAAGCCAAGCGGCCGCAGCGCGCCAGCCTGCTTGCCGTGCAGCCCGAGGACATCGCCGCCTATTTCGCCGAACGCCACGCCGACACGCGCCCCAGTTCGGCGAACCGGCGTTTGTCGGTATTGAAACGCTTCTACGGGCTGGCGCTGCGCCGCAACCAGATCCCGATCGACCCCTGCCTGAAGATGGCCTCGGCCAAGCAGCCGACCCGCTTCGTCCACACCTTGAGCGAAAGCCAGGTCGAGGCGCTGCTCGCGGCGCCGGACGTGTCCACGCCGCTGGGCCTGCGCGAACGCACCATGCTCGAGCTGATGTATGCGAGCGGGCTGCGGGTGTCGGAACTGGTGGACCTGAAACTGGTCGAAGTCAGCTTGAATGACGGCGTGCTGCGCATCACCGGCAAGGGCAGCAAGACCCGCCTGGTGCCTTTCGGCCAGGAGGCGCGCAGCTGGCTGGAGCGCTACTTGCGGGATGCGCGCGGCATCATCCTGAACGGGCAGGTCGACGACGCCTTGTTCGTCACCGGCCGCGGCGGGGCGATGACGCGCCAGATGTTCTGGATCCTGATCAAGAAGCATGCGCAAAAGGCCGGCATTGGGGGACCGCTGTCGCCGCACACCCTGCGCCACGCCTTCGCCACCCATTTGTTGAACCATGGCGCCGACTTGCGTGTGGTGCAGCTGCTGCTGGGCCACGCCGACATTTCGACCACACAGATCTATACGCATGTTGCGCGCGAGCGCCTCAAGCACCTGCATGCCCAGCACCACCCGCGGGGTTAATTCAAGCCGCCGCGCAAGCGGTGGGCCATAATGGGCCTGCAGCACCGATCATCACCCTTCACATCCACTGCTAACGAGGTGAACATGGCACGGACGAATTTCCAGTACGAAAAGCGACAGCGCGAACTCGAAAAGAAGCGCAAGGCAGAAGAGAAGGCCAAGCGCAAGCAGGACGCCAAGCGCGAGGCGGAGGAAGGCAGCGCCGGCCAGCCGCAGGCGGAGCAGGGCGAAGCGGCCCCGCAGGACGCCGCCTGAAGGCAGGTCCGCGGGGCCGGCATGGAATGCTTCGCGCTCGGGCTCCGTCCTGGCGAAGAGGGTGGAGCTCCTTGCGCATGATGCCAATATAGCCAGGCGCTTCCAGCGCATCCAGCCGGATGCGACGGGCGGTTGAAACGCGGGTCTGGAATGCCGCCGGGGCGCGACGAAATGCAGGCGAAGCCTGCTTTTGCGTGTTCGCAAACGCCGGGGTGGCAGGGCGGGGAAGAATGACGGGATTGTCATGGCACGCATGACTGTTTCCGTTAGAAAAGGATTCTTCCGTGAGCGAACAAGCGCGAGACCCGACGGGCTGGCCCAGTGGGCCGCGCGGGCTGGACTTGCCTGCCGATCCTGTCCGCCACGTCCAGGACCATCTCCAGGCGCCGGCTGCGCCGCATCCGGCTGTGGCCGGCGCCCTGCCCGAAGCCGTCGAGCTCGACGGCCCCGGCCGCCAGGCGCTCGACTGGCTCTACCGTTTCGTGACGGCGATCGAACTGGCGCCGGCGGTGGCCGTGCACTCGCGCGATGGCGCCGGCATCGTGCGTTTCTGGAACCATGCCTGCGCCCAGCTGTTCGGCATCCCTGCCAGCCATGCGCTGGGCAAGCCCTTCCGCGAGCTGGTGTCCCACCTCGACCAGCAGCGCGAATTCGACAACACCATCGCCGCCATCTGGCGCGACGGCGAGGCGCCGGCGCCGCGCGACTGGCGGGTCGAGACCGCCGCCGGCCGGCGCCTGTGGCTGCATTCGAACCACTTCCCGGTCAAGCGCGACGGCCACACGCAGCAGGTGTTCTGCATGGAAGTGGACATCACCGCGCGCAAGCAGGTCGAAGACAACCTGAGCCAGGCGGCACGGGTGTTCGAGAACGCGCACGAAGCCATCATCGTCATGGATGCCGAATACCGGGTGCAGGCGGTCAACCAGGCCTTCACCGCCATCACCGGCTTCGACGCCGCCGACATCATCGGCTCCACGCTCGCCAGCCTGCCCTGGGGCGAGGACAAGGAGGACGGCGGCGGCGGGGGCGGCTTCTACGACACCATCTGGTCCCAGCTCGACGGCAACGACCGCTGGCAGGGCGAGCTGCCCGCCGTGCGCAAGAACGGCGAGCACTACACCGCCTGGGTGGCGCTCACCACCATCCGCGACCCGCATGGCGCCGCCAGCAGCTACATGGCGACGCTCTCCGACATCGGCGAACGCAAGCGCGTCGAAGCGCAGGTACGGCACCAGGCCGAGCACGATACCCTCACCGGCCTGCCGAACCGCGCCCTGTTCCTCGACCGCATGCACCAGGCGCTGGCCACCTGGCGCCGCCAGCGCGACAGCTTCGCCGTCCTGTTCCTCGACCTCGACCGCTTCAAGGCCATCAACGACAACAACGGCCACCAGACCGGCGACGCGGTGCTGCGCGAAGTGGCGGCGCGCCTGCGCGGCTGCGTGCGCCGGGTCGATACCATCAGCCGGCTCGGCGGCGACGAATTCGTCGTGCTGCTGGCCGACATCGGCGGAGTCGACCAGGCCGCGCACGTCGCCAATGCCGTGATGGGGGCGGTCTCGCGTCCCTTCGAGGTGGCGGGGCAGCAGCTGACGCTGTCGGCCTCGATCGGCATCGCCATCTGCCCCACCGACGGCGGCGACGTCGACACCCTGATGCACCATGCCGACGTGGCGATGTACCACGCCAAGCAGAACGGCCGCAGCAGCTTCCGCTTCTTCAGCCCCGAGATGAATGCGCGCGTGTTCGAGCGCGGCGAACTGGAAAAGCGCCTGCGCCAGGCGCTCGAACGCGGCGAATTCGTGCTCGAGTACCAGCCCGAGCTCGACGTCGGCTCCGGCAAGGTGATCGGCATGGAAGCGCTGATCCGCTGGCGCTATCCCGAGCGCGGGCTGCTGCTGCCGCACGAGTTCCTGCCGGTGGCCGAGGAATGCGGCCTGATCGTGCCGATCGGCGAATGGGTGCTGGTTGAAGCGTGCACCCAGGCGCGCACCTGGCGCGACGCCGGCCATGCGGTGACGGTGGCGGTGAACCTGTCCGACATCCAGTTCCTGCACGGCCGCCTGCTCGAGACGGTGGATGCCGCGCTGGCGCAGTCCGGCCTGGCGCCGGCCTGGCTCGACCTGGAGATTACCGAGGGCGCCATCATGCGCGGCGACCACTTGCTCGACGACACCGTGAAGTCCCTGCGCGAACGCGGGGTGCAGCTGACCATCGACCGCTTCGGCACCGGGCTGTCCAGCCTGTCGTCGCTGCGCCGTTTCCCGCTGTCGAAGCTGAAGATCGACCGCAGCTTCGTGAGCGACATCGAGCACGATCCGCTCGACGCCGCCCTGATCCCGGCGATCATCGCGGTGGCGCGCAGCCTGCGCCTGCGCGTGGTGGCCGAAGGCGTCGAGACCGAGGAGCAATTGCGCTTCCTGCGCCAGCACGGCTGCGACGAATACCAGGGTTTCTATGCGGCGGGGGCGAGCGCCCGGCCGGACTTCAATCCGGCGGTGCGCTGATTACATCCGCACCGGAACCGGCCACGGCGCCATTCGGTCCGCGATCTCGCGCACGGCCCGGCGCACCAGCAAGGCCCGCAACAGCAGCGGCGCCAGCGGCGCCAGGATCATGAAGGCGGAAGGCACCGTCCTGAATCCGAGCACGGTCGGCTCGAAGACATACACCAGCGCGATGGCCACG
This sequence comes from Massilia sp. BHUDP2, assembly GCF_046236355.1. Taxonomy (NCBI): domain Bacteria; kingdom Pseudomonadati; phylum Pseudomonadota; class Betaproteobacteria; order Burkholderiales; family Oxalobacteraceae; genus Massilia; species Massilia sp. BHUDP2. The sequence goes on from NZ_JBJUVW010000001.1 coordinate 501,197, forward strand.
ATCCAGGCCAGCACCGCCAGGACGAACCAGGCGGAGGATCCGACCGCCAGCGTGGCCTTGCGCACGATTTCCGTTTGCAGTCCCTGCGGCAGGCGCCGCATGCTGCGGCACTGGTAGAGCGGCGCCACCGGCATGCCGGACGGGTCCGGGAAGCCGAACCTGCTGGCGCGGGCCTGTTCGAACAGTTCATCGGCAATGCGTTCGGCCTGGGCTTTCGACAACACCTGCTTTCTCCTCCAAGAGTGGTTCCTGGAAAAGAGTCTAGCGGCTCCGCGGCGCCAAACATGCGCGAAATGTCACGGCCGCGGCCAGGCCGCTCAGTGTTCTCCGCCGCCGGCCTGCCCGGCCTGCGAATACAGGCGGATGCGCGCCAGCACCTGCCCGTGGTCTGAGGCTTCCGGCAGTCCCAGATTCAGGTGGTCGTTCAGGTAGACCACGTCGACCACCTCGCCGATCGCATTCGGCAGCACCGGATTGAATTCCTGCGACACCAGGATGTGGTCGATGGTCGAGTGCCGGCTTTCGTGCACGATCGAGAAGCCGACGCTGCGCAGGTTGTCCTGGTGCATGTGCAGGCGCGCGGCGTCGAACATGCGCTCCGCCAGCGGCGCGCCTTCGCCGAGCACGATCTCGGTGGTCACCGAATCGGCGACGTCGTTGAAGTCGCCCAGCACGATGCGCGGGCGCCCCTTGTCGCGCGCCATGTCGGTGAGCAGCACGCGCAGGGCGGTGGCCTCGGTGCCGCGCCGGATCAGCGAGCGCAGGCAGGCCAGGGCGTACAGGTTCGGGTCTTCGCCAGTATCGCTGCTGCGATAGTCGGGGCGGCGCGACTTCAGGTGCACGACGATCACGTCGATCACGATGCCGGGCGCCAGTTCGACCTCGGCATGCAGCGGCGCGCGCGTGAAACGGTCGGGGTCGCGGCTGCCCGGCGGCATGGCCACGTTGTCGGGGAACAGGCTGATTGCGCGCGGGTGGCTCAGGACCGGCAGGCGCGAGACCAGGGCCACGCTCGGCGTCAGGCGCGGCGCCTCCGGATCGGGATCGAAACCCAGGTGGACCGCTTCGCGAAAGCGCCGGGTGCGCGCCAGCACCTCGCGCAGCGTAGCCTGCGAGAAAATTTCCTGAAAGCCGATCACGTCGGCATTGAGCAGGTCGATCTGGTGCGCGGTCCAGTCCAGCTTGGCCTCGTATTCCTCCGGCGTGCAGGGAGCGAGGTTCTCGTAGCAGCGCATGCCTGGCGGGGCCAGGTTGAAGGTGTTGAAGGTGGCAAAGCGAATTTCTTGCTGCATAATAGAAACCCCTTATGTTCGTCTTAAGCGTACCACGCATGGCCAAGAAAGAGCACGTATCTGAGACACCCGCGACGCAGTTCCTGCGCAAGCACGGCGTGGCTTTTACCGAACATCCCTACGAATACGAGGAACACGGCGGCACGGCCGTGTCTTCGCGCGAATTGGGTGTGCCTGAGCACAATGTCATCAAAACCCTGGTGATGCAGGACGAATCGGCGCGGCCGCTGATCGTCCTGATGCACGGCGACCGCAAGGTGTCGACGAAGAATTTGGCGCGTGCGATTCCCTGCAAGTCGGTCGAGCCTTGCAAGCCGGAGGTGGCGCAGCGTCATTCCGGCTTCCTGGTCGGCGGCACCTCGCCCTTCGGCGTGCGCAAGGCGATGCCGGTGTACGTCGAGGAATCGATTCTGGCGCTCGACAAGATCTACATCAACGGCGGCCGCCGCGGTTACCTGGTCGGCATCGCTCCCGGCGTGCTGACCGCGACGCTGGGCGCGAAGCCGGTGCAGTGCGCGCTGGCGGAATGATTGCCAAAGGGCATGCTCACTGTGTATAGTCCGAGCGCCTGAACCCTGTACCGACAAATAAGTAAGAAAGTGACATGAACACCCTGATCGCCACCATTGCCGCCTACCTGATCGGCTCGATTTCCTTCGCAGTCGTGATGAGCCGCGCTTTCGGCCTGTCCGACCCGCGCACCTACGGCTCCAAGAATCCGGGCGCCACCAACGTGCTGCGCAGCGGCAGCAAGAAGGCCGCGATCGCGACCCTGGTCGGCGACGCCGCCAAGGGCTGGCTGGCGGTCTGGCTGGCGGTCAAGTTCGGCCCGCAGTACGGCCTCGACGACGGCGGCATCGCCCTGGTCGCGATCGCCGTGTTCCTGGGGCACCTGTGGCCGGTATTCTTCAAGTTCGTGGGCGGCAAGGGCGTGGCGACCGCGCTCGGCGTGCTGCTCGGGATTAATGTGTGGCTGGGACTGGCGACGCTGGCGACCTGGCTGATCGTGGCCTATGCCTTCCGCTATTCCTCGCTGGCGGCGCTGATCGCGTCGATCTTCGCGCCCTTCTACTACGGCCTGCTGTTCGGAGCGGATGAGATCCTGTTCGCGGTGGCGGCGATGAGCGCGCTGCTCCTGTGGCGCCACAGCAGCAATATCGGAAACCTGATGGCGGGCAAGGAATCGAAGATCGGCAGCAAGGCCAAGGGCGCCGCCAGGAAATAAGGCGGGCGTTTGCCGGCAAGGTGGGGGAGCAATGCTCCCCCATTTTTCATGGCGCACCGAAAAAGCCACATCGCGTTACCATATCGCCATCAGGCACCTGCGGTGCCGCAACGAACCTGAAAGGTGGCACCCTCATGAGCAAACAACTCCGCATCGATTTCGTCTCGGACGTCTCCTGCCCCTGGTGCGCGATCGGCCTGAGCTCGCTGGAGCTGGCGCTCGCCCGCGTCAAGGGAGAGGTCGCGGCCGACATGCATTTCCAGCCCTTCGAGCTGAACCCGAACATGGGGCCGGACGGCCAGGACATCGTCGAGCACATCACCGAGAAATACGGCGCCACCGCCGAGCAGCAGGCCAACAGCCGCGAGATGATCCGCCAGCGCGGCGCCGACGTGGGCTTCAGCTTCGACATGGAGCGGCGCGGCCGCATCTACAATACCTTCGATGCGCACCGCCTGCTGTCCTGGGCCGAGGAAGAGGGCCGCCAGCGCGACCTCAAGATGGGCCTGTTCGAGGCCTATTTCACCCATTGCCAGGACCCGAGCTGCCACGACGTGCTGCTGGACGTCGTCGAGCGTGTCGGCCTGGACCGCGAGCGGGCCAAGCGCATCCTGGAATCCGACGAGTATGCCGACGAGGTGCGCGAGCGCGAGCAGTTCTTCCAGCGCGCCGGCATCCACTCGGTGCCGGCCATCATCATCAACCAGCGCCACCTGATCTCGGGCGGCCAGCCGCCCGAAGTGTTCGAGCAGGCGCTGCGCGAGATCGCGGCGCAGAGTGATTCTGCTGCCCAGCAGTAAGATTTACTTCAGGTCGAGCACGACCGGTTGATGGTCGGACGCCGCAGTCTCGGACTGCACGTCGACCGTCGCCACGCGCGGCGCCAGGTCCTCGGTGACGAAGAAGTAGTCGTAGCAGTCCGGTTTGTCCGGCCATGGGTAGCCGTGCAGGCCGGTAGTCGGGGCGCGCGCCACGCCGCCGTGGGCGACGCGCCAGGCGTCGACAAAGGCCGGGGCGTCGTCGATCGGCGCCAGCATGGCCTGGTAGTCGCTCGAATCCGGGGTGAAGTTGAAGTCGCCGCACAGGATGCTTGACGCTGGACGGAAACCCAGCTGGAAGGGCGCGTCCAGGCTCGGGTCCGGCTGGAAGATGCGGGCGCGGGCGCTGGCCTCGGCATGCAGTTCGCGGATGCGCTGCACCTGCGCCCTGCGCTGCAGCGCCGAATAGTACTCGAGGTGGGTGGTCATCAGGCGCAGCTTGCCGCTGGGCGCATCGATCACGGTTTCCATCAGGCCGCGCGGCATGCCGGCCGGATTCTCCGGGTCGGCCGGCCAGGGCAGCAGGTGGCGGTGCACCTGCGAGATGCGGTAGCGTGAGAGGATCAGGTTGCCGAACAGGCGGGGCGAGTTGTTCTTGTAGAGTTCGCTTGGTGCGTGCTCCATGGAGTGGTAGCCGCCGAAAGCGCCGCCCAGCTGCTTGAACTGGTTGGCGGTGGCGCTGCCTTCCAGTTCCGAGTGATTGGCCGCTACTTCTTGCAGACACACGACATCCGGATTCAGCCGTCGCAGGACGTCGATGATCGCATGAATGCGGATCCGGCCGTCCTTGCCACAACCCCAACGAATGTTCCAACTTACAACGCGCATCGCAGTACCTCCGTAAAACTTAACCGTCGGATATTGCCATCGTTTGGCAAGGGGCGGTCACACCGTAGGATCGATGTCAGGCATGCAAGTTCAATGTTGAAAGCAAGTGTAAAAGGCCTTGTCAGGCGGCTTCCAGTTCATCGAGCGGCCAGCGCGGACGCACGTTGAAAGCATAGTCGCGCTGGGCCAGATCCGGCTTGCGTTCGAGGCGCATGGCGCCGGCGAAGGCGATCATGGCGCCGTTGTCGGTGCAGAATTCCAGCTCCGGATAATAGACCTTGAACTTGCGCTTGGCGGCCGCGGCATCGAGCGATTCGCGCAGCTGGCGGTTGGCGCCGACGCCGCCGGCGATCACCAGGCGCTTCAGGCCCGTGTGTTTCAACGCATTCACGCACTTGGCGGTCAAGACCTCGACGATGGCGTCGACGAAGCCGCGCGCGATGTTGGCCTTGTCCTGCTCGCAGATATTCGCCACCACCTTCTCTTCATGGTTCTTTACCACCGTCAGCACGGCGGTCTTCAGGCCCGAGAAGCTGAAATTGAAATCCTTCGAATGCAGCATCGGGCGCGGCAGCGTGTAGGCAAGCGGATCGCCGAACTCGGCCAGGCGCGAGATCGCCGGGCCGCCCGGATAGCCCAGGCCCAGCAGCTTGGCCGACTTGTCGAAGGCTTCGCCGGCGGCGTCGTCCAGGGTCTCGCCCAGCAGGGTGTAGCGGCCGACGCCGTCCACGCGCATCAGCTGGGTGTGGCCGCCCGAGACGAGCAGGGCGATGAAGGGGAATTCCGGGCGCTCGCTGGCCAGCAGGGGCGAAAGCAGGTGGCCTTCCAGGTGGTGCACGCCCAGCACCGGCTTGTCGAGGGCAAGGGCCAGCGAGCAGGCCACCGAGGAACCGACCAGCAGCGCGCCGGCCAGGCCCGGGCCCTGGGTGTAGGCGATGGCATCGATGTTCGATGCGGGCATGTCCGCGCGTTTCAGGACCTCTTCCAGCAGCGGCAGGGCGCGGCGGATGTGGTCGCGCGAAGCGAGTTCCGGCACCACGCCGCCATACTCTTCGTGCATGGCGACCTGCGAGTGCAGGGCATGGGACAGCAGGCCGCGCTCGGTGTCGTACAGAGCCAGGCCGGTTTCATCGCAGGAGGATTCGACGCCGAGAACAATCATGGGGGAAACAGCAGGAGGGAAATACAGGATTTTACCGTAGGGTGGACGGCTCCGCCGTCCACCCTACAAAGGCGGTGTGGTTCAGCCAATAACAATTACGGACGCTGCAGGAGTTCCTTGTGCGCACTGCGCAGCATCTGTTCCGTCTCTTCCCAGCCGATGCAGCCGTCGGTCACCGAGCAGCCATACTTCAGCTGCGACAGGTCTTCCGGAATCGCCTGGCTGCCGCTGACGATGTTCGATTCGATCATCACGCCCACCAGCGAGCGGTTGCCGTGCCTGATCTGCTGGATCACGTCCGACATCACCAGCGGCTGCAGTTCCGGCTTCTTGTAGCTGTTGGCATGCGAGCAATCCACCACCAGGTTGGCCGGCAGCTTGGCCTTCTGCAGGGCTTGCTCGGCGATCGCCACCGACACCGAATCGTAGTTCGGACGGCCGCCGCCGCCGCGCAGCACCACGTGGCCGTAGGCGTTGCCGCTGGTGCGCACGATCGACACGGTGCCCTGGCCGTTGATGCCCAGGAAGGCGTGCGGGTTGGCCGAGGACAGCACGGCATTGATCGCGATCGAGACATCGCCGTCGGTGCCGTTCTTGAAGCCGACCGGGGTCGACAGGCCGGAAGACATCTCGCGGTGGGTCTGCGATTCGGTGGTCCGCGCGCCGATGGCGGTCCAGGCGATCAAATCGCCCAGGTACTGCGGCGAGATCGGGTCCAGCGCTTCGGTGGCGGTGGGCAGGCCCAGTTCGCACACGTCGAGCAGGAAGCGGCGCGCGCGTTCCATGCCGACGTCGACGCGGAAGGAGTCGTCCATGAACGGGTCATTGATATAGCCCTTCCAGCCGGTGGTGGTGCGCGGCTTCTCGAAATACACGCGCATCACCAGCACCATCGTATCGGCCACTTCGGCCTGCAGCGCCTTGAGGCGGCGCGCATAATCCAGGCCGGCTTCCGGATCGTGGATCGAGCAGGGCCCGACGACCACGAACAGGCGCTTGTCCTTGCGGTCGAGGATGTTGCGCAGGGTTTCGCGGCCTGCCATCACGGTGGCAAAGGCCTTGTCGGACAGCGGCAGTGTGGCGTGGAGTTCGGTCGGCGTCGGCATCTGCCCGAACGAACTGACGTTGGTATTTTCAATGGCAGGCGTGTTGATCATGGTGCGATGATTTCTAAAGGGAATATCCAGTGTAGACCGAAAATGCTGCACTTGCACACCGGCGCCCAAAAACTCACGGCCGCGCGCACGGGCTGCGCACAGGCGTTGTATGCTTGCGCCATGGACAAGAACATCGAAGGCTTTGCTGCTGCCCCCTTTATCAAGGAAATCGGCCGTGGCGTGAAAGGTGCGCGCAGCATGTCGCGCGAGGATGCCCGCGCGCTGTACGCGGCCATGCTGGAAGGGCGGGTCTCCGACCTCGAACTGGGTGCGATCCTGCTGGCGATGCGCATCAAGGGCGAGTCGGTGGAAGAACTGGCGGGCTTCATGGATGCGGCCGAAAGCGCGTTCGCGCCCTTGCCGAGCCCGCCGGGAGAGTATGCCCCGGTCCTGATCCCGAGCTACAACGGGGCGCGCAAGCTGGCCAACCTGACCCCGCTGCTGGCCCTGCTGCTGGCGCGCGAGGGCGTGCCGGTCCTGGTGCACGGCGTGCGTAAGGATCCGGGCCGCATTACCACCAGCGAAATCCTGCTTGAACTCGGCGTGGCAGAAGCGGGCACGAGCGCCGACATCCTCGACGCCTTCGCCAGCCGCCGTCCCGCCTTCATCCCGATCGAGCACCTGGCGCCGAGCCTGGCCCACATGCTGTCGCTGCGCCGCATTCTCGGTGTGCGCAACTCGACCCATACGCTGGTGAAAATCCTGCAGCCTTTCGAGGGGCCGGCGCTGCGTCTCGTATCCTACACCCATCCGGAGTACCTGGAGACGCTGGGCGCGTACTTCACGACGGCCGCCCCACCGGAGCGCGGCGACGCCTTCCTGATGCGCGGCACCGAAGGGGAGACCGTCGCCAACCCGCACCGCGCACCGCGGATCGACTGGTTCCACGATGGGAAGCAGAGCCTGCTGGTCGAGCGCGACGCACCCGCCGACCAGCTGGCCGAGGTGCCGGAGGCGCGCGACGCGGCCACCACTGCGGCCTGGATCGCGGCCGCCCTGCGCGGCGAGGTCCCGATTCCGCCACCGATCGCTGCTCAGGCCGCACACTGCGTCGAGGTCGCGCGCGGCTTGCGCCGCTGACACGGCAGCCCCGCGTTTTCTCCTTTACAGGCAAGAGGTCATCCCTTTGGGATGGCCTTTTGTTTTTTAGGATTGCAAACCTTGGATTGCAACAACGTCCTGCCTGAGGACAGAGAACTATTCCAGGGGAATGAAGTTTTTGTACTTACTGATGAAATTGACAACAATGCTTGGGTTTTGATTGGCTGAATCCATGATTTTTCTCAATAAGTCGCTGTTATTTTCTTGCAACATAGCAAAACGATACCGAACGGCAACGTTCATAGTTTCCTCTGCGACACTTTGTAGTCTAGTTCGTAAAACAAGCAGCCCTGGCTAGCAATCAAGCTCCATCACAATCTGAAGGAAGACCAGAATGAGCAAATACGCCCGCTTTACCAAGACCCACCTGTCGCTGGCCGCCCTGGCGCTGGCAGTCGCCGCCGCCACCGGCAGCGCCGTTGCCGCCGACACCACCGCAAATACCTCCGCCACCGTGATCGTCCCGATCGCGATCAGCAAAGTGACCGACCTGTCGTTCGGCAGCTTCGGGCGAGGTACCGGTGGTACGGTTACCCTCGCCACGAACGGCACTCGCACGCTCGGTGGCGTAGTGGCAGGGGGCAGCGACTCGGCCACCGTCGCCGAGTTCGACGTGACCGGTGATGAAGGCAAGAACTTCACGGTCAGTGTCACGGTGACGACTCCCTTGACCCGGAGCGGCGGCACCGAGACGATGTCGTTCACGCCGATCAGCACCCTGACGCCGACGAATGAAACCTCGGCAACGGCCAGCGGCGGCACCCTGGGCGCCACCGGCGCGAAGATCTACGTGGGCGGCGTCCTGACCGTTGGCGCAACCCAGGTAGGCGGCGTCTACTCGGGCCAGATCACCGCCACCGTCGATTACGGCGTCTGAGCGCAGCGGTAGCGGCGCAGTCTTCGCCTGAATCATGTCGGCACGCCGTTGCCATGCATTCCGGGCCGCCGGCACGATCGTGCTGGCGGCGCTGGCCCTGCTCGGCCAGCATCAAGCCCATGCCCAGCAGGTCGTGCTCACCCCAGGGAGCAACCTGGACTTCGGAAGTTTCGTCGTCACCGGCGCCGGCACGATCACCCTCTTGCCGAACGGTGCTCGTACAAGTTCGGGCGGCGTCATCCTCCTCAACTCCTCGCCAGTCCATGCTGCCAGCGTCAACGTGCGCCGGAATAATAGCGGCAGAGATAGAGACGCCATCATTACCCTGCCTCCCAATGGCGGCGCCCGCTTGAGTAGTGGCGCCAGCAGCATGGTGCTCAATGCTATCAACAGCAACCCGCCGAGCCTGGCTTCAGTGCCAACCAGCAACGGCACGAACCTGTCGATCGGCGCGACCCTGGTCGTGGCGCCCAAGCAGCCGGCAGGCAGGTACACCGGCACGTTCAACGTGAACGTCACTCCCATTCAGAATTAGGCACAGGAATCCACCATGTTTGACCCCACGTTCGCATCCGCTTCCTTCGGCCGCCTGCGCCGGGCACTCTCCCTTGTGCTCGCATATCTGCTGCTGGTGCCATGTTCGCCTGCGTTTGCCGACCTCATGCTTCATCCGACGCGCATCGTCTTCGACAAGAACATGCGTGCGGCCCAGGTGCAGCTGATCAACAACGGCAGCAAACCGGCAAGCTACCGGATCTCGCTGGTGAACCGCCGCATGCTTGAATCCGGCCAGATCGAGCCGGCCGCGACCGCCATGGAAGGCGAGCGCTTCGCCGACGGCATGCTGCATTATTCGCCGCGCCAGGTGACGCTGCAGCCAGGGACCGCGCAAACGGTGCGCATCATGTTGCGCAAGCCCGCCGAATTGGCCGAAGGCGAATACCGTTCGCACCTGCTGTTCGACAAGCTGCCGGATGTCGAAGGCAGCGCCAGTATCGAGAACCGTAGCGTCGAGAACGGCCAGGTCGGCGTGGTGATCCAGACCCTGGTTGGCGCCGCGATGCCGGTGATCGTCCGCCACGGGAACCTCAGCGCGAACGTCAGCCTGGACGGGCTCGCCATCCAGAAGGATGCAAGCGGCTCCCTGAAGCTGGCGCTGCGCTTGCAGCGCGAAGGAAGCAGCTCGGTGTACGGCGACCTGAACGTGACGTTCACGCCGCGCGGCGGCAAGCCCCAGCATCTGGCGCAGATCGGCGGTATTGCCGTGCTTACGCCGAATCGCGTGCGCCGGGTCACGCTGCCACTGCAGGTGCCGGCCGGCGTGGCGCTCTCTGGCGGCGCGATCGAGGTCAGCTACCGCGACCGCCCGGAAGCGGGCGGCAAGCTGCTGGCGGAGTCCAGCCTGGCCCTGCCGTGATGGCCCCAGGGCGTCCCCAGAAGATGTTTATTGAACAATAATCATATTGCCGGGTCAACCGCCGGTTGGCCGGCAATATGCGCATTCGAGCACCATGCAGGGTTTCCGAACGGGGTTTCTTGTCGCAGGATTGATGTTGCTGCCGGCCTTGCAGCCGGCGGCGGCAGCATCAGCGTCGCAGCAATCCGAGGACAACCTCGTCCTGCTCGAAGTCCGACTCGGCAACCAGCTCCTGTCCGACGCCGTCAGCGGGTATGAAATCGGGCGCGATGTCTTCCTGCCGCTTGGCGAGATGGCGCGCCTGCTGACGCTCGCCATCCGCGTGACGCCCGGAGAGGGCCGCGCCAGCGGCTATATCATTTCGGAAAGCCGCGGATTCAGCCTTGACGTGCCCGGCGGCGTCGCGGACATCGCGGGCCGGCACGAGAAGCTCGAGCGTTCGCAGTTCAAGCTGCAGTCCGACGAGATCTATGTGGCGAGCAAGGTACTGGCCCGCTGGCTGCCGGTAGACCTCGACCTCGACATGTCCAGCCTCGCCCTCAAGGTGCGCCCGCGCGAGCAGTTGCCGCTCCAGGCAAGGCTGGAGCGGCGCAAGCATGGCAGCCGGCCGGGCGCTCCCGGAGGCTATGTCGATCCGGGCTACCCGCGCCTGTCCGCGCCTTACCGACTGGCCGGCGTGCCTTTCATCGACCAGACGATCGGGCTCACTGCCGGCAACGGCGGCGGGCGGCGCCAGGCGGACGCAAGCTACACCGCCTACCTGACCACCGATCTGCTGGGCATGGAGGCGGCCCTGTATGCCAGCAGCAATCGCTACGATCCTTCGTCCGGCCTGCGCCTCACGCTGGGGCGCAACGACCCGGACGCCGGCCTGCTCGGCCCGCTCCATGCGCGTACCGCGCTGTTCGGCAGCGTGCCGCTGCCGGGCGTGAACAATATTTCCTCGAGCAGCCCGACCGGCAATGGCATGGTGCTCAGCAACCGTCCTCTCAACCAGCCCACCAGTTTCGACCGCCACAGCTTGCAGGGTGCGCTGCCGCCGGGCTGGGACGTCGAGCTGTACTACAACGACGCCCTGGTCGGGGTCCGCCAGTCGGGCCCGGACGGCAAGTACAGCTTCGAGGACCAGCCGCTGGCCTACGGTCCCAACGAGTTCAGGCTGGTGTTCCACGGCCCGCTGGGCCAGCTGCGCGTCGAGCGCCAGAGCTTCCTGCTGGAGCAGTCGGCCGTGCCGCGCGGCGCCTTGTACTACGACCTCGGCGCACACCGCGACGGGTTCGGGCGCCGGCGCGCCGTGGCGCAGTTCGAGTGGGGCATGAGCGAGCACCTCAACGCCACCGCCGGCTGGCAACGCGTGCCGACCTTCGACGGCGCCGGGCGCAGCTATGCCAACCTCGGCCTGCGCGGCTACTGGAACAGCTTCATCGCAACAGCGGATGCGGCCAGGGCGGACGACGGCGGCACGCTGGCGCAGCTGGGCCTGAAGACGCGCCTGGGCCGTGTCGCGGTGTCGGCCAGCCACGCGCGCCTGGATGGATTCAGCAGCGATTTCTTCCATCGGGGCGCGGACCCGGTACGCTCGCGCGATGAAGTACGCGCCGATGGCGTCCTGGGCGCCGGAGGAGCGCAATTCTTTCCGCTGGCGCTGCAGGTGCGGCATGACCGCTTGTCCTCGGGCACCCGCAACATCGAGGTGCAGGGGCGGATCTCGGCCTACCGGGACGGCTTCGCACTGACCAATGGGCTGCGCTGGCAGAGGCTGGGCGTCAACGAGCTGGCCGACGGCCAGTTCCAGATAAGCCGGCGCGTGGCCGGCATCGGCCTGACCGGGCAGTTGCAGTACAGGCTGTCGCCCGACACCGCGCTGGGCGCGGCGGCGGTCTCCGCCGACTACTACCTGCACAGCGGCTACCTGCTGAACCTCGGCCTGGCGCGCACATTCAAGGACCGCGAACTGCGGGCCACCGGCGCACTGAACAAGAGCCTGGGCAGCTACGGGCTCGGCATCAACGGCTATTATTCCAACCGCGGCGAGTATGGACTCGGCATGCAGTTCTTCATGGCCATGGGGCTGGAGCCGAGGAGCGGCCGCATGGTGACCGACGCCCAGCCGATGGCGAACATGGGCGCGGCCTCGATCCGTGTGTTCCTCGACAAGGACCTGAACGGCGTCATGGACGGCGCCGACGAAGCCATCGCCGGCGCCGGTTTCATCGTCAATGGCGCCTATTACGCGGTACGCACCGATGCCAGGGGCATTGGCTACCTGCCGCGCCTGCTGGCCTACCAGCATACCGACATCGGCCTCGACCCGAACACGCTCGACGATCCGCAATGGCAGCCGCGCACGCCCGGCGTGCGCATCCTGCCGCGCCCCGGCAATGTGAGCCAGGTCGAGTTCGCCGTGAACATGACGGGGGAAGTGGACGGCACCACCTACCTGTACGCCGACGGCAAGCGGCGCGCCGTCGGCGACCTGAAGCTGGAACTGGTGGACGCGTCGCGCAAGGTGGTCGCCATGATGACCAGCGCCGCCGACGGCTACTTCGTCATCGGCGGGATTTTCCCGGGCGAGTACTTCCTGCGGGTGTCGCCGGAACAGCTCAAGCGCCTGGGCCTGACGGATACGGGCATGCACATCATCACGATCGCCAGGGACGGCACGGTGCTCAACGGGCGCGACCTGGACGTGCGGGCGGCGGACGGGAGCTAGCTTTCCGCCGCACCCCTGAACCGTATACAATGGCCGGTTTGGCGATTGACGGGCAACCGGCGGGACACGGCAGGACATGGCAAAACACTATGATGTAGCGGTAATCGGCGCAGGCGCCGCCGGCATGATGTGCGCGGCGGTGGCTGCCCAGCGCGGCAGGCGCGTGGTGCTGCTCGACCATGCCACCCGGCTGGCCGAAAAGATCCGCATCTCCGGCGGCGGCCGCTGCAATTTCACCAACATCGGCGCGGGTCCGGCCAACTTCCTGTCGCAGAACCCGCATTTCTGCCGCAGCGCGCTGTCGCGCTACACCGCGCAGGATTTTCTTGCCCTGGTGAAGAAACACCGCATCGCCTGGCACGAGAAGCACAAGGGCCAGCTGTTCTGCGACGACTCGTCAGAGAGAATCATCCAGATGCTGCGCGCCGAGTGCGATGCGGGCGACGTCAGCTGGCGCATGCCCTGCAAGGTCGGCAGCATCGAAAAGTCCGGCACAGGCTTCCACATCACGGCGGAAGGCGGCGACATCGAGTGCGACAGCCTGGTGATCGCCACCGGCGGCCTGTCGATCCCGAAGATCGGCGCCACCGACCTGGGCTACCGCATCGCGAAGCAGTTCGACCTGCAGATCGTCGAGCCGCGCCCGGGCCTGGTGCCGCTGACCTTCGATGGTCCCAGCTGGGAGGCCTTCGTTCCGCTGGCCGGCATCGCGCTGGAAGTGGAGGTGAGCACCGGCGGCAGCGGCAAGGGCAAGGGCAAGGCGCAGCGCGGCCACTTCCGCGAAGACCTGCTGTTCACCCACCGCGGCCTGTCGGGCCCGGCGATCCTGCAGATCTCGAGCTACTGGCAGCCCGGCACCCCGATCGTGCTCGACCTGCTGCCCGAGATGGATGTGGCCGAGGAGCTGATCGCGATGAAAACCACGGTCAGGAAGCAGCTCGGCAACGTGCTGGCGCAATGGCTGCCGGCGCGCCTGGTCGACGGCCTGCTGGTGGCCAACGGTTTCGCGCCGGACGCGCGCCTGGCCGACATGGCCGACGCCAAGCTGCGCAAGCTGGGCGACGCCATCAACCGCTGGGCCATCGTCCCGACCGGTTCGGAAGGCTACAAGAAGGCCGAGGTGACGCTGGGCGGCGTGGACACGCGCGAGCTGTCGCAGCAGACCATGATGGCGAACAAGGTGCCGGGCCTGTACTTCATCGGCGAAACGGTCGACGTGACCGGCTGGCTGGGCGGCTACAACTTCCAGTGGGCATGGGCTTCGGGCCATGCCGCGGGCAGCAGCGTTTGAGGTGTGTGGCAATTGTGGGACATTTGCTAAAAGCTTCCACTGATCGGCAAATGATGCTACACTTTCGTTCTTCCTAAATCCAACGGTTTCATTTTTACATGACCACTATCCGCCTTAAAGAAAACGAGCCGTTCGAAGTCGCTATGCGTCGCTTCAAGCGCACTATCGAAAAAACCGGTCTGCTGACCGAACTGCGCGCCCGCGAGTTCTACGAGAAGCCAACTGCAGAGCGCAAGCGCAAGCTGGCCGCCGCAGTCAAGCGTCACTACAAGCGCATCCGCAGCCAGCAGCTGCCGAAGAAGCTGTACTAATCAGACGGCATTGACGGCTTGCCCCGGTGACTTCAGTCCCGGCGAGTCGCTGAGCGTCCGCAAGCCCGCTCCGGTTTTTGCCGCGGCGGGTTTTGTCGTTTATATCCACCTAATTTACCTCTACCGGACGGAGAATCCATGAGCCTGAAAGCACAACTCACCGAGGACATGAAAGCCGCGATGCGCGCCAAGGAAAGCGCCCGCCTGGCCACCATCCGCCTGATCCTTGCCGAGATCAAGCGCAAGGAAGTCGACGAGCAGATCGAGCTGGACGACACCCAGACCCTGGCCATCGTCGAGAAGATGATCAAGCAGCGCAAGGATTCGATCACCCAGTTCGAAGCCGGCGGCCGCGCCGACCTGGCCGATATCGAGAAAGCCGAGCTGGCGATCCTGTCGACCTACATGCCGGCCGGCCTGTCGGACGAGGAAATCGCCGCCGAAGTGGCGGCTGCCGTGGCCTCGACCGGCGCTGCCGGTCCGCAGGACATGGGCAAGGTGATGGGCGTGCTCAAGCCGAAGCTGGCGGGGCGTGCCGACATGACCGTGGTGTCGGGCCTGGTGAAGAAGGCGCTGAGCGGCGGCTGAACCGCCATCGCGGCAGGGGAAAGGCCGCGATGCGCCTTTCCCACAGCCGACCCCATCCAAACGGATGCCTTGTCATAAATCAATTTGCAGTCACCGCTGCGGTATAGTCTGAGTTGAGACAAACACTGAGTACCTTCTAGTGATTCCGCAATCCTTCATTACCGATTTGCTCAACCGTGTCGACATCGTCGACATCGTCGGCCGCTACGTCCAGCTGAAAAAGGGCGGGGCCAACTACATGGGCCTGTGCCCGTTTCACAACGAAAAATCCCCCAGCTTCACCGTCAGCCCGACCAAGCAGTTCTATCACTGCTTCGGCTGCGGCGCCCACGGCACCGCGATCGGCTTCCTGATCGAATACTCCGGTATGGGCTTCGTCGATGCCGTCAAGGACCTGGCTCAGAACGTGGGCATGGTGGTCCCGGACCAGGACGACAAGATCCCGCCGCAGCAGCGCGCCGCCCAGCAGGCCCAGTCGCTGGCCATGACCGAAGCGCTCACCCAGGCCTGCGCCTATTACCGCGCCCAGCTGCGCGAAGCGCCCAACGCCATCGCCTACCTGAAGAACCGCGGCCTCACCGGCGAGGTGGCGGCCCGTTTCGGCATGGGCTACGCCCCCGGCGGCTGGGACAACCTGCGCTCGGTCTTCTCCGACTACGACGCCCTGGCATTGGTCGAATCCGGCCTGGTGATCGACAAGGTCGACGAGGACGGCAACAACAAGAAACGCTACGACCGCTTCCGCGAGCGCATCATGTTCCCGATCCGCAATACCAAAGGGCAGGTGATCGGCTTCGGTGGCCGCGTGCTCGACGGCGGCGAACCGAAATACCTGAACTCGCCCGAAACCCCGCTGTTCCAGAAAGGCCTGGAGCTGTACGGCCTGTTCGAAGCGAGGCAGGCGATCCGCGACGCCGGCTACGTGCTGGTGACGGAAGGCTACATGGACGTGGTCGCCCTGGCCCAATTGGGCTTCCCGCAGGCCGTGGCGACGCTCGGCACCGCCTGCACCAGCACCCACGTGCAAAAGCTGCTGCGCCAGACCGACACCGTGATCTTCAGCTTTGACGGCGACAAGGCCGGCCGCCGCGCCGCGCGCCGCGCGCTGGAAGCCTGCCTGCCGCAGGTGACGGACGACAAGATCATCAAGTTCCTGTTCCTGCCGCAGGAGCACGACCCGGACAGCTTCGTGCGCGAGCGCGGAGCCGAGGCCTTCGAGCAGGAAATTCACGATGCCATGCCGCTGTCGCAGTTCCTGCTGCGCGAAGTGACGGCCGAGCACGATCTCGACACGCCCGAGGGCAGGGCGCATGCCCAGCACGAGGCCAAGCCGATGCTGCAGGCGATGGCGCCGACCGCGCTGCGCCTGCAGATCGTGCGCGGGCTGGCGAACCTGACCGAATCGTCGTCGGCCGAGATCGAATCGCTGTTCGAATTGTCTAAGCCGGTATCGGTCGTGCGCCGTGCGCCGCCGCGCCAGGGCCGTCCAAAACCGGTCGGGCTCGAGCTGCAGATGCTGCGCATCCTGGTCTCGCATCCGCACCTGGCGCAGCTGCTGAACGACGAGGCGCTGGCTTCGTTCGACTATTTCGGCCAGGAATCCGCCGACGCGCTGCGCCACTTGGTGCACCTGGCCCAGGGATTGGGCGAGTACGGCACCTTCGCGGCCTTGTCACAAGGGTTAAAAGAAGTGACGGCAGAATACGACAGTTTGATCTCGGAAATCGCTGCGGAGCCGGAGTCGGACGTTGAGGCAGATCGCATCTGGCTGCTCAGTGCTGTGCGCCAAATCAAGAAGGACGCGTTAACACAAGAACTTAACCAGTTGTTTTCATCAGGGTTGCCCCCAGATCAGGTGAGTACTCGCTATCGCGAGATCGTTGCCCAGCAGGACCTTTTGGACCGCGAAGCGGCTGCGGAAATGACAGCACGGTAAGTCTGACTGACAGCCGCGAGTGTGGTCATTTGTGCAACTTGGAAAAATAGGGGTGCGTGCTATAATAAAACGCTAACTATTGCAACTGTTGAAACCATTTTTCGTTTCAATCGGGGCGTGGAGTTTCAGTTAGCGAGGCAACGGTTCGTTGCCTGCAGGGTGATGTAAGGTAACAAAAAACTTTATCTTTAACCATCGTAAAGTTAGTCGTTGTGACTTCGAAAGCGCCTGTGCCAACCAAGAAACCCGAAACCAAAGTGGCTGCAAAAACCACGAGAGCGTCCGCCAAGGTGGACAAAGGCCAAGACCAGGCCGAGGTTCGTACGGCGAGCCCGGCACCGGTTAACGCGACGACCGATGCGGCCGCACTGGCCGCCATCGACACGTCCGGTTACGTCCTGCCAACCGTCAAGGTCCCGGGACGCCGTGGCCGCAAGCCCAAGGAATTCACGCCCGAGAACGACGAGATCGCCGCGCTGAACGCGGTCGAGCGCGCCGAACTGAAGGCCGCGGACAAGGCCAAGGCCAAGGACCGCAAGGCCAAGGAAAAAGCGCTGCTGAAGGACGCGTTCTCCTCGGATACCGAAGCGAGCGAAGAAGAGCTCGAGATCCGCCGCAACAAGCTCAAGGCCCTGATCAAGTCGGGCAAGGAGCGCGGCTTCCTCACGTACTCCGAGATCAACGACCACCTGCCGGACAACATCGTCGATCCGGAAGCGATCGAAGGCATCATCGGCACCTTCAACGACATGGGCATCGCCGTCTACGAGCATGCCCCTGACGCCGAAACCCTGCTGCTGTCCGATAACGTCCCGAACGTCACCAGCGACGACGAAGCCGAAGCGGCCGCCGAGGCGGCGCTGTCGACCGTCGACTCCGACTTCGGCCGCACCACCGACCCGGTGCGCATGTACATGCGCGAAATGGGCTCGGTCGAGCTGCTGACCCGCGAAGGCGAGATCGAGATCGCCAAGCGCATCGAAGACGGCCTGAAGGACATGATCCAGGCCATCTCGGCCTGCCCGGTGACCATCGCCGAGATCATCGAGGCCGCCAACAAGATCGAGAAGGACGAGATCAAGATCGACGAGATCGTCGACGGCATGGTCGATCCGGACGAAGAAGAGAACACCTCGCCGACCGCCGTGGCCCCGACCTCGACCGACGACGAGGACGAGGACGAGGACGAAGCGGAAGAAGCCGAGGAAGAGGAAGAAGAGAGCAGCAGCGCCTCCGGCGCGGCCGGCTACTCGGCCGAGCAGCTCGAAGCGCTGAAGCAGTCCGCCCTCGAAAAGTTCGGCAACATCGCCGACCAGTTCGACAAGATGCGCAAGGCCTTCGAGAAGGACGGCTACAACAGCAAGGCCTACGTCAAGGCGCAGGACGCGATCTCCAACGAGCTGCTGGGCATCCGCTTCACGGCCAAGGTGGTCGAGAAGCTGTGCGACACCCTGCGCGGCCAGGTGGACGAAGTGCGCCACATCGAGAAGCAGATCCTGGATGTGGCCGTGAACCGCTGCGGCATGCCGCGCGCCCACTTCATCAAGGTCTTCCCGGGCAACGAGACCAACCTGGACTGGGTGGACGGCGAAGTGAACGCCGGCCACGCCTACAGCGCCATCCTGGGCCGTAACATCCCGACCATCAAGGAATTGCAGCAGCGCCTGATCGACCTGCAAGCCCGTGTCGTGCTGCCGCTGCCGGACCTGCGCAACATCAACCGGCAAATGGCCGCCGGCGAAATGAAGGCCCGTAAAGCCAAGCGCGAGATGACCGAGGCCAATTTGCGCCTGGTGATCTCGATCGCCAAAAAATACACCAACCGCGGCCTGCAATTCCTCGACCTGATCCAGGAAGGCAATATCGGCCTGATGAAGGCGGTGGACAAGTTCGAATACCGCCGCGGCTATAAATTCTCGACCTATGCGACGTGGTGGATCCGCCAGGCCATCACCCGCTCGATCGCGGACCAGGCGCGCACCATCCGTATTCCGGTGCACATGATCGAGACCATCAACAAGATGAACCGGATCTCGCGCCAGATCCTGCAGGAGACCGGCGCCGAGCCGGATCCGGCCACCCTCGCCATCAAGATGGAGATGCCGGAAGACAAAATCCGGAAGATCATGAAGATCGCGAAGGAGCCGATTTCGATGGAGACGCCGATCGGCGACGACGACGATTCGCACCTGGGCGACTTCATCGAGGACAACAACACGCTGGCGCCCTCGGACGCCGCGCTGCATGCCTCGATGCGCGGCGTGGTGAAGGACGTGCTCGATTCGCTGACCCCGCGCGAGGCCAAGGTGCTGCGCATGCGCTTCGGTATCGAGATGTCGACCGACCACACGCTGGAAGAGGTGGGCAAGCAGTTCGACGTGACCCGCGAGCGCATCCGCCAGATCGAGGCGAAGGCGCTGCGCAAGCTGCGTCACCCGTCGCGCTCGGACAAGCTGAAGAGCTTCCTCGAGGGCAGCGGCGGTTGAGTGTTGTAACCTGAGCTTGACGGACCTACACTAAAGCAATATCCTCTCGCCACTCTGCTTCACGGTACCGCGCCGCTGAAGCGGGTGGCGAGATCACTTTCTAGCCACTGTCCCGATTTCTGGGCCTCTAGCTCATGCTTGGTTAGAGCAGCGGACTCATAATCCGTTGGTGCCCAGTTCGACTCTGGGGAGGCCTACCACTTTTCTCCTGCAAGCCTTGCGCATGCCAATTCGATCAGCATGCGTGTCGAATGTCGCGGCGCTCAGCGAGCGGGAATGCCGCTCGCCGCAGCCATCCGCGCGCAACACTGAACGTCCAGGCCCGCTCGGCCCGTGCATCCGATAATGCGCCGTCTTGCCACGCAATCTCGGCGCGGCCTTGCAGCTGCAGGATGTCACCGCTGGCAAAGTCCACCATGACCAGGGCGGCGCGCGGCTCCAGCAGCAGGTTGCCCAGGGTATTGAAGTAACGGTTGCCCGGATAGTCGGGCACCGTGAGCACATTGTCGCGAAGGCGCAGGAATCCGGCCTCGCCGCCGCGGTGCGAGATATCGAGGCCGCGTGCCCCGATCTGGGCGCTATTGCCACTGGCGCTGGCGACAAACATCGTTTCGCACGCCACAATCAGGCGCACCGCGTCTGGCGGTAGTTCGCCCCCGAAAGCCTCGATGCCGCCGCGCTCCCGCGCTACGGGAACAAGCTGGCGCACATGAATATACTTGGGGCAGTTGCCGAACGACTGGCGCACATCCACCAGCACGCCTTCGCCATCCGCCTGCGCAATCACGCCATTTTCCCGGTTACGCCGCCGGGTACCCAGGTCGATGCCGAGGATGCCGATCTCCGCACCCTGCCGAAAATGCGGGCCGGCCGGGTCTCCCGGGGCGGGCAGGGCGGCGATCCGCAGCCGACCAGGTACCGGCGAGGAAGCGAAGCCCGGCTCGCCATGCAGCAGCGTCGCAAGCGGCCACCCTTGCGCATCCGCCACAGCCACGCACACGAAAGGCAGCAGGGAAAAGAACTGGCGGTGCTGGTCC
This sequence comes from Massilia sp. BHUDP2, assembly GCF_046236355.1. Classification (NCBI taxonomy): domain Bacteria; kingdom Pseudomonadati; phylum Pseudomonadota; class Betaproteobacteria; order Burkholderiales; family Oxalobacteraceae; genus Massilia; species Massilia sp. BHUDP2. Next base: position 521,436 of record NZ_JBJUVW010000001.1, read on the forward strand.
GGCATCTGGCTGCGGATCGGCGCGCCGGCCGGGCCGCCGCCAGCCAGTTGCTGGGCGCGCAGCTCGCCTTCGTGGAAAGGCTCGGGAATGCAGTGATCGATCATGGCCTCACTCCGGCATCGGCACGAAATTCGGCAGCGCCTGGACGCGCGCGATCCAGTTGCGCACCTGCGGGTAAGGCGCCAGCGAAATGCCGCCTTCCGGCGCATGCGCGATGTAGGCGTAGCAGGCCAGGTCCGCCAGCGTCGGTGCAGGCAGGGCCAGGAAGTCCTGCTGCGCCAGGCTGGCTTCCATGAAGCGCAGCACCTTGTCCGCCAGCTTGTGCATGAGATGGAGTGGCATGCCGGTGTCGCCCCAGCGAGCGCCGACGCGCGCCTTTGCCGGGCCGAAGGCGATCTCTCCGGCCGCCAGCGACAGCCAGCGCTGCACTTGCGCCGCTTCGACCGGATCGTCCGGCAGCCAGCCGCTGCCGGGAGCGTAGCGCTTGGCCAGGTAGACGAGGATGGCATTGCTGTCCGCCAGTACGAGCTCGCCGTCCTGCAGCACGGGAATCTGGCCGAGCGGACTCATACGCAGGAACTCGGCGCTCTCGCGCACCGAGGCTGGCGTTTCAACGAGGCGGTAGGGTAGCTCCAGCAGGTGCAGGAACAGTTGTACACGGTGAGTATGGCCGGACAGCGCCGTGCCGTAGAGGGTGAGGGAAGGAGCCATGTCTGTGAAGGGGAATGGTTGATGGAGTCTTCATCCTAGACAGGTGGTGGGCATTGCGGAATGGGGCATAATCGCAATTCACTCTTTCACTTCTCGCAATAAGCATGGACCGTCTGGATGAACTGCAGGTCTTCCTGGCCATCTTCGAGGCAGGCAGCATGGCGGCCGCGGCGCACAAGCTGCACCGCTCGCCCTCGGCGGTGACGCGGCAGCTGGCCGCCCTGGAAGAGCGCGTTGGCGCGCGCCTGTTCGAACGCAGCACGCGTCGCTTGACCGCCACGGGCGAGGGGCAGCGCCTGGCCGAGGGCGCGCGCCGCCTGCTGGCCGACTATGACGCGGCGATCAGCGAGCACCAGCAGGCCACCCCGCGCGGCCTGCTGCGGGTAACGGCGCCGACGGTTTTCGGGCGCCGCCACATGGCGCCCGTGGTGACGGCATTCCTGATGCGCTATCCGGACATCCAGGTCGAACTCATCCTTAACGACCGCAACATGGACCTGATCGACAGCGGCATCGACCTGGCGCTGCGCATCGGTCCGCTCGACAGCTCGGGCCTGGTCGCGCGCCAGGTGGGTGCGGTGCGGCGCATGACGGTGGCCAGCCCGGCTTATCTGCGCCAGCACGGCGCACCTGCCACGCCCGAGGAGCTAAGCCGCCACCAGCTGATCCTGGGCACCGCCGTGCGCGGGCTGCCGGAATGGCGTTACGGCGCGGAGGGGCGCGAGTACGTGGTGCGCTTTACGCCGCGCCTGCAGGTGAACGACGTGGAGGGCGTGCTGCATGCGGCGCGCGAGGGCTTCGGCATCGCGCGCGCCCTGAGTTACCAGGCGGCGCCGGACCTGCGGGCCGGAACCCTGGTGCCGGTGCTGGGCGCCTACGAAGCCGAGCTGCTGCCGGTGCACCTGGTGTTCCCGAGCGCGCGGCACATGCCAGCGCGGGTGCGGGCTTTCGTGGATTTTGCGGTGGAAGCATTGGCGCAGCTGGAGCTCATCCATTAAGAGCGCCTGAAGAAACGCGCTAGTGTATCGATCGACGCCTGCTTGAAATGGATACAAGGCAGGTGTCGATACGACTCTTAGCTTCTCGCGCGGGAACGACGGCGTCCCCACAGCCCCAGCAGGCCAACGCCGGCGGCAAGCATGGCAGGGGCCGGTGCCTCAGGCACTGCCGTTACCACCCCTTGCGAGAAATCCGCGCGCAGGTTGAAGCCGAAGGACCCATACATCCATTGGTCCGACGAATTCACGAAGCCAAGCGTCAGCGTTTCGGCGCGGTCGACCGAGTCGGTAAAACTGTCATTCCATAGCCCCACGCTGCCGGAGACGGATGCCTGGTTCAATTCCTCGCCGTCTGCCCTGGCCCAATGCACAACCTGTGCTGAGCCTTTTGTCAGGGATCCAGGCGTCGCGTACAGATTCATCACCACGTCGAGTGACATCGAAACCTCGGAGTGCGGAGCAAGCTGGAAAAAGATATTCGACGTGCTAGCGGAGGCATTCAGCTCGCCCCGCATATCTGCTGGGAGCATGAGTGCACCGGATATGAATTGCCCGTTACGTTTTCATTGGCATCAAACGCATAATGGCTTTCCCCGGATAGCTTGCCGTCCCAGCTAATCGACGGCGGTGTGTTCTTGATATACAAGCTCTGCTGGGCGTCGCTGTAAATAATTGCGTCGCCCTGTTGGACGCTTCCTTGCACACTGTTTCTAACGCTTCGCAGCTCGCCGAGGAACTGTGCTGCCTGGCCATCGTCAGGCCTCAAATCCTTTACCGTATATCGGTAATTGGAGGCCGAGACTTCGAAATTGCTTGTCGCCGCAGCTGGCAAGGATATCGTCGCCGTAAAGAGGGTCAATGTCGATACCGCTAGTGCTTTATAGAATCTGGTTTGTTCAATATGCATCATCGTTCCTTTAATATTGATAAAGGCTGCGCAAACAATTGGTACGTACAAAGCTTCCTGCTCCGGACGTAATGTTTAATCTAGCATATATCCCAAGAATAACTGTGCTGCAAACCTTGAATATGTTGTGAATATCGATCGGACGAAACCGTCATTGAAATAAATAATTACCGCAATCGATGCGCTATGCATGAATTGATGAGTATTCGACTGATCATATTATTTCAGGCGGGAAAATAGCCTTGGCCGAGATAATGTGAGACGCCATAGGAGATTCCCATCGAATAAGCACAAAAACATACCCACTTTTATTGGGGCTATGCAATTGGTTAATTTGTTTGCCGGAAGCTTGCATAGGGGCGAACATCCGCTGGCGGCTCCAGGCCGCTTCAGCGATGTTCCGTCACGCCCACCTGCCGGCACATGTCGAGCACCGGGCAGCTTGAGCAGCGCGGTTTCGTTCCAGTGCAGATGTGCTTCCCGAATGGGACCAGCAGGCGGTTGATGTCGATCCAGTGCTCTTGCGGCAGCGTTGATTCCAGCGCCGCCAGGGTCTTCTCGGGCTTGGAGGCCTGCACGTAGCCCCAGCGGTTCGTTACCCGGTGCACGTGGATGTCGACGCTGATGACGGGCGTGCCGTGGGCAACGCCCAGCACCAGGTTCGCGCACTTGGGGCCGACGCCGGCGAACGACAGCAGCACCTCGCGCTCGCCGGGCAGGGTGTCGCCGAAGCGCTCATGCACCTGGCGTGCGATGGCAAGGATCTGGTTCGCCTTGCGTTCATGGAAGGTGCTGGGGCTGATCAAGGCGTCCAGCTCTTCCCAGGACAGCGCCATGACCGCCGAGGGCGTGCGTGCCCGCGCGAACAGCGTGCGCGACACCGGCAGCGTCACTTCGTCATAGGTGCGGATCGAGATGATGCAGGCCAGCAGCTGCTCGAAGGTCGAGGTAAAGCCTTCCTCCGCCAGCTGGAACAGCGCCGCCTTCGGCCAGGGTCGCACGGCGTCTTCGATGCGCTCGAGCGCCACGTCGATGTCGAAGGGCCGCTTGTCCATGACTACATTCCTTGATCACCGGATGCGCCAGCCTTCCGGCTCTTCAGCCAATCGCGCCCACCCGCATTCAACGCTTTCGTGATCACCTCGGCCGGCAGGCTGTACACCGTCGCCCAGGTCGCCCGCCCGTCCGCGCTATTCGACGGAAAGCTCTCGGTCTCGATCGGCCAGTGGTACTTGCGCTTGAGCGCGCGGACGATGGCGGCCAGGGTGATGCGGCCGCGCAGCGGCTCGCTACCCAGCTGGTCTTCGTTCGACAGCAGCACGGCGAGCACGGCGCCACGCGATGTATTGGGTCCGGGGAAGATGGGGCTTTTCTTGGGCATGGGTCGATTTTACGGCAGCAGATGCAAGCTGCCATCCTTCCTGAGCTCGTAGATCGCGAAGTCGCGCGCCAGCGCCAGCGTGCCCGTGTAATGCGCGCGCGCCTCGTGCTCGATGTCGTCCAGCGTCAGGACCTTCCCATTTGCCTGCTTGGGGTCCAGGTAGCGCGGGCTGAAGTGGGTCAGGATCAGGTTCGGCACCTGCGCCCCCTGCGCCACGCGCGCCACCATCGCGGCCGAGCTGTGCTGCGGTTCCGGTCCTACCTTGTGCAGGATCGCTTCCGTATAGGTCGCCTCGTGCACCAGCACGTCCGCGTTCGCCGCTTCCTGTGCCAATAACTCGGGCGTGTCGTTGTCCCCAGCGATGATCACCTTGCGCGACCTGCGCGGCGGCATCAGGTACTGTTCGGCCACCACGGCGCGGCCATCGTCCAGCACCACGTTGCGCCCCTGCTGGATCTCGCCCCAGGCCGGCCCGGCGGGAACGCCGCCGGCTTTCAGCTTGTCGATGTCGAGTTTGCGCTCCACCGCCGCCTCGGTGAAGCTGTAGGCCCAGCAATCGATCCGGTGCGACAGCCTGGTGGCGCGCACCCGCAGGTCGGGCAGGATGTCGCTGTGCGCCAGCGCGTCGATCGCCACCCAGTCGATGGGGTAGGGCAGGGTCAGCTGCGAGGCTTCCATGATGCATTCGATCATGCCGCGCAGCGGCGGCGGGCCGACGATGGCCAATGCTTCCGTGCGGCCCAGCATGCCGGCGCTGGCCAGCAGGCCGGGCAGGCCGTAGCAGTGGTCGCCATGCAGGTGGGTGATGAAGATCGCTCGCAGGCTCATCGGCGACAAGTTCGTGCGCAGCAGCCGGTGCTGCGTGCCTTCCGCGCAGTCGACCAGCGACCAGTGCCTGGCGCCGCGCGTGCGGATCGCGATCGCCGTCATGTTGCGCGACCTGGTCGGTACGCCGGAAGAGGTGCCGAGGAACTGGATTTCCATACCTTGCGCCGTGACTGATGAGGCTTCCATTATGCGCGATCGCCGGCAATCCGCCATGTGTTTGATCGCGCTCAATGCCTTCCCATACTGCGATGGACCGCCCGCATGGCTTTCGCTGTCTGACCTTCAGGACGGCCGCCGTGGTGCGGCTGCCATTCGATCCGTCATGAGGAGACATCATGCGCAGCTTCTATCCGCTTGTCGCGGCCGCCTTGCTGCTGGCCGCGCCGCTTGCGTTCGCTGTCCAGTGCGGCCCGCAGGGCAAGGTTAACATCACCGCCCAGCGCGAGGCCATGGGCGCGCCCGATGGACGCATTTCCACCGGCACCCAGCTGGCCGACGAGGTCGTCGGCAGCTACGCGCTTTCGAACGGCCACCGGCTGGACCTGATCCACCTCGACGAGCGGCTCATTGCCGAGTTCGACAAGCGGCGGCGGGTCCAGCTGGAGGAGGTCGGTCCGCACCTGTTCGCTTCGCGATCGGGCGACGTAGAGATGGCCTGGATGCCCGGCCAGCGCACCGACACCATCCTGCTGAGCTATCCGGCCGACAACCAGGGCCGGCTCAGGCGCAGCTGTTCCTGATTCAGCCGAAGACCAGCGAGCGGTGCGCCCCCAGGCCGGCCATCGCGCCGTCGGCCACGGCCATGGCCACGTTGCCGGCCGGACGCGTGGCGTCGCCGCCGGCGAACACGCCCGGCACGGTGGTCTGCTTCGTCATGTCGGTGCGGATGAAGGGGCCGAGCGGGCCTTCGTCGAATTCGCAGCCGAGCTGCGACGCGATCGGGCTCGCCATGTGCAGGCGGCCATAGGTGAACAGGCCCGCATGCGGGATGCGGCGGCCGTCGGCCAGCACGACGGTGGCGCTGTCCTCGATGCGCAGGACCGGCGTGTCGTCGATGGCGAGCACGCCGCGTTTTTCCATGGCGGCGCGCTGCTCGGCGTCGGGCGCGTAGCGGCCGTTGGTGAACAGCGTCACCTTTCCCCAGTCGGGCAGCAGCATCGCCTGGTGGAAGGCCAGTTCGTCGTTGGCGAGGATGCCGATCGCGCCCTGCTGCAACTCGTAGCCGTGGCAGTAGGGGCAGTGGAACACGCTCTTGCCCCAGCGCTCGGCCAGGCCCTCGATGGACGGCAGCTCGTCGCGCACGCCGGTGGCCAGCACCAGGCGGCGGCCGTGCACCTTCCCCCTGCTGTCGAGGTCGACCGTGAAGCCCTCGCCATCCGGGCGCGCGTCGACGGCGCTGCCGTCGATCCACGCGACGGTGTCGTAGGCGGCCACCTCGGCGCGGCCGGCCCCGGCGATGTCGGCCGCCGGGTGGCCGTCGCGGGTGAGAAAGCCGTGCGACTCGCCGGCGAAGCGGTTACGGCGCTGGCCGGCGTCGACCACCAATATCCGGCGCCGCGCCCTGGCCAGTTGCAGGGCGGCGGACAGCCCGGCGTAGCTGCCGCCGATGACGATGGCGTCAAACTGGGTCGTGCTCATGTTCATGGTGAAACCTCGTGTGGGGATGGCTGCGTTTGTAGTCGTCGAAGCGACGGTTGAAGTCCTGCGACAGGTCGGCCAGGGTGACGTCGCCGAGCTGGCGCAGCAGCAGGGCTTCGGCTTCGTCAAAGGCATTGCCCAGGGCGGCGTTGACGCTTTGCTCGACCAGGCAGGCGGTCTTTTCGCTGCGGTTGCCCATCGCGAACAAGGACGGGGCGCCGACGGCGTCGTAGATGTCGCGCAGCGTCACCTTGGCCAGGTCGCAGGTGATGCTCCAGCCGCCGCCGTGGCCGCGGTTCGAGCTGATGTAGCCGCGCTCGCGCAGGCCGGCCAGCACGCGCCGCACCAGCACCGGGTTGGTGTCGAGGAAGCGGGCCATTTCTTCCGAGGTCATCGGATGGTCGCTGTGGGCCAGGTGCAGCAGCACGTGGAGCACCGAGGATAGTTTGCTGTCGCGTCTCATGTAACTAATGATAGTACAAATTCGGGCGACGTGCGGCGAGGCGCGTAAAAATGGCGCGGCTAGCGCTTTGCGGGGTCGAGGCGCAGGGTCGGCAGGAAACGCCAGAGGTAGATGCTGACGCCGGCGCCCATCAGCGCCAGCAGGGCGGGGATGGCCGGATCATCGAAGCGGCGCATCGCCAGCAGCAGCGAGCCCCACAGCATGACCGTGGCGAGAACCTTGGCCTTCAGCGGGATGCCGCGGCCGGCTTCGAAATTGCGCAGGTATTCACCGAACACAGGGTGCGACAGCAGCCAGCGGTGCAGGCGCTCCGAGCCGCGCGCGAAGCACCAGGAGGCCAGCAGCAGGAAGGGCGTGGTCGGCAGCAGGGGCAGGAACAGGCCCAAGATGCCCAGCAGTAGCGCCAGCACGCCCGCCGCGTTGTAGAACGGTTTCATGATGTCACTCTAGCATGCGTCATGACAGGCGGCGCGGTCGTTTATTGATGAAATAGTGTTTCATCTTACTGTTCAGTATGAAATATTCTTTCATCATGGCGAAAAATCGTTGGAATCGTCAAATTTTACATCAACAGTAAGTTCCAACAGGAAACTGTATGTATAATGGGTTAGACCACCACGGGCGCGATCCAGGAGTTTTGCGGGCGCGAGCAAGACGCCCGGCTTCGCCTCTTCATGCCAGATACCGGTTGCCGCAAGCTCGTCGTCATGCCTACGTCTTCCTCTACCTCCAAGCCCTCGTGGCGCTCACGCCTGGCGAACCTGTTTCGTCCGCGGGTGCTGCGCGACCTCGCCATCTACCTGGCCCTCATGCTGCCCATCGTCTGGGGACTGGTGGCGGTGGAGCAGGCGCGCTTCGCCTCGATCGCCAAGGCGGGCAGCACGCGCGACCTGCGCAACTATGCGCGCGTGTTCACCGAGGAAGTGCGCGCCACCGTCGGCATCGTCGACCTGTCGCTGATCCAGCTGCGCTCCACCTGGCAGCGCGACCGCGACGGCTTTACTCAAATGGTGGGCGAGAATACGCGCTACCTGCGCAACCGGGTGCCGATGTTCATCACCGTGCTCGACGCGAAGGGCCGGATCGCCTACACCAATGCCGGTCCCGGGCAGACCGGGCTGGACCTGAGCAGCGCGCCCGGCTACCAGGCCCACCTCGGGATCCGCGACGACCGCATCGACGTCAGCCGGCCGGTGATCTGCACGCTCACCAATGCCTGGGCCGTGCAGTTCAGCCGCTCGATCCGCGACACGCAAGGGCGCCTGCAGGGCGTGATCATCGCCGCCGTCTCGCCCGACTATTTCGTGCGCTTTTACGAGGATATCGACCTGGGCCCCCATGCCGCCGTGTCGCTGGTCCGCATCGATGGCGCCGTCATCGCGCGCAGCACCCGCGGCAGCGCCAGCCACGGCATGGGCCGCTTCCTGACAAATAACCCGTATGCCGGCCACAGCCCGGTCACGGGGACCTTCCGCCGCCTCAGCCAGCTCGACGGGGTCGACCGCTTCTATGCCTGGCACAAGCTGCCCGACTACGGCATGGTGGTGACGGTCGGCGAAGCCGTGCAGGACGCCGAGGCGCGCTTCGCCCAGCAGCGCAATGCCTTGAGCTGGGTCGGCGCCGCCGTGTCCTTCGTGCTCACCCTGCTGGGCTGGGCGGCGCTCGGCGCCGCCGAACGGCGCCGCCGCGCCCTCAAGGCGCTGGCCGCCGCCGAGGCGCGCTGGAAGCTGGCGCTCACCGCCACCGGCGACGGCGTGTGGGACTGCGACGTCGTCACCGGCCTGGCCACGCTGTCGGCGCGCGCCCAGATGATCCTCGATACCGAGCGCGCGGTGATCTCGTGGTACGGCAGCGCGCTTGACGCCATCGTCCACCATGAAGACCTGCCGCAGCTGCGCACCCAGCTGCGCAGCCACCTGGCCGGGCGCAGCCCGGACTTCGCGGCCGAGTTCCGGGTGCGCAAGCAGAGCGGCGACTGGAGCTGGATCGATGCGCGCGGCACCATCAGCGAACGCGACGAGCTGGGTAATCCGATGCGCATGGTCGGTACCTTCTCCAACATCGACGCGCGCAAGCTCGAAGAGGCGCGCATGCGCCGCATGGCGCACGAGGATGCGCTGACGGGCCTGCCGAACCGCGTGCTGCTGGGCGACCGCCTGCGCCAGGCGATCCGCGCCGCCAGCCGCGACGGGCACAAGGTGGCGCTGATCTACTTCGACCTCGACGAGTTCAAGCCGGTCAACGACACCCACGGCCACGCGGCCGGCGACCGCCTGCTGCAGCTGGTGGCGCGCCGCCTGCGCGCGGGCCTGCGCGAAGCCGATACGCTGGCGCGCGTCGGCGGCGACGAATTCGTGCTGCTGCTGCCGCGCTGCGAGGCACTGCCTGACGCGCGCAAGGTGGCGGAAAACATCCTGCTCCAGCTGAACCAGCCGTTCGACGACGGCGAGCTGGTGCACCGCATCTCGGGCAGCCTGGGCATTGCGCTGTTCCCGGACGACGGCATGGATGCCGAGAAACTGCTGCGGGCCGCCGACCTGGCCATGTACGAGGCCAAGTCGCAGGGGCGCAACCGGGTCATGGGCGCCAGTGGCGCGCATGACGGTGCGCAGCGGGTCGCGCCGGCGCTGCGCAGCCAGGCCTGAACCCGCTCAGCGCACCGGCGCCGCCACCTCGATCTGGAAGCCGCTCGCCGGCATGGTCGGCATGCGCGCCAGGCTGATGCTCAGGTCCTGGCGCGGCACCGTGTACACCACTTCCGAGGCCAGCAGGTGCAGCGCGGCCTTCACCAGGTCCACCGTCATCGCTTCGCCGGGACAGCGGTGCCCGGTCAGGTAGTCGCCTCCACCTTGCGCGACCAGGTCGAAGCCGTCGCCCTGCCAGCCAATGAAACGCTCCGGCTTGAAGCGCTCCGGTTCCGGCCACAGCCGCGGGTCGTGGTTGGTGCCGTGCATGTCGAACAGCACCCAGGTGCCTTCCGCGAAGTGCAGGCCGCGCCAGTCGAACGCATCGAGCGCCCGCCCGCCGACCGCCGGGAAGAAGGGATAGAAGCGCCGTACTTCCTGGACAAACGCGGTGAGCGTGGCGTCGTCGCCGGTGGCGACGCGCGCGCGCCATTCGGGGTAGTCGTGCAGCGCCAGGGCGCCGAACACGATGTAGCGCGCCACCGCGACCACCGGGCGCAGCACGTTGATCAGTTCATTGGCGGCGACGTCGACCGGCAGCGCCTGTTCGTCGCGGTCGCGGTGGCGGGCGATCACGGCCAGCGGGCTGCCCGGCTCCGGCGCCAGCTGGCCGGCGCGCACCGCCCCGACCAGGCCCTTGGCCCAATGCTCGGTGCGGCTGCGCAGCAGCAGGCCCTGGATGGTGCGCCGGAACACGGTGCCGGCGCCGTCGATCATGGCGGAAAATTCCCGGGTCAGGCGCGCATGGTCGACGTGCGAGGCGGGGATGCCGGCCCAGCGGCAGGCCGCGGCGCACAGCACGCTTTCGGTCTCGTCGAACAGGCGCACGCGGCGCCGCGCGGGCCAGCCGCCGACCCGGGCGCGCCATTCTTCCTGCGCGATCGTCAGCATGCGCGCGCGGTCGCCTGGGGTCTGCAGCGACATCATCATCGCCTTGCGGTGGCGGTGGTCCTCGCCGTCGAGCGTTTCGGCGCTGCCGGCGTCCTGCAGCAGCAGCAGGGTGGTCGGCGGGATGGCGCCGCGCCGTGTGAAGCGGCCCGGCTGCCAGAACATGCGCGCGGCCTCGTGGCCGCTCACGCAGATCGCGCGCCGGCCCATCAGGCGGGTGGCGAAGGCGTCGGTGTCCAGTTCGGCGCAGCGGCGCTGGAAGAAGGGATAGCCTTCGGAGAGCAGCTTGAGCGTGCTGTCGAAGACCCTGGTGTGCGGCACACTCTGCTCGACGGGAACGTGGAGGGAGGCATTGTCGGAGAAAGACACTGTGGGCTCCTGGCTCGGGTTCAGGCAGGGCCAATGTAGCATGCGACTAGTCGCGCACGATTCGCCCTAGGCCATCGCCACGGGTGCGCTGGCCATATGCCGTGGCAGATAGATCGTCACCGTCGTCCCTTTGCCCGGCTCGCTCGCCAGGCGGATGTCGCCGCCGCTCTGGCGCGCGAAGCCGTGCGCCATCGACAGGCCCAGGCCGGTGCCCTTGCCCTCGGGCTTGGTAGTGAAGAAGGGTTCGAAGGCGTGCTCCATCACGTCCTGCGGCATGCCGTGCCCGCTGTCGGCGACCGCCACCGTGACGTAGTCGCCCGGCGCCAGCACGGCGTCGCCCTCCACGTGCGCGTTGTTCAGCGCCAGCACGATGCGCCCGTTGCCTTCCATCGCGTCGCGCGCGTTGATCACCAGGTTGAGCAGCACATTCTCGAGCTGGTTCGGGTCCACCAGCACCGGCCAGAGATCGGGCGGGATGCGTTTTTCCAGGGTGATCTGGTCGCCCGCCGCGCGCAGCACCAGGCTGTCCATGCGCTCCAGCAGCCCGTCCACGTGCACCTCGAGCGGGTGCAGCGGCTGGCGCCGCGCGAAGGCGAGCAGCTGGCCGGCCAGCTTGGCGCCGCGCTCGACCGCGTCGAGGATGCTGAGCAGGCGCTTGCGGTGGCTGGCGTCGGCGCGCAGGATCAGCTGCACGTTGGCGCTAATGATGTGCAGGATGTTGTTGAAGTCGTGCGCCACGCCGCCGGTGAGCTTGCCCACCGCTTCCAGTTTCTGGGCCCTGGCGAGAAGCTGGCGCGCCTCGTCCAGGCCCTGCTGGCGCTGCTGCTCGCGCGCTTCCGCTTCCTTGCGCTGCGTGATGTCGCGCACGAAGGCGGTGGCGCCGAAGCCTTCCTCGGTCGGCATCACCGCCACCGTCACTTCGGTCGCGATGTGGCGCCCGTCGCGCCCGGCTACCTGCAGTTCGGTCGGCGCACCCTGCATCGCGCACTGCCCGCTGCGCGCGAAGGCCTCGAAGCCGGCACGGAAGGACGCGCGGCTTTCCTCCGGCAGCAGTTCGTCCACCGGGCGGCCGATGGCCTGGCCGGGCTTTTGCCCGAACAGGCGGCTGGCCTGGGCGTTCCAGTCGGTGATGCGGCCCCGGGCATCGACGGCCACGAAGGCGTCGGGCGCGTTCTCGAGGATGACCTGGATGCGTTTCTGCTCGCTGGCGATGCGGTCGTGCGACTGGCGCAGCTCCAGCGTCATGCCGTGCGCCAGCTGCAGCGCGCGGCGCCGTTCGCTGGCCAGCAGCCAGACTACCAGGCTGATCAGGAAGCTCAGGCCGATGCCGGTGATCGCCACCAGCTGCGGGCGCTTGGTGTCGAGGCTCTCTTCGAGGGCGGCGCTGGAGCGCATGCTGATGGTCCAGGTACGCCCGCCCGGGACGATCTGGGCGCTGGCGCGCAGGCGCGCCGGGTGTTTGGACGCGTTCGGCGAACGGTACAGCAGGCTGGCGGCGCCGGCCGGATCGCCGTCGTGGATCTCGACCTCGAGGTCGGTCGAATGGGCGCCGCCGAGTCCCCGCATCAGGTCGTCCATGCGGAAAGGGGCGTAGACCCAGCCGACGATGGCCCGGCGGCGCTGGTCGACGGTGCCGGCCAGCTCGCCGTCGCGGTACACCGGCAGGTACATCAGGGCCCCGGCCTGCTGGCTGCCCGGCTTCCCGTGCCCCACGCCTTCCTGGACCAGCACCACCTTGCCGCTCAGCGCCGCCTGGCCGGTGTCGCGCGCGCGCTCCATGGCGGCGCGGCGCACCGGTTCGCTGAACATGTCGAAGCCGAAGGCGCGCAGGTTGCGTCCGCCGAAGGGCTCGATGTGGGTGATCGCGGTATAGACTTCGCGCGGCGTGTCCGGGTGCACCGCATAGCCGGGATGGCCCTGGCGCCGCATGGCCGCCTCGTGCGCCGCCAGCTGCGGGCGCGGGATGATGGTGGCGATGCCGAGCGCTTCCATGCCGGGGAAGGACTGGTCCAGGCGCAGCAGCCCGTAGTACTCCGCCCAGTCGTGCCGATCGAGCTCGACCGAGCCGCGCAGGAAGCCGCGCGCGCCGCGCAGCACCTGTTCGTACACCGCCATGCGGCGGCTGATGCTGTAGGCCATGTCGCGGGTGCGGTAGTCGAAGGTCTCGAGCAGCTGCGCTTCGGCGGCGCGCTTGGCGCTGCTCCAGGCGCTGAACGTGACCAGGAGGGTCACCAGCAGCACCAGCATGGCCAGCAGCAGCGGCATCTGTCCGGAACCGGGCAGGGGAATGCGGCTGGGCTGGGTGGCTGGCTGGGACTGCGGCATGTAGTCGTACGCGCGAAGGGCGCCGTGGGGCAGGTTGATCGGAAACGCGCGGAAGCAGGTAGGATACGCACCCTTGCTGTGTTGGAGCGCACGCCACCGGGCGCGTCTGACAATATATCGTATTATCTCCTATAGTGACGTGATGCAACTTTCTAAACGTGTGAGCCCCCGCGCTTTACCCTCCCGGCATGCGGCTGCCTGAGTCGTCCGAGCTGCTGCGCCACCACTGGCCGCTCGCCGCCCTCGTGGCCGGCGCATTGCTGGTGCTGCTGTGGGGAATGCTGTGGCCCTTGCGCGGCGACAGCCACGAGCTGGCGCTGGAAGTGCGGCGCGACCAGCAGGCGCCTTCGGCGGTGCGCCTGACCCTGGGCGTGCAGGACGTGCTGTTGCTGAGGAACGGCACCGGGGCGCCGCTGGTGTTCGGCCCGGTGCAGCTGGCGCCGGGCGGCGAGTTCAGGCTCCCGGTGGAGGAGGCGGGCGAGCAGGACATCCCCTGTCCGGCGTTGCCGGGCGGGGTGCTGCGGGTGCGGGTGGTGCCGATGCCGGATCCGGGCATGGACAGGCTGCGCTGGCGGCTGGCCAACTTCGGGCACGCGATCCGCAGCATGCCGCTGCAGGGGCCTGATTGAAGGCGCCCTGCGCGCGCCCAATCGTGCTCCCGTTTTGCCTGCGATTCTGTCATCATGGACATCATGTCCACGATTTCCATGCCCTTGTTCCCGCTCAGTACGGTGCTGTTTCCGGACGGGGTGCTGCCGCTGCAGGTGTTCGAGGTTCGCTACCTCGACATGATCAGCCGCTGCCTCACCGAAGACGCACCCTTCGGCGTGGTCTTGCTCACGCATGGACACGAGGTGCGCCAGCCCGATGGCGAGCCGGAGCGCTTCGCCGCCGCCGGCACCATCGCTTCCGTCACCGAAACCACCACCACCTCGCCCGGGCTGCTGCAGGTACTCTGCCGCGGCGGCTCGCGCTTCACGGTGGTGACCGCCGAACAGCGCCTGAACGGGCTGTGGATGGCCGAGGCCGAGCTGGTCGAGGACGACCACGACGTCAAGGTGCCGTCCGAACTGCAGGGCGCGTCCGACGCGCTCGACCGCGTGCTGTCCTCGCTGCACGACGTACCGCGCCACCGCTGGCCGGTGCAGCCGCCGTTCCGCCTCGACGACTGCGGCTGGGTGGCGAACCGGTGGTGCGAACTGCTGCCGCTGCCCAACCAGCAGAAGCACCACATGCTCATGCTCGACAACCCCGTGATCCGCCTGGAGCTGCTGCACGACGTCCTGGACGAGCACGGTCTCATTACTTCGTAGCTTATTTTCGTGGTTTATGTGCTGGCATGAAATTCTCGGACGACCTCCTGATCGCGTACATCAACGGTGAGCTGGCCGAGCCGGCGCGCGCGGCGGTCGAGCGCGCTATGCGCGCCGATCCGGTGCTGGCCGCCCGCATCGCCCAGCATCGCCGCGAAAGCGGCGAACGCTCCGCCGGCCGCTCCCACATCTTCAGCGTCTCGAACGGCCACGGCGGACACCACCAGGGGCGCGCCCGGGCCCCAGGCGGGGCCAAGGTGGTCCACCTCGACGCCGTCCGCCCCGGACGCGCCGCGCCGCTGGCGCCGCCCTCCCTGCCGGCCCGCACCAAATGGACGCCGCGCCACTGGCTGGCCGTCGGCGCCGCGCTCGTGGCCGGCGCCCTCGGCGGCGCCCTCGGCTGGCAGGAACTGCGGCCCGACCCCGGGCTGGTGATGCTCGAAGCCAGCGACGGCGCCCTGGTGGCGCGCGGCCGCCTGGTCGAGGCCCTCGGCGGCCAGCTGGCCAGCCCCGGCCCCTCGGAAACCGGGGTGCGCATCGGCGTCACCTTCGTGTCGAAAGACGGCAGCTACTGCCGCAGCTTCGTGGTCGACACCACGGCCGGCCTGGCCTGCCGCGGCAACGGGCGCTGGACCATCCCGGTGCTGGCCCAGCCGCAGCCGGGCACCGCCTGGCTCGACGGCAGCACCCTGCCGCCGTCGGTACAGGCCGCCATCGACGCCCGCATCGTCGGCGCCACCCTCGACCCGGCGGCCGAACGCGCGGCCCAGCAGCGTGGCTGGACACCCTGACCCTTTGTCCGATGCTTTCCACCGTTCTCGAAAACTGCCCCGGAAACAGGACTTTATATACATGGGGGTGGTTTTCAGGTATCGTGTAGCCCGCTAAAGTGCCTCTACGTCCGCCCTGTCCAGGCTTGTTGCCTGGGCGCTTCGCGGCCCATGCGGACCGGTTTGCCGGCCCGCCGTCCCTCTGGAAGCTACCCGCGCGGGCCGATTCGTGCCCGCAGGCGCAGCCGTAGAGCTAACGAAATACTGTCCAACAAGAATATGTCTGATATCCAGAATACTCCCGTGAGCGCCGATTCCGACGACATCACCCTGGCCGCACCGGTCGAGCAAGTCAAGGCGGACGAAGCGCCGACCGTGCGCTTCACCGACCTCGGCCTGGCGCCGGAAATCCTGCGTGCGCTGACCGACCAGGGCTACGAGTACCCGACCCCGATCCAGGCCAAGGCGATCCCGCTGGTGCTGCAGGGCCGCGACGTCATGGGCGCCGCCCAGACCGGCACCGGCAAGACCGCCGGCTTCTCGCTGCCGATCATCCAGCTCCTGATGGCGCATGCCAACAGCAGCATGTCGCCGGCGCGCCACCCGGTGCGCGCCCTGGTGCTGACCCCGACCCGCGAACTGGCGGTGCAGGTGGCCGACAACGTCAAGGCCTACGCCAAGCACACCCCGCTGCGTTCCACCGTCGTGTTCGGCGGCATGGACATGAAGGGCCAGACCACCATCCTGAAGGGCGGCGTCGAGATCGTCATCGCCACCCCGGGCCGCCTGCTCGACCACATCGAGCAGAAGAACATCAGCCTGGGCCAGGTGCAGATGCTGGTGATGGACGAAGCCGACCGCATGCTCGACATGGGCTTCCTGCCCGACCTGCAGCGCATCATCAACCTGCTGCCGAAGCAGCGCCAGAACCTGATGTTCTCGGCCACTTTCTCGCCGGAGATCAAGAAGCTGGCCAACAGCTTCCTGAACAGTCCGGTGCTGATCGAAGTGGCGCGCAGCAACGCCACCGCCGACAAGGTCACGCAGATCGTCTACAAGGTCGACGAGGAGCTCAAGCGCGACGTGGTCGAGCACATCATCCGCGAGCGCAAGCTGAAGCAGGTGATCGTGTTCTCGAACACCAAGATCGGCGCTTCGCGCCTGTCGCGCCACCTCGAGCAGAAGGGCATCAAGGCCTCGGCGATCCACGGCGACAAGACCCAGCAGGAGCGCATGGCCGCCCTCGACGCCTTCAAGGCGGGCACGGTGGAAGTGCTGGTGGCGACCGACGTGGCCGCGCGCGGCCTCGACATCTCGGACCTGCCCTGCGTGATCAACTACGACCTGCCGTACAACGCCGAGGACTACGTGCACCGCATCGGCCGTACCGGACGCGCCGGCGCCTCGGGCGACGCGCTGTCGGTGTACTCGGACAAGGACGAGCGCCTGCTGGCCGACATCGAAAAGCTGATCAAGCAGACCGTCCCGCGCGGTGAGCTGCCGGGCTTCGTGGCGCCGTCGAGCCGTTCGCGCGAAGGCGGACGCCCAGAATTCGCCCGCGACGGCGAACGCCGTGGACGCCGCGACGAAGGCGCCCCGCGTGGCGGCGAGCGCGGCGAACGTCCGCCGCGCAGCAGCGGCTACAGCCCGACGCCGCGCCGCGAGAAGGTCGATCCGTGGTTCCTCAAGCCCTACGAGCCGTCCAGCGCTGCGCGCAGGGAAGTCGTGACGCCGGCGCCGCAAGCCAAGCCGGGCAAGCAGAAGCTGGCTTTCCTGCTGGGTGGCGGACCGCGTAGCAATTGATTTTCGTAGGGTGGACGGCGAAGCCGTCCACCCTACGAATAGCGAGTTCAGGCGGCCCGGCGCGCTCGCAGCGCCGCATGCACCCGGTCCAGCAGGTCCTGGTGCTGGTAGGGCTTGGCCAGCACGTCGAGTGACTTGTCGCGCGCCCCACGCGCCGGCAGTTCATCCATGTAGCCGGTGGTCACCAGCACCGGCATCGACGGCTTGCTGGCATGCACCTGCTCGATCAGTTGCAGCCCGTTCATCCCGCCCGGCATGATCACGTCGGTGAACAGCAAATCCACCTTTTCCGTTTCGAGCAGCTCGAGCGCGCGCTCGCCGCTCGGCGCCGACAGCACGTCGTAGTCGGCCGCCGCCAGCATGGCTTCGGCCAGCTCGCGCACGTCCTCGTTGTCTTCCACCACCAGGATGCGGCACTTGCGGCCCGCTTCGTGCGCGTCCGTGCCGGGCTCCAGGTCGCCGTCCTCGTGCCGCGGCTGCTGCGCCACCGGGAAGATCATGCGCACCTGGGTGCCGCGTCCCGGTTCGCTGTCGATGTCGAGCCGGCCCTGCGACTGCTGCACGAAGCCGTGCACCATCGCCAGGCCCAGGCCCGTGCCCAGGCCCTTGGTGGTGAAGAAGGGCTCGGTGGCGCGCTTGAGCACGTCCGGCGGCATGCCTTCGCCCCCGTCCTGGATGGAGATGGCGACGTACTCGCCCGGCGGCAGCCGGTTGGCGACACGCCGTGCTTCGTCGACTACCGCCGTGCCCACCGTGACCACGCCGCCTTGCGGCATGGCGTCGCGCGCATTGATGACGACGTTGAGCAGCGCCATCTCCAGGTAGGTCGGGTCGATCGAGCAGGACGGCAGGCCGGGGCGCAGGTCGAGGCGTAGTTCGACCTTGTCGCCGAGCGTGCGCACCAGCATGTCGGAAAAATCGACCACCAGCGCGTTCAGGCTGACGCGCTTGTGCTCGAGGCGCTGCTTGCGCGCAAAGCTCAGCAGTTGCTGGGTGAGTTTGCCGGCCTGCAGGGTGGCGCGCTGGGCACGCCGGATCGGCTCGGCCGCCGCGGGGGTCTTCCCGGCGCTCAGGAGCGCCAGTTCGAGGTTGCCGTTGATGACCTGCAGCAGGTTGTTGAAGTCGTGCGCCATCCCGGCCGACAGCTGTCCGATGGCCTCCATCTTCTGCGCCTGCAGGTTCGACTCGAGCGTACTGCGGCGCTCGGTGACGTCCATCTGCGAGGCGAAGAAGTACAGCAGCTTGCCGTCCTGGTCGAAGATCGGGCCGATGAACAGGGCGTTCCAGAAAGGCTCGCCGTCGGCCTTGTAGTTGAGGAGGTCGACCGCCACCGCGCGCTGCTCGCACAAGGCCTTGCGCACTTCGGCGACGGTGCCGCGGTCGGTGTCGGGCCCCTGCAGGAAGCGGCAGTTGCGGCCCATCACGTCCTTCTCTTCGTAGCCGGTGAGGTCGAAGAAGGCGCCGTTGGCGAACACGATCGGATTGTCGTCCTGGTTGGGATCGGTGATGATCATGGGCATGCGCGTCATCTCGACGGCGGCGAAGAAGATGTTGCTGCGCTCGTCCAGCCCCCGGCGGCCGATATAGCCGGCCTGCCAGTGATTGATGCCCGGGCCGCCGGTCGGCGTGACGGCATTGCCCTCGACCTCGCCGACGGCCTGCACGCCCACGCTCTGGCCATTCCCCTGCATGTCGAGGGGTTTCGAGAGGTGATCTTCCTTGTCCGATCCAGTTGCCATGTGTGTCCCGATGTGCGGCAACATGCCGCGGCGCCGGCAGCCGCACGCGGGCGGCCGGCTCGAGTTCACTTTAGCGGGGCAGGGGACGGTATTCCGTACGTGACCGCACACAGCACCGGCAACAAGGCTCCAGTCTGCGCCAGATCAACGCGCGGCCTGGGCTGTGCCGTCGGTGATGATGATGTCGCCGATGCCGATGCCGAGCTTGCGCGAATCGCCCGGGTGGCCGCGCTCCTCCGGCGACACCGGCTGCGGCACCTCGATGACCAGGGTGCGGGCGCTGCCGTCGGTGTCGAAATGCAGGCCGATTTCCTGCTGGTGCCAGCCGACCTTGAATTCCCGGGTCTGGCCGCCGAGGTGCATCTTGAAAGGCATGTTGGCGTTGACGTCGTAGGCGCGCGCCGTCAGCACCACGCCGGCGCGGCGCGGCAGCGGCTGCGCGAACTCGATCACGACCCGTTTCGCATCCGACCAGCGGCCCCAGGGCTCGAGGTGCGACAGCCCTTCGACGCCCGTCACCACGCGCGGATCCGGCGGGAGCGACAGTTTCACATGGCTGAGCTTCGGCTCGGGCTCGGGCAGGCGCAGCACCGTGTACCAGGGCGTGCGCAGGACGGTGGTGGCGATGTTGTCCGGCACCTGGTACTCGCCCAGCAGCAGCATCCACTTTTTGTTCAACGGCAACTGGTACTCGGCGACCGTGCCGAAATCGATCACCATGGTCGTGGTGTCCGGGTGGTCGATATGGAATTGCGCGCGCAGCATCATGCTCAGGTCGACGCCCGCCACCACCACCTGGCTGCGCTCGTCCGGCGGTACGTGGTCGTGGACCCACTTGGCAGCCAGGTCGGTCTGGCTCGGTGGGCGCAGGTTCTCGAAGTGATTGTGGATGGCCCGGTTGCTGGCCGCATAGCTTGCCGGCAGGACGAGGCAGAGGAACAGCAGCGGCGCCGCGCGCAGGCGCATTGCCCAGGCGAGCAGGACGAGCGCCTGCAGCCCGACGAGGATGCGCAGGTACTTCTCCACCGCGTTGAGGCGGTGGATGTCCGGGCCGTCCACCACGTTTGTCGTGTAGCCCTGCAGCATGAACAGCGCAGCGACCAGGGCCGACCCGAGTGCCACGACCAGTGTCCAGCGCAGCCAGGAACGCTCGCGCCCTTCGGGCAGCCGTGCTTCCCGGGGCAGCGCCGCCGCGGCCACGACGACCAGCAGCGGGAACACGAAGCTGTAGTAGCGCAGGTGCAGGCGCAGGCCTTCGCGGCTGCCCTCGACGTGCAGGCCGGCGGTATACATGACCGTCAGGCCGGCGGCGGCGCCGAGCATGAGCAGGGTGTACAGGTGCAGCAAGCGCCGCTTGGCGTCTTCCCGGTCGGGGACGGCGCCTTCGGCGCGCGGACGCATTACCTGCGTGCACAGTGCGTAGACCAGCATGGCCAGCGGCAGGCCGTAGACCAGGGCCAGCGTCATCAGGTGGCCGCGCGCGCTGACCAGGGCTGCCACCAGCAGGGTCATCCTGTCGGTGGCGAGCCTGGTCGATTCGTAGAAGGCCCCGAATATGCTGAGACCGGCGTCGCCGGCGAACAGCCAGCCGAGACTGAACTTGACCGCAAAGGTGCACAGGATCGCCGCGGCCGCCATGGCAATGCCGCGCAGGAACCAGGGGCCGCCACGGAGCCAGCTGGCCGCCAGCAGGAAGGGAACCAGGGCCGGCAGCAGGAACACCGCATGCACCTTGACCAGGCTCATCAGGCCGAGCACGGCACCGCTTGCCAGCGCATGCGCGCCTGGCCGCCAGTCGCTGCCCTTCAGCGCCACCCAGCTCAGCACGCAGAAGCCGAAGTAGTACATCGATTCCGGCATGAAATAGACGGTGAAGGAATTCAGCGGCGCGAGCGTGCTCAGCACCGCGACGCCGGCGGCCGCCGGAGCGCTCGTGTAGCGGCGCGCGATCAGGTAGATGAAAGGCGCGGCGCCCACGAAGAAGGCGAGGTTGCCGATCCGGGCGCAGTCGAGGAAGCCGTCGCCGCAGGCGCTGCTGGCGCCGAACAGCCATAGATACAGATACGAGGGCAGCATCGAATCCGCCAGCGGCATCAGGCGCGCGAACTTGCTGTAATACCATTCGTCGGCGAAGACGCTCGGCTGCAGGCCGGTGTTGCGCTGGTAGAGGAGCCAGGCGATGCCGGCCAGGGCGAAGCTCAGGGCCAGGGGCCAGACAAGGCGTTTTGTTCGGGTATCGTGTGGAGTCATGGTCTCGTTTCAATGCGCATCCGCGTCAGCGAAATCCCCAGCAGGCGCGTATCCGTCGAATTTCCCAGCTCGCTCGGCCGCTGCGGCTGCGGCACCTCGATCGCCAGGGTCTGCTGGCGCCCGTCGGTATCCAGGTCGAGCACGACTTCGCGGGCTTCCCAGGGCAGGCGGAATTCAAGCGCGGCGTCCCCCACGCGCAGCACGAAGGGCGCGTTGATGTTGGCGCCGAAGGCGCCGGCGGTCAGCACCACCGTCAGGCGCGCCGGCAGGGGGCGGTCGAAACGCAGCTCGACGCGCTTGCCGTCCGACCAGCGGCCCCAGGCTTCCACATTCGACAGGCCGTCGGCCCCCACCACCAGCTGGCCGGGGCCGGGCGCGACATTGAAGGCGTACTCGCCCACCAGGCTGCGCGCGGGACGCGGCAGCTTGACGATCGTGAAGGCCTCGTTGGCGACCGTCGGCACCATCCCTTCCGGCAGCGGATGGCGGCCCACCGCGACCAGCCAGCGGGTCTGCGAGCCGATGCGATAGGCCTCGATCGGGCTGCCGTCGGGCATGTCGAGCAGGGTCATCTCGGGGTAGTCGATGTGGAACTGGGTGCGGAACAGGTCGGCGCCGTTGGCGACGATCATGGTCGCGCCGCGTTCCTCCAGCGGAATCAGCGCGCGCGCGGCCATGCCGGCGCGGTCGGCAGCCCCTGCCTGCTGGCGGTGGCCGAGGTAGGTGCCGATTTGCACATCGGTGACGTACAGGGCCAGCGGCAGCGCCAGCAATATGAAGCCCCAGGCCGCGGCGCGCCGGTAGCGTAGCCACAGGACCAGCAGCAGGGCCTGTACGATGAACAGCGCACCGACCGTCCAGTCACGCAGCAGCAGCGCCGTGTACTCGGGACTGTCGGTGATACGCGGGTCGAAGCCGGACATGCGGAACCAGGCCAGTGCCAGCAGCAAACCCAGCAGCAGTGCGATCAGGGCCGGCGCCAGCAGCTGGCCGGAACCGGCTGGGCGAGTCGCCGCGGCGCCCGCCAACAGCAGCAGGGGCAGGACGAAGCTGTAGTAACGCGAATGGAGGCGTATGACTTCTGTCGGTCCCTCGTGGGCGATCGAGGCCGTGTACAGGACGGCCAGGCCGAGCGCCGAGCCGAGTGCGAGCACGGTGAAGACGACCAGCGGGCCGCGCGGATTGTCGGCGCGCCAGGTGTCGCGGCTGAACAGGGCGTGCAGCAGCGCCGCCAGCGGGATGGCCAGCAGCGCCGTCAAGGCCATCGCATGGCCGCGTGCGCTGACCGTGATCGGGTACAGGCGCGACAGCAGGCTGTGCTGCGACGCCGAGCTGGCGCCGGCCCCGTAGAAGGCGCCGAACAGGGTCAGGCCGGCCTCGCCGGCGAGCAGCCAGCCGAGCAGCAGTTTCACCACCACGGCGGTGACAAGCGCAAGCGCCGCCGCGCCCAGGCCGCGTGCGATCCAGGCGCCGCCCTTGTCACCCCCAGCGCGCACGCGGCTGGCGTACACGAGGTAGAGGGACAGCGCCGGCAGCAGGAAGATGGCGTGCACCTTCACCAGGCTCATCAGGCCCAGCACGAGGCCGGCAAGCAGCGCATGCAGCCATGGGCGCCAGGCCAGGCCGCACAGCGCGACCCAGGCCAGCACCGCGAAGCTGAAGAAGTACATCGACTCCGGCATGAAGAAGCTGGTGTAGAGGTTCAGCGGCAGCAGCAGGGACAGCAGGGCGATGGCGCAGGCCAGGGCAGGCGGCATCACGCGCCGCGCGACCAGGTAGAGGAAGGGGGCGGCGCCGACGTGGAACAAAGCGTTGCCGATGCGGGCGCAGTCGAGGAAGCCGGGGCCGCAGCTGCTGCTGGCGCCGAACACCAGCAGGTAGAGCCAGGAAGGCAGCGTGGCCTCGGACAGCGGCATCAGGCGCGCCATCTTGCTGTAATACCACTCGTCGGCGAAGACGCCGGGCGACAGGCCGAGCGTGCGCTGCAGCAGGTACCAGCCCACCAGCGCCATGCCGGCAGCCAGGACCAGGGAGGGTATGCGTGTGTTCCGGGTGCTTGCCGTGGTATTCACTTGAAGATCCAGTATTTGCCGAGCAGGAAGCCGTTCACCGCCACCAGCGGCAGCGACAGGAGCTTGCCGAGCAGGGGATTGCCCGCCAGCGCCTGGGCCAGGGCCACGCAGCCCAGGGTCAGCCCGTAGTTCACGGCGACCAGGCACAGGTAGCGCGCGAAGCGCGCCGGATTGGCCGAGGCGTTGAAGGTGACGCCCGAGTGGAAGGCGAAGTTGACCAGCAGCCCGGCCGCGAAGCCGGCGCTGGCGGCGGCCGTGTGGTGGAAGCCCGCCCCCAGCAGCAGCTGCATCAGGCCGATGTCGACCAGCGCGCACAGCACGCCGCCGGTGACGTAGACGGCGAACTGGCGCGAGGCCAGCTTCGAAGCGATCTTGGCCGGACTCATGGGGTACTGCGGTACAGGGTCTTCTTGTGCAGCGGCCGGCGCGGCACCGAGGCGACGTCGTGCGAGATGAAGGCGAGGATCAGCTGCACGCCCATGATCACCGGCAGCGCGGCCAGCATCACGGTGCCGGCCGGTGTCGCGACGCCATCCTGGGCCGAGGCGATCCAGTGCGTCAGGCCGTAGATGGTGCCGAACAGGGTCAGCAGGATCCCGAGCGGCAGCTCGATCGAGGCCACCGACATGTTGCGCAGGTAGTAGTTGTAGAAGATGCGCTTGCCGAAGTTGCGCACGTGCTTGGTGAAGAATTCGGTGACGACCCGCGAGATCTTGAGGTTGCTGACCTCGTCGCCGTAGACGGCGTCCATCGGCACGTCGGCCACCACCGCGCCCAGGATGTTCAGGCGGAACAGCATGTCCGACTCGAAGAAGTAGCGCTTGCTGATCTTGTCGAAAGGGAGGAAGCGCGCGCAGTCGGCGTGGATCGCGGTGTAGCCGTTGGTCGGGTCGAACAGGTCCCAGTAGCCCGAGGACAGCTTGGTCATCAGGGACAGGGCCGCGTTGCCGAACAGGCGCATCGGCGGCATCGCGCCCAGGCGTTCCAGGTTGAAGAAGCGGTTGCCTTTGGTGTAGTCGGCCTCGCCCGCCAGGATCGGCGCGATGAAGTTCGGGATCAGCGCGCCGTCCATCTGGCCGTCGCCGTCGATCTTGACCATCACCTTGGCGCCGTCGGCGATGGCGGCGCGGTAGCCGGTCATGACGGCGCCGCCCACGCCCTGGTTCTCGGCGTGTTCCAGCACTACCACGCGCGGGTCGCGGCAGTGTTCGCGGACAAAGGCGCCGCTGCCGTCCGGGCACTTGTCGTCCACCACGTAGATGCGGCTGACTTCGGGCCCGATGCCCTCGATCACGCCCAGGATGTGGCGGGTGACCTTGTAGCTGGGGATCACGACCGCGACCGCGTCGGGCACGCCGATCGGCGCAATGGCCTGCGTGGTGGCGGGAGAAAGCTTCGTGCTGCTGGCGTCAATAGCGTTCATGGCTTGCTGGGGTGTTGGCGTACGCTGAGCTCGCGCAGGAAGAAGGCGAGGAGGCGCGGGTCGCCCGGACCGGGGGAGGTGGGCGAGGCATGTTCGAGTTCGATGTCGAGTGTGGCGGCGCGCGCCTGTCCGGGCAGCGCCAGCGGGCCGGCCTGGTCGAGCGCATGCCAGCCGAGGTCCTGGCCGTTCACGATGACGCGGGTCTGGCGGTTCGGCGCCAGGTAGTTGCCGGCGATGAGCAGGGCCTGGACGGCGGCGCCGTCGACCTTTACGCGCAGGCGCGAGCGCGCGCCCAGCGACCAGGCGCCGTCCCAGCCGGGGCCGTTCGCCTCCAGGTTGCTCCAGCCCGACACCAGGGCCACGGCCTCGCCGGCGCGCAGCGCGTCGAACCCGAAGCTGCGCTGGACGTAGCCCCCTGCGACACAGCGCAGCGGCCCGTCGATATAGCGCCAGCCGCGCGTGCTCGCCACCTGCGGCAGGTCGGGCGCCAGGCTGGCGCCGCGGCCGCACAGCTGCTCGTCCAGGTGGGCGTTGGACGCATGCACCAGGGTTTTCAGCTCCCTGCCGTCGGCGCCGCGCAGCACGTAAACCTTGTCGGTCTGGATGTAGTTGTCGTGGTGGCCGGCGCGCTCGGCGAAGATCTCGGGCTCCGGATGGTAAAGCTGCGGGGCGCGTGCCAGGACCAGCTCGGCGGTGGGGCTGAAGTGGACGTAGTTGTATTCGGATGCGTGGTCCACCGCCGCCGCCTGGCCGGCCGCCAGCAGCACCAGGGCCAGCTGCGGCCAGCGCGGCAGGCGGCGCAGCAGCACCAGCAGTGCGAAGACCAGCGGCATCGCGGCCCAGAAGGCGTAGCGCATGGGGCCCACGGCGCCCGAGTTCCAGTTCAGCACGGCGAGCGCGGGCAGGGCCAGCGCCAGC
Organism: Massilia sp. BHUDP2; assembly: GCF_046236355.1. Classification (NCBI taxonomy): domain Bacteria; kingdom Pseudomonadati; phylum Pseudomonadota; class Betaproteobacteria; order Burkholderiales; family Oxalobacteraceae; genus Massilia; species Massilia sp. BHUDP2. Next base: position 546,916 of record NZ_JBJUVW010000001.1, read on the forward strand.
GTGAGCAGCGCGCTCAGTACCAGCACCCCGCGCGCGCGGCCATCCATGCGCGGCAGCAGCAGGAGCAGGAGCAGCAGCAGGGCGGGAACGCCGACGATCATGCCCTGGTTCAGGTCGAAGTAGAAGGACAGCAGGCGCGTCGCGCCGACCAGGCCCGGGTCGGAGAACAGCTTGGCGATGATGTTAGGAACGCCGAACTGCCACAGGTTGAACAGCGGCGGCAGCGCGAACACCGCCATGCCGCCAGCCAGGCCGAGAATGTTGCTGCGGGTGAGCTGGGCGCGCAGGTTGCCGACAAAGCCGAGCTGGCGCTCATACTCGAGCCAGAGCTTGAACAGGGGCGCGAACACGAAGAAGAACAGGATGGTCGGGTTCTGCTGCCCGGCCAGCCCGGCCAGCACGCTGCCGGCCAGCGGGGCGCCGCTGGTATAGAACAGCAGGCCGGCCAGCAGCAGGGCCGCGCTCACGCATTCCGGGCTGCTCCAGTGCAGGTAGAGGGCGCCGCCGCACAGCATGAACAGTCCGAGGCCGAGCCAGGCCTTGGGCTCGGACCCGAAGAAGCGGCGCAGCGCCAGTCCCAGCACGAAGACGGCCGCCAGGTTGACCGCCTGGAAGGCCTTGAAGGGCTGCATGCCGAGCGCCTCGAACAGCTTGAAGGGGGCGGCCGCCAACAGCGAATAGCCGAAGTAATGGACCGGGAACACATCGCCGTCGCGCCCGCGCACGAAGGCCGCGTACAGCTGCTGCTCGCCCGCGCGCATGCCGCGCTCGAGCAGGTCGAAGGGTTCCGCGAACATGCCGGGCAGCAGGCTGCGCACGCGGGCGATGTCTTCCAGGCGGATATCGGGCGAGCCATGGTCGGCGATCGCCACGGTGGCGACCGTGTACTCGACCACGTCGCCGCCGTAGTAGGGCTCGTACATCCAGAGCAGGCCGCACAGGCTGAGTGCGACCAGCAGCGGGAAGCGCCAGCGCTCAAGCATGGCCGTTATCCGTGCCGGGCAGCACGCGGTACCACTGCTGGCGCACCAGGCCGTCGAGCACCTGCCGGGCGCTCTGGTCCCAGGTCAGCCAGGGCATGCCGGTCGACTGCGGCGCCTTGCCCTCGCGCTGCAAGAGCAGCCATGCCTGGATCGCGTCGGCCAGGTCTTGCGGCGCCAGGCCGTCGAAGTAATAGGCATGTTTGCCCGCCACTTCGCGGAACACCGGCAGGCTGCGCGCGACGATCGGGATGCCGTGCTGGGCCGCCTCGATCAGCGGCAGGCCGAAGCCTTCGCCTTCGGACGGCGACAGCAGGGCCGAGGAGGCGGCATAAAGCTTGAGCAGCATCTCGTCCGAGATGCCGTTCATCCAGAACAGGCGCTTCGATTTTTCCGGATGCGCGGCCATGCGTTCGCACAGCTTTTCCATCATCCAGCCCTGCTTGCCGACGACGACGAGGTTGACGTCCTCGCCGCGCTCCCACAGCAGCTCGAAGGCGTCCAGCGCCTGGGTGTGGCCCTTGCGCGGCTCCACGGTGCCGACCATGATGAAGCTGGGGCGCTGCGCCAGCGCGTCCAGCACCTGCGCGGCGTCCGGCGGCAGGCCGAAGCTGGGCGCGCTGGCGTCGATGTCGGCGCCCAGGTGGAAGTGACCGAGCTTGAGCGGCGCGCGGCGCTTCAAGCCTTGGCTTTCGATCCAGCCGGCCAGCTCGTCCGCTACGGCGCGCGAGATGCACAGCACGCCGTCCGACACCTTGTGCACGGTGCGCAGGAAGTCGCCGAAGTACTGCTCGGTCCCGAAGGGGAAGACGTCCGGACGCAGCATCGGCAGGATGTCGAACACCACGAAATAGATGCCGATGCCGCGCGCGCGCATCGACTGCAGCAGGCTCTCGTTCTGCGAGGTGCCGTTGGTGAACAGGTCGAGACCGAAGAAGATGTCGCCAGGACGCAGGTCGACCGGGGCGTCTTCCAGCAGCAGTCCGGTCTCACCGACCATGTTCAGGCCGAACTGGCGCGCGTACTGGTAGCTGCGGTTGCCGCCGTGCGAATACACCGGCTCGACACGGAAGCCCGGCGGCGGATCCGCGATCATCGACAGGAGGATGCTGCGCACCACGCGCTGGATGCCGGTCTTGAGGTCGGACTGCACCACGGCGGAGACGTCCACCAGCAGCTGGCGCGGCGCCCTGGGCGCATGGTTGAAGGCGATCGCCGATGCCAGCGCCGGCAGCTCGGCGTCCGGACATTGCGGCGCGCACGCCCGTACCAGCTTGCGGTAGGCGGCCTGCGGGCTGCGCTGCGCGAACGCTTCGATGGCGGCGAAGTACAGCTTGCCGACGTGGGCGGGCGCATGCTTGCGTTCCATGTGGGCCAGCGCCCGCTGTGCCAGGCCGGCGCGCAGCTCCGCATCGCCGTGCAGGCGTGCCAGCGCATCGGCCAGTTCCGATGTCTTGAAGCCATCTTGCAGCTTCAGCAGCAGCGCGTCGTCGATCGAGGCGGTCGAGCCGTGGGCGTTGACGATGGTCGGGATGCCGTACAGCAGGCAGTCGAGCACCGAGGCCGAGGTCTCGCCGCGGGTCGAGGCGCGCAGTTGCACCGCGCAGTCGCTGGCGGCGAGGTAGTCGGCATAGGTGGCGGCATCGACGAAGCCGGCGATCCGGATGCGGCCGGCGGCTTCGCTGGCGGCGATCTTGCGCAACAAGTTTGCGCCGTATAGGCCGGGGTCGTTCTCGCCGACGAAGACCAGGCGGCAGCGCGGGTCCTGCGCCAGGGGCGAGGCGAGATACGCGTCGAGCAGCTCTTCATTGAGCTTGGTGCGGCCCAGCATGCCGAAGGTGGTGACGAGGTAGTCGCCGTCCTGGACGCCCAGGCGCGCACGCGCCGCCGCGCGCGCCGCCGGCGTGGCCGAGTCCTCGGGACGGCCGCGCAGCAGCGGGATGGTGTGCCAGCCTCGTGCCGCGTCCGCGCCGTACCATTCGCTCGCCAGTTCTTTCGAGAAGTCGGAGTGGACGATCACGCCGGTGGCGTTGTCGAGCACGCCCTTGTTGAGCGGGTACTTCCAGATCGAGGGGTTGCGGCCTTCCCTGCGATGGCTGAGCAGGCCAGTGTAGCCATGCGATTCGTACAGCGCCTTGATGAAACCCTGCGGCAGGTAGGCTTCGCGTTCCAGGTTGTCGAGCACGCCCGACAGGAAGAAGTCGTGCAGCACCACGATGCCCGGCACCTCGCGGATCAGCTCGAACATGTGCTGGTGCGCGTGCGAATTGCCGACGTGGTAGACCACGCGCTCGAAGCCATGCGCATGGGCGCGTAGCCAGTCGGGGCCGTGCAGCGGGAAACCGTCCAGGCGCGCGTCGAGCACCGTGTCCTGGTCGACGACCAGGGTGATGTCGTAGTACTGCGCAAGGATCGGCACCAGTTCGGCGCTGTAGTCGGCGATGCCGGATTTGACCGGGGGCAGCGGCGAGACGTAGGCCAGCTTCGGACGGCTTGCCCCGGCATGGGTGCTGCGTTCGGCGGCGGTGGCGTCCAGTTCGACCAGCAGGGCGGCTGCGTCGAGCCCTTGCGGCGCACGGTAGAGCACCGGGAAGGGCAGGGGCGCGAGGCTCCTGTCGGCAGCGCGCGGCACCAGCACCACGTCGGGCGACAGGCTGGCCAGCGCATGTTCGCGCAGGGCCGGTTGCAGGCGCGCGTTGCCCGTCAGGTCGAGCGCGCGCACGCGGTCCGGGAAGGCCAGGCGCAGGTCTTCGAGCAGGCCAGGCTGGTCCAGGGGCGCGGCAATCCACAGCTCGCGCATGCCGGCGGCGGCCGCAAGGGCCTTTGCCAGGTTCAACGCGGCCGGCTCGATGCCGTCCCGCGCGTGGAGAAAGTCGATGACGATACGCATATCTTTTATTGTCCTGCCCGGTTTCCAGCCTGGCCGCGGGCGCGCTGCAGGTCACCCAGCACCGCGCGCACCGAGACCGGCAAGCCCTTGAGTTCTTCGGGGACCGCCGCCGCGCCAGGGGCCGCCGGCTCCGGTGCGGCCTGCTTGATGGCGGCGAGCGAGCTGCTGACCTTCTGGCCCAGCGCGGGGTAGCGCAGCAGCACCGGGATCAGGAGACGGCGCATGCGCTCATTCTTCGTCACCCGGGTGACGACGCGGCGCGCCAGGCCGGGACGGCGCAGCGCACGCGCCACGCGCCCAAGCGCGCGCAGCGGCGCGGTGATCTTCCACGAGGTGCTGGCATAGGTGGCGGTCAGGCGCGCTTCCATGTCCTGCGCCCACACGGTCAGGTGGTGGCCGCTCAGCTGCGATGCGGCCAGCGCATCCTGCAGCGCCAGGATCTGGGCGTCGGCGTCGCGCTTTTGCTGCTCGGCCTGTTCGGCGCGCGCGGATGCGTGGTGCAGCTCCGCCAGCGCCTGCTGGTGCGCCTGCTGCGCCAGCATCGCGGCCTGGTGGGCCTGTTCCATCGAACGTGCCGCGCGTTCCGAGATGTCGCGCGCTTCCTGCTCGGATGCCTTGAGGGCCGTCGAGAGCCGCTTGGCGGCGGCCCAGGACTTGTCGAGGTGGTGCGAGATGTAGTCGTCGAACACGTTCGGCTGGATGCCGAAGTGCTGTTCCAGTTCGCTGTGTTCTTCCGCCACGTAGTAGCGGTTCAGGCCATCGAACCACACGAAGCGGTAGCGCTGGCCGGTCACCATGTGCTCCCAGGAGGCGTGGTTGGTCTCGCGGCTGTTCGGCAGCGTGGCCTCGATCACCAGCACCCAGGGACGCCAGCGCGCGAAATCCATCCCCTTGAGCACTTCGCCCTCGAAGCCTTCGACGTCGATCTTCAGGAAGTGGATCTGCCGGCCCTGCACGTATTCCTCGCAGACCGAGGCCAGGGTCCGTACCGGCACGCTCAGCTCGACGACCTGGTGGCCTTCCGAACGGTGCAGCTCGGCCACCGCCTGGTCGGGCGAGGCCCAGCCGCGCACCTGGGGCGTGTCGTACAGGGTCAGTTCGCCGTTCGCGCTGCCGGCGGCGATCGCCAGGTTGACGTCGCGCGGGCGCTGCTCGAGGAAGGCCTGGTGGAAGGAGGGCAGCGGCTCGATGCTGATGCCGCGCCAGCCGGCATCGTAGAAGGCCTTGGTGACCGAATGCTCTTCGGGATCGTTGGCGCCGACGTCGATGTAGAAGCCGTTCTCGACGTGTCCGAGCGCGCGCCACAGCAGCACGTCCTCGGCGTTCTGGGAGTAGGAAATGAAACTCATGTGCTCAATGGGGAACGTTGAATGTCGACGGCCGGGTCGAGCCAGGCCGAGCCCTCGAAGTGGGGGCGGCGCATGTTCATCACGGTGAACACCAGCGCCAGGTCGCGCCATTCGTAGTTGTTGACCAGGTGGGTCTCGGTGCTGACGATCGCGGTCGCCACCGAATAGGTGCCGGGGCCGAGGTTCATCGGGAAGGCGAAGCGGTAGGTCACTTCTTCGCCGGCCGCGACGTCCTCGAGCGGCAGCTGTTTCAGGTGGGTGTTGGTGCCGTACATCGGCTGGCCGAGGCGGTCCTTGATCATGTAGCCGAGCACCATGCGCGGGATCGGGGCCTTGACCTTCACCTTCACTTCCAGCGTCACGGCCGCGCCGACGTCGACCACCTCGACGCGCTCGCCCAGCTCGTCGCGCAGGGCGATGTCGCTGACCGTGGCTTCGCCGGTGCCCGAGATGGTCTGGACCTTGCCGTCGCCGGTCTCGTTCAGGCGCACGGTTTCGTTCTCGCGTTCCGCGATCATGGCATTGTAATAATCCATGATCTCTTCCGGCTTGCCCTGTTTCGCCAGACGGCCGCCGTCCAGCAGGATGGCACGGTCGCACACCGACTGGATCGCTTGCTTGTCGTGCGACACCAGGAGCAGAGTGGTGCCCTCCTTGCGGAACTGGCGGATGCGATCAAAAGACTTGTGCTGGAAGTAGGCGTCGCCCACCGACAGCGCTTCGTCGACGATCAGGATGTCAGGGCGCCGCGCCGTCGCGACCGAGAAGGCCACACGCATCTGCATGCCGCTCGAGTAGACGCGCACCGGCTGGTCCATGTAGTCGCCGATGTCGGCGAAGGCCTCGATCTGCGGCATCAGCGCGCTGATCTCGTCCACCGTCATGCCCAGCAGCTGGCCGGCCATGTAGACGTTCTGGCGTCCGGTGAAATCGGGGTGGAAGCCCATGCCCAGCTCCAGCAGGGCGGCCACGCGGCCTTCCATCCAGACGCTGCCGGTGGTCGGCTGGGTGGTGCCGGTGATGAGCTTTAATAGCGTGCTCTTGCCGGCGCCGTTGATGCCGATCAGGCCCACGGCCTCGCCTGGCGAGACCTGGAAGTTGATGTCAGTGAGCACCCACTTGAGCTTGTGGCGCGGGCCGCGCAGCGGCAGCAGCCATTCGCCCAGGCGCGACCAGCGCGTGGGGTACTGCTTGTAGGCCTTGCCCAGGTTTTGAACGACGATGCTGCCCATCAGAGTTCATCCATCATTTCGCCGGAGCGCTTGCGGAACAGGCGCAGGCCCAGGATGCACAGCAGCAGGGCCAGCAAGGCTGCCGGAATCAGGCCATTCCAGTCGGGCAGGCGGCCTTCGACCAGGATCGCCTGGTGCGCCCCCACCACGGCCGCCATCGGGTTGTAGACCAGGATCGGCTGCGCCGCTTCCGGCAGGATCGAGGCCGGGTAGACGATCGGCGTGAGCCAGAACCAGAACTGCATCGCGATGGTGACGAACTGGCCGACGTCGCGGAAGAACACGTTCAGGATGCCGCTCACCATGCCCAGGCCGATGGCCAGCAGGATCTGCAGCAGCAGCACCGGAATGATGGCGAAGAACACGGGCCCCGGGAAATTGCCCGAGGCGAGCAGGTACACCAGGAACAGGCCGAAGATGACGCCGAAATTCACCAGGGCGTTGAGCACGACGATGATCGGCAGGCAGATGCGCGGGAAGCTGATCTTCTTGAGCAGGTTGGCCTGCTCGAGGAACATGTTCTGCCCGCGCGCGACGATCTCGGCGAACATGCCCCAGGTCAGGACGCCGGCACACAGGTAGATGGAATAGGCGGCACCGGAGGCGTTGCCCGGCAGCTTGGCACGCATGACCTCGGAAAAGATCACGGTGTACACGAGGATCATGGCGAGCGGGCTGAGCACCGACCAGACGGCGCCCAGCATCGCGTTCACGTATTTCGACTGGAATTCGCGTTTGACGCTGCCCAGCACGAAACCGCGGTAGGCCCACAGGCCGCGCAGCATCAGTGGAGAAATCATGGGGCGGCCCGCTCTAGCAGCGCCCCAATCGGGTACGTCAATGTGAGTTGCATAAGGAAAGGCTGAGCCGGATGAGCCGAAAATTATACTTCATCCAATCGCCAATCTATTGTTACAGATGTAACACCTTGTCTATAATCAACTCAATTTGTCATGGTTTGTCGCGTGTTCAGCTACCCAGGTTGGTAAAAATCCCGACAGCCATCTCTGCCCAGCAATACAGGAAGCCCAGGCCGATCAGGCCGGCGGCAATCAGGCGGCTTTTCGTGCTGCGGATCTTACGCAGTGCAAAGGTGAGGACCAGGCCGGTGAAGGCCAGCAGGATGCCGGCGGCGACGAAGTCGAAACCGGTCCAGTTCACCTCGGTGGTGAACTGCATCGCGACGAGCGGGATCATCAGGATGGCCGCCGTCACCAGGGCCACGGTCAGCAGGCTCTTGCCAAGGCCGGGTTTGATTTCCATGCCCTTGCCGGTCATCGTGCTCATTGTCGTCTCCTGAACAAACATGTAATGACATGAATGTAGCACGCGACGCTCGTAGGGTGGGCGGCTCCACCGGGCGATATGAACAATCGGCTTGCTCGCGCCGCCCACGCGTTCAAACCATGCCAATGCCGCCCGTGCGGCTGCTCATCCGCCTGTTGAACGCGTGGGCGGCGCTGTGGGGCCGGCTGATCACGCTGCGTCGGTGGAGCCGCCCACCCTACGGGTCAAGGACGGCTCACGATCCCTGCACCAGCTTCTGCAAGGCCTCCGGCTTCACGATGATCAAGCGGTGCGCATCCTTCTGCACGATCCCCTGCTGCGCCAGCGCCGTCAGCGCGCGCGTCACGGTCTCGCGGCTGGTGTTGATCATGTTGGCGATGTCCTGGTGGGTCGGCAGGTTCTCGACCACGGCGGGGACGCCCGGTTCGTCCTGCTTGTTCTTCTGCATCAGCACCAGGTAGGTGTAGATGCGCTTGGCGGTATTGTTAATACTCAGCAGCGAACGGAATTCCGAATCGCGCTGGATCTTCTGGGCCAGGTGCTTGAGCATCTGGTTCGCCACCGACGGCGAGTGCGAGAACAGGTGCATGGCGGTGGCGGCGGGGAGGAAGGCCACCAGCACGTCCGACATCGCCACCACCGAGGCCGACCGGGTCGAATTATTGATCAGGGCAATCTCGCCGAAAAAGTCGCCCGGCGCCAGCATGCGCAAGCCGATCGAACGGCCGTCTTCGGTCACGTCGATGACCTGCAGCTGGCCCGACAGCAGGAACAGCAGGCCGTCGCCATGGCCGCCTTTCTGCAGCACGATCTCACGCTTTTTGTAATGGCGGAAGCGCAGGTCCTGCTTGACCCGGATGAGCTCTTCGTCGGACAGGCCGGCCAGCAGTGGAATCTTGCGCAGGTGAATCTGGATCTGGCGCTCTTCCGGTGCGGGGGTATCGTTCTCGGCAGGTCGGCGGGCGGGCAGGGGTTTGGCGGTCGCGTTCATGTTGCGTTCTGGTCAAGCTCGGAAGAAGGTCACGTAGAGTTGGGCCGCGGCGGCCGCGAAGACGGTGCCGGCCGTGTTGGCGCCGATGTCGCGCCAGCAGAAGCGGCGGTCCGGCACCAGGCTCTGCAGGCATTCGATCAGCCAGCCCGCGACAAGCAGGCCCAGCAGCCAGAACAGCGCCTCGACATGGGTCTCGGCGATGCGCAGCGCCAGCATGGCCAGCACCGCGAAGCTGGCGAAGTGGAGGAATTTATCGTTCGGTAAAGGTGGCAACCAGCGGTTCGGCACCAGGCATCCCGCGCACACGGCGCTCGCGACCACGCCCAGCAACACCATATCTTCCACCACGATCCAAGGGCCTTTCCAGAATTCCCGACAAGCGTGATTCTATACGGTCGAGCCTGCTTAGGGTGGGTTTCGGAACGGCAAGGGGGCGGGCCGGCGCACGCCAGCAACGCTCTTGGCGCGAATTTCTACACGGCTGGAACCGCCACCGCCTGCGGCCTGCGGCGCGTGAGCCAGCCGCGCGCCGCGCGCAGTGCCGGCGCCTCGACCAGATGCCAGCTGAGCATGGCCAGCGGCAGCACCACGGCCAGCGTCGCCAGCGTCAGCTCCCGGTGACCCACCGGCGGCAGCAGGTCGCGCAGCACGATGATCACCGGCCAGTGCCAGATATAGATGCCATACGAGTAGTCGTGGCGCTGCACGTGCGCCGTCCATGGCAGGGACTGCGAGCCGACACACATGGCCAGCGTCACCGCCACCAGCGCGATGCCGAACCAGGTGAGCGGACTCGGGGTCAGGGCCGCGGACCTGGTCCAGTTGAGCAGCAGCAGGGCCAGCGCGCAGGCCACGTGGCGCCAGCCGATGCGCAGGTCCGGGGCAAGGGTCTGCAGCAGCATGCCGACCAGGAACAGCGACCACATCCGCACTTCCCAGACGTAGCCGCTCGCCACTTCCGGGAACAGGTTGGCGGCGAGCAGCAGGAACAGGGCGGCGCCGCGCATCCAGCTGCGCAGGGGAGTCGCCGCGGCCAAGCCGACCAGGGCCACCATCACATACATGCGGCCTTCCCAGTACAGGGTCCACAGCGGGCCGTTCAGGTCCTGGCCGCCCAGCACGCCGGCGATGCGCAGTTCCTCGGCCGGGATGTTGTAGACCAGCCCATGCAGCACCGTGTTGCCGAAGATGAAGCGCCATGGCGCAGGCTCGAGCAGGCCGCGCCACCCGGGTGCGGAAAAGAACACCACCGCGACGCAGGTCGACACCAGGAGGCAGGCGAACAGGCCGGGCACGATGCGCGCCACCCGGCGCAGGGCGAAGCGGCCCAGGTGCGGGTCGCCCATCCAGCTGCGCGCGATGAACATGCCGCTGATGACGAAGAATACGCCGACCGCGAGCGCGCCCAGGTCGCCGTTCGGCGCCAGCAGCCGGGTCAGGGGATCGGGGTGCGGCGCGACCCGGTTCATCATCCAGGTGTGGTACACCACCACCAGCAGCGCACACACCAGGCGCACCAGGTTGAAACCGTTGTCGTGGGAGCTGATGGCCGCTTCGAGGCTGCGCTGTTGTCGTTGATATGCCATGGCGAAAAATCAGGAGGCGGAGCCGCGTTTCACGGCAGCTGCCACTGCCAGCTGAACTGGAGCTGGCGGTTGTCGTACTGGAAGATCGAAATGTTCTCGCGGTTGCGCACGCCCCGTGCTTCCAGGATCAGGCTGTGGTCCTTGCGCAGCTGCCAGGACAGCACCGCGCGCAGGATCTGGGTGCGCTGGGCGCGCACCTGGTCGATCAGCAGTTCGGGCGAATAGGGGGTGGCGCTGTCCCATTGCTGGCGCGTCCAGGACAATTCTCCATTCAGGTCCCAGCCCAGCGGCTTGCGCAGCGACAGCGTGAGGTAGCTGCCGTGGCGATTGCCGCCCGGGCGCTCGCCGCGTGCGCGGTCGCTCAGCGCGCCCAGGGTGGCATAGGCGCCCAGGGTGCCGGCCTGGTGGGTCAGCAGGACGCGCGCCTCCAGGACGTCCGAATCGAAGTTGCGCAGGTTCTGGTAGTCGGTGCGGGTGGCGCTGCCGGTCAGGTACAGCTGGGTGCGCGGCGGCAGGGGCAGCGGCGGCGCGACCCGTGCCTGCAGCTGCAGCTGTTTCTGGTACAGCCGGCCGCCCATGGTGGTGGCCCCGACCGAGCCGGTGGTGCGCAGGGTCCAGGCGCCGAAGCGCCAGGGCGATTCGATGCCGGTGTACAGCCCGCCGGTGTCGTAGGCGCGCAGCCGGTCGTAGCGGCGCTGCTGCACCTGCACGAAGCCCAGGCTGCCATTGGAACCGATGCCGCGCACGTAGTCGGTGCCCAGCGTGGTATAGCCGTCGCGCTGCGGCCGGAAATCCTCCAGCAGCGGCAGTTCGATGTCGCCGTCCGGGCCGGTGACGATGAAGGTCGAGTTGCTGGCGCCCTGGTTGACGTTGTCGTCGATGCCGCGCCCGATGGTCACGCTGGCGGCGCTGGCCGGCGCGGCCGGCCTGCAGCCGCTGTCGCGCGCCTCGTTGAGCAGCTCGAGGATCTCGCGCGTCGGCGAAAAGCGGGTCTCGATGGTGGCGAACAGGCGCTCGGCCTCGCCGGCGTTGCCGAGGCCGCACTGGATCAGGGCCAGGTCGATCAGGGCGCCGGCGTGCTCGGGCACCTGTCCGATCAGGCGCCGCAAGGTAGTCGAGGCATCGGTCTTGCGCCCTTCGGCCAGCGCCTGCAGGGCGTCCTGGTAGAGCGCCTCGTGCGAGGCATCGAGTCTCGGGGCCGGCGCGGCGTCCGGACCGATGTCCTGGGCCCGCGCCTGCGCGGGCAGGCAGGCCAAGGCCAGGGCCAGGAAGGAGGGCAGGAACAGGCCTGGAGTGCTCATGCGCCGCCTCCGCTGGCGGGAAGCACGGCTGCCGGCTTGCGCGCGACGGCCGTGCCGGGGTGGTTCATGCTGGTGTCGAGGGTATACAAAGGCGTTGGTTTTTCTTTACCGCGCAGCAGGCGTTCGCCCAGGGCGAGGAAGCGGTGCCGGCGCGCGCGTTCGACGGTGCCGGGACCGATGATGGTGTTGTGAGGGAAATCGCGGGCTACCTGTTCGAGCCGGGCCGCCGTGTTGACCCCGTCGCCGACCGCAGTATAAATGCTGCGGAACGTCGTGCCAAAGTCGCCGGCCATCGCCGGTCCGCTTTCGATGCCGATCCGTACCCGCAGCGGCTTGTGGCCGGCGCGCTCGCGCGCCGCGCTCAGCGCCGCGACGCGGCGCGTGATCTCGCGCGCGGCGTCGAGCGCCAGGTCGGCGTGCTGCTCCAGCGGCAGCGGCGCGCCCCAGAAGGCCATCATGCCGTCGCCGGTGTACTTGTCGAGCGTGCCCTGGTGCGCGATCACGGGGCCGGTCAGGCAGTCGAGGAAGTCGCGCGTCAGGCGCGCCGCCTCGGCCACCGGCAGCGCCTCGACCTGGCCGGTATAGCCTTCCATGTCGGCCACCAGGGTGGTCACGTCGCGCTGGCGCGGCCGCAGCGGATCGTCCTCCTCGCTGCGCAGCAGTTCCTCGACCACGGCCGGGGCCACGTACTGGCGCAGGGTCTGCAGCAGCTGGCGCGAACGGCGCTGCGCCACCTGCCACTGGTAGGGCACGGCGACCGCCAGCATGAACAGGTTGGTGGCGAGCGGCCCCACCGGCGCGAAGCCGGGATCGTGCCTGCTGGCCGCATGGGCCAGTCCCAGCCACAGGAGCGAGCTGGCCGCGAGCAGCCCGACGCTGGCAACGGCCGACAGGCGCGGGAACAGCAGCATGCAGCCGGCTACCGAGGCAAGCGCGAACAGGCAGGCGATCAGGCGTCCCGGCCAGGGAGCCGGCGCGGCGCCTTGCTGGCGGTCGAGCAGGGCCGACAGGATGGTGGCCTGGACGCCCAGGCCGGGGCGGCTGGCGGCCAGCGGCGTGGCGACCCGGTCGGCCATGCCGAGCGAGGACGAGCCGACCACCACCAGGCGCCCGCCGGCGCTGGACGGCACGATGCGCTGCGCCAGGATGTCGGCGGCGCTGACCACGGTGTAGGCCGACCAGTCGCGCGTGTAGGGCACGCGCAGCATGCCGGTGTCCTCGAGCATGAGCGGCCCTTTGCCGGCGCAGCAGTTGACCAGGGCCAGCGCCAGCGCAGGGTAGTGGCGGCCTTCGAAGCGCGTCACCAGCGGCACGCGGCGCAGCGCGCCATCCGGGTCGGGGATGAAGCCGATCGCGCCGACGTGGGACGCCTCGGCGAGCTCCGGGTAGTTGCCGAGGTAACCGTTGGCCGGCACGCCGCCGCGGTAGGCATCGGTGGCGCCGCCGAGCCGGCCGCTGCGCAGCGGGTACTCGCGCGGACCGGCGGCCGGAAAAGTAAATGCCTGGGCCGGCACCACCGGACCATGCCGGGCCAGCAGCGCCAGACGGCGGTCGCCGGCGCTGTCGCCCGCCTCCGGCAGGACGATGTCGAGCGCCACGCCGCGCGCCTCGTAGCGGGTCAGCAGGATCTCGACCAGGTCGGCCAGGCGTTCGCGCGGCCAGGGCCAGGACCCGGCCTCGGTGAGCGAGGCTTCGTCGATGTCGACCACCAGGATGCGCGGCTCGGGAGCGCTGCTCACCTGCAGGCGCAGGAAGACGTCGCGCAGCCGCTCGTTTGCCAGGAACAGAGGGTCTGTCCAGGGAAGGGGGAACGATGCAGGACCGTTGTGCGGAAGCGACAGCTGCAGGAGCTGCCCATATTGCGACCACAGGGTCACCAGGAAGGCCAGCGCAGCAATGACCCAGCTTCCACGGGGTCGGGCTTGGAATCTCGGTTCAGCCACGCGCAGCAGTGTACAGGTGTACTTTCAGTTAAAGAATAAGGCAGTATAACGCGCATAGTTGCTTCTGCGCATTGTTTTTATTGAAATACGACGAAATGTAATGTTCATTAACGAGCCCATCCTTTCCGATAGAATGTGATGCTCGTCACGGAAGCGTGCCGTAGACAAACGGTAACATCCGAGGAAAAGGGGACTATCTTGCAAAAAATTATATTGAGTGCACTGTTGATGTGCGCAGCGCACACTGCACAGGCAGCCGATGCGGGCAAGATCATCTTCGTTGCCGGCAGTGCGCAGGTCGGCGACAGCAGTGCACGCGAAGGCGGCGCCGTCCAGGAAGGCCAGATGCTGAGCACCGGCGGCGACGGCTTCATCTACGTGAAGACGGTCGACAACGGCCTGTTCATCCTGCGCCCCAACACGAAGGCGCGGATCGTCACCTACCACATCGACCAGAAGAACCCGGCCAATACCCGCATCAAGCTCGAGCTGCTCAGCGGCGTCGCGCGCAGCAAATCGGGCGAGGCGGTGAAGCTGGCGCGCCAGAACTTCCGTTTCAATACGCCGGTTGCGGCGATCGGCGTGCGCGGCACGGACTTCACCGTGTTCACCGACGACGACACCTCGCGCGTGGCCGTGATCTCCGGCGGCGTGGTGGTCAGCGGCTTTAGCGGCGCCTGCCGGCCCGATGGCGCCGGTCCTTGCGAAGGCGAGGCCAGCCGTGAGCTGAGCGCCGCCCAGCGCGGCCAGCTGGTGCAGGTGCAGCGCGGCCAGGCCGCACAGGTCCTGCAGAGCAGCCCGCTGTCCCCGGACCAGGTCTCGCCGCCGCGCCGCGACGAGCCGCTTGCCAAGGGTGGGGCGGGATCCTCCCCGGCCCAGTCCGCCAGCGTGGAAGCGATGAAGAATGCGGGCCTGAACTCCGTCATCGAAAAGCTGGTCAGCTCGCCCCCCGCGCCGCCCTCCGTTCCGGCGCCGGACAAGCCGGCTCCGGCAAAGGAAGAGCCGGAGCCGGTGGTGAACATGCCCGCTCCGGTGATCGAGACGCCGTCCACCCTGCCGGAGCGCGTCGCCGTGTGGGGCCGCTGGCAACCCATCGGGGGCAGCTACGGCAAGCTGAATCTGTCGGAAGAGCGCCAGAACAAGGAATTGCTGGGGATGGCAGGGTATTTTGCGCTGCTGCGTTCCTCGGGAAAGGATTATGTTGCGCCGAATAACGGCACGGTCGGTTTTGGCTTGCGCGACAGCGAAGCCGTGGTCACCACCGAATATGGGTATGGAAATAACGTGGCGGAGCATGCCACTTTATCCAACGGCAGCCTCATGGTCGATTTCGGCAAGCGGACTTTCCAGACCGGCATGGATGTGAATACCTCGACCGACGTCGTGCGCGTCAGCGCCGATGGAACCGTGACGAACGACGGCCGCCTGTACGGCAACGCCGCCGAGGGACGTCACCGCATCATGAATGTCCAGGGCCTGCTCACGAACGAGCGCGGCGGTACGGCGACCACCATCTTCGACGGCCGGCTGGACGAGAAGCGGACCGTCAGCGGCGGCGCGACCTGGCGTTGACGGCCTGATTTGTCGAATTTAAAAAACCCCGGGGCGTCCGGGGTTTTTATTTTTTATTGTCGCGATTTCTGAAGTGCAATGATATTGCGCAGTCCATATGCATATATTTAATTCCCCTATGCAAACCCGGTCAATTACCCATAGTGCGTAATCGTGATCGCATTTGTATAAATTTTGTCGATTTCCGGCAAAACTTTGTCCTTTTGTGATGGTCGTCACATATCGCTCTGTTCCGCATCTGTCATCATGCGCTCCGTTGATCTTACAGGCGTGCAAATCCGCACTCTGCAAGCTTGATCCAACACTTGATTGATCGATCTTTCTTTTTGGAGCAATACATGGCAATCGTCACCGCACACGTCGCAGCTGTTCAGCAACTGTACGTCGCATACTTCAACCGTCCGGCTGACTACGCTGGCCTGGATTACTGGACCAACGTCGTTGCAGGCCAGAAGGGCTCGACCGCCCTGGTGTCGGCTGCTTTCGCCGCTGAAGCCGAATACAAGACCGAATACGCTGGCCTGTCGAACGCCGACATCGTCAACAAGATCTACATGAACCTGTTCGGCCGTCCTGCAGAAGAAGCCGGCAAGGCATTCTGGGCTGCTGCCCTGGACAGCAAAGCCACCACCATCGACAAGGTCGTCGCTGACGTCGTCAAGGGTGCTCAGGGTTCGGACGCACGTGCCTACGAAAACAAAGTTTCGGGCGCAACCACCTTCACCGCACAACTGGACACCAAGGCTGAGCAAGATGGCTACAGCGGCGCCGCCGCCAACGCCCTGGCCAAGGCCTACGTCACCAGCATCACCAACGACGCATCGCTGGAAGCAGCCGTCGCTCCGGTGAACCTGGCTACCACCGTGTCGAAAGTCGTCGTCGCCGGTACCCCGTTCACCGTCGCTGGCGCCCTGGCAAACCTGGCTGCTGCACAGAAGGCCAAGGCTGACTTCCTGGTCACCGCCGATGGCGACGGCAAAGCCGACACCAGCGCTGACGACGCCTCCCTGAAAGCATCGGTCGATGCCAAGGCTGCTACCGTGCAGAAGCTGCTGGGCACCCCGGCCGCTGGCGACGCAGTGGAAACCATCTACCAAAACGGCTCGGCTTCGGTGCGCGCTGCGCTGATCGCTGACCAGCAAGCTGCCAACGCCAAGGCCCTGGTCGACGCGCAAGCTGCCGTCACCAAGGCAACCGGCGACATCGGCAAGGTTGCTGGCCTGCAGTCGGCTATCGCCAACGCTGCCGCTGCTGTGACCGCCCAGACCGCCGCTCTGAACACCCAGAAGGCCGCCAACATCGACCTGGCTGCCAAGCTGGCTGCTTACAACGCTGCCAACGGCACCGCGCTGACCGTCGAAGCCAACGGCACCGTGGCTGGCGTGATCACCACCAGCGCCACCACCGGCGCACTGACCCTGGCATCGGGCGTGACCGAAGCCAAGAACCCGGGCGTGACCGCTCTGCTGAACGCATCGTTCGCCAAGGAAGCGTCGGACGTGAACGTGGAAAAGGCCAACGTCCTGGTCACCACCACCCAGAACACCGTCGACTACCTGGACACCAGCGATGCCGAGCAGGCTGAACTGGCTGCCATCAAGGCCCAGTTCAAGGACGTGACCGTCGCTACCGGCTCCATGCCGACCGAAGCCCAGATCGCCGAGCAACTGGCAATCTTCAAGGCCAAGGACACCGCCGATTCGACCGTGTACGAAACCTTCAAGGGCCTGGTGGACGCGTTCTACGACCAGACCGCTGCCGAGAACCCGCTGGCTGCAGCCCTGACCGCCGCTAACGCACAGGTCAAGACCGCCAACGACAACATCACCGCCTTCACCAAAGCCCTGGCAGAACTGAAGACCGCCGAAGGCCTGGTTACCCAGAGCAACGCTCTGCAAGCTGCGATCGATACCTCGGCTGGCGTGTTCACCTCGCGTAACTACACCATCCAGAACGTGGATGCAGCCGCCGAAATCGGTTCGTCGAACTCGGACATCTTCATGGCCGGCAAAGTGGACTCGACCATCAGCCTGTTCAACCTGCAAGGCACCGACTCGCTGTACATCGGTTCGCAGTACACCATGGTCAAGGGCGCCCTGTCGACTGGCAACAACGCGGTCCTGGAAGCCTTCGTGAACCAGGTTGGTTCGGACACCGTCATCAAGCTGGAAAAGACCGTCTTCGGTTCGAGCGCAGCTACCCCGGAAGTCGTGACCATCACCCTGGTCGGCGTGGAAGCAAGCACCATCCAGCTGAACAACGGCATCATCACCTCGGTTGCTCCGGCTCCGACCGTCTAAGTAAGCCGCCTGGGTTTCCAGGCTGATTGCTGACACAAAACCCCGCCTTCGCAAGAAGGCGGGGTTTTTCTTTGCGGTATTAGCATCGACGCGCCGACGCCACAATCTTGCCTCTCTAATAACGTAAAAATGTGATGTGCATCACAAATTTTCGTCTTTATCGTTCATAATGTAGGGCGATTCATTTCCCGTAGGAAGTATCTCTAGTGCACTAGCTTGCACACCTTACTCATGACGAAATTCTTAGACGAAAAAACTGAAATCGGCCGCGCCCTGCTGGCATTCAAGCGCACCTTCTGGACGATCGGCGCCTTCAGCGCCATCATCAACCTGTTGATGCTGGTGCCGTCGCTGTACATGCTGCAGGTGTACGACCGGGTCCTGGCCAGCCGCAACGAGATCACGCTCCTGATGCTGACCCTCCTGATGCTGGGCGCCTACCTGTTCATGGGCGCGCTGGAGGTGATCCGCTCCTTCGTGCTGGTGCGCGTCGGCGCGCGCTTCGACATGGTGCTCAACAAGCGCATCTATACCGCGTCCTTCGAACAGAACCTCAAGCAGGCCGGCGGCAACGCGGGCCAGGCCCTGAACGACCTGACCAACCTGCGCCAGTTCCTGACCGGCAATGCGCTGTTCGCCTTCTTCGACGCGCCCTGGTTCCCGATCTACCTGATCGTCATCTTCCTGTTCGATCCCTGGCTCGGCCTGTTCGCCCTGGGCGGCACGATCGTGCTGGTGGTGCTGGCCTACGTCAACGAGCGCGTAACCAAGCAGCCCCTGACGGAAGCGAACACGATGGCGATCTCGGCCAGCACGCTGGCGACCAACAACCTGCGCAATGCCGAGGTGATCGAGTCGATGGGCATGCTGCCGAACCTGATCAGCCGCTGGTTCAAGATGCACGGCAAGTTCCTCAACCTGCAGGCCGACGCCAGCCAGAAGGCCGGCAGCATCGGCGCCGTGACCAAGTTCGTGCAGACCTCGCTGCAATCGCTGGTGCTCGGCCTGGGCGCCCTGCTGGTGCTCGAGCAGAAGATCACCCCGGGCATGATGATCGCCGCCTCGATCCTGGTCGGCCGTACCCTGGCCCCGGTGCAGCAGGTGATCGGGGTCTGGAAGACCTGGTCGAGCACCCGCAGCGCCTATGATCGCCTGACCAAGCTGCTCGACGCCAACCCGGCGCGTCCGGCCGGCATGGCCCTGCCGGCGCCGAAAGGCATCCTGACCCTGGAAGGCGTGACCGCCGCGCCGCCGGGCACGCGCAACCCGATCGTCAAGAACGTGTCCTTCGGCATCGTTCCGGGCGACGTCCTGGGCATCCTCGGGCCGAGCGGCTCGGGCAAGTCGACCCTGGCGCGCCTGCTGGTGGGCGTGTGGCCGGCCATGATGGGCAAGGTGCGCCTGGACGGCGCCGACATCTACAGCTGGAACAAGGCGGAACTGGGGCCGCACCTCGGCTACCTGCCGCAGGACATCGAGCTGTTCGGCGGCACCGTCAGCGAGAATATCGCCCGCTTCGGCGAAGTGGATGCCGAAAAAGTGGTGCAGGCCGCCAAGCGCGCCGGCGTGCACGACATGATCCTGCATTTCCCGGAAGGCTACGACACCCAGCTGGGCGACGGCGGCGCCGGCCTGTCCGGCGGCCAGAAGCAGCGCATCGGTCTGGCGCGCGCCATGTACGGCGACCCCTCGCTGATCGTGCTGGACGAGCCGAACTCGAACCTCGACGATGCCGGCGAACAGGCGCTGGTGGCCGCGGTCACCGACCTGCGCCAGCGCGGCAAGACGATCATCCTGATCACCCACCGCACCAGCATCATTGGCGCCACCACCAAGCTGCTCCTGATGCGCGAGGGCGCGGTCCACATGTTCGGCCCCACCGGCCAAGTGCTGGCGGCCCTGCAGGAAGCCAATGCCAAGGCATTGCAGGCCGCACAGGCCGCAGTGGCTGCCAAGACCCAGCAGGCCGGCGCAAGCGCGCAAGACCAGGCGGCAACTATCGGAGAAGCGAAACAATGAAGTTGTTAAAGAACGAAACGACGGAAGTCATTTCCCATGACGCCACCCCGCTGGCGGTGAACACCGATGCCAAGGCCTACAGCCGGCTCGGATGGATCATCGTCCTGCTGGGCGTGGGCGGTTTCCTCCTGTGGGCGCTGCTGGCGCCGCTGGACAAGGGCGTGCCGCTGAGCGGACACGTGGCCAAGGAATCGAATCGCCAGTCGGTGCAGCACCAGAGCGGCGGCACGGTGCAGGAAATCCTCGTGCGCAACGGCGACACCGTCAAGGCCGGCCAGGTGCTGGTGCGCATGAACGCGGTCATGGCCAAGGCCGGCGTCGAAACGACCGAAAGCCAGTACCTGTCGGCGCTGGCCAACGAAGCGCGCCTGTCGGCCGAGCGCGACGGCCTCAAGCAGATCGCTTTCCCGGCCGAGCTGGAAAAGCGCCGCAACGAGCCGCAGGTGGCCGGCCTGATCAGCCTGCAGAACGCGCTGCTGGCCTCGCGCAAGGCCTCGCTGCAGAGCGAACTGGCTGCGCTGGACGAGAACATCGCCGGCCTCAAGCTGCAGATCCAGGGCCTCGAGGAATCGCGCGAGAGCAAGAAGGAGCAGGTCAGCTTCCTGAAGGAACAATTGGCCGGCATGCGCGACCTGGCGAAGGAAGGCTATGTCGCCCGCAACCGCCTGCTCGAGCTGGAGCGCACCTATGCCCAGCTGGGCGGCTCGATTTCGGAAGACATCGGCAATATCGGCCGTGCGCGCCGCCAGGTGACCGAACTGACCCTGCGCAAGGCCCAGCGCCTGCAGGACTACCAGAAGGAAGTGCGCACCCAGCTGTCCGAAGTGCAGCGCGAGGCGCAGGGCCAGGGCGCGCGCCTGCAGGCGCAGCGCTTCGAGCTGTCGAACGTCGAAGTCAAGGCGCCGGTCGGCGGCACCGTGGTGGGTCTGGCGGTGTTCACCAACGGCGGCGTGGTGCAGCCCGGTTTCAAGATGATGGAAATCGTGCCGACCGACGACCCGCTGGTGGTCGAGGGCCAGCTGCCGGTCAACCTGGTGGACAAGGTCCATCCGGGCCTGAAGGTCGAACTGATGTTCTCGGCGTTCAATGCCAACCGCACGCCGCACATCGAAGGCGAGGTCGAGACCGTCGCCGCCGACCGTACCGTCGACGAACGCACCGGCATGGCCTTCTACGTGGTGCGCGTCAAGGTGTCGCCGGCGGGCGCGAAGATGGTTGCCCACCACAAGATGGACATCCGTCCCGGCATGCCGGTGGAACTGTTCGTCAAGACCGGCGAGCGCACGATGATGAACTACCTGCTCAAGCCGCTGATGGACCGTGCGCATTCGTCCCTGAGCGAGGATTGACCATGGAGAAAGTGAAGAAGAACCGGCCGGGCCTGATGCTGCGTGCGGGCGTGCTCGGCGTGCTGCTGGCGGGCAGCGCCGGCGGCGCCGGCGCGGTGTCGCTGACCCAGGCCTACGAGGCGGCCATCAAGCACGACCCGGTATTCCGCATGCGCTTCTACGAGAACGAATCGGGCAAGGAAAACCGGATCATCGGCCGCTCCTTCCTGCTGCCCCAGGTCTCGGGCAGCTATTCCTACGGCAAGAACGTGGCCGACCAGGACTACATGCAGCTCGGTATCCCGCGGCACGACACCCCGCGCTATACCAGCCGCTCGGGCGTGGTCCAGCTGCGCCAGCCGCTGTTCAGCATGGAAGGCATCGCGCGCTACCGCCAGGGCAAGGCCCAGTCGGCCCAGAGCGAGGAGGCCTACGAGGCCGCCATCGACGAGGTGTCGGTGCGCGTGGTGAGCGCCTACCTGGACGTGCTGTTCGCACAGGACCAGCTGGCGCTGGCCAAGGTGCAGCGCGACGCCAGCCTGGAGCTGAAAAAGCTCAACCAGCGCCTGCTGGAAAAGGGCGAGGGCACCAAGACCGACATGCTGGAAACCCAGGCCCGCCTGGACCTGGCCGAAGCGCAGGTGATCGAAGCGCAGGACAACGTGACCGCGACCCGCAATACGCTCGAAGGCGTGATCGGCATGGATCCGGGCGAGCTGGACCGCCTGGGCGAGCAGTTCAGACCGATCGCACTGGAGCCGGTCGCGTTCGAAGACTGGCGCAAGCTGGCGCTGGCGCGCAACAACCAGCTGGCGGCGGCCCGCCTGGCGGTCGAAACCGCCCGCCTGGACATCGACCGCGTGCGCGCGGGACACTATCCGCGCGTGGACTTCGTGGCCACCTACAACAAGAGCGACAGCGAATCGCTGACCAACCTGAACCAGCAGCAGGTCAACCGCCAGCTCGGCGTGCAGGTGAACATCCCCCTGTACCAGGGCGGGGCGATCAGCGCCAGCACGCGCCAGGCCGCGGCAGCCTATGGCCGGGCCCAGGCCGAACTGGATGCCCGCACCAATGAAATCACGGTCGAGCTGCGCAAGGCCCACAGCCTCGTCACCAGCAGTGCGCGCAAGGTCGAAGCGCTGAGCAAGGCGGTCGAGTCGGGCAAGCTCCTGATGACCGCCACCGAGCAGAGCATCAAGGGCGGCGTCCGTATCAACCTCGACCTGCTCAATGCCCAGCAGCAGCTGTTCACCAGCCAGCGCGACCTGGCGCAAGCGCGCTACGCCTACCTGATCGCGCTGATGCGCTTGCGCGCAGCGGCAGGCGTGCTGCAGGCCGATTCGGTGCGCGAGATCGCAGCCCACTTCCGCTGATCTGCTGCCGACTGCAAGCGGACCGGCCTTGCCGGTCTGCTTGTCTCCCTGATACCACAAGTCGATGCGGCGAGTGTTGCACTGGTTGCTGCCGCCTGTGCGTAAACCTTTCAACAGTGCATTTTTCCTGAGCCTTGCGGCTTCCCGTGCCGGGCTTGCGCCACTGCGCCGAAAGCCGCATGGATGGCTGTTTCGAGCTCGTCAGTAGCCTTGTCCGGCAGCGCCAGGGATTGTTAAATATCGATTCGCAGAGGAAATCTATTCTTCTATGTAATTGATTTTCTTGAAGAAATTAGGCGCGCACGGATGAGTGGATTGCGCCCTTGTTCTTTTTATTACGGTATATTTTCCTCACCATTTTGATGAGGAGGCCGTGATGGCAACTGATTACATTAACGAAGTGCAGAAACTGTATGTCGCCTATTTCAGCCGCCCGGCGGACCCGGCCGGCCTGGAGTTCTGGGCCAAGAACCTGGCGACCAACCCGAACGGCTACCAGGAAATCGCCCAGGCGTTCTCGACCTCGGCCGAATACCAGGCGACCTATGGCGGCATGAATAACCGTGCCGTGGTGGCGGAAGTGTACGAGAACCTGTTCGGCCGTGCGGGCGAAGCCGCCGGCATCGATTTCTGGGCGAACGCCCTGAACACGGGTGCGCTGAACATCGGCAATGTGGTGACCGGCGTGGCCGCGGGCGCCCAGGGTGACGACCGCGTCGCGTTCAATGCCAAGGTGGGCGTGTCGACCCAGTTCACCAACCGGATCGATACCGATGCCGAAAAGGCCGCCTACACCGGCGCCAAGACGGCGATCGCGGTCGACTACATCGCCCAGGTGAAGAACCTGCAGACCGGTGCCATGTATTCCGACCCGGGCCAGATCGACGCGGCCATCGCGAAGATCGTCGGTTCGCCAAGCGGTTTCGACTTCGACGGCATGGCCATCGTTTGAAACAATATTTCAAAAATAGACGTTTTTTGAAATATTATTAAGTGAAACGGATCGCCTGGAGCGAAGCCGTGGTGTCGTGCAGGGTAGTGGAAGCGGTATGGCGCAGGTAGCGCATTACCGTAGCAGAACTTGGATTGGGCGTAGAGTGGTCGGCCCCGCCGACCACGCGTCCACCCAGTCTTACAAAGCGGCCCGCTCCTGACCGGCCGGCGCCGCGGCGCCCTTGTCCTTGCCGGCGCAGTGCGGGCAGGACACGCCCGGCACATACTCGGGCGCCAGCTGCTGGCGCGGCGTCACCACGGCGCGGCAGGCGAAGCACTGCGTGGTTTCGGTCGGCTCAAGCTTCGGGTTGAGCGCGGTGCGGTAGTCGAACACGAAGCAGTCGCCCTGGTAGTGCTCGCCGCCGACTTCCTCGAAATACTTGAGGATGCCGCCGTCGAGCTGGTAGACGCGGTCGTAGCCGATGTTCTTCATGTGGATCGCGGCCTTCTCGCAGCGGATGCCGCCGGTGCAGAAGGTCACCACCGTCTTGCCGGCCAGCTCATCCTTGTGCTGCGCGGCCACTTCGGGAAACTCCGTGAACTTGTCGATGCGGTAGTCCAGCGTGTTCTGGAAGGTGCCGACATCGACCTCGAAGGCATTGCGGGTTTCCATCATCACCACCGGCACGCCCTCGTCGTCGTGGCCCTGGTCGAGCCAGCGCTTGAGCGTTTTCGGATCGACCGACGGCGCGCGGCCGAGTTCCGGCTTGATGAGCGGCATGCGCATCGTGATGATTTCCTTCTTGATCTTCACCAGCATGCGCTTGTGCGACTGCTCAAGCGACAGGCTTTCCTTCCACTCGAGGTCAGCTAATCTAGCGTCGCTGCGCACCCAGGCGAGGTACTGGTCGATGTGCTCGCGCGTACCCGACAGGAACATGTTGATGCCTTCCGGCGTCAGCAGGACCGTGCCTTTCAGGCCGAGTTCGTTGCACAGCGCCTGGTATTGCGGGCGCAGTTCTTCGAGATTGTCGAGGGTGACGAATTTGTAGGCGGCGATATTGACGTACATGGCTGCTGACGCTGGGACTTGGTGAAGACAGCCGGCTATTATAAGGCAGCTGCTGCTTGAAGCGGCAATTCCAGAGGGAATGGCTCGGGTTTTCACATTAGAATAGAAGAATTAGAACAACAAGCCGCGCGCCAGCCGGTCTCTCCATGCATTCCCTGAACATCCAGTACAACCCGCGCATCGACCAGCTGCGCTGGCTCGCCGCCACCCTGGTTTTCCTGTTCCATTTCCACCTCGAATATGCCGGCAACGGCGGCATGCGCCTTGCCGGCCCCTGGACAGCCCTGATCACGGAAGGGCATACCGGCGTCGGCCTGTTCTTCACGCTGTCGGGCTTCCTGTTCATGCAGATCGCCCTGCACCAGCACGGGGCCGGGCGCGAGATCGTCTACCGCGACTTTCTGCGCAACCGCGTGCTGCGCATCCTGCCGCTCTACCTCGTCATCTTCCTGGTCGCCACCTCGATCGGCCGCGACAAGTTCGCGCCCCAAGACCTGCTCTACCTGTTCGCCTCCAACCTCGGCCTGGCGCCGACCTCCGGCACGGTGATCACCGGCGCCGCCTGGACCATCTCGCTGGAATTCCTGTTCTACATGGTCTTCCCCTTCCTGGCGCGCTTCAGCATCGAACGCGGCGTGGTCTACCTGGGCGGCTGGCTGGTGCTGATGGCCTTCTTCAAGGTCGCGGCTTATACGGTTAACGACAACAGCACGCTGATGTATTTCAGCACCTGGGTCGGCCGCTTCGACCAGTTCCTGATCGGCATGGCGGCGGCCATGCTGCACGCCCGCTGGCGCGCCCCGCTGGCGCGCTTCGCCCCGCTGCTGCTGGTCGCCAGCGTCGCCCTGGTGCTGTGGGACACCGCCCTGATGCACCGCCTCGCGCCCTTCGGCGCCACGCCGAGATCCTCGTTCTGGATCTGGTGGTCGCTGCTGGAAAGCCTCGGGTGGGCCGCGCTGATCCTGGCCTGGGTTTCCTTCGGGCCGCGCCTGCCGACGCCGGTTGAACGCGCGCTGAGCCAGGGCGGCAAGATCAGCTTCTCGTTCTACCTGCTGCACATGGGCCTGCTGCACATCTTTGCCGCCCGCATCGGCCTGGTCGCGCCGACCGGCAATGTCTGGGTCGACGCCGCCATCATGCTGGCAGTGGCCTATGGCGCCACCTGGGCGCTGTCGACCCTGAGCTACCACATCGTCGAGGAACCCTTCCTGCGCATGCGCCGCAACTACGGTGCCCGCGGCAAGCTGCCGTCGGCGGCGCCGGCGGAAGGGGCTGCCTGAGTGACCGAAAATGTCACATCTTTTTCGACGAAGCTTCGTTTATTTAACACTATGTTGTAAATGCGTTTAGCAAGTCGCCAGACTTGTTATTTCTTGCTGCAATGGAAGTTGCCTCAAATTAAAATCCGCCTTTGCTGTTCAATTAAGCACTGTCGAATTTTTTAAAGGCCACTTTCGATGACCTCCTTCTCCCGTGGCGCGGCATTCGCGCTCTCCCTCCTGCTGGCGGGGTGCAATGCCGGCGATCCCGCCGACATCAAGGCCGACCGCTCCGAGCTGGCCGGCCGCTTTGGCCACACCCGGGGCGTGGACAGCCCCGTCGGCAATACGCCCGGCGTGGGCAGCATGCGCGGAGGCGGAGCGGCGACGGGCTTCCCGACCACCCAGCTGCTGGCCAACCCCGGCTTTGAGGGCAGCTTCGGCTGGCAGGCCACGGCCGAGGTGCTGAGCATGGATGCCGAGTACTCGTACCAAGGCACCGGCTTCGCTTACCTGCTCGGCTATAACAATGCCAACGACGTCGTCTACCAGGACGTCGCCATCCCGGCCGGCGCCACCGCCGCGACCCTGCGCTACTGGTACGGCATGATCGCCAGCGACACCAATCCGGCGCCGGGCGCCGACAAGGTCACGGTCGAGGTCGTCGATCCGGCGAACGGCCGCGTCCTGCAGACCGTGGCCACGCACAGCAATGCGGTGCTGAATACCTCCTGGATCCAGAGCCCCGAAGTCGACCTGGTCGCCTACAAGGGCAAGACCATCCGCCTGCGCTTTACCGGCACCAGCGACGGCGCCGGCGTCAGCCACTTCTTCCTCGACGAAGCCAGCCTGGTCGCGGTCGTGCCGCCGGCGCCGGCCCCGGCGCCCGCACCGGCGCCCAGCGCGCCGCCGTCGATGAGTTTCCCGGCCAACCGCAGCGCCTACAACATCACGCTGTCGGCCAACAACCAGATCCTGATCACGGACAGCGCCGGCCGCACCCAGAGCCCGATCGCGGGCACCAAGCGCCTCCAGTTCCTGGACGCGACCGTGGCGCTCGACCTGGACGGCGTGCCCGGCCAGGTGTACCGCATCTACCAGGCCGCCTTCAACCGCCAGCCCGACGTCGAAGGCCTGGGCTACTGGATCGACCTGGCCGAGAAGGCGCCGCTGTCGCTCGACACGGTCGCCGCCGGCTTTGTCGGCAGCCAGGAATTCCAGAGCCTGTACGGCGCCCTGGACAACAAGGCCTTCGTCGAGCGCGTGTACCAGAACGTGCTGCAGCGCCTGCCCGACGCGGCCGGCGTGGCCTTCTACCTCGGCCACCTGAACACCGGCGCGGTCACGCGCACGGCGGTGATGACCGCGTTCTCGGAATCGAAGGAGAACAAGGACCGGGTGCTGCCGCTGATCCAGCGCGGCATCGTCTACAAGCTGCCGGCCGCGGCCTGCAGGGCCGGCGAAGTGCTCGCCAATAACGCCTGCGTGCCGAAGCTGGCCGTGGTGTCGGTCGATCCGCCGAATGGCGCGACCAACGTCGGCACCCTCACGCGCCTGATGGCCGGCTTCAACATGCCGCTGCTGTCGACTTCCCACCTCAATAGCGGCAAGATCACGATCTCGCCGGCGATTTCGGGCCGCATGGAGCAGGTCAGCGACAACGTCTGGAGCTATGGCTGGCCGCAAGGGCAGGCGGAAAGCCTGCAACTGCGCCCGAACACCCGCTATACCGTCACCCTGCTGCCGGGCCTGCAGGCCGCCTCCGGCGCCACGCTCGATGCGCCGTTCTCGTGGTCGTTCACGACCACCGCCAGCTGCTCGGTCGGCACCGCGCAGAACGGCGTGTGCGTGGTCGCCACCAGCTGCCCGGCAGGACAGGTGCTGAGCTACGGTAACTGCGTGCCCTCGGGCTCGACCAGCAACCCGAATCCAAGCCCGACCCCGGCGCCGAACCCGAATCCGGCCCCGACGCCGCCCTACACCGGCCCGGCGCCCTCGATCTGTCCGCAGCCGCTGAAACTGGTGGGCAACGTTTGCAGCTCCGGCACCTCGTCGGCGAACTGGCTGAACCTGGTCGACAGCAGCCCGCTGCACCAGGGCACGCTGCGCAGCGCGCCGGCCTTTGGCGCCAGCGTCGCGCGCAGCGTGACGGTCAGCTTCGACAAGGACGTCAACCCGAGCACCGTCTCGAGCACCGCCTTCTACGTGACCCGCGAATCGATGAACCAGAAGATCCCGGGCGAAGTCCGCGTCTCGGGCCGCACTATCACCTTCACCACGACCGCGACCACCGGCTTCGCGCCGGACACCTACACCATCACGCTGACCAACCAGCTCAAGAGCACGGGCGGCCTGCCGCTGCCGGTGGCCAGCACGGCCATCTATTTCGGCGTGCGCGGCGACTTTACCGTCACGCCGCCATCGGGACTGACCGACGTGCCGACCAGCTCCTACGTCTCGGTCGTCTTCAACCTGGGGACCCAGGTCGACCCGAACTCGATCAACGCCAATACCTTCAGGCTGATCGACCTGGCCAGCAATGCCCAGGTACCGGGCACCTTCCAGGTGCTGGCCGACCAGGTGCGTTTCCGTCCGAGCTCCCTGGCGACGTCGTCCTGGTACCAGGCGACCCTGACCACCGGCGTACGCTCAAGCAGCGGCACCCCGCTGTCGAGCGACTTCAGCTGGAGCTTCCGCACCTCGGCGGCGCCGTTCGTGCCGCATCCGGACCCGACCCCGAGCCCGACCCCGAATCCCACGCCGACGCCGAACCCGACGCCGACTCCGACGCCCACGCCGAATCCGACCCCGGGCGGCGGCTCGCCGGACAAGGACGGCTGCTTCGTGCCGCGCCATGTGCCGGAGTGCCTGGCCGCCACGCCGACCTTCAGCGCCGACAAGACCATGAAGGTGGTGTACGCGAACAGTTGCGGCGGCCGCGTCACGGTCCGGGCCTGCAACCGCTACCCGAGCGGGAACGAGGATTGCGGCAGCATCGCCGTGGCCAACGGCGGCTCCAACAACTGGACGACGACCAAGGCGAGCGGGCAGTGGACCTATCAATACACCGGCTCGAACAACTCGTCGATGGACTTCGTTTGCCAGGGCCGCGACCCGCAGTTCTCGATCAAGCGCCCGTAAGCGCCTGAGCCGCCGGCAACGCCCGATGCAGCGCATCGGGCGTTTTACATTGTGGGTGCCTGGAAGCAACGATCAGCCGGCTCCGTGCTAGATGGGAATCCCCCGGCGAGGTAAAATGGCACGATGACTTCCCCCATCTTTACCCACCTCCGCGTCCACTCCGAATACTCGATCGTCGATGGCCTCGTGCGCATCGACGACATCGTGGGGGCCTGCGCGAAGGACCAGCAGCCGGCGCTGGCCGTGACCGACCTGGCCAACATGTTCTGCCTGGTGCGCTTCTACAAAGCGGCGCGCGGGAAGGGGATCAAGCCGATCGTCGGCGTCGACGCCTGGATCACCA
Organism: Massilia sp. BHUDP2; assembly: GCF_046236355.1. Lineage (NCBI taxonomy): Bacteria > Pseudomonadati > Pseudomonadota > Betaproteobacteria > Burkholderiales > Oxalobacteraceae > Massilia > Massilia sp. BHUDP2. Next base: position 575,818 of record NZ_JBJUVW010000001.1, read on the forward strand.
ACGACGAGAACCGCGACAAGCCGTCGCGCCTCCTGATCCTGGCCAAGAACCGCACCGGCTACCTGCAGCTGTGCGACCTGCTCTCGAAGGCCTGGCTCACCAATCAATACAAGGGCCGCGCCGAGATCCGCGTCGAATGGCTGGAAGCGCTGGCCACGTCCGCCTCGACGCTGGAGCCGGAGGCGGACCAATCCAATGCCCTGATCGTGCTGTCGGGCGCCTGCTTCGGCGACGTCGGCCAGGCCATCGACCAGGGCGACATCGAGCGCGCCGAACGCGCGGCCCAGCGCTGGGCGCGCATGTTCCCGGGCCACTTCTACATCGAGATCCAGCGCGCCGGCCAGCCCAACCAGGAGCAGGGCGTGCGCCACTCGGTGGCCCTGGCCGGGCGCCTCGGCCTGCCGGTGGTGGCGACCCACCCGGTGCAGTTCCTGAACAAGGACGAATTCATCGCCCACGAAGCGCGCGTCTGCATCGCCGAAGGCGAAATGCTGGCCAACGCCAAGCGCGTGCGCCGCTTCAACGAAGAGATGTGCTTCAAGTCGCAGGCCGAGATGGCGGAACTGTTCGCCGACCTGCCGGGCGCGCTCGCCAACTCGGTGGAGATCGCCAAGCGCTGCAACGTCACCCTCACGCTGGGCAAACCCCAGCTGCCGGACTTCCCGACCCCGGACGGGATGAGCATCGACGACTTCCTGGTCTCCGAGACGAAAAAGGGCCTGGAAGAGCGCCTGGTGCAGCTGTATCCGAACGAGGAGCAGCGCGAGAAGGAGCGCCCGCGCTACGAAGCGCGCCTCGAGTTCGAGAACCAGACCATCATCAAGATGAAGTTCCCGGGCTACTTCCTGATCGTGGCGGAGTTCATCCAGTGGGGCAAGAACAACGGCGTGCCGATCGGCCCGGGCCGCGGCTCGGGTGCGGGCTCGCTGGTCGCGTATGCGCTCAAGATCACCGACCTGGATCCGCTGAAGTACAACCTGCTGTTCGAGCGCTTCCTGAATCCGGAACGCGTCTCGATGCCCGACTTCGACATCGACTTCTGCCAGGAAAAGCGCGAACTGGTGATCCAGCACGTCAAGGACTTGTACGGCCGCGACGCGGTCTCGCAGATCGCCACCTTCGGCACCATGGCGGCCAAGGGCGCGATCCGCGACGTCGGCCGCGTGCTCGACTTCGGCTACAACTTCTGCGACGGCATCTCCAAGCTGATTCCGTTCAAGCCGGGCAAACCGGTCTCGATCGCCGAGGCGATCGAAGAGGAACCGCTGCTCAAGGAGCGCCTCGAGAACGAGGAAGAGGTCAAGCAGCTGCTGGATCTCGCCCAGCAGGTCGAGGGCATCACCCGCGGCATCGGCATGCACGCGGGTGGCGTGCTGATCGCGCCGGGTAAGCTCACCGACTTCTGCCCGCTGTACACCCAGGGCGGCGACGCCGGCGTCGTGTCGCAGTACGACAAGGACGACGTGGAGGCCGTCGGCCTGGTGAAGTTCGACTTCCTGGGCCTGACGACCTTGACCATCCTGGACCGCGCGGTGAACTACATCCGCGCGCTCGACCCGGCCGACGCCGACTTCAACCTCGAGACCCTGCCGCTGACCGACCGGCCGTCCTATAAATTGCTGTCCGAAGCCAAGACCGTCGCGATCTTCCAGCTTGAATCGCGCGGCATGCAGGGCATGCTCAAGGATGCGCGTCCCGACCGCTTCGAGGACATCATCGCGCTCGTCGCCTTGTACCGTCCGGGCCCGATGGACCTGATTCCCGACTTCTGCAAGCGCAAGCACGGCGAGAAGTTCGACTACCCGGATCCGCGCACCGAATCGATCCTGTCCGAGACCTACGGCATCATGGTCTATCAGGAGCAGGTCATGCAGATGGCGCAGATCGTCGGCGGCTACTCGCTGGGCGGCGCGGACATGCTGCGCCGCGCGATGGGCAAGAAGAAGGCCGAGGAGATGGCCGAGCACCGCGCCATCTTCCGCGCCGGCGCCGCCAAGGACGGATTGAGCCAGGAAAAGGCCGACGAGATCTTCGACCTGATGGAGAAGTTCGCGGGCTACGGCTTCAACAAGTCGCACGCGGCCGCCTATGCGCTGCTGTCCTATCACACGGCGTATTTGAAGGTGCACCACACCGCCGCGTTCATGGCAGCCAACATGTCGCTGGCGATGGAAGACACCGAGAAGATCAAGATCCTGGTCGAGGACGCGATCGACGTCTGCAAGCTGACCATCCTGCCGCCGGACGTCAACGAGTCGCACTTCCGCTTCACTCCGGAAGGCCAGCCGCGTTCCGTGACCGGCAAGCAGGTCTCGAACATCCGCTACGGCCTGGGCGGCGTGAAGGGCGCGGGGCAGGGCGCGATCGAGGCGATCATCGCCGCCCGTACCGAAGGCGGCAAGTTCAAGGACCTGTTCGACTTCTGCATGCGCGTGGACCGCAAGCAGATCAACCGCCGCACCATCGAATCGCTGATCCGCGCCGGCGCCATGGACGGCTTCGGCGTCGACCGCGCAGTCCTGCTGGCTTCGGTCGGCTTCGCCATGGAAGCGGCCGGCCAGGCCGCCGCCGCCGCCAACCAGGTCAGCCTGTTCGGCGGCGACGATTCCGACCTGGTGGCGCCGCCGGAATACGTCAAGGCGACCCCGTGGACCGACCGTCAGAAGCTGGCCGAAGAGAAGATCGCGCTCGGCTACTACCTGTCGGGCCACATGTTCGATTCCTACGCGGCCGAGGTGCGGCGTTTCGCCAAGACCAAGCTGAAGGACCTGGAGCCCTCGCGCGACCCGCGCATGCTGTGCGGCGTGATCACCGGGGTGCGCACCCAGATGACCCAGCGCGGCAAGATCCTGATCGTGGCGCTGGACGACAAGACCGGCGTGGTCGAGGTGACCATCTACAGCGAGCTGCTGGAGCAGAACAAGAACATCTTCAAGGAAGACGAATTCCTGCTGGTGGTCGGCAAGGTATCGGAAGACCGCTTCAACGGCGGCCTGCGCATCACGGCCGAGAAGGTCTACGACATCGCCGCGGCGCGCATCCAGTACGGCTTCAAGCTGGAGATGGACGTGCCTTGCGACCTGAACCCGGCCAAGCTGGCCGAGGTCCTGCAGCCGCACCGCATGCAGGACGGCATGCCGGTCAGCCTGCGCATCAAGCCGCAGGGCGTGGAGGCCATCCTGCAGCTCGGGGACGACTGGCGCGTGGCGCCGTCGGACACGCTCAAGCAGCAGCTGGAGTTGACGCTGGGGGCGAAGGACGTGGCGGTCGAGTACTGATCCATCTGTCTTCGTAGGGTGGGCGGCTCCACCTGACGACAGGATGCAGCCGCAGCTTTAGCGCCGGGTGGAGCCGCCCACCCTACAACTGTGTCTTACCGCAATACCACCGCCGTATCCACCACCCGTACGTCGTGCATCTGGTGCAGGTAGGCTTCCAGGTAGCCCTTGTGCGAGGCCCCCACGACCACCAGCATCCTGCTTCCCGGCCGCGGCGTCAGCGCGTCGCGGATATTCGCCGCCATGCGCAGGTTGCGGGTCTCCCAATAGCCCACGTACTGGCGCCCGAAGCGCGGCGCCGACGGCTCTTCGAGCGCCGCACCGAAATCGCCGGCGAACGCGAGGCGCATCTCTTCCGGCCTGTTATAGGAGCGGTACAGCGCCAGCAGGTCTTCCGGCGTGGCCAGTTTTTCCTGCAGCGCCTCGTTGGTCTTGCGGCGCTGCGTCACCGCCGGGTTGTCCCACGCCTTCTTGATGGCCGCGCCCCAGCCTGCTTCATCCGCGATCATGCGGTCGGCCGTGTGGTCGTCCATCGCGACCACCCGTTCGTGCCCCAGGCGCGCGGCCAGGCGGGCGGCGATCAGGTAGCTTTCGTCGCGCCGGTCCTTCAGCTTGTCCAGCAGTTCCACCAGCGGGCCGTCGAGCCCGTCGCCCGCGCGCCGCTCGGCCTCCGGCAGGCGCAGCCACTGCACGAGCGCCGAGGCGCGCTCGCTGCCCGCAAGGAACACGGCCGCCAGGCGGCGGCGCTGGCTGCCCGAGGGATTCGTGGGCCAGGACGCCAGCAGCTGTTCGGCCTGGGCAGTCGCTTCGGGCACGTCGAGGCCGGTCGCCAGCCGGGCCGGCGCCGGATCCCAGCAGTAGCTCGCGACCGTGTCCTTGTAGCGGCCGGGATAGCGGCGCACATGATCGCACTGCGCCCCCGACAGCGCCTCGATGCTGATCGCATCCGGCTTCCAGGCGGCCAGCCGGTCCTCGAGGCCGCGCAGGGTGGCCGGATCGAAGCTCTTCGGGAAATAGGACAGGTGGGGCGAACCGAGCACCATCACTTCGTTCGCGGGACCCTTGGCCGGGCCCTTCATGGTGGCGGGAGCGAAATCGGGCTGGTAAGCCTGCGCGCTGGCGGCGCCGGAAAACACTGTTGCAAGGAGCAATGCATATATCTGACGCACGTCGATTTCCTTTCTCGGGAATGGGAAGATCGGACGATCATGGCATGCAATTTTCGCAAGATCAATCTATGCATGCCTCGAACACGCAGGGCATCGGTCATGCTATATTTGTGTATGTACAACAATATAACGGGGACCCTGGCCATGCAGACACTGACTCAACTTCGCGCGGATTTCGACGAGCGTTCCAAGGGCTCCATGTCCTTGCCGATTGCCGGCATGCTGGTCTGGTGCATCGTGGGCGTCCTGGGGATACTCCTGCCGCCGAAGGCCGCCATCCTGTCGCTGGTGTTCGCGACCGGTGCGATCTTTCCGCTGGCGATGGCGATTGCCAGGCTGCGTGGTGAACAGTTGCTGGAAAATGCCAATCCGCTGGCCAAGTTGATGGGCGTCTGCGTCCTGATGGTCAACCTGCTGTGGGCAGTACACATTCCTCTGCTGATGCGGGCACCCGAGTTCGTCCCGCTCAGTCTCGGCATCGCACTCGGGCTGCACTGGATGGTCTATTCCTGGATCATCGGCCATCCACTCGGCTATCGCCATGCGATCCTGCGCTCGGCCGGCCTGGTCGCGGTCTGGTTTGCGTTTCCCGCCCACTCCGTCAGCGCATCGGCGGCGGTGGTCGTCGCGGCCTATGCGCTCACGATCGCCGAAATGCGCATGCGCCGCAGTGCGCTCGCCGTCCCGGCGGCTGCAGTAGATAGCATGGGTGCCTGACGAGGGCCGCTCTCATGCCCGGGACGCGGGCTCCCGGTGCTCGCGCAGTCCGCGCACCGCCTGGACCGTCCTGGTCGCAGCCCGCTCCAGCACCACCTTGCGGTTGCTCGATTCCTCGTCGCGCCTGGCTTCCCGGTGCCACAGGTGCAGCACCTCGGTGGCCAGGGCGCCGTCCTTGCGCAGCACGCCGGCATGGAACAGGCGCAGTACCAGGTCGGCATCCTCGTGGCCCCAGCCCACGAAACTCTCGTCGAAACCGTTGACCTTCTCCAGGTCCGCGCGCCAGACGGCCAGGTTGCAGCTCTTGATGCGGCGCCAGCTGAACCGGCGCCGTACCCGGCCGAGGTCGGGCCAGCGCAGCATCGTCTGCAGCACCTTGTTCATGTCGCCGCGCAGGCGGCAGCGCAGGCGGTCCAGCAGGGGCATGCCGGCCACGTCGATGCGTTCGCGCAAGACGCGTTCGGTCAGCGCCTGGCTCAGGAGGATGCGGCTGCCGGCGACCAGGAAGCCCGGCCGCGCCAGCTGCCGGTGGCGCCGGATGAAGTCGCGCTGCGGCACGCAGTCGCCGTCCAGGAAGATGATATAGTTGCCGGTTGCCGCCAGCGTGCCGCGGTTGCGCGCCATCGCGGCGCGGAAGCCTTGGTCCGGCTGCCACACGTGCTTGAGCGGCACGGGCGAGCGCGCTGCCAGAGCGGCGACGGTGTCCCGCGTGTTGGCAGTCGAGCCGTCATCAGCGATAATGATTTCAAAATTCTTGTCATCCTGCATGAAACAGGCCTCCACGACCGCTGCGAGTGCGTCCGGGCGGTTGTATGTGGTGATCACGACAGAGATGGTCGGGGTTTGCTGCATGGAAGTCCAATTAACACGTGCTCAAGCTTGGCAAGAGTATCCCACAAGAACATGAATGAACAATAATCAGACGAAAATCGGGGTGCCGATGCAGCGTTGGATCGGCTTCCTGGTTTTCCTGTTCCCTTTCCTCAGCCTCATTACCCCGTCCGGCATCGGCTTTTCCAGTCTCGTCTTCGTGCTCGCACTGCTGTGTGTGCCGCGCAAGGCGTGGGCCGCGATGGCGCCGCATTGGCGCGAGATCCGCTGGGTGCTGGCGGCCTTCGGCTATTACTTCCTGCTGGCGCTGGCCTTCGTGCTGGCGCGTCCGGAGGCCGACTGGAGCTACCTCGACAAGCCCTCGCGCATGCTCCTGGGATTCAGCGCCCTCATGCTGGTGGTGCTGGCGCGTCCCGCGCGCGCCTGGCTGTGGTGGGGCGTGATCCTCGGCGCCCTGGGCGCACTGCCCTTCATCGCTTGGCAGCGCTTCGTGCTCGATATCTACCGCCCGGGCGGTTGGCTCAATTCGATCACCTTTGGCGATATCGCCTTGTGCCTGGCGCTGGTGGCGCTGGCGGCCGCCATCGACTACCGCCACAGCACCCGCAAGGCGATCTTCCCGGCGCTCGGCGCACTGGCCGGCCTGGGCGCGACGGTCATCAGCGGCACCCGCGGCGGCTGGATCGCGCTGGTGCTGGCGGCTATCCTGTTCCTGACCTACGCGCGCCTGCTGCAAAGCCGGCGCGTGCGCCTGCTGCTGGTCGGCAGCTTCGCGCTGTTCGCCTCGACCTTCTTCATTCCCGCCTTCGGCGTGCAGGAACGGATGGACCAAGGCATGCACGACGTCCAGATATGGCTCGACGGCGGCAGCGCCTTCTCGAACGTCGGCATCCGCCTCGAGCTATGGAAGGGCGCCCGCTACCTGATCGCGGAAGAACCCTGGTTCGGGCGTACCCCCGAGGGCGTACGCGCCGGGCTGCGCGAGCTGGCGCAGCAGGGCAAGGTCCAGGACGTGATCCTCGAGTTCGGCCACCACCTGCACAACGATATCCTGCAGGCGCAGGCGACCGGCGGCGTGTTCGGGCTGCTCGCGTATGCCGGCATCCTGGCCGCGCCTTTCGCGTTCTTCGCGCGCGCCATCGGAGGCGGCTCGCGCCGCGGGATGCCCCAGTTCGCCCCAGCCCTGGCGGGCATGCTGGTGGTGCTCGCTTATTTCGGCTTCGGTCTCACCGAAGTCATCTTCTGGTCCTTGAAGGGCACCATGTTCTACGTGCTCATGGTGGCTCTCCTGATGGGCTTCTGCCTGACCGCGAAAGCCGACGCGCAGGCCGGTATGGAAACACAACGTGGACAATAAATTGGAAAACAAGGTCATCATCAAACGCCTGCTGGCGGTGGTCAAGCCCTACCAGACGCGGGCCTGGCTGGCGCTGCTGTCGATGGCGCTCACCGCCGCCACCCAGCCGCTGCTCGGCAAGGCCCTGCAGCTCTTGATCGACCTCGGCTTCGAGGAGAAGGTGCCGTTCAGCCTGTGGTGGATTCCCGGCGTGCTGGTGTCGATCTTCATCCTGCGCGGCATCGGCACCTTCTCGACCGCCTACCTGAACAACTGGGTCACCAGCCGCGTGCTGAACGACCTGCGCGCGATGGTGTTCGACCGCGTGCTCAGGCTGCCGGTGGCGCGCTTCCATGAAGAGTCGACCGGCAAGATCATCAATGTCGTGGTGAACGAGGTGCGCCAGGTGGTGGACATGCTGCAGTCGGTGTTCGTGGCCTGCGTGCGCGATACCCTGGTCGTGATCGGCCTGCTCGGCACGCTGCTCTACCTGAACTGGAAGCTGACCCTGGTGGCGATCATCGTGATCCCGCTGACCGCCGTGATCGTGCGCACCACCACCGGCCGCCTGCGCCGCCTGAACCGCGAGAACCTGCGCGTGACGGCCGAGCTGACCCAGGTGGTGGAAGAAGCCACGCGCGGCCACCAGGTGATCCGGGTGTTCTCGGGCGAGCGCTACGAGCGCACGCGCTTCCATGCGCGCAGCGAGGCGCTGCGCGGCTTCTCGCAGCGCATGACGGTCGCGTTTGCGGCCACCACCCCGGTGACCCAGATCGCCACCTCGATGGCGCTGTCGCTGGTGGTGGTGCTGGCGATCCAGGCCAACATGACCCAGGGCGAGTTCGTCCAGTTCGTGACCATGATGCTGATGCTGCTGACGCCCATGAAGTCGCTGGCCGAGGTCAACGGCCCGATGCAGCGCGGGATCGCGGCGGCCGAGACGGTGTTCGGCCTGATCGACTCCCCGGCCGAGCGCGATACCGGCACGCAGGAGCTGGGCCGGGCGAGAGGCCACCTGCGTTTCGAGAACGTCTCGTTCCGCTATCCGAACGCGGCCAGCCAGGCCCTGAGCGAGGTTACGCTGGACGTGCAGCCGGGCCAGACGGTGGCGCTGGTGGGCGTGTCGGGCGGCGGCAAGTCCACTTTCGTCAACCTGGTGACGCGTTTCTACGATCCGGAAGGCGGGCGCCTGCTGCTCGACGGCGTGCCTTACCCGGACGTCAAGCTGGCCAGCCTGCGCGCGCAGCTGGCGATGGTGAGCCAGAACGTGGTGCTGTTCGACGACACGCTGGCGGCCAACATTGCCTACGGCGCGGAGAAGATCGACTACGAACGCCTGGCGGCGGCGGTCAGGGCCGCGCACCTGACGGACGTGGTGGCCAAGCTGGAAGACGGCGTGGAGACGCGGATCGGCGAGAACGGCATGCGCCTGTCGGGCGGCCAGCGCCAGCGCGTGGCGATCGCGCGCGCGATCTACAAGGATGCGCCGATCCTGATCCTGGACGAAGCCACCTCGGCGCTCGACAACGAGTCCGAGCGCGCGGTGCAGGCGGCGCTGGAGACCTTGATGTCGGGACGCACCACCATCGTGATCGCGCACCGGCTCTCGACCATCGAGCGCGCCGACCGGATCGTGGTGATGGAACACGGCCGCATCGTCGAGCAGGGGACGCATGCGGAATTGCTCGATGCGAACGGGATGTATGCGAATCTGTACCGGCTGCAGTTCGTGGCGGCCGACGAGGCGAGTTCGTAAGCTACTGGTAACGCATACAAAATTGGGTCCCGGCGAAGGCCGGGACCCAAGTTGTTTTTGACGTTAAAACCTCAGCTGGCGTAATGCGCCGCTTCACCCGGCACTTCCGCATCGCGCCCATGCGCCCGGTCCTGCACCGCTTCCACATACCGGCGCAGCGCATCGTCCAGCGACGGCAGCATCATGGCCCGCTCGCTCGACAGGGCGCTGTATTCCGGCCGGCGCGCCAAGTGGCCGCAGGCCTCGCTCGATACCACTTCCAGCCTGGCGTGATCCACGCCCGCCGCTTCGCAGGCGCGCTTGGCCAGTTCGGCCCAGGTGAGCGCCTCGGCATTGGTCAGGTGCCAGACGCCGCGCTCGCGGTCGATCAGGAGGTCGAGCGAGACGTTGACCAGGTCCGGCACGTAGGTCGGCGAGACCACCATGTCGCCCGCGGCCTGGAAGGGCTGGCCGGCTTCGAGCGCATTGAGTGCCTGCGTGACGAAGTTGTGCCGGTCCCAGGGCCCGAAGAAGGCGCTGGTGCGGATTACCAGGGCCTGCGGGTCGGCGTCCAGCACGCGCTGCTCGGCCTCCATCTTGCTGCGGCCGTACACGCCGAGCGGATTGAGGGCGTCCGACTCGACATAGGGCGCGCCCTTGGTGCCGTCGAAGACCAGGTCGGTGGAGAAGGTCATGAAGCGCAGCTGGTGGCGGATGCAGGCCAGCGCCAGGATCGTCGCGCCCAGCGTGTTCTCGCGCATGCAGCGTTCGGAATCGCCCTCGGCCTCATCCACGCGCACGTAGCCGCCCGCATTGATGATCGCCCACGGCTTGTAGCGCTGGATCGCCGCCTCCACCGAGGCCGGATCGGTGATGTCCATCTCCTGGCGCGTCAGCACGTGGAAGGCCAGGTTGCGGTTCTTGCAGATGCGCGCGTAGGCAGAGCCCAGGGTGCCGGTGGCGCCGGTGATCAGGATCGGCTGCACCACGTTCGACTTGAACTGGCTGCGGATCGCGATGTCGGCCACCGCGGTGCGGGTCGCCACCGGCTTGCAGAAGAAGCGGCCCGGGCGGCGCCACCAGCCTTCGCCCTGCAGCACCGGGTTGCTCAAGGGACGTCCGCTGGACAGTTCGCGCATCAGGGTGGCCACCGCCGTCGGGCGCGGTTCGCCGCCGCGCACGTCGAACGGGCCCGGTTCGTAGTAGCCGCGGCACTCGGTGACCAGGCAGTTCCAGTCGTAGGAGCCGAGGAGGGCCCAGACCGTCACCGCGCGCACGTCGGCGCCCTGCTGGCGGGCGCTGCGCGCCGCGTTCCAGATCTCGAGCAGCCAGCGCATCTGGTCTTCGCGGTTGGCGTCGATGTGCGCTTCGGTGATGGCGATCGGCAGGCCGTAGCGTTCCCAGGTTTCCATCAAGAGCGGTCCGATGCCCGGCGTCGGCGTGGCCAGCGCGCGCGGCGTCTCGATGTCGGCGTGCGGGATGCCGCGGTAGACATGCCGCCGGTTCTCCGGATAGCGCTCCGGACGGTGGTCGAGCCAGCGCTCGCTGGTAGCATAGTAGTTGACGCCGATGATGTCGGGCAAGCAGGGGTTGTCGCGGAACCAGAGCAGCTCTTCCGCGGTGGCGTTCGACTCCAGCAGGTAGTTCCACAGCGCGTGGTGTTGGTCGACCTTCCCGCACAGCAGGTCCCAGCCCAGCCAGCGGCGTTCGTTGAAGAAGCTGACCACTTCCTGCATCTCTGGCGTGCCGTAGGTCTTGGACAGGTCGTCGGTCGCGACCAGCTTGGCGTCCGGGTTGACTTCGCGGATCGCGCGCATCGCCAGCACGGTGGCGCGGCACTCGTTGATCAGGGCGCGGATGAAGGTGGATTCATCGCTGCCGTGTGGGTACCAGACGCCTGCCAGACCGGAAAAGCGCGCCGTGGTCAAAGGTTCGTTGACCGGGGTGTAGTACTCGGCCCAGGGGTAGCGACGGGCTACCGCGCCGGCGTACTCGGCGAGCTTTTCGGGGAAGGCGGGATCGACCAGGCTGGTGTCGCGTGGTCCGCTGCCATGGTGAAGGAGGCCGACGATGGGCGTGACGCCCAGCTGCTGCAGGGCCGGCAGGCGTTCGTCGGACCATGACCAGTCGGCGGACTCGATGCCATCGGGCGCGGTGCGCTCCCACAGCACCGGATAGCGGATGGCCTTGATGCCCAAGGAGGCAAAACGGTCGATGTCCTGCAGGCGCTCGGCGTGGCCGTTGCGCTCCATCTGGCTGAAGTAATTGTCGCGCACGCGGTTGACCGTGCATTCGAGCCCTCCCCAGAGCTCGAGATCAGGGGTGTGGTCCGGCTGGGAAACCATCGGTGTGTTCATGTTATGACCCGCTGTTTGTGAAGACAGCCTAAAGCCTAATGGCCGCATGCGACGAGTTGTGTGAACTAGCCCACATAAAAAGGACATTTCGGACCAGTCCTACATTTGTGGGAAAAATACGCGTTTCGGGCTCTAACTTCTGCTAACTGGAAATTTCTGGAGGCGCCAGAACGTAGCGACCAGTGCGCCGCACGGGGCTCGGAGCGGCGACAATATGCCCATACAAGGAGAACATGATGTACATGGTGTACTGGACAATCGTCGAAGCCGACAAATGCACGCCGCACCAGAAGCTGTTCGAGACCACGGCCATGGTGGAGGCGATGCAGTACATGGAAGTGCTGCGCACGCGCCAGCGCGAGGGGGAGGGCGTGCGCTTCATCACGATGTCGTCCGAGCATCCGGACCTGGTCGGCCATCCGGGCGTGGACGTGACGGGGCCGGACTACAACTGGAAGAAGCGGCGCCGGTAGGGTGGGCGGGTTTCCCGCCCACGCGGCGATAGTTAGCAGCAAGATCATCGAGCACGAAATCGGAGCCGATAGCGATCACCGCGTGGGCAGGGAACCTGCCCACCCTACGAAAGCCGGCTCTTCAATATCTTGCCGCTCGGCGCTGCCGGCAGCGCATCCATGAACACGATGCGCGACGGCCGCTTGTAGGGCGCCAGGCGCGTGCGCAGCCAGTCCTGCAGCGCTTGCGCATCGACCTCTCCCGCAGCCTCCACGAAGGCCACCACCTCTTCCTCGCCGCCGCCCGCGGCGCGGCCGACCACCGCCGACTGCAGCACGGCCGGATGGCTGTTGAGGGCGGTTTCCACTTCCAGCGGATAGACGTTGAAACCCGAACGGATGATGAGTTCCTTCAGGCGACCGGCAATGAAGAGCGCGCCGTCCTCGCCCCGGGTCGCGACGTCGCCGGTGGCCAGCCAGCCGCCGGGATGCAGGGTGGCGCCGGTTTGGGCCGGATCGCGGTAGTAGCCCGCCATCACGTTCGGCCCGCGCACCCACAGCTCGCCCGTCGCCGCGTCGATGCGCACCTCGACCCCGGGAATCGGATGGCCCACCGAGGTGTCGCCGCGCGGGGCGTCCAGGCGCGTTTGCGAAACGGTCGGACCGCTCTCGGTCAGGCCGTAGCCGTTGTGCAGGGGCAGCCCGAACACGCGCTCGACCTCGCGCTTGAGGGCCGGATCCAGCGGCGAACCGCCGGCGTAGCAGAAGCGCAAGCGCGACCGGACCGGTTCGCCCGCAGCGAGCGCCAGCAGGCGCGCATACATGGCCGGGACACCCTGCACGATGCTCAGCTCGCCCGCACGGATTTGCGCCAGCAGCGCCTCGGCGGAAAAACGCGGCATCAGGTGCAGGCAGGCGCCCGCGTACAACGTGCCGAGCATGACCGAGCTGAGTCCATACACGTGCGAGATCGGCAGCACGCCGCTGGCATGGTCGGAAGGCTGCAGGCCGCGCAGAAGGCTCGAAGTGGCGGCGACGAACAGCAGGTTGGCATGGGTCAGCATGACGCCCTTGGGATGGCCGGTGGTGCCGGTGGTATAGACCAGAGCCGCCACCTGGGCGCCGCCGGGAGACACCGGCTCCGGCAGGGCGGCGGGGTCGAGCGGCCCGGCCATCAGCTCGCCGCATGCCGCCGCGCCGTCGCACCTGGCATGGGCCAGCGCATCGTTCGATGCCGCCGTGGTGTAGAGCACCCGGCGCGGCGTGCTGTGGGCGCGGATCGCGGCCAGTTCGCCCTCGCTCAGGCGGGCATTGACGTTCACGCTCCAGGCGTCGAGGCTGGCGACGGCGAACAGCAGGGCCACCTGGGCCATGCAGTTCTCGCTCACCAGCATGACGCGGTCGCCGGGGCGTACGCCCAGCGCGCGCAGCAGGGCGGCGTAGCGATCCGTTTCGCGTTCCAGTTCGGCATAAGTCCACCGCTGTCCGCCTTCGGCGAGCGCTGGGGCTTGCGGTGACCGTGCGGCATGGATGCGGACGAGGTCGGAAATACGGGAGGGCAGGGCGGCGGGATCGATCATGGGCGGCTTTATACCCCTGCCGCGCACGCCAGGCAAGCGTTCCACCGTGCGCCGCCGGGTTTATACTCATTGCAACCGGCGACAGATCCGGACCACAACAGGGATGTCCACATGAACCACCCCATCATTCCGATCGCCCGCATTGGCGACAGCGGGGGCGCCAGCCGCCAGCGCAAGCGCGAGGCGCCCAAGGGCCGCCAGGTCGACCCGCAGGCCTTGCGCGAGGTGCAGGCGCTCCTTGGCGGCATGCCGCGCCGCCGCGACCTGCTCATCGAATGCCTGCACCTGCTGCAGGACGGCCTGAAGGCGCTGCCGGCCGCCCACCTGGCCGCGCTGGCGCAGGAGCTGCGCATGGCCCAGGCCGAGGTCTTCGAGGTCGCCACCTTCTACCACCACTTCGACGTGCTGCGCGAGGGCGAGGCTGCCCCGCCCGCATTGACGGTGCGCGTGTGCGACAGCCTGTCCTGCGCGATGGCGGGCTCGAACGAGTTGCTGGCGCGCCTGCCGGCGCTGCTCGGCGCCGAAGTACGCGTGCTCCCGACGCCCTGCATCGGCCGCTGCGAACAGGCGCCCGCGGCCGTGGTCGGCCAGCACCCGGTGCCGCAGGCGACGCTCGACGCGGTGCTGGGGAAGGTCGCCACAGGACAAGTGCGGCACCAGCCGGAGCCCTGGCTGGCGTACCAGGACTACCGCGAAGCGGGCGGCTACCGCCTGCTGGCCGACTGCATGGCGGGCCGGCGTCAGGTCGACGATGTCCTCAAGGAGATGGAGGCGTCCGGCCTGCGCGGCCTGGGCGGCGCGGGTTTTCCGGCCGGGCGCAAGTGGCGCCTGGTGCGCGAGCAACCCGGCCCGCGCCTGATGGCCGTGAACCTCGATGAAGGCGAGCCCGGCACCTTCAAGGACCGGTACTATCTCGAACGCGACCCGCACCGCTTCCTGGAGGGCATGCTGGTGGCGGCCTGGGCGGCCGGCGTCGAGGCGGTCTACATCTACCTGCGCGACGAATACCACGGCTGCCGCGCCATCCTCGACCATGAGCTGAAGCGCCTGTTCGCGGCGCCGCCGGGCGAGGGACTGCCGCAGGTGCATGTGCGCCGCGGCGCCGGCGCCTACATCTGCGGCGAAGAGTCGGCGATGATCGAATCGATAGAAGGCAAGCGCGGCATGCCGCGCCTGCGTCCTCCCTACGTGGCCCAGCAGGGACTGTTCGACCGGCCGACCCTGGTCCACAACTTCGAGACGCTGTACTGGGTGCGCGCCATCCTCGAGAACGGCGCGGCCTGGTTCGCAGGGCAAGGCCGCAACGGGCGGCAGGGGCTGCGCTCGTTCTCGGTCTCGGGGCGGGTGCGCGAGCCGGGCGTCAAGCTGGCCCCGGCCGGCATCACGGTGCAGGAGCTGATCGACGAGTATTGCGGCGGCATGATGGAAGGGCACCGCCTGTATGCCTACCTGCCGGGCGGCGCCTCGGGCGGCATCCTGCCGGCCTCGATGAATGCGATCCCGCTCGACTTCGACACCCTGCAAGCCTACGGCTGCTTCATCGGTTCGGCGGCGGTGATCGTGCTGTCGCAGCACGACAGCGCGGTGGCGGCGGCGCGCAATCTGCTGGCCTTCTTCAAACACGAGTCCTGCGGCCAGTGCACGCCCTGCCGCAGCGGCACCGCCAAGGCGCTGGCGCTGATGGACCAGCCACGCTGGGATACGCCATTGCTGGGCGAACTGTCGCAAGTGATGCGCGATGCCTCGATCTGCGGCCTGGGGCAGGCGGCGCCGAATCCCTTCGATTGCGTGATCCGCTACTTCCCGCATGAACTGGAGGGCGCATGAACGCCAGCATCCCCACCGTGCGCTTTGCGCTGAACGGCCGCGAGGTCGAGGCTCTGCCGCAGGAAACCCTGATCGAGGTCGCGGCGCGCGAAGGCGTCGATATACCGCGGCTGTGCTACAAGGAAGGCCTGGAGGCGGTCGGCAACTGCCGCTCCTGCATGGTCGAGATCGACGGCGAGCGCGTGCTCGCGCCTTCGTGCTGCCGCCATCCGAGCGCCGGTATGAAGGTCACGACCGACAGTCCGCGCGCACTGGCCGCCCAGAAGATGGTGCTCGAGCTCTTGTTGTCCGACATGCCCGAGGCCGAGTACACCCGCAGGAACGAAGTCGACCTGTGGGCGGAAAAGCTCGGCATCGAGAAGCCGCGTTTCACGCCAAGCCGCCGCCAACCGCAGCGTGACGCGACCCATGCCGCCATCACCGTCAACCTGGATGCCTGCATCCAGTGCACGCGCTGCGTGCGCGCCTGCCGCGACGAGCAAGTCAACGATGTGATCGGCCTGGCCTTCCGCGGGCAAGAGACCAGGATCGTGTTCGACCAGGACGACCCTCTTGGCGCAAGCACCTGCGTGGCCTGCGGCGAATGCGTGCAGGCCTGCCCGACCGGCGCCCTGATGCCGGCGCGCGGGGTGGCCCTCGACATTCCCGACAGGCAGGTCGATTCGGTCTGCCCATACTGCGGCGTCGGCTGCCAGCTGACCTATAACGTCAAGGACAACAAGATTCTCTACGTCGAAGGACGCAACGGCCCGGCCAACCTGGGCCGCCTGTGCGTCAAGGGCCGCTACGGCTTCGACTATGCACACCATCCGCACCGCTTGACCCGCCCGCTGATCCGCCGCGAAGGCGTGCCCAAGTCGGGCGACTTCACCATGGACCCGGAGCGCGTGCTGGAGGTGTTCCGCGAAGCGAGCTGGGAAGAAGCCCTCCTGCTTGCCGGCGGCAGGCTGGCGGGCATCCGCGATGCGCACGGTGGCGCGGCCCTGGCCGGCTTCGGCTCGGCCAAGGGCAGCAACGAGGAAGCCTACCTGTTCCAGAAGCTGGTGCGCACGGGTTTCGGTACCAACAACGTCGACCACTGCACCCGCCTGTGCCACGCCTCGTCGGTGTCGGCCCTGCTGGAAGGGATCGGCTCGGGCGCGGTGTCGAACCCGGTGATGGACGTGACGCGCGCCGAGGTGATCGTCATCATCGGCGCCAATCCGACCGTCAACCACCCGGTTGCCGCGACCTGGATCAAGAATGCGGTCCAGGCCGGGGCGAAACTCATCGTGATGGATCCGCGCCGTTCGGAGCTGGCGCGGCACGCGCACCGCTACCTGCAGTTCAAGCCGGACACCGACGTCGCGCTGCTCAATGCGATGATGCACGTGATCGTCAGCGAAAAGCTGGTCGACCAGGACTTCATCGCCAGTCGCACCATCGGCTATGCCGAGCTCGAAGCCAATGTGGCCGAGTACAGCCCGGAGGCGATGGCGCCGATCTGCGGCATCGATGCCGAGACCATCCGCTACGTGGCGCGCCTGTACGCCACCTCGCAGGGTTCAATGATCCTGTGGGGCATGGGCGTGTCGCAGCACGTGCACGGCACGGATAACGCACGCTGCCTGATCGCGCTGTCGCTCATGACCGGCCAGATCGGCCGTCCCGGCACCGGCCTGCATCCGCTGCGCGGCCAGAACAACGTGCAGGGAGCGTCCGACGCCGGCCTGATCCCGATAATGCTGCCGGACTACCAGCGCGTCGACAACCCGGCGGCGCGTGCGCGCTTCGAGCAGGCCTGGGGCGCCACCCTCGACCCGAAGCCGGGCCTGACCGTGGTCGAGATCATGGATGCCATCGATGCCGGCCAGATCCGCGGCATGTACATCATGGGCGAGAACCCGGCCATGTCCGACCCCGACGCCAACCATGCGCGCGCCGCGCTGGCCGCGCTCGAGCACCTGGTGGTGCAGGACATCTTCCTGACCGAGACGGCCTACCTGGCCGACGTGATCCTGCCGGCATCCGCCTTTCCGGAAAAGACCGGCACCTTCACCAATACCGACCGCCTGGTCCAGCTGGGCCGCCAGGCAATCGACCCGCCGGGCGAGGCGAAACAGGACCTGTGGATCATCCAGCAGATGGCGAAGCGCCTGGGCCTGAGCTGGAACTATGGCCACGTGTCGGACGTGTTCGACGAGATGCGCCACACCATGGCCAGCATCGGCGGCATCACCTGGGAACGCCTGCAGCAGGAAGGCGCGGTGGTCTATCCCTGCATGAACGAAGGCGACGTGGGCCAGCCGGTGGTGTTCACCGAGCTGTTCCCGCGCGAAGGCGGCAGGGCGCGTTTCGTCCCGGCCGACATCATCCCGGCCGACGAGCGGCCCGATAGCGACTACCCGATGGTCCTGATCACGGGCCGCCAGCTCGAGCACTGGCATACCGGCAGCATGACGCGGCGCGCCACGGTGCTCGATGCGATCGAGCCCGATCCGGTGGCGCTGGTGCATCCGCTCGATCTGGAACGTATGGGCATCCAGCCGGGCCAGCCCATCACGATCAGCTCGCGCCGCGGCGAAGTGGTCCTGTACGCACGTGCCGACGACAGTTCGCCGGTGGGCGCGATCTTCGTGCCCTTCTGTTATTACGAAGCGGCGATCAACCGCCTGACCAATGCGGCTCTTGATCCGTTTGGAAAGATTCCGGAGTTCAAGTATTGTGCCATCAAGGTGACGCCCGGCGGCGAAGTCGCGCCGCAGGGAAGCTACGGTGGCGGCCAAATATTGGCGGGCATGGCACAATTGGCAACATGAACTGCCCTGACTTGCCCCGTTATCGTCCTGTCCTGTCCGAGGCGCACGCCTGCCTGACGCAGGAGGTCACGGCCGTGGACGAACGCGGCCGCCCCTCCAGCATCCACATTCCCGCCGAGCGCCCGCTCACCGTGTACGTGGACAAGCGCGAGATCGTCACCCTGATGACCCTGGGCGGCGCGCCCGAAGCCCTGACCCTGGGCTACCTGCGCAACCAGCGCCTGGTGCGCACGCTCGAGGACATCGTCTCGATCCAGGTCGACTGGTCGGTCGATGCGGTGGCGGTCGTGACCCGCAACGGCATTCTTGATATCGAGGAACGCACCGCGAAGAAAGTCGTCACCACGGGCTGCGGGCAGGGTTCGGTGTTCGGCGGGCTGATGGACGAGGTCGACCAGATCACGCTCCCGATCGACGCGCGCCTGCCGCAGTCGGTCGTCTACCGCATCGTCGAGCTGATTCGCACCCAGCAGTCGGTCTACAAGCA
Source organism: Massilia sp. BHUDP2 (assembly GCF_046236355.1). NCBI lineage: Bacteria > Pseudomonadati > Pseudomonadota > Betaproteobacteria > Burkholderiales > Oxalobacteraceae > Massilia > Massilia sp. BHUDP2. The sequence goes on from NZ_JBJUVW010000001.1 coordinate 594,385, forward strand.
GGCCGGGTCGGTGCACGGCTGCGCGCTGTTCTCGCACGATGGGGAATTGCTGTACTTCGTCGAAGACGTCGGCCGCCACAACGCGGTGGACGCCATCGCCGGCCTGATGTGGCTCGACGGCCTCGAGGGAGGGGACAAGGTGTTCTACACCACCGGGCGCCTGACCTCCGAGATGGTAATCAAGGGCGCCCAGATGGGCATTCCTTTCCTGCTGTCGCGCTCCGGCACTACCCAGATGGGCCACATGGTGGCGCAGCGGGTCGGCATGTCGCTGCTGGCGCGCTGCTCGGGCAAGCATTTCCTGCTGCTGGCCGGGCACGAGCGCCTGGTGTTCGAGCCGGAGTTGCTCGAGCCGCTCAACGCACCATTCCACGCGCCAAAGCACGCCTGATGTCCCTGCTGGACGCAACGATGCACGCCTTCGCGCTGCTGTTCAGCGGCGACGAGGCGCTATGGCGCATCGTCTGGGTCTCGCTCAAGACCAGCATCCTCGGGTTGCTGCTGGCGGCCCCGCCGGCGGTCTTCCTCGGCTACGTCATCGCCATGCACCGCTTCCCGGGACGGCGCATCGCCATCTGGCTGGCCCAGGCCGCGCTGTCGCTGCCCACCGTCCTGATCGGCCTGCTGCTCTACCTGCTGTTGTCGCGGCGCGGCCCGATGGGCGGTCTCGAATGGCTGTTCACCCAGGAAGGCGTGATCCTCGGCCAGATGGTGATCGGGCTGCCGGTGCTGCTGGCGTTTACTCTGGCGGCGGTGCAGGCGGCCGACCCGCGCTATGCCGAGACGGCGATCGCCCATGGCGCTTCGCGCTGGCGCGTGATGGTCACGGTGCTGCACGAGGCGCGCTACGGCGTGATGGCCGCCGTCATCAGCGGCTTCGGCCGCGTGATCTCGGAAGTCGGCTGCGCGCTGATGGTAGGCGGGAACATCGAAGGGCAGACGCGCACCATCACCACCGCCATCGCGCTGGAAACCAGCAAGGGCGAGTTCGCGCAGGGGATCGCGCTGGGCATCGTGCTGGTCTCGCTGGCACTCCTGATGAACGGCGCGCTGGTGCTGCTGCAGGGCGAAGCCCACACGGCGGGAGGAGGCCGGTGAACCCGCTGCTGACCCTGCACGGCCTGCGCAAGCGCCACGGCGAGCGCACGCTGTTCGAGATCGAGCAGCTGGCCATCGAGGCGGGAACGGCCTACGTGCTGACCGGCGTGAACGGGGCCGGCAAGTCGACGCTGCTGCGCATGCTCGCCGGCCTGGAACGCGTTGACGCCTGCACGGTCGACTTCGATGGCCGCAGCATGCCGCTGCATCCTTATCCGCAAGCGCTGCGGCGCGCGATCGTGTTCGTGCACCAGCACCCGATCATGTTCTCGACCAGCGTCGCCCACAACATCGCCTACGGCCTGCTGGCGCGCGGCGAGAGCCGGCGCAGCGTGGCGCCCATGGTCGAGGACGCGATGGCCTGGGCCGGCGTGGCGCACCTGCGCGACACCGATCCTGCACGCCTGTCCGGCGGAGAGAAGCAGCGCGTGGCCCTGGCCCGGGCCAGGGTGCTGCAGCCGCGCCTGCTGCTGCTCGACGAACCCACGGCCAACCTCGACGGCCCGGCGCGCGAGCAGGTCATCGAGCTGATCCCCACCTTGCTCGAGCAGGGCAGCAGCGTGGTGATGGCCTGCCACGACCGCGACCTGATCGGGCTGCCCGGCATCCACCGCCTGAAGCTGCGCGACGGGCGCCTCGAATACCGCTGACACCCGCCGGGCCCCGGTCCCTGCGCGGCAGCTAGCCGGCTGATTCTCCCAAGGCCTGCCTGAGCGCCGATTCCATCGTCTCGTAGGGCACGGCGCCGCGCACCCCGAAAGCCTGTTCCCAGCCGGCGCCTGCCGGGCGGAACACCATGATCGGCACGCCGGCCACGCCGAGCGAATAGGCCAGCTGCTGGTCCGCGTGCACTGCGGCGGTATGGCGGCCGCTCTCCAGCGCCTCGAGCAGGCTCTGCCGCTCGACACCGCTTTCGGCGCCAATGTCGGCCAGCACGGCAACATCGCCGATGTCGCGGCCGTCCTCGAAGAAGGCGCGGAACAGCGCCTCGTGCATGGGGTCGAAGCGGCCCTGTTCGCGGGCGTGGGCGACGGCCTCGAAAGCCAGGCGGCTGCGCGGCTGCACCGGCGGCAGCTTGAGCGTCATGCCGCGCTCGGCCGCCATCGGATACACCGAACGGTTCCAGGTCGTGTGCAGGTATTCGCCGTCCGGGTCGAGCGTGGGCTTGGGATCCGGGCGCAGCTCGAAGGCGCGCCAGACCACCTCGACTTGCCCTTGGTACTGCTCCTGCAGGCGCCGGATCGGCGGCAGCTCGAGGTAGCAGAAGGGGCAGACGTAGTCGCTCCAGACGTCGATGCGGATGGGGGCAGATGGGTTCATGGACCCATGCTACACCGCGGCCGGCCAGCGCCGCGCGCGGCATGCTTACGCGAGCTTCAGGCGCGCGACCTTGTCGAGCGCCTCGCGCAGGCCGTGGACAGAGGCTGATGCAGCTCCGCCAACCCAGCCGCGCGCATACGCGCCATCGTGCGCGTGTCCGTGGTTTTCGAGCTCGGGCAGCAGCCGGCTTGCCACCGCCAGGTCGTTCAGGTGGCCGAGCCGGTCCTGCACGCTGGAGAGGCACTTGATATAGCCCTTGACCTCCTTTTTCGGCAGCAGGTCACGGAAGAATTCGGCCGCATAGCGCGCCTTCTTGGCGGCGATGCGCACCCGGTGCCGGGCCGGTGCATCGTTTTCATCGAGCGCTTCTATGCGCCTACGCAGGCGCTTTTGCGCCTTGCGGATTAGCGGCACCAGGCCGTCCAGGGCCGGCCGGGCCAGCGGGTCGTCCTGCGGCAGGCCGGCGCCAGGGCGCCACTGGCGGCCGTGCAGCCAGCCGTTCATCTGCAGCATCAGCTGGGTATAACGCTCCGAATGCAGGGTGGGCAGCAGGTTCTTGTGCAGGGCGCGCGCATGGTCCTGCGCAGCCGCCTGCAGGGCGTGGGTAGCGATGCCGTTGATCGTCAGGAGGGTGGTGCCGGCCAGTACGTCCCAGTCGCGCGTGGCGCCCAGTTCGCTCGCCAGCCAGTCGAGCTCTTCCCGGAGTTCGGGCGGCAGCGGCGCCAGTTCGCGGAACATGTCGAGCAGGGCGCGCAGGCGGCGCAGGCCGACGCGCATCTGGTGCAGGCTCTCGAGGTCCTGCGCCAGCACGCCGGGAACGTTGGCCTCGATCTGCGCCATGCAGTTCAGGCCGATGCATTGCAGCGCGTCTTCCATGCGCATCTTGCGCTTCAGGCGCACCCGCGCGGCCTTCACCGGCGCCGGGGCCTCGTCTTTTACCAGCTTTACTGTGGTTTCGGTGTTCATCGGGCGCCCTGATGTGCTCATGTGGAGCACATCATACCCGCCTCGAGTTTGGCAGCCGCCCGATTGTTACATCAGGATCACGTCGTATTGTTCCTGGTGATAACCCTTTTCTACCTGCAAGGAAATGCGCTTGCCGATGAAGTCCCCCAGCATGGCCAGGTGCTGCGATTCCTCTTCCAGGAACAGGTCGACCACTTCCTGCGAGGCGACGATGCGGAACTCGCGCGGATTGAACTGCTTGGCTTCGCGCAGCAGCTCGCGCAGGATCTCGTAGCAGATCGTGCGCGAGGTTTTCACTTGCCCGCGGCCAGCGCAGGCCGGGCAGGGCTCGCACAGGATGTGGGCCAGCGATTCGCGGGTGCGCTTGCGGGTCATCTCGACCAGGCCGAGGGCCGAGAAGCCGCTCACCGAGACCTTGGTGCGGTCGCGCGCCAGGGTCTTCTTGAGTTCCGCGAGCACGGCGTTGCGGTGCTCGTTGTTCTCCATGTCGATGAAGTCGAGGATGATGATGCCGCCCAGGTTGCGCAGGCGCAGCTGGCGCGCAATGGCGTGGGCCGCTTCCAGGTTGGTCTTGAAGATGGTGTCGGCGAAGTTGCGTCCGCCGACGTAGCCGCCGGTGTTGACGTCGATGGTGGTCATCGCCTCGGTCTGGTCGACGATCAGGTAGCCGCCGCTCTTCAGGTCGACGCGGCGGCCCAGCGCGCGCAGGATTTCTTCCTCCACGCCGTAGAGATCGAACAGCGGACGCTCGCCGGTGTAGTGGGTCAGGCGCGACAGCACGCTCGGCGTGTAGACCTGCGCGAACTCGACCAGCATGTTGTAATTCTCGCGCGAGTCCACCTGGATGGTCGCGGTCTCGTCGTGCACGAAGTCGCGCAGCACGCGCTGGGCCAGGTTCAGGTCCTGGTAGAGCAGGGAAGTGGGCGGCCGGGTGCGCGCGCCCTGCTGAACCGCGGCCCAGGTCTTGCGCAGGTAGTCGACGTCGGCCGCCAGGTCGGCGTCCGAGGCTTCCTCGGCCTGGGTGCGCACGATGTAGCCGCCTTTCTCTTCCTTCGGCAGCATGTTCGCGAGGCGGGTGCGCAGGTGTTCGCGGTCGGCTTCCTTCTCGATCTTCTGCGAGATACCGATGTGATGGTCCTGCGGCAGGTAGACCAGCATGCGGCCGGCGATCGAGATCTGGGTCGACAGGCGCGCGCCCTTGGTGCCGATCGGGTCCTTGATGACCTGCACGGTCAGCACCTGGCCGTCGAACAGCAGCTTCTCGATCGGCGTGGGCGCGGCCAGGGCCCCGTTGGGGCCTTCGTGGTTGCGCGCTTCCCAGATATCGGCGACGTGCAGGAAGGCCGCGCGTTCCAGGCCGATGTCAATGAAGGCCGACTGCATGCCCGGCAGGACGCGCACGACCTTGCCGAGATAGACATTCCCCGCCAACCCGCGCGTGAGGGTGCGCTCGATGTGCAGTTCCTGCACAGCGCCCTGCAGGATCAGCGCCACGCGCGTTTCCTGCGGGGTGATGTTGATGAGGATATCTTCGTTCATGGCCGGCCGTGCAGTATTGTTCAGAGCGACATCATACACGGGCGGCGTAATTCGTAGGCAGGCGGTTCGCCGCCGGCCCACGGATAAGCGGACGGTCAGACGTTGTAGCCGGCTTTGCGGAGAAGCTGGGCCGTCTCGAAGATCGGCAGGCCCATGATCCCCGAATGGCTGCCTTCGATATGCTCGACGAACAGCGCGGCCAGGCCCTGGATGCCGTAGCCGCCCGCCTTGTCGTAGGGTTCCGGTGTGGCGCAATAGGCCCGGATCTGGGCCGGACTGAGCGTAGCGAAGCGTACGTTCGACACCTGGGTGACCTGTTCCGCCACGCGCTCGGCATGGACCGCCACCGAGGTCAGCACCTGGTGGGTGCGGCCGGACAGGCGCTCGAGCATGGCCACGGCTTCCTTGTTGTCGGCCGGCTTGCCGAGGATCTCGCCGTCGATGGTGACGGTGGTGTCGGCAGTCAGGATGGGACGCAGCGGCTGGCGGCGCATCTGCAGCATGTTCCAGGCGAACGCGCCTTTCTCCTTGGCCACGCGCGCCACATAGGCGTGCGGGTCTTCGCCGGGTAGCACGTCTTCGCTGACGTCCACGCCGCGCGCCGGGTCGCTGCGCAGCATCAGCAGCTCGAATTCCACGCCGACCTGGCGCAGCAGTTCGCGCCTGCGCGGGCTCTTCGAGGCGAGGTAGATTTTCTTGTCGGTGGGTTTCATGGATGGCGCGGATTCAGACGCGATGGTACGGGTGGTTCTGGGTGATGGACCAGGCACGGTACAACTGTTCCGCCAGCATGACGCGCACGATTCCGTGCGGCAGCGTCATGCTGGAGATGCGGATCATGCCTTCGGCGCGCGCCTTCAGTTCGGGATCGAGCCCGTCGGCGCCGCCGATCAGGAAGGCGGTATCGCGTCCGTCCTGCTGCCAGTTCTCCAGCATCCGGGACAGGCCGACGCTGGTCAGGTCCTTGCCGCGCTCGTCCAGCGCGATGATGCGCACGCCTTTCGGCAGGACGGCCTCGATGCGCTCGCGCTCGAGCGCCATCGCGGTGGCGGCGGTCTTGCTGCCGGAGCGCTCGACCGGCTTGATTTCCTTGAGCACGATGCGCAGCTCGGGCGGCATGCGCTTCGTGTATTCGCCGAACCCGGATTCGATCCAGGCCGGCATCTTGTGCCCGACCGCGGCAATGATCAGCTGCATAAAAGGCTTACTCGGCGGCCTTCTTCACGCGGCGGATCACTTTTTTCACCGGCTCTGCGTCGGCAGGGGCTGCGGCCTTCGGGGTACGCTTCGGCGGCTTGGCCTTGGTGGCTTCGACGGCGGCGACTTCGCTCTTGCTCGGTGCGACCTTCACGGTCTTGCCGGTCGGGACCTTCTTGGCGGCCGGCTTCTTGGCGGCGGTGGTGGTCTTGGCGGCAGCGGCCTTGCGCGCGGCAGGCTTGCGCTCGTTGACCGGCTTGGCTTCCGGCTCGTCCTTGTTGGCGGCCAGGTGCTTCGACTTCGGTTTGGATTCGGCTGCTTCGGCCGCTTCCGGCGTCGACTTGCGCTTGGCCGCGCCCAGCTTGACCGGCTTCTCGCCCCAGATTTCTTCCAGGCGGTAGTACTGGCGGATGGCCGGCTGCATGATGTGGACGATCATGTCGCCCAGGTCGACCAGCACCCATTCGCCGGTGTCTTCGCCTTCCATGCCGACCACGTCGCCGCCTGCTGCCTTGACCTTGTCGCGTACCGAAGCGGCCAGTGCCTTGGTCTGGCGGTTCGAGGTGCCCGAGACGACCGCGATGCGGTCGAACAGGCTGGTCAGGTGCGTCGTGTCGAATAGGACGATCTCCTGGCCCTTGACGTCTTCGAGGGCGTCAACGACGAGGGTTTGCAGTTTCTTGATATCCATTAGCTTTTATATAAGTTATGTTGTTGAATATAGTCTAGCACTTGCGGCGGAACGAGCGCGCCAAGGTCGGTGCCTCGGTCCGCGCCGGTCCGCAAGGTGTTTCGGACTTGGGTGGCGGAAATATCAACCGCCAAAGTGTGAGCCAGGCAAACCTTGCCATGCGGCGTGGCGCGCACTTCCGCGGGTGTCGCCAGCCGTCCCGCGAGTGCCGACGCCACGCCAGGGGGCAGCTTGTCCTGGTCCAGTTCATAGCCCGGGCGTGCCGCCACGCCCAGGTTCGCGAGCGTGAACAGTTCCTTCCAGTCGCGCCAGGTGTCGAGCTTCTGCAGCTGGTCGGCGCCCATCAGGAAGACGATCGAGGCGTCCTCGCCGAGTTCGGCGCGCAGCCCGCGCAGGGTCTCGACGGTGTAGGTGGCGCTGCCGCGTTCGATTTCCTGCAGGTCGATCGTGACGGCGAACGCTTGGCCTCCGAAAGCCAGTTCGAGCATCTCGATGCGCTGGGAATCGCTGGCCTGCAGGGCGCTCTTCTGCCACGGCCGCGCAGGCAGGATGCGCAGCTGGTCCGGCTGAAGGAGTTCGGCAAACAGCGCGGCCAGCGCGACGTGGCCGTGGTGTACCGGGTCGAAGCTGCCACCCAGCAGGGCAATGCATTGACTCACGAATGTGGTCCCGCTGCCAGCCAGTCGCGGTGGACGAGGAAGTCGGTATACAAGGCCGCTTCCGGGCTGCCCGGTTCCGGGTGCCAGTCGTAGCGCCATTTCACGATCGGCGGCATCGACATCAGGATCGCCTCGGTGCGGCCGCCCGACTGCAGGCCGAACAGGGTGCCGCGGTCCCACACCAGGTTGAACTCGACATAGCGTCCGCGGCGGTAGGCCTGGAAGTCGCGTTCGCGCTCGCCGTAGGGCGTGTCCTTGCGCGCCTGCAGGATCGGCAGGTAGGCATCGAGGAAACCGTCGCCGACCTTGCGCACCATCGCGAACGCATCGTCGAAACCGGTTTCGTTGAAGTCGTCGAAGAAGATGCCGCCCACGCCGCGCGGCTCCTTGCGGTGCTTCAGGTAGAAGTACTCGTCGCACCACTTCTTGAAGCGCGGGTGCAGGTCGGCGCCGTAGGGCGCCAATGCGTCGTGGCAGACCTGATGGAAGTGGCGCGCATCGTCCTGGTTGCCGTAGTAGGGCGTCAGGTCCATGCCGCCGCCGAACCACCAGACCGGGTCTTTTCCTTCAGCCGTGGCTTCGAAGAAGCGCACGTTCATGTGCACGGTCGGGGCGTAGGGGTTGCGCGGGTGCAGCACCAGCGACACGCCCATCGCTTCCCAGGCCCGGCCCGCCAGTTCCGGACGCGCGGCCATGGCCGAGGGCGGCAGGCTGGCGCCGGTGACGTGCGAGAAGTTGCAGCCGCCGCGCTCGAACACATTGCCTTCTTCGATCAGGCGCGAGATGCCGCCGCCGCCTTCCGGGCGCTCCCAGGTATCGACCAGGAAGGGTTTGCCGTCGATGTCTTCCAGGGCGCCGACGATGCGGGACTGGAGCTCGAGCAGCCAGGTCTTGATGGCGGACGGGTCTAGGATGGTCATGCGTTCAGGGTGGGCGGCGAAAAATGGGCAGATTGTACACCTGCCCCCGGCGCTGGTCTTATTTCAGGCCGCGCCAGCCGATGTCGCGGCGGTATTGCGCGCCGTTGAAATGGATCTTCTCCACCGTCTCGTAGGCCTGCTTCTGCGCCATCTTGACGCTGTCGCCCAGGCCGACCACGCACAGTACGCGTCCGCCGCTGGTCTGCAGGCTGCCGGCCACCAGTTGGGTGCCGGCATGGAAGGTGACGCATTCCGGGGTTTCGGCCGGGATGCCGTCGATGACGTCGCCCTTGCGCGGGCTGTCCGGATAGCCCGCGGCGGCCATCACGACGCCCACCGCGGTGCGGCGGTCCCATTCCAGCTCGACCGCATCCAGGCTGCCGTTGCAGGCGTGGTCCAGCACGGTGGCGAAATCGCTCTTCAGGCGCGCCATGATCGGCTGCGTTTCCGGGTCGCCCATGCGGCAGTTGAATTCCAGTGTGCGCGGGTTGCCTTCGGCGTCGATCATCAGGCCGGCGTACAGGAAGCCGGTGAAGACGATGCCGTCCTTGGCCATGCCCTGGATGGTCGGGTTGATGATCTCGCGCATCACGCGCGCGTGCATCGACGGGGTCACGATCGGGGCAGGGGAATAGGCGCCCATGCCGCCGGTGTTCGGGCCTTCGTCCGCGTCCTTCAGGCGCTTGTGGTCCTGGCTGGTTGCCAGCGGCAGCACGTTCTTGCCGTCGCACATGACGATGAAGCTGGCTTCCTCGCCGGCCAGAAATTCCTCGATCACGATGCGGGCGCCGGCGTCGCCGAAGGCGTTATCGGACAGCATGTGGTCGACCGCGGCGTGCGCTTCGTCCAGGCTCATCGCCACCACCACGCCCTTGCCGGCCGCCAGGCCGTCGGCCTTGATGACGATCGGGGCGCCGTTGGCGTCGACGTAGGCGTGCGCCTGGGCCGCATCCGAGAAGCTCTGGTATTTCGCGGTCGGGATGCCGTGGCGCTGCATGAAGGCCTTGGCGAAGTCCTTCGAGCTTTCCAGCTGCGCCGCTTCTTTCGTCGGTCCGAAGATCTTCAGGCCGCGGGTGCGGAACAGGTTGACGATGCCGGCGGCCAGCGGCGCTTCCGGACCGACCAGGGTCAGGGCGATGCCTTCGGCCACGACGAAGTCGGCCAGGGCCGCAGGATCGGTGATCTCGACGGTCACCAGGCGAGCGTCGAGGGCAGTGCCGCCGTTGCCCGGGGCGACGAAGACGGTCTGGACACGCTCCGATTGGGCCAGTTTCCAGGACAGGGCGTGTTCACGGCCGCCAGAGCCGACTACGAGGATTTTCATACGGGCGCGTTCCTACTTGGTTGCTACGGGGGATCCGGCTGGCGCGCCAGCCGGTTTTCGACAGTTTGACGGCTGCTGCTTACTCGTCGATGACAGCGTTGGTGTAGACATCCTGGACGTCGTCCAGGTTTTCCAGCGCGTCGAGGATTTTCTGCATCTTGACGGCGTCTTCGCCGGTCAGCACGGTCTCGTTGTCCGGCTTCATGATGACTTCCGAGACCTCGGCCTTGAAGCCGGCCTTTTCCAGCGCTTCCTTCACGCCGGCATAGGCGAACGGGTCGCACAGCACTTCGAAGCCGCCTTCCTCGTCCTGCATCACGTCGTCGGCGCCGGCTTCGAGTGCGGCTTCCATCAGCTTGTCCTCGTCCACGCCCGGCGCGAACTGGAACTGGCCGACGTGCTTGAACATGAAGGCCACCGAACCCTCGGTGCCCATGTTGCCGCCGTACTTGTTGAAGGCGTGGCGCACTTCGGCCACGGTACGCACGCGGTTGTCGGTCAGGCAGTCGACGATGATCGCGGCGCCGCCGATGCCGTAGCCTTCGTAGCGGATCTCTTCGTAGTTGACGCCTTCGAGTTCGCCGGCGCCGCGCTGGATCGCGCGGGTGACGTTATCCTTCGGCATGTTGGCGTCGGCCGCCTTCTCGACCGCCAGGCGCAGGCGCGGATTCGAGTTGACGTCGCTGCCGCCCATGCGCGCGGCCACGGTGATCTCCTTGATCAGGCGCGTCCAGATCTTGCCGCGCTTGGCGTCGGTAGCGGCTTTCTTATGCTTGATGTTGGCCCATTTGCTGTGTCCAGCCATTTCCAAAGTTCCTTAGACGGTAAGGGAACCTGCGGGGTTCCTGTATGCAAGAGTGGCCGACATTTTAGCATAGGCCCCCCCTGCAAAATCGCCCAGGCTGGTGAGCAAACTGTCATGGAAACAACAACCAGGTGCCGCCGGCCACCATCGCCGCCCCGGCCACGCAGCCGGCCAGCGGGCCTTCCTCGAGCCGCAGTTCGGCCAGCACCAGCAATCCCGCCGCCGCGACCAGGGCGGGATTGCCCGGACCGCCGCCCAGCAGCAGCAGGACCAGCAGCCAGCAGCAGCCGAGGCAGGTGCGCCCGTGTTCCGCGCCCTGCCACAACGCGCCCAGCGCGCCGCCGCGCCAGTCGACCAGCACGCCCGCCAGTGGCACCCGGCAGTGCTGCAGGCAGGCGTGCTTGGCGGGGGTCCACTGCCAGGCCCCGGCGGCGACCAGCGCAAGGCCCAGAGCCGGCTGGGGCGTTCCCAAGCTGGCGTCGAGCCAGCCGGCGTCGTGCAGGGCCCAGTGCAGCAGGGTGAGCAGCGCCGCGAAACCGGTCCAGGCCAGCAGGCAGCCGGTGGCGAACAGGGCGGTTGCCAGGCGCGGCCAGCGCACGCCTGCGCGGCGGCGCGCGACGCGCAGGTAGACGAACAGCGCGCCCGCTGCGGCCGGCAGCATCAGGGCCACGCACAGGCCGGTCCACATCGCGAACAGCAGCATCAGTTCGGCGGCGCGCAGCGGCGCCGGCGGGGGCAGGGCAGGGGCGCCGGCCAGGGAAAGGGGCAGGGGCAAGGCCCCGCCCTGGAAGACGAACGGGGCGAGGCTGGCGCAGGCGAGCAGGACCATCCAGGCCAGGCCGAGCGCAACCGGGCGCCCGAGGCGTTCGTCGATGCCGGACAGGCTCATTGGTGGCTCCCGCGCTGGGCAGGCAAGGCGGCTGCGTGCACGAAGCTTGCGTCCGGTCGGTGCCGGTCCCGGCGATGGTTTGACGAGTTCGTCATGCGGTCTCCCCTCGATATGGTTGATGTGCGCTGTTCGACAGCGCCGCAGCGGCCGCGTTCTTGGGCGCCGTCCACCCCGCCTCCAGCGAACCCGGCCGAAGCCCCGTACAATCGTCGGATGAACGAAAGCGTCCCCGCCAACCCTGCTGCTCCTTTACCACGCGCCGCCCTCGTCGCCGGCCTGTCGATCGCCGTCGCAGGCGCCGTCCTGTTTTCCACGAAGGCCATCGTGGCCAAACTGCTGTATCGCTACCACATCGATGCAGTCACTTTGATCGCGTTCAGAATGCTGTTTTCGCTTCCGGTGTTCGCCGCCGTTGCGCTCTGGAAGATGCGGACCCAGCCGCCACTGTCGAAGCAGGATCGCTGGCGCATCGTCGTGCTGGGACTGCTCGGCTACTACCTGTCGAGCTACCTCGACTTCCTCGGCCTGCAGCACATCTCGGTGGGGCTCGAGCGCCTGATCCTGTTCCTGACCCCGACCTTCGTACTGCTGGCGAACGTGATGATCTTCAAGCGGCGCGTCAAGGGAGCGGAATGGGCGGCGCTGGGGCTGGCCTATTGCGGCATCGTGCTGGTGTTCGTGCACGACCTTGCCGGCGGTTCGGGCAGCACCATCCTTGGTTCGCTGCTGGTGCTGGGCTCGGCGATCTCGTATGCCGTCTACCTGCTCGGCACCGGCGAGATGGTCAGGCGTATCGGCTCGCTGCGCCTGGTAGCCTACGCGATGTGCGTGTCGAGTGCGGCCTGCATCGCCCAGTTCTTCCTGCTGCGCCCGGCGAGCATGCTGGTGCAGCCGGCGGAGGTTTACTGGCTCTCGCTGGTGAATGGGGTATTCTGTACGATCTTCCCCGTGTTCATGACCATGGCCGCGGTCCAGCGCATCGGCGCCGCGACCGCCTCGCAGGCCGGGATGATCGGTCCGGTATCGACGCTGTTCCTCGGCGCGCTGATCCTCGGCGAGCCGGTAACCGGCGTGCAGCTGGCCGGCACCGGTCTCGTGCTGGTGGGGATCTATTCTCTCTCGCTGAAAAAATGACGACAATGACCAAGCCATCGCAGTTGAAGCCACGCATTGCACTGATCGCGCACGACAGGAAGAAGGACGACATGATCACCCTGGCCAGGGAGTACCTTGACTTCCTCAAGGGCTGCACGCTCTCGGCCACCGGCACCACCGGCGGGCGCCTGGCCAACGAGCTCGGACTCACGGTCGAGCGCAAGCATTCGGGACCGGTCGGCGGCGACCTGCAGATCGGCGCCCAGCTGGTGCAGGGCGAGATCGACTGCGTGATCTTCCTGCGCGACCCGATGACGCCGCAGCCGCACGAACCCGACATCAACGCCCTGGTACGCGCCTGCGACGTGCACGACATCGCCTGCGCCACCAACGTCTCGACGGCGCGCCTGGTGCTGTCGCAACTGATGCGCGCCCGCGCCTAGCGAACCGCACTTGGAGAATCCCATGCCGGTCAAAGCCATCCGCATCGCCACCCTGGGTGGCCCCGAAGTGCTCGAATACGTGGACGTCGAAGTCGGCGATCCCGGCCCGGGCGAGGCGCGCGTGCGCCACCATGCCATCGGCCTGAACTACATCGATACCTATTACCGCAGCGGCCTGTACAAGCTGGCCCTGCCGTCCGGCCTGGGCCAGGAAGGCGCCGGCGTGGTTGAAGCGGTGGGCGAGGGCGTCACCCACGTTCGGCCGGGCGACCGTGTCGCCTATGCCGGCGGCCCGGCGGGCGCCTACAGCGAGGCGCGCGTCATGCCGGCCAACATGCTGGTGCGCCTGCCGGATGCGATTTCCTTCGAGACTGGCGCCGCCATGATGCTGCAGGGCCTGACGGTGCAATACCTGTTCCGCCAGACCTACCAGCTGCAGCCCGGCCAGACCATCCTGTTCCATGCGGCGGCGGGCGGCGTCGGGCTGATCGCCTGCCAGTGGGCGAAGTCGCTCGGCGTGCACCTGATCGGCACCGTCGGCTCCGAGGAAAAGGCGGAACTGGCGCGCGCCCACGGGGCGGCCCACGTCATCAACTACAACACCGAGGACGTGGTGCAGCGCGTGCTGGAGATTACCCAGGGCGCCAGGGTGCCGGTGGTCTACGACTCGGTCGGCAAGGACACCTTCATCCGTTCGCTCGACTGCCTGCAGCCGCGCGGCCTGATGGTCAGCTTCGGCAATGCGTCCGGCGCGGTGCCGCCCTTCGCGCTTTCCGAACTGGCCTCGCGCGGCTCGCTCTACATCACGCGTCCCACGCTGTTTGCCTATGCCGCCACCCGGCCTGCGCTCGAGGCGATGGCGGCCGAATTGTTCGAGATGGTGGAAAGCGGGAAGATCAGAATCGAGGTCAAGCAGCGCTTCAAGCTGGCGGATGCAGCCGAGGCGCACCGGGCGCTGGAAGGGCGCCGCACGACCGGCTCGACGGTGCTGCTGCCATGAGGGAGTCGGACAAGGAAGAAAGCGGCGCGCCGAAGTTCGGGCGCCTCTTGATCGTGCTGGCGTTCGCGCTGGTGCTGGTCGTGGCGCTCACCTTCGGCTCGGAAGCCTACTTCAGCTGACCGGCTGCTTGCGGCGGCGCGCGGCGCTCAAGCCCAACAGGCCGAGGCCCAGGAGCCCGAGCGACGCCGGTTCGGGCACCGGTGCCGGATCGGTCTCGGCAGCATTCGCGTTGAACTCCAGGCGCGACGAGAAATATTCGAGCGGATCGCCGACGGCCAGGTCCTGGATCTGCAGGGTCCAGGTGCCGAACATGTCGGTGCCATCGAAGGCGGACAGCTGCTTGACCGGGCGGAAGCTGCCGGCGGTCGCCACGCCGCCGACCGCCGTGGCGGCTTCGTCGTCGAAGTTGACGCTGATGCGGCCGCTGCCCGGCCGCGAGCCGGTGTAGGTGCCGGCGTTGACCAGGTTGACCACGGTACCTTTCGGGCCAATCAGGCGGAAGATCATTTCGCTGTTGAACGAGTTACCCGTGCCGATGCAGGCGCTGCCGGCCGCGCCGATGCGTGGATCGTCGCATTTGGAAAACTCGATCAGGACGTTCAGGTCCTGGATGTCGCCGTGCCGGGTAACGTCAAAGTTGCGGAGAAGAATGTTTCCATCGGCGACGCCATACGTCGAATCCGTGACGATGACGGCAGCATGGGCATGCAGGCCGAAGCAGAACAGCACAGCGGACACGGCACTGCGGATGGGGGAAAGTTTCATCGGTCTTCCTTAGCTTTGGAATAATGAATAAAAGCAATAAATATGCCAGCAGGAAAATATCAATGGCATCAATGGCTTAGTGTGGCTAAGAAATATTCATTCCCAAAAGTGTAAAGAAAACCGACATCCGGCGCCGTGTGCCCGACCGGAAAAAGGACGGGGCCTTGCGGCCCCGTCCTTGTCTGTAGCTGGCATGTCAGCCGTTTTGCTGCTTCAGTTCCACCCTGCGCGCCACGCCCGACGGCCCCGGGAAGCCTTCGAAGGCGCTCTGCACCAGGGCCGGCATCAGCGCCGGCGTCGACAGCTCGCGGCTCATGTTGTGCACGGTGACGTCGAACAGGCGCTTGCCGTCGCTGGCCGACTTGATCCCGACCTGCAGTTCGCGGCGGTAGCGGTGCTCGATCGAGACCTGGTAGGCCGGGCTCCAGAACGGATCGTAGAACGGGCTGCTGTAGAACCCGCCCCAGTACGGACGGTGCAGGCCGCGGTAGCCTAAACGCCGCGCCGGATGGTAGTAGGGGCGGTAGAACGGTGAGGCGAACGGGTGGGCGAAGGGCGTGATCGGCTCGACCACGCGCACCGGCACGTCGGTGGTGGTGAAGCGCATCGATACCGTCAGCGCCGGCTTGCCGCCTGCGGCATCGCGGAAGCCCAGGCGCGCCAGCTGGCCGCGCACCAGGTCCTGGTAGGCGCGGTATTCCAGCGTGTCGTCGGCTACCGGCGGCGCCTCGAACACATAGCTCTTGTCCTCGATCTGTGCCGGCCACTGGTGAAAGGTGGTGACATCGCTGCGGATCGTGGTGGCGCACCCGGTCAGCAGCATCGTGAGCGCCGCTCCGGCGGCGATCATCAGGCGTTTCATTGCTTTCTCCCTCGTGAATACGGACTTTTCCTATCCTCTAGATTATCTTCTGTTCAGCAACTAGGTGAATTAATTTACACGCGGTTACTGCATGCACATTCCGATACATACCGCAACGTAGCGGCCAGCCGAAAATCTTGTTGGTAAAATAAGCACTTCAGCCAGCATCCCAACCTGCCTTTTGCGGACTTCCTATGCGCACCGATACGCCCCAGACGATTTACCGGAGTGACTATACCCCGCCGAGCTACCTGGTGGAAACAGTTGAGCTTGGCTTCGACCTCGACCCCGCCCGCACCGTGGTCGCCAACCGCATGACGGTGCGCCGCAACCCCGACAGCGCCCAGCGCGAGATCGAACTCTACGGGGAGGACATCGAACTGGTGGCGCTGCGCCTGAACGGCCGGCAGCTGGAAGACCGCGACTACGCGATCAACGGCAACATGCTCACCATCCCGAACGCGCCCGAAGAAGCCACCCTCGAGATCGAGACCGTCTGCGTGCCGGAGCAGAACACCACGCTGAGCGGCCTGTACACCTCGAACGGCAACTTCTTCACCCAGTGCGAGGCCGAAGGCTTCCGCCGCATCACCTATTTCCCGGACCGCCCGGACGTGATGGCGAAGTACACGGTCATGCTGCGCGCCGACAAGGAACGCTATCCGGTGCTGCTCTCCAACGGCAACCTGCTGGAAGAAGGCGAGCTGGGCGACGGCCGCCACTACGCCAAGTGGGAAGACCCGTTCAAGAAGCCGTCCTACCTGTTCGCGCTGGTCGCCGCGCGCCTGGTCTGCCAGGAAGAGACCTTCCGCCTGGCCGACGGCCGCGACGCCCTGCTGCAGGTGTGGGTCGAAGAGGGCAACCTCGACAAGACCGACTACGCGATGCAGTCGCTCAAGCACAGCATCCGCTGGGACGAGGAGCGCTACGGGCTGGAACTCGACCTCGACCGCTTCATGATCGTCGCCACCAGCGATTTCAACATGGGCGCGATGGAGAACAAGGGCCTGAACATCTTCAACACCAAGTTCGTGCTGGCCAACCCGCGCGTGGCCACCGACAGCGACTTCCAGGGCATCGAGGCGGTGGTGGCGCACGAGTACTTCCACAACTGGACCGGCAACCGCGTCACCTGCCGCGACTGGTTCCAGCTCTCGCTCAAGGAAGGCCTGACGGTGTTCCGCGACCAGGAATTCACCGCCGACATGATCGGCACCGAGACCGGCCGCGCCGTCACCCGCATCGACCAGGTGCGCACCCTGCGCCAAGCCCAGTTCCCGGAGGACGCCGGACCGATGGCCCACCCGGTACGCCCGGACTCCTTTGTCGAGATCAACAATTTTTATACCGTTACCGTGTACGAGAAGGGCGCCGAAGTGGTGCGCATGTACCAGACCCTGCTGGGCCGCGAAGGCTTCCGCAAGGGCATGGACCTGTACTTCCAGCGTCATGACGAGCAGGCCGTCACCTGCGACGACTTCCGCAAGGCGATGGCCGACGCCAATGGCCGCGACCTGACGCAGTTCGAGCGCTGGTACGACCAGGCCGGCACCCCGGTGCTGCGCTTCGAGGCGCGCTACGACGAAGGCGCGCAGACCTACGGCATCACGCTGTTCCAGTCCTGCCCGCCGACCCCGGGCCAGCCGGAAAAGCGTCCCTTCCACATCCCGGTGGCCATCGGCCTGCTCGACCGCGAGGGCAATGACATGCCGCTGACGCTGGACGGCAAGGAGCTGGGCACCACCACCGTGCTCGAACTGACGGAAAACGAGCAGACCTTCGTGTTCACCGGTGTGAAAGAGCAGCCGACCCCTTCGGTCCTGCGCGACTTCTCGGCGCCGGTGATCCTGCAGCACGGCTACAGCGACAGCGAGCTGCTGCACCTGTTCAGCCACGACAGCGATCCGGTCAACCGCTGGGAAGCCGGACAGCGCCTGGCGATGGGCCGCCTGCTCAAGCTCACCGGCGAGGCGCCGGTGTCCAGCCGCCTGAGCCTGGACGACACCTTCATCGAGGCGATGCGCAAGATGCTGACCGACGAGTCGCTCGACCCGGCCTTCCGCGAACAGGCGTTGCTGCTGCCGACCGAAACCATGATCGCCGAACAGCTCGACACCGTCGATCCGCTGGCCGTGCACATGGCGCGCCAGTTCATGCGCGCCAACATCGGCGCGCGCCTGCGGGGCGAACTGCTGGCCCAGTACGAGGCCAACCAGACCCCTGGCCCCTACAGCCCGGATGCGCAGTCCGCCGGCAAGCGCGCCCTCAAGAACCTGGCGCTGTCCTACCTGAACGCGGCGCCGGACGACGAGACCATCGCGCTGGCGCTGCGCCAGTGCCAGGGCGCCGACAACATGACCGACCGGGCCGCCGCCCTCAGCGCCCTGATCCATGCCCGGGCGCCGCAAGCGGAAGCCGAGCTGGCACGCTTCTACGACGAGTTCCAGGGCGAGGCCCTGGTGGTCGACAAGTGGTTCGCCATGCAGGCCGCGGCGCCGACCACCGACATCGCCAAGGTGCGCGAGCTGATGCGCCATCCGGCCTTCAACCTGCGCAACCCGAACCGCGCGCGCAGCCTGGTCGCGACCTATTGCATGAACAACCCGGTCGAGTTCCACGCCCCGAACGGCAGCGGCTACCTGTTCTGGGCCGAGCACGTGACCCTGCTCGACGCCCTCAACCCCCAGGTCGCCGCCCGCCTGGCGCGCGCCATGGACCGCTGGCGCCGCTATACGCCGGAACTGCAGCAGCACATGAAGACGGCGCTGCAGCAGGTAGCGGGGCAGCAGCGGCTGTCGAACGACGTGCGCGAGATCGTCACCAAGGCACTTGCCAATTAAAAGAATTTAAACCAAACCAAAGGAAGTCCATGAAACGCGTAAGTCTGACGCAGTACCTGGTCGAGGAGCAGCGCCTCCACCAGAACATCAATGCCGAACTGCGCCTCCTGATCGAGGTCGTGGCGCGCGCCTGCAAGCGCATCAGCTATTCGGTCAGCAAGGGTGCGCTCGGCGAGGTGCTGGGCAGCGCCGACACCGAGAACATCCAGGGCGAAGTGCAGAAGAAGCTCGACGTGATCTCGAACGAGATCCTGCTCGAGGCGAACGAGTGGGGCGGCCACCTGGCCGCGATGGCCTCGGAAGAGATGGAAACCATCCGCCTGATCCCGAGCCGCTACCCGAAGGGCGAGTTCCTGCTGCTGTTCGACCCGCTGGACGGCTCGTCCAACATCGACGTCAACGTCTCGATCGGCACCATCTTCTCGGTGCTGAAGGCGCCGGAAGGCATGACGGAACCGACCGAGCAGGACTTCCTGCAGCCGGGCGCCCAGCAGGTCGCGGCCGGCTACGCCGTCTACGGCCCGCAGACCATGCTGGTGCTCACCACGGGCAACGGCGTGCAGTGCTTCACCCTGGACCGCGAAATGGGTTCCTGGGTGCTGACCCAGAGCGACATGCAGATCCCGGAAACTACCAAGGAGTTCGCGATCAACATGTCGAACAAGCGCCACTGGCATGCGCCGGTGCAGCGCTACGTGGACGAAATGCTCGCGGGCTCCACCGGCGCGCGCGGCAAGGACTTCAACATGCGCTGGATCGCCTCGATGGTGGCCGACGTGCACCGCATCCTGAACCGCGGCGGCATCTTCATGTACCCGGCCGACATGCGCGATCCCTCCTCGCCCGGCAAGCTGCGCCTGATGTACGAGGCCAACCCGATGGCCATGATCGTCGAGCAGGCCGGCGGCGCGGCCACCGACGGCAAGCAGCGCATCATGGACATTCAGCCGACCAAGCTGCACCAGCGCGTGCCGGTGTTCCTCGGTTCGAAGAGTGAGGTCGAACTGGTCACCCGTTATCACGCGGAGTGATTTTTTGGCAATAACTGTCTGAAATTGCCGAGCCGGACTAGCAAGTTGCCGGAGTTGTTTGCTAGAATACGGCTCTTCGTCGGGATTGCCCGCGTAGAGCCGCTGTAGCTCAGTCGGTAGAGCAGCGCATTCGTAATGCGAAGGTCACCAGTTCGATTCCGGTCAGCGGCACCAGGACATGAAAGGGCCACCCAACAGGGTGGCCCTTTTGCTTTGGCGTCTCGCATATCCCATCCAGGCGAAGCCTGCATCCAGGCTCCGTCCGGCTTGCGGATCAGGGTGACACGCGTGCAGGGGCGCCGATCGGCGGCGCCGTGCTGCGCACGCCCGGCGGCTGGGCCCCGATCAAGGGTGCGAACAGGCGCGGGCAGATGCGCATGAACGTGTGGTAGGCCAGGCTCAGGATGGCGACGATCAGCACGGGTGTCGCAATCCAGTAGAGTGGGTAAGGTATGTCGTGACCGAGCTTCTGGTACGCCACCGACGACACCAGCAGCAAAGGCGCATGGGCCAGGAAGATGAAAAAGCTGGCTTTGCTTTGGGACTGCAGCCAGCGGCCCGGCCGGGTATCGTGCAGCAGCGCAGCCGCGGACCAGATGAGGAAAGGGGCGACGAAGCGGAAATAGGTGGTGTTACCGACCTGGAAGTGAACCACGCACGCGCACAGGACAACGAGCAGTCCCAGGCAGGGAAGGGCGTAGCGGTCCAGGGCCAGCAGGTTCCAGTTGCGTGTCGCCGCCATGCCGCCGAGGTAGAACATGATCGGCATGACCTCGCGCAGGATCAGCGTTCCGTCCAGATTATTGAAAAAGATGAGAAACACCGCCGCGAATCCGGGCCAGGCCCAGTTGCGCAGGATGAAACCCAGCAGAGGCGCGCATACCATCAGGACAATCAGGTCGCGCAGGAAGTTAAGCGGGTAGTTGATCGGCGATGCGGAAATTCCGAAGGCGGCATCAAGCCAGGTTCGCGTATCGAAAGGAAGGAGCTGATAGCTCATGCGAAGACCAAGCAGATGCTGGGCTGCAAGGGCGCCAGCCAGCACGAGCAGGTTGAACACGAAGAAGGGCAGGACGATCGTGCGTGCCTTCTTGTTGAACAATCGCCTCCAGTCCTGGTCAAGTCCGGAGCGGAACAGGAGATAGCCGGAAATGAGCGTCAGGACTGGTACCGTGGCCCGAAATGCGGCGTTCTGGAAAAATGCCTTGATGAAGTCGAAGATTCCCGGACCGATCTCGGTGATGGGCACGTAAGGTGGGGTATGCAGGATAACTACGCCGACGATCATGAGATACCTGAGCATGGCAATGCGATCAGATACGAGTTTTTGTGCCGTCATCAGACCTTCAATCTAGTTTGTAAAATGTAAATACTAAAAGTTTACCAGTTTACTTTTAGGAAAGTCGCGCGATTGAACGGCCGCGTCACGGATCAGACGGCTGCCTCCTGCAGCCCGCGCACCAGGCTCGACACGCTCGGGTTGTCGACAAAAATGCAGCGCTTGCCCGTGCGCTTGCAATGGTCCTTCACCCGCCAGTAGGCATGGTGGCTGATGCAGCCGGTCTGGCAGATCACCAGGTCGGCCGCCGCCAGGCTGGCATCGAGCTGGCCGGCGCTGTCTTCCAGGCCGCCGTCATGGTGCGCGAACTGGGCGCCGACGCGCTCGATCACGTTGCGGTAAACCGGCACGCTGCCGCTGCGCCCGCCCACGCACAGCACGCTGCGGTTCACCAGCCGCACCGGGACTTCGGTCGGCACGGCCGGCATGTCCGCAGGCGCTTCGCCCGCCGGCGCCGGTGCATCCGGGGGCGCATTGCGTGCCGCTTTCAATGCGGCCACCTGGGCCCGCAGCGCCGCTTCCCGTTCTTCCATCTGTGCCACGCGATTCGCGAGCCGCTGGCGCGTCTCCAGCTCCGGCACCTCCGCCTGCAGCCGGGCCAGTTCGGAGCGCAACTGGTGGATGTCGGTGTCCTTCGCGATCAGCGCGGCGCGCGCGGCCATCAGCTGCTGCTCGTAGCGTCCGGCCTGCGCGCTCTTCTCCTGCAACAGCGCCTGGCAGCGGCCCTGCGTCCGGGCCAGTTCGCGCACCAGGCGGGCATGCTCGGCCGCCAGGGCCTGGACCTTGTCGATGTCGGCACGGGCGCACGCGCCGGCCTGGTGCTGCACCATGTGGATGTCGCGGCACATCTGCTGTTCAAGTGCGGGCGTGCAGCGCGCATGGCTCAGGGCGGCCCAGAACGCGCCCGGCACCTTGCCGGCGTCGACCGCCTGCGCCCACAGTGCGCCCACTTCCTGCGTGGTCCTGGCCGAGCGGAAGCGGGCGACGTCGGCGGCGTAGCGCCGCTCCAGCTCCTTCTGCAGCGCTTCCGACAGCGGATTGCGCAGGGCGCACTCGCTGACCGCGCCGACGTGGATGTCGTAGTCGTCGTGCAGCAGCCGGCCGCCCGTGACCCGTTCCACCAGCTTGCGCAAGGCAGGCAGCGGCAGGGCGACACCGATCAGCGGGCAGTGGCTGGCCTGACTGAGTTCCCAGACGCGGCGGCGGCGCGATCCCCCTTGCGATGCGTCGGCGGCCTGCGGAGCGTGTTTGTCGCACATGCTTTCTCCTTTAAATGAGAATGATTATCATTCATATGATAACGTAGATGAGGTGGAAGGCAAGCGGATTCGCCTCCTCCCCGTGGATGGCACGGCTCTGTTAGGCAACGCACGGTCCCGGGAGCACGGCTGTTGTATTTTTTGTATCGCGACGCAGTGTCCGATACTGCGCGCGTTTTCGGACCGCCACAGGCGACCGCTCACGCAGCGACGAGGACGTCTGCGCTAATGGCGGAACTTTTGCGCTGGCTTCGGGTCTCGATTCACGAGAATGGGCCTGGAGCAAGAAACAAAGTTCTGTCTTGAGATAGCGCAGTCAATCGTCGTCCCTCGCGCCGTTTGAGGCGGAATCGAGGAAGAATGTGGTGATAGTCGGGTATCGGTCTAATCGCGTTGGTCTACATTTTTACGAGGGATACATCATGGATAATCAGAAATCTACCGAGGGAAAAGGCAGCGACGCAAGCCGCGAGGGTGCAGGTTCGAGCATTGGTAAAAGCCAGACTTCCGGCCTGAACCAGGGTAGCAGCGCTTCGGGCAGCAGCCAGAGCGGTTCGTCGGGCAGCCTCGGCAGCGCCAACGCCTCGCCAAGCAGCGCCAAGCCGGCTACCGGCAGCAGCAGCGGCGCCGTCGGCGGCACCAGCAACGCGGGCAGCATGCAGAGCGGCTCGCAGAGCTCGGGCAACCTGGGCAGCTCGAGCTCCAGCTCCAGCAGCCAGCAGAGCGGCTCGTCGGGTTCCAGCGCAGCCGGCAGCAGCGGCAGCCTGGGCAGCTCGACCGGCGGCAACAGCGCCCTGGGCTCGAGCGGCAGCACCTCGGGCAGCACCACCGGCAGCAGCGCCAGCACCACCGCCAGCAGCAGCGGCAGCATGGGCGGCGCCAGCGCACAATCGTCGGGTTCGACCTCGGGCGGTGACCAGTCGCAGGGCGGCATCAAGGCTGCCATGTCGAACATCACCCCGGACAAGGCGCACGAGAAAATCGACCAGCTCGCACAAGGCGCGCAGCCGCTGGTCGACCGCCTGGTCAGCACCGCACACGCCGGCGTCGATCGCCTGAGCGGCATGCTGAGCGGCGCCTCGGAAAGCCTGGGCCAGCGCAAGGGCCAGCTGGGCGAGACCTACCAGAACTACTCGACCAAGAGCACCGAGTACGTCAAGACCAACCCGGGCACCGCCCTGCTGGTCGCGGCTGGCGTCGGCTTCCTGCTGGCCAAGCTGCTGAGCAGCAGCGACACCACCGAGCGTCGCGAATACCGCTACTATCGCGACTGATCGGCGCAAGCCATCAATGAAAAACCCCGGCAGGCTTCGGCTTGCCGGGGTTTTTATTTTCGTAGGGGGGAATCCCGTCTAATGGACTGGATTCCCCTCTAGGTATGGGCCTCATTTCACTGGATCCGACGCAGGCTCCTTCACCGGCGCCGCCACCTGCTTGCGGCGCATCCGTCCCATCTGGCGCTTCATGAAGTGCTCGAAGTCATCCACATAAGTGAACACCGCCGGCACCACCAGCAGGCTCAGCAAGGTCGAGGTGATCAGGCCGCCGATCACGGCGACCGCCATCGGCGAGCGGAAGCTGGGGTCGCCCGAGAGACCCAGCGCCAGCGGCATCATGCCGGCGCCCATGGCGATGGTGGTCATCACGATCGGGCGCGAACGCTTGTGGCAGGCGTCGACCAGGGCGTCGAAGCGGTTCATGCCCGCTTCGCGCGCCAGGATCGCATAGTCGACCAGCAGGATCGAGTTCTTGGTCACGATCCCCATCAGCATGATCAGGCCGATCATGGTCGGCATCGACAGCGCGTTCTGCGTAAGCAGCAGAGCCACGAAGGCGCCGCCGATCGACAGCGGCAGCGCGGCCAGGATGGTCACCGGCTGCATGAAGTCGTTAAACAGCAGCACCAGCACGCCGTAGATGCACAGCACGCCGATCAGCATCGCCACGCCGAAGCTGGCGAACAGCGCCTGCATTTCCTGGGCGTCGCCCAGTTCCGCGATCTGCACGCCCGGCGGGAGCTTCTGGAACACGGGCAGGGCGCGCGCCTCGGCATTGACCTCGCCCAGCGAGCGGCCCTGCAGCTCGACGTCGAGGGTCACGTTGCGGGTGCGGTTCAGGCGGTTGATCTCGGCCGGGCCGCTTTCCACCGTGATGGTGGCGACGTTGGCCAGCAGCACCGGTCCGCGCGCGCCGGGCACGGTCAGGCGGCCCAGCGCATCGAGGTCGGCGCGCACCGCGTCCGGCAGCTTGACGCGGATCGGCACCTGGCGCTCATCCAGGTTCATCTTGGACAGCGAGATGTCGTAGTCGCCGGCGGTGGCCACGCGCACCGTCTCGCCGATGGCGGCGGCCGTCACGCCGAGGTCGGCCGCGCGCGCGAAGTCCGGGCGCACGATGATCTCGGGCCGCACCAGCGAGGCGCTGGAACTGACGTTGCCGATGCCTTGCAGGGTGCGCAGTTCACGCTCGGCCTGGCGCGCTGTCGTGGTCAGGAGCTCCGGGTTTTCGCTGCGCAGCACCAGCTGCAGCTTGGTGCCGGTGTCGGGGGCGCCGACGTTGAAGCGCGCGCCCGGGATCTGCGACATCTTGACCCGCAGTGCGCGCTCGATCTCGGACAGTCCCACGTCGCGGTCGTGGCGGTCGACGGTGGTCACGGTCAGCACGGCGCGGCGCGCTTCCGCCGCCGCGCCCGGGGCAAAGGCGTCGCCGCTGGAACCGCCGCCGATCGAGCTGAAGATGCCCTTGACGCCCTCGACCTGCATGGCCGCCAGGCGCGCCTGCTCGGCGATGGCGTGGGTTTCGGCCAGGGTCGAACCAGGCGGCAGTTCCACCGTCACCATGGTCTGCGAGCGGTCGGCCGGCGGCACGAAGCCGGTCGGCAGCAGCGGCACCAGCGCGATCGAGCCGAAGAAGAAGACAGCGGCGCCGATCGCGGTCGCCATGCGGTGGCGCAGGCACCACTGCATGGCCGTCATGTAGCGCCGCATCAGCGGGCCGTCCTTCTCTTCGCCGTGGTGCTTGGACGGCTTGAGGATGTAGGCCGCCATCATCGGCGTGAGCAGGCGCGCCACGACCAGCGAGGCCAGGATCGCGATCACCGCGGTCCAGCCGAACTGCTTGAAGAACTTGCCCGGAATGCCGCCCATGAAGGCGGTCGGCAGGAACACCGCGACCAGGGCGAAGGTGGTGGCGATGACCGCCATGCCGATTTCGTCGGCCGCTTCCAGCGCCGCCTGCATCGGGGTTTTCCCCATGCGCAGGTGGCGCGAGATGTTCTCGATCTCGACGATCGCATCGTCCACCAGCACGCCGATGACGAGCGCCAGCGACAGCAGGGTCACCATGTTGAGCGTGTAGCCGAACAGGTATTGGCCGAGGAAGGCCGGGATGACCGACAGCGGCAGCGCGGCCGCGGCCACCAGGGTGGCGCGCCAGTCGCGCAGGAACCACCACACCACCAGCACCGCCAGCACCGCGCCTTCGTACAGCATCTCCATCGAGGCGTCGAAGTTTTCCTGCACCGGTCCCGAGTTGTCGATCACCTCACGCAGCACCACGCTCGGGTTTTCCTTCTGCAGCTGGGCCACCGCGGCGCGCGCGCCTTCGGCCACGTCCACCTCGCCCGCGCCGCGGGTGCGGAACACCTCGAAGCCGACCACCTTGCGGCCGTCCTGCTCGGCGATCGAGCGCGGCTCGGCCACGGTATCAAGGACCGTGGCGACCTGCCCGAGTTTCACGTGGCGGCCGTCCGGCAGCGGAATATCCATCTGCGCCAGTTCCTGCGCCGACTGCACGGTGGCGATGGTGCGCACCGACTGCTCGGCGCCGCTGACGTCGCCGCGTCCGCCCGGCGCTTCCCGCTGCACGTTGCGCAGCTGGCGCGAGATATCCAGCGCCGAGACCCGCAGCGCCGCCATGCGCTGGTCGTCGAGCTCGACCCGGACTTCGCGGGTCACGCCGCCCACCCGCTTGACCGCGCCCAGGCCCGGCACGCTCAGCAGGCGCTTGGCCACGTCGTTGTCGACGAACCAGCTCAGTTCCTGGTCGTCCATGGCGCTGCCGGCCGTCTTGCTCGCTTCGGCCGTGAAGGTGGCGACCACGCGGCCGGCGGTGGCCGCCTTGGTCACGCTCGGCTCGCGCATCTCGGGCGGCAGGTCGGCGCGCACCCGCGCCACCGCGTCGCGCACGTCGTTGACCGCGTCGGACAGGTCCTTCTCCAGGATGAATTCGATGGTGATGGTGGCCACGCCGTCCAGCACCTTGGTGTAGATGTTCTTGACACCCTGCAGGGTGGCGACCGAATCCTCGATCTTGCGCGCCACCTCGGTCTCGAGCTGGGCCGGCGCCGCGCCTTCCAGCGTGGCGGCGACGGTCACGATCGGCAGTTCGATGTCCGGGAAGTCCTGGATCTTGCTGGCCTTGAAGGCCAGCAGCCCCGCCACCGTGAGCAGGACGAACAGCATGATCGCCGGGATCGGGTTGCGGATCGATAAAGCGGAAAAGTTCATGAGAATGCTCCGCTCAGCGCGCCGCGGTCTGGCGCGGCGCCGAAGCCGGCGCCGCCTTCGCCGGTGCGGCCGGCGGCGCTACATTGCGCACCAGATCGCCGTCGTTCAGGAAACCGGCGCCGCTGATGACGATCGGGGTGCCTGCGGCCAGCCCGCCCACGATCTCGACGCGGTCGCCCAGGCGACGGCCGGTGCTGACCTTCAACTGGCTCACGCGGTTGTCGCCGTTCAGGCGGAACACGTAGCTGAAGCCGTCGCGCACCGCCACTGCCTGCTGCGGCACGGTGAGGGCGCTGGTGGCGCCCAGTTCGAAGCGGCCGCTGGCGAACATGCCGGCCTTGAGCGGCGCATTGCTCGACAGCGAAGGCGGCAGGTCGACGTAGACCAGCGCCAGGCGGGTCTGCGGGTCGACGGTCGGGGCCACGGTGCGCACCTTGCCGACGATCTCGCTGCCGCTGGCAGCGCGCACCGCCGCGCGCATGCCGGGCTTGATGCGGCCCAGGTCATTCGACGTGACTTCGGCGCGCCATTCGAGGCGGCCCTGGCGGATCATGCGGAACAGCTCCGTGCCTGGGCCGGTGACGGCGCCGACGGTGGCGCTGCGGCTCGAGATGATGCCGCTGTCCGGCGCGACCACGGTGGCCTGGCGCAGGCGCAGTTCCTGCTGGGCCAGCGTTGCCCGGGCGGCGCTCACGCGCGCGGCGGCAGTCCGTTCGGCGGTCAGGAGCTGGGTGACCTGCTGTTCGCTCAGCGCGCCGGAGCTGCGCAGGGCGCGCGCCCGGTCGGCATCAAGCTTGGCGGCGCTGGCGTTGGCCTGGGCTTCCTGCAGCGCGGCGCGCGCCTGCTCGACGTCGGCGCGCACGGTCTCGCTGGCGAACACGGCCAGGGTCTCGCCCTTCTTGACCACGTCTCCCACGTTCACCCGCACTTCGCTCAGGCGCAGGCCGTTCGATTCGCTGCCGATGACCGCTTCCTGCCAGGCGGCGACGCTGCCGTTGGCGGTCAAGCCCACCGGTAGGGTGGTGGTGGACGGCTGGCCGGTGGTCACGGTGAGCGCGGGCGTTGGCGCGGCCGGCTTCTCGTCCTTGGCGGTGGCGCGCTTCGGCACGGCCAGCGCGAGGGCAAAACAGAGCGTTGCGCCGGCAATGGCCAGCAGCGGAACGGGGATATTCTGGGGCAGACGGCGGAGGGTTGGCATCTTCTTCAATCGGCTTTGGTTCAAGCTGTTAAGTGTAGCAAAATTGCAATCCGGTGCGGGCTGATTCGTATGTTTACGTTCTTACAAAGACTTACCAAACGGCGCAGCAAGAGAGCCTGTGTGGGTATATAAAGTCGGAATGCGAGTCCTCATCCTGTTGTTTTGCCTGCTCGTGGGTGGCGTGGCCCATGCGCAGCCTGCCGCCCCGCTCGACGACGGGCTGGCGCAGCACCTGCTGAACCGCCTGGGCTACGGCCCAGCGCCGGGCGAGGTGGCGCGGGTGCGTGCACTCGGTGTGCAGGCCTGGGTAGACGGCCAGCTGGTGCCGCCGCCGATGCCGCCGCGCCTGGAGGCGCGCCTGCGCACGCTGCCCGTGCCCGAAGCGGCGCTGCTGCGCGCCATCGCCAGCCCGCGCCAGCTGGAAGCAGTGCTGGTGCGCTTCTGGCTCGACTACTTCAAGAAAGAAGAGGCCGCAGACGCGGCACTGCGTCCGCACGTGCTGGGCCGCTATGCCGACCTGCGCGCGGCAATCGGGGAGCATGCGCGCGGGAAGAACAGCGAACGGGCTGCGATGGAAGCGCTGCTGCGGCATTTCGTCTCCGCTCCCTCCGTCAGCCTGCAAGGGGCGACCTGGCGGGTGTGGAAGGCCACGGGCGGAGACCAGCGCGCGGTGCTGCGCCAGCTCTTGACCAGTCCGGAATTCCTGGCGCCGTCGCAGTGGAACAGCATGGAGAAGGACGGGTTCCGCTTCGTGGCCTCGGCAGTCCGGGCATCCGGCCTGGTGGTGGACAATGTGGCGCCTCTGATGGCCTTCGTGCGTGCACCGCTGTCGGATGCAGACCGTGCCGAATTCGTGGAGCGTCTGGCAACTGGAAGGCTGGCGCTGGCGCCGGTGCAGCCGCACGAGTACGCGTCGTCGGCGCCGCCACTGCGTGCCGGCGTCGCCGGCGAGGTGTCACAGGGAACGATAGCCCAGCCAGGGCCGGTGCTGATGGCGGCGCCGACGCCCTCGGCCGCCGCGATGGCGGCGGCTCGCAGCCAGCCGGCGCAGCCCGAGCGCTTGCGAACGCTCCTGCTCGACCAGAAATTTCTACGTTATTGATACCGGGAAGCGAGTATTGCGCAGCGCAACAAAATAGAGGAAAACGTCTATTTCTGGAAACGCTTCCCGTCGAATTTTGATTACGTAATTCTACGGTATTGCACTGCACAATAAATCGCGTTATATTGGAACCGTCTCCTCCAGTTTTCTCCGAAAATTGGATTATCGCCCGCCAGCCGCAAGGTTCGCGGGCGCTTTTTTTGTGCCTTCAGTCGGTCTGCGCCACGTCGGCGCCCTGGAAGGACCCGGCGCGCCAGGTCAGCACCAGGGTATCGCGGTGCCCATGCTCGCCCAGTGGCTGGATCGGCGTCGACTCATGGATGACGGCCGCATCGTCGAGCAGCAGCAGGGTCCACGGCTCCAGCATCGTGAAGCGCTTGCCTGCCGGTCCATCGGCCTCGAAGACCCGGGTTTCCCCGCCCTTGATGCCGGTGCGCTGGATCAGGATGACGGCGACGAAATCGACGCCGTCACGGTGTGCGCCTTCCGGCGTCGGGCGACCGATGCCGTCGGCGGTATCGATGCGGAACTGGTGCGCTTCCACGTACCAGGTCTGGCGTCCGCGCACGCTGGAGCAGACGTCGCCCAATGCACGCAGCAGGCGGCCCCAGGCCGGGTTCGCGATGGTCGCCGTCTCGACCGGTTCGAACAGGCGGTGCATGCCGCCGTGCAGGGCGTTGTACTCGACCGGCTGCCAGTGCGGCCGGTGCGGTACCTGCACCAGCGCGTGGCCGGCGTCGTCGCGGCTTTCTTCCTCATGTATGAAGCAGGAATGGCGGCGGCGCCGGTAGCGGCCGCCGTCCTTGAGGTAGTTGTCGAGTTCGAGCCGGTCCCAGCTCGGCACCAGCGACTGCAGCTCGTCGAGCGAGCAGCCGGCCAGGCGCGCGACATCTTGCGGACGCAGGAGGGCATAGCCCTCGCTGCGGATGGCTTCCGTCAGCTGCGACGGAGCGGTATAGGGTAGTTCACGTGTAGTCATCCAGTTAGCGTAGCAGGTTTCAATGCGACTAGCATGACCACGAGCAATTACCAGTTCTTCGTGAAGCTGAGTCGGAAGGAGCGCGGCTCGATCGGGTGGAAGTGGATGTCGTCGACGGCTTCCGTCTCGTTCGGCAGGCGCGAAGCGTAGTAGTAGTCGATCGCCGAATCGCGCCGGTTGGTCAGATTGAAGCCTTCCAGCTCGATGCGCATGTCCTTGCCGAGGCGGTAGCCTACGCGGCCGTTGAGCGTCAGGCTGGGGCGCGAGCGTACGCTGTCGTCCTCGATCAGCGGACGCGGGCCGAAGTAGCGCAGGCGCAGGGCGCCCGACCACGGACCCGCGCGGTCGACGGTCAGGCCGGCCTGGGCCACGCCTTCCACCGCACCCGGAATCCGGTCCCCGTCCGGGTTGCCGCCGCGCGAGCGCGCCCGTGCGTAGGCCGCGTCGAAGTTCAGCGTCAGCCACTTGTTGGCGCGCACGCTGTTCGACAGCTCGACGCCGTAGCGGCGGCTCGGATCGCCCGCCTCGGTATTGCCGGCGTCGCCGATGTAGGTCAGCTCGGAATCGAAGTCCAGGCGGTACACCGACACCGTGGTCTCGGTCTTCGGGATCGCCACCGTGCGCAGGCCCAGTTCCACGCCGCGCGAGCGCACCAGGCCCGGGGTGCGGTCCACCGGATCCAGCGTCTTCGGATCGACGGTCGCCACGGTGCCGCGCGCGTCGTTGCTGTGGAAGCCGTGACCATAGTTGAAATACAGCTCGGTGTGCGACCACGGCCCATAGGCCACGCTCAGCGTGGGCGTGACGAGCTTGTCGCGGGCGCGGCCGGCATTCTCAAGCCGATCGCCGTCGACGCTGAAGCGGTAGGCATTGGCGCGCAGGCCCACCACGGTGCGCAGCGCCTTGCTCCACATCGTGGCGTTTTCCAGGTAGACGGCGGCGCTACCCTCGACAATGTGGTCTTCGCGCGTGGTCGCGATGCGCCGGCGCGCGCGGGTGTCGTACAAGCCGTTGAAGATGTTGTCGTTCTGGAGCTGGAAGCCGACGGTCATGTCCGAGGCGATGTCCCCCTGCTTGTACGCGTGCCAGGTGTGGCTGCCGTCCAGGCCCGTGGTCACGCGGCGGTCCGGCTGGGCGAACTGGTCGCCGTTCACCGCATCGTTCAGAAAATAGGTGAAGTTCGAATACAGCTCGCCCTTGTTGCGGATCGCGTAGGCGCTCAGGCTGCTGGCCGTGTCCTGGGTGGTGCGGCGCCAGCTGCCCGACAGGCTGCTGCGCTCGGCCTCGCCGCCGTCGCTCAGGTCGATGGTGTCGAAACGTCCCAGCTGGCCGCCGGCGACGGCACGCAGCGGGATCTGGTCGGTGGCGTTCCAGTGACCGCGGTAGTGCATGGCGGTGACGGTCCAGCCGTTGTTGGTATAGCCGCGGCTGTAGCGCAGCACTGCATTGATCTTGCGGTAGCCGTCCGGCCGCGTCCACGGGCCGTCGTTCTTCATCAGTTCCAGCGCGTACAGCAGGTTGCCGCCGGCCAGCTCGGGCGAGGCGGCCAGCACCGTGCGTGCGTACGCGTCCTGGCCGACGGTCACGGCGGCCAGCGGCGACACCAGGCGGTTGGCATAGGCGATCGAGGCCTTGCCGGCCGAAGCGAAGTCGCCGTCCGTGGCCGAGTAGGGACCCTTGCGGTAGTCGAGGCGGGTGACGATCTCCGGGATCAGGAAGTTCAGGTCGGTCCAGCCCTGGCCATGCGCATGGCTGCGCTGGTTGACCGGCATCCCGTCCACCCAGGTGGCCAAGTCGGTGCCATGGTCCAGGTTGAAGCCGCGCAGGTAGAACTGGTTGGCCTTGCCTTCGCCGCTGTGCTGGCTGGCGATCAGGCCGGGCGTGGCTTCCAGCAGCTCGCCGGGGCGGTACACGGTGCGGTTGGCCAGGTCCTTGGCGCCGACGGTGCCGGAGCTGGCCGAATCGGTCATGCCGATCTGGCTGGTGCGCGAGCCTTCGACGAGGACGCGCTGCAGGACGAAGTCGTCGGCCAGGGCCGGGACATGGAGGAACAGCGCGGCGATGGCGCCGGCAAGCACGGTACGGTTGGAACGAAGCATCAGGGTTGTTTCTCTTGCGTTGGCTGCTGGGTTGGTTGTTCCATGGCGGCCTGGGTGAAAGTCAGCGAGCGGATCGCGCCTGCGTTGTTGAGGTTGACGGTATTGACCTGGTCGGGCAGGAAGTCCATCAGTACGCCCTGGTGGATCGCGGCGGTCTTCGACAGCGGCGCGTTCTCCAGTTCCTGGTAGATGACCACGCTCTGCGAATCGGCGGTCATGCCGATCCAGCGCACCGGCAGGCGCGCCTTGTCCTCGCCTTTGAGGAAAAAGCGCTCTTCGACATACTTGCGCAGCACCACCTGGTCTTCCGGATCGCCCAGGTCGAACTGTCGTCCGTACAGGTTCATCAGGAGCGCCTCGACGTCGTGCGCCATGTAGGTATGGACGATCTCCGTGCTGCCGGTGCGCGGATTGAACGCGACCTCGGTGATCCCCATGTGGAAGCGGTGCGCGCCCGCCGCCGTGCTGAGAAACAGCAGGGCGGCGGCGAACAGCGCCTTGAAGGCAGGCTTCAGGCGAAACATCATCATTACTCGGCTTTCTTTGCCGCGTCAGGCGTTTTGACCGGCGCCAGCCTGGTTTTCGCATCGCGCATCAGGTTGCCCGTTGCCGGATCGCGCTCGGTCTTGAACAGTTCCAGGCGCGACGGCACTGCCTTGGCCGGCCACGCGTTGTTGCTCACGTCGATGTCGGCGGTCTCCCAGTACGGGTCCTGCACCAGGCTCACGATCGGCTCGTCGGTGACGAACAGCTTGGTGATCTTCTTCGGCGAGTAACGCCACACTTCGGCCGGGATACGCTCGATGTATTTTTTCCCGCTCTGGGTCGTGATTTCCACGATCAGCGGCATCACCAGGCCACCCTTGTTCGAGAAGTCCACCAGGTACAGGCGCTTGCCTTCCTTGAGCAGGGCCTTTTCCCAGTCCTCGAGGCCAGCCATGGTCTCGTTGAACTTGTTGCGGTCCTTGCTGGTGACGGTGAAGTCGTCGTTCTCGTTGTAGAAGTCCTTCAGCTCGGGGAAGCGGTCGACACGGCGCTCCATGCCCTTGTTGCGCTGGTCGGTGATCGAGATCGGTTCTTCCTGCTTGCGTGCACGCGCCCAGGCCTTCTCGACTTCCGGATCCTTGCTGCTCACGGTGTACTCGGTGACGCCGTCCACGCTGATGTCGACCGCGTCGGTGGTGTAGAACCAGCCGCGCCAGAACCAGTCGAGGTCCGTGCCGGAAGCGTCTTCCATGGTTCGGAAAAAGTCGGCCGGGGTCGGACGCTTGAACTTCCAGCGCTCAGAGAACTCCTTGAAGGCGAAGTCGAACAATTCGCGGCCCAGGATGGTCTCGCGCAGGATGTTCAGCGCGGCGGCCGGCTTGGCGTAGGCGTTGTTGCCGCGCTGGATGGTCGATTCGGCATTGGTCATGATCGGCACCTGGTTGGTGCTGCGCATGTAGTCGACGATGTTGCGCGCTTCGCCGCGGCGCGACGGGTAGTTGTCTTCCCAGGCTTCCTCGGCCAGGAACTGCAGGAAGCTGTTCATGCCCTCGTCCATCCAGGTCCACTGGCGCTCGTCGGAGTTGACGATCATCGGGAAGTAGTTGTGGCCCACTTCATGGATGATCACGCTGATCAGGCCGTACTTGGTGCTCTTCGCATAGGTGAGTTCGCCGGTCTTCTTGTCCTTCACCGGGCGGCCGGCGTTGAACGAGATCATCGGGTATTCCATGCCGCCGATCGAGCCGTTCACCGAGATCGCGGTCGGGTAGGGATAGTCGAAGGAATACTTGTTGTACTGCTCGATGGTGTGGATCACGGCGGCCGTCGAGTAGCGCTCCCACAGCGGGTTGCCTTCCTTCGGATAGTAGGACATCGCCAGCACGTCCTTGTTGCCGCTCTTGATCGCCTGGGCGTCCCAGATGAACTTGCGGCTCGACGCAAAGGCGAAATCGCGCACGTCCTTGGCCTTGAAATGCCAGGTCTTGGTCGCCTTCGAGCGGCCCTTCTCGGCGGCTTCCGCTTCCGCCTGGGTGATGATGACGACCGGTTTCCTGGCGCTGCGGGCCTGCTCCAGGCGCTGGCGCTGGACGGCGCTCAGGACCGCGTTCGCGTTCTGCAGCTCGCCGGTGGAGGCGACCACGTGGTCGGCCGGGACGGTCAGCTGCACGTCGTAGTCGCCGAACTCCAGCGTGAATTCGCCGTCGCCCATGTACTGCTTGTTCTGCCAGCCCTTGACGTCGTAGTAGGCCGCCATGCGCGGGAACCACTGGGCAGTCAGGTAGATGTCGTTGCCGTCGTCGAATTTTTCGAAGCCGGTACGGCGGCCGACGACGTTCGCTTCGGGGATGTTGAAGGTCCAGGCCATGTTGAAGGACACGCGTGCGCCCGGCTTGAGCGGCTGCGGCAGGTCGATGCGCATCATGGTCTTGTTGACCGTGTGGCGCAAGGCGCGGCCATCGCTGCCGGTCAGGCTGGTGACCTGGATGCCGCCCTCGAAGCCTCGTTGTGCGAGGGTGGACCGCAAGGTGTCGAACTTGACGCCGTCGTTGCCACGCGCCTGCCAGGCTTCGCGCGAGGGCAGGGTGGAGATGCGGCGGTTGTCCGAATCGGCGCGGAACATGTTCTGGTCCAGCTGTACCCACAGGTAGGACAGCGTGTCCGGCGAATTGTTGTAATAGGTGACGGTGCCGGAACCGGTGACGGCGCGCTTGTCTTCGTCGAGCGTCGCGCGCAGGCGGTAGTCGGCGCGCTGCTGCCAGTAGCGGTGGCCCGGGGCGCCGGAGGCGGTGCGGGTGTCGGTGGCGGTCGGCAGCAGTTCGTCGAGCTGGCGGAACTTGTCATCGAAGGCCGGCGCGGCGTGGGCGGCGCTGGCCAGGAACAGGGTGGCGATCACGGCCTGCAGTTGTTTCATTTTCATGCGTGATTGAATATTAATGCGCTTGCTCTATAAAGAAACGGCAGGGCGCGCAGCCCTGCCGGTGATGACGGGTCGACAGCGTGTTACTCGGCCTTCGGCGCCTCTTGGCCTGCCGCCTTCGGCGGGGCCAGCTTGGTGTTGAAGTCACGCATCAGGTTGTTCGCCGGCTCACGCTCAGACTTGAACAGTTCCAGGCGCGACGGCACTGCCTTGGCCGGCCACGCGTTGTTGCTCACGTCGATGTCGGCGGTCTCCCAGTACGGGTCCTGCACCAGGCTCACGATCGGCTCGTCGGTGACGAACAGCTTGGTGATCTTCTTCGGCGAGTAACGCCACACTTCGGCCGGGATACGCTCGATGTATTTTTTCCCGCTCTGGGTCGTGATTTCCACGATCAGCGGCATCACCAGGCCACCCTTGTTCGAGAAGTCCACCAGGTACAGGCGCTTGCCTTCCTTGAGCAGGGCCTTTTCCCAGTCCTCGAGGCCAGCCATGGTCTCGTTGAACTTGTTGCGGTCCTTGTTGGTGACGGTGAAGTCGTCGTTCTCGTTGTAGAAGTCCTTCAGCTCGGGGAAGCGGTCGACACGGCGCTCCATGCCCTTGTTGCGCTGGTCGGTGATCGAGATCGGTTCTTCCTGCTTGCGTGCACGCGCCCAGGCCTTCTCGACTTCCGGATCCTTGCTGCTCACGGTGTACTCGGTGATGCCGTCCACGCTGATGTCGACCGCGTCGGTGGTGTAGAACCAGCCGCGCCAGAACCAGTCGAGGTCCGTGCCCGAAGCGTCTTCCATGGTACGGAAGAAGTCGGCCGGGGTCGGGCGCTTGAACTTCCAGCGCTCGGCATATTCCTTGAAGGCGAAGTCGAACAGCTCGCGGCCGAGGATGGTCTCGCGCAGCACGTTCAGCGCAGCGGCCGGCTTGGCGTAGGCGTTGTTGCCGAACTGGAGCAGCGACTCCGAGTTGGTCATGATCGGCACCTGGTTCTGGGAGCGCATATAGGGAACGATCGTGCGCGGATGGCCGCGCATCTCATCCCATTCTTCTTCCCAGGCTTCCTGGGCCAGCGACTGCACGAAGGAGTTGATGCCCTCGTCCATCCAGGTCCACTGGCGCTCGTCCGAGTTGACGATCATCGGGAAGTAGTTGTGGCCGACTTCGTGGATGATCACGCCGATCAGGCCATACTTGGTGCGTTTCGAGTAGGTCAGCTCGCCGGTCTTCTTGTCCTTGACCGGACGCGGACCGTTGAAGGTGATCATCGGGTATTCCATGCCGCCCACCGGGCCGTTCACGGAAATCGAGACCGGGTACGGATAGTCGAAGGAATACTTGTTGTACTGTTCGATGGTGTGGATGATCGCGTGGGTCGAGTAGCGCTCCCACAGCGGGTTGCCTTCCTTCGGATAGTAGGACATCGCCATCACGTCGGTGTTGCCCGACTTGATGCCCTGGGCATCCCAGATGAACTTGCGGCTCGACGCGAACGCGAAGTCGCGCACGTTCTTGGCCTTGAAATGCCAGGTCTTGGTGTTGGTGGCGCGGCCCTTCTCGGCGGCTTCGGCTTCGGCCTGGGTCACGATGATGACCGGCTTCTTGGCGGTCTTGGCCTGCTGCAGGCGCTGGCGCTGGGTGGCGGTCAGGACCTCGTTCGGGTTCTGCAGTTCGCCGGTGGACGCCACGATGTGGTCGGCCGGGACGGTGATGCGCACGTCGTAGTCGCCGAATTCCAGCGTGAACTCGCCCGAACCCAGGAACTGCTTGTGCTGCCAGCCGTAGACGTCGTAGTAGGCCGCCATGCGCGGGAACCACAGGGCGATCTCGTACAGGTCGTTGCCGTCGTCGAACTTCTCGTAGCCAGAACGGCCGCCGAGCACCTTCTGCTCGTTGATGTTGTAGTTCCAGTCGAGGCTGAACGACACGCGCGAACCCGGCTTGAGCGGCTGCGGCAGGTCGATGCGCATCATGGTGCCGTTGATGGTGTACTTCAGCGCACGGCCGCCGCTGTCGCGCACGTTGGCGACCTTGAAGCCGCCGTCGAAATCGCGCGCGGTGAACAGGGTGCGCAGGGCGTCGAACTTCACGCCGTCGTTGCCGCGCGCCTGCCAGGCTTCGCGCGAGGGCAGGGTGGCGGTGCTGCGGGCAGCCGAATCCGGCTTGTAGATGTTCTCGTCCAGCTGCAGCCAGAGGTACTTCAGCGTGTCAGGGGAGTTGTTGTGGTACGTGATGGTGCCCGAGCCGGTGAGCGAACGCTTGTTCTCGTCGAGCGTGGCGCGCATCGTGTAGTCGGCGCGCTGCTGCCAGTAAGCGTGGCCCGGCGCGCCCGACGCGGTGCGCACGGCGCCCGGCGTCGGCAGCAATTCGTCGAGCTGGCGGAATTTGTCGTCGAAAGGCGGCGCGGCGAAAACGGTGGCACTGAGGCACAGCGCGGCTAGTCCGATGGGCAGACGTATCATATTTCCCCTGGAATTATCATTGGTATAGGAAAAACTATTCTAGCTTTACCAATTATCAATTGCTCAGTGGATTTGTAAAAAAGCTGATACATGATGCATATGCATCCCCACCCGGGCCGAAACTGTGTCTTATTCGTGCAGATCGAAGCTGCGCACGGGGAAATCGTCCCCGCGCTGGATCCAGTTGCGCGGCGAGTAGGCGGAGCGGGCATCGGTGGCATGCAGGGTGAATGCGTGGCGCGACACCGGCGACCGGTTCGGGGCGCTGTAGTGCGGCAGCAGGCCGTGGAAGCAGACCAAGGTGCCGGCTTTCGCCTCCAGCGGGACCGCCGTGCTGTCATTCGGCCATGGCGTGCTGTCCAGCTTTTCCATCGTGATGGTATTGCCGTTACGCAGGAAACGCTCGCGCAACGGACCGCGATGGCCGCCCGGCTCGGCCCACAGGCAGCCGTTGTCCACGGTCGCATCTTCCAGCGCGAACCAGAAGGTGGTCACGGTGATCGGGTCGCTGTCGAAGAAGGTGGCGTCCTGGTGCCAGCGCACCTCGCCGCCGATGCCGGGCTGCTTGAAGATATACATGGATTGCCATACCTGCGCTTGCTCGAGGCCCAGTCCGCGCGCCACGGCGGCCAGCTTCGGGTCGCGCGTGAAGGCGTCGAAGACCGGGTCGAGGTCGTGCATGGCGTGGCCGATCTTGTTGATCGAGAGCGCCTTGGCCTGGCGCAGCTGGCCGCCGGGGCCGAAGGCTTCCTCTTCGAAGAAGCAGCGCACCGTGTTGTCCGAGCCAAGGAACCAGGCGTCGCTGGCGCGGGCCTGGTCCTTGGTCGTGAAGATTGCGCGCGATTCGCTTGGATCGAAGGCGTCGACGATTTGCTCGGCACGGCGGCGCAGGGCGGCGATGTCTTCGATGCTCTTGAAATCGGGGATGACGAGGAAGCCGTCGCGCCCGTACTGGTCGCGCTGTTCGGTGGTCAGCATGCTTGGGAAGTCCGGGACAAAACGCCATTGTAGCGCTGCCCGTCTCTCTGTCCACGGACCGGCCACCACTGCACCACGCCCCAGGCGAATTCGGGCACCACGAACAGCCACAGCACCGGCGCACCAGTCAGCGCCAGGCACCAGGCCATCCACAGCGAGAACAGGAAACGCGCGACGCCGTCGAAGCGTCCCAGACGCTGCGTCGGCTCGAGGATGCGCAGGAGCGACCACACCAGCACCACGCTGCCCATCAGGCAGGCAAACAGCATATGGAAAGGCGTAAAGCCGGGCAGTGCTGCGCCGCCCAGCGCCAGGTTCAAGGACGAGATCTGGCCGTGGGCGAGGGCGAAGGTCCACGGCGTGGCAAAGGCGGCCGTGAGCAACAGGTCGTAGATGGCGCTGGCGCGCACGATGCGGCGGTTGGCGGCGAGGGAAAGCAACATGGCAGGGCTCCTTGGGATAACGAAGTCCCCATCCTCAAGCCTGGAGTACACTCGAGGGTCAAGCGATTTTTCGGAAACGAGCCATGCAGATTGGAGAACTGGCCGCAGCCACGGGCCTGAGCCGCGACGCGCTGCGCTTCTACGAGGCGCGCGGCCTGTTGACGGCGCGTCGGCGCGAGAATGGCTACCGCGACTATCCGCCGGAGGCGGTCGAGTGGCTGTGCTACCTGCGCACCGCCCAGTCGCTCGGCTTCACGCTGGCCGAGATCGAGGCCGGCATGCCCCTGTTGAGCGACCCGGCCAGCTCCGGCGCCGAGCTGCGCGCCGCCCTGGCGCGCAAGCTGGCGGACATCGACGCGCGTATCGCGGGCCTGGCCGAACTGCGGGCAGGGCTGGCGCAACGCCTGGCCGAGCCGCTCGATGCCTGCCCGCTGCGCAATCCGGCCATGGACAAGCTCAGCGAACCCGCTTGAATGCCACGTTGAACGAACCGCTGACCAGGCGGCCGCCCTGGTTTTCCATGTGCAGCTCGAGCTCGCGCGACAGCACGAAC
Source organism: Massilia sp. BHUDP2 (assembly GCF_046236355.1). NCBI lineage: Bacteria > Pseudomonadati > Pseudomonadota > Betaproteobacteria > Burkholderiales > Oxalobacteraceae > Massilia > Massilia sp. BHUDP2. The sequence continues at coordinate 633,645 of NZ_JBJUVW010000001.1, forward strand.
AGCTTGCGCGCCGATTCGGCATACAGCGGTTCCCACTGGTTCTCGCGCAGCGCCACCATCAGCTTGCCCTCGCGCTCGGCGATCTCGAAGCCGCCCAGGTCCTTGATCTCGTAGCGCCCGGCCAGCTTGGCCCGCGTTGCCGCCGGCAGCGCGATCGCCTTGCGCATCACGGTCTGGTAGGTCGGCCAGCGGTACTCGGCCGCGACGGCGCGGATGACGGACTGCGCCAGCTGGGCTCCGCCATCGCCGTTGGTCATCACCACCGCACCGTCGCCGCGCGCGACGTAGGCGTACAGCGTGTTCTGGTAGCCCATGTTGCTGCCGCCGTGGGAAAAAGCGTGCTGCGGCGCCTTGCCGTCGATTTGCAGGCCGAGCGCATAGTTGTTCATCACCGGACGCAGCATCGTGCGCGTCATGGTCGGGGACAGCACGCCGTCGGCGCCGGCCGCGCCGCGCTGCAGCGCAAGCGCGAACTTCGCAAGGTCGGTCGGTGTCGTCCACATGCCGGCGGCCGCCAGCTCGGGATAGGTGTGGGCGCCGCCCGCCGTGGGCTTGCCGTTCTCGGAGTGGGGCAGGGCGGCGCGGGCCAGCAAGGCACCGGGCAGCGGCTGGGCGAAGCTGCTGTCGCTCATGCCGAGCGGCTTGAGGACCGTCTCTTCCATCAGCGCGTCGAAGGGCCGGCCGGAACGGTCGATCATGGCCTGCTGGACCACGGTGTAGCCGCCGCCCGAATAATTCCAGGCGTCGCCAGGCATGCCTTCGATGCGTACCGGCCCGCTGTTCGCCGGCGCTGCGCCTTCCAGGACCTGCTGCAGCGTCGGCACCTGGGCGCCGGCCGCATAGCCGCGGAAGCCCGAGACCGTGGTGCCGGCCGTGTGCGACAGCAGCTGGCGCAAGCTAGCCGGGCGCTTGGCCGGTCCCGGCGGCAGTTTCCAGCTGGTGAGCACGGTGTTGATGTCGGCGTCGAGCTCGAGCTGGCCCGCTTCGACCATCTTCAGGGCCGCCATGGCCGCCACTGGTTTGCTGATCGAGGCGGCCTGGAACAGGGTCTGCGGGGTGACCGGGGCGCCGTTCGCGTGCGTCACGCCATAGCCCTTGGCCCAGGCGATCTTGCCGCCGCGGATGACGGCGACGCTCACGCCCGGCACGTTCAGGCGCGCCATCTCGGCGGCCAGCGTACGGGTCTCGAGTTTCGCGCCCTGGATCGCCACGGCGGGACGCAGGCCGCGTTCGATGCGCGCGATGGACTCCGCGTCCTGTGCCTGTGCAGGCAAGCACGCCAGCATGCTCATACCCAATGGCGCGAATCCGCGCACCATCCACCTTGCGTCCATGCCGTCTCCTTGACTGTTGTCGAGTTACCTCATCAGCAACAGTATCGGTAAATACGGCAGGCGGCGCAAGCGCCTTCTCAAGCCCGGGCTTCCGCCGGCATCGTGAAGGTGAACGAGGTCGATCCGGCGCTCGATCCGACCTCGATCGTGCCGCCATGGCCGCGCGCGATCTGGTCGACGATGTACAGGCCGAGTCCCAGGCCTTCGCTGCCGGCGCGCGAGGCCGCGCGCCAGTAGGGTTTCAGGAGCTGGGCGATGACGGCGGGGCTCAGGTCAGGCCCGCCGTTGGTGACGCGCAGCGTGAAGCGGCCCTCGCGCACGTGGGCAACCACGAACACGGGATGATGCGCGCTGCCGTGCACCAGGGCGTTCTTCAGCAGGTTGGACAGCAGCTGCGCCAGCCGCTCCGGGTCGCAGTGCAGCGACATGCCGGGCTGGATCGCGGTGTCGATGGTGCGCTCCGGGTAGACGCCGGACAGTTCGTCCACCACGTCGTACAGGCGCAGGTCGGCGCCCTTCACCATGCGCAGGTCGAGCGCGATGCCGCCGCCCATGCGGCCGCGCGTGAAGTCGACCACGTCTTCGACCAGGGCCGCCATGCGCCGGGTGCTGCGGCGGATGCGTTCGACCACTTGGCGGGTGGACGGATCCTGGTGCTTCAGCAACAGGATCTCGGTGCCCGACAGCACGGAGCCGAGCGGGGTGCGCAGGTCGTGCCCGAGCACGGCGATGAACTGCTCGCGCAGCTCGGCCGTCTCGCGTTCGTCCAGCAGGGCGGCGCGTGCTTCGCCCAGCGAGCGTTCTCCTTCCAGCTGCTTGGCGATCAGTTCGGCGAACAACTGCAGGGTCGAGACCGTGACGGCATCGGTAAGCCGGGCAGGTTCCGGATCGAGTCCGCACAGGGTGCCGAAATACTGGCCGTCGGGACGGAATACCGGAATCGAGAAGTAGCTCTGGAAGCCGTAGATGCGCGGGGTGTGGTGCTCGCAGTACTGCGCGCTTTCGCGTACGTGGTCGATGATCACGGCGGCGCCGGTATCGCGCACTTCCTCGCACAAGGTGGTGGTGACATCGAGCGGGTCGCCGGGCTTGAGCCCGAATTCGAGCTTGTCGAGCACCGCGCAGGCGGTCCAGGAATCCTGCGTGACGTGGGCGATGCACACGAAGCGCAGGCCGGTCATGGCGGCGACGGTTTCCAGGATCTTCGGCACCGCGCCGATTGCCTGGATTTCATCGACGCAGCTTAGTGCATTTGCTGCCATAGAACGCCCTACGAAACAATTGCAAACGAACCATGGTAGCACTTGTGGCGCGAAGAAAAACTAGTTGTTACAAATCCATCCTTCCTCCGCGTAAACACGCTCCTCGCCCAGGTAGACGGCGTCGGTCACCGCGAACACGTCGATGTGGTAGCGCGCGTCCTTGCGCTTGAAGCCCGGCTTCGGGTAGACGCCGTGCTTGGCGCCGAGCGACAGGTGGATGCCGCACATGCGCTCGTAAGTGCCGATGTCGTCCACGCGGCGCGCGCGCGTGAAGGCCCGGTTCAGGCCGAAGCCAAGCTCGCGCACCCAGACCTCGCCTTCATCAAGGGTAATCTTGTCCAGCACTTCCTGGAAAGCCGGCGTCGCGTTCTCGGTGCCGACCACGCGCCCGCGCTCGACGACCAGGGTCACCGGCACGTCCGGATGGTTGGAGCGGTAATTGGTATCGCCGAAGACGTGCACCTGCACCCGGCCGTGCACCGCTTCCAGGTCGAGCGCCTCGGTGAACACTTCGCCGATCGGGAACTGGCCGCCGACGTTGTGCATCTCGCTGTAGTCGCCCACGTTCAGCTTGGCCGGCTCGAAGGCCGAGCTGAAATGCAGGGTCTCGCCGCCGCCCTCGACCCGCCCATGCGGCGCCGCGTCGATGCGGCGTTTGAGCGCACGCCCGGTGCCGCGGAAGTAGGCCGGATCGTAGGCCAGGGCTTCGATGTAGTGCTCCGACTGCGGGCCCGGCATGCGCGACAGGTGCACGTGCTCGATCACCTTCAGCCCCAGCTTGAACAGCTCGACCCGGATGCGGAAGCCGTCGAGGCGGAAGTTGGTCGACTGCACCAGCACCACCAGGTCTTTCGGCCCCATCGCGCGAAAGGACGCCAGCACCGACTCCGGCGTGGCGCTGTCGAAGTCGATGAAGCTTGCCTCGCCCAGGTTGCGTCGGTAAGCCTCGGTCAGGGCGCGCGACAGGGGAGTGCGTTCGTCGTAGACGACCAGCGCCCGCTGCCCGGGGCCGTGTTCGAGCGCGAGCGCCAGGATGTCGCGCAGGTGCGCGGTGGCGGCGTCGACGGCGGGCGCGGGAAGCGCGTCCTGCAAGGGAAGGTCTGGCGAAACTGGCGTATGCATGTTGAACGGAAATAGGCAGAAAATCGCCGCCATTATACGTACGTTGGCCAAAAGTTCTGCGCTTCAGCCCGTTTTTGGCTCGTCTATTGATCCTTCAGGTGTCAGGGCGTGCTACCCCGTGTACGGCGCGCCGCGCGGCAGTGGCCGGCGCTATGATTTGAGCAACAACAACAGCCTGAAAAGGCTAGATGTTGATCAATTATTCCAGTGAAAAGGCGAGAATGGCATACCGATGGGAAACGCCTGCCAGTGTCTGGCAGGAAGACGAGCAGGGACAGTTTGCGTTGCTGGCCAGCGAAGGGCTGGGTCGCATCGACTGGCAGGCCCACGCGCCCGGCCGCCTGCCCGACGTTGCCCGCCTGCTCGGCGCCTCGCTGCCGACCAGCTGCGGCTGCGCGCCCATCTATCCCGAAGGTTTCGTCTTCTGCCCCAACTGCGGCAAGCCCTTGCAACGCCTCCCCGGCACGCCTTCGCGCCAGCCCGGCTGGTGGGGTCCGGGCGCCGACGCCATGCTGCCGCGCCATGTGCCGCACGGCTTGCCGGTCACCTCGCTGCCGCTCGGCGACAGCCTGGAGGAACGTCCGGCCGCGCCGCACCCCGGCCGCTGCGACCTGAGCATGCCGACGCCGCCCAACGCCTACTGCGTGTTCGCCGCCGCCCACTACGGCTTTCCCGAGCAGCGCCTGCTGGCGCTGGCGCACACCCGCGGCGTGCTGCAGTACTGGGACCCGGTGGCCGGCCTGTGGCACGTGATGGCGCCGGACGATGGCGCGGCCAGCCTGGCCTTCACGGCGTCCAGCTATGCATGGCTGCCGGTGCTGGAGCCGCGCCGCGGCGAAGTCGCCATCGTGCCGACCAACGCGGGCTTGCAGCGCCTGTGGATCAATCCTGTCAGCGAAACCTACCGCCTCGAACCCGTGCTGCAGGCGCCGGTCGTTGCGGCCCCCGGCGCCATGCGCCGCCACATCGCCTGCCTGGTGGCGCCGGACGGCGCGGTACGCCTGTGGAGCGCGCGCATCGATCTTGATGCGGTCGAGGAATTCGCCTGTCCCGACGTTCCCGCAAGCGGGTGGTCGCGTCCGATCGGCTACGACGGCCGCCTGTTCTGGCTGCACGAGCAGGGGCAGCTGGCCTGGCGTCCGGGCGAGCCGCCGCTGTTCACGCCCTGGCCGCCGGGCTGGCAGCCGCGCCTGGCCTTCGGCGGGCCGACCCAGAGCCGCGACGGCCGCCTGTGGCACATCGGCCATGACGGCCTGGGCTACTCCTTCCTCGAACTCGGCAGCGAGCGGCCGGAGACGGCGCCGATCGACGGCGCGCGCCTGGGCTTCGCCAATTTCCTGTTCCGGCGCGGCCACCCGGTGCTCGACGAGCCCTGGTCGGGCGAACACGTGGAAGACCTGAACCAGGACGAAACCCTGGTGCTGCCGCTGCTGCGCGCCTTCAACAACAACCGCAGCCAGCCGAGCGGCCTGGTGCTGCGCATGCACAAGGTCACCGGCCGCGCCGAGGATGCCCTGGAAGAGCGCACGATCGCCCGCACCACGGTCGAATGGATCGGCCGCCGCAACGTGATCCTCGACGAAGTGGTGCGCCTGTCGCGTCCACTGGAATGCGTGCCTTTCGTCTACGACGGTTGCCTGTGGCTGCACCATCCGGACTGGAATGCGATGCGCGGCTGGCGCCTGGAAGAGCCGGCATGAGGGCGCGTTTCGAGCACCTGCTTGCCGCGCTGGCGGCGCTGTTTGCCATGGCGGGCGCATGGGCGACGCCGCATGTCTTCCTGGTGCAGAACTCGGGCTGGATGGAACCCTTCTACAGCGACCCGAAGAGCCAGTTCAAGCCGCTCGTCGGCGCCCTGGCCGGCGCCGTGGTGCAGCCGGGCGACGCGCTGGTGCTGGCGGCCTTCAACCAGTCGCTGCCCGGCGCGCCGTCACCGAAGGCGCTGCTGTCGATGAAAGCGGACGACAAGACCGTCCGCAGCCGCGTGGGTGGCGCGCTGGCGAACCTGGACACCGCGCGCAAGCCGAACAGCAGCGCGCTGGCCGACACCGACCTCGGCGAAGCGGTGCAGGCGGCCATCACGACGGCGCTCGGCGGCAAGCCGGGCATCGTCTGGCTGGTGACCAATAACCGCAACAGCCCGAACAACGACCAGGCCACGGCCGCGCGCAATCGCGAGTTCTATGAGCTGATCCACAAGGGGCAGGCGATCGACAAGGTGGTGGCCTTCCCGCTGCGTATGCCGGTCCAGGGCAAGCACTACCAGGCCAACGGGTTGATGGTGTATGCCTTCGCGGTCGGCAAGGAGGGCAGCCGGGCGCTCGACGGCCTGCTGGCTTCGGGCCGCATCGCCCGCGTGATCACCGAGCAGCCGGCGCGCCTGAAACCGCTCGACCGCGACACCGTGCGCCTGGCGCCGGCCCAGGTGGAGGATGCGCCGGGCGTGTCCTTCTCGCAGGCGCCCGGAGGCGCGCTGCGCGCCGACGTCGACCCGGATGCGCGCACTCCCAGGGCCAGCGTGCGTTGGAACCTGGAGAATGCGATGTACCCGTACACCATCGTCTCGGCCACCCTCGGCGCGCGCTCGATGCTGGCCGGCGAGGACCGTCCGATCAAGCTGGCCAGCAGCCGGGTGGAAAACCTGGCGCCGGGCAAGCCGCTGCCGCTCGGCTCGACCATGCAGCTGCCGGTGGCGCAGCTGCCCGACAAATGGTCGATGGAGGCGCTCAAGTCGGCCGGCTCGGCCTATGTGCTGCCGGGCCGCATCGAGCTGCACCTGGCGAACCAGCGCCTCGCCTTGTCGCAGGATTTCCGCCAGCGCATGGCGGCCCTGTTCCCGGGCGACCCGCTGCCCGACATCTTCACGCCGCCCGCGACCGTGCAGGCCTCGACCGCGGTGCTGCCGCTCGAAGTGCGGGTCCATTACGGCATGGGACCGCTGGCGGCCCTGGGCGGCCTGGCGGCGGCGCTGTTGGCTGCGGCCGGGGCAGCCGCCTGGGCCTATGGCAGGCCGCGCGTGGCCCAGGTCACGGTCGAGGATGAGCTGCGCACCATGCGCGCCCGTCCCGGCACGACGCAACCGATCTACGACAAGGCCGGCGCCCAGGTGGCGATGCTCAAGACCACCCTGTTCGGCCACCAGTTGACAGACCTGCGCGAAGGCGCACAGGTGCGCTTGGGACGATAACACCCAGGCCGCTAACAATAACAAGGAAGGAAACCCATGCAAGGCACCCAGACACCATCCGCCCCGTCGCCCGCCGATCCCGGCTTCAAGCTGCCGGAAGAATCGGCTTCGCCCCAGGACTCGCTGCCACAGACCCAGCCGGACACTGCCGGCCGCCCGGTCGAGGTGGTGCCCGGGACCACCACGGCGCCGGTGCCGGCCACCGACACCTCGACGCGCGACCTGGCGATCGGCGCCGTGGTGTTCGTGATCCTGCTGGTGGTGTACTTCTTCGTGCGCAACGCCTACGTGCACCACCTGGTGGTGCGGCGCGTCGCGCCTTCCTCGGCGGGCAGCGCCGGCTGGCTGCTGTTCGTCGGCCTGGGCTTCCTGTCGGCCGCCGCGGTCCTGGCCATCATCAACGCCAGCAAATTCCTGACCTTCGCCGTCACCGGCCCCCTGGTGGCGGTGGGCCTGGTGGCGCTGGTCGCGGCCCTGTTCATCGGCCGCCGGTAATCCTTCAAAGAGAACGACATGGCAGATTTTCCCAACCCAGCAGCCCTGAACGCCAAGGCAGAGTTAAAGGTCGACCTGCGCCCGACGCTGTTCATCGGCGCCGGCGGCACCGGCATGGAAGTCATGATGCGCATCCGCCGCCGCATCCTGTCGGCGGTCTGGAACCGGCACAATCCCACGCGCGTGGAGTCGATCGCCGACTTCCCGGTGGCGCGCTTCCTGCACTTCGACCTGGACAACAATGCCGTCATCGACGAGGGCAAGTCGCAGCGCACCGATCCCTGGTACGAACTGGTGAAGCTGACCGACGAGGAGCGCTTGGTCGAACCGCTCGACCTGCCGCAGTACCACGAGTCCGACGACAGCCTGGCGCGCTTCCCGCTGATCGAAAGCTGGATGCCGCTGCGCCCGAAAAAGCTGCGTTCGCTCGGCATCGATCCCTCGAAAGGGGCGGGCCAGATCCGCGCCCTGGCACGGCTCTATTTGTTCGACAAATACCCTAAGCTGAGGGGACGCATCAAGGGCGCCCTGAATTCCCTGGGCAGCAATGCCGGCATCGAGCGCAAGGAGAACTACCAGCGCCTCGGCCTGCAAGTCGATACCTCGAAGTTCCGCATCGTCGTCATCGCCTCCTGCGCGGGCGGCACCGGCGCCGGCAGCGTGCTGGACCTGGGCTGGCTCTCGAAAGCCATCGCGCGCCAGGAAGTGTCGGACAGCCAGGTCGACCTGGTGCTCCTGATGCCGGGCGGCTTCGCCAAGGCCAACAAGGAACGCACCGAGGCCAATGCCTACGCCACCCTGATGGAGCTGGAGACGGCCATGCGCGACATGAACGCGCAGGTCCACTGGATGGACCCGGACAGCATCACCGGGCGCGGCGCGCCCTACGACGACGTGTATTTCGTCGATACCGCCAACCTCGCCAACAAGGCCACGCTGGATGTGAAGGACGTGTACCAGATGGTGGCCGACACCCTGTTCGAAGATTTCGCGTCGGCCGATTTCGCCAACCGCAAGCGTTCGGTGGCGGTCAACCAGCAGCAGCACAAGCTCGGCCCCTACAACCCGCGCGTGCCCGAGCAGCGCTTCGGCGACATGCGACTGTCCTATTCGAAGGTGTATTCGGCCTTCGGCCAGTCCGTGCTGGATACCCAGCAAAGCCTGCGCGACGACATCCGCGCCTACGAGCTGGCCGGGCTGATGGTGAAGGCCTTCTTCGGCCTGGCCGGCAGCGACGGCAATGCGCGGCGCGCCGGCGACGCGGAACGCGACAGCTTCATGCGCGAGCAGATGGACATGGCCGAGCGTCCCTTCGACATCTTCCCCGACTTCCGCAAGGGCACCGTGGACGTGACGCCCTTCCCGGAATATGCGCTCACCGGCACCCTCCTGCTCGACAAGGACGGGCGCCTGCTGCTCGAACGCGTCGAGAGCAAGGTGCAGCTCGAAGTCGACCGCATCATGGCCTCCTACGACATCCGCCAATGGCGCGAGAAGGTGGCCGAACTCTTGCCGCAGCTGGAACGCGACGCCATCCGCGAGGCCGGCGCCACCGCCGAGACCAGCGAAGACCGCATCAAGCGCCACACGGGCGAGGTCACGGCGCGCCAGAAGACCCGCGTGCGCGAGCGCCTGTACGCCTTGCTGGACGACCGCAAGCAGGGCGGCCTGGAGTTCGTGCTCTCGCTGCTGGAACAGGTCAAGGCGCGCCTGTCGCAGCGCGACATCGCCAATGCCGAGCGCAACGGCCGCCGCTACCGCGACATCCGCGACGCGCTGCGCACGCGCCAGGTGGAAGAATCGCTGAACAACCTGTCGCAGGCCGCCGGCCGCATGTTCGGCAAGGAGCCGCAGGCGCGCGAAGTCATGAACCACCTCAAGCGCGACATCGCCGACTACCTGCGCTTCCACCTGCTGGCGGTCGCCGCCAACCAGTCGATCGAGGTGATGCGCAATATGTCGGCCTGGCTGGGCGAGCCGCAGGCGCCCGACGAGCACGGCAATGCCCAGTGGACCGGCGTCGCCGGCGAATTCCAGGAAGGCCGGCGGATGGTGGCGGCCATGCTGGTGGCCGCCGACCAGCGCATCAGCCAGCTGCGCGCCGATGCGCGCCAGGAGCACGCCACCTACATCAAGCTGGCCAGCGACACGCTGCCGCCGCCGGTGCGCTTGAGCAGCGACGTGAGCAGCTGGAGCGAGGAAGTGCTGCTGGAATTCGGCGGTTCGGCACGCCTGTTCCCGCAGCTGGGCGACGAGCGCCTGCGCGCCGACCTGCTGCTCAAGCTGTTCCGCCGCGCCCAGCTGCAGCTGTCGACCCAGGAGCTGGAGCAGCCGGAGCCAGTCGATCCGCTGCTGGAGCGCCTGAACAGCATGACGCCCCAGGAACGCCAGCGCGTGTTCGCCGAGTGGATCCGCAGCGCCATGCCCTGGGTGAACGCGCGCTTCTCGGCCGAGTTCACGCCGAATGCCGACCAGTTCAAGTGCTTCATCGGCGTCGGCGACGTGAGCGCCTGGCGCAAGATGGAGGCCGAGCTGCGCGCTGCCGTGCCCACCGGCTACTTCCATGGCGACCTGCTATCGGTCGTGAACACCGGGATTTCCGGCAAGGCGGTGTGCTACATCGAGCTCTCGGGCTACCCGATGACCGTGCTGCGCGGCCTGCCGACCTGGCGCGCCTCGTACCAGATCGAGAACCCGAAGATCCCGACCCACCTGCACTTCGACGCCACGCGCTTCCGCCATCCGCTGTCGCCCTCGATGGATGAACTGAATCGCCTGGCCGACGACTACGAATGGTTCCTGCAGGCGATCGCCCTCGGCGTCATCCGCCGCAAGGCCGACCTGGGCGACCGCGAGGCCAGCTTCCAGCCGCGCGGCCAGTACCTGTTCGAGGTCGAGCCGGGTTCGGGCGAGTGGCTCCAGATCGGCAACGAATTCGCGATCCGCTCCAACGGGCTGCCGCCGTACTACCGCGACGGGGTGATCGGCGCCGTGCGCCACCGCCTGGCCAACGTGGGACCGCACCAGCTGGTGCTGCTGGCGGCCCTGATGCGCTACTACCAGCTGCGTGTCTACGAGCCGCGCCTGGAGGTGGACGAGACCGGCGCCCAGCTGCCGTCGCCCTCGCTGCCGAACATCACCGCGCGCCGACTGTACGACGGGTGGATCCGGCGCGCCGCCGCGCTCGACCCGACGCTGTCGCCGAGCCAGATCGAGACCGCGCTCGGCAGCATCCAGGGGTGGACCGAGGCGGTGCCGGATTCCGCCAGCGACGCCTACAGCTGGGAAGTCGAGCGGCCGGTGGATAAACGCGTGATCCTGCCGCAGTACCTGCACAGCGACGCGCATGCGGCCGTAGTGCTGCAGGGACGTGTCGCGGCGGCGGTCGAGCTGGCCAAGGCCGCGCCGGTGGTAAACGCCGTGGGGCAGGCGGACGGGCCGCGCTACAAGCTGTTCGTGCAAGGCGCGCAGCGCGGCCCATTCACCATCGACGAGATCGCGCGCCAGGCGGCGCGGGGCGAGATCGACGGATCGACGCGCGCCTGGAACATGGCCTGGAACCCGAAGCTGGACAAGTGGAGCACGGTCGGTGCGCTGCCTGAACTGGCGGCGGTGCTGGGCGACGCGATTCCCGATCCGGACGATGTCCCGGGTACCAGCGGCGACGGCATTCCGGATCCCGAATGAAGGATGGCATGGTGCAAGACGACGCGGTCTACCGCTGCATCGGCCCGCACTGCGGGCGCCTGATGCCGAGGCGGGTGAATTTCTGTCCATGGTGCGGCACGGCGCAGCAGGCCGTGCAGCCGGTGACGCCGGTGCTGGCGAAACCGCCGGCGCCGGCGCCGACTGCCGCACCGTCGCCCGCGCCGACGGTCGCCCCGACGGTCGCCCCGACGCCGGCGCCGACCGCGCCGCCGCCTCCGGTCCCGGCCGCAGGCCCGGCGCCGCAGCAGTCCCAGGCCCAAGGGCCGGCCCGGCCGCCATCGCAGCCGCAGTCCGGACGCGGCATTCCGCCGCCACCCGGCGTCGGCCGCGCTGCGCCAGCGGGCCCGACGCCGGCCCAGCCACCGCGGCGTGCGCCGATCCGGCTGCGCTGGTGGATCGCCGCGCTGGCGGCGCTGTGGCTGATCTGGGTGATGGTGCGCCCGGAGGGCAGCCGCATCGAGCGGCGCATGGACCGTGCGGTCGCGCTGGCCGTCGAGTGCAAGGCCAGGGACGCGCAGGACGAACTGATCGCCCTGCGCAGCACCCGCGCCACGCCCGAGCAGCTGCGCCAGGTGCAGCAGTCGCTCAACAAGGCGGCCGCCGACTGCACGCGCGCCGAGCAGCGCGCCAAGGCCTGGCTTGACGCCACCGGCGCGATCAAGAAACTGCGGCGCGCGCGCGCCTACGACAAGGCGCTGGCCAGGCTGACCGTGTTCACCAAGCGCTGGGGCGAGGACGACCAGACCCGCGCTCTGCGGCTGGAGATCGTCGACGAGCGCGAACACCCGCTGGCCGATCCCTCCCGCAACGAGTGAGCGGCTACCCGAGCCAAGCGTCAGCCACGTTTTTCGGCACCGGTGTATGCTGGCCGGCAAGCAGACAGCTGGAGTCAAGCATGAAAACGAGCATGTTGAGCACGCTGCTGCTGCTTGCCGCGCTGGCAGGCTGCAGCCGTGACGAAGAAGCGATGGGGCCGGCCCAGCGCGCCGGCAAGGCGCTGGACGAGGCCGGTGCGAAGGTCTCGCGCCAGGTGGACCAGGAGCTGGCCAAGGTCGACCGCGCGACCGAAGAGGCGCGCGAGAAGGTCGTGGATGCCACCCGCGACGCCAAGGGCGGCCTGAAGCGGGCTACCGAGGAAGTCGGCAAGAAGGTCGAGAACGCGGGAGAAAAGATCCAGGACGTGGTTGACTGAACCGACGGGCCGCGTCGTTCTCAGGCAAACGCCGCCTTGTCGACATGTGCGTGGTGGCCCGGCAGGAGCGACAGCACATCGTCGAACGCGACGGGTTTGTTCAGGTGATGTTCGATCCCGGCCGCCGCCGACCTGGCACGCGCAATCTCGTCGCTCCAACCCGTCAGCGCCACCAGCCGCGTACGTTCGTCGAGCAGGCCCGACGCGCGAGCGCGGATGGCGACCTCGTATCCCGAAATATCGGGCAAGCCAATGTCGAGAAACATGACGTCTGGCCGCCAGCCTCCGATCGTGGCGAGGGCGCTCGCACCGTCATGCGCGAGCGCGACGGTATGCCCCTCGGATTCGAGTAGCGCTTGCAGCATCTGTGCCGAATCAACATTGTCGTCGACGATCAGGATCCGGCTGCCGGCAGGGCCGCAATGGATGGCATCGGTAGACAGCGCGGCGGCCGGGATGGCTTCGGCGAGCGGAAGAACCAGCTCGAAACGCGCCCCCTGTCCGGCCCCATCGCTGGCGGCGGTCAAGCTCCCGCCGTGGGCGGCGACCAGGTGATGCGATAGCGCCAGCCCCAGCCCGAGCCCGCTGTTGCCATGCATGCCGCTGGCATGTTCCTGGCTGAACAGTTCAAACAGACGCGGCAGCATGGCGGCCGAGATACCGCGGCCGTTGTCGCTGACGACCAGTACGGCCTCGGCGCCGCGCAACTCGACGGCCAGCGCGATGCGTCCGCCCGGCGGGGTAAACTTGAAGGCATTGTGCAGCAGGTTCGACACGCACTGCGCGATCCGGACCGCGTCGACCCGGACCGGTAACGCGAACGCAGGGATGGTGGCGCTGAACGCATGCTGGCCGGTGTCGATCATGGGCTGGCAGGTCTCGATCGCACTGTCCAGTACCTGGCGTAAATCGATATGCGATGGGCGCAGGTGCAGCTTGCTGGTGTGGATGCGCGAAACGTCCAGCAAATCGTCGACCAGGCGCGTCAGCTGTCTGCTCTGGCGATCGATGACGGCGGCGGCGCGCCCGATCCCGGCGTCGCGCGACGAGGCGCTGATCAATTGGGCGGCCGTGCGGATCGGCGCCAGCGGATTACGCAGCTCGTGTGCCAGCGTGGCAAGGAATACGTCCTTCTGGCGGTCCGCTTCGCGCAGTTCCGCTTCGCGCGCCATCAGTTCGCTCTGGCTGGTGCGCAGCTCTTCCCCCTTCGCACGCAGCTGGCGCATCGCCTTGCTCATGAGGTGGATGACGATGCAATCGATGACCAGGATCCCGGCGAAGAACACCAGGGCGATCAGGTCGCTCTTCGGCATCAGGTGCAGGGCTACGGGAGACCCCATGAAGAATGCCCATGCAGCGACCGTGCTCAAGGCGGCGACCAGCAGGCCGGGTCCCAGTCCGGTCAGCCAGGCCGCCAGCAGGACAGCGGGGAAAAAGGAAAGGAAGGGAAATCCGCGCGCGGGCAGCACGCCGATCAACAGGAACCGTACCCATAGCGCCAGGGCGAACAGGGCGAGGGCGATACCATAGCGCAGAGATTTGCGGGTCGTGTCGATGCTGTGGAAAGGCGAAAGGAGCGAGGCGAGCATGGGAGGAGGGCAAGCGCGCCCGCTGGTCAATATGCCAGTGTAGAGGGTCGACGCGCTTTTTGGAACAAGCTTATCTATCGTGCGCAGCGTCGCAGCGGGACATTTCAGGTATTCAGGCGCTGGCGCGCAAGTCAGCCTGGCTCCCCAGCACGGTCGACATCCTGACCTGCCCCTTGCGCCAGGCCTGTTCGAGATTCTGCTCGATCTCTTCCACGCATACCTGCGACGAATCGCTGAAGCCCTGCAGGCCATAGGCGCGGTTGCGTCCGTGCGCCTTGGCCAGGTAGAGCGCCATGTCCGCCAGGTTGACCGCGCGTTCCCACGGCAGCACCACCCCGCCGCAGCTCAGCGGGAAGGGCGCATAGCCGATCGACACGTTCACGCTCAGGATCTGGCCGCCGTGCGCGATCCTCACCGCCGACACGCCGGCCAGGATGCGCTGCGCCACTTCGTCCAGGTCCGCACGCGGGATCGACGGCAGGAAGGCCAGGAATTCCTCGCCGCCCCAGCGCACGATCATGTCGGTCTCGCGCAGGATCTCGCGCAGGCTGGCGGAAATCGCGGTCAGCACCGCGTCGCCCGCCGCGTGGCCCCAGGTGTCGTTGATGTGCTTGAAGTGGTCGGCGTCCAGCAGAAACAATGCACCGCATTGTTCGGCAGCAGGGGCGTGCACTTGCGGCTGCGGCATCGTGCGCATGTAGTCGAGGAAGTGGCGCCGGTTGTACAGCCCGGTCAGCGGGTCGCGCACGCTCTGCTGCTTGAGTTCCTTGTTCTTCTCGTAGAGCTTGGCGTTGGCCTGGCGCACCTTGCGGTACAGCAGGCCGACCACGACCGATGCCAGGGCGAACACCGCCGCCAGCAACCACCAGACGCGCTGCTGCAGGTGGCTGACCTGGTTCTCGCTGCGCAGCAGCTCGATCTCGCGCTGCTTCTTCTCGGTCTCGTATTTCTCCTGCAGGTCGAGCACGGCGCGCTGGCGGCGCTTCTCGAACAGTTCGTTCGAAATCCTGCGTTCGCGATGGTAGGCGCGCAGCGCACCGGCCAGGTCGCCGGCGCGTTCCAGCGCCTGGCCGTATTCCACCAGCACGGCCTGCAGCTGCGGCTGGTCGCCCAGGTTCTCGTAGGCCGCCATGCCGGCTTCGATGTGGCGCTTGCCTTCCTCCAGGCGGCCGGTGGCCAGGTAGGCCTGGCCCAGGTTCAGGCGTGCGGTCGCCTCCAGTCCGGCGTCGTTCAGCGCGCGCGCCGCGCTGACGGTCTGCTCGGCATACAGCGCCGCATTGCGGTAGTCGTGCAGCTTCAGGTAGCAGTCCGACAGGTTCACCAGCGAATAGGCGGCCATCGAATCGGCCCCGATGCTGCGCTCGATGGCCAGGCTCTCCAGCAGCGCCTTCAGGCCGCGCGCGTACTGGCCGGTGGCGGCCGCGAGGAAGTATTCGGCATGCCTCACGGTCGCCATGCGGCCCGGCGACCTGGTCTTTGCCGCCGCGTCGACGGCTTCGGCCAGCGCGTCGAAGCCGTCGTCGTACGCGCGCATCTGCGTGTACAGGCGGATCAAGGCATTGAGCGACATGACGATCTGGGTCGGATCGCCATGCTTGCGTGCCAGCGCCACCGCTCCCTGCAGGCGCTCCAGCGCCTTCGGGAAGTTGCCTTCCTCGGCGAAGGACTCGCCCGAGGAAATGCTCGCCCGCACCTTCAGGTCGATGTCGTCGGTGGCCTGGGCCAGCCGCTCGGCTTCCCAGATGAGGCGGTGCGATTCCGCCAGTTCCGAGCGGCGGTACGCCATGTAGCCCTTGCGCAGCAAGCCCTTGGCCAGCACCACCTTGTTGCCGTGCTGGCGGCCGAGCGCCACCAGCTCGTCGGCGATGGGGGTGGCTTCGCCGAGCTTGCCGAGGCTGTCGTAGCCATTGGCCAGCTGGTTGAGGAATTCGGCGCGTTCCTCCAGCGGCGCCGCACGGCCTTCCCGCTCGATCGCGAGCAGGAGCGGCAGGGCGCGTTCGGGAACGTACTTGTTGAGTTCACGGAGTTCCGCCAGGCGCTGCGCCAGGGGGGCGGACTTGTCCGTCCCGGTGCCGGCGGCTGACGCGGACGCAATGCACAGCGCCGCTGCCAGCACGAGGCTGCGCGAATGCGTCAGTGAGCGGGGAAAGAGGGAGAGCATGGGAAGGTTTTGGAACACCGGCAGTACATGCGTTTGTGTTACATCATTATATTCCTGTTGCAAACGAGAAATTCAATTTCTCGTCAATTGTCACCAAAACGACACAAGATGTCGCCAACGAGAAGTATTCGTATTTGGCATTCGCTCCCTGTTTTCGACCGCCTGTCGCAAATGGCTGGAGCCGGCACCAGGCCTTCCCTATAGTCGCCCCAACAACAATGCGAAGGGGGAGACATGCTGGAACTGCACGCGGTAAGCAAACAATTCGGCAAGGACGTGAAAGCGGTGGACGGCGTCTCGCTGTCCCTGGGCCAGGGCGTGGTCGGCCTGATCGGCCATAACGGCGCCGGCAAGTCGACCCTGATGGGGATGATCGCCACCTTGACGCGCCCCAGCAGCGGCCAGATCCTGTTCCACGGCTGCGACATCGTGAAAAAGCCGGACGCGATCCGGCGCCGCCTCGGCTACCTGCCGCAGGATTTCGGCGTCTACCCGAACCTGAGCGCGTTCGAGTTCATGCAGTACTTCGCGGCCCTCAAGGGCGTGCGCGACGCTGCGCGCATCCGCCGGCTGCTCGAGCTGGTCAACCTGCACGACCAGGCGCACCGGCCCGCGGCCTCGTTCTCCGGCGGCATGAAGCGCCGCCTGGGCATCGCCCAGGCCCTGCTGAACGACCCCGACATCCTGGTGGTCGACGAGCCCACGGCCGGGCTCGACCCGGAGGAGCGGCTGCGCTTTCGCAACCTGCTCGCCGAGCTGGGCTTCGGCAAGCTGGTGATCCTGTCGACCCACATCGTGTCGGACGTGGAGAGCATCGCGACCGAACTGGCGATCATGCGCGCCGGCCGGCTGGTGGCGCACGAGACGCCGGATGCGGTCCTACGGCATGCGCGCGGCCGGATCTGGAGCGCCAGCGTGCTTGACGCCGACTATGCGGCGCTGCGCGAGCGCGTGCACGTGCTGCAGGCCCAGCGCCAGGAAGGGCGCATGCTGCTGCGCATCGCCCACCCCGAGTTGCCCTGCCTGGGCGCGGTCAATGCCGAACCGAGCCTGGAAGAAGCCCTGATGGCGCAGCGCTATGCGGTGCAGGCGGAGGCGGCATGAGCTCGCACCCTTTGTTGCTGCTGGCGGCCAACGAGGTGCGCCTGCGCCTGCGCCGCCTGTCCACCCTGGCGGCGGTGCTGGCGGTGGTGGCGGTCACCTGGGCCATGATCAGCGATGTCCGCAGCGGCAGCAGCCTGCTGGTGGTGAACGGTGCGCGCGTGCTGTACACCAGTTCGGCGCTGGCGCTGGGCAGCGCCGTCATGGGCGCCCTGCTGTTCAGCCTTGCCGGCTTCTACCTGGCGCGCGGGCGCACCGGCGAAGACCTGAGGAGCGGCATCGGCGGCGTCATCGGCGCGACCCCGGCTGGCGACGCGCTGCTGGTGGCCAGCCGCTGGCTGGGCGCGGTCGGCTCGCTGGTGCTGCTGCTTGGCGCTTTCATGCTCACCACCCTGGCCTGCCACCTGTTGCGCGGCGAAGGCCCGATACAAGTCCTGGTCTACCTGCAGACCTATGGCTTGCTGCTGCTGCCCATGGCTTTCTTTTGCGCCAGCTGCGCCGTCCTGTGCGACAGCTGGAGTCCGCTCATGGGCAAGGCCGGCGACCTGCTGTATTTCGTGGTGTGGATGTCGATGCTGTCGCTCGGCGCGGCGGTGGAAGAGGGCGGCGCGGCGTCCACGCTGGCCTGGCTCGATTTCACCGGCCTGGCGCACGCCATGAACGGCCTGCGCAGCCAGGTCGACACGCAGGCCCTGGGCATCGGCATGATGAATTTCGATGCGGCGCTGCCGCCGCACACCTTGCCGCAATGGATGTGGACCACGGCCATGGTGCGCGACCGCTTCCTGTCGGCTGCGCTGGCCCTGCTGCCGCTGCTGCCGGCGGTCCTGCTGTTCCACCGCTTCTCGCCGGACCGCGTCAAGGCCGGCAGGGCGCGCCGGCGCCGTTCGCCCCTGGCCATGCTCGACGGCTGGCTGCGTCCGCTGGCGCGGCTGGTGACGCCCTTGATGCGCCTGGCCGCGCGCACCCCTGGCCCGGGCGGGCAGGTGCTGGCCGATGCCACCCTGGTGCTGGTGTCGGCGCCCAGCGCGATCCTGGCGCTCGCCGTCTGCCTCATCGGCGGCCTGGTGCTCCCAAGCGTGGTCCTGCCCGGCCTGCTGGCCGGCGCCCTGGTGTTCTGGGGCATCCTGTGCAGCGAGAGCACCACGCGCGACAGCAGCGCCGGCTGCGAGGGCCTGAGCGCCGCCGTGCCGGGCGGGATCCGCCGCCGCTTCCTGCGCCAGTGGGCGGCCGCGCTGCTGCTCGGCCTCCTGTTCATGGGGCCGATCGCGCTGCGCTGGAGCCCCGCAGAGCCGGTGCGCGCCTTCGCCCTGCTGGGTGGCCTGGTGGCGCTGTCCGGCTGCGCCGCCCTGTTCGGGCAGCTGAGCCGCACCCCGCGCCTGTTCCTCGGCCTGTTCCTGTTCGGCTTCTACGTGATGATCCAGACCAAGGGCATGGCCATGATGGATGCCGTGGGCTTTCATGGCAACGCCAGCCTGCAGTCGGCCGGCGGCTTCCTCGCGGCCGGGCTGGCGGCGGTGGCGGCCGGCATCGCCTGGAGCCGGCGCGGCTAGGCTTTGCGTAGGGTGCAAGCACCCTGGAAAGGGCCGGCTATACTTGGCCCGGTCCCGTTCCGATGCGAGGTGATGCGATGTGGAAAACACCGTGGTTCCGCTGGGGCGCCGTGCTCGGCTTTGCGCTCGGCGGCTTCTTCGACGGCATCCTGCTGCACCAGATCCTGCAGTGGCACCATTTGCTCAGCCTGGTGCCGGGCATCGACGACCTGCGCATGCAGGTGCTGTGGGACGGCTGGTTCCATGCGCTGATGTATGTGATCGCGCTCGCCGGCCTGGCCGGCCTGTGGCGCCTGCACCGCCGCGGCACAGGGCAGTGGGGCTGGCCGCTGGTGGGAGCGGTGCTGGTCGGCTTCGGCCTCTGGCACGTGGTCGACACCTTGCTGTCGCACTGGCTGCTGCAGATCCACCGCATCCGCGTCGACAGCGACGATCCGCTGCTGTGGGACCTGTTGTGGCTGGCGCTGTTCGGCCTGGCGCCGCTCGCGCTCGGCCTCCGTCTGCGGCGCCACGGCGGCGGCCCCGGCCTGCAGGGCACGGCCGCGATGCTGGCGCTGCTGGCCCTGACCTCGGGCGCGGGCGCCTGGGCCCTGGTGCCGCCGGCGCAGACCGGGTTCGCCACCGTGGTGTTCCATCCCGGCGCCGGGCCGCGCGAAGTGTTCGCGGCGCTCGACGCGCTCGATGCGCGCCTGGTGTGGAGCGACCGGGCGATGGGCGTGGTGGTGGTCGCGGTCCCTGAGGAGCGGCGCTGGGGTTTCTACCGGCACGGCGCGCTGCTGGTGAGCGGAGCGGGCGTGCCGGCGGGCTGCTTCAACTGGAGCCGTATCTAGCCGTGCTGCTACCATGCCGGCAATGACAATGCCTTGCCAGCGATATGCGCATCCGTGAATTAGCCATCGGCGCCGGCCTGGCCGGCCTGCTGGCCGGCGTGGTGATGCTGACCCTGCCCGCACCGGAACCGGTCAAGGTCGCCGTCCCCGCGCCGCGCGCCCTGCCGGCGCCTGCGCCCGAGCCGGCGCCGGCTGCCGCGCAGGCCCCCGCCGCGCCGGTTCCGGCAGCCGGGCAGGCGCCTGCCTCGTGGCGCGAGCTGCACGCCAGGTTCGTGCAGGCACCCAACCTGCGCGTGTTCTTCTACGACGCCATGCGCAAACCCGGCAGCGGCGCCTATTTCTATGCGTCGAACGTGCTGGAAACCTGCCGCCGCGCCCTGGAACAGACCCTGCCCGCGCTGCCGGCGCCGCGCCGCGCCGCCGCCGAGGAACTGCTGCGGCGCTGCGACTTCACCCCGGATGGCCTGGAAGACGCCGAGCGCGAGCTGGGCGCCGCCCGTAACCTCCGCCTGAGTACCGATCCGCTCCTTGGCAGCATGTTCGACTACCTGGCCGCGGACGGTCCCGAGGGCCGGACGCGCATGCTGCTGGCGGCCTTCGAGCAGGGCAACCCGGACGTCATCGCCTCGCTGGTGTCCCCGGTCTTCCATGAACGGGTGCCGGTGCGCGACGAACAGGATTCGACCGCGCGCGGCGTCCCTTTCGGGGGCGCGCTGGTCGCTTGCCGCCTGGGCGCCGATTGTGGGCCGGGCGCGCCGCGCACCCTGGAACTGTGCATGATGCTCGGCTGGTGCGCCGACAGCGTCCCGGCGGCCCTGCAGCAGGGGCTGGGCGTCCACTTCGCGGCGCTCGACCGGCTGGCGAGCCAGGTGGTGGACGAAATCCGGCGCCGCGACGCCCGGCGCCTGGTGCCGGCGCCGAGGGATTAAATCGCGATCTGTTGCAGCAGATACAGGCGCTGATACAGGCCGCCTTCGATGCGCATCAGGTCCTCGTGCGAGCCGGCTTCGGTGATGCGGCCGTGGTTCAGCACGATGATGCGATCGGCCGCGCGGATGGTCGACAGCCGGTGCGCGATCGCGATGATGGTCACCTTGCCGCGCAGTTCCTCCAACGCTTCCTGCACGATCTGTTCGGTGGCGCTGTCGATGCGCGAGGTCGCCTCGTCCAGCAGCAGGATGCGCGGCTCGCCCGCCAGCGCGCGCGCGATCGCCAGCAGCTGCTTCTGGCCCGAGGACAGGCGCGAGCCGCCTTCGCCCAGCTGGGTATCAAAGCCCTGTTCCAGCGCCGCGATGAAGCCGTGCGCATGGGCCGCGCGCGCCGCCGCTTCGATGCGTTCCATCGGCAATCCGCGTCCCATGTCGATGTTCTCGCGCGCGGAGGCGGCCAGGATGAAGGGATCCTGCGGCACCAGGCCCACCTCGTTGCGGAAGCGCTCGTTGCCGATCGAGGCCAGCGGCAGGCCGCCGATCTCGATGCTGCCTTCGTCCGCCGTGTAGTAGCGCAGCAGCAGCGAGAGCAGGGTCGACTTGCCGCTGCCGGTGTGGCCGACGATGCCGAAGAAGGCGCCCTGCGGGATGTCGAGCGACAGTTCGTGCAGCACGCGCTGGCCTTCCACGTACGCGAAGTTGACGTCGCGCACCCGCACCGCCGGCGCCTTCGCGTCGAACGCCGCCTCGTTGCCGACGCGCCCCTGCGCATGTTCGGCCGCCCCGGCCTCGTCGAGCAGGGTGGAGACGCGCGCGGTGGCGACCACCGCCTGCTGCAGGCCGCTGAACTGCATGGTGATCTGGATCAGCGGCTCGACCACCCGCGCGATGTAGCTGATGAAGGCATACAGCACGCCCACTTCCACCGCGTTCATCTGGCGCTGGCCGAAGCCGTAGATCACGATGGTCAGCAGGACCACGTTGAGCAGATCGAGGGCCGGGCGCAGCAGGAAGGCGTTGGCCTTCAGTTCGGCCAGGCGCGCCTTGCGGTGCGAGCGGTTGGTGTGCAGGAAGCGCTCGCCGAAGCGGCCCTGGGCATTGCTGGCCTGCAGGACGCTCATGCCGCCGATCGATTCCGCCATCTGGCCGTTGATGTCGCTGCGCAGGGCGCGCGCGCGCGTGACGGCCGGCGCCGACAGGCGCTGGTAGAGCCAGACGATGCCGACGACCGCCGGCACCAGGGCCAGCACCACCAGCATCAGGCGCCAGTCGAGCCAGGCCATGGCGATCATGGTGCCGACCAGGACGATGCTCGAATCGAGCATTACGAACAGCACCTGGATGTACAGGGTCTTGACCGCCTCGGTGTCGTTGGTCACGCGGCTCACCAGCTGACCGGTGATGGCGCGATCAAAAAAGGCCATCGGCAGGCGCAGCACGTGGCCGTAGACCCATTCGCGCAGGCGCCGCACCGAGCGCATCGCCAGGCCCGACAGGCGGATCAGCTGCAGGTAGCGGATCCAGGACGAGGCCCAGCCGGTGACCACCAGGCCGCCGAGCAGCAGCGACATGCGGGTCCAGTCCAGGTTGCGGGTCAGGAGGTGGTCGTCGATCAGCGCCTTGCCGAGCAGCGGGCCAAGCACTTCGAGGGCGGCGGCGATGACCAGCCAGAACGTGGCCCAGTACAGGTGGCGGCGGTCCGGGGCGGCGGCGCGGCGCAGCAGGCCGGCAGCCTGCGCGGTCTGCGCGCGCATCGGGACCTGGTTGGTATCACTCTGCATCGATGCTGGCCTCCAGTTGTTGATAGCGCCACTGGCTGGCATACCAGCCGTTCAGGAGCAGCAGTTCGTCGTGGGTGCCGGACTCCGTGACGCGGCCTTCGCGCAGCACCACGATGTGGTCGGCCCCGGCCACCGCCGAGAGCCGGTGGCTGGCGATGATGGCGGCGCGTTCGGGCCTGGCCGTGCGCAGCTCGTCCAGGTGTTCCAGGATGCGGGTCTCGGTGCCGGTGTCCACCGCCGACAGGGCGTCGTCGAGCAGCAGCAGCGCACTGTCGGCCAGCAGGGCGCGCGCGATGGCGACGCGCTGGCGCTGGCCGCCGGACAGGGTGATGCCTTTCTCGCCCACCGGGGTGTCGTAGCCGTAGGGGAAGCGCAGGATGTCGTCGTGGATCGAGGCCATCTTGGCCGCTTCCTCGATCTCGGCGCGCGAGGCGCCGGGGCGGGCCAGCGCGATGTTCTCGGCAATCGTGGCCGAGAACAAGAAGGATTCCTGAGGCACCCAGCTCATGGCCGCACGCAGGGCGTCCAGCCGGTAGTCCTCCAGCGCGTGGCCGGCCCAGGTGACGCTGCCGCGCTGCGGCGTGGCCTGGCGCAGCAGCACCCGCAGCAGGGTCGACTTGCCGGCGCCGGTCGGTCCCACCAGGCCCAGGGTCTGGCCCGGCTCCACCCGCACCGACACCTCGTCGAGGGCAGGGCGCCCGGCGTCCCCGTAGGCGAAGCCGACACCCTCGAGTACCAAGGGGCCGCGGCCCACCTCTTCGAAGGTGCCGCTGTCTTCGACCGTGAGCGGGGCGTCGAGCAGCGGCTGCAGGCGCGCCAGGCCGGCGCGTCCGCGCTCGATCAGCGACAGCACCCAGCCGGCCGCGAACATCGGCCAGATCAGCTGGCCCAGGTACATCGAGAAGCTGGTGAGCGCGCCCACGGTGAGCTCGCCGTTCCAGACCAGGTAGCCGCCCAGGCCCAGGGTCAGGCCGGTGGCCGCGGTCAGGGTCAGGCCGACCGCCGGTTCGTAGGCCGCTTCCCAGCGCTGGGCATTCAGGCTGGCGTCGGCCGCCTTGCCCGCCAGGTCGCTGAACTGGGCGGCGCTTCTCGCTTCCAGGCCGAGGGCGCGCAGGGTGCGCACGCCCGACAGCGATTCCTGCACGTGGTCGTTGAGCGCCGAGAAGCGCTTGAGCGCATCGGCTTCCGCCGTGTGCACCTGGCGCGAGATGCGCCAGAACGCGAAGGCCATCAGCGGGAAGGGCAGCAGGGCGACGGCGGCCAGGCGCGCATCGACGCCGAGCGTCATGATGCCCAGCACCATGACCAGGGTCAGGGTGCCGTCGAAGCCAGCCAGCATCGCCTCGCCGGCCGCCATCTCGATGGCGTCGATGTCGTTGGTGGCGAGCGCCATCAGGTCGCCGGTGCGCTGGCGCTGGTAAAAGCCCGGACCCTGCGCCGCCAGGCGCGCATACAGGCGCGTGCGCAGCTCGACGCCGAGGTTGTAGGCGGCCGAATACAAGCGGATGCGCCAGCCGACCCGCAGCACATAGATGGCCACGCCCAGGCCGAGCAACTGGGCCAGCCCGAGCAGTAGCGCGTCCTGGTCCAGGCTTTGCGCCGCCAGGCCGTCGACCAGGGCGCCGACCTTGCGCGGAATCAGGACCGTGCAGATGGCGACGCCGGCCAGCATGAAGGCCGACGAGACATAGGCATGCCAATGACGGCGGACGAAACCGCCGATCAGCCTTGCGAGACTCATGTTGTTCCTTGAGATTGGTGCAGCCCGCGCTATCCAGGCGCGTAAAAACGACTAGCGGGCCGAAGCCCGCTAGTGTAGTCGCTTTGCCAATCGGGCGCAGCCGCGTCCGTGCCGCAAGTTTATTTCTTGCGCTTGGACACCGCCGGCGCGGGGACGAGCTTCGGTGCTTCGGCGCCTTCGTCGGTCGCCAGTTCGGCCACCGGTGCAGCGGCAGGGTGGGGGACGGCGGCCGCGCGCGCCGCGCCCTTGCCGACCGCCTTGGCGATGGCTTTCGGTTCGGCGACCGGGACCGGCTCGGCGGCCAGCGTTTCAGCTACTGCCTCGGGCGCGGCAGCCGGCTCGGCCACGACGACCGGTTCGCTCACGGGAGCGAAGGCCGCCACCGGATGCGCGGCTTCCACGGCAGGGGCAGCTTCAACGGCAGCCTCGACGACGGACTCGACGGCGGCAAGCGATGCGGACTGGACCTCGGCGACGCCGCGCTCGACCACTTCCACGGTCTCGATGGGCTGTGGCGCCGACAAGCCCTGCGGACGCACGGCATACGGACGCACGCCGGCGGCGATGCCGAGCAGCTCGCGGCCATAGGAGAACAGGCTGCGGAAACCTTCCTCGGCCTGGCCGCCAAGGCTGAGCACGTCGCGTGGATCGCGCGAGTTCAGCAGTGCGAAGGAAGCGCCGAGCGAACGCTGGACGGCGTCACGCGAGACCGCCATGTTGAGGGCAGCCACGCGGCTGGCGCTCTCGAGCGTCTGGCTGGCGATGGCATTGAAAAAATCGAACTGCGCGTCGAACTGGGCCTTGCGTACTGCGGAAAACTGGTCGCTGATTGAAGTCATGAGATTTCCTTGTCAGTCATTTATGGCGCACTGCAATATAACTAGTGTAGCCATGAATGGCCGGTGTTGCAAACCACTTATTTTATTCTTTAGTTATAGAAATCTTGCGCTGCAGCATTATCAGGTCGTGTGGATTTTGCTTGACCGTCCAGTCTTCCAGGAAATCGTTACAATCGGAGGGACATAAGGAGGAGCGCATGGATCTCGTGATTCGCAACGCCACCCTGCCGGACGGCAGCCACGGCATCGACATCGGCATCAACGGCGAACGCATCGTGGCCGTGGAAAAGCGCTTGGGGGCGCAGGGCGCGCGCGAGATCGACGCCGGCGGCGACCTGGTCAGCCCGCCCTTCGTGGATGCGCACTTCCACATGGATTCGACCCTCAGTTACGGCATGCCGCGGGTGAACCGCAGCGGCACCCTGCTGGAAGGGATCCGCCTGTGGGGAGAGCTGAAACCCCAGCTGGCGCAGGATGCGATCGTCGAGCGCGCCTTGCGCTATTGCGACTGGGCGGTGGCGCGCGGCCTGCTGGCGATCCGTACCCACGTCGACGTCTGCGACGACCGCCTGCTGGCGGTCGAGGCGCTGCTGGAGGTGAAAAAGCAGGTGGCGCCCTACCTCGACCTGCAGCTGGTCGCCTTCCCCCAGGACGGCCTGCTGCGCAGCCCAGGGGCCTTCGACAACCTGAAACGCGCGATCGCGATGGGCGTCGACGTGGTCGGCGGCATCCCGCACTTCGAGCGCACCATGGCCGACGGAGCGGAATCGATCCGCCTGCTGTGCGAGTTCGCGGCCGGGCAGGACCGGCGCGTGGACATGCACTGCGACGAGACCGACGACCCGATGTCGCGCCACATCGAGACCCTGGCGGCCGAAACCCGGCGCCTCGGCATGCAGGGCCTGGTGGCCGGATCGCACCTGACCTCGATGCACTCGATGGACAACTATTATGTGAGCAAGCTGCTGCCCCTGATCGCGGAAAGCGGCGTCGCGGCGATCGCCAATCCGCTCATCAACATCACCCTGCAGGGACGCCACGACACCTACCCGAAGCGGCGCGGCATGACCCGGGTGCCGGAACTGCTGGCGGCCGGTGTCGACGTCGCCTTCGGCCACGACTGCGTGCTCGACCCCTGGTACGGCATGGGTTCCGGCGACATGCTGGAAGTGGCGCACATGGGGCTGCACGTGGCGCAGATGACCGGGGTGGAGGCGATGCACCAGTGCTTCCTGGCGGTGACCGAGACCCCGGCGCGCATCCTCGGCCTGGAGGGCTATGGGCTGGCGCCGGGCTGCTGGGCCGACCTGGTGCTGCTGGACGCCGGCTCCACGATCGAAGCGATCCGCCTGCGCGCGGCGCGCAAGCTGGTGCTGCGGCGCGGCGCAGTCGTGGCCGAGGCGCCATCAGCCCGGGTGAGCCTGCACCTGCCCGGACGGCCCGCCGCCACCGATTTCCGGATGCCGCCACAGGCTGCCAAATGATCGCTCAAAAAGCTGCGCACGATTCGTGTAATCGATGACAATTTGCGGCTAGAATAGGTCGCTTTCGAGTTCGGTACCTGTTCCCGACAGCCGTGAAAGACATCCAGATCCGCCCCGCCGGCGAGCACGATTTCGATGCGATGTGGAGCATCTTCTGCTCTCACGTCGCGGCCGGCGAAACCTATCCCTTTACCACCGCTACCTCGCGCGAGGACGGCCATGCCTACTGGCTCGGCCCCGAGGTGACGGCTTTTGTCGCGACCAGCGGCGCGCGCGTGCTCGGCATGTACCGCCTGGTGTCGAACCAGGCCGGGCGCGGCCACCACGTGGCCAATGCGTCCTACATGGTCAGTCCCTCGGCGCAGGGGGCCGGCGTCGGTCGCCTGCTCGGCGAGCATAGCCTGCTTGAAGCGCGCCGCCTGGGCTACCTTGCCATGCAGTTCAACTACGTCGTGAGCACCAATACCGCCGCCATCCGGCTGTGGAAGAAGCTCGGTTTCTCGATCGTCGGCACCCTGCCCAAGGCCTACCGCCACAAGCGCTTCGGCTACGTGGACGCCTACGTCATGTACCAGCTGCTGCAGGACCCGGACCACTGGCCGACGGTGGACGCGTGACCCGCCATCCGCTGGAGGTCCTGCGCACCGAACGCCTGCGCCTGCGCCTGGTGGAGCCGGGCGATGCCGCCGTGTTCCTGGAACTGTTCAACGACCCCGCCTTCATCGAGCATATCGGCGACCGCGGCGTGCGCACCCTCGAGGCCGCGGCGAAGTCGATCGAGGACGGGCCGGTGGCGATGCAGCGCACGCGCGGCCATTCCATGTACATGGTCGAGCTGCTCGCGCAGGGCGCGGCCGTGCCGGTCGGCCTGTCCGGCCTGATCAAGCGCGACGCGCTCGAAGACGTCGACCTCGGCTACGCCTTCCTGCCGCGCCACCGCGGCCAGGGCTATGCCTTCGAAGCCGCCCGGGCCGTGGTCGCGCACGCGCGCGCGCTCGGCATCCCGCGGCTGGTGGCCATCACCACGCCCGGCAATGCGGCCTCGATCGCGCTGCTGCTCAGGCTGGGAATGTGCTTTCAGGGAACGCGGGTCGTGGTGCCGGGCGAGCCTGAACTGAACCTGTACGGCATGGACCTTCCGTACGCGCGCTAGCGCACCTTGTGCGGGGGGGCGGTGGTGGTAGGATTGCCTGCACATCCGTCCACCAACCGATCAAGCGAAGCACCGATGCCGATCACCGAGCCACGTCCCGATGCGCCGTTTTTCATCGTCCTCAACGCCGGATCCGGTCATTCCGAGACCGACCTGCGGCGCTCGACCATCGAAAGCGTGCTGGCCTCGGCCGGGCGCAGTTGCACCCTGGAACTGGTCGACGATCCGGCCGAGCTGACGGCCAAGGCGCACAGCATGGCGGCGCGCGCCACGGCCGAAGGCGGCATCCTGGTGGCGGCGGGCGGCGACGGCACCATCAACACGGTGGCGCATCAAGCCGTGCTGGCGGGCTGCCCCTTTGGCGTCTTGCCTCAAGGAACATTCAACTATTTCGGCCGCACCCACGGCATTCCGGAAGACCTGGCCGAAGCCGTGTACGCACTGCTGCGCGCGAAGCTGCAGCCGGTGCAGGTGGGCCTGCTCAACAACAAGATTTTCCTCGTCAACGCCAGCGTCGGCCTGTACCCGAAACTGCTCGAGGAGCGCGAGCACGACAAGCGCCAGTACGGGCGCAGCCGCGTCGTCGCCTTCTTCTCGGCCATCAAGATCGCGCTGCGTCCGCACCGCCACCTGCGCATCACGCTCGAGCTCGACGGCAAGGAACGGCGCTTGCGTACCACGACCTTGTTTGTAGGGAACAATCGCCTGCAGCTGGAGCAGGTCGGGATGCGCGACGGCCTGATCGAGGCGGTGGAGGACGGGCAACTGGTGGGCATCGCCCCCAGGCCCATGGGCAAGCTGGGCCTGCTGCGCCTGCTGGTGCGCGGCATGCTGGGGCGCCTGGGCGACGACGACGAAGTCGAAGCCTTCGCCTTCAAGCGCCTGCTGGTGCGCACGCCCTCGGTCTACGGCCGCAAGCGCATGAAGGTCGCGGCCGACGGCGAGGTGGAGACGATGGCGATGCCGCTCGAGTTCCGCGTGCTGGAAGGGCGGCTGCTCCTGATGACGCAGGGACCGTCGCGCAAGGAAGCGCGGCCGGTCCCCGGTGAGGCCGAAGCCGCCTAGTTCACGCGTAACAGGCGGACCCCATAGATGTCGAAGCGGTTCGACGGTCCCGTGAGGCCACCCGCCGCGCTGAAGCTGCTGTTGCTGTCGAGATAGCTCATATTGTAGAAGTCGCTCATTTCGACGCGGTAGCTGCCGCGCCCCAGGCGGGCCGCCAGCGACGTCGAATACACCGTCGGCGTATCCGTCTTCGCCAGCGGCGCATGCGGCAGCTGCACCACGCCCTGCGCCACGATCCTGCCGCGTCCGTCCTTCACGGCCAGCCACTTCACGCCGCCGCTGATCCCCAGGTTTACCTGGTTGGCGGCGTTGTGGTAACGCACTTGTACCTGGTAGTTGCCGGCGGCCGGAATGGCGATGCGATCGACGGCGAAGCGGTCGCCGGGCTGGCCCCAGGCTTCCAGGCGGGGAGCCGGGAAGCGCGCATTCGGCGCAGCGAGCTTGACGTTGGAGACGGTGCGCGGATCGGTGACATCGACCTCGATGCCCGCATCGACGCAGCGCGGGGCGCTGTGGTGGCTGCGGTTGCCGCTGGCGGTGGCGCGTGCCTCCACCGCATAGCAGCCGAAGGCGCTCGCGGATCGATCCAGCCAGCTGCCCGCGGGTAGGCCCTCGGCCACGCGCTTGCCGTCGCGGTACACGCTGTAGCTCACGCCCTGTTCCCCCGGGGCGCCCGCGATCTGCAAGGTCACGCCCTTGGCGTCGCGCTTCAATGCCGCGATCGCCGGCTCGCGCGGACCAAAGGTGGCGCCGCCGTCCGCGTACGGATCGTCCTTCACGCGGCGGATGTCCTGCTGTCCGGGCGCCAGCCGGCCGAGCACGATCTCGACCTGGTTCCGGTCCTGGAGCCGCGCAAGGGGAATGCGGTCGCCGCTTGCCTGGCCATTCACCAGGACCTGTTCGACCAGGTAGTAGCCGTCTTCGCGGCTTGCCGCCGGCAGCCGCAGGCGTACGTCGACGCGTTTGCCGTGCAGGCGCAGATCGTGCAGGGCGATCTCGTTCGATGCCGCGAACATCTCGCGGCGCAGCTTGGCGGTGACGAAGGGGCGCAAGGCCAGGGCATCGTCCTGGAGCGATACCCCGAACACTTCGCCCACCACCATGCCCAGATAGGCTCCCACGGACCACAGCTGGCGCCTTGAGTTGATCACCGGCCCGATCAGGTTCGGATTGCGTTCGTCGAGCAGCAGCGGCTGGCCGGACAGCCACTCGAGGTTCTCCATGTTCGACATGTTGAGCGCCGCGCCGCGCATCAGCGAGTCGTAGGCCGCATCGGCCACCGCCACGTTCTTCGCGTGGGTGGCCGCCCGCAGTCCATAGCCCGTGACGAAAGGCCACAGGGCGCGGTTGTGGTAGACCGGCATGCCCGGCTGCTGCGGCCAGATGACCGGCGCGCCCATCGGTCCATGCGGGTAGCGCGCCAGGATCGAGCGCGCGCGCTCCTCGCTGGCGACGCCGCTGATGATGGCGAGCGACTGGCCGAGCCAGTCGAACTTGTGCAGCGGCGCACCGTCGAGGTGGCCGGCCGTCAGGCTGCTGTACATGCCGGCATCGTCCAGCCAGAGCTGGGTGTTGATGGCGCGGATCAGCGCGGCGGCCCACTTGGCGTAGCGCTCCGCCCGGGCCTGGTCGCCTTGCTCGCGCGCCAGGGTCGATGCCAGCTTCAGGGCCTGGACGTGGCCGACGTTGGTCGACAGCGACTTCGAGGTCGACATGAAGGCCAGCTCGTTCGGGATCCACGCGGCGTAGCTCTGGTCGCGCCAGTCGAGGAAGGACTGCTCGCCCAGGTACAGGCCGGTCTTCGTGTCGAAAGCGGCGATGCGGTCGTTCTCGATCGTGTTGGAGAGCGCCTGCAGCGCGCGCCGCGCGAACGGGGCGCGCTCGGCGGCGGGCAGGGCGCGCAGGGTTTCCTCGGCCGCGAAGGCCCAGGTGACGCGGTCGGTGCTGACCGGCCAGCTGCCGCCGCTGCCGGTGTCCTGCACGATCTGCAGACCGTCCTCAGTTGCGTAACCCTTGCCCGCGACCTGGGGCGCGATCGGCACGCCCTTGCGCCAGCCGGACAGCTTGAATTCGAGCGAGTTGCGCACCCGCTGCGGGTCGAGCAGGGCCAGGCCCAGGTCGGCCGCATACGACAGGTCGCGCGTCCACACGTAGTGCCACTTCTCGCCGGTTGCGAAGCACTCGCAGGCAATGGCGGCGCCGCCGTTGTAGTTGCCGTCGCGGATCTGGCTGACCGCATCCAGGCGCATTTCGGAACCGGCCAGCGCGAACAGGGCGTCGAAGGCCAGGTTGCCGGTACGGATGCGCGGCAGGCCGGGCTGTTCCGCGTACTCGCTGTGCTGCGGCCCCGGGTCGCGCAGGCTCAGGGTGGTGGAGTGGGCATAGCGCCGCAGCTCGGCGCCGGGATCGGGCGAGGAGAAGCGCGCAGTTTCCTGCTTGCCGTCCCAGGTCGGGAAGTCGAGCGTCGTGACGGCCTCGCGACCGGCGTGCGGATCGGGTGCGCTGGCCGCCTGCGGCGTCTCCAGGCGCAGCACGCGCAAGCTCGGCGCGGCCGGGTTGGAGGCGTCGACCGTGAAGCGGTAGGTGCCGGTCTGGCGCACGAACAGATAGTCTTCCGGGCCGGCCTGGGTCTCCAGCCGGTAGGGCGTGCCCGGCGCCACCGTCACGCTCTGGTTGGCATCAAGCACCCACTCGTCGCTCCAGTCGCGGCTGCCCACCTTGAAGGCATGGTTGCCGGGACTGACCAGGATGTCGGCTTCGTAGACGCCCTGGCCCTTGTGGGCGAGGGCGTTGTCGGTACCCCAGCCGTTGAAGGCGCCGCGGATATACAGTTCCTTGTCCTGTGCGCTCGCGCCCAGGCAGGCCAGGAAGGCGGCGGTGGCCAGCAGGCTGCGCTTCATCGTGCCGCCTCCAGTTCGAGGATCAGGCTTGCCTTCGCCGGCAGGCGCAGCTCCTTGCCCAGTTCGAAACGCTTGCCGCTCAGGACATCGACGCCGCCCGCCACGCCGGCCAGCATTTCACGGAAACGGTGGGTGTCGAGCACCATCTCCTTCGGGTTGTTGTTGAAGGCGACCAGCACTTTCTTGTCCCCGTCGTAGCGGAAGTAGACATAGGTATTGTCGCGCGGGCCGTAGTGCATCAGCTTGCCGTGGTGGATGACGGACTGGCCCTTGCGCCAGTTGGCCAGCTTGCGCACCAGCTCCTGGGCCGCGCGCTGCTGCGCCGTGAGGCCCTTGCCGGTGAAGGCATCGATCCGGTCGCCGGCCCAGCCGCCGGGGAAGTCGCGCCGGTAGCTGGCATCGTCGCGTTCCCTGGTGGCGCTGGTCATCAGGATCTCGTCGCCCGTGTAGAGCTGCGGGATGCGCGGCATCGTCATCAGGAACACCATCATCATCCGGTAGCGGTCGAAGTCTTCGCCCACCACGCTCCAGATACGCGAAACGTCGTGGTTCGCCTCGAACAGCACCAGGTTGCCCGGTTCCGGGTACAGGTAGTCGAGCGAGAGCGTTTCATAGACGTCGGTGAAGACGTTGCCGCTCTTGTTGTCGCTGAGTGCCGTGCGCATGGCTTCGGCCAGCGGGAAGTCCATCAGGCTCGGGGTGGAGGCCGAATAGCCGTCGAAGTTGTCCTTGCCGCGCTGCCAGCGCGCCACCACCGGCACCAGCTTGCTCCATTCTTCGCCGACCATGTTCAGCTTTGGGTATTCCGCCATCAGGCGCCGCGTGTATTCGCTCAGGAAGGCGCCGTCCGAATAGCCGAAGGTGTCGATCCGCAGCCCAGCCAGTCCGGCGTACTCGATCCACCAGATGTTGTTCTGGATGAGGTAGTTCGCCACCAGCGGGTTCGACTGGTTCAGGTCGGGCATGCTCTCGACGAACCAGCCGCGCGTGAAGTTGTCGGCGTCTTCCTTCGAGGCGTACGGGTCCTGGACGGCGACGCGGTGGTGCTGGGTCGGGACGAACTTGCCGCCGTAGTTGACCCAGTCCGGGGTCGGCAGGTCCTTCATCCACCAGTGCGCGCTGCCGATGTGCGACAGCACCACGTCCTGGATCAGGCCGATGCCGCGCTTCTTCGCCTCGTTCGACAGGCGGCGGAAGTCCTCGTTGCTGCCATAGCGCGGATCGATGCGGTAATGGTCGGTGGCGGCGTAGCCATGGTAGGAGTAGGCCGGCATGTCGTTTTCGACCAGCGGCGTCGGCCACAGCTGGGTGAAACCCATGCCCTGGATATAGTCGAGGCGGTCGATGATGCCCTGGATGTCGCCGCCATGGCGCCCCGAGCCGTTCGCGCGGTTCGCCTTCTCCTGGGTGCCCGGGGTACTGTCGTTGCCCGGATTGCCGTTGGCGAAACGGTCCGGCATCACCTGGTAGATCGTGTCGCGGCTGGTGAAACCCTGGCGCTGCGCCGAGCCGGGCTCGCGCGCCAGCAGCTGGTAGGCATAGGCGGCCTGGCGGCCAGCGCCCTTGAACACGATGTCGAACTTGCCCGGCCGCGCGTCCTGGCCGATCTCGAGGTCGATGAACAGGTAGTTCCTGCTCGGTACCCGGGTCACCGAGGCGATGCGCACGCCCGGATAGGCGAGGGAAGGTTCCAGGTCGGCGATACGCTCGCCATGCACCATCAGCTGCAATCCCTTGTGCTGCATGCCGACCCACCAGAACGGCGGCTCCATGTGGTCGATTGCAGGGGACTGGGCCTGGGCGGCGAAGGGGCTCAGGGCGGCGCTGCCGACCAGCAAAGTGGCGAAGAAAAGTTTCATGGGTCTCTTGGGCTTCTCTACGCCACCTGTATGCAGCTTGAATACGTCTGCGTAGTCAGACTACAGTTTGCAGCCGAATCAGGAGGAAAGAGTGTCGCCGCGCTTGGTTGTGTTGCGGCGAGAATACTATGAAGCGACTACATGGCACAAATGCATTGCCTATTCGGAATCTAGTCAAAGTACAGATTCGCTCATCCAAAAAATTTTTCCTTGGAGAATTTTCTTGATTCTCTACGACTCTCTCGCCGTCAGGCGCGCACCGACATGGTGCATCTTTCACCCAAGATGCTGTCTAAAAGTGCGTTTGTAGTCCGACTACAGCGGCTTATATGCACTCTTGTAGCCCAAATACAACGGAAAAGACGTGCTGTGCTGCCGATTTTCTGAAAAACATGCCATTATCGTAGTAACAAGCAACTCCCGTTGACAGTGCATCTAGTTTTAATACAGAATCCTTGGCAGAACGTCCAAAAACGTTTGCTTGAGGCTGGCGTGCAGCTGCCTGTCGCGCTGTAGTTTCGGGAAAAAATTATTGTGTCTTTATTGAGGGGACAAATGAATATCTTCGCAACCAAGCGCGCTGGTGAGCCGGCCCGCCTTGCATTCCAGCTGAGCCCGGTTGCCGCCGGCTGCGCAGTCTTCCTGTCCGTCTTCGCGGGCAGCGCCTACGCGCAATCGACCGCGCAGGACAACACCACCACGACCACCAGCGCCACCTCGAGCGTTGCCACCCAGCCGAATTCGGCCGAGCAGGCAGCCACCGCCGCCGAGCCGACGCCTGCGGGCGCCACCGCGAACGTCCAGCCGGGCGTCGCCACCGTGCAGGTGACCGGTATCCGCCGCGGTATCGAAGCGGCAATTTCGATCAAGAAGAATTCCACCTCGATCGTCGAAGCCGTTTCGGCCGAAGACATCGGCAAGCTGCCGGACCAGAGCGTCGCCGAATCGATCGCGCGCCTGCCGGGCGTGTCGGCCCAGCGCGGCCGCAGCTCGGGCAAGGCATCGGACATCTCGGTGCGCGGCCTGTCGCCGAGCTTCAACGGCACCCTGCTGAACGGCCGCGAAATGGCCTCGACCGGCAATGCCCGTTCGCCTGAGTTCGACCTGTTCCCGGCCGAACTGATGGGTTCCATCGTCATCTACAAGACCCCGGACGCCAGCGTCGTCGGCCAGGGCCTGGCTTCGACCATCGACCTGCGCACCGTGCAGCCGCTGGACTTCGGCAAGCGCACCGTCGCCGTCAGCTACAAGAAGAGCCGCCTCGGCGTGAAACAGCGCGACGGCCTGCCGGAAGGCGACGGCAAGCGCGCGACCCTGTCGTACATCGACCAGTTCGCGAACCGCACCATCGGCGTGGCAGTGGGCTTTACCCGCTACGAGGAAATGGGCGGCGGCCAGTCGAAGTTCAATTCCTGGGGCACCGCCGACATGAGCTACAACGGCGCCACCGTCAAGGTCCCGAACGGCTTCGGCTACGACACCGAGCAGAACATGCACAACCGCGACGGCGCCTTCGCCTCGCTGCAGTACCGTCCGAACAAGAACTTCAAGTCGACCGTCGACGTGTTCTACTCGGCAGGCGAGACCGGCCTGAAGAAGACCGGTTTCGAAGCCGGCGTGGCCGGCAATGCCGGCGGCGCCTACGAGCTGCCGCACGTGCTGAGCCAGGCCACCGTGGCCAATGGCGTCGCCACCAGCGGCACCATCACCAACTGGAAGGGCGTGGTGCGTAACCACTACGAAGGCGCGGAAGACGACCTGAAGACCATCGGCTGGAACAACGAGCTGAAACTCGGCGAGTGGACCACGATGGCCGACCTGACCTGGTCGAAGGCCACCAAGCTGGGTTCGCGCTACGAGACCACCGCCGGCACCCTGCCGGGCCAGCAGGATTCGCTGCGCTACACCGGCTTCAACGGCGCCAATGTCACCGAAGTGAAGTACACCCCGGGCCTGAACTACGCCGACCGTGGCGCCGTCAAGCTGACCGACACCATGGGCTGGTCGGGCGGCGCGGCCTCGCCGCAGGCCGGCTACCTCGGCCAGCCGTACGTCGAGGACGAAGTCAAGGCGCTGCGCCTGTCCGCCAAGAAGGCGGTCGAGTGGGGGCCTGTGGTCGGCACCACCTACGGCTTCAACCTCACCATGCGCGACAAGGAGCGTACCGGCCAGGACGGCCGCCTGATGATCATCGGCGGCAACCCGAACGGCGCCGCCGACGTGCCGGGCAGCGCAGTGGCGCAAGCCGGTGCCTCGGGCTTCAACGTGGTGTCGTGGGATCCGCGCGGTTCGCTGGGCACGGTCTACGAACTGGCGCCGAAGGTCGACGCCGACATCCTGAACAAGTGGTGGGACGTCAAGGAACGCATCTGGACCGGCTACGCCATGGGCGACCTGGAAGGTGAATTGTTCGGCCTGCCGTACCGCGGTAACGCCGGCATCCAGGCGATCTACTCGGACCAGACCGGTGGCGGCTACCAGGTCGACAGCGGCCGTTGCAAGGGCAATACCCCGACGTCCTGCCCGGGCATGCGCGTCACCGACAGCTCCACCTACTGGGACTTCCTGCCTAGCCTGAACCTGTCCTTCGACCTCGCGAGCGACCAGAAAGTCCGCGTCGGCCTGGCCAAGGTCGTCTCGCGCGCCAACCTGGACGACCTGCGCGCCGGCCAGAACGTCACGCTCAGCAACCAGCAGGGCGTGTCGGTCCTGACCAGCAGCGGCGGCAACCCGCAGCTCAAGCCGTTCCGCGCCAAGGCCTTCGACCTGTCGTACGAAAAGTACTTCGGCAACAAGGGTTATGTCAGCGCTGCCGTCTTCTACAAGAAGCTCGACACCTACATCTTCCGCATGGCGCGCGACTACGACTTCGCGCAGACCATTTCGCCTGAAACCACCCTGCCGCCGGGCGGCGGGACCATCGGCCGCTTCACCCAGCCGATGAACGGCGATGGCGGCAACCTGTACGGTTACGAGCTGGCGATCAACCTGCCGTTCTCGATGGCGAGCCAGTACCTGGACGGCTTCGGCGTGATGCTGAACCACTCGGATACCAAGAGCAGCATCGACCTGCCGCGCGAAGGCTTCGCCAACGTGACCGGCAGCGCGGTCAGCATCCCGCTGCCGGGCCTGTCGCGCAAGGTCAGCAACCTGCGCCTGTACTACGAGAAGAACGGCTTCCAGATCGCTGCCGCGGCGCGCAAGCGTTCGAGCTTCCTGGGCCAGGTATCGGACTACCAGGACAATGCGCAGCTGACCTTCATCAAGGGCGAGACCGTGGTCGACCTGCAGGCGTCGTACGAAATCCAGAGCGGCTGGCTGAAGGGCGTGAGCCTGTTCGCCCAGGCGCAGAACTGGAACAACGCACCGTTCCTGGAGTTCACCGACGACGAGAACAACCCGACCAACCGCGTCGACTACGGCCGTACCTACCACTTCGGCGCCAGCTACAAGTTCTAAGCTGAGCTGAACTGAGGTAAAGTAACGACCCCTGCCGGGCATCCGCCCGCCAGGGGTCGTTGTTCGTCAGACCCACCGGGCATTGCACATGAGTACAGAACCAATCAAGGACATCGTCATCGTCGGCGGCGGCACCGCCGGCTGGATGACCGCGGCCGCGCTGTCCACCGTCCTCAACGGCCGCTACAACATCCGCCTCGTCGAATCGGACGAGATCGGCATTGTCGGCGTCGGCGAAGCGACCATCCCGATGATCCAGCGCTTCAATCGCGTGCTCGGCATCGACGAGAACGAATTCATGCGCGAGACCCAGGGCAGCTTCAAGCTGGGGATCGAGTTCGTCAACTGGGGCAAGCTCGGCGACCGCTACATGCACGGCTTCGGACGCCTCGGCCAGGACCTGGCCACGCTGCCCTTCGACCAGTACTGGAACAAGATGCGCCGCGCGGGCAAGGCCGCGCCGCTCGAGGAATACTCGATCACGCGGATGGCGTCGAAAGCCAACAAGTTCATGCCGCCGCGCTTCGACGTCCCGAATTCGCCGCTGCGCGACATCGGTTACGCCTACCACTTCGACGCCAGCCTGTACGCGAAATTCCTGCGCAAGCTGTCGGAGTCGCGCGGCGTGGTGCGCATCGAAGGCAAGATCACGCGCGCGACGCTGCGCGAGCCGGACGGCCATATCGACGCGGTCGAGCTGGAAAACGGCACCCGCGTGGAAGGCGAGCTGTTCATCGACTGCTCGGGCTTCCGTGGCCTGCTGATCGAACAGACCCTGCAGACCGGCTACGAGGACTGGACCCACTGGCTGCCGGCCGACCGCGCGCTGGCCGTGCCCTGCGAATCGGCGCCCGTCATCACGCCGTATACCCGTTCGACCGCGCACAAGTCGGGCTGGCAGTGGCGCATCCCGCTGCAGCACCGCACCGGCAACGGCCACGTGTACTGCAGCCGCTTCATCAGCGACGACGAGGCCGCGGCTACCTTGCTGGCCAACCTGGACGGCCGCGCGCTGGCCGAGCCGCGCCTGATCCGCTTCCAGACCGGCATGCGCAAGCTGGCGTGGAACCGCAACGTGGTGGCCCTGGGCCTGGCCAGCGGCTTCCTCGAGCCGCTGGAGTCGACCAGCATCCACCTGATCCAGTCCGGCATCCAGCGCCTGCTCGACTTCTTCCCGGACCGCGGCTGGAGCGCGATCGACCGCGATGAATACAACCGCCAGTCGCGCTTCGACTACGAGCGCATCCGCGACTTCATCATCCTGCACTACCACCTGAACCAGCGCACCGATTCGGACTACTGGAAAGAGTGCGCGAACATGGCCATTCCGGACGCGCTGCGGCACAAGATGGCCATGTACCGCTCGCACGGCCGCGTGGTCCGGGTCGACAACGAGCTGTTCTCGGAAGTCGGCTGGATCCAGGTCTTCGAAGGGCAGAACATGCCGATCGACGGTTACCACCCGCTGGCCGACGCGCAGTCGGACCAGGACATTGCCGAGTACCTGGAGAGCGTGCGCGAAGTGATCGCCAAGTGCGTCGACGTCATGCCGTCGCATAACGACTACATTGCCAGGATGTGCGCGGCCAGGAAAATGTAGCGCTTACCCTGTATCATTCGCGGCCCCATGCGTGAAGGCGCATGGGGCCGCCGTTTTTTTCCACTTGGTAAAAAACAGCCCCGTTCCAAATAGTGCCCGCCCTCGCTGCGCGAGAGAGTAAACTGCGGCTTCAGTATCAACTTTGAAAGTTTTGCCATGTCTGACACCCCCCTCCCGAACTTTGCCGACCTCGACCTCTCCGCGCCCGTATTGAAGGCGCTGAAGGACGTCGGCTACGAAACGCCATCGCCGATCCAGGCCGCGACCATTCCGCTGCTGCTGGCCAACCGTGACGTGCTCGGGCAGGCCCAGACCGGCACCGGCAAGACCGCCGCTTTCGCACTCCCGATCCTGTCGCGCATCGACATCAAGCAGGCCACGCCCCAGGCGCTGGTGCTGGCGCCGACGCGCGAACTGGCGATCCAGGTGGCCGAAGCCTTCCAGAGCTACGCCGCCCACATCAAGGGCTTCCACGTGCTGCCGATCTACGGCGGCCAGAGCTACGGCCCGCAGCTGTCGGCCCTGCGCCGCGGCGTGCACGTGGTGGTTGCCACCCCGGGCCGCGTGATCGACCACATCGAAAAGGGTTCGCTCGACCTGTCCCAGCTGAAAACGCTCGTGCTGGACGAAGCGGACGAGATGCTGCGCATGGGCTTCATCGACGACGTCGAGCACATCCTGCAGCAGACCCCGCCGGAGCGCCAGACCACGCTGTTCTCGGCCACCATGCCGCCGGCGATCAAGCGCATCGCCAAGACCTACCTGCGCGATCCGCAGGAAATCACGGTCGCCGCCAAGACCGGCACCAACGCCAACATCACCCAGCGCTACTGGCTGGTGGCGGGCATGCAGAAGCTCGACGCGCTGACCCGCATCCTGGAAGCGGAACCCTTCGACGGCATGATCGTGTTCGCGCGCACCAAGCTCGGCACCGAAGAGCTCGCGACCAAGCTGCAGGCACGCGGCTTCGCCGCCGTCGCCATCAACGGCGACATGGCCCAGCAGGCGCGCGAACGCACCATCGAGCAGCTCAAGAACGGCAAGATCGACATCCTGGTGGCGACCGACGTCGCCGCCCGCGGCCTCGACGTCGAGCGCATCAGCCACGTGGTCAACTACGACGTGCCCTCGGACCCGGAGAGCTACACCCACCGCATCGGCCGTACCGGCCGCGCCGGCCGCAGCGGCGAGGCGATCCTGTTCATCACGCCGCGCGAACGCGGCCTGCTGAAGGCGATCGAGCGCGCCACGCGCCAGCCGGTGGCGCCGCTGC
Organism: Massilia sp. BHUDP2; assembly: GCF_046236355.1. NCBI lineage: Bacteria > Pseudomonadati > Pseudomonadota > Betaproteobacteria > Burkholderiales > Oxalobacteraceae > Massilia > Massilia sp. BHUDP2. The sequence goes on from NZ_JBJUVW010000001.1 coordinate 673,262, forward strand.
AGCTGCCGACCGTGAAGGCGGTCAACGACGTGCGCATCGCGAAATTCAAGGAGCAGATCGCCAGCACGCTGGCCGAAGGCGGGCTGGAAGTGTTCCGTTCGCTGATCGAAGAGTACGAGCGCGAACAGAACGTGCCGGCGGTGGACATCGCCGCTGCGCTGGCCAAGCTGGCGCGCGGCGACCAGCCGCTGCTGCTGGAAAAGCCGGACCGCGAGGCGCGTCCGGAGCGCGCCGACTTCGTGCCGCGCGAGCAAGTTGCGTGGGAAGACCGTCCGACGCGTCCCGTGCGTGAACCGCGCGAACCGGCATTCAAGAAGGAGCGCGTGGTGCGCGAAGCGGAACCGGGCATGGCGACCTTCCGCATCGAGGTCGGCCACCAGCACGGCGTCAAGCCGGGCAACATCGTCGGCGCCATCGCCAACGAGGCCGACATGCCGGCCAAGTACATGGGCCGCATCGAGATCTACGACGACTACAGCACCATCGACCTGCCGGACGACATGACGCAGGAACTGATCGACCACCTCAAGACGGTGTGGGTGGCCGGCCAGCAGCTGAACATGACGCGCGACGGGCTGGAAGCGCCGATCGCCGCGGCGCCGAAGAAGAAGTTCTTCAAGAAGGACGCGGGCAAGAAGCCGCATCGCAAGGGCTGAGATTGATCGTACCGTGGACGGCATCGCCGTCCACGGTGTATCACGTTTTATCCGGCGCGAACATCCACAACAGCGCCTCGCGCAACTCTCCCGCCCAGAACGCCTCGTTGTGCTCCGCCCCCGGCACGATCTTCAAGACCGTGTTGGCCGCCGGATGCCCGGTCTTCTTCACCACCTCCGCCATGCGCTTGACGTCCGCATTCATCTGCGGCCCTTCCTTTTCGCCCATCAGCAGGAACACGCGCGCATCCTTGGGCACCGGTTTGGCGGCCACGAAATCGAAGGAGGGCTGCGCGGTCCAGTAGGCCGGCGAGAACACGCCCGCCTTGCTGAATACCTGCGGGTACTGCACCAGCGCGTAGTGCGAGGCCAGGCCGCCCATCGAGCTGCCCATGATCGCGGTGTGCTCGCGACCGGGCAGGGTGCGGTACTGCCTGTCGATCATCGGCTTGACGGTGTTGACGATGAAGTCGGTGTATGCGCGGCCTTCGCCCTTGCCGATCCGCTCGTTGTCCCAGGCGTTCAGCTCCGTCATGCGCTTGTCCTGGCCGTTGTCGATCCCGACCACGATCATTTCCAGCTTGCCTTCCCGGGCCAGCGCGTCCAGGGTCTCGTCCACCTTCCATTCGCCCGCGTAGGCGGTGGCCTCGTCGAACAGATTCTGGCCGTCGTGCATGTACAGCACCGGATAGCGCTTGTTCGAGCTCGCATAGCCCGGCGGCAGGTAGAGGCGCAGCTGGCGCTTGCGTTCCAGTCCCGGCATCGCGAGCGGCGCGCCCAGCAGGCTCACGCCGGCGGAAGCGGTCGAGGCTTTCGCACTGTCGGCAGGCTTGTCGGCGGCGACGGCCGAAGCGCCGAAGGCGGCGGCCAGCAGGAGGGAAAGAAGGGTAGGGCGAAACAAGGGCATGGCGTAGTCTCCTTGGTCGATTATTCTGTTGTTTGACTACAGAGTGCACGCTCTGGCGCCCTCTGTTGTGTCGATTCTACTATGACAGCTCTTCGATTGACACTCAGAAATCGCCATGTTATTTTGCTACAGCTACCTGTAGGTCGGCCTGATGTGGGCTGCCTGCATCACACGAGAGCCCGCTCAGGTCCGGGCCGTCATTGGGGACACACATGGATATGCAAACCGCGGCCATCAAGCCGCGCCTGTCGTTCTGGCAGCTCTGGAACATGAGCTTCGGCTTCTTCGGCATCCAGTTCGGCTTCGCACTGCAGAATGCCAACACCAGCCGCATCTTTTCGACGCTGGGCGCCGACCCCGACAACCTGGCCCTGTACTGGCTGGCCGCGCCGGTGACGGGCCTCCTGGTGCAGCCGATCATCGGCTACCTGAGCGACAACACCTGGCACCCGAAATGGGGACGCCGCCGCCCCTTCTTCTTCATCGGCGCCGTGCTGGCCGCCATCGCGCTGTTCCTGATGCCGAATTCCGCCGCGCTGTGGATGGCCGTGGCCGTGCTGTGGATGATGGATGCCGCCATCAACGTCTCGATGGAACCGTTCCGCGCCTTCGTCGGCGACAAGCTGGACGCCTCGCAGCAGACCGCGGGCTATGCAATGCAGACCTTCTTCATCGGCTGCGGCGCGGTGATCGCCTCCCTGCTGCCGGTCTTCTTCGAATCGATGGGCGTGTCCAACGAAGCGGTGGGCGGGATGATTCCCGAGACCGTGCGCTATTCCTTCTATGCCGGCGGCGCCATCTTCTTCCTGGCCGTGCTGTGGACCGTGGTGAGCGCCGACGAGCTGCCGCCGCCCGACATGGACGCCTTCAACGCCGAGCGCAAGCATTCCCGCAGCGTTGGCGTGGCCGTCAAGGAGATCCTCGGCGGCTTCGCCAAGATGCCGAAGACCATGGTGCAGCTGGCCTTCGTGCAGTTCTTCACCTGGATCGCGCTGTTCGCGATGTGGATCTATACCGGCTCGGCGATCGCCGACAACGTCTGGGGCACCACCGATGCGCAATCCTCGAACTTCCAGGCCGCCGGCAGTTTCGTGGGCGTGATGTTCGCGGTGTACAGCGGGGTGTCGGCGCTGGCCGCCTTCCTGCTGCCGGTGTTCGCGCGGGCTACCAGCCGCAAGACCGTGCACGCGACCTGCCTGGCGGTCGGCGGCCTGAGCCTGGCCAGCCTGGTCCTGATCACCGACAAGAACATGCTGATGCTGCCGATGATCGGCGTCGGCCTGGCCTGGGCCTCGATCCTGACCATGCCCTACGCGATCCTGGCGGGCTCGCTGCCGGCCAAGCGCATGGGTTACTTCATGGGCCTGTTTAACTTCTTCGTCGTGATCCCGCAGATCGTCAGCGGCCTGCTGCTGGGCGGCGTGACCAAGCACTTCTTCGGCGGCCATACCGTCATGACGGTGGCGCTGGGCGGCGCCAGCATGCTGCTCGCGGCCGTGCTGACCCTGTTCGTGACCGACCGCGCAGCCCCGGTCAAGGCCGCGATCTGAGTCGCCGCGAGGCTTGCGCCAGTGATTCCGCGCCTGTCGTATCGTAACGTTTTATCAACATCAGTGGATGTTGCAATTCGTTATAACGACAGGAGCGAAGCATGACCATCCAGACCGTCCCGACCACGCCATTCGCCGGACAGCGGCCCGGCACCTCGGGCCTGCGCAAGAAGGTGACCGAGTTCCAGCAAGCCGGCTACCTCGAGAATTTTGTTGAAGCAATCTTCCTGACCCTGGGCGAGGGCCCGGGGCGCACCCTGGTCGTCGGCGGCGACGGCCGCTATTTCAACCGCGAAGCGATCCAGACCATCCTGCGCATGGCGGCCGCCCACGGCATCGCCCGCTGCCTGGTAGGGCGCGGCGGCATCCTGTCCACCCCGGCGGTGAGCTGCGTGATCCGCAAGCACGGGGCCTTCGGCGGCATCGTGCTCTCGGCCAGCCACAATCCCGGCGGCCCGGACGGCGACTTCGGCATCAAGTACAACATCGAGAACGGCGGCCCGGCGCCCGAGAAGATCACCGAGGCGATCTTCGCCCACACCCAGGCGGTGAGGTCCTACCGCATCAGCGACGCCGCAGCGGTCGACCTCGACCAGCTGGGGCGCACCCATCTCGAGAACATGGTGGTCGAGGTCATCGACCCGGTGGCCGACTACAGCGAGCTGATGGCGCGCCTGTTCGACTTCGAGGCGATCCGCGCGCTGTTCGGCCGCGGTTTCCGGATGCGCTTCGACGCCATGCACGCGGTCTCCGGTCCCTACGCCAAAGCCATCATCGAAGGCATGCTGGGCGCGCCCGCCGGCACCGTGGTCAACTGCGATCCGCTGGAGGACTTCGGTGGTGGACACCCGGACCCGAACCCGGTCAACGCGGCCGACCTGATCGACCACATGAATGGCCCGGACGCGCCCGACTTCGGCGCCGCCTCGGATGGCGACGGCGACCGCAACATGATCGTCGGCCGTGGCCTGGCGGTGACGCCGTCGGACAGCCTGGCCATCATCGCCGCCAACGCCACCGTGGCGCCCGGCTACGCCAAGGGCATCACCGGCATCGCGCGCTCCATGCCCACTTCGCAGGCGGCCGACCGCGTCGCGGAAAGCCTGGGCATCTCCTGCTTCGAGACCCCGACCGGCTGGAAGTACTTCGGCAACCTGATGGACGCCAACCTGGTCACGCTGTGCGGCGAAGAAAGCTACGGCACCGGGTCGCACCACATCCGCGAGAAGGACGGCCTGTGGGCCGTGCTGTTCTGGCTGAACCTGCTGGCCGCGCGCAAGGATTCGGCAAATGCGTCCGTGAACGAGATCGTGCGCGAACACTGGGCCCGCTTCGGCCGCAACTACTATTCGCGCCACGACTACGAGGCGGTCGACGCCGCCGCCGCCGACAGCCTGGTGGCGGCGCTGCGCGCGAAGCTGCCGGACCTGGCCGGCCAGACGCTGGGGAGCTTCCGCGTGGCCGAGGCCGACGATTTCGTCTACCACGACCCGGTCGACGGTTCGGTGGCGACGCGCCAGGGCATCCGCATCATCATGGCGGACGGCTCGCGCATCGTGTTCCGCCTGTCCGGCACCGGCACCGAAGGCGCGACCATCCGCCTCTACCTCGAACGCTACGAGGCCGACCCCGCACGCCACGAGCTCGATACCCAAGACGCTCTCTCCGAACTGATCCCCATCGCCGACAGCGTGGCGGAACTGCGCCAGCGCACCGGCCGGGAGCGCCCGACCGTGATTACCTGACCCACCACCAACCACAGGAACCCGCATGAAACTTCCCGTCCTTGCCGCCTCCATGCTGCTCGCCTTTGGCGTCGCTACCCAAGCAGCCGCACAGACCACCGCCAGCCAGCCGGCCGGCAAGCCCTTCGTCTGGGAGAACGCCACCGTCTACTTCCTGCTGACGGACCGCTTCAACAACGGCGACAAGGCAAACGACCTGGCGTACGGCCGCAAGGCCGATGCCGCCAAGCTGCGCGGTTTCATGGGCGGCGACCTGGCCGGCATCACGGCCAAGATCAAGGACGGCTACTTCAAGGAGCTCGGCGTGAACGCGATCTGGCTCACGCCTCCGGTCGAGCAGATCCATGGGCCGACCGACGAGGGCACCGGCCTGTCCTATGGCTTCCACGGCTACTGGGCCAAGGACTTCACCGCCGTGGATGCCAACCTGGGCACCGAGAAGGACTTCCGCAACTTTGTCGAGACCGCGCACGCGAACGGCATCCGCGTGATTCTCGACGTGGTGATGAACCATACCGGCCCGGTCACCGCGCAGGACCCGGTCTGGCCCAAGGACTGGGTGCGCACGGGGCCGAAGTGCACCTACAAGGATGCGCCGACCACGGTCGACTGCACGCTGGTGGACAACCTGCCGGACATCCTCACCAATAGCAATGCCAACGTGGCCCTGCCGCCGGCCCTGGTGGCGAAATGGAAGAAGGAAGGGCGCTACGAGCGCGAGGTGAAGGAGCTGGACGACTTCTTCAAGCGCACCGGCTACCCGCGCGCGCCGCGCTACTATCTCATCAAGTGGCATGCCGACTGGATCCGCAAGTATGGCGTGGACGGCTTCCGCGCCGACACCGTCAAGCACACCGAGCCGGGCGTGTGGAAGGAACTCAAGCAGGAAGCCAGCCTGGCCTATGAAGAATGGAAGCGCGCCAACCCGTCCAAGCGCCTCGGCGACCTGCCGTTCTTCATGACCTCGGAGGTCTACAACTATTCGATCCACCACGGCCGCAGCTTCGACATGGGCGGCGGCGTCAAGGTCGACTGGCTCGCCAACGGCTTCGACAACATGATCAACTTCAGCATGAAGTCGGACGCGGCCAAGGGCTACGAACAGCTGTTCTCGGATTACTCGAAGGCGCTGCACGGCCCGATGAAGGGCTACGGGGTGCTGAACTACCTCAGCTCGCACGACGACGGCAGTCCCTTCGACCCGGCGCGCCAGCGCCCGATCGAGTCGGCCAACAAGCTGCTGCTGGCGCCGGGCGCCGCCCAGATCTACTACGGCGACGAGACCGCGCGCCTGCTCAACATCGAAGGCGCCGAAGGCGACGCCAAGCTGCGCTCCTTCATGAACTGGGACGAGCTGGCAGCGAATGCACAGCGCGGCGCCCACCGGGTGGCCGAGGTACGCGAGCACTGGGCCAAGCTGGGCCGCTTCCGCGCCGCCCACCCGGCCGTCGGCGCCGGCGTGCACCAGATGCTGGCCTCCAGCCCCTACACCTTCAAGCGCACCTGGCAAAAGGATGGCGTGACGGACCGCGTGGTGGTCGCGCTCGACCTGCCGAAGGACAAGGCGGTGCCGATTTCGGTCGCCGGCGTGTTCAACGACGGCCAGACGGTGCGCGACTGGTACTCGGGCAAAACCGCGGTAGTAACTGGCGGCAAGGTGCAGTTCCCAGCGGCAGCGCCGGTCGCCCTGATCGCGCAGGACTGAGCCGCGCCACAAGCCGCCACGGCCATGCCGTGCGCGGCTTGCGCCCCGATACAATGGTGTCCGAGACAATCACGCTTTGACGTCGACATGACCGACACCGGACCCCTGTATTGGAAGCGCGAAGACGCCGCCGCGCTGCACACCCTGCTGCTGGAAAAGACCCGCCAGTACGGCATCATGTTCTACGATGCCGAGCTGCGCATCACGGGCTGGAACTCGGGCGCCGAGTTCATCACCGGCTGGACCGCGCCCGAGGTGCTGGGCAAGCCGACCGCCATGCTGTTCGTTCCCGAAGACCGCGAGCGCAAGCTCGACGAGCACGAAGCCAATACGGCCGCCCTGGTCGGGGTCGGCGAGGACGAGCGCTGGCACATGCGGCGCGACGGCTCCTGGTTCTGGTCGAGCGGCGTCAGCCTGCCGCTGCACCGCGAAGGAGGACGGGTGACGGGCTTCGTCAAGATCTTCCGCGACGCCACCCACCTGCGCGTGCGCACCCGCTATCTCGAGAACGAACTGAAGGCGTCCAGCGAACGCGAATCCCGGCGCGACGTATTCCTGGGCACCATCGCGCACGAGATGCGCAATCCGCTGTCGCCGCTCAAGACGGCGGTCCAGCTGATGCGCATGCAGGCGGGCGACGCCGCCGCCATGGAGCGGCCCCTGCAGGTGATGGAGCGCCAGCTCGGCCTGCTCGAACGCCTGGTCGAAGACCTGGTCGACGTCGCCCGGGTCAGTACGGGAAAGATGAGCATCAACTACGAGCGGGTCGAATACCAGGCCCTGCTGAACGACGCGGTGGACGGCTGCGCCACCGCCGCGCAGTTCAAGGGGATCGCGATCCACCGCAGCTTTCCGCCCCTGCCGATCGAGGTCGAGGTGGACGCGCGCCGGATGCAGCAGGTCTTCGTCAACCTGCTCAACAACGCGGTCAAGTTCACCCCGCAGGGTGGCGACGTCTGGCTGACGGCCACCGTCGACCAGACCCACTTCATCTGCTACCTGAAGGACAGCGGCAAGGGCATTGAGCCGGAGATGCTGCCCAAGATCTTCGACGTGTTCACCCAGGCCGAGAGCGGGCGCGCCGACCGCGGCGCAGGACTGGGCATCGGCCTGGCGCTGGTGAAAGAGATCGTCGCGCTGCACCAGGGCACGGTCGAGGTGCGCAGCGAAGGCACGGGCAAGGGCAGCGAGTTCACGGTGCGCATTCCCTTGCGTCGACCGGACGCGGAACAGGGCCGCCGCGAGCGGCCCGAGCAGCCGGAACTGCCCGGCAAGCCCTGAGACCTTAAGGCGGATGTCAGGTTGGTGTCCTGTGTTTCCGCTATTCTTGCCGTTCCGCCAACCCACCCTTGCTCATCATGCCTGTACTGACACGCTTGTCCGGCGCGCTGCTGTGCGCCGCATTCACCCTCGCGCTGCCCGTCGCCGCCCAGCCTGCCGCCGAGCCGGCCTATGGCCCCGAGCTGGAAGGCTTCGACTATCCGTATCCGGTCCAGCGCTACCAATTCACCTCGCAGGGCGTGAAGCTGCAGATGGCCTACATGGACGTCAAGCCGGCCAAGCCGAACGGCCGCACGGTGGTGCTCATGCACGGCAAGAACTTCTGTGGCGCGACCTGGGAAGGCACGATCAAGGAGCTGAGCGGGGCCGGCTACCGCGTGGTGGCGCCCGACCAGGTGGGCTTCTGCAAGTCCACCAAGCCCGCCCATTACCAATACAGCTTCCAGCAGCTGGCGCAGAACACGCATGCGCTGCTCGCATCGATCGGTGTGAAGAACGCCATCGTCATGGGCCACTCGACCGGCGGCATGCTGGCGGTGCGCTACGGCCTGATGTACCCGCAGCAGTCCGAGCAACTGGTGCTGGTCAACCCGATCGGCCTGGAAGACTGGAAGGCCGTGGGCGTTCCCTCGCTGGGCGTGGACAAGTGGTACGAGCGCGAGCTGCAGACCACGGCCGAGCGCATTCGCAACTACGAGAAATCGACCTATTACGTGAACACCTGGAAGCCGGAATACGAGCCCTGGGTGCAGATGCTGGCCGGGATGTACCGCGGGCCGGGCAAGCAGATCGTCGCCTGGAACTCGGCGCTGCTGTACGACATGATCTACACGCAGCCGGTGGTGTATGAGTTCCCGCATTTGACCATGCCGGTGCTGCTGCTGATCGGGCTGAAGGACAGCACCGCGATCGGCAAGGATGCCGCGCCGGCGGAGATCCGCCCGAAGCTCGGCAATTATCCGGAACTGGCGAAGCAGACCGCGAAGAGCATTCCGAAGGCGACCTTGGTCAGTTTCCCGGACATGGGACATGCGCCGCAGATGCAGGATCCGGCGCGCTTCCACCGCGAGCTGCTGAAGGGCTTGCTTCGGTAAGCCGGATGTCGCTTTGCGTAGGGTGGGCGGGTCTCCCGCCCACGCGGTGATTGTTACTGGCACCGATCTCGGGCGCGATGATCTTGCTGCAAACTATCGCCGCGTGGGCAGGGTACCTGCCCACCCTACGGTAAACCGTAGCGCAGCAAGCGTATTCTTGCCAATCGTTCAATGGTATCCTAACGCGATCCGGGGCCGAGGTCCCGCCCAGCCCTGAACCGCGATGACTGTTGAACCCGATACCGAACTGAAACCCTCCCGCGCCGCTTTCGCCGACGGTCCGCGCCTGCTCGCCGACATCGGCGCCACCCATGCGCGTTTCGGGCTCGAGACCGCGCCCGGCGTGCTGCGCCAGGTGTCGGTGCTGCTCTGCGACGACTACAGCGGCATCGTGCCGCTGCTGCACGCGTACCTGGCCCAGACCGGCAGGGTGCGCATCAACCACGCTGCGTTTGCCCTGGCCAACCCGATCAGCGGCGACTACATCCGCATGACCAACCGCGACTGGGAGTTCTCGACCGACGAGGTGCGCCGCACCCTCGGTCTGTCGACGCTCCTGATCGTGAACGACTTCACGGCGCTGGCGATGGCCTTGCCGGGCTTCGAGCCGAAAGACCTGATGCAGGTCGGCGGCGGCGCCCCGCAAAGCCACGCGGTGGCCGGCGTGCTCGGGCCGGGCACCGGCCTGGGCGTGTCGGGCGTGATCCCGACCATCGACGGTTTCGTCACCCTGGGCAGCGAGGGCGGCCACGTCAACTTCGCCCCGGCCGACGAACGCGAGTTCGCGATCCTGCAGCACGCCTGGCAGGAATGGCCGCACGTGTCGAACGAGCGCCTGATCTCCGGTCCCGGCATCGAACTGATGTACCGGGCGCTGGCCAAGCGCAATGGCGTCGAGGCGCCGGCGCGCAGCACCGCCGACATCGTCAGCGGCGCGCTCGACGACAAGGACGCCCTGTGCCTGGAAGTGCTGGAAACCTTCGCCGGCATGCTGGGCGGCGCAGCGGCGAACCTGGCGGTGACGCTCGGCGCTTTCGGGGGCATCTTCATCGGCGGCGGCATCGTGCCGCGCATCGCCGAATGGTTCGCCACGTCGCCGTTCCGCGCCCGCTTCGAAGCCAAGGGCCGCTTCACCGACTACATCGCCCAGATCCCCACCTATGTGATCATGACGCCCAACCCGGCCCTGCACGGGGTGTCGGCGATCCTGTCCGAGCACCTGCGCGGCCGCAGCGGCGCCAACACCCTGATGGACCGGGTGCAGCAGCTGCGCCACGAACTCTCGCCGGCCGAGCAGCGCGTGGCCGCCCTGGTGCTGGAGCATCCGCGCAAGGTGCTGTCCGAGCCGATCGCCGAGATCGCGCGCCTGGCGGATGTGAGCCAGCCGACCGTGATCCGCTTCTGCCGCTCGCTCGGCTTCCAGGGCCTGGCCGAATTCAAGCTCAAGTTCGCCGGCAGCCTGACCGGCACCATCCCGGTGCGCCACAGCCAGGTGCGCATGAGCGACAGCACCCACGACCTGTCGGCGAAAGTCATCGACAACACGGTGTCGGCGATCCTGAAGTTCCGCGACCAGTTAGATGTGCACGCGATCGACCGCGCCATCGAGCTCTTGAGGCGCGCACGCCGCGTCGAGTTCTACGCGATGGGCAATGCACGCGCGGTGGCACTGGATGGCCAGCACAAGTTCTTCCGCTTCCGCATCCCGGCCGCGCTGTACGGCGACTCGCACCTGTTCACGCTGGCCGCCGGCCTGCTGGGGCCGGGCGACGTGGTGATCGCGATCTCCACCGGCGGCCAGCTGCCGGAGCTGCTCGAGGCCGTGGACACGGCACGCGCGGCGGGGGCGGACGTCATCGCCATTACCAGCAGCAAGTCGCTGCTGGCGAAGAAGTCGACCGTCTGCCTGGCGGTGGATCACAGCGAGGACAGCACGACCTTCCTGTCGATGATTTCGCGCATCCTGCAGCTGCTCCTGATCGACATCATGTCGGTCGGCATTTCGCTCGGCAACCACAACGGCAATGGCGAAGCGGGCGACGGCGATGCCGAGCGCCGGCTCCTGATCTCGCACTTAGATATATAAGGGCTTTACGTATTGACCGTGGTCAACATGGTGCTAGAATTGGCCACCCCTTGGTTCTGGAAGCGTTTCCATGCATGAGCATTCCCCGCGCCGGCGCCAGCTGCTCGGCGGCGCCCTGGCCCTGCCGCTGGCCGGCATGGGCACGAGCGCCAGCGCAGCGCCGGCGCCCCGGCCGCTGCAGGTCGGCGGCCTGCCGGTCACCTGCAACCTGACGCTGCCGATCGCCTGCAAGGCGCGCGCCGTCAACGACGGCAAGCCGGATGCACACTTCACCGCTTTCGAATACAACAAGTTCTCGGGCTGGCCGGAGATCAAGGAATCCCTGATGACGGGCCGCATCCAGGCGGCCTACATGCTGGCACCCCTGGTCATGGACCTGACCGACTGGCGCATCCCGCTGAAGATCGTCTCGCTCGGGCACCGCTCGGGCGCCGTGATCATGGTGCGCACCGATTCGCCCTACCGCAAGTTCTCCGACCTGCGCGGCAAAAGCATCGCGATCCCGAGCCGTTTCGCCGTCGACTACCTGTTCCTGCGCAGGATGCTGGCGCGCGAGGGCATGTCGGCCAAGGACGTGCAGATCATCGAGATGGCGCCGCCCGACATGCCGGCCGCGCTGTATGCCGGCGCCGTGGACGGCTACTGCACCGGCGAGCCTTTCGGCGCCGCGGCCCAGCGCGCCGGCTATGCGCGCCCGCTGTCGATGACGCGCAACGAGTGGCGCAACTACATCTGCTGCGTGCTGACCGTGCGCGAGGAACTCATCCGGACCGACCGTCCGCTGGTGCAGGACCTGGTGAACTACGTGCAGGCCGCCGGCAACTGGCTCGACGCCGGGCCCGCCAACCGCGACAAGGCCGCCTTGATCGCGTCGAACCGCAAGTTCTTCAACCAGGACCCCAACATCATCCGCTTCGTCATGCAGAACCCGAGCGACCGCGTGACCTACGGCGACCTGCGCATGCTGCGTGCCGAATTCGACGAGCTGATGCAGCTCTCGGTGCAGGCCGGCACGCTCAAGCGGCCGGTACGCTACGAGCAGTACGTGGACGAGAGTTTTGTCAGGAACATCCGACCGGTGAAGGTGGCCTTGTGAAGCGCGTCCTGCTCGCAGCCTTGCTGCTGTGCGCCGCAGCCGTCCAGGCGGCGCCGGCCCTCAAGTCCGGTACCTTCTCGCCGGCGCGTGTAGCTCCGGAAATCGCCCAGAAGGCTGCCGACGGCAGCGACTTCCGCCTGTCCGCGCTGCGCGGCAAGGTGGTGGTGCTGGAGTTCGGCTTCACCCATTGCCCGGCCGTGTGCCCGGCCTCGCTGGCCATGCTGGCCCAGGCGCGCCAGAAACTGGGGCCGCATGCCGACCGGCTGCAGGTGGTGTTCATCTCGGTCGACCCGGAACGCGACACGCCGGCGCGCCTCAAATCCTACCTGGCCCAGTTCGACAAGGATTTCATCGGCCTGACCGGCACGCCCGAACAGATGGCGGCGATCCGCAAGGACTACGGCATCACGGCCACCAAGTTCGCCGCTCCCGCAGGGCAGAGCGGCTACCAGATGGGACACTCGTCCTACCTCTATTTCATCGACAAGAAAGGCATGCTGCGCGCGCTGATGCCCTTCGGCCGTCCGGCCGACGAGATGGTGCACGACGTGAACGTGCTGGCGGCCGAGTAGATGAAGGCGCGTATCGGTATCGCCCTGATCGTGGCCTTGCTGGCGGGGGGCTTCGCCTGGGCCGCGTTCGCCCCCTTGCAGGCGTCCTCGCGCGACCAGCTGTTCGAGATCCCGAAGGGCACCTGGGAGCGCCGCATGAAGGGCGACAAGACCAGCGTCCTGCCGGAGCGCATCACGCTCACCCTGGGCGTGCGCGACGTGCTCCTGCTGCGCAACAACGACACGGTGCCGCAGGTCTTCGGCCCGGTCCTGATCATGCCGGGCCAGGACTTCCGCCTGCCGTTCGCACAGCTTGGGGAGCACCCCTTCGACTGTACCGCGCACGCCAGCGGCACGATGACGGTCGTGGTCGACCCGGCGCCCGCCGCCGGCCTGGCGCGCCTGAAGTGGCGCCTAGACTCCCTCCTGAACCGCAATGGGTAAGCAATGGATAGACTGAACAGGATATGGCCTCCGCTTCTCGTGATCGCCGCCATCGTGGCGATCTGGTGGATCGTGGTCGAGCAAAGCGGCAGCCTGATCTTCCCAACCCCGGGACAGGTGGCGGCCGGCACCATGGAGCTGGCGCGCAACGGCACGCTGTGGGAGCACATCGGCGCCTCGCTGCTGCGGGTGGCCACCGGCTTCCTGATCGCGGTGCTGGTCGCGCTGCCGCTCGGCCTGTGGGTGGGCCGCGTCGATGCGGCCTACCGCACACTCAACCCGGTATTCCAGATCCTGCGCCCGATCTCGCCAATCGCCTGGATCCCGATCGCGATCCTGTGGTTCGGCGTGGGCGACATGGCGCCGGTCTTCCTGATCTTCCTGGCCTCGGTGTTCCCGATGATCCTGCAGACCGCCGCCGGCGTGCACGCCATCGACGGGCGCTACCTGCGCGCGGCCGAGAACTTCGGCGTGCCGCGCGCCAAGCTGTACCGCCAGGTGATCGTGCCGGCCGTGCTGCCTGAGATCCTCACCGGCATGCGCATCGGCCTCGGAGTCGCCTGGCTGGTGGTGGTGGCCGCCGAGATGATCGTGCGCAGCTCGGGACTGGGCTACCTGATCATGGATTCGCGCAATGCCGGCAACCGCTACGACCTGGTGGTGGCGGCGATGATCATCATCGGCCTGATCGGCCTGGGCCTGGACGTCCTGATGCGCCGGCTCGAAGGACTCAGGGGAGTGAGGTGGCGTTATGGACGCTAGGACGACAAAGATCGAGATTCGCGGCCTGAAGCGCAGCTTCAAGGCCCTGCAAGTGGTGGGCGGCATCGACCTGGCGGTGGCGCCGGGAGAATTCGTGGCCATCGTCGGCCCGTCCGGCTGCGGCAAGTCCACCCTCATGAAGCTGCTGGCCGGCTTCGAGCATCCGGACAGCGGCGCCGTCAGCATCGACGGCGTGCCGGTGACCCGGCCCTCGCCGAACGCCATCGTCATCTCGCAGCACGGTTCGGTGTTCCCCTGGCTGACGGTGCGCGAGAACCTGATGTTCGGCCTGTCCGGCAAGGACAATCCGGCCAAGGTGGCCACCGCCGACCACTACGCCGAGATGGTGGGCTTGAAGGGCTTCGAGAAGTCCTACCCGCACGAGCTGTCGGGCGGCATGTTGAAGCGCGTGGAAATCGCGCGGGCGCTGGCGGTGAAACCCGACATCCTGCTGATGGACGAGCCTTTCTCGGCGCTCGACGCGCTGACGGCGCTGAAGATGCGTAACGAACTGCTGCGCGTGCTGCGCGAAGAACGCCACACGGTCATCCTGATCACGCACGACGTCGAAGAGGCGATCTACCTGGCCGACCGGGTGGTGGTGCTGTCGCCGCGCCCGACGACGATCCAGTCGGTGTTCCCGATCGCGCAGCCGCATCCGCGCAAGGTGTCGCAACCCGAACTGCAGCAGACCAAGGACGCGATCCTGGCGCAGCTCGGCTTGTAGCCCGCCGGCAGCATCAAGGGTCGGCGTCAGCGCGTCAGGGGCACGCGTCAGAGCGCGTCAGGGTCAGGTCTGACATTCGGACACGAACCCTGCTGTTACTGCTATTACTGCTGTTACTTTAATGGGCCAACTTGGGCCAGTGGCCGGCAATACATATTTATGGTCGAGGCCGTGTCTGAATGTCAGACCTGACCCCGGGGGGAGAAGTTATTTGTCTCAGTCTCTTGCCGTACGCCACTCCTGCCGCTTGGCAGGCTCCTCGGGCGCCGGGCAATTGGTCAGCCTGATCTTGCCGTGCATCTCGATCATCTCGACGTTGGTCGCTGGTGAGCGCTCGGTGATGCAATAGGTGCGGCGGCCGGTAATCACGCGCGTGCGGCGCGCGCCATCGCCGGTGTTGTTCACCAGTTCCTCCACCTTCGGCGCTTCCCACAGGCGCGGCGGCGCCAGTGCATGGGCCTGCTCCATGTCCCTGCGCATGCGCAGCTCCGGGCTGTCCGGCGGGGCGATGATGAGCGGCTTGTTCTCCTTGCGCAGTGCGCGGTCGATGCTGCCGACGCTGCGCCGTGCGTTCTCCAGGATGCTGGCGGCGTTCGGCCTGGCGGGCGTTTCTGGCGCATCCTCGACAATGGCGGCGGGTGCTTCTGCCGGTGCGGAAGGCGCCGGCAGGGCCGCGGGGGGCGCGGAGCGGGCAGGGCGGCCGGCCGCTTGAGGCTGCGGCTGGGGCGCCGCGTCAGGCGGCGCCTCTGGTGCCGGCTCCGGCGCCAGGGGCGGCAATTCGATCCACTGCATCGACGGGCTTTCCGCTTCGGCCTCCGGCGGCGGCAGCGTGCGCGCCACCTGCCAGCCCAGGACCAGGGCCGCGTGGACCAGTACGGTGGCCAGGATGCCGCCCAGGCGGCGATCGCTCGTCATCGGCATGCGGGGCGGGAATGCAGGGGAAAGCGGGAAGCTGGCCATAGCTGGGCAGTATAGCGAAGCTGGCCTGACGGAAAGTCACCAATTTTTTCTGCCAGCGCCGAGATGTGCGTCGCCCGCACAATGCTTCTGCTAAGGTTTGACTGGACAATACTGCAGAGGAGCCGGCAATGGAACGATACCTGATCGTTTACCGCGGATCGACCGTCGACGAGTCGGAAGGCCCGCAGCACGACCCGCAGCGCTGGGCCAGCTGGTTCGACGCGCTCGGCGCCGCGCTGGTGGACCGCGGCGCACTGTCGCACAGCAGCGTCGAGGTGCCGAGCCGCCTGCGCGGCCCGAAACTCAATAGCGCCTCGCTGTCGGGCTATTCGGTCATCGCGGCCGCCGACTTCAACGCGGCGGTCGAGTTGGCCGAACAATGCCCGATCTTCGACGAGAAGGGCTCGGTGGAGATCGCCCGCCTGCGGGATATGGGCGGCTGACGGGCAAATGCACGCAGGCGTAGGGGCGATCTGTACATTGGATCGCATCACGCTCTGCGCTTGCTTCAGAGAACCAAGCGTTCGTACAGCACGTCCCCGATCCAGAGAACGGCCTTTAGGCCGAGAAACACGCAGAATCCGAACTCGAACGCATCGTACTTGGGGCGCATCGCGATGCCGCGTTGTACGAAACCGGCATGCGCTTGCCGGAACAGATGGCGCACGACCATCCACCACAGGATCGTCTGTGGCAGATAGGGCAGCCATTGCGAAACAAGATCCGGCGGGGAGTTGAACAGGAAATATAGCCAGACAGCGCTCAACGGAATAAACCAGTGCGCGAGGCGCCTTTGCAACGCGGGTTCGTGCAAGGTGCTTAAATCCCGATTGGCAAGGTATAACAGCGCCAGCGGGCCGCCGAAGAATCCGGCGACCGCCAGGCCGCCGATGCTGAAGATCTCGGGCGGATCCGGCTCGTCCCGTTCCGGTACAGGCGCAGTCGTGACGCTGTGTTCATGGCTCATGTGTTCCCCACCTGATCCAGGATTTACTCGGCGACGAACACCACTGCCGTACGCGGCGGCACCGTGAAGCTGCCGCTCGCGCTGTCGAAGCTTGCCTGGGCGGCACGCTTGTCGGCGGCGCCGGCAGCCGTATGCACCGGGTGCAGCTTGAGGCGCTTGCCGCGCAAGGCTTCGCCGCTCACCGTGTGCGCCACCTTGTCCACGTTCACCAGGTAGCTCAGGCCGGCGAACTTCGCGCCCGGATAGCCCTTGCCGTCGATCCAGGCCGCCAGCACGGTCGCCTCCTGCTGCGGTCCGGTATTGAAGAAGCGCAGGCGCTGCACGATATCCTCGGTCGAGCGCAGGCGGAACAAGGTCGAGCTGGCGCGGATCGCCAGCAGGTCGCGGAAGGCGTCGCGGGCAAAGGCGATGTCGGCGGGCGCCGGCTTGATCGCCGCGGCCTTGGCCAGGAAGGGCTTGAGCAGCGGCCAGTCCTTGCCGTTGTCGTCGCTTTGCGGCAGGCCGGTGCCGAAGTAGTTGTCCTGGTAGCTCCAGTCGATGCGGTTGAACCAGTCGCCGGAATTGAAGCTGTTCTTGTCCAGCGACTTCGAGCGCAGCGTGTCGATGCCGGCATGGTAGTAGGCCACGCCCTGGCTGAAGGCATTGATCGCCATGCCCAGCACCTGCACGCGGGCGCGCTCGGCGGGGCTGGTCTCCACCGGCAGTTTCAGCACGTTGATGTCGAACAGCGTCTGGTTGTCGTGATTCTCGACGTAGTTGACCACTTCGCCCGGCTGGCTCGCATAGCCGGCCGGCTGGTTGCCGTAGGCGATGTCTTCCAGCTTGCGCAGCTTGCCTTCGAAGGTCTGGAAGGCAAACGGGCGCACCGAACCGGCCAGGCCGACGCGGATCATGTCGGCCGCGCGCAGCAGGTCGACCTGTTTATGCTCGCCGCCGAGTGCATTCTGGTCATAGACCAGGCCATTGATGTAGCCCTGGCGGCGCACCATCGCCTCGCCCGAGTCGCCGGCCGAGCCGCCGCGCACGGCGTCGCGCGCGCGGTCGCTGAAGGTGCCGATGCCGGAGCCGTTCAGCGACAGCTGCGAGGCCTGCACGAAGCGGGCGCCGTCGGCGACCTCGCCGAAGTTCCAGCCTTCGCCGATCAGTTCCACGTGCCGCCCCGCGGCCTTGTTCACGCGCTTCTGCAGGCGCTCCATCGCTGCGCGCGGCTGGTGGCCCATCAGGTCGAAGCGGAAGGAATCGATCTTGTAGTGGCGGGTCCACAGCTCGGCCGAGTCGATCATCAGCCTGGCCATCATCATGTTTTCGGTGGCCGTGTTGTCGCAGCAGGTCGAACGCTCGATGGCGCCGACGGCATTCAGGCGGTGGTAGTAGCCCGGCACCACGCGGTCCAGCACCGATTTGTCGTTCTGGCCGGCGATGAAGGTGTGGTTGTAGACCACGTCGGTACCGACGCGCAGGCCGGCCCGGTGCAGGTCCATCACCATCTGGCGGAACTCGAGGATGCGGCGCGCGCCGTCCGACGGGTCGCTGGCGTAGCTGCCTTCCAGGGCGTTGTAGTGGTAGGGGTCGTAGCCCCAGTTGAAGCAGTCGGTATCGGCGGTCTTGCGGGTCAGGGCCTGCTGGCTCTCGCTGTCCGGGGCGCCGTTTGGGGCGGGCACGGCGCAGTCCTTTTCCGGCACCGTGCCGAGGTCATACACCGGCAGCAGGTGGATGTCGGTCAGGCCGGCCCTGGCCAGCGCCTTCAGGTGGCGCATGCCGTTCGAATTCGCTTCGCCGAAAGCGGTGTACTTGCCGCGTTTCTCCGCCGGGACGCTCGGGTCGTTGATCGAGAAATCGCGCACGTGCAGCTCGTAGATGACCATGTCGGTCTGGGCCTTGACCGTGTTCGGCGCGCGGGTGGCGTCCCAGCCTTTCGGCTTGAGGTTTGCCGCGCCCAGGTCGGCGATGTAGCTGCGCTTGGAGTCGGTGGTGAGGCTGACGGAATAGGGATCGGTGACGAGGTTGCGCACCAGGCCCATGCCGTCGACGGCCACGTCCACCGCATAGCGGTAATAGCTGCCCGAGAGGTCGCGCGCGACGTACGCATTCCAGGCGCCGGTGCGCGCATCGAAGGCCATCTCGTGCACGGCGGTCGCCTTGCCGCTGCCGCTGTCATAGGTGCAGACGGCGGCGCCCTGCGCGGTCGGCGCCCACAGGCGGAAAGCCGTGCGTCCCTTCCTCGGCGTGGCGCCGAGCTCGGGCAGCTCGCCCGCCGCCGCGTACAGGTCGTCGAGCGCGCCGGCGGCCTGGATGCGCGTGGCCGCGCGTACCGTGCCGTCCGCGGCTTCCTGCACCAGCACCAGCTGGCCGCGGTGCAGGTCCTTCAGGCGCGCCAGGTCTTGCGCGCGCACCGACAGCACCGGGCCGGCCCCGACCCACTTGAAGCGGACCGGCAGCCTGGCCGTGGAGGCCTCGAGCGCCAGCGCGCCGTCTGCGCCTGTCACCTTGGCGCCGGGTGTGGCGACGATCGCGGCCGTGCCCGAATGGTAGAGGCGGAAGGTCGATCCGGCTTCGGCGCCGGGCCAGGTCAGGAGGCGCCGGTCGAGCCAGACGGCGCGGGCGTCGAGCGTGGCGCTCGACGCGTGCAGGACCTGCTGGAACGACGGATCGTCGCAGGTGGCGAGGGGAACCGCGGCGTGGGCGGACGAGGCGAGGGCTGCCGCGGCGAGCGCGGCGTAATGGAGTCGGGTCATCGTGGCGAAGAAGTAGGTGGAACAGGGCGGGCGCAGGTAAACCGCGCCCGCCCGCGGGGCATCGCGTCAGGCGCGATAGTGGTCGACCATCTTGTAGCGCTTGGCGTACAGGCCGAAGGCCAGCGCCGCCAGCATGGCGAAGCCGGCGAAGAAATACATCTGGAAGGCGATCACGCCCACGCCCGAGTTCTCGATGTGCGCGATGACCGCCTCGTTCTTCACGCCTGCGTTCACGATCAGGACCCACAGGTTGCCGACGGTGACCGCGAGGTACCACAGGGCCATGATCACGCCTTTCATCGACGCCGGGGCCTGGCTGTAGGCGAACTCGAGGCCGGTGGCCGACACCAGCACCTCGCCCAGGGTCAGCAGGGCATAGGGCAGGATCTGCCACGCGATCGACACCGTATCGCCCGCATCGAGCTGCACTTGCAGGTTGCCGACCACGATCCAGGCCAGCGCCGAGAAGACGATGCCGGCGGTCATGCGGCGCAGGGCAGTCGGCAGCAGGCCCATCTTGTTCAGCAGCGGGAACAGCACCAGATTGTTGAACGGGATGAGCAGCATGACCAGCAGCGGGTTCAGGGCCTGCATCTGGGCCGGAATGACTTCGAAGGTCCAGCCCAGCAGGCTGACTTCGGTGGACATCGTATTGGCCTGCACGATCCAGGTGGAGGCTTTCTGGTCGAACAGCGACCAGAACGGGGTCACCAGGGCGAATACGATCAAGATGCGCAGCACGGCGCGTACGCCGTCCACGGCGGCATCCGGGTGCACGCCGCGCGCGCGGTCGAGCTGCATCGAGGCCCCGGTGCCGACGAAGGCGATCACGACCACCAGCGCCAGGCAGAGCGCGATCACGGGACCCATGCTTGACCACAGCCCCAACGCGGCCACGGCGCCGACGATGCCGAGACCGGCGACGAACAGGCCGGGACGGCCGGCGCCGGGCTGCTTTGCCAGCAGGGCAGTGCGCACCACTCGCAGGAAGGAATGCGGATCGGCGGGCGCCGGCGGCACGTGCACGTACTTCTTCTTGCCGCTCCACAGCACCATGGTCGCGATGAACATCAGGATGCCCGGCACGCCGAAGGCCACCGACGGGCCGTAGTCCTTCAGGAGGATCGGCATCAGCAGCGAGGCGAAGAAGGAACCGAAGTTGATGATCCAGTAGAAGGCGTCGAACACCACCTTCGCCTTGTCCTTGTTGGTCTTGTCGAACTGGTCGCCCACGAAGGACGCGACCAGCGGCTTGATGCCGCCCGAGCCGAAGGCGATCAGGAACAGGCCGAAATAGAAGCCGCTGACGCTGTGCTCGAAGATGGCCAGGCAGGCGTGGCCGGCGCAATAGATCAGGCTGAACCAGAAGATGGTGTTGTACTTGCCGAAGTAGCGGTCGGCCAGCCAGCCGCCCAGCAGCGGGAAGAAGTACACACCCATCATGAAGGTGTGGAACACGTGCTTGGCTTCGCCGGCGCGATTCTCCTCGGCCACGAACAGCAGCAGCGTCGAGATCAGGAAGGGCGTCAGGATGTTGCGCATCCCGTAGAAGCTGAAGCGCTCGCAGCCTTCGTTGGCAATGATGTAGGGAATCTGCCGCGGCATGCGCCCGGTGCTCTTTACTTCGCTTTTTGCTTCGGTGACTGGAGAAGTCATGGCTACCTCGGAAAATCGCAACAGACGCGATCCTATGCCGAGGCTGAGTTACTTTGCAATAAAAATATGGTTGTGAAACATTGCAGATACAAATGACGCGTAGTTTAGCTACTTCGATATCGATGCACGGAAATGACGTTTTATCATAAGTCGTTGAATATAAAGGATTATGGTGCTTGGCTTGCGCCCATTATCCAATTGTAAAGTTGTAGCCGATCCTGTATATTCCCTAGAATTCCGATCATCCCTGACGAGCCAGCCATGACCCAGATCTCGACGACCGCCAACCCGAACTGGTGGAAAGAAGCCATCATCTACCAGGTCTATCCGCGCAGCTACCTCGACACCAATGGCGACGGCGTGGGCGACCTGGCCGGCATCACCGACAAGCTCGACTACATCGCGAGCCTGGGCGTGGACATCGTCTGGCTGTCGCCCTTCTTCACATCCCCGATGAAGGACTTCGGCTACGACATCGCCGACTACTGCGACGTCGATCCGCTGTTCGGCACCCTGGCCGACTTCGACAAGCTGATCGCCAGGGCGCACAGCCTGGGCCTGAAGATCATGATCGACCAGGTGATGTCGCACACCGCCGACACCCACCCCTGGTTCGTCGAGAGCCGCAAGAGCCGCGACAACCCGAAGTCGGACTGGTACGTGTGGGCCGACCCGCTCCCGGACGGCTGCCCGCCGAACAACTGGCTGTCGGTGTTCGGCGGCTCGGCCTGGCAATGGGATACCCGCCGCAAGCAGTACTACATGCACAACTTCCTGGTCAGCCAGCCGCAGCTGAACTTCCACAACCCGGAAGTGCAGCAGGCCCACCTGGACGCACAGCGCTTCTGGCTCGAGCGCGGCGTGGACGGCGTGCGCATGGACGCCTGCGTGTTCCACTTCCATGACCGCGAGCTGCGCAGCAACCCGCCGGCCCTGGTGCGCGACACGTCCACCGTGACCGACGTGAACCCCTACGGCATGCAGGCCCACGTCTACGACAAGACCCAGCCGGAGAACATCGCCTTCCTGCAGCGCGTGCGCGCCCAGCTGAACGAGTTCGGCGCAGTGTCGATCGGCGAAGTCAGCTCGGACGACGCGCTGGCCCAGATGGCCGAGTACACCGAAGGCGGCGACAAGCTGCACATGGCCTACAGCTTCAACCTGCTCACGCCGGAATTCACGGCGGCCCACATCCGCAAGCAGGTCGAGGACTTCAAGGAACGCGTCAAGGACGGCTGGGCCTCCTGGTCCGTCGGCAACCACGACGCCATCCGCGTCGTCACCCGCTGGGGCGGCGCGCCAGGCCAGAATGCCGGTCCGGCGCTGGCCAAGCTGGTGCTGGCGATGCAGCTCTCGCTCAAGGGCACCCCTTGCCTGTACCAGGGCGACGAGCTGGCCCTGAGCGAGGCCGATGTGCCCTTCGAACTGCTGCAGGACCCGTACGGCATCACCTTCTGGCCCGAGTTCAAGGGCCGCGACGGTTGCCGCACCCCGATGCCCTGGACGAGCGAGGCGCCGAACGCCGGCTTCACGGCCGGCAAGCCCTGGTTGCCGGTGGCCGAGCCGCACCTGGCCAACAGCGTCGAACGGCAGGACCAGGACCCGGACTCGATGCTGAACTTCCAGCGCCGCTTCATCGCCTGGCGCAAGACGATGCCGCAGCTGACCCGCGGCGACATCGTCTTCTTCGACGCGCCGGAGCCGGTGCTGGCCCTGCGCCGCGACGTGGAAGGGATGGACAGCGTACTGGCCGCCTTCAACCTGTCCGATCGTGAAGTGAGCTTCGACTGGCCGGCCAGCAGCGCCGCGCAGCCGCTCGATACGCACGGCCTGCCGGGCCAGGCAGCCGGCGGCAAGGTCAGCCTGCCGCCCTACGGCGCCTGGTTCGGCAGCATCGCAGCGGGCGCGGGCAAATAATGGGCAGCCAGCAGGAAGCTGGAACCTTCTCGGAAAAATCGGCGCGCACGGCCTTCGCCGACGGACCGCGCCTGCTGGCCGACATCGGCGCGACCCACGCCCGCTTCGCGCTGCAGACCGCGCCCGGCGTGTTCACCGCCGTGCGGGTGCTGCTGTGCGAGGACTTCGACGGCATCGTTTCGCTGCTGCGCTACTACCTGAAGGACCACGCCGACATGCGTTTGCATCATGCGGCGCTGGCGGTGGCCAACCCGATCAGCGGCGATTTCGTCCGCATGACCAACCGCGACTGGCAGTTCTCGACCGACGCGGTGCGGCGCGAGCTGGGCCTGACGACGCTCCTGATCGTCAACGACTTCACCGCGCTGGCGATGGCGATTCCCGGCCTGACCCGCGGCGACCTGATGCAGGTGGGACAGGGCGCGCCGGCGCCGAACGCCGTGATCGGCGTGCTGGGTCCGGGCACCGGCCTGGGCGTGTCGGGCGTGATCCCGACCGCCGACGGTTTCGTCACCCTCGGCAGCGAGGGCGGCCACGTCAACTTCGCGCCCGGTGACGAACGCGAGTTCGCCATCCTGCAGACCGCCTGGAAGGAATGGCCGCACGTCTCGAACGAGCGCCTGATCTCTGGACCGGGCATGGAAATCATCCACCGCGCGCTGGCGGCGCGCAACGGCGTCGCGGCCCCGGCGCGCAAGGCGGCCGAGATCGTCAACAGCGCGCTGGACGAGCAGGACCCGCTGTGCCTGGAGGTGCTGGAGTGCTTCTGCGGCATGCTGGGCGCGGCTGCGGCCAACCTGGCGGTGACGCTGGGCGCCTTCGGGGGCATCTTCATCGGCGGCGGCATCGTGCCGCGCATGGGCGAATGGTTCGCCGGCTCGCCCTTCCGCGCCCGCTTCGAAGCCAAGGGACGCTTTTCCAGCTACCTGGCCGACATCCCGACCTACGTCATCACCACGCCGCATCCGGCCCTGCATGGCGTGGCGACCATCCTGGCCGAGCACCTGCGCGGGCGCAGCGGCGCCAATACGCTGATGGAGCGCGTCCAGCAGCTGCGCCACAGCCTGAGCCCGGCCGAGCAGCGGGTCGCCAGCCTGGTGCTGGAGCAGCCGCGCCTGGTGCTGAACGAGCCGATCGCCGAGATCGCACGCCTGGCCGACGTGAGCCAGCCGACCGTGATCCGTTTCTGCCGCTCGCTCGGCTTCCAGGGCCTGGCCGACTTCAAGCTCAAGTTCGCGAGCAGCCTGACCGGCTCGATCCCGGTGCGCCACAGCCAGGTGCGCATCAGCGACAGCACCCACGACCTGTCGGCCAAGGTGATCGACAACACGGTGTCGGCGATCCTGCGCTTCCGCGACCAGCTGGACGTGCGCGCACTCGACCGCGCCATCGAACTGGTGAGCCGGGCGCGCCGCGTCGAGTTCTTCGCGATGGGGAATTCGCGCGCGGTGGCGCTGGACGGGCAGCACAAGTTCTTCCGCTTTCGCATCCCGACTTCGCTGTACGGCGACTCGCACCTGTTCCAGCTCGCGGCCGAGCTGCTGCAGCCGGGCGACGTCGTCATCGCGGTATCGAATTCGGGCAGCATCACCGAGCTGCTGGGCGCGGTGGACACCGCCCGCGCCGCCGGCGCCGACGTGATCGCCATCAGCAACAGCCAGTCGCCGCTGGCACGCAAGGCGACGGTGTGCCTGGCGGTGGACCATGCCGAGGACAGCACCAGCTTCCTGTCGATGATCTCGCGCATCCTGCAGCTGCTCCTGATCGACATCCTCGCGGTGGGCATTTCGGTGGACGGCCAGCATGGCGAAGCCCACGACGGCGAGGCGCGCAGGCTCCTGATCTCGCACCTGGACAGCTGATCCGTCCGGGTTTACGGGCTGCGCGCGCCCGGCGCCTCAAGGGTAGGGCGTATAGGCAAAGCCGTCCGTCATCACGCCCACCAGCGCCGCCTTGTTCTCGGCGCTTTCGCTGAAGCCCACCAGCACGTCGGCCACCGTCAGCGTCTTCGCGTCCAGCAATCCGGTCCACCAGTCGATGCCGGCCTTTTCGCCCGGGCGCTGCAGCACGTTCTGGTAGAAGCGCGTGACGATCTCGAGGTTGGTCGGCGCGGCGCCGTACAGGTCCTTGAACTCCTTCGAGGCGACGAAGCCTTCGGCGACGCTCTCGAGCGTGGTGCCGAGGTCCATGGCGTTCATCCAGTATCCCAGGCCGCCCAGGTCCGGCGTGCGCGCGAACGCCGCCTGGTAGACGCGGTAAGCCTGCCCGCCGGTGCCTTCGATGTCGAGGGCGACGGCGGCGTCGCCGAACACCAGGCGTTCGATGTTGACGAGCGTGTCGGTGACGCCGCCGCTGCTGACGCTGAAGCCATCGGACGTCTTCTTGACGCTGTAGTCGGCGCGCTTGCCGCCATACACCATCTTGTCCAGTCCGGCGCCACCGTCGGCGCTGTCGGCGCCCCGGCCGTTGTGGATGGTTTCGCTGGCGGCGCCGCCCACCACCTTGCCGCCGTTGTCGCCGAAGCGGTAGACGTGGCTGGCACCGATGCGGTCCGGCGCGGTGTTCAGGAGCACCGAGAAGCCGGCGGCGGTGGCTTCCACCAGGTCCGGCTTGCCGTCCCCATTGATGTCCATCGATACCACGTGCTGGTTCGGCGTGCCGTTCCAGCCGAGCGTGAACTTGCCGGTGCCGTCATTGACGAGGACGTGCGAGGAGGAGGCATTCATGCCGTCCACCAGGATGTCCTGGAAGCCGTCGCCGTTGAAGTCGATGGCGGTGGCGGACAGGTACCAGGATGTGTCCTTGCCGGGGGTCTGCGACTGCGGCAGGCGCAGGCCGGTCTCGTCGCGGAAGCGGCCGTTGCCTTCGTTGACGAGCAGCTGCAGGTAGGGCAGCTTGTAGAACTCGTCGTGGCTGCCGTCGTTGGTCAGGCTGAGCATCAGGTCCGGCAGGGCGTCGCCGTTCAGGTCGATGGTCTCGATGCCGATCACGGTTTCGCTGAAGCCTCCCGGCCGCGGCAGGGCCAGCGGCGTGCTGTTGGCGAAGCTGCCCTTGCCGTCGTTGAGCAGGACGAGGCTAGGACTGGGGTTGGGTTTCCAGGTGCCCAGCACGATGTCGTCCCAGCCATCGCCGTTCAGGTCGCGCAGCATGGACCAGGTATTGCCCGGGTCATAACCGGCGGGGCGCAGGCTGGCCGGCAGCAGCGATTGGGTGGGGGTGAAGCGTCCGGCGCCGTCGTTGATCAGGATCTGGTTCCCGTTGCCGGTAGTGTCGTGCAGCGCGTTGACCAGGATGTCGAGATGGCCGTCGCGGTTGATGTCGCCGAGTGCGGTGCCATGGTTCTGCTTCAGTCCCTGGGGCAGGGTGGCGCTGGCGTTTTCCAGCAGGCCGGTCGCCTTGTTCGACAGGAACAGCGAATTCTGTCCGCCCGGGAAGGGTGGCTTGTCGAGGCCGAAATCGGGCGTGAAGATGTCGGTGATGCCGTCCTTGTTGAAGTCGCCCGCGAAGATGCGCGGCACGTAGTTCACGTGGGGAATGCCGCCCTTGAACAGGCCCGCGGTCTTGTCGGTGAACCCGCCCTTGCCGTCGCCGACCAGGATCTGCAGCGGAACGGCCGTTTCGCCCAGGTCGCCCCGGGTACGGGTGACCAGCAGGTCGCCGATGCCGTCGCCATTGAAGTCGCCGGCGCGCAGCTGGTTCACGTGATGCATCTCGAAGGACGCCACCGTGGCCTGCTGGCGCAGGAAGCCGGTGCTGTCGTCGAACATGTCGCGCGTGTACTGCGCATAGTTGCCGTCCGGGCCCAGCAGCTGGATGCTGTTGACGCCCTGCAGCGTGTCGGTGCCGGTCTTGTAGGGCGCTTGCTTGACGGCCGTGAAGGTATCGGTGGCGCGCGCGTAGCTGATCTTGATCTCGGACGGCTTGAATTCCCAGTATTTGACGGTGTCCTGCCCGCCGCCGCCGCTCACGCGGTCGGAACCGCCGCTGAGCCAGAATTCCTCGCTGGCGCCGCTGCCGGTGATCTCGTCGCTGTGGCTGGAATCCTGGATCGTGCGGATATTGATCAGGGTATCGACCGTGCCGTAGCCGTCCTGGGCGATGCCGGTGGCCAGGTTGACCTTGATGCCGGCCGGCGCCCCCCAGTAGGCGACCCCGGCCCAGGGCTGCAGGGCGGTGATGGTGTCGTTGCCCTGCTCGCCAACCGCGGTGCCGCTGGAAATGACGATGGTGTCGTCGCCCTTGCCGCCGAAAATATTGGAGCCGGCTGGAATCCCGAGCTTGTCCTGATCGATGGAGTCGTTAGCGTCGGTGCCGCGATAGTCTGCCATGGTTATGTAAGCGTGTTTGAAACCAGCCATTGGAATTGCTTTGGCACAAAAAGTCAACGAACCGGGAACAGTTGTTGCGTTTTAGCAATTCGCAGGAAGGGAGGCGCGGCTGCGCGTCGCCGGGCCAGGACGGTGCTGTTGCGGCGCGGCCTAATCAGCGCTCTTGAGCTGGACGCGCTCGATGTTGCGGCGCCATTCCTGCAGGCTCAGGACGCTATCGGTCTCGGGATCGTCCACCAGGATCTCGTCGCCCTGCTGTGACACCAGGAAGCTCTCGCGGCGCCGTACGTCGTTGGCGCGGTTCTCCACGAAGCTGAGCTGGTAGTACCTTTTGCCGTTGATCTCGCGCGGCGCCGGGTCGTCCTCGATCACCGCCCCATGCGCCTTGCCCTTCGAGCGCTTTTCGATCTGCGCCGACCAGGTCTTCAGTTCCGGCACCGCGAGCAGGGCTTCCATGGCCTGTTCCCGGCTGCGCGCCGGCGCTTCCTTGACCACAGCCGCCGGCGCGGGCTTCGGCTCCTCGCGCTCGGCACGCTTGCAGCCGGCGGCGGCCAGCGCGACGGCAAGGGCGGCCAGCAGGGGCAAGGAAGGATGGATTGCAGCGCGTCTCGACATGGGGTGCCTCACAGGGTGGAGCGGGAAGTTTACACCCTGTGTATTTTGTCAGCAACAAATCACTCCTCCAGGGCGCCGTTGGCGCGCAGCGTGCGGGCGAGGTAGCTGGCGACCGCGGGAGACGGCCCAGGGGCCGTCGGGCCGCCGAGGTGGCGGTGCAGCATCCGCAGCAGCAGGTGCATCTGCGCCTCGCGCGCCACCGGGTTGCGCGCGTTGTGTCCCTCGCTTGGGTCGACCAGCGGGCTGACCGGCTTGCCCAGTTCCTGCAGGCGCGCCGCGTAGTCGGCAACCGCTTCCACCTCGACCTTGTCGTCCTTCGCGCCGGCCACCAGCAGCAGCGGCGCGCGCCGGCCTGCGCCGGCGTGGCGCAGACAGGATGTCGCATGATCGGGTCCTTTCAGGCGGCGGCGGGAATGGGCGCGCCTTCTGCTTCGACGGCAGCGGTGCTTGCAGGGATGGCGCGCGGCGCCAGCACCCACAGGGCGGCTGCGCAAGGTGGCCCCAGCACCAGGGCGGCCACGGTCCAGGCCAGCCGGTAGCGCATGGGCTGTTGTGGTCCGCCACTGCGGCGCAGGCGCCATGCCGCCAGTGCGGCGGACAGCAGGGCCGCGGCCAGTGCCGCCGCGACCACGGCCGGCGGGCGCGCCTGGACCGGCGTTCCGGGCGCATCCTCGATCAGGCCCCTGTCGAGCAGGCGTTCGGGCAGCGTCATCACCGCGTTGGCCACCGGCGACAGCCACCAGTCCTTGTGCTCGAACAGCAGCGGGTAGTCGTGCCCGACGAGGCGCGATGCAACCGGCGTCGCGTGGCCGGCGGCATCGACGAACAGCACCTGCTGGCGCGAGCCGGTCTCGCCGTTCACCATGCGGCGGCCGAAGTTAAAGGAGAGCAGGGTGCCGTCGAGCAGGCGCGCGACGTCGACCCGGTTGAGGTCCCCGAAGGGGCCGGGCAGGGGCACGCTGTACGCTTCTTCCAGCGGCGCCTGCGCACTAGCCTGGCGGCGGAAGGCGATCAGGCGCTGGTTGGTCAGCACGAAGGGCTGGCGGCCGGCTTCCTGCACGCCGCCGGTCATCGTCTCGGCGCCGCTCACGGTGAACAGCGTGGGGGCGCGGCCGGATTCGGCGTCGATCCCGAACAGCCGCTGCTGCGTCATGAAGGATTTGATCACGATGAGCGGCGGCGAATCGAAGGGGCGCAGGTCGCCCATCCCGCCCATGCCGAACCAGCCGCGCGGCGCATCGGTATGCATATCGCGTCCTTCGTACAGCATGCGGTCGTGGTTGAAGGTCCACGCGATGTTGCGCTTCGCGTCGCGCCATTGCGTCGCGTCGAGGTTGGCGATCGCGCCGCGCACCGGGTGCGCGCGCCCCTGGGGTTCGACCTTGCCCACTTCGAGCAGCGCCAGCTGGCGGCGCCAATGCGCGGCGCGCGGGTCGCTGGAAAGCGCCAAGGCGCGCTGCAGGTTGTCGCCGCCGGGGGAGCGCACCAGTTTCCTGTAGCCGCCGGCGGGCGCCACCTTGCTGTTGAGCGGATTCACGCCCAGCAGCATCTGGCCGACCTGGAACACGGTCGAGCCGCCCCACAGCATGAGCAGCTAGAAGCCGAGCACCAGCGGGATGGCGCTTGCCAGGTGTGCGCCAGCGCCGGCCGGCGGCCCGGTGTGGTCCGGCCGGAAGGCGGTGTAGGCCAGCGCCGCCATCGATGCCAGGCCGATCATGGCCGGCACCAGCAGTGCGGCGCCGGAGGCCAGGTGCAGGACCAGCACGTTGGGTACGAACAGCACCACGAAGGCGCTGCGGCGTCCGCACAGCACCAGGTAGCAGCCGGCCAGCCAGGCGGTGTAGCTTGCCAGCAGCAGGTGCAGCGGGATCAGGTAGTGGCGCGTGTCGATGGTGTCGCCGGTGAAGTAGTCGGTGCCGGCCACCGCCAGCAGGGCCGGGAGCCCGACGGCGACGCCCAGGAGGACCAGCGACGCCAGGGCCAGCGCGCCGAAGATGCGGCCACGGGCCAATGGGCGGTGCATCAGCCACAGCCAGCGGCTGGGCTGGCGGTAGCCGCTGAACTGGACCACGGCAAAGGCAAGCCCCATGGCGGCGATGGCCAGGAACATGATCATCTGTACCTGCCAGCGCTGCTGCAGCGGGTCGGCCATGCGGATGGCCAGCTGCAGCAACACCAGCAGCACGGCGGCCGCGATCAGCGCCAGGTTGCGGAAGCGCCGGCACTCGCTCAGGAAGAGTTCTTTCATATGGGGACTTTCAGGCTGCTGCGGACAGGAGGTTGGCGCCGGCATGGCCGCGCGTGAGGAAGCCGTTGACGGCGCGGTCCAGGCTCACCGGCATCTGCTGCGCGGTGCGCGCGCCCATCAGGCGCAGGCGGTGGCCGAAATCGATGCCGCCGTCGAACACCACCAGGTGGGTCAGGCCGTCGATGACGCGCATCTCGAGCACGCCGGGCAGGTGCGCCGCTTCGGGCTGGCGGAACGGGAAGTCGGCGATCCACAGGCTGACCCGCTCGCAAAAGTCGCCGGGCGCCGACATGTGGCGCAGCACGCCGCGCTCGAGGATGACGAGGTTGTCGGCGACGCGCTCGATCTCTTCCATCTGGTGCGAGCAGTAGACCACCGTGGCGCCGTCGTCCAGGCTGGTCTGCAACAGGGCGTCGAGAAAGGCGCGCTTGGCCACCACGTCCAGGCCGAGCGTGGGCTCGTCGAGGATCAGCAACTCCGGCCCCTGCGCCAGGGCGAGGGCCAGGCTCACGCCGGCGCGCTCGCCGCGCGACAGCTCGCTGATCCGCTGGCGGTCGGCCACGTTGAAGTTGGCCAGGACCTGGCGATAGCGCTCCTGGTTCCACAGTGGGTACAGGCGCCGCTGCATGTGCGCCAGTTCCTGCACCCGCATCCAGGCGGGCAGGGTGTGCTCTTCGTTGACGAAGCCGATGCGCGCGCGCAGGGCCGGGGTGAGGGCGCGGCTGTCGCAGCCCAGCACGGCGGCCGAGCCGCTGTCGGCGCAGGCAAAGCCGAGCAGTACGCGGAACAGGGTCGACTTGCCGGCGCCGTTGGCGCCGACGATGGCGTGCACGCCGCCGCGCGGCAGGTCCAGGCTCAGCTTGTCGAGGGCCTGCTTGCCCTTGTAGGACAGGCACAGCTTGTCGGTACGGATGACGAGGTCGTTCATTTTATGTTCTCTTTCAGGCGACTTTGCGCGGCAGGCAGGCTGCCAGTTCACCGGCGACGCGGTCGAGGATGTCGGAATCGCTGTAGCCGAGGCCGATGACGTCGCCGGTGAAGCGGTCCACCGCCTCGCCCAGGCGGCGTTCGCGCTCGGCGTCCGACAGCAGCTGGCGCGGCTGCAGCACGAACAGGCCGAGGCCCGCGCGCGATTCCACCCAGCCTTCCAGGGTCAGTTCGCCGTAGGCCTTGGCCACGGTGTTGGGGTTGATCGACAACTGCTGGGCCAGGCCGCGCACGCTGGGAAGGAGAGCGCCGACCTCCAGCTCGCCGCTGGCGATCAGGCGGCGCACGCCGTCGACGATCTGGCGGTTGATCGGCCGGGTGTCGCCGGTGGCGATGTTCAGCATCAAGGGTGTTCGGCGGCTCATGGTGGCTCCTAGCTGTACTATTACACGCAGTACAGTAGATCCGGGGCGCCGTCTTGTCAATATATGCATGCGCAGGACGGCGCAGTCTATGCGCCAGCGATAAAGGGATCCGCGATTACCTGGCAGGTAATCGCCAGGCGCCGCGGCGGAGCGGATAGTTCAATCCACGCAACCCGGATAGGAGAAGAACATGCATGCGTATGCCGTCGGTCTGTTGAAGGACGTGGTGTTTGGACCGGACATCGTCAGTTACCTCGAACGGATCGACGCGACGATGAAGCCGTATCGGGGCCGCTTCCTGCTGCACGGCCAAGCGCCCGAGGTGCTGGAAGGCAGCCTGCCGGCGGACGTGGTGCTGATCGAGTTTCCCGACATCGAACATGCCCGCCGGTGGTATGTCTCGCCTGCCTACCAGGAGATCCTGCCGCTGCGGACGAGGAACGCGGCGAGCGTGGTGTTCCTGGTCGACGCTCTGCCGGAGGGGCATCTGGCGACCGATATCCTGCGGTAGGGACGTCGGCCGCGCCGACGGCAAGTCACTGCGCGTGCCCGGCTTCAGGATGCGGGCAATGCGACGGCTGTGCGCAGGAAGTCGAACATAGCTTTCATCCGTCCCAGGTAGCGGGTATCGGGATGGGCCAGCAGCCACAGGCCGATGTCCAGTTCCGGCAGCGGCCCGTCCAGCATGGTGACCTGCGGATGATCGCGCATCACCGCCAGCGGCACGACGCCGACGCCCAATCCGTTCACGACGGCGCCGGCAACCGCCAGCAGGTTGCCGACCTTGTGGCGCGGCAGGGCCTGGGGATGGCGCGCGCGGCGCCAGTGCTGGGACGGGTGGTCGGGCAGGCTGTCGTCCAGCGCGATCCAGTCCATCTCGCTGTAGTGCCTGCCTTGCGGCTGCCCGGCCAGGTAGCCGACGCCGCCATACACGGCCGAACGCATCGTGCCCAGCCGGATGCCGACCAGATGCTCGGGCGGCGCATTGGTGGCGCGGATGGCGATGTCGGCCTCGCGCTGGCTCAGGTTGACGAGCACGTTGGTGCTGGCCAGTTCGAGCCGGATGTCCGGGTAGCGCTCGGCAAAGCGCGCCAGCACCGGCAGCAGCACGGTATGCAGCAGCGTGTCGGTCAGGGTGATGCGCAGCACGCCGGAGGGCACGGTGGCCTGGTGGAAGGCCGCTTCGCGCGCCTCCTCGAGCTGGGTCTCGATCCGCTCCGCATGGCTGGCCAGCACGCGCCCGAGTTCCGTCGCCGTATAACCTTGGCGGCCGCGGTCGAACAGCAGCTCGCCGACATCGGCCTCGATGCGCTTGATGGCGCGGAACACGGTGGACGCATCCACCTTCAGCCGCTCGGCGGCGCCGGCCAGGGTGCGGCCGCGGTGCAGGGCCAGGATGGTTTCCAGGTCCTGGAGGCCGAGCTTCGATTGCAATTTTGCATACGATGGTTTCATGAGCGCCTATTTTATAGGCATTCCTGCAGCGATAGAGTGGGAACTCCTCAACCCACCTAGCAAGGAAGCCATCATGGACCACACTCTCCGCTCCCTCGTCCTGCTGCTGCGCCTGTCGATCGGCGCGCTCGCGCTCACGCTCGCCATGCTGACCGCGGCCGCGCTCGGCGTGCCCGCCTTCGCAGCGGACCTCGTCGCGCAAGGCATGCCAATACCCTTGAGCTGGCCAGCCGTGCTGCTTGAGTGCGTGCTTGCGCTGGCCGCATTCTTCCTGCACCGTCCTCCCCTGGGGTCAGGTCTGACATTCGGACACGGCCTCGACAATACATCAGCGCGCAATACCGTTTGATATCGCTTGTCTGCTCGTCCGTTCCGCTGATGACCCGCTTGCAGCGCCGTTCGTGAGCGATGCGTGCAGTACCGTACCGAGCCGGTGCGCCGACCTGTCATCCTGCCTGCATGATCAACTCATACGTGGAGAAATTCCCATGCAACGATATACAGCAGCGATGACAGGCGGTCTGATAGCAGGCGTGCTGACGACCGCCTTCATGGTCGTCGGGCGCAAGGCTGGCCTGCTGGGGAAAACGCTCGACCGGGATGCGGTCGACTGGATCGACGATGTCACCGGCTCGCGCAAGGTGATCGGCGACACCGGCACCAGCGTCGTCGAGTTCGTCAATCATCTCGGCGCATCGGCCACCTTCGCGCTGGCCGTTCCCAAGCTGCGCGATGCCGCGCCATCCTTGTCGCCGCTTGCCGTCGGCGCGCTGTACGGCACGGCGCTGTATGCGGTGAATATCGGCTGTATTGCGCCGATGCTCGGCATTACCGAAGGGGAGGCCAAGGCGGGGCCACGCAAGGCCGGGGAGCGCTGGAGCGTTCACCTCTTGCAGGCGATCGTGACTACGGTGCTGGCGGAACGCCTGGCCTCGGCGCCTGCAAGGCGATAACGAAGGTGCCTGGGCGAGCGCTTGGCCTTACCTTATTCCGCCAGATTCAGCCCATGCTGTTCGCACCATGCACGCATCGCGTCCAGCGTGCGCTGCTCGTGGAATGCATGCCACTTGTCGCGCAGGCCGCGCTTGTCCACCAGTGCGGAGAAGCGGGCATAGGCGCCCGCGCGCCTGAATAGTTGCCGGACCTCGTCTTCGTCCGAGGGCATGTGGCGCTGGACAAAATCGATGACCAGGGCCCGGCCCAGCTCCAGCGTGCGCTGGCCCGGCACCGGGATGTAATGGCCTTCTTCGCCGATGTCATCAGGAAGCGGTTCCAGCTCGCCGACCAGGTCCGAGCGAATATGGACATGGCCCGTTTCCAGGCTCACCCATGCCTCGCTGCCCGGCTCATCCGCCAGGAT
This sequence comes from Massilia sp. BHUDP2, assembly GCF_046236355.1. Classification (NCBI taxonomy): domain Bacteria; kingdom Pseudomonadati; phylum Pseudomonadota; class Betaproteobacteria; order Burkholderiales; family Oxalobacteraceae; genus Massilia; species Massilia sp. BHUDP2. The sequence continues at coordinate 707,459 of NZ_JBJUVW010000001.1, forward strand.
GATCGCGTTGTCGAGATCAAAAGCGTTCACGGTCGCCATACCTGCCTCCGATAAAAAAGATAACAGCAGAGCTCGTGTCCGAATGTCAGACCTGACCCCGTCAAAGTAAAAAAGCCTGCAAGGCGCGAACCCTGCAGGCTTTCTGGCTGGTAGGCCGGATGATTACATCATGCCGTCCATGCCGCCCATGCCACCCATACCGCCCATGCCGCCCATGCCGCCGGCCGGCTTGTCTTCAACGACTTCCGAGACCATGCAGTCGGTGGTCAGCATCAGGCCGGCGATCGACGCTGCGTTCTGCAGTGCCGAGCGGGTGACCTTGGCCGGATCCAGCACGCCCATTTCGACCATGTCGCCGTAGGTGCCGTTGGCGGCGTTGTAGCCGTAGTTGCCCTGGCCAGCCAGGACAGCGGCGACCACGACCGACGGCTCGTCGCCGGCGTTCTGGACGATCATGCGCAGCGGCTCTTCCATGGCGCGCAGGACGATCTTGATGCCTGCGTCCTGGTCCGGGTTGTCGCCCTTGACGTCCAGCGAAGCGCGTGCGCGCAGCAGGGCCACGCCGCCGCCCGGGACGATGCCTTCTTCCACGGCAGCGCGGGTTGCGTGCAGCGCGTCTTCCACGCGTGCCTTCTTCTCTTTCATCTCGACTTCGGTGGCTGCACCGACGCGGATCACGGCAACGCCGCCGGCCAGCTTGGCCACGCGCTCTTGCAGCTTCTCGCGGTCGTAGTCCGAGGTCGCTTCTTCGATCTGGACGCGGACCATCTTGACGCGTGCTTCGATCGCTTCAGCCGAACCTGCGCCGTCGATGATGATGGTGTTTTCCTTGCCCACTTCGACGCGCTTGGCCTGGCCCAGCTCGTTCAGGGTGACCTTTTCCAGGGTCAGGCCGACTTCTTCGGCGATGACCTGGCCGCCGGTCAGGATGGCGATGTCTTCCAGCATGGCCTTGCGGCGGTCGCCGAAGCCCGGGGCCTTGACGGCGACGGTCTTCAGGATGCCACGGATGTTGTTGACCACCAGGGTCGCCAGCGCTTCGCCTTCGATGTCTTCGGCGACGATCACCAGCGGCCGGCCGGCCTTGGCGACTTGCTCCAGCACCGGCAGCAGGTCACGGATGTTCGAGATCTTCTTGTCGCACAGCAGGACGAACGGGTTCTCGTGAACGGCAACCTGCTTGTCCGGGTTGTTGATGAAGTACGGCGACAGGTAGCCGCGGTCGAACTGCATGCCTTCCACGATGTCCAGCTCGTCGTTCAGCGACTTGCCGTCTTCGACGGTGATGACGCCTTCCTTGCCGACTTTTTCCATCGCCTCGGCGATGCGCTCGCCGATCGAGGTTTCCGAGTTGGCCGAGATGGCGCCGACTTGGGCGATCTCTTTCGAGGTGGTGGTCGGCTTGGCGATCTTCTTCAGTTCTTCGACGGTGGCGGCGACGGCCTTGTCGATGCCGCGCTTCAGGTCCATCGGGTTCATGCCGGCGGCAACGAACTTCATGCCTTCGCGGACGATCGCCTGTGCCAGCACGGTCGCGGTGGTGGTGCCGTCACCGGCGTTGTCGCTGGTCTTCGACGCGACTTCCTTCACCATCTGCGCGCCCATGTTCTGCAGCTTGTCCTTCAGTTCGATCTCTTTCGCGACCGAGACGCCGTCCTTGGTGACGGTCGGGGCGCCGAACGAGCGCTCCAGCACCACGTTGCGGCCTTTCGGGCCCAGGGTGACCTTGACTGCGTTGGCGAGGATGTTGACGCCTTCAACCATCTTGGCGCGCGCTGCGTCGCCGAAAATTACTTCTTTAGCTGCCATTTCTTGTTCTCCGAATGAATTCGTGAATGTGTATTACAGGAGGAATGCGGGTTTGACCAATTACTGGGCCACGACGGCCATGATGTCTTCTTCGCGCATGACCAGCAGTTCCTGGCCATCGACCTTGACGGCCTGGCCCGAGTACTTGCCGAACAGGACGCGGTCACCGACCTTCACTTCCAGCGGACGAACCTGGCCATTTTCCTGCACCTTGCCGTTGCCGACGGCCAGGATTTCGCCCTGGTCCGGCTTCTCGGCGGCCGCATCAGGGATGATCAGGCCGGATGCAGTCTTGGTCTCCTGGTCGAGACGCTTCACGATTACGCGATCGTGCAGAGGACGAAGGTTCATGCAAAACTCCTTATTTTTCAGTGGTTTGACTAGCTGTTCAAAGCCGCCATACGGTGGTGGCGGCTGGGAAAATGGGTGCTTCGGTTTGTTAGCACTCTAGGCTGCCGAGTGCTAACACGAAGGTGATTATAGGGACGATAACACCCCATTTCAAGCGGGAATGTGTGGGATCGAACCGACTTTTTTGCGAAAACACAATCCAATAGATGGGTTGTACACTGTCGGCGGTGGCATTCGAGCAATGGCCGGGCAGGGTACACCGGATAGCGCCGGGACGCCGCACGGATGCTGTATGCTATGGCCCCGAGCGCTTCCCTCCTGAATGGGGGCGCGATTCGGTTGACGGAAAAACCATCTCAGTCCTATAGTGTCGAATGATTTCCGAATTTCAAGACCTCTCCGACAAGATCGACCGGCTCGCCCAGCTGACCCAGTCGCTGCGCGCCGAGAACTACCTGCTGCGCCAGGCCAACCACCTGCTGAGCGCCGAGAACATCGCGTTCAAGGAGCGGCTGATCGAGGCGCAACGGCGCGTCGAGGCGCTGCTCGAGCAGTTGCCCGCGCCGGAAGGCGAAGCGGACGATGCAGCCGATGCCGGTCCTGAGGCCGGCGAGCCGAACGAGGCAAGCCAATGATCCATCTCGATTGCACCATCATGGGCCAGTCCTACCGCCTGGCCTGCCGCGAAGGCGAAGAGCGCACCCTGCGCGAAGCGGTCAGCTACCTGGACGGCAAGATGTGCGCGCTGCGCGACTCGGGCAAGGTCAGAGGCACCGACCGCATCGCCGTCATGGCGGCGCTCAGCGTGGCGGCCGAATTCCTGTCGGTCAAGTCGCCCCAGGGCCCGCTGTCCGACATGTCCATCCTCGAAGTCAAGCAGAAGCTCGAGGCGATGCACACGGTGCTGGACCAGGCCCTGGCGCCGCAGGAAAATCTGTCCTGAGGTTCAGATTCGATTGACATGCTCGGCCAACGGAGTAAACTGCGCTCTACCCTGCGGTGTTCGAGATTTGTCATATATTCCTTGAACCATTCTTTCGCATAGGTTGTGGGACATGCTTGGTGGGCGCGAGCGTCACTAGTCTGACGAACCCGAAATTGAGCTGACTGCGACCACCTTGAGCCTTTTGGTTCGGGATGCCGGCAATAACGACACAGGCGGGGCTACACACACGAGCGGTTGCGCACTTCGGTACGCAGCCGCTTTTTTTTTGATGGGGATTGCATGCGTTATTGGTTGATGAAATCGGAGCCGGACGACGTCAGTTTCGACGACGTGCTGGCCGCGCCGGAGCAAACCGTGTCCTGGTACGGCGTACGTAACTACCAGGCGCGCAATTTTCTGCGCGACGCCATGTCGGTCGGCGACGGCGTCCTGTTCTACCACTCCAGCTGCGCAGTGCCCGGCGTGGCCGGCATCGCCGAGGTGGCGAGCGGTCCGTATCCGGATGCGACCCAGTTCGATGCATCCTCTCCCTACCATGACCCCAAGGCCACCCAGGAAAATCCGCGCTGGATCTCGGTCGACGTACGTGCGGTGGAGTCGGGACGCTACCTGCCCCTGAGCGAGATGCGCACCATTCCGGCGCTGGAAGACATGGTGCTGCTGCAGAAGGGTAGCCGGCTGTCGGTGTCGCCCGTGACGGCGGCCGAGTGGAACGCCATCCTTACGCTGGTGCGCGAAGGGAAGCGCTGATGGACCTCACCCTGATCCTGGCGCTGCTGGCGATGGGCACCTTCGGTGGCTTCGCGGCCGGGCTGCTCGGCATCGGCGGCGGCATGGTGCTGGTCCCCTTCATCACGATGATCTTCACCGCGCGCGGCTTCGCGCCCGAGCTGACCATCCACATGGCGATCGCCACCTCGCTCGCGACCATCCTGTTCACCTCCCTGTCCTCGGTGCGCGCCCACCACCAGCACGGCGCGGTCCTGTGGCCGGTGGTGAAGCTGCTGGCGCCGGGCATCCTGATCGGCTCCTGGATCGGGCCCTGGATCGGCAAGCAGATGGATTCCACGGTGCTGGCAGCCTTCTTCGGCGTGTTCGTGGCCTTCTCGGCGACCCAGATGCTGATCGGTAAAAAGCCCGCCGCGTCGCGCGCGCTGCCGGGCGCGCCGGGCATGTTCGCCACCGGTGGCCTGATCGGCACCCTGTCGGGCATCGTCGGCGCCGGCGGCGGCTTCGTGTCGGTGCCCTTCATGACCTGGTGCGGCGTGCGCATCCACAATGCGGTGGCCACCAGCGCGGCGCTGGGCTTTCCGATCGCGCTCTCCGGAACCCTTTCGAACATCTGGTTCGGCTGGGGCGAGCCGGGCTTGCCGGATTATTCGCTCGGCTTCATCTACCTGCCGGCGCTGGCCATCATCGTGCTGGCCAGCGTCACCATGGCGCCGGTCGGGGCGCGCACCGCGCACAAGATGCCGGTGCGCCAGCTGCAGAAGGTGTTCGCGGTGATCCTGTATGCGCTGGCGGCCTATATGTTCTGGAAGGCGGTCAACCCGTAGGGTGGGCGGCTTCGCCGCCCACGCGGTGATAGTTAGCGGATGAAAAGCCGTACGCGATGATCTCGTAGCTGGTTGACCGCGTGGGCGGGAGACCCGCCCACCCTACGATATGGCCAACGCCCGCATCCGTTCCCGATTGAGCGGCAAATCGCGCACGCGCCTGCCGCAGGCGTCGGCCACCGCATTGGCCAGCGCCGCCGCGGCCGGCCCCTGGGCCGCTTCGCCGGTGCCGAGGAAAGGCTGGCCCGGACGGTCCAGCAGGTGCACCTCGACCTTGTCCGGCACCCCGTTGAAGCGCAGGATCGGATAGCCGGCCCAGTCCTGGCTGATCACCTGGCTGGCGTCGAAGCGCACCTGCTCCAGCAGGGTCCAGCTGCTCGATTGGACGATGCCGCCCTCGATCTGGTTGCGCACCCCGTCGGGACTCACCACTTCGCCGCAATCGACGGCGGCGTCGGCGCGCACGATGCGGACAAAACCGGTGTCCAGCGCCACCTCGACTTCCAGCGCAATGGCGCAGTAGGCCGCCAGGTTCTTGTAGCGGGCGAAGGCGAAGCCGCGCCCGCGCCGGGGGCTTCTCTTGTAGCCGTCCCAGCCGAACTTGCTTGCGGCCAGCTTGACCACCTCGATGGCGCGCGGGTCCGCCAGGTGGCGCAGTCGGAAGGCCACCGGGTCCAGGCCGGCCGCCCGCGCCAGCTCGTCCATGAAGCTCTCGATCGCGAACACGTTGCAGTAGGCGCCCAAGGAACGTACCGCCGAGGTGCGGAAGGGCCCGGCCGGCTGGAAGCGGTGGGTCACGCGCGCGTTCGGCAGCACGTAGTACGGAATGGCATTGCGGTCGCCGCTGCCCTGGGGCTGCGGAATCGGCTTCGGCGTGGGCGGCGTGAAGGGCTTGGCAAGCAGGGTGGCGGCCAGCAGGTTGCCGGCCTTGCCGGGCCGGGTGTTGTGCGACTGGCTCCAGACCTCGTACTGCCAGTCGACGATCCTGCCGCTCGCGTCGAGCGTGGCCGCGACGTCCGCCACCATCGCCGGCCCAAAAGGTTCCCACGCGTGTTCGTCCTCGCGCATCCATTGCACCCGGACCGGGATGCCGGGGAAGGCGCGTGCCATCAGCGCCGCATCGGCGGCGACGTCGTCGGCGCCGTTGTGGCCGTAGCAGCCGGAGCCCTCGGCATGGATGCAGCGCACCGCTTCCTCGGGCGCGCCGAGCAGCTCGGCCAGCGCGCGGCGCAGCGGGAACACGCCCTGCGAATGGGTCCACACCGTGTAGCGGCCTTCGTCCAGCAGCGCGATCGCGCAGGAGGGGCCGATCGAAGCATGCAGCTGGAAGGGACGGGTATAGGTGGCGCGCAGGGTCTTGCCGGGCGTCCCGGGCTTGCCCTGCGCCAGCACCTGCTCGGGTGTCGACGGCAGGCTGCGCACCAGCGCGGCCACATCGCGGCCGGCCGGAAGAACGGAAGGCACCTCCCAGCGCGCGGCGCGCGCCAGCGCCTTGGCCGCCTTCACCGCGCGGTATTCCTCGTCCGCGATCACGGCCAGGAAGCGCCCGTCCTGCACGACTTCGAGCACGCCGGGCAAGCGCGCCACCGCCGCCTTGTCCACGGAGAGCAGGCGCGCGCTCGGTGAGGGCGGGCGCACCACGCGGCCATGCATCATGGCGGGCAGGCGCAGGTCCTGCACGTAGGCGACATGGCCCTTGAGCTTGCCGGGGATGTCGACCCGCGGCAGCGTCACCCCGATGAGGCGCCGCGCGTTGGGCGTGCGCGGCGGCAGGGCATTGGTGGCGCGCACGTGCTGCTCGCTGCCGGCCACCAGTTCGCTGAAGCTCACGCGCCGTCCGTCGGGCGTGCGGAACACGCTGTTGTCCTGCATCAGCGTGGCGGCCGGCACCTTGAAGTGTGCCGCGGCCTTCTCTGCCAGCTGCGCGCGCACCTGGGCCGCCGCGTGGCGGATGGCGGTGGCGCTGTCCTGCATCGAGTGGCTGCCCGCCGTATAGCCTTCGTCGGGCGAGCGCTCGGTGTCGGCGGTTTCCAGCACCAGGCGTCCGGGATCGATCTGCAGCTCGTGCGCGGCCACCTGCAGCAGGGCGGTCTTGATGCCCTGGCCCAGCTCCACCTTGCCGGTGAAGATGGAAACGCGGTTGTCGCTGCCCACGCGGATCCAGGCGTCGAGCCAGGGTTCGCGTTCGAGGCTGCCGGGCAGCGCGCCGGGCGCGGCGCGCAGCGGCAGCGCGAAGGAAAGCGTCAGGGCGCCGCCGCTTGCGAGGAAGCGGCGCCGGCCGGGGCGCTTGGGGGAATCGTTCATCAGTAGTTCCGGATCGGCTGGGCCTTGAGCACGTCGGCGGCGCGGCGCACCGCGCGCAGGATGCGCAGGTGGGTGCCGCAGCGGCACAGGTTCGGCTGCATCCAGGCCTTGATCTGGGCATCGGTGGGCGAGGCCACCTGCTCGAACAGGGCGGTGGCGCGCATGATCATGCCGGCGATGCAGTAGCCGCACTGCGCCGCCTGCTCCTCGACGAAGGCCTGCTGCAGCACCACGGCCGGCACCCAGCGCGTGCCGCCCGACTCCACCGTGCGCACGGCGCGGCTGCCCACCATCGACACCGGCAGCAGGCAGGACATCACCGGCTCCTTGTCGAGCATCACGGTGCAGGAGCCGCACTGTCCCAGGCCGCAGCCGAACTTGGCGCCGTTGAGTTTCAGGTCGTTGCGCAGCACGTAGAGCAGCGGCGTGTCGGCGTCGACGTCGACTTCCTGCGGCTTGCCGTTAACCTGCAGCTTGAAGGTGGTCATGGCTATCTCGTCTTCTTCACGGTGTCGTCCAGGTCAGGCCACGGCTCGGCCCCCGCGCCATAACGGCGCAGGTAGGCGGCCAGCGCCGTCACCTGCTCGTCGCGCAGCAGGGTGGCGAAGCCGGGCATCCAGCGCCCCGGTTCCCCTTCCGGCGGCACGATGCCTTCGCGGATGATGCGGATCAGGCTGCGCGGGTCCGGGTCGTACAGGGCCACCGCCTTTTGCAGCTGCAGGGCGGCGCCGGAGCTGGCGCTGCGCCCCGCCTCGTGGCAGCTGGCGCAGGCCATCGCATAGGTCTCGTAGCCGAGGCGCATGCGCGCCAGGTCGGGATCCGTGTCGCTCGGTAGTGGCATTGGGCCGGCCTGTTGCGCGGGCGTCGCGCGCGCCGGCGCCTGTTTCAGGTAACTGTGGATGTAGGTGGCGAGGGCGGCGACGTCCGCGGCATCGGCCTGGCCCAGGTTGAGCACCACGTCCTGCATCGGCCCGCCCGCCACGGCGTGTTCGGGCGCGATGCCGGTGCGCAGGTATTCCTGCAGGTGCTCCTGGGTCCACGGCAAGGGCGAGGGCGACTTGCCGTTGAGCGCCGGGGCGTACCAGCCGCCGGCATCGCCGCCGTCGAAGCGGCGCTGCAGGTCCGGCCCGCCGAACAGGGTGCGCGGCGTGTGGCATGCGCTGCAGTGGGCCAGTACGCTGGCGACGTAGGCGCCGCGGTTCCAGTCGGCCGGCTGGCGCGCATCGGGCTGCCAGGGCGATTCGTCGAGGTAGAGCAGGTTCCAGAAAGCCACCAGGGGACGAAAACCGAAGGGGAAGCTCATCCGGTTCTCGCGCGCCGGCGCCGCCAGGGCCGGGCGCGTCATGAAGTAGGCGTACAGGGCGCGCATGTCGTCCGGCGCCAGTTTGGTGTAGTGGTTGTAGGGGAAGGCGGGGTAGAGCAGGCGGCCGTCGCGCGCGACGCCCTGGCGCATTGCGCGCTCGAAGGCCTCGAAGCTCCAGGCGCCGATGCCGGTGCCCGTGTGCGGCGTGATGTTGGTGCTGTGGACGGTGCCGAAGGGCGTCTTCACCGCCAGGCCGCCGGCGAAGGGTTTGCTCGGGTCGACCGTGTGGCAGGCCGCGCACATGCCGAGCTTCGACAAGTTGGCGCCGCGCGCCACCAGCGCGCTGTCGAAGCGGGCGGGCGCCGCCTGTGCCGGTAGCGCCGGGCGCCACATGAAGAAGAACGCGGCGAGCGCCAGCAGCGCCAGCCCAGCCAGCGCCAGCCACCATCGATTGCGCCGCGCGCGTCCCGGCCGTTCCATGTCCTGCTTGTTCTCCCCGATTGGCATCCCTCGGCATTATGACCGAAAAGGCAATCTGTACGCGCCCGGGGCCGGGCGGTGGTATGCTGGAACCATGACTACCGATTCCGACATCGAGCTGTCCGGCCCCTTCCAGGCCAAGGACGGCAACGGCCGTACCCTCGACGTCAAGGCGATCCGCATCTTCGACGAGGGCTACGGGATCATCGACGTGTACGTGGACTTCAAGGCCAGGCTCGAGCCCAGCGCTTACAAGGACACGGTGCTGGTGCGCCAGATCATCGAGCGCCTGCGCGCGCTCGGCTACAAGGGCCCCGACTTCGGCCACAGCGATCCCGGCCTGCAGGAGAGCCGCCTGATCGTGCTCGAGGCGCCCGAGGAATTCACCGCCTTCGCCAAGAGCCGCGGCTGGAAGAACCTGGCCGAAGACTTCGAGTAACAGCCGGTCCCGGCCATTTCCGGCGGCCGCGCCGGTCTTGTGCCTATAATGCCTGTTTCCTCACAGGCCGATCCCATGCTGCTGCGCCAGGGCACCACCGTTTCGCTCCGGCGCCTGCTGGTGCTGCTCACCGCCTTCGGCCTGCTGCCGCTGGCGCTGCTGGGCGTGTGGGGCCTGCACCTGGTGGGCGAATACCAGCAGCGCGAGCAGCAGCGCCACCTGCTCGACCTGGCGCGTGCGCTGTCGAGCGCCGTCGACGCCGAGCTCGATGGCGCGGTGGCGGCCCTGGCCGGCATGGCGCGCACCCCGGCGATGGCGGCCGGCGACCTGCGCACCGTCCACGGGATCGCCCGCAAGCACGTGGCGGCCCAGCCGGAATGGCTGGCCGTGATCCTGACCGACGCCAGCGGCGCCATCCTGTTTCGCAGCAATGCGCCTTTCGGCGGGCCGGGCGGCATCATCGCCGACCCTGCCAGCCTGCGCCAGGCGGCCGCCAGCGGCCAGCCGCTGGCTGGCCGGGTCGCGCTCGGCAAGGGCGGCCGCGCCGCCTTCCCGGTGCGCGTTCCGGCTCTCGATGACGCGGGGCGTCGCTACGTCCTGAGCGCGGTGATCCAGCCCGGCCGCATGCTGCGCGTGCTGGAGCGCCAGAAGGTGCCGGGCAATTCGGTGATCTCGATCATGGACGGCGGCGGCGCCATCGTGGCCCGCTCGAAGGAGCACCGGCACACGGTCGGCGGCCCGCCCAGCGCCTCGCTGGTCAAGCTGATGCAAGACCCCAGGCAGGAAGCGGTGGGCGAAACCACCACGCTGGAGGGGGCGCAGGTGATGTCGGCCTTCACCCGCTCGCGCTACGGCTGGGCGGTGGCGATCGGCGTGCCGCCCTCGGCGCTGGCGCCGGCGTCGATGCAGGGCATCGCCCTGTACGCGGCCGGCCTGGCGGCATCGCTGCTGGCCTGCATGCTGCTCGCCAGCCTGCTGTCGCACCGCATCGTGCGCGCCTTCCACAGCCTGCAGCGCGGCGGCGCCGCGCTGGGCGCCGGCCTGCCGGTGTCGGTCCCGCCCTCGCGCATCAGCGAGATCGACGAGACCGGACGCGCCCTGATGGCCGCCGCGGCCTTGCGCGACGCCCACGAGGCCGAGCGCTCGCAGCTGCTGGCATCGCTCGAGCGCGCGCTGGACGACAGCCGCAGCGCTGCGCGCGTGAAGGACGAATTCCTGGCCATGCTCGGCCACGAGCTGCGCAATCCGCTCAGCCCGATCGTCGCCTCGCTCGACCTGATGGACCTGCGCAACGAGGCATCCAGCCAGCGCGAGCGCGCCATCCTGCGGCGCCAGGCCAGGCACCTGCAGCGCCTGGTCGACGACCTGCTCGACGTCTCGCGCATCACCAGCGGCAAGCTGCGCATTGACCTGCGCCCGGTCAACCTGGCCGAGCTGGTGCGCCACGTGACGGCTTCCTTCCCGGCCGCGCCGGGACGCGCCATCGAGACGCAAGCGCCGGCCGAGGCCTGGGTGCTGGGCGACGAGAGCCGCCTGACGCAGGTGCTGAACAACCTCTTGACCAACGCGGCGCGCTTCGGCAAGGGCGCAACCGGCGTCCGGCTGCTGGTCGAGGCAGGCCAGGCATGCCTGGCGGTGAGCGACGACGGCGTCGGCATGGACCGCGAGATGCTGGAGCGCGTGTTCGATCCCTTCTTCCAGGCCAGGCAGCCGCTGGCGCGCCATGCCGGCGGACTCGGGCTGGGCCTGGCGATCGTGCGCCGCATCGTCGAGCTGCACGGGGGAGTGGTGTCGGCCCACAGCGAGGGCCCGGGCAAGGGCAGCCGCTTCGAGGTGCTGCTGCCGCTCGGGGCGGCGCCATCGAAGGAAGCGGAAGCGCCGGCCACGGCGCAGACGCGCCTGCTCGACGTGCTGGTGGTCGACGACAACCTGGACGCGCTCCGGGCGACCGCCGCGGTGCTCGACTACCTTGGGCACACGGTGCGCATCGCGGGCACGGCGGCGGCTGCGGCGGAGGAGGTGCAAAGGCAGGCGCCGGACGTCGCGATCCTCGATATCGGCCTGCCCGACATGGATGGCTACGCGCTGGCGGCGCTGCTGCGCGCCGCGGCGCCGGCGCTGCGGCTGGTGGCGCTGACCGGCTACGGCCAGCGCGCCGACGTGGCCCAGGCACTCGGCGCCGGCTTCGACCTGCACCTGACCAAGCCGGCCACGCTGGAAGATTTGCAACGGGCGCTCACGCCCGCCTGAACTAGAGCGCTCAGGCGTGCGCCGCGCGCCCGTTGGGCTGGCGATAAGCCCAGGCCAGCATGACGAGGGCGCCGACGATCATCGGCAGCGACAGCACCTGGCCCGAGGTGATCGGCATGCCGATCACGGTGGTTTCCCAGTCCGGCACGCGGAAGTACTCGGTGATGAAGCGCGCGCAGCCATACAGCAGGGTGAACATGGCGCCCACCGCCAGGCGCGGGCGCTGCTTGCGCGCATACGGCCACAGGATCAGGAACACGACGATCCCGTCGAGCAGCATCTGGTACAGCGGCGACGGATGGCGCGGACCTTCGACGCCCGGCCACAGCATGGCCCAGGGCAGGCTGGGGTCGGCCAGGCGGCCCGGCAGCTCGGCATTGATGAAGTTGCCCAGGCGGCCGGCGGCATACCCGAGCGGCACCATCGGCGCGATGAAGTCGTACACGTCGAGCAGGTTGCGCTTGGATTTGCGGGCCCACAGCGCCATGGCGATCAGCACGCCCAGGAAGCCGCCGTGGAAGGACATGCCGCCGCGCCAGACCATGAAGATCTCGAGCGGATGCTGGAGGAAGTAGAGCGGCTGGTAGAACAGCACTTCGCCCAGGCGTCCGCCCAGCACCACGCCGAGCATGCCGTAGAACAGCATGTCGTCCAGGTCCTCGGCCTTCCAGCCCTGCGCGGCGATGTGCGGCTGGCGGATGCGCACCCGGCCCAGGATCAGGAACAGGGCGAAGGCCACCACGTACATCAGGCCATACCAATGGATCTGCACCGGTCCGATGGCGAAGGCGATGGGATCCGGCTGCGGGTGTACTAGCATCGTTTTACTCTTTCTCGATTAAATCCAGGAAGCCCCTGAGCACGGGCGAGGCGCTGTCGCGGCGCCAGGCCAGGCCCGTCTCGGCCAGCGGCGTCGGGTCGGCCAGGGCACGGTATTCTACGCCCGCGCGCATCAGGTTCGACACGGATTGTGGCACAAGTGCCAATCCCATGCCGCCGGAGACCAGGCTGACGATGGTCTGCATCTGCAGCGCTTCCTGCCCGATGACGGGGGTGATGCCGGCCGCGCGGAAGCACGACAGGATGGCGTCGTACAGGGCGGGCGCGGCGGCGCGCGGGAAGATCACGAGCGGCAGCGGCGGCAGGTCGCGCAGGCGTACCGGACCGCTACCCTTGAGCGCGTCCAGCCCGGCGGGCGCGCACAGGATCAGCGGCTCTTCCAGCACTTTCCTGTAGTCGAGGGTGGTGCCCGCCTGTCCCGGCAGCGGCGGAATCACGAAACCGGCGTCGATCCGCCCGTCCAGCAATTCATCGGCCTGCACGTCGGACGTCGCTTCGCGCAGCACCAGCTGGACGTCCGGGAAGGCGGCGCGGTAGCGCTGCAGGATGGCGGGCAGCACGCTGTAGTCGGCGGTCGAGACGAAGGAGAGGGTCAGGCGGCCGGCCCTGCCTTCGGCGACCCGGCGCACCAGGTCGGGCAGGGCGCCGGCGTCGCCGAGCAGGCGGCGCGCCTCGGGCAGCAGGGCGGTGCCGGCGGCGGTGAGCACCACTTGGCGGCGGTTGCGCAGGAACAGCGGGGCGCCGAGCAGCTCTTCCAGCCCGGCGATGCTTTGCGAGAGCGGCGGCTGCGTCATGTGCAGGCGCTCGGCGGCACGGCCGAAGTGCAGTTCTTCGGCGACCGTGACGAAATGGCGGAGCTGGCGAAGTTCCAGGTTCATTGATACGCGCAGTGTATGGATTGGACTTGGTGATATGCAAAACATATCACACTACCCGGTCCCACTCTTGCGGTATCAGGACTTCCTGCGTTTGGAGAAGGCCTGCTTCACGCGGGTCGCACGGTGATGGTGCAAGACGTTGTGTTCCTTTTTCTTGTCGAGCCCGAGGGCCTTTTCGATGAACTCGAACCAGACGAAGGCGAACACCATCAGGGCGACGATATACCACCATGACAGGTCGGCGAAACGCCAGACGCCGAAAAAGCGCAGCCCGCATAGGACAACGATGGAGAGGATGAGCGGCATGGATGACTCCTTCGGCATGCATATTACAAAGAAAAATTATTTCCGTGTGGAAAAACATTTCCTGTTGTCGGAATTCATCAACATCCGGTGTTACGGTCGTTACAGAGTGTATCGACCCATGAAGCTTTGACCAATCCACGGTAGAATGCAGTCGTTATAAACCAGGAGAAATAAATGAAACGCTCGTTGTTGTTGTGTGTGGTGATGTCGGCCTTCGCGTCCAGCGGCGCGTTTGCACAAGCCGACCTGGCGAAGGCCAAGAATTGCATGGCTTGCCACGCGGCAGCCAACAAGCTGGTTGGTCCTTCCTACAAGGACGTCGCTGCCAAGTACGAGGGCCAGAAGGGCGCCGAGGACAAGCTGGTGCAGAAAGTGATGAAGGGCGGCGCGGGCGTCTGGGGTCCGGTGCCGATGCCGGCCAACCCGCAGGTGAGCGAGGCCGAAGCCCGCAGCCTGGTGAAATGGGTGCTGGCGACCAAATAAGCCTGTCCCGACGATGAAAGAAGCGCGCCTGTGCGATCACGGCGCGCTTTTTTGTTTTCAGCGGATCACATCGATGCGGCTGCGCTTGCCGCCCTTGTAGGTGAACAGCGTCAGCGCCCCGTTCCGGATATCCCCGAAGTCGTCGAACTGGATCGTTCCCGTGACGCCTTCGTAGCGGATCTTCTTCAGTTCGGGCAGGTATCTGGCCGGCTCGGCGGACTTCGCGGCCTGCATGGCCGCCGCCATCACCATCACCGAATCGTAGACGTAGGGCGCGTAGAGCTGCACGTCGGCGCCGGTCTTCTGGCGAAAGCGCGTGCGGAAGTCGGCCATGGCTGCCTCCTGCGCGCCTTTCACGCCGCCGGCCTCGGCGCACACCACCTTGCCTTCGCCGATCGCGTCGCCCGCCAGGCGCCCCAGCGCCTCGGTGCAGATGCCGTCGCCGCCCATGAAGCGGGCGGTGATGCCGAGGGTCTTCATCTGCTTGAGCATCGGCCCGGCGACCGAATCCATGCCGCCGAAGAAGATCAGGTCGGGCCTGGCGCCGCGGATCTTGGTCAGGATGGCCGTGTAGTCAGTGGCGGTGGCGCTGGTGAATTCCCGGGCCACCACGCGCACCCCCGGCCCCTTGGCGCCGCGCGCGAACTCGGTGGCCACGCCCTGGCCGTAGGTGGTGCGGTCGTCGATGATGGCGATGTTCTTCGCTTTTAGGGTCTCGACCGCGTAGCGGCCCAGCGTGCCGCCCAGTTTGGCGTCGTTGGCGACCACGCGGAAGGCGCCCGGGAATTTCTGCTTCGTGTACTGGGTGGCGGTGGTGGCCGGGGAAATCTGCACCAGGCCGGCGTCATGGTAGATCTTCGAGGCCGGCACCGTGGTGCCTGAATTGAGGTGGCCGACGATGCCGTTGACCTTCGCATCGACCAGCTTCTGGGCCACCGCCGTGCCCTGCTTGGGGTCGCTGCCGTCGTCCTCGGCCAGCAGCCGCCACGTGACCATGTGGCCGCCGATGCCCACCCCCTTGGCGTTGAGTTCGTCGATCGCCATGCGCGCGGCGTTCTCGTTGTCCTTGCCGAGGTGGGCGTTGGGACCGGAAACCGGGCCGACGTGGCCGATTTTCACGACCTGCTGGGCACTGGCAGGGCCGGTAGCCAGCAGTGTGGCAGTGAGTACGATGAGCCTGATCCTGTGCTGCATGTGCCGCCTCCTGTAAAGACACGCTCCGCAGCACACGCTACATCATATTCTGACGGCCGAAAAGAATTTATTGCGGTTTATTTACCGCCGATCCGGTAGATCACGTCGACCGACTGCGCCAGCCGTATCGCCTGCACCAGCGCCATTTCCGTGCGCGCGCCGCGCCGGCCGCCGCCGCCGCCGCGTGCGTTCGAATCGCTGGCCATGCCCATCGCGTTCGACAGGTTCTTCAGCGACCCGATCGACACGCCGGTCGCCGCTCCCAGCCTGGCGCCGATGCCGCCCGCGATGTCCTTCGCCTTGAGCCTGGCCATGCCGATCGCCTGCTGGAGGAGATCCGCTTCGACCTTCTCGCGGTCGCTGCGGTTGAAGGAAACCGCCAGCGATTCGAGGTCCTTCATGACGAGCAGGGCGCGCATGATGGGCGTCCACCCGTCCAGCTTGCGCACGGTGACGTGCAGGGTGACCCGGGTCTCCATCGGCAGCGGCTGGCCCTCGGGCAGGACCTCGACCTTGCGCGGGCGGCGCGCGATATCCTGCACGAGCACGTCCTCCGGGGCGATGCCGTTCTCGGCGAACAGGGCGCGGCTGGCCTCGAGCCGCTCGTTGACGAGCTTCCAGGCGGCGTCGGCATCGGGTTCGAGCGACACGATGTCGAAGTCGATCTCGCCGACGTCGGGCATGATGTACTGGTCGGCGGTCGCACTGACGTGGATGAAGGGATGGTTGGGCAGGTCGGCCGCCATGCCGGGCAGGGCGGCGGCGGCCAGCAGCAGGGCGGCGGCGAATCGTTTCAGCATGCGAAGCACTCCGTGATCGATGGGGAATGCCTCGACAATAGATTAACTAGACATGTATGTCTACATATTTCCATCCTGGCATGAGCACTTATGCGGAATTCATAGAACGGCCGGTCTAGGCATGCACACGCGGAAGCGCCCGTAGTCGAGGTCGCAGAAATAGTCTTCCAGCGCCTGCGCCGACGCGCCCGGGTCGCACAGCGCCACGTAGCCGTCCGGCCGCAGCAGGTAGCCGGCATTGCGGCAGAAGCCGGCCTGTTCGTGTTCCGGCCCCCATTCGAATTCGCGCAGGATCATGCCGTGGCGGTCGCACCAGGCGCGCAGGTCGGGGTAGACCTGGCCGTAGACGTGCACCTGCCAGTCGATCCGCGCCGGCGGCGCGTAATTGTCGACCTCCCCGCGCACCACCCAGGGCAGGCGGTCGCCGCCATGCACGCGGCCGGCCACGCCGCTCGACAGCGGGCTGTCGTGGTAGCTGATCGTGGTCTGCGACAGGATCCGGAAGATCATCTCGCGCACCGGTCCGATGCCGTAGGCGGCGCTGGCGAAGGTCGGGGCGATGCGGGTGCGCACGAAGTCGGCGAAACCGCTCTCCGCCGTGACGAAGCTGAACAGGCGGTCGGTGGTGTCGACCAGCTTGCGCGCAAAGGCGATGCGCTCCTTTTCGTAGGTGTCGAGCAGGCTGTCGGGCGCGTCGCCGCGCACCACCGCGGCCAGCTTCCAGGCCAGGTTGATGGCGTCGCCGATCCCGGTGTTCATGCCCTGGCCGCCGGCCGGGCTGTGCACGTGCGCGGCGTCGCCCAGCAGGAAGGCCCGGCCCCGGGCACTCCTGTAGTGGTCGCTCACCCGGTGATGCACGCGGTAGGTCGAGAACCAGTACACCTCGTCGACCTCCAGCCCGAGGCTGGCCATGGCGCGGTGGCTGACGTCCTTGAAGCTCAGGGCGCCGGCCGCATCCCCGCGCTCGTCGCCGCTTGTATCACGTATTGTGCCCACCAGGCGTCCGCGGCCCCGGTCGTCGTAGCCGAGGAAGATGACGAAGTCCGAGGTCTCGAGCGACAGATGGATCTCGCCGTTGGCGGCCTTGCCGCGCGATTGCACGTCGGCGACGTAGAAGATGTGGTCGTAGGTGCCGCCGCCGAAGCCGGTGCCGAGCTGGCGCCGCACGAAGGAGCGGGCGCCGTCGCAGCCGGCCAGGTAGCGCGCCTCGACCTGCAGGTCTGCGCCGCCGGCCTGGCGCAGGCTGGCCACGACGTGGTCTTGCTGCTCTTCGAAACCGGCCAGCTCGGTACGGCGCAGCACCGGGACCCCGGCAGCCTCGAGGTGGCGCACCAGCAGCTGCTCGTGCGCGTCCTGCGGGTAGATCAGCACGTAGGGGTAGGGCGTCAGGCGCGCGCCGGCGTCGCGCAGCGACAGCTGGGCGCGGCGCTTGCCGCGCACCCACAGGTTGATGCAGGGATTCGGGCGGCCGGCCGAGGCCACCTCGTCGGCCAGCCCGAGCGGCCGGTACAGCTCCAGCGTGCGCGCCTGCACCGCCATCGCGCGCGAAGTCGTGCCGGGCCCGTCGGCCTGGTCAACGATGCAGACCCGGATGCCCTGTTTTGCCAGCGCGAGCGCCAGCACCATGCCGGTCGGGCCTGCGCCGGCGATGAGTACCTCATATCGGTCCATGATGACCTCCTGTCGCAAGCCTCATCTTGCTCGGATGTCGCCGCGGCGTGAATGTTCCGCGGCCCGATTTTCAGTATAGGTTTACTCGATGACGAGGGCCAGGTCGCGTCCTTCCAGCGCCACCTGCCCGGCGTAGTCGGCCGCGTAGATGCGCAGGATGTACTCGCCCGGAGCGATGTCGCCGAGCTGCCAGCTGCCGGTCTCGACTTCGCCATCGCGCAGGCGGCTGTGCAGCGCATAGGCGAACTGGGTGGCCTTGCTGCCGTACACGGTGATGCCGCTGTTGGGCGCATAGACGGCCTTGACCGCGTCCGGGTTGCGCGGCAGGCGGTCGTAGACCTGCGTGATCAGGGGACGCTCATGGCCGGGCACGGGCGTGCCGTCGGCGCGCAGCAGCTGGTAGCCGAGCTTGTACAGGCCCAGGCGGCGCCGTGCCAGGTTGCCGTCCACCTGGTCGTAGGCATCGACCACGATGTTCACCTCGCCCAGCGAACGCGGCACGCGCAGGCGCTTGTCCAGCACCGGGTTCTTGCGGGTTCCCACGGGCGGACGCAGGCGCTTGCCGCTACTGTCGAACAGGGCGATGCTGTTGATGCGCGGCGCGACGGTATCGGTAAAGCCGACGAAAGGAAGGCTGAGCGGATTGACCACCGCGCCGCCCTGGTAGTAGTCGAGGTGCACGTGGGCCATCGCATTGATGGTGCCGAGCGGGTCGCCCACGGCGAAACGGGTGCCGCGCGGCACCCGAACGCGCTCGGCCTTGCCGCGCGCACCCAGCATGACCTGGAAACGCGGGTCGAGCGGCCGGCCGCGGGTGTCGCGGCCCACGCGCATGTGGATGTAGGAGAGCGGCCCCACGCTGATGCCTTCGCTGAGCGAATCGAAACCCCAGTTGGCGTACGGGTCGGAGACCTTGGACGGGAACACCGCCAGCACCTTCGCACCGACGTCGGCGCGCACGTCGAGGCCGGCGTGGAAGTGGTCGCGGCTGTCGCCGTTGTAGCTGCCGCGCACCTCGCCCATCACGCCGACCACCTCGTGCACCATGTCCTGCGGGCCGACCGGCCAGGGCATCGGTTCCTTGCGCGCGACCGCCACCGGCTGCGGGCGGACGGGCGCGGCTTCGTCGGGACGCGGGCTGGCGAGGCGGTGCAGGCGGTGGGCCTGGGCATCGGCCACCACCAGGCTGCCGTCGCGCTCGACCGCGATGCCGCGCGGGCCGTAGAGCTGCACCGTGCCGTCGGGGCCGAAGCCGTCGTTCGAGGCCGGCACGTCGGCATCCGGCAGCGGACGGAATTCGCCTTCCGGGGTGAGCTGCAGGATGCGCCCGCCCGAGCTGGCGGCGATGTACAGGTAGCCGTCGCGGGTGAGCGCCAGCCCGACCGGGCGGCGCAGCGGTGCACGGCGCTCCCCCTCGGCGGGGGCGGCGATGGTCGTCACGGACCCGTCGGTGGCGATGCGGCGGATCGCGTTGTTGCCGGTGTCGGCCACGTAGAGCGTGCCGTTGGTCGTCACCGCGAGGGCGCTCGGCGTATCGAAGCTTGCCGCTGCCGCCAGACCGTCAGCAAGACCGGGCTTGCCGCTGCCGGCGATGGTGGTCACGTTGCCATCACGGCCGATGCGGCGGATGCGGTCGTTGTAGGTATCGGCCACGTAGACGATGCCGGCATCGTCCACCGCCAGGCCGACCGGGCCATTGAACTGGGCCGCGCGGCCGATGCCATCCAGCTCGCCCCGCGTACCGTTGCCGGCCAGCGTGGTCACCGTGCCGTCTTTCGCGATTCTCCGGATCGCATGGTTGCCGGTGTCGGCCACGTAGAGGTTGCCCTCGTGGTCGAAGGCCAGCGCGGACGGGGTGTGGAAGGCGGCCGCGGTCCCTTTGCCGTCGACGAAGCCTTCCTTGCTGCCTGCGAAGGTGGCGACGCTGCCGTCCGGCGCGATCGTGCGAATGCGGTTGCTGTTGCCGGCGTCGGCCACATAGACCTTGCCCTGGCTGTCGAGGGCGACGCCAAAAGGATCGTCGAAGCGGCTGCTCGCGGCCGGGCCGTCGAGCGCGCCGGGGATCCCGTCGCCGGCCAGCGTGGTGACGCGCGCCGGCCAGAACGGGACCGTCTTCGCCGCCTTGGGCGTGAATACAGCCAGCGCGCCCGGCTGGCGCTCGATGGTGTCGGTGAAGTAGAGGACGGCGCCGGCAATGGCGACGCCTGCGCCCGCAAGCGCCGCGATCAGGATCTTTCGGTTCACAAGGGAGAGTGAATGATTGCAGAGCCTGCAATCTTAGCGGATACCTACGGACTCTGTCGTACGTCGGAAACCGGGGGGCGTGGGGGTGACCCGGCCGGTTATTTACCCAGCGTTTTCAGGTGGTCGATTTCCTGCGCCACCGCGCGGCTGACGATCTCGCCCAAGGCTTCATGCAGCCCTGCGCGCAGGTCGGCGGTGAAGCTTTCCAGGGTGCGTTGCATGGCGTCGGCCATGGCGTCGCGCACGCGCTGCTCGAGCACGAAGTCGACCCGGCCCTGCAATTGCTGCAGCACGCGCTCGGTGACGCGGCGCTCCAGCACGCTCCATTCCTCGCCGGTCCAGCGTTCGTTGGCGCGGCGTTCCAGCTGTTCGGCGACCGGCTCCGGCTCCGGCGCAGGCGTCGGCGCCACCGGCTCGGCGACGACTTCGGTCAGGACCGGGATGCTGGGGTCGAATGGGGCGTTCTGGCTCATGACTGTCCTGCGACGAAGTGGGTCAGGGGATAGTTCTGCTTCTTGTAGGCGACGTAGCGCCGGCGCCCGGCCGCGGCATCGTCTTCGTCGATCGAGATGATCTCGAACACGCGCGCGAACTGTTCCAGTGTAGCGGGCGTGCGGCGGGTGAGGTTGACCAGCATCTCATGATGGGGCAGCGCAATGCTTTCATCGAAGGTGACGATGACCGGCGTTTCATTCGCCAGCGGGTCGCCGGCCGGCACGTGCGGGATGAAGTCGGTATCCGATACCGTCCACAGGGCCGCGTTCAGGGCCTCGGCCTGCGCGGCGTCCTCGGCCAGCAGTACGAGCTTGGCCTTCGCGGCATAGGCCTTGCGTGCGAGACGGCAGGCGTAGGCCAGCTTGTCGGGGATGTTGGTATGGAAGTCGATGCGCGTCATGGTGCTTGTAAAAGAATGGGGCGGCTTGCAAGGCCGCCCCTTGGAACATCAGGCGCTCGCGCCGCCCTGCGCAGTGCCGGCCTGGATCATGCCGCTATGGCGCAGCAGCGCGTCGATCGAAGGCTCGCGGCCGCGGAAGGCGCGGAAGGATTCCAGCGCCGGACGCGAACCGCCCACCGCCAGGATCTCTTGCTGGAAGCGCTTGCCGGTTTCCTGCAGCTGGCCCGACTCCAGCGCCTCTTCGAAGGCCGCATAAGCGTCGGCGGACAGCACCTCGGCCCACTTGTAGCTGTAGTAGCCGGCCGCATAGCCGCCCGAGAAGATGTGGCCGAAGGAGTGCTGGAAGCGGTTGAAGGACGGCGGGATCATCACCGCGAACTGCTTGCGGATGTCGTCGATCAGGTGCTGCACGGTGCGCTCGGCTTTCGGGTCGAAGTCGTAGTGCAGGTGCATGTCGATCAGCGAGAACTCGACCTGGCGCAGCGTCATCATCCCGGACTGGAAGTTCTTCGCCGCCAGCATCTTGTCGTACAGCTGGCGCGGCAGCGGCTCGCCGGTCTTCACGTGCGCGGTCATCTGCTGCAGCTTGTCCCACTCCCAGCAGAAGTTTTCCATGAACTGCGACGGCAGCTCCACCGCATCCCATTCCACGCCCGAGATGCCCGACACCGACAGCTCCTCGACTTCGGTCAGCATGTGGTGCAGGCCGTGGCCGAATTCGTGGAACAGGGTGATGACTTCGTCGTGCGTGAACAGCGAAGGCTGCTGCTTGCCATCCACGACGGCCGGCGGGGTGAAGTTGCAGGTCAGGTAGGCGATCGGGGTCTGCACGATGCCGCCGGTGGTGAGGCGGCGGCCGCGCGCGTCGTCCATCCAGGCGCCCTGGTTCTTGCCTTCGCGGGCATACAGGTCGAGGTAGAACTGGCCGACCAGTTGGCCGTCACGCTCGATGCGGAAGAAGCGCACGTCGGGATGCCACACCGGCGCCTGGTCCGCCTTGATCTGCACGTTGAACAGCTCCTGGATGACCGTGAACAGGCCTTGCACGACCTTCGGCTCCGGGAAGTATTCCTTCACTTCCTTCTCGGAGAAGGCATAGCGCTGCTCGCGCAGCTTTTCCGAAGCGTAGGCCACGTCCCAGGACTGCAGATCAATGATGCCCAGCTCGTCGCGCGCGAAGGCGCGCAGCTCTTCCAGGTCCTTCTCGGCGAAGGGGCGGGCGCGCTTGGCCAGGTCTTCGAGGAACTCGACCACGTGCTGCGGGCTCTCGGCCATCTTCGGCACCAGCGAGACCTCGGCGAAGTTGGCGTACTCCAGCAGCTGGGCTTCTTCATGGCGCAGCTGCAGCAGCTTGACGATGTTGGCGGTGTTATCCCACTCGGCGGCCTTGCTGAACATGGTGCCGGCATCCGAAGCCTTGGTGCTGCTCGCGCGGTAGATGGTTTCGCGCAAGGCGCGGTTGTCGCAGAACTGCAGCACCGGGTAATAGGACGGGAAGTGCAGGCTGAACTGCCAGCCGGTCTTGCCGTCCTTTTCGGCCGCAGCGCGTGCGGCGGCCTTGACGTCGTCCGGGATGCCCGACAGTTCTTCTTCGCTCTCGACCAGCAGCTTGTAGTCGTTGGTGGCGTCCAGCACGTTCTGCGAGAAGCGGGTGGAGGTCGCGGACTGCTGTTCCTGGATCTCGGCGAAGCGTTCCTTCTTATCCTCGGGCAGTTCGGCGCCGCCCAGGCGGAAGTCGCGCAGCGCGTTCTCGACGATGCGCTTGCGCGCCGGGCTCAGGCTGTCGTACTCGCTGCTGGCGCGCAGCTGCTTGTACTTGGCGAACAGCGCCTCGTTCTGGCCGACCGAGGTCCAGAACTCGATGACCTTCGGCTGGTTCTCGTTGTAGGTGGCGCGCAGCTCGGGCGTGTCCGCCACGTGGTTCAGGTGGTTGACCACGCCCCAGGCGCGGCCCAGGCGCTCGGTGGCTTCCTCGAGCGGCACCACGAAGCTGTCCCAGCTCACGCTGCCGCCGGGCGCTTCCAGTCTGGCCACGACCTCGGCCGCATCCTTGATGAGTTGCTCGATGGCCGGCGTCACGTGCTCCGGCTTGACCAGGTCGAACCGGGTCAGGCCCGAGAAGTCGAGGAGGGGATTGCGGGTAGCGATGGTCATGGTCTTCCTTTTAAAGGTTCAGGCCACGCCGGGCTTCGGTTCCATTCCCGTTGCCTGGCTGGGGCAGTGTTGGCTACTGGAGTGCACGCGTTCCGCGGACTCCACGGTGTTCATCAACAGCATGGTGATCGTCATCGGACCGACGCCGCCCGGCACCGGGGTGATGTGCGAAGCGACTTCGCGTACGCCGGCATAGTCCACGTCGCCGCACAGCTTGCCGGCGTCGTCGCGGTTCATGCCGACGTCGATCACGACGGCGCCCGGCTTGACCATGTCTGCGGTCAAGGTGTTGCGGCGGCCGACGGCGGCCACCACCACGTCGGCCTGGCGGGTGTACATGCCCAGGTCCGGTGTCGCGCTATGGCAGATGGTGACGGTGGCGTTGGCTTGCAAGAGCAGCAGGGCCATCGGTTTGCCGACGGTGTTCGAACGGCCGATCACGACGGCATGCTTGCCGCGCAGGTCGATGCCGGTGGTTTCGATCAGCTTCATGCAGCCGTACGGGGTGCAGGGGCGGAAGCCCGGCAGGTTGGCGACCAGTTCGCCGGCCGACAGCACCGAGTAGCCGTCGACGTCCTTGCTGGTGGCGATCGCCTCGATGACCTTGCTCGGGTCGATGTGCTTCGGCAGCGGCATCTGGACCAGGATACCGTGGATGCTCGGGTCGGCGTTGAGGGCGGCGATGCGGTCCAGCAGGGCCTGCTCGCTCAGGTCGGCGTCGTACTTTTCCAGCACCGAGTGGAAGCCGACGTCGCCGCAGGCCTTGACCTTGTTGCGCACGTAGACGTGGCTCGCCGGGTCCTCGCCGACTAGGATGACCGCCAGGCCGGGCTGCCGTCCGGCGGCGGCGAGTTTGGCGGCGCGCTGGGCGATCTCGCCGCGCAGTTGTTGGGAAAGGAGGACTCCGTCGATGTTCTGGGCAGGCATGGGTAGGCTCACGGCTAGGCAAAAATGAAATTATAAGGCCGCCATCCGTATCGCGCGCCGCACCGGTCCAGGCATTGTCATATTTAGGCGCTCAAATCGTTGAGTATTCGCGCTGATCTGCCAAAGAAGGGGTGCCGATCCAGCGCATCGGCGCCGTGCTTCGTTATAGGCTTGACAAGCAGCTACAGAGGGCAAATTGTGCACTTGCAGCATGGAATTTCACTATATGAAATCACATATCGCAATTTGAAAAAGACAGAACCCACTGGTAGAATCTAAGAGTTTATTTTCAGATATTTGAAATTTCACCAAATCGCCACCAGCCATTTCACAGGATAGGTCGGGGCGCCAAATCTTAGGAGACGCATTAATGTCAGCTCAACTCGACCAGTTGACGGCACAAGCTGCCAACGACCCCGACACCATCGAAACCCAGGAATGGCTGGATGCGCTGGAGGCGGTGATCGAACATGAAGGCACCGAGCGCGCCCACTACCTGATGGAGCGCATGGTGGACCTGGCGCGCCGCCGCGGCGCCCACATTCCGTTCTCCAGCAACACCGCCTACGTCAACACCATCCCGGCCCACCTGAACGTGAACTGCCCGGGCAACCTGGAATACGAAGAGCGCCTGCGCTCGTGGATGCGCTGGAACGCGATGGCGATGGTGGTCAAGGCCAACCGTGCCGACGGCGACCTGGGCGGCCACATCTCCTCGTTCGCCTCGCTGGCGAACATGCTGGGCATCGGCTTCAACCACTTCTGGCACGCCCCGACCGAAGAGCACGGCGGCGACCTGCTGTACATCCAGGGCCACTCCTCGCCGGGCATCTATGCGCGCGCCTTCCTGGAAGGCCGCATCTCGGAAGAGCAGCTGCTGAACTTCCGTCGCGAAGTCGACGGCAAGGGCCTGTCGTCCTACCCGCACCCGAAACTGATGCCGGACTTCTGGCAGTTCCCGACCGTGTCGATGGGCCTGGGCCCCCTGATGGCGATCTATCAGGCGCGCTTCCTGAAGTACCTGCACGCACGCGGCATCGCCGACACCGAGAACCGCAAGGTCTGGGTATTCTGCGGCGACGGCGAGATGGACGAGCCGGAATCGATGGGCGCGATCGGCATGGCGGCGCGCGAGCGCCTCGACAACCTGGTCATGGTCGTCAACTGCAACCTGCAGCGCCTGGACGGTCCAGTGCGCGGCAACGGCAAGATCATCCAGGAACTGGAAGCCGATTTCCGCGGCGCCGGCTGGAACGTGGTCAAGGTTATCTGGGGCTCGCAGTGGGACGCCCTGCTGTCGAAGGACAAGGACGGCATCCTGCAGCGCGTGATGATGGAAACCGTCGACGGCGAATACCAGAACTACAAGGCCAAGGACGGCGCCTACGTGCGCAAGCACTTCTTCGGCAAGCACCCGGAGCTGCTGAAGATGGTCGCCAACATGAGCGACGACGACATCTGGCGCCTGACCCGCGGCGGCCACGACCCGCACAAGATCTACGCGGCGTTCAAGAACGCCCAGGAGA
Organism: Massilia sp. BHUDP2; assembly: GCF_046236355.1. NCBI lineage: Bacteria > Pseudomonadati > Pseudomonadota > Betaproteobacteria > Burkholderiales > Oxalobacteraceae > Massilia > Massilia sp. BHUDP2. The sequence goes on from NZ_JBJUVW010000001.1 coordinate 732,815, forward strand.
ACAAGGGTTCGCCGACCGTGCTGCTGGTGAAGACCGTCAAGGGCTTCGGCATGGGCAAGTCGGGCGAGGCGCGCAACACCGCGCACCAGACCAAGAAGCTGGACGACGCCGCCATCCGCGAGATGCGCGACCGCTTCGCCATCCCGATCCCGGACGACAAGCTGGCCGAGATCCCGTTCTTCAAGCCGTCCGACGACGCGCCGGAAATGCAGTACCTGCACGAGCGCCGCAAGGCCCTGGGCGGCTACCTGCCGCAGCGCCGCGCCAAGGCGGATGAAAACCTGGTGGTGCCGGCACTCGAGACCTTCAAGTCCGTGCTCGAGCCGACCGCGGAAGGCCGCGAGATCTCGACCACCCAGTCCTATGTGCGCGTCATCACCAGCCTGCTGAAGGACCCGAGCATCGGCCAGCGCATCGTGCCGATCCTGGTCGACGAATCGCGTACCTTCGGCATGGAAGGCCTGTTCCGCCAGATCGGCATCTTCAACCAGCAGGGCCAGCTGTACGAGCCGGTCGACCGCGACCAGGTGATGTACTACCGTGAAGACAAGGCTGGCCAGATCCTGCAGGAAGGTATCAACGAAGCGGGCGGCATGAGCTCGTGGATCGCCGCGGCGACCTCGTACTCGTCGAACAACCGCACCATGATCCCGTTCTACACCTTCTACTCGATGTTCGGCATGCAGCGCGTGGGCGACCTGGTCTGGCTGGCCGGCGACATCCGTGCGCGCGGCTTCCTGATGGGCGGCACCGCCGGCCGCACCACGCTGAACGGCGAAGGCCTGCAGCACGAGGACGGCCACAGCCACATCATCGCGGCCACGGTCCCGAACTGCATCCCTTACGACCCGACCTTCGGCCATGAAGTGGCGGTGATCATCCAGGACGGCCTGCGCCGCATGGTGCAGGAGCAGGAAGATGTGTTCTATTACATCACCATCATGAACGAGAACTATGCCCACCCGGGCCTGAAGCCGGGCCAGGAAGAAGGCATCCTGAAGGGCATGTACCTGCTGCAGGAAGGCGCTGCGATCGAAGGCAGCAAGGACAGCGCGAAGCGCGTCCAGCTGATCGGTTGCGGCACCATCCTGCGCGAGTCGATCGCAGCAAGCGAGCTGCTGAAGAACGACTGGGGCGTCGATGCGGACGTCTGGTCGGCCCCGTCGCTGACGCTGCTGGCCCGCGACGGCCAGGATTGCGAGCGCTGGAACATGGTGAACCCGGACGCCGAGCAGCGCGTGCCCTACGTGACCTCGCTGATGCAGAACACCGCCGGCCCGATCGTCGCGACCACCGACTACATGCGCCTGTTCGCCGAGCAGATCCGCGGCTTCATGCCGAAGGACCGCACCTACAAGGTGCTGGGCACCGACGGCTTCGGCCGCTCGGATTCGCGCGTCAAGCTGCGCGAGTTCTTCGAGGTGAACCGTTACTACATCACCGTGGCATCGCTGCGCGCACTGGCCGACGAAGGCAAGATCGACCGCGCGGTCGTGAGCCAGGCGATCCAGAAGTACGGCATCGATCAGAACAAGCCGAATCCTGTGACCCAGTAAATGCTCGAAGCCGCCGTCCTTGCGCATGCGGGGCGGCGGTTCAGGCGCTAACTCAAAGAATAATTTGGAGCTAACACTATGAGCATTGTGGAAGTCAAAGTCCCCGATATCGGCGACTTCAAGGAAGTGGAAGTCATCGAGCTGATGGTCAAGCCGGGCGACACCATCAAGGTCGACCAGTCGCTGGTCACCGTCGAGTCGGACAAGGCCAGCATGGAAATCCCGTCGAGCCACGCCGGCGTCGTGAAGGAAATCAAAGTCAAGGTCGGCGACAAGGTTGCCGAAGGTTCGCTGGTGCTGCTGCTGGAAGAAGCCGGCGCCGGCGCCGGCGCCGCGCCTGCGGCTGAAGCTGCCGCGCCGGCGCCTGCCGCCGCCGCACCGGCCGCCGAAGCCGCACCGGCGCCGGCCGCCGCCCCTGCCGCAGCGGGCGGTATCGTCGAAGTCACCGTGCCGGACATCGGCGACTTCAAGGAAGTCGAAGTCATCGAGCTGATGGTCAAGCCGGGCGACCAGATCAAGGTCGACCAGTCCCTGATCACGGTCGAATCGGACAAGGCGAGCATGGAGATCCCGTCCAGCCACGCCGGCCTAGTGAAGGAACTCAAGGTCAAGGTCGGCGACAAGGTCGCCAAGGGTTCGCTGGTGCTGCTGGTCGAAGCCACCGGCGGCGCGCCGGCTGCCGCACCTGCAGCCGCTGCCCCGGCGCCAGCCGCAGCGCCGGCCGCCGCCGCTGCGCCTGCTCCTGCAGCCGCTGCTCCGGCGCCTGCCGCAGCCGCCCCGGCACAGGGCGTGACCGGCTCCAAGGCCCACGCCTCGCCGTCGATCCGCAAGTTCGCCCGCGAACTGGGCGTGGACCTGGCGCGCGTGCCGGGCACCGGCCCGAAAGGCCGCATCACCCAGCAGGACGTGCAGAACTTCGTCAAGGGCGTGATGGCTGCCGGCCCGACCGCCGCAGCACCGTCGAAGGGTGGTTCGGGCGGCGGCATGGAAGTGCTGGCCTGGCCGTCGCTGGACTTCTCGAAGTTCGGTCCGACCGAAACCGTGGCCCTGCCGCGCATCAAGAAGATCTCCGGCCCGAACCTGCACCGCAACTGGGTCATGATCCCGCACGTGACCCACTTCGAGGACGCCGACGTCACCGACCTGGAGCAGTTCCGCGTCGATTCGAACGCCGCGCTGGCCAAGCAGAAGTCGACCGTCAAGCTGACCATGCTGGCCTTCGTGATCAAGGCCTCGGTTGCGGCACTGAAGAAGTTCCCGCAATTTAATTCGTCGCTGTCGGAAGACGGCGCCAGCCTGATCGTCAAGCAGTACTACAACATCGGCTTCGCGGCCGACACCCCGAACGGCCTGGTGGTCCCGGTCGTGAAGGATGCCGACAAGAAGACCATCTCGCAGATCGCCGTCGAAATGGGCGAGCTGTCGGCGCAGGCACGCGACGGCAAGCTGAGCCCGAGCGCGATGCAGGGCGCGACCTTTACCATCTCGTCGCTGGGCGGCATCGGTGGCACGGCCTTCACGCCGATCATCAATGCGCCGGAAGTGGCGATCCTGGGCCTGTCGAAGTCGGCGATGAAGCCGGTGTGGGACGGTTCCACCTTCCAGCCGCGCCTGATGCTGCCGCTGTCGCTGTCCTACGACCACCGCGTGATCGACGGCGCCGGCGCCGCGCGCTTCGCCGCCTACCTGGCGGACGTGCTGGCCGACCTGCGCAAGACCCTTCTGTAAGGAGCGCCGAATGAGCACTGTTGAGGTAAAAGTACCGAACATCGGCGACTTCAAGGACGTCGAGATCATCGAACTGCTGGTCAAGCCGGGCGACACCATCAAGGTCGACCAGTCCCTGGTGACCGTCGAGTCGGACAAGGCCAGCATGGAGATCCCGTCGACGAACGCCGGCGTGGTCAAGGAAGTCAAGGTGAAGGTCGGCGACAAGGTGAACGAAGGTTCGCTGCTGCTGATGGTCGAGGAATCCGGCGCGGGCGCAGCTGCACCTGCAGCACCCGCAGCCAGCGACAAGCCTGCCGCCCAGATCGGCGCGCAGGCTGCCGCCCCGACCGCGGCCACGGCCCCGACCGATTCGTACGCACCGGCCCATCCGGCACCGGCGGCCACGCCAAGCGCCGCCCCAGCGCCGGGCGCGGCCAGCTACAGCGGCCCGGTCGACATCGAATGCGAGATGATGGTGCTGGGCGCCGGCCCTGGCGGCTACTCGGCCGCCTTCCGCGCGGCCGACCTGGGCATGAACACCGTGCTGGTCGAGAAGTACGCGACCCTGGGCGGCGTCTGCCTGAACGTGGGCTGCATCCCGTCCAAGGCGCTGCTGCACGTGGCGCACATCATGGACGAGACCGCGCACATGGCCGACCTGGGCGTGAGCTTCGCCAAGCCCGACGTCGACATCGACAAGCTGCGCGCCTACAAGGATGGCGTGATCAAGAAGATGACCGGCGGCCTGAACTTCATGGCCAAGGCGCGCAAGGTCAACGTGGTGCAGGGCGTGGGCCAGTTCCTCAGCCCCAACCACATCGAGGTCACGGCAGCCGACGGCTCTAAGCGCGTCGTCAAGTTCGCCAAGGCGATCATCGCCGCCGGTTCCTCGGTGGTGAAGCTGCCCTTCGTGCCGGAAGATCCGCGCATCGTCGACTCGACCGGCGCGCTGGAACTGCGCCAGGTGCCGAAGCGCATGCTGGTCATCGGCGGCGGCATCATCGGCCTGGAAATGGCGACCGTGTACTCGACCCTGGGTGCGCGCATCGACGTGGTCGAGATGATGGATGGCCTGATGCAGGGCGCCGACCGCGAGGCCGTCAAGGTCTGGCAGAAGTACAACGCGCACCGCTTCGACAACATCATGTTGAAGACCAAGACCGTCGGCGTGGAAGCGCTGCCGGACGGGATCAAGGTCTCGTTCGAAGCGGCGGAAGCCGGCGCCACCGCGCCTGAGCCGCAGCTGTACGACCTGGTGCTGGTGGCCGTCGGCCGCAGCCCGAACGGCAAGAAGATCGCCGCCGAGAAGGCCGGCGTGGCGGTGACCGACCGCGGCTTCATCGGCGTGGACGGCCAGATGCGCACCAACGTGCCGCACATCTTCGCCATCGGCGACCTGGTGGGCCAGCCGATGCTGGCGCACAAGGCGGTGCACGAAGCGCACGTGGCGGCCGAAGCGGCGCACGGCGAGAAGGCCTATTTCGATGCCAAGGTGATCCCGTCGGTGGCCTACACCGATCCGGAAGTCGCATGGGTCGGCCTGACCGAGGACGAAGCCAAGCAGAAAGGCATCGCCGTCGAAAAGGGCCACTTCCCGTGGAACGCCAGCGGCCGCGCGGTCGCCAACGGCCGCGACGAGGGCTTCACCAAGCTGCTGTTCGACAAGGAAACCAAGCGCATCATCGGCGGCACCATCGTCGGCACCAATGCCGGCGACATGATCGGCGAAGTGGCGCTGGCCATCGAGATGGGCGCGGACGGCGTGGATATCGGCAAGACCATCCACCCGCACCCGACCCTGGGCGAATCGATCGGCATGGCGGCGGAAGCCTACAAGGGCGTCTGCACCGACCTGCCGCCGGCACGCAAGAAGTAATCTGCCCCGGCATGCATGAAAAGCGGAACCTCGCGGTTCCGCTTTTTTTTTGCCCTCCCAGCGGGGTCAGGTCTGACAAACGGACACGGCCTCAACAGCACGAATGCGGCAAACCCGCATGTCAAGGCTGAGCCCGTGTCCAAATGTCAGACCTGACCCTCGGGGTTACATCTGCCTGAACAGGTCCACGTAATTTCGGCTCACCACCAGCTGCTCGTCGCGCCCCTTGAGCCGCACGTGCAAGCGCCCGCGGAAGTCGGTCCGGGTGCCGGCCACGTGGCGCGCCGCGACGATCACGCCGCGGTGGATCTGCCAGAACTGCTGCGGGTCGAGCTGTTCCTTCAGCTTGCTCAGCGGCGTGCGGATCAGGCTTTCGCCATCCGCCAGATACACGCTGGTGTACTTGTCGTTGCTCTGGAAGTAGATCACTTCGTCGATGGCGATCAAGCGCGTCTCCTGGCCCTTGGCCGCGCGGATCCATTGCAGCGGGGCCGGCGCCGCCACGCCCAGCTGGCGCAGCAGGGCCTGCAGGGCGTCGGCCGCAGGTGCCGGGGCGGGCGTGGCCAGCGCAGCCTTCAGCCGCGCCACCGTGCGCGACAGGCGTTCCAGCCCGATCGGCTTGAGCAGGTAGTCAAACGCCGCATGCTCGAAGGCTTGCAGGGTGTAGTGATCGTAGGCCGTGGTGAACACCACATGCGGCGGCTTGCTGCCGGTGCACAGGCGCGCCGCCAGCTCGATGCCGTTCAGGCCGGGCATCTGGATGTCGAGGAAGACCACGTGCGGCGCCAGCTCGTCGATCAGCGCCAGGGCCTGCACCCCATTGGCCGCGCGCGTGACGCGCAGTTCGGGCCAGGCGGCGGCCAGCTGCGATTCCAGGTAGTCGAGCAGGTGCGGCTCGTCGTCCGCGATCAGGGCGTGGGGATGGTCGTGCATGGTTCCAGGAGGGGAAGCTGCAGGCGCGCGCTGACGCCGCCGGCGGGGTTTTCGATGAGCCGCAGGCTGGCCGCGGGGCCGTACAGCTGGTGCAGGCGCTCGCGCAGGTTGGACAGGCCGACGCCACCGCCGGGGCGGGGAGGCAGCATGCGCAGCCCGAGGCCGGTGTCGCACACGTCGATGCACAGCAGGCCGCCGTCCGGGTGGGCGCGCAGCACGATGTCGCCGCCTTCCAGCTTGGGCTCGATGCCGTGCATGACCGCGTTCTCGACCAGCGGCTGCAGCAGCATTGGGGCGATCAGCAGCCGATCGATGCCGGGGGCGATCTCGAAGCGCCAGCGCAGCCGGCCTTCCAGGCGCACGCCGAGCACGTCGAGATAGGCGCGCGCCAGCTCGAGTTCACCCTGCAGGGTCGCATGCTCGGCGCGGCTGGCCGACAGGCTGGCGCGCAGGTAGTCGATGAAGCGCTCCAGCATGCGGCGCGCCTTGGCCGGCTGGCTGTCGATCAGGCCGACGACATTGGCCAGCGTGTTGTACAGGAAGTGCGGCTCGATCTGGGCCTGCAGCGCGCGCAGGCGCGCCTCGGCCACCAGCCTACCGGCGGCCGCGATCTGCTCCTGCTGGCGCGCCGCGTCCGCTTCGCGCCGCATGCGGCGTTCGCCCGCTGCCAGTACCAGTACGATCAACACCGCGGTCAGCATGCCGAAGGCGAGCAGGACGGTCATGACCTTCCCGCCCTGGAAAAAGAACAACGGGTTCCTGCCTTGCAGCAGGGCGTTACCCACAGGAATGCCGGCCACGCAGGCCATGCCGACCGCCAGCAATTGCACGCTGCGGAACAGAACGGCCTTCTCGCGCGGCACATGGCGCTCGATGAAATGCAGGGCGCCGTGGACCAGGAAGCCGATCAGGTTGCTGATCACGGTCGTGTAGAACAGCATGCGTCCGAACGACATGTCCGAGCGGCCGAACATTTCCTGCGTCACGGTCAGGCCCAGGCCGATCAGGCTGCTCCAGATCGCCGTATAGGCGATATTGCGGGCTGGAGACGAGGGCCAGCGCCGAAACAGGGGAATGAGTTCCAGCGGATGGCTGCGAATGCGCGGTGTGGTTTTGTCGGCGATTATCATGCTGATAAGAAATTACCATGAAAGCAGTGTGGTGTGCGATAGGGAAGCCGGGCCAGGGCCAGCGGCCCGGCGCTCACCCGAGCCGCATCGAACACGCACAACACCCCCGCGCCCCGGCGGAGGTCCTGGGCCACGCCGACCAGGTAGCCGTCGGTCTCGGAGCGCGCATTGCGGCGCGGCACCAGCACGTGTTCCTCGACCTGCCAGCCGGCGCCGAAGCGGTAGGCGTCCACCTTGCCGCTGTCGGTATCGACCAGGTTCACCGAATCCAGCAGCGCGTCGCCACCCAGCAGCACCAGCTTGCGATGGCGGCTTCCGACCGACTGCGGCGCCACGCGCGGAAATTCGCTGGCGCCGAACAGGCGGCTGATGCGGGCCTGGCCCGACGCATGATCGAGGCAGATCTGCACCGCTTCGCTCCGCGAGCGGGTCTGGCGTGCGCCGGCCATCAGGTCGCCGAGTTCGCCCAGCACGTCGCCTTCGTGCAGCACCGCGTCGAAGCGGGTGCAGGCGCCGTCCTCCCAGGCATTCCCGAAGTGGAACACCATGCGCGGCGGCAGTTCGAACACCTGGCGTACCGTGAGGCTGTCCTTGGCCACCACTACGGCGCGCAGCGGACGCGCGGACGGTCCGCTCCCGGCCCAGGCGTGACGTTCGGCGAAACTCATGTCCTTGCCGGGCTTGAGGTCGTAGGGCGGGACCAGGAAGACGAGGTGGCGGGCGCTGACGGCGAAGTCGTGCACCATGGCCTGCCCGGGCACGTCGATCAGCGCGCTGCGCAGGACCTGGCCATCGGCGCCGATCTGGTAGAGCGCGATCCGGCCGGAGCCGGGCAGGGCGCCGAAATTCCACATCCCACCCTGCGGATCGCACTTCGGATGGGCCGAGAAGGGCATGGCGCGCAGGTCCTCGCGCCAGGTCTGGATGCCGCGGGTTGCCAGCGTCTCCGGATCGACTTCGATGGCCGAGCCGCCTTCCCAGAGCGCATACACGCGGCCGTTGAAGGGCAGCAGGTTGGTATTGGCCGCATTCAGGCTGTCGTTGTCGCGAAATCCGCGGCGCGCCACCCAGGTGCCGAAGGATGGGTAGAGGAATTGCCCGGCCCGGGTCTCGTCCAGGTAGCGCCGCGTCTCGACGAAGCGGCCCTGGTGCCGGACCTTGCCGCCGGCAATGGTCCAGCGCTGGACGAAACCGTCGCCGTCGAACCAGTGGTGGTAGCGCTCGCCGCCCAGTTCGAAGCGGCCAGGGCCGTTGCGGTAGAAGCTGCCCTGCAGGTCGGCGGGAAGGCGTCCGCTGAGCGTCGCGTCGCCGGCCTGGCTGCCGACGGTGTCCGCGTAGACGGCCAGTGCCGGGTCGCGTGCCAGGGCGGCGTGGAAGCGGCGCCGGGTTTCCTGGTCGGCGCGCACCTGGCCGGCCAGCGCGAGCGCACCAAGGCCCAGCCCGGCTTCGATAAAACGGCGGCGGTCCATGGCGGCTCCTTCAGCGCAGGCTGATGGTGGCGGTGGCGCCGGCCGGCGGCAGGCTGAATTTCACCTGCGAGAATGTTGGTGGTCCCATGGTGCCGAGGGCATTGTTGCTGAAAGCGTGGTCTTCCGACGGGATGCCCATGGCGTTGCTGTCCATCTTGCCGTTGTCGTTGGCATCGTGAAACAGGGCGATGCCGTATTCGCCCGCCGGCAAGTCCTTGATCACCAGGTCTACCGCGCCGGCCGCGGCAGCCAGCCGGGCAGCCCTGGCCGGGCGCTTCAGGAAGCTGTCGGCCGAATCATAGAGCGCGACCATGATGCTTCCTTGCGCGGACTTGACGTCCTCGATGCGCAGCGTGAGATCGGCGGCGCTGGCGGCGCCGGAAAGGAGGAGGACGAGGGCGGCTGCGATACGGATGGCTTGCATGACGGTCTCCATGAGTGGGTTGATGGCTCATTCTGGGGAAGCGGCCGGGGCCGCGCCCGTGCTTGCGACGAAGCTGCAGCGGTGCGGCGCGAATTGCATCCGCATGGCGCGAATTGCGCGGCGCGCTGCCGTATGTACTTGCTATGATGGGAACGTGTGGCGGCGAGCCACTTGCCGCCGGTTGCGTGTCAAGCTACAGGGGAGTGCCATGGTCGAGTACGGCAATGAATATGTCGGGACGATATTCGTCCTGCCCGAAACGCGCTGCTTCGAGCTCAGGACCACGGTCCATGGGGAGCAGCATCTTGTTCACGGCACCATTACCCAGCAGCTTGCGGCGCGCTTCATGGAAGGGACGCCGGATTACATCGACCCACGCCAGCTGTCGCTCCAGCCGCGCCGGGTCGAAGTGATGACCCGCGAGATCCACGAACGCCATCGTGCGCCGCGCAAGGTGTATTGCCTGAGCCGGCTGTTCGACTTCGAACCCCAGGCGCAAGGGACGCCGGCCCCGGCCATGGCCGGCTGAAGCCCCGCGGCCTGGACAAAAAAAAGCCGCCCGGCTTGCGCGGGGCGGCTTTCGGTGTCGGCTTGTTCAGGTGAACGCGATGAAGCGCTGCGGAATATCGATGCTGCCGGATTGTGCGGCAGCTGCGTAGGCACGCATTTCCTTAACGACCGCTTCCAGCTGTTCGTTGTTCGGATTTTGCAGGAATCCCTTCATACGCTCCTGCAGGGCAGCCTGCTGGTCGCGCCATTCGTAACGGGAAGACTTGCTCATGCTTCCTCCTCGCGGCGAACAGCCGCTGTCGTTTTATTGTTCATGACATCCTCCATTAATAAGGATGTCAGATTGTCATAAAAGCTTGTCCAAGGTCGGTGCGATGACGCACAGACCCATTGTTGACCATATGGTCAAAAAATGCTGCGGTAAAACAACTCTAAACGTTCGGCAAGCATACGCCGCGCTTCCGCGCGCGCAGGCTCGCGCTCGGGGAAGAGATAGCGCACCACCGGGTCGCCGTTGACGCAGGCGATCAGGTGCGCGGGCAGCAGGGCGACCGGCACATCGGGACGCAGCTGGGCACGCACGTCCGGCCGGGCGAAATACCGTTCGAGCATCTCGCGCGTCATGCGCGGCCCCGCCTCATAAAAGGTCTCGGCCAGCTCGGGATTGGTGCTGGCTTCCGCCATCACCACGCGCTGCATGATCATGGCGTCCGGCTCGCACAGCATGTCGTAAAAATAGCCGGCGAATTCGTCGATGACCTCGCGGACCGGGCGCTGGTCGACATCCATTTTCCCGACCGGGAAGAAGCGCTCGCGCCGCGCCTGCAGCACGGCCTTGAGCAGGCCGGCCTTGCCGCCGAATTTCACGTAGATGGTACGCACCGCCACCCGCGCCTCGCGCGCGATGGCTTCCAGGCTCACGCCGGCGTAGCCGTGCTTGATGAACAGGCAGCCGGCGGCGTCGATCAGTTCCTGGGTGCGTGCTTCGACCTCCGAGGCCTTGGGGCGGCCGGCGGACTTGGTCGGAGTAGCGGAAACGGGACTGGTGGCTTTCGTCATGGCTTCATTCTAATCCAATAAAAATGAAATGCAACCGTTTCATTTCTTGACTTCGGCCGAACACTGGCAAATAATGCGCATGACCCATTTCATTTTTATCGGAGTTTGACCCCATGGCAGAATCGCACACCTCGGCCCCGGCTATGCAGCAGGCTGTCCAGACCCCCGCGGCACCGGGCAAGGCGCCGCCCAACAAGCGCGTGCTGGGCGTGGTGGGGCTGATCGCCGTGCTGGCCCTCGGGGCAGGCGGGCGCATGTGGTATCGCAGCCAGCATTATGTGGAAACCGAGAACGCCTACGTCACCGGCCGGGTGCACCCGGTATCGAGCCGCGTGGCCGGCGTGGTCACGCGCGTGCTGGTGGACGACAACCAGCTTGTCAAGGCAGGCGAGGTGATTGCCGAGCTGGACCCGGCCGACCACCACGTGCGCGTCGAACAGATCGAGGCGCAGATCGCCAGCGTGGAGCAGCAGATTGCCCAGGCCGACGCCCAGGTGACGCAGGTGCGCGCCCAGGCCGCCGCGGCCGGCGCCCAGGTCAGGCAGGCCGAGGCCCAGCTGGTGCGCGCGCGCCAGGATGCCGAGCGCTTCGGCCAGCTCTACAACGAGACCATGAAGGCGGTGTCGAAGGCGGAGGTCGATGCGTCCAGCGCCGCGCGTGCCGCTGCCGTCGCCGATGTGGCGGCGCGCCGCGACAGCGCCGGCGCCGCCCAGGCCCAGGTGGCCGCAGCCAGCGCCGGGCGCGACGTGCTGAAGGCCCAGGTCAAGGTGCTGCAGGCCCAGCTCAAGGACGCCCAGCAGCAGCTGGCCTACAACCGGATCGTCGCGCCGGTGCCGGGGCGCGTGGGCAAGCGCAGCGTCGAAGTCGGCGCCCGCGTGCAGCCGGGCCAGCAACTGCTGGCCGTGGTCGAGGACGAAGTCTGGGTCACCGCCAACTTCAAGGAAACCCAGCTGGCGGGCCTGGAGCCGGGCCAGCAGGTCTCGCTCGAAGTCGACGCGCTGCCGGGCAAGCACCTGGTGGGCCGGGTGCACAGCTTCTCGCCGGCCTCGGGCAACCAGTTCGCGCTGCTGCCGGCCGATAACGCGACCGGCAACTTCACCAAGATCGTCCAGCGCGTGCCGGTCAAGATCGTGCTCGACCCGGCGGACGTGAAGAAGTACGCCGGCCGCCTGGTGCCGGGCATGTCGGTCATCGCCGAAGTGGAACTCGGCCAGAAGGTGGCCCGCGGTTCGGATCGCCAGACCGCGGCCGTCGCCCACTAAGGAAAGACGATGACCAGCCTCACCAAGGCCGCTCCTCCTGGCGCGATGCCGGGAGCGCCGGCCAACGGCGCCCGCATCGACGCGCGCACCTGGATCGCGGTGGCCGCCGGCATGCTGGGCGCCTTCATGGCGGTGCTCGACATCCAGATCACCAACTCCTCGCTGCGCGACATCCTCGGTTCGCTGTCGGCCACCCAGGAAGAGGGCTCGTGGATCTCGACCGCCTACCTGTGCGCCGAGATCGTCGTGATCCCGATGACGGCGCTGTTCACGCGCGCCTTGGGTGCGCGCGCCTACATGATCGGCACCACGGCGCTGTTCCTGCTGTTCTCGACCCTGTGCGGCGCGGCCTGGAACCTGGAAAGCATGATCGTGTTCCGCATGCTGCAGGGCTTCACCGGCGGCGCCCTGATCCCGATGGCGATGACCCTCGTCATGACGCGCCTGCCCGCTTCCAAGCGCGCGGTCGGCATGGCGATCTTCGGCCTCACCGCCACCCTGGCGCCGGCCATGGGCCCGACCCTGGGCGGCTACCTGTCCGAGATCTACGGCTGGCCCTCGATCTTCTACATCAACTGGGTGCCGGGCGTGCTCCTGATCGCCGGCCTGGTGTACGGCATGGACCGCGAAAAGACGAACCTCAAGGCGCTGGTGAACGCCGACTGGCTCGGCATCGGCCTGATGGCCATGGGCCTGGCCTGCCTGACCATCTTCCTGGAAGAGGGCAATTCGAAGGACTGGTTCGAGTCCTCCTTCATCGTCACCTTCGCTTCGCTGTCGCTGGTGGGCATCCTGGGCTGGGTGGCGGTGAGCTTTACCAGACCCGATCCCTTCGTGAACCTGCGCCTCTACGGCCAGCGCAACTTCCTGGTGGCGACCGTGCTGTCGGCGGTGACCGGCATGGGTTTGTACGGGTCCTCGTTCCTGCTGCCGCTGTACCTCGGCCAGATCGCGGGCTATACGCCGATGCAGATCGGCGAAGTGATCGCCTGGGTCGGCCTGCCGCAGCTGCTGGTGATGCCCTTCGCGGCGGCGCTGTCCTCGAAAGTGGACAACCGCATCCTGTGTTCCTTCGGCCTGCTGCTGTTCGGCGGCTCCTGCCTGATGAACGCCTTCATGGACGCGACCACAGGCTATGACCAGCTGATGGTGACCCAGGTGATCCGCGCGATCGGCCAGCCTTTCGTGATGCTGACCCTGTCGAACTTCGCGATGCAGGGCCTGGCGCCGAAGGACATGCCCTCGGCCTCGAGCCTGTTCAACATGACCCGCAACCTGGGCGGCTCGATCGGCATCGCCCTGCTGGCCACGGCGCTGACGGTGCGCGAGCACTTCCACTCGGCGCGCCTGGGCGAGGCGGTGTCGAGCTATGCCCCGGCGACCCAGGCACGCCTGGATGCGCTGACCCAGGGTTTCATTGCCAATGGCATGGACCCCGCGACGGCCGCCAGCCAGGCGCTGGCCGTGGTCGATCGCATCGTGCGGCGCGAGTCCTACGTGATGGCCTACAACGACGGCTTCCTGATCATCGGCGTGGTGCTGCTGGGCTGCATCGCCGCGATCTGGCTGGCGGACAAGGTCAAGTCGCCGGGCGGCGCCTCGGGCGCACACTGATAGAGAGAGAATGAAATGTTGAAGAAGCTTGTACTTGTCTCCGCGCTGGCCGCGGCCCTGGGCGGCTGCGCCACCGTCGGCCCCGACTTCAAGGCGCCCGCCGGCGCAGCCGACGCGGCCTACCGGCATGCCAGCGCCACGAATGAGGCGGCGCGCCTGCCGGCCCAGTGGTGGACCGTGTTCGGCGACGCCACCCTGGACAGCCTGGAGGCGCGCGCCCTGCGCGACAACCCCGGCGTGCAGGCCGCGGCGCAGCGCCTGCTGCAGGCCCAGGCCCAGCTGGGCGTGGTGCGCGCCGGCCAGGCGCCGAATGTCGCGGTGAGCGCGGGCGTGTCGAATTCGCGTACCTCGGCCGAGACCGCGCAAGGCATCGCCCTGGGCGGGCGCTCGATCGAAGGCAACAACTTCAGCGTCGGCGCCTCGCTTTCGTATGAACTGGACCTGTGGGGCCGCGTCCGCCGCGTGGTGGAAGCGGCCGACGCCGGGGCGCTGGCGGCCCAGATTGATCGCGACGGCGTGCTCCTGATGCTCTCGAGCCAGGTGGCCCAGTCCTACTGGCAGCTGCGCGGCCTGGACGCCGAGCTGGCGATCCTGCGGGGGGCGTTGGACGCCCGCCGCGAAGCGCAAGACCTGGTGGAAGCGCGCTTCAAGGCCGGCCTGTCAAACGAGCTGGACGTCTCGCGCGCCCGCATCGAGCGCGCCAATGCCGAAGCCGACCTGCACGAGGTGCAGCGCCAGCGCAATGCGGTCGAGCACGCGCTGGCCACGCTGGTGGGCGCTTCGCCGAGCCAACCCGTGCTGGCCGACAGCGCCGGCGCACAGCTGCCGCTGCCCCCCAGCATTCCGGTCGGCCTGCCAGCCAGCCTCCTGAAGCAACGTCCCGACCTGGCCGCCAGCGTGGCCCAGCTGAAGGCGGCCAACGCGCAGGTGGGCGTGGCAGAAGGCGCCTTCTATCCGTCGCTTTCGCTGACCTCGAACTTCGGCTTCGCCTCCGAACACCTGCGCGACATCGCCAGCGGCGGTGCGCGCCAGTTCTCGATCGGTCCGCTGGCGTTGTCGCTGCCGGTATTCGACGGCGGCCGCAACCGCGCCAACCTGGCGCTGTCCAAAGCGCGCTACGAGGAAGCGGTGGCGAATCACCAGACGCGCCTGTTGACCGCGCTGCGCGAAGTGGAAGACGCGCTGTCCGACGTCCAGCAGCGCCAGCAGCAGGGCGAGGTGCAGGCGCAGTCCCAGCAGGCGGCGGCGCGCGCCCTGCTGGTGGCGCAGGCGCGCTACGAGCGCGGCGTGTCGACCTACCTCGACGTGACCGATGCCCAGCGCAACGCCCTGGCGGCGGACCGGGCGGCGGCGCAGATCCGCACCCAGCGCCTGCTGGCCACCGTGGCCGTGGCGCGCGCGCTCGGCGGCGGCTGGGAGCAGGGCGAGGCGCTCGCCACGATCGCGAAACCCGGCATCTAAGCCCGGCTTGCAGGGCCACAGCGGCAGGCTACAATGGGCGGATACTCAACCATACGAGGATCCGCACCCATGTCCCTGCCCGCACGTGCCCTGCTCATCGCCGCCCTCCTGGCGTCCAGCGCAGCCTCCGCCCAATCCTGGCAACCCGTCCCGAGCGGCACCGGCGCCGAATTGCGCGGCCTGTCCGTCGTGAGCAGCAAGGTCGCCTGGGCCAGCGGCGCCAAGGGCACCGTCCTGCGCACCGTCGACGGCAAGGCCTGGCAGGCGATGCAGGTGCCGGATGCAGACAAGATCGACTTCCGCGACATCCACGCTTTCGACGCCAGGACGGCCGTCGTGATGGGGGCGGGTCCCGGCGCGGCCTCGCGCATCTATCGTACCGAGGACGGCGGCGCGACCTGGGCCTTGGTCACCACGAACGCGGTGGCCGAGGGCTTCTGGGACGCGATGGCCTTCTGGGACAAGGACAACGGCATCCTGTTCGGCGATCCGGTCAAGGGCAGCTTCCAGGTCTACACCACCGGCGACGGCGGCCGCAGCTGGCAGGAAGTCGCCGCCAAGGGGCTGGAGGCCATGCCGAACGAGGGCGCCTTTGCCGCCAGCGGCACCTGCATTACGGTGGCAGGCACGGGCGACGCCTGGATCGCCACCGGCGGCAGCGCCAGCTCGCGCGTCTTCCACTCCCGTGATCGAGGCAAGACCTGGCGCGTGTCGTCGATCCCGATTCCGGCCGGTGCCGCCGCGCGCGGCGTGTTTTCGGTGGCCTTCCTGAACCAGAAAGAAGGTTTCGCGGCCGGCGGCGATTACAAGGAAACCCGCATGGCCGGCATCAACGGCGCCTATACCGTCGACGGCGGCGCCAGCTGGACGCCGGTAGAGGTGGCGCCCGCGGGCTACATGTCGGTGGTGGTGCCGGTACCCGGCGCGCCGCGCGCGCTGGTGGCCGCCGGCCTGGCCGGATCGGGCTACTCGCCGGACGCCGGCCGCACCTGGAAGGAGCTCGACAAGACGCCGATGAACACGGTCGGTTTCGCCGGCCCGGCGCAGGGTTGGGCGGTGGGGCCGAAAGGCTTGCTGATGCAGTACACGGGTCCCCGGCTGGACGCCCAACAAGGGCAATGACGGGACAAGCGATTACAATCGCCGGACTACAACTATTTGACTAGAGACACCATGAAGAAATTCCTCGCTCCTCTCGTGTTGTTTGCTGCCATCGGCAGCGCTTATGCCGAACCCGCCACGGTCGCCCAACTGAGCACTATGGCCAAGCGCTTCGCACCGGCCGAGCTGAAGGCCGACACCTCGAAGCTCTCGAAAGGCGACCGCGCCGCCATGGCCAAGCTGATCGAAGCGGCCAAGATCATCGACACCCTGCAGCTGCGCCAGCGCTGGGCCGGCAACGAAGCCCTGTGGGCCGCCTTGCAGAAGGACAATTCGGAACTCGGCCGCGCGCGCCAGAACGCCTTCTGGCTGAACAAGGGCCCATGGTCCAGCCTCGACGACAACGGGTCCTTCATGCCCGCCGAATATGCCGGCATCAAGATCCCGGCCAAGAAGCCGCTGGGCGCCAACTTCTACCCGGAGAACGCGAGCAAGGAAGCGCTGGAGGGCTGGATGAACGGCTTGCCCGCCGCCCAGAAGGCCGACGCGCAGTGGTTCTTCACCGTCATCCGTACCGGTCCGGACGGCAAGTTCCGCACCGTGAAGTATTCGGACGAATACCGCCCGGACCTCGAGAAGCTGGCCAAGCTGCTGCGCGAAGCCGCTGCGCTCACCGACAACGCCTCGCTCAAGAAATTCCTGACGCTGCGCGCCGATGCTTTCCTGTCCAACGACTACCTGGCCTCGGACTTTGCCTGGATGGACCTGGATTCGCCGGTCGACGTCACGATTGGCCCGTACGAGACCTATAACGACGAGCTGTTCGGCTACAAGGCCGCCTTCGAAGCCTATGTGAGCATCCGCGACCAGAAGGAAACGCAGAAGCTGGCCTTCTTCGGCAAGCACCTGCAGGAGCTGGAAGACAACCTGCCGCTGGCCAAGCAGTACCGCAACCCGAAGGTCGGCGCGATCGCCCCGATGGTGGTGGTCAATCAGGTATTCGGCGCCGGCGACGGCAACATGGGCGTGCAGACCGCCGCCTACAACCTGCCGAACGACGAGCGCGTGATCCGCGAGCGCGGCTCCAAGCGCGTGATGCTCAAGAACGTGCAGGAAGCGAAGTTCGAATCGACCCTCAAGCCCATCTCGAAGCTGGTGCTGCGTGCGCAAGACCAGAAGGACCTCGATTTCGACTCCTTCTTCACCCACATCCTGGCGCACGAGATCATGCACGGCCTCGGCCCGCACACGACCAAGAAGAACGGCAAGGAATCGACCCCGCGCCAGGACCTGAAGGACACCTACTCGACCATCGAGGAAGCCAAGGCCGACATCACCGGCCTGTGGGCGCTGGGCTACATGATGGACAAGGGCCTGCTGAAGGACACGCTGGGGCAGGGGAGCTCAGCCGAGCGCAAGCTGTACAACACCTTCCTGGCCTCCGCCTTCCGCACCCTGCATTTCGGCCTGACTTCCTCGCACGCGCGCGGCATGGCGATCCAGATGAACTACCTGCTCGACAAGGGAGCTTTCGTGGCCAATAGCGACGGCAGCTTCTCGGTGGACTTCAAGAAGATCAAGGGCGCGGTCGCCGACCTCGACCGCGATTTCCTGACCATCGAGGCCACCGGCGACTACGAGGCCGCCAAGGCGATGATGGCGAAGTACGTGGTAATCCGTCCGGAAGTGCAGAAGGCGCTCGACCGCCTCAAGTCGAGCGTGCCGAACGACATCCGTCCGAACTTCGTCACCGCAGCATCGCTGACGAAGTAAGGCGGCAAGCGATCGAACTGGCGGCGCGATTGGCATGGACGCAACAGTGCCGCCAGTTTTACTTAGACTAAACTGAAAGCTTCGTCAATCCATACAGGGAGCATGTTATAGTCGCTGCATTGCTTGGGGGAAATTCCCAGGCTGCAGAAAGACAGACATGACGACGAAGCCCCTTACCACCGGCGCGCGGCTGGCCATCGGCTACGGCGCCGTGATCCTCCTGATGATCGCGCTCTCCGTGCTGGCCGCAGCGCGCGCGGGGCAGATCGAGCAGATGCTGTTCCGCATCGACGACGTCAGCGGCATCAAGCTGCGCTACGCCTTCGAACTGCGCAGCAGCGTGCACGATCGTGCGATCGCCCTGCGCGACGTTGCCCTGGCCCCCGATTCCGTTGCCGCCGCAGCTCCGATCGCCCGTCTCAAGACCCTGGCCGATGCCTATGCACGCGCCGCTTCCCCGCTGAACGCGCTGTTCCATGAACTGCCGGGCATCCTGCCCGCGGAACGCGAGGCCCTGGCCGCCATCAAGGAACAGGAGCGCCGCACCCGTGCGCTGGTCGACCGTGTGATCGCCCTGCACGCGCTGGGAGAAACGCGCGAGGCGGCCAGCTTGCTGTCGCAGCAGGCGGCGCCGGCTTTCGTGGACTGGCTCGCCAGCCTGAACCGCTTCATCGAGCTCGAGCAGAAGCTCGCGGCCGACGACATGGCCTCGGCGCGCGAGCTGGCGTCCGGATTCGCGCAGTGGCTCGTGCTGCTGTGCGCCGGCGCCGTGGCGGCGGCCGTGGCGGGCACCTGGTATGTCGTGCGCGGGCTGCCGCGTGAGAAGGAAGCGCTGCCCGACGTGGATGAAGCGGCCCCGGCCGCGCCGGAGGAAGCCGCGCCGAAGCGTGTCGACGACATCGTCGGCGCCATCGACGGCCTGGCCTTCCGCGCCAACATCCTGGCGCTCGACGCCGCGGTGCAGGCGCTGCGCACCGGCGAGCACGACGAAGAGCAGACCGCCGTGGTGCAGGAACTGCAGGCGCTGGCGCTGCGTTCGAGCGCGGTGGTGAAGGATATCCGCGACCTGGTCGGCAGTCCGGTGGCCCACATGGAAGACGCCGGCGCCCTGCAGGCGATCGCCAATGCCGTGGCGCGCGTCACGGCGGTGACCTCTGCGATCGGCCTGGAAGAGGGCCAGGCTAGAGCCCAGACCGAAAGCTCGCGCCGCACCACGGCCCTGCTGCAGGCATCGACTGCCGCCGCCGCCATGGAAGCCGAGGCGCAGCGTCTTGCGGCCATGGTTGCCCCGGTGCTGCCGGGTGGCGACGCCGAGCCGCCGAAGCAAAACTGACAAGTTTATCGTTCTCGACACAGAGAAAAATAATCCCGAAAGACGGCCTTTCTCACGGGCTAGAATTGCCGATAGGCATTTCATCGTCCTTGGGAGAATTCTCGTGTTCAAGCCCCTGATCCTCGCCGCGGTCTGCGCCCTCACGGCGGCGCCCGACCTGCGTGCCGCCGAGCTGACCGCACTGGAAAAGCGCTGGCTCAGCGCCGCCGGACCGGTGCTGGCCTACTCCCAGCAACTCAAGCTTCCCCTCGACATCACCGTCCAGCCCCAGCCGCGTCCTGGCGACGTGCCGCTGGCCATGGGTTTCGACAAGGGCCGCTGCAAGCTGGTCATGTCCCTGCGCAACAACCCCGACGCCGAGACCGTGCTGGCCGGCATTCCGGAGGCGCAGCAGGGGGTGCTGATCGAAGCCATGGCGGCGCACGAGATCGCGCACTGCTGGCGCTATGTGCAGGGCGTCTGGCATGAATTGCCTGCCGGCTTCGTCGAGGTGGGCGACGAGCGCGCCCTTGACGCCTCGCTGCTGGCGGCGTCGAAGGCCATGCGCGAGACCCGCCGCGAAGAAGGCTTCGCCGACCTGGCGGCGCTGGCCTGGATCCGGCACAACAATCCGGACCAGTACGCGCACGTGTACCGCTGGCTGTCCGGCGTGCGCGCCAAGGTGGCGGTGCCGCGCAGCGGCCACGACACCCGCGTCTGGGTGCGCCTGGCGGGCGACGCCGCCGCGTTCGGCAAGGCCGAGACGCCCTTCGATGACGTCGACGGGCTCTGGCGCGAAGGCCTGCTGGCCGCCGAGTGAACCCTGTTGCGCGCGGCCTCGCAGCAACAGTCGGGGCCGCCAATTGGACGCTGAGCGGACGAGTGTACGTTGTCGCACAGATGTTGTCGGGTGTAGGGCGTCTAATGATGTCATCACAACAACCTACCACAAGGGACACATCATGAACCGACTCCTCGCCACCCTGCTGGCCTCCGTTGCCGGCGCCACCATCGCCGCTGCTCCCGCTTTTGCCCAGTCCGACGCCGCCGGCTACCGCGCGGCCATGCAGAAGATCGAGAAAGAGCATGACGTTGCCAAGGACAAGTGCGATGCCCTGACCAAGGAAGACGTCTGCGAAGAGCAGGCCGACGTCGCCCGCGCCAAAGCCGAACTGGCCGCTGCGCAAAAGTACGACAACACCCCGGACCGCCTCAATGCCGCACACCGCAAGCTGGCCGAGGCCGAGTATGAGCTGGCCGAAGAGAAGTGCGATGCCATGAAGGGCAACCAGAAGGACAGCTGCATGAACACCGCCAAGTCGGTGCGCACCGCCGCCCTGGCCGAGATCGACGGCAAGCGCGACACCCGCGCCAGCACCACCGGCGGCAGCGGCAGCACCGCCGCCACCGCGGGCGCCGCCGGCAGCGCCGGCCTGGTCGCGTCGACCGACACCAAGGACCCGGTGAAGTCGGCCGCGGTCGAGAAGTGCGAAGAGAAGGGCAGCAAGACCGCCTGCCTGGTCGAGAACAAGGACAAGCCGGACACGGCCCTGGAGCGTGCCGGCGAAAAGACCCGTAACGCCATCGCCGGCGCGGTCGACAAGACCAAGGAAGCCGGCCGCAACGTGGCCGACAAGACCCGCGAGGTGACCGGCCGCACCGAACGCGCCGCCGAGAATGCCGGCGACAAGACCGAGAACGCGGCCGAGCGCGCCGGCTCGCGCACCGCGTCCAACATGTCGGATGCGGCGATCACCGCCAAGGTCAAGGCCGGCCTGGCCGCCGAGAAGGACACCAGCGCGCTGGCCGTGAAGGTCGAGACCGAGAAGGGCGTCGTCATGCTGAGCGGCTTCGTCGACTCGAAGGCCGAAGCCGCGCGTGCCGAGAAGGTCGCCAAGGGCGTCGAAGGCGTCACCCGCGTCAAGAGCACCCTCAAGGTGAAGTAATCGTCGTGCACGACCGAGAGCCCGCACGCCTGCCGTGCGGGCTTTTTCTTTTTGGCCACAACACCTGCGGGTCCCGGACCGGACCGACGTTATAATTCCCCCGTGAACAAACTCGAAGCCTTCGGATACATCGCCGCCCAGGCCGCGCGTGGGGACATCACCTTTCCCACCAGCGTGAATGCCGTGTTGCGCCTGCAGCTCGCCCTGGACGATCCGGATTGCCATGTGGACGAAGCGATCCGCCTGGTGCTGTCCGAACCGCAGCTGGCCGCGCGCACCGTGGCGCTGGCCAATACCGCCGCCTACGGGGCTGCCGGCGCCGTCCAGGTGAGCAATGTGCGGGCGGCCGTGCTGCGCATCGGCTACCGCCGCCTGCGCGGCCTGGTGGCGGCGCTGATGGTGCGCCAGTTCGGCCACCGCATCGCCGACCGGGTGCTGCGCGCCAAGGCCGAGCAGCTGTGGACCCACAGCGCCCAGGTGGCGGCGCTGGCGCAGGCCATCGCGCGCCACGTCACCAAAGTCGATCCCGACACCGCGCTGTTCGCGGGCATCGTGCACGAGGTCGGCGGCTTCTACCTGCTGTCGCGCGCCGACGAGTTCCCCGGCCTGCTCGAGGACGATACCGAGAACTGGGGCGTGCTGGTCGAGGACGTGGCCAGCCTGGAGATCATGCGCAAGCTCGCGATTCCCGCCGATGTGGCCGAGGCCGTCGGCGGACTGCGCGACGGCGTCCTGAACCCGATGCCGCACACCCTGCTCGACACGCTGCTGCTGGCGAACCGCTATGCGCTGGTCGACTCGCCGCTGAGCAGCCCGTTTGACGACCCCGAAGCCGGACCGCTCAAGGCGGCGACGCTGCAGGTCCTGCGCAGCGAAGCGGCCGAGACCGCCCAGGCGCTGGGCGACGCCACGCTGGTCTAGTGAATCCCGTCCTCTTCCATAAGTCGTAGGACGCGAGAAAATTGATTAATCTGATGATACTATAGGGAATCTAATATTTCCTAAAATCATCATGTTGAGAACCGCTCTCGTTGTGGCAGCACTCACGTCGGCAGGCACGGCCGAGGCAGGCGTCATCGATCTGGGCAGCATGATGGGCGGGGCGAATATCTACACGCTCGGCAATTTTTCAGCGCGCTACAGCGACGTGGAAGGCGCCGTGGTCTCCGGTGGCAACGTCGACATCGCTTCCTACTCGATCAATGCCGAGCGCCAGGCCGCGTTCGGCAATCACGCGCTTGTGGCCCAAGGCGACATCAAGCTGTCGAGCGGCTCGATCAACCATGGCCAGATCTATGCCGGCGGCAAGACCACGCTGGAACATGCCGCCAGGCCGCAAAGCACAAGCGCCAGCCCGGTCGACTTTGCCGCCGCTTCGGCCTACTACCTCAGCCTGTCGGAGGACCTCGCCAAGCTGGATGCAAGCGGCAGCGTCAGCACGCTGTGGAGCGGCGTGCGTGTCAGCGGCAGCGGCAAGGGCGGTGTCGACGTGTTCAACGTGTCAGCCGACATGTTTCGGACCTCGAGCAGCTGGAGCCTCGACAACTTGGTGGCGGGCCAGACCCTGATCTTCAACGTCAGCGGCAATTCCGCCACCTTCAACGACGGCGGCATCAGCTTCGAACCGCTACGCAACTACAACGTGCTGTTCAATTTTCCGGATGCCATGGCGCTCAACCTGAAAGGCATCATCGGCAGCGTGTTGGCGCCCAAGGCGGCCGTTACCGCCAACTGGGGCGTGATCAATGGGCAACTGGTGGTGAACAGCTGGGACTCGACCATCCAGGTCAATGCCAAGCATTACTTCGCCCCCACCGAGCTCGCCGGTTTCCGGGACATCGTGGCGGCGCCGCCGATGACGGACGTGCCGGAACCGGGCACGCTGGCGCTGATGCTTGCCGGCGCCGCCATGGCCGTGGCCGGCCGCAGGAAGACCCGCAAGGACCTCATGCAAGCGTCCAGGCTGGCCGCCTGAGCGCTTAGCAGGCGCAGGCGCGCGCCTGCTCCCGGCCCTGCGCCAGCATCGCCAGGGCCAGCAGGACACCCGACAGGGCCAGTCCGGCCGCGACCCATTGCGGCGAAGCATAGCTATAGCCCAGGGTCAGCGGAATCCCGCCGAGCAAGGCGCCCAGGGCGTTACCGATATTGAAGCCCGACTGACCCAGCGAGGATCCCAGCATTTCCGCTTCGCGCGAGTGCTCGATCAGCAGCATCTGGATCGGCGGGCCCAATGCCAGCGCATTGGCGCCGGTGGCGAAGGCCAGCACCAGCATGGCCGCCTGCGAGCTCGCGAACAGGCCATTGCACAGCAGCAGGCCCGTCATCGTGACCAGCAGGATCAGGATGGCCTGCAGCGGCGGCACGCGGTCGGCCAGGCGGCCGCCCAGGTTCACGCCCACCGTCATGCCGACGCCGACCACGGTCATCACCATCGGGATCGTCGACGGCTTGAAGTGGCTGACTTCGGTCAGCAGCGGCGCGATATAGCTGAAGAAGGCGAAGAAGCCGCCGGTGCCGATCGAGGTGATGGCCAGCGCCAGCCACAGGGCCGGGCTGCGGAAGATGCGCAGGTCCTGTTTCAGGCTGGTGCGCCCCTTGGCCTCGATGAAAGGCACCAGCTGGCGCAGGGCCAGCACGGTGAGCAGGCCGATCACCGCCACCACCAGGAACACGGCGCGCCAGCTCATGTTGTGGCCGAGCCAGGTTCCCGCCGGCACACCCACGACGTTGGCGAGCGTCAGGCCGGTGAACATGGTTGCCAATGCGGCGGCCACCTTGCCCTCGTCGGCCAGGCGGCTGGCGACGACCGCCCCGACGCCGAAGAAAGCGCCGTGCGGCAGGCCGGCCATGAAGCGTGACAGCATCATCACTTCGAAGTTCGGCGCAAAGGCCGACATCGCATTGAACAGCGTGAACATCAGCATGAACCAGATCAGCACGCTGCGCGGCGGGCGGTGCGCCATCAGGCTTACCAGGGTCGGCGCGCCGACCACGACGCCGAGCGCATAGGCCGTGATGAGGTAGCCGGCCTGGGGGATGCTGATCTGCAGGCCGCCGGCGATGTCGGGCAGGATGCCCATGATGACGAAT
The DNA here is from genome assembly GCF_046236355.1 of Massilia sp. BHUDP2. NCBI lineage: Bacteria > Pseudomonadati > Pseudomonadota > Betaproteobacteria > Burkholderiales > Oxalobacteraceae > Massilia > Massilia sp. BHUDP2. Next base: position 757,041 of record NZ_JBJUVW010000001.1, read on the forward strand.
TCGGTCATGCCGATGCCGAAGCCGCCGAGGGCGAGGGGAAGAAGGCTTTTCTTGATCAAGATGCGCTGCGCGTGGCGAGGAGGATCGGCCACTATAGCGCTTGATGCGCGCCCAGTCCGCTTTTGAGTCGTGATGACAGGTATAGCGGCCTGGTATGAAGTACGTACTAACCCTTACTCGTCGATGTCTGGCCAGGCGATGCGGCCGTGGCCGGCATTGTCGAGCCGGGTGCGCAGCGCGCCGGCGTCCTGCGCGGGCAGGCTGAAGTCGAACAGGACTTCGTCGCCATGCGCCACCGCATCCAGGTGGGCGCCGGCGGCGTCGAGTTCGCGCCGCACCATGCCTTCGAGCGCATACGGCGCCGTGCAGCGCATGACCTGCAGCTTGATGATCGGCACCTTCTGCGACAGCAGGAGGGCTTGCGCCACGCTGTCGGTATAGGCGCGCACCAGGCCGCCCGCACCCAGCTTGACCCCGCCGAAGTAGCGCACCACGGTGGCCAGCACGCCTTCCAGGTCCTGGTGGCGCAGCACGTCGAGCATGGGGCGTCCCGCGGTGCCGCTCGGTTCGCCGTCGTCGACCGCGGCCGACTGGCCGCCGGCCAGCAGGGCCCAGCATACGTGGGCGGCGCCGGGGTGCTCGGCGCGCAGGCTGGCGACGACCTGCTGGGCGCCGGCCCTGTCCGGCATCGGCTGGACGCAGGCAATGAAACGGCTCTTCTTGATGACGAGTTCGACGTGGACGGGAGAAGCGATGGTCTGTGGCATGACAGGACACGGAAAACAAAAAAGGCGTCACGATTGCTCATGACGCCTTCCTTGCTGAATCTTTGGTAGGCCGTGCTGGGCTCGAACCAGCGACCAACGGATTAAAAGTCCGCTGCTCTACCAACTGAGCTAACGACCCGAAGAAGCCAAGATTATAGCGGCACTCTTGCGATTTTCCAAGAACTTCCTGAGCGAATCTGCGCCGGCACGAAGACAATTCAGGTTTCGACGTGTTTGTCTTCCTCCTGCGCCTGGTGCATCGCTTCCGGCTCGAGCTTCTCGGCTTCGACGTTCTGGCGCACGAACAAGCCCCAGCTCGCCAGCAGCACGGCCGCGGCGATACCGATCGACGCCGCCTGCGGCAGCAGTTCGGGTTTGGTATGCAGGAAGGTGAACACGCCGATCAGGCACTCGACCCCCAGCGATACCACCACCACGATCAGGAAGCGCGACAGGAAGCGGCGCAGGCGGGTCGGGGAGCTGACGTGCACTTCGCGCTGCAGTTCTTCTTCGAGCACGGTCTGGCCCAGTTCGAAGGCGGCAACGGAGATGGTCAGCAGCCCCACGCATTCCAGGATGAGCTGGAAACGCTCCTGCACGGTTTCCTTGTCGGGAGCAAACAGGGTCGACCAGATTTCCATGCCGGCAAGCACGATCAGCCCATAGCCGCAGATGAAGAACAGCAGGGCGATAAAAACGTAACCCAGGCTGCTGATTTTCTGTAGATATTTCACCGGACACCTCGAATTGGATGGTGCGGGAACTGTAGCATCCTCGGCGGTTTATCTTCTGTGCGGCACGACACGCCGGCCGGAAACGCGTTGCGCGCATGGAGCAGACTGACGCAGATACAAAAAAGGCGTCACGATCACTCGTAACGCCTTCTTTGCTACAACACATTCTGGTAGGCCGTGCTGGGCTCGAACCAGCGACCAACGGATTAAAAGTCCGCTGCTCTACCAACTGAGCTAACGACCCGAAAGAGGCAGCATTATAGCCGGGCATTCCGGTTTGCGCTAGTGCTACCTGAACAAGACAGCAATCACACCAGCGCCGCAGTCACCTTCAGCACCTCGTCAGCCGTGGTCACGCCCTCGACCACCTTCATCGCCCCCGCGATGCGCAGGGGCTTCATCCCATCCACGACGCTCTGCTGGCGCAGCTTCTGAATCTCGCCGGATTCCCGCACCACGCGCGCAAACCCTTCGCTCACGCTCAAGAGTTCATAGATACCGGTCCGCCCCCGATACCCCGTCTGCCGGCACTCCGGACACCCGATCGGTCGATACACCACGGCCGGCTTCGGAATATTCCAGGCTCCCCCGATGCCCTGCCACACCTCGTCACTAAGTTCGCCGCCAGGCGCCTTGCAGTCGGGGCAAAGCGTTCGCACCAGCCTTTGCGCCATCACGCCGATCAAGGTCGCTTCCAGCAGATAATCCGGCACCCCGAGTTCCAGCAGGCGCACCACCGCAGCCGGCGCATCATTCGTATGCAGAGTAGAGAACACCAGATGTCCCGTCAGCGCCGCCTGGATCGCCATTTCCGCCGTCTGCAGATCGCGAATCTCGCCCACCATGATGATGTCCGGATCCTGCCGCATCAGCGCGCGTATGCCATCGGCAAACGACAAGTCGATCCCCGGTTGTACCTGCATCTGGTTGAACGAAGCCTCGACCATCTCGATCGGGTCCTCGACCGTGCACACGTTCACCTCGCTGGTGGCCAGCGCCTTCAGCGTCGTATACAAGGTCGTCGTCTTGCCCGACCCCGTTGGTCCGGTAACGAGGATGATCCCGTGCGGCCGATTGGTCAGCGCATCCCAGCGCGCCGCATCGTCCGGCGGAAAACCCAGTTCCGGCAGCGTCTTGACGACCACTTCCGGATCGAAAATACGCATCACCAGCTTTTCGCCGAAGGCCGTCGGCAGCGTCGACAGGCGCAGTTCGACTTCCTGTCCGCCGGCGGTGCGGGTCTTGATCCGCCCGTCCTGCGGGCGCCGCTTTTCGATCACGTCCATCCGCCCCAGCAGCTTGATGCGCGCCGTCATCGCAATCATCACGACCGCCGGCACCTGGTACACCTGGTGCAGCACGCCGTCGATGCGGAAGCGGATGGTCGCGAACTCGCGCTTCGGTTCCAGGTGAATATCCGACGCGCGCTGTTCGAAGGCATAGCCCCACAGCCAGTCGACGATGTTGACGATGTGCTGGTCGTTCGCATCGAATTGCTTGTTCGATTTGCCCAGCTCGACCAGCTGCTCGAAATTGTTGCGCATCGCCAGGTCCTGCCCGGTATGGCGGTTGGCGTCGCGGATCGATTTGGCCAGGCTGAAAAACTGCGAGATGTACTGCGCGATATCGAGCGGGTTGGCCAGCACCAGTTCGATCTTGCGGCGCGATAGCTTGGCGATTTCCGCTTCCCATTCCACATTGGCCGGGTCGGCCGTCGCCACCACCAGCGTCGAGCCGGTCATTTCCACCGGCAGGATATTGAAGCGCGCCGCATAGCTGGCCGACATCACGTCCGCCACCTTGGTGAAGTCGATTCTCAAGGGATCGATACGGATGAAGGGCAGGCCGACCTTGCTCGCGCACCATTCGGTCAGCGCGTCGAGGGTCAGCAGGCGGTGTGGAGGCAGGTTTGAAACCAGCTTGCACTGGGCCACGGCAGTGAGCGGATGCATGGATCCGGCGGCATTCTTCAGGATGCCCTGTGCCTGCGCGAACAGCGCCTTGACGTTTTCCTTGGTGACGATGCCGTCCGCCAGCAGCCAGGAAAAGATGGACTGCAGGTCGAGCGCCCGCAGGCGCGGCGTCTTGGAGGAAGCGGGGACGGCATGCGTGTTCACGTTCGGCTCCCGATAGTGGAGGTGGGTCAGGCGGCCAGGATGCCCTTGACCCAGGACTTCGCCGGCAGCTTGGTGCTTGCCACGATCTGGGCCGCACGGTGAGTGAGCGCTTCCTTGTCCAGCTGCGGACGGTTCCTGAAGCACAGCGCTACCACGTTGCCGTCGTGGACTTCCGGCAGGCAGATCACGTGCTCGAAGGCGAACTTCATGGCCTTCAGGTTCTTGGCAAAGCTCGGATGGTCGCCGAACAGGTTGACGGTCATGATGCCGCCGTCCGCCAGGCAGTCGTTGCAGGCCTGGTAGAACTCCGGCGTGTCCAGCACTGGGCCGCGCGCGGTGGCGTCGTACAGGTCGCACTGCAGCACGTCGAAGGCGCCGTGGTTGGCGGGATCGAGCACGAAATCCATCGCATCCATTTCCAGCACGTTCAGGCGCTCGTCGCTGGGCGGCAGCTTGAACATCGAGGCGCAGATATTGATCACCGATTCATTGAGCTCGACGGCGGTAACGCTCGCGTCAGGGAACTGACGATAGCAGAACTTGGTCAAGGTAGCAGCACCCAGGCCCAGCTGGGCGATGGCGCGCGGCGATTCGATGAACAGCATCCAGGCCATCATCTGCTGCGCGTATTCCAGCTCCGGCCAGTCGGGCTTGCGGATGCGCATCGCGCCCTGCACCCATTCGGTGCCGAAATGAAGGTAGCGGACGCCGTCCTGTTCGGACAGGGTGACGGGGGCGAACTTGGGCTTGCGCGCGGGACGGCGCGAGGATTCGGCCTGTTCGATGGATTTGCGTTTGATGAGCATAGGGCAACCTGGTTGAATCGCCCTATTATCGGGGGAGGGGTTCCCGCAGCGCAAGCACGCCTTCGGCAGGCGCTGCGGGTTGCCGGCGCGCGGCCGGCGCAGGAATCAATAATCGATCGGCTGGACCGAGACGCGCAGGCGCACGCGGTTGCCCGGATCGCGGTTCATGACCGTGTTGTAGGTCTGGCCGCGGAACTCGTAGGTGACGTCGTAGCCGTTGGTGCGCGACTCGATGCTGTCGACGGTGCGGCACTGGCGCACGGCCTGTTCCTGCACGGCCGGGCCGCCGCGGTTGGCGTTTTCCGAACGGTCGCCGATCATGGCGCCGGCGATGGCGCCGGCCGCCGTAGCGGCGACACGACCGCTGCCGCTGCCGACCTGGTTGCCGAGCAGGCCGCCCACGACACCGCCGACGATGCCGCCGCCGACGCCGCGTTGCTGCTGGACCGGCACCTGCACGTATTCGGTACGGCATTCCTGGCGCGGGATCCGGATTTCTTCCAGGCGCGGCTGGACACGCACCACGCGGCCGAAGTCTTCGAAATCCTGGGCCTGGGCCAGCGGCAGCGTGGCGAGGCCCATGGCGGCAATGATCAGTTTGGCTTGAATGTTCATGTTCTACCTCGTAGTGGGCAATCGACGAGTCTGGTGGGGGGAGGGAACCGACCGGACTTTCATGCCTCCTATGGTAATCCGATCCGCCGGACTCAACCCAATCCACGTGGCAACAAAATGTAACAGCAACGCAAGCATTTTCTGCTTCGCGCAAGAATGACAGGGCTGTTGTGCAAGGCGTAACTTATACAGACGAGCGCATACTAATTTTTACAAATGCAATTCCTGTAATCACATTTGGGTTGCTTCCAATACCACAAAACGTTACCCTTACACACTAAGGGTCTTTTATTGGCGCATGGAAACAACAGCGGGAGAGATGAATGCGGCGGATGCCAACCGTCGCGCAATGTGGTGCGTGAACGCCCACATCACACCGACCTGGTCAACTTGAGGAAAAAATGAGTTTGTTGATGAGAGTGCCGCCCAATCTTGTGCAGTCGATCCGCGCCTTCCGCGTCGCCGAGCTGCAGCAGGAGGCTGCGCGCCTGGGTCAGCACTTCCTGTATGCACATTGTGCCAACACCTTGACCAAGCAGCAGGTGTGCGCCCGCATCGGCGAAAACTTTTATTTCCCCAAACCCTGCAGCAAGAATTTTGACGCGCTGCGTAAGTGCCTCACTGAAACTGTTGCCGAGGCCGGCCCCCAGCCGGGTTTCCTCGTCGTCCTCGAACAATTGCCAAGCGCGCAAAAATTCGACAAGGAAGCGCGCGAAAACCTGCTCGACGTCTTCCGCGACGCGGCCGAATTCTGGGCCGAAAAGAAGGTCCCGTTCCGGGTATTCTACTCGTTCGCCATCCCGGCCTAAGGCCGAAGCTCTGGCAGAACCCCCTCCCACTCGCCGACGGTTGCCCATCGGTGATACGGTACAATGCGCGGTATGAAAAATATCGTCATCCTGATTTCCGGCCGTGGCAGCAACATGGAAGCGATCGTGCGCGCCATGGAAAGCGAAGGCTGGCCGGCACGGATTGCTGCCGTCATCAGCAACAAGCCGGAAGCCAAGGGCTTGGAATACGCGCAGGCGCGCGGCATTCCGACCGCGGTCGTGGCCAACAAGGAATACGCCAGCCGCGCCGAGTTCGATGCGGCGCTGCAGGAAACGATCGACCGCTTCGCTCCCGACCTGGTCGTGCTCGCCGGTTTCATGCGCATCCTGACGGCGCCTTTCGTCGAGCACTACGCCGGCCGCATGCTGAACATCCACCCGTCGCTGCTGCCGCTGTACCCTGGCCTGGGGACGCACCAGCAGGCGATCGATGCCGGCGACAAGGAACACGGCGCGACCGTCCATTTCGTGACGGCCGAGCTCGATCACGGTCCGATCGTGGCGCAGGCGCGCATTCCCGTGCTGCCCGACGATACCGAGGACACGCTGTCTGCCCGTCTCCTCGTCGAAGAACACAAGCTCTACCCGTATGCGGTGCGCCTCTTCGTCGAAGACAGGCTCAGTATTGAAGAAAACGGCGACGTGCGCATCAAGGACGGCGCACTCGCCTAAACCACCAGAATCTAACGAAGGAACACCATGAGATTGCCTCCAGCGATCATCGGCAATACCGAAGAGGTATTGCGCGAGATCCTGCGCTTTATGTCGCCCGCCGACGTCACCCTGTCGCGCTACTTCAAGGACCATCCGCGTTTCGGCGGCCGCGAGCGCGGCGTCATCGCCGAGGCGGTGTATGCCGTCCTGCGCAACAAATCCTTCTATACCGACTTCGCCGGCGCCGGCAACACGCCCTCGATGCGCAAGCTGGCCCTGCTGGGCCTGGCCGAAACCGTGGGCATCGACGCGCTGGGCGGCCTGAGCGAGGACGAAACCCATCTGCTGACCCGCGTCAAGGAAGTCGACCGTTCGCTGCTGCCGCCGCAGATGCAGGCCAACATGCCGGCCTGGCTGTACGACAAGCTGGTGGCGCAGTTCGGCGAAGCCGAAGCCCTGGAACTGGCCGCCGTGCTGAACACCCCGGCGCCGCTCGACCTGCGCGTGAACTCGATCAAGGCCAACCGCGACGAGGTCATCGCCGAACTGGCCAAGGCCCCGATCGCCGCCGAGCCGATGCCTTACGCGCCGCTCGGCCTGCGCGTCCTGAAGAAGCCGGCGCTGCAGAACCTGCCGCTGTTCAAAGAAGGCGCAATCGAGGTGCAGGACGAGGGCAGCCAGGTGCTGGCCCAGATCGTCGGCGCGCGCCGCGGCGAGATGGTGGTGGACTTCTGCGCCGGCGCCGGCGGCAAGACCCTGGCCCTGGGCGCGACCATGCGCAATACCGGCCGCCTGTACGCCTTCGACGTCTCGGAGAAGCGCCTGGCCAAGCTGAAGCCGCGCATGGCGCGCAGCGGGCTGTCGAACGTGCACCCGCAGCTGATCGCGCACGAGCGCGACGCCAAGATCAAGCGCCTGGCCGGCAAGATCGACCGCGTGCTGGTCGACGCGCCGTGCTCCGGCCTGGGCACCTTGCGCCGCAACCCGGACGTCAAGTGGCGCCAGCGCCCGGAAGCCGTGGCCGAGATGCAGGAAAAGCAGGCCTCGATCCTGGACGGCGCCGCGCGCCTGGTCAAGAACGGCGGCCGCCTGGTGTACGCCACCTGCAGCCTGCTGAACGAAGAGAACGACGTGATCGTCGAGCAGTTCCTGGCTACCCATCCGGACTTTGAACTGGTGCCGATGAACAAGGTGCTGGCCGAGCAGAAGATTCCGCTCGAAATGGACCAGTACCTCAAGATGCTGCCGCACAAGCACCAGACCGACGGCTTCTTCGCCGCCGTGCTCGAGCGCAAGGCCAAGGTCAAGGCGGCGCCGGCCGACGAGTCGGAAGTCGCCCAAGCCGAGGAATAACGCCGACACATGCCGCTCCAGCAACTGCTGGCCGACCTGCTCGGCGATATCCGACAGCCTGCCATCCTGTGGCAGGCGCTTGCCATCGTCCTGTGTGTCGGGGGCGGCTGGGGCCTGGCGCGGCTGATGCACCGTTCCTGGCTGGCGAGCCACCAGGACCAGCACCAGGGCCTGATCGGCCTGGGCATGGCCAGTTTCAGCCGCGTGCTGCCGCCGCTCTTGATCCTGGGCCTCCTGGTGACCACGCGCGCCGTCATGGCGCACTACCAGAGCGTGCACCTGCTCGACATCGCGGTGCCGCTGGCGTCCTCGTTCGCGGTGATCCGCACCTTCTTCTACCTGCTGCGCCGGGTGTTCGCGCGCCGCGGCCAGCTGGGCGAAGCGCTGCAGACTTTCGAGAAAATCTTCGCGCTGGTGGTCTGGCTCGGCGTGGCCCTGCACATCGTCGGCGTGCTGCCGGATGTGATCGCCTACTTCGACAAGACCGAACTGCCGATCGGCAAGCACAGGCTCTCCCTGGCCGACCTGGTCGAGGGGACGGTCTCGATCGTGGTGCTGATGATGCTGGCGCTGTGGGCCGGCGCTGCGCTGGAAGAGCGCCTGATGCATGTGGAACGCATGCACAGCTCGATCAAGGTCGTGCTGGCGCGCATGAGCCGGGCGGTGCTGATCCTCGTGGCCGTGCTGTTCAGCCTGTCGCTGGCAGGCCTGGACCTGACCGTGCTGTCGGTATTCGGCGGCGCGCTCGGCGTCGGTCTCGGTCTCGGCATGCAGCGCATTGCCAGTAACTATGTGTCCGGCTTCATCATCTTGCTGGAACGTAGTCTGACGATCGGCGATCCCATCACGCTGGATAAATACTCGGGAAAGGTGGCGCGTATCAATACCCGCTACACCGTGCTGCGCGGCGCCGACGGCACCCAGACCCTGTTGCCGAACGAGATGCTGATCACCGGTGTGGTGCTGAACCAGTCCTCGACCAACCGCAACGTGCGCGCGGTGACCAAGATCACCGTGTCCTACGACAGCGATCTGTCGACGCTCATGCCGCTGCTGGAATCGCTGCCGCGTGGCGTGCCCCGCGTGCTGGAGCAGCCGGCCCCGAATGTGTTGCTCAATGCCTTCGCGCAAGACGGTTACGAGCTCGAAGTCGGTTTCTGGCTGGGCGATCCGGAGAACGGGCAGGGCGGGCCGATCTCGGACGTGAACAGGAAGATCTATGCGCTTGTACAGACAGGCGAGATCAAACTTGGCCATCCGTCCATGGATACGCGCCTGCTCGATGCTCACATTACATCAGTTGTGGCGCGAACCCCGACTGCACCTTGAAATAAGGCATGCACGAGGGCTTTAAAGCGTGCCGTGGGTCACTGGAACCGCGTAAAATGTCGGGTTGCGAGCGCCGCGACTGTCGGCGTGTCGACGCGATATCCATGGAGACTGAATGAATTTCTTGAGTAGCGAACCCGTGCAAGCCGTGCTGACCTTCCTGTCGACCGGCCTGCTCGACTTCACCGCATGGCAGGTCGTCATTGCCACGCTGGTGCTGACGCACATCACGATCGCCGCCGTGACGATCTACCTGCACCGCCACCAGGCGCACCGGGCCCTCGACCTGCACCCGATCCCGAGCCATTTCTTCCGCTTCTGGCTGTGGCTGACCACCGGCCAGGTGACCAAGGAGTGGGCCTCGATCCACCGCAAGCACCACGCCAAGTGCGATACCGAGGAAGATCCGCACAGCCCGCAGACCCGCGGCATCCGCAAGGTGCTGTTCGAAGGCGCCGAGCTGTACCGTGCTGAAAGCAAGGTCAAGGAAACCATGGAGAAGTATGGCCATGGCACCCCGGACGACTGGATCGAGCGCAACCTGTACACCAAGCACAGCGCCATGGGCGTGGTGCTGATGCTGTTCATTAACCTTGCGCTGTTCGGCGTCATCGGCATGTCGGTGTGGGCGGTCCAGATGATGTGGATCCCGATCACCGCGGCCGGCATCATCAACGGCATCGGCCACTACTGGGGCTACCGCAACTACGATTGCAGCGATGCGGCGACCAACATCTTCCCTCTGGGCATCCTGATCGGTGGCGAGGAACTGCACAACAACCACCACACCTTCGCCACCTCGGCCAAGCTGTCGAGCAAGTGGTATGAGTTCGACCTGGGCTGGGGCTATATCCGCATCCTGGAAACCCTGGGCCTGGCCAAGGTGAAGAAGGTCGCGCCGGCGCCGAAATTCGCCAAGGACAAGATGGTGGCCGACCTCGACACCCTGCAGTCGGTGATCGCCAACCGCTATGACGTGATGGCCAAGTATGCCAAGTCGGTGCGCCACGCTTTCCACGAGGAATTCGAGCACCTGAAGCACAAGGCCGAGCTGGAAGCGCGCTTCCTGAAGAGCTCGCGCAAGCTGATGCAGCGCGAACCGGCCAAGCTGGAGCAGTCGCAGAAGCAGCAACTGGTCGAGCTGTTCCAGCACAGCAAGGCGCTGGAAACCATGCACCAGATGCGCGTGGAACTGGGCGCGATCTGGGAACGTTCGCACTCGACCCGCGACCAGCTGCTGCAGCAACTGCAGGACTGGTGCGCACGTGCCGAAGCCTCGGGCATCAAGGCGCTGCAGGACTTCTCGCTGCGCCTGCGCAGCTACGCATAAGCGGCGCGTGTCGCAACAAGGGCGGCTCCTTCGGGAGCCGCTTTTTTTTCGTCGCAAGATTTGCTAGATCAGCAGCACCTGCGCATCTTCCGGCAGCACCAGCCGCGCCCGCGGGTCGAAATCCTCGTTGCCGGTAAAACGGTGGCAATACACCGGGGCATTCGCGTGGTTGCGGGCCGGCTCGCTGGTGGGGTAGCGCGCCAGCAGCCGAGTGCCGTCGACAACCTCGACCTGGGCGCGCGGCGACAGGCTGCACACCGACACACCCAGCCTGCGCGTGGCGGCCCAGTTCAGGAAGCGGTGGTGCCAGGGCACGAGCGGATCGATGGTGTCGTGCACGTCGCGCAGCAGGCGCCGCATTTCGCCGATGGTCCAGGCGTCCGGCGCCAGGGTCGGGACGAGCACCAGGTTGGCGCGCAGCTCGGACGGATGCTTGTTGATCAAGAAGCCGCCATCTTCCTGCGCGATCCGGTCGGCGACTGGCACGATGTACAGGCCGTGTTCGTCGGCGCGCATCGGCAGCGATTCGCCGCCGCCCTCCAGCCAGAGGGCCAGGTCGTCGGTGCGGATGCCGGCCCGGATGGGCCGCAGCTGCACCGCCAGCGCGGCGCGCCCGAGCAGGCTTTTCTGGACCGCCTTGGCCATCGGATAAAACAGGGGGCGGTAGGGGAGCAGGCGCATGCGGGCGGCGGCCTTGACTTCGACCATCGGCACGCCCTCGGGGGCCCTCGACTGGGCGCGCGCGGGCAGGGCGCACAGCAGGCTGGCGGCGAGGAGGGACAACACAGGCAGTTTCAGCAGCGGATGCATGCTGGCTCGTGGTGAAGTCGGCAAGACCCCATGCTTTCACGGCCGAGCGCATATTGCAATATTCGCACTCGATCGCGCTGCGCCGAGTCAAGGCAGTGTTGTATTCGCGACGGTGCGTGCCGGACTCGGCAATAAAAAAAGCCGCCAGTCGAAACGGGCGGCTTTTTCGGGGAAACAAGATCGATTACTTGATCTTGGTTTCCTTGTAGATCACGTGCTTGCGTGCCTTCGGGTCGAATTTGGTGATTTCCATCTTCGCCGGCATGGTGCGCTTGTTCTTGGTGGTGGTGTAGAAGTGACCGGTACCTGCGGTCGATTCCAGCTTGATTTTGTCGCGGCCAGTTTTTGCCATGATAGCTCCCTAATTAAACTTTTTCGCCACGGGCACGCATGTCGGCCAGCACGGCGTCGATGCCGAGCTTGTCGATCACGCGCAGACCGGCGTTGGACAGACGCAGGGAGACCCAGCGGTTTTCCGATTCCACGAAGATGCGGCGGTTCTGCAGGTTCGGCAGGAAACGACGCTTGGTTTTGTTGTTAGCGTGGGAGACGTTGTTGCCAACCATCACTCCCTTGCCGGTAACTTGGCAGACACGTGCCATAGTGCACTCCTTAAGAATATCCAGATTTGGAAAAACGAGAGTATAGCGTGAAAACTGAAAGCAAATCAATCACTTGCGAAAAACAATTGTGTCTTATTATGATTCATAGATTTAACAATTGCTGATGAGTTCGCTAGAGCCTTGTTTTGGCACCGGTTTACGAGGCTGGCCTGCCGTGCGGATTTACAACTGCCCGTGCTCGGCAAAGGAATGCACCTGGCTGCCGGCCACCACGACGTGGTCGAGCACGCGGATGTCGACCAGGGCCAGCGCCTGCACCAGGCTGGCCGTCAGGCGCAGGTCGGCCTCGCTCGGCTTCGACACCCCGGACGGGTGGTTGTGCGCCAGGATCACGGCCGCAACATTGCGGCGCAGCGTCGCCGATGCGATTTCGCGCGGGTACACAGCAGTATGAGGGAGGGATTGGTATCTTCCGGGATAGTCGTTTGCAGATCGCTCAGCTCCTCGTGACGGCGATACACGTCATACCTGAACTTGCCATGTTGGGCTATTGCCTACTAAGCGAGAGAGTTTGTGTCACATGGCTATAGCCTAACGTCAACGTGCTCAATGTACAGAGATTAATGTTGCTCCACTGCCTCTCGTACTCCCCCCCTTGCAGTGTGACGAGTATGTTGTACCGGCACTCGCCATGGTTCGGTGAGAATTCAAACGAATCCCCGCTCTCGATGGTCCTGTCACCCAGGCGGTCGGGTCCCTGCTGCTGCCTGTTGCTTGGCCAGTAGTACACGGAATAGACCGTGAACGCCGTATCGTTCACCAAGGTGAACGCTGCACTACTCTGTGCATGAAGCGTCCCACTGGCCAGCGTCATCATGAGAAACCCTGTTGCAGCCAACGCGCTACTCGTTTTCATTGTTATCCTCCTCCAGGAAACACTCATACGTTCTGGTGACGAGCGCCCTGCGGCCCTCTCGATAGCAAGGCTCGGCAGCATCAAGGAATCAACTAACTTTTACCGGCTGGTAATGATAGGTTGACAGTCCCTGATACTAAAATTGTACGAGGGGCTATCAAGAGTTCAAGTTGAACTTGTATGTCAAATACTGATAATAGGCGCGACAGGCTTCAACCGACGGTACCAGGCGGCACTGCACCCTCGGTTGGGTGAACGTGCTGCTTGATCGCGGATGTGGAGCAGAAGCTTTGGCGAGCGCTGGCTGCTCGACATCGCTAGCGCAAGAGGCGACTCCTACAGCTGCCCGTGCTCCGCAAACGAGTGCACTTGTGTCCCCGCCACTACGAAGTGGTCGAGCACGCGGATGTCGACCAGGGCCAGCGCCTGCACCAGGCTGGCCGTCAGGCGCAGGTCGGCTTCGCTCGGCTCCGGTACCCCGGACGGGTGGTTGTGCGCCAGGATCACGGCCGCGGCATTGCGGCGCAGCGCTGCCTTCACCACCTCGCGCGGGTACACGCTGGTATGGGTCAGCGTGCCGCGAAACATCTCTTCATAGTTGATCAGGCGGTTCTTGACGTCCAGGAAGAGCACGACGAAGGATTCGTGCGCCTGCAGCGCGAACTGGTGGCGCAGCCAGGCGCGCACCGCGTCCGGCGAGCACATGCCTTGGCGTTCGAATTCCTCGGCCACGGCGCGCCGGGTCAGTTCGATTGCCGCCTGCAGCTGGGCGTACTTGGCCGGACCGAGCCCGTGCAGGGCGCCGAACTCGCTGGAGCTGGCGTGCAGCAGCCGGTGCAGCGAGCCGAAATGATCCAGCATGTCGCGCGCCAGCGCCACCGCACTTTTTCCCGCGACACCCACGCGCAGGAAGATCGCCAGCAGTTCGGTGTCCGACAGCACTTGTGGGCCGCCGCGCAGCAGCCGTTCACGCGGGCGTTGCTCTTCCGGCCATTCGGTGATTCTCATTGTCTGATCCTTGCGATAAAAAGGGGCGCGCCGGGGCAGGGAGGCCGGGCGTGGCTTACAATAGCGGTTTGCCTGCAACAGGCCTGCCTGTCACCACAAAGAACATGTCCAACGCTCCAGTCGTCAACGAATCGTCCTACCTGACCCTGCATTATCGGCTGGCCACCGCCGACGGTACTGATCTCATCACTACCTTCAACGGCACGCCGGCCACCTTGATGCTGGGCCAGGGCCAGCTTGCACCCTTCCTCGAATCGCGCCTGATCGGCCTGCCGGAAGGCGCGCACCAGACCTTCCAGCTGAGCGCGCTCGACGCCTTCGGCGAGCGCAACCCGGACCTGATCCAGCCGGTGTCGAAGGCAACGCTGGAAGAGAACTCGGTGCCGGATGCCGACTACAAGGTGGGCGAACTGATCGAATTCAACGCACCCAAGGGCGGCCGCTTCGCCGGCGTGCTGCTGGAGATGCGCGAGACCACCGCGCTGTTCGATTTCAACCACCCGCTGGCCGGCCAGGCCCTGCAATTCGAAGTGAAACTGATTTCGGTTCTGTAAACAGGAAACCTTCATGGAAAACGAGATTCTGCTTGCCCAGCCGCGCGGCTTCTGCGCCGGCGTGGACCGCGCCATCGAGATCGTCGAGCGCGCCCTGAACCAGTTCGGCGCCCCGATCTACGTGCGCCACGAGATCGTGCACAACGCCTACGTGGTCGAAGACCTGCGCAACAAGGGCGCGATCTTCATCGAAGAACTCGAGGACGTCCCGGCCGGCAATACCCTGGTGTTCTCGGCCCACGGCGTCTCGAAAGCCGTGCGCCTTGAGGCCGAAGCGCGCGGCCTCACCATCTTCGACGCCACCTGCCCGCTGGTGACCAAGGTCCACGTGGAAGTGGCCAAGATGCGCAAGCAGGGCTGCGAGATCGTCATGATCGGCCACGACGGCCACCCGGAAGTCGAAGGCACCATGGGCCAGGCCGAGGAAGGCATGCACCTGGTCGAGACCGTCGACGACGTGGCGAAACTGCAGGTCAACAATCCCGACCAGCTGGCCTACGTGTCGCAGACCACGCTGTCAGTGGACGACACCGCCGAGATCATCGCTGCGCTGAAGGCACGCTTCCCGAACATCATCGAGCCGAAGAAGGGCGACATCTGCTACGCCACCACCAACCGCCAGGAAGCCGTCAAGTTCATGGCGCCGCAGGTGGAAGTCGTGGTCGTGGTCGGCAGCCCGAACAGCTCCAACTCGAACCGCCTGCGCGAGGTGGCGGAGAAGATGGGCACGCCGGCCTACATGGTCGACCGGGCTGATGCGATTGATCCGCAATGGATCGCCGGCAAGAAGCGCATCGGCGTGACCGCCGGCGCCTCGGCCCCGGAAGTGCTGGTGCAGGCCGTGATCGACCGCCTCAAGGAACTGGGCGCGGCCAGCGTGCGTGCGCTCGAAGGCGTCGAGGAGAACGTGGTGTTCCCGCTGCCGAAGGGACTGGATGGCGCCAAGGCGGCCTGAGTCGGCGCGTCTTTACGGCGGAGCAAATTTGCTGGAGTGAGCTGATTTCCAGTGTAAGTTTTCCATTTGCCAAGTTATGATGACGGCCATCGGAACATGAACGCCAGGCCAAGGACGGCACTGCGGGGATACCCGGCAGTGCCGTTTTCATTTGACCGCAACGAAAGCGAACGCGCACGATGGAAACATTCATCCAACAACTCCTCAACGGCCTGGTGATGGGCAGCATGTATGCCCTGGTCGCCCTGGGCTACACCATGGTCTACGGGGTGCTCAACCTGATCAACTTCGCGCATGGCGACGTCTTGATGATCGGCGCCATGGTCGGCCTCACCATCCTCAAGCTGCTGGACGCCCATGCCCCCGGCCTGTCCGGCTGGCTGCAGCTGGCCATCGCCATCCTCGGCGCCATTCCCGTGGCCATCCTGGTCAACATCCTGATCGAGCGCGTCGCCTACCGCCGCCTGCGCAATGCGCCGCGCCTGGCGCCGCTGATCACCGCGATCGGCGTGTCGATCCTGCTGCAGACCTTCGCCATGATGATCTGGGGCCGCAGCCCGCTGCCTTTCCCGCAGCTGCTCTCGCCCGAGCCGGTGGAGATCATGGGCGCGCTCATTTCGCATACCCAGATCCTGTTGCTGGTGCTGGCGGCCGTGGCGATGGTCGCCCTGGTGCTGCTGGTCGAGCGCACCCGCATGGGCCGGGCGATGCGCGCCGTCGCCGAGAATCCGCGGGTGGCCGGCCTGATGGGCGTGGACTCGAACCGCGTGATCGTCGCCACCTTCGCCATCGGCGCCGCGCTGGCGGCGGTGGCCGGGGTGATGTGGGGCGCCAACTACGCCTCGGTCACCTTCACCATGGGCATGCTGCCGGGCCTGAAGGCCTTCTGCGCCGCCGTGCTGGGCGGGATCGGCAACATCTACGGCGCCATGATCGGCGGCATCCTGCTGGGCATCATCGAAGCGCTCGGCGCCGGCTACATCGGCGACCTGACCGGCGGCTTCCTGGGCAGCCACTACCAGGACATCTTCGCCTTCGTCGTGCTGATCCTCGTGCTGACCCTGCGCCCGTCCGGCATCATGGGCGAGCGCGTGGCCGACCGCGCGTAACGGGGAGGGACAGACACCATGGCACTCCTGACTTTCGACGTCCGGCACAAGCCGCGCCAGGCCTACGCCAGCATGGCGGCCGTGCTGGCCCTGATGCTGGTCTTCCCCTTTGTCGCTTCCCAGTTCGGCAACTCCTGGGTGCGCATCATCGACATCGCGCTGCTCTACATCATGCTGGCGCTGGGCCTGAACATCGTGGTCGGCTTCGCCGGCCTGCTCGACCTGGGCTACATCGCCTTCTTCGCGGTAGGCGCCTACCTGGTGGGCCTGTTCTCCTCGCCGCAGTTCGCGGCGCTGCTGGAGTCCGTCATCTATTACTCGCCGGCGCTGGGCGAAGCCCTGGTAGCCTTCTTCGGCCCCGAGATCCAGCAGAACGGCATCCACCTGTCGGTATGGGCGATCGTGCCGCTGGCGGCGATCGTGGCGGGCCTGTGCGGCGCGCTGCTGGGCGCCCCGACCCTGAAGCTGCGCGGCGACTACCTCGCCATCGTCACGCTCGGCTTCGGCGAGATCATCCGCATCTTCATGAACAACCTGAACGACCCGATCAACTTCACCAACGGGCCGCAGGGGATCAATATGATCGACCCGATCCGCGTGTTCGGCGTGTCGCTGGCGGGCGAGGCGGGCTCGCAGGCCACGGTGCACATCGGGGGCTTCTCGATGCCCTCGGTGAACGCCTATTACTTCCTGTTCCTGTTCCTCACCATCGCCACCATCTTCGTGACCTCGCGCCTGCAGCATTCGCGCCTGGGCCGCGCATGGGTGGCGATCCGCGAGGACGAGATCGCGGCCAAGGCCATGGGCATCAACACCCGCAACGTCAAGCTGCTCGCCTTCGCCATGGGCGCCAGTTTCGGGGGCGTGGCCGGCGCCATGTTCGGTGCCTTCCAGGGCTTCGTGTCGCCGGAGTCGTTCTCGCTGACCGAGTCGATCGCCGTGCTGGCGATGGTGGTGCTGGGCGGGATCGGCCATATCCCCGGCGTGGTGCTGGGCGGCGTGCTGCTGGCGGCGCTGCCGGAAGTGCTGCGCCACGTGGTGGAGCCGGCGCAGCAGGCGCTGTTCGGGACCGTCGTGATCGAGGCCGAGGTGCTGCGCCAGCTGCTGTATGGCCTGGCGCTGGTGCTGATCATGCTGGTACGCCCGGCCGGGCTGTGGCCCTCGCCAAACCGGGAGGAGCGTCCCAACGCCGCCCTGGCGCGCGAGGAAGAAGAGGGAGCCAAGGCATGAGCGCGCAGACCATCTTGAGCATCGCCGGCGTCAACAAGCGCTTCGGCGGCCTGCAGGCGCTGACCGACGTCGGCATCCGCATCGAGCGCGGCCAGATCTATGGCCTGATCGGCCCGAACGGCGCCGGCAAGACCACCTTCTTCAACGTGATCACCGGTTTGTACCAGCCGGACAGCGGCACGTTTGAGCTGGCCGGCAAGCCGTATTCGCCGTCGGCCCCGCATGAAGTGGCGAAAGCCGGCATCGCGCGCACCTTCCAGAACATCCGCCTGTTCGGCGAGATGAGTGCGCTGGAAAACGTGATGGTGGGCCGCCACGTGCGCACCCGCCAGGGCGTGTTCGGCGCGATCTTCCGCCACAAGGCGGCGCGCGAAGAGGAGGCGGCGATCCGCCGGCGCGCGCAGGAGCTGCTGGATTTCGTGGGCATCGGCCAGTATGCCAACCGCACCGCCAAGTACCTGTCCTATGGCGACCAGCGCCGCCTGGAGATCGCGCGCGCGCTCGCCACCGACCCGCAACTGCTGGCGCTGGACGAGCCGGCGGCCGGCATGAACGCCACCGAAAAGCTGGCCCTGCGCGAGCTCCTGGTGAAGATCAAGAACGAAGGCAAGACCGTGCTGCTGATCGAGCACGACGTCAAGCTGATGATGGGCCTGTGCGACCGCATTACCGTACTCGAGTACGGCAAGCAGATCGCGGAAGGGATCCCGAGCGAGATCCAGAAGAACGAAGCCGTGATCAAGGCCTATCTCGGCGGAGCACACGAATGAGCGACAACATCCTGAGAATCAAGGGCCTGAAGGTCGCCTACGGCGGCATCAAGGCCGTGAAGGGCCTGGACCTGGACGTGAACAAGGGCGAGCTGGTGACCCTGATCGGCGCCAACGGCGCCGGCAAGACCACCACCCTGAAGGCCATCACCGGCACGCTCCCGCCATGCAAGGTGGAAGGCGAGATCAGCTATCTCGGCCAGCCGCTGCGCGGCACCCAGTCCTTCCGCATGGTCCAGCAGAAGCTGGCCATGGTGCCGGAAGGGCGGGGCGTGTTCACCCGCATGAGCATCCACGAGAACCTCATGATGGGCGCCTACACGCGCAACGACAAGGCGGGGATCGCGGCAGACATCGAGAAATGGTATGCGGTGTTCCCGCGCCTGAAGGAGCGCGCCAGCCAACTGGCCGGAACGCTCTCGGGCGGCGAGCAGCAGATGCTGGCGATGGCGCGCGCGCTGATGTGCCATCCGACCTTGCTGCTGCTGGACGAGCCCTCGATGGGCCTGTCGCCGATCATGGTGGAGAAGATCTTCGAAGTGATCCGTGACGTCTCAAACCAGGGCATCACGATCCTGCTGGTGGAGCAGAACGCCAAGCTGGCGCTGCAGGCTGCGCACCGCGCTTATGTGATGGAGTCGGGCACCATGACCATGACCGGGAATGCGGCGGACATGCTGAACGATCCGCGGGTGCAGGCGGCCTACCTGGGCGAGTAGACGCCCGCCGGGAGCGCAAAAAGCAAAAAGCCGGAACGTCACCGTCCCGGCTTTTTCATTTGACCAGTCGCAGCTTAGGCGGCAGCGGTCTGGGTCGCGGCAGCAGCAGTAGCGGTAGCCTTGCGAGCAGTCGCCGAAAACTGGCTCACCGCTGCGTTGACGTTGTTTTCGATGGCTTCGGCAGCCTGCTTGCTGGTCTTGCTGAACTGCTCGTAGCCGGCGTTGGCGTTGCTGATCACGGTCTTGACGGCGGCAACGAAGGTTTCCGAACCGGCCGGGGCGTTCTTGCTCACTTCGTCGACCAGGGCGATGACCTTGCGGTTGGTTTCGACGATCTGGCTTTCGGCGGCCTTCGAGAACTCGGCGCCGGTGCCGGTGGCGATAGCGGCCAGCTGGCGGTTGTACGACAGGGCTTTTTCAGCGGCCGGCTGGGCTTGCGACGTGGTGACCGAGAAGAACTCCTGCGGATCCTTGGCGCTCAGCAGCTGGCGGGTGACGTTCGACGATTCTTCCAGGGCGCTGCGGGCGGTGCTGATGTTCAGGTCGACCAGCTTCTCCATGCCTTCGAAGGTCTTGGCCGTCAGCGACGACAGCAGGGCGAACTGCGATTCCAGGTTGGCTTTGGTGGCGTTCGAGAACTGCTCAGGAATTGCAAACATGTGACTCTCCAAAATTCAATGCGTTTAAGGGGATGGAATGTTGCTTGGACTTGTGAGGCAGGTTTTTTCCGTCCGATGTCGACGAAACTCTTTTTTGTGCACCGCAACAGGGCGAATTTTCAACCATGTCGACGGGCGAGTCAAGCGAATTTGACGCGCTGCACCATCGTTTGTGCATAAATTTCTTGAATGCATTGATTGCAAGAAATTTCAAGGACTTAGGCTTGATTTGGCGCAAGAAATGCTGCGTCAAAGGAAGCGCCGAAACCGTCTTCGCCGACGTGCTAGACTGTTGGCTTGTGTTTTCGCCAAGCCATCCATTCAAGCCGCTGTGCAGCATCCCGCTGACCATCCCACCATGTCTTCCGGTACCCGAACAAGCACTGCCATCCCGACCGCTTCCTGGCTTTCGCCGGTGCCGCTGCTGTTCGTGTTCCTGTGGAGTACCGGCTTCATCGTCGCCAAGCTCGGCCTGCCGTATGCGCCGCCGCTCACCTTCGTGATCCTGCGCTGCCTGGGCGTGCTGGCGGTGCTGCTGCCGGTCGTGTTCCTCCTGCGCGCTCCGTGGCCGCGCGGCCAGCTCCTGCACGTCGCGGTCGCGGGGCTGCTGCTGCAGGCCGGCTACCTCGGCGGTGTCTGGGCCGCGATCAAGATCGGCATGCCCGCCGGGCTGACTGCGCTGATCGTCGGCATGCAGCCGATCCTCACGGCAGCCGCGGCGCCCCTGATCGGCGAGCGGGTGCGCTCGCGCCAGTGGCTCGGTTTCGCGCTCGGCCTGTCCGGCGTGGTGCTGGTGGTCTACAGCAAGCTGCACCTGGCCGGGCTCACCGCCGCCGGCATTGCCCTGTGCGTGTTCGCCCTGTTCTGCATCACGGCCGGCACCATGTATCAGAAGCGGTATTGCCCTGGCTTCGACCTGCGCACCGGCACCGTGATCCAGTTCGGCGCCACGGTGCTGGCCTTGCTGCCGCTGGCCATCGTGCTCGAAGGCCTGGACCTGCGCTTCTCTACCATCACCTGGAGCGCGGAGTTCATCTTCGCCTGGCTGTGGTCGATCTTCGCGCTGTCGATCGGCGCAATCTTTTTGCTGTTCACCCTGATCCGGCGCAGCCGCGCCACCGAAGTCAGCAGCCTGCTCTACCTGACCCCGCCCACCACCGCCATCATGGCCTGGCTGCTGTTCGGCGAGTCCTTCAGCCCGCTCGCCGTGGCCGGCATGCTGGTCGCCGTGCTGGGCGTCGCATTCGTCGTCAAGCAACCTCATAACAAGGAGACCCCATGATCAACAGCCCCCAGCAGGAAGCCGTCGATGCCGCGATCACCTCGCGCCGCTCGATCCGCGCTTTTCTACCCAAGCCGGTCGAGCGTGCCGACATCGAGCGCATCCTCGAGGTGGCGGCGCGCGCGCCCTCCGGCACCAATACCCAGCCATGGAAGGTCTACGTGCTGACGGGGCAGGCGCGCGAGAAGCTGAGCGAGGCGATCCTGGCAGTGAACGCCGACCCGGAGCAGGCGCGCCGGCACACCGAGGAATACGCCTATTATCCGCGCGAGTGGATCTCGCCCTTCGTCGACCGCCGCCGCAAGGTGGGCTGGGACCTGTATTCCCTGCTGGGGCTTACGCGCGACAACAAGGCCGGGATGGCGGCCCAGCACGCGCGCAACTACCGCTTCTTCGACGCGCCGGTCGGCCTCATCTTCACCATCGACCGCATCATGGAGCAGGGCTCCTGGCTGGATTACGGCATGTTCTTGCAGAGCATCATGGTCGCCGCGCGCGGCCGCGGCCTCGACACCTGTCCGCAGGCAGCCTTCACACAGTATCACCGCGTGATTGCGCAGCAGCTCGGGTTGCCGGAGAATGAAATGGTGGTGTGCGGCATGGCGCTCGGCTGGGCAGACCCCGGCAAGGTCGAGAATTCGCTCGTCACCGAGCGCGAACCGGTCGCACATTTTGCCCGCTTCATGGAGTAAGGCGCAGGTCAATACGGGCAAGGATGCGGGCGTAAATACTTGATTGTTAAGGCTTGTTGGTTTTTGGGTGTTGCCGCACGGAATGCATCTTTTCGCTTGCGATCAGGCGTCGTTCCGCTAAACTGCATCCGTACCTCATCAGTTTGCGCCAAAGGGTCGAGATGTTCAAAGTTGCATTGGCTGCCATCGTATCGCTGCTGTTTGCGCTCCAGCCCGTCAACGCGGCCGGCGCGGGCGCCGGTGCGGGTGCAGGCGCCGAATCCGCATCCAAGTCCAAGTCCAAGAAAGCCCAGCCGGCCAAAAAGAAGGCCGTCAAGAAAAAGCGCGCCACCGGCCGCAAGGCCGCGCCCGCCAAGCGCAAGGACCTGGCCCAGTCCATCGCCGACGACAATCGCCAGCGCATGGTGCGCCGCGTGGAAATGGTGCGCGGCAAGCGCAAGGTCACCTATCATGTGGTACGCCGCGCCGGCGCCGCCGCAGGCGCCGCGGCCGTGGTCGATCCGCGCACCTTCGGCGATGCCGCCGGCCTGCGCGGCACTCCGGATTCCTTGTCCCTGCGTTCGAACGTCGCCTTCGTGCTCGACCAGAACAGCTCGGAAGTCCTGTTCGAAAAGAACGCCAATGTCGCCCTGCCGATCGCCTCGATCACCAAGCTCATGACCGGCCTGGTCGTGGTGCAGGCCGGGCAGGACCTCGACGAGGTGCTGCGCATTGCCGACGCCGATGTCGACCGCCACAAGTATTCCAGCTCGCGCCTGCCGGTGGGCACGCGCATGACGCGCCGCGAGATGCTGCACATTTCCCTGATGAGTTCGGAAAACCGCGCCGCTTCCGCACTCGGGCGCCACTACCCGGGCGGCATCAACGCCTTCGTGGCCGCCATGAACGCCAAGGCGCGCGAACTGGGCATGAAGGACACGCGCTTCGTCGATTCGAGCGGCCTGTCGAGCCGCAACGTCTCCAGCGCGCGCGACCTGGCGCGCCTGGTCGCCACCGCCCATGGCGAATCGCTGCTGCGCGAATTTTCCACGACGCCGAATTCGGTCGTGAAGGCAAGCGGCCGGCCGATGCGCTATGCAAACACCAACTACCTGGTGGCGCTGCCGGACTGGAACATCGGCCTGCAGAAGACCGGCTTCATCAACGAAGCGGGACGCTGCCTGGTGATGCAGGCGGCCATCCACGGCCGCAACGTGATCATGGTGTTCCTGGATTCGAAGGGAAAGATGTCGCGCACCGCCGACGCGGGCCGCATGCGCCGCTTCCTCGAGGCGCTGGCGCCCGGCAAGCTCGAGGAGCTGGCGCCGGGTACGCTGAGCAATGCCAGCGATGTGCCGGTGATGAGCGCCGCCACAAGCGCGGCGCCGGCACTGCACTGATCAGATCGCCGGGGTAGGGCGGTAGCCCAAGGTTGCCGAGATGCTGGATGCGGTCTGCACCAGGTCTTCCAGCCATTCTTCCTGCAGGCGGTCGGCCGGGGCGGAGATCGACAGGCCGGCCACCAGCTTGCCGCTGTCGTCGTGGATGCCGGCCGCC
Organism: Massilia sp. BHUDP2; assembly: GCF_046236355.1. Classification (NCBI taxonomy): domain Bacteria; kingdom Pseudomonadati; phylum Pseudomonadota; class Betaproteobacteria; order Burkholderiales; family Oxalobacteraceae; genus Massilia; species Massilia sp. BHUDP2. Next base: position 780,379 of record NZ_JBJUVW010000001.1, read on the forward strand.
ATGCAGCGCACCCCCAGTTCCAGTTCCTCGTTGTCACGCGCATAGCCGCGCGCGCGCACCAGGCTCAGCTCGCGTTCGAAGCGGGCCAGGTCGGTGATCGAATTCTTGTTGTGGCCTGCGAGACCGGTGCGGGTGGCATAGGCGCGGATGGTCTTGGCATCGTCGATCGACAGGAACAGCTTGCCGGTCGAGGTCAGGTGCAGCGGCGCCCGGCCGCCGATCGCGCGCACCACCTGCATCCCGGAACGCTCGGAATAGGCACGGTCGATGTAGACGATCTCGTCGCCCTGGCGTACCGACAGGTTCACGGTCTGCTGGGTTTTCTTGTGCAGGGCGCGCATGAAGTCGAGCGCCGCTTCGCGCACCGACAGGCGGCTCTTGACCACGTTCCCCAGTTCCAGCAGGCGCATGCCGAGTCGATAGGTGCCCGGCTCGACGCGGTCGACGAAGCGCGTCACCACCATGTCGTTCAGGATGCGGTGTGCGGTCGAGGGATGCAGGCCGGAGACCTTCGACAATTCCTTCAGGCTCACTGGATCGGAATAATTGGCCAGTGCATCGAGCAGCGCCATCATGCGCTCGATCACCTGGATCGAGGTCTTGCCCGGTGCCGCGGCTGCCGACGTGTCCAACTGAGGGGTTTCCATTTTCATGATGTGGTTGGTGCAGTGCAGTATTGTGTCCCTTTATACCATGATGTGAAACGCCGATGCAAACCGATGGGGTGCGGTGTGCAAGCTACAGCAAGGGCGGCATAATGACAGTCCTGCATTTAATTTCGAAAAATCAATGGAACACCCGATCAGCGAGTTCAAGACCAAGCGCGGCATCGCCCGCATCCTTGCCGCCTGCCGCAACACTTGGGACGGCCTGGCCTGGGCCTGGCGTAGCGAGGCCGCGTTCCGCCAGGAGATCGTGGTGATCGCCATCGCGAGCGTGGCGGCCCTGCTGCTGCCGGTGTCGGCTTTCCAGAAACTGGTCCTGATCGGCGTGCTGATCCTGGTGCTGATCGTGGAAATCATCAACTCGGCCATCGAGGCCGTGGTCGACCGCATTTCGCTCGAGCGTCATCCGCTGTCGAAAGTGGCGAAGGACATGGGCAGCGCCGCCGTCGCCCTGGCCTTGCTGCTGGCGACGGCCACCTGGGCGGTGGTGCTGTACAGCCGGTTTTTCTAAGGAAGATTGCGGAACAAGCAAATTACAAAGCTGTCGTTTGCCAAACCGCCAAGTGCTCTTAGACTATGCGTTGCAGAAGTAACCCCGTAGTCCAATCACATGGAGAAATGACGATGACCTTACGCCTCGGCGATACCGCCCCCGATTTCGAGCAGGATTCCAGCATCGGCAAGATCCGCTTCCACGAGTGGGCGGGCGATTCCTGGGTGGTGCTGTTCTCGCATCCGGCCGACTTCACCCCGGTCTGCACCACCGAACTGGGCTTGACCGCCAAGCTGAAGCCGGAATTCGACAAGCGCAACGTCAAGGCGATCGCGCTGTCGGTCGACCCGGCCGACCAGCATCGTGCATGGATCAAGGACATCGAGGAAACCCAGCAGACCGTGGTCGGCTTCCCGATCATCGCCGACGCCGACAAATCGGTGTCTACCCTGTACGACATGATCCACCCGGAAGCCTCGGCCACCGCCACCGTGCGTTCGCTGTTCGTGATCGACCCGGCCAAGAAGGTGCGCCTGATCATCACCTACCCGATGAGCACCGGCCGCAACTTCGACGAAGTGCTGCGCGTGATCGACGCCCTGCAGCTGACCGACGGCTACACCGTGGCCACCCCGGGCAACTGGAAGGACGGCGACGACGTCATCATTCCGCTGACCGTGCAGGATCCGGCCGTCATCGAGCAAAAATATCCGAAAGGCTATACCTCGCCGCGTCCTTACCTGCGCCTGACCCCGCAGCCGAACAAGTAATGCTTTCCCACGCCGGACGGCTTGTCCGTCCGGCGTGCTCATCCTTCACCGCATAAGCAAATAAGAAACCTGTTGTTTGCCGAACTGCCGAGTCCCCTTACCCTGAGCATTAACTTAGGGGTAATGGCATGTCGACGACGTATATCATCGCGGGTTTTGCAGTAGGACTGCTGGTCGGTATGACCGGCGTGGGCGGAGGTTCGCTCATGACGCCACTGCTGACGCTGCTGTTCGGCGTCTCGCCCTCGGTGGCCGTCGGCACCGACCTGGCTTTCGCCTCCATCACCAAGGGTGTCGGCACCATCACCCACCGTTTCAACCGCACCGTCCAGTGGCAGATCGTCGGCCGCCTGTGCCTGGGCGCCTTGCCGGCCGCGCTGGTGGCGACCCTGGCGCTGAAGCATTTCGGCGGGCTCGATGAAGAGATCGGGCAACTCATCCGTTATTCGATCGCCGGCTCCGTGATGCTGACCGTGATCGCGCTGCTGTTCCGCGCGCGCATGCTGGCCTGGGTCAACGCCAAACCGGGGCGCCAGCTGCAGGGCAGGACGCTGACCACCGCCACCGTCGTTTCCGGCGCGGTGCTGGGGGTGCTCGTCACCGTGTCCTCGATCGGCGCGGGCGCCATCGGCGCCACGCTGCTGGTCATGCTGTATCCGCGCCTGACACCGGCCGAAGTGGCCGGCACCGACATCGCCTATGCCGTGCCGCTGACCGCGATCGCCGCCGTCGGCCACTGGTGGCTGGGCTCGATCGACTGGATGCTGCTGCTGACCCTGCTCATCGGTTCGGTGCCGGGCATCACGCTGGGCGCCATGGCCGCGCGCAAGGTGCCGGAGCGCTTCCTGCGCGCCCTGCTGGCGACCACGCTGACCGGCGTGGCGGCGAAGCTGGTTTTCTGATCCGTAATAGCTGTTTCCGTCTATGCAAATGAGGAAAGTTTCGTTTGTAATATAAGGGCCGCATGAGATTATGGTGGCCCGTTAGAAGAATTTGTAATAAGGGCTTCCATGACCACGCTCGCACTGCCAGCGCGACGATCTCCCGGCCGGGTCATCCCCGGATTCGGCATCTCGCTTGGCTTCACGATTTTCTACCTCGCGCTGATTGTCCTGATCCCGCTGTCGGCGGTCTTCCTGAAGACCTTCACGATGAGCTGGGACGCCTTCTGGAGCGCCGTCACCTCCGAGCGCGTGATGGCGTCGTACCGCCTCACCTTCGGCGCCTCGCTGCTGGCCGCCTTCATCAACGTCATCTTCGGCGGCATCGTCGCCTGGGTGCTGGTGCGCTACACCTTCCCGGGCAAGCGCATCATCGACGCCCTGGTCGACCTGCCGTTCGCGCTGCCCACCGCGGTGGCCGGCATCACGCTCACCGCCCTGTACTCGCATAATGGCCTCATCGGCGAACAGCTGGCCAAGTTCGGCATCAAGGTCGCCTTCACGCCGCTGGGCGTGCTGGTGGCGCTGACCTTCATCGGCCTGCCCTTCGTGGTGCGCACGGTGCAGCCGGTGCTGGAAGAAGCCGAGCGCGAGCTGGAAGAAGCCGCCGCCAGCCTGGGCGCCTCGCCGCTGCAGACTTTCTGGCGCGTGGTGCTGCCGTCGATCGTGCCGGCGCTGCTGACCGGCTTCGCGCTGGCTTTTGCCCGCGCCACCGGCGAGTACGGCTCGGTGATCTTCATCGCGGGCAACCTGCCGATGGTCTCCGAGATCACGCCGCTGTTCATCATCACCAAACTCGAGCAGTACGACTACGCGGGCGCCACGGCGATCGCGGTGGTCATGCTGATCATCTCCTTCATCCTGCTGCTGACGATTAACCTGCTGCAGGCATGGACCCGCAAACGGGCGGGCAAGAAATGAGCGCAGTCCTCGACAATCTCCATGCCGCACCGAAGACCGCTGCACCGGTGCGCCGCCGCAAGACCAACGTGCTGGAGCCGGACTGGGTGCGCTACCTCCTGATCGCGGTGGCGCTGGCGTTCCTGACCCTGTTCCTGTTCGTGCCGCTGGCCGCCGTGTTCACCGAAGCGCTCAAGCGCGGCTGGGACGTCTACCTCGAATCGATCCGCGACCCGGACGCGATCTCCGCCATCAAGCTCACGCTCATCGCGGCCGGCATCTCGGTGCCGCTGAACCTGGTGTTCGGCGTGGCCGCGGCCTGGGCCATCGCCAAGTTCGAGTTCCGCGGCAAGAGCGTCCTGCTGACGCTGATCGACCTGCCGTTCTCGGTGTCGCCGGTGATCGCGGGCCTGATCTACGTGCTGCTGTTCGGCGCCCAGGGCTGGTTCGGCGAGTGGCTGGCCGAGCATGACATCAAGATCCTGTTCGCGGTGCCGGGCATCGTGCTGGCGACCATCTTCATCACCTTCCCGTTCGTGGCGCGCGAGCTGATCCCGCTGATGCAGCAGCAGGGCACGGAGGAGGAAGAAGCCGCGCTGGTGCTGGGCGCCTCGGGCTGGTCGACCTTCTGGCGCGTGACGCTGCCGAACATCAAATGGGGCCTGCTGTACGGCGTCATCCTGTGTAACGCCCGTGCCATGGGAGAGTTCGGCGCGGTGTCGGTGGTCTCGGGCCACATCCGCGGCGAGACCAACACCATGCCGCTGCAGGTCGAGATCCTCTACAACGAATACAACTTCACGGCCGCGTTCGCGATCGCATCGCTGCTGGCGCTGCTCGCGCTGGTCACCCTGGCGGTGAAGAGCTTTATCGAATGGCGCCTGCACCAGGTACGGAAAGCGGCCGCCGAAGAACGACAGAAGGAAGCCTGAACATGACGATCGAAGTCCAACACATCCGCAAGCAGTTCGGCCAGTTCACCGCGCTCGACGACGTCTCGCTGCAGTTCCCGGACGGCCAGTTGACCGCCTTGCTGGGCCCATCCGGCTGCGGCAAGACGACCCTGTTGCGCGTCATCGCCGGTCTCGAACATCCCGACTCGGGCGCCGTGCTGCTCGACGGCCAGGACGCCTCGCACCGCCACGTGCGCGAGCGCCAGGTCGGCTTCGTGTTCCAGCACTACGCGCTGTTCAAGCACATGACCGTGTTCGAAAACGTCGCCTTCGGTTTGCGCGTCAAGCCGCGCAAGGAACGTCCGTCGGAACAGCAGATCCGCGACAAGGTGCGCCAGCTGCTCGAACTCGTGCAGCTCGACTGGATCGCCGACCGCTATCCGCCGCAGCTCTCGGGCGGCCAGCGCCAGCGTATCGCCCTGGCCCGTGCCCTGGCGGTGGAGCCGCGCGTGCTGCTGCTCGACGAACCCTTCGGCGCGCTGGACGCCAAGGTGCGCAAGGAACTGCGCCGCTGGCTGCGCCGCCTGCACGACGAGCTGCACGTGACCTCGATCTTCGTCACCCACGACCAGGAAGAAGCGCTGGAAGTGGCCGACCAGGTGGTCCTGATGAACAAGGGCCGCGTCGAACAGCTCGGCGCGCCAAGCGAGGTGTACAACAAGCCGGCCTCGCCCTTCGTCTACGGCTTCCTCGGCAACGTCAACCTGTTCCACGGCCGCGTGCACGAAGGCGTGCTGGCCAGTGGCGAAGCCCAGTTCCAGGCGCCCGAGCATGCGAGCGTGCGTAACGGCGAAGGCATCGGCTACGTGCGTCCGCACGAGCTCGACGTCGCGCGCTATACGCCCGGCGCCGACGGCGTGGTCGCCAAGCTGCGCCGCGCGCATGCGATCGGCCCGCTGGCCCAGCTCGACCTCGAGCGTGCCGACAACCAGCAGCTGATCGAGGCGGTGATCCCGAACGAGCTGTTTTCGAGCCAGGGCTTCAAGGAAGGGGAGACCCTGGTGGTCAAGCCGCGCCGCATCGAAGTCTTCGTCGATGCAGGAGAGGGAATATGAACTTCCAGCAGCTGCGTTCCGTGCGCGAGGCCGCACGCCGCGACTTCAACCTGACCGAAGTCGCCAATGCGCTGTTCACCTCGCAGCCGGGCGTGTCGCGCCAGATCCGCGAACTCGAGGAAGAGCTGGGCGTCGTGATCTTCGAGCGCAACGGCAAGCGCCTGACCGGGCTGACCCCGCCCGGCAAGGGCATCCTCAAGATCGTCGAGCGCCTGCTGGTCGAGGCCGAGAACCTGCAGCAGGCCAGCGCCGAGTTCGCGGCCCAGGACAGCGGCACGCTCACCGTCGCCGTGACCCACACCCAGGCGCGCTACGCGCTGCCGCAGGTGGTGCAGTCCTTCCGCAACGCCTTCCCGGGCGTGCGCATCGCCCTGCAGCAAAGCGCGCCGGAACACATCGCCGAATGGGTCCTGTCGGGCAAGGCCGACATCGGCATCGCGACCGAAGGCCTGTCGGCCTTCCCGGACCTGGTCTCTTTCCCCTGCTACCGCTGGAGCCACCTGATCGTGGCGCCGGAAGGGCATCCGATCTTCACCTCCAGCCAGCCGCTGCGGCTGGAAGACCTGGCCGAGTACCCCCTGATTACCTACGACGTCGGCTTCACGGGCCGCAGCCACATCGACGCCGCGTTCGTCGAAGCCGGGCTGGCGCCGGACATCGTGCTGACCGCGATGGACTCGGACGTCATCAAGCAGTACGTGTCGCTGGGGATGGGCGTCGGCATCGTGGCCTCGATGGCCTTCGACCATGGCCGCGACAAGGGGATGCGCGCGATCGAGGCCTCGCACCTGTTCGCGCCGAACGTGACGCGCCTGGCCGTGCGCAAGGGCTCCTACCTGCGGGCCTATGCGTATCACTTCATCGAGCGCTTCGCCCAGGGGTATACGCGCTCGGATATCGAGAAGGCTTTGCAGGCGGAGCAGTGAGCAGTCGCGCTCACTGCCCCACGTTCATGTAGCGTGCGTGGATCTCGTCGATCGCCTTCATCACCTGCGGCGACAGCACCAGGTCCGCCGCGTCGATGTTTTCCTTCAGCTGCGCGAGCGTGGTCGCGCCGATGATGGTCGACGCCACGAACCAGCGCGAATAACACCACGCCAGGGCCATCTGCGCAGGCAGCATGCCGTTCGCGCGCGCCAGCGCCGCATACTCGGCGGTGGCCGCCAGCACGGCGGGTCGCACATAACGCGGGCTCCAGCCCTTCGGGAAGATCGTCAGGCGGCCATGCGCGTTCGGATCGTCGAGATACTTGCTTGTGAGCTGCCCGAAGGCCAGCGGGCTGTAGGCCAGCAGGCTTACGCCTTCTCGGTAGCAGGCCTCGTCCATCAGGCTGGTCTCGAAGTGGCGCGCGGTGAGGTTGTACAGGTTCTGCACCGTGGCGATGCGCGGCAAGCCGCGCTGCTCCGAGCGCTTGATGTACTGGCACACGCCCCAGGTGCTCTCGTTCGATACGCCGACGTGGCGGATCATCCCCGCCCGCACCATGTCGTCCAGCGCCTCGAGCGTCTCATGGATCGGCACTGCCGGCCGTTCGCCTTCCGGGTCGAAGCTGTTGGCCCCGAAGATCGGCAGGTTCCGGCTCGGCCAGTGGATCTGGTACAGGTCGATGTAGTCGGTGTGCAGGCGGCGCAGGCTGTCCTCGACGGCGGCGCGGATGTTGGTCGCGTCGAGGTTGTGGTTGGCGCCGCGGATCCAGGGCATCATCTTGTTCGGCCCGGCGATCTTGGTCGCCAGCACCACGTCGGCACGGCGGCCCGTCTTCTTGAGCCAGCTGCCGATATAACGCTCGGTCAAGCCTTGCGTGTCAGGCCGCGCCATCACCGGGTACATCTCGGCGGTATCGATGAAGTTGATACCGCGCTCCAGCGCGTAGTCGAGCTGGCTGTGTGCATCAAGCTCGGTATTCTGTTCGCCGAAGGTCATGGTGCCGAGGCAGACCTTCGACACCATCAGATCGGTTTGTCCCAGCTGCCTGCGTTCCATGCTATCTCCCCTTAGCGGCGCAGCGCGGCCGCGGCGTCGCGGATCAGCGCCGGGCCGGCGTAGATGAAGCCGGTGTAGAGCTGCACCAGTTGCGCGCCGGCGGCGATCTTGGCGCGCGCATCCTCGCCACGCATGATGCCGCCCACGCCGATGATCGGCAGCGCGTCGCCCAGCTCGGCCTTCAACAGGCGGATCACCGTGTTCGACAATTCGAACACCGGCGCGCCCGACAGGCCGCCTGCTTCCTCGCCATGCTGCATGCCCTGCACCGCAGTGCGGCTGAGCGTGGTGTTGGTGGCGATGACGCCGTCGATCTTGTGGCGCAGCAGGGCGCCGGCAATGTTGCGCACCTGGTCGCCGTCGATGTCCGGGGCGATCTTCAGCGCTACCGGCACATAGCGCTTGTGCTGGTCGGCCAGGCGCAGCTGCTCTTCCTTGAGTTGGGAGAGCAGGGCGTCGAGCTCCGATTCCCCCTGGAGCTGGCGCAGGTTCTTGGTGTTCGGCGAGGAGATGTTGACCGTCACGTAGCTGGCGTAAGGGTAGACCTTGCGCAGGCAGTGCAGGTAATCGTCGGCGGCGCGCTCGATCGGCGTGTCGGCGTTCTTGCCGATGTTCAGGCCGAGCACGCCCTGCTTGTCCTGGTAGAAGCTTGACGCCTGCACGTTGGACACAAAAGCATCCACGCCGCCGTTGTTGAAGCCCATCCGGTTGATGATGCCCTGCGCCTGCGGCAGGCGGAAGATGCGCGGCTTCGGGTTGCCGCCCTGGGGGCGCGGCGTCACGGTGCCGATCTCGATCGAGCCGAAGCCGAGCGAGGCCAGGCCGTCGATGTAGGCCCCGTCCTTGTCGAGGCCGGCGGCCAGGCCGACCGGGTTCGGGAAGGTGATGCCCATGACCGTGCGCGGGTCGGGCGCCGGGCGGCCGGACAACTTGGTGAGGCCGAGCGCGGCGGCGCGGCGCAGCAGCGGCAGGGCCAGGTTGTGGGCTTGCTCGGCGTCGAGCGAGAACAGCAGCGGGCGGGCGAGGGAATACAGGAGCTTGTCGGACATGGAGGACTCATCGTAAATGACTCCCGCCATTTTACAGCGCCCGGAGGCGCGCAAGTCCCTCAGCGTTCCAGCACGCCCCACACGCCCTTGACGCGTGCTTCGAGCGGACGGAAGTTGATCTTGTAGGCCATCTTCGGACTTTGCTCGATCCAGTAGCCCAGGTAGACGTACTGGAGGCCGAGCTCGCGCGCCTGGTTGACCTGCCACATGACGTTGTAGGTGCCGAAGGATGCGCCCGGCACGTCCGGGTCGAAGAAGGTATACACCGACGACAGGCCATCGGACAGCACGTCGATGATGGACACCATGCGCAGCAGGCCGTCGGGCTCGCGGAACTCGACCAGGCGGGTATTCACCCGGCTCTGCAGCAGGAACTGGGCGTACTGGTCGCGGCTGTCCTGGTCCATGCCGCCGCCGACGTGGCGGGTGGTCTGGTAGCGCAGGTAGAGCGCGTAGTGCTCGTCCGAGAACGCCAGGTTGGCCACCATCGCCACCAGGTCGCCGTGGCGTTTCCAGGCGCGGCGCTGGGTACGGCTGGGCGTGAAATCCTCGCATTTCACGCGCACCGGGATGCAGGCCTGGCAGCCGTCGCAGTAGGGGCGGTAGGTGAAGATGCCGCTGCGGCGGAATCCATTGCGCACCAGTTCGGAATAGACGTCGGCATTGATCAGGTGCGAAGGCGTCGCGACTTGCGAACGGGCCTGGCGCGCATCGAGGTAACTGCAGGGATAGGGCGCCGTCGTGTAGAACTGCAGCGTAGCGAAAGGCAGGTCATTTAGGTGCGTCATGCAAAAAGCTCTCGAGACGACGTGATGATCCTATTTTAACGAAATCGGGCCGGTGTCACTGTTAGCCAGTCAACGGTGCCGCCTTCAGGACTTCGCCCCCAGGGGCGGCACGATTTCCCAGCGGGTGATGGCCGGCTCGCGGATGGCCTGGCGCAAGTGCGCCAGGAAAGCGCTGCGCGGAATCGGCGCGGCCCCCAGCGAAGCCAGGTGCCCGGTCTCCTGCTGGCAGTCGATCATCGACACGCCCTGGCTGCGCAGGAAAGCCACCAGGTAGGCCAGGGCCACCTTGGACGCGTCCGACACCCGGGCGAACATCGATTCTCCGTAGAACATGCGGCCGATGCAGACGCCGTAGGCGCCGCCCACCAGCTCGCCCTCGTAGCGGACCTCGGACGAATGGGCATAGCCCATGGCATGCAGGCCGGTGTAGCCGTCGATGATGTCTTCGGAGATCCAGGTGCCGGGCCCGTCCTTGCGCGGGGCGGCGCAGGCGCGCATCACGTCCTCGAATGCCGTGTCGAAGCGCACGTCCCACGGGCCGCCCTCGAGCCGGCTGCGCTCGACGCGTTTCAGGGTTTTCTTCAGGCTGTCGCTGAGCTTGAAACGCTCCGTGCGCAGCACCATGCGCGGGTCGGTGCTCCACCACAGGATGGGCTGGCCTTCCGAGAACCAGGGGAAGATGCCGTTCTGGTAGGCCAGCAGCAGGCGCTGCGGCGACAGGTCGGCGCCGGCCGCGAGCAGGCCGGGGGCGTCGATCGTCAGCGCCTCGGATACGTCGGGAAACGGCGATGTCGGCTCGAGCCAGGGGATCATGGCGGGCTCGTGGGTCAGTCGGGTTCGCGGGGAGCCAGCATCGGGCGAACGATGTCCCGGCTATGAAAACCATAGCTGCCGCCCTCGCGCACTTTGACGCGGTCGGCAAAGAAGAGTTCCAGCGTGCTGCGCACCGTCGGGAAAGCCAGCTCGTCCCAGGGGATCTCGTCCTGGGTGAAGAGCTGCACTTCCAGGCTTTCCTCGCCCGGCGCGAAATCGAGATTGCGCAGGCGCGCCAGGTAGAACAGGTGGACCTGGTGTACATGGGCCACATTCAGCAGGGTGAACAGCTTGCCGAGTTCGACGTCGGCGCCGGCTTCCTCTTCGGTTTCGCGCACGGCCGCCTGCTCGGTGGTTTCCTCGTTTTCCATGAAGCCGGCCGGCAAGGTCCAGTAGCCGTAGCGCGGTTCGATCGCGCGCTTGCACAGCAGGACCTGTAGCTTGCCGTCCTGTTCCCAGACGGGGATCGAGCCGATGACCAGCTTGGGATTCTGGTAGTGGATCGCGTGGCAGTTGGGGCAGACGTAGCGCGGCCGGTTGTCGCCTTCGGGGATTGCCAGGGCGACAGGATGGGCGCACTCGGAACAGAATTTCATAGGTCAGCGGCAGGTTGAGATTGTGCGTACTTTACACTGAATTGCCGGCCCTGGGCCGCTGCCGGCGCGGGCAAGAGTGCTCACGGCCGAGCGCCGTCGTGCTGCAATCGCCGATCAGGGGAGGATTGCATTTGCCTAAAAGACCGTTTCGGCGTATAATTCATTTCATCAGACGCGGGGTGGAGCAGTCTGGCAGCTCGTCGGGCTCATAACCCGAAGGTCACAGGTTCAAATCCTGTCCCCGCAACCAGAATTCGAAGCCGTTGATTCGCAAGGATCAACGGCTTTATCATTTTTCCCGTCAAGCCGGCGCAAACCAGACTCATGTCAAACCGGACGCAAGCGTCCGGAATGTTGTCGAGCCTGTCTTGTCCAACAGGCGAAACGGCCGGCGCCGGCACTCGGCGCGGCCTTGCGAACCAACGGGGCAGACCACATGATCAACGTAGACGACATCAACGACGCCTGGGGCTGGGTCGGCTTGACCGCTGTCGAGGTCCTTGGGTCCAATGCATTCGGCAACCTCATCATCCGCGACGACGAAGGGCGCTACTGGCGCCTGCGTCCGCAAGACCTGTGCTGCGAGCCGGTCGCCGACAGCCGCGCCGCGCTCGACGCGCTGGCCTACAACCAGGATTTCCTGAACGACTGGTACATGCCGGAAGTCGTGCACCTGGCCGAATCCACGCTCGGCCCCCTGGTCGAGGACCGCAAATACTGTCTCAAGATCCCGAGCGCGCTCGGCGGCCATTACGGACGCGACAACCTGGCCACGGTGCCGCTGCCGGAACTGATCCGTTTTTCGGGGGAGAGTGCGCAGCAGTTCGACGACTTGCCGCGCTGGAATTGAACTGCCTAATCTAACCGGCTTTGTCGCTGAGGCTGGCCCACAGGTAGGCCGCCGCCATCGTGCGGTGCGGGGCATAGCGTTCCAGCAGGCGCTGCGTGGTCGGGATGTCCGGACGGGCCTCCCCACCCAGCAGGCGGTGGAAGGCGGTGCGGATGGCCACGTCACCTTCGAGCGAGCAGTCCGGGTAGCCGTAGCCGCGCAGCAGGGCATAGTTGACGGTCCAGGGCCCGATGCCTTTGACGGCCAATAATTCCTGCACGAGCTCATCGACGGGGCGTTCGCGGTCGAGCACCAGCTGGCCGTCTTCGACGAGCCGGGCCAGGCGCAGCAGGGTCTCGGCTTTCGAGCGCGAGAACTTGCGGCTGGTCAGGTCTTCCAGGGCGAGGCCGGCGACGCCGGCCGCTTCCGGATAGCAGCACAGGCCGCTCGCATGGACCCGGCCCGCGAGCTGGATCAAGGTGCGGCGTAGCGAGATGGCAAACGGCAGGTTGATCTGCTGGCCGATGATGGCCCAGGTCAGGGCTTCGAACACGCTTGCCGACTGGACGATGCGCAGGCCCGGCTGGCGCGCCACGACCGGGCCCAGCGCCGGATCATTGCGCGCGAAGGCGGCAAACGTGGCCGGGTCGATGCGCAGGCCGAGGATGCTGAGCAAGGCCTCGCGCGCCTGTGCCAGCAGTGCCGGCGTCACATTGCCATCGGCATCGACGCAGCAAGCGGCGATGTCGCGACCGAAGCGCACTTCCAGCACCACGGGCGTGCCGCCCAGCAGCACACCCTTGCGCAGGCCTTCGGGCGACACCTGTTCCGCAATCCCTTCCGCATCCCGGCTGTGGAAGGCCAGCACGTCCTCGCTGCGGTAGCCGGCCGGAAGGTCGAGCATGATCTCGGTGCGCATCGCGATGTCCCTACTTGGCTTGCGCGGCAGGCGCGCGCAGGAAGGAGGGCACGAAGCCGGTCACCAGCGCCGTGCCCACCAGCACGATGCCTGAGCCGAGCAGCGTGTGCCAGCCGATCACCTCGTGCAGGAAGATCGCCCCCCACAGGATACCGAACATCGGGTTCAGGAAGGTCACCGTCAGCGCCGAGGTGGTGCCGACTTCTTCGATCAGCTTGAAGTAGAGGATGTAGGCGATCCCGCTGCAGACCACGCCCAGGGCGAGCACCGCGGCCCAGATGCCGGCGGTGGGTACGCCCGGCGACGGGAAGAAGGGCAGGGCCGGGATCACGAACAGGGTCGCGGCCCACATCGAGCCGTGCGCATTGGCGAAGGGCGGCACCGCCTTGGCCGACTTGGCGTACTGGCTGGCGATGCTGTAGCAGAAGGCCGCCACCAGCGCGGCCGCGATCGCGACCGCGGCGCCGGGGCGCTCCGACACATGGTCGAAACCGACCAGCAGGGCCACACCGACCGTGCCCAGCACCAGGCCAAGGCCGGTGCGTGCGGACACGCCCTGGCGTGCCCAGACGGCGCCGACCAGCGCGCCGAACATGGGCGCGGTGGCGTTCAGCACCGACAGCACCGAAGCGGACAGCGTGCGCGCGGCGAAGGCGAACAGCAGGAAGGGCAGGGCCGAGTTGAAGAAGCCCAGCATCAGGTAGTGCTTCCAGTGCTGGCGCAGGTCGAGCGGGGTTCCCTTGCCGCGACGGCGCATCACCCAGGCCACCCCTAGCAGGAACAGGGCCGCGAACAGCACCCGGTACTCGATCAGCACGGCGGGGCCGAGCACGGGCGCGGCGATGCGCATGAAGAGGAATGAGCCGCCCCAGATGGCGGCCAGCGCTACCAGGCGCAGCATGTTCACGGTATTCATCGGGACGAGCGGGACAAAGGGTGGATTGTGGCGGCGGGGCGCATGCCGCGCCATCCGCTTCTTGCTGTCGAATGCGGGCCGGACCGGCTCACGCGGCTGCGCTGCGCAGCACGCTGCAGGCCGCCGTGCCCGCCGGCTGGAGCGCCGCCGCCGCAGTGGCGTGCGGCACCAGCAGGGCGGCAGGTACGCCGTTCTTCACGGCGGTCATCTCGGCCATGATCGAGACCGCGATCTCGCTCGGGGTCTTGCTGCCGATGTAGATGCCGATCGGGCCGTGCAGGCGCGCCAACTGGGCTTCGCTGAGGTCGAACAGCTTGAGGCGCTCGCGGCGCTTGTCGTTGTTCAGGCGCGAGCCGATCGCGCCGACATAGAAGGCCTCGGACCTGAGCGCCTCCATCAGGGCCAGGTCGTCCAGCTTGGGGTCGTGGGTCAGGGCGACGACTGCGCTGCGCGCATCCAGGCGCGCCTCGATCACCAGGTCGTCGGGCATGGCGTGCACCAGTTCCACACTGGGCAGGTTCCAGCCGCTGCGGTATTCCTCGCGCGGGTCGCACACGACCACGCGGTAGTCCATGCCGCTGGCGATCTGCGCCAGGAAGCGCGACAGCGGGCCGGCGCCGATGATGTACAGGCGCCAGCGCGGGCCATGGATGGTGGCCAGCACGCCGTCCTCCACGCGCTGGATCGCGCCGGCCTCGGCGCGCGCCAGGGTGACGGCGCCGGTCGCCAGCTTCACGCGGCGTTCGACCAGTTCGCCTTCGTGCAGGCGCGCCAGCAGTTCGCGGATGCGGCTGCTTTGGGAGAGCGGCTCGATGGCCAGCTCGATGGTGCCGCCGCAGGGCAGGCCGAAGCGGTGCGCCTCGTCGGCGCTGATGCCGTAGCTGACGATCTCGGGACGCGCCAGCTCGATGCCGTTGCGGCGCACCTTCTCGATCAGGTCGTCCTCGATGCAGCCGCCCGAGACCGATCCGACCACGCTGCCGTCGTCGCAGATGGCCAGCAGCGCGCCGATCGGGCGCGGGCTCGAGCCCCAGGTCTTGATGACCGTCACCAGCTGGCAGCGGCGGCCGCCGGCGAGCCAGGCGTCGCAGGTCTTCAATACGTCGAGGTCGATGCTGTCCATGATGCTTGGAGCTGGGTGGCCGAAATGAACATCATACAAAAAACGCCGATGTTTCGCCGAGTGCGGCTGGTAGGGTGGGCGGGTTTCCCGCCCACGCGTTCAAACATGGCAAGATCAGCCTGTACGCTATTCATCCACAAACTATCACCGCGTGGGCGGGAGACCCGCCCACCCTACGGTGTCAGCGGCTTGTTGGCCGACTTCTTGGCCTTGACTTCGGCCACCGCCTTGTCGATCGCGGCCATGCGCTGCGCCAGCGCCGGGTGGTTGGCGGTATGGCCGTTCAGCACCGTCGCCGGATAGGTTTCCGCGAAGCGCTTCCAGAACCCGGAGATGCCCTCGACACGGTAGTCGGCGCGCGCCAGCAGGTAGACCGCGAGGCGGTCGGCCGCGCTGTCGAGCGTGGACGGCATGGCCTTGATGCCGCCGCTGCCGATCAGCATCGAAGTGTCCGGTGCGATCAGGGTGAGGTTGTCGATGATGCTGCCGATGGTGGCGGCATTGCGCTGGCTGGCCGCGTGGTTCAGCATGTTGTGCGCCATCGTGTGCGCCACCACGTAGGCCAGCTCGTCGTCGTTCCGCACGAAGCCCATCATGCCGCGCGTGACCATCACGCGCTGGCCGTCGGCATAGGCGTTGACGTTGTCCGCGTTGCCCAGCTCGATGCCAAAGGCGCAGGCGCGGGTCACGGGCACCGTCACGTCGCGCTGCGAACCGCGGCGCTCGATGGTCAGCGGCAGGCTGGCCTGCTTCGCGACGATGGGGCCGAACACGGCGCCGGCCTGCGACAGTGCGTTCGGGCCGGTGGGCAAGGGCTTGCCGCCGGCGGCCACCAGCTCGTCGCCGTTGCGCAGGCCGGCCTTTGCCGCGCCGCTGCCGGCCAGCACATTGGTGACCTGCAGGCGCTCGCCCATGCCGAGCACGGCGTGCGCGGCGTCGTTGTAGCTGCCGGGGTAGGTATAGCGGTTCTTGGCGGTGAAACCGAGCAGGTTGCGCGCGTGGCGCGTGCACAGTTCGGCATTGTCGATGAGGAGGGGCGCGGCCACCTTGTACAGGCGGTCCTGCAGGCTTGCCATCCTGGTGAGGGTCTCGGCTGCCGCCGCCATCTCCGGTGTCACTTGCGGAATCTCGGGCGCCGTCTGCCCCGGCGGGAGCGGCTGGCCCGGCTGCATCGGTGCCTGCGTGGCGCAGGCCGAGAGCAATACTGCGGCGGCGATTCCCAGCGCAGTCTGGCGCAAACGATTAATGCGGAACATGGTCCTCCTTATCGAATCTTCTTTGTCATTGCTTGCCGGTGCTGCCGAACCCTCCGGCGCCCCGTTCGCTCGATGCGAACTCCTCCACCACGTTGAAGCCCACCTGCAGCACGGGCACGATCACGAGCTGGGCCAGCCGGTCGAGCGGCTGCAGCGTGAAGCTCGCGTGGCTGCGGTTCCAGGTGGAGACCATCAGCTGTCCCTGGTAGTCGGAGTCGATCAAGCCTACCAGATTGCCGAGAACGATGCCGTTCTTATGGCCGAGTCCACTGCGCGGCAGGATCATGGCCGCATAGCCCGGGTCGCCGATGTGGATCGCCAGGCCGGTCGGCACCAGTACTGTCTGGCCCGGCTCGATGACCAGCGGGGCGTCGATGCAGGCGCGCAGGTCCAGGCCCGCGCTGCCGGGCGTGCCGTAGGCCGGCAGCAGCTCTTTCATACGCGGGTCGAGGATCTTGAGGTCGATATTCTTCATTCTTGTACTTGCTTAGCTTAGGTCAGGAGCGATCGCTGTTCGAGGCGTTTCGCGATTTCGGAAACGAGCTGGCGCGCCAGGCTCAGTTTGTCGGCGCGCGGCAGCACGGTATGGCCGCTCTCGTCGAACAGGATGATGGTGTTCTCATCCTGCCCGAAGGTCTGTGGGCCGATATTGCCCACCAACAGGGGAATGCCTTTTCTCTCGCGCTTGGCGGCGCCGAATTCCATCAGGTTCTCGGATTCTGCGGCGAAGCCCACGCAGTAGGGCCAGCCGGACAGCGAGGTGGTGGCAGCGACCGAGGCCAGGATGTCGGCGTTCTGCACGAACTCCAGCTGCGGCGCGCCGCCGCCTTCCTGCTTCTTGATCTTCTGGCCGCTGGCATTCGCCACCCGCCAGTCGGCCACCGCCGCCACGCCGATGAAGACGTGCTGGCCGCTCACTCCGGCCATCACGGCGTCGTGCATCTGCTGGGCGGTGAGCACGTCGATGCGGCGCACGCCGTGCGGCGTGCTCAGGGAGGTCGGGCCGCTGACCAGGGTGACCTCGGCGCCGGCTTCGCGCGCCGCGCGCGCCACCGCATAGCCCATCTTGCCCGAAGAGAGGTTGGTGATGCCGCGCACCGGGTCGATCGGCTCGAACGTGGGCCCGGCCGTGATCAGGACGCGGCGCCCCGCCAGCACCTTGTGCTGGAAGGAGGCGATCAGTTCCTCGACCAGTTCTTCCGGCTCGAGCATGCGGCCCAGGCCGGTCTCGCCGCAGGCCTGGGAGCCGGCCGCCGGGCCGAACAGGCAAATCCCGTCCTCGACCAGCTGTTTCACATTGCGCTGGGTCGCCGGGTTTTCCCACATCTCGACGTTCATCGCCGGCGCCACCAGCAGCGGCACGCGCCGCGGACGGGCCACGCACAGGGTCGACAGCAGGTCGTCGCAGGCGCCGTGCGCCAGCTTGCGGATGAAGTCGGCCGAGCAGGGCGCGACCAGGATGGCGTCGGCATCGCGCGTGAGGTCGATGTGGGCCATGTTGTTGGCCATGCGCGGGTCCCACTGGTCGGTAAAGACCGTCTGGCCGGACAGGGCCTGCATGGTCACCGTGCCGATGAAGTGGGTGGCGGCCTCGGTCATGACCACCTGCACGCTGGCGCCTTCCTTGACGAGGGAACGGCACAGTTCCGCCGCCTTGTAGCAGGCCACGCCGCCGCTCAGGCCGAGGACGATCTTCTTGCCCTTGAGGTCCATGCTCATGATGACTCCGGATTCAGCTCAGTTGATGCGTTGGTGCTTACGACTTGTTCACGCGCCGCAGTTCGTCCAGGACGAACAGGAAGGCGCCGACCGAAATGCCGATGTCGGCGATGTTAAAGGCCGGGAAGTGGCCGATGCCCCGCCAGTAGAAGTCGAGGAAGTCGATCACGTGGCCGTGCACGACGCGGTCGATGCCGTTGCCGATGGCGCCCGCCATGATCAGGGCCAGCGCGAAGCAGAACAGGCGCTGGCTGGCGTTCTTCTTCATCATGTACAGGCAGAAGCCTACCGCGCCGATGGCGATCGCCAGGAACAGGTAGCGCTGCCAGCCGCTGGCGTCGCCGAGGAAGCTGAACGCCGCGCCCGGGTTGTAGACCTTGATCAGGTTGAAGAAGCTGGTGATCGGCAGCGTCTCGGCATAGGCGAAGGTGCGCTCGACGGTAAGCTTGGTCACCTGGTCGAGCAGGACGATGATCGCCGCCAGGCCGAGCCATGGGAACAGGCTGGCGGAAGGCTTGTAGAGGGGCTTGGCGCCCGGAGAAGCTTTTTTGGTTTTGGTGGCCATGGTGTCAGGTCGGTGCCCGCCATGCCGGCCCTGGGGCCGGCATGGCGGTGGAACCCCGTGAGGGGAAGGTCAGGCGTAGCGGCGGGCTTCGCCGCTGCCGAACAGGTTGCTGGTGCAGCGGCCGCACAGGCCGGCATGCGCGTGGTCGTGGCCGACGTCGCGGCGGTAGTGCCAGCAGCGCTCGCACTTTTCCGCTTCCGACGGGGTCACGGTCACCGCTTCGTTGGCGGCGTCGGCCACCTGTTCCACGCTGGCCTGCGAGGTGATGAACACGAACTTCAGGTCATCCTCGAGGCTGGCCAGCAGCTGGAATTTCTCGCCCGCAGCCTTGATCGCCAGTTCCGCCTGCAGCGAGGAGCCGATGGCGCCCGAGGCGCGCACTTCTTCCAGCTGCTTGGTCACGTCGGCACGTACTTCGCGCAGCGCGGCGTACTTGGCCAGCAGGGCTTCGCCGTCCGCGATGTCCGGGAAGGTCCACAGGGTTTGCGTGAAGATGGTCTCGTCGCTCTGCGCGTAGGCCTGCTGGCCCGCGAACACCGCCCAGGCTTCCTCGGCGGTGAAGGACAGGATCGGCGCCATCACGCGCAGCAGCGCATGGGCGATGTGCCACAGCGCGGTCTGGGCCGAGCGGCGGGCGGTCGACTCGACGCCGGTGGTGTACAGGCGGTCCTTCAGGATGTCGAGGTAGAAGCCGCCCAGGTCTTCCGAGCAGTAGTTCTGCAGGCGGGCGACCACCGGGTGGAACTCGTAGCGCTCGAAGTGGCCGGCGATGTCGCCCTGCAGCTGGGCCATCGCGGCGATCGCGTAGCGGTCGATCTCGAGCAGCTCGGCCACCGGCACGGCGTCCTTGCCTGGATCGAAGTCCGAGGTGTTCGCCAGCAGGAAGCGCAGCGTGTTGCGGATGCGGCGGTACGACTCCGTGACGCGTTTCAGGATCTCGTCGCCGATCGACAGCTCGCCGGTGTAGTCGGTCGAAGCCACCCACAGGCGCAGGATGTCGGCGCCGAGGGTATCGGAGATCTTCTGCGGCGCCAGCGTGTTGCCGAGCGACTTAGACATCTTCTTGCCGTTCTCGTCGACGGTGAAGCCGTGGGTCAGCAGCGCCTTGTATGGCGGGCGGCCGTTGAGCATCGAGGAGGTCAAGAGCGACGAGTGGAACCAGCCGCGGTGCTGGTCCGAGCCTTCCAGGTAGAGGTCGGCCGGGAAGGCGGATTGTTCCTTGTGCGAGCCGCGCAGCACGGTCTGGTGGGTCGAGCCCGAGTCGAACCACACGTCCAGCGTGTCCTTGTTCTTCTCGTAGTTGGCGGCGTCTTCGCCCAGCAGTTCGCTTGGGTCGAGCTGCTGCCAGGCTTCGATGCCATTCGCTTCGATCAGCTTGGCGACCTGCTCCAGCAGCTCCGGAGTGCGCGGATGCAGCTCGCCGGTTTCCTTGTGCAGGAAGAAGGCCATCGGCACGCCCCACTGGCGCTGGCGCGACAGGGTCCAGTCCGGACGGTTGGCGATCATGCCCTGCAGGCGGGCCTGGCCCCAGTCCGGGAAGAACTGGGTCTCGGCGATGCCGGCCAGCGCGGTTTCGCGCAGGGTGGGTCCGCCATCCTTCGGGGTGACGTCCATGCCGGCGAACCACTGGGAAGTGGCGCGGTAGACGATCGGGGTCTTGTGGCGCCAGCAGTGCATGTAGCTGTGGTCGAACATCTTCAGTTCGAACAGGGCGCCGGCGGCGCGCAGGGCTTCGCAGATCGGCTTGCTGGCTTCCCAGATGGTGAGTCCGCCGAACAGCGGCAGGGTCGAGGCGAAGCGGCCGTCGCCCATCACGGGTTTCAGGATCTCGTCGTCCTTCATGCCGTGCGCCTTGCAGGACTGGAAGTCTTCCAGGCCGTAGGCCGGCGCCGAGTGGACCACGCCGGTACCGCTGTCGGTGGTGACGTAGTCGGCCAGGTAGACCGGGGAAGTGCGGTCGTAGAACGGGTCCTGCGCGTGCAGCGGATGCTTGAAGCGGATGCCTTCCAACTTGGCGCCAAGGGTGGTGGCGATGACGGCGCCTTCCAGCTTGTAGCGCTGCAGGGTGGCCTCGACCAGGTCCTGCGCCAGGATCAGCAGCAGCGGCTGGCCGTCACGTTTGGCCTGCACCAGCGCGTAGGTCACTTCCGGGTTGGCGTTCAGGGCCTGGTTCGACGGGATGGTCCACGGGGTGGTGGTCCAGATCACGATGAAGCCGTTCGTGGTCGGCAGCTGCGGCAGGCCGAAGGCCGCGGCGACTTTCTCCGGTTCCGCGAACGGGAAGCCGACGTCGATCGCCGGGTCGCGCTTGTCCTGGTATTCCACTTCGGCTTCGGCCAGTGCCGAACCGCAGTCGAAACACCAGTTGACGGGTTTGAGGCCGCGGTACACGTAACCTTTTTCCAGCAGCTTGCCGAGGGCGCGCAGCTCGTCCGCTTCGTTACCGTAGGCCATGGTCATGTAGGGGTTTTCCCATTCGCCCAGCACACCCAGGCGGATGAAGCCGGCGCGCTGGCGGTCGATCTGCTCGAGCGCGTAGGCGCGCGCTTTCTGGAGAACTTCAGCAGTAGGAAGATTTTTGCCGAACTGTTTCTCGATCTGGATCTCGATCGGCATGCCATGGCAGTCCCAGCCCGGCACGTAGGGCGCGTCGAAGCCGGCCATGGTGCGCGATTTGACGACCATGTCCTTCAGGATCTTGTTGACGGCGTGGCCAAGGTGGATGTCGCCGTTCGCATACGGCGGGCCATCGTGCAGGATGAACTTCGGCCGGCCGGCCGCCGCCTTGCGGATGCGCTGGTAGATCTTCTTGTCCTGCCACTGCTTGACCCAGCCCGGCTCGCGCTTGGCGAGGTCGCCGCGCATCGGGAAGGGGGTGTCGGTCATGTTGACCGGGTATTTGCTCTCTGGCTTGGCGCCCTTCTGGGCCTTGTTCTGGACGGGTTTGGTATCGGACATATGCTTCTTCTCTAGGGGATTCGGTTCGGTCTCGCGGCGGGGCCGCGCGCGCCGCTTTCGGCAGGCATGCCTGCAGGTGTCAAATGCGAGGCGTCAAATTCGGTCGGTCGCTGTGAGCGCGCCGTTACGGTGCGCGAAGAAGGCGCGTGCCTGGACGGCGTCGCGCTCGATCGCGGCGGTGAGCGTGGGCAGGTCGACGTACTTCTCCTCGTCGCGCAGCTTGGCGAGGAATTCGACGCGCACCAGTTTGCCGTAGGCGCTCTGGTCGTAGTCGAACACGTGCACTTCCAGCAGCATACGGCCGGCGTCCTCGACGGTAGGGCGCACGCCGAGGCTGGCGACGCCCGGCAAGGGCTGCTCCGCCAGGCCGTGCACCTGCACCACGAAGATGCCGGCCAGGGCAGGGCGGTGCGCCACGCGCAGGTTCAGGGTCGGGAAGCCCAGCGTGCGGCCGAGCTTCTGCCCATGGATCACGTGGCCCGACATGGCGTAGGGGTGGCCGAGCAGCTGCTGGGTGGCGCCGAAGTCGCCGGCGGCGAGCGCTTCGCGCACGGCCGAGGACGAGATGCGGCGTTCGCCCAGCATCACGGCGTCCAGGGTCGCGACCTGGAAGCCGTATTCGCGGCCGGCTTCCTGCAGCATCGCGATGTCGCCCGCGCGCCGGGCGCCGAAGCGGAAGTCGTCGCCCACCATCAGCCATTTGACGTGCAGGCCGTCGACCAGCACGCGCTCGATGAAATCGCGCGGCGACTGGGCGGCGAAGTGTTCGTTGAAATGTTCGACGATGACGCGGTCGATGCCGGCGGCGGACAGGTCTTCCAGCTTGTCGCGCAGGTTGGCGATGCGGGCGGGGGCTTTCGACAGGTCGCCCATCTTGCGGGCGAAGTATTCGCGCGGATGCGGTTCGAAGGTCATCACGGCGGCTTCGATCCCGAGTGCCATGGCGGCGCCGCGCACGTGCCCCAACAATGCCTGGTGGCCGCGGTGGACACCGTCAAAGTTGCCGATCGTGAGGGCGCAGGGTGCGCGCGCCCTGTCGTTGGGTAGTCCGCGAAATACCTTCATCAATGCTTCCAGTGGCGCAGCCGGCCGGTCCGGCGCGAAATACCTGATTATACGGTAACTCGCATGTTGCACAGCAACGAAGGCCTGGGAGAGGGGAATGCGTTGGCGCAATAAAAAACGCCGCCTGCGAACAGGCGGCGTTTTAGGCTTGCTCGACGAGGAGCGGGGCCGTCTTAGCCGGCGATCGGGCGATTGATCGCCATGATCCAGTAGCGGGCCAGGTCGGCGCTGCCGTCCTTGCCGCCGACGGTCTTGAGCGTGTTGATGGCCTGCTGCTTCTTGCCGGCCGCGGCATAGGCTTCGCCCAGGCGCAGCTTGGCTTCGTCGGCGTAACGCAGGCCACCGGCCTTGATGGCGCTTTCCATCATCTTCAGGCCCTTGTCGGCCTGGCCAGCCTGCACCAGCGCGTAGCCGAGGCCCACCAGCGCGTCGTTGTCCTTGGCGGCGGTGTATTCGGCTTCGAGGGCGGCGACGCCCTTGTTCTGCTCGGCCAGGTTCTTCTCGGCCAGGTCCTTCAGGCGCTTGTGACGCTCGGCATCCGCACCGGTGCCCAGGGCGCCGGCTTTGTAGCCCTTGTCGATGACTTTCAGCGCTTCGGCCGGGGCTTTCGCCTGCAGCACCAGCTGGGCCATTTCCATGAACTCGCTCGGCTTCTTCATCAGGTTATTGGCCAGCTTCAGACGGTACACGTCCACTGCCAGGCGGCCCGAGAAGCCAGGCTTGCCCTGGACGCGGTTCAGCAGGTCGTTCCAGTACTGGGCCTTCGGGTAGCTGGCGGCCAGCTTCTCGATGGTCTGCACGTAGCCGGCCTTGTCGTTCTTCTTCAGCTGGATGTTGGCCAGCATGCCGAGCTCGTCTTCGCTCAGGCGGCCGCTCTTTTCAGCATTGCGCAGTTCCTGCTCCAGCGCGGCGACGTTGCCCTGCTTGTAGTAGTTCTGCAGCAGGTAGGCGCGCAGCTTCGGATCGTTGCCCTTCTGCAGCAGCTTCTGGATGGTGGCGTTTGCCTTGTTCAGGTCGCCGGCGCGCATGTAGATGCCGACCAGGCCTTCCGAGAACTGCGAGCGCTCGGAGGCGCTCAGCTTGCCCGAGTCGAGCAGCTTTTCGAACGAGGTGGCAGCGGTGCCCCAATCGCCGGCCGACGAGGCTGCCGAGGCGCGCACGCGCTCGATCAGGAAGCGTTCGTCATCGGTCTTTGCTGCCTTGTCCGCGTCGCGCAGGGCGGCCAGTGCGCCCTTGGCGTTGCCCTGTTTCAGCAGCGACTGCGCCTGTTGCAGTGGCTTGCCGACTTCCGGACGCAGGGTGACCGCAGCGTGCACAGGAGCCAGGCCAACGACAGGGATGGTTGCAGTGAAACCGAGGGCGGCCAGTGCAAGGCCAAGGTGTGCGAGACGGAATTTAATCATCTGAAAACATCCTTCTTCAAAATGGACACGGCAGGGAAACCCTGCCGTGTTGGTCAAACATGGATCGATTACTGGAACTGCTCGTTACCGACCATGCCGATCTTGGTGACGCCGAGACGCTGAGCGGTTGCCATGACACCGGCCACCACCTTGTACTCGACCAGCTTGTTCGGACGCAGGTGCACTTCCGGCTGGTTCGGCATCGCAGCGACGCCGTTCATCTTGGCTTCCAGTTCCGCGCGATTCGGGACAACCTGGCCATCCCACAGGATGGTGCCGTCGAAGTCCACGTCGATCGTCACGACCACCGGTTTCTCATTCGTCTGCGGTGGCGGGGTGCCGACCGGCATGTTCAGATTGACCGAGTGGTTTTGTTTCGGAATCGTGATAATCATCATAATGATGAGAACGAGCAGGACGTCAATCAGCGGCGTCATGTTCATTTCCATCATCGGTTCCGGATCGGCTCCTTTAGCGGAGCCCGAACCTACGTTCATGCCCATGGTGTTTCCTTTTCAAATGTTGGGGTCTCGGACGCGATATCAAGGTTTCCTGAGAAACCTCGATATCGCGGACAGGGTATTAGCCCTTGTCAGGCGGTTCGATAACGAAACCGACCTTCTGAATCCCAGCACGCTGTGCCGTGTAGATCACCCGGCCGATCGATTCGTAGCGGGATTCCTGGTCGCCACGAACTTTCACTGCCGGCTGCGGCACTTTCACCGACTGCTCCGCGAGGAACTTGAACAGCTCGTCCGTGTTCGCGATGCGGGTCTGGTTGTAGTACATCTCGCCATCTTTGTTGATGGTGATGTTGACGTCTTCCGGCTTGGTCTTGGTAACCTGGTTCGTTTCTGCAGGCAGGTTCACTTTCTGCAGGTTCAGAACCACCGGGCTGGTGATCAGGAAGATGATCAGGAGAACCAACATGATGTCCACGAGGGGCGTCGTGTTGATCTCCGACATCACGGCATCTTCATCTCCGGAATCGGAGCCGACACTCATCGACATGATTAGCCAGCCTTCTTAGCACCAGCGGCAGCGTTCGAGGTCGACATGGCGCCCGAGATCAGGACCGAGTGCACGTCAGCCGAGAACGAACGGACGTCTTCCATGACCGACTTGTTACGACGAACCAGCCAGTTGTAACCCAGAACCGCCGGGACTGCAACGAACAGACCGAATGCGGTCATGATCAGTGCTTCACCCACCGGGCCTGCCACTTTGTCGATCGACGCGTTACCCGACATACCGATGGCGGTCAGCGCGTTGTAGATGCCCCAGACGGTACCGAACAGACCGATGAACGGCGAGGTCGAACCGACGGTTGCCAGGAACGACAGGCCATCCTGCAGACGCGACTGGACGCGGTCCACGGCGCGCTGGATCTGCATGGTCACCCAGGTCGACAGGTCGATCTGCTCGAGCAGGGCGCCGTCGTGGTGCTGGGTTGCCTTGGTGCCGGTTTCAGCGATGAAGCGGAACGGCGAGCCTTCTTTCAGCTGAGCCGAGCCAGCGGCGATCGACGGTGCTTTCCAGAACTTGGCCGAAGCTTCCTTCGACTGGCGCATGATCTTCTGCTGGTCGATCAGCTTGGTGATGATGATGTACCACGAACCGATCGACATCAGCGACAGGATGATGATGGTGCCCTTGTTGACGAAGTCGCCTTCTTCCCACATGGCTTCGATACCGTACGGGTTGTGGACTTCTTCGGTAGCGCCTTCGGCAGCGGCCGGAGCAGCTGCGTCGCCAGCCGGAGCGGCTGCAGCGTCGGCAGCCGGTGCTGCTGCGTCGGCAGCCGGGGCAGCCGCGTCAGCCGCCGGAGCGGTGGCGCCTGCGGCAGGAGCGTCAGCGAAGGCCGGTGCGGAAACCAGGGCCGATGCCGCCGTTACCGAGAACAGGACAGCCGCCAGCATAGCGGACAAACGGGTATTCTTAAACATGCTTCCTCCAAAAATATAAAAATAGACAGTTCGCTGAACTATTGACAACGAAAATCATAGAGTTGAGACGATGTTCCGTCTCGGTTTTATTCCAGCGTCCAGACGTACTGCACCGCTGTCCACGCCTGTTGCGGCTGACCATCTACAGTGGCCGGCTTGAATCGGCATTTGCTCAGGGCCGATTGTGCGGCCCGATCCAGATCGCGGAAGCCAGACGACTTCTGCAGCTTGGATTCCATCACTCGACCATCGGCCCCGATCAGGAACTGCAGGGTCGTGGTACCGGTTTCTTCGTTACGCTGCGACGAACGCGGATATTCCGGACGTGCGCAAGTGTTAAAGTCGGCCACTGCTTCGGTACGGCTCGGACCTGCAGCACGCGGCGGCGCCGGTGGGGCCGGCGGAGCGGGCGGTGCCGGCGGTGCCAGAGTCGTGGTCGGCGGCGGCGTGTTGGTCGCCGTCGTGATCGCGTTCTGCGGCGGCGGCGGCTGCTGCACCTGGACTTCGACCGGCGGGATGAACGGCGGTGGCGGAGCCTTCATTTCCGGCGGTGGCGGCGGTGGCGGCGTTTCCGGCGGTGGCGGCGGCTTCACCTCTTCAATCAGTTTTGTTTCAACAGCCTCGGTTACCTTGGTGACGATCCGGGTGCCCAGGCCATTGATAAATGCCCAAGCCACCACCACGTGCAACAGGATAACAATGGCGAGACCGGTGTAATTCTTTCCCGGGTTCTTATCATGCGTAAAATTCATGCCATCTTTCTCCAATACCAACTCTTTTTTGTTGCCACTAAACCCACTAAACACGACAAAAATCTAGGGCCGCATCCGGGACATCAAAGAATTATACCTACGAATTCTTTTTTGAGGAGACATTTTTACACCCCCGAAGGGATGCTAACTGCCTGTAAAAACAGGCAAAGAAGCTCATCTATACAAGTCCCTCGGCCGGTCGCGCGTGGTCCAGAAAGCAGGGGTGAATTGTAATTTTATGTAGCAGTTCTCCTCCATCTGTGGATCGTGAGGCACCCAACCCGGTTTTGCCGAATTTTCCATGCCAAAGCGGTCACATAACAAATTTCATATGATGACATCTTGGTATTTACGAAAACTATAGCCAGTTTTGCGGAAGCGGCGCGTACTGTTGAGCAGCCCTGGAACCCGCTTCTGCCCCACGAAACTCATAGCTAAAAGTCATGGGCAAAGCGCGTCTTGATATGCTTCAGTTGTGCGTTTGATAACCGGTTTGCGGATATCTGCTTCTCATGCATAGCAAAACTACATGGAATTCGGCGTTTTGAACAGTGTGTTCGCGCACTCAAGCGCAAAAAAATTACGTCGAGGTGGTCATTTTGTTGGGGAGGGGGTAGTAAAACGAGCGCGGGGCGATAGAAGGCGCTGCTAGGTTGCTCAGGTAGACTTGTTCTCCGTGCAGGAGCCACATGCCTCGTCAATCTCGGCGCCAAATGGCCGCTCGAGACGCCCGGCCGGCGCTTGCAAGGACATCAAACGCATGCTTGATGCAAATTGGTCCAGCCGAAATGGGCAGCGCAGGCATTATTACAGGAAAATTGCTTGGGCGGCGCGGCTGAGCGCGTAAAAATTTTAGAGGGATGGCTCGGCTTGCCCTAGCGCCGCTCGGCGCCGGCACCTTACGCTGGAAAAGCCTGGCGCGCACGCTCCGGTTCCAACCCGGCAGGCCGCCCGGCCAGGAGGGAAGGGCAGCCGCCGGGTGGCCGCTGCCGCGCCTTCAGCAAGGATGAAGCCGCTTTCAGCGGCCGCGCTTCTCGCGACGGCACTCGAGGAAGCTGACCACGTGGCCGCTCGGGTCCACTGTTTCCAGCCTGACATCGAACCCCCACAGGCGCGCGACGTGCTTGAGCACTTCCTGCGCCTGCTGGTTCAGCGGCCGGCGGTTGAACTGCGTGTGGCGCAGGGTCAGGGCGCGGTCGTCGCGGGTATTCACCTGCCAGACCTGGATGTTCGGCTCGCGGCTGCCGATGTTGTACTGCTCGGCCAGCTTGTGGCGCACGTAGCGGTAGCCCTGCTCGTCGTGGATCGCCGAGATCGTCAGCTTGTCGCTGCGGTCGTCGTCGAGCACGGCGAAGAAGTGGAATTCGCGGATCAGCTTGGGCGACAGGTACTGGGCAATGAAGCTCTCGTCCTTGAAGTTGCGCATCGCGAAGTCCAGGGTCTTGATCCAGTCGCTGCCCGCGATGTCCGGGAACCAGGCGCGGTCTTCATCGGTGGGGTCTTCGCATATGCGGCGAATATCGGTCATCATCGCGAAACCAAGCGCATACGGGTTGATCCCGCTGTAATAGGGACTGGTTGCCGGCGGCTGGTAGACGACGTTCGTATGGCTCTGCAGGAACTCCAGCATGAAGCCGTCTCCGACGATGCCTTCCTTGTACAGGTCCTGCAGGATGGTGTAGTGCCAGAAGGTGGCCCAGCCTTCGTTCATCACCTGGGTCTGGCGCTGTGGATAAAAGTACTGCGAGATCTTGCGCGTGATACGCACCAGCTCGCGCTGCCAGGGTTCCAGCAGCGGCGCGTATTTCTCGATGAAGTAGAGCAGGTTTTCTTCCGGCTCGGGCGGAAAGCGGCTCGGCGCCGTACTCGTCACCTGTTCCTCGCGCAGCGGCAGGGTGCGCCAGATCGCGTTGACCTGCGACTGAGCGTATTCCTCGCGCTCCTTCTGGCGCGCGGTTTCCTGCGCCACCGACAGCTTGGCCGGCCGCTTGTAGCGGTCGACGCCATAATTTTGCAGAGCATGGCAGGAATCGAGCAGCTCCTCGACCGCGTCGATGCCGTAACGCTGTTCGCACTCGGCAATATAGTTCTTCGCAAAGACCATGTAGTCGACGATGGCGTCGGCATCGGTCCAGGTGCGGAACAGGTAGTTGCCTTTGAAGAATGAATTGTGCCCGTAGGCAGCATGGGCGATCACCAGGGCCTGCATCGTCAGGCTGTTCTCCTCCATCAGGTAGGCGATGCAGGGATTCGAATTGATGACGATCTCGTAAGCCAGGCCCATCTGGCCGCGCTTGTAGCTCTTTTCGGTCGTCAGGAAGTGTTTGCCGAACGACCAGTGGTTGTATGACACCGGCATGCCGACGGACGTGTAGGCGTCCATCATCTGCTCGGCGGTGATGATCTCGAGCTGGTTGGGGTAGGTGTCCAGGCCGTAGCGCTTGGCCACCCGCTTGATTTCCTCGTGCGCCTGTTCGATCAGGTCGAAGGTCCACTCCGACTGGTCGGGCAGGGCGCGCGGATTGTTGGGGTCTCTTGGCATGGCGGGCCTCTTACTTTGGCTGCTTCTTGAACAGCTCGCGGAAGACCGGGTAGATGTCGGCCGGGGTGACGATCTTCTGCATCGCGAAATTCTTGTGGTGGTCGGCCACCTCGCAATACTGCTCCCACAGGTTCTGCGGCGGACCGTCGGTGATCTCGACGTAGGTGTAATACTGGACCCGCGGCATGATGGCGTTGTTCAGGATCTGCTTGCACAGCACCGAGTCGTTGTCCCAGTTGTCGCCGTCAGAGGCCTGGGCCACGTAGGCGTTCCAGTCCGCGCTGCCGTAGCGCTCGGTGAGCACTTTCTGCAGCAGGTGCAGAGCAGAGGACACCACGGTGCCGCCCGACTCGCGCGAATGGAAGAACTCGTTCTCGTCGACTTCGGCCGCGGCCGTATGGTGACGGATAAAGACGACCTCGATCTTCTCGTAGACGCGCTTGAGGAACAGGTAGAGCAGGATGAAGAAGCGCTTGGCGGTGTCCTTGCGCGTTTCGTCCATCGAGCCGGAGACGTCCATGATGCAGAACATCACGGCCGAGGTGCTCGGCTTGGGCACCTTGATCCGGTTCGAGTAGCGCAGGTCGAAGGGATCGATGAAGGGAATCGCGTTGAGGCGGATGTGCAGGTGATGGATCTTGTCCTTCAGTTCGATCACCCCTTCATCGTCGGACGGCGCGCCTTCGTCGAACAGGGCCTGCAGCGCTTCCTCGGCTTCCCTCAGCTGGCGCTTGGCGGGGCCGCCGACGGCGATGCGGCGCCCGAGCGCGCCGCGCAGCGAGCGCAGCACGTGGATGTTCGAGGGGGTGCCGGACACGTTGTAGCCGGCGCGCTGGTTCTTGTACTCGATGGTCTGGGTGAGCTGCGTCTTGATCATGTTCGGCAGCTCAAGATCCTCGAAGAAATAATTCATGAATTCTTCGCGCGACAGCTCGAAGATGAAATCGTCCTCGGTGGTCTGGTCGCTGTTGCCGGCGCGCCCGCGCCCGGCACCGCCGCCGCCGCTGCGCGGACGGTTGAACTGGTCGCCTTTCTGGTATTCGGTATTGCCCGGGTTGACGGTTTCCCAGACACCCCCATGGGCATGGCCGAAATGGGGTTCGTTCACGTCCTTGACGGGGATCGTGACTTTCTCGCCGTTCTCGATGTCGGTGATCGAACGGCCTTTGATGGCGCGGCCGACCGCGTCCTTGATTTGCGCCTTGTAGCGGCGCAGGAAGCGTTCGCGGTTGACCGCGGACTTGTTCTTGCCCTGCAAGCGACGGTCAATAAGATAAGTCAAAACTGGCCTCCTGTGGTGGCGGCTTGAAGAACCTGCTGCGCGTTGCGTGTGGTCTGCGATGCTCACCGTACGCTTGTACGGTTGCGCTTCTCGACCGCAAAGCTGCCGCTCGCGACGGTTCTTCAAGCCGCCGATACGTTGCGGGCGGGCGAAATCTCGATAGGTCTGTCTTATAGGTCTATCTTAATACGCGCCGCAATCGCGTGTGCGGCGCACGCCGATTCGTGGCGTGCGCTGGCCCTGTCAGGAGGATTTCCTCACGCGCAGGTACCATTCGCATAGCAGGCGTACCTGCTTCGGCGTGTAGCCTTTCTCGACCATGCGGGCCACGAAGTCGGCATGCTTGTTGGCATCCTCGGCACTCGCTTTCGCATTGAAGGAAATGACGGGCAGGAGTTCTTCGGTGTTCGAGAACATCTTCTTCTCGATCACGCTACGGAATTTCTCGTAGCTGGTCCAGGCCGGGTTCTTGCCGGCATTGGTGGCCCGCGCACGCAGGCTGAAGTTGACGATCTCGTTACGGAAATCCTTCGGATTCGAAATGCCGGCCGGCTTCTCGATCTTCTCGAGCTCGGCGTTGAGCGATTCGCGGTCGAAGCTCTCGCCGGTGTCCGGGTCGCGGAATTCCTGGTCCTGGATCCAGAAGTCGGCGAAGGTCACGTAACGGTCGAAGATGTTCTGGCCGTATTCCGAATAGCTTTCCAGGTAGGCGGTCTGGATTTCCTTGCCGATGAAATCGACGTAGCGCTGCGCCAGGTGCTCCTTGATGTAGGACATGTAGCGCTGCTCGGTCTCCGGCGGGAACTGCTCGCGCTCGATCTGCTGCTCGAGCACGTAGAGCAGGTGCACCGGATTGGCCGCCACTTCGGTATTGTCGAAGTTGAAGACCTTGGACAGGATCTTGAAGGCGAAGCGGGTCGACAGGCCGTTCATGCCTTCGTCCACGCCGGCATAGTCGACGTACTCGTGCATCGACTTGGCCTTGGGATCGGTGTCCTTCAGGTTCTCGCCGTCGTACACCAGCATCTTGGAATAAATGCTCGAATTCTCCGGGTCCTTCAGGCGCGACAGGATCGCGAACTGCGCCATCATGCGCAGCGTGCCCGGTGCGCAGGGCGCCTTGTCGAGCGAGGAGTTGTACAGCAGCTTGTCGTAGATCTTGATCTCGTCCGACACGCGCAGGCAGTAGGGCACCTTGACGATGTAGATACGGTCGAGGAAAGCCTCGTTGTTGCGGTTGTTGCGGAAAGTCTTCCACTCGGATTCGTTCGAGTGCGCCAGTACGATGCCCTCGAAGGGAATCGCGCCGAAGCCTTCGGTGCCCTTGTAGTTGCCTTCCTGGGTCGCCGTCAGCAGCGGGTGCAGCACCTTGATCGGCGCCTTGAACATCTCGACGAATTCCATCAGGCCCTGGTTGGCCAGGCACAGGCCGCCCGAGTAGCTGTAGGCGTCCGGATCGTCCTGGGCGTAGTCTTCGAGCTTGCGGATGTCGACCTTGCCGACCAGCGAGGAAATGTCCTGGTTGTTTTCGTCGCCCGGCTCGGTCTTCGAGACCGCAATCTGCTTCAGGATCGACGGGTAGCGCTTGACCACGCGGAACTTGTTGATGTCGCCGCCGAACTCGTGCAGGCGCTTGACGGCCCATGGGCTCGGAATGGCGCGCAGGTAGCGGCGCGGGATGCCGTAGTCTTCTTCGAGGATGGTGCCGTCTTCTTCCTCGTTGAACAGGCCGAGCGGCGATTCGTTCACCGGCGAACCCTTGATGGCGTAGAAGGGCACGTGTTCCATCAGGCTCTTGAGCTTTTCCGCGATCGAGGACTTGCCGCCGCCGACGGGGCCGAGCAGGTAGAGGATCTGCTTGCGTTCTTCCAGGCCCTGGGCCGCATGGCGGAAGTAGGAAACGACCTGTTCGATCACTTCTTCCATGCCATAGAAATCGCGGAAGGCCGGATAGACCTTGATCACCTTGTTGGCAAAGATGCGCGACAGGCGCGGGTCGAGGCGGGTGTCGATCAGGGTCGGATCGCCGATGGCCGCGAGCATGCGCTCGGGCGCGCTGGCATAGGTCAGGGGGTCTTTCTTGCACAGTGCGAGGAACTCCGACATGGAGTATTCCTCTTCGCGGGTACGCTCGTAGCGGGCGGTGTAGTTGTCAAAGATGCTCATTTCGAATGTCCTTCCTAGTGTACGAACAACGATCACGTCATGGCAGCCGACTGTGCAAGGGCTGCCTCAGGCCCCGGTCTTTATCTGGCGTACTCCTTGTCGGTCGCCCGCACCTGGCATCGGGATCGCCGGGGCCGTGGATGCTGCGATTTTCTTGTTGTCGTCCCGGACCGAGCCGAATGTGGCCGGTCCGGTCTCCCGTCGGTTGGAGAGCGTCTTTTTTGCGTTTGTGAAATTTATTATGTGCCTATTAGTTCCCGAAGTCAAAGCAGTGTCGTGCGCGCAGGTACTGCATATACAAGTGCTTGAACAGTATAAGAAAAGTCCGTTTTTGAGGGGCTTGGCGAGCACTGAAAATGCTCCCCGAAACCTCCCTTTTTCACGGTTCCGAAGCGGTTCGATTCGGCCCGCTTCAGGCTGCTTAAATATCAACTTTGTGAGCCGATAGTGCACGATATGCTCAAGCTGTGGCGCACGCAAACCGTCAATACGGATGCCTGTTTTCGCCTATGGCACAGAGGGCGGACGAGCATGCGTTACACTTGTCGGCCACGTCCCATCGAACACAGACCAGCGCCGGAGAACATCATGCTGCATCCCCAACTACGCAATATCCTGCAGAACATGCCGAAGGCAGAATTACACATCCACATCGAGGGTTCGCTGGAACCCGAGCTGATCTTTGCGCTGGCACAAAGAAATGGTGTATCGCTGCCTTACCCCTCGGTCGAGGCGTTGCGCCAGGCCTACGCTTTCAGCGACCTGCAGTCCTTCCTCGACATCTATTACGCCGGCGCCAGCGTGCTGCTGACCGAGCAGGATTTCTACGACATGACCGCCGCCTACCTGGCCCGCGCGCATGCCGACAATGTTCGGCACACCGAGATCTTCTTCGATCCGCAAACCCATACCGCGCGCGGCGTGCCCTTCGAGACCGTCATCAACGGCATCTGGCGCGCCTGCCAGGACAGTCCCATCAGCGCGACCCTGATCATGTGCTTCCTGCGCCACCTGTCCGAGGAGGAAGCGCTGGCCACACTGGACGAGGCGTTGCCTTACCGCGACAAATTCATCGGCGTCGGCCTGGACTCGTCCGAGGTCGGCCACCCGCCCGAGAAGTTCGCGCGCGTGTTCGAGCGCGCGCGCCAGCTCGGCCTGCGCCTGGTGGCGCATGCGGGCGAGGAGGGCCCCCCGGCCTACATCGAGAGCGCGCTGGACGTGCTCAAGGTCGAGCGCATCGACCATGGCGTGCGCACCCTCGAAAGCAGGGAACTGACCGAGCGCCTGGCGCGCGAGGGCATGGCGCTGACCGTCTGCCCGCTGTCGAACATCAAGCTGCGCGTGTTCGACGTGATGGGCAGCCACAACCTGCGCGAGCTGCTCGACGCCGGCCTGGCCGCCACCGTCAATTCGGACGACCCGGCCTATTTCGGCGGCTACATGAACGACAACTTCATCGCCGCCTTCGAGGCGCTACCGCTCGATGCCGGCCATGCGCGCCAGCTGGCCCGCAACAGCTTCGCCGCCTCCTTCCTCGACCCCGAGCGCAAGCGCGCCTTCCTCGCCGAGGTGGACGAGTTCTTCGCCAAGGCCAGTCCTGCCGCCACGGCATAAGGGATCACCATGTTCATCCAATCCCTCCGCATGACCGCGCGCGACTGGCGTGCGGGCGAGCTGCGTTTCCTGCTGGTGGCCCTGATCGTGGCGGTGTCGGCGCTGTCCTCGGTCGGCTTCTTCATCGACCGCATGCGCGCCGGCCTGAACCGCGACGCGCACCAGCTGCTGGGCGCCGACCTCCTGGTCAATGCCGACGATCCGATCCAGCAGCGCTGGAAGGACGAGGCGAAGCGGCGCGGCCTGCTGGTCGCCGAAACGGCCGCCTTCCAGAGCATGGCGCAGGCCGGCGAGGGCGAAGCCTCGATGGCGCAGCTGTCCGCGGTAAAGGCGGTGTCGGACGGCTACCCGCTGCGTGGCCAGCTCAGCATCAGCACCAATCCCGACGACGCCAGCCGCGCCATCGGACAGAAAACCCGGGACACGCCGGCGCCCGGCACCGTCTGGGTCGACGCCAACCTGCTGCCGGCGCTGCGCACCGGGGTAGGCGGCAGCATCCAGCTGGGCGACAAGCAGTTCCGCATCGCCCAGCTGATCGCCACCGAACCCGACAAGGGCGCGGGCTTCTCCAACTTCGCGCCGCGCGTGATGCTGTCGCTGCAGGACCTGCCGGCCACCGGGCTGGTGGACGCGTTCTCGCGCGTCACCTACCGGCTGCAGGTGGCCTCGACCTCGAAGAACGACATGTCCAGCGTGGCCGCCTTCGAAAAATGGCTGCGCGCCGACATCGCCACGCGCAACGTGCGCGGCGTGCGCATCGAGACGCTCGAGAACGGCCGCCCCGAGATGCGCGCCACGCTCGACCGCGCCGACAGCTTCCTGTCGCTGGTCGGCCTGCTGTCGGCGATGCTGGCCGCGGTGGCGGTCGCGATGGCGGCGCGCCGCTTCATGCAGCGCCACCTGGACGCCTGCGCCATGCTGCGCTGCCTCGGCATGACCCAGAACCAGGTCGGCGCGCTCTACCTGATCGAATTCGCCATTGTCGGCCTGGCTGGCAGCATACTGGGCGTGGCGGTCGGCTTCGGTGCCCACTTCATCCTGATCCAGATGATCGGCAACCTGCTGCCGCCGGACCTGCCGCCGGTGTCGCCCCTGCCTGCGCTGCAGGGCATCGCCACCGGCCTGCTGCTGCTGGTCGGCTTCGCGCTGCCGCCGGTCCTTCAGCTGCGCAACGTGCCGCACAACCGCGTCATCCGGCGCGAAGCGGCAAGCCCGCAGCCGCTGGCGCTGGCCACCTATGGCCTGGGCGTCGGCGTGTTCCTGGCGCTGCTGCTGTGGCAGGCCGGCGACACCAGGCTGGCATTGATGACGGCCGGCGGCTTCCTCGGCGGCCTGGGCCTGTTCGCCCTGGTCGCCTGGCTCGGCCTGCGCCTGCTGCGCCAGCTGCGCGGCGCCTCGAAAAACCAGAGCTGGCGCTTCGCCATCACCTCGCTGCAACGCCGTCCCGGCGCCACCGTGGTGCAGGTGGTGTCGCTGTCGCTCGGCCTGATGGCGCTGCTGCTGCTCACCGTGGTGCGCGGCGACCTGATGTCCGCCTGGCGCACGGCCACGCCGCCGGATGCGCCGAACCGCTTCATCATCAACATCCAGCCCGAGCAGGCGCAGGGCGTCGAGCAGCAGCTGCGCGGGGCCGGGGTGCAGAACGTGTTCCTGTACCCGATGATCCGCGGCCGCCTGACCCACATCAACGGCGACCTGCTCACCCGCAACAGCTTCCAGAACGGCGAAGCGCGCCGCCTGGCCGAGCGCGAGTTCAACCTGTCGACGGTAGCAAGCCTGCCCGAGACCAACGAGATCGTCGCCGGCAGCTGGTACAAGGATGGCCCGGGCGTGGCCGAGGCCTCGGTGGAGCAGAGCCTGGCCACCCGGCTGGGCCTGAAGCTGGGCGACGTCATGCGCTTCGACATGGCCGGGATGCCGGTGGAGGCGAAGGTGACCAGCCTGCGCAAGCTCGAGTGGGGCTCGATGCGCGCCAACTTCTTCGTCATCATCAACCCGCAGGCGATGGCGAACGCGCCGAAGAGCTTCATGACGGCCTTCCACCTCCCTGGCAGCGCCGGAAACCTCACCAACAGCCTGACCCGCGCCTATCCGAACCTGACCGTGATCGACGTCTCCGGCATCATCCGCCAACTGCAGGAAGTGCTCGACCAGGTGGTGGTGGCGGTCGAGTTCCTGTTCATGTTCACGCTCGCCTCCGGCGTGCTGGTGCTGTACGCGGCCCTGATGGGATCGCAGTCGGAACGCACCCGCGAAGCCGGCCTGCTGCGCGCGCTCGGCGCCACCCGCGGGCAACTGGCGACGGCGCAGCGGATCGAGTTCGTGCTGGTCGGCGGCCTGTCCGGCGTGCTGGCGGCGACTGGCGCGGCGGCCATGGGCTGGGTGCTGGCCGAGTACGTGTTCAAGTTCCCCTGGAAGTTCGAGCCGCAGGTGTGGCTGGCCGGCGTGGTCGTGGGCGCCGTCTGCGCGCTGGTCGGCGGCTGGCTGGGGCTGCGCAGCGTGCTACGGCAGCCCCCGCTGCAGACTCTGCGCGAAGCTTGAATGCAACAACGCATTGCCGGGGTGGCCAGTGGCCATCCCGGCGCGCTATCATGGCGGCATGTCCGAACCGAATACCCTTGACACACAAACCCTCTACAAGGTGATGGGCGGCGCCGAGCGCCTGCGCGAACTGGTCGACCGCTTCTACGACCTGATGCAGCTGGAACCTGAATTCGCCGGCATCCACGCCATGCACCCGCAACCCAACGACAGCTCGCGCGAAAAGCTGTTCATGTTCCTGTCCGGCTGGATGGGCGGTCCCGATCTCTTCGTCGAACGCTACGGCCACCCGCGCCTGCGCGCGCGACACCTAGGGTTCGCCATCGGCACCAAGGAGCGCGACCAGTGGCTGCGCGCCATGGCCTGGGCAATGGAAGACCTGGGCTACGACGAAGACCTGCGCATGCGCCTGATGCAGTCTTTCTACAACACTGCCGACTGGATGCGGAACAAGGCCGACTGACGCATGGGTATCGCCGAACTCCTGATCCTGGCGGCGCTCGCTGTCGTCATCGCCCTGCAGGTGCTCCTGCTGTCGCGCGCACGTGCCAACGGCGACGGCCGCCACATCGAGCGCCTGGAGCGCGAGCTGCGGCTCGAGATGCAATCCACCGCGCAGGCCACGCGCCAGGAAGTGGCGGGGCACATGGGCCAGTACCATGCCGCTAGCGTGCAGCAGTTCGACGGCATGCGCCAGCAGATGCAGCTGCAATCGAGCGCCGGCCGCGAAGAGCAGGCGCGCGCCCTGAAGCGCTTCGCCGATACCCTGCAGCTGACCCTGTCGAACCTGACCGAATCGAACGCCCAGCGCATGCTGGAAGTGCGCGGCACGCTGGAAACCAAGATCCGCGACCTGCAGAACGATAACGCCAAGCGCCTCGAGGAGATGCGCCAGACCGTCGACGAGAAGCTGCACGCGACCCTGGAGACGCGCCTGACGGAGAGCTTCAAACAGGTCAGCGAGCGCCTGGAAAAGGTGCATCAGGGCCTGGGCGAGATGCAGCAGCTGGCGATCGGCGTGGGCGACCTCAAGCGAGTGCTCACCAACGTCAAGACCCGCGGCACCTGGGGCGAAGTGCAGCTCGAGATGCTGCTCGAGCAGGTCCTCACCGTCGACCAGTACGCCAAGAACGTCGAGACCATCGCGGGCAGCGGCGCACGGGTCGAGTTCGCGATCAAGCTGCCCGGCGTGGTCGATGGCGGCCCGCCGCTGTGGCTGCCGATCGACGCCAAGTTCCCGAAGGAGCAGTACGAACGCCTGCTGGAAGCGGCCGAGATGGCCGATGCCGAAGGCGTGGCGCGCGCCGGCGCCGAGCTGGAACGCGCCGTGCGGGTGGAAGCGAAGACGATCTGCGAAAAGTACGTGTCGCCGCCGCAGACCACCGATTTCGCGATCCTGTTCCTCCCGACCGAAGGCCTGTACGCCGAGGTGATGCGTCGCCCCGGCCTGGCCGACGACCTGCAGCGTGCGCTGCGCGTGACGATCGCCGGCCCGTCGACCCTGAGCGCGCTGCTCAACAGCCTGCAGATGGGCTTCCGTACGCTGGCGCTGGAGAAGCGCTCGTCCGAGGTGTGGCAGGTGCTGGGTGCGGTGAAGACCGAGTTCACCAAGTTCGGCGACGTGCTGGCCACCACCAAGGCGACGCTGGAGAAGGCCGCCAAGAACATCGAAAGCGCCGAAGTGCGCAGCCGCCAGATGGCGCGCAAGCTGAAGTCGGTGGAAGCGCTGCCGAGCGAGGCGGCGCAGCTGATGCTCGGTTCGGAGTCGCAGGACCCGTAGGGTGGGCGGCTTTGCCGCCCACGCGGTCAGCCGGCGCAAGCGCCGTCGCTGCGCTTATTCGAAGCGCATATCTTCGCATGCAGGATTGCCGCCCCAATCCGGAGCATATATTCCCGCCCGAACGTAGCGTGCGAACGTCGAGTACGGCCACGCTGACGCTGCCTTGACCAAGCCATGCTTGACTGGATTGAAATGGATGTAGTCGACGTGTCGCTCCATATCGACTTCGTCCCGAATCTGATGCTCCCAGAATCGCCGCTGCCAGATCGGCGCCTCGCGTTGGCGTCGTCTCGATAGCGATAGTGTCGCCTCGTACAAATCACGGCACTTGTAGGACACTTCATGCTTGATCTGTGACCAGCGTGTAGAAAAATTCATGTCGCCATCTGGCAGCGTCCAAATGCAGTGAAGGTGATCTGGCATGAGGACTATCGCACCGATCTGGAACGGTAGGCGAAGACGTACCTTCTCGATGGCAGAACGCAGAGCCTCGCGTACGGGCTCATTGCAAAGGATGGGGCGCCGGCCATGGGTGACGACCGTGAAAAAGAATGATGTACCCGTTATGGCGCGGCGGTAGCAAGACATCGGCGCATAGTACGGCAGCGCCGGATAAAAGATGTGTGGTCGATCAAACGTGAGTTGGCCGCGTGGGCGGCGAAGCCGCCCACCCTACATTAATCCCTCGAACACGAGCACATCGACCATGTCGCCCGCCGCGACATTGCCCTGCTCGTCGTGCAGCACCACCATGCAGTTCGCCTCGGACATCGAGCGCAGGATGCCCGAGCCCTGCGAGCCCGTGATGCGCACTTCCGGCTGGCCATCCGCGCCAGGCGCCAGGATGCCGCGCTGGTATTCGGTGCGCCCTAGCTTCTTGCGGATCGCGCCGCCTGAGCGCGCGCGCAGCAGCGGCAGCGGGGCTTCGGCGCCCATCATGCGCAGCAGGGCCTCGCGCGCGAAGAAGTAGAAGGACACCATCACCGCCACCGGATTGCCCGGCAGCCCGAACAGGAAAGCGCTGCGGCCATTCGAATGGACGCGGCCGAAGGCCAGCGGGCGTCCGGGACGCATGCCGATCTTCCAGAAGGTCACGTCGCCGAGCCTGGCCATGATCTGCTTGGTGTAGTCGGCCGCGCCGACCGACACGCCGCCCGAGGTGATGATGGCGTCCGCGTTCTCGCAGGCGCTGCGCAGCGCCTCTTCCAGCGCCAGCGGGTCGTCGCGCACCACGCCCATGTCGATGATGTCGCAACCCAGGCGCTGCAGCATGCCGTAGATGGTGTAGCGGTTGCTGTCGTAGACGCAGCCTTCACCCAGCGGCTCGCCGACCGAGCGCAGTTCGTCGCCGGTCGAGAAGAAGGCCACGCGCAGGCGGCGCTGCACCGCGACTTCGGCTATGCCCAGCGAGGCCATCATGCCGAGATCGGCGGGGCGCACCACGCGGCCCGCTTTCAAGGCCGCGCTGCCGGCCTTCAGGTCTTCGCCGGCGAAGCGGCGGTTGTCGCCCGCGCGGATCACGCCCGCGGGCAGGGTGACGGTCTCGCCTTCCTGGGTGACGAATTCCTGCGGCACGACGCTGTCGCAGCCTTCCGGCATGACACCGCCCGTCATGATGCGCACGCACTCGCCCGCGACAGGAACCAGGCCGGAAGCATTGCCGGCGTAGGTCGTGCCGATCACACGCAGCGTCACCGGCGCGTCGGCGCGCAGGTCCTCGCCGCGCAGCGCGAAACCGTCCATGGCCGAATTGTCGTGGGCCGGCACGTTGATCGGCGAGATCACGTCCTTGGCGAGCACGCGACCGAGCGCGGCGCGCAGCGCGACTTTTTCCACCGCGCGCACCGGCTGCACGAACTCGCGGATGATGCGCTGGGCGTCGCGCACGGGCAGGGCGTCGGGATCGTAGCCGGACAGGCAGCTGGTCACCTTCGCCAGGCTCAGGGGCAAGGTGTCGTCGAAGCCTTGCAGTTCTTCCAGCGTGTTGATGTTGCGGAAAGCGTCGGCATCCTCGAACAGCACCTCGACCGCCTTCAGGTCCTTGTACCAGCCGTCCATGCGGCGTCCGCCCTCGAGCAGGTATCGCGACAGCACCGGCAGCCGGCTCGCCTTCACCAGGCAGAACACCGGATGGGGCTGGGGCCGCATGCCCGGCTCCTGCGTGACGGCAAAGGCGAGGTCCGCATCGTTTTCTTTGACCGCGGCGGCCAATCGCTCGGCCAGGTCCAGCGGCAGGAAGGGCGAATCGCAGGGCACCGCCAGCAGCCAGGGCGTGACGCAGTGGCGCAGGCCGGCTTCCAGGCCCGCCAGCGGTCCGGCGAAGCCGGGCGTTTCGTCCTGCCAGACTGGTGCGGCCAGCTCCAGCCAGCTGTCGATGTTGCGGTTGGCGTTGACCATGACCGAGCCGACCTGCGGCAGCAGGCGCTCGATCGCGTGCTGCGCCATCGGTTTGCCGCGGAAGGGCTGCAGGCCCTTGTCCACATTGCCCATGCGCGAGCCACGGCCGCCCGCCAGGATGAGTCCCGTGATGAGTTTCTTGTCCATGTGAGCCCGAAATTAACCGCCGATGTACGACATCTCGACCTTCTTGCCGCCGCGCGCCAGCCCCGACGACTCGACGGTGCGCGTTTCCGAGTAGCGGTCGGCGCGCCCGCGCCACAGCTGGGCGATCGCACCCGCGATGTCCGCGTCGCTGCGTTCGCCGCGCAGCAGGGAGCGCAGGTCGTGGCCGCGGGTGGCGAACAGGCAGGTGTAGAGCTTGCCCTCGGTGGACAGGCGCAGGCGGGTGCAGTCGTGGCAGAAGGCTTGCGTGACGCTGGAGATCACGCCGACTTCGCCGCTGCCGTCCAGGTAGCGCCAGCGGGCGGCGGTCTCGCCGCTGTAGTTGGCGGCAAGCGGAGCGAGCGGCAATTCAAGCCCGATCCGGCGCACCACCTCGGCGGAAGGGATGACTTCGTCCATGTTCCAGCCGTTCGAGGCGCCCACGTCCATGTATTCGATGAAGCGCAGGATGAAGGGCGAACCCTTGAAGTGGCGCGCCATCGGCAGGATCTGGTCCTCGTTGGTGCCGCGCTTGACCACCATGTTGACCTTGATCGGCCCCAGTCCGGCGGCGTGCGCCGCGTCCAGGCCGTGCAGCACGTCGGCCACCGCAAAGTCGACGTCGTTCATGCGCCGGAACACCGTGTCGTCGAGCGCGTCGAGCGAGACCGTGACGCGGTCCAGGCCGGCATCCTTCAGGGCTTGGGCCTTGCGCGCCAGCAGCGAGCCGTTGGTGGTGAGCGTGAGGTCGAGCGGGCGCCCGCTGGGCGTGCTCAGGGAACGCAGCATGCCGACCAGGCCTTCGAGGTTCTTGCGCAGCAGCGGCTCGCCGCCGGTCAGGCGGATCTTCTCGACGCCGTGGGCGATGAACAGGCGCGCCACGCGCGTGATTTCTTCGAAGGAGAGCAGGTCGCCGTGCGGCAGGTAGGCGTAGTCCTTGTCGAAGACCTCTTTCGGCATGCAGTAGACGCAGCGGAAGTTGCAGCGGTCGGTCACCGAGATGCGCAGGTCGTGCAGCGGCCGGCCCAGGGCGTCCAGGAGCAGGCCGCTTGGCGCTTCCGGCGCACCCGGGACCGCCATCGCGGGCGAACGCAGGTCGGTAATCGGAATGATTTTGTCAGGCATGCCAATACGATAGCACGACCCCCGCCAGCGCACAGACGGCGATCAGCGTGATCGGCCCCACCTTGTAGCGCAGCAGGGCGAGGCTGGCGGCGGCGCCGATGGCGATCGCCGCCGGCCGGACCTGGCCGCCGGCAAAGAACACGTGCTGGCCGAAGAACACGGC
This sequence comes from Massilia sp. BHUDP2, assembly GCF_046236355.1. Lineage (NCBI taxonomy): Bacteria > Pseudomonadati > Pseudomonadota > Betaproteobacteria > Burkholderiales > Oxalobacteraceae > Massilia > Massilia sp. BHUDP2. The sequence goes on from NZ_JBJUVW010000001.1 coordinate 822,590, forward strand.
CAGGCTGGCGACCACCCCGACCACGGCGGCGGAGATCGCGGTCAGCGGCGCCGTCAGCCGCACGTTGCCGCGCCCCGACTCGACCAGCGGTCCGCCGGCCAGGATGAAGACGAACGAGGGCAGGAAGGTGAACAGGCTTGCTACCAGTGCGCCGGCGATGCCGCCAAGGGCCAGCGCGTCCGGGCCGAACAGCGCATGGGTCCAGCCGCCGACGAAGCCGACGAAGGCCACGATCATGATCAGGGGACCGGGCGTGGTCTCGCCCAGTGCCAGCCCGTCGATCATCTGGGTGGCGCTGAGCCAGCCGTACTGCTCGACCGCGCCCTGCACCACGTAGGGCAGCACGGCATAGGCGCCGCCGAAGGTCATCAGGGCGGCCTTGGTGAAGAACCAGCCCATGCGCGCCAGCGTCCCATCCACGCCATACACGGCGGCGAGCACGAGCCAGGCGGCGAGCGCCAGGCCGATGCCGATGAGCAGGACCTTGGCCAGGGCGCGCAACGAGAAGCGGGCGTGCGCCGGGCTGGGGGTATCGTCGTCGATCAGGGCCGGGCCGTAGTGCTTGCGGTCGGCCGGGTGTCCGCCGCCGGGCTGGAAGCGCTGCGGCCAGAGACGGCCGCCAATGAGGCCGGCCGTTGCTGCGCCCAGCACGATCAGCGGGAAGGGAATGTCGAGCAGGGCGATGGCGACGAAGGCCAGCGCGGCGATGGCGGCGAGCATGCCGTTGCGCAGGGTGCGCGTGCCGATGCGCCAGGCGGCGGCGATGACGATCGCCACCACGGCCGGCTTGATGCCGGCCATGATGCCCGCGATGACCGGCAGGTGGCCCCAGGTGAGGTAGATCCAGGACAGGCTGGTCAGGAGGACCAGCGAGGGCAGGATGAACAGCAGCCCGGCCAGGATGCCGCCCCAGGTGCGGTGCAGGAGCCAGCCGATGTAGACCGCCAGCTGGGTCGCCTCGGGGCCGGGCAGCAGCATGCAGTAGTTCAGGGCGTGCAGGAAGCGCTGCTCGGAAATCCAGCGGCGTCGTTCGACCAGTTCGCCGTGCATCAGGGCGATCTGGCCGGCGGGGCCGCCGAAGCTGATGAAGCCGAGCTTGAGCCAGTAGAGCAGGGCTTCGCGGAAGCTGATGGGGGCGGGGGCTTGCATGCTTGTTATCGTAACCCAGCAATATGACTTGTTGCTTGCGTGGTAGGGGCAGGGTCAAGGTGCAGTAGGTGCAGGGTCAGGTCTGACATTTGGACACGGGCTCGGCAATACAAGCAACTTACGCTTGAGTTCGTGTCCGATTGTCAGACCTGACCCCGATGTTTGACCCCAATGTTTCGATGCGCAAAACAAAAAAGGGAAGCCCAGTGGGCTTCCCTTTTCGCTACGCCAGCAAGCTAGCGCTTACTGGCGCGTATCCACCTGGATCAGCGGCTCGTCCACCGGCACCTGGACCGGCTTGCGGGCGCGGCCGACGCGCTGCGGAGGATTGGCCTGGGCGGCGGCTTCCTGGGCGGCGCGCAGCTTTTCCGGATCGGTCGATGCGAGCTGCAGGCCGGCCTTGGACAGCAGGTCGTTCATGTCGATCGGCGCGGCGCTCGGTGCAGGAGCAGGTGCCGGAGCAGCGGCGACGGGCGCCGGGGCTGCCTGCACAGGCTCGGCAGCCACCGGAGCCACCGGAGCGACCGGCGCAGCCGGTGCTTCAGCCACAGGCGCCGGTGCCGGCTCTGCAGCCGGGGCGGCCGGGGCCTTCAGGGCGGCCATCGAAGCCGCGGTCGGGAAGACCCACGGACCACGTTCCACTGCCGCAGCCGGGGCAGCTTCGGCAACCGGTGCCGGCGCGGCAACCGGAGCCGGTGCAGCCGCAGCAGCCACGGCGTCCACTTCGGCCTTCGCCTTGGCAGCCACCGATGCCGCGGTCGGGAAGGGCCACGGGCCTTGCTCGGCGGCAGCCTTGGCCTTCGGCGCAGCCTTGGCTGCGGCCGCAACCTTCGCGGCTTCTTCGTCGGCGACCGGCGTGAAGGCCGGGGCGCCGTCGAGGCCTTCCGCCGATTCCATACCTTCGACCTGGTCACGGTCGCGGCGGTTGCGGTTGCGGCCACCGCGGCGGCGGCGGCGGCGCGGCTCGTCGCCGCCTTCGGCGTCCAGTTCCTCGCCGTTGGCGCCCGTTGCTGCCACTTTCACCGCATGGTCCAGCACGTCGCCGTGCGGGGTGGTGGTCGACAGTTCGCTTTCGTCACTCGGGGCCGGGACGGCCTGCAGCTTCAGCTCTTCCGCCTTGGCTTCGACCGGCTGCTGGACGGCGCGCTCGGTGCGCTCGCCACGCGGCTGGCGCGGTGCGCGTTCCTTGCGTTCGCCCGGCTCGCGCTCGGCGCGCGGCGCGGCCGCTGCGGTGTCGAGCTGCTCGCGCGGCTCGCGCGGTGCGCGTGCTTCGCGCGGCTCGCGCGGCTCACGCTTCTCGCGCGGCTGGCGGGCCGGCTTGGCGTCGGCTTCCACCGGCTTGACGCCTTCCTCGGTCTTGGCAGTCAGGTCGCGCTCGTCGCGGTCACGGCCACCCTTGGCGCCGCGGCCGTTGCGGGTGCGCTGGCCATTGCGGCCGCCGCGTTCGCCGCGCTCGGCTGCAGCGGCCGGTGCGGCCGGCTTTTCAACCACGACCGGTGCCGGCGCCGGTGCCGGCGGGATCGGCTCGCCCATGAAGAATTTCTTGATGCGGGCAAAGAAGCCCAGCTCGCTCGGTGCCGGTGCGGCTGGCGCCGGAGCCGCGACCGGGGCTGCCGGGGCGGCGGCCTTGGCCGGCTTGGCCGCTTCGCTGCGGTCCACCATCGGGGCCGGCTGGGCCGGGGTGATGGTCTTGACCACGGCTTCCTGGCGCGGCTTGGCTTCTTCCTTCTGGCGCTTGGCGAAGCCCATGTCGGTCTCGGCCGATTCCGCCATGGTGTAGCTGGCGGCGGCGTCTTCCAGGCGCGGGTCGTCGTGCTTGATGCGCTCGAGCTTGTAGTGCGGGGTGTCCAGATGCTTGTTCGGGATCAGGATCACGGTGATGCGGTGGCGGTTCTCGATCTTGAGCACTTCGCCGCGCTTTTCGTTCAGCAGGAAGGCGGCGACGTCGACCGGCACCTGCACGTGGATCGCGGCCGAGTTCTCCTTCATGGCCTCTTCCTGGATGATGCGCAGGACTTGCAGGGCCGAGGATTCGGTATCGCGGATGTGGCCGGTGCCCGAGCAGCGCGGGCAGGTCACGTGCGAGCCTTCCGACAGGGAAGGACGCAGGCGCTGGCGCGAGAGCTCCATGAGGCCGAAGCGCGAGATCTTGCCCATCTGGACGCGTGCACGGTCATGGTGCAGGGCTTCCTTCAGGCGGGTTTCCACCTCGCGCTGGTTCTTGGCCACTTCCATGTCGATGAAGTCGATCACGATCAGGCCGCCCAGGTCGCGCAGGCGCAGCTGGCGGGCCACTTCGTCGGCCGCTTCGCAGTTGGTGTTGAAGGCGGTGGTTTCGATGTCGGAGCCGCGCGTGGCGCGTGCCGAGTTGACGTCGATGGAGACCAGGGCTTCGGTGTGGTCGATGACGATCGCGCCGCCCGATGGCAGCGGCACGGTGCGCGCGTAGGCGGTCTCGATCTGGTGTTCGATCTGGAAGCGCGAGAACAGCGGCACGTCGTCGCTGTAGCGCTTCACGCGGTGCGCCATGTCCGGCATTACGTGCGACATGAATTGCTGCGCCTGGTCGAAAATCTCGTCGGTGTCGATCAGGACTTCGCCGATGTCCGGCTGGAAGTAGTCGCGGATTGCGCGGATCACCAGCGAGCTTTCCTGGTAGATCAGGAACGGACCGGCGGCCGACTTGCCGGCGCCTTCGATCGCGCGCCACAGCTGCATCAGGTAGTTCAGGTCCCACTGCAGTTCTTCGACCGTGCGGCCGATGCCGGCGGTGCGGGCGATGACCGACATGCCCTGCGGCAGGTCGAGCTTGTCCATGGTTTCGCGCAGTTCCTGGCGCTCTTCGCCTTCGACGCGGCGCGACACGCCGCCGCCGCGCGGGTTGTTCGGCATCAGGACCAGGTAGCGGCCGGCCAGCGAGATGAAGGAGGTCAGTGCGGCGCCCTTGTTGCCGCGTTCCTCTTTCTCGACCTGGACCATGATTTCCTGGCCTTCCTTGAGGGCTTCCTTGATCGTGCAGTTACGCACGTCGACGCCATCGCGGAAATAAGAACGGGCAACTTCTTTGAAGGGGAGGAAACCGTGGCGGTCTTCGCCGTAGGAAACGAAGCAGGCTTCGAGGGAGGGTTCGATGCGGGTGATGACACCCTTGTAGATATTGGACTTGCGTTGCTCGCGACCGGCGGTCTCGATATCGATGTCGATCAGCTTCTGGCCGTCGACAATCGCTACGCGCAGCTCCTCTTGCTGCGTAGCATTAAACAACATGCGTTTCATTTTTATTAACTCCGCGACCCGAAGGCCGTGTCATGCCGCGCTGGTTAGGCGCGGCGAAAGTACAGGGAATGTACGCGGAGAAGGAATGCTGGAGGGGGGAATACCCGGAACGGGGCAGGGCGACGCAATGCATCGCTGCCGCACGGGGCGCAGTGGAGTCGAACGTCATTGTCTACGCACGCCGCAACCAGCAGCTGGTCCGCCTGCCACCACGTTGGGGTGGGCACGGCGGAGACAGCGGGGCGGTGTGCAACAACGAGCCAAACCGTAGCCAGCGAACAACCGAGACTTCGATACCGAGGCGATCAATCAGCCTTCCGTAACGCTCAGCCTTCAGGTGAGGCTGACATCGGGTCGGGCCACAACGACAAGCGTTATCGACACCATCAACCGGCGAGCCGCGAACGGCGCGGCTTGCCGGTACTTATCCATACAAATCCAAACAGTCCATCCTGCATCCAGCCACCCAACCCGATTGCAACTGCAGGTGCAACCCTGATTCGCGCCTGAATGTGCGTACACGTTTTTTTCCACCGAATTTGCTCATGGCGGGGCCGGTGGAGCGCGCCCCTGTGTAAAATATCGTTTTAATTCTTACACCAGCAGAGGTTTGACCGCCGCCTGTCGATTATATATTCAAAATGAAGGACTTAGAGAGAATTTCTGGGAAGACAATGCGAACAGTGGTACAGAACGATGTTGTTCCCCCTTCATCACAGCCAACAATCCAGGCGCAGTTCGTGACAATCACCGAGGAAGAGGCCGGCCAGCGTATCGATAACTATCTGTTGCGCGTCTGCAAAGGCGTCCCGAAAAGCCACATCTACCGCATCCTCCGTTCGGGGGAAGTGCGGGTCAACAAGGGTCGCATCGACCAGCTGTACCGCCTCGTCGAAGGCGACCTGGTGCGCATTCCGCCGATCCGCATCGCCGAGAAGGCGAGCCAGCAGGCCACGCCCGGTGTCGAATTCCCGATCGTGTTTGAGGACACGCACCTGCTCGTCATCGACAAGCCGGCCGGCGTCGCCGTGCACGGCGGCTCGGGCGTGTCCTATGGCGTCATCGAGCAGCTGCGCGCGGCGCGGCCGCAGGCCAAGTTCCTGGAACTGGTGCACCGCCTCGACCGCGAGACTTCCGGATTGTTGCTCATTGCCAAGAAGCGCTCGGCACTGACCAACCTGCACGACCAGATGCGCGACGGCGTCACCGACAAGCGCTACCTTACCGCCGTCTACGGAGACTGGACCAACAAGCGCCAGCATGTAAAGCTCCCTTTACATAAATTCACGACGCCGGACGGCGAGCGCCGCGTGGTGGTGCAGGCCGGTGGCCAGGAAGCGCACACGGTGTTCAACCTGAAGCGCAAGTGGAAGGAATTCGCCCTGCTCGAAGCCGAGCTCAAGACCGGCCGCACGCACCAGATCCGCGTGCACCTGGCCTCGAGCGGCTTTCCGATCCTCGGTGACGAGAAATACGGCGATTTTGCATTGAACAAGCAGCTTCAGAAAGCAACTGCCGAGCGCGGGGCGCTCAAGCGCATGTTCCTGCACGCTTACCAGATCACCTTCACCCACCCCGACACCGGCCAGCCGCTGACCTTGCGCGCGCCGCTGCCGGCCGAGTGCGACCGATTCTTGGTAAGCTTGGGGCAACCGATTTCATGAAATCATGCGTGGGGTGGACGGGTGAAGCCGTCCGTACCGCCTAATATTAATAGGGGACCGGCAGCGCGGCTGCCGACAACAATGCCAAGAAAGCAATTTGACCTGATCGTTTTCGACTGGGACGGCACGCTGATGGACAGCACGGCGGCGATCGTCCGCTGTATCCAGTCGGCGGCCCGCGACCTCGGGCTGCCGGTGCCGAGCGACGCTTCGGCCTCGCACGTGATCGGCCTCGGCCTGTCCGAGGCCATGCAGGCGGTACTGCCCGACATCGACCCGGTGCTGTACCCGCGCATGGTGGAGCGCTACCGCTACCACTTCCTGACGAAGGACCACGAACTGGTGCTGTTCAAGGGCGTTCGCGAGATGTTGACCGATCTTGCGCAGCAGGGCTACTTCCTGGCTGTGGCCACGGGCAAGAGCCGCGTGGGCCTGAACCGCGCCATGAACGCGGCCGGCCTGCTAGCCATGTTCGACGCCACCCGCTGCGCCGACGAGACCTTCTCCAAGCCGCACCCGGCCATGCTGCAGGAACTGACGCGCGAACTGGGCCAGATTCTACGCCGTACCGTGATGATCGGCGACACCACCCACGACCTGATGATGGCGAACAATGCCGGCGCCGCCGGTATCGCGGTCGAATTCGGCGCCCATCCGGTGCACCAGCTGCAGGCCTGCAAGCCGATCTTCTCGGCCCGCTCGATCCCTGAGCTGCACACCTGGCTGCTGGAAAACGCGTAACGATGACCGACGATAGCAGCCTGTTCGTATGCGAAGCATCCGCGCTGCTCGACGGCGGCAAGGGTGTGCGCTTCCCGGTTATTGCCTTTGGGCATCCGGCGACCGGCTTTGTGGTACGTTATGCGGGTAAACCATTTGCTTACCTGAACCGTTGTGCGCACGTACCCATCGAACTCGACTGGTCGGAGGGCGATTTTTTCGAGTCGAGCGGCCTGTACCTGATGTGCGCGACCCACGGGGCGGTGTACCAGCCGGACACCGGCAAGTGCGCCGGCGGACCGTGCCGCGGCGGCCGGCTGCGGCCGATCGCCGTGAGCGAACGGGATGGCGGCATCTGGTGGCAGCCCGACGAGATGGTATGCGCGCCCGCGCCTTGAATAGCGCGGACGCTCCGCAGTGTAACAATATCGAAACCGGAATGTTGAGCGAATGAGCGAGCAAGCGAGTCACGACCACGATCCCTCCAGCCAGGCCGACAAGCGGCTTGCCGCCGATCCCAGCATCGGCAACTGGGAACGCGCGACCCTCGAAAAACTGGTGTTTGCCACCGTGCAGGAGCGCCGCGCCGCGCGCCGCTGGGGCATTTTCTTCAAGCTGAGCTTCCTGCTGGTCGCGATCCTGGCGCTGGCGACCTATTACGATTCCAGCATCGGCTTCGGCAGCGACGAAAACCTGGGCCGCCACACGGCCTTGATCGAAATCAACGGCGAGATCGAAGCCGAAGGCAGCGGCGCGGCCGACACCGTGATCCCCTCGCTGAACAAGGCCTTTTCCGACGCCGGTTCGGCCGCGGTGGTGCTGCGCATCGACAGCCCGGGCGGCAGCCCGGTGCAGGCCGGCATCATCGTCGACGAGATCCAGCGCCTCAAGCGCGGCTACCCGGACAAGCCCCTGTACGTGGTGGTGGACGAGATCTGCGCCTCGGGCGGCTACTACATCGCCTCGGCGGCCGATCGCATCTACGTGAACAAGGCCTCGATTGTCGGTTCGGTGGGTGTGCTGATGGACAGCTTCGGCTTTGTCGGCACCATGGAAAAGCTGGGCGTCGAGCGGCGCCTGCTCACCGCCGGCGAGAACAAGGGCTTCCTCGACCCGTTCAGCCCGCAGTCCGACAAGCACAAGGCGCACGCCCAGGCGATGCTGAACGAAATCCACCAGCAGTTCATCTCGGTGGTGCGCGCCGGCCGCGGCAAGCGCCTGAAGGAAACCCCGGAAACCTTCTCCGGTCTGTACTGGACCGGGGAACGCGCAGTGGCGATGGGCCTGGCCGACGGCTACGGCACCGTCGACACCGTGGCGCGCGACATCGTCAAGGCCGAGGATATCGTCGACTATACCGCCCACGAGGGCTTGCCGGAGCGTGTGCTGAAGAAATTCGGCGCGGCGGTGGGCAATGGCGCCGTGAAGGCTGCCTACAAGGGAGCTGTTCCGCAGCTTCGTTGATATTTTGCTTGCATCCTGCGGAACATGTTCTATATTGAGGTGGTGCGACTCGAGGGCGGACTGGCAAGGCCGCAAAGGTCATCGCCACCCGGATCGAGAGCCGTAACCCAACTGCACACCAGGTGCAGCTTCGAGAGAATTCAATTCCTCACAGTAGTGATCCTTCTCAGGAAGTGGAAACGACGGCCTCGGCCGTCGTTTTCATTTTACCGGGGCAGGAACTAGGTGCAGGTACCGATCTGCTGGGTATCGCCATCGCGCACCGGCTGGCAGCCGGCAGGCCGCGCAGCAGGCAGCGCACGGGAGACATCCTCGTACTGGCTGAAGCCGCCGCGATCGAGCCAGGCCTGGAAATCGCGCCGGGCAGCGGCATACCAGGCGGCACGCAGGGCGCACGTCGTGTCCGACGTGCCACCATGGTGCAGATGGGGAATATGGCCACCATGCTGCCAGCGCGACAGCGCCAGCCGGGTGGGGAACAGGGCAGCATGGAATCTGGCCATCTGGCGTCGCTCGGCAGGATCGGCTGCTTGCGGAAGAACTCCATCGGTCGGTTGCGCGTCGGTATGCACGGTCTTGTCCTATCAGTCTGGGCGAGGACGTATGCGTAAGATATCCTCGTGTCATTAGGTGGATTCCTAACGCGTTGAAGTCTATCAATCAGAATCTTCCTAGGCTTGACGCGCATCAAATGTGCGGAAGCATCCGAAGGCCTGTCGGAATATTACTTACCTCAAATGGGTAATCAGCGCCAGGGAAACGGGCGCGGGCGGCGCTTTGTCGGGACAGCCCCTTCTGTTAAAGTGGCGCCCCATGAGCAAACTATCCCTGGACCGGATCCTGCAATCGCAGGGATTCGGCACCCGCAAATACTGCCGCGCGCTGATCGAGGACGGCGACGTGCTGGTCAACGGCGCGGTCGAAGACAATTACAAGGCCACGTTCGATACGACCGACCTGGTGCTGACGGTGTTCGACGAGGAGTGGCGCTACCGCGAACACCTCTATCTCGCGCTGTACAAGCCGGCCAACTACGAGTGCTCGCGCAAGCCGAGCCACCACCCCGGCGTATTGACCCTGCTGCCCGAGCAGTTCGGGTGGCGCGAGGTGCAGCCGGTCGGCCGCCTCGACCACGACACCACCGGACTGCTCCTGATGTCGGACGACGGCCCCTTCATCCACGCCCAATCCTCGCCCAAGCGTCACGTGCCCAAGGTTTACCAGGCCACCACCGCCGAGCCGGTCACCGAGGCGCTGGTCGAGCAGATGCTGGCCGGCGTGCAACTGCACGACGAGCCGGCGCCGCTCAAGGCGGTCTCCTGCGTACAGCGCGGCGAGCACCTGCTCGAGATCGTGCTGGAGCAGGGCAAGTACCACCAGGTCAAGCGCATGCTGGCGGCCGCGGGCAACCATTGCAGCGCGCTGCACCGCTCGCAGATCGGCGGGCTGACGCTGGAATCGCTCGGGCTGAAGGAAGGGGAGTGGTGCTACCTGGAGCCGGAACAGCTGGCGCTGCTAGTGCCGTAGGGTGGGCGGCTACGCCGCCCACGCGGTGATAGTTAGCAGCAAGATCATCCGGCACGAACGCGGAGCAGTCAACAATCACCGCGTGGGCGTTCGTAATTCCGGGCATTGCCCGAATTACCCCGCCAACCCTACGGGCTCCAGTCCAAACGGCCGCACCTGGCGCCCCGCCTTTTCCACCCGCCGCGCCATGCTCTGCAGGTCGAGCGGCCGGGTGAGCCGGTGGCGCGCCAGCGCCGCGGCACCGACCGCGACCGCATCCGCGCCGAAGCGCGAAGTGCGGATTTCCGGCGCAGTCAACATCGCGGCATCCGCGTAGCCGGCCAGCACCCGGCGTGCCGGCGCGATCAGGGTGTCGCCCAGGCTGAGCGCCGGCCCGCCGATGACGATCGCCATCGGGTCGAAGGCGGCCCAAAGATTGTTCAGCAGTACCCCGAGCTGTTCCCCGGCCGCGCTCACCGCCGCGCAGGTCTGCTGCTGTCCCTGCGCCACCTTCTCGAACAGCCGCTCGAGCGCCGCACGGCTCGGCTTCTCGGCGCCCAGCAATGAGCCCAGCCCGATCAGCGCGTCCGCGCAGCCGCGGCGCCCGCACGAGCAGCGCGGCCCGTTGGCCTGCAGGATCGCGTGCCCGACTTCGCCCGCGAAACCGTTCAGGCCGGTAAGCAGGTTGTCGCCGACGATCACGCCGGCGCCCACGCCATAGCCGATCGACAGGTAGACCAGCGGGTCGGTGCCCGACTGCCCGGTGAATTCGAACTCGGCCAGCGCCGCGACGTTCGCCTCGTTCTGCATGTACAGCGGCAGCTCGTCCAGCGGCGTGCCGGCAAAATGCGCGCGCAGCTGGCTGTCCACGTCGACGTTGCGCCAGCCCAGGTGGGGCGCATAGCGCAGCATGCCGAGCGTCTCGTCCACCCCGCCATGCAGGCCGACGCCGATGCCCAGCACCTGGCGTGCGCCGCTTGTCCCGGTCGAGCGCCCGAGCCGGCGCGCCAGCCGTACCAGCCCGCCAGCCACCAGCTTGATGCAGGACGCCGGGTCGGCGCTGTCGTCGTAGCTGACCACGCGCGTATCGAGCACTTCGCCGAGGAGGTTGGTGGCGAGCACGCGCGCTTCGTCCACGCCGATCTCCGCGCCGAGCAGGGCCAGCCGGCCCGGGTCGAGGTGCAGCGGCGTCGCGCGCCGGCCCACTTCGCCGGTGGCGATCAGCTCGCGCTCGGTCAGCCAGCCTTCGTCCACCAGGTCGCGCACCAGCATGCTGATCGTCGACTTGGTCAGCCCCAGCACCTCGGCCAGCGAGGCGCGCGACAGTCCGGGCTGGGTGCTGACCTGCCGCACCAGGGCCATCCGGTTGAGTTGCTTGAGTAATTGGTGGTCACCGGTGACGGGCATGGATCAATAAAGGTAAGTGAGTGTGAAGATTATGCAACACCGGCAGCAACATAAAAAAATATTTACGCATCTGGTTGGCCGGACGGAGCATGCAAGTATAACCACCTCCTTACAGAAATATCACTGCTCCAGAAGAACGCGAAGTCCTTGATTTTGTTATGAAATCGATTTCATAACTCTTCCGAAACATGTGACCGGAAGCTTCAATTGCTTGTCCCGGCGGTCGCGAAACCGTATCCACAGTGAATTTTTCCTGCCGAAGCATGGTGTTACAGCACACAGTTCGTTTGTTCGACGAATTGACTAATTCAAACATCGCCTTTACTCTTTCGTCAATATAAAAAGTCCGAGCGGCAATTCTTAAGCCAAGGCGACGCAGTATCTCGCACGCGGCACAACGGACACGGCCCCACTACAAAGTTCCAATCAGGTGTTTTCGATGACACCACCAGCGGCACGTTCCCACCCGGGCGCGGCCATATTTGTAGAAGAGAGGAGACACAGTGCTGCACACATCAAAAAAGGGTAATTCGCGCTACCCGGGTACCAAGCGTCGTTTGATCACCCTCGCCGTGGCGAGCGCATGCGCCACCCTGGTCGCTCAGGCCCATGCGCAGGAAGCGAACACCGCCGCGGTCGCCAACGCGGCCGATCCGGCCAACACCGCGGCCCCCACCGCCGCCAACACCGTGGTCGTGACCGGCATCCGCGCCAGCATGCAGTCGACGCTGAACCTGAAGCGCAATTCGGACGGCTTCGTCGATGGCATCGCGGCCGACGACATCGGCAAGTTCCCCGACACCAACCTCGCTGAAGCGCTGCAGCGCATCAGCGGCGTGTCGATCGACCGCAACCGCGGCGAAGGCGCCCTGGTCACCGTGCGCGGCGTCGGCCCGGACCTGAACCTGGTGCTGCTCAACGGCCGCCAGATGCCGACCGCGAACCTGGGCGACCAGTCCGGCCGCGCCTTCGACTTCAGCAACCTGGCGGCGGAAGCCGTGTCGCAGATCCAGGTGTACAAGAGCGTGCGCGCCGACGTCACCCCGGGCGGCATCGGCGCCACCCTGAACGTCATGACCGGCCGCCCGCTCGACCTCGGCAAGCAGGCCAGCTTCGGCGCCAAGGTGATGTACGACGAGTCGAACAACAACCTGCCCGACCAGAACAAGGCCAGGCGCTCGGCCACCCCGGAAATCTCCGGCCTGTACAGCAATACCTGGAACGACGGCATGTTCGGCCTGTCCGCCAGCGCCAGCTACCAGGAACGCAACATGGGCATCAACACGGCCGCCGTCATCAACGGCTGGCTGGGTCCGTTCAAGATGGGCGATACGAGCGACGGCGCGATCCCGCAGCCGAACAACCCGAACTTCGTCAACATCAAGAACCCGCCAAGCGGTAACGACCTGTACCTGTCGCCACAGAACATGTCGTACAAGATGAACGGCTACCAGCGCCAGCGCACCAACGGCCAGCTGACCTTCCAGTTCCGCCCGGTCAAGGAGCTGACCACCACCCTGGACTACACCTTCGCCGAGAACAAGCTGCAGCACCGCTACAGCGAGCTGTCGGCCTGGTTCGGCCACAACATGGACATCCAGGGCGCCCAGTTCAGCGGCGGCCCGCTGTCCTCGCCGCTGTACTACGAAGAGCGCTACACCAGCCCGCAGGACATCTCGATGAACGGCGGCGATTCCGCCCGCAAGTCGACCCTGAACTCGCTCGGCTTCAACACCCAGTGGCGCGCCACCCCGGACCTGACCCTGAGCTTCGACGCCCACCACTCGGTGGCCGAAGCGAAGTCGGACAGCCCCTACGGCTTCAACAACGACCTGGCCACCGCCAGCTTCAGCCGCGGCATCACGCGCGCCGATTTCACCAGCGAGATGCCGGTGCTGTCGATCCAGGGCGCCGACTTCATCGGCAGGCCGCACCAGGTCGCGGGCTCGTGGTTCCAGGATGGCCGCAACGAAATGACGCTCGACCAGGCCCAGCTGGGCGGCAAGCTGAAACTGTTCGAAAGCTCGGGCCTGAACTTCGGCGTGGCCTTCACCAAGAACAAGAACGAGTCGATCTTCCAGCAGGTGCAGCGCGATACCTGGGGCGGCACCGTGCCGGTCACGTCGAATGCCTATGACCAGAGCTTGTGGCACGCGGATAACCTGCGCAACTACTTCAGCAAGCTGGGCGGCGCGGACAATCCGGCCCTGTTCACCCAGATCCACCCCTTCGATTTCGAAGGCGTGCGCAACGCCGCCATCGCCATCACCGGCGACCGCGCCGGCTACACCCCGAGCCTGGCCAACCCGGCCTACGACCGCACCACGATCGAGAAGACCAAGTCGCTCTACTTGCAGTTCAACACCGACTGGGACACCGCGATGCCGATGCACACCGGGATCGGTTTCCGCTACGAGCAGACCCGCGTCTCGTCGACCGGCCTGACCAAGGTGCCGACCGGCATCCGCTGGATCTCGGAAAACGAGCTGCCGGTCGACTTCGGATCGCAGACCTTCGAGACGCTGGAAGGCAAGTACAACAACTTCCTGCCGAGCATTGACTGGGACATCGAGCCGCGCTCCGACATGAAAGTGCGCGCCAGCTATGGCGTGTCGATCGGCCGTCCGCGCTACGACCAGATCGCCGGCGGCAGTACCTACGGCACTACCGCCAGCGTCACCGGCGTGACGGTCAGCCGCGGCAACCCGGCGCTGGAGCCGGTCAAGTCCAAGAACCTGGACCTGTCGGCCGAGTGGTACTACAACAAGCAGAGCATGCTCTCGCTGGGCCTGTTCCACAAGAAGCTGACCGACTACACGGGTTCGACCGTGATCACCGAGGGTTCGCCGAGCGCGACCACGCCGGTGGGCGGCGCCTACTGGAATGCGGCGGTGGCCTCCGGCTGCTCGGTCTCGAACCGGATCTGCATCCGCAACTACATCCTGCGCAATTACGCCGGCCAGCCGGGCGTGACCTACACCGGCGACAACTCGGCCGGCGTGGCCCAGGGCACGATCACCGGGGTCGCGGGCAATCCGGCGCTGCCTTACCAGGTGTCCACCCTGGTCAACTCGCAGGGCGACACCCTGAAGGGCGCGGAGGTCAACTGGCAGCACATGTTCAACAACGGTTTCGGCTTCCAGGCCAACTACACCTACGTGAAGTCGGGCCTGACCTATGACGACCTGGGGGTGGGCAACCAGTTCGCGCTGGTTGGCCTCTCGGACTCGGCCAACATCGTCGGCATCTACGAAGACACGAACTGGTCGGTGCGCGCAGCCTACAACTGGCGCGACCGCTTCCTGTCCTCGACCGCCGACAACGGCAAGCCCAATCCGAGCTATGTCGAGCCCTACGGCCAGCTGGACCTCTCGATCGGCTACAACGTCAACAAGAACCTGAGCCTGTCCCTCGAGGCGATCAATGTCAACGACGCGACCCAGCGTGTCCATGGCCGCTCCGAGATGCAGGTGCTGCAGGTATCGACCGGCGGCCGCCGCTACATGGTGGGCGCCCGCTACAAGTTCTAAGTTCTTGGTGCCGGGCGGCACCCGCTGCCGCCTTTCCGACAGGCCGTCTTCGTGCGGCCTGTTTTTTTGACACGCATGGCTTTGTCCATGCGAAACTTAGGGCGGAGGAGACTATGAACCAATCCGTTTTGCTGCACAGCCTGGAACACAAGGACCTGCGCGTCATTGCCGAGCGCGGCGCCGCCTGGGGCGACGACGTGATGTTCAGCCTGACCTTCCCGCAGGAGTTCCGCCAGGTCCAGGCCCATTACCCGATCGTCTTTCGCGCCACCGGTGACGCCGCCGGCTACGAGGCGCTGGCGCTGTTCGGCTTCGAGAGCGGCGAGAACCTGTTCCTCGGCCCGCAAGGCTGGGATGCCCACTACGTCCCGCTGAACATCGAACGCCGGCCCTTCCTGATCGGCCGCCACGGCGACGAGCTGAACATCCACATCGACATCGATCATCCGCGCGTGAGCCGGACTGAGGGGCAGGAACTGTTCCTGCCCTACGGCGGCACCAGTCCCTACCTGGAACGCATCCATTCGGTGCTGCTGACCCTGCACCAGGGCCTGCAAGCCATGCCCGCCTTCGTGGACGCGCTGGTAGAGCACGCGCTGCTCGAATCCTTCGTTGCCGACATCGAGTTGAACGACGGCTCGCAGCACCGCCTGATGGGCTTTTATACGATCAACGAGGAGCGGCTGCAGGCGCTGCCGGGCGCCGCGCTCGAGCGCCTGAGCCGCGCCGGCCACCTGGAGGCGATCTACATGGCGGTGGCCTCGCTCGCCAACTTCCGCGACCTGATCGCGCGCCGCGAGCGTCGAGAGAGCCGCCATGCTGCCTGAACCCGCGCCGATCCGCGAGCTCGACGGCAGCGTACCGGGCGTGCTCAGCGACGCACTGCTGACCTCGACCGAACCGGTGGTGCTGCGCGGGCTGGCGTCGAGCTGGCCGATGGTCGCCAGGGCGCGCGCCTCGCAGCAGGAAGCGGGCGCCTACCTGCGCCGCTTCTACCGCGGCGAACAGGTGCTGGCCTTCTTGGGCGCGCCCGAGATGGCGGGGCGCTACTTCTACAACGAGGACCTGAGCGGCTTCAATTACGCCGCCATCAAGGCGCCGCTCGACAAGGTGCTCGAAGAACTGGAAGACCACAAGGACGACCTGCGCCCGCCCTCGGTCTACGTCGGCTCGACGATGATCGACCACTACCTGCCGGGCTTCCGTTCCGAGAACGACCTCGACCTGGGCGGGCGCGTGCCGCTGGTGAGCATCTGGATCGGCAACCGCTCGCGCATCGCCGCCCACTACGACGTGCCGGACAACATCGCGGTCGTGGCCGCAGGCCGGCGCCGCTTCACGCTGTTCCCGCCGAAGCAGGTGTCGAACCTGTACATCGGGCCGCTCGACTTCACTCCGGCCGGGCAGGCGATTAGCCTGGTCGACTTCGCCAAGCCCGACCTGGAACGCTTCCCGCGCTTCGCGCAGGCTATGGAGCAGGCCCGGTCGGCCGAACTGGGACCGGGCGACGCGCTCTTCATCCCCTCGATGTGGTGGCACCACATCGAAGCGCTCGAGCCTTTCAACGCGCTGGTGAATTACTGGTGGCGCCAGTCGGCGCCGCACATGGACTCGCCGGTAAGCAGCCTGATGCTGGCGCTGCTCACCATGCGCGAGCTCCCGCCCGCCCAGCGGCGTGCCTGGCAGGAGCTGTTCCGCCACTACGTCTTCGAAAGCGATGGCAGCGAGGCGGCCCATATTCCGCCACCGGCGCGCCGGATGCTGGCCCCCTTGGACGCGGATGGCGCCCGCGCGCTGCGCATCCAGCTGCTGAACAGGTTGAACCGGTAGGGCGGGCGGCTGCAAACGGTGCGCCATCATCCCGGGTTTTCCGCGACACTGCCGTTGACAAACCGTCATGTCATGGGCACGCTTGCCCCTGTCATTGCGTCCGTACAGCCGTTTCCGAAGAAAGCCCATGCATTTGAAGAAGATCCCCGCAGCCCTGCTGCCCGTCCTGCTCGCCACTCCAGCCTTCGCCCAACAGGCGACCCCAACGGTAACCCAGCAACTGGCCGACTGCACCAAGCTGGTCGACACCAGAGAGCGCCTGGCCTGCTTCGACAGCCTGGCCGCAGCCCATGGCGCCACGCCCGCCGCGCCCGCCGTCCTTGCCGCACCGGCCCAGGGGGCGGAGGTCGCCGCCGTTCCCGGCCAGCAGCCGACCGCGTTCCCGGCCAAGCCGCAGCCGAACCCGGCCGCTTCGGTCGATCCGGCGGTCGAAGCGGCCGCCGAGTACACCATGGACTCGCACTGGGAACTGAACGAGAAGCACCGCCGCGGCATCTTCGTGTTCCGCCCGCACCGGCCCAACTACCTGATCGCGACCCGTACCTACCGCCCCAACGAGGCGCCTTACGAACCTTTCCGTGCGGTCGACTTTACCGGCAAGCTGTCGCACGCCGAACTGCAGTACCAGCTCGGCTTCAAGATGAAGGCGGTCGAGACGGCCTTCGAGCTGCCGATCGACGTGTGGTTTGCCTACACCCAGAACAGCTTCTGGCAGGCCGACAACAGCGAAGCTTCCAGCCCCTTCCGCGAGACCAACTACCAGCCCGAGGTGATGGTGGTGACGCCGCTGAATTTCAGCGCCTTCGGCGCCAACCTGAAGTACCTGAACCTGGGCCTGGTCCACCAGTCGAACGGCCAGACCTCGACCCTGTCGCGCAGCTGGAACCGGATCTATGCCCAGGTCGGCATCGAGCGCGGCCGCTTCTCGATGACGGCGCGCGTGTGGAAGCGCCTGAACGAGCGGTTCGAGGACGACGACAATCCCGACATCATCGACTACATGGGCCGCGCCGAACTGTCCGGCACCTACCGGATGGACGGCCACGAGTTCAGCGCCATGCTGCGCCGTAACCTCTCGACCAGCAAGGGCGCGACCCAGCTCGGCTGGGCCTTCCCGCTGGCCGGCCCGCTCAAGGGCTATGTGCACTGGTTCTCGGGCTATGGCCAGAGCCTGATCGACTACAACTACTTCCAGCGCACCATCGGCGCCGGCGTCGTCGTTCGATACTGATCTGACGCTACAATGGCGGGTTCCCAACAGAGCCCGCTATCACCATGAAACTCGCCACGCTCAAGGACGGCACCCGCGACGGGATGCTGGTGGTCGTCTCGCGCGACCTGAAGACCGCCCACGTCGCCGACGGCATCGCGCCCACCCTGCAGGCCGCGCTCGACGACTGGGCTTTCATCGCGCCCCAGCTGGCCGAGCTGTCGCTGCTGCTCAATGATGGCCGCGCCCGCCGCCCCTTCGACTTCGATCCAAGCGCCTGCATGTCGCCGCTGCCGCGCGCCTACCAGTGGGCCGATGGCTCGGCCTACGTCAACCACGTCGAACTGGTGCGCAAGGCGCGCAAGGCCGAGATGCCGGCCTCGTTCTGGGAAGACCCGCTCATGTACCAGGGCGGCAGCGACGACTTCATCGGTCCGATGGACGACATCGTGCTGGCGCACGAAGAGTGGGGCATCGACTTCGAGGCCGAGGTGGCGGTGGTCACCGGCGACGTGCCGATGGGATCGACGCCCGACGAGGCGCACGGCCAGATCCGCCTGCTCATGCTGGCCAACGACGTCTCGCTGCGCAACCTGATTCCCGACGAACTGGCCAAGGGCTTCGGCTTCCTGCAGTCGAAGCCGGCAACCAGCTTCGCGCCGGTGGCGGTGACGCCGGACGAGCTGGGCGAGGCCTGGCGCGGCGGCAAGGTCCACCTGCCGCTGAGGTCGAGCTGGAACGGCAGGCTGGTCGGGCAGCCGGATGCCGGCACCGACATGGTCTTCAACTTCCCGCAGCTGATCGCGCACCTGGCCAAGAGCCGCAACGTGCGCCCCGGCAGCATCATTGGTTCGGGCACGGTGTCGAACAAGGATGCGTCGAAGGGCTACTCCTGCATCGCCGAGCAGCGCTGCCTGGAGAGCATCGAGTTCGGCGAGCCGGTCACCCAGTTCATGCGCTTCGGCGACACCATCCGGATCGAGATGCTGGACGAGAAGGGGAAGTCGGTGTTCGGGGCGATCGAGCAGGCGGTGAAGCGGCTGGAACGGTCGTAGGCGTTACGGCCCCGACCAAAATGAATCCGGCGCTCCTTCGCCACGCAAATCCACCTCCACCGGCCTGCTGATCCGCCGCAGCGTCTCCGCCGCCAGCAGCCGTCCGTCCGGCTCGTGCAGCCGGTACCAGAGGAAGGCCACGCCCGACAGGCGCAGGTGCTGGCCGGTGAACAGGTTTTCCTTCACGATGCTCATGCCTTCCAGCCGCAGCTCGGCGTCGAGCACCAGGCTGCCGGCGGTGCGCTCGCTGTAGCCGAGGAAGCGCGCGGCATTGAACAGCGGGCTCCTGTCGCTGGCTTCGCCGGCCTTGAGCGAGTCGACGAAGGCATCTACCACTTTCAGTTGCGCCAGCGCCGCCTGGCTGACTGCCGCCATTTCCTTCTTCTGCTCGCCCTTGGCGGCATCGAGCAGCGCCTGCAGCTCGGCGATGCGCTGGGCGTAGGCGGCGCGGTGGACGGCGAGGGCATTCAGGCGCCCCAGCAGTTTTTCGTAGCGTGCCCAGTCGAGTTCGCCCAGGTAGCCCGCCCCGAGTCCGCTGATGCGCTCCGGGCAGGTTTGCGCCAGGGCGCTGGCGAACAGGCTACGCGCCCCTTCGCCATAGCCGATCCCGGTTGCGCTCACGTCGCTGCGCAGCAGGGCGGCGATGTCGGCGCCCGCGCGCACCGTCGCCGGCACGATGGTGAGCACGGCCAGCGGCAGCGCCGCCGCGCCGGAGCCCGGCGGGCGCTGGGTGTCGAGGTAGCGCTGCAAGGCTTTGTTGCGCTCGGCCATGTCGCTGGAAAAGCGGGTGAGGGCGCTGTCGACGCTGCGCGCCGCCACCATGCCCTGGCTCGTGGCCGGATCGTAGAGGGCGGCAGTGCGGTTGGCAGGCAGGCGGGCGCATAGCGTGGCCGCAAGTTCGCGCGCCAGGTCGAAGGCGCGTACAAGGCCGGCCGCGCCGAACTGGCGGGTGTCGATGCTGCCTGTCAGCGGCTTGGACTGGGCTGGCGGCAGGCGCGCCAGCAGTTCGGCGCGTTCGGCTTCGGCCAGGGCCTGGCGGGCCTCGGCCTCGAGTTGGCGGGTGCGGAGCTCGGCCGGGTCGGCGGCGGATTGGGCCTGTGCGTCCCCCGCGGGAGAGGCGAACAGTACACAGAAAAGGAAGAAGAGCAGGGCGCGAGGCCGGTCGATGCAGCGGGTGAGGACCATGCCGGCTCCGGAGAACTTCGGTGAATAATTGCCACGAGTAAAAATGTAATGAATTGTCGAGAATATTAGAAGAAGTTTCAGGGTGATTGATTGCGAGATATCAACATCTCTAGAATCGAAAACTTGGCCCAACAGATCGAGCATGTGGACCGCCCAACAAGGAAACAGTCTGTAACACATTGGGAGTTGGTTAAATGGAAATGCGATAGAATTGACGAGTTAACAAACTGATTCTATGAGTATTATTACTTTGCCATTTGCCGGCCTTGAGCTTGGCTTCGCCGTGTCGCTCGCCTGTTCGCTGCTGCTCGTCATGACGACGCGCTGGCATGGACGTTATTCGCTCGACGCCACGCACGGCGTCCAGAAATTCCATGTCACCCCGACGCCCCGCATCGGCGGTGCCGCCATCATGCTGGGCCTGTGGCTGTCACTCGGCATACTGCCTGAGGCGCAGCAGGAGCTGCTGCTGCCGGTGCTGGTGGCCGCCATGCCGGCCTTCGTATTCGGCCTGGCCGAAGACCTGACGCGCAAGGTTTCGGTGCGCGCGCGCCTGTTCGCCACCATCGCCAGCGGCGTGTGCTGCTGGGGCCTGACCGGCGTCACCCTGCTGCACATTGGCATTGCCCCGCTCGACGTGATGCTGACCTGGCTACCGGCCTCGGTCCTGTTCACCGCCGTCGCGGTGGGCGGCGTGGCCAATGCCGTCAACATCATCGACGGCTTCAACGGCCTGGCCAGCGGCACCGTGCTGATCGGCATGGCAGCGCTCGGTATCATCGCCCAGGATGCCGGCGACCCCCACCTGGCCCAGCTGTGCTTCGTGGTCTGTGCCGTGACCGCCGGTTTCTTTCTTGTAAATTTCCCCTTCGGCAAACTGTTCCTCGGCGATGGCGGCGCCTACCTGCTCGGCTTCCTGCTGGCCTGGATGTCGGTAATGCTGGTCTACCGCAACCCGCTGGTGTCGCCCTGGGCGCCGCTGCTGGCCTGCGCCTACCCGGTCTTCGAGACCGTGTTCACCGTCGTGCGCCGCCTGTGGTACCGCCGTCATCCCGGCCACCCGGACAGCTGGCACCTGCACAGCCTGGTCAAGACCGCGCTGGTAGCACGCTTCCTGCACTCGCTGCCGGCGCCGCTGCGCAACGCCTCCGTCTCGCCGGTGTGCTGGGTGGTTGCGCTGGTGCCGGCCATGATGGCGGTGCGCTT
Source organism: Massilia sp. BHUDP2 (assembly GCF_046236355.1). Classification (NCBI taxonomy): domain Bacteria; kingdom Pseudomonadati; phylum Pseudomonadota; class Betaproteobacteria; order Burkholderiales; family Oxalobacteraceae; genus Massilia; species Massilia sp. BHUDP2. The sequence goes on from NZ_JBJUVW010000001.1 coordinate 843,792, forward strand.
CGCCGCCGTGCCGGAAGCGATGCTGCAGGGGGTGCTGGCCAGTTTCCTGCTGTACCTGTCGGTGTATGCCTTCGTGGTGTCGGCATGGTGGGCGCGCCGCCGACACATCAGACCCGCCGATCCGCTGCCTGGCGCCGTGCTGGGACAGGCCGATACGCCCCTGGCCCAGCGCGGGCCCTGAGATTTCCACTGTGCTTTGAAGTCGTCCCGGCCGGCGAAGTGCCCAGCTCACTTGCCCCGGCCCGGCGCCATGCGCGCCTGGGTGTGCGTGGCATCCATATCCTTTGCTGACATGTCTTTCCTGCGCCTTAACGGGAGCATCTACGCATGAGGCCTTTGCGCATTTGGCAAGTAAAGCAGAAACCCGGTGATCTGGAACACGAATTTAGTTGAAATATTTTTATATCAAATTGCCAATTTCTTTTGATTCTATTTCAACATATTGATGATCAGTTAATCAGGATGCAGTTCCGATAACTGTTCAAAAACTCACCAAAAATCACAGCAGTGTTACATCAGAAAATTCAATTTACCCAAGATGGATTGTCGGGTTTTGTACTCGTGGCAATCCCCTGCCGAGGGGGGATTTTCGAGTGTGGCGAATATGCTGAATTTCACATCCTCGGCGACACATTTCATGAAATCGCCGACAACAAAAGGTTTCCTATCGCTATTGCCCTCGGGTAAAATAGCGGTTTGCCCGAGGCGCCTCAGTGTTAATTATCGCGACAAGCGGTGTTCACTTTGTCAAGGGTGCCGCCCGGGCGAAGGCCCTGCATGCTCGAGGTCGCATCCCAGGTCAACAGCGCGAACGTGCGCACTCATGAATCATCTACTGGCGGGTAAGGCTGGCAAGGAATGCACGGCCGTTCCCGACAGTGCTGGAATCGATATGGCCGATTGTTCAGGTGCATGCTCAACAAGACCCATGATTCCGTTACTGGATGTTCGTTAGGTTATTTCGTATTTTGTGGACCCTTTGTCAATTCATTTTGTTTCGACAATCGGGCGAACAAATGACGTTCTGAAGAATGACGTATTAATGAAAATGAAAACACGCAAAAGATTTGCTCACTCAGCCGCGCTTTGCCTTTGCCAGGGTGTCTTCAGCAGCCTGGTCCTGATGAACGGCGCGTCTGCCCAATCGCTGGCCGATCGTGCTGCGGCCCTCGATACGGGAACCAGTGCGCAACGGCCCTCCATTACTTCCTCGCGTACGGATATTTCCGGCGTGCGTGCCCAGCAGGAACGCGCAGGCCAGCTCGATGACGGCAGGGCGGCGCGTGCCCGCATGGAGGCCGGCAAGAAAGCCAACGCCAAGGGCGAATTCGAAAAATATGTGCAGACCGTGACCGGGCAGGAGCTGGAGATCTTCGGTCGCCGCCTGTTCAGCGAAGTGCCCAGCACCTTCGCTCCCGTCGATGCGACCCAGGTCAATCCGGACTACGTCATCGGCCCGGGCGACGAGCTGCAGATTCGCGGCTGGGGCATGGTCGACATCGACGTCAGCACGACCGTCGACCGCAGCGGCAGTGTCTATATTCCACGCGTGGGTTCGATCAAGGTCTCCGGCGTTGCGTACCGCGACCTCCAGGGCCACCTCAAGAAAGCGGTCGCCAAGCTGTTCAGCAACTTCGAGTTGACGGTCAGTATTTCGCAAACGCGTGCCGTCCAGGTCTACGTGGTCGGCAACGTTGCCTACCCGGGAAGCTACACGCTCAGCGCAATGAGCACTCTGCTCAACGCACTGTTTGCCTCGGGCGGTCCGAGCCCGACCGGTACCTTGCGTGACATCCAGGTCAAGCGTGGCGATACCGTGGCCACGTCCTTCGACCTGTACGATATGCTGACCAAGGGCGACAAGCGCGCCGACATCACCTTGCGCGACGGCGACGTCATCTACATTCCGGAAGCGGGCCCGCGTGTCGCGCTGACCGGCAATGTCAAGAATCCAGGGATCTTCGAGCTGAAGGGCCCGGCGACCACCGCGGACCTCGTCAGCTGGGCAGGCGGTCTCGATTCCGCGGCCGAGGCAGGCGACATCGTTGTCGAAAAGAATACCGGCAACGTGTACAAGCCGGTGCTCGAGTTCAACGCGCAAGCGGGCAGGGATGCGCTGGCGAAGCTGCGGGTTGGTCCGGCAGACGTGTATCGCGTGTTCTCGCCGCAGGCGGTTCCCATCCAGGCGAAAGTGGAGAAGGAATACGTCACCGTGTCGGGTGAACTCCAGGGCACCGGCGTCATCGCCATCGAAAAAGGCGAGACCCTCCGCCAGCTGGTCAACCGCCTGGGCGGCCCGACCTCGAGCGGCTACCTGTTCGCCCTCCAGTTGAAGCGCGAATCGGTGCGCCGCGCCCAGCAACAGCGCCTGAACGAGATCGCCGACCGCTTCGAGCGCGACCTGGAAGCGAACGCGACGCGCCGCCTGACCGCGACGACAGACAAGGACAACCTGGCGATCATCACGGCCGAAGTTGAGCGTCAGCGCGCAATGGCCCAGCGGCTACGCACTGTTCGGGCGGAAGGACGCGTCGTCCTCGAGCTGTCGGGAGCCCGGGCGCAGGTGAAGGACCTGCCGGACTTCCCCCTGCAGAACGGCGATGTCGTGTTCGTGCCGCAGCGGCCGGATACCGTCGATGTCCTCGGTGCGGTATTCCAGCAGAACTCCTTCATCTACCGTCCACAGCGGTCGATTTCCGACTACATCGAGCTGGCCGGCGGCGTGACTGAAAGTGCGGACAAATCCGAGCGCTATGTCATCCGTGCCGACGGCACGGCGAAAGCGAACGGGTCGGGCGGATTCTTCGGGAAGTTCGCCGGGTCCGACGCGTTGAATCCGGGCGACACGATCGTCATTCCGGAAAAAATCGAGGGTACTTCCTGGACCCAGAACCTCAAGGAATGGACGGCGATCTTCTACCAGTTTGGTCTTGGCGCCGCTGGCCTGAAAGTGTTGAAAGACTAATTATTCCACCGTTCGTCATCCGATGACGAACGGTGGAGATTTCATATCATCCCTATGTTAGACATGTCGCACACCCCAACGGCCGGCACTGGCGAGTTCGATCACGGACCAGCACGCCCGAGTTTCCTGGATTCGCTTTCGCTGATCGCAGCAAACAAGAAATTGATCATCGGCGTCACCTTTGCCGCGTCCGTGGCCGCCGCGGGCGTCAGCATGCTGCTGCCGAACGTCTATACCGCGACCGCCCAGATCTTGCCGCCGCAGACGCAGTCGCCGACATCGGCGCTGCTCGGCCAGATCAGCGCCCTGAGCGGCGCCGTTGGGCAGTCGTTGGGTGTGAAGAACCCGAACGACACCTACGTGGCGATGCTTAACAGCCGCACCGTTGCCGACAACCTGATCAGCCGTTTCGAGCTGATGAAGGTCTACGACCGCGACTTCCAGAGCGATACCCGCAAGGAACTGGCCATGAACACCTCGGTGTACAGCGGCAAGGACGGCATCATCTCCGTCCAGGTCGACGACGAGGAACCGAAGCGCGCGGCAGCCCTGGCGAACGGCTACATCGAGGAACTGCAAAAGCTGACGCAAACGCTCGCGGTGACGGAAGCGTCGCAGCGCCGCCTGTTCTTCGAAAAGCAGCTCGACAACGCCAAGCAGGCCCTGGCCAATGCCGAGGTCGCGCTGAAAGGCGTCCAGGAAAAGACCGGCCTGATCCAGCTCACCGGCCAGACTGAAGGCATCATCCGCAGCGCCGCCGAAATCAAGGCGCAGATCGCCACCAAGGAAGTCATGCTCGGGTCGATGCGCACCTTCGCCACGGCGAACAATCCCGACTATATCCGCATCCAGCAGGAGCTGGTCGGCCTGCGCGCGCAGCTGAAGAAAGTGGAGCAGGGCTTGAATGCCGGCGGCGGCGATATTTCCATCCCTACCAGCAAAGTGCCGGAAGTTGGCCTGGACTACGTGCGCAAGGTTCGTGACGTCAAGTACAACGAGACGATCTTCGAACTGCTCGCCAAGCAATTCGAACTGGCAAAGATCGACGAGGCCAAGCAAAGCTCCCTGATCCAGGTGCTGGATACCGCCGTTGAGCCCGACCGTAAATCGCGCCCGGGCCGCAGCCTGATCGTGATCATGACCGCCGTCGCGGCCCTGGTCCTGTCGATCGCCTATGTGTTCGCGCGCGCCTACTTTTCCGCGCTCGGCGCCGATGAGCGCGAGAAGGCGCGCCTGGACAAACTGAAGCGCAGCCTGCGCTGGAAATAAGACCCACCCGTCATCGATAATGCATTACGTATTGGCCAATCTGCTGCTGTGTCTGTTCTTGCCCGTCAAAAGGGCAAGGCTGGACCTCATGGTTGCCGTACTGGTGTTCATGGCAGTGTTCACCGCTTATTACATGAGCGGATCGGCCGACTACAAGGGTTATGTCACCTATTTCCTGTGCTCGCAAAACGAGTTCTGCCTGAAGAGCGGCGACCTCAATTTCGAGCGCAGTTTCGCGCTGATTTCGAACTTCTTCTATACCTTCCAGTTCCGGGAAGGTGCGCCCTGGGTCATCGCTTTCTACTCGACCGTCGCACTGTGCATCAAACTGCCTTTGCTTCAGCGCTACTCCCGTCATTTCGGCGTGGCCCTCCTTTGCTACGCCATGTATGCGTGGTACGTCCATGAAATGACCCAGATCCGGATCGGCCTGGCCATCGCCTTCTACTGGCTGGCCGTCATCCGCCTGACGCAGAAGCGCTATGTCGGCGCGGCAGTGTTTTTTGTCCTCACCCTGTTTTTCCACGTGTCGACCATCCTCGGCCTTGTTGCGCTCCTGTTGAGGCCCCTGAAAATCAGTGCACTCGGCATGCTCACGGTTTGCGGCCTGATCACTGCGCTGGGCGTGGCGATTTCCGACAGCCCGGCCTTCCTCGGCGCGATCCTGTCGCTCGGCTTCGTCGACCCCCGCCTGGCAACCTATTCGGATGCGATCGGCAACATCGTTTCGTCGACGAACTTTATGACCGTCTACCTGATGACGAATGCGGCGCTGCTGGTCTTGTATCCATTGGTCGTGCCCGCCGATGAGGAAACCGAACTGGAGCGCATCGCTTTCCGGCTGGCGTGTTTCGGCCTTGTCTACTACGGCTTCCTGTACTGGATTCCGACCGTCGGATTGCGCGGATTCGAGTTCTTCCTGTGCCTGATGCCATTCACTGCGGCAGCGGTGTTCAGGTCGTCGAAGGGTGTCCTGCCGAAGCTCCTGGTGATTCTGTTGTGCGTGGTGACCTACTGGAACCTGGTGATCCGCAACGGCACACGTACCGATTTCGTTCTTCCGGGCCAGGCCCAGGAACAATGGATGGAATAGTCCGTTCACCAGCGAAACAGAATGCTTGCAGTATCAGCTAGCACCACATAAGTCATGTTAAGAAACTCATTCTACAATCTCGTCGGGCTTGGCCTGCCACTGGTCGTCGCACTCGCTGCGATGCCCCAGCTCATCCATATGCTGGGTGTGGAGCGCTTTGGCATCCTGACCCTGATCTGGGCCGTGGTCAGCTATTTCGGGCTGTTCGACCTGGGGCTCGGCCGTGCCATCACCCAGGAATTGTCGGTGCTGCTGGCCGAGAAAAAGGAAGAGGAAATCCCCTTCGTCCTGCAGTCCGGACTGCTGACCCTGGGGCTGCTGGGTGTGCTGGCCGGGCTGTTGTTGTGGACAGGCGCGGCTTTCGCGGCCTCCCAGGTTTCCTACCAGGGCGACCGGGCCGAAATCGCCGATTCGATCCGCGTCATGGCGCTGGCGATGCCTGCCATCCTGCTCACCACCGGCCTGCGCGGCATCCTCGAAGCGAATTCCGAATTCGTGGTGCTGAACATCATCCGGGTCCCGATGGGCCTCCTGACCTTCCTCGGTCCGCTGGCCGTGGTCTACGTCGAGAACAGCCTGGTCATGGTGACGGCGGTCCTGGTCCTGGGCCGCTACGTCGCCGGTTTCGCGCACCTGTACTACGTGCTGCGCTCGTTCCCGCGCGCCTGGGGCCAGCGCTGCCTCAATACCGCCGTCCTGAACCGGTTGTTGGCCTCCGGCGGCTGGATGACGGTCAGCAACCTGGTCAGCCCCTTGATGGGCTACCTGGACCGTTTCCTGATCGGCATCTGCATCTCGGCAGCCGCGGTCGCCTACTACGTGACGCCGAACGAGATGGTCACGAAGCTCTGGATCCTCCCGAGTGCGCTGACGGCCGTCCTCTTTCCGCGGTTCGCGGCGCAGATCAGGGTCGAGCCGGAAAATGCGAAGCGCCTGTACAAGCAAGGGGTGTGCGTGCTGTTCTGCGTCGTCTACCCGGTCACGCTGCTGCTTTCCACGTTTTCCCATGAAATCCTGGCGGTCTGGATCGGCGCCGAGTTTGCGGAAAAGAGCGCGGTCGTCATGCAGATCTTTTGCTTCGGCATCATGGTGAACTGCCTGGCGCACATTCCTTTCTCCGCCATCCAGGGGGCAGGGCAGGCACGTACTACCGCGCTGGTCCATGTCTGCGAGTTTCTGCCTTTCGCGGTGGTGCTGGCCGTCCTGGCGATGAGCTTCGGTATCGTCGGCGCCGCGATCGCCTGGTTGTTGCGGATGCTGATCGACTCGGCAATCATGTTCAAGATCGCCGGCAGGCTCGTCGGCCGTTTCGAGATCGGCATCGTCCGCCTGGCCTCGTGCATCGCGATTGTCAGCGCCACGTATGGCGCCGCTGCGATCGCGTCCCCGCTCGTGCGCGGCGTGCTGGTTTTCCTGTCCATCTTTTTCGTCCTGGCTGCGACGAAGGTCCTGGCGTATCCCTCTGCACGGATCGACTTCGTCAGCCTGCGCAAAGCCTTTAATTGAGCACCATGAATAAAAACAGGCCACTGGTCACGATCGTCACGCCCGCTTACAACCAGGGCGACTACCTTGATGAAACCATCCGGAGCGTGCTCGCCCAGACCTACGAGAACGTCGAGTACATCGTCATCGATGACGGTTCCACCGACAACACGCGCGAGGTCATGGAAAAGTGGGCCGGCAAGGTCACCTGCATTTCGCATCAAAACATGGGACAGGCCAATACCCTGAACAAGGGCTGGGGGATGGCCAAAGGCGAATTGCTGGGCTATCTGAGCTCGGACGACCTGCTGGACCCGACCGCCATCGAACGCCTGGTCGCCCACTACGACGGTTCGCCATCGGTCATCTTCGGCGGCTACCGACTGATGGACCAGCACGGCAAGACGATCAAGAGCAAGCGTATTCCCTTCCATGGCTACCGCGACATGGTCGAGCAGTTCGTCTGCCCGATCGGCGTGGGCGCCCTGTTCAGCCGTAGCCTGTTCCTGGACGCGGGCGGCTGGAATGCCACGCTGCGCCAGATCCCGGATTTCGATTTCTGGATCCGCGCCGGCGTGGGTGCACGCTTCGTGAAAGTCGACGAGGACCTCGGCGATTTTCGCGTGCACACCGGTTCGCAAACCTTCGCAAGCGCCACCGTCGCCAAGGCGGACGAATCGGTCGCGTCCTTGCGCGAGTTCTTCGGCAGCGCAAAGAGCGGCGCCGGCCCGCGCCGCCAGCGCGCGATGGCGGCCGCACTGGTGTTTTCCGGCTGCCTGCACCTGCGCTCCGGACGCGCCGGCACCGGCTTCTCGCGTTTCGCGCAAGCGGTGAAAGAGGGCGGATTGCAGGCGTTCTCGCTGAATAACCTGAAACGCATCGCAGGCGTCTGCTACGCATACCTTCGTTACCGCCACATTCGGCAGCAGGCCTGAGCCGCCGGCCCCACGACCATGAAAATCATCCATATCGTCGAATCCATGCACAGCGCCGGCGGCGGCCTGCCCGCCGCGGTCAAGGCCTTGATGCGCCTGCAGCGTGAGCTGGGCTACGACGTGTCGTATTGCGCGACCGCCGAGCCTGCCCAACCGGAGGGCGCGGACGGCGTGACCGGGCCGGCGCGCGAAGTGCTCGCCGATGCGATCCGCAGCGGCAGCTATGACTTCGTCCATTTCCACGGCGTTTGGAATACCGCGTTCGTCCGCCTTTGCCTGGCATGCCGGCAGAGCGCGACCAATTACATGGTCACTACCCACGGGCAATTGCTGACTACGATCCTGGCCTCGGACGGACCTGCCAAGCGCATGAAGAAGCTGCTGTACCGCTTCGTGGTGGGCAACTGGCTGCTGCGCGGGGCGACCAAGATTCATGTGTCGAGCGAAAACGAACTCGCCGAGTTCCGCCGCCATTCCTGGTTGCGCGACAAGACCTTCTATATCCCGCACATCCTCGACATGTGTTTCCTGAAGGCGGACGACGTGTCGCACGAGTCCTCCACGGGCAACCGCGACATCCTGTTCGTCGGCAGGCTCGATCCGCGCAAGGGCATTCTCAAGCTGGTGGAAGGATTCGCCGGCGCCGCGCTGCCGGCGCCCTGGCGCTTGCGCATCGTCGGTCCGCGCGGTTCCGACAGCTTCATGCAGGAGCTAGACGCCAGGATCGCGGCCCTGGGCCTGGCAGGCCGCGTGACCGTCGAGCAGCCGGTCTATGGCGATGCCCGCCAGGAGCTTTACCGCCATTGCTATCTGTTCTGCCTGCCTTCGTATTCGGAGGCGCCCGGCCTCGTCAACGTCGAAGCCGCGCTGCTGGGTCGCCCGGTGCTGACGACGCCCTACACCGGCCTGTTCGCGATCGCGCACAACGGCGGCATGTTGTGCGAGCCGACCGCGGAGGCGATCCAGCAAGCCCTGCTCGCCGCAAAGGCGTGGACGAAGGATGAGTACGCTGCGCGCTCGGTCAACATCCAGAAATGGGCGCGTTCGGAATACGCGCTCGAGCAGATCAGTCCGCAGTGGCGCGCGTTTTACTCGGCGTGATACCCGATATTATTGATTAAGGAATGATATGAAGATTCTCGTGATAGGCGCTTCCGGCATGCTGGGCAATGCGGTGTACCGGCTGTTGTCGACCACCACCGAGCACGAAGTGTATGGCTCGCTGCGCAGCAGCGCCGCCATCCGCCATTTCCCCGCCGAGCTGCGCGAACGTTTCGTGGTCGGCGTGGACGTCGACAACCAGGATTCCCTGGCGCTGCTGTTCGCCAAGGTGCGTCCCGATGTCGTCGTGAACTGCGTCGGCCTCATCAAGCAGCTGGCGGACGCCAACGATCCGCTGCAGGCGATCCCCATCAATGCCTTGCTTCCCCACCGTCTCGCGCGCCTGTGCGAAATGGTTGATGCGCGCCTGATCCATGTGAGCACCGACTGCGTGTTCGAAGGAACCAGGGGCGGCTACCTGGAAAGCGACAAGCCGGACGCGCGCGACCTGTACGGCGTCTCGAAATGCCTGGGCGAAGTGAGCTATCCGCACACGATCACCCTGCGCACCTCGATCATCGGTCACGAACTGGGCAGCAACAACGGACTGGTCGGCTGGTTCCTGGCGCAGAGCGGCTCGGTGAAAGGTTTCGCCAAGGCGATCTTCTCGGGCCTGCCGACGGTTGAACTGGCACAAGTCATCCGCGATGTCGTGCTGCCGCGTCCTGAGCTGTCGGGCCTGTATCACGTCGCTGCCCAGCCGATCGCCAAGCTCGACCTGCTCAGGCTGGTGGCCGATATCTATGAAAAGTCGATCGAGATCGTGCCGCAAAGCGAGTTCGTGATCGACCGCTCTCTGAATGCAGACAAATTCTATGCGGCCACTGGCTACCGCGCTCCATCCTGGCCAGAACTGATCACGAAAATGCACGATTTCCAATAGTTTCTAGAAGAGATAAAGAATGTTCAACAATAAAGTACTACTGATTACGGGCGGAACCGGCTCCTTTGGCAACACGGTTCTGAAGCGTTTCCTGAAAACCGACGTGCGCGAAATCCGCATCTTCAGCCGCGACGAAAAGAAGCAGGAAGAAATGCGCATCGCGCTGAATAACCCCAAGCTCAAGTTCTATATCGGCGACGTCCGTGACTATGCGAGCCTGGACCAGGCGATGAAAGGCGTGGACTACGTGTTCCACGCGGCCGCCCTCAAGCAGGTGCCGTCCTGCGAGTTCTACCCGATGGAAGCGGTGCGCACCAACGTGCTCGGCACCGAGAACGTGATGAACGCCGCCCAGGCCAACAAGGTCAAGCGCGTCGTGGTGCTGAGCACCGACAAGGCCGTGTACCCGATCAATGCCATGGGCATTTCGAAGGCCATGGCCGAGAAGCTGATGGTCGCGAAAGCCCGCCTGCAGGCGGAAGGCGACACCATCTTCTGCGCTACCCGCTACGGCAACGTGATGGCTTCGCGCGGTTCCGTTATTCCGCTGTTCGTGTCGCAGCTGCGTGAAGGCAAGGCACTGACCGTGACCGATCCGAACATGACGCGTTTCCTGATGTCGCTCGAAGATTCGGTCGACCTGGTCCTGTACGCCTTCGAGAACGGTCGCCAGGGCGATATCTTCGTACAGAAGGCACCGGCGTCGACCGTGGCCGACCTGGCGCGCGCCCTGAAAGAGATGTTCGACAGCCACAGCGAAGTGCGTATCATCGGCACCCGCCACGGCGAGAAGCTCTACGAGTCCCTGATCTCGCGCGAAGAAATGGCGCACGCCGAAGACATGGGCGGCTACTACCGCATCCCGGCCGACAACCGCGACCTGAACTACGCGAAGTACTTCAGCGAGGGCGAGAAGGAAATCAGTCTGCTCGACGATTACACCTCGCACAATACGGAGCGCCTCAATGTCGAGCAGATCAAGCGTCTGCTGCTCACGCTGGACTACATGAAAGAAGAACTCAATGCGTAAGGTAATGACCATCGTGGGCACGCGGCCCGAGCTGATCAAGATGAGCCGCGTGATCGCCGAATTCGACCAGCACACCCAGCACGTGCTGGTGCACACCGGGCAGAACTACGACTACGGGCTGAACCAGGTCTTCTTCGACGACCTCGGCATTCGCAAGCCGGACCACTTCCTGGAAGCGGTCGGCGACACGGTCGCCCAGACGATCGCCCGCATCATCGAGCGCGCCGACGCCGTCATGGAACAGGAAAAGCCGGACGCCATCATGCTCTACGGCGATACGAATTCCTGCCTGGCCGTGCTCGCAGCGAAGCGCCGCAAGATCCCGGTCTTCCACATGGAAGCGGGGAACCGCTGCTTCGACCAGCGCGTGCCGGAAGAACTGAACCGCAAGGTGCTCGACCACCTCAGTGACATCAACATGGTGCTGACCGAGCACGCGCGCCGCTACCTTATCGCCGAAGGCATCCGCTCCGAGACCATCATCAAGACCGGATCGCACATGCATGAGGTGCTCGACTACTATCGCCCGAAGATCGAGCAGTCCGACATCCTGGCACGCCTTGGGCTGAGCGCCGGCAAGTTCTTCGTCGTGAGCACCCATCGCGAAGAGAACGTCGACAACCCGGAAAACCTGGGCAACCTGCTCGGCACGCTGAATGCGCTCGCCGCGAAGTATGGCTACCCGGTGATCGTCTCGACCCATCCGCGCACGAAAAAGCGCCTGGCCGAGCTGACGACCACCATGGATCCGCTGATCCGTTTCCTGGATCCGTTCGGCTTCTGCGACTACATCTCGCTGCAGACCAACGCCACCTGCGTGATTTCGGACAGCGGCACCATCACCGAGGAAAGCGCGCTCCTGAACTTCCCGGCGATTACCATCCGCAACGCGCACGAACGTCCGGAAGGCATGGATGCAGGCACCCTGATCATGAGCGGCCTGACCGAGACCGAAGTGCTGGATGCGGTGCAGGTGACCTGTTCGCAATACCAGCGTGACCCGGGCTTCGCGCGCACGGTGGTCGATTACGAAGCCAAGTACGTGTCGCAAAAAGTCCTGCGCATCGTGCTCAGCTATATCGATTACGTAAACCGTACCGTTTGGCGCAAGGCGCTATAATTCCGGGAATAAACATTTACGCTGCAGGGCGCCCGTCCTCGCAGCGTAGATGGCAATCCTCGGCAACACAGGCCTGACCCATCGCAGCCGGATCCGACCGGATGCGAGGTTTCCATCGGAAGCAGGGCCGGTCCGCCGGCAGGGACGGCGGTCATCGGTATGAGCAAGGGCTTCACCACATCGGAACCGTGCGTGGGCCGCGTATCTGAACACATCACTACTACTATTATGCGAATTGCTATCGTCGGCGACGCGTTCCCCCCAATGCGGACTTCCGCCGCAGTCCAGCTGCGTGACCTGGCCCTCGAGTTCAGGAAGCAGGGACATGAGGTGACCGTGATCGTCCCTGCCGCCGATCTTCCCGAGGCGTGGACGACCGAAACCTACGAAGGGGTGACCCTGCTGCGCCTGCGTGCGCCGAAGACCAAGGACATCGGCTATGTACGCAGGACGCTGGCGGAATTCGCCATGCCGTTCGCGATGCTGCGCAACTACAAGAAATCGCCGCTGGCGGCGTCGGCCTGGGATGGCGTGGTCTGGTATTCGCCCAGTATTTTTTTCGGCCCCTTCGTCAATTTCCTGAAGAAGCGCTCGAACTGCCCGAGCTATCTCATCCTGCGCGATATTTTCCCCGAGTGGGCCGTGGACATGGGCGTGATGGGCCGGGGCCTGCCGTACCGCTGCTTCAAGATGGTCGAAAGCTACCAGTATTCGGTGGCCGACGTGATCGGCGTGCAGACGCCGGCGAACGTCGGGTACTTCAGCGAACGCAAGCACAAGGCGCGCATCGAAGTCCTGCAGAACTGGCTCGCGCCCGCACAGGCGCTGGGCTGCTCGATCGAGATCGAGCAGACCGCGCTGCGAGGCCGTTTCGTCTTCGTCTACGCGGGCAACATGGGCAGGGCGCAGGGAATCGACATCGTCGTCGACCTCGCCGACAGGCTGAAAGCGCGTCCCGACATCGGGTTCCTGCTCGTCGGCCGCGGCAGCGAGACGGCGCGCCTGCGCGACAAGGTCGCTGCGCTCGGCCTGGACAACGTCCAGTTCTTCGACGAGATCGATCCTGTCGAGATTGCAGGCCTGTACAAGCAATGCCATACGGGTTTGATCTCCCTCGATCATCGACATCGCACGCACAATATTCCGGGCAAGTTCTTGTCGTATGTGCACGCTGGTTTGCCGGTTCTGGCCAGCGTCAACAAGGGCAATGACCTCATCAAGCTGATCAACGAGAACCGTGTCGGCTTCGCCTCCAGCGGCAACGATGCGGACGAACTCGCGAAACTGGCGGTTCGCCTCGTGGACGAACACAAGGGCGACGTGTCGATGAGCGAGCGCTGCCTCGAGCTGGCCGGTCGCCTGTTCTCGTCCGAGGCCGCGGTCGAGCGGATCTGCAAATCCCTGAGCATGCAGCGCGCCGCGGAGCGTGAGGACGGTGCGGCGCTGGAGGAAGCGCGGCCGCTGTCGTCCGATCCAATGTGCCTGCAAGAGAAAGCATGAACGTCCGAACCTACAGTTTCGGCTTCATCGACGATGTCGCCATGTCGGCGCAGGCGAACCCGCGCCGGCGCCTGCATGCGAACCTGCATGCCAGCTACCAGGACCCGGTCCAGCGCCTGTTCAACGCCATCGGGACGGACAGCTATATCAGGCCGCACCGGCATCTCGGACCGCGCGCGGACGAGTTCCTGATGGCGGTGCGCGGCGTGTTCACGCTGGTGCTGTTCGACGATGAGGGCAATGTGCTGGACTGCCGGCGCTTCGGCAGCGACGCCCATCGCCGCGACGCTGACTGCCTGGCCGTCGAAATCCGGACCGACACCTGGCACACCGTGCTGGCCGAAGAGCCGGGTTCGGTACTGTTCGAAGTGAAAGCCGGCCCCTTCGATCCTGACCAGGCCAAGTCGTTCGCGCCGTGGGCGCCTGCCGAGGGCAGCGACGCGGCGATGGCCTACCTGGGCGCGCTGCGCGCCGCCGTCGACGCCCGCATCGCCTGCGCCGGCTAGGCAGCGCTTTCCACCAGACCGTCAATACCATCTGCGCCTCGACCGGGCAGGCATCTTTTTGTGAGCATTCTCTTGCATCCAGTTTTTCGGAACTCTTTGAAGTACTCGTGCTATGGCGTGCTGCTGGCAAGCGCCGCAAGCGCGTTCGGTGCGACTCCGACCCTGCAGGGCCAGTCCGGTTACATCAACATGCCGAACGCCCGGGTCGAATCCGACGGCACCTTCTCGACCGGCTACAGCTACGATAGCCCGTACGGCAGCACTTGGGTGACGGCGACGATGCTGCCGTTCCTGCAGATGACCGGCCGCTACGTCTCGATCAGCGGCATCCAGGGCTTTTCCGATCCCAGCGGCTACGGCAAGGAATACGGACGCTACAAGGACAAGGTGGTGGACGGTAAGCTGCGGCTGCTCGAAGAGAGCGGCTGGATGCCCGCCGTGTCGGTCGGCATGACCGATATCCTCGGCACCGAGCTCTTCAAAGGAAAGTACATCGTCGCGAGCAAGGTCTTCGGGCCTGCGCGCAACATGGAGGTAAGCGTCGGCTACGGCCAGCGCCGCCCCGAAGGCCTGTTCGCAGGCATGCGCTGGGCGTCGACCGCCGTGCCGGGCCTGGCGGCCGTCGTCGAATACGACGCGAACAATTATTCGAAGGACTTCAATGCCGAGTTGACCTCGGCGGGCAAGCGCAAGAAGGGCGTGGCCGCAGCGCTGGAGTATCGCTGGGGCTGGCTTGGTACGCAGCTGGCACGGCATGACGATCATTTCAGCATCAACGCCTACGTCAGCATTCCTTTCAATGAACGCGAGTTCATTCCCAAGATTTACGAACCGGCGCCGTTCTCCAAGACCGTGACGCGCGCGACCGCCGAACAGTGGCATGCCGACGGCAAGCACCGCGCGGCGCTGATCGATGCCCTGAGTGCGCAGGGATACAAGAACGTCCGCGTGGATCTCGACGGGTCGACGCTGCGCCTGATCCTGACGAATACCCGGATCTCGAACATGGGCCGCGCGGTCGGGCGGGCGGCGCGTACCGCACTGGCCTTCGCGCCGCCGGAAACGCGCTCGATCCATGTGACCTACACCAAGCTCGAGCAGCCGATCGCCACCTACGAATTCTTCGACCTGCGCCGCCTGTCGGACTATTTCACCGGGCTGGTGAACCGCGATGCCTTCCTCGAGACCGTCCTGGTCCGCTATGCCCATCCGTCCGATACGGTCCTGCCCGACCGGGAGAACCTGCTGGCCGGCGTGAAGGACGATAGCGGCGGCCTGGCTGTCCAGGTCGGCCAGGACGGCAACATCGTGCAGGTCGTGTCGGAAGATCGCGAGGCGAACCGCTTCAAGACGATCCCGAAGATCGCCTTCTTCTTCAACGACCCCAGCGGCGCGCTGCGCTACGAAGTCTCGGCCGCCACCAACTACGACCGACGCCTGGGACCGGGTACCTACCTGAACAGTGCTTTCAAGCTGAACCTGTTCGAAAACGTGTCGGACGTAACCCAGAAGTCGAACAGCCTGCTGCCGCATGTGCGCACTGACATTGCCGAGTATAAGCGGGGCAGCCGCTTCAAGCTAAACCGCCTGCTGCTCAACCAGTACCTGACGCTCGACGAGCGCGTGTATGCACGCGTCTCGGTCGGTTTCTACGAGGAGATGTACCGCGGCCTTGGCGGCCAGGTGCTTTACCTGCCGAAGGACAGTCGCTGGGCCGCGGACATCAGCGTCGACGCCCTGCAGCAGCGCGGCTACAAGGGCTGGTTCGACAAGCGGGACTACAAGACCGTCACCGCGCTGGGCGCCTTGCACTACAAGCTCCCCTACGGCGTCACCGCGACGGCACGGGCAGGGCGCTTCCTAGCGCGCGACGAAGGCGTGCGTCTCGAATTCGCACGTCGCTTCCAGTCGGGCGTCGAGATCGGCGCCTGGTACACCAAGACCAACGGCAGGGACATCACGAACCCCGGCACACCCGCCAGCCCGTACAACGACAAGGGCGTGTTCCTGTCGATTCCGCTGAACATCATGCTGCCGGCGGACTCGCAGGCCAGCGCCGGTTTCGCCCTGTCGCCCTGGACCCGCGATGTCGGCCAGATGGTCGCCAGCCCCGGCGACCTGTACGAGCTGTTCGAGCAGCCGCGCCGCGACTTGAGCACCTACGACGGCCTGGGCAACTTCGCCGAGCGCCGCGACGAGCAGAACCTGCCGGCGGTGCATCCGCCGCTGCGGCCGATGCCCGACATGTGGCCGCTGTTCCGCTGGCGCCTGGAACAGTCGTTCTCGACTACCCCGACCCTGCCGCAGTGGGCGAAGGGCACGATGCTGGGCGGCGGCGCAGTCCTGGCCGGCGCCCTGCTCGACAAGCCGGTCGACCGCTTCATGGAGAAGCATGCGGGTTCGCGCGCCGCGCGCGCCTGGGACAAGGTAGGCAAGGGCATGCCGGTGGTGCTGGCCGGCGCCGCCGCGAGCGCAGTCGCCTTCGGCGATGCGCGCGCGCAGAATACCGGAATCATCTCGCTGCAGTCGATCGCCGGCGCAGCCGCCGTCTCGATGGCCACCAAGCGCATCGTCAGCCGCGCGCGGCCGAGCGAAGGCGCGGGACGCTGGAGCCGGACCGCGGACCGTTCCGACGCATCCTTCCCGTCGAACCACAGCACGGTCGCGTTCGCGGCGGTCACCCCGTTCGCGCAGGAATACGATGCGCCATGGCTCTACGGTCTCGCCGCGGCCAGCGCGATGGGGCGTACCGCCGGGCGTCAGCACTGGGTGTCTGACATCGTCGCCGGCGGCGTGATCGGTTATGCGATGGGCAGCTGGCTGTGGCAGGCGCAGCGCGATAACCCGCGCTCGAGCTTTGCCATCGCCCCGGGACCGAAGTCGGTCGGCGTGACCTGGAGCGGCAGCTACTGACGGCGCCTGACTGGCGCGTACAATACCGCTCATGTACGCGCATCCAGGAAACCTCCTTCCATGATCCTGACGACCGGCGGTGCCGGCTTTATCGGCAGTAATTTTGTGCTGGACTGGTGCGCCGCCTCGGACGAGCCGGTGCTGAACCTCGACAAGCTGACCTATGCCGGCAACCTCGGGAACCTGGCCAGCCTGCGCGGCGATCCGCGCCACGTGTTCGTCCAGGGCGATATCGGCGATGCCGCCCTGCTAGGCCGCCTGCTGGCGGAGCACCGGCCGCGCGCGGTCCTCAACTTCGCGGCAGAGAGCCATGTCGACCGCAGCATCCACGGTGCCGAGGACTTCATCCAGACCAATATCGTCGGAACCTTCCACCTGCTCGAATCGGTGCGCGCCTACTGGAGCGGTTTGCCGGCTGCGGAAAAGGCGGCGTTCCGCTTCCTGCACGTGTCGACGGACGAGGTCTACGGTTCGCTGGACGAGGGCGCCCCTCCATTCGGCGAGACCCATCGCTATGCGCCGAACAGTCCGTACTCGGCCAGCAAGGCCGCCAGCGACCACCTGGTGCGTGCCTGGCACCACACCCACGGATTGCCTGTCCTGACCACGAACTGCTCGAACAATTATGGGCCCTATCATTTCCCTGAGAAGTTGATCCCGCTATGCATCCACAACGCGCTGGCAGGCAAGCCGCTGCCGATCTACGGCGACGGCCAGCAGCGGCGCGACTGGTTGTACGTGCGCGATCACTGCGCGGCGATCCGGCGCGTGCTCGAAGCAGGGCGGGTGGGCGAGGTCTACAACATCGGCGGTGGCAGCGAGATGACGAACCTCGAGGTCGTGACGAGGCTCTGCGATATCCTGGATGCGCTGCGCCCGCGTGCCGACGGCAAGGTCTACCGCGAACAGATCCGGTTTGTCGCCGACCGTCCTGGCCATGACCGGCGTTATGCGATCGATGCAGGCAAGCTGGAACGCGAGCTGGGCTGGAAGCCGGCCGAGACCTTCGAGAGCGCCATTCGCAAAACGGTGCACTGGTACCTCGACAACCAGGAGTGGGTGAAGAACGTGACCAGCGGCGCTTATCGCGACTGGATCGGCAAGCATTACGGGGACTGAATGAAGATCCTGTTGACGGGGAAGGACGGGCAGCTCGGCTTCGAGCTGGTCCGTGCGCTGGCGCCGCTGGGTGAGGTCGTCGCCGTCGGCCGTGTGCACTGCGACCTTGCCGATGCCGACGCGCTGCGTGCGCTGGTGCGCCGGGTCGCCCCGGACGTCATCGTCAATCCGGCCGCCTGCACGGCGGTCGACCAGGCGGAGTCCGAGCGCGAGCCGGCGTTTGCAGTCAATGGCCGGGCCCCCGGCATACTCGGCGAAGAAGCCGCGCGCCTGCATGCGCTCGTCGTGCACTATTCGACCGACTACGTATTCGACGGCACCGGGCAGCTCCCCTGGACGGAAAACGATGCGCCGGCACCGCTCGGCGTGTACGGCAGCAGCAAGCTCGCCGGCGAGCGGGCCCTGGCCAAGGCTTGTGGGCGCCACCTGATCCTGCGTACCAGCTGGCTGTTGGGCGTGCACGGCGGTAACTTTGCGAAGACGATGCTACGCTTGGCCGCACAACGCGAACGCTTGAGCGTCGTCAACGACCAGTTTGGAGCTCCGACCAGCGCCGCGCTACTCGCCGACCTGACGGCTCACCTCCTCCGGCAGTACGCGCGCGAAGAAGCCGCCAGCTTCCCGTACGGGACCTATCATGTCGCGGCGGCGGGAGAGACCAGCTGGTACGATTACGCTCGCTTTGTGCTCGGGGCCGCGCACGAAGCCGGGGAGCCCCTCCAGGCCGGTCCGGAAAGCGTGCTGCCGGTGATGACGGCGGCATTTCCGGCGGCGGCAAGGCGCCCGGCCAATTCTCGGCTCGATACCAGCCTGTTCCGCCATACTTTCGGCCTGCGCCTGCCGCCCTGGCAAGACGGCGTGCTTCATGTACTGCGGCAACTTCTTCAAAGGGACATCGATGCTTGATACCAAACGCAAGGGCATTATCCTGGCCGGCGGCTCCGGTACCCGGCTATACCCGGTAACGCAGGTGGTCAGTAAGCAACTGATGCCGGTTTATGACAAGCCGATGGTGTACTACCCCCTCAGCACGCTGATGCTGAGCGGGATCCGCGACGTCCTCCTGATCAGCACCCCGCATGATGCGGGACGTTTCCAGGAACTGCTCGGGGACGGCAGCCAATGGGGCATGAACATCGAATACGCAGTCCAGCCTTCGCCGGACGGCCTGGCCCAGGCCTTCATCATCGGGCGCGATTTCATCGGCAACAATCCATGTGCGCTGGTCCTGGGGGACAACATCTTCTACGGCCACGAGCTGGCAAGCCACCTGAAGCGGGCGAGTGCACCCATCGACGGTGCGACCGTGTTCGCCTATCACGTGCATGATCCGGAGCGCTATGGGGTGATCGAGTTCGATGCCGGACGGCGCGTCGTCAGCATCGAGGAAAAGCCGACAGTGCCGAAGTCGAACTACGCGCTGACCGGGCTGTATTTCTGCGACAAGAACGTGTGCGCTATTGCCACCGACATCAAGCCGTCGGCACGCGGGGAACTGGAGATTACCGACGTCATCCAAGCCTATCTCGAGCAGGGCAAGCTGAACGTCGAGATCATGGGCCGCGGCCTCGCCTGGCTCGATACCGGCACCCATGACAGCCTGCTGGAAGCGGCCAGTTTCATCGCCACCCTGCAAAAGCGCCAGGGGCTGCAGGTCTCCTGCCCGGAAGAGATCGCGTACCGCCAGGGCTGGATCGGCGCTGCCGAACTCGAGCAGCTGGCTTTTTCCCTGTCGACAAACGCTTACGGTGACTACCTGCTGAAGCTGCTGAAAGCCGATACCTGAACCATGCCTTATCAACGAACACCCACCGCGATTCCCGACGTGCTGCTGCTGGAACCCACGGTCTTCAGCGACGACCGCGGCTATTTCTTCGAAAGCTACAACGCGGGCGATTTTCGGGAAGCCACCGGGCTGGCGGTGGACTTCGTGCAGGACAACCACAGCATGTCGGTGCAGGGCGTGCTGCGCGGACTGCATTACCAGGTCCGGCACCCGCAGGGAAAACTGCTGCGGGCGGTGAAGGGCAGGGTGTTCGATGTCGCGGTCGACCTGCGCAAGTCTTCGCCGACCTTCGGGCGTTGGGTCGGGGCTGTGCTCAGCGCGGACAACCGCAGGCAGTTATGGATTCCTCCCGGCTTTGCCCATGGTTTCCTGACCTTGAGCGAGGACGCGGAAATACTCTACAAAGTCACCGATTACTGGTATCCGGAGCATGAGCGCACGCTGTTGTGGAAGGATCCGACCGTCAACGTTGAGTGGCCCATCGAAGGCGAGCCACGCTTGGCGCCGAAGGACGTGGCAGGCAAGTTCCTCGACGAGGTCGAGTTGTTCGGATAAAAAAAAATCGGCTGCATGCGCAGCCGATTTTCTTTGCAACCAGACCAGTGCGAGGACAGGCGAACCGCCCTCGCGCCACCGATTAGTGGTGGGTGGTGGTCGAGTGGTTGGTGGTCGAGTCGCTGTCCGAAGCAGCAATGCCGACAGCAGCAACAGCTGCGCCGATGGCGACCAGGGTGGTGGTCGACAGGCCAGCCAGGGCGGTCCCGCCCAGCAGGCCGCCGGTGCTGGCGGTGCCAGCAGCAGCGCCGGTACCGGCAGCGGTGGTGCCGGTTGCGGTGCCGGTTGCGGTGGTGCCGGTTGCGCCGGTTGCCGGGGTGGTGGTGCTCTGCGCCAGCACTTGGGTCGACAGCAGGCTCAGGATAGCGCTAGCAACGAGAAGCTTTTTCATGTGAGGTCCTTGATTTGTTCAGATTACAGAAGTGCAAGTGTATCAATTGCAAGCACATTATATTACTAAAACATTTCCCCTAATCAAAAAAAGAGGAACCGTTCGTTACATTTCGACAAAGTAGCCAACAGTATCGCATGTTTTACAACATGTCCATGCGCGTCGCATGCGAATGTAAATTGTGAACAAGTAATCCGCGCCGTTTTCCGGGTTCCAGGAATACGGGCAAATCCTTCCCCTATTCAAAGTATAGCCATGCAGCAATATCTGGGACAATACTGCTTTGGTAGTAGTTACAGACAGAACGACGGGAAGAGTAGATGGCGGACGACAGCGACGCAGAAAAGACAGAACCAGCGTCACCCAGAAGACTGGAGAAAGCCCGCGAAGAGGGCGACGTCCCCCGCTCGCGCGAAATCGCCACGTTCACCGTCCTGATGACCGCAGGCGCCGGCCTGTGGATGACGGGCGGCTCGCTGATCGGCAAGCTGGAGCAGGCCATGCAGTCCGGCCTCTCGCTCAGCCGCGACCAGGTCTTCAACCCCAACGTCCTGATCGAACGCATCACCGCCGACCTGGTGGCGGTGATCATCGCCTGCTTGCCGCTGGCAGGCCTTATCATGCTGGTGGCGCTCGCTTCGCCGCTCCTGATCGGCGGCTGGAATTTCTCTTCCAAGGCCTTCGTGCCGAATTTCATGAAGCTGGACCCGATCAAGGGCATCGGCAACATGTTCTCTACTAATGCCTTGATCGAACTGCTGAAGGCCGTCGCCAAGACCCTGGTGGTCGGCGCCGTGGCCTGGGTGGTCATCATGAGCCAGAAGGATGCGCTGATCGGCCTGGCGGTCGAGCCGCTGGGCGCCGGCAGTGCCCATGTGGGCGAGCTGGTGGCCAAGGCTTTTCTGTTCATCACCGGCGCGCTGGGCGTGATCGCCGCCATCGACGGCCCCTGGCAGCTGTGGCACTACCACGACAAGATGAAGATGACGCGCCAGGAAATGATCCAGGAGTCGAAGGAGTCGGACGGCAATCCGCAGATTAAGGGGAAGATTCGCCAGATGCAGCGCGAAATGGCGCGCGGCCGCATGATGCAGAATGTGCCCACTGCGGATGTGATCGTCACCAACCCGACCCACTACGCGGTGGCGCTGAAGTATGCCGATGGCCAGAAGGGCGCGCCGCGGGTGGTGGCCAAGGGTGTCGACGAGGTCGCCGCCAAGATCCGCGAACTCGGCCTTGAACACAAGGTGACCTTGCTGGAAGCCCCGGCCCTGGCCCGTGCGCTCTACAAGCACACCGACATCGACGAAGAAATCCCGGAGAAGCTGTTCTCGGCCGTGGCGGAAGTCCTCGCCTACGTCTACCAGCTGCGCGCCTACAGGAAGGGCGAGGGCATCTACCCGGATCGTCCGACGAAGCTGGCGGTGCCGCCGGAGATGGACCCGAACGACCCGGCCTACAAGGGACCGGGGGCAGCAAATACGGACCCGAATAACGGAGCATTGCACTAATGAACAGCATCAAACTGCCGGCATGGACGAACGGGCTCGCGTCGCGCGGCGCCAGCGCGCTCGCGGCCCCGATCTTCATCGTCATCCTGCTGGCGATGATGATCCTGCCGCTGCCGGCCTTCGTGCTGGACGTGTTCTTCAGCTTTAACATCGCGCTGTCCGTCATCGTGCTGTTGACCGCGCTGTACACGGTCAAGCCGCTCGACTTCATGGCCTTCCCGGCCATCCTCCTGATTTCGACGATGCTGCGCCTGGCGCTCAACGTCGCCTCGACCCGTATCGTCCTGACCGAAGGCCATACCGGCGGCGCGGCCGCGGGCAAGGTGGTCGAGGCCTTCGGCCACTTCCTCATCGGCGGCAACTTCACGGTCGGTATCGTCGTCTTCATCATCCTCACCATCATCAACTTCACGGTCGTCACCAAGGGTGCGGGCCGTATCGCCGAAGTGGGCGCGCGCTTCGCCCTGGATGCGATGCCGGGCAAGCAGATGGCGATCGACGCCGACCTGAACGCCGGCTTGATCGGCGAAGCCGAGGCCCGCAAGCGCCGCAACGAAGTAGCCCAGGAAGCCGAGTTCTACGGCGCGATGGACGGTGCGTCCAAGTACGTGAAGGGCGACGCCGTCGCCGGCATCATGATCACCCTGATCAACGTCATCGGCGGCCTGATCATCGGCGTGATCCAGCACGACCTGAGCTTCGGCGAGGCCGCCGAGGTGTACACCTTGCTGGCCATCGGTGACGGCCTGGTGGCCCAGATTCCTTCCTTGATCATCTCGATCGCGGCCGGTATGGTGGTCTCGCGCGTGGCCAACGAGGACGACATCAGCAGCCAGGTGACCAACCAGCTGTTCGCCCGTCCGGAAGCCCTGTATATCACCGGCGGCATCATCTTCGCGCTGGGCGTGATCCCGGGCATGCCGAACCTGGTGTTCCTGCTGCTGGGCAGCGCGCTGTGCGGCGGCGGTTACCTGATCGCCAAGCGCAAGAACGAGCAGCCGGCCAAGGAAGCGGCCGCGGCGGAAGCGGCGGCAACGGCCGCGGCCGGCGGCGCGCCCGCCACCCCCGCCGAATCGGAAGAGGCGACCTGGCAGGACGTCATGGCGGTCGACACCCTCGGCCTGGAAGTGGGCTACCGCCTGATCCCGCTGGTCGACAAGACCCAGGGCGGCGAGCTGCTCAAGCGCATCAAGGGCATCCGCAAGAAGTTCGCCCAGGAAGTCGGCTTCCTGGCGCCGCCGGTGCATATCCGCGACAACCTCGAACTCAAGCCTTCGGCCTACCGCATCACGCTCAAGGGCGTGGAAGTGGGGACCGGCGAAGCGATCAACGGCCAGTTCCTGGCGATCAACCCGGGCATGGCTAGCGGCACGCTGCCGGGCCTGGTCACCACCGACCCGGCCTTCGGCCTGCCGGCCACCTGGATCGACGCCAGCCTGCGCGACGAGGCGCAGAGCCTGGGCTATACCGTGGTCGACGCCGGCACCGTGGTGGCGACCCACCTGAACCACCTGATCACGACCCACGCCTCGGAACTGCTGGGCCGGATGGAAGTCCAAGACCTGCTCGATCACCTGGCCAAGGCCGCGCCGAAGCTGGTCGAAGACCTGGTGCCGAAGGTGGTGTCGCTGTCGACCCTGCAGAAAGTGCTGCAGAACCTGCTGCTGGAAGGCGTGCACATCCGCGACATGCGCACCATCATCGAGTGCCTGTCGGAGTACGCCGGCCAGACCCAGGACCCGAACGAGCTGACCGCCATGGTGCGGGTGGCGCTGGGCCGGGCCATCGTGCAGCAGCTGTTCCCGGGCACGAACGAGCTGTCGGTGATGACCCTCGACAACCGTCTCGAGCGCTTGCTGATGCAGGCGATGGGGGCGGGCGGCGACGGCACCGGCATCGAGCCCGGCCTGGCCGACACCATCGCCCAGCAGGCAGCCAATGCCGCTGCCCAGCAGGAGCAGATGGGCCTGAGCCCGGTGCTGCTGGTGCCGGCGCCGCTGCGCGTGCTGCTGTCGCGCTTCCTGCGGCGCGCGGTGCCGCAGCTGAAAGTGCTGTCGCATAACGAAATTCCGGAGACCAAGACGATCCGGGTGACCAGCCTGGTGGGCGTGCCGATGTAAGCATGCCGGGTAGTCAAGGCCAGCGATGGCTACCGATTTGTCTCTTTTTGGAATCATCCCCCTGTTTTGGGGGCTGTTCCCAGTGCCCAAAGTCAAGTTTATGTGTTGATTTGTGATAACATTCTCGTTGCTCTAAAACAGTGCACGAAATTTCCCGGGCCGTGATGTCATCGCGGCTCATCTACAACCACCTCCCGATCAGCCAACGTTGTTCAGTTGGATTGAACACGTTCGGTGTCTTTGCGATTAATAATGCTGGAATATCAACAATTTGGGCTTGGCTTGACGGCATTGGCCGTGAGTTTCGCTGTGTGTCTGCTGATCGTCCTGTCGCAGAAATGGCACGGTAAACTCTCCCACGATCACGACCTGAACGGCGTGCAGAAGGTGCACACGACCGCGGTGCCGCGCATCGGCGGTATCGGTGTCATGGCAGGCGTGCTGCTTGGCCTGGCGCTGTTCCAGATGCTGGCGCCGGCTGGCGTCAACCCCCTGCATTCGGCCGACATCCGCCTGCTGCTGCTCGCCAGCCTGCCGGCTTTCCTCGCCGGCCTGATCGAGGACTTCACGAAGCGCGTGTCCGTTCGGGTACGCCTGGCCGCGACCGCCATGAGTGCGATGATCGCCAGCGCCGCCCTGGGCGCGACCGTGACCGAACTCGACCTGTGGGGCGTCGATACGTTGCTCGCATTTGCTCCGTTCGCCATCATCGTGACGGCCGTGGTCGTCTCGGGCGGCTCGAATGCCATCAACATCATCGACGGCTTCAACGGCTTGTCGAGCAGCACGATCATCATCATGTCCGCCGGCCTGGCTGCCGTCGGCCTGCAGCATGGCGACCACCTGGTAGTGGCCATCGGCGCCCTGTGCATCGGCGCAACCGCCGGTTTCCTGGCCTTGAACTATCCGTTCGGGAAGCTGTTCCTGGGCGATGGCGGCGCTTACTTCCTGGGCTTCCTGGTCTCGGAAATGGCCGTGCTGCTTCTGGTGCGCAACCCGTCGGTGAATGCATGGCAGGTGCTGGCGATCTGCGGCTATCCGGTCATTGAGGTGCTGTTCAGCATGTATCGCCGTCGCGTGATCAAGAACGTCAGCCCGGGCGCGCCGGACGCGCTGCACCTGCATACGCTGGTGTACCGCCGGCTCGTCTTCAAGCATGTCCGCCGTGACGCGTCGCGTCCGTGGAACCGCAATGCCAGCGTGGTGTGCTTCATCGCTCCTGCGGTGGCGATGTGCGTGGCGGTGAGTGTGGTTGCCGGCGCATCGGCGCCGGTCAGCCTGGCAATCGTGGCGGCGCAGCTTGCGCTCTACATCGTGGTGTATGGCCGTCTCGTGCGTGGCCGCTGGGGTGTTGCCGGTCGTGCCAGCGCCGATGCCATCTCGGCCAGCGCCAACGCTTCCTCGTCTTCCTGATTCGCACGCCGCGATACCGGCCCGCGGCGGCCGGTATCAGCGGCGTCGCCGCTGTACCCACCAGTTCTCGAACCAGATCGAGAAGTGCAACAACAATCCTGTGACGAACAGGAAATCTCCCACACGACCCAAACGCAGGCCTGCGGCGATGACGCCTGCGATCAGGCACGCCGTCCTCAAGGCGGGGATACTGCTGTCGAGCGTCTTGCAGCAGGAGATCAAAAAGGCTTCTCCAGACATGCCGGCTTGACGCTTCGGTATCCTGAATTTCATCTGTAGGGCCTTTCGTTATTGTTCCGGAAACCCGGTGCGATTTGAGTATGCCTCAAATTCATCATAGTTACAATCTGAGACAATTGAGTTTTGCCAACTAAATTGTTCGTAATGACATGCCGTTGTAATCACGCTACTTATACCAGACATTGATGGTTTGTATGATATTGCATAATTGTCATCAGTGGTCGCACAATGCTTGTTCGTGCTGGGCCAGCCATGGCCATTGAAATAGACTGGATTCCCCTTCCTTTTCCTCCGATGGTTTCCTTACGGCATCGCCAATAATGTTGCCTATGGACGGGCATTACGCCCGCGTACCTTAGAACAGTACAGCTGAACGAAGTGCGGAGAGAAACGATGAACGTGAAGAAATTTACAGCGGCTACATCCCGTGACGCCTTGCGCAAGGTGCGGGAGGCGCTCGGCCCTGACGCGGTCATCCTTTCCAACCGCCCGGTCGACGGCGTGGTCGAGATCCTCGCGCTCGACAACGACGACGTCGCCGCACTGGCGTCCCCATCCATCGAAGAACCGCAGGCGCCGAGCTTCCAGGCCTTCGACAACGATTTCGACCCCGAACCGGTATTCAGCCGCGCCCCGGCCGCCTTCGCGCCCGCCGCACCGGAACCACGCCAGCCGGCGCCGCGCGCCGCCGCGCCGAAGCTGGACCCGTTCGCCGGCCAAGCTTATGTGGAACGCCGCGCCGCGCCCGCCATCGAACCGGACATCCCGCCGACCTACGTCAACCGCCGCGCCCCGAGCCCGGAGCCGGGCATCGACATGGCCGCCATGACCCAGATGATGAGCGCCGCCATCGCCCAGGCCAAGGAATCGGCCGCTCTTGAAATGAGCGGCATGATGAACGAGATCCGCGCCATGCGCGGCCTGATGGAAACCCAGCTGGCCGAACTGTCCTGGAACGCGACGCAACAGCGCGAGCCGCAGAAGGCCGCCGTGCTGCGCGAGATGCTGGCTGCGGGCTTCTCGGCCACCCTGGCGCGCTACCTGATCGACAAGATGCCGGCGACCAAGGACGCGGCCGACGCCCTGCGCTGGATCAAGACCGTCCTGGCCCGTAATCTCACCACCATCGCCAACGAAGACGATCTGCTAAACCGCGGCGGCGTGTTCGCCCTGGTCGGCCCGACCGGCGTCGGCAAAACCACCACCACCGCCAAGCTGGCGGCGCGCTGCGTGATGCGCCACGGCCCGGACAAGCTGGCCCTGATCACCACCGACGCCTACCGTATCGGCGGCCACGAGCAGCTGCGCATCTACGGCAAGATCCTCGGCGTGATGGTGCACTCGGTAAAGGACGAGGCCGACCTGCGCATCGCCCTGAAAGAACTCAAGAACAAGCACACCGTCCTGATCGACACCATCGGCATGTCGCAGCGCGACCAGATGGTGACGGAACAGGTGGCCATGCTCTCCGAATCCGGCACCGACGTGAAGCGCCTGCTGTGCCTGAACGCGACCTCGACCGGCGAGACCCTGAACGAAGTGGTGCGCGCCTACCAGGGTTCGGGCCTGGCTGGCTGCATCATGACCAAGCTGGACGAAGCCGCCTCGATCGGCAACGTGCTCGACGTCGTGATCCGCCAGAAGCTCAACCTGCACTACATCTCCAACGGCCAGCGCGTGCCGGAAGACCTGCACCTGGCCGACCGTGCCATGCTGGTCGACCGCGCCTTCCGCAACAACCGTCATGCTCAAGCCCAGTTCGGTGATGCCGACCTGCCGCTGATGATGGCCGCTGCCGGCAACGATCGCAGCCTGCGCGAGGTGCACCTTGGCTAGTTTCGATTTCGACCAGGCCGAAGGCCTGCGCCGGATGCTGCAGGGCCCGCGCCCGCGCATCGTCACTTTTCTCTCCGCCACGCCTGAAGACGACAAGGGCGCCATGCTGGTCAACCTGGGTGCCTCGCTGGCCCAGCTGGGGAACGAGGTCCTGATCGTCGACGCCTGCGAACGCGACTACGGTGTGGCGCGCCGCCTGGGCTTGAACCGGGCCGCCAACCTGGCCGCCGTGGCGCGCCAGGAGTATGGCCTGAACCAGGTGCTGCACGCGGTGCCGCAGGGCTTTTCGGTGGCATCGCTCGGCCGTCCGCACGGCAGCAACGACGCGCGCCGCCTGGCCAAGACCTTCGACGTGCTGGTGGGGCAGGCCGGCATCGTGATGGTCGACGGCGAACTGGGGCCGGACGGCGAATTCCCGCTGCCGCTGATGGCGAGCTCCGAGATCGTGGTGCAGGTCGGTACCTCCGCCGCCTCGATCACGAATGCCTATGCGCTGATCAAGCGCCTGGCGCAGCAGCTGGGCCGCCGCCCCTTCGGCATCCTGGTGACCGGCGCGACAGAGGCGGAGGCCAAGGTGGTATACGATAATATGTCAGCTGCGGCAACACGCTACCTGGCGGTCAACCTGCGCTCGATGGGTTCGGTGCCGGCCGACGAGTACCTGCACCGGGCCGCGCGCCTGGGCCGGGCGGTGGTCGATGCCTTCCCGCTGGCGGGGGCCTCGGTCGCCTTCCGTCGCCTGGCAGGCAAGTTCGCGTTGCACGCGATGCCTGGCATGGGCAGGGGATGAAGAACAAAGATAGCGGAAGAGAAAAGCAGAACGCATGTACACGGTCAAAGGGAAAGCGGACAAGAACCATTTGCTGACGGAGCACATGCCGTTGGTGAAGCGTCTTGCCCACCACATGAAGGCCAAGCTGCCGCCTTCGGTGGAAGTCGATGACCTGGTGCAGGCCGGCATGATGGGCCTGCTCGACGCGATCAACCGCTACGAAGACAACCACGGCGCCCAGTTCGAGACCTATGCGGTGCTGCGCATCCGCGGCGCCATGCTCGACGAGCTGCGCAACAGCGACTGGATGCCGCGCAGTACGCGCCAGAACATGCGCAAGGTGGAGGCCGCGATGGAGGCGCTGCAGCAGCGCCTGGGCCGTCCGGCCAGCGAATCCGAGATCGCCAAGTCGCTCAAGATGTCGCTTGCCGACTACCAGGAGATGCTGGGCGACGGCGGCGGCCACCAGCTGCTCTACTACGAAGACTTCCACGACCAGGGCGAGGACGGCGGCAGCGACAGCTTCCTCGACCGCTATGCGGTGGACGACAGCGATCCGCTGCGCAGCCTGTTAGACACGGGCTTCCGCCAGGCCGTGATCGACGCCATCGACGCCTTGCCGCCGCGCGAGAAGATGCTGATGGGCCTCTACTACGAGGAAGAACTCAACCTGAAGGAAATCGGCGCCGTCATGGGCGTGAGCGAGTCGCGGGTGTCGCAGCTGCACACCCAGGCCGTGTCGCGCCTGCGCGCGGCGCTGCGGGAGCAATTGTGGACTGGGCCAGCGTAGCCGGCCTGGTGCTCGCGATCGCGGGCATCTTCATCGGCCATACGCTGGACGGCGGCAAGTTCGCGTCGCTGATCCATCCGTCCGCCTTCGCCATCGTGGTGATCGGCACCTTCGGCGCCACCCTGCTGCAGAGCGAGCGGCGCAGCTTCATGCTGGGCCTGCGCATGCTGCGCTGGGTGTTTTTCCCGCCCAAATCGAACCGTGAGCTGCTGTCGCGCGAGATCGCGCTGTGGAGCCTCTCCGCGCGGCGCGACGGCCTGCTCTCGCTCGAGCAGTACATGGGCACCAAGGATAAAATTATCCAGAAGGGCCTGCGCCTGGTGGTCGACGGCATCCAGCCCGAGAAGATCCGCAGCCTGCTCGAGAACGAGATCAACGCCTACGAATTCTCGCAGCGTCAGGCGGCGCGCATCTGGGAATCGGCCGCCGGCTATGCGCCCACCATCGGCATCCTGGGCGCGGTGCTGGGCCTGATCCACGTGATGGAAAACCTGTCCGATCCGGCGCGCCTGGGTTCCGGCATCGCGGTGGCCTTCGTCTCCACCGTGTACGGCGTGGGGCTGGCCAATCTGTTCTTCTACCCGGTCGGGAATAAGCTGAAGGCCATCGTCAGCGACAAGGTGGCGCAATACGAGATCCTCGCCGAAGTCTTCCACGACCTCGCCACCGGCGACCACACCCGCGTGGTCGACGAACGGGTGGCGAGCCTGCTGACGCGCCACTAACCGGATCATGGCGCGCAAACGCTACGACGATGGGGCCCAGGAAAACCACGAGCGCTGGCTGATCTCCTACGCCGATTTCATCACGCTGCTGTTCGCCTTCTTCGTCGTGATGTACGCGATCTCGATCGTCAACGAGGGAAAATACGCGGTGCTGTCCGAAGCCCTGGGCGACGCCTTCGGCGGACGCAGCGTGGCGCCGCAGGCGCATACCAGTGTCGAGCCGGTGCTGCCGCTGTCGCACATCGTCAACCGCAAGCGCGTTGAGGCCGCGCGGCGCGAGCGCGAGCGCATGGAAATCCTGGCGAAGGACCTCACCGCCACCCTGATGCCGCTGGTGAAGTCAGGCCAGGTGCGGGTGACGCAGAACGCGCGCGGCATCGGCATCGAACTCAATGCGAGCGTGCTGTTCGCGCAAGGAGAGGCGACCCTGCAGAACGAGGCGCGCGAGATGCTGGGCGCGGTGGCGGGCCTGCTCAAGGATGCGCCGCAGCGCATCGAGGTCGAGGGCCATACCGACAACCTGCCGATCACCAACGAGCGCTTCGCCTCCAACTGGGAACTGTCGGCGGTGCGCGCGGCCAGCGTGGTACGCCTGTTCATCGAGAGCGGCGTGCAGGATGTGCGCCTGTCGGCCATCGGCCATGGCGCGACGCGCCCGGTGGCGCCGAACGACACGCCCGCCAACCAGGCGCGCAACCGGCGCGTGGCGGTGATGATCCTGGCGTCGGTACCGGAACCGCTGCCGGCGGGTGTATAGTAGGCATGAAATAAAAGTTCGTTTCTGCAGTTCTTTTGAAATAATATTTCAAGGAGAAAGAATGCATGTCACACGCTTTTTGCCGCCGACCCTGCTGGTCCTAGGAGCCCTGGTGAGCGCGGCCGGCGTCGTCGGCGCCCAGGAGAAGGAAGAGCAGGTGCGCCACCAGCTCGAGGTCGAAACCGGCGATGGCAGGGTACGGGTGCGCCTGCTGGTCGAGAACCGCGGCGACACCGCGATCTACATCCCGCGCGAAATCGCCGCCGGCGACGAGATCACCGGCCGCCGCTTCGAGCTGCGCGACGCCAAGGGCAAGCCGGTCGACTACACCGGCATGATGGTCAAGCGCGGCGCGCTCACGGCCAGCTACTGGCAGGAGGTGGCGCCGCACAGCATGCACATGAACACCATCGACATCACGCCGTCCTACGCTTTCAGGAAAGGGAAGCAGGGCTACGAGATCCGTTACGACGGGCCGTGGCTGGCGGATGTCACGCAGCTCGACGCGGTACGACACAGCCCGGCGGCGCCGGTGAAATTCAGCTTCAGTAAATGAGAAGGGGCGGCAATACCGGCCCTTTCCGCTTTTGTAGGGTGGGCGGCTTTGCCGCCCACGCGGTCAACCAGCTGCGAGATCATCGCACTAAGTCCTTCAACCTCCAACTATCACCGCGTGGGCGGGAAGACCCGCCCACCTACGTCCCACTCAGTTCAGCGCCGGGGTGTTCTCGCCGAAGTATTCGTGCGAGTCGGCGTTCTGCACCGCCAGGTCCGGGTTGGTGATGGCCAGGTTGGCCGCGCCCGACTGGCCGTACACGTGGTCATCGGTGCCGGCCACCACGTTGAAGTGGCTCATCTCGTGCACCAGGGTGCCGCCCTTCGAATCGGTGCCGGTCATCGGCGCGTTCCAGAAGGCCTTGCACACGTAGATCTTGTAGGGCTGGGTCGGATACACGTAGGCGTAGTAGTTCTGCTTGCAGCCGCAGTCGACCGTCACCGGCTTGGTCGCGAAGGCATCCTTGATGGCGGCGAAGTGCGACTTGACGGTGGCCACCCGGGTGGCGTTGTTGGCGCCGAACCACTTGGTGTAGCGGGTGCCGATCACGCCGCGCTGCATGTAGGCGTCGCCGTCGCTGGCCATCGCCGAGCCGGCCGACATGGCCTGGGTGATGGTGGTCTGCTGGGTGGTGGTGCACTTGTTGAAACTCAGGCCGCCGGCGGACGGGGAGGGCTGTTCGGCGGCCCGCTTCATCGCTTCGATGTCGAGCATCACCTGCGACTTCTGGCCGCGCCCCACGCGGCCGTCGATCCACACGGAGGCCGGGGCCGACACCAGGGTGGCGTGGTCGCCGTCGGCGCCGCCGCGCTCGGCGGCACCCGCGCTGGCCAGGAACAGCTGCGGCGACACCTGCTTGTAGCTGATCTGGTAGTCGCCGCTCACGCTCATGTCGTACAGGCTTGACAACTCGACCTTGACGGTGTGCGAGGCGCCCGGCTTGAGCAGGAAGTAGTCGGCCGCGGTCGGGGCGGCGCGCTTGATGTGGGCGCCGAGGTAGACCACCGGCTCGCCGTCGCGCTTGACGTCGAACAGCGCTTCGTCCACGCCTTCGAAGGGCGTGCGCGCTTTCAGGATGTACTGGGGCGCGCCCGAATTGTTGGTGATGGTGACGCGCACCACCACGTCGTCGTTCTGACCCAGGGTGGTTTTTTCGGGGACCACGCTGACCGCCACGCCCTTCGGCGCCGCTTGCGCGTTGCAGGCTGCCGCGAGCGCAGCCATGCCCAATGCCGACTTCCAGATGCCTTTCAAGCTCATGTTCATTCTCCGTATGAAAGATCTTTATGTGGCTTGACCTCAGCCTTATCGAGTTACCCAGATGACATTGGAATAACTCAATCCGATATTTACGGAAACACGAGCATGTGTAAAGTTGAATTACGGGAAACGTGACAATTTTTGTGAAGTGTCAACAAAACGCAAAAATCGTCAATCGTGCGCTGGCAATATGTACATACAAGTGCTAGCAAATCACTGCTGCTGCGGCGTATTCTCCCCAAAATACTCGTGCGAATCGGCGTTGTTGACCGCCCGTGCCGGGTCGCTCCGGGCCAGCTCGGCCGCTCCCTGCTGGCCGTACACGTGGTCGTCGGTGGCCGCGACCACGTCGAAGTGGCTCAGCTCGTGCAGCAGGGTGCCGCCGCGCGAGTCGGTGCCGGTGAGGGGCGCGGTCCAGAACGCCTTGCAGACATAGATCGCGTAGGGCTGGGCCGGGTACACGTAGGCGAAATAGTTTTCGTTGCAGCCGCAGTCGATTTTCAGGGGCTTGGTCTCGAAGGCGTCGCGGATCGCCGTGAAATTGGTGTTCACAGTGGCGGCGCGGCCGGCATCCAGGGCGCCGAACCAGATGCCGTAGCGGGCGCCGTACTGCGCGCCCCCGGCGCCCGCCGCCAGGTAGTTGTGGGCGTCGATCGTCATCGCCTTGCCGGCGTCCACGGCCGCCGCCAGCTGCTCCTGCTGGGCGTTCGAGCACTTGCTGAATTCCAGCGAGGCGGCGCCGGCGACGGCCTGCTTGGCCGGCACCCTGGCCCCGCGCGGCAGGCGCCCGTCGATCCAGATCCCGATCTGGCTGGACGCCAGCGCACCCGGCACCGGGCGCATTCCGGAGGCGGCGAACAGGCCGCTCGAGGCGGTGCGGTAGCGCAGCTGGTAGGGGCCGGTGACGCTCATCTCGTACAGCGCCGACAGCTCGACCGTGCTGGTGAGCGTGGCGCCCGGTTCCAGCCGCAGGAAGTCGTCCGGGCCGGGGGGCGGGCGCTTGGCCTTGATGCCGAGGTAGCGTACCGGCTGGCCGTCGCGCAGCACCTCGAACAGCGGCGCCTGCACGCCCGCCACCGGGGTGTGCCACTTGAGCAGGTACTGCGGCGTGGCGCTGTTGTTCTGCAGGGTGACGCGCACCAGCACCTCGTCGCTGCGGGCGAATTTTTCACGCACGGGCTTGACGCTGACGTCGACGTCCTGCGCCAGCGCGGGCAGGGCGGACAGGGCCAGCGTCAAGGACAGCAGCGGGCGCGGCAGGATTGAGTGGCGCATGGCGGGCTCCTTGCAGTTGGGATTGAACCTACTGTGCGCCGCCGGCGCGACCGCATCTTGAGCAATCCCAAGCGTATATTTACCCTGGGCAACAAAACCACACCATCAGTATGGCCTATTAACAACAGATGTGATTATCTGTGAGGATTTGCTCGATTCGGGACAGGCCCATTGCTATGATGCAATCAAACTATCCTCCCGTAAATATTTTTCCTTTCTAAGCCATGAACGCCCTGCATGACCTTGTTGACGAGCTCGCCCGCGAGATCGGGCTCGACTGCGAGGAAGTCGCGGCGCGCAAGGCCTACCTGGAACTGGACGAGCCCGACATCGAGGCCCTGCGCGACGTGCACGCGCTGCTCGAGTCCCACCGCGACGCCTTCTCGGACCGCTTCTACGCGCACCTGATGTCCTTCCCGAAGCTGCGCGGCATGCTGGGCGACGGTGCCGAGGCGCGCCTGCGGCACGTGCAGTCCGCCTACTTCAGCAGCCTGACGGCCGGCGAGTATGGCGAGGAATACATGCGCGAGCGCCTGCGCGTGGGCGCGACCCACCAGCAGATCGGACTCGATCCGAAGTGGTACATCGGGGCCTACCGCAAGTACCTGTCGGAGCTGTCCGGCCTGCTGTGGCGCCGCCTGCGCGGGCAGCCGGAACGCTTCCGCGCCGCCCTGGAAGCGGTGCTGAAGATCGTCTGCTTCGACATGGGCCTGGCGCTCGACACCTATACCCATGCCAGCCAGCGCAGCAGCCTGCAGAACCAGAACTACCTGGAACAGGTCATCGACGGCATGCCCGCGGGCCTGGTGGTGGTGGATGCCGAGCTGCGCGTGCGCTCGATGAACCGCACCATGGCCGACCTGCTGGGCGTGCCCGACAGCCTGCTGCTGGAGCGGAAGCCCGCGCTCGAAGAGCTGATTCCCTGCCGCGAACTGGCCGACCGCGCCGCCGAGGCGCTGGCTTCCGGCGCGCGCCACGACCAGGTGCTGGTCACGCTCGACGGCCGCGCCGACGGCGTGCGCTACGTCGACTTCAACATCCGCCGCGCGCGCAAGGACGGCAGCTACATGCTGCTCCTGATCGGCCAGGACATCACCTTCCGCCGCAAGGCCAGGTTGCGCCTGCAGGAGAGCGAAGAGTTCTTCCGCCTTACCTTCAACCAGGCCGCGGTCGGCATCGCGCTGCTGGGCAGCGACGGCCGCGTGCTGCGTACCAACAGCAAGATGTCGCACATCCTCGGCTATTCCGAGGTCGAGCTGCTGCAGCGCTTCTTCCAGCAGCTGACCTGCGACGACGACCTGCCGGACGAGCTGGCACTGATCAACCGCCTGAAGGCCGGCGAGATCAGCGACTACCAGCGCGAGAAGCGACTGATCCGGCGCGACGGCGCCCGGGTCTGGGTCAGCGTCACCGTGTCGCGCATGCGCGACGCCAACGGCAACCAGCGCTTCATCTGCGTCATCAAGGACATCCAGCGCCAGAAGCAGGCCGAGGAAGCCCTGCTGCGCCTGGCCAACCACGATGCCCTGACCGGCCTGCCCAACCGGGTCCTGATGCAGGACCGCCTGGGCCAGGCCATCATGCACGCCCACCGCGCGGGGCGCCAGGTGGCGGTGATGTTCATCGACCTGGACCGCTTCAAGCACGTCAACGACAGCCTCGGCCACGATGCCGGCGACGCCCTGATCGTCGAGATCGCGCGCCGCCTGTCGAGCAGCCTGCGCGAGAGCGATACCGTGGCGCGCCAGGGCGGCGACGAATTCGTGGTGGTGCTGCCCGACCTGGCGGGCCAGGACGACGCGGCCAAGGTGGCGCGCAAGCTGCTCGACAACCTGTTCCAGCCCATGCTCCTGTGCGGCCAGGAAGTTTTCCCGTCCGGGAGCATCGGCATCGCCATGTATCCGCGCGACGGCGAAGACAGCGCCACCCTGCTGAAGAACGCCGACAGCGCCATGTACGGCTCCAAGGGCAAGGGCGGCAACCATCATTCCTTCTACGCCGCCGAGATGGGCGAGCAGGCGGCCCAGCACCTGCGCATGGAAGGGGCGCTGCAGCGCGCCCTGCAGCGCGAGGAATTCCTGCTGCACTACCAGCCGGTAGTGGACATCGGCAGCGGCGTGGTTTCTGGCGTGGAAGCGCTGCTGCGCTGGCAGCCGGTGGGCAGGCCGATGGTCTCGCCCGCCGAATTCATCCCGCTGGCCGAGGAGACCGGCCTCATCGTGCCGATCGGCGACTGGGTGCTGGCCACCGCGATGCGCCAGCAGGTGGCCTGGCGCCGCGCCGGCTTGCCCCCGGTGCGCATCAGTGTGAACCTGTCGGCTCGCCAGTTCCTGGGCCAGGACGTGGCCCAGCGCGTCGGCGCGCTGCTGGCGGAGACGGAGTGCGACCCGGCCTTCCTGACCCTCGAGATCACCGAGAGCGTGCTGATGGAGAATCCGGGCGCGGCCACCGAGACCATGGGCCGCCTGGCCGCGATGGGCGTGCAGCTGGCCATCGACGACTTCGGCACCGGCTACTCCAGCCTGGCGAGCCTGAAGCGCTTCCCGATCCACAGCCTGAAGATCGACCGTTCCTTCGTGATGGACCTGACCCAGGACGCCGACGACGCGGCCATCGTCAATGCCGTGATCGCGCTGGCGCATTCGATGAAGCTGAACGTGATCGCGGAAGGCGTCGAGACCAGCGAGCAGCTGGCCTTCCTGCAGGAGCGCGGCTGCGACCAGATGCAGGGCTACTGCTTCAGCAGGCCGGTCGAGCCGCAGGCGATCGCGGCGATGCTGGGCCATGTGGCGGCCTAGGCCTGCAGTCATGTCGGCGCAGGCCGATATGCTCAGCTTCGTGATTCTTTCCTGAATCCGCGGCGCCAGGATTGACTGCAAGGCACGCGCCTGCGGATACTGGACCTTTCCCGATCTCGCCCTCTTGCCGATGAAAACCCTGCTGCGCTGCCTCGTCTGTGCATCCCTCTTCGCCGGCGCGCACGCGGCCGCACAGACTGCCCCTGCCGCGCCGGCCGCCGTGCCGGCATCGCCGGAAGGCCGCATCGCCGCCAAGCCGCTGTTCCGCGATCCCGTCTTCGACGGCGCCGCCGACCCGGTCGTGATCCGCAATGCGGCGCGCGGCTCCTGGTGGATGTTCTATACCAACCGCCGTGCCAACGCGGCCGGCCTGTCGGGCGTGTCGTGGGTGCACGGCACGAAGATCGGCATCGCCGAATCGGTTGATGAGGGCGCCAGCTGGAGCTATGTCGGCACCGCCGACATCGAGCTGCCGGCGGCGCTGGGCGGACTTGATGCCACGCACTGGGCGCCGGACGTGGTGCGCGCCGACGACGGCAGCTACCGCATGTTCCTGACCGTGGTGCCGGGCGTGTTCACCGACTGGAAGCACCCGCGCCACATCGTGCAGCTCACCAGCACCGACCTGCGCACCTGGCGCAGCGCGCGCGACATCCCGCTGGCCTCGGACCGCGTCATCGATGCCGCCATCACCAGGCTTCCTGGCGGCGGCTGGCGCATGTGGTACAACAATGAGCGCGACGGCAAGTCGATCTACTACGCCGACAGTCCGGACCTCGAGAACTGGACCGGACGCGGGAAGGTCGTCGCCGACCAGGCCGGCGAAGGTCCGAAGGTGTTCCAGTGGCGCGGCGCGTGGTGGATGATCACCGACGTGTGGCGCGGCCTGGCCGTGTACCGATCAACGGATGCCGTGAACTGGACCCGCCAGCCGGACAACCTGCTGCAGCAGCCGGGCAAGGGCGCCGACGACGGCGTCATCGGCGGCCATGCCGACGTCGTGGTGGCCGGTGACCGCGCCTGGCTGTTCTACTTCACGCACCCGGGACGCGGCCAGGTGCAAGGCGGCGCCGGCACCGGCACCGACGGCCCGGAACAGCGCCGCAGCTCGCTCCAGGTGACGGAGCTGATCCAGTCGGGCGACCGGCTGCGGGTGGAGCGCGATGCGCCGACGCGGATCGCGCTGGGCGGCGGCTGAGAGCCAGGGACGTGGCGCCTTGCCACGACGGTCGCCCACGGCGATCGTGACTAGGCTGGCGACGCAGCGTTTTCCTTGCTGTCATTGCATGGGCTTACGGCTTGGGCGGCAGCGTCGCGTCGTGCACCTTGGTCAGCGCATACCGAGCGCCTCCTGGCGGAAATCCTTCCAGGCGGTGATTCACGATGTAGCCAAGCTTTTGGTAGAACGCCAGGGCCTGGAAACTCAGTGTCTCCAGGAAGACGCAGTTGCAACCCCGGCGCAAGCCTTCCTCCTCGGCTTTCATCAAGATGGCACGGCCGAGTCCGCGCTTGCGCGCAGACTCTTCGACCCATAACGCATGCACCTGCAGCCAGCCGACGTATGTGTCGCCGACCAGGCCGCCAACGATACGGTCTTCCTCGTCGCGCACGGTGACTACCAGGTCCTGGGGCGTTTCGCCGCCTGTATGTGCGGCATTGAAGTCAATGAGTCCTTGCACGATGACGTTCGACTCGCGATAGTCAGGGCGTTCCTCGACTGCAATGATGTAACTACTCTTCTGCATAATGGCTGATTCTCTGTTTTCAAATTTCTAACCGCATGCACCCCCAGCGATTCCACCACCCGTGGGGGTCTCCCCTGAAAGAACAGCATCCTATACTGCGCACCTGTTCGCAACATACAAAGGATGCATCATGAAGATGACCCGCCTGTTCACTGCCGCCTTCGTGGCACTGCTGCTGTGCGCCAGCCACGTCAAGGCAGCCGATCCGGAAGAGCGCTTTCTGCTAACGCCCGCACTGCTGGCGAAAATGAAAGCCGCCGGCCCCGAGCTCAAGAAACTGGAAAAGGACGACGAGGAGAAGGACGACGGCAAGAGCAACAACATGTCGGCCGAAGAGTTCACCCGCGTGCTCGACAAGGAACCGCGCGCCAAGGCGATCCTGGCCAAGCATGGCCTGAGTACCCGCGAATTCGCGCTGAGCACCTACGCCATGCTGCACGCCGGGATGTTCGTCGGCCTGGAGCCGTCCATGAACAAGAAGCAGGCCGCCGAGATGCTTGCGACGTTTACGAAAGAGCAACGCGCCAACGTCGCGCTGCTGCGCAAGACAGACCTGAGCGCCTTCGGCAAGTAACAAGGATCCCTGGATAGGACAATGGCCGCGCAAGCGGCCATTTTTCATGGAGAAGTAGAGGGAAGGCCGATTAGCCGATCACGTAGCGCTTCGACGGCCCGCTTCCCACAGCCTGGCCGCTGGCGCCATACACCCCGCCCGCGTCCGCGCCGGCCGGCATGCGCAGGGCGTTGAGCACGCCCTGGTTGTGCGCCAGCTGCTTGTTGATCAGCATGCCGTTGACGCGGTTGAGTTCCTTGGCTTCCCGGGCCAGCGCCAGCAGCGCTTCCCACTGGGTTCTCGCTTCGTCATTGCCGCCCACCGCCAGCCAGGGTTCCATGCCGGCTTCCGAGCCTTCGCAGCCGGCCGCAAGCAGCGCCGCGTGGCGCTGGGCCGACAAATCGGCGAGCGCCTGCAGCAGTGCGTTCTTGCGGGGAGTGGTTTCCGCCAGCCCATCGGCGTCAGCTGCGACGAGCAGCTGCTGTTCCTGTTTCATCAGCTCGATCAGGGAGCCGAGGTGTTGCTGTTCTTGAAGGACGGTCGAGATGGGGCTGGTCGGCATGAAGGATTATCGCTTGCGTGAATGGAGCAAGTCGCGCACGGTGTCGAGCAGGCCGTCGGCGACTTTCTCGGAGTTGACCTGGAACTGGCCATCGGCGATGGCCATCTTGATGCGCTCGACTTTCTTGGTGTCGAACACCTGGTTGTTGCCGCCCACGGCATTGGCCATGGCCTGGCCCTGCGAGGACAGGCGCACGCTGTCGGTCGCGACCTGGGTCGTCGTCGCGGTCGTGGCGGCCTTGTCGGCGCCGCGTGCGTTCGCGGTGCCGTTGGTGTTGGTGGGCTGAAGGCCTGGGTTGCCCTTGAGGGTATCGTTGATTTTCACAGCATCATCCTTCTCTGTTCGGAGCGGAAACTCCGGGATCTGCATCCTGTAACGGCAAGGATTTCACAAACTTTAGGCCATCTCGAAAAACCTGCTGCGCGTTGCACTGGCGGTCTGCGATGCTCGCTGTACTACTCGTACAGCTGCGCTTCTCAACCACCATTGCTGCCGCTCGCGACGGTTTTTCGAGACGTCCATAGCGCAGAAAAGGCCGTCCAATGAAAATATGCAAAGTGGTTTTCAGATCGCCACTTCGATGATCCCGCCCGCCCGCGCGGTGCCGCTGACTACGGTTCCCGACTGGGTCCGCGCCTGCGCCACCTGGCCTTCGCCGGCATTGCTGATCGCCATCGCTTCGGCCGAGACCGAGAAATTCGTTCCTTTCGACACCAGGCGCACCGCCTGACCCTGCTGGACCACCGGGCGCGACTTCAGGGTGTCGAGGCGCAGCGGCGTGCCGGACGGCAAGGAGGCGGTCGGCGTGCGGCCGATGGCCTGGGCCATGTCGGTGATGATGCCGTTCGGCATGGCGGCGATGTCGCCCTTCATCATGACGAGCTGGGTGGCGTCGACCGGCTGGCCCTGGGCCAGCGGCACGGCGGCGGCGACGTAGTCGGCCATCACCTGCACGGTGGCCTGAATATACACCGTCCAGGGCGAGGGAGCGGTGCAGCGCACCCCGACCGTTGTTTTTCCCCACGCCCGCGCGCCCGGCTGCTGGAAGGCTTCCGGCGCCGGGCAGGCCGCCAGGCTGGTGCGCGGGTCGACCTGGCCGACCTTGATCGTCACCTGGCCCGGCAGGCCGGCGCTCTGGCTCTGCAGGTACTGTTCCACGACCGTGCGCAGGGCCGGCAGGTTCTGGCGGCCTTGTGCACTCGCGAGCGGGGCGAGCAGGACGAGCAGGGCGGCGGCGATGGTGCGTTTCATGGTCGATCCGGCGGATGCAGGTGGGAGATGCTGCCATTCTAGGTAGTAGGATTCTCTGGCGAAACTTTGAATAGCCGGGGTTTGCCCATCTTTATCGATCGATTGGGAAGTGTTGCCCGTACGTATCATCGGTGCTGTCCCAACAAGTCTCTAGCGGAGGCGGCATGATCGGCAAGATCGACCAGTACCTGAGTTTCAATGAAACGGCCCTGTCCCTGCGCGCCCAGCGCCAGGAATTGCTGGCGTCGAACATCGCTAATGCCGACACCCCGAACTACAAGGCGCGCGACATCGATTTTTCGAGCGCGCTGCAGAATGCCCTCGCCTCCAAGGGCGCCGGCGGCCCGCTGGCCACCACCGCGCCCAGGCACCTGCCGCGCGGCGCCGCGACCGGCGACGTGCTGGCCAACGGCACCCCGGTGCTGTACCGCGGCGAAGTGCAGGGCAGCGTGGACGGCAATACCGTGGACATGGACGTGGAACGCAACCAGTTCGCCGACAACGCGCTGCGCTATGAAGCGGGCATCACGATGATCAACCACCAGATCAAGGGCCTGCTGGCGGCCATCCAGGGACAGTAAAAAGGTTTAATAGACTATGTCGCTCTTCAATATCTTCAACGTCTCCGGTTCGGCCATGAGCGCCCAGGCGCAGCGCCTGAACACCACGGCCTCCAACCTGGCCAATGCCGACAGCGCCACCAGCCCCACTGGCGAAGCTTACCGCGCCAAGGCGGTCGTGTTCGAAGCCGTGCCCCAGCAGTCCGGCGCCACCGGCGTGCGCGTGCGTGAAGTGGTCGAGGATCCGTCGCCGCTCAAGCAGGTCTACGACCCCAAGCACCCGCTGGCCGACGAGAAGGGCTATGTGGCGATGCCCAACGTGAACGTGGTGGACGAGATGGTCAACATGCTGTCGGCCTCGCGCTCCTACCAGACCAACGTCGAGACCATGAATGCGGCCAAGACCATGCTGCTCAAGACCCTGACCCTCGGTCAATAAGAACCCATCAGCCGTGACCACCCATGACAACGATTAACACCGCCAACCCGGGCACCAACGTCACCGACCTGATGTCGACCATGAACGGCAAGAAGGCCGAAGTCGACAGCGTCCAGGCCGATACCGACAAGTTCATGACCCTGCTGGTCACCCAGCTGAAGAACCAGGATCCGCTGAACCCGCTCGACAATGCCCAGGTCACCAGCCAGCTGGCGCAGCTGTCGACCGTCACCGGCGTCAACAAGCTCAACGCCACCCTGGAATCCCTGAAGAGCAGCTATCAGTCGGCCGAAGCGATGCAGGCGACCAACCTGATCGGCCACGGCGTGCTGGTCGAGGGTTACAAGCTGGGTCTGCAGGAGGGCAAGGCCATCCTCGGCGTGGAACTCGACAGCGCGGCCGACAAGGTGCAGGTGGTCATCACCAGCAACGCCACCGGCAAGGAAGTCGCCACCATCGACCTGGGCCCCCAGGAAGCCGGTATCGTGCCGATCGCCTGGGACGGCGTGCCCGACCCGGACAAGCTGGGCGAAGACGGCAAGCCGGTGACCCTGCCGGACGGCACCTACACCTACAAGGTGGTCGCGACCCGCGGCGGCGAGGAACTGAAGGATGCGCGCACCCTGTCCTTCGACAGCGTGGCCAGCGTCACCACCGGGGGCAAGGACGGCATCAAGCTGAACCTGCCGGTCAAGGGCGCCGTCACGATGGCCGATATCAAACAAGTACTGTAAGCCGAGCCGCTTACTTCATTCATTCTTCAGGAGTACACCATGTCTTTCCAGCAAGGTCTGAGCGGCTTGAACGGCGCAGCCAAATCCCTCGACGTCATCGGCAATAACATCGCCAACGCGAGCACGGTCGGCTTCAAGGGCTCGACCACCCAGTTCGCCGACGTCTACGCCAACTCGCTGAACGGCGCCGGCGGCATCTCGGCCGGCATCGGCGTGAAAGTGGCGAACATCGCCCAGCAGTTCACGCAAGGTAACGTCGAAGCCTCGAACAATCCGCTCGACATCGCCATCAACGGCGCCGGCTTCTTCCGTACCGAAGCCTCGGGCATCGTCCAGTACAGCCGCAATGGCCAGTTCTCGCTGGACAAGAACGGCTTCCTGATCAATGCGCAGGGCGCCAAGCTGACCGGCTACGGCCTGAACCAGAACGGCCAGCTGGTGGCCGGCGCGCCGACCCCGCTGCGGATCGACACGTCCGACCTGGCGCCGGTCAAGACGACGGCCGTCAAGATCGAGATGAATCTCGATTCGCGCAGCCTGCCGCCGACCACCTCGACCTTCAATGCGAACGACCCGACCTCGTACAACAAGCAGAGCCCGATGAGCGTGTACGACACCCTCGGCAATCCGCACGTGCTGTCGACCTTCTACGTCAAGGGCGCCGAGCCTGGCGCCTGGAACGTGTACGTCGCCGTCGACGGTGTCGAGATGGCGGCCATGGAGGCAGCTGCCGCGGCGCAGGGGAGCGGTCCCGAATTCACCGCCGTCAACGACGCCCGCGCCGCCTGGGAAGCCGCGTCCAAGGCGGTGCCGCCGGTGGCCGCGACGATCGCTTCGGCGCTGGGCACCTATGCCGCGGCCGCCTCGGCCATGGTGGTGTCGGCCGCCGGCACCCGCGGCGCCACTGCCGAGAACCAGACCGACATCGCCGCGGCCGCGACCAGGGCCGCCGCGGTGCCCGGCGCCACTCCCGCCGAAATCGACAAGGCAATGGCCGACGCCATCAAGGTGCCGGCAAAGCTGATCGACACCTTGCGTTTCGACTCCAACGGCGCCCTGAACAAGGCGACGTCCGGCGTTGCCGGCGTGTTGACCCCGCTGGGCGGATTGCCCGTGTTCCCGCCGACCGGCGCCGAGCTGACCATGCCGATCACCATCGACTACAACGGCTCCACCCAGTACGGCACCGCGACCAGCGAGAAGCGGCTGGTCCAGGACGGCTATGCGGCCGGCAACCTGCAGCGCTTCACGACCGGCGCAGACGGCGTCATCCTGGGACAGTACAGCAACGGCCAGACCAAGCCGCTCGGCCAGGTGATCCTGGCGAACTTCACCAATCCGAACGGCCTCGAACCCTTGGGCAACAATGCCTGGGCGGAATCGGCCAGCTCGGGCGTGCCGCTGCTCGGGACGCCCAATACCGGTGGGATGGGCGTGCTGCAGCAGTCGGCGGTGGAGAGCTCGAACGTCGACCTGACC
Organism: Massilia sp. BHUDP2; assembly: GCF_046236355.1. Lineage (NCBI taxonomy): Bacteria > Pseudomonadati > Pseudomonadota > Betaproteobacteria > Burkholderiales > Oxalobacteraceae > Massilia > Massilia sp. BHUDP2. The sequence continues at coordinate 887,819 of NZ_JBJUVW010000001.1, forward strand.
GCGGAACTGGTCAACATGATCACCGCGCAGCGCGTGTACCAGGCGAATGCGCAGACCATCAAGACCCAGGATTCGGTGCTGCAGACGCTGGTGAACCTGCGTTAATTCATACGTGATTTGACCGCGTGGGCGGCAAAGCCGCCCACCCTACAACAGCCACGAACCGTAGGGTGGGCGGCTCTGCCGCCCACGCGGTCAACAACAAGACGAGCAGCCGCGACAAGGAAAACACAAGATGGACCGCCTGATCTACACCGCCGCCAGCGGCGCCAAGCACATCCTGGAACAGCAGGCCACGACCTCGAACAACCTGGCCAACGTGAACACCACGGGCTTCCGCGCCCAGCTGGACGTGTTCCGCGCCGTGCCGGTGCAGAGCGAAGGCCTGCCGACGCGCGCCTTCGTGGTCAATTCGACCGCGGCGGCCGACTTCACCCCGGGTGCGCTGCAGGTTACCGGGCGCGAGCTGGACGTCGCCGTCAAGGGCGAGGGCTGGCTGGCGGTGCAGATGCCGGACGGCACCGAGGCCTACACCCGCAACGGTTCCCTGCAGACCAGCCAGAACGGCCTGCTCACTACCGCCGGCGGCGCCACCATCGCAGGCGAGGGCGGCCCGATCACGATTCCGCCGGACGTCACCGTCACCGTGGGCGGCGACGGCACCATCTCGACCATCTCCACCACCGACCAGCCGGCAGCCGCCAACATCCTCGGGCGCCTGAAGCTGGTGAATCCCTCGACGCAGGACCTGGTGCGCGGCGACGACGGCCTGTTCCGCCTGAAGGATGGCGGCACGGCGCAGGCCGACCCGGCGGTGCGCGTGGCCGGCGGCGCCCTCGAGGGCAGCAACGTCAGCGCGGTCGATTCGATGGTGAACATGATCAGCCTGGCACGTTCTTTCGAGACCCAAATGAGCTTGTTGAAGAACGCCGAGAATAACGCGGCGAAAGCCACCCAGATCCTCGCTTTGAATTGATAGTTGCTCCAGCATAATTCTCCTGTACGTGGCGGACTTCGTCCGTCGCCAATAGGAGAATCCCATGATCCGTTCGCTGTTTATCGCCAAGACCGGCCTCGAAGCGCAGCAAACCAACCTCGACGTCATCTCGAACAACCTCGCCAACGTGAGCACGAGCGGCTTCAAGCGCTCGCGTGCGGTGTTCGAGGACCTGCTGTACCAGAACATCCGCCAGCCCGGCGCCCAGTCCTCGCAGCAGAACAACCTGCCGTCGGGCCTGCAGATCGGCACCGGCGTGCGCACCGTCGCCACCGAGCGCATCCACACCCAGGGTAACCCCCAGTTGACCGGCAATTCGAAGGACGTCATGGTCAACGGTTCGGGCTTCTTCCCGGTCCTGCTGCCGGACGGCACCCAGGCCTACACCCGCGACGGCTCCTTCCAGACCGACCAGAACGGCCAGCTGGTCACCTCCAGCGGCTTCGTGGTCCAGCCTGCGATCACGATTCCGGCCAACGCCGAGTCGATCACGGTCGGCCGCGACGGCACCGTATCGGTGAAGCTGCCGGGCACCGTGGCGCCGACCCAGATCGGCTCGCTGCAGCTGGCCACTTTCATCAACCCGGCCGGCCTGGAATCGCGCGGCGAGAACCTGTACGTCGAGACCGGCGCCTCGGGCAACCCGAACCTGAACGTGCCGGGCACCAACGGCTCCGGCGTCCTCATGCAGGGTTACGTCGAATCGTCGAACGTGAACGTGGTCGAGGAAATGGTCAACATGATCCAGACCCAGCGCGCCTACGAGATCAACAGCAAGGCGATCACTACTTCCGACCAGATGTTGCAGAAGCTGGCCCAGCTGTAAAGAACATGAACGTCAAATCCTTCATCGCCGCGGCCGCGCTGGTCGCCATTGCCGGGTGCTCGACCACCCCGAGCACCATCGTCCAGGGCCCCACCTCGGCCCGCCCGATGCTGGTCCAAACCGCGCCGGCCACCGACGGCGCCATCTACAACGCCAACAGCTACCGCCCGATGTTCGAAGACCGCCGCGCGCGCCACATCGGCGACCTGCTGACGGTGAACATCAGCGAGCGCACCTCGGCCGGCAAGTCGGGCGCCAGCACCGGCAGCAAGACGGGCAGCGCCAGCTTCGCGGTGCCGGGTCCGCTGCAGGCCAGGGTTGGCGCCAGCGTCGGACTGGAAGGCGCGAACAAGTTTGCGGACGCCGACACCCAGAGCGCCTCGAACAACTTCACCGGCACCCTCGGCGTGACCGTCACCGAGGTGCTCCCGAACGGCAACCTGATCGTGGCCGGCGAGAAGCAGGTGGCCATGAACAAGGGTGTCGAGTTCATCCGCTTCTCGGGCATGGTGGCGCCGGACACCATCCAGCCGGGCAACATCGTCTCGTCCACCGTGATCGCCGACGCGCGCGTCGAATACCGCACCAACAGCCGCGTCGATAAAGCCGAGCTGAGCAATATGTTCTCGCGCTTCTTCCAGTCGATGCTGCCGTTCTGAGGACCCTTGTCATGAAATTCGCTTACCAAGTCGTCCTCGTCTGCGCAGCCTTGCTTGGTGCTGCTCCGCTGGCCCAGGCCGAGCGCATCAAGGACCTCGCCAGCATCGCCGGCGTGCGCCAGAACCAGCTGTCCGGCTACGGCATCGTCGTGGGCCTGGACGGCACCGGCGACCAGACCAGTCAAACGCCGTTCACCGTGCAGTCGATCCAGGCGATGCTGCAGCAGAAGGGCGTCAACCTGCCGCCGGGCACCCAGCTGCAGCTGAAGAACGTCGCGGCCGTGATGGTCACGACCTCGCTGCCGGCCTTCGCCCAGCCGGGCCAGACCATCGACATCACTGTGTCCTCGATCGGCAATGCGAAGAGCCTGCGCGGCGGCACCTTGCTCATGACGCCGCTGCACGGCGCCGACGGCCAGGTGTATGCCATGGCCCAGGGCAACGTGCTGGTCGGCGGCGTCGGCGCCCAGGCCGGCGGCGCCCAGGTGCAGGTGAATCACCTTTCCGTCGGCAAGATCTCGGGCGGCGCTACCGTCGAGCGCGCCGTCGCCTCGAACCTGGGCGCGGATAACCAGATCCGCCTGGAACTGAACCAGACCGATTTCTCGACCGCCGCCCGCGTGGTCGAAGCCATCAACGACCAGTTCGGCGCCGGCATCGCCACCGCCCTGGACGGCCGCGTGATCCGCGTGCGCACGCCATCCTCGAGCGACCAGCGGGTGGCCTTCATCGGCCAGCTGGAAAGCATCGACGTCTCGCGCGCCAAGGACTCGGCCAAGGTCATCATGAATGCCCGTACCGGTTCGGTCGTGATGAACCAGGCCGTGATGCTGGAAAGCTGCGCCATCTCGCACGGCAACCTGACCGTGACGGTGGGCGCCGAGACCAACGTCAGCCAGCCGGCCCCGGGCTCGCTGGGCGGCACTGCCGTGACCCGCAACAACTCGGTCGACGTCAAGAAAGACCCGGGCCGCGTGCTGATGATCAAGGGCGGCGCTTCGCTGGCCGAAGTGGTGAAAGCCATGAATTCGATCGGCACCACGCCGCAAGACCTGCTGGCCATCCTGCAGGCGCTCAAGGCCGCCGGTTCGCTGCGCGCCGAACTCGAGATCATCTAATCCCGGACGCTAGAACACCATGATCGGCTCTCCCTCCACCGACCTGACCAGCAAGTTTGCCCTCGACACCAAGGGCCTGGGCGAACTCAAGCAAGGTGCCAGGAACGGTTCGCCCGCCGCGCTGAAGGAAGCGGCCACGCAGTTCGAAGCCATGTTCATCAACATGATGATGAAGAGCATGCGCGAGGCCACCCCGCAAGAGGGGATCATGGACAACCAGCAGAGCAAGATGTTCACGGGCATGCTGGACCAGCAGCTGAGCCAGAACCTGGCCAAGCGCGGCATGGGCCTGGCCGACGTGCTGACCCGCCAGCTGACCTCGAACCAGATGGGCGCGCAGGCGCTGGCCATCGGCGCCGACGGCGTCGCCGCAGGCAAGGCGGCAGCGGCTGCATCGGCCATGGCGCCCCTCGATGGCAGCATGCGTCCGGGCATGGACGCGGCGACGATGATCAAGACCGGCGCCACCCAGCCGGGCGCGCCGGTGCTGCCCCTGACCACCGCCAGCGGCCGCGTCCAGCCTGCGCACGTGCGCAATTTCCAGGAAAAGCTGCATGCCCACGCGGCCGAGGCCGAGCGCGCCACCGGCGTGCCGGCCAAGTTCATGCTCGGCCAGGCGGCGCTGGAAAGCGGCTGGGGCAAGCGCATGATCCGCAACGCCGACGGCAGCAGCAGCAACAACCTGTTCGGCATCAAGGCGGGCCCGGGCTGGAAGGGCAAGGTCGCCACCGCCGTGACCACGGAATACGTCAACGGTGTGGCGCGCCAGAAGGTGGAGCGCTTCCGCGCCTACGACACGCCGGCCGATTCGTTCAAGGACTACGCCAACATGCTGGCCAAGAATCCGCGCTATGACAAGGTACTGAACAGCGGCGGCGATGCCGCGGCCTTCGCCCACGGCCTGCAGCGCGCCGGCTATGCCACCGATCCGCAGTATGCGGCCAAGCTGACGCGCGTTATCAAGAATTCATTAGCGTGATCGCATTTGTAGGGTGGGCGGGTTCCCCGCCCACGCGGTGATAGTTGGTATGTGAACAAGCGCGCGAGCGACATCGCCGCAAGTTGACCGCGTGGGCGGAAGACCCGCCCACCCTACAGTTTTCGAGAAATCTGCCGTTGATAGATCAGTCAAAGAAAGAACAAGCACATGTCCGGTAACCTCCTCAGCATTGGCAAGAGCGGCCTGTTCGCGGCACAGGCAGGCCTGTCCACGACCGGCCACAACATCACCAATGCCGGCGTGGCCGGCTACAACCGCCAGGTGGTGGTGCAGGCCACCGCGCCGATGCTCGATACCGGCGTGGGCTTCCAGGGCACCGGCACCCAGATTTCCCAGATCAAGCGCTACAGCGACGAATTCCTGAATTCGCAGGTGCGCAATGCCCAGTCCAGCAAGAGCGGCCTGGATTCGTACTACAGCCAGATCAGCCAGATCGACAACATGCTGGCCGACCAGACCGCCGGCCTGTCGCCGTCGCTGCAGGGCTTCTTCAAGGGCGTGCAGGACATGGCCGCCAACCGCGCCTCGGTGCCCTCGCGCCAGTCGATGCTCTCCAGCGCCGACACCCTGGCGACGCGCTTCCAGGCCCTCGACGCGCGCCTGGGCGAGATCCGCGAAGGCGTGAACAGCACCATCGAGAGCAGCGTCACCCTGATCAACTCGTATGCCCAGCAGATCGCCGACCTGAACGACAAGATCGGCAGCTTCGCCGCTGCCCAGCAGCACGCGCCGAACGACCTGCTCGACAAGCGCGACCAGCTGGTGATGGAACTGAACACCCAGGTCAAGGCCAACGTCATGCCCGGCGATAACAACAGCCTGACGGTCTCGATCGGCAGCGGCCAGCCGCTGGTGGTGGGCGCGCGCACCTTCCAGCTGGCGGCCACCAAGTCGCCCTTCGACCAGACGCGCGTCGAAGTGGGCTATGTCACCGGCAGCAAGGTGACGGTGCTGGCCGACAGCGCCCTGTCCGGCGGCACGCTCGGCGGCGCCCTCGATTTCCGCAGCCGCACACTCGACCCGGCCCAGAGCGCCCTGGGCAAGGTGGCGATCGGCCTGGCCTTCGAATTCAATGCCCAGCACAAGCTCGGCCTCGACCAGAACGGCCTGGCCGGCAAGGATTTCTTCAGCGTGGCGCCGGCCTTCGTGGGCAAGAACATCAACAATGCGCTGTCCAGCACCACCGACATCAAGGCCGTCGTCAGCGACCCGGGCAAGCTGGTGGACAGCGACTACAAGATCGAGTTCGACGGCACCAACTACAACGTGATCCGCCTGTCGGACAACAAGTCGACCGCGGTCACGCCCTACGACGCGGCCGGCACCACCGTGAGCATCGACGGCGTCGACTTCCGGATTTCCGGCCTGGCGTCCAAGGACGACGAATTCCTGGTGCGCCCGACCATCGGCGGGGCCGCCAACTTCAACGTCCTGGTGAAGGATGTGGCGAGCATCGCCGCCGCCGCGCCGATCGCCACCAGCGCCCCGGTCAGCAATACCGGCACCGCCAAGATCAGCGAAGGCCGGGTCGACCAAAACTTCCTGACCGGCGCGCCGGCGCTGCCGGTGACGCTGACCTTCGACAGCGGCAGCGGCAACCTGGGCGGCTTCCCGCCCGGCAGCGCCGTGAGCGTGAAGAACAGCGCAGGCGTGGTGACCAACTACCCGGCGCCGGCCACCAACGTGGCCTTCGCCGCGGGTTCCACCTACACCTTCGGTGGCATCAGCGTAACGATGACGGGCGCGCCCGGCAACGGCGACACCTTCACCATCGCCGGCAATGCGGGCGGGGTGGGCGACACCCGCAACATCGGCCTGCTGGGCGACCTGCAGACCAAGAACATCTTCAACAACGGCAGCGCCACGATCCAGTCGTCCTACGCCCAGCTGGTCAGCACGGTTGGCAACAAGACCCGCGAAGTGCAGGTCAACGGCGACGCCGCCGGCGCGCTGCTGACCCAGGCCAAGGCCAGCGCCGCCGACGTTTCGGGCGTGAACCTGGACGAAGAGGCCACCAACCTGATCAAGTACCAGCAGGCCTACCAAGCCGCGGGCAAGGTCATGCAGATCGCCGGCACCATCTTCGACACCCTGCTGTCGATCGGCCGCTAACTGGCAACCAGACGAGTAACGAGAGACACCCATGCGCATCAGCACCCAGTCGATCTACAACAACGCCACCTCGCAGCTCAACACGCTGCAGAGCGCCCTGGCGCGCACCCAGAACCAACTCTCGACCAACCGCCGCATCCTGACCCCGGCCGACGATCCGGTGGCCTCGGCGCGCGCCCTGGAAGTGAGCCAGTCGAAGGAGATGAACAGCCAGTTCGCCACCAACCGCGCCAGCGCGCGTTCCTCGCTGGCGATGGTCGAAGGCGCGCTGCAGAATGCCGGCGACCTGCTGCAGGACATCCAGCAGCTGACGGTCAATGCCGGCAACGGCGCCATGCAGCCGCAGGACCGCGAGGCGCTCGCCACCGAACTCGAAGGCCGCCTGGAAGACCTGCTGGGCGTGTCCAACATGACCGACGGGGCAGGGGGCTACCTGTTCTCCGGCTACATGGCGACCACCCAGCCCTTTACCCGCACCCCGGGTGGCGCGGCCTACCAGGGCGACCAGGGCCAGCGCCAGCTGCAGGTGGGCGCTTCGCGCAAGATCCCGCTGTCGGCTTCGGGCGCCGCCGTGTTCGAGAACAACCCGACCGGCAACGGCGTATTCCAGACCCAGGCCGACAAGGCCAACAAGGGCGCCGCCATCATCTCCTCGGGCGCGGTGGTCGACCGGCCGCTGGCCAACCAGGGACGCAGCTACGAATTGACCTTCAGCGTGACCGGCAGCCCGGCCGTCACCACCTACACTGTGGTGGATGCCTCCGACGGCAGCGTCGTCCCGGGCCACGACAACCAGGCCTACGAGCCGGGCAAGACCATCAGCTTCGGCGGCCTGAGCTTCGACATCAAGGGCGAACCCGCCGATGCCGACGTGTTCACGGTGGAGCCCAGCAAGAAGCAGTCGGTGTTCAACACCGTGACCGACCTGATCGCCGCGCTGCGCGCGCCGGCCGACGGCTCGACCGGCAAGGCGGCGCTGACCAACCAGCTGAATACGGCGCTGGACAACCTCAAGTCGGCCCACGACAACGTGCTGACCGTGCAGGCCTCGGTCGGCGCCCACATGAAGGAGCTCGACTACCTCGACAGCGCCGGGGACGACCTCGACGTCCAGTACGCGGCCACCCTGGGCGACCTGCAGGACCTGGACGTGGTGAAGGCGATTTCCGATTTCTCGATGCAGCAGACCACGCTGCAGGCGGCACAGATGTCGTTCAAGACGATGTCAGGATTGTCGTTATTTAACTACTTGTAAAATCTATCAGGAATCAAAAAGCCGACGCAAGTCGGCTTTTTTTATGCCTTACTCATGGAGAATAGTTTTGCAGTTTCAATAAATTGGCGAATATTATTTGGCTGGATCAGGAGTACTTTATAAGAAAAGGACATGAGTTTATGACAAATGCCAATGCTTGTATTGACTCTTCTGTCACAACATGTTTGTCGTGAAGTAACAAAACGTATCATTCGCGCGACGAATGTAGTGTTTAGCAAAATTTCCTAACAAAAACTCACCTCGATGCTTTGCGGCAAAGCAATGTTATGTAAGAGTATTTATACGCGTGCTGAGGTGGCAGTGAACAAAATGCTACGAGGCACGCGGTTTTACTAGAAAAATTTATTGTCCAGGAGTCGTTGTGAAGCACAAGAGTACTTTTAACAAGAGCGCGATTGCTGTCGCTCTGAGCATGGCCTTCCCGGCATTCGTCGGCGCACAGGAAGCACCGATCGAGCCGCAAAAAATGGCACGCGTCGAAGTGACCGGTTCGAGTATCAAACGCACTGCCACCGAAGCGGCTGCCTCGGTCCACGTGCTGAACCGCGACGACATCGAGAAGACCGGCGAATCGACCGCCCTGGGCATCCTGACCTCCACCGCTTCGGTCTACGCCGGCAGCAACTCGGCAACCGCCAGCTCGGGCAGCTTCGCGACCGGTTCCTCGTCCGCCTCCTCGCGCGGCCTGAGCAAGGTTGCCACCCTGGTGCTGGTCAACGGCCGCCGCATCGCTCCTTACGGCCTGTTCGACAACGCCCAGGAAAGCTTCACCAACCTCGACGCCATCCCGGCCGACGCGATCGAGCGCGTCGAAGTCTTCAAGGACGGCGCATCGGCGATCTACGGTTCGGACGCGATCGCCTCCGTCATCAACTTCGTCCTGCGCAAGGACTTCACCGGCTTCCGTGTCCGCGGCGGCTACCGCGAATCGCAGCATTTCAACGACAACCGTAACCGCAACCTGTCCGTCATCGCGGGCTGGGGCGACATCGACACCAACGGTTTCAACACCTACGTCACCGCCGAAGTCTACAAGCGCGACGGCTACAGCACCGGCGACCTGCGCCCGTACTACCCGGCCTGGCACCGCCTGACCCCGGGCCGCTCGACCTGGGACGCGAAGAGCGCCTATTCGCCGACCGGTAACTACTTCACCAGCGCGAGCAACTACGTCGCAGCCCCTGGCTGCCCGGCCGGCGACATCGACCCGACCGACAAGCTGTGCAAGATGGACATCCTGCCGTACAGCGGCATCACCACCGATAACAAGCGTTACGCCGTCACCAGCGTGACCAGCTTCCGCATCGGCAAGGACATCGACGCCAGCTTCGAAATCATGAACGCCGGCGCCGAGAACGACTACATCGTCACGCCGTTCAACATGAGCAACGGCAGCACCACCACCGCGTCCTCGATCTGGTACAACGTGATGGAAGGCAAGATGGTCGGTCCGTTCTCGTATCCGAAGCTGCCGGTCGGCCATCCGAAGAACCCGTACAACTACCCGGTCGAATACCGTGCCCGCCTGATGGACACCGGCGACGGCTTCAACTTCAACACCACCGACAGCGAGCAGTCGCGCGTCATGCTGACCCTGAACGGCACCTACGCCGGCTGGGACTGGAAATCGGCCGCCGGCTGGATGAAGTCGACCGCCAACAAGGCAACCCGCGCCGTCAGCGCCAAGGGCTACACCGACGCGATCGTCAACAACAAGTACAAGTTCGGCCAGCAGAACGACCCGGCCCTGCTGAACGCGATGTTCCCGGTCCGTACCACCGACGGCGAAGCAACCATCAAGTTCTTCGACGCTACCGTTACCCGCGAAGTCATGCAGCTGCCGGCAGGTCCGCTGAGCGTTGCAATCGGTACCGATATCCGCAACACCGCCCACCGCATGGCGAGCTCGGACAACGTGCTGCGCGGCGAACTGGTCGGCATCTTCGGCCTGCAGGTCGACGACGAAGTCAACCAGTACGCGCTGTTCACCGAAGCCCACGTGCCGCTGACCAAGAAGCTCAAGGTAGAAGCTGCAGCCCGCCTGGACAAGACCGATCACCAGGACGCGCACGTGTCGCCGAAGCTGTCCCTGCTCTATACCGCAACCGACAGCCTGCTGCTGCGCGCGACGGCGTCGGGCGGTTTCCGCGCACCGAACGTGGTCGAATCGGGTAACGGCCTGGGCCGCTCCTCGGTGGCTACCAGCATCAACGATCCGAAGCGCTGCCCGATCGCCAACCAGCTGAACGCACTGGTGCAGAACGCGCCGGGCGCCACCACCGCCGACAAGTCGCAGGCCAACAGCTACCGCAACGCGGAATGCTCGGGCGGCCTGCCGAGCTTCGTGTCGTCGAACCCGGACCTGAAGCCGGAAACCTCGCGTTCGGTGACTGCCGGTATGGTGTTCGAGCCGATCAAGAACTGGAGCGTGGGCCTGGACTACTACTTCATCGAACGTCGTAACGAAATCGGCAGCCGTTCGGTGGTCGACATCCTGCGCGGCGAAGACGCCCTGCCGGCAGGCCAGCTGGTCCGTATCGACAGCAGCGCCAACGACAACCAGTTCCTGGCACTGGTGAAGAAGTATGCGCCGAACACGACCCTGGCCTACCCGGTCGGCCAGCTGGGCATGATCTACAACCCGTACGTCAACAGCGGCCGTACCCGCGTGCAGGGCTTCGACTTCGACGGCAAGGGCCGCTTCAACGTGCTGGGCCAGACCGTGCGTCTGGGCCTCGAGGGCAGCTACGTCTGGAAATTCCAGACCTTCAGCGTCACCGACAATGCCTACGGCCCGAACGAAACCGGCACCTACGACTACGGTTCGCGTCTGACCGTCGTGGCCAAGGCCTACATGAAGCAGGGTGACTTCGACCACGCCGTCACCGCCAACTTCGCCAGCGGCTACAGCACCAACAGCATCGCGCAGCCGACCTACTGCAAGACCCAGAACGTCGCTGCCGAGTACATGGACGTTTGCGGCCGTGTTGGCAGCAGCACCATCTGGAACTACGCGCTGTCGTACTCGGGCATTCCGCACGTCAAGCTGAGCGCCTACGTCGACAACGTGTTCGCCCGCGAGCTGCCGATCAACTGGCGCGGCGGCTGGAGCACGACTTCGCTGCCGTTCCGCCGCTTCGGCTTCGCTGCAAGCTACACCTACTAATCGTCTGAAGGTTTAGATGATTGCAAAAGACCAGGCTTCGGCCTGGTCTTTTTTTTTGGGGGTCAGGTCTGACATTCGGACACGGGCTGAGCAATACAATGCTCGAGCTCGTGTCCGAATGTCAGACCTGACCCCTATGGTGTTAGTTGTGGATGTACTTGCTGAACACGTCGCTGAAATCGCGCTTGGTGTGGGTGTCGAACATGGCGGTGTTCAGGGCCGCCAGCAGGTCGCCGTACAGGCCGACCAGGCCGTTCTCGCCGGGAGCGACATTCAGCTTGTGCACCGAGGCCGTGGCGTCCAGCGCTCGCAGCGCATTGTCGCGGCAGACCGCGTCGCGCTTTTGCTGCTTGCCGATGGTGATCAAGGCCTTGTAGATGTCCTTGAGCTGTTCGATGTGGGTTTTCTTGACGTCGATCGAGAACACCGTGTTGTCCAGGCTGAACTTGAGCTCGATGTCCATGTCCAGCGTGCCCGCAGTCTCGATGCTCACGCCCGAGATCTGGTGCGAGGCATAGTCGTAGCGCTTGATCGAGCGCTTCGAGGACACGGCCGAATCGCCGTCCACGTGGATCAGGGCCAGGTTGGTGAAGCAGTACTCGTCCTTCTTGCTCTTGATGAGGAAGAAGATCTGTTCGCCGTCTTCGCTGAACAGGTAGTCGTCCGCGTCGACCTTGTTGTAGTCGGCCGGCCCGACGATGACGCCGATATCGCTGATGCCCAGTGCTTCCGCTGCCAGTTTCTTGAACATGATCGCCCTCGCGTAGTGAAAGTAGTTACCTTAGCACTATTTGATTGCGGCAAATAATTTTCGGGGCGGGATGCAAGCGACCGTTTGTCCAGGCACAAGGGCACTCAGGGCCTGGTCTTCTGGCCGACGGCGCGCAGCGCCTTCAGCTCCCGGTTCAGCCAGACCTGGCTGTTGACCGGTTCCGCGGCGCCGCACTTGACCCGGTAGGGCTTGCCCGAGAAGCTGCTTTTCGAGGCGGCGACGTCGATGAACTGCTCGGCGCTGGCGAGCGTCTCGCGGCGCTTCTCGATGTAGTCCAGTTTGCGCAGCAGGTGCTTGCGTGCATCGGCAGCGTTGTGCCAGCTGCCGTTGCGCTCGAACTGGCAGTTCGACGCGCTCAGCTTCGCCATCAGGGCGTCGATTTCGGCGCGCACGGCGGGTGGGGTGGGCGCGGCAGCCGCAACCAGGGAGATGGCGGCCAGCAGGCTGGCCGCGAGCAGTCGGTGGGTCGTCCTCATGCCGCTACCCTAACCGAAAAACCGCTTTCGCCGGCGCGCCATATTAGCCGGGCGCAGCCTGTACCGGGTTGGGCGCCGCCGGCGCCGGCGGTGGCGCGGCATTGCGCACCGCCCCGGCACGCGGCACCGCGCGCCCCTTCTCGATCCCCTCGTTGAACAGGTTTACGATCGGCATGCCGAGGTAGGGCATGGCCAGGCTCAGGGTCAGGAAGCCCACGCCCAGGGTCACCGGGAAGCCGATACCGAAGATGTTCAGCTGCGGGGCGGCGCGCGTCAGGATGCCGAGCGCCACGTTGGTGACCAATAGTGCGGCCACGATCGGCAGCGACAGCTGCAGTCCGGTGGCGAAGATCTTGCCGCCCCAGCGCGCCAGTTCCAGCGGCGCGTTGCCCGAGAACGGGGTGCTGGAGATCGGCAGCGCATGGAAGCTTTCGGCCAGCGCCGCCAGCAGCACCAGGTGGGCGTTCACGGCCAGGAAGGCCATGGTCGCCACCAGCGCCAGGAACTGGGCCACGGCCGCCGAGCGGCCGCTGGAGGACGGATCGAAGAACACCGCGAAGCCCAGGCCCATGGTCATGCTGGCCACCTCGCCGGCGTATTCGATGGCGGCGAACACGATGCGCATCGCGAAGCCCATCGCCACGCCGATCAGGAGTTCCTTCACCAGGATCAGGATGCCGGCCCAGGAGCCCGGATCGACCGCGGGAATCTCGGGGACGGTGGGGGCGATCACGCTGGCCAGCAGCACGCCGAGCGCGACCTTGATCGACATCGGCACGCCGGCATTGCCGAACACCGGCGCCGCGGCGACCAGGCCGAGGATGCGCGTGAGCGGCCATATCAGCCCCGCGATCCAGGCATTCATTTCGCCCGTGGTCAGGCTCAGCACGCGTGCGTTCTCCCGCTTATCCGATCAGGCCGGGAATGCCGGTGAAGACCCCGCGCATGTAGTCGAGCATCACGGACAGCATCCACGGCCCGGCCAGCACCAGGGCGATGAACACGCCGACCAGCTTCGGGATGAAGGACAGGGTCGCTTCGTTGATCTGGGTGGCGGCCTGGAAGATCGAGATGATCAGGCCGATGATCAGCGCCACCAGCAGCAGCGGGGCGGAGACCATCAGCGTGATCTCCATCGCGGTGCGGCCCATGGTCATGACGGATTCGGGAGTCATGCGGGCCTCCTAGTAAAAACTCTGGGTCAGCGAACCCAGCAGCAGCTGCCAGCCGTCCACCAGCACGAACAGCATCAGCTTGAACGGCAGCGAGATCACGGCAGGGGACATCATCATCATACCCATCGCCATCAGCACCGAAGCCACCACCATGTCGATGATGAGGAAGGGGATGAAGATCGCGAAGCCGATCTGGAAAGCGGTCTTCAGTTCGCTGGTGACGAAGGCCGGGATCAGGACCCGCAGCGGCACGTCCTCGGGACCCTGCAGCGCGGGCGAGCGCGAGATCTTGACGAACAGCGCCAGGTCGGACTGGCGGGTCTGCTTGATCATGAATTCCTTGAACGGCACCACACCCCGGTCGAGCGCCTCGCTCATCTGGATCCGGTTCTGCTGCAGCGGCAGGTAGGCCTCGGTGTAGGCGCGATCGAAAGTCGGGCCCATCACGAAGAAGGTCAGGAACAGCGCCAGCCCGACCATCACCTGGTTGGGCGGTGCGGTCTGGGTGCCGAGCGCCTGGCGCAGCAGCGACAGCACGATGATGATGCGGGTGAAGGCCGTCATCATCAGGAGCGCGGCCGGCAGGAAGGTCAGCGCCGTGAGCAGGATCAGGGTCTGGACCGGCAGCGAATACTGCGTGCCGCCGCCCGCGGCCGGGCTGGTGGTGAAGGCCGGGATGCCGGGCTGGGCCAGCGCGGCCAGCGGCAGCAGCGCCAGGCCGAGCATGCCCGCACCCAGCAGGAATTTCTTATTTCGCATTACGTTTGTCTATCGTGTTCTTGAGCCAGTCGCCGAAGCTGCCGGCACTCGCTGCGTGAGGTGCCAGCGTGGCGCCGTCCTCCTGCGCGCCTTCCTGGCGCGGCATGGTGGCCAGGGCATTGACCCGTCCCGGCGAGGCGCCGACGACGATCCACTGGTTGCCCACCTCGACCACCATGATGCGTTCGCGCCCGCCGATGTTGAGCGCGCCGACCAGCTTCACGTTGGCGCTGGCGCCCATGACGCGCGCACCGAAGCGTTTCATGAACCAGGCCAGGCCGAGCAGCAGGCCGAGCACCAGCATCAAGGCCAGGATGGTCTGCAGCAGGCTGCCGGTGGCCGGTGCGCTCGGCGTCGGCATTACGACCTGGGGCGGGCGCTGGGCGGGGGTGGGCGTGGTGGCTGCCGGGGCAGGAGCGGTGGCGGGCTGTTCTGCCGCCGCGGCCGGGACGCTGTCTGCCGGCGCCGGGCCGGGCGACTGCACCGGCGTCGAGACCGGGCCGGACGGCGCGGGGCGGGCCGGCGTGGCCGGGCGACCGGTGGTGGTGGCGCCGCGCGGCAGGGGCTGGGTGTCTTGCGATGCAGTCGCCGGAACCGGAACCGGTGCGGTCGCCGCAGGGGCGGCGGCTTGGCTGGGCGGCGCAGCCTGTTGCGTGGCCGGCGCGGCTTGCTGTTGCTGGGTGGCCTGGTCGGCGCCGACGGGCGCCGCGCAGGCCGCGAGCGGCGTGAACAGCAGCGCCGCCGCGAGCGGGCGAATGCGATGAGCGACGTTGCTCGAGGTCATTTATTCAGTTTTCTGATCCGTTCCGATGGCGTAATGATATCAGTCAGACGGATACCGAACTTGTCGTTCACGACCACGACCTCGCCCTGTGCGATCAGGCAACCATTGACCAGCACGTCCATCGGCTCGCCGGCCAGGCCGTCGAGCTCCACCACGGAGCCTTGCGCCAGCTGGAGTAGATTCTTGATCGCGATCTTGGTGCGGCCGAGTTCCACGGTCAGCTGGACCGGGATGTCGAGGATGAAGTCGATGTCGTTCGGCGTGTCGTTGCGCGCGCCCTTGTTCGAGAAATCCTTGAACACGGCCGCGGTGGCGGTGGCCTGCTGCTGTTGCTGGCGTTCGAGCGCCGCCGCTTCGGCCGCGGCCTGCTCGGCAATCGCCGCGCCCCAATCGTCGTCGAGGCTGCTCTGATCGTCCTGGGTGTCAGACATGGTGCTCTCCTGTTGCGTGCCGGCCCTCAGGCCGGCACGAGTCGTACTGTTGATTCGGTTCTGTTATTTGAAGTTGTCGCTGTTGGCCAGCAGCTTCTCGACCTTCAACGCGTACTGGCCGTTGAAGACGCCGTAGCTGCAGTCCATCACCGGCACGCCGTCCACGGTCGCCTGCAGGGTTTCCGGGACCGTGATCGGGATGATGTCGCCGATCTTCATGTTGAGGATCTCGTCGAAGTTGGCCCGGCCTTCGCCCAGCACCGCCACCAGCTCGACTTCGGCGACCTGGATCTGCTGGGTCATCAGGCGCACCCAGCGCTTGTCGACTTCGAGGGCTTCGCCCTGGATGCTCGAGGTCAGCGCATCGCGGATCGGCTCGATCATCGAGTAGGGCATGCAGAAGTGGATCTGGCCCGACACCGAGCCGAGTTCGATGGTGAAGGTGCAGGACACCACGACCTCGTTCGGGGTCGCGATGTTGGCGAACTGCGTGTTCATCTCGGAGCGGATGTACTCGAACTCGATCGGGTACACCGGCTCCCACGACTTGGCATAGGCCTCGAACACGATGTCGAGGATGCGCATGATGATGCGCTGCTCGGTCTGGGTGAAGTCGCGTCCTTCCACGCGGGTGTGGAAGCGGCCGTCGCCGCCGAACAGGTTGTCGACCAGCAGGAACACGAGGCCCGGGTCGAACACCATCAGCGCCGTGCCGCGCAGCGGCTTCATGTGGATCAGGTTGAGGTTGGTGGGGACCACTAGGTTGCGGATGAACTCGCTGTACTTCGAGACCCGCACCGAGCCCACCGATACCTCGGCGCTGCGGCGCAGGAAGTTGAACAGGCCAACCCGCAGATACCTGGCGAAACGCTCGTTGATGATCTCGAGCGTCGGCATGCGGCCGCGGACGATCCGCTCCTGCGTTGCCAGGTTATAGGTGCGTACCCCCGAGGTGTCTTCAGGCGCCGCAATGTCGTCCTGATCGCCGTTGACCCCTTTTAAGAGGGCATCGACTTCTTCCTGTGAGAGGAAATTATCGGCCATGGTGCTTCAGTTACTGGATGATGAAGGAGGTGAACAATACGTCGGTGACGTCCTGCTCGTCGCCGTCCTTGTCGAAGGGTTCCTGGACGATCGCCTGGATCTCGGCGGCGAGCTGCTGCTTGCCCTGGACCGTGCTGATCTCCGATGCCCGCTTGCCCGACAGGAGCAGCAGCACGCGGTTGCGCACGATCGCCATGTTGTCCTTGACCAGGGTCGCCTGTTCCGTGCCCGCCACCTGCAGGGTGAACTGCACCTGCAGGTACTGCTCGCCATTCTCCGGCTGCAGGTTGACCGTGAAGGCCTCGACCGGCACGTACTCCGGCTTGACGCCGGCGTCCTTCTTTTTCTTCTTCTTCGATTCCTTCGGGCTCTCGTGCGCCGCTGCCCCGTCGCCGCCCTGCATGAAGTACCAGGCCGCGCCACCGCCGCCGCCGAGCAGCAGCACGGCGGCCGCCGCGATCACGATCAGCTTCTTCTTGGAGCCGGCCGGAGCTGCCGCTGCGTCCGCCTTCGGGTCGGTCTTTGGTTTTGCTTGCGCCATCGAGATGCCTCTTTACTGCCTAAAAGAATGATTCCGTCATTATGGCATTATCGCGGGGAAACCCAACCCGCCAAGCCCGGAAAAGAGGGGAGAAGGGGTAGTAATCCGGGTGATTGTTGCGCCTGCGTCTTGACGATTTGGTAGGGTGGATTACGCGAAGGTATCGACCAGTCCGTTGTCACCCAGGCTCACGGTCCGGGTAGCCGGCCGCGCAGCGGCGTCATCGCCCGCCGCGACCGTGCCGCCCGCATTGCCAAGACCACCACCGTTGGCATGGCGGCGCTCGCCGTCCTGCTGCGCCTGGCGCCCGTCCGGCATGCCGGCATCGACGGTTGCGTTACCGAGCGCGATGCCGCTCTCGCCCATCATCTCGCGCAGGCGCGGGAGGGCGTTTTCCAGGGCTTGCCGCACTTCCTGCTGGTTGGACGAGAAGGCCACGCTGGCCCCGTCGTTGGTCACGTTGAGCACCACCTGCACCGGGCCGAGGTCCGGCGGGTTCAGCGTCAGGGTCGCAGCCTGTTCCTTGCCCACCATGTAGACGATGCGCTGGCTGACCTGGTTGTCCCAGGCCTGGGTGCCAAGGCGTGCCGGGATGCGGTCGCCCGGCATGGCGGCCGGGTTCGGCAAGCCCTCGAGCTTGGCGGCCTGGGCCTGCAGCTGGGTGACGGTCGGCAGGGGCGCCTCGAGGTTCGGCGCGGTGTTGGCGGCGGCGTCGCGCAGCTGCGGCTGGGCCTTGCCCGCATCCAGGGGCACCGGCGCCTGTGCCTGCGCGCGCAGGTCGACGCTTTCCTGGGCCGTGCTCTGCACGCCGGCCGCCAGCGAGAAGCCGGGCGCGTTGCTGTCGGCGGCTGCCAGCGGATCCGCGCCTGCCACGCCGCCGTCCGCGGTCTCGAGTTTCGCGAACGCGGACTGGAGCGCGGCAAGCTGCAGCTCGGCGCCGCCGGCCGCCGTTGCCGCTTCGGCCGTGACCGGCGCGGCCGCAGGGGCCTGGGTCAGGGCGGCCATGAAGGCGAGCATGTCGGTCACCGGCGTGGTGGCCGCGTCGGCGGCGGCGCTGGCGGATTCGGCGGCGGCTGCCGCGTCCTTGGCCGGGTCGCCCGATTCGGCGCCGGCCGCCCCCTGCGCCGTCGCCGGCGCGTCCGAGGATGCCTCGCTTTGCTTGGCCGGCTCGCGTGCTGCGGGTTTCGGTCCCTGGGCAGCCGGCTTGTCGGCCTGCTTCGCGGGCGCCGCCGGCTTGTTGGCCGGCGCGGCGGCCGGCGCCGGCGTCGGCGCCATGGTCGGCGCCATGGCGCGCGACAGCGTGGCGCTGAACTGCCCGGCTTCTGGGGCCTGCACGCCGGCTGCCGGGTTGCGTTGCGGCTGGGCCAGCGCACTGGCGCCGGAGACCTGGAACGGAAGGGTGGTCGTCTGCATCGTCATGGGGACATTACCGTTGTTTGTAGCGGGCGCCACGGGCTGCGTGGTCGTCCATCAGTTTCTGGTCGCGCTTGTTCTCGATCGCCAGCGCCTCGCTTGCGGCGCGTTCGTTCAGGGTGCGGTAGGACAGGCGCTTGCGCTCGCTTTCCTGCCATGCCTTCTTTTCCACGTCCGCCTTGTACTGCGCGTGCTTGATCACTTCGCGCTGGCCTTGAATAGCGTTGTCCAGCTTGCCGATGAAGGCCACGAAGTTGTGGTACGCGAAGGGCGTGATGCCCGCCATCTGCGCCGCGTCGAGCTTGCGCACGTACTCGTCGCGGTAGCCATCCAGCATGACCAGCTTCTGCTCGGCTTCCTCGACCGCCTTGAGGGCGGCGCCCAGGCGCTTGGCGATCGCGTCGGAATCGCGCTGCGCAAGGTCGATCAGGGTCTCGAGGGCGGAAGAAGTGGCCATAATGGGTCAGAGTATAGTTCCGCCCGGCAAATTCCAATCACTGGAATAGAGAGCTTAATTGCCCCAAGCTTTCCAGCATGCCCGCGTTGTCGTGGATTTCCTGGCACAGGAATTGTTCGATCTGCTCGTGCTTGGCGATCGCCTGGTCCAGCACCGGGTCGCTGCCGGCGGCGTAGGCGCCTACGCTGATCAGGTCGCGCGAGCGCTGGTAGCGCGAGTACAGCTGCTTGAGCTTGCGCGCCGCCAGCTGGTGCTCGTGCGAGGTAATCGAGTGCATCGCCCGCGAGATCGACTGTTCGATATCGATCGCCGGATAGTGGCCGGCTTCGGCCAGGTGGCGGTTCAGGACGATGTGGCCGTCCAGAATGCCGCGCGCCGCGTCGGCGATCGGGTCTTGTTGATCATCGCCCTCGGACAGCACGGTATAGAAGGCGGTGATCGAGCCGCCGCCCTCGACCCCGTTGCCGGCGCGTTCCACCAGCACCGGCAGCTTGGCGAACACGGAAGGCGGATAGCCCTTGGTGGCGGGCGGTTCGCCGATGGCGAGGGCGATCTCGCGCTGGGCCATGGCGTAGCGGGTCAGCGAGTCCATGATCAGGAGGACGTTCTTGCCCTGCTCGCGGAAGTGTTCGGCGATCGCGGTGGCATAGGCCGCGCCCTGCAGGCGCATCAGGGGCGGGGAGTCGGCCGGCGCGGCCACCACGGCCGAACGGGCGCGGCCCTCCGGGCCCAGGATCTGCTCGATGAATTCCTTCACCTCGCGGCCCCGTTCGCCGATCAGGCCGACAACGATCACGTCGGCGGTGGTGTAGCGCGCGATCATCCCCAGCAGCACCGACTTGCCGACGCCGGTGCCGGCGAACAGGCCGAGGCGCTGGCCGCGGCCGACCGTCAGCATGGCATTGATGGCGCGCACGCCCACGTCCAGGGTTTCCGAGATCGGCGCGCGGTCGAGCGGGTTGATCGGGCGGGCATTCAGGGGCCCGACTTCGTCGGTGCCGAGCGGGCCCTTGCCGTCGAGCGGGCGGCCGGCGCCGTCCACCACGCGGCCCAGCAGCTGCATGCCGACCGGCAGGTGGCGCGCGCGGTCGCTCGGGCGGCGCCGCGGGTGCTGCACGGTGCCGGGCTTGGGCAGCGCCGATTCGACCGGAAACACGCGCGAGCCGGGCACCACGCCCTCGACGTCGCTCTGCGGCATCAGGAACAGGCGCTCGCCCTCGAAGCCGACCACTTCGGCCTCGATGCGCTGGCCGTTGGCCACCGGGATGGTGCAGGCGCTGCCGACGGCCAGCTTCAGGCCCACGCATTCCATCACCAGGCCGGCCACGCGCGTGACGCGGCCCGAGACCTGCATCGGCTCGGCCAGGCCGACCAGGGAGTCGCAGTCCTTGATGAAGGACTTCCAGCGGGCGGTGTGGCGGTCGGTGGTGTGGGTCGTCATGTTTTCAGTTGCCGAGCCAGTCGACGTTGGACTGCAGCGCATGCGTCAGCCGCGCCCAGCGCGCCTGCGCCTGCGCATCGATCTGGTTGCTCGCCGTATCCACCTTGCAGCCGCCGCGCGCAAGCAGGGCGTCTTCGACGATGCGCCAGCCGCCCTTGACCAGTTCCTGCCCCATGGCCTGGCGCACGATCTCGGCGTCTTCCGGATGCAGGGTGAGCGTGGCCGGCTGGGCCAGCACCGGCAGGTAGCCGATCGCTTCCTGCACCACCGGCAGGATCAGTTCCGGACGCACCTCGAAGGCCGTGCGCACCATGCCGCGCGCCAGGCGCAGGGCCAGTTCCAGCACGTCGTGGGCGATGGTCTCGTCGGCCTGCATGACGGCCTCGCTGAAGGTCGCGGCGATCGCGCGCAGGTGTTCCAGCTCGCTTTCCGCTTCGACCTGGCCGGCCCTGGCGCCGTCGGCATAACCCTGGGCATGGCCGGCGGCGCGGCCTTCCTCCAGGCCTTCGGCATAGCCCTCGGCGCGCGCCTGTTCGCGGATCGCTTCGATCTCTTCGAGCGTCGGCAGTGCCACGTGCGGGACGATCTCGACCGGTTCCGGCATGGGCGCCGGCGGGGGAGGGGCCATGGCGGCGCGGCGCGACTGGGTGCTCGGGCGCTCGTCGCCGAACGAGGTCATTTCCCAGCGCTGGTAGGCGCTTTGCTGTTCCTTCGGGATCATCAGATGAACGAATCCTCGCCTTTACCGCCCAGCACGATCTGGCCCTCGTCTGCCAGGCGGCGCACGATCTGCAGGATCTGCTTCTGCTGGGTTTCCACTTCCGACAGGCGCACCGGACCTTTTGACTCCAGGTCTTCGCGCATCATCTCGCCCGCGCGCTGCGACATGTTCTTGAAAATCTTCTCGCGCAGGTCTTGCGAGGCGCCTTTCAGGGCGATGATCAGCATCTCGGACTGCACCTCGCGCAGCAGCAGCTGGATGCCGCGGTCGTCGATGTCGATGATGTTATCGAACACGAACATCTCGTCCATGATCTTCTGCGCCATGTCGTTGTCGTAGTTCTTGATGTTGTCCATGACCGCCGCTTCCTGCTCGCCGCTCATGAAGTTCAGGATCTCGGCCGCGGTGCGCACGCCGCCCAGCGAGGATTTCTTGATGTTCTCGTTGCCCGACAGGAGCTTGGTCAGCACGTCGTTCAATTCTCGTAAAGCGGCAGGCTGCACGCCATCCAAAGTGGCGATGCGCAGCACCACGTCGTTGCGCAGGCGCTCGGTGAAGTGGGCCAGGATCTCGCAGGCCTGGTCGCGCTCGAGGTGCACCAGGATGGTGGCGATGATCTGCGGGTGCTCGTTGCGGATCAGTTCCGCGACCGAGGGCGAGTCCATCCACTTCAGGCTTTCGATGCCCGAGGCGTCCTTGCCGCCCAGGATGCGGTTGAGCAAGACGGCGGCCTTGTCGTCGCCCAGCGCCTTGGTCAGCACCTGGCGGATGTATTCGTCCGAATCGAGGCCGACGTTCGAATGCAGGTTGGTCTCCTCGACGAAGGCTTCCAGCACCTTGACCACCTCGGTGTGCTGCACCGCCTTCATCTGGGCCATCGCGGCGCCGAGCTTCAGCACTTCACGGGGGCCGAGGAACTTCATCACTTCGGCCGCTTCCGCTTCGCCCAGGGCCAGCATCAGGATCGCTGCCTGCTGTACGCCTTCCTTGTCCTTGTCACTCATTTGATCCCAACCATGCCTTGATTACGTTTGCAACGATCCGCGGGTCTTCGCGGGCCAGGTCCTGCGCCAGCTGCAGGTTCGCCCGGTAGCCCTGGGCGCGGCGTTCGACTTCCTGCTCCTCGAGCTCTTCCGGATCGGGCTCGCGCTCTTCTTCGGGAATCTCTTCCTCTTCCGGTTCCGGCTCCGGCGGCAGGGCGGTGACCTCGTCGAACTTCTTGATCGCCGGGCGCATCAGCGGCAGCAGGATCCGGTAGTAGAGGAAGGCCAGCACCGCGAACAGCAGCAGGTACTTGCCGATCTCCTTGGCCAGCGGCAGGTTGGCCGGGTCGCGCCACCAGTCGAGGCTAGGGGGCGTATCGTCCGGGCGGTCGACGCCGTCGAACGGGGCGTTGGCCACGTTCAGGGTGTCGCCGCGCTGCTGCGAGTAGCCCATCGCCTGCTTCACCAGCTCGTTGATCTGGGCGACTTCGGCGGCCGCCAGCGGTTTCACGATGATCTTGCCGGTCTTCGGGTCGACCGAGCGGCGGTAGTTCACCACCACGCCCACCGTCAGGCGCTTGATGCCGCCCATCGGGCGCTGCTCGTAGCGGATGGTCTTGTCGACTTCGTAGTTGGTGGTCGCGTCCTTGCGCGTCGGTCCACCGGCTGCCGGAGCCGCGCCGGCTACCGGCTGGCCGTCGATCGGCGCGGTGGCCACGCCTGGCGGCTGGTTCGACAGCGCGCCCGGGATGCCGGAAGCGCCGGCGCCCGGCTGGGTCGATTCCGAGGTCTGCTGGCTGCGGATCGCCTGCGGTTCCGGCGGCGAATTCGGCTTGTACATCTCGGCGGCGGTGTCGACCTGGGCGAAGTCGATCTCGGCGGTCGCTTCGGCGCGCACGTTTTCCTTGCCGACCAGCGGGGCGATGATCGACTCGACCTGCTTGATGATGTTCTGCTGGACCTGCTCGACGTACTTGAGCTGGGTGGCATCCAGGCCCTTGTGGCCGGGACCCTTGTTCGACGTGTCCGACAGCAGGTTGCCGTTCTGGTCGACCACGGTGACGTTGCCGACGGTGAGTTCCGGCACACTCGAAGCGACCAGGTGGACGATGGCGCTGACCTGGCCCGGGTCGAGCGCGCGGCCCGACTGCAGGGTCAGTACCACGGACGCGGTGGGCTTTTGCTGGTCGCGCACGAAGACCGAGGGCTTCGGCATGGCCAGGTGCACGCGCGCGCTGCTCACCGGGCCGAGCGACTGGATCGAGCGCGCCAGTTCGCCTTCCAGCGAGCGCTGGTAGTTCACCTGTTCCAGGAACTGCGACACGCCCAGCTTCTGGTTTTCCATCAGTTCGAAGCCGACGTTGCCGCCCTTGGGCAGGCCTTGCGCGGCGAGCTTCAGGCGCAGGTCGTGGATCTGCTCGGCGGGCACCAGGATCGCGCTGCCGCCATCCGAGAACTTGTACTTGACCCCCATCTGGTCGAGCGAGGCGGTGATGGCGCCGCCGTCGCGGTCGCTGTAGTTCGAGAACAGCACGCGGTATTCCGGCGCCTGGCTCCACATCCACAGCGCGATCATGATGGCGCTGACCAGCGCGATCCCGCCGCCGATGGCGACGCGCTTGCCCATGGTGGTCTGCAAAAAGCCCTGTTTCGCCTCTTGTTCGGGCGCCGGGGTGTCGATCAGTTCATCAGCAACTGCTGCCATGGTCGGTAAGTGAATGGGGGAATAGGGAGATTAGCCGCAATTATGAAGCCACAGGGCAACATTCAAACCCTGAAATAGGGGTGGAAATCCATGCTTCTTCACGCGAGGAATTTGCTGGGGCGCTGGTAATCTGACAGCCTGAACAAAGTGCACGACCTCACGGGCAGGAGAATGCGATGAGTATTGGCGGAATCGGCGGCATCGACAGCAGCCGCATCCAGGCGATGATGGAACAGCTGAAAGCCGCGGCGACCAAGCCGGCGGCCGGCCCGGTTGCGCCTGCCGGCCTGGGCAATGTTGCGCCCCAGGGCGGCGTCGCCAAGCTCGACTTCGCCGATGCCCTGAAGACCTCGCTCCAGCAGGTCAGCAATACCCAGAAGAACGCGGAAGAACTCGGCAAGCGTTTTGCGATGGGGGATGATACCGTGAGCCTGTCCGATACGATGATCGCGATGCAGAAATCCAGCATCGCTTTCCAGGGAACGGTGCAAGTACGCAACAAACTGGTGTCAGCCTATCACGACATCATGAACATGCAGGTGTGAGCACGGACTGGCCTGGCTGAATGAATGGCAGCAGCTTGCGCATCAGTGTCGACCCCTTTCCTGGGTTAAAATTGCTTGATATCAATTCTCCAAGAGTCTGGTTTGTTTGCACTGAAGCCACTTATCGCGGTCATGTTTTTCGCCAGCATGTCAGCTGGAGCGCAGGCCGGCACGATTGCCGCCGACGTGGCGCTGACTCAAGCCACACTGATCGATGTCGCCAGCGGCACCCGCATCAAGGGGAAAACCGTGCTTCTGAAAGGCGATACGATCGTCGCGGTGATCGCGGACGCGGAACTGAAGCGCTATGCTCCCAAGCAAACCATTGCCTTGCCGGGAAAATACTTGATGCCCGGCTTGTGGGATACCCATGTGCACTTTGGCGGAGGCGAGGCGCTCATCGAGGAAAACAAGCAATTACTTCCTCTTTATCTCGCGCATGGAATCACGACGGTGCGCGACTGTGCGGGTGACCTCGCCGAGACCGTGCTCGCATGGCGCCAACAGATTGCTGATGGAAAACTGGCTGGCCCGACCATCTTCACTTCCGGTTCCAAGCTGGAAGGACGCAAGCCGATGTGGAAGGGAACGATTGAGGTCGGTTCGCCCGGCGAGGTCGGCAAGGCGCTGGACAAGCTCCAGGCCATGAACGTCGATTTCGTGAAGATCACCGAAAACACGATGACGCCGGAAACCTATCTGGCGGCACTGCGCGAGGCCAGGGCGCGCGGCATGCGTACCTCCGGCCACCTGCCAGGCCAGATTCCGCTGGCGCGCGCGTTCGAAGCCGGGCTGGGCACGGTCGAGCACCAGAGCTACCTGCTGCGCGTTACGACGCCACGCGAAGCCGAACTGGCGGAACAGGTCGCGGCAGGCAAGCTGGCCGGGCGCGAGGTCATGCGGCTCAGCCTGGAAAGCTACGACGAAGCGACTGCGCGCCGCGCTTTCCGTCACATGGCTGCGCAGGGTACGGCGGTGGTGCCGACCTTGTGGGGATCGCGCATCACTGCCTACCTGGACCAGGAAAGCCACTACGGCGACGATTACCTGAAATATATCGGAAAGGGATTGCGCGCGACGTATGATTGGCGCGTCGAGCGCGCCGCGAAGGACGGGCCGGAAGCGATTGCACTGCGTCATGCCATCTTCGAGAAATCGGCACAGCTCCTGCCGCTGCTGGCGCAGGAGGGCGTGAGCATCATCGCCGGCACCGACGCGGGTTTTCTCAATTCGTTCAACTATCCGGGACAGGCGCTGCACGATGAAATTGCCCTGTTCGTGCGCTATGGCCTGACACCGCTGCAAGCCCTGCAAAGCGCCGTGGTAAACGGACCGCGCTTCCTCGGCAAACTTGATCGCTACGGCAGCATTCAAGAGGGAAAGGCGGCCGACCTGCTGGTTCTGGATGCCGATCCGCTGGCCGACATCGGCGCTACCCGCAAGATCCGCATGGTGGTAAGCCGGGGTGAAGTCCATGACCGGGCGCGCCTCGATCGCATGCTCGCGGATACGCGCCGCAAGGTGGCGGAAAACCAGTGACATCGAGCGCCGGAGCGGGAACTGGCATTGCGCTTGCGGCCGCCGACCTGCCATGCGTTCGCCATGCTCGGGAGACAGCCGTGTATTGATGCCGCCACGCGATGAATACCGGTTCAGGCCGCCTTCGATTCCTTGCGGTGGAAGGTGACCGGAATGCTGTTGTCGCGCGGCGCCGGTTCCGGCAGCAGCGAGGCCAGGGTATGGCGGTCCAGTTCGGCGAGATAGGCCGAGGTGGCGTTGGTGAGCACGCCCTTGAGCGCACAGGCCTTGACCAGCCCGCACGGGTTGCCGCCCGGGTCGAAGCATTCGGCCATGTAGAAATCGCTCTCGCTCTGGCGCACCACCGCGCCGATGTTGATGTCTTCCGGCTTGTGCGCCAGGCGGAAGCCGCCGTTGCGGCCGCGGATGGTCTCGATGACGCCGTTGCGGCCCAGCTCGTGCACGACCTTCATCAGGTGGTTCTTCGAGATGTTGTGCAGGTTCGCGATTTCCTGGATCGTGACGAGCCGCCCCGGATTGCTGCCGAGGTGGAGCAGGGTCCGCAAGGTGTAGTCGGTAAAGGAAGTCAGGCGCATATCGTGGGAGTATATCCCATGCATCCTCCCGGTGTGCATAAGCTGACGATGCGGATGGCATGCATATTGACCGGTCATTACAAACCATTACTTGATTTGCCGTTCTTGTCGTTTCAATATGTCGGCTGTTGGCCGCCCGAGGCCGCCGTCGTCTGCCGCCTTCTGCCGGAGTATGCACATGCAACCGATCTCTTCCGCCGTCCATATCATGCACGCCGACCCGATCATGACGGTCGGGCTGCATGCCATCCTGGCCGACCAGCCCGGCCTGCGCGTCACCACGCACCTGGCCCAGCCCGAGGCGCAGCGTGTCGCGCGCGTGCTGGTGACCGATTACGACACCGGCATCAAGCTGGCGCGCAAGCCGCCCGCCGGCAGCCTGGCGCCGGTCGTGCTGGTGGTGACCCAGTTCGACAAGGAGTGGGAAGTGCGGCTGGCGATGGATGCCGGCGTGGCCGGCTACCTGCTGCAGTCCTGCGGCACCGACGAGCTGGCGCACGCGGTCGCGCAGCTGACGCGCGGCCAACGCTACCTGAGCGAGTCGATGACGCGCAGCGTCGCCGACAGCCTCACCCGCGAATCGTTGACCGGGCGCGAGACCGACGTGCTGCAGCTGCTGGCGCAGGGCTGCTGCAACAAGTCGATCGCGCGCAAGCTGGGCATCGGCGTGGGCACGGTGAAGACCCATGTGAAGGGCGTGATGAGCAAGCTGGACGCCACCGCGCGCACCCATGCCGTGGTGGTCGCGACCCAGCGCGGCCTGATCCGCCCCGGCGGCGCCGGCGCAGCGGCCTGAATCACATGCCCGGCGCCGGATGCTCCGGCAGCGGGCTGCGCAGGCTCAGGTTGATCGCGTTCCAGCCGCGGATCGCGGCAATCGTATAAGCCAGTTCCGCAATCTCCACATCGCTGAAATGTTCGCGCAGCGCCGGCCAGGCGCTGTCCGTGTCGTCGCGTCCGGGCAGGGCGTTGACGGCGTCGGCCCAGGCCAGCGCCGCCCGTTCGCGCTCGCTGAAAAAGGGCGCCTCGCGCCAGGCGGCGAGCGCGTTCAGGTGGCGCGGATCGAGTCCCTGCCTGACCAGGTCGCGCCAGTGCATGTCCACGCAGACCCCGCAGCCATTGAGCTGCGAGATCCGCAGCTGCACCAGTTCCACCAGGCGCGCGCCGAGCGAGCTGTTCCTGGTGGACTGGGACAGGGCGATCATCGCCTTGAGGTTGGCGGGGGCCAGGTTGTACAGGGGGATGCGGGCAGCGTGCGTCATGGTGGCGGTCCTTTCAGGATGGGGAAGGCGCCCGTTGCGCCCTCCATGCATCCAAGACGAGCCGGCGCCGCATGGTGTGACATGCGGCCGGTTTTTTCTTCAGGCGCCGAGCAACATCCACTGTCCCGCGCGCTCGTACGCCGCGCGGTTCTTTCCGGCCTTCTTGGCTGCGTACATGGCCGCATCGGCGCGCGAGAGCAGCTGGTCGGCGCTCTCTCCCGGACGATGCAGCGCCATCCCGATGGTGGCGCCGGGCTGGGTTCGCCCTCCCGTCTCCGGGTAGGGCTGGCCGGCAACCCGCAGGATCGCCTGCGCTGCCTCGATCGCCGCCGGCCAGGATCCATGCGGGCGGTCGAGCAACACCACGAATTCGTCACCCGCCAGCCGCGCCACGATATCGGCCCGCCGCACCGCCTCGCGCAGGCGGCGGCCGAAGGCGATCAGCACTGCATCGCCCGTTTCATGGCCGCAGAGGTCATTGACCGCCTTGAACCCGTCCAGGTCGATGAACATCAGCACCAGCGGATGCGGATCGCGCCCGGCCGTGTCGATCGCGTGCTGCAGGCGGCCCATGAATTCGTAGCGGTTGGGCAGGCCGGTCAGGAAGTCGTGGGTGGCGCGGTGGTGCAGCTCCCTGGACAGGCGGCGCGTCCTCTCCTCGGATTCGATCTGCTCGGTGACGTCCCGTCCCGAGCAGAACATGCGTCCGTCGCAGGCCACCCGGGTGCTCCATTCGATCCAGCGCCAGCTGCCGTCGGCGTGCAGGTAGCGGTTGCGAAAGCCGAGCACCGCGCCTCCGCTGGCCAGCTCGCCGGCTTTCTCCAGGGTGCGTGGCCGATCGTCCGGATGGAGGAAATCGACGAAGGGACGCGACATCAGCACGGCTTCGTCCCAGCCCAGCAGCTCATGCCAGGCCGGGTTGACCTGCATGATATAGCCGTCGTGGCTGGAGATCGACAGCAGGTCGGGGGCGAGGTCGAACAGCGCATCGCGGTCCTCGATGGCCTTCTTCTGGGCAGTGATGTCGATCACCTGGGCGATCAGGCACTCCGGGCGGCCGGCATCGTCATGGCTCAGCGTCACCGTGAGCAAGCCCCAGACCACGGCGCCGTCCGGGCGGCAGTAACGCTTCTCGAGGCAATAGGAGTCGAGATCGCCGGCCAGCATCCGCTGCAGCTGCGTCAGGTCGGCATCGAGATCGGCGGGATGGGTGACGTCACGGTAGTCCAGGGTCAGCAGCTCATCGCGCGGGTAACCGAGGATGCGGCACAGCGCGTCATTGAACGCGAGCCAGCGGCATTGCGGGTCGAGCAGCGCCGTGCCGACGGCCGACTTGGCGAAGGCCGCAAGAAAATGGCTGGGGACGGCGTAACTCGGCATTGGCGCTTGCACATCGTGAGGTGGCCCCAGTGTAGCCGAATTATTTTTTGGTTACTAGAAAGATTGCATTATGTAAATACTGCGCATGCCCCTTCAGTCTCCGCGCAGCACCCACTGCCCGTCGCGCTCGCAGGCGGCGCGGTTCTTTCCCGCATTCTTCGCCACGTACATGGCGGCGTCGGCGCGCGACAGCAGCCGGTCGGCGCTGTCGCCCGGATTCTGCAGCGCCATCCCGATGGTGGCGCCGGGCTCGGTGCGGCCCGCCACCTCGGGGTAGGGCTGGCTGGCCGCGAGCAGGATCTTGTCCACCACCTGGGTGGCGTCGTGGCAGGGATCGTGCAGGTGGTCGAGCAGGACCACGAACTCGTCGCCCCCCAAGCGCGCTACCAGGTCGCTGAGCCTGACCGATTGGCGGAGCCGGTGGCCGAAGGCGGTCAGCACCGCGTCGCCCGCTTCGTGGCCGCACAGGTCGTTGACCGCCTTGAAGCCGTCCAGGTCGATGAACAGCAGCACCAGCGGGCGCGGCTCGCGCCCCGGCGCGTCGATCGCGTGCTGCAGGCGGCCCATGAATTCGTAGCGGTTGGGCAGGCCGGTCAGGAAGTCGTGGGTGGCGCGGTGGTGCAGTTCCTCGGTCATGCGACGCTGCTCGGACACGTCGCGCATGAAGGCGGTGAAGTAGCTTTCGCCGCCCACGGGCACCACGCCCACGGTCATCTCGACCAGGATTTCGCTGCCGTCCTTGCGCAGCGCCGGGACCTCGACCCGCTTGCGCGAGGCCGCGACCATGCCCTTGCTCAGGAAGGCCTGGACGCCGTCGTGGTGGCGCTGGCGCATCCGCGCCGGCATGATCAGGTCCGACATCGGCCGGCCGATCGCCTCCTGCGCGCTCCAGCCGAAGGTGGCCTCGGCCTGCTTGTTCCATTCGGTGATGATGCCCTGTTCGTTCATGCCGAGGAAGGCATCGTTGGCATTTTCGATCAGCAGGCTGATCTTTTGTTCCTGGCTCCGCAGCCGTTCTTCGTTTTCGATCTGTCCGCTGACGTCGCGCGCCGAACAATACAACAGCTTGTTGACGAGCTGCGTATTCCACTCGAGCCAACGGTAGCTGCCGTCTGCGTGACGGTAGCGATTGCGAAAACCCTTTGCCTCGCCGCCGAGGTAGATCATGGCCGCTTGGGCTTCGGTGGCGGCAAAGTCATCCGGGTGGACGAATTCGATAAAGGGGCGCGCGGTAAGATCATCGGCGGTCCAACCTAATGTGGTGGTCCAGGCCGGATTAACCTGCGTCAGGTAACCGTCGGTGCCGGCAATCGCGAGCAGGTCCGACGACAGCTCGAAGAAACCATTGCGGTCTGCGACCGCCCTCTTTTGCACGCTGATGTCGACGATCTGGGCGATGAAGCAATCTTGGTCTCCCGCGGCGTCACGGCCGAGCGACACCGTAAGCAAGCCCCAGACGATGCGCCCATCGGCGTGGCGGTAGCGCTTCTCGAGGTTATAGGAGTCGATTTCACCTGCCAGCAAACGGTCCACTAGCCGCAGGTCGGCAGGCAGGTCGTCGGGATGGGTGACATCGTGGAAAGTGCGTGCCTGGAGCTTTTCCCTTTGATAGCCGAGTATGCGGCATAGCGCAGGATTCACTTCCAGCCAGCGGCCGCGCATGTCGACTAAGGCCATGCCGACCGTTGAGTCGGCAAAAGCCGCAAAAAAATGGTCGGAGGCAAAGGAGCGCGGCATTGGGATACCTGGAACTCTGAATGCCCCAGTGTACCCGATCTACTCTCGGGCAATCACAATTATTGCCAAAAAGTATAGGCAGTGCCGCCGATCAGGCCAGGCCCGCCAGGCGCGCGTTGCGCTCGCGTTCCAGCTTGGTGATGTAGCGCTGCACGCCGGCCATGCTGCCGCGCGAGATGTCGACGAACTGCAGGCCGATGCGGCGGTTGGTCTTGTTGTTCAGCAGGGTCAGGTCGAGCGAGTTGCGCACTTCCAGCGTCACCGTCACCGGGCCGATCTCGGGCAGCTCGATGCGGCAGCTGGGAAGCCGGGCGCCGATGGTCGTGTCGAGCTGCAGCTTGTTGTCGAGGACGGCGATGCCGCCGCAGCTGATGTCATGCAGCGGGAACACGCCGGTGCCGGCCCCGGCTTCCAGCGGCAGCGGGAGGATCGCACGCACCGGGTTCGATACCGGCGTCTCCATCCGGTAGTACTCGCGGCGCTGCAGGCGGATCAGGCTCGGCGGGATGTCGGCGCGCAGGGCGGCCTCGCCCTCGAACAGGGTGGGGCGCAGGTTCTCGGCCGTGAACAGGATGCGGATCTTGTCGAGCGTGGTTTCGCAGCGTACCTTGCCGGCTTCGACGATGCGCTCGTTCTGCATGCGCTCGATCGAGCGGTCGAGCACCAGCGAATTGGTGTCGGCGTCGACGTCGAGGACGGTGGTGACGCAGACGTCGGCCTCGCCCTTGACCAGCATGCGCACCAGCTGGTGCTTTTCGCCGATCTGGCGCAGCAGCTGTACGATTTCACGGCGCGACCCCACCTCGTAGTCGTGCCAATTCTCGAGTTCCTGATCATTCATTGCTTGTACCAGCGCTTGGCGCGTCGTCCAGGTTGAGGTGGGGCGTCGGATCGGGCGAATCCGGTAAAGGATCTCCATGTTTCCGAGCCGACTCAATATGATATAGCCACGCCAACAGTTCCGCAATTGCGCGATACAGCGCCGGCGGAATCTCGCGGTCGAGGTCCACCTGCATGAGCAGCTGCACCAGTTCCTTCGATTCGTGGACGAAGACCCCGGCTTCCCTGGCGCGGCGCATGATCTGCTCGGCGACCAGGCCCTGGCCCTTGGCCACCACCTTGGGCGCCGGGTCGCCGCTGCCGTAGGCGAGGGCGACCGCGCTCTGGCGCCTGGCCTGCTCCTTCTTCGGGTCAGTCATCGGCCGTCTTGACGGGCGCCGAGCGCACCTCGAAGCCCGCCAGGGCGGTGCCGGCGGCGTCAAGTGCGCCGGCCAGGCTGCCCATGTGGCGGCGCAGCAGGGCGGCAGTTTCTTCGCTGCCGGCCGCGAACTGCACCTGCACCCGACCGTTTGCGAGCGTCAGGCGGGCGTCCAGTTCGCCCAGTTCGGGAAAGCGCAGGCGCAGGCGGCTGTGCCAATGCGATTCGGCCTCGCCGGCCTCGTCGTGTCCTTCGCGGCTGTCGCGTTGCACTTCCAGCTGCATCGGCTGGCCCGGCCACAGCTTGCCCTGCCAGGCAAGCTGGGCCTGCTCCTGGGTGGCCAGCTGCAGGTTGATGAACTGGGCGGTGGCCGGGTCGAGCGGGTTCTGGCGCACGCCTTCCTTCGCCAGCTGCTGCTGCGGTTCGGCGTTCAGTTCGGCCAGGGCGCGTGCGCCCTGCGCCCATTCGGCCACGTGCGATTCGTAGAACAGGCCGCTTTTCCCGAGCGCCTGCTGCAGGCCGGCCGCGATGCTGGCGGCATCCGCGCCGGCCGCGGCCACGATCGGCGCACGGCCGAGGGCGGCAGTCATCGGCGTGTCCACTTTCTGGGCGGCCGCGAGCACGCCGCCGATGGTCTTGCCGGCCTGGCTGAGGGTCGTGTTATTGGCTTCCGCGCCCAGGGTCTGGGCGGCGCTGCCGGCCGCGCTGGCCTGCAGCAGCGCGGCCGCACGCCCGATGGCGGTCCCTTCGCGCATGGCGAGCGGCGCCTTGCCCGGGTCGGCGCCCTGGGGCAGCGGCGGGCCGGCTTCGCTGAACACGGGATTGGTCCCGAGGCCGACCTGGAACGTCGGGCGCGGGTGCACCGACACCAGCGTGAGCGGCACGTCGGCGCCGACCTGGGCGCCCGCCGGGAGCTGCATGCGGGCGGGGATGTTGGCGACCTTGACGACGAAACTGCCGTCGGTCAGTCTGGCGAGGACTTCGCCGTGCAGCGCCTTGCCCAGCTGGGGGGCAAGGGCGCGCTGGAAGGCTTGCTGGCGCGGGTCATTCAGGTGTTCGGCCGGCCTGGCCGGACTGGCCGGCAGGACGGCGGAGACGAGCTCGCGCGGCAGCATGCTGCTCTACGGCCTTACACGCCGTAGGCGCGTGCGACGCGGCGTTCGGTCGAGGTGTTGTTGATCAGGGCCGACAGGCGCGCCATCCACGGGGTGGTCAGGTCGCGGATCTGGCGGTCGGCGGCAAGCATGCGGCGGATCGCGTCGACCTTCTTGACGCGCTGCGGGCCGGCCAGCGGCTGCGGCTCGCTTTCCTTCAGCTGGCGCACGTGCAGGGCGCACTGCTGTTCGAGCTCGGCCAGGCGGTCCCAGTCGCTGTCGCTGGCGGCGCGCAGCATCTGGTCGGTGATCACCGCCATGGTTTCATAGGTATCGACGATATCGTCGCTGGTCATCTGCGGCATGTTCTTCAGGCACTCATCAGGGTCGGGGCGCGCATCGGCGCCGGGGCGGCTGGGGCCGTCGCGCCGGTGGCCGCGGCTTGCGGGTCGATCGCGTTCCAGGCTTCGCGCAGTTCGGACAGCAGCGCATGCGCTTCTTCCAGGATCGCCGGGTCGTTGCTGAGGTTGGCCTTGAGCAGGCGCGCGCTGATGTATTCGTACAGGGCGTCGAGGTTCTGGGCGATCTCGCCGCCGACCTTCTTGTCGAGGGCGGCGCGCAGGCCGTTGTCGATGATGTTGATGGCCTTCGAGATGGCGGCGCCCTTGGCGGGGATGTTCCCGGCCTTCATGTTGCTGATGCCGCTCAGGATCGACACCATCGCGCCGTCGTACAGCATGACGATCAGTTTGTGCGGGGAAGCGGCGGCGACGCCGGTCTCGAGACCGACTTTCGCATAGGCGCCGACGCCGCGTTGCATGGTTCCAAACATCGTGTTCTCCAGGTGGATAAGCTTAGCTTGCGTTCGCGGTGAGCGCCGCAAGCTGCTGGGTCAGGTAAGCCGAGGTCGATTGCATCGACATCAGGGCCACGTCGAGCGCAGTGAACTGGGCCCGGTAGCGTTTTTCGATGGTTTCCAGGCGCGACTCGAACCGGTCTCGCGCGCTGGTGACGGACTTGAGCGTGACGTTCAGGCCGTCGGTCTTGCTGTTGAGCAGGCTGTCCTTGCCGGTGAAGCTGGCGGCCAGGTTGGTCAGTTCGAAGGCGAAGCCCTTGGAGAAGCTGACCGTGCCGCGTTCGCCGGGCAAGCCGCCGGTGATCGAGAGCTGGATGCCGTCGGCGGCCGAACCCGCCGCTGCCGTCAGGGTCTGGCCGTTGCCGATGGCGGCGACGCCGCCGATCGTGCCCTTGACGTCCTTGCCCTTGACCGGGGTGGCAGCACCGAACAGGGTAGAGGGCGCAGTGCCGCTGACGGCGGAGATGTCGATGTTCGACATCTCGCCGTACTTGCTCGACGAGATCGACAGGCGGCCATCGTCCTCGACCTTGGTCTCGATCGCATCGCCGGCGCCGGCGAAGACGGTGTTGCCGTTGACGGCGGCGCGCAGCATGGAAGCCAGCTCGGCATTGGTATAGGTGCCGGCGGCCAGCTTGATGTCCTGGGTCTTCTTTTCGCTGACCGGGTCGGTCTGGTTCAGGGTGACGCGCCAGGTGGTGTTCGGGGCGATCGTGGTCGGGCCCGTCAGCGCGGCGGCGCTGGTCAGCGTGCCCTGCGTCGCCAGCCACTCGATGTTGACGCCATAGGTGCCGGGCTTGGTGGCCGCGCCCGACTTGTCGAACTTGATCTGGCCGTCGGTCGCCTTGCCCATCGCCGCGAACAGCCCGCCGATCTCGGCGAAATTCTCGGTGACTGCCTTGTTCAGCTTGCTCGAGTCGACGGCCAGGCCGCCGTCCTTCTGGAAGGTGATGCCGACCTGGCTGAGGGTGGTCAGGTTGCCGCCCAGGCCTTCGACCGACGCACCCAGCTGGCGCCGCAGCTGGCTCTGGATCGAACGCACCGAGGCATCGCCCTGCAGGATGCCTGCCGTCTTGGTCTCGGCGTTATAACCGGCCAGGCTCGAGATCGTCTTGTTGAGTTCGTTGTACGCCTTGACGAAATTGTTGACGGCGGTCGACACCGCCGCGGTGTCGCGGGTCACGTTCAGGGTGGTGCTGCCGGTCGCGGCGATGTCGAGCGAGACGCCCTGGACGGCATCGGTGACGGTGGTGCTGCTGCTGCGGATGTCGAGGCCGTTCAGGTTCAGCAGGGTATCCTGCGCCGCGCTGGTCTGGGTCAGGCCTTGCACGCCGCCGGGGTCGTGGCCGAGCAGGGCGGCGATGCCCGCGTTCGGCTCCAGGCCGTCGGCGCCTTCGACGCCGATCTTCATCGAGGACTTGGCGCCGGTCGCGTTCGAGGTCAGGACCAGGTGATAGGGGTTGTCGCCGCCGTCGGACACGATGGTCGCGGTCACGCCGATGTTGGCCTTGTTGATGGCGTCGCGGATGCCCTGCAGGGACTGGTCGCCGGCCTCGAGGGTGACCGTGCCGCTGGCCTGGGCGCCGTCCTGGACGAAGCTGGCGCCCGTCAGGTAGCTGCCGGCGCTGCCGGCGCTCAAGCCCGCGGCGGCCGGGTTGCTGCCGCCGATCAGGATCTGGCTGCCGTCGCGCGAGCTCAGGGTTACGCCGGCGCTGCTGGTGACGCTCGAACCGGTGTTCGCGGCCGGGTTCTTGATGCCGCCGGCAACCACGCCTTCGCCGGCCACGGATTCGGTCACGCTCAGGTTGGATCCGTCGGCGGCGGTGAAGCGCAGCGTGCCCTTGCCGGCCTCTCCGGTGAACGTGATGTTGGCAGCCGCCAGCCTGGCGGCGAGGCCGCCATCCTTCAGGGCGGCGTCGATGTCGGCCGCTTCCAGCGGGGCGGTATGGTCGCTATGGGACAGGATGTCGATACCGCCCACGGCCAGGGTGTAGCGTGCGCCTTCCTCGACCGTGACCGCACCGAAGCCGGCGAACAGGTCGGCGGCGCTGCTGGCCGGCTCGGCTTTCGCGGTGACGCCAGTGGTCTCGCTCTTGGCATTGATCGCTTCGGCCAGCTGGGCCGCGCTGCGGGTTGCCGCACTGGTGGTGATGGCGGTGCCGTTGATGGACAGCGAACCGTTGCTGATGCCGCTGGTGGTCACCGATGCGCCGAGCGCGCTGCCTGCCACGCCGAAGTTGCCGCCGCTGATGCTGCCGAACTGGAAGGTCAGGACGGTCTTGGCGGCGACGCCGATGGTCGCGCTCATGCTGGCCCGGCCGGCCGTGCTCAGGCTCTGTGCCGAGGCCAGCTGCGAAACATTGATCTTGTACTTGCCCGCAACCGCATTGCTGGCGGCGCTGCCGGAAAGGATGTCCTTGTTGCCCGAGCTGGCGCTCAGGGCGCTGAAGGTGGCGGGAGAGTTGAGGGTCGTCAGGGCGCCCTGGAAGGCGCCGACCGCGGCGCTGACCTTGCCGAGCGCGGCCATGCGTGCCTGCAAAGCGGACGCCTTCTTGTCGAAGTTGGCGAGCGGCGCCGCCTCCGCCTGCATCAGCTTGCTGATGAGGCCGTCGACGTCGAGGCCGGAACCGATGCCTGATGAACTGATGCCCACTTTGTTTCTCCCGTGAAAGCGATAATGTAAGTCATTATCGACAGAAGCAAACCGGACTTAAGAGTGGGAAATGTGTCCCAATTCAAATAGTTGGGAATCAAGCGCGTAAAGCTGACAGACGTGCAAGAGCGGCGCGCGCTCCCCGCAGGAAGCGCGCGCCGGGCAGGTGTCGAAGCGCTTCAGGCCGTCTGGCTGATCAGGAGGCCGCGCATCTTGTCGATGGACTTGGCGATCTCGAGTGCTTCGACCGACGGGATCTGGCGCACCACTTCGCGGGTGCCCTGGTCGATGATCTTGACGACGATTTCCTTGCTGTCTTCGTCGATCGCGAATTCCAGACTCTGCGACGATACGCGCATGCCTTCGTTGATCTTCTTGACGGCGTCGTCGACCTGTTCGCGCGAGGGCGGGGTGGCTTCCTGTGCTTCCGGCGCTTTCGCGGCCTTGGCAGGCTGGGTGTTCTGCTGCTCGAGTACCGGAAGCGACCGCTCTTCCAGCCGCGTCGCCACGGGTGAACCAAGTGATTGGATGTTCATGTGACTTCCCTAGCAAAAAATCCTCGGCTGAATCTCTTCAGCCGAGGATGCGTTTTTTACTGCCCGGATGGACTAGCTGGTCGACGATTAACCACGCAGCAGCGACAGGACGCCGTTCGGCAGCGAGTTCGCCTGGGCCAGCATCGAGGTGCCAGCTTGCTGCAGGATCTGGCCGCGGGTCATCTTGGCGGTTTCTGCGGCGAAGTCGGTGTCGACGATGCGGCTGCGCGATGCCGACAGGTTCTCGGTGGTCGAGGCCAGGTTCGAGATTGCCGATTCGAAGCGCGACTGCAGTGCGCCGTATTCCGCGCGCTTGCTGTTGACTGCTGCCAGGGCCGCATCGGCGGTCTTGATCGCAGCCTGTGCGCCGTCGAAGGTGCCGATGTCGATGTCAGCCACCGACTTCAGCTCCGAGGCTTCGCCGCCCAGTCCCCAGCCGCTGGCGGTGGCACCGTCGGCGGTCGAGAAGCTCTGCTCCGAATCCAGGCTGATGTTGCCCTTGGCAACACCGGTCAGGGCGCCGGTGGTCAGGGTCAGCTCGTTGCCGACCAGTGCCTTGCCGTCTTTCGCGTAGGTGTCCAGGTCGGCGGTCGAGGTAGCCACGTCAGCAGACTTGTTTTCCAGCTTGATGTCGGCGCCTTCGGCGTTGGTCAGGCGGATGCCACCGTTGGCGGCGTCGTAGGACGCGGTCACGCCGGTCTTGGCGGTCTGGGCGTTGAACGCGCTGATGGCGGCAGCGTAGTCGTCGGAAGTGCCTTTCGAGCCGACCGAGAACGAGACGGAAACGGCGTCGGTGTCGTTGTTCGACTTCAGGTCGAAGGTGTAGGCCTGGCCGGCCACGCCTTTCAGGTTGGCTTCGGTCTTGGCCGAAGCAACCACGCCGGTGTCGCCGCTGACTTCGTTGATCTTGGCGACAGCCGCCTTGGCGCTGATGTCGGCGCCGAATTCGACGGTCTTCGAACCCTGGTAGCCGTTGATGACCAGCTTGCCGGTAGCGACTTTACCGTCGGCGCTGACGTCGAGCGAGTCTTTCTTCAGCGAGTTGTTGCCGTACACCGAGGTCGAGAAGTTGCCGCCCGACATGGAGATCAGCTGGCCTGCGTTCGCGCCGACCTGGAAGCTCGAGGTGCCCGAGGTGCCGTCCAGCAGTTTCTGGCCGTTGAATTCGGTGGTGTTGGCGATACGGTTCAGTTCCGAGGTCAGCTGGGTGACTTCGGTCTGCAGGGCCTTGCGGTCGCTGGTCGAGTTCGACGCGTTCGACGACTGCACTGCCAGTTCACGGATACGCTGCAGGATGTCGCCCGAGCTCGACAGGGCGCCTTCAGCGGTTTGGGCCATCGACACGCCGTCGTTCGCGTTGCGGGTCGCCTGATTCATGCCGCGGATCTGCGAGTTCATGCGGTCCGAGATCGCAAGGCCGGCAGCGTCGTCCTTGGCGCTGTTGATGCGCAGGCCCGACGACAGGCGCTGGATCGAGGTGTTCAGGGAAGCTTGCGAGGTCGACAGGTTACGCTGCGAGTTCAGGGATGCAACGTTGGTGTTGATTACGGATGCCATGGTATTTCTCCAGACTGTATTTCGGGGTGGGCCACTGTGCCCTGTTCACTTTGGTGCGCCACGCTGTTCCGTGACGATCACACCGCTGTTGATGCTGGTAACGGTGGCCGTACGGAAACATTTAGGGAAGTCTCGAGAAATAAATTTCGGTTTTGCCCCTCAAGTTCCCCTCCGGGGTGCGCTTAAACGACAGCGTGCGGGCGAACTTTAGGGGTAAAAAAATTATTTTTCGTGCTTCAGAAAGGAAAAGGCCGGACGCGCTTGCGGTCCGGCCCTTGACAAGGAGTTAATAAAAACTCAGGTGCGGAGCAGGCAATACAGTTTGTCAAGGCCTGCCCAGCCACTCTCGTGCAGCGACGTGTGCAGCTGCCGGCTATAAGTATTGTCGTGTTGGAAACGGCGGCAGTGAAGGTGAACGACCGAGATCAGTTCGGACACGGAGGGCGGCTGCTCGGTATTGCAATAGCTCGCCAACAGGAAGCGCAGCAGGCCGAAGCGTGCCACCAGGTGCAGGTAGCTGTCATAGGGGTTCGGTGCGCTGAACGGGAAGAAATGCATGAACATTTCGTTCGCCAGGTAATTCTCGAGCATGAACGGCGCATCTTCCAGCACGCGGTCGAGCTGGTCCAGGCCCTGGCGGTAGGCGGCCACCAGGGCCTCCGCGCTGGTTTGCCCGTTGTCGTCGGCGCCCATGCGCGCGGAGAGCTGGCGGATGACGCCTTGCTGGAAGCGCGACGGCGTAGCGAAGCCCTTGGCGGCCCACAAGGTGGCGAACACCATGGCTTGCGCCGTGTGATTGGGCTGGATCGCATCGAGGGCGGCCAGCGCCGCGCCGCTTTCCACGAGCCCGATGAACTGCTCCAGCATGGCCGGCAGTTCGGCCTGCCGGCCTTGTGCGCAATGGCGCGACAAGTCGTCCGTGAAGACGCCCAGCAGCGCCAGCCGCTGCCACAGCGCCAGTTCCCGGGTGCGCAGGAGGTTCAGGCAGAAAATCCGGATCTCGTTCATCGTCGCCATCGACAGGCCGTAGCCGGGCTCGAGCTTGCTGACCATGGCTTCGCGCAGGCTCACGCTGCCTTCGACAAAGTCGAAGGCGTCTTCCGCCAGCAAGGCCTGGCGCGCGGCTTCCGGGCAGGAGAGCGTCAAGGCCTGCTCCATCTGCCCATCCACCTGCTGGGTGAC
This sequence comes from Massilia sp. BHUDP2, assembly GCF_046236355.1. Lineage (NCBI taxonomy): Bacteria > Pseudomonadati > Pseudomonadota > Betaproteobacteria > Burkholderiales > Oxalobacteraceae > Massilia > Massilia sp. BHUDP2. The sequence goes on from NZ_JBJUVW010000001.1 coordinate 927,789, forward strand.
ACGGGGATAGGTAAAGCACAGATCGGAGATATAGGATTCGCCCAGCTGCGCATGGATCGAACACAGCCCGTCCTTCATGACCGGGCACTTCTGTTCTTCTCCTTCCGGCAGGATGGCGGCGTAGGCGATGCTGCCGAGATTATTTTCCGTGCGAACCAGGCTCTTCGACAGGGTCTTGCCGAGTTCGTGCGCGGAATCCTGGCGGTAGGCCTTGTAGGTCTTCTTGTCGATGTGGATGGGCCAGCTCGCGCAGCAGGTGTCCTCGCAGGTCGGGCCAAGGCAGCGGAAGCGCTCCACATAGCGCGGAATCAGGGAAGGGTAGGTGCGGGTGCGGTGCAGGATGGCCATGGTCTGGGGGCGAATAGATGAGCGTGCAACAGCAGAGTATACGAGGGCGCCGCCCGGGCGATTGCTTGATCACCTTGCGATTCGTGCCGCAATTCTCGGCTTGGCGAGAAAGATTTGCGCAGCTTACGTATTCTTCCACACATTAAGCTGCGCTAATCTTGTTCAGTCGGCCACCACGACCCGGTTCTTCCCGCTTTGCTTGGCCTGGTACATGGCGCGGTCGGCCCGGGCCACCAGACTGGCCTGGTCCTCGTTCGGGATGCGCAGGGCCACGCCGCAGGAGAAGGTGATCAGCATCTTCTCGTTGTCGTGCAAGAAGAAGTGGCGGGTGAGCTCGCGCTGCACGCGCACCATCGCCGCCGCCGCGGCGTCCACCGGGGTTTCCGGCATCAGGATCACGAATTCCTCGCCGCCGAAGCGGGCGATCACGTCCATCGAGCGCAGGGTGTCGCGCACCACCTTCACCAGGTGCTTCAGGGCCCCGTCGCCGGCCAGGTGGCCGTAGGTGTCGTTGAGCTTCTTGAAATTGTCGAGGTCGAGGATGGCCACGCACAGCGGCGTGTTGCGGCGGTCGGCGCGCGCGCTCTCGCGCTCGAACACGTCGTCCAGGCCGCGGCGGTTCAGGCTGCCCGTCAGCTGGTCTTCGCGCACCAGCTCGCTCATGTGCTGCAGTTCCGCTTCCAGGGTGCGGATGCGGTCCTCGGCTTCCTGGACTTCCTTGTGGACGGCCACCATGCGGTCGCGCGAAGCCAGCGCCTCGTCCTGGGCGGCGCGCATCTCGCGCAGCACTTCCTCCATCACCTCGTTCAGCTCGTCGATATTGGCGGCGCGGCCGATGCGGTCGGAATAGCCGGCCAGCCTGGCATGGTGGTCGCCGGTCGAGGCCGCCACCGAGCCGAGGCGGTCGATGAAGGTCATCATCATGGTCTTCATCGTCGCGCGCACGTCCGAGATGCTGTGCCGCAGCTGGCCCTGCTTGAGGATGACGTCCTTCAGGCTGCGCGTCGCGTCTTCCAGCGAGCGCACGTCGAGCGGGCCGGCGATCAGGTCCTGCACGGCGGCGATCTGGCCGCGCATCCAGCTGTCGTCGTCGAGCAGTTCGTTGACGTTGTCGAGCAGCAGGCGGAACAGGCGCAGCAGCAGTTCCTGCTGCTCGGCGCTGTCGCCGCTGCGCAGTTCGATCTGGTAGCACAGCTGCTTCAGGCGCCCGGACAGCTCGCCCAGCTCCTCGCCGCGCGCCAGCCGGACCGCCCCGCCCAAGGCTTCCGCCTCCTGGACCAGGGGCGGGCTGCCGGCCAGCAGGGTGGCCAGCGCATAGGCCAGCGAGCGGCCCAGCATCTCGCGCAGCTGGCGCGCATCGGGATCCTCGTCGCCCAGTGCCATTACCGGCGTGTTGCGGCGCAGGTGGCGGTCGGCCATCTGGCTCAGCGCCTGGGCGTAGCCGGTCCAGTCGGCGGTGCGGGCGGCGCGCAGCATGCGGCGGCCGGGTTCCGAGACTTCGCCCGGCGTCTCGCTCAGTCGGCGCGCGAAGTTTTCCAGCACCTCAGCGGCGGGATTCGGGACCGGGGTGGGCGGGGCGGGAGGAACGCCGGCGATCTCGTCGTAGATGGCTTTATAGGCGTCCGGCGTCGGCGCGATGCGGCGCGTTGCCAGGCGCCGGAAGGCTTCGCGGGCAATGTCGGCGGGATTCTGGCCGGTGCCGGCCGGCGGGGACGAGATGGACATGGCTGTCAAGACACGAAATGCTGTTGAGCGACATGATAAGCAGCTTCTTTGCCAACCATCAATTAAAAAACAGCAACAAACTGTGTTATTTCTGTACTTCTACAACAGATGTTAAATCTGCAATGGCGACGAATCACGTTTTTCGTAGCGTGGGCGGCTACGCCGCCCACGCGGTGATAGTTAGCTGAAAAATCGTATCGGATAATTTAGCTGTTCGTTGACCGCGTGGGCAGGAAACCTGCCCACCCTACAACAGCATGGGCTATCCCACCAGCTGGTTGCGGATCGCATAATGAGTCAGCTCGGCACTGTTCTTGAGCTTCATCTTCGCCAGCAGCCGGGCCCGGTATTCGCTCACCGTCTTCACCGACAGCGACAGTTCGCGCGCGATGTCGCTGACCGTCATTCCGGAGGCAATCATGGTCAGGGTCTGGTATTCGCGGTCGGACAGGGCGTCGTGCAGCGGCGCCTCGTGGTCTTCGCCGACCTGGGCCGCCAGGGTCTGGGCCAGGGCGGCACTGACGTACTTCTGGCCGGCGGCCACCTGGCGGATGGCCGTCACCAGCTCGCGCGGGGCGCTCTGCTTGGTCATGTAGCCGGCCGCGCCGGCCTTGAGCGAGCGGATCGCGTACTGGTCTTCGCGGTGCATCGACAGCATCAGCACCGCCAGCTCGGGCCGGTCCTTCTTGATCTGCTTGAGCACGTCGATGCCGTTGCGGTCGGGCAGGGAGATATCGAGCAGCATCACGTGCGGCCGCGCCTTGCCGACCAGCTTGACGGCATCGAGCCCGGTTTCGGCCTCGCCGGCGACGATGATGTCGCGCTGCTCGGCCAGGATCTGCTTCAGGCCCTCGCGCACGATCGCATGGTCGTCGGCGATGAATACCCGGATTGTTGCCTTGTCACTCATTTATCTGTTGCCAGCCTGGTCTTGATAGTCACCATCGTGCCACCTCCGGGCGCGGACGACAAGCTCAGCGTTCCCCCGAAAGCCTTGGCGCGCTCGCTCATGCTGTGCAGGCCGAAGGAATGCGGCTTGAGGCGGTCGGCCGGGTGGATGCCGCGTCCGTTGTCGCAGATCGTCAGGGTCAGGTGGGCGCGCTGCGGCCGCAGCGTCACCGTCACCCGGGTCGCGTGGGCATGCTTGGCGATGTTGGTCAGCGCTTCCTGGAAGATGCGGAACAGGGCGGTGGCGTGGTCGTCGTCGAGCAGGAGTTCCTCCCCCTCGTCCAGGGGGCAGCGGAAGATGCAGACGATGCCCATCTGCTTCTCGAATTCGCGCGCCTGCCATTCCAGCGCGGCCACGATGCCGAGGTCGAGCATCGTGGGGCGCAGGTCGAGCGAGATGCGGTGCACCGCCTCGATCGTGCGGTCGACCAGGTCGTCGAGGTAGTTGGCCTTTTCCAGCAGGGCCGGCTGGTTGTCGGGCAGGCGCGCGGCCAGCATGGCCAGCGCCATCTTGATGGCCGTGAGGTTGCCGCCGAGGTCGTCGTGGATCTCGCGCGCGATGCGCGCCCGTTCCTGCTCCTTGACCTGCTCGATGTGGCCGGTCAGTTCGGCCAGCCGGGCGCGCGAGCGCATGCTTGCTTCCTGTTCCTCCTTGCTGGCGCTGATGTTGGTCATGATGCCGTCCCACTGCACCGCGTCGCCCTCGCTCGGGTGCGGGGTGGCGCGCAGGTTGATCCACTTGACGTCCTTCCAGGCGTCGATCCAGATCCGGCCTTCCCAGTTCCAGGCGCTCATGGCGGCGCGCGAGGCCGCCATCGATTCCAGCCAGCCCTTGCGGTCTTCAGGCAGGATCAGGCGCTCGAACAGGCTGGCGTCGTGCTGCAGTTCCAACACGGACAGGCCGAGCAGGGCGGCGCAGCCCTCGCTCAGCCAGGGGAAAACCTGGCGCCCGTCCGGGTGCAGCACGAACTGGAACACCAGTCCCGGGGTATTGCGCACGATGGCGTCGAAGCGCGCCTGCGACTGGGCCAGCGCCTGCGCGGACGCCTGCTCCAGGCTGAGGTCGTCGGCAATCGCCAGCAGCAGCGAGCGGCCGTCGCGCACGATGCGCAGGAAACACAGCCGCACCGGATAGCTGCTGCCGTCGAGACGCCGCAAGCGGGTGCGCAGGCTGACCTGGGCGCCGACTTCCTCGCCCAGCCCGGCCAGCAGCTCGCCCAGCGCGGCGCGGTCGAGGCCGGGCGCCAGGCCGTAGGCGTCCATCGCCTGCAGCGTGGCCGCATCCATGCCCAGATTCAGGCGCGCGGCCTGGTTGGCGTCGATCACCCGCAGGGTGATGGCGTCCAGCAAATAGATTTCAGAAGCGGCCGCCTGCATTTCGGCGGCCAGGGCAAGGATGGGACTCATGGAAGTTCGGTCTCTGTCTTGTCTTGGCGGCGCGCCTGTTCGCGCGCCTGGAAGCGTGACCTGACGCGGGTCTTGAGGCGGCGCAGCACGCGCGCCAGGGGCGTGGCGCGCGTGCTGCGCAGGCGGCGCCGCGCATCCGCCATGGCCGCGCGCACCCGGCGCCAGAAACCGCTGGCGCGCAGGGCCGCCAGCAGGCGGTCCTTGAGCCGCAGGAAGCCGCCGTGCCAGCGCGCGAACCAGGCGAGGGTGAGCAGGGTGGGCAGGGTCAGCACGTAGATGCGCGCCACCACCACGGCGCCCCCCAGCTTGGCGGCCACGAAGCCGGCCAGGCCGGCCAGCGCATGGCCGTGGGCGATGGCGAGCAGGGCGAGCAGCTTGACCGGCAAGAGCAGCAGTCCGGGCAGCACGAAGGCGCACAGGGCGGCCCAGGCCGGCAGGGCGCCCACGCGCGCCTCGAGCCGGCGCAGCGGTGGCCAGGCGGCCATGCGCGCGGCGGCACGGCTGCCGACATCCCAGGTCCAGGCCTCGGCGAGCAGCACCAGCGCCGCCAGCTGGACCAGGGGCGCGAGCAGCCGGGATCGTGCGTGTGCTCGTTTCATGGAGTACATGATACGGGAAGCGTGAGCCGGCGGCGCCGCTTGCCGTTACAATAAGCTTATGAATAAGGCATTCGTAAAAGAGTCCGACAACGACGATGACGACGCCGAGGCGTTGGCGCTGGCCCAGGCGATTCCCGCCGGGGCCAAGAACTACATCACCCCGGCCGGCTACAAAGCCATCAAGGACGAGCTGCTGCAGCTGATCGACGTCGACCGGCCCGAGGTGGTGAGGGTGGTGCACTGGGCCGCCTCGAACGGCGACCGCTCGGAGAACGGCGACTACATCTACGGCAAGCGCCGCCTGCGCGAGATCGACCGCCGCATCCGCTTCCTCACCAAGCGCATGGATTCGGCCTTCGTGGTCGACCCGAGCGTACATCATGGCAACGACCAGGTCTTCTTCGGCGCCACCGTCACCTACCTCAACAAGGCGGGCGAGGAGCACACCGTGACCATCGTCGGAGTCGACGAGCTCGACCCGCTGCGCGGCAAGATCAGCTGGGTCTCGCCGGTGGCGCGTGCGCTGACCAAGGCGCGCGAGGGCGATGTCATCACGCTGCAGACGCCGCTCGGAACCGACGAGCTGGAAATTCTTTCGGTGGAATATCCGGAACCGGTTACCGACTAGGTTCCCCAACTGGTAAGATGGACGATTCGCCGCTTTTCCAGCCCTCATGAACCGTTCCAACGATTCCGCGCGCGACACCGACGTACTGGCCGCGCTGCGGACTGCGACTGCCTCGCGGCACGAGCGGCTCGACAGCGGCCTGCCGCTGTCCGCACCCCTTCCTTCCCTCGACGATTACGCCGCGCACCTGCACATGGTGCGCGACTGGCTGGCGCCGCTCGAAGGCTGGCTGGCCGGCTTTGCCGACGGCCCCCAGGCCGAACCCACGCTCCCGCCTACCGGACGCCTGGCCCTGATCCAGGCCGACCTTGCCGAGCCGCGCATGCCCGAGGTCCGGCCCCTGCGTCCCGCCCCGGCCTGGCCGGCGGATGCCAGCGCCGCCTGGCGCTGGGGCGTCGCCTACGTGATCGAAGGCTCGCAGCTGGGCGGCGCCGTCCTGTACGGCAAGCTGGTCGGGCCGCTGGCCCCGCATCCGCTGCGCTACCTGCGCGGCGACGAGGGCGGCCCGGGCCCGCGCTGGCGCGCCTTCATGGGAGCGCTGCGTGCGCATGTCACCGGCCCGGTGGAGATCGCCGAGGCCTGTGCCGGGGCCTGTGCGGCCTTCGATGCGATCCTTGAACTGGCCCAGCTGGAAAAAAATTAAAAAATCCGGGCGGCGATGTCGATTGCCGGCCTTCCCGATCGTCGTAGTGTCAACAACCAACCCAAACGGAGGATGCGATGCGATTCATGATCTTGCTGAAGGCGGACAAGCACAGCGAAGCGGGCGAAATGCCTGACGAGAAACTGCTCACTGACATGGGCAACTTCAATGACGAGCTGATCAAGGCCGGCGTGATGCTGGCCGGCGAAGGCCTGCACCCGTCCTCGCGCGGCGCACGCGTTCATTTCGATAAGAGTGGAAATGTCCGCGTGGTCGACGGCCCCTTTGCCGAAACCAAGGAATTGCTGGCCGGTTTCTGGATCTGGAACGTGAAATCGAAGGAAGAGGCGATCGACTGGGTCAAGCGGGTGCCGATGCCGATGGCGGGCGGCGAAGCCGAGATCGAGATCCGCCAGATCTTCGACATGGAAGACTTCGGCGAGGCCATGACCCCGGAACTGCGCGAGCAGGAAGAGCGCCAGCGCGCCGCGCTGGCCGGCTGAGCGCTGACTAAGCGTGGGGGGCTGCGGGCGGCTCCCAGAGTTCAACCTTATTGCCCTCCGGGTCGATGACCCAGCCGAACTTGCCGAATTCCGAGTCGTCGGTCTGGTCCATGACGTTGCAGCCTTCCTCGCGCAGAGCCTGCAGCAAGGCGTCCAGGTCGGCGACCCGGTAGTTGATCATGAAGTTCGCCTTGCCCGGGGCGAAGTGCTCGTTGCCGGCCTGGCCGATCGACCAGATCGTCACCCCGCCGTCCGGCTTGCGCGCCGCATCGTCCCAGGTGAAGGCGGCGCCGCCCCAGTCCAGCACGTCGACGCCCAGATGCCGCCCGTACCAGGCGCGCAGCGCCACCGGGTCTTGTGCGTGGAAAAAGATGCCGCCGATGCCAGTAACCCGCTTCATGTACTCTCCGATCTGGGAACGCTGTGTGCGTGGGAAGGCCAACAGTAGCATCACGTGCTTCCTGTTGGCAATGCGGCAGGCTCGATTCGTCTTGTACCGGAATACGTAATATCCCTGAGTTGTGCAATTGCCGCATTGAACCGCAATTGCCCCTCGGCAATGTTATTCTCTGTCGTCGCGTCGCTGGCACCTTTGGTACCACCGCAAGCAAGGGCGCCCGGCCCACCTGTGTTCATCCCTTGACGGCATTCCGTCACCTCCGGAAGGAATCCAGCAGTGAAAAACCTCAAGATCGGTGCCCGCCTCGGCATCGGGTTCGCCATCGTCCTGTCCCTGTTGCTCGTCGTGACGCTGACCGCGCTGGCGCGCATGCAGTCGGCGGGCGACCTGACGCACCGCCTGGTCAACACCAGCATCAAGAACCAGCGCAACGTGGCGGAGTGGGGCAAGCTCATCGAGCTGAACAGTGCACGGATCGAAACCGTGTTCGTGGCCACCGATCCGGCCGTGTACGCCGACATGGCGCAGCGCATGCGGGCCGTCTCGGCCCGCTCGAACGAACTGCAGAACGCGATCGAAAGCTCGCTGCGCAACGAAGGCGTCAAGGAACAGTTCAAGGTCGTCAAGCAGGAGCGTGTCGCCTACCTGGCCACGCGCGACGCGCTGTTCAAGGCGAAGCTGGATGGGAACCACGAGCTGGCAGGCACGATCTACCGCGAGCAGATGCTGCCCCATACGAAGCGTTTCCAGGACGCCGTCGCCAAGCTTGCCCACATGCAGATCACCGCGGCCGACGGGGTCGCCAGTTCCATCCTCGATTCCTATGCGGGCACGCGCCTGCTGCTGGTCTGGCTGGGCATCGCCGCCATCGTCTTCGGCGTCGCCTGCGCCTGGCTGATCACCCGTTCGATCACCGTGCCGATCCGCGCCGCGGTGGCGGTGGCGGAGAAGGTCGCCTCCGGCGACCTGGCCAGCCGCATCACGGCCGGCAGCCGCGACGAAACCGGCCAGCTGATGCGGGCGCTGGGCGCGATGAACGACAGCCTGGCCGGCATCGTCGGCCGCGTGCGCGCCGGCACCGGCACCATCGCCGTGGCATCGGGCGAGATCGCGGCCGGCAACCAGGACCTGTCCGCGCGTACCGAACAGCAGGCCAGCGCCCTGGAAGAGACCGCGGCCTCGATGGAGGAGCTGACCTCGACCGTGAAGCAGAACGCGGACAACGCGCGCCAGGCCAATCGCCTGGCCGGCGAGGCCGCCATGATCGCCGGCCAGGGCGGCGAGATGGTGGCCGAGGTGGTCTCGACCATGGGCGCCATCAACGACGCCTCGCGCAAGATTGCCGACATCATCGGCGTCATCGACGGCATCGCCTTCCAGACCAATATCCTGGCGCTGAATGCGGCGGTGGAAGCGGCGCGCGCCGGCGAACAGGGCCGCGGCTTCGCGGTCGTGGCGACCGAGGTGCGCAACCTGGCCCACCGCTCGGCCAGCGCCGCCAAGGAAATCAAGGCGCTGATCGACGACTCCGTGTCGAAGGTGGCGGAAGGCAGCAGCCAGGTCGACCGCACCGGCGTGACCATGAACGAGATCGTGCGCAGCATCGGCCAGGTGACCGTCATCATGAACGAGATCGCCAACGCCAGCGAAGAACAGCGCGCCGGCATCGAGCAAGTCAACGGCGCGATCGTCGAGATGGACCGCGTGACCCAGCAGAATGCGGCGCTGGTCGAGGAAGCCGCCGCCGCCGCGGTGGCGATGCAGGAGCAGGCGGCCGAACTGGCGCAGGTGGTCGGCACCTTCCGGCTGGAGCGCGACGGGCATGCGGCGCGCCCGCAGTCCAGCGCGCGCGGGCAGCTTGCCCTGCCGGTGCAGGCCTGAACCCCATCCCGCCGCGCACGACTCCCTTGCCGGGATTTGCCAAGCGATGTGGATTGCTCCACACTGGCGCCCAACGACAACGGTTTCGAAAGGACGCAGCACATGGGATTTTCCCTTGCCTGGATCGCGATACGCGGCAAATCGAAAGACGACATCCTTGCCCAGCTGTCGCTGGCCGACACGGGCGAACCCGATGAGCTGAACGAGAGCCCGGTATCCGGCGCGGACCTGCCGGGCGGCGGCTACCTGCTGGTCTTCAAGGACATGGCGCACCCGGCCACCCAGGCCGAGGGCATGGCCCGCCTGTCCGCGGGCTGCGAGGCGCTCGGCTGCCAGGTCGAGGAACACGTCATGGCCAGCGCCGCCTTCCAGTACAAGGATGGGGCCAAGCTGTGGGACGTGGTCCACCTGTCCGAGGAAGGGCTGTACCACCTGGCGGTGGACGGCACGCCGCCCGCGCTGCTCGCCACCATCCACGCCGAAATGAAGGCGACCCAGGACGAACAGGGCGGCGCCGATGCCGACGTGGACTGCCTGTTCGAAGTGCCGCTGATGCTGGCCACCGCCTTGTGCGGCTATCGCCACGACGAGGCGGCGCTCCTGTCGGGGGAAACGCTCGACTTTACCGAACTGGTTCCCGCCACGCCGGGCGCAGGCCGCCGGCACTGAGGCGGGTCTTCAGTCGCAGACGGCCTGTCCCGCCTGGGCCTGCGCGGCATCCGCCAGGATGCGGTCGAGCGCTGCGATATCGATCGGCTTGACGAAATGGTGGTCGAACCCGGCCGCGAAGGCCTTGTCCTGGTCGTGCATCTGGCCGTAGCCGGTCAGCGCGACCAGCACCGCATCTGCGCTGCCGGGAGCGGCGCGCAGGCGGCGCGCCAGTTCGTAGCCGTCGATATCCGGCAGGCCGATGTCCAGGATGTAGAGCGGCAGCGGCTTGCGCAGGCTTTCGTCGAGGGCGCTGTGGGCGTTGGCCATGACCGTGACATGGTGTCCCTTGGCCTCCAGAAGGTGGGCCAGCGAGCGCGCCGCATCGACATTGTCGTCGACGATCATCAGGTGCACCGGTGCCGCGCCTCCCCGGGCGGCCTCGTGCGGCGCGCGCGCCTGGGTGGCGCGCTCGGCATGCAGCGGCAGGGTGAGGGTGAAGCAGGCGCCTTTGCCGATACCGTCGCTGTGCGCGCTCGCCTGTCCATCGTGCATGGCCATGATGCTGCGCACCAGTGCCAGCCCCAGTCCCAGGCCGCCCTGCGAGCGGTCGGCCGAGCGCTCCGCCTGCCTGAACAGGTCGAATACATGGGGCAGCAGTTCCGGATCGATGCCGATGCCGTTGTCGGAGACGGCAAGGACCAGCTGCTCGCCCCGCGTTTCGACCGTTAATGCGATCCTGCCGCCCGGCGGCGTGTATTTCGCGGCATTGGTCAACAGGTTGGCGATGACCTGGACCAGGCGTTTCTTGTCCCCGAGGACGACCGCCCCGGACGAGCGCAGGTCCAGCGCGAGCGCATGCTTGCGCGAATCGATCAGGGGCTGCGCCTGTTCGATGGCGCTCTTGATCACTGCGTCGATCTCGACCGCTTGCCGGTCGATCGAGACCAGTCCCCGGGTCACGCGCGAGACGTCCAGCAGGTCGTGGATCAGCGACTTGAGGTGGTCGGCCTGGCGGATGATGATGTCGCCGGTACGCTGCACGCTCGCCTCGTCCCGTCCCGGGAGCTTGAGCATGTGCGCGGCCGCGACGATGGGCGCGAGCGGGTTGCGCAGTTCGTGGGCCAGCATGGCCAGGAACTCGTCCTTGGCGTTGTTCTGGTTCTCGGCCGCGCGCCGTGCGTCCCGTTCGCTGCACAGCAGCTGCTCGCGTTCGCGTTCGAGCCGCCGCCGGGCCTCGTTCTCGGCTTCGAGCTTGGCGCCCGCATCGTGCAGGGCGCGCTGCAGCACGTCGGCTTCGACCACTCCCGAAGGCTGGACCACCGGCATCTTGCCGAGTTCGAGGGACTTGGCGGCATCGAGGGCGAGGTCGAAGGACGCGCTGAGCCGCCGGGCGAACAGGACGATGCCGAGCAGGGCGCTGCCCAGGGCGAACAGCAGCACGCATCCCGCGATCAGGGTGGCGGTGCGCGCCGGCCGGTTGATTTCTTCTTCCGGCGCGGCGATGGCGATGGTCCAGTCGGCGCGGGTGGTATGGGTGAAGGTGTTGTAGGCCCAGAATCCATCGCGCGTCAGGTTGACCAGCCTGCCGCTGGCGCGCTCGCGCGATGCCTTGTACAACTCAGGCCTGACCGGCTTGCCGACGAATTCCTTCTCGCGCAGGTTGCGGGCGATCGAGATGCCGTCGTCGCCGAACACGCCCACCACCCAGTTCGGCGGCAGTTCCTGGCGGTGCAGCAGGGCGGTGATGTGGCTGACGTGGAAGGTGTGCGACAGCAGGAACTGGCGCCCGCCCGCGCTTTTCACGGGCAGGTTGACCGACACGACCTTCCACTTGCCGGCGCGGCCCTCGCGCAGGTTGGTCACGCTCGGCTTTTGCAGCGCGATCGCTTGCGGCACCCAGGTGTTCGGTCCCTCGTCGAAACGGGTGCCGTAGGGGTGGTGCGTGTGCATCAGCATGCTGCCGTCGGCGCCGTAGAGCACGGCCCAGGAATCGGGCGAGGTGATGGTTTTGCGCATGAGCTCGTACAGGGGCAGAAAATCTTCCCTGGACATCTGGTCGGTCTGGCCGATCACGCGCAAGGCGCCCTCGGCGCGCACCAGTTCCTTGTCGATCGACAGCGCGATCGAGCGCGCGCGCGCCTCGACCGTCAGCAGGCGCGCTTCCTTCTCCTCTTCCAGCAAGAGGTTCAGGCCCCAGGCGGACAGCGCCAGCAGCGGTACAAGGACGGTCAGGACGATCGCGGCAAGGTAAGTACGCGTCTTCATGCTGTTCTCTTGGTTTAACCAAGGGATTCTAACAGGCAAGGGCAGGACTTGCCTTTGTCACGCGTCGGTTCCTTGCGCTATCCAGCCGCGAGCCCGATGCGGGATCGGGCTGCAATGAACGCGCTTTATTCGCGGTAGGTGATTTTGCCGCTCAGCTTGATGGTGCCGGCGCCGGTCAGCAGTTCCTGGCTGCCGGTGAAGTCGCCGCCGCCGGAAGCCCGGTGGTAGCGTCCGGTGCCGCCGGTGATCTGGAAGGTGGCGTTGCTGAAGACGACCTTGCCCGGGTCGGAAGGGACGGCCTGGCCGCTGTAGTTGGCGTAGATCACCTCGCCGCTCCTGGTGAGCAGGGTGATGCGGCCGTCGCTGAAGGTGAGCAGCGGGCCGTTGGGCGTGACGCAGTCCTTGCCCATGAAGGCGACCGGGCCCAGGGCCGGATCGTTGCCATGCCCGACCAGCGTGCCGCCGAGCTTCGAGGTGCAGCGCAGCGCCGGCCCCAGCACTTCATGGATGACGCCGGTGATGACCAGCGGCTTGGTGACCAGCGAATCGGCCGAGGCGGTGAAGCTTGCGCCGAGCAGCAGCGACGCGAGGGCAAAACGGAGGGAGGAGGTGTTCATGTAAGCGCTCTCGTGGTGGATATTGTCCAAATATTAATATGGACAAGCTGCCAATGAGCGCACGAATGGATGAGCTGTGTCGGCGCATGCAGGGTGCATGCGGGCGGCCGGGCGCCCGGCCGCCGTTGCGGTATCAGGAACGCTCGCGCTCGACCCGGTTCACGCCCGCGACCCGCCGCAGATTGCGGATCAGCTGCGCCAGGTGCACCCGGTCCTTCACCTGGATGGTGAAGCGCAGCTGCGTCATCAGGTGTTCGTCGTCCTCGTCCATGCCGACATAGGTGATGTTGGCGTCGGACTCGCCGATCTCGGCGGCCACGCGCGCCAGGATGCCCTTCTCGTTGTTGATGAGCAGGCGGATGCGGCAGTCGAAGCGGCGGTTGAGTTCCTCACCCCACTGCACGGCGATCCAGCGGTCCGGTTCCTTGGAGCGGACCCGCGCCGCCGGCAGGCAGTCCTTGGTATGCACCACCAGGCCCTGGTCGCGGCGCAACTGGCCGGTGATCTGGTCGCCCGGGATCGGCAGGCAGCACGGCGCCAGCTGCACCGAGACCCCTTCGCTGCCGTAGATGGTGACCGGGTCGATGTCGCTGGCAGGCAGCGGCAGGTCGGACGGCTTGTGTTCCGGGTCGGCGTCCATCAGGCCGAAAATGTGGCGCGCCACCAGTTGCGGCATGCGCTTGCCGATGCCGATGTCGGCATACAGTTCTTCCATCGACTTGGCCGAGGATTCCGCCAGCAGCTTTTCGATGGTGCTCGGCGGCAGCTCGGCGCCGATGTTGCGGGCGGCCAGGGCGCCGGCCAGCAGTTCCTGGCCCAGCTCGACCGACTCGTTGACGTTCACCGTGCGCAGGTAGTGGCGGATCGCCGAACGCGCCTTGCCGGTACGGACGAACGACAGCCAGGTCGGGCTCGGACGCGATTCCGGATCGGTGACGATCTCGACGATGTCGCCATTGTGCAGTTCGGTGCGCAGCGGCTGGGTCTCGTTGTTGATCTTGACCGCCACCGTGTGGTCGCCGATGCCGGTGTGGATCGAGTAGGCGAAGTCGAGCGCCGTGGCGCCGCGCGGCAGGGCGATGATCTTCGACTTGGGGGTGAACACGTAGACCGAATCCGGGAACAGGTCGACCTTGACGTGCTCGAGGAATTCGGCCGAGTCGCCGGTCTGCTGCTGGATGTCGAGCAGCGACTGCAGCCAGGCGTGGGTGCGCTGCTGCAGGTCCGACATGTTCGAGTCGCCGGTCTTGTACAGCCAGTGCGCCGCCACGCCGCTTTCGGCGGTGCGGTGCATGTCCTGGGTGCGGATCTGGAATTCGACCGGGGTGCCGTAGGGGCCGATCAGGGTGGTGTGCAGCGACTGGTAGCCGTTGATCTTGCGGATCGCGATGTAGTCCTTGAACTTGCCGGGCATCGGCTTGTACAGGGCGTGCAGGGTGCCGAGCGCCACGTAACAGTTCGGGACCGTGTCGACCACCACGCGGAAGCCGTACACGTCCAGCACCTGCGAGAACGACAGGTGCTTGTTGCGCATCTTCTTGTAGATGCCGTACAGGGTCTTTTCGCGGCCGTAGACCTCGGCCTGGATGCCGCTAGTTGCCAGCTGGTTCTTGACCGCCTCGAGGATCTTCTTGACGACTTCGCGGCGGTTGCCGCGCGCCGCCTTGATGGCCTTGGCCAGCGTGAAGTAGCGCAGCGGGTACAGGTGGGCGAAGGACAGGTCCTGCAGCTCGCGGTAGATGTTGTTCAGGCCGAGCCGGTGCGCGATCGGCACGTAGACTTCCATGGTCTCGCGCGAGATGCGGCGGCGCTTGGCCGGGACCATCACGCCCATGGTGCGCATATTGTGCAGGCGGTCGGCGAGCTTGATCAGGATGACGCGCACGTCCGAGGCCATGGCCAGCAGCATCTTGCGGAAGTTCTCGGCCTGGGCCTCGATCTGGCTCTGGAACTCGATCTTTTCGAGCTTGGACAGGCCGTCGACCATGTTGGCGACCTGGGCGCCGAAGCGCTCGATCAGCTCGTCCTTCTTGACGTCCTGGTCTTCGATCACGTCGTGCAGCAGCGCGGCCATGATGGCCTGGGCGTCGAGCTTCCACTCGGCGCAGATCTCCGCGACGGCGATCGGATGGGAAATGTAGGGCTCACCGGACTTGCGGACCTGGCCGAGATGCATCTCGTCGGAGAAACGATAGGCTTCCTTGACCTTTTTCAGCTCGGCGGGGGTGAGGTAGTCGGACAGCTTGTTGATGAGCTGCGTGACCGAGGCGACGCCCGGGGCGGGCGCCGGTGCCTCGGCGTCTTGCGGTTTGCCCGGACGCTTGGTGCGGGCAGGGGTTCCTGGATGGGTCGAATCCGGGGAAGACAAACTCATATGTAATATCGATCAGCCAGTGTAGGCACAGAATAACAGAATATCGATATACCGAAATCCAGGTTCCCCGCAGGGTCTTACATCGGCACTTTCTTGAGCATTTCCAGGCCGACCTTACCGGCGGCGATTTCGCGCAGCGCGACGACGGTCGGCTTGTCCTTAGCTTCGACCTTCGGGGTGTGGCCCTGCAGCAGCTGGCGCGCGCGGTAGGTCGCGGCCAGGGTCAGCTGGAAGCGGTTCGGGACGTTCTTGAGGCAATCTTCGATGGTAATGCGGGCCATAGGTCACTCCTGAATTGGACAATGTGCGACGACCTTGCGGTGCCGCACGCTGCTAGATCACAAATTTGGTTGTTGCGCGTGGATTCCCAGCTGGGCAAACAAGTCGGCGTTGCGCGCCGCCTGCTGGGCGAAACGGCAACGTGTCGCTTTGACAATCGCCTGCAGTTCTGCGAGGGCGACGTTGAACTCTTCGTTGATGATAGCATATTCGAACTCCGGAGCGTGAGCCATCTCCCCCCCGGCGGCCAGCAGGCGGCGGGTGATGATGTGGGGCTCGTCGGTGCCGCGCTTGTGCAGGCGCTCCTCCAGGGCTTCGATCGACGGCGGCAGAATGAAGATGCCGGCGGCGTCGGGGAACTGCTTCTTCACCTGGCGCGCGCCCTGCCAGTCGATCTCCAGCAGGATGTCGGTGCCCAGCTTCATCTCCTGTTCCACGGTCAGGCGGCTGGTGCCGTAGTAGTTGCCGTGGACTTCCGCCCATTCCAGGAACTCGCCGCGGTCGGCGCGCGAAACGAAGTCTTCCGCCGTCGTGAAGTGGTATTCGCGGCCGTCCTGCTCGCCCGGACGCGGCGGACGCGTGGTGGTCGAGATCGACAGCTTGATGCCCGGTTCCAGCTTCAGCAGGGCGTTGACCAGGGTCGATTTGCCGGCGCCGGATGGTGCGGCGACGACGAACAGGCTGCCGGAGAGGGCGGGAGTGATCATGTGTGTTTCCTTGTTCTGGTACGGGTGTTCATCATAACGTCGAACGCGCGGGCAAGGAACTTGCCCACCCTGCCGTAGGGTGGACGGGTCCCCCGTCCGCGCGTTCACATCACCGTCGCACTGTTGCGCAACGACAACAAATTATTCCAGGTTCTGCACCTGCTCGCGCATCTGCTCGATCAGCAGCTTGAGCTCCATCGACGCATCCGCCAGCTCCTTGACCGAGGCCTTGGCGCCCAGCGTGTTCGCTTCGCGGTTCAGTTCCTGCATCATGAAGTCGAGGCGCTTGCCGACCTGGCCACCCTTCTTGAGGATGTGGCGGGTCTCGTTCAGGTGGGCCGACAGGCGCGACAGCTCTTCCGAGACGTCGATGCGGATGCCGTACAGCGTCACTTCCTGGCGAATACGCTCCAGCACTTCCTGGCGCGTCAGGGTCGACGGGTTGCCGTGTCCGGCCAGGCCCAGCGCGTCCTGCATGCGCTCGATGGCCTTTTGCTGGAACTGCGCGATCACCTGCGGGATGAGCGGGGTGATGCGCTTGACGATCGCTTCCATCGCGTCGATCCGCGACAGCAGCATCGCTTCCAGCGCCGCGCCTTCGCGCCTGCGGCTGTCGACGAAGGCGGCCACGGTGGTGGCGGTGAGGGCGGCGACATCAAGCTGCAGCGACTCCTGGCCCACGGTCGACTCTTCGATCACGCCGGGCCAGCGCAGCAGTTCGGCCACCGTCATCTGCGCCGCCTGGGCGAAATGCCTGGTGACTTCAGCCTGCAGACGTGCGAGGTCGGCCAGCAGTTCCTGGTTGAGCACTTGCGAGCCGCCCGCGGTCTTGCGGCCGAAGGACAAGCGCACCTCGACCTTGCCGCGCGTGATGGCGGCCATGATGGCGGCGCGCAGGTCGGGTTCCAGCGCGCGCAGTTCGTCGTTGATGCGGAACTGGAGGTCGAGGAAGCGCGAATTGACGCTCTTGATCTCGATCGTGAGGGTGCCGGCAGCGCTTTCGCTGGTGGCAACCGCATAACCTGTCATGCTTGAAATGCTCAAAGATTTCCCCGTCTTTTTTATTCTTTAGATACCTCGAGAACCGTCAGGGGCTGATCGAGGTGGCCTTTACAAAGGCAACATTTATCCCACACAATCGCCCTGTTAAGCAAGGACTCTAATGGCCGCACAGAATAATGCCCCCCTGCCTGATGGCCTGGAAATTGCCGGATATCGCATTGTAAAGAAAATTGCGTCCGGTGGGTTCAGTATTGTTTATCTGGCATATGACGCCGAGGGCAACGCGGTCGCCATCAAGGAATACCTGCCGAGCCAGCTCGCCTTGCGCGCGCCGGGCGAACTGATACCAGTCGTTTCCAGGCCCAATCTACCGGTATTCCGCATCGGCCTGAAGTGCTTCTTCGAAGAAGGGCGGGCGCTGGCCCGGATCGTCCATCCGAACGTGGTGCGGGTGGTGAACTTCTTCCGCGCCCACGAAACGGTCTACATGGTGATGGCCTACGAATCCGGCCATACCCTGCAGGATCACATCGCCCGCCTGCACGCCAGGGGCAGCCGCATGGGCGAAGCCTCGATCCGCCAGCTGTTCAACGGGGTGTGCGCCGGCGTGCGCGAAGTCCACGCCAACAAGCTGCTGCACCTCGACCTGAAGCCGGCCAACATCTATCTGCGCGTAGATGGCTCGCCGCTGCTGCTCGACTTCGGCGCGGCGCGCCAGACCATCAACCTCGACGCGCCGATGCTGGCGCCGATGTACACCCCGGGCTTCGCGGCGCCCGAGCTGTACGGCAGGGCGGCCACGCTCGGGCCCTGGACCGACATCTACAGCATCGGCGCGGCCATGTATGCTTGCATGACGCGCAGCATGCCGCCCCCGGTCGAGGCGCGCAAGGACGAGGACAAGACCGAGGCGCAGTTCGCCAAGATCGCAGGCAGCTATTCGCCCGAGCTGGTCGAGATGGTGCGCGCGTGCATGGCGCTCGATCCCTTGAGCCGGCCGCAGAGCGTGTTCTCGATGCAGAAGGTGCTGCAGGCGGCGCCGACGTTGGCGCCGCAGCTGGACGCCGCCGAAGAAGCGCCGGCGCGGGCCGGAGGATGGCGCGGCCTGGTTGGGCGCTTTGGCCGCAAGGCCAGTAATTAAGAAATCGGAGGCAGCATGCAGTTTTCCGTCTACCAGCAGACCCACATCGGCGGGCGCAAGGTCAACCAGGACCGGATGGGCTACAGCTTCACGCGCGACGCGCTGCTGCTGGTGCTGGCCGACGGCATGGGCGGCCACATGCGCGGCGAGATCGCCGCGACCATCGCGCTGCAGACGCTGTCGATGATGTTCCGCATGCAGGCCAAGCCCTATGTGAAGAAGCCCGAGCGCTTCCTGGAAGAGGCCTTGAACCAGGCCCACTGGGACATCCTGGCCTATGCGGAGCGTCACAAGCTGCCGGAGACGCCGCGCACCACGGTAGTGGCCTGCCTGGTGCAGCACAACTGCGCCGTGTGGGCGCACTGCGGCGACTCGCGCCTGTACTGGGTGCGCCGCAACCAGGTGCTGGCGCGCACGCGCGACCATTCGCACCTGGAATACCTGATCGAGCGCGGCAGGGCGACTGAAGCCGAGCGCAACACCCATCCGGACCGCAACAAGCTGTACAACTGCCTCGGCGCGGGCCAGGCGCCGAAGATCGACATCTCGCGCCAGACCAGCCTGGAGCCGGGCGATACGCTGCTGCTATGCTCCGATGGCCTGTGGGGCATGCTGCCCGAGACCGAGATCGTGCACCGGCTGTCCACTTCCACCATCGTGCAGGCGGTGCCGGACATGGTGGCGATGGCCGCCGCGATCGGCGGCGCCCGCGCCGACAACACGACGGCGCTGGCGATCACCTGGCAGGGCGCGGACGCCAAGGGCAGCCTGTCGCCCAACGTGATCTCGACCCAGATGCTGCCGGAGGACGAGGTCAGCTCGACCATCACCGCCGGGCAGCCGCTGCCTGCCGGTGCGGATGCCTTCGACGAAGACGAAATCGAAAAAGCGATTGCCGAGATCCGCGAGGCGATCGAGAAATCCTCCCAATTACTTAAATAAGGATTCCCATGACGTTTGCACAACGCCCGAGCGGGCGCGCGGTCGACCAGCTGCGCAGCATCCGCATCACCCGCCAGTACACCAAGCACGCCGAAGGCTCGGTGCTGATCGAGTGCGGCGACACCAAGGTGATCTGCACCGCCAGCATCGAAGAGAAGGTGCCGGGCTTCCTGAAGGGCAAAGGGCAGGGCTGGCTGACGGCGGAATACGGCATGCTGCCGCGCTCGACGCACACGCGCATGGACCGCGAAGCCGCGCGCGGCAAGCAGACCGGCCGCACCCAGGAAATCCAGCGCCTGATCGGCCGCTCGCTGCGCGCCGCCTTCGACTTGGAAGCCTTTGGCGAGCGCACCCTGCACCTGGACTGCGACGTGATCCAGGCCGACGGCGGCACCCGCACCGCCTCGATCACCGGCGCGATGGTCGCGGCCTATGACGCCTTCAGTGCGCTGGCGGGGCAGGGCCTGGTCCCGGCGGTGCCGGTGAAGCACTTCGTGGCGGCGATCTCGGTCGGCGTGTACCAGGGAACGCCGGTGCTGGACCTGGATTACGTCGAGGATTCGGCTTGCGATACCGACATGAACATCGTGATGACGGACCAGGGGCATTTCATCGAGGTGCAGGGCACGGCGGAAGGGGCGGCCTTCGATCGTATGGGCATGAACCGGCTGTTGGACCTAGGGCAGCTGGGGATTACGGAGTTGATTCGCTTGCAAAAACAGGCGCTCGGCCTGGCCGGCTGAGCGTTGCCCGCGGCGGTCCGGACCACATTCCGGACTGCGCCCGCCAAAGCGCCGTTCGGCCCAACGCGCTAAAATACCCACCCTCCGCATCACCCACACCCTCGAGCCCTCCATGACCCAACGCCTGATCCTCGCCTCCAACAATGCCGGCAAACTGAAGGAATTCGCCCAGCTCCTCGAACCCATCGGTTTCGAGCTGCACCCGCAGGGCGAATTCAATGTCCCGGAAGCGGAAGAGCCTTTCGGCACCTTCGTGGAAAACGCGCTGGCCAAGGCCCGCCACGCTTCGCGCCTGACCGGCCTGCCGGCCCTGGCCGACGACTCGGGCGTGTGCGTCAACGCGCTCGGCGGCGCGCCGGGCGTCTACTCGGCCCGCTTCGCCGGCGAGCCGAAATCCGACGCGCGCAACAACGAGAAGCTGGTCGCCGACCTCGCCAGCCACGCCGACAAGTCGGCCTATTACTACTGCGTGCTGGTCTACGTGCGCCACGCCGACGACCCGCAGCCGGTCATCGCCGACGGCCAGTGGCACGGCAAGATCATCGAGACCCCGCGCGGCGCCAACGGCTTCGGCTACGACCCGCACTTCCTGATTCCTTCGCTCGGCAAGACCACCGCCGAGCTCGAACCAAGCGTGAAGAACGCCCACTCGCACCGCGGCCAGGCCCTGCGTGCACTGGTAGAAAAACTGAAATGATCCCCATTAAAGTCGCCGGTTCAGATCTTGGCAAAATCGCCGGCGAATCGCGCTCTCCCGCCGCCACGGCCCTGCAATACCTGCAGCCGGGCGCGCTGAACCTGACGGCGCTGCCGCCGCTGTCCCTCTACATCCACTTTCCGTGGTGCGTGCGCAAGTGCCCGTATTGCGACTTCAACTCGCACGAGGCCAAGGGCGAGCTGCCGGAGAAGGAATACCTCGACGCCGTGCGCCTCGACCTGGAGCAGTCGCTGCCCATGATCTGGGGCCGCAAGATTCACACCATCTTCATCGGCGGCGGCACGCCCAGCCTGATGTCGGCCGCCGGGCTGGATCGCCTGATGTCCGACGTGCGCACCCTGCTGTCCCTGGCGCTGGACGCCGAGATCACGATGGAAGCCAACCCCGGCACCTTCGAGGCCGAACGCTTCAAATCCTACCGCGAGAGCGGCATCAACCGCCTGTCGATCGGCATCCAGAGCTTCAACGGTGCCCACCTGAAGGCGCTGGGCCGCATCCACGACGAGCTTGAGGCCCTGCGCGCGGTGGAGATCGCGCGCTCTACGTTTGACAACTTCAACCTCGACCTGATGTTCGCGCTGCCGGGGCAGACTTTGGATGAGGCGCGCCGCGACCTGGAGACGGCGCTGTCCTTCGCCCCGCCGCACCTGTCGATGTACCACCTGACGATGGAACCGAACACGGTCTTCGCAAAATACCCGCCGGTCCTGCCCGACGACGATACGAGCGCCGACATGCAGGACATGATCCTGGAAGCGACGGCCGCAGCGGGCTACCGGCACTACGAAGTCTCGGCCTACGCCAGGGAAGGCCGACAGGCCAAGCACAACCTGAACTACTGGCAGTTCGGCGACTATCTCGGCATCGGCGCCGGCGCGCATTCGAAGATCTCCTTCCCGCACCGCGTCCTGCGCCAGGCGCGCTACAAGCAGCCGGGCTCCTACATCGAGGCGGCCAGGCGCGGCAACCCCGTGCAGGAAGAACACGAGATCGCACGCGGCGACATGGGTTTCGAGTTCATGCTCAACGCCTTGCGCCTGGTCGACGGCTTCGATCCGAACCTGTTCGCCGAGCGCACCGGCATGAGCATCAGCGCGATTGCCAAGGCGCTGAACGAGGCGGAAGGCAAGGGACTGCTCTACCGTGATCACAAGCTCATCAAGCCGACCGAGCTTGGTCAGCGTTTCCTGAACGACCTGCAGGAGATGTTCCTGGGGGCGTAGGGTGGGCGGCTATGCCGCCCACCCTACGTGCGCGCAGCCCCTGCCAGTGATTCCATGGTCCGGGCCAGCCCTCTGACCACGCGCGCCATGCTCGCATAGTCCAGCTTGTCCGGCGTGTCCTCCGCGGTGTGGTAATAGGGGTAGCGCAGGAAGGCGGTGTCGGTGATCATCAGGGCCGGGTAGCCGTGCCGGTTGTACGAAGAATGGTCCGACAGCGTCACGCCCATCACGTGGGCCGGCGCCGCCAGGCCCTCGGCCGGGAAATCCGACTGGGCCTTGAAGGCTGCCAGGGCCTGGCGCACCAGGGCCGAGGATTCGAGCGTGCCCACGAAGGCGATGAAGTTGCCGGTGCTCGGGTAGCGCTTCTCCAGCCCCGGCGGCAGCTTCTGGCTGTTGTGCGCCTGCGAATACCAGCCGATCGTCTCCAGGATCAAGGCCCCTTCCACATTGTGTCCGTGTTTCTTCAGATCGCGGGCATGCTGCATGCTGCCCATCTCTTCGCCCATGAACCAGGGCGGTTCCTCGTTGACGAAGAAGACGAACTTCACTTCGGTGCCGCGGCTCGGCTGCATGGTCTTGAGCAGGCGCGCCAGTTCCAGCACGGCGGCGGTGCCGCTGCCGTTGTCGTTGGCGCCGGGGGCGCCGCGCGCGGAATCGTAGTGGGCGCCGACGATGAAGATGCGCTCCGGTTTCGCACCCGGCGCGGTGTTCGATACCGAGACCTCGATGTTGCGTACCTTCTGGCCGCCGGCCTCGTACTCCTGGCGGCGCAGGCGGTAGCCGTAGCCCCCCAGCGTGGTTTCGATGTGGCGCGCGGCCTGTTCCAGTTCGCGCGGCGTGGCGGTATTGTGTTCTCGGGAGGCGATGGCCTCGACGTGCGTGCGCAGGCGGGCGGAGAGGTCCGGGGCAGGGGCGGCGGAATCGGTTTCCAAGGTCAGTGTCGCCAGCGCGATCGCCAGCAGGATCGCGATGAGGATTTTCCAGTGTGAGCGGGCGAATTTGCGCATGGCAGTCGGGCGGCAAGCCCCCAAGCGTTCATGGCTCCAGTGTAGCCATTTGCGCAATTCGGCATCGCTTCAATTCCGCGCTTCAATTCAAACCACGGGGTCAGGTCTGACAATCGGACACGGGCTGAACAATGCCGCAAAGTAATGCTCGAGTTCGTGTCCAAATGTCAGACCTGACCCCGGACGCATGTTGCGGCCGCAAAAAAAATCGGGCCGCGAAGGGCCCGATGTCGAATGAAGCGAACAGCGCTCAGCGCGCCGCCACCGGCGTGGCCGGCTCGGTCCATCCGCCGCCCAGTACGCTGTACAGCGTGACCTGGTTCTGCAGGCGCTGCAGATTGGCCTGCACCGCCGCCTGCTGCGCCTGGAACAGCGCGCGCTGGGCATCGAGCAGCTCGAGGTAGCTGGCCGCGCCGTTACGGTAGCGCAGGTCCGCCAGGTTGAAGCGGTCGGCTTCCGCCTCGGCCACCGCGCGCTGCGCACGCAGCTGTTCGCTGAAGGTCGACTGCCCGGCCAGCGCGTCCGCCACTTCGCGGAACGCGGTCTGGATCGAGCGCTCGTACTGCGCCACCGCGATGTCGCGGCCGGCGCGCGCCGAGCCCAGCACCGCGGTGTTGCGGCCGTAGTCGAAGATCGGCAGGATCGCCTGCGGCGCGAAGCTCCAGCCGTAGGTGCCGGACTTGAACAGGCCCGACAGCTCGGTGCTGGCGCTGCCCACGCTGCCCGTCAGGGAGATGCGCGGGAAGAAGTTGGCGCGCGCCGCACCGATGTTGGCGTTGGCGGCGATCAGCTGCTGCTCGGCCGCACGGATGTCCGGGCGGTTGGCCAGCAGGTCCGAAGGCAGGCCGGCCGGCAGGTCGGGCAGCTCGGTCGAGGCCAGGGTGGCGCCGGCGGCCGCGGTCGGCGGCACCGGGGTGCCCACCAGCAGCGTGAGCAGGTTCAGGTCCTGCGCGCGCTGGCGCTGCTGCGCCGCGAGCGTGGCCAGCGCGGTTTCCACCAGCGAGCGCGCCTGCTGCAGCTCGAAGCGCGAGGCCACGCCGTTGTCGAAGCGCAGTTGGGTCAGGCGCAGCGATTCCTGGCGCGTCCCCAGGGTCTGCTGGGTGATCGCCAGGAGCTCTTCGTCGGCCAGCAGCTGCAGGTAGACGTTGGCCACCGACGAGATCAGGCTGATCTGCGCCGACTTGCGTGCTTCCTCGGTTGCCAGGAACTGCGCCAGCGCGGCTTCCGACAGGTTGCGTACGCGGCCGAACAGGTCCAGCTCGAAAGCCGACACCGAGAAGCCCGACTGGTACAGGCTGTTGATCGGCTGGTCTTCGCCGGTGGTCTGGCGTTGACCGCTGATGCCCAGCCCCACGGTCGGCAGGCGGTCGGCGCGGCTGATGCGGTACTGCGCACGTGCCTGCTCGATGTTGGCGATCGAGACACGCAGGTCGCGGTTGTTGCTCAGGGCCTGCTCGATCAGGCCGCGCAGGCGCGCGTCCGGGAAGAAGCGCTGCCATTCGATGCTTGCGGGCGCCTCGTTCGCCACCTGGGCGGCCGGGGCGCTGGCCGGCTTGGCCAGTTCAGGGAAGGCCTCGGCCACCGGCGCCACAGGGCGCTCGTACTTCGGCGCCAGCGACATGCAGCCTGCCAGCATCATTGCCAGTGCCAGCGGAGTCAGTTTTTTCATTGTTTGGATCATGGTTGTTTTCCTTCGACGACCGTGGCCGCGTCAGCATGGTGCGCGTACTTGTCCTGCTGGCGCTTGCTGCCCTTGAACAGCTTGCGCACCACGACGAAGAACAGCGGCACGAACAGCACGCCCAGGGTGGAAGCCGTCATCATACCGCCCATCACGCCGGTACCGATCGCACGCTGCGATGCCGAGCCGGCGCCGCCTGCGATCACCAGCGGCAGCACGCCGAGGATGAAGGCCAGCGAGGTCATGATGATCGGGCGGAAGCGCAGGTGCGCCGCCTCGATCGCCGCTTCCATCGGCGACTTGCCCTGCGCCTGCAGGTCTTTCGCGAATTCGATGATCAGGACCGCGTTCTTTGCCGCCAGGCCGACGATGGTCACCAGGCCGATCTTGAAGTACACGTCGTTCGG
Organism: Massilia sp. BHUDP2; assembly: GCF_046236355.1. NCBI lineage: Bacteria > Pseudomonadati > Pseudomonadota > Betaproteobacteria > Burkholderiales > Oxalobacteraceae > Massilia > Massilia sp. BHUDP2. Next base: position 952,628 of record NZ_JBJUVW010000001.1, read on the forward strand.
GTAGCCGCGCATCAGCGCCGCCAGCACCGCGCCCAGGATACCGAAAGGCACCACCAGCAGCACCGACACCGGGATCGACCAGCTTTCATACAGCGCCGCCAGGGCCAGGAAGATCGCCAGCAGCGAGAAGGCCATCAGGATGCCCATGGTGCCGCTGGAGAGCTGTTCCTCGCGCGACTGGCCGGTCCATTCGAACGCGAAGCCCGCCGGCAGCTTGCCCGCCAGGCGCTCCATCTCGGCCAGCGCGTCGCCGGTCGAGTAGCCCGGCTTGGCGTCGCCCGAGATGCTCATCGCCGGATAGCCGTTGTAGCGCAGGGTCTGCATCGGACCGGTCACCCATTTGGTGGTGGCGAACGAGGACAGCGGCACCGGCTGGCCCTGGACGTTGAGCGCGTTGATGCGCAGCAGGTCGTCCGGCTGCATGCGGTCCTTGGCGTCGGCTTGCACCACGACGCGTTGCAGGCGGCCGGCGTTCGGGAAGTCGTTCACGTAGGCCGAGCCCAGCGAAGTCGAGATCGCGGTGTTGATCGCGTCGAAGGTGACGCCCAGCGCCTGCGCCTTGTCGCGGTCGATGTCCAGGCGAACCTGCGGCGCGTCTTCCAGGCCTTCCGGGCGCACGCCGGTCAGGATCGGGCTCTGCGCGGCCATGCCGAGCAGCTGGTTGCGGGCCGCCAGCAGGGCCTCGTGGCCGTTGCCGCCGCGGTCCTGCAGGCGGAAGCTGAAGCCGGTGCCGCGGCCCAGTTCGGGAATAGGCGGCGGCGACAGCGCGAAGATGAAGGCGTCGCGGATGCCCGACAGGCCGCCGATGATGCGGTTGGCCACCGACTGGGCGTCCGAACCCGCGCCCTTGCGCTCGTCCCAGTCCTTCAGCGGAATGAAGGCCAGGGCCATGTTCTGGCCGGCGCCCGAGAACGAGAAGCCCAGCACGCTGACCATGTTTGCCACTTCCGGCTGCTTCATGATGAAGTTTTCGGCGGTGGCCATCACTTCGCTGGTGCGCTCCAGCGTCGCGCCCGGCGGCAGCTGGATGTTGGCGATGACGTAGCCCTGGTCTTCGTTCGGCAGGAAGGAATTCGGCATGCGGGTGAAGAACAGCGTCACCAGGCCGCAGACCAGCACGAAGGCCACCAGGCCGCGGCCCGAGTGGCGGATCAGCTTGCCGACCCAGCCTTCATAGCCCTTGGCGGTGGCGCCGAACTTGCGGTTGAACCAGCCGAAGAAGCCGCGCTTCTCGTGGTGATGGCCGGCCGCGACCGGTTTCAGGAAGTGCGCGCACAGCGCCGGCGTCAGGGACAGCGCCAGGAAGGCCGAGAAGGCGATCGAGGACACCATGACGACGGAGAACTGGCGGTAGATGTTGCCCACCGCGCCGCCGAAGAAGGCCAGCGGCACGAACACCGACATCAGGACCACGGTCACGCCGATGATGGCGCCGGAGATCTGGCCCATGGCCTTGCGGGTTGCTTCGAGCGGCGGCAGGCCTTCCTCGGACATGATGCGCTCGACGTTCTCGACGACCACGATGGCGTCGTCGACCACGATACCGATCACCAGCACCATGCCGAACATGGTCAGCACGTTGATCGAGTAGCCCAGCGCCAGCAGCGTGCCGAGCGAACCCAGCAGGGCGACCGGCACCACGATGGTCGGGATGATCGTGTAGCGGAAGTTCTGCAGGAACAGGTACATCACCAGGAACACCAGCACCAGCGCTTCGACCAGGGTATGCAGCACCTGCTCGATCGAGATGTCGATGAACTTCGAGCTGTCGAAGGGCACGGTGGCCTTCACGCCGGGCGGGAAGAACTTCGACAGTTCGTCCATGCGCTGCTTCACCAGGCGCGCGGTTTCCAGCGCGTTGCCGGATGGCGCCAGCTGCACGCCGATACCGGTGGACGGCTTGCCGTTCAGGCGCGCCGAGGTGCCATAGGCCTGGGCGCCGATTTCGATGCGGGCCACGTCCTTCAGGCGCACGGTCGAGCCGTCCGGGTTCGCGCGCAGCACGATGTTGCCGAACTGTTCGACGGTGGAGAGCTGGCCGGTGACGACCACGGTCGCGGTGATTTCCTGGCCTTTCGCCAGCGGCAGTTCGCCGATGGTGCCCGAAGCCACCTGGGCGTTCTGGCTGCGGATCGCGTTGTTGACGTCGGCCGGCGACAGGCGGTAGCCCACCAGCTTGGCCGGGTCGATCCAGACGCGCATGGCGCGCTCGGTACCGAACAGCTGCGCGGTGCCGACGCCCTTGATGCGCTGGATTTCAGGCAGCACCGTGCGCGAGGCGTAGTCGCCCAGCGCGATCGGATCCCACTTCGGATCGTCCGACGAGAGGATGGTAAACAGCAGGAAGTTCGCGCGCACCTTGTCGACGCGCACGCCTTGCTGGTTCACCGCCGCCGGCAGGCGCGGGGCCGCGCGCGACAGGCGGTTCTGCACGTCCACCTGCGCGAGCTCGGGGTTGGTGCCGGTTTCAAAGGTCAGGGTGATCGAGCCGCTGCCGTTGGCGGTGCTGCTCGATTCCATGTAGACGAGGCCTGGCGAACCGTTCATCTCGCGTTCGATGACGGAGATGACCGAGTCTTCCAGGGTCTGTGCCGAGGCGCCCGGATAGGCGGCATTGATCACGATCGATGGCGGAGCCACGTTCGGATACTGGGCGACCGGCAGCTGGGTGATCGAGACCGCGCCGATCACCATGATGAACAGCGCGATCACCCACGCGAAAATTGGGCGGTCAATGAAAAAACGTGCCATGAATTAGTCCTGTTCTTTTCCTGCAGCAGCTCAGTTACGCGTCGAGGCGGCTGCCGGCGCGGCGCCGGCGGTGGAGCCCGACGGGGCCGAAGCAGGCAGCTGGCGCGCGTTGTTGGCGGCGGCCTGGCCGGCATTGGCGGTGGCCGGCGCCGGCGCCGCGCCCGGCGCGGACGCGGCCTGCCAGGGCACTGCCTTGACCGGCGTACCCGGCGGCAGCATCTGCAGCTTCTGGAAGCCGTCGACCATCACGCGCTCGCCTTCCTTCAGGCCGTCGGTGACGATCCAGTTGGAACCCTGCTGCGAGCCGATCTTGACGACGCGCTGGGCCGGCTTGTTGTCCGCGCCGACGACCATCAGGGTATCGCCCTGCTGGCCGCCGCGGGTGACGGCCTGCTGCGGCACCACGATGCCGTTCGGGATTTCGGCCTGGGCCAGGCGTACGCGCACGTACTGGCCCGGCAGCAGGGCGTTATCAGGGTTGGGCACGGTGGCGCGCAGGGTGACCTGGCCGGTGCCCGGGTCGACGGTGATGTCCGAGAACTGCAGGCGGCCCTTGGTCGCCAGCTCGGTGCCGTCGTCGAGGATCACGCTGACCGCGGCGTCCCTGGCGTTGTTGCCGGCCTGCTTGCGCAGGCGCTGCAGTTCGCTGGCCGACTGGGTGATGTTCAGGTACATCGTGTCGGTCTGCTGGATCAAGGCCAGTTCGGTGGCCTGGGCCGCCGACACCAGCGCGCCCTCGGTCACCAGCGCGCGGCCGATGCGGCCCGAAATCGGGGCATAGACGTTGGCATAGCTGGTATTAATCTGGGCGATGCGCACCTGGGCCTTGGCGGCCGCCACGGCCGCTTCCGCCTGTTTCTGGGCGGCGACGGCGTTGGTGTATTCCTGCTTGCTGATGGCATTGGCTTCCACCAGCGGCTTGTAGCGCTCGGCCTGGGCGGTGGCCTGGTTCAGGGTCGCCTGGGCGCTGCCGACGTCGGCCTGGGCCGCCGCGAGGCGCGCCTGGTAGGGCGCCGGATCGATCTGGAACAGGGACTGGCCCTGCTTGACGATGCTGCCTTCGGTGAACAGGCGCTTGAGCACCACGCCGTCGACACGCGCACGGACCTGGGCGGTACGCACCGGCTCGGCGCGCGCCGGCAGTTCGGTCAGCAGCGCGACCGGTTCGTATTTGGTGGTGATGACGCCAACTTCCGGGGCCGGCATGCCGCCGCCCGGGCCGCCGGCCGCCGGGGCATCTTTCTTGCCGCAGCCCGACAACAGGGCGATGGCCACCAGCGTGCCTGCGGCGATGCGGGTCAGGGAGTGGGAGGAGTGGTCTGAGCGCATTACGTATGCTTCCTTCTCATTGTTGTTTCGATATCCGGCGCACACCTTTCGATCACGCAGGAATTGTCACTGGATTTTACGGACAGTTTTATATACTATCACGGCTGTATGTTTATTGCTGGAGAGCCCCTTCAAATGGGAGGGCGCAAAAAAAATGGCACGTAAAACCAAAGCGGAAGCTGCGGCAACCCGCGACAGCATCCTGGATGCTGCTGAAAGATTGTTTGCTGAACAAGGCGTTTCAAGAACGACTTTACAGCATATTGCGACCGCTGCGGGTGTGACGCGCGGTGCTATTTATTGGCATTTCCTGGACAAAGCCGCGCTGTTCAACGCCATGTTCGATCGCGCGAAACTGCCGATGGACGAAGCCTTGCAGCAGCTCGACCACGAACGCGACGTGAAGGATCCGCTGCAATGCCTGCGCGACGACATGATGACCGTGCTGCGCATCGTGGTCGAGGACGAGAAGGCGCGCCGCGTGTTCGAGATCGCCACGCTGAAGACGGAATTCATCGACGAGGTGGACGCGGTGCGCGCGCGCCGGCGCGAGTCGATCGGCCTGTGGCAGGAGCGGATGGAGGGTCAGCTGAAACAGGCCCAGGAAAAGGGCATGCTGCGTCCGGGCATCGGCACGCTGGCGGCCGCACAGGGCGGCTGGATCCTGGTCGACGGCCTGATCCGCAACTGGATCTTCGAGCCGACCCTGTTCGACCTGCGGGAACTGGGCGGGACGGTGATCGATACCTACCTGGCGGGGCTGCGCGCCGCCTGAGGCGCCTGAGCGGCGCCCCATGTAGAAAGCGCACCCTCGGGTGCGCTTTTGTTTTACTTCAGCAGTTCTTCGATCATCTTCTTCAGCTTGATCGAATCCGCCACGAAGGCACGGATGCCTTCGGCCAGCTTCTCGGTCCCCATTGCGTCTTCGTTCAGCATGAAGCGGAAGGTCTTCTCGTCGATCGCGATCTTCTGGATGTCGGCGCCTGCGTCCGCGACCAGCTTGCGCTCGACCGGCGCTTCGGTATCGGCCAGCTTCTGCAGCAGGTCCGGCGAAATGGTCAGGAGGTCGCAGCCGGCCAGTTCCAGGATCTGCGAGGTGTTGCGGAAGCTCGCGCCCATCACTTCGGTCTGGTAGCCGAACTTGCGGTAGTACTGGTAGATGCGCTTGACCGACTGCACGCCCGGATCGTCCGCGCCGGTGTAGTCGGTGCCGGTCGACTTCTTGTACCAGTCGTAGATGCGGCCGACGAAGGGCGAAATCAGCTTGACGCCGGCTTCGGCGCAGGCAACGGCCTGGCACAGCGAGAACAGCAGGGTCAGGTTGCAGTGGATGCCTTCCTTTTCCAGGATCTCGGCAGCGCGGATGCCTTCCCAGGTCGAGGCGATCTTGATCAGCACGCGCTCGCGCGACACGCCGTTCTTTTCGTACAGGGCGATCAGTTCGCGGCCCTTGGCGACGGTCGCTTCGGTATCAAAAGAAAGGGCGGCATCGATCTCGGTCGAGACGCGGCCCGGCACGTACTTCAGGATCTCGACGCCGAAGGCGATCAGGAGGCTGTCGACGATGGCGTCGACCGATGCGCCGTTGGCGTCGGCGACGGCCTTCTCCAGCAGCGGACGGTATTCCGGCTTCTGCACGGCCTTCAGGATCAGCGACGGGTTGGTGGTCGCGTCCTGCGGGGCATAGGCCTTGATCGACTGGAAATCGCCGGTATCGGCGACGACGGTGGTGTACTGCTTGAGTTGTTCGAGTTGGTTCATGGTGGAAGCCAAAGTAAAGAGTCAGGAGAAATCGGTGCCGTCCATGAAGGCCGCGAGCATGCGCTCCAGTCCTTCACGGTCTTCGTCGGAGAATCGGTCGAGCTGCGGGCTGTCGATATCGAACACGCCGACGACCTCGCCGTCCTTGACCAGCGGGATCACGATTTCCGAATTCGATGCCGAATCGCAGGCGATGTGGCCCGGGAAGGCATGCACGTCCGGCACCACGATGGTCTTGCGCTCGGCGGCGGAGGCGCCGCAGACGCCGCGGCCGAAGGGAATGCGGGCGCAGGCCGGCTTGCCCTGGAAGGGGCCGACCAGCAGGTCATGGCCGTCGCCCTTGCGCGCCGGAACGGTAAAGTAGAAACCGGCCCAGTTCAGGTCGGCCAGGGTGTCGTAGACGAGGGCGGAAAACTGCGCGGCGTTCGCCATCAGGCTGCGTTCGCCTTCGAGGACGCTCTCGACCTGGCGCTCCAACAGGGCGTAGTCGGGACGGGAGCTGCGTTCGGGATTGATGTGCATTGGCGTAGACCCGGGATGCTATGGAAACCGGGTATTTTACACCTGTGGTGGCTTGGGTCAGCCTATGAACGAATCGAACTGCATGTCGAACTCCTGCAGCGCCTTCTGCGCATTCTGCATTTTCTTGCGGAATTCCGGTCCGCGCTGCAGCGCCAGCCCCACCGCCAGCACGTCGATCACGACCAGGTAGGCCAGGCGCGCCGAGATCGGCGTGTAGGGGTCGATCGCGAACACCAGGTCGATCGGGATGAACAGGGTCGCGATCTCCGCCAGCGGCGTGCCCGAGGGCGCCAGCACGATCACGTCGGCCCCGCCGCGGCGCGCCAGCTTGGCCGAGCGGGTGAGGGCCGGATTGTTGCCGCGCTGCGAGATCGCCACGACCGCATCGCCTTCGCGCAGCAGGGCCGCGGCGATCGAGTGGATCGCCGGATCGGTGTAGGCCACCGTCGGCACGCCCGAGCGGAAGAACTTGTGCTGGGCGTCGGCGGCGACGAAGCCCGACGAGCCCTGGCCGTAGAACTCGATCTTGTTGGCGCGCGACAGGATGTCGAGGGCCTTCTGGACCAGTTCCGGCTTGAGGTTGTTGCGCAGGTCGAGCAGGGTGTTGATCGAGCGGCTGCAGATTTTATTCACCAGGTCGGCCGCCAGGTCGTCCGGCGCCGGCTGCTCGTTCGCGCCCGGCAGGGCCAGCGCCAGGCCCTGGGCCAGCTTGAGCTTGAACTCGTGCCAGCCGTCGTAGCCGAGGGTGCGGCAGAAGCGCACCACGGTCGGTTCCGACACTTGCGCGCTCTTGGCCAGCGCCGTGATGTTCTGGCTCACCGTGTTCGATGGCGCCGCGAGCACGGCGAGCGCCACCTTGCGCTCGGATTTGGAGAGCGAGTCGAGCTGGGTGCGGATGGAGTCGAGCAGCATGATGGTGGCCGTCAGTCTTCAGGCAGCACTTCTTCGCGCCACTGCAGGCCGTCGCGGCCGATCAGCGCGCTCGAGGCGGCAGGGCCCCAGGTGCCCGAGGTATAGGGCACCGGCGCGCTGTCGTTCTGTTCCCAGTGTTCCAGGATCGGCTCGACCCATTCCCAGGCGGCTTCCAGTTCGTCGCCGCGCATGAACAGGGTCAGCTGGCCGCGCAGCACGTCGACCAGCAGGCGCTCGTAGGCTTCCATGCGCGGGCTGGTGAACTGCTCGCGGAAGTCGAGTTCGAGCTCGGCCTGCTTCAGGCGCATCGAGTCGCCCGGGGTCTTGGCCATCAGGTTCATCGACAGGCCTTCGTCCGGCTGCAGGCGGATCACCAGGCTGTTTGGCTGGAAGCTCGAGGTCGGCTGGTTGAAGATCGAATGCGGGATCTGCTTGAAGCGCACCACGATCTCGGCCAGGCGGTCGGCCATGCGCTTGCCGGTGCGAAGGTAGAAGGGCACGCCGGCCCAGCGCCAGGTGTCGATCTCGGCCTTCATGGCAACGAAGGTCTCGGTCCTGGACTGCTTGGGCGCGTCCGGCTCCTCGCGGTAGCCCGGCACCGCCTGGCCGTCGATGTGGCCGGAGCGGTACTGGCCGCGCACGATGTTCTGCGCCAGCGTGGTCGGGGTAAAGCGCTTCAAGGACCGTAATACCTGCAGCTTGGCGTCGCGCACGGCGTCCGGCGCGATCGAGGTGGGCGGTTCCATCGCCACGATGCACAGCAGCTGCAGCAGGTGGTTCTGCAGCATGTCGCGCAGCGCGCCCGAGGTATCGTAGTAACCCAGGCGGTTGCCCACGCCGATCTTCTCGGCGATGGTGATCTGCACGTCCGAGATCCACTCGCGGCGCCACAGCGGCTCGAACAGGATGTTCCCGAAGCGCAGGGCCAGCAGGTTCTGCACGGTCTCCTTGCCCAGGTAGTGGTCGATCCGGTAGATCTGCGTCTCGAGGAAGACCTTGCCGACATCCAGGTTGATCTGCTTGGCCGAAGCCAGGTCGCGTCCCAGCGGCTTTTCCAGCACCACGCGCGAGTTCGGCGAGACCAGCCTGGTTTCGGCCAGGTTGTCGCAGATGGTCGCGAACAGATGCGGCGGCGTCGCGAGGTAGTAGACGCGGGTCAGCGCGTCGTCCTTGCGCAGTGCTTCCACCAGCGGGCCGAAGGTGGACACGTCGGTGGCGTTCAGCGCCACGTAGACGATGCGCTTGAGGAAGCGGGCCCAGGTCTCGTCCTGCGGCGTTTCCTTGATGTGCGGCTTCGAATTCTTCTCGATGAACTGGAGGAAGTCTTCCTGCGAGAAGTCGTCGCGGCCCACGCAGATGATGCGGGCCGTGTCGGGCAGGTCGTTGCAGACGTCGCGCGCGTACATCGCGGGGAGCAGCTTGCGCATCGCAAGGTCGCCGCTGCCGCCAAAGAAAACGAGGTCGAAATCGGAAAGGGCCATGGTGTGTATCGATGGGGAAAAGGATATGAACGCGATTGTAAATTTACTACATAGATATGTGATTTGCAAGTAAATTTACTACGCAAACGCAGCCATGGCTTGCAGCATGGTGCCACATCCGGCGCGAAGCGGGCGCGGCTCTCCTAGGGAAAACGGGGATCGGCGCTGCGACGTTACAATGTCACAAAAGTACTTGCTAGGCCTTACATTCTAGGCGCGCCCACTTTGGAAGCTTGCGATGTTTTCCGCTCCCCTGGCCACATGGTCCGACGAACTGCGTACCCGCTTGCACCAGCACGACTGGGCATCGTCGGTGCTGGGCGCACCGGATACCTGGCCGCCGGCGATCCGCACCGTGGTGCGCCTGATGCTCGATGCCCGGCATCCCATGTTCGTGTTCTGGGGACCCGAGCTCGGCCTGCTGTACAACCAGCCTTACGTGGAGTTCCTGCAGGACAAGCATCCAGCCGCACTCGGCCGCCCATTCCGCGCGGTCTGGCCCGAGCTGTGGCCGCAGCTCGAACCGCTCATCAGGCGCGCGCTGGCGGGCGAGTCGGTCTATATCGAGGACATGCCGCTCGTGATGTTCCGTAACGGCCGCCACGAGCAGACCTGGTTCACGTTTTCCTATTCGCCCATCCATGCCGACGACGGCAGCATCGCGGGCCTGTACGGGATGGGAACGGACACGACACGCCGCGTCACCACCGAGCGCCGGCTGGCCTTCCAGGTGGCCATGGCGGACCAGTTGCGCGGCCTGTCCGACGCGCGCGAAGTGATGCGGCGCGCCGGCCAGCTGCTGGGCGAGGAGCTGGGCGTCGGGCGCGTGCTGTTCAGCGAAATCGCCGACGACGGCCTGCGCGGCTTTTTCCATTCCAACTATATCGCGGCGCCGATGACCGAGCTGATCGGTCCTTTCAGTACGACCGAGTTCGGCAAGAACGTCTACGACCACCTGCTTTCCGGCAAGACCAGCGTCCATGCCGACATTCCGGCCGAGCTGGGACAAGCCGAGCCCGACACTGTGGCCAGTTTCCTGGCCGTGAACACGCGCGCCGAGATCAGTGTGCCGGTGCTGCGCAGCGGATACCTGAGCAGCATCCTGGTCGTCAACCACCACCAGCCGCGCGCCTGGACACCTTACGAGGTCGAGCTGGTGGAGGACGTGGCGGAGCGCGTCTGGAACGCGGTCGAGCGCGCCCGGGCCGAGGCATCGCTGCGCGAGGCGAACGCCCGCCTGGCGACACTGCTGGACGAGCGCACGGCCGAGCGCGACCGGCTATGGGACATGGCCCAGGAGATGCTGGCGGTCGCCTCGACCGAGGGTTACTTCCTGAGCTGCAACCCGGCGATCACGCAAGCCATGGGCTGGACCGAGCACGAGCTGCGCACCACGCCCTTCATCGAGTTCGCCCATCCGGAGCAGCGCGAGGAGCTGCTGGCCGTGCTGTCCCAGCTGGGGGCAGGGAGGACCATCACCCGCTACGAGATTCGCACCCGCCATCGCAACGGCAGCTACCGCTGGCTGTCCTGGACCGTGGTGCCGCAGGGCGGGCTGCTGTTCATGGCCGGGCGCGACGTGACCGAGGAAAAGCAGGGCCAGGAGGCGCTGCGCCAGGCCGAGGAAGCCTTGCGCCAGGCACAGAAGATGGAGGCGATCGGCCAGCTCACCGGCGGGCTGGCGCACGACTTCAACAACATGCTGGCCGGGGTGGTCGGCAACCTCGAGCTGGGGCGCTTCCACTTCAACGCCGGCCGCGTCGCCCAGCTGCCGCGCTACCTGGACGGCGCCCAGCAGGCCGCCCAGCGCGCGGCCACGCTCACCCACCGCCTGCTGGCCTTCGCGCGCCGCCAGACCCTCGAGCCCCGGCCGACCGACGTCAACGACCTGGTCGCCTCGATGGCCGAGCTGGTCACGCGTACCGTCGGGCCGGGCATCAGCGTCGATTTCAGCCTGGAGAGCCGCTGGCGCCTGACCCATTGCGACCCGCATCAGTTGGAGAACGCGATCCTCAACCTGGCCATCAATGCGCGCGATGCGATGCCGCGCGGCGGCCGGCTCCGGATCTGCACCGCCGACCTCCAGCCCGACAATCGCGTGAAAGCGTCGGGACTGGTGTCCAATGGCCATGTGCGCATCAGCGTGGTCGACGACGGCGCCGGCATGGACCAGCAGACCGCGGCGCGCGCCTTCGAGCCTTTCTTCACCACCAAGCCGATCGGGCAGGGGACGGGCCTGGGCCTGTCGATGGTGTTCGGCTTCGTCAAGCAGAGCAACGGCCATGTGAGCATCGCCTCGAACCCGGGCGAGGGCACGGCGGTCCATATCGACCTGGAGCGCTTCACCGGCGAGCTGCCCGAGCCGCGCGTCAAGCTCGAGGTCCCGGAGCAGGACGCGATGCAGCGCGAGCTGACCATCATGCTGGTGGACGACGAAGCCTCGCTGCGCGAAGTCCTGGCGGAAGTGCTGCGCGAGGCCGGGCATACGATCTTCGAGGCGGGCGACGCCAGCACGGCGCTGGCCAAGCTGCGCCACATCGACCGCGTCGACCTCCTGGTGAGCGACATCGGCCTGCCGGGCGGAATGAACGGGCGCCAGCTGGCCGAGGCGGCGCTGGCGGACGATCCGGAGACGACGGTGCTCCTGATTACCGGCTATGCCGAGTCGGCGCCGGCGCAAGAGGTGCTGGAGGGGATGCACCTGATGATCAAGCCCTTCGCGCTGATGGACTTCATGGCGAAGGTGCGCGAGATCACCCGGCCTTGATCCCTTATGGTTTGTGCCGGTATTCCGGCTCCTCGCGCCCCGCTACGTCGACGCGGATGGAGAGCACCTTGCCGCTGAGCGGATAGCGCGCCAGTTCCTCGGCCGAGCGCCCGTGGCTGGCGCTGGTGATGTACAGCGTGCGCAGGTCCGGCCCGCCGAAGGCCAGCGAGGTCGGGCAGCGCAGCGGCAGCGCGATCTCGCGCAGGATCTCGCCCGTCGGCGAGATGCGCAGCACGCGTCCGCCTTCGAACATCGCGACCCAATAGGCGCCTTCGCTGTCGATCGTGGCCCCGTCCGGGCGGCCGCCATAGTCGGCTGCCGACTTGTCAGTTGAAAAGGTCTTGATGGTGCGTGCGTTCGAATGCGTGCCCGTGGCCGGGTCGTAGTCGTAGCAGTCGATCCGGTGCGTGGTGGTGTCGGCATGGAACATCGTGCTGCCGTCCAGGCTCCAGGCCAGGCCGTTCGAGTTGGTCATGCCGCCGGCCCAGGCGCGGCGCAGCTGGCCGCGCTCGAGCACGTACATATCGGCCGCCGGCTTGTCGCGCGGCTCGTACATGGTGCCGATCCAGAAGCGGCCCGCCGGGTCCACGCGGCCGTCGTTGAAGCGGACGATGGACGTGTCGTAGGGCGCGTCGGCGATCGGCGTTTCCTTGCCGCTGGTCGTGTTCAGGCAGATCAGGCCGGAGCGCAGGGACACGATCAGGTTGTTGTCGCCGTCGACCGCCAGCGCCGTAGGCTCCGAGCCCATCTTCCAGTACGAATACTTGCCGCTGGCCGGGTGCACGCGGTTGACCGTGAGGCCGTTGATGTCCACCCAGTACAGTGCCGACTCGACCTCGTGCCAGGTTGCCGCTTCGCCTACCAGCATCGGCGCGTCGTGCACCACTTCAAATTTATCGCTTGCCATGTAATGTCGTGATCAGGTTCAGAAGGCGGCCTTGGCGCGGGCGATCAGGCCGTTGGTGGAGCTGTCGTGATTCGCCGGCTGCGGCTCGCCCGCCAGTTCGGCTTCGATCTTCTTCGCCAGCACCTTACCGAGCTCAACGCCCCACTGGTCGAAACTGTTGACGTTCCAGATCACGCCCTGCACGAAGGTCTTGTGCTCGTACAGCGCGATCAGGGCGCCCAGGGTACTTGGGGTCAGGCGTTCCATCAGGATGGTGTTGCTCGGACGGTTGCCCGGGAAGGTCTTGTGCGGCGCCAGGCGTTCCACTTCCTCGGCGGCCAAGCCCTGCGCCACTAGGTCCGCGCGCACCTCGTCGATGGTCTTGCCCTTCATGAAGGCTTCCGACTGGGCGAAGCAGTTCGCCAGCAGGGCCGTATGGTGGTGCTCCATCTCGTGCGCGGGACGCAGGGCGGCGATGAAGTCGATCGGCGTCAGGTCGGTGCCCTGGTGCAGCAGCTGGAAGTAGGCGTGCTGGCCGTTGGTGCCGGGCTCGCCCCAGATCGCCGGGCAGGTCGGGGTGTCGACCGGGTCGCCGTCACGCGTGACGCACTTGCCGTTGCTTTCCATGTCGAGCTGCTGCAGGTAGGCTGGGAAGCGGTTCAGGTCCTGGTGGTAGGGCGCGATCGTGACCGAGTGCGCATCGAGGAATTCGCGGTTCCAGAAGCCGACCAGGGCCAGCAGCATCGGCATGTTCTGCTCGATCGGGGCAGTGCGGAAATGCTGGTCCATCTCGTGGGCGCCGGCCAGGAAGTCGGCAAAGTAACCGTAACCCACCGCCAGCGCGACCGACAGGCCGATCGCCGACCACACCGAATAGCGCCCGCCCACCCAGTCCCAGAACGGGAACATGTTGGCCGGGTCGATGCCGAAGCTCTTGATCGCCTCGGTATTGGTGGAGACGGCGACGAAGTGCTTGGCCAGTGCTTCTTCCGGTGCGCGCTCGAGGAACCAGCTGCGCGCGGTCTGCGCGTTCATCATGGTTTCGGCGGTGGTGAAGGTTTTCGAGGCAACGATGAACAGCGTGGTTTCCGGATCCACCTGGGACAGGGCGGCGTCCATGTCATGGCCGTCGACGTTGGACACGAAGTGCATGCGCAGGCGCGGATGCGCATAGTGGCGCAGGGCCAGCACGACCATCTTCGGGCCCAGGTCCGAGCCGCCGATGCCGATGTTGACGATGTCGGTGATCGGCTTGCCGGAATGGCCCAGCCATTCGCCGCTGCGCACGGCGTCGGTGAAGCTGCGGAGACGGTCGAGCACCGCATGGACGTCGGCGTTCACATCCTGGCCGTCGACCACCAGTTTGCTGCCGCGCGGGGCGCGCAGGGCGGTGTGGAGAACGGCGCGGTTCTCGGTATTGTTGATGCGTTCGCCCACGAACATGGCGTCGCGGCGTTCTTCCACGCCGCGCTCGCGCGCAAGCGCCGCCAGCAGTTCAAGCGTGCGCCCGTCGAGGCGATTTTTTGAATAGTCTAGGAACAGCCCTGCCGCCTCTAAAGACATGCGCTCGAAGCGCTGGGGATCGGCGGCGAACAGGTCGCGCATCTCCCAGTCTTCTGCCGTGGCGGCGTGGTTTTCGAGGGCCTGGAAGCTGGGAGTGCTGGTGAGGGTTGGCTGGCGCATAAGGTCAGTGTCAATGAGCGGTGCCGATGGCACAATGTTGTCAATAGCAGATTAACGAATAATACAGGATGCGTGCGTAAATTCACTACATAAAAGAGTAGCAGCTTCACCACGCATCTCGTTGTCGGGTTCGTCGATGTTCGGGCGAGCTCTCTCTACAGGCAGGCCAAAAATGGCTTGGCTGCGTCCCTTTCAAATCTGTAGTAAAATTTCAGGTACTAAATTTACGAAGGAACGATCATGGCGCTGCACCCCGTAGTCGAACAGGTAACGAACCGGATCATCAAGCGAAGCCGCCCATCGCGCGCGGCCTACCTCGCGCATATGGAAGCCGCCCGCGTGCAGGGCGTGCAGCGCGGGGCGCTGTCGTGCACCAACCTCGCGCACGGCTTCGCCGCCTTCCCGGCCAACGACAAGCTCAAGCTGAAGGAATACAAGAAGCCGTCGGTAGCGATCGTCTCGTCCTACAACGACATGCTGTCGGCGCACCAGCCCTTCGAAACCTTCCCGGCGGTGATCAAGGACGCCGTGCGTGAAGTCGACGCCGTGGCCCAGTTCGCGGGCGGCGTGCCGGCCATGTGCGACGGCGTGACCCAGGGCCAGCCGGGCATGGAACTGTCGCTGTTCTCGCGCGACACCATCGCCATGGCGACCGCCGTGGCGATGTCGCACAACATGTTCGACGCGGCCCTCTACCTGGGCATCTGCGACAAGATCGTGCCGGGCCTCCTGATCGGCGCGCTGCACTTCGGCCACATCCCGGGCATCTTCGTGCCGGGCGGCCCGATGACCACCGGTATCTCGAACAAGGAAAAGGCGGCCGTCCGCCAGCGCTACGCCAAGGGCGAAGCCACCCGCGAGGAGCTGCTGGAGAACGAGTCGGCGTCCTACCACGGCGCGGGCACCTGCACCTTCTACGGCACCGCCAACAGCAACCAGATGCTGATGGAGATGATGGGCCTGCACATGCCGGGCTCCGCCTTCATCACCCCGGGCACGCCGCTGCGCGACGCGCTGACGAAAGCCGCTGCCCAGCAGGCCGTCGCGATCTCGCAGCAGGGCGGCCAGTACATGCCGATCGGGCACATCGTGGACGAGAAGAGCATCGTCAACGCCATCGTCGCGCTGCACGCGACCGGCGGCTCGACCAACCACACCCTGCACCTGATCGCCATCGCCCGCGCAGCAGGCATCGTGGTCGACTGGAACGACTTCGACGAGCTGTCGAAAGTCGTGCCTTCGCTGACCAGGATCTACCCGAACGGCGAAGCCGACGTGAACCACTTCCAGGCCGCCGGCGGCCCGGGCTTCGTGATCCGCGAGCTGCTCGACGCCGGCCTGGCGCACGAAGACGTCAACACCATCCTCGGCCGCGGCCTGCGCGCGCACTGCAAGGAGCCCTTCCTGGGCGAAGACGGCAAGGTCGTGTTCCGCGACGTGGCCGAAAAGAGCGGCGACGAAGCCGTGCTGCGCCCGGCCGGCAATCCGTTCGCCAACAACGGCGGCATGGTGCTGGTGCAGGGCAACCTGGGCCGCGCCGTGATGAAGATCTCGGCGGTCAAGCCCGAGTACCACGTGGTGGAAGCGCCGGCGATCACCTTCGACTCGCAGGAAGACTTCATGCAGCGCTACAAGGACGGCCTCTTGAACCGCGACTTCGTGGCCGTGATCCGCTTCCAGGGCCCGCGCGCCAACGGCATGCCGGAACTGCACGCGCTGACCCCGGCGCTGTCGAACCTGCAGGATGCCGGCTTCAAGGTGGCGATGGTCACCGACGGCCGCATGTCGGGCGCGTCCGGCAAGGTGCCGGCGGCGATCCACGTGTCGCCCGAGATCCTGGCCGGCGGTCCGCTCGGCCTGGTGCGCGACGGCGACATCATCCGCGTCGACGCCACCAGCGGCACCCTGGAAGCGCTGGTGACCGACACCGTGTGGGCCGCGCGCGGCATGGCCAGCGCCGACCTGTCGAAGAGCCACATCGGCATGGGCCGCGAACTGTTCGCGATGTTCCGTTCCCATTCCAGCCCGGCGGAGGAGGGGGCGGCAACGTTCCCGCTGCCATCGCCGATCCAGACCACCGTGCCGCTGCACGACGGTATCCAGACCGATGAAGTGCAGCCCGGTTCCGACGAAGACTTTCTCTTTAGGACGCAGAAATGACTTTACTTGAAATCATGCGCTCGGCGAGCGTGATCCCTGTCATCGCCATCGACGATCCGGCGCACGCCGTGCCGCTGGCCAAGGCCCTGGTGGCAGGCGGCATCCGCGTGCTGGAAGTGACGCTGCGTACCGAACACGGCCTGCAGGCGATCCGCGACATGAGCACCGTCGAAGGCGCGATCGTCGGCGTCGGCACCCTGACCCAGCCTGAAGAATTTGCCGCGTCGCGCGACGCGGGCGCGGTGTTCGGCGTCTCGCCGGGCCTGACCGCGGCCATGATCGAGGCAGCGAAAAAGAGCGGCCTGCCGCTGCTGCCGGGCGTGATGACCCCGTCGGAAGTGATGGCTGCGCGCGAGCACGGCTTCAAGCAGCTGAAGCTGTTCCCGGCGGTGCCGGCGGGCGGCGTGGGTATGCTCAACGCCATCGCCGGCCCGCTGCCGGACGTGACCTTCTGCCCGACCGGCGGCATCTCGATCGAGACCGCGCCGAAGTTCCTGGCCTGTAAGAACGTGGCCTGCGTGGGCGGTTCGTGGCTGACGCCGAAGGACCTGATCGCCAGCGGCGACTGGGCCGGGATCACCGAACTGGCGAAAGCGGCTTCCGCGCTGCGTGCTGCCTGAACCTTCCATGCAACGCCCTCGTTCCCGGCCCTTGACCGAGAACGAGATCGCGATGGCGTCGCTGCTGTTTCGCGACGCCATCGACTACAGCCGCGTCCGTATTCACGGCCGGCGCTACATGCCCTTCCAGCCGAAGAACTGCTGCATGACGCCGAACGGCAGCATGTACTTTCACCGGTCCTGCTTTCTTCCCGATTACTCGCGCGGCGATCCCGGCGCCATCCACTGGTTCATGCATGAGATGGTGCATGTGTGGCAGCACCAGCTGGGGTATCCGGTGCGGATGCGCGGGGCGGTGCGTCTCGGACTGTCGTATGCCTACACGCTGCGCGAGGGCGCGACGCTGGCCGACTACAACATGGAAGCGCAGGGCGACCTGCTGGCCGATTACTTCGTGCTGAAATTCCTGCGCCGGCCCGGCGCCATGCGCCAGGAGCGTTATCGCGACAACTTGGCGCTGTATGAACGGGTGCTGGCGGATTTTCTGGCCGATCCGTCCAGCTTGGCGAATCTGTCGCGCGGGTCTGGCCGCGGTCTGCTGAATCTGAGGCGCCTGGCAAGACG
Source organism: Massilia sp. BHUDP2 (assembly GCF_046236355.1). Classification (NCBI taxonomy): domain Bacteria; kingdom Pseudomonadati; phylum Pseudomonadota; class Betaproteobacteria; order Burkholderiales; family Oxalobacteraceae; genus Massilia; species Massilia sp. BHUDP2. The sequence continues at coordinate 970,064 of NZ_JBJUVW010000001.1, forward strand.
TGGGGCTTGATCTGCAAATTATGTGCGACGGTTCCTTGGCCGCCACACTAACACTGTGATGAACCCCGCAGCGATAGAGCGATAGACAATCCAGACGAACGCCTTTTCGACGTAGATGTCAGGCGCTACGACACCAAGCCCGAACCAGATAAGCACACCTACCAAGAAGGTAATTGCAAGCGAAGTGAGAGTGCGTCTCATGCAGCCGCTCCTAAGTTCTCCTTCGAGCTGCGGCTTTCAACAGCAGATATTCCGAGAACCAGAGAGTGATAAAGGTGACGGCGGTCGCAGCGAGCGAGGAATAAAAGATGATGGCACCTGCGGTTTCGACATATAGGTCGGGCGCGCACAGAATGATGGACAGCCAGACAGCGAAGCAGACCAGAAAACCGGCGCCGAGGGAAAGTAGAATTCTCCGGGTCATGCGAAAGGCTCCATAGAGGGACAATTCAAGTAGACACCGGCGTTGCTACCGCCAGCCCGCAATACTTCTTCCACAAACGTGGCGCAATTGTTAATCAATATGCCCCACAGCCATCGCTTGTTGATCAGTTCATGCAGCTTGCTATGGGCACCATCAGGGTTGGGCTGCTTGACAATCCAGCGGCGAATTTCCCGTTTGTTATTCTCTTTCAAGTACCGCATGTAGCCACTCTCGTGCATGAACTTGGGCACTTTGTAACCGCCGGGCTATGTGGAAGTACCAAGAATCGCCCACATGAAGTAGCGCATGGCCACAGAAGTTAGGACCATCGCCCGATACAATGACAGCACAAGTGTGTTTGAAGTCGGATGTGTGGACCGGGCAGATAAGCATTTCTTCGCCTTCATACTTGGGCATCATCGCCTCCGCTCAGCAGGCCCGGTGGGCGCTGCAATCCCAGCCGCCTGTGGAATTGCCCTGCGTGCCGCCACGGATGCTTTGCTTCACATAAGCCCACTTGATTTTGGCGTACGCTAGCTGGACGCGCTCTGTGATAATTCCTGCGTCACCGCTATCTGGCGTGATGCTGGCAATCAGAAGGTTTTCCAGCTCAATCCGAAAGTAGGGAATCGGGTTGCCATTGCTGTCTGCCCTCATGAATTCAAAAGTCGCCTTGCCGATGGTCTTACCTGCTGCACAAGTTTGCAGAAGGACCGGGGAAGCAATGTCTGCAAGCTTCTTGAAGCTGATTGGGAACAGGTCGGCTCTACCGCTTGTCAAGCCGCCAGCTGTGGACACGGTTTCAGCTCTAGGCTGGTGAACTGCATACATGACGTTCGAAACTTCCAGCCAATCTTTGTGCTTCTGGTCCGTCGATTCGCCCTTGATTCCGTCAATTTGCAAGTAAGCGTCGTTCGCCATTGATGCCCCCGTTGTAGCTTAAAGGGCGATTCTTGCCTAGCCAAACAGAGCGGTATTTGGTTTGAGACAGGAAGCAGAACGACGAAGATCAACGGGCCGTTCAACGGGTGCAGCCTACACCGCGGGCCGTCGCGCTGGCTAGTGCCGACCGGCCGAGGACCGAGATAGCTTCAGGCGGCAGTCTGGTCGTAGTCCAGGGCCAGGCGCGGGGGCAGGCGCGTAACGCCAGCCGACGCCGTGTGGGCGCCGTGCGCGCCATCGCCAATATCGAACACGCGCACCAGTTCCGCCAGCGCCAGGGCCTGCTCCTGCATCGAGGCCGCCGCCGCGGCGGCTTGCTCGACCAGCGCGGCATTCTGCTGGGTCACGCCGTCCATCTGGACGATGGCGGCATTGACCTGCTCGATGCCGACCGTCTGCTCGGTGCTGGCGCCGGCGATCTCGGACATGATGTTGGTCACGCGCGCGATGCCGTCCACGATGTCGTGCATGGTGTCGCCGGCCTCGTCGACCAGGCGCCCGCCGGCGCCAACCTTGTCCACCGAATCGGCGATCAGGAGCCGGATTTCCTTGGCCGCCGCGGCCGAGCGCTGGGCCAGGTTGCGCACTTCGGAGGCGACCACCGCGAAACCGCGCCCCTGTTCGCCGGCACGCGCCGCTTCCACGGCCGCGTTCAGCGCCAGGATGTTGGTCTGGAAGGCGATGCCGTCGATGACGCCGATGATGTCGGCGATTTTCTTCGAGGAGGCGCTGATCGAGGCCATGGTGCTCACTACCTGCGCCACCACCTCGCCGCCGCGGGTGGCCAGCTGCGACGCCTGCCGCGCCAGCAGGTTGGCTTCCTGCGCGTTGTCGGCGTTCAGGCGCACGGTGCCGGTCAGCTCTTCCATCGAGGAGGCGGTCTCCTCCAGCGACGCGGCCTGCTGCTCGGTGCGGCTTGATAAGTCGAGGTTGCCGGCGGCGATCTCCTGCGAGGCGCCGACGATGGTCTCGGTGCCGGCGCGTACCGCACTGACGGTCTTGAGCAGGCTGGCGTTCATGGCCTGCAGCGCACCCATCAGTTCGCCGATCTCGTCGTGCGATTCGATCCGGATGTCGGCGCTCAGGTCGCCCGACGCGACGCGCCGCGCGACGCGCACGGCGCCTGCCAGCGGGTGCGTGATGCTGCGCGTGAGGACCCAGCCGAACAGTGCGGCGCTGATCAGCGCGAAGGCGCCGACGCCGAGCAGCACGCGTCGTCCTGTCACTTGCAGGGCGTCGATGTCGGCCTGGGCCCGTTCCGACAGCCCGGTCTGGTAGGTCACCATCTCTTCCACCGAGGCGATATAGGCACGCATCTGGGGAGCGACCTTGTCCTTAAACAAGGCCTGGACCTCGGGATGCTCGCCGCCGAGCTCGGCCTTGCGTTCGAAGCCGGCGTCGCCCAGCGCATACCAGCTGCGGTCGTTCTCGAGCGCCCGCTCCAGCAGGGCCTTGCCCTCCGGCGTATCGACCATGGCCTGCAGTTGCTCCTGTACCTTTGCCACCTTGGCGCGGGCGGTCCCGATCCGCTCGTCGTAGTACTGGTCGTCGCCCGGCACGTTGCTCCTGAGCTTGGCAACGAAGCGGACGCTGTTGGCGGAGACGCCTTCGAGCCAGTCCTTGGCGAGCGTCGTCTGGCGGGCCGTCTGCGCCATGACGTCCTTGGCATGCGAGATGCGCTCGAGTTGCCACAGCATGCTGGCGAGCATGACCGCCATGAGGAGAATCACCGCTGCGAAAGCGCCACCCAGCCGGGTGCCGATCTTGAGATTGTTGATTTTCATGATGCCCTAGTCAGAAAACGTTTTATTTGTAGAATGAGTATTCCAGAACTTTTCATCAAGAATAAACGTTAAAGGACGGTGCGGGCACACCAGGCATCAAATTATCTTGAGCATTGTTGCATTGAAGAAACGAAAACTTGCCGATGAATTAAGTTTTCACAGGGGCAGATCGGTGACGAGCGCAGCAGGAGCGGGCGGCAAGCCGGAGCGCCGCCGGACCTTCAATCCCCCTTGATCACTTCCTTGAGCGTGACGATGTCCAGCTTTCCCACGAAAGCGATCTGCGCCTTGCCCGCGCGCACGGCGGCGTCATACTTCAGCACCTGACAGGCGCCGTCGGGAATCGTCGTGGCTGGCCGGCCATCGACTTCGATGCGGCCGGGGCCACCCAGGAAGCAGGCGCGCAAGGCGTTGTGGCCGTGGCGCCGGATCTCGCGCAGGTCGTAGCGGTAGGTGGGAATCTGTCTCTGGACGTAGCTGACTTCCTCGAGCGCTTTCGCGAACTCGGCGTACGAGAGCGTTTGCGTGGGCGGAACCCTGACTTTCCACGCGACGCTCATCTTGCCTTTCTGGGTCTGGGTGTTGAACATGATTGTGCCCAGTTCCAGCATTCCCAGCTTCACTTTCGGCAGCAGGAAGTAGCCGCCGCGGCGGACCGGGACGACCTGGTCGAGTTCATCCCCGACGATGGCGACCGCCCAGGAGTCCGGCGCGAACAAGTCCTTCTCCGCTTCGCTCTTGGCGACGAACTCGACCCGGCCCAGCAGGTCGATCGCGCGCGGTTCCGGCGGCAGCAGCGACTGCAGGTAGGTCTGGATCAGGAAGAAGGGCTTGTAGGGCAGGTCGCCGCGGTTGGTCTTGCGGTGGACGTGGACCGGCGCCTGCTCGTCCAGCTGCAGGCCGGCCGCCCCTGCCTTCCCCAAGGCACCCTCGCGGGCGACGGCCTCGGGTGGGACGGTGGCGAAGGCGGTGAACACCATCAATGCCGCCAACGCCGCGACAGGCCGCGTGGCGGGATCGTACAACTTCTTCATGTCTACTCGTAGCGCAAGCAATCCACCGGCAGCAGGCGCGAAGCCCGGCGCGCCGGATAGAATCCGAAGAACACCCCCACGGCCGTGGCAAAGCCGCAGGCCACCAGCACGCCCTGGAAGGTCAGGTACACGTCGAACTTGCCGGTCGAGGTGATCGCCGCCGCCCCGGCCGCCGCGATCGCCACGCCCACCAGGCCGCCGGCCACGCAGATCACCACCGACTCCGCCAGGAACTGCAGCAGCACCGCGCGCGGCCGTGCGCCGATGGCCATGCGGATGCCGATCTCGCGGGTCCGTTCGGTGACCGACACCAGCATGATGTTCATGATGCCGATGCCGCCCACCAGCAACGAGATCGCGCCGATCAGGCCGAGCAGCATGGCGACGCCGGCGCTGATCGTGTTGGCGGTCTCCGCGAACGAGGCCATGTTCTGCACCTTGAAATCATCGGGGCTGTCGAGGCGGATGCGGTGGCGAGCGCGCAGGGTTTCCTTGACGTCTTCCTCCGCCTCCTTGAGCGACATGTCGGGCCGTCCCTGGGCCGCGATGTAGTGCACGTTCTGCGGGAAGGGCATCTTGATCAGGTTGGCGCTGGCCGCCGTGATCGGTATCAGCACGAATTCCGAGATGTCGGATCCGTCGATCTGCTTGCCTTCGCCGGCCAGCACGCCGATCACCTGGAAGGCGACGTTCTCGATGCGGATGTACTGCCCCAGCGGATCGGTCTTGTAGAAGAACTGGTCGGCGATCTTCTGGCCGATCACCACCATGCGGCTCGATGCGCGCACGTCCGCTTCGCTGAAGATGTTGCCCTGGTCGAGCTTCCAGTTGCGGATCTTGAACATGGCCGGGGTCACGCCGTGCACCTGGCTGTTCAGGTTCTCGTTGCCCGCGCTGAGCTTGAAGTTGCCCTGCAGCGCAGGCGCAGCGCCGACCAGGCTGGGCAGGTCGTTGAGCGCGGCCGCATCGTGGATCGACAGCGAAGGCACCGCGCCGGCGCGGGCGCGCTGGGCGGTGGTGCGGTCGCCGCCCGGGAACACGTACAGCATGTTGGTGCCGAGCTGCTGCAGTTCCTTGCCGATGAAGCGCTGCATGCTGTCGCCGATCGCCAGCAGCAGGACCACGGACGCGATGCCGATCACGATGCCGAGCATGGTCAGGGCCGTGCGCAGGCGGTTGGCCGCCATCGAGCGGAAGGATTCGATCAGTACCTGGATGAAGTTCATGCCGGCACCTCAGCGTGGTTCGTGCTCAGCTGGCGCAGGCCCTCGGCGGATGGGCCGTCGTACAGCACGCGGCCATCCTTCAGGCGCACCAGGCGGCGGCTGTAGGCGGCGACGTCGGCCTCGTGGGTGACGAGCACGATGGTGATGCCGCGCTCCTTGTTCAGTTGCTGGAAGCTGGACATGATGTCGTCGCTCGTTTGCGTATCGAGGTTGCCGGTCGGTTCGTCCGCCAGCAGCAGGGGCGGGTCGGTGGCCAGGGCGCGGGCGATCGCCACGCGCTGCTGCTGGCCGCCGGAGAGCTGGCTCGGGGTGCGCTTGGCCAAGCCGCCCAGTCCGACGCGCTCGAGCTCCTGCAGCGCGCGCGCATGCGCCTTGCCGCGGCCCCAGCCGCCGTAGATCAGCGGCAGCGCCACGTTCTCGGCCACGCTCATCCGCTTGATCAGGTTAAAGCTCTGGAACACGAAGCCGATCGCGCGGTTGCGGATGTCGGCCAGCTGGGCGCGCGACAGTGAGCGCGTGTCGGCGCCGTCGAGCAGGTAGCTGCCGCCGGTGGCCTGGTCGAGGCAGCCGAGGATGTTCATCAGGGTCGACTTGCCGGAACCGGACTGGCCCATGATGGAAACGAAGTCGCCGCGCGCCACCTGCAGGTCGATCCCGTGCAGCACGCGGGTCTCGACGCTGCCGCTGACGTAGGACTTGGTGACGCCGCGGATATCGATCAATGAAGAAGAAGTCACGTCGGCGCTCACATGTCCTCTTTCGGCTGCGCCAGCGTGCGCGTGACGACCTGGTCGCCCGCCTTCAGGCCGCCGGACACCACTTCGGTATAGCGGAAGTTCGACAGGCCGACGCGGATGTCGACCGGCTGCGGCTGGTTCTTCGCGTCCAGGCGGTAGACCTTGTACTGGCGCGCGGTCTCGTTGGCGGTGCGGAAGGCGAGGTCGTCGTCCTGGCTCGGTGGCGCGGCTTTTTGCGCCACCTGCTTGACGCTACCATCCTTGCCGGCCTTTTCCTGTTCCTGCTTGCGCAGCTTTTCCTGTTCCTCTTCCGGCAGCTGGAAGCGCAGCGCGGTGGTCGGGATGCGCAGCACGTTCGGGCGGTTGGCCACCACCAGGCGCACCTGCGCCGTCATGCCGGGTTTCAGCATCTCGTCCTGGTTGTCGACGTCGAGCACGACGTTGTAGGTGACCACGTTCTGCACCACGTTGGCGGCCAGGCGGAACTGGCGCATGGTGGCGTGGAATTCGCGGTCCGGGTAGGCGTCGACCACGAAGCGCGCCGGCAGGCCGTCCTTCAGGGCGCCGACGTCGGCTTCCGACACGCTGGTGTCGATCTGCATCTTGGTGAGGTCGCGGGCGATCTGGAACAGGTTCGGCGTGTTGAACGAGGCCGCCACGGTCTGGCCCAGGTCGATGGTGCGCTTGATGATGACGCCGTCGATCGGCGAGCGGATCACGCTGTTGTTCAGGTCCGCACGTGCGCGGTCGAGCTGGGCCTGGGCCAGCTGCACGTTGGCGCGGGCCACGTCCATCTCGCGGCGCGACTGATCGACCACGGTGCCGGAAACGAAGTTCTGCGCCATCAGCTGCTGGTTGCGCTGGTAGTTGGCCTCGGCCAGCTTCAGGTTGGCCATGGCGGACGCGCGGCTGGCTTCGAACTGGCGGATCTGGGCGTTGAAGATGGTCGGGTCGAGCTTGAGCAGCACCTGGCCCTTGGTCACGCGGTCGTTGAAGTCGGCGTTCAGCTCGACCACGGTGCCGGAGACCTGCGAGCCGACGTTCACCAGCGCGACCGGGTTGATGGTGCCGGTGGCGGTGACGGTCTGGTTGATGGCGCCCATGTCGACCGCCGCGGTGCGGTATTTCGATGGCGGCACTTTCGGCTCGCCCTTCGGCATCATCCAGGCAGCGGCCACGCCGCACACCACGATCACCCCGGCGGCGATCGCCACCCGCTTCTTCGTCAAGAGTTTCATTGTGCTGTTCTTTAACCTACGGAAAGACTTAGTGTGCTGTACGGATATCAGCTTGGCAATGCGTGATGCATCGACTGGCCAAACCATGCGACGAAGCGTCGTTTTCGAGGGGTGGACGGAGCGATCCGCTAAAATGGCGGCTTCCTTTTACCTCACTGACAGCATCATGACCCAGGACGAACTCAAGCAAGCCGTGGCGCGCGCCGCGATCGATTACGTGGTGGACGGCGAAATCATCGGCGTCGGCACCGGCTCGACGGCCAACTTCTTCATCGACGAACTGGCCAAGATCAAGGACCGCATCAAGGGCACCGTGGCTTCGTCCGAAGCGACGGCAAGCCGCCTGCGCGGCCATGGCATCCCCGTGTTCGACCTGAACGAGGTCAGCTCGATGGCGGTCTACATCGACGGCGCGGACGAGATCACCGCCAGCGGCGCCATGATCAAGGGCGGCGGCGCGGCGCTGACCCGCGAGAAGATCGTGGCGTCTGTAGCAAAGAAATTCGTGTGCATTGCGGACGGTTCGAAACTTGTCGAAACGTTGGGCAAGTTCCCGCTGCCGGTGGAGGTGATCCCGATGGCGCGTGCCTCGGTGATGCGCCAGCTGGCGCTGCTGGGCGGCGAGCCGCGCCTGCGCACCAAGGCGGGTTCGGATGAAGCCTTTATCACCGACAACGGCGGCGAGATCATCGACGTGGTCGGCCTGTCCATTACCGATCCGGTGGCGCTGGAAGAGCGGATCAACCAGATCGTCGGCGTGATCGCCGTCGGCCTGTTCGCCAAGGCCGGCGCGAACGTCTGCCTGCTGGGCACGCCCGAAGGCGTGAAGACCCTGACTTTCTGAGCGGAGAACGCATGAAGCACGCGCTGCTGCTGGTCGCCGTCCTGCTGGGCGGCTGTACGCTGTTCAAGAGCAAGGTGGAACCGGCCCCGGCGCCTGTGGCGGCCGCCAAGCTGGCGCCCCCCGGCCTGGCCGACCCGAACGGCACGCCGATCGAGCGCGTGCCCTTCAGGATCGGCGTGTCGTCGGCGACGGTCGAGAAGCTGGCGAAACAGCAAGGCTGCACGAGCGCGCAGGGCGCCGGTCTGGTGACCGAGCCGGGACCGGTGGAGGTTTACCGGATGCGCTGCGAGGATGGGAAGGTGTTCATGGCGCGCTGTGAATTGCGCCAGTGCGTGAAGATGTAGTGTGTTGCGTACGATGGACGGCGAAGCCGTCCATCGTACAAGAGCGTCAAGCCGCCGGCGGCACGTAGCCCTGCGCCTGGTCGGCAGCGCCGTCACCGAAGAAGTGACGTTCCATCTGCGTGGCCAGGTACTTGCGCGCGCGGTCGTCCGCCAGGTTCAGGCGGTTTTCGTTGATCAGCATGGTCTGGTGCTTCAGCCATGCCTGCCAGGCCTCTTTCGAGACCGACTGGTACAGCTTCTTGCCCATTTCGCCTGGTACCGGCGGGAAGTCCAGTCCTTCGGCTTCCTTGTTCAGTTTGATGCATTGGACGGTGCGGGCCATGGTATTGCTCCTGTATCTGTTAAGTACGCGCTAATGCGGGTCAGACCGACATTATAGAGTCTTGATGAAAACCTGTGACCGGCGCTGCCAGTTGTACATGTGCTGGCGGTCCTTGGGCAGGTCGTCCACCGTGGCCGGCACGAAGCCGCGCTTCTTGAACCAGTGCGAGGTGCGGGTGGTCAGCACGAACAGCTTGGTCAGGCCGGCCGCACGGGCGCGGTTCTCGATGTGCTTGAGGATGCGCTCGCCGTCGCCCTGGGTCTGGGCGTCCGGGCTTACGGTCAGGCAGGCCATTTCGCCCATCTTCGCTTCCGGGAAGGGGTAGAGCGCGGCGCAGCCGAAGATCACGCCGTCGTGGTCGATCACCGAGAACTGGTCGATCTCGCGCTCGATCAGCTCGCGGCCGCGGTACACCAGGGTGCCGTCGGCTTCCAGCGGTTCGATGAGCTTGATAATCCCGCCGACGTCCTCAATTGTGGCCTGGCGGAGACTCTCGAGGTTCTCGTGGCTGATCATGGTGCCGACGCCGTCGTGGGTGAACAGTTCGAGCAGGGCGGAGCCGTCCATCTCGAAGGGCACGATGTGGGCGCGGTCCACGCCGCTGTTGCAGGCCTTGATGGCATGCCGCAGGTAGAAAGCGGAATCGGGCGGCAGGAAACCGGCCTGCAGCACGGCTTCGGCCTGGTGCGAGGACAGTTCGCGGATCTCGGTCCCGGCCGCGTCGCTCATCATGCCGGTCTCGGTGATGAAGATCAGCTTGTCGGCGTGCAGCGCGATCGCGGCCGAGGCGGCCACGTCTTCCATGGTCAGGTTGAAGATCTCGCCGGTAGGCGAAAAGCCCAGCGGCGACAGCAGCACCAGGCTGTCCTCGGTCTGCAGGATCGGCTGGATCTTCTCGGCGACGATCTTGCGGGTCACGCCGGTGAGCTCGAAGTCGACGCCGTCGATCACGCCCAGCGGACGGGCAACGACGAAGTTGCCGGATACGATGCTGATCTGGGCATGCGACATCGGGGTGTTCGGCAGGCCCTGGCTGAAGGCGGCTTCGATGTCGAGACGCAATTCGCCGGCGGCTTCCTTCGCGCATTCGAGCGCGGCGGGGTCGGTGATCCGGACGCCGTTATGGAAGCGGCCTTCGACGTTACGCAGGGCGAGCTGCTCCGCTACCTGCGGGCGCGAGCCGTGCACCAGCACCAGGCGGATGCCGAGTCCCAGCAGCAGGGACAGGTCCTGGGCCAGCACCGGCAGGGCGCCGGCTGCGACCAGTTCGCCCGGGAAGGCGACGACGAAAGTCTTGCCGCCGAAGGTGTGAATGTATGGCGCGACAGAGCGCAGCCACTGGACGAATTGGGTAGGATTTTCCATTTGCCGCATTATAATTCGCTGCGCGTTGTGCGCACCAAATACCTTGTAAAAATCAATGTCTGAACAGAGTAACAAGCCTTCGCCTCAGCAGGCGCGCGCCGCATCCCGGAACACTTCCGCTACCGATCCACGCAATGGGCGGCCGGAGGGCGAGACCCGTGCGCCAATGACGCAGACGCGCGATGGCGAACTGCAGACCAAGCACGCGGGTAGCAGTGAGAACCGCGGGCCGCGCCGCGCGCCGCCGCCGCGCAACGACAATGGCCGGCGTCCGGCGAACGGGCAGGGCGGCGCCAAGCCGCCGCGCGAGCGTGCCGAGCGTGCGCCGCGTGAGGATGAGCGCACGCCTTTCCGCAACCCGCTCCCGCCCATCACCTTCCCCGAAGACCTGCCGGTTTCGAGCCGCCGCGCCGAGATCGCGAAGGCGGTGAGCGAGAACCAGGTGGTGATCGTGTCGGGCGAAACCGGTTCCGGCAAAACCACCCAGCTGCCGAAGATCTGCCTGGAGCTCGGCCGCGGCCAGAAGGGCCTGATCGGCCACACCCAGCCGCGCCGTATCGCCGCATCGAGCACCGCCAAGCGCATCGCGCAGGAACTCGGCTCGCCGCTGGGCGAGCACGTGGGCTTCAAGGTGCGCTTCAACGACACCCTGTCGAAGGGCGCCTCGGTCAAGCTGATGACCGACGGTATCCTGCTGGCCGAAACGCAGACCGACCCGCTGCTGCGCGCCTACGACACGATCATCATCGACGAAGCGCACGAGCGCAGCCTGAACATCGACTTCCTGCTCGGCTACCTGAAGCAGCTGCTGCCGCGCCGTCCGGACCTGAAGGTGATCATCACCTCGGCGACCATCGATGCCGAGCGCTTCGCGCGCCATTTCGGCACGCCGGACAAGCCCGCGCCCGTCATCGAAGTCTCGGGTCGCCTGTACAAGGTGGAGGTGCGATATCGTCCGGTGGACCGCGACCCGGTAACAAGCACCAATGCCAAGCCCGGCGAACCGGCGCCGAAGGCGCAAGTCGCGCGCGAAAAGCGCGACCTGATGGAAGCGGTGGTCGACGCCGTCGATGAGCTGTGCCGCATCGGTTCGGGGGACGTGCTGGTGTTCCTGCCGGGCGAGCGCGAGATCCGCGACTGCGCGGAAAGCCTGCGCAAGCACCATCCGCCGCACGTCGAGATCCTGCCCCTGTTCGCCCGCCTGTCGGTGGAGGAACAGGACCGCGTGTTCAAGACCACCAATGCGCGCCGCATCGTGCTGGCCACCAACGTGGCCGAGACCTCGCTGACCGTGCCGGGCATCCGCTACGTGGTCGACACGGGCCTGGCGCGCGTCAAACGCTACAGCTTCCGCAACAAGGTCGAGCAGCTGCAGATCGAGCCGGTGGCGCAATCCTCGGCCAACCAGCGCGCCGGCCGCTGCGGCCGCGTGGCCGACGGCGTCTGCATCCGTCTGTTCGAGGAGGACGATTTCAACAAGCGTCCGAAGTTCGCGGATCCGGAGATCCTGCGTTCCTCGCTGGCATCGGTCATCCTGCGCATGAAGTCGCTGCACCTGACCGACGTCGAGACCTTCCCCTTCATCGAGCCGCCGCAGGGCCGCGCGATCGCCGACGGCTACCAGCTGCTGCAGGAAGTCGGCGCGGTCGACGATGCGAACGAATTGACCCCGCTGGGCAGGAAGCTGGCCAAGCTGCCGCTCGACCCGCGCGTGGGCCGCATGATCCTGGCGGCCGTGGACAACGATTGCCTGACCGAGATGCTGATCGTGGCCTCGGCGCTGTCCACGCAAGACCCGCGCGACCGCCCGATCGAGTACCAGCAGCAGGCCGACGAGAAGCACAAGAAGTTCGCCGACGAGAAGTCCGAGTTCCTCAGCTACCTGAAGATCTGGGCCTGGTTCGAGGATGCCATCGCGCACAAGAAGTCGAACCGCCAGCTGCAGGAGAACTGCCGCGCCAACTTCCTGTCGCAGCTGCGCCTGCGTGAGTGGCGCGACGTGCATTCGCAGCTGCTCACCGTGGCGCGCGAGCAGGGCTGGCGCCTGAATGCCGCGCCGGCCACCTACGACCAGCTGCACATGGCCCTGCTCACCGGCCTGCTCGGCAACATCGGCTTCAAGGCCGAGGACGAGCCGGTGTTCCTGGGCGCGCGCGGCATCAAGTTCCACATCTGGCCGGGTTCCTACCTCGCCAAGAAGCCGGGACGCTGGGTGATGGCGGCCGAACTGGTCGAGACCGCGCGCCTGTACGCGCGCACCATCGCGCAGATCCAGCCGGAATGGGTGGAGAAGATCGGCGCGCACCTGCTCAAGAAATCCTGGGGCGAGCCGCGCTGGGAAAAGCGCCAGGCCCAAGTGACGGCGCTCGAGCGCGCAACCCTGTACGGCATCGTCGTGTACAGCAACCGCCGCATCAACTACAGCCAGCACAACCCGCTTGAAGCGCGCGAGATCTTCATCCGCGACGCGCTGGTGGCGGGCGACTACGAGACGCGCGCGCCTTTCTACGCGCACAACCACAAGCTGGTGCGCGAGATCGAGAACCTCGAGCACAAGTCGCGGCGCCTCGACGTGCTGGTGGACGAGCAGCTGATCGCCGCCTTCTATGACAAGGAAATCCCGCACACGGTCGTGAACGGCGCGGGTTTCGAGAAGTGGTACAAGGACGCCTCGCGCGACAACCCGAAGCTCTTGTTCCTGGTTCGTGAAGAGCTGATGCGGCACGAGGCGGCCGGCGTCACCACCGAGCTGTTCCCGAAGACGATGAACGTCACCGGCATCGAGATGGGCCTGAGCTATCACTTCGAACCGGGCAGCCCGCGCGACGGCGTGACCCTGGCGGTGCCGCTGTTTGCGCTGAACCAGATTCCCCAGGAGCGTGCGGGCTGGCTGGTGCCGGGCATGCTGAAGGAGAAGGTGCACCTGCTGCTCAAATCCCTGCCGCAGAAGCTGCGCCGCCATTGCGTGCCGCTGCCGGAGTACGCGGCCAAGTTCTTCGAGCGCCACCAGGACCCGCTGCGCTTCGCCAAGGGCGACCTGGTCGACGCCCTGATCGCCGACATCCACATGCACACCAGTGCGCGCGTGCTCACGGGCGACTTCAAGCTCGAGACCCTGCCGGCGCACCTGTTCATGAACTTCAAGGTGATCGACGAGCACGGGCGCCAGCTCGACATGGGCCGCAACCTGGCGACCCTGCAGGCCGAGCTGGGCGGCCAGGCGCGCCAGAGCTTCCAGAAGATGGCGGAAGCCACGCCGACGGCCGCGCCTGCGAAGCTGCAGGCGGCGCCGGCCGCTCCTGTTCCGGCAAAGGGGAAGGGCAATGCGCCGGTCACGAAATCGGCTGGCCAGGCATCAGGCGCCGCGCCCGCTGCGCCGGCAGCGATCCAGCACACGGGTCTTACCACCTGGAGCTTCGGCGAGCTGCCGGAACTGCTGGAGATCACGCAGGGCAAGCTGACCCTGATCGGCTTCCCGGCGCTGGTGGACAAGGGCACGCACTGCGACCTGGAAGTGTTCGACGACCCGAACGTGGCGGCGCGCACCCACCGCATCGGCCTGCGCCGCCTGTTCGCGCTGCAGCTGAAGGACCAGCTGAAATTCGCCGAGAAGAACATCCCCGGCCTGCAAGGGATGGGCATGCAGTTCATGAGCGTGGGCACGCAGGAAGACCTGCGCGACCAGATCATCGCCAAGGCGATCGACATCGCCTGCCTGCAGGACCCGCTGCCGATCAACTCCGGAGAGTTCAACAAGCGCAAGGACGAGGGCAAGGGGCGCATCGGCCTCCTGATCAACGAGATCGCGCGCCTGGTGGGCTCGATCCTGGCGGAGTTCCACGGCATGCCGAAGCGCATCCAGAGCCTGCCGCCGGCGGTGCAGCAGGACATCCAATCGCAGCTGCAGGGGCTGATCCACAAGCGCTTCATCGCGGACAACGAGTACAGTCAGCTGGCGCACTTCCCGCGCTACCTGAAGGCGATCAATGTGCGTATCGAGAAGCTGCGCGGCAATCCCTCGCGCGACGCCCAGCTGATGGCGGAGTGGCAGAACGCGGCCAGCCAGTTCCAGCGCACGCTCAAGAACCAGGCCGGCAAGAACAACGACCCGCGCATGACCGAGTTCCGCTGGATGCTGGAGGAACTGCGGGTGTCGTTGTTCGCGCAGGAGCTGCGCACGCCGATGCCGGTGTCGGCCAAGCGCCTGCAGAAGGTGTGGGAATCGATGATTCGCTAGCGGAGTAGTAGGGTGGTCGGCTCTGCCGACCGCGCGTTCAAAATTCGCTTGAATATCCACATTGTGTGATTAATCGAGTGGTTTAAGCCGGTATTAATCACGCTTCGTGAATGCACAGGAAAGTTGAGCGCGCGGACGGCGAAGCCGTCTACCCTACAACCCCGCATCAGCCGATATTGCTGCCGCGGATACGGCTCAGGTCCTTGTCGTCCCCATCATGCCCGGGCCGCGGATCGGCGCTGCCGCCGACGCCGTAGGAGTCGCCATGCACGCTCCCCGAGCCGACGCTGGCGCCCAGGCTGCTGCCGGCGCCGCCGGTGCTGCCGGCCGATCCGGCTCCCATGCTGGAGCCCATGCCGCTGCCCATTGCGGAGCTGCTGCCGGCGCCGCCCACCATGCCGCCCATCGTCGTGCCCGGCCCCATGCTGGGCGCGCCGGAGCGCTGCGAATCGGTGCCGTAGAAGCTGTGGATGCCGCTGGCCCAGTTCAGGTCGCTCATGTCGGGCCAGGCGTCCTTGTCGAAGCCGGGCGCGTTCTTCAGCCTTTCCTTGTCCACGTTGAGCACCATGCGCTTGTTTACAGTGTCCAGGTGCAGGGCCTGCCAGGGCACGGCGAACAGCTTTTCGCCCAGGCCGAGGAAGCCGCCGAAGCCCAGCACCGCATAGGCGACCTGGCCGGTCTGCATGTCGAGCATGATTTCCTTGATGTCGCCGAGGTCTTCCTCCTGCGCGTTGACGACGCTGTCTCCGATCAGCGTGTCGGCGCCCATCAGCGCAGGGCCGGGGCCGGTGCTGCGGGTGTTCCTGTACATGCCATATTTGTCACGATCTGCGTAGCTCATCGCACACCTCCTAGGTCGTTGGTTGGCCACGAAGCAGGGTAGAACGCAGCCCTGCTGGTC
Organism: Massilia sp. BHUDP2; assembly: GCF_046236355.1. Taxonomy (NCBI): domain Bacteria; kingdom Pseudomonadati; phylum Pseudomonadota; class Betaproteobacteria; order Burkholderiales; family Oxalobacteraceae; genus Massilia; species Massilia sp. BHUDP2. Next base: position 985,462 of record NZ_JBJUVW010000001.1, read on the forward strand.
GCATGATATGGCGCAATCGTGCGAGGGCGCGCGCGCCAGGCGACGGTCTCCCTGCGCGCTATGCGAGTTAGCGCACAGAACAGTATTTGCAGCATGGTTATTGTGCTAAGTAATGTTTCGGAGAGAAAAGAAATGACCGTCAATTCGCGCTGCAACTATACCGGCCTGTTCAGCCAACGCATTCCGACCCGCTCGATCACGAACACCGTCGCTTCCTTTTTCGCCCGCCTGAGCTGGTTCGGCCGCCGCTGAACCGGGGCGCAGCGCGCGGGCTGGCCCCAGCCCGCGCGCCAGTCTCAGGGCCCCGTCAAGGGTTGCCGCCGCCGCCCGATACGCCGTAGACGTGCGCGGTGGTGTAGCTCGACTCGTCCGAGGCCAGGGTCACATAGGTGGCCGCCAGCTCGGCCGGCTGACCCGGCCGCTTCATCGGCGTGTCGCCACCGAAGCTCTTCAGGTTCTCCTGCGTCTGGCCACCCGATACCTGCAAGGGCGTCCACACTGGCCCCGGCGCCACCGCATTCACCCGGATCCCTTTCGATGCCAGCTGCTTGGCCAGCGACTTGGTCATCGCCACCTCGGCCGCCTTCGTCATGGAATAGTCCAGCAGGTTCTCCGATGGATCGTAGGCCTGCTGCGAAGCGGTGTTGATGATGCAGCTGCCCGGCTTGAGGTACGGCAGCGCGGCCTTGGTGATCCAGAACATCGCATACACATTGGTCTTGAAGGTCCAGTCGAAATCGGCCGTCGAGATATCGAGGATCGAGTTGGCCGACTTCTGGCGCGAGGCGTTGTTGACCAGGATGTCGAGCCCGCCCAGCTGGCGCACGGCTTCGTCCACCAGTTTGCGGCAGAAGGCTTCGTCGCGGATGTCGCCGGGGATGGCGACCGCCTTGCGGCCGGCCTGCCGGATCAGCTGCACCACCTCCTGGGCATCCGGCTCCTCGGCCGGCAGGTAGTTGATGGCCACGTCCGCGCCTTCGCGCGCAAAGGCGATCACGGCGGCGCGGCCGATGCCCGAATCGCCGCCCGTCACCAGGGCCTTGCGTCCGGCCAGGCGTCCGCTGCCGCGGTAGGTGGTTTCGCCATGGTCCGGGCGCGGCGTCATCTTGCTGGCCAGGCCCGGCCAGGGCTGCTCCTGCTTGGGGAAGGGTGGGGCCGGGTAGCGCATCGCCGCTTCGCGGGCCCGGCCTGGCGGCGGCTGATTGGCGGCGCCGGCCTGCTGGGCCATTGCGGGAACGGCGGCGGCACCGGCCGCGAGGCCGGTGGCGACGGTGCTGACGAAGCGGCGGCGCGAAGGTTCCACGGTCTCGCCGTTTTGCTTATTATCCGAATCCATTTTTTCTCCTGAAGGTAATGGGATGCATTCCTGCTGGCCTCATCTGGCGCAACGATGGTAGCCATGATTGGCAAGGCGGGGCATTCGCTAGCTCTAAGGAAAAAAACTAAATAATCCTTGTTGTTTCGCACACCTGTGCTAAAGTGACTTCATGAACACGACTGCCAAAAGCGAAGCCACCTACGCGACGATCCTCACGGCCGCCTACGACATGGCCGCTGGCGAGGGCATCGGCAAGGTATCGCTGGGCGAGCTATCCAAGCGCACCGGCATCAGCAAGAGCGGCGTGTTTTCGCGCGTCGGCTCGCTCGAAGCCCTGCAGGCCGCGGTGCTGGACGAATACGACCGCCGCTTCAGCGAGGAAGTGTTCGTGCCGGCGCTGCAGGCGCCGCGCGGCCTGCCGCGCCTGACGATGCAGGTCGAGCTGTGGCTGAAGAAGATCGGCAACGAGACCGCGCGCGGGGGCTGCCTGTACACCGCCGGCGCCTTCGAGTTCGACGACGTGCCCGGACCGCTGCGCGACCGCATCGAGGCCGGGGTGACGCGCTGGCGCGCCTCGCTGCGCAAGACGGTGCTGCAGGCGATGGAAGCCGGGCACCTGCGGCCCGACACCGAACCCGAGCAGCTGGTGTTCGAGATCTACAGCCTGGCGATCGGGGTGATGCACGACGCGCGCTTCCTGCGCGCGAACGCGGTGCCGCGGCGGGCGCAGCGGGCGTTCAACCGCCTGATATCAACCTATAAGAGCTTTAACGATCTGGAGTAGGGATGGGCAAAGCGGGACCGGCCACGCCTGTCCCTTTTTTTGAACTGATTTCGCACACCTGTGCGAAATCGAGCTGAGCTGAAGGAGTCGATCATGTCTGCGTTCTGGTTGCTGCTGGTTCCCGTTGCGGGGTTTGCGTGGTTCAGCGTACGTGCCGTGATGTGCGCGCTGCCGAAGTCGAACGAGGATTTCGTGTTTTGCTAGCGCAGCAGCTTGAGTCCCGGCGGCAGTGCATCGCCCAGCATGCGGGTCTCGACGGCCTGGTCGAGTTCGACCACCTCGCGCACCATGGCCGACCAGCTGGCTGGCGCGCCGCTGGACGACAGGCGCCGCAGCACCTCGTCGCGGACCGCCTGGCCGATGTCGCGCGAGCGGTCGCCGGTCATGCGGGCGATGTGGGCGGCGGCAAAACCGGCCGGCTCGATCTTCTTCCAGTCGAGCTGCAGGAGCTGGCCCAGCCAGCTTTCGGCGGAGGCGCTGGGCGCCACCTCGTGGGCGGCGCCGTGGAAGGATTGGCGCGCACCCACGCGTCCCAGGGCCCACAGGTAGCGTCCGTAGCGCGCCGCGGCGCGCGCATCGATCTTGGCGGCTGGCGGCATCTCCATGATCTGCTGGACGAGCCAGTCGCCGATCTCGGCCTTGTAGGCGGACGGGATGCGCTCCAGCGAGGCGCCGACGCGCAGCATGTCGTCCTCGCTGCCGTCCACCAGCGTCACCGGACGGCGGCCGCGCTCGGATTCGTCGGCCTGCAGGTTGAAGGCGAAGTCGTCGAGCAGGCGTAGTTGGGCTTCGACGGAGAGGCCGCCGGCCACGCGCCGCCACAGCGTCCACCATTCGGCGCGCACCTGGCTGTCCTTGTGGTACTGGACACCTAGCTCGAACATCGCCCACAGCTGCTCGATGCGCCATTCGTCGAGCGGATGGCCGAAGCCGGGACGCAGGCAGTAGCCGGCCAGGTTCAGCCACACGCGCTCGTGCTCGGCGGAGCGGCGGCGGCCCCTGGCGCGCGCCAGCAGGGCGTCGAACAGGCGGCGCAGCAGCGGCGTGGTCCAGCGTTCGCGTCCGCCCAGCAGGTGTTCGAGCGAGGCGCGCAGCTGGCGCACCTCGCGCGGGTCGACCTGCTGCGAGCGGTTGCCGAAGATGCGGTCGATGCGTGCGATGGCGTCGTCCAGTTCCAGCGGCAGATTGAGGTCCTCGGTTGGCTCCTCATCTTGTGCACGCAGCTGGAACTCGAGGCGCCAGCGCTGGGTCGCGTCTTCCTCGGCCACGCAGAAGACCTCGAGCGTGCCTACCTCGGACAGTACCGTGGCCAGCTGCACCGGAATGTCGGTGCTGCGCTTGCTGCGCAGGACCGTCGAGATGGCGGGCAGGCGCACGATGTCGGCCGCCGGCAGGTCGAGCAAGTCGCCCGGCTGCGGCAGTACGCCGCCCGGGTCGGCGGTCATTGAAACCAGGTGGAAGCGCACCGGCCGCCCCAGGCGCAGGGCGAAGCTGCGGCCCGCCAGGCGGACTTCTTCACCGGCGGGGGCGCCGCGTGGCAGCAGGCAGACCGCGCGCAGCGTGTCGCCGGATTGCTGCGCGTCGAGCAGCAGGTAGTAGTTGCGCGCCGAGCCGCTTTCGATCGACGGCGCCTGGCCGGCGCGCGCCAGCGAGTAGGCGACACCGCCGCGCGCCACCGCCACGTCCGGGTCCTGGTTGTGTAGCACCTGCACGGGCGCGCCGCGCCAGTGCGACAGCACGTTCGCCAGGCGCTGGGCCAGCGCCGCGCCGCGGAACACGCCGCCGTTGAGCAGCAGGGTGTCCGGCACCGGCAGCGCGCCGTCATCCTCAGTGTCGTCCACCTTGCCGAGCGCTTCGCGCGCGGCCTGCGCATGCTGGCGCAGGAAACCGGCGAGGTGGCGCGTGATCGCCGGATCGCTCGCATACGGCAGGCCGAATTCGACGATGCCGGCTCTGGCGCGCTTGGCCGGCTCCTGCGCTTCGTTCGGCGGCAGGAAGCCGTCGAGCACGATGCGCTGCACGTCCTCGCGCGTGATGGTGGCCGAGCGGCTGCCGCCGATCAGGCGCGAGCCGCTGCCCAGCAGGGTCACGTTCACCTGTTCCGGCGCATCGGGAGCAAGCAGCTGTTCCTTCGCCGCGCGGCAGCGTTCCGTCAGCTGTGCAAGACGGCCGGCGGACAGGCGTTCGGGATTGCCCAGGCGCGATTCGGCCAGGTGCGCCAGCGCCAGGTCCATGTTGTCGCCGCCAAGGATCAAATGGTTGCCCACGCCGATGCGCGTGAGCTTCGGCTGGCCGTCTTCTCCCAGCTCGACCTTGACCAGGCTGAAGTCGGTGGTGCCGCCGCCGACGTCGGCCACCAGCACCAGGCGCGTCTGGGCCAGGTCCTGGGCCAGGCTGGCGCGGTGGCGGTACAGCCAGTCATAGAGGGCAGCCTGCGGTTCCTCCAGCAGGCGCAGCTCGGGCAGGCCGGCCATGCGCGCCGCTTCGAGCGTGAGCGCACGTGCGCCCTCGTCGAAGGAGGCGGGCACGGTGAGGACGATCTGCTGGGCTTCCAGCGGCGCGGTGGTAAAGCGCCGGTTCCAGGCCGCGCGCAGGTGCGCCAGGTAGCTGGCGCTGGCCGCGACCGGCGAGACCTTGGCCACGTCCGCATCCTCGGCGCCCCAGGGCAGGATGGGCGCCATGCGGTCCACGCCCGCATGCGACAGCCAGCTCTTGGCGCTGGCCACCAGCCGTCCGGGCGTCTGCGCGCCCAGCAAGCGCGCCAGCCGGCCCACGGCGACGCGTTCGACGCCGGCCGGGTCCTGCTGGCTCCAGGGGAGCTGGAGTTCGCCGGGGGCGAGTTCGCCCTCGGCGGGGTGATAGCGCATCGAGGGCAGCAGCGGCGCCGCGGCAACTTCGCCGGGCGCCACCAGCTGCTCGATCGCCAGCAGATCGACCTCTGCCGCGCCGGGCAGGGCGTAGGCGAGCACCGTATTCGTGGTGCCCAGGTCGATGCTGACGAGGTATTGCGTCACTGCGGCTTCACTGCTGGTCGGGCGCGTTGCGAACGTCGAACTCGATCTTCCAGCGCTGGCCTTCACGCGATACCGCGGCCAGTTCCAGGGTGCCGGCATCAGTCGCCAGCGCGTGCAGCTTGACCTGGACCACATCGCCCGCGACACGGCCTTCCGCCGGCAGGGTCGCCTGGATTTCGTTCATCTCCTGCAGCTCGTCCGGACCCCAGAACTCGAGCACCTCGCCGATGCGGTCCTGGCGACGCGTGGTGGAGCCGAAGAAGCGGAAGGTGACCGGCTCGCCCACCACCAGGCCGAATTCCTGGCCCGGCAGTTCGAGTTCGCTGCCTTCTTCCATGCCGAAGGGCGCTACGCACAGGGCTTCGATCGGCGGCTCCATGCCGGGGATCGCCGGCATCGAGGATTCCACGCCGACGTAGTAGGAACGGGCCGTGCCGCCGCGGATGCGCACGCCGCCGCCGCGCCGCGCGTAGCTGAAGTAGGCTGCGCCGCGCGCCACCGCCAGGTCGAGGTCCGCGCCTTCGAGCATGCGCGCCGGCTCGGCGCCTTCCATGTAGAGCCAGTCGTTGATGGTGTCCATCACGCGCTGGGCCAGGATGCCTGACTTGAACACGCCGCCGTTGAACAGCACCGCGCTCGGGTGCAGGAAGCTGTGTTCCGCGTTCACGCGGCCTGCGAAACCTTCCAGCTCGGCGGTAGCGCCGGCCTGGCGCGCCAGGAAGGCGGCCAGGTGCTTGGTGATCGCGGCGTCCTGCGCATAGGGCAGGCCGACCTGGGTCAGGCCGGCGCGCTGGCGCGTGGCCGGACGGCTAGCAGCCTCCACACGTGGGAAGAAGCCCTCTAGGATAAAGGCGGACACTTCGTCCCGCGTGAGTTCGGTGCGGATCGAGCCGCCGATGAGTTTCGAGCCGCGGCTCGGCACCACGATTGGCCACACGGTGGCGTTGGCGTCGGCCAGCAGGTGTTCCTTGGCGCTGCGGCAGCCGTAGGTGAGGGCGCGCATCTGCCAGGAATCGAGCTGGGTGCCGTTCGCCTGGAGTTTACGCGCCACGAAGTGGGCCAGGGCCAGGTCCATGTTGTCGCCGCCCAGCAGGATGTGGTCGCCCACCGCCACGCGGTGCGGTTCGAGCTTGCCGTCACGCTCGAGGATGGCGATCAGCGAGAAGTCGCTGGTGCCGCCGCCCACGTCCACGACCAGCACGATGTCGCCGGCCTTGACCTGCTTGCGCCAGGCGCCTTTGCTTCCCTGGATCCAGCTGTACAGGGCCGCCTGCGGCTCTTCCAGCAGGGTAGGCGAGAAGCCGGCGTTGCGTGCGGCTTCCGCGGTGAGTTCGCGCGCGCCCGGATCGAACGATGCCGGAATGGTGACGGTGACCTGCTGCTCTTCAAAACGCGCGTCCGGATGGGCGGCGTTCCAGGCCTGGCGCAGGTGCGCCAGGTAGCGGGTGGATGCCTCCAGCGGCGAGACGCGGGTGACTTCTTCCGGCGCGTCGTGCGGCAGGATCGCGGCGCGGCGGTCCACGCTCGGGTGGCTCAGCCAGCTCTTGGCCGAGGACACCAGGCGGATCGGGGTGGTGGCGCCGCGGCTGCGCGCCATTTCACCAGCGATGAAGCCTTCGCCGCCCGCACTCCAGGGCAGCGCCGTTTCGCCCGCGGCCAGTTCGTCCGGGTGCGGCAGGTAGAGGAAGGAGGGCAGCAGTGGCAGCGCCTCGACGGTGCCCGGTCCGCTCAGCTGCGGAACCGGCAGCACGCCGTCGACGGTCTTCTCGCCGTCGCTGGCCTGCAGGTCGACATACGAGAGGGCGCTATGGGTGGTGCCGAGGTCGATGCCGATGGCATAGCGTGGATCGCTCACAGTTCCACCTCCGCCGGGGCCAGCACGCGCGCGTCGTGCTTCTCCGCCAGCTGCGGCAGCTGGACCTTGGTGGCGCGCCAGCCGCGGTGCGACAAGGTTCCCTTGAATGGGGCCTGGCCAACCACGTTGCCGGTCAGGCGCACGCTGGCGGCGTCGAAGCCTTCTTCCAGCGTGATGCGGCTGCCTTCGGCTTCGGCGCGCACCGGTTCGATGGTGAAGTGCTCGCGCAGCACGCGCGCGCAGCCTTCGTGCACGACGCGGGCGGCGGCGCCGATGTCGGCGTCGGAATAGGCGCTCAGGTTTTCCTGGGTGAAGTCGATCAGGCGGGCTTCGCGCTGGAGCAGGCTCAGCAGCTGAAGGGCCGACTCGGCGCTCGGGGCGCGCAGCGGTGCAGGAGTTGGCACAGGCGTCGGCGCCGGGGTAGGGGCCGGCGTCGGCGCGGCCGTCGGGGCAAGGGGCGGGGCAGGCGTCGGCGCCGGAGTGGGAACCACGGCAGGGCCTACCGCGTCATCGCGCACGCGCGCGGCGAATTCGGCATCGCCGAGCGATTTGAAGAAGCTGCCGAAGGCGATCGAAAGCCGGCCGAAGAAACCGGGCAGTTGGGTCGGTGTATTCATTCTTGATGTTCTGTAGGGTGGGGACGGGCGCGCTGTCGGGCCAGGGTCCGGAAAACGCGCATGATACCAGTTTGGCTACAGCCCGGGCACGCGCGTCCTCCAGCCCCTCCCCCGGGGCGGCTAGCGCGCCGCCATCTCGCGCATCTTGCGCCGCAGGGCGCGTTCGCGGCGTGCTTCTTCCTCCCAGTCGTCGCGCAGCCCCCGCCACAGGGCGATGACCATCAGCACGATCACCAGGGCGAAGGGCAGGGCAAACAGGATGGTGGCGGTCTGCACGGCGTCGATCCCGCCCGCCAGCAGCAGGCTGATGGCGATACCGGCGATCAGGGTGCCCCAGATCAGCTTGGTGCGGGTGGTCGGATTCGGATTGCCGTCCTGGCTCATCATGCCCAGCACCAGCACGGCCGAGTCGCCCGAGGTGACGAAGAACACCACCACCAGCAGCGTGGCCACCACCGACATGATCTGGCCGAAAGGCATGGCGTCGAACAGCGCGAACAGCGCCGTGGCCAGGTCTGCCTTGACGGCTTCGGCCAGCGGGACATGCTGCCATATCTCCAGGTAGAGCGCGGTGCCGCCGAAGATCGAGAACCAGATGAAGGCGGCCAGCGAGGGCGCCAGCACGGTGCCGAGGATGAATTCGCGGATGGTGCGGCCGCGCGAGACGCGCGCGATGAACAGGCCGACGAACGGCGACCACGAGATCCACCAGGCCCAGTAGAAGATGGTCCAGTTGCCGACCCAGCTGCTGTCGCGGAAAGGCGTCGAACGCAGGCTCATCCGGACCAGTTCGCTGGCGTAGCTGCCCAGGGTATTGCTGAAGGTGTCGATGATCGCCACCGTGGGGCCGAGCACGAATACGGCAAGGGCGAGCAGGGCTGCCATGAGCATATTGGTATTCGATAGCAGCTTGATGCCCTTCTCCACGCCGCTGATGGCGGAGGTGATGAACATGGCGGCGGTCACGATGATGATGACGACTTGCGCGGTGGGGCTGATGGCGACGCCGAACACGGCGTTCAGGCCGCTGTTGATCTGCAGCGCGCCGACGCCGAGCGAGGCGGCGACGCCGAAGGCCGTGGCCACGATCGCCAGACCGTTGAACAGCCCCGACATGGCGCGGATCGGGCGCCAGGGCAGCGAGCTGGTGACGGTGCTGATCAATGAATTGCCGCCGCGCCGGTACTGGAAGAAGGCGATCGCCAGCGCCACCACGCTGTACACGGCCCAGGGGTGGATGCCCCAATGGAAGAACACGTAGCGCATGGCGGCGTTGGCCGCTTCCGGCGTGCCGGCCGTGATGCCGGGCGGCGCGGTGATGTAGTGGGAAACCGGTTCGGCTACGCCCCAGAACACCAGGCCGATGCCCATCCCGGCGGCAAACAGCATGGAGAACCAGCTGCCCACCGTGAATTCCGGTTCGTCGTCCTCGCCGCCGAGCTTGAGGTCGCCGTAGCGGCTGAAGGCGACAAAGGCGGCGAACAGGACCAGGGCCAGCACGACCCACAGGTAGAACCAGCCGAAATTACGGGTGAGGGCGGCGAGCATGGCCGAGAAGACCGAGGCCATGTTGTCCGGGGCAATAATGCCCCATAGGACGATAAGAAAAATAAAGCCCGCAGAGCAGAGCAGTTGCATGAGTTCTCCTTATTGATGCGTGCGGGCGCAGGCCAGCAGGCGGGCCGGGCGTAGCCGCAGGCAGGGTCGGCGAAGCAGGTGCCTGGGCATGGAGATGCCGGGCATGCACTGCCAGCTTGACCTTGACGGATCGCCTGCATGACAGGCGTTCAGTATGGACCAATCGCTGCGAGACTGTCGCACCGCGCTATGGCCCTTACTGGCGAGAGGGATATTGACGCTGGCCTTGACCAGCGGGCTGGAGTGTAACACACAATGCATTTGCACAAATGTGTGAGCAAATTATCATGTGCGAGAGATAGTTGATCTGTGAATGGAGATCATCATGGATCGCAATTTGATTTCTATCTGAAAGGGCGCATACTGGAGTTACTCCATAGCGATCTCAGGAAATAACATCATGTCCACCATCGTCAATTTCTTCCGCAGCCTCTTCCTTACCCCGGCCCCCATCATGGCCCACAATAGCGGCGGCGACCTCTGGACCCTCTATCAGCTCAGCCGTGGCCGCGACTCGGTATCGCCCGCCGTGCTGCGCAAGCTGGCCGAGGCCGCCAAGTAAGCCCTACCGGTTTCTGCAAAAAGCCCCGCTGCGAGCGGGGCTTTTTGTTGTGCGTGGCTGAAGAACCTGGATGCATATATCGGGGTCAGGTCTGACATTTGGACACGGGCTGAGCAATACGACAAGGTAACGCTCGAGTTCGTGTCTGAATGTCAGACCTGACCCTCATGTTTGTGACCCTCATGTTTGCTCATGCTTGGAAGCGCGGAGCCTCAGTTCAGTGGAATGACGTCGTCGCCCGGCGCTGGCTCGCAGGCGGCGCCCAGCGGCTCCCAGCCGCGGCGCACCACGATGCGGTCCTGGGTGTGGCACAGCTCGACGCGGCGCGCTTCCGGCGCGCGGCGGCGCACGAAGGCTTCGATCGAGGCCGGCACGCTCGTATGCATCGCGAGCGCATGCAAGTCTTCGACCGGGTGGTCGTTCATGTGCACCAGCGGCACGAACTGTCCGGCAAACATCAGCCAGTGCGAGGGAATCCGGACCGGGCCGGCGGTATAGCCTTGCGCGCGCAGCCAGCCCTGCGCGTCCTCGCGCGGGTGGGTGCCGGCACCGCGATCCGCGCGCGCGCCCCAGGCGCTGGCGAGCAGTTCGGCCACCCAGCCGTTGCAGTTCTGGTAGCGGGTGCCGTAGGCATAGGCATTGGCGCTGTACTCTCCGCCCAGCAGGGCCAGGGCCAGGCGCTTGTCCAGCGCCGCGTCTTCGAGCAGGGCGGCGTCTTCGCCAGGCAGGAAGACCAGCGAGATATGGCCGCGCGTGGGCGCGTCGGCCCCCAGCGCGAAGCCGGCCACGCCCTGGTCGAACAGGCGTGGGCGCGATTCGTCGCAGGCGTAATACAGCTGGCGTACGGCCCACGGGCCGCCGGGATTGTCGCGCAGGGCGATGCCGGCGTGCGAATACAGCTGGCCGAAGCGGCTCAGGTCGAGGCCGGCGCGCGCGATGAGGGCGACGCGCGCTCCCGAACGTTCCAGCTCGTTTTTGACGGCGCCGGCGAAGCGCAGCACACGGTCCTGCTCGGCTGCGCTGATGTCGATCGACTGCTGGCAGAAGGCCGGCAGCCCGGCCTGCGCTGCCGCGCTCGCGCCCAGCAGGAGCGCGGCAGCGGCGAACTTGCTGAACATTGCTTAGATCGTGACCTTGCGCGAAGCCAGGTCGCGGTACCAGTCGTCCTGCAGGGCCAGGAAGAAGGAGCGCTTGGTGTCAGCGTGGGCGAAGTCGAAGCCGTACACGCGTTCGCTGACCTGCACCAGTTCGCCCTTGCCGACGCCGCGTTCGGCCAGCGCGCGGTTGGGCACGTCGAGGGTGAATTCGCGCACCGGGCCGGCAGCGACCGCGCGCAGGGTCATGCGGGTGGTATCCACCTTGCCCGGCGCCTGGGCGATGTCGATCACGCGGTATTCGCCCGCGGCCACGCGGTCTTCGCCGCTCGAGCTGTTGCTGGAAGCGCCGATCGAGTCGGAGATGCTGCCCGACGAGGCCGAGCCCGCGCTGGAGGCGGACGAGGTGAAGCTGGTGGCGTGGACAGGAGCAGCGACGGCGGCAGCGAAGGCGGCCAGGCACAGCGCGCGGGACAGGGTGGTGAAGGTCATGGTGCTTTTCTAATGAAGAGTAATGAAACGGGAATGACGGCTATGGTACAAGTGCCGCGAACCGTTGAGAAGGCGGCAATGGTCGGATTTCTGTAAGTTCTTGTAATCGTCGACGAGGATGTGGGCTTTGTGCCGAAGGACTGTCCAGAAAAATTTCCCGATCCGGCGTAGGATTGTCTGTTCCTTATTTTTTGGAGGATGCCGACGATGACACCAGCACGCAACCAGCGGGTCCTGCTCGCTTCACGTCCCGAGGGCCTGCCGCGGCCGGACAACTTCCGCATTGTAGAGGAGCCTTGCCCGGTTCCCGCCGATGGCCAGCTGCTGCTGGAGATCCTGTACCTGTCGCTCGACCCTTACATGCGCGGCAGGATGGACGATGCGAAATCGTATGCGGAGCCGGTCGCGCTCGGCGCCGTCATGGAAGGTGGCACCGTGGCGCGCGTCATCGCATCGCGCCACGCGCAGTACGCGGTGGGCGACATCGTGCTGTCGCATTCGGGCTGGCAGCGCTATGCGCTGTCCGATGGCATCGGACTGCGCAAGCTCGACCCCTCGGCGGCGCCGCCCAGCACGGCGCTCGGCGTGCTGGGCATGCCCGGCTTCACGGCCTGGGCGGGCCTGCTGCAGATCGGCCGTCCCCGGCCGGGCGAGACCGTGGTGGTGGCCGCGGCGAGCGGCGCGGTGGGCTCGGCGGTGGGGCAGATCGCCCGCATCCAGGGTGCGCGTGCGGTCGGCATCGCGGGCGGTCCCGACAAATGCGCTTTCGTGCGCGACGAGCTGGGCTTCGACGCCGTGGTCGACCACCGCGCGCCCGATTTCGCGCAGCAGCTCGCAAGCGCCTGCCCGCAAGGCATCGACGTGTATTTCGAGAACGTCGGCGGCAAGGTGTGGGATGCGGTATTCCCACTGCTGAACGACTTCGCCCGGGTGCCGGTGTGCGGCCTGATTGCCCAGTACAACGCCTTGCCGCAGGCCGCGCCCGGCGTCGACCGGCTGGCCCTGCTCATGCGCGACGTGCTGACGAAGAGCTTGACCATCCGCGGCTTCATCCAGCGCGAGTTCGCCGAGCTGCGGCCCGCCTTCCTGCAGGAAGCGCAGGGGTGGGTGGGGGATGGGCGCCTGCGCTACCGCGAGGACATCGTCGAAGGCCTGGACAAGGCGCCGGCGGCCTTCATCGACCTGCTGCAGGGACGCAATTTCGGCAAGCTGGTGGTCAAGGTCGCACCCTGGGCTATTTAGAAGAAAAAGGCGAACAAGGCGCCGTATGTCAGCACGGCCAGCACGATGGCCAGCACGATGCCGAGCAGGGGATACAGGTTGAACCTGGATTTCGTCTTCCTGCCGCGGACGCGTTTGTCGGCTTCCTGCACTTGCCTGATGATATTCATTTCTGGCTTGCGACCTGAATGTCGCCCTCAAGCTCAAAGATAGGTTCGGCGGCGGGATTTGCAAGCGATGTGCGCAAACTTCGGGCAATCGACGCGTTCCGGAGGCGGGAGCACGACGATTATCTTGCGGCTTGTGCACGCTAGCGTACAGACGACTGCGTTTGAGAAGGGGCATACTGCAAGCCTCAGTTTTATGATGAGTTACTTGCCGCTTTCGAGAGACCATGCTGCCGACATTCGTAACCCTGGTTGCCGTGATCGTCCTCGCGACGCTGCTTCCCTTGTTGCGATGCACAGGGTGGTGGATACGCGACCTTGATTTTCCCCGCCTGCAACTGGCTATCCTGTCGCTCGCCGTACTGGTCGGGCAGTTCGTGTTCCTCGACTGGCGCGACAGCCATTTCCACCTGCTGCTGGTGGCCAATGCCGCCTGTCTTGCTTACCAGATGTGGTGGATCATTCCATACACCAAAGCCTATCCCCACGAGGTGAAGAATGCGGTGATCGGCGGGGCGAACCGCCAGTTCCGTATCCTGACGGCCAATGTGCTGATGCCGAACCGGAATACCGAAGGCTTGATCGCGCTGATTCGCCAGCACCAACCCGACATCTTCGTCACACTGGAAACGGATGCGTGGTGGCAGGAAAGGCTGGATGTGCTCGAGAAGGACTATCCCCATGCCATCAAGTGTCCGCTCGATAATCTGTATGGCATGCACGTCTATTCGCGGCTGCCGCTGGAGGACAGCGCCATCCAGTTCCTGGTCGAGGACGACATCCCGTCGATCCATACCCTGGTCATCCTGCCGTCCGGACACAAGGTGCGCATGCATTTCCTGCATCCGACGCCGCCCAGCCCGACGGAACACATGGAATCGACCCAGCGCGATGCCGAACTGCTGGTGGTTGCCAAGAGCGTGGACGAGGCCGGCCTGGAGACGCCGGTAATCGTCGCGGGCGACCTGAACGATGTGGCGTGGTCGACCACCACCCGGCTGTTCCGCAAGATCAGCGGCCTGCTCGATCCGCGCATCGGGCGCGGCATGTTCAATACCTTCCATGCCGGCTTCTGGTTCGCGCGCTGGCCGCTCGACCACCTGTTCCACAGCGAGCATTTCACGCTCTCGCACATCGAGCGCCTGCCGTCCTTCGGATCCGACCATTTCCCGATGCTGGTCGAGCTCACCTATGACAGTGCGCGCGGCGCCGATCAGGAGGGCCTGGTGGCGGACGAGGAAGACCACGAGCTGGCGGACGAGAAGATCGCCGCCGAGGATGTGGAGGTATCAGATGTGCACGAGCCCCAGCCGTAAGGCGTGCTGGATCAGGCGGTGGAGGCCCCGCTCACCAGCGCCTGGGCATACACTCCGAAATCGTCCAGCCCGCGCTTGATGATGGTCACCAGCGCCGGCAGCGGCGCTTCCTGGTAATCCCATTCGGCGCGGCAGAATTCGCCGGTGCGCTTGAGGTCCTCGGCCAGGGTAGGGGAGATCCAGCCGTGTTCGGCCAGCAGGGTGATCACTTCGCGTTCGTCGTGCGGCAGGCCGAGCCTGGCGTTGCCGATCACGTAGTCGCCCATCTCGATGGCGGCTTCCCAGGCGCGGATCACGTTGAGGGTGGCCGCATCCTGGCGCGTGAGGTCGGTGACAAAAGTGGTCGGGTCCTTTTCGTATTCCTCGCGCGCGCGCCGGCAGCAGCGCTCGATGGTCCCCGCCTTGTGCACCAGGATGTCGTCGTCCATTATCTCCTCCACGCGCCTAACAGAACCCTCATTGCTGCGTTGCATCGTCTCGCCGTACTAGCGTACTGTCTTCGACGATGCGCCTTGCCCTGAGGGCTCTGTTAGACGCTTTTAAATTAGGAACATCACCGCCGCCACGCAGGTCGGCCCCAGCGCCCCCAGGAACAGCCCGCCCATGCCGATCGAGCCGTCCTCGAAGCCTTCGCGCAGCAGTGCGGCGCCGGCCGGGTTCGGCGCGTTGGCGATGACGGTCAGGCCGCCGCCGGCGACCGCGCCGGCCACCAGCATGTACTTGGCGTGATCGGACAAGCCCTCGATCAGCGAACCGAGGTAGGTCAGTGCCGCATTATCGGTGATTGCCGTCAGGGCCAGCGCGCCGAAGAACAGCGCGGTCGGCTCCAGGCTCGACACCAGCGGTTGCAGCCACCATTGCTGCATGCCGCCCAGCACCACCAGCCCGGCCAGGAAGAAACCGACCAGCAGGCCTTCCTTGATGATCAGGCGCGACTGGTGCTTCGGGTAGGCCTGGGTATAGCCGAGGAAGAGCAGGAACAGGCCGAGGAACAGCACCGGGTGATGCGCCAGCAGCACGACGCCTGCCAGTAGCAGCAGGTGGACGATGGAAACGATCCAGGGCAGCTGCACGTCCTCGACCACGTTCCCCGGCCTCAGGTGGCGGCGCAGCAGCAGGGTGATGACGGTCGCATTGAACATCACCGCCAGCGCGGCGCGCCAGCCGAAGGTGGAGGCCATGAAGGCGCTGTCCCAGCCCCAGGTGCCGGCCACCATCAACACCGGCGGCGCGGCGTAGGAGGTGAGGGTGCCGCCGATCGAGACGTTCACGAACAGGACGCCGATCGCGCCGTACTTGAGCCATTCGGGAATGCCGGGCCGGAATACCTGCGGGGCCAGCATCAGGGCCGCCAGCGTCATCGCGGCCGGCTCGGTGATCAGGGAGCCGGACAGAGGCACCAGCGCCAGGCCGAGCCAGCACAGCGCCACCTCGGTGCGCACCGGGGCCAGCCGGGCCAGCAGGGCCAGCAGGTCGCGCACGGCGTCGAGCACCGGCTGCGAGGCCGCGATCACCATCACCACGAACACGAACAGCGGCTCGGTGTACTGGCGCGACTCGACATAAGCGATGGCCGTGGCGCCATCGGCCAGCAGGGCCATCGCCAGGATCAGCACGAAGGCCCAGAAGCCGAACACGACTTCGACTTCGCCCAGCAGGTGGAACAGCCCGGCATGGCGCGGATGCCGCTTGGCTAGCGAGTGAAACAGCTTGGTGGAAAAGGTGTGGACGAGGGCGATCGCGAACAGGATGGCGCCGGTAATCTGGAGCGTATTCACAGAGCGACTCCGTCGCGTGCATGAGACAGGTTAATCATTGTCTGGGTGTAAATGGACAGAGCGCCATTATTTCATGATTCGCCATGCTGGCGCGGTTTTCCAGACAGGGCACACCTTTAAGTTCTGTCAATACCAATCGCCCAACTGGTATGGCCTAAATGAATACATCTTGCCAAATCCGGGCTCAGCGAGTACTGTACGTTTATACAGTACTTTTTTACCAACCCATATGAACTGCTCACCTACCGCAGGGGTTTCCCCTTTGGCTGCGCCGGAGGCTTTGCACCCTTCGCTCTGGCGCGCCTCGCAGCTGGCACGCTCCGGCACGCGCTGCGTCGACACCGGGCATGCCGCACTCTCGTCCCAGCTGCCCGGCGGCGGCTGGCCGGTCGGCACCCTGGTCGAGCTGCTGCAACAGCAGCCCGGCATCGGCGAAATGCGCCTGCTGCGCCCAGCCCTGCAGGCCTGCGCCGAGCGCCGCATCGTCCTGCTGCAGCCGCCCCATCCGCCCCAGGCCCTGGCGCTGGCCGCGCTGGGCCTGCCGCCTTCGCGATTGCTGTGGCTGCGTACCAGCCGCAGCGCCGACGCGCTGTGGGCGGCCGAACAGGTGCTGCGCAGCGGCAGCTGCGGCGCGCTGCTGTTCTGGGCCAACCATGCGCGCGGCGAAAGCCTGCGCCGCCTGCACCTGGCGGCCCAAGCCGGGGAAACCCTGTTCTTCATGCTGCGCCCGCTGGCCGCGGCCCAGGACGCTTCTCCCGCGCCCCTGCGCCTGGGGTTGCGGCCCGCGGCCGGCGGCATGCACGTCGATTTCGTCAAGCGCCGGGGACCGCAGCGCGATGCGCCGCTGTTTTTACCCCTCGGCTTACCTCTCACTTCTTCTCTCCTGCACCGACATGCGTTTGTGGATCGGCCTCTCCCTACCCCAGCTGGCGCTCGAAATCTTCAGCCCCAACTGGTGCAGTGACCCGGGCAGCGTCGTGCTCGAGCAGGACCGCGTGCTGGCGGTATCGCCAGTAGCACGCGCGGCCGGCGTCGGGCGCGGCATGCGGCGCGGCGGTGTGCTCATGCTCATGCCCGAAGCACGGCTGTACGAGCGCAATCCCGCGCGCGAAGCCGAGGCGCTCGACGCGGTCGCGCTGGCGATGCTGCAGTTCACGCCCCAGGTCGCGCTGCTTGAAGAAGCGACGCTGCTGCTCGACATCGGCGCCAGCCTGCGCCTGTTCGGCGGCATCCGCGCCCTATGCGCCCGCGTGCGCGCCAGCCTGCGTGCGCTCGGCTTCACCGCCTCGGTCAGCTGCGCACCGACGGCGCGCGCAGCCTGGCTGCTGGCGCGCGCGGGCGCGAATGCGATGGCGCACGGCGGCAGGCAGGGCGGCAGGCGCGTCCTCGTACGTTCCTTGCGCATGGCTTCGCTCGAGCGCCGCCTCGAGCACCTGTCGGTGGCGCTGCTGCCGCCGGCCCGGCCCTATATGTCCTGGTTCGAAGGCATCGGCTGCGAGGCGCTGGGCCAGCTGCGGCGCCTGCCGCGTCCGGGGCTGCAGCGGCGCTGCGGACGCGAGCTGCTCGACATGCTCGACGCCGCCTACGGCATGTGTCCCGAGCTGTTCGACTGGATCGCGCCGCCCGAGCATTTCCGGGCCCGGCTGGAACTGTTCGACCGTATCGAGCAGGCCGATCTGCTGCTGGCCGGCGCCCACCACCTGGTGCTGCAGCTGGTCGGCTGGCTGTGCGCGCGCCAGCTCGCGGTGGAGCGCTTCACCTTGCTGATGGAGCACGAGCGCGGACGGGTGGCGATGCCGCCGACGCCGCTCGAGATCGTCCTGGCCGAGCCCGCCTGGCGCGACGAGCACCTGGTGCGCCTGTTGAAGGAACGCCTGGCCCGGCAGGAGCTGCCGGGCCCGGTGATCGGGCTCGGGCTGGAAGCGCGGCAGGTGAGGGCGATGGCGCCGCCCACCGAATCGCTGTTCCCCGAGCCGGGCGGCAGCGAGGAAGACCGCATGCGCATGCTGGAGCTGCTGGTGGCGCGGCTGGGACCGGAGAACGTGCTGCAGGCGCTGCCCCAGGCCGATTACCGGCCCGAGGTGGCCAACGAATGGGTGCCGGTGCAGCAAAAGACCGAGCGCACGGCGGCAGCTGCGGCGCGGCTGCCGCCGATTGTCACCAGCCTGCCGCGCCCGAGCTGGCTGCTGGCCAAGCCGATCGCACTGCTCATGCGCAACCACCGGCCCTTCTACGGTTCGCCGCTGATGGTGGCCTCGACACCCGAGCGCATCGAGGCCGGCTGGTGGAGCGAGGCCCAGACCCGCGACTACTTCATCGCCGAAGGGCAGGACCATACCTTGTACTGGATCTACCGCGAACGCATCGTCGGCGCCGGCGAGGATGCCGAGCCGCGCTGGTACCTGCACGGGCTGTTCGGATAGCATACAAAGGAGGAGTTTCCAGGGGAGACCGAAGGTCCTGCAAAGGCTTAACCGGGCGCTTCATTCGGCGCGCTTGCGCGATACTGGCGCATGCGGCCCCCCGGGGCTGCGCTGGTTACCAACAATCTCACTCCATGGAGGACCGAGTGTCCGGCTTGATGAACAGCCGCTGGTGCAGTGACAAGGGGCGGCCCCGATTCCCGTCCGGCAATATGCAGGCGGATGAACAGGATGCGCGAGCACAGCTGGGAGAGGTGCGCAGGGTATTGGTCGTCGATGACGAGGCCGACGTCGCGGACCTGGCCGAGATGCTGCTGGCGGCCCACGGCATGGACGCGATGGTCGCTTATTCGGGCGCCGCGGCCCTCGAGATGCTGGCCGCCCACCCCGACATCGACGCCGTCATTTCCGACGTCATGATGCCCGGCATGAACGGGCTGGAACTGGCCGAGCGCATCGCCGGGAGCTATCCGGCGGTCAAGGTCATCCTCGCGTCCGGCTATATGGCGCCAAGCATGTTCAATGGACAGGCGATAAAGCAGCTCTTCATTGCCAAGCCCTACCGCATCGACCAGCTGCTCCGGCTGCTGCGCACCTGAGGCCGCACCGCCACGCTTCAGGCCGGCATGACGCGCGTCAGGTGCAGCTGGCGGCGCAGCACGTAGCCCAGCGATTCGTACAGGGCGATCGCGCCCAGGTTGCTGGGGTAGACGTGCAGGAAGGGCTGCAGGCCTCCCGCCATGATGCGAAGCGTGCGCTCGGCCATCAGGTGGCGCGCATAGGCCTTGCCGCGATGCTCGGGGTGCACGCACACCGCGCTGACCTCGACCGCGCCATGCGGACGCATCCGTTCCCCCGCCATCGCCGCCAGCCGGCCGCCATCCCGGATGCCGAGGAATTCGCCCAGTTCGTGGGTACGCTCCGCGAACGGTCCCGGATTGGTCAGCCCGGCAAGCAGGCGCATCTCGCCGGCGTCCGCCTGGCCCAGCACCGTGAACGGCAGCGTGCCGGGCCCCGGCGTGCGCGTGGCCACCATCTGCAGTACCGGATCGAGCGGCGTCAGCACCAGTCCGGCGCGCTGCGCGGCCGCCTGGCGCGGCGCCTCGGGCGTGACCAGCATGGCCGCCTCGCCGGGTTCAAGCAGCGCCGCCAGCGCCTCCCAGGCCGCAGGGCTGTCGTCGGCCAGTGCCGCGAAGGGACCGATCTCGCGCGGATAGCGCCTGGCCAGCGGGCCGCCGCGGGCCAGGTGGCGGTGGCCGCCTTCGAGGGCCGACCAGACCGGCCGGTCGAGGCTGGCGTGCAGGGCAGGGGACAGGGACATGGCGTGCATCCTCTCGGTTGTCGATAAGGAGATGATAGCGCCGTCGCTCCGTATCGGCAGCAAGGCGGACCCGGGCGCGGCGGCCTAGCCCCCCGGGCTACTCGCTGACCTTGCCGCGCAAGGACTTGACCCGCCCGCTGCGCGCCTTGGCATCGAGCCGGCGCAGCTGCGATCCGCGCGTCGGCCGGGTCGGGCGGCGTACCAGGGGTACGACGCTGGCCTGGTCGACCAGGGCCTGCAGGCGCTGCAGCGCGTCCAGCTTGTTCTGTTCGAGGCTGCGCGAGGCCTGCGCCTTGAGAACGATCACGCCCTCCTGCGTGATGCGGGCGTCGCGCAGGGCCAGCAGGCGCTCCTTGACGGCTGCCGGCAAGGACGAGGCGGCCACGTCGAAGCGCGCGTGCACCGCACACGACACCTTGTTCACGTTCTGTCCGCCCGGTCCCTGGGCCCGGATTGCGCTGAATTCGACTTCCGCCGGGTCGATGACCGCCATGTCCCACCTGTCAAAGTTTCAGATGACATTGTAAGGGCAGGGCGCTTCCTTCCGCAGCGATCTTGCCGCACGACATGAAAGTTTCGCGTGGCCGGGCATCGGTTGCTGCGCTATCATGTATTTACGTGCTCACTGCCTGCCGCGCGCACCGCTGCGCGGCCATCCCGGAGGAGCTGTGAACCTGTCGCCCCTGCCCCTTGCCGTGTTCGTCGTCGATGCGGCCGGCACCGTCACCAGCTGGAACAAGGCCTGCGAAAAACTGGCCGGCTACGGCGCCGGCGAGATCCAGGGCATGACCCTGGACCGCATCGTCGAGTTCGACGACCCCGCAGGCGCCAAACCGCGCATGGCCGCGCGCGCCGACGCCGAGAACGAGGGCACCCTGCACACGGCCGACGGCCGGCGCCTGCCGGTGCGCATCACGGTGGCGCCGCAATCCTTCGACACCGAGAAGCCCGGCACCTTCAGCGTCATCCTCATCCCGCGCACCAGGCAGTTCCCGACGCGCTACGCCCTGATCCAGGACCTGCCGGTGGCCGACATCCTCGAGTCGCTGCCCTGCGTGTTCTACGTGATCGACCAGAGCGGCCACCTGCTGCTGTGGAACCACCAGCTGGAAGAGGCGCTGGAGATGGATGCCGAGGAGCTGCCCACTTCCAACGTCAAGTTCTTCTTCGACGAAAAGGAACGGCCACTCATCGTCGACAAGATCCTCGCCGCCTTCGACGGCGGCGGTTCCACGCACGAGGCGGAACTGGTCGGCAAGCACGGCAAGCGCACCCCCTACCTGTTCCGCTGTTCCCTGGCCCACCTGGGCAATGTCCCGGTCGTGTTCGGTACCGGCATGGACATCACGGCGCGCAAGCAGGCCGAACTCGGCCTGCGGGTGCGCGAGCGCGCCATCTACTCGAGCCTGAACGCCATCGTCATCACCCGCTGCGAAGAAGACGAGCACCGCATCGACTACGTCAACCCGGCCTTCGAGCGCATCACCGGCTACCTGCTTTCCGAGATCCGGGGCCAGGATCCGCGCTTCATGGCCATTCCGGGCTGCGACGAGGACGAGCGCCAGCGCATCCGCGAAACGCTCGCGCGCAAGGAAAGCGTGCGCGTGGTGCTGCGCAACAAGCGCAAGAACGGCGAGGTGTTCTGGAACGACCTGCGCATCGATCCGGTGTCCAACGGCGACGGCGAGATCACGCACTTCGTCGGGGTCATCAACGACATCACCGAGGCCCGCCATTACGAGCGCCGCCTGCACCACCTGGCCCACCACGATCCGCTCACCGGCCTGGCCAACCGCACGCTGCTGCAGGACCGGCTGCGCCAGGCCATCGACAGCGCCAAGCGCGGCGGCTTCATGGTGGCGCTGGCCTTCCTCGACCTCGACAACTTCAAGCACATCAACGACAACTTCGGCCACGATGCCGGCGATGCGGTACTGCGCGAAATCGCCCAGCGCCTGCGCGAGAACGTGCGCGAGGAGGACACCATCGCGCGCATGGGCGGCGACGAATTCGTCCTCGTCATCTGCAACCCGGCCAGCCACGAACGCATCGCCGCACTGATTGAGCGCATCCGCCGCAGCGTCATGGCGAAGGTCGAGGTGAAGGGGCGGGACATCCTGCCCGGCACCAGCATCGGCGTCAGCATCTTCCCCGACGACGGCGACAGTCCCGAGAAGATCATGCGTGCGGCCGACGCCGCCATGTACCACGCCAAGACCCTCGGCAAGAACAACTTCCAGTTCTATTCCACCGACCTGAACCAGATCGTGCACGAACACCTGATGCTCGAGGCGAACCTGAGCCGCGCGATCCGCCAGCACGAGATGGTGCTCGATTACCAGCCGAAGGTCGACCTGCGCAGCGGCAAGGTGGTGGGCGCCGAGGCCCTGGTGCGCTGGCGCCATCCGGTCGAGGGGGTGATCCCACCCGACCGCTTCATCCCGGTAGCCGAGGAAACCGGCCTGATCGTGCCGCTGGGCGACTGGGTCATCGACGAGGCCTGCAGCGCGCTCAAGGCCATGGAAGCGCTCGGCGTGAAGGATTTCGTCATCGCGGTCAACCTGTCGGCGCGCCAGCTGCGCCAGCGCCAGTTCGCCGAGCGCCTCGGCGCGACCCTGAGCCGCCACGGCGTCGACCCGCGCTCGCTCGAACTCGAGGTGACCGAGAGCCAGCTGATGGACCATCCCGACGAAGCGCTGGACGCGCTGGGCCAGCTCAAGGCGCTAGGGGTGCGCCTGTCGATCGACGATTTCGGCACCGGGTACTCGAGCCTGAGCCACCTGCAGAAATTCCCGGTCGACGTCATCAAGATCGACCGCTCCTTCCTGGGCGACGTCGGCCACGACGGCCACCTGGTCATCACGCGCGCCATCATCGCGCTCGGCCACAACCTCAAGCTCAAGGTGGTGGCCGAAGGCGTCGAGACGCGCGAGCAGATCGCCTTCCTGCGCGAACACGACTGCGACCAGATGCAGGGCTTTTACTTCAGCCCCGCGCTGCCGCGCGAGACGCTGCAGGAGATGGTTGCCAGGGACGCGCGCCTGCCGGATTGAACCGCAAGAGAAGGGACCTCAGGCCTTGCCGCCGTCCCGTGCCTGCAGCAGCGCCCAGATCTGTTCCGCGTCGACCGGCTTGACCAGGTAATGGTCGAAACCCGACGCCTGGGCGGCTTCCCGGTCCTTTTCCTGGCCGTAGCCCGTCACCGCCACCAGCATCGATCCCGCGGTCTCGGGCAGGCGGCGCAGGCGGCTGGCCAGCTCGTTGCCGTCCATGTCGGGCAGGCCGATGTCGATCAGGCAGACCTCCGGCCGCTCCTGCCTGGCCCGCTCGATGGCGCGCAGGGAAGAATGTTCGACCGTGACCACGTACCCGAGCAGTTCGCACAAGGCTGCCAGCACCTCGGCGGCGTCGACGTTGTCGTCGACGACCATCACGCGCGCCTGTCGCGCGCGTGCGTCCGGCGCCGCCTGCGCCTGCGGGGGCGCGACGGTGGGCGCCGGCGCCTGCCGGTGGCGCGGCAGATGAATGCTGAATTTGCTTCCCTGTCCCAATCCCGCGCTGTGCAGCGCGACCCGGCCGCCATGCAGCTCGACCAGGCTCTTGACCAGCGCCAGGCCGATGCCCAGGCCGCCCTGGGCGCGGTCCGGCGTGCGCTCGGCCTGGGCGAACAGCTCGAAGGCATGGGCCACCGTGTCGGGTGTCATGCCGATGCCGTTGTCCGTCACCGTGATCACCACCTGTTCCGCTTCGGTACGCAGGTGCAGCACGATGCTGCCGCCTTCCGGCGTGTACTTGGCCGCATTGTTCAGGACGTTCGCAACGCACTGGACCAGGCGTTTCAGGTCGCCCCACACATGCGCCGGACCCGGCGCCACGTGGACTTCCAGGTGATGGCGGCGCAGTTCGATCAGCGGCTTGACCTGTTCGACGGCCTCGCTGACGACGCTGCGGGCGTCGACCTCGCTCCGTTCCAGGCTGACCAGGCCGCGGGTGACGCGCGACACGTCCAGCAGGTCGTCGATGAGCCCGGTCATGTGCCTGACCTGGCGCGAGATGATGCCGCTGGTCTGGCGCACGCGTGTTTCGTCGAGCCGCCCGAGGCGCAGCAGGTCGGCCGCCGAGCTGATCGGGGCCAGCGGATTGCGCAGTTCATGCGCGAGCATGGCGAGGAACTCGTCCTTGCGCCGGTCGGCCTCGCGCAGCGCCAGCACCGCCCGGGCGCGCGCCACCGCATCCCAGGTGCGGGCCGCGGTCTGGCGCATCAGCTCGACGTCCTCGTCGCTCCAGGCGCGCGGCTGGTCGTGATGGGCGAACATGAAGGCCACCGTCTTGCCGTCGCGCTGGATCGGGGCGGCCACCGAAGCGCGCGCGCCGATCTCCGCGTGGGCCGCGGCGGCCGCGCCGACGGTGCGCGGATCGCTGGCCAGGTCGCTGACGCGCATCACGCGCCCCGCGCGGATATCGGCTGCCAGGGCCAGACCGTAATCGTCGAGCCGCTCGACCCGCGCCGGCAGTTCCGGCACCCGGCGCACGTCGTTGTAGTTGTGCCCGACGACGCCGTACTCGACCGCCTCGTCCATGCTGACGTAGCCGACCCGCGGCACGCCGAGGATGCGTGCCAGCTCCCGGGTGGCCACGGTCATCATCATCGCCGGGTCGTCGGCGACGCTGCGCAGCTGTTCGTCCAGGTCGAGCAGCATGGTCTTGTGCGCCTCGGCCTTCTGCGCCGCCAGCACCGCCAGCTTGCGGGCGCTGACGTCGTCGAAGAACACGGCCAGGCCGTCGTCCAGCGCGGGATTGGCCCGGACATCGAGCCAGGCCCGGCCCCCATCCGGCAGGAGACAGGCCTGCTCGGCCGACTCGGCCTTGCGGCCGGCGCGCACGCGTGCGAGCAGGGCGAGGATCTCGGCGCCGGCCAGCGCCGGGAAGGCCTCGCAGTAGGGCTTGCCGACGATGGCCTCGCGCGGCAGGGCGGAAAAGCGCAGCGCCGCATCGTTCGCATAGGTCACGGCATCGTCCGCCGCCAGCAGCACCAGGCCCTCGCTCAGGGTATCGAAGATGTACTGGCTGCGGTCGCGTTCCTGGCGCAGGGCGGCCTGCGCCAGGGCATTCTCGACCGCCGACCAGGTGCGCTCGGCCACGTCGCGCGTGACCAGGATGTCGTCGCCGGTCCAGCAGTAGGCATCCGGCTTGGCGAGGTTCAGGTTGGCGGCCCAGCGCCCGTCCTTGAAGATCGGCACCGCCAGCAGCGCGCCGATCATGATGGTCCGGTAGCTGCCGGCAAAGGCGGCGGTCCTGGCGTCGGCGGCCACGTCGCCGACCACGAAGTCGCTTCCCGTGCCCAGCGTCGCGACCACCGCCGGTCCGAAGTCGTCGATGCGTCCCGAGGTGGGCATGGGCGGAATCCCGGCGTCGAACCACCCCGCGCGCGAGAAGAAGGTATGGCCGTCCGGGCCGACTTCGGTGTACCAGCAGTGCGAGGCGCCGAGATACCCGGCCAGCAGCCTGGTCGCGGTCTCGACGATGGCGGTGGGCGAGGACAGCGTCTTGAGCTGGTCGGCGAGCCGGAGCTGGAAGGCGCGCCAGCGGGCGTTCAGGGCGGACGGATCGACAGGATTCTCGTGCATGGGTCTCTTTCAGTGCGGCGCGCGCAGCGTCAGGCGGATGATCTCGCCCGGCTGCCACAGGCGCATGCGCGGGCCCCAGCTGCCGGCGCCGCGGGTCACGTACAGCATCATGCCATTGACGTCGTAGGCGCCGATGTATCTCGCGAAGCGTTTCTGCACCGCATAGCCGAAGGGCCAGATCTGGCCGCCGTGGGTGTGCCCGGACAGCATCAGGTCGACGCCGCGCGCGCTGGCTTCCTCGATGATGCCGGCGGCCGGGATGTGCGACATCAGGATGGTGGCGCTGCCGGTCGGCGCCGGGATGGTGCGCGCCAGGCCGCTCGTGATCTCGCGTTCATTGCGCATGGCGCGGCCGATGTCCTCGATCCCGGCCAGCACCAGGCCCGGGGCCAGCTCCACCTGGCGGTCGCGCAGCCAGCGCACGCCGCCTTCCTCGAATTCGCGCACGGTGGTTTCAAGGTCGCCGTAGAACTCGTGGTTGCCGGTCACCGCCCACACGCCCCAGGGCGCGCGCAGCCCGCGCAGGGTAGGGGCCAGCTGCGGCTCGCCGATCGGATCGTCCTCGACCTGGTCGCCGAGCAGCAGGACCGCGGCCGGCTGCAATGCGTTGATCTGTTCGACGCGCGCCGCCAGCCATTCGGAGCGGCGCTGGGCGCCGAGGTGGATGTCGCTGACGGCGACGATGACGGTGCCGTCCAGCGCCTGCGGCAGGTTCTTCATCACGACTTCCTGGTCGACGATGACGGGGGCGCGCATGCCCTGGAAGATGGCGAAGCTTGCGAGCAGCACGCCGCCGATGGCGCCGATGGCGCGCAGCTTCTGGGTATGCGCGCGCCACCAGAATCCAAAGCCGCTGGCTAGGTCCGTCACCAGCAGGCACAGCGACATGATGAAGGTGATGCCCAGCCAGGTCAGCGCGAACTGGCCCGGCCACCAGCGCCAGTCGAGGGCCTGGTCGCCGATGCGCACGCCGGCGAAATACAGCAGCCAGACCAGGAAGGCGCCGATCCACCAGGCACGCCGCGGGATGCGGCGCTTGACCGCATCGAGCGAATACAGGCGGGCGGCGACGTACAGGTGGAAGAGGGTACCGACGATATTGAGGACGATCGAAAACATGGATGCAGATGCTGTGGCCGAAGGTGCTTACCTTAACGCAAATTTGACAAATTTGCGCACATGCCGGGATGCAAATAATATTTGCAAAAATGCCTAAAAATCCATATTTCGTATGTCTTGAAACTGCCTTGGCATGGCACTAGATTGGAGTCACCGGATGCTCACGATGAGGTTCGGCAACTATATCGCTTAAACTTTACGAGGATATTTATCATGCGTACTTTCGACCTGACTCCCCTGTACCGTTCCGCCATCGGTTTCGATCGCCTGGCCAGCCTGCTCGAGCAGCGCGCCGAGCCGAGCTACCCGCCGTACAACATCGAACTGGTGAGCGAAGACAACTACCGCATCGTGATGGCCCTGGCTGGCTTCACCCGCGACGAAGTGGAAATCGTGACCGAGCGTGACACCCTGCATGTCACCGGCCGCAAGCAGAAGGACGAGACCCAGCGCACCTTCCTGCACCGTGGCATCGCCGCCCGCGATTTCGAGCAGCGCTTCCAGCTGGCGAACCATGTGAAGGTCACCAGCGCATCGTTCGACAACGGCATGCTCACCATCGAACTGGTGCGCGAAGTGCCGGAAGCGTTCAAGCCGCGCAAGATCGCGATCGGCGACGCCAACGGCAATACCAATAACGTGCAGCAGCTGGAACAGCGCGCCGCCTAAGTACAGGTAGTCATGTGAAAGAAGGGCGTCCCGTGGGGCGCCCTTTTTGACGATGGGGCCTGGCTTCGGTTTAAGAGCGGTATAAGGCCAAAAGTTGCCTGCTTAAGCATGGTCTAAGCCAGCTTTGGGAAGATAAGCCCATCGATAAAGAACATCATCGGTCAACCATTTTCATCAGGAGCACATACATGCGTAACGAAGGTGCCGTCACTGCCATCACTGCCAAACGCCTCACGCTGGCCCTGTGTGCCGCGGGCGTCATCGGCGGAGCGGTCGGTGCGCTTGCCGTCAACCATAACAACGCGGCAGCCGAAGCCGCGGCCGCCGCAGCAGCGCCGGCGCCTGCGCAGCTGGCTGCAGCCCCGGCTCCCGCCGCCGCCCCGGCGCCGGCAGGCACCGTGACCCTTCCCGACTTTACCCGCATCGCCGCCCAGAACGGCAAGGCGGTGGTGAACATCCAGGTGGTCGGCAGCACCAAGACCGCCAACCGCGGCAACGTGCCCCAGCTCGACCCGCGCCACCCGTTCTATGAATTCTTCCGACAGTTCCAGGACCCGCGCGGCAGCGGTCGTGGAGCGCCCGTTTTCGGCGCCGGATCGGGCTTCATCGTAAGCCCGGACGGCGTCATCCTGACCAACGCCCACGTCGTGCAAGGCGCCGACGAAGTCACCGTCAAGCTCCATGACCGCCGCGAATTCCGCGCCAAGGTCGTGGGCGCGGACGCGCGCACCGACGTGGCCGTGCTAAAGATCGACGCCAAGAACCTGCCGGTGGTGCCGCTCGGTAAATCGCGTTCGCTGGCCCCGGGCGAGTGGGTGCTGGCCATCGGCTCGCCCTATGGCCTCGAGAGCACCGTCACCGCCGGCGTGGTGAGCGCCACCGGCCGCAACCTGCCGGACGGCCAGGTGCCCTTCATCCAGACCGACGTGGCGGTCAACCCGGGCAACTCGGGCGGCCCGCTGTTCAACACCCGCGGCGAAGTGGTGGGCATCAACTCGCAGATCTACAGTCAGACCGGCGGCTACCAGGGCCTGTCCTTCTCGATCCCGATCGACATCGCGGTCAAGATCAAGGACCAGATCATGGCCACCGGCAAGGTGCAGCATGCCAAGCTGGGCGTGAACGTACAGCCGATCGACCAGGTCTTCGCCGACTCCTTCGGCCTCGATTCGCCCGAAGGCGTCCTGATCGCCAACGTCGAGCGCGGCGGCCCGGCCGAGCGCGCCGGCCTGAAGTCGGGCGACATCATCCGCCGCCTGAACGGCCAGACCATCGTGTCGCCGGGCGACCTGTCCAGCAGCGTCTCGCTGTCCAAGCCGGGCGAGCGCGTGGCGCTCGACGTCTGGCGCGACGGCAAGCTGGTGCGCGTCGATGCGGTCCTCGCCGACGCCAGCGAGAAGGCCAAGCGCGGCGCGCCGGAAGAGCTGGCCGCGAACGGCGGCGACAAGGGCGCCAAGCTGGGCCTGGTCCTGCGTCCGCTCGAGCCGATCGAGCGCCGCCAGAGCGGCATCGCCTCGGGCCTGCTGATCGAGGATGCGCGCGGCGCGGCCGCGAGCGCCGGCATCGAACCGGGCGACGTGCTGGTCTCGGTCAACGGCCGTGCGGTCAACTCGCTCGAGCAGGTTCGCGACGTGGTGGGCAAGGCCAGCAAGTCGGTGGCCTTGCTGATCCAGCGCGGAAGTGAAAGAATCTTCATTCCAGTGCGGATTGGCTAAGGAAGCGCAGCGTCCTCGACCGGCTGGTTACACGAACGGATAATTCATGCGGCTATTGCTGGTAGAAGACGATACGATGATCGGCGAAGTGGTGCTCGACCTCCTGCGGGCCGAGCACTACGCTGTCGATTGGGTCAAGGACGGCGAAATGGCCGACACGGCCCTGATGCAGAACCAGAACTACGACCTGGTCCTGCTCGACCTTGGCCTGCCGCGCAAGGACGGGCTGGACGTGCTGCGCTCGATGCGCACCCGCAAGGACCGCACTCCCGTACTGGTCGCCACCGCGCGCGATTCGGTGGCCCAGCGCATCGCCGGGCTGGACGCCGGCGCCGACGACTACGTCCTCAAGCCCTACGACCTCGACGAACTGCTGGCGCGCATCCGCGCGCTGCTGCGCCGCGCCGCCGGGCGCGCCGAACCGATCTTCGAATACAAGAACATCTCGGTCAATCCCGCCACCCGCGAAGTGCTGGTCGACGGCACCCAGGTGGCCCTGTCCGCCCGCGAATGGGCGGTGCTGGAAGCCCTGGTGGCGCGGCCCGGCGCCGTGCTGTCGCGCGCCCAGCTGGAAGAAAAGCTCTACAGCTGGCGCGACGAAGTCTCCAGCAACGCGGTGGAAGTCTACATCCACGGCCTGCGCAAGAAGCTGGGCAGCGACCTGATCCAGAACGTGCGCGGCGTCGGCTACATGGTGCCCAAGGCATGAAATTCAGGTCAAAGGTCACGCACTCGCTGCGTGGGCGCCTGTTGTGGTACCTGCTGGCGGCGATCACCATCGCCGCCCTGGCGCAAGCCTCGATCGCCTACCGCACCTCCCTGCACGACGCCGACCAGATCTTCGACTACCACATGCAGCAGATGGCGCTGTCGCTGCGTTCGAGCACGCCGCTGTCGAACAGCGAGGCGCAGCAGCGCCTGCAGGCCAAGAACGAGGCCAGCCCGGGCGGCGCCGGCAACGACGACATGGTGGTGCAGATGTGGTCGCCCGACGGCGTGCAGGTCTTCCACAGCGTCTCGCGCGCGCGGCTGCCGCAGCGCGCGGTGCTGGGCTTCTCCAACGTCAAGGCCAACGGCACCGTCTACCGCGTGTTCTCGATCCAGAGCGAGAACCAGACCGTGCAGGTGGCCCAGGACCTCGCCGTGCGCCGCAACATGGCGGGCAACCTCGCGCTGCGCACCCTCGGCCCGATCGCCGTCATGATGCCGATCCTGATGCTGGTCGTGTGGTGGGTGGTGAGCGGCTCGCTCGAGCCGGTGGCGCGGGTGCGTTCGCAGGTGGCTTCGCGCCAGGCCGACGATCTGTCGCCGGTGTCCGACGCCGGCCTGCCGGACGAGGTGCAGCCGCTGGTGCAGGAGCTGAACCTGCTGTTCGGACGCGTCAGGACCGCCTTCGACGCCCAGCAGTCTTTCGTTGCCGACGCCGCGCACGAACTGCGCACGCCGCTGGCGGCGCTGCGGCTGCAGGCCCAGAGCCTGGACCGCGCCGACACGCCGGAAGCGCGCAAGCTGGCCGTGCAGCGCCTGACGGCCGGCATCGACCGCGCCACCCGGCTGGTCGAGCAGCTGCTGGTGCTGGCGCGCCAGGAAGCCACCGCCGCCGCCGGCACCGTCGCGCGCCCGGTCGACCTGGCCGACCTGGCGCGCCGCACCGTGGCCGACCTGGCCGGCGTGGCTGCCGCCAAGGGCGTGGACGTCGGCATCCACCACGCCGATCCGGCCACGGTGGAAGGGCAGCCGGATGCGCTCCACATCCTGCTGCGCAACCTGGTCGACAACGCCATCAAGTACACCCCGGCGGGCGGCACCGCCGACATCTCGGTGCGCAGCGACAGTGCAAAGGACGGCTGCACGGTCACGGTCACGGTCGAGGACAGCGGCCCCGGCATCCCGCCGGAGGAACGCGAGCGCGTGTTCGACCGCTTCTACCGCGTGGCCGGCAGCGAGGCGGCCGGCAGCGGGCTGGGACTGGCGATCATCAAGGCGATTGCCGAACGCCACGGCGCCACCCTGGCGCTGGGCGAGTCGGAACGCCTGGGCGGCCTGTCGGCCACGGTCTGCTTCCAGCAGCCGGCCTGAGTCACCCTTTGCTGCGCATCAGGATGGCCTTCAGCGCGCCCGCGTAGCGCTCGCTGACGGCCACCACCTCGCCATTGCGCATGCTCAGCCAGTAGCTGCCGTCGCCACGGGTTTCCATGCCGGCGATCTGGCTGCGCCGCACGATCGTGCCCCGGTGCACGCGCACGAATTCCCCCGGGGCCAGCAGGCTTTCGAGGCGGCTGAGCGTCATCCGGTGCAGGACCGTGCGTCCCGCCAGGCGCAGCTCCACATAATTGCCCGCCGACTCGATGCGCAGGATGTCGCCCACCTTGACCTGTTCGATGCGGCCGACCGAGCGCACGCTGATCGTGTCCAGGCTTTGCGCGCCATCGACGAAGCCGCGCAGGGCCGCGCCATAGGCCTCGCGCTGGCGCTGGCGCAGCATGCTCGCCGCGCGCTCGACGGCCTGCGCCAGGCGCGCATCGTCGAGCGGCTTGAGCAGGTAGTCGAGGGCATGCACCTCGAAGGCCTCGATCGCGTGCTCGCTGTAGGCGGTCACGAACACGACCAGCGGCGGCTCGCGCAGGCGGCTCAGTTCACGCGCCAGCACCAGCCCGGACTGCCCCGGCATCTGGATGTCCAGGAACACCAGGTCGACGTCAAGGCCCGCCAGTGCCGCGCGCGCCGACGCCGCTCCGCCGCATTCCCCGGCCAGCTGCCAGCCGGGATGGGCGGCCATGGCCAGGCGCAGATTCAGCCTGCTCGGCAGTTCATCGTCGACGATCAGGTAGCGGATCGCCATGGCCTCAATCCACCTGCGCCAGCGGCAGGCGCACTTCGGCGACGAAGCGCTCGCCCTGCCGCCCGGCGAAGAGGGCGGCTTCCGGGTGCATCAGGCGCAGCCGGTCGCGGGTGTTGGCGAGCCCGAGGCCGGCGCCCGGGTTGGCGGGAAGGTCGCCGCGCGCCGGATTGGTGACCCGCACCAGCAGCGCGTCGTGTTCGCGGATGAAGGACAGGTGGATGTCGCTCGGCCCTTCGCTGCAATCGAGGTCGTGGCGCAGCGCGTTCTCGACCAGCGGCTGCAGCAGCAGCGGCGGGCAGGCGATGTGTTCCAGCCCTTCGCCGGCGCCGTCGACCTGCATGCGCAGCCGCTCGCCGTAGCGCAGGCGCTGCAGGGCCAGGTAGTCCTGCACGAAGCGCAGCTCGGCGGCGACGCTGACGGCATGGCCGCTGCTGGCGGACAGCACGTAGCGCAGCAGCTCGCTCAGGCGTCCGATACCCTGCAGCGCCAGGCGCTTGTCGTCGCTGCGCACCAGGGCGCTGATCGCGTTCAGGGCGTTGAACAGGAAATGCGGTTCGAGCTGGGCGCGCAGGGCCAGCATGCGCTGCTCCTCGAGCGCCAGGCGCAGGTTGAGCATGTCGGTCTGCGAGCGTTGCCAGGCCAGCTCGCGTTCCTTGGACTGGCGCCAGTAGAAGAATGCCAGGATCGCGGCAAAGGTGCCGGTGGTCGAGAACCAGCCGACCAGCAGCATCCTCATCAAGAGCTGCCAGGCATCCTCCAGGCTGGAGACCTGCAGCATCCCCCGCTGCCAGGCCATGTACATCCACTGGGCCGGCTGGAACAGCAGCACCAGGCACGCGAACATCGCCACCACGTTGCGCGGACGCGAGATCAGGGCCGGCCAGCGCGTCAGCGCGATGCACAGGATGCAGCTCAGGACGATCAGCGGCACGGCATATTCGACGAACCAGGTCGCCAGCAGCGCCGGATAGTGGCTGGACTGCCCGGCGCGCAGGTTGTCGCTGTAGGTCTGGAGTGCGCCGAGCACGCTGATGGCGGTCCACAGGACGACCATGGACAGCACGATCCTGGCGAAGGGCTGGATGCGATAGGAGGAGGAGCTCATCGGAAAAGTATAGCAGCGCGAAACGGCTGCCAAACCAGGCCTGCCGGGGATGCCATCACACGGAAGCGGGCATTCGTCACATACCGGGTGGCGGCCGGCGAAAGGGTGCGCAGAATAGCCAGGTCCATTGTCGAGTGCATCGAGAAACCACCATGCTCCTTCGCAGCCTTTGTCTGATCCTGGCCGCCTTCCTGGCGGGCTCGCATGCCACCGCCATGCCTCCCGTCGTCGAACAGGAACTGGCGCGCCAGGGCATCCCTGCCGGCGCACTGAGCTACCGGATCGAGGCCCTGGCAGGAATGCCGTCGCAGGGATTCGGCGAGCGCCGCGCGCTTAATCCGGCGTCGACCATGAAGCTGGTGACGACCCTGGCCGCCCTGGATACCCTGGGGCCCGCGCACCGCTGGACCACGGCCATGCTCGCCGACGCCAGGCTTGAAAACGGCGAGCTGAAAGGCGACCTGTACCTGCTGGGCGGGGGCGACCCCAACCTGAGCTGGGAGCGGCTGGGCGGCATGCTGCGCAGCCTGCGTAACAGCGGCATCGTCTCCATCGGCGGGGACCTGGTGCTGGACCGGACCCTGTTCCAGCCGACCCGGCTCGACATCGGCGCGCCACCGTTCGACGACACGCCGGACGCCTCGTACAACGTCATCCCCGACGCGCTGGCGCTGTCGGACTACCTGGTCACCTACACGCTGTCCTCGGATGCGTCGACCGTGGCGGCGCAGGCCACGCCACCGCTGTCCGGGGTGTCCGTGCTGAACCGGATGACGCTCAACGACTTGCCGTGCAAGGACTGGCGCGAGACCTGGCAGCAGCCAAGGGTGGAGGAACAGGGCGCTCTGGTGCGCATCGTCCTGAACGGCAGCTTTCCGCGCGACTGCAGCAAGGCCGTCGACCTGCACACGCTCGACCGTGACCTCTACATCGAACGCCTGGTGCGCGCGCTGTGGGAAGAGATGGGCGGCCGGTGGCGCGGCCGCGCCCGCGAGGGCAAGGTCCCCGCCCGCGCGGCCGTGCTGGTCGAGCGCCAGTTCGAGACCCTGGCGGAGACGGTCCGCGCCATCAACAAGGACTCGCACGCGGTCAAGGCGCGCATGGTCTACCTGACGCTGGGCGCCACGGCCGGCGGGAGCGGCAGCCAGCCGACGCTCGAACGGGCGCGCCGGCGCGTCCTCGACTGGATCGCCGCCCAGGGCGTCGACACGGCCGGCATCGTCATCGAGAACGGCTCGGGGCTGTCGCGCATCGAGCGGCTCAGCGCCGCACAGCTGTCCGCCTTGCTCAAGTCCGCCGCGGCGGGCCGCTGGTATCCGGAATTTTCCGCCAGCCTGCCGATCGTGGCGCTGGACGGCACCATGAAGAATCGCCTGAAGACCGGCCCCGCGGCCGGCAACGCGCGCCTGAAGACCGGCACGCTGCGTGACGTCGCGGCGCTGTCCGGCTACGTGCGCGACCGGCGCGGAAAGGACTGGATCGTGACGGCCTTCGTCAACGACCCGCAGGCCGGCGAGGGCAGGGGCAGGGCCGTGCTCGACCAGCTGATCCTCTGGGCCGCCGAGGGAAACGCCGCAGCCGAACTACCTTCCATCCACCCACCTGACTGATTCCTACCATGCGAATGACCCGAACCGGCAGCGCAGGCGCGCTGCTGCTGGCGGCGCACGCCTGTGCATCCGCCCAGAGCGCTGCTCCACCGTCCATCCAGCAGGTCGTCGTCAAGGCCGGCGCAACGAACAGCCGCGCGCAGTCGACTACCACCGCCATCGTCGTCGGGCGCGACGAGATCCTGCGCCAGGGCGACGCCAGCCTGGCTGAGGTACTGAAGCGGCAGCCCGGCATCACGCTCGAGGCCAGCCCGGGGAGGGAAGCCGCCATCCGCATGCGCGGCCTGGGCAGCGGCTATGTGGCGATCCTGCTCAACGGCGTGCCTGCGCCGGCCGGCTTCTCGCTCGAATCGATCAGTCCCGAGCTGATCGAACGCATCGAGATCCAGCGCGCCGCCACCGCCGAAACCAGCAGCCAGGCGTTGGCCGGCGCCATTAATATCGTCATGCGGCGCGCCGGCCCGGCAAAGAACGAGGGCGCGAACGAGATCAAGGCGGGCAGCGCCTTCCAGCGCGGCCATGCGGCGCCGCAGCTGCTTGCCCAGCACAGCGGACGCAGGGGAGCGCTCGCCTACACCGTGACCGCGACCGTCAAGCGCAACCTGAATCCGATCGCGGCGCTGAGCACCGAGGCAGGATCGGACCCTGCGCTGCTACGCCGTACGGCCTGGACCGACCACCAGTTCGAGGACATCCTCGAACTGGCGCCGCGCCTGAGCTGGCAGGCGAACGCGGCCGACAGCATCAGCGCGCAGGGCTACCTGCGCAGGCGCCACATCGACAACGTCAAACGCGAAAAGGAGACCACCGAGATTGGCCGGCCGACGCCGTTCCCGCACGCCTACCAAAGCTTCGAGACCCGTCCCCTGCACGCCTACGCCGACCTGGCCTGGACCCGCAGGCTGGAGGGCGGCGCCCGCCTGAACGCCAAGCTGTCCGGCTTCCGAATGAAGCGCGAGGCCGGCTTCGTCTACCGGGGCATGGATGCGCAGGATCGCCTGCGCGAGTCCCATCTGGTTGCCTCCGGCCCGGTCGAGCGCGAATGGACCTTCAGCGGCAGCTGGCGCCGCCCGCTGTGGGGCAGCCACTCCCTGGCGGCCGGATGGGAGTTCGGCCGTAAGGGGCGCAGCGAATACCGGCGCGAACGGCATGTCGATCCCCGCGGCACGCTGCTGTTTTCCAGCGACGAGGATTACCGCGCCAGCGTGCTACGCAGCGCCTTCTTCATCCAGGACGAGTGGGACATCGGCCCCGGCTGGTCCGCCTATGCGGGCCTGCGGCGCGAAGACTTGCGCACGACGGGCGAAGGCAATGCGGCTGCCCCGGTGGACGTCGACGCGGGCGCCTGGAGTCCCGTGTTCCAGACCTTGTTCAAGCCGCAGCGGGCGGAAGGCGGCACCGGAGCGCGCGACGGCTTTCGCTTCGCGGTCAGCCGCACCTACAAAGCGCCGAACATCGTCCAGCTGCTGCCGCGCCGCTACACGGTCGACAACAACAACAGCGCCACCAATCCGGACCAGCAGGGCAACCCCAGGCTGCGGCCCGAACTCGCCCTGGCCGTCGACCTGGCCTGGGAGCGCTACTTCGGCGCGGCGGACATGGTGAGCGTGAGCCTGTTCCACAAGCGCATCCGCGACATCACGCTGACGCGCATCGGCGAGAGCCGCGGCGTGTGGACCGCCACCCCGGACAACGCGGGCAGCGCAGCGGTGCGCGGCATCGAGTTCGAAGGCAAGCTGACGCGCGGCGCGCTGTCAGGACGCCTGAACCTGGCGCGCAACTGGTCGCGCCTGGACAGCGTGCCGGGGCCGGACAAGCGCATCGAAGGCCAGCCGGCCTACAGCGGCAATCTCGGGCTGGACTACGCGGCGCCGGCCGGCCGCTTCGACCTGGGCGGCACCTGGACTTACCGGGGACGGGTGGCGAGCCGCGCGAGCGCGCTGATCTTCAGCGAGGACGGCAGCCGGCGCCAGCTCGACCTGTATGCGGTATGGAAGCGCGACGCGCGCTCGAGACTACGCCTGTCCGTGGCCAGCCTGGCGCAGCGCGACTACCTGGAACGCCTGGCGTACGAGGGGCACAGGCCGCTCGAACGCGCCACCGTCTACCAGCTGCGCCCGACCTGGCGCCTGGTGTGGGAACAATCTCTGTAGGCACGGGGCCCTAGGCGCGGCAGCCCAGTTTGCGGTAGCGCTTGCGCAGGCTGAGCAGGTCCAGCTGCACCGATTCCATCATCGCGGCGCGCACGCGCCGCTCCGATTGTTCCGCTTCCAGGATGGCCGCGCGCAGGCGGCCGCATTCCGGCGCCTGCTTCGTGCTGCGGTGACGAGCGGCGGCGCAGGTCTTGCCGGCCTCGCAGCCGACGGCGAGATGGTGTGACGCCAGCTGGCGTGCCGCGGCCGGGGCCAGCATGCAGGACAGCAGGATGCACGCCGCCAGGGAGGCGGCAGGTCGCGTGGCGAGGGTAGGAATGGTGGTCTCCGTGGTGCCGGAGGGTCGCTCGGCACTGCCGGCCCCTCTCGTTCTTGTATAAGGCGCGCAGGATACCCGCGTTATGGCCCTTGAATTCTCGCCAAT
The DNA here is from genome assembly GCF_046236355.1 of Massilia sp. BHUDP2. Classification (NCBI taxonomy): domain Bacteria; kingdom Pseudomonadati; phylum Pseudomonadota; class Betaproteobacteria; order Burkholderiales; family Oxalobacteraceae; genus Massilia; species Massilia sp. BHUDP2. Next base: position 1,022,326 of record NZ_JBJUVW010000001.1, read on the forward strand.
TGTCACATTCGCCATGCGGGCGTTCGGCAGGCGCGGCAGGGTAACGGTAGAATGGTCCCTTTGCTCACAGGGCAGCGGGCCCTGAGCGGATATCTAGAGGAATCGATGAAGAAGCAAGCAGTCCTGTTGGCCGGCCTGGCGGCAGCCGGCCTGGCCTCGGCCCAGGAAGTCGTTCGGATCGGCCACGCGGCCGCCGTGACCGGCCCGGTGGCCTACTTCGGCAAGGACACCGAGAACGGTGCGCGCATGGCGGTCGAGGCGCTCAACGCCAAGGGCGTCAGCATCGGCGGCAAGAAGGTCCGCTTCGAGCTGGTGGCCGAGGACGACGCCGGCGAACCGAAACAGGCCACCGCCGTGGCGCAGAAACTGGTGGACGCGAAGATCAACGGCATGGTCGGCCACGAGACCTCGGGCACGACCATCCCGGCTTCGAAGATCTACCATGCGGCGGGCATCCCGCAGATCTCGCCCTCGTCGACCTCGCCGATGTACACCCGCCAGGGCTTCAACACCACCTTCCGCGTGGTCGCCAATGACGTGCAGCTGGGCCAGGCGCTGGGCCGCTACGCGACCGGCACCATGAAGGCCAGGCGCGTGGCGGTGGTCGACGACCGCACCGCCTACGGCCAGGGCCTGGTCACCGAATTCGCGCGCAGCCTGCAAAGCCAGGGCGGCACCGTCGTCGCCAAGGAATTCACGCACGACAAGGCAACCGATTTTTCCGCCATCATCACCCGCATCCGCGCCACCAAGCCGGACCTGGTTTTCTTCGGCGGCATGAGCGCCACCGCCGGCCCCATGCTGCGCCAGATGAAGCAGCTCGGCATGAACGTACGCATGATGGGCGGCGACGGCCTGTGCTCGGACGAGATCCACAAGCTCTCCGGCGGCACCATGGCGGACGGCCAGGTGGTGTGCGCGGAAGCGGGCGGCGTGCAGGGCGAAGCCCGCGCCGCCATGGACAAGTTCCGCGCCGATTACAAGAAGCGCTTCGGCATCGACGTCCAGATCAACGCCCCGTATGCCTATGACGCGGTGATGACCATGGCCGAGGCGATGGTGAAGGCCGGCTCCAGCCAGCCGGCCAAGTACCTGCCGGCGCTGGCCAGGATCCAGCACAAGGGCGTGACCGGGCCGATCGCGTTCGACGCGCGCGGCGATATCAAGGACGGCACCATCACGCTGTATTCGTTCAAGGGCGGCAAGCGTTCGCTGCTCACCGTCACGAAATAAGGAGAACGGCCATGGCAGCAAGCGATTCCATCAAGCCGGATGCCTTCGCGGCGCTGCAGGCCCGTTTTGGCCAGCAGTCGCGCAAGGCGCAGGCTTATTACACGGTGATGCACGAAGTGCGCGGCATCGTCGGCAGCGATGACGCAGCCAGCGCATGGATGAACGAGCCGCAGCCCGCGCTCGGCGGCAAGACTGCCGCCGAGGCGGTGGGAGAGGGGCGCGAGGACGAGGTCCTGGCCTACGTGCGTACGCTGAAGAAGTAAAGGCGCTTCAGAACACGCCGATCAGGAGCAGTACGATCAGCGTCAGCACGATCGAGACGGCGATGGAGCCGAGGCAGCCGAGTTTGTTCGAGAAGAATAAGAACATCTCAATCGCCCGGCCCTTCGCCCGGCATCGTATCGGCCATCAGCCTCAGCTCTTCCGGTGTCAGCTCTTCGGGCTTCTTGTCTGCCAGACCATCCACGTCGTTCGCCTGCTGCCGGTTCTGGGGCTGCGCCTGTTGCTGTCCCTGTTCCTGCCCCTGTTGCTGGCCTTGCGGCGCGGCCTGCTTCTCGTGCGACTTCTGTTCCTTGCTCATGATGTTCTCCCCTGAAGGTGACGAACAAAGTGTGGCACAGAGTCGTTTTCGGCGGCGTCCAGCTCGATGTGGGCTGCCGGCGCCGCTCAGTGAGGCCGTGCGGATGAGCCGCCGCGGCCGAGCGCACGCTCGACGCTGAGCGCCAGCTCGGCCAGCTGGAAGGGTTTGCGCAGCAGGATGTCGTCGCCCAGGACCTGGTCGATCGCATGCATGTCCGCATAGCCGGTGGCGATGATCATCGGTATGCCGGGGAAGACTTCGCGCGCGCGCCGCATGAGTTCGGCCCCGGTAATCCCCGGCATCAGGTAATCGGTGATGATCAGGTCCGGCCGCCCGCGTCCCAGTTCGCGCAGGGCGGCCGCGCCGTCCGCCGCCTGGGTCACCGCATGCCCGAAGGCTTCGAGCGACTGCACCATCGATTCGCGCACGAAGTTGTCGTCCTCGACCACCAGGATACGGGAACCCTGTCCGGCGGCCGGGACGGCGTCCGGCAGGGGCGCGGCGGCAGGGAGCTCGCCGCCGTCCCAGGCGCGCAGCCAGATTTCGACCGTGGTCCCACACCCCTGCTGGCTCAGGATGCGCGCCGCGCCGCCCGACTGCTGCGCCATGCCGTACACCTGGCTCAGGCCCAGCCCGGTGCCCTTGCCGACCGCCTTGGTGGTAAAGAAGGGCTCGAAGACCTTGGCCACGAGCTCGGGCGGCATGCCGGGGCCGTTGTCGGTGACGGCGATGCGCACGTATTCGCCGCTCGGCAGCAGCCCGGCGGGCGGCCGGGCATTCCCCGCACGGAAAGCCAGTTCCCCGCTGTCGCCCATGGCGTCGCGCGCATTGATGGCCAGGTTCAGCAGCGCCATTTCCATCTGGTTGGCGTCGGCGAACACGCGCGCGCAGCCTTCCTCGACCTCGAAGCGCAGATGGATGCGCGAGCCGAGCGAGGTCGCCACCAGTTCGCGCACGCCATCGAACAGGTCGCTCACCTCGGCGGGGCGCAGGTCGAGGTTCTGGTTGCGGGCGAAGGCCAGCAGCTGGCTGGTCAGCTTGCCGCCGCGCTGGCAGGCGCGGCGCGCGATCTCGGCGCGCTGCCTGGCCACCTCGTCCTTCGACAGCAGCAGGATCAGGTCCATGCTGCCCTGGACCACGTTGAGCAGGTTGTTGAAGTCGTGGGCGATGCCGCCGGTGAGGCGGCCGACCGCTTCCATCTTCTGGAACTGCACCATCGCCTGCTGCACCCGTTCGCGTTCGATGACTTCGTTCATCAGGCGATCGTTGGCCCCGGCCAGCGCGCGGGTGCGTTCCTCGATGCGCGATTCGAGCGTCTCGTTGAGGGACAGGAGGTCCTGCCGGCTCTGCTGCAGGCTGGCGGCGTCGCGCTCGCGTTCGGCCAGCAGGTCGCGTGCCTGGTACTGTCGGCGCCGGGCGCGCAGGGCCGAGCTGGCGGCGCTGCGCAGGGTCTGGGCGTTGAGCGGGCGCTCGAGCAGGATGATGTTGCCCAGCTCTTCCAGCCGGGAGCGGGTGGTGGCCGCGGCCGGCCCGACCGCCTTGCCGAGCAGGATCACGAAGGGGAAATCGGACCAGGGTTCCTGCGCCGCCAGCCAGGCGTGCAGGGGCGCCAGGTCGGCGCCATGCAGCGCTTCCTCGGCCACGATGGCCAGGCCGGCGCCTTCGCCGATGGCGCCGGCAAGTGCGGCGAAATCGGGCATCGCGCCGCAGGCCGCGCCGTCCTGCGCCAGCACCGAGCACATGACCTCGGCGTCGCGCCCGCGCGGCGCGAGGATCAGGATGCGTTGGTCGTTCCGCTCAGCCGGCGCCATCGGGAATGTCCGACATCATGGGCGTCAGGCCGCGGTAGCTGGGCAGGCCGGTGAGGACGCCGTCGAAGCCTTCCAGCGCTTCGCCGACGCGGATGCCGTCGGCGCCCAGCTGCAGCTCGTGGATGGTCAGCGCGTGCTCGGCGGCGCGGCTCTTGATCACCGTGACGGCGCGCCGCAGGCGGCCGTTCGACTCGAAGAAGCGCATCAGGACCGTGCTGTCGCTCAGGTAGCTCAGGTCGACGTCGGACCTCACTTCGCCGATCATCCCGTGCTGGCCCAGCACCAGCACCGTGGTGACGCCCTGCTGGTTCAGGTAGGACAGCAGTTCGTGCATCTGCAGGATCAGGTACTGCTCGCCGGGCATGGCCTGCAGGTAGGCGTTCAGGCTGTCGATGACGATGAAGCCGACCTTGGAGAGTTCGACCGCGTCGCGCAGCATCTGCGCGAACTCGCCCGGCGACAGTTCGGCCGGGTCGATATGGTGTATGCGCAGCTGGCCCTTGTCCAGATAGGGGCTCAGCTCCATCCCGAGCGCGCGGCTGCGCGCGAAGAAGGTGCCGAGTCCTTCGTCGAACAGGTAGAGCGCGGCCTGCTCGCCGCGTTCCAGGGCGCTCAGGAGGCAGCGGGTCGACAGGGTGGTCTTGCCGATGCCCGAAGGCCCGACGATCAGGGTATTGGTGCCGCGCACCAGGCCGCCGCCCAGCAGGGCGTCGATGCCGCTCGAGCCGGTGGAGCGCACCGCCGGCACGAAGTCGCGGAGATGCTCGGCCGCCACCAGGCGCGGATACATCGTGATGCCGCCGGTGTCGAGCGTGTAGTCGTGGTAGCCGCCGCGGAAGCGGATGCCGCGCATCTTGATGATGTTCACGCGCCGGCGCTCCGTGCCGAACTCCTTGGCGATCTGCTCCAGGCTGATCACGCCGTGCGCGATGCTGTGCAGGTGCTGGTCGGACTGGCTGGTCTTGTCGTCCAGGAGCAGGACGGTACAGGCGCGCGCCGCGAAGAACTGCTTCAGGGCCAGGATCTGGCGGCGGTAGCGCAGCGGGTTCTGCGCCAGCAGGCGCATTTCGGACAGGCTGTCGAACACCACGCGCACCGGCTTGATCGCGTCGACCTTGTTCATGACATTGCGGGTCGTTTCGCCCAGCTCGACTTCCGAAGGATGGAAGATCGACTGTTCGGAATCGGGATCCAGCTCGGTGTCGCCGGCCAGTTCGAAGATCGACAGCGCATCGATGTTCCAGCCGTGGCTCGCTGCGACTGCCTTCAGCTCGTCGGCGGTCTCGGACAGGGTGATATACAGGCCGGCCTCGCCCCTGGCTGCCCCATCGAGCAGGAACTGCAGGCCCAGCGTGGTCTTGCCGGAACCGGGCGAGCCTTCCACCAGGTAGACGCGCTGTGGAGTCAGGCCGCCGCCGAGGATGTCGTCGAGGCCGGCAACGCCGGTGGAGATGCGTACGTTTGCAGCGGTATTCATTCTGGTACGGCCCATGCTGGTCGCGCCAGCGAGGCGCGACGGTGTGGAGGAAGACGTTGCTTACCGCCAACGCGCATTGATCAGGGCATTATACGCATTCGTCAACGCAAGCTTGGTTCAGTTGTAGCGATTGTGCATGCGGCGAACATCGTCTGATGACGCATAAAAAGGGTTCCATCGGGAACCCTTTTTCTGGACCGGATCACGGCCTTCAGAAACGGTGCGACAGCCGCGCGAACCAGGCCGCCCCGTTCAGGCCGAACTGCACGCTCTCGTACTTGAAGCCGTTGTCGGTCTCGTTCGGATCCTGTGCGCTCGGCTTGACGTCGAAGATGTTGGTGCCGCCGACGGTGAACTTGGTTTTCTCGGTGAAGGCCCAGGTGAAGGACAGGTCGGCCGAGGTCTTCGGCTCGTAGTACTGGTTCGGCACCGGCGGGCCCGAGAAGGTGCCCAGGGTCTGTGGTCCGAAATGCACGATGCGCAGCGCGGTCTCCAGCTTGCCCAGGGTATGGTCGAAGCCCAGCGTGGCCTTGCGGCGCGGCGCGCCTTCCTCGATGAACAGGCGCTCGCGCTCAGACAGCAGCACGTCCTCGAAGCCCCTGAGCGCGCTCGGCGCATGCACGCCGGTCACTTCGGTCTTGCTGAAGTTCAGGGCCAGGAAGGCGTTCAGCTTGCCGGCGCCCAAGTCCATGCGGTGCGACAGGGTCACGTCCAGGCCTTGGGTCTTGGTGTCCACCGAGTTGACGAAGAACTGCGCCTGGCCCACGCCCAGCTGCTGCAGGGTGGCGCCCAGGGCAGGGTAGTTGTCGGCGTCGAAGCGGCCCGACAGCACGATGCGGTCGTCGATGTTGATGCGGTACAGGTCGGCCGTCAGCGAGGTGGCCTGGCCGGGGGACCAGGTCAGGCCCAGGGTATAGCTCTTCGATTCCTCTTCCTTCAGTTGCGGGATGCCGGCGGCATTCGCTACGCGGCCGCCGTTCGGGGCCAGCACCACGTCGAGCGGCTGGCCGTTGACGAAGTCGGTGAAGGTCGACGAGAAGTAGACCTGCTGCAGCGAAGGCGCACGAAAGCCCGTGCTGGCCGAGCCGCGCAGCAGCAGGGCCGGGTTGATCCGGTAGGCGGCCGCCAGCTTGCCGGTGGTGGTGGCGCCGAAGTCCGAGTAGCGTTCGTGGCGCAGCGCGGCCTGCAGCTTGAAGCCTTCGGCAAGGTCGGTCTCGAGGTCGAGGTAGGCAGCGTTCGAGTGGCGGTTGCTGTCGGTCACGTCGATCGGCTGGAAGCCCGGGAAGCCCTGGCTGCCGGCGTTGCCGCCCACGCCCACGCCGTCGGCGTCGACATAGGAACCCGCCTCGCCGGCATTGATCTTGTAATTCTCGCGGCGGTGCTCGAAGCCGAATGCCACGTTCATGCCATTGCCGATGCCCTCGAAGAAGCGCGAGAAGTCCAGGTTGGTGGTCGCCTGGCGGAACGAGAAGCCGCCGGCGTCGAACATGCTGGCGCTCCTGCCCGGCCCGCCGCGCAGCAGGTCGAGGTTGGCGATCGACGCGTTGAGCGTGTTCGCGATGGTATAGCGCATGCGGTTCTGGCCGAAGGTCTGCGAGACGTCGGTGTTCCATTCGCCCAGGCGGAAGCGGTAGCCGAGGGTGCCGTAGTGGTCGTTGATGTCGCCGTTGATGAAGGGGACGAAGCCGTTCGGGTACATGGCGGCCGAGTTGCGCGAGGGGATGTCCTCGGAGCCCAGGCCTTCGCGCGCCCAGGCGGCCGACGAGGCGTCGCGGTTCTGGGCGCCGGCGGTGACGTACAGCTTGCCGTCGCCCGCCGGGAATTCGCCGTTCAGGTAGACGGTGCTGTTCTGCGACTTGGTGTCGCCGATGATGCGCGGACTGCCTTCCTCGGCGCGGTTGGAGCGGCCGCGGTCGTAGTATTCGCCGGTGATGCCCAGCACGCCGCCGCCCACGGCCACGCCGCAGTAGGCCGAGGCCAGGTAGTTGTCGCCGTCGCCCTCGGTGTACTGGCCAAAGCCGGTCACCATCTCGCAACCGAGGTTCTTCTTCAGTTCGATGTTGAGCACGCCGGCGATGGCGTCCGAGCCGTACTGCGCGGCGGCGCCGTCGCGCAGCACCTGCACGTTACGGATCGCCATCAAGGGGATCGCGTTCATGTCGGTGCCGGTATTGCCGCGGTTGCGCGCGCCGAACAGGTTGACCAGGGCGGTGGTGTGGCGGCGCTTGCCGTTGACCAGCACCAGGGTCTGGTCCGAACCCAGGCCGCGCAGGGCGGCCGAGTCGATCAGGTCGGCGCCGTCGGCGCCGGTCTGGCGCGTCGAGTTGAACGAAGGCGAGACGTTGTTCAGGACTTGCGCCAGGTCGAACTGGCCGCCCTGTTCGGTCGCCTTGGTCATCGGGATGAAGTCGACCGGCACCGGCGTGTCGATATCGGAGACGTTGCCGACGCGGCGCGAGCCGACGATGCTGACGCTCTGGATGCCGCCGCCACCCTTGCTGTCCGCAGCGGCCGGGGTGCCGGCGGCGACCGGGGTGGTGGATGGCTCCTGCGCAGTGCTCTGGGCGAAGGCGCTTGGGGCCAGGGTAGCGAATGCGGCGCCGCCGTACAGGGCGAGCAGGACCGACTTGGGTAGACGTTTGAGTGTGAGCACCGCTTACTCCGAAGGAAAATTGAATACTAAACAATCCCATGACGGAGCACCAAGGCGCTGTATCATTAACACAACGTTGTCAATATATAACCCGCATCTATCGTCTGGCCGGCGCCTTCCTGCGGCGCCGGCGGTGCGGACAGGCGCGTGCGGAAGCTGGCGCCGGCCCGGTCTCGGGCGGATCTTCGTGGCGCTCGGCGTGGCGCGCCATCGCTTCCGTGCACGATTTACCGAACTTGACTGCGATGGTGGCCAGCAGGCCCAGTATGCCGATCGTTGCCAGCAAGGCGTCCAGCATGGTTTCCTCCTGTAAGCATTCGCCTGAACCGATGTAAATGATGGTAGGCGAGTCTGCAGGCCTGCGCAATCTGGCAATTCCGGTGCTAGACTTCGGAGATTCCGAAAGTAGAGGGCGGTACGATGCGTTTCAACCTGACCGACATGCGGCTGTTCCTGAGCGTTGTCGAATGCGGCAGCCTGACGCACGGCGCACGCGCGATGCACCTGGCGCTGGCATCGGTCAGCGAACGCATCGCCGGCATGGAAGCGGCGCTGGGCGCGCCCCTGCTGGAACGCAACCGCCGGGGCGTACGTCCGACCGCGGCCGGCGAGGCCCTGGTGCGGCATGCCCGCTCGATCCTGGGCCAGGTCGAACAGATGCGCGGCGAGCTGCGCACCTATGCGACCGGCCTCAAGGGCCGCATCCGCCTGCTCTCGAACACGGCGGCGATGGCCGCCTTCCTGCCGCCGCAGCTGTGCCGCTTCCTGGCGGCGCACCCCGACCTGTCGATCGACCTGGAAGAGCGGCCCAGCACCGACATCGTCCAGGCGCTGGTGGACCTGCGCGCCGACCTGGGCGTGGTCGCCGACGTCACGGACATGCGGATGCTGCAGACGCATCTCGTTGCCAGCGACCAGCTGGTGGTACTGGTGGGCCGTTCGCACCGCCTGGCCGGGCAGGCGCAGGTGAGCTTTGCCGATATCCTTGCCGAGCCGATCGTGGGCATGGCCGACACCGCGTTGGAGACGCACCTGGCGGAACGGGCAGCGCGCCTGGGCCGCCAGCTCGACTACCGCATCCAGTTGCGCAATACCGGGCAGGTGGCCAGGTACGTCGAGGCAGGCATCGGCATTTCGATCCTCTCCCGTGCCCTGGCCGCAACGATCGAACGCGACCTGGCCGTCCTGACCCTGTCCGAAGCCTGGGCGGCCAGGCAGCTCTACCTGTGCGCGCGCGACTTCTCCGCGCTGACCCCGCATGCCGGCCTGCTGGCGCGGCAACTGCTGGAGCAGGTGCCGGAATAATCGCCGGACGCTTCCCGGATCTTATGCTGCCAGGACGAGGCTGTACGATGCGTCGTTGGCGCAGGCGCCGCCCTTCATCCGCGGCTGCGGGAAGGCATGCACGGACATCGGCTGTTCGGCAGCCAGCAGTGTGACGAGCGCCGGCAGGTCCAGGCCGTTGATGGCGGCCTGGAAGCGGCGTACCAGGTCGCGGCACAGCTTCTCTTCCGGCGGCGGCGGCTCTGCGCTTTCCGCATTGCGCAGCCGCCGCCGCGCGCGTGCCAGGTGCTGGCGTGCATTCGCCGCCCTGGTGCCCAGCACCGCGGCGATATCCGCATGGCTGCACTCGCAGGCCTCGTGCAGGACCAGGGCCAGGCGCTCGGACGGCGCCAGGCGCGCCAGGCGGGCGAGCGCCGCGTCCAGCTCGGCCTGCCGCAGCAGGCCATCCTCGGGCAGGGCCGGCGCCGGCTCGGGTCCGAGTTCCAGCGCGGCCTGGGCCGCCGCCGCGTCGCGGGCGCGCCTGCGCAGCCGGTCGATCGACTGGTGCTGCACGACCGTGGTCAGCCAGGCCGCCGGCGTCGCCAGCGCCGTATGTTCCGCGCCATGCCATTTCAGGTAGCAGTCCTGCACGATGTCCTCGGCCTCGGCCGCGCTGCCGACGATGCGGCGGCTGATCGCGGTCAGGCGCGGGCGCAGCTGTTCGAAGGTGGCGGCATCTGGATCGGTGGCGCTTGGCATGGCAACTCCTGTTCTGGGCGGATGGGTCTACCGCTTGACGCCTGGGCTGGCCCGGATGTGACAGGCCGGCGGAATTTTTTTCGGGCTGTCACACGCGGCGGGCGGCGGGCGTCATGCGGGTAGTTCCACTCTACCGCGAAAGGACGAACATGGGCTTGCATTCACCGATGGGACTGGGCCTGGTGCCTACAGTCATCGAACAGACGGGGCGCGGCGAGCGCGCCTTCGATATCTACTCGCGCCTGCTGAAGGAGCGCGTGATCTTCCTGGTCGGTGAAGTCACCGAGCAATCCGCCAACCTGCTGGTGGCCCAGCTGCTGTTCCTGGAATCGGACAACCCGGACAAGGACATCGCGCTGTACATCAATTCGCCCGGCGGCTCGGTGTATGCGGGCATGGCCGTCTACGACACGATGCAGTTCATCAAGCCCGACGTGTCGACCCTGTGCACGGGCTTTGCCGCCAGCATGGGCTCCTTCCTGCTGGCCGCGGGCGCGCCCGGCAAGCGTTACGCGCTGCCGAATGCCCGCATCATGATCCACCAGCCGCATGGCGGCTCGCAGGGCGTGGCGGCCGACATCGAGATCCAGGCGCGCGAGATCCTGTACCAGCGTCACCGCCTGAACAGCCTGCTGGCCGAGCGCACCGGGCAGCCGCTGAGCCGGATCGAGAAAGATTCGGACCGCGACAACTTCATGTCGGCCGGGCAGGCGGCGGAATACGGCCTGATCGACCGGGTGCTGGAGGTGCGCGAAGAACCCCCATGAAAAAACCGCGGCGCCGGTCGGGACCGGGGCCGCGGTTCGATGGCCGGCGCCGTGGATTACGGTTTCTTCGCTGCCGCTGTCGATTCCGCCCTCGCAGAATCGTCTTTTGGCCATGCCACGCCGAGCCAGGACGCGTTCAGCGCCTTCTGCGCGTCGGTCGCCTTGTCCGCGACCTTCAGCTTGGCCTTGCCTTTCGGCTGCTGCAGCGGGGTGAGCTGCTTTTCCACCAGCTCGTCGCGGCGGAACAGGTGCACCTTGAACGGGGCGGTCTTCACCAGCGACATCTTGTCGCCGATGTCCTTGGCGGACACGCGCAGGCCGTTCACGGCCACCAGAGTGTCGCCCGAGACCACGCCGGCCTTCCATGCCGGGCTGTCGCGCTCGACGACGGTGACCACCGCCGGGTCGCTGCCGTCGCGCAGGGTCCAGCCGGCCCACCATTCGGTCTTCTGCTCCTGGTCCTTCGGCACGTCGGCGATCTTTTGCAGGCCGACCTGGGCCAGCAGGGTGTCGAACGGGATCTCTGTGGTGCCGTCCACGTACTGGGCCCACCAGCCGCTCCAGTCCTGGCCGCTCACGCTGCGCAGCGCTGCCAGCACGGCCGGCACGTCGTAGCCGCCCTGGGCGGTCGAGTGCTTCTCGAACAGGATGCGGTGCATGTCCTCGAGGCCGCGCTTGCCGCCGGTCTGGCGGCGCAGCTCGATGTCCATCATCAGCGCCAGCACCTGGCCCTTGGAGTAGATGTTGACCGAGGCGTTGCGTGCGCGCTCGCCGCCGACGGCGATCCACTCGTCGAAGCTGGCATCGGCCGCGCTCTGCTGGAAGCGGCCCGGCTGGTGCAGGTAGTCGTCGATCAGCTTGGCGTAGCCTTCAAGGAACTCGTCGCGCTTCTGCAGGCCGGCGCGCAGGACGATCAGCTCGTCGTAGTAGGAGGTATGGCCTTCGGCGACCCACAGCAGGCGGTTGTAGTTCTCGTTCTGGTAGTCGTAGGGCACCATCTCCTTCGGACGGTAGGCCTTGACGTTCCAGGTGTGATAGAACTCGTGCGCGGCCACGCGCAGGAAGTTCAGGTAGTCCTTGCGCGGCGCGAAGGTCCAGCGGGATTTCTGGATGACGGTGGAATTGGCGTGCTCGGTGGCGCCGCCGACGCCGTCGGTGGCGTGGACGATGAACAGGTAGCGCTGGAACGGATACTGGTTGCCGTACATCTTCGCGGTCTCGACGACGATCTTCTTCAGGTCGGTCATCATCTGCTTGCCGTCGTGGTTGCCGCGGCCCCAGATCGCCAGCTCGATGCTACGGCCATCCACCTTGTCGGTGTAGAACTCGTGGATGCCGGTCTCGATCGGCGCGTCGATCAGCACGTCGTAGTTCGGCGCCACGAAGCAGTGGTCGCAGTTGCCCGAATCCATGCCCGAACGCGACTTCCAGCCCTGCGGCACGTCCAGCTTGACCGCTACCTTCTCCTTGCGGAAGGGCGCGGCGTAGACGAACACGCCGCTGGCATCCAGGTAGGCGTGGGTGTCGTCGATGTGGCGGGTGCGCTCGCCCAGCAGGTTGGCGTACAGCTCGTACTGCACCGTCACCGCGTCGCCCGGTTTGGTGCGGACCTGCCAGGTGCCCTTGTCGGTCTTGGCGACCGGCAGCGGCTGGCCCTTGGCGTCGAAGGCCTTGAACAGGCGCACGCCGTTGGCGAGGTTGAGCATGTTGTAGCGGCCGGTGCGCCAGTTCGGCATTTGCACGTCGAGCGTGGTGCCGGTGGCTGCCGGGAAGGTGGCGCGCACTTCGGCCAGGTGCTGTGCCGCATCGGTAATGCGCAGCTGGTAATCGACGTCGGCGCGTGCGGTGGCACTGGCGCCGAGCAGGATCAAGGGGAGGGCGTAGGTCAGGAGTTGTGGTTTCATGTCCGCAGGATGGATGAGCTCCGGTAGAGCGTGCGCGGAAGTGTATACCAGCTCGCGGACGGGGGACAGCCCTTGCTGGCGGCGTCAATACGGCCTGGCCATGCGAAAAAAGGCCGCGCCTTGTTACAGGGCGCGGCCTTTCCGGGACTGACCCGGTGTCGTGTCAGTTGCTCAGCAAGACCTGTGCGATCAGACCGGTGGCGATGGCGGCCAGGATGTAGTCGTTGCCGGCGCGGACCCAGTGGTGGCCGCGCGGCGGCGCGCTCAGGTGGCGGTCGCGCCAGTCGGTGACGACGTAGCGGCTGTCGCGGTATTCCTTGCTCAGGTGCTGGCCGCGGCGCAGGTCGTGGCGCGGTCCGGCGCCGCGCCGGTCGTCGCGATGGAACTGGCGTGCATCGTAGTAGCGATCGTAATTGCGGTCGTTGGCGCGCTGGTGGGCGTTGCCGCGTGGGCCGTCATGGCGGTCATTGTCATAGCGGCCGTTGTCATACTTGTCGCCACGGCGGTTGTCCTGACCATAGGCGTTGCCGTTGCGGCCGTCGTGGCCATGGTCGCCGCGCTGGGCGAACGCGCTGCCGCTGGCAGTCAGGCTAAGGGCGATCAGTGCCGATGCGATCAAACGTGGTTTCATGCTGTTCTCCTGGTGACGCGGTGTGCTTTCGCGATGTGTCCATTACACCGCGAACCGGGCCGGACAGGTGAAGCCAGGCAGTAAGGAATGCTACCAAACGTATCAGGGCCGCCGGTGGATTCAATGAGCGCGGCCGGCTCCGTGCGGCCGCCGACCAGGATGGCCCCGTCCTCTGCCCGGGTCGTGATGATGCAGGACTGGCCGGTGGCGCGTCCCTGTCGCAGCACGATGCCATGTCCCAGCAGCGCGGTGAGCGCACCCGCCGCCACGCCGGTGGCACTGTCTTCCAGGGCCGGGTCGAGGTGGTTGAAGTTGCGGCCTTCGAAGCGGCCGTCTGGAAGACGGCACCAGGCGTAGATGCCGTTGATGCCCGCCTCCTTGCTCCATGCCGTGATCGCTTCCAGGTCCGGCCGCAGGCCAAGCAGCGTGGCGGCGTCCGGCCCTTCGACCAGCAGCTTCGGGCTGCCGACCGAAGCGACACGCGGCGGCGATGCCGGCACGAAGCCGGGCGCTGCGAGCAAGTGCTCCAGCAGGCCGCTTGCCAGCACCGGCTGCGCCACTTCCTGCGCCTGCAGGCGAACATAAAAGGCATGATCGCCGCGCAGCAGCGCGAGCTGCTGGCCGCGCATCGCCGTCGTCACCGAAAGCAGGGCGGCATCGGGATGGCGCCCGAACAGCACGTGCGCCACGGCCAGCGTGGCGTGCAGGCACAGCGGGCTGCGCATGTGCGGGTAATAGAAATCGACCACCTCGCCGTCGAGGAAGACGCAGGTGGTGTTGCGTGCTTGCGCCAAGGCGCGGCGCGCTTCCTCGTTCGCTTGGCCGCCTTCGATGACGAGAGCCGGGTTGCCGTCGCCGGCATGTTCGCCAAAACAGCTCAGTGCACGAATCTGCATGCGTTTCTCCTTGTCGAGCGGGAAGTCTCGGTTATACTGTGTTTTTATACAGTATTGCCGGTTTGTCCAGCATTGTATCCCGTTCGCCCCGCTTTTGTCCGTCCTCTGCCGATGACCGATCCGCTTTCTCCGCCACCACAGGTTTTGCCTCCGTATGCGGAGCTGTTCTGCCTGTCGAACTTCTCCTTTCTCGAAGGAGCCTCGCATGCGGAGGAACTGGTGGCGCGCGCGGTCCAGCTTGATTATTTTGCCCTGGCGCTGACCGACGAATGCTCGCTGGCCGGGGTGGTGCGCGCCCATGCCGAGGCCAAGAAGGCCGGCCTGCACCTGGTGATCGGCGCCCACTTCCACCTGAAGAACCCGGACGGCAGTCCGGCGCTGTCGCTGCTGCTGCTGGCCAAGAACCGCAACGGCTACGGCAACCTTGCGGAGCTGATCACCCTGGGCCGCACCCGCAGCGAAAAAGGGACCTACTTTCTCACGCCGGACGACCTGGCCCGGCCCGCGCCTGCGTACGCGCACCTGAAGCACATGCCCGACTGCCTGGCGATCCTGCTCCCCGCTTATCCCTCGCACGAAGCGGCGGACGTCGACCGCCTGCACGCGCAAGCCGCCTGGATGGCGAGCACCTTCCCGGGCCGCGCCTGGCTCGGCCTGGTCCTGCTGCATCGCGCCTTCGATGAGCCGCACCGCGAGGCGGTGGAAGAGGTGGGCTGGCAGCACGGCCTGCCGATCACGGCGCTCGGCCACGTGGTAATGCACGTGCGCTCACGTAAACCCCTGCAGGACACGCTCACCGCCACCCGCCTGAAGAAACCGGTGGCCGAATGCGGCTATGGCCTGGCCCAGAACGCCGAGCAGCACCTGCGTTCGCGCCTGCGCCTGGCCAACATCTACGGCCGCGAGGCGCTGGCCGAGACGCTGCGCATCGCGCGCCTGTGCACCTTCTCGCTGGATGAGCTGCGCTACGAATATCCCGACGAAGTGATCCCGCCCGGCATGGATGCCACCAGCTTCCTGCGCCAGGAAACCTATGTCGGCGCGCACCGGCGCTTCCGCGAGGGCATCCCGGCCAAGGTGCAGGCGCAGATCGAGCACGAACTGCAGCTCATCGCCGAGATGAAGTACGAACATTACTTCCTCACCGTGTACGACATCGTGCGCTTCGCGCGCTCGCAACATATCCTGTGCCAGGGGCGCGGTTCGGCCGCCAATTCGGCGGTGTGCTACTGCCTCGGCATCACCGAGGTCGACCCGGCGCGCGCCAGCCTGCTGTTCGAGCGCTTCATCTCGAAGGAGCGCAACGAGCCGCCCGACATCGACGTCGACTTCGAGCACCAGCGCCGCGAGGAAGTCATCCAGTACATCTACCGGAAATACGGGCGCGAGCGCGCGGCGCTGGCGGCGGTGGTGATCAGCTACCGCCCGAAGAGCGCGCTGCGCGACAGCGGGCGTGCGCTCGGCATCGACCTGGCCATCGTCGAGAAGGTGGCCAAGACCCACCACTGGTTCGACAGCCGTGCCGATTTGCTGGGGCGCCTGGCGGAGGCGGGACTGGATCCGGAATCGCGCCTGGCGCAGCAGTGGGCCACGCTGGCCGACAAGCTGCTGAACTTCCCACGCCACCTGTCGCAGCACCCGGGCGGCTTCGTCATCGCGCGCGGCAAATTGTCGCGCCTGGTGCCGATCGAGAACGCCACCATGGCGGAGCGCAGCGTCATCCAGTGGGACAAGAACGACCTTGAGGAACTCGGCCTGATGAAGGTCGACGTGCTGGCGCTGGGCATGCTGTCGATGATGCGGCGCGGTCTCGAACTGGTGGGCCAGCGCTACGGCAACCTGTTCGAGATGCAGGACATCCCGCCGGACGACAGCGCCACCTACGACATGATCTGCGCGGCCGACACCGTGGGCGTGTTCCAGATCGAGTCGCGCGCCCAGATGAGCATGCTGCCGCGCATGCGTCCGCGCCGCTTCTATGACCTGGTGATCGAAGTGGCCGTGGTGCGCCCCGGCCCGATCCAGGGCGGCATGGTGCATCCTTATTTGCGGCGCAGGCAGGGCCTGGAGCCGATTCACTATCCGAGTCCGGAAATGAAGGTGGCGCTCGAGCGCACCCTGGGCGTGCCGATCTTCCAGGAGCAGGTGATGCAGGTGGCGATCCTCGGCGCCGGCTTCACGCCGGGCGAGGCCGACCAGCTGCGGCGCGCGATGGCGGCCTGGAAGCGCAAGGGCGGGCTCGAAAAATACTACGACCGCATCGTGCGCGGAATGCTGGAGCGCGGCTACACGCTGGAGTTCGCGGAAGCGATCTTCAGCCAGATCCAGGGCTTCGGCGAATACGGCTTTCCCGAGTCGCACGCGGCCAGCTTCGCGCTGCTGGCCTATGCCAGTTCCTGGCTCAAGTGCCACGAGCCGGCGGCCTTTCTCTGCGCGCTGCTCAACAGCCAGCCGATGGGCTTCTACAGCCCTTCGCAGCTGGTACAGGACGCGCGCCGCCACGGCATCGAGGTGCGCCCTGGCGACGTCGCCATCAGCGGCTGGGACTCGGCCCTGGAGGAACTGCATCCCACAAGCCGGTCGCGCCAGCCCGCGGTGCGCCTGGGTCTTGGCTTGCTGCGCGGGCTGAAACAGGAAGTGGCCCTGCGCATCGAGATGGCGCGTGCGGTGCGCCCCTTCGAGAGCGTGGCCGACCTGGCGCGCCGCGCCCAGCTCGACCGCGGCGACCTGCAGGTGCTGGCCGGCGCCAATGCGCTGCAGTCGCTGGCCGGGCACCGGCGCGAAGCGCTGTGGCAGGCGGTGGGGGCGGTGCCCGACCGCGACCTGCTGCGCCCGACCACGCCGCAGGAGGAACTGCCGCAGCTGGCGGCGCCGACCGAAGCCGACGAGATCGTGGGCGACTACCGCGCCCAGGGCTTGACACTGGGCCGCCATCCGCTGGCGCTGCTGCGTGAACAGCTGCTGGCCAAGCGCTTCATGCCGGCCTCCGTTCTCGCCGACTACGCCGACGGCCAGCTGGCGCGCGCCTGCGGCCTGGTGACGGTGCGCCAGCGGCCCGGGACGGCCAAGGGCGTGCTGTTCATGACGCTCGAGGACGAGACCGGGAACATCAACGTGATTGTCTGGCCGACGCTGGTGGAGCAGCAGCGGCGCGAGGTGCTGAATGCCCCGCTGCTGGGGGTGTACGGCATCTGGCAGAAGCAGGGCGAGGTGCGGCACCTGGTGGCCAAGCGGCTGGTGGACATGTCGCATTTACTTGGAAAGCTGCGCGCGCCGAGCCGGGATTTTTGTTGACATCCCGGATGACATGCGCGCTCGCCAGGCCACCACCAGGACGTTTTGGGAACAGCGTCGACGTGTTATCGTGCGCCGGTAACACTGCGCTCCGGCGCATCCTGCTGTCGCGTCAACTGAAGAAAGGCTTGGTTTGGGTAGTAGAAAGCGCTCGGCGTTTCCCCGGAAGGAAAAAATCATCGGCTGGCTCCTCGTCCTGCTTGCCTTGCCTCTCGGGTTCTTCACCTTCACGAGGTGCATGGACAAGCTGGCCTCGACGTCGTGGCCGGTCGCGCATGCCGAAGTCTCGACAATCGATCTGCGCAAGCGGGTCAAGTCCGGCGCATGGTGTATCGAGTTGCGCTACCACTACCGCGTCGGTGAGCATCGTTTCTCGTCCACCAGATTGTCGTTGACGACCAGGGTAGCCTGTTATCGGGACAAGCAGGTCGCCGATGCCCTGTTCAGACGATTCCAGCCGGGCGCCGGCATTGCGATCCGCTACGATCCCTCTGACCCGGAAACATCGATCGTGTATCTTGATGATGTGGATTTTTCAGACTTTATTTTCTTGATACTGACGGCCGCTTTTCTGGGCGCCGGGATCATCTTGATCAAGGGCACTGCACGGAGATGAAGCACCTGATCCTGGTACAGCTATTCACCGCCGCCATCCTGTTCGCGGTCTCCGTCGGCGCCTACGCCGCCGGCCCGACGCACGCCGCATTGCGCGACGAACTATTGAACATGGCCGCCAGCGACCAGGAAGTCCGCCAGCTCGCGCGCAAGGGCGACTTCAGCCGCTGGGCCGCCGTCGACGACGCCAACCGGGTCCGCCTGAAAGAGATTGTCGCGCAATCCGGCTGGCCGACGGTCGCGATGGTCGGCCAGGACGGCGCTACTGCCGCCTGGCTGATCGCCCAGCACGCGGACCGGGACCAGGCCTTCCAGCGCGAGGTGCTGGCCTTGATGGAGCCCCTGGTGCGGCAAGGGCAGGCATCCGGGACGAATTTCGCCTACCTGTACGACCGTACCCACTATCCGCAACGCTTCGGCACCCAGGGCAGTTGCGTCAGCAGGACCGAGTGGCAGCCTTTCGAGATCGAGGATATCGCCAGGGTCGACGAGCGCCGGAGTGCGCTCGGCCTGCCGCCACTTGCCGAGTATGCGAAACTGTTCAAGGAAGGCTGCGCCAATCCCCATATGAGCTTGCACAGCGCTTCGCACCCCAAGCGGACAGTCGCCATCCCCCAATGAACCAGGACGAACAGAGCACATGGATAAACGGACGGCATGGGTGGTGATGGGCGTCAGCGCCTGCGGCAAGAGCGACATCGGCACCCGGCTGGCGCAGGCGCTCGGTGCGCCCTTCATTGAGGGCGACCGCTTCCATCCGCCGGAGAACGTGGCCAAGATGTCGGCCGGGATCCCGCTCGACGACGAAGACCGGGGCTGCTGGCTGCAGGCATTGCGCGCCGAGATCGAGCGGGCATGGCAGACCGATCCGGTAGTCGTGCTGTCGTGCTCCGCGCTCAAGCGCGCCTACCGCGACGTGCTGCGCGGCGATGGCGGCGACGTGCGCTTCGTGCACCTGCATGGCGATCGCGATCTCATTGCACAGCGCATGGCGGCGCGCAGCGGGCACTTCATGCCGGTATCGCTGCTCGACAGCCAGCTGCGCACCCTCGAACCGCTCCAGCCGGACGAACACGGCGTCACGCTCGACGTGCGCGAGCTGCCGCAGCGCCTGGTGGAGCAGGTCATGGCCACACGCGGCGCTTCCTGAAACGTCTCGTTACACAGTCCTTGCTACGCCGTGGTTTTGTGATGGTTTTTGCCAGGCCACATCTGCTACGCTCGCGGAAATATTTCACTTTTGAAAGAGATTCCATGGCAATCAAGCAGCAGTGGACCATCCTCCTGGCACTGGCCGCATCCGGCGCATCCGCTGTCGAGGCGCCGATCCAGAGCGTCACCCTGTATCCGGGCAGCGCCACGGTGGAGCGCCTGGTCCAGGTAACGCCGGGCATGACCCAGGTCGAGATCACCGGCCTGCTGGCCAATTTCAATACCGACACCGTGCGCCTGCAGGCCGATCCGGGCATCCAGGTCGGGCAGGTGCTCACGCGCGACCAGCGCGCCGTCGACAGCCCGAGCCCGCGCCAGGCGGAACTCGAAGCAAAGATCCAGGCGCTGCAGGACCAGGTCGCGCTGGTCGATGCCGAGATCAAATCGTCCCAGCTGGTGCAGGGCTACCTCGAGCGCCTCGGCGGCGGCGACAACGGGACGGGACGTGCCGCGGGCGACCCCAAGGCATTGCTGGGGACCCTGGACGCGATCCGCAAGGGCGGCAGTGAAGCCCTGGCGCGCATGCACGAGGCCGAGGTGAAGAAGCGTGGGCTGACCAGGCAGCTGGAGGCCCTCAAGGGCGATCTCGCCAAGGTCCAGGCCAGCACGCGCGACAGCCGCAGCATGACGGTGGCGGTCGCGGTGCGCCAGCCCGGCAAGATCCTGCTGTCCTACCAGGTCAACCGCGCCGGCTGGAAGCCGACCTATCGCGCCACGCTGGACTCGAACACGTCCACGGTGGAGCTGGAGCGCATGGCGGCGATTTCGCAAAAGACCGGCGAGGACTGGAGCAAGGTCAGGCTGCGCCTGTCGACCGGCCAGCCGAACCTGACCGCCTATGCGCCCGATCCCTTCCCGTGGCTGCTGACCCACCGGCCGCCGCAGGAAGTGCAGGCAGCGCTCAACGTTCGAAACGAATATGCCCGTCGCATCGCGCCGGCCGCACCGCCCCCGGCGCCGTCCCCGGTGATGGTCACGGGTTCGCGCGTCGCCGCGGACGACTACATCGCGCCGGTCATCGAGACGCAGGGCAGCTTCACGACCGAATTCGAGGTGCCGGCCCGGGTCGACCTGGCATCGGATGGCCGCGAAATCTCGGTCGGCCTGGCCAAGCAGAACCTGGCCGTCAAGCAGCTGGTGCGCATCGCCCCGCGCGACGACAAGGATACGGCGGTGCTGACCATCGATGCGGCGCGGCCCGACGGCGTCTGGCTGCCGGGCCAGGTGCAGCTGCGCCGCGACGGTTCCTACGTGGGCGCACTGCACTGGGATCCCCAGGCCAGCGAGCGCTTCAACATGGCCTTCGGGCGTGATCCGCTGGTGCGCGTGAGCACCGAGCGCCGCAACGAGAAATCGGGCGAAGCAGGTTTCTTTAACCGCGAGAACCAGAAGCGCATCGCCGACACCTATGTGGTGACCAACCTGCACCGCCAGTCGATCGATATCCTGGTGCTCGAGCCAACCCCGGTCAGCCAGTCGGACAAGATCAGCGCCAGGATCTCCCTGAATCCGGAACCGAGCGTGAAGGACTGGCAGCAGCGGCGCGGCGTGGTCGGCTGGGAGCGCACGCTCAAGCCGAACGAGACCGCCCGCTTCAACGTCGACTACGTGATCGATTATCCGAAGGAGGGGACGGTGCAGGGCCTGCCGTAAGGCGGCGTGTACGATCCCCCCAGCCGTGGGGCTGCCATCGACCGCGAACGCCGGCTATCTTGTCGCCTATTGACAAGAAACAGCCGGCGCCCGCGCTACTCGCTGCATCATGGGCCGGCCATTATCGGGAACCGAGCACATGATCTCACCTCTTTACAAGGCCTGCGCCGCCGCCGTGCTGCTGGCCCTGGCCATGCCTGCCGTGCAGGCGGCACAGAACAATCCGCACCAGCCGGCGGCGAACGCCACGGCACAAGGCAAGTATATCGAGCGCGGGCGCTACCTGGTCAAGGTCGGGGGCTGCAACGACTGCCATACCGCCGGCTATGGCATGAGCGCCGGCAAGGTGCCCGAGAAGGACTGGCTGCAGGGCGACCAGCTGGGCTGGCGCGGCCCCTGGGGCACGACCTACCCGACCAACCTGCGCCTGTCGATGAATGCGATGGGCGAAAACGACTGGATCAGGATGGCGCAGACCATGCAGGCGCGCCCGCCGATGCCCTGGTTCACGCTGCACCAGATGGACAAGGAAGACCTGCGCGCGATCTACCGCTTCGTGCGCCACCTCGGCCCGGCCGGCAAGCCGGCGCCCGCCGCGCTCGCCCCGGGCGTAGCCCCGAAGGGGCCGGCGATCCTGTTCCCGGCGCCGCCAGGCAAATAAGCGGTCACACGGCGGCGTGCCGGATACAAGCTCCGGCACCCGCCCTGCCTTGTTAGGGTGACTGCGGCGCTGCGGCTTCCTCCTCGGCCGGCGCCGGTTCGGCAAACTCCGCATACACCCAGTCGCCGCCGGCACGTACCACGCCCTCGGGCGGCATGCGCTCGCGCTGCGGCGTCTTCGCCAGCGCCACGCGCATATAGTCGACCCACACCGGCAAGGCCAGCGTGGAGCCGAATTCGTGGCTGCCCAGCGAGCGCGGCTCGTCGTAGCCCATCCAGGCCACCGCCACCACATTGGCGCCATAGCCGGCGAACCAGCCGTCGATGGCGTTGCTGGTGGTGCCGGTCTTGCCCGCCAGGTCGCTGCGGTTCAAGAGGCGCGAGGCCTGGGCGCCGGTACCGAAGCGCGCCACGTCGCGCAGCATGCTGTCCGCGATGAAGGCATTGCGGGCATCCAGCACGCGCGCGCTCTCCTGCAGCGGGCGCGGCTTGCCGCTTTCGAACAGCAGCTTGCCGTCGCGGTCGTGGATCGTCATGCCCAGGCTGGGTTCGACCCGGTAGCCGCCGTTGGCCAGCACCGCGTAGGCGCCGGCCATCTGCAGCGGCGTCACCGCGCCGGTGCCGAGCGCCAGGGTCAGGTTGCTGGGATGGCGCGCCATGTCGAAGCCGAAGCGGCCCAGGTGTTCGCGCGCATAGTCGACGTCGAGCGCGCGCAGCATGCGCACCGTCGGCACGTTGCGCGAGTGCGTGAGCGCATGGCGGATCGTCACCGGACCCTCGAACAGGCCGTCGTCGTTGCGCGGCGACCAGTTGGCATAGGCCTTCTCGTTCGAAAAATCGAGCGGTTCGTCGAGGATGGTGGTGCCCGGGAAGAAGCCGCGCTCCAGTGCCGCCGAATACACGAAGGGCTTGATGCTCGATCCCGGCTGGCGCCAGGCCTGCGTTACGTGATTGAGTTTCTGCAGCTGGTAGTCGACCCCGCCCACCATGGCGCGCACCAGGCCGGTCTGGGCATCGAGCGCGACGAAGGCCGAGGCCACCTGCGGCAGCTGGGTGATGGCCCAGCCATCCTTGCCACCGGGGGCGATGCGTACCACGGCGCCCGGCGCCAGCTTGAGGCCGGCCTTGGCGGAAGGCAGGAGGGCAGGGGCGGCGAAGGCGAGCCCGCCGGCCTTGATCTCGATGGTGTCGCCGTCGCGGGTAACGACGCGCACCCGCTTGGGCGACGCCGCCAGCACCACGGCGGGCGTGAAGCCGCTGACCGCGGGGCGCTTCTGCAGGGCCTCGTTGACCGCCTCTTCGCGCTCTTGCTCCGCTTTCGGCAGCGTGATGCGCGCTTCCGGTCCGCGGTAGCCATGGCGGCGGTCGTAGGCGATGGCGTTGCGGCGCACCGCCTCGTAGGCGGCGGTCTGCTCGGCCGCGTTGATGCTGGTGGTGACCGTGTAGCCGTGCTCGTAGGCCGCCTGCCCGAAGCGCGCATGGGCGGCCTGGCGCGCCAGCTCGGCGACGTATTCGGCGCCCGCACCCGGGCCGCCGCCGTCGCGCCGCACGCGCAGCGGTTCGGCCAGCGCCTGGCGGTACTGCGCCTCGGTGATCTTCCCCAGCGCCAGCATGCGCTTGAGGACCACCTGCTGGCGCTGCTGCGCGCGCTCCGGATTGGCCACCGGATTGTGGCGCGACGGGTTCTGCGGCAGGCCGGCCAGCATCGCGGCCTCGGCCAGGCTCAGGCTCGACAAGGGCTTGCCGAAATAGGTGCGCGCCGCGCTGGCGAAGCCGTAGGAACGCTGGCCCAGGTAGATCTGGTTCATGTAGACCTCGAGGATCTGGTCCTTGGACAGGGCCTGCTCGATCTTGTAGGCCAGGGCGACCTCGGTCAGCTTGCGCGGCAGGGTCTTGTCGCGCGACAGGAAGAAGTTGCGCGCCACCTGCATGGTGATGGTGGAGCCGCCCTGGCGGAAACTGCCGAGCGACGCCAGGTTAGCCTTGGCGGCGCCCAGCGCGCGGATCCAGTCGATGCCGCTGTGCTCATAGAAGCGAGAGTCCTCGATCGCCAGCACGGCGGCCTTCATCAGGGGAGGGATCTTTGCGATCGGCACGAAGTCGCGCCGTTCTAGGCCGAACTCGCCGATCAGGACCTTGTCGGCCGAGTACACCCGCAGCGGGATCTTCGGCCGGTAGTCGGTCACGGCGCTGATGTCGGGCAGCGGCACTTCGTCCAGGACGCTGGCGCGCGCGGGCAGGGCGGCCGGCAGCAGCAGGGCGGCAAATACGGCGGCACGCGTCGTCGGGCGGAGCGGGAATGGCTGGTACATGGGGTTGGTCTGGGTTGGGTTGAAGGCGGCGCCGATCATAGCGCCCTTGCCTGGCGGGCGCATCCGCAACCGGGAAGGTAGCGCCGCCTGCCTTGAGTGGGCTCAGCTGGCGCTACCCTTGCCTGGCGCCGCGATCCGCGCCAGCATGCAGTCCAGCGCCTGTCCATACTGTTCGCGCATGGCGTCCAGCTGTTGCCGGTCGCCGCGCGCCGCGCACAGGGCCAGGCCGCTGCCGTGCGCGTGGTCGACCAGGATGTCGCGCCACAGCAGGTAGTCCGGCGTGAGCGCCGACAGCAGCAGGGTGAGGCGCTCGGTGATCGCGCGAGTATTTCCGGCGAAGGCGGCCGGCTCGGCGAAGATGGCCAGGGTCAGCTGCGGATGCCGTGCGACGGCGTCGTGGTAGCGGGTGAGCAGGGCGCGGATCTCCGCAAGTCCGCCGGCCGGGGAGGGGGCGTGGTCAGGCACCGCGGCATAGACGTGGTCCGACAGGGCCTGCAGCAGCTTGCCGCGGTCGCCGACGTGGTGATAGAGGCTCATCGGGGTGACGCCAAGCCGCGCCGCCAGCGCGCGCATGCCGAAGCCGGCGCCGTCCTCATCGAGCAGGGCGAGCGCGGCGGAAAGGATCTCGTCGCGCGTCACGCCTTCGCCACGGGCAGGGCGTCCACGTGGCCGCGTCATGGCAGGCTTATTTGACAAAGCGGTAGGTAGACTGGACCAGCCCCGAAGGGAAGCTGCGGCTGGCGACGAGGGCCAGGTCCAGGTCGCGCGGCAAGGCCCCGAACAGCGGCCGGCCGGCGCCGATCAGGACCGGCACGGTGCTGAGCACCATGTCCTCGACCAGCCCGGCGCGGATGAAGGACTGCACCAACTGCCCGCCATCGACATACACCCGATGTACACCCTGGGATGCGAGTTCCGCCATGGCCTGTGTCGGCGCGGCGTCCGAGAAGCGAACTTTTCCGCGCAGCGCCTCCGGTACCAGCGCGCCCGCCAACTGCTTCGACAGCACCAGCACCGGCCGGTCATAGGGCCAGGAATCGAAGCCCAGCACCTTCTCGTAACTGCCGCGTCCCATCACGATGACGTCCTTGTCGGCGATGAAGTCGCCGTAGCCATGGTCTTCGTCCGGGGCGTCGCGCTGCAGCAGCCAGCCGATGTCGCCGTCCGGACGCGCGATGTAGCCGTCGAGGCTGGTGGCAATGAAGACGTGTGCAGAGATCAAGGCAGACTCCTTATTTATACGGTGTATATATTAACCGAAAATCCGAAATGCCTTGTGTGCTCAGTCCAGCCCCAGCCACTTGCGGTAGGAGCCGTAGTGGTGCACCACGAAGCCTCCGAACGAGGGCATGCTGCCGACGGCAGCGCGGGTCTCGTCCAGTTCGCGCTCGAGGTCCGGCTCGCGCAGGTGGTGAAAGGACACTTTCTTGATTGCGTTGGGCATGGTCTCGACGCCGATCAGCACGCGGCGCCCTATGGTCTCGCCGTACTGCAGCTCGTCCATCGCATGGCTGACGATGCCGTCGCCGCCTTCGGCGCGGTCGCGGTAGTCCATCAGCGCCACGTAGTCGTAGGTGTCCTGCACGTGCTGGCTCACCGGCTTGCGCCTGCCTTTCCACTCCAGCTGGATGCCGTCCAGCCAGAATGGAATCGCCGGCCCGACCGGCAGCGACTGGCCGGAGGCACGTACGGTGCGCATCAGCGCGTCCGACATGTCGAGGAAACCGGCCAGCAATTCCATCTTGCGCGCCGACCATTCCGGCAGGATGTGCGGTTCGATGTCGACATTGACGCCGTCGAAGCGCTCTTCCGGCGCCGCCGTGCGGTTGTAGTCGAGGACGCGCTGCAGCATTGCCACCGCGTCCACATGGTGCCTGGGCAGCACGTAGCGTTCGGTGTGCAGGTAGGCGGAGCCGAGCAGGGCGTAGACCCGCAGGCCCGAGGCATGCAGGCGCCGGACCAGGCGTCGGTACTGGCACGGGTTCGACACGATCGGGTTGCCGCCACCGAAGGCGTCGGCATACAGGAACACGGTCTGCACCGACTTCGACTTCAGGAAGGCGATCGCGCGTTCCGCCGCGGCCGGCTGCTGCAGCATGGCGCTGCTGTCTTCTTCCCAGGTCCAGATCGCGCGCGGAGCGGCTGCATCGGAGGCATGGGCGGCACCGCCGGCGCAGGCCAGCATCAGCGCCAGGCAGGCGAGGGTATGCTTCACAGTTTCAGTTCCACGTGGTATTGACCGACGCCGATCGCGCGGCCGGTGTCGGGATGGGAGGGGATCACGGAAATATAGTAGGTGCCGGACGGGAGGCGCGGCAGGTTCGCGCGCAGCGTGATCGAGGCCGACTCGCCTGCGCCCAGCCGGCGCGCCTCGCCGGTGGTTTCGCCGATCTCGACACCATGCGCGTCGGCGATGACGAGCAGCGGCGCAAAGGCGCGCGACTCGGTGGCGGCGCTGTTGCTGAAGGTGGCTTCGATCGCCAGGCGCTTGGCGTCGGGACGCGGGCGCAGGCCGCGCACGGCGACGTCACCGGCCTGCTGTACCAGCGGCGTGCCGTGCAGGCTGCGCTCGCCGCCCCAGCCGGCGAGCGCTCCGCCTTCGGGCGCCAGCACCGTGCTGGTACCAGCCTGGCGATTCGCCTTCAGGAAGGCGTGGAACTGGGCCTGCGCCAGCGACAGCGCCGCCGGATTATCGGCGCGCTCGGTTTCCATTCCATCGCCGAGCATGTACAGCTTGCCTTGCGCGAGATAGGCCGT
The DNA here is from genome assembly GCF_046236355.1 of Massilia sp. BHUDP2. Classification (NCBI taxonomy): domain Bacteria; kingdom Pseudomonadati; phylum Pseudomonadota; class Betaproteobacteria; order Burkholderiales; family Oxalobacteraceae; genus Massilia; species Massilia sp. BHUDP2. The sequence goes on from NZ_JBJUVW010000001.1 coordinate 1,048,803, forward strand.
GCCGGAAACGAAGTCGCTCATCTCGGTCCTGGTCTGCTTGAGCGGGATCGCGTGCAGGTTGCGGAAGCTCTTCTCGGTGTCGAGGCCGGTGCCCAGCCAGGTCACCTGCCGCGGCGTCTTCAAGCCGTAATCCTTCGACAGCCAGGCCAGCAGCGAGGGAGCGATGTCGAACTGCGAGGACACCGCCTTGATCGAAGCCGGCGCCTTCAGCAGCGGCGAATACACGATCAGCGGCACGTGGTAGCGCTCGATGCGGGTGTCCATCGGCAGCTCGGGCAGGCGGTGGTCGCCGGTGATGACGAACACGGTGTTGGCGTAGCCGGGCAGGGTCGAGGCCTTCTCGAAGAACAGGCGCAGCGCGTCATCGGTGTACAGGATGCTGGCGAACACCTCGCGCTGGGCGCGGTATTCCGGCCGCTCGCGCAGCCCCAGGCGCGCCACGTGCGCATCGACCCGCTGCAGGTAGGCGTCCTTGCCGGGGAAGGTGAAGGGCGTGTGCATGCTGGTGGTCTGGATGATGGTGGCGTAGGGCGTCGCCCTGGCTGCCGCTTCGCGGCGCAGCGCCATGTCCATCAGGTCGCGGTCGGCATAGCCCCAATCGTTGGCGCGCTCTGCATCCGGGCCGTAGTCCTTCTCGCTGACGATGCTGTCCACACCCTGGCGGCGCAGGAACAAACCTTCGTTGTCGAACTCCATATTCGAGCCCGAGTAGAAGCGCAGGTCGTAGCCCTGTCCCTTCAGGATGGACAGGAGCGAATCGTGCCGCGGCATGCGCTCGCCCAGCGCGGCCAGGCCGTGTTCGCCGAAGGGCAGCGAACCGAAGATCGTGGTCAGCACGCCGAAAGTGCGGCCCTGGCCGGCCAGGAAGTTTTCGAAGTAGAGGCTGCGTCCTGCCAGCTCGTCGAGGAAGGGCGTGAAGCTGCCCAGGCGTGCCCCGGGACCGGAAAAGCTGCGGCCCAGGCCTTCGACGATCACGAACACCAGGTTCGGCGGCGCGTCGGCGCGGCGCAGCAGCGGTCCGAGGGTATCGGGTGTGCGCTCGGCACGCAGGAAGGGGTAGTGCGGGTCCTTGCCGTCCCACGGCGCCTGGCCCTGCAACGTCCCGTGGTCGCTGGCCTGCGCCGCCTGGCCGCGCAGGCCGGCCAGGTTGCTGTCGGCGAAAAAGGCGGCCTTGTTGATGACGAAGCCCAGGTCGGCGTCGGTGTGCACCACGGCTGGCACCATGCGCGCCGGCAATAAGGCGAAGGCCGCGAGGCTGGCCGCCAGCGCGATACCCGCCATGCGCCCGCTGGCGCGCGGCCACAGTTCATGCCGTGACAGCAGGAGCACGCCCCACAATACACCCAGGCCGAGCACCAGGGCGGCCAGCAGCAGCGGGCTGGCCTGCCAGCCGCTGGCCATGACGGTCGCGACTTCGTCGCCGCTGTAGGCGAACAGGTCGGCGCCAAGCGGCACGCCCGCCACCCAGTGGTACTGCAGCAGCGCTGCATCGGCGCACAGCAGCGCACTCCACAGTGTACCCAGGCAGGCGATGCGCAGGCGCTGCGAGGCGATGAAGGCCAGCGGCAGGGAGCCGAGCAGGAACACGAAGCCGTAGCGCAGCAGCGACAAGGTGTCGTTGCCGATGCCGACGCCAAACAGGGTCGAGTGCGGCACGCCGGCGGCTGCGGCATGGATGGCCTCGGCGATGCGCAGGCACAGCCAGGCCAGCATCAGCGCGGGCAGCGACGACAGGGTGAACGCGGCGGCGTCGAGGGCTGCTTCCAGTACGGCTTGCAGCCGCTGGCGGACAGGCAGGCCTTCCATGGCTTACCAGCGGCGATAGAGGCCGAGGCTCAGGCCGCGCTCGCGCGCCTCGCCGCTTCCGCTCTGGGCAAAGCTGGCGCCAACCCGCGTACCCCAGTCGCGCGACAGGTAGTGGACCCAGGTCAGGCTGCCGCCGCCCGAGCGCGCGCGGCCGCCGGTGAGCGACAGCGGGTCGTCGCTGCGGCCCCGATTGGCCGTCGCTTCGAGGTAGCTGTCGGCGTCGCCCGCGTAGTACCAGCGCGCCAGCAGGCGGTCGCCCGAGCTGTGCGAGCCTTGCGACACGATGTTCTGGTGACGCAGCTGCACGTAGAAGTTGCCGCTGTACTTGGCCAGGCTGACGCCATAGATGTTCACGCGCGAATCGAAGCCGAGCAGGTCGTCGCTCACCGAGGCTTCCCAACCGTTGCCGAGCGACTGATACAGCTCGATGCGGCCGGAATGGGCCGGGAAAAGGCGTTCGCTCGGCGCCCGCTGGTAGCGCAGGTTGGCATAGGCGCCTTGCCACAGGCTGGCATAGGCGTCGATGGCCCAGGCGCGCCCGGTCTGGTCGAAGCGGTGGGCGCGCAGCGCCTCGAAGCCGATCGAGCCGCGCTTCATGTAGTGGCGCACGCTCAGGGTCTGGTCGTTCCAGCGCGGGCCGTCGCCCACGTCCTGCCAGCTGCCGGACAGGCCGGCGGCCCAGGTGTAACCCGCGGCGATCGCGGCTTCAGGATTGCCGGTGAACGGCTGGGGCGACGGGTGCGGATGCGGCTGCAAGGCGCGCAGCGCCTGGGCATGCGCCGCCAGGGTGGCGGCATCGCCGGGACGCAGCGCGGCGGCGCGACCATAGGCCTCGGCGGCCTGCGCCGGCCGGTCCTGCCATTGGTACAGCCTGCCGAGCGCGAACCAGACGTCGGCATATTCCGGCGAGGCCTTGGCAGCGGCCTTCAGGTCGGCCTCGGCCTCGCTCCAGCGCTCCAGGCGGCTGAGCAGGATACCGCGCCCGAGCAGTACGTCCACGTTGCCTGGCGAGCGCGCTAGCAGGGCGTTATAAGCGGCCAGCGCCAGTTCGGGCTGGCCCGAGTTGGCGAGCCTGCGCGCCTCCTCGTACTGTTGTTCGAACGGGGCGGCGGCAGGCTGGACCTGGGCGACTTCGGCGGGAGGCTGCTGGTAATCGACGGGCATGGGGCGGTGAGGGAAACGGAAACGGACGGGGCCGCGGCAGACAAAACTTTGCCCGAGCATGGATAGTGCGTCAAGGAAACAACAGGGGGGCTGCGCCCGAGTGTCGCGCAAAATCGTCAAATCATGGCCAATTTGACACGTGGATTTGCGAATTGGAAAGGACCTAAACGAAACGCCCGGCGCTTGGCCGGGCGTTTTCATCATTTTTTACGCAGACTCAGAAGGTTTCCCATTCCTCGGCTTCGGTACGCGCGGCGGCACGTGCATTTGCCGGCGCCGGTTTCGCAACCCGCGCCGCCGGCTTGGCCGGAAGCGCCAGGCTGCGCGACGCGGCAGTGGCGACTGCGGTCGTGGCGACCGGAGCCTGGGCGTCCAGCTTGAACACGCCGACCACCTGGGCCAGGCGGGCGGCCTGGTCCTGCATCGAGGCCGCTGCTGCTGCCGACTCTTCGACCAGCGCTGCGTTCTGCTGGGTCACCTGGTCCATCTGGCCGATGGCCTGGTTGACCTGCTCGATGCCGCCGGTCTGTTCCTGGCTGGCCGATGCGATCTCGGCCATGATGTCGGTGACGCGGCGGATCGAGGTGACCACTTGCTCCATGGTGTCGCCAGTCTGGTCCACCAGCCTGGTGCCGGCTTCGACCTTCTCGACCGAGTCGCCGATCAGGGTCTTGATCTCCTTCGCCGCGGCGGCGGAGCGCTGGGCCAGGGTACGCACTTCCGACGCCACCACCGCGAAGCCGCGGCCCTGCTCGCCGGCGCGCGCCGCTTCCACGGCCGCGTTCAGGGCCAGGATGTTGGTCTGGAAGGCGATGCCGTCGATCACGCCGATGATGTCGACGATCTTCTTCGAGGAGTCGTTGATCGAACCCATGGTGGTGATGACCTGGTCCACCACGTTGCCGGCATCGAGGGCCACGCTGGACGCGGTGATCGCCAGCTGGTTGGCCTGGCGCGCATTGTCGGCGTTCTGGCGCACCGTGGTGGTCAGTTCTTCCATCGACGCCGCGGTTTCCTCCAGCGCGCCGGCCTGCTGTTCGGTACGTGCCGACAGGTCGAAGTTGCCGGCCGAGATTTCCGCCGAGCCGGTGGCGATGGTGTCGGTGCCGCTGCGCACTTCGCTGACGATCTTCACCAGGCTGTCGTTCATGTTGCGCAGGGCGCGCAGCAGGGCGCCGGTCTCGTCCTTCGTGTCGGCTTCGATGCGACCGGTCAGGTCACCCGCGGCCACGGTCTCGGCAGCCTGCACTGCGGCATGGATCGGACGGGTGATGCCGGTAGTGAGCAGCCACGACAGGGCGGCGCCGAGCAGCACCGCGCCGGCGGCCAGCACGCTGATGACGGTGCTGTTGTGGCGCGCGCTCTCGTCGATCGCCTTGGCGGTCTGGTCGATGCTGTTGCGCTGCATGAGCACCAGCTCGTGCAGCAGGTCCTGGTACTTCTGCGCCGCCGGCGTGAAGCCCTGCTCGAGGATGCGCGCGGCTTCCTCGGCATTGCCGTCGGCCTTGGCCTTGACCGCGCCATCGCGCGAGGCGCTGTAGGTCTTGCGCTGTTCCAGGATCTTGGCGAACAGCGCCTTTTCCTTTTCACCCGCGATCAGCGGCTCGATCTGCTTGAGCAGTTCGGCTGCCTTTTTGACCGAGGCGGCGGCGTCTTCCTTGAAGTAGGGGCCGAGTTCCGGGTCGGCGCTCTTGACGATCGCGGCGGTGCGGCGGATCGAGGCGAAGTTCAGGCTGTACCAGTCGGTGATCAGGCGCTCCTTGGTCAGGGGCGCCGCCATCATGTCGCGGGTCGACGCCGCCACGTCGTTCATGCGCGAGATGCCGGCCACGGCGATCAAGAGCGTCATCGCCAGGATCACGGCAAAGCCGAGACCCAGGCGTCGTCCAATGCGAATATTCGAGATGAAACCCATTACATCGTCCTTTGGTATTCGAGGGTGGCGTGAACGCCGGCGGCTGCAGGCGACGTTGAAGGCGTGGCACGTGCGGCGCGTAGGAATAGTCCGACATCACTTGAGGGGACGGATTTTACGTGTAAATCAATTCTCTGTAGAAATAAAAAATGAATATGAGAAATTTTTACGACACTTTTGTTACGTAGAACTACCTATGTTAATTGTTAAATATTGCCGCATGGAAATGCGTCTGTTATGGTTCCGGCCCCGATGATTGCCAGTACAGTCCATCGGAGTCGCCTCCGTTCCCCCCGTTTTTCGAGAAGATTCATGAAACAATCCGCCCGTCTCATCCGACAACTCGTGCTGGCCGGTGCCTTCGCCGCCAGTTCCGCCCACGCCGCCGGCCTGCCGCCGGAAATGCGCGCCCAGCTCGACAAGATGTTCCCGTCGGTCGAAGCCCTGTACCAGGACCTGCACCGCACGCCGGAGCTGGCCTTCCAGGAGCACCAGACCGCGAAGAAGCTCGCCGAGCGTGCCAAGGCGCTGGGCTTCGACGTGACCACCGGCGTCGGCGGCACCGGCGTGGTCGCGATCCTGAAGAACGGCCCCGGCCCGACCGTGATGCTGCGTACCGAAATGGACGGCCTGCCGGTCCAGGAAAAGACCGGCCTGCCGTTCGCCAGCGCCCACACCCAGAAGAACGCGGCCGGCGAAACCGTGTCGACCATGCATGCCTGCGGCCACGACGTCCACATGTCGGCCTGGTACGCCACCGCCAAGCTGATGGCGGACAACCGCAAGGCCTGGAGCGGCACCCTGATGCTGGTCGGCCAGCCGGCCGAAGAGCCGCTGACCGGCGCCCTCGCCATGCTCAAGGACGGCCTGTTCACGCGCTTCCCGAAGCCTGACTACGCGCTGTCGATGCACGACGAAGGCACGCTGCCGGCCGGCCACGTGGGCTACCGCGCCGGCCCGTTCCGCGCTTCGGCCGACACCGTCACCATCACCATCCATGGCCAGGGCGGCCACGGCGCCACCCCGCACGAGACCCGCGACCCGGTCGTGATGTCGGCGCGTATCGTGATGGCGCTGCAGACCCTGGTCTCGCGCGAGAACAACCCGGCTGACCCGGTCGTAATCACCGTCGGCAGCATCAACGGCGGCACCCAGGCCAACGTGGTGCCGGACCAGGTCAAGCTGATGCTCACCATGCGTACCTTCCGTCCGGAAGTGCGCCAGCGCGTGCTGGCCAGCATCGCCCGCGAAGTGAAGGGCGAAGCCATCGCGGCCGGCGCACCGAAGGAGCCGACCATCGACGTCAAGCCGGGCCCCTTCCCGGTGTTCAACGATCCGGAACTGACCGCGCGCGCCGTCGCCGCGATCAAGGGCGCCATCGGCGAGCAGAACGTGAGCGAGATGCCGGCCAAGATGACCTCGGAAGACTTCGCCCACTACGGCCAGGCCGGCGTCAAGGCCATCCTGCTGCACGTCGGCGCCGTGGAGCCGGGCAAGCTGGCCGCCGCGCGCCAGGCCGGCAAGTACCCGCCGGGCACCCACTCGCCGCAGTGGGCGCCGGACTTCAAGCCGACCGTGACTTCCTTCATCGCGGCCGAAACCGCGGTGCTGCTCGACCTGATGAAGCCGGGCGCGCAGAAGTAATCCGTCAGCGATAAAACAAAAGGCCGGACCCTGTCATGCACAGGGTCCGGCCTTTTTTTTACCAAATGGTCAGGAAATCAGAAGGTTTCCCATTCCTCCGCCTCGGCGGCTGCACGTGTCGCGGGCTTCGGTGCCTGGATCCGCGGCTCCTTGCGCAATGCCGGTTTGGCAGCGACCGCGAGCGAACGCGATGGCGCCGGTGCGGCCGCCTGCGCATCGAGCCTGAACACGTTCACCATGCCGGCCAGGCGCGCGGCCTGGTCCTGCAGGGCGCCCGCCGCGGCAGCCGATTCCTCCACCAGCGCGGCGTTCTGCTGGGTCGATTCGTCCATCAGGCCGATCGCCTGGTTGACCTGCTCGATGCCGTGGATCTGTTCCTGGCTGGCCGACGCGATCTCGGCCATGATGTCGGTGACGCGGCGGATCGAGGTGACTACTTGCTCCATGGTGTCGCCGGTCTGGTCCACCAGTCGGGTGCCGGCTTCGACCTTCTCGACCGAGGCGCCGATCAAGGTCTTGATCTCCTTGGCGGCCGCCGCCGAGCGCTGTGCCAGGGTGCGCACCTCCGACGCCACCACCGCGAAGCCGCGGCCCTGCTCACCGGCGCGTGCCGCTTCCACAGCCGCGTTCAGGGCCAGGATGTTGGTCTGGAAGGCGATACCGTCGATCACGCCGATGATGTCGACGATCTTCTTCGAGGAGTCGTTGATCGAACCCATGGTGGCGATGACCTGGTCCACCACGCTGCCGGCATCGAGGGCGACCTTCGACGCGGTGATCGCTAGCTGGTTGGCCTGGCGCGCGTTGTCGGCGTTCTGGCGCACCGTCCCCGTGAGCTCTTCCATCGAGGCAGCGGTCTCTTCCAGCGAGGCTGCCTGCTGTTCGGTGCGGCTCGACAAATCGAGGCTGCCGGCGCTGATCTCGCCGGATGCGGTGGCGATGGTGTCGGTGCCGCTGCGCACCTCGCTGACGATTTTCACCAAGCTGTCGTTCATGTGGCCGAGGGCGCGCAGGAGGGCGCCGGTCTCGTCCTTCGTGTCGGCGTCGATGCGGCTGCTCAGGTCACCCGCAGCCACGGTCTCGGCGGCCTGCACGGCGGCGCGGATCGGGCGCGTGATGCCGCGCGTGAGCATCCACGAGAACAGCGCGCCGAGCAACACGGCGCCCGCCGTCAGGCCGGCGATGATCATCTGGCCGCGGGTGGCGGTCGCATCGATGCCGGCAGCGGTGGCGGTGATGTGGGCGCGCTGCATCGCGACCAGTTCATGGATCGATTCCTGGTAGGCCTTGGCGGCCGGAGTGAAGGACTGATCCAGGATCTGGTCGGCCAGTTCCTGGTTGCCCTCGGCCTTGGCCTTGATGGCGTTGTCGCGCGCGGCGCCGTACAGCTTGCGCTGTTCGGTGATGCGCTTGAACAGTGCGCTTTCCTGCTCGCCCGCGATCAGCGGTTCGATCTGCTTGACCAGGTCGGCGGAGGTCTTGGCGGTGGCAGCGGCGTCTTCCTTGAAATAGCCGGTCAACGAGGGATCGCTGCTCTTGACGATGGCAGCGGTGCGGCGCACGGCAGCGAAGATCTGGGTATGCCACTCGGTGATCAGCCGTTCCTTGGTGAGCGGCGCTGCCAGGGTGTCGCGGGCGGCGCTGGAAACCTGTTCGAGGCGCCACATGCCGGAGCCGGCAATCAGGACCGCCATGACGAGGGTGAGGGTAAAGCCGACGGCCAGGCGGATGCCGATGCCGAGATTGTTAAAAGTGCGCATAACTGACTCTGCCAAACATACCAATGGGAAACAACAATTATTGCCCATTTGTAACAGTAATGCATGCTTTATCTTTACGCCGCCCGGCTTGTATAGATGATTTACAACACCCGGGCTCAGTCTGTCTGGCTGCCTGGCGCTTTACGCAGGCGCTGGCTGCGGGCGTCTCCGCCTGGATGACTGGACGCATAGGACATTGCCTGGCGCATGAACTTGGGCAACTTGCTGGCCCGCTCGTCGAGATGGAGGAACAGGTCTGCCAGTGGCGCTGTCGGGACGCCGTTTGCCTGCAGCGCACGGGCGGCATGATCGTCGGCGGCCAGTTCCATCTCACGTGAGTATTCCATGTTGGTCAGTACCGCCGGCAGGCCGGCGGCGACGGCGCTGAAGTCGCCGAACAGCGTGGCCGACAGCGCCGCGGTGAGCGAAGAGCGCGTGATGGTGCGCACGCTGTGGCGCATCTCGATGTGGCCGACCTCGTGGGCGAGCACGCCGGCGAGCGCCGCTGCGGCACGTGCGTCGAAGTCGTTGTCCCTGCCCATCACCATGCGCACCATCTCGTCCGTCAGGACGATGGTCCCGTCGGGGAAGGCCAATGCGTTCGCACCCAACTGGGGCGCCGCATACACCCGCAGGCGCAGCGGAATGCGTGGCGCGGCCGGCTGGACCCGTTGCAGGATGCCTGCCAGCGCCGCGATCCGGTCCTCGCTCAGGCGCGAGGGTCGCAACAGCCCCTGGCGCTCGAGCAGGGCCAGGGCATTGCGGCCGAGGGCCTGGTCGGCCGCAGGCGGGACTTCGCGTGACAGGCGCTCGGCCGCCGCCGGAATGCCCCAGTGCCAGGCGGACGCAATCAAGCCCACCAGCAGGGCCAAGCCCGCCAGTGCGGCGGCGGTATGCTCCTGCCAGCGCACCACCCAGGACTTGCGGTAGCCGAGCGTTTCGGCCAGCATCGCGCGCATGGCCGGGTCATGGACTTCGGCCCGCGCGCCGTCCGCGAAATACAGCACGGCCGGGGTGTGCCGGAAAGGCTCGGCCAGGCGCGTTTCCGGCGCCGGGTAGCTGCGCATGGTTTCGCCGGACAGGTGGATCGCCCCGTTGCCGGTACTCAGGTCGACCACGTGCAGGCGTGCGCTGCGGCCATCGAAGTAGTGTGCTGCGCTCATGATGTCTTTCTTACCAACTGAGGTCGATGCCGAAGCCGTCGGCGACGCTGTCGCCGGCCGCGCCGTCGCGGGTCGTGACACGGGAAGCGGCGGCGTCGATGTCGCCGTCCACTTCGATGTGCAGGTGCGCCAGCCGGAAGCGGTACACGTCGACGACGGCGAAAGGGCGGTACAGTCCCAGGCTCAGGACGGTGAACAGGGCGTTCCTGGCCTGCAGCTTCATGAAGTCGCGCGCCGGCAGGGTGGAGCGGAAGCGGATGCCGGGAAAGCGGGTGTTCGACCAGGCCAGGTTCGACACCCGTACCACCATGTAGGGGCCGATCAGGAGGTAGGCCAGGTAGGCCGACGCGACCCCGGTGAACACCGCGATGAACAGGGTTGCGCTGCGCCCGTTGCCCGCTGCGGCGCCGGCGAAGCCGCCGGCCAGGCCGGCGCAGAAGGCCGCAAGCAAGCCAAGGCTGCCGCCCACAAGGTAGAAGCGGTAGAAGCGGCGCCCCTTGACCTCGTAGCTAGCGTGCTGGTCGCCGAACAGCAGGTGGGCATGCTGGAAGCGGCGGATCCGTGCGTGCATCAGTGGCCACAGCAGGTAGAGCAGCAGCGGCAGGGTTGCCAGCCCGGGCTTTCCTGGATACAGCGCGAGCAGGGCGCCCGGCATCAGGAAGGTGAACACGGGCGGCAGCCAGGCCAGGTAGGCCTGACCCACCGATCCATCGAAACCCAGGCGCAGGCCGCGGTAGCTGGTGTTCCCGAGGCGAAAGCGCAGGGCGCCGCGCATCAGGTAAGGGAAGGCGAGCAGCAGGCCGACGATCACCATCACCCCGAAGGTGGTCGAGAAGCCGAAGGCGTAGTGGTAAGCCACCAGCAGGACGACCGACAGCAGGCGCCCGGCCAGCACCGCGCGCGGATTGCCATGGAAATCGAAGCTGGCCCCGGCCAGGACCGTGTTTCGGTCGAAATACTGCAACCGGCGCACCTTGGCCCAGGCCGAGTAGATGCCGAAGGTGGCCAGCGTGAGCAGCAGGTTGACGACCCAGATGCGGAAGTATTCGCGGCCGTCGCCCGTGAAGCCCAGCGCCAGGGTGCGCGGCTGCTGCGGCGCGGCGACCGTCTCGGTGTCGGACAAGACGGCTGCGTCGGCGGGCGGGTCGGTCAATGTATGCATGGATCGGCCAAAAAATCCCAGTATAGGCAGCACCCCTGCTAGTCGGTCAATTGATGGGGCATATTCTTGATCCTTGGCGTTTTGCAGATGTCATGTTTTTCTCCGGTAATGGCATCCAAACGCGCCTTTTGCTGCGGCATTGGCATGGTGACCAGAAGTATTTGCGCGGTTTAAGGTATAATTTCTATTTCCCGCGCGTGCCATTCGGCACCTTCAGTACAAATGACCAAATTCGTATTCGTCACTGGCGGCGTCGTGTCTTCCCTGGGCAAGGGGATCGCAGCCGCTTCCCTCGCCGCGATCCTCGAATCGCGCGGCCTCAAAGTCACCCTGCTCAAGCTCGACCCGTACATCAACGTGGACCCGGGCACCATGAGCCCCACCCAGCACGGCGAAGTGTTCGTCACCGACGACGGCGCCGAGACCGACCTGGACCTGGGCCACTACGAGCGCTTCATCAGCACCCGCATGAAGAAGGTGAACAACTTCACCACGGGCCAGATCTACGAGTCGGTGATTCGTAAGGAGCGCCGCGGCGAGTACCTCGGCAAGACCGTGCAGGTGATCCCGCACATCACCAATGAAATCCAGGACTACATCCGCCGCGGCGCCGAAGGCGTGGACGTGGCGCTGGTCGAGATCGGCGGCACCGTCGGCGACATCGAGTCGCTGCCCTTCCTGGAAGCCGCGCGCCAGCTGTCGCTGCGCTCGGGCCGCAAGGGCGCCGCCTTCGTGCACCTGACCCTGGTGCCCTGGATTGCCTCGGCCGGCGAACTGAAGACCAAGCCGACCCAGCACTCGGTGCAGAAGCTGCGCGAGATCGGCATCTCGCCGAACGCGCTGCTGTGCCGCGCCGACCGCCGCATCCCCGACGACGAGCGCGCCAAGATCTCGCTGTTCGCCAACGTGGAAGAGCAGGCCGTGATCTCGGTGTGGGACGTGGACACCATCTACAAGGTGCCGCAGGTGCTGCACGACCAGGGCCTGGACGACATCATCCTGGAAGCGCTCGGCCTGGAAGCGCCGAAAGCCGACCTGTCGATGTGGACCAAGCTGATCCACACCCTGGAAAACCCGAAGCACGAGATCACCATCGGCATGGTGGGCAAGTACGTCGACCTGATCGAATCGTACAAGTCGCTGACCGAGGCGCTGCGTCACGCCGGCATCCATACCGAGAGCCGCGTCAACATCGAATACCTCGACTCGGAAGAGATCGAAAGCAAGGGTTGCGATCACCTGGCCAAGTACGACGCCATCCTGGTCCCGGGCGGCTTCGGCAAGCGCGGCGTGGAAGGCAAGATCCTGGCCGCCCGCTACGCGCGCGAAAACAAGATTCCTTACCTCGGCATCTGCCTGGGCATGCAGGTCGCGCTGATCGAATACGCGCGCAACATGGCCGGCCTGACGAACGCCAACTCGACCGAGTTCGATCCGGAAACCGACCAGCCGGTGGTCGCCCTGATCACCGAATGGCAGAACCATGACGGCAAGGTCGAGAAGCGCGACGTCAATTCCGACCTGGGTGGCACCATGCGCCTGGGCGCGCAGACCTGCGCCGTGAACCCGGGTACCCTCGCTGCCGAGATCTACGGCAACGTCGTGACCGAGCGCCACCGCCACCGCTACGAAGGCAACAACTACTACCTGCCGAAGATCGAAGCGGCCGGCCTGGTGGTATCGGCGCGCACCCCGAACGAAGACCTGCTGGAAATCATGGAACTGCCGCGCGAGGTGCACCCGTTCTACATCGGCGTGCAGTTCCACCCGGAGTTCAAGTCGACCCCGCGTAACGGCCACCCGCTGTTTACCTCGTTCATCCAGGCCGCCCTGAAGCACCAGGCGGGCAACACCAACGTGGCGGCGAACAGCTCGCCGGCACTGCAAGGAGACGCAGCATGAAACTCGCCGGATTCGACGTCGGCCTCGACAAGCCGATCTTCCTGATCGCCGGTACCTGCGTGATCGAATCGCGCCAGATGGCGCTCGACACCGCCGGTACGCTGAAGGAAATCACCAGCGCGCTGGGCATCCCCTTCATCTACAAGTCGTCCTTCGACAAGGCCAACCGCTCGTCCGGCAAGTCCTTCCGCGGCCCCGGCATGGAGAAGGGCCTGGACATCCTGGCCGACGTGCGCAAGGAAATCGGCGTGCCGGTCCTGACCGACGTGCACGACGAAGAGATGATCCCGCAGGTGGCCAGCGTGGTCGACGTGCTGCAGACGCCGGCCTTCCTGTGCCGCCAGACCGACTTCATCAACGCCTGCGCGCGTTCGGGCAAGCCGGTCAACATCAAGAAGGGCCAGTTCCTGGCGCCGGGCGACATGAAGAACGTGATCGACAAGGCACGCGCCGCCGCGCGCGAAGCGGGCCTCCCGGAAGATAACTTCATGGCCTGCGAACGCGGCGTCTCGTTCGGCTACAACAACCTGGTCTCGGACATGCGTTCCCTGGCCATCATGCGCGAATCGAACTGCCCGGTGGTGTTCGACGCGACCCACTCGGTGCAGCTGCCGGGCGGCCAGGGCACCTCGTCCGGCGGCCAGCGCGAGCACGTGCCGGTGCTGTCGCGTGCGGCCGTGGCGGCCGGCATCGCGGGCCTGTTCATGGAGACCCACCCGGACCCGGCCAACGCCATGTCGGACGGCCCGAACGCGGTCCCGCTCGGCCGCATGAAGGAACTGCTGACGACCCTGGTCGAGCTCGACCGCATCGTCAAGAAGACCGGCTTCCTGGAAGCGGACTTCAAGTAAGCACAGCATCAGCAAAATGCGCGCGTGCGCCCGGCGATCGGGCGGACGCGCGCATTTGTTACAATGTCAAGCGATTTGGCTGCCAAGGGGTTGCCCAGCAGGCGGCTGCTACAGATTTTTACCTTTCCGGAGACTGAAAAACATGAGTGCTATCGTTGATATCATCGGCCGCGAAATCATTGATTCGCGCGGTAATCCGACCGTGGAATGCGACGTCCTGCTGGAATCGGGCGTGATGGGCCGCGCCGCCGTGCCTTCGGGCGCCTCGACCGGTTCGCGCGAAGCGATCGAGCTGCGCGACGGCGACCCCAAGCGTTACTTCGGCAAGGGCGTGCTGCAGGCCTGCGAGAATATCAACACCGAGATTTCCGAAGCGATCATGGGCCTGGACGCGAATGAGCAAGCCTTCCTGGACCGCACCCTGATCGATCTCGACGGCACTGAAAACAAGAGCCGCCTGGGCGCCAACGCCATGCTGGCCGTGTCGATGGCCGTGGCCAAGGCAGCCGCCGAGGAAGCCGGCCTGCCGCTGTACCGCTACTTCGGCGGTTCCGGCGCAATGCAGCTGCCGGTCCCGATGATGAACGTCATCAACGGCGGCGCCCACGCCGACAACAACCTGGACATCCAGGAATTCATGATCATCCCGGTCGGCGCACCGTCGTTCAAGGAAGCGATCCGCTGGGGCGCCGAAGTGTTCCACACCCTCAAGAAGATCCTGCATTCCCAGGGCCTGAACACCGCCGTCGGCGACGAAGGCGGCTTCGCCCCGTCGGTTGCCAACCATGAAGAAGCGATCAAGCTGATCATGCAGGCGATCGAGCAGGCCGGCTACGTGGCCGGCCAGGACTTCGCGCTGGGCCTGGACTGCGCTGCGAGCGAATTCTACAAGGACGGCAAGTACGTGCTCGAAGGCGAGGGCGGCCTGGCACTCTCTAGCGCGGACTTCACCAACATGCTCGCCACCTGGTGCGACAAGTACCCGATCATCTCGATAGAGGACGCCATGGCCGAAGGCGACTGGGAAGGCTGGGCGACGCTGACCGCCGCCCTGGGCAAGCGGGTGCAGCTGGTGGGCGACGACCTGTTCGTCACCAACACCAAGATCCTGAAAGAGGGCATCCAGAAAGGCATCGCCAACTCGATCCTCATCAAGATCAACCAGATCGGCACCCTGACCGAGACCTTCGCCGCCATCGAGATGGCCAAGCGCGCCGGCTACACCGCCGTGATCTCGCACCGTTCGGGCGAGACCGAAGACTCGACCATCGCGGACATCGCGGTTGGCCTGAACGCCCTGCAGATCAAGACCGGCTCGATGTCGCGCTCGGACCGCATGGCCAAGTACAACCAGCTGCTGCGCATCGAGGAAGACCTGGGCGACGTCGCTTCCTACCCGGGCCGCGACGCGTTCTATAATCTGAAGTAAACCCGAAGCAAGGGCCCCTGGCCGGACTGCCCCCGCGGGCAGTCCGGCCTCGTCTTTCGTCTCACTGCATTCATGCGACTCATCACCATCGCCCTCGCCGTCCTGCTGCTATTGATCCAGTACCCGCTATGGCTGGGGAAGGGTGGCTGGCTGAACGTCGCCGACATGCGCGAGCAGGTCGACAAGACCCGCAACAAGACCGAGCTGCTGGAAGCGCGCAATGCCAAGCTGGAATCGGAAGTGCGCGACCTGCGCGACGGCACCGGTGCGGTGGAGGAGCGTGCCCGCTATGAACTGGGCATGATCAAGCAGAATGAAATCTTCGTGCAGGTGCTGCGCAAGGACGAACAGCCAGCGGTCTCGATGACCGTGCCGCCGCCCCCGCCGCCGCCGAAGGAAAAAAAGGGCGGCCGCTGATCTCCGCCTTTCCCGTATCAGCGGCAGCGCCCGGCGGCGCGTTCAGGCTTCGCTGCTGCCCCGTGCCGGCATGTAGCCGGGTTGCAGCAGCCCCGTGATCGGCGCATCCCCTTCGAACAGCACGATTTCGCCCATGTTCTGCCGGCTCAGGGCGATGCGGTCGCCGTTCTCGACGTGGCTGCCGACCAGCGCAACCGGCCGGTCGCCGAACGTGGACGCATTGCCCGCGCCGGAAACGATGATGCTTTCGCTGCCGTCGGGATAGCGGACCCGGTCGCCGACGCAGGCGATGCGGAAACCGTCCATGTGCACCACGTTATCGGCCACGACGACCTCCCCGCCTTGTACGGTACGCGACCCGATCGTCGCGATGGGATAACGGGCCGTGATTTTTCGGCGAGCCGGAACAGGATTGCATTCTTGATCGACCGACGCTGCTGCCGCTGCGGACATACGCTTCATTGACGCTCCTATGGATGTGACCGGCGAGTGATCCTTCCACGCTTGCCAGACGTGCTCGACGCGGTCTTACTCTCGATATGGCGAAGCGTATTGGAATGTATCAAGGCCGACCCATGGTTGACTTTCCGTAAACCAACATTCATGTAGGACTGGGACTACACTGAACTTACCGGAAGGTGGGCGTCACGATGCGTACAGGGTAAGACCCTGGCAGTGTATGATCAGTAGAATGACTTCAAGGAACCCAGCATGACCCAGGAAAACACCCCTCCGAATCCCGCAGAGCTCGATTCGCTCGACGCCATCGCCGACTGTCTCGCTGACGCCTTCGAGGACGGCGACGGCGCCGTCATCACCGTGGCCATGCAGGCCGTGGCGCAGGCGCCCGGCCTCGGCGCGCTGGCAGCTGCCGTGGGCATGCCGCGCGACGCCTTGCACACCGCCCTGGTGGCGGAGGAATTCAACCTCGACCTGACGCTCGAGATCATGAAGGTGGTCGACCTGCACATGTCTGGCCGCGGTTGAACACCTGGAGCGTCCAGCTCCAGGCTTGATACGTGCCGTGGTCGGTGACCGCGGCCATTTTCACATCAGTCCGACGAGGCGTCGCCCTGGCTCGCGCCGGCGCCTTGCTCCAGGAAGGAGCGCAGCATCCAGGCGTTCTTCTCGTGCACTTCCATGCGGGTGGTCAGCATGTCGGCGGTCGGGAAGTCGTCCAGGTCGTCGGCAACCTTGACGCCCTGGCGCATGGTGCGCACCAGGATTTCGTTGCCTTCGACCAGCTGGCGGATCATTTCCTTGGCCGACAGGACTTCCGGCTCTTCCTTGATGCTCGACAGTTCGACGTAGCGCTTGGAGGTGGCTGGGGCGAAATGGCCCAGGGCGCGGATGCGTTCGGCGATCTCGTCCAGCGCATTCCATTGCTCGGTGTACTGCTCCTCGAACATCACGTGCAGGGTCGAGAACATCGGCCCGGTGACGTTCCAGTGGAAGTTGTGGGTCTTCAGGTAAAGCATGAACGCGTCGCCCAGGACGGTCGAGAGCGAATCGACGATCTTGGCGCGGTCTTCGGTGCTGATTCCGGTATCCATGTGCATCGTTTTTCTCCTGTGGGTGAGTGCAGTGTTTGTAAGGAAATGACAACACTGTCAAAGATGCATCAGCTTAGCACCGCTGCAAAAAATGCGCGTTTTAAGTGTCACGGTTCAAATGCGGGGCGTGAGAATGTGCGCACATTGGCAACCCAGCAGTATTTACAATGCAGGCACCTCTTGCCAATGAAGGACCCTCATGAAGCGACTTTCCATTATCGCCGCCTTGCTGGCGATGGCCGCACCCGCATTTGCCCAGGACGGCACGTCGCCAGAAGCGCCGCCCACCGAAAAGGTCGAAGTCAGCAGCATCAAGGATCCCGAGCTGCTTCCCTACCGCCGCATGGTGCGCGGCCTCGACGCATGGGAAGAAAAGCGCGCGCTGGCGCCGAAGGCGGAGCTGCGCTTCGAACTGTGGACGAAGGACGGCAAGCCGGCCGTTACCGACGGCCTGCAGCTGCGCATTGCCGGCGATACGGTCGATATTGCGCTGCCGCTCGACGCGAGCGGCACCTTTGTTTTGCCGCGCAGCCAGGAAGCCTTCGACGATCAGGCCGATCTCGTTTCGAACCGCAAGAAGGCCGAGATCCGCTGGCGCCCGCACGTACGCACGCCCGGCGTGCCGGCGAATGCGCGGCGCCTGGGCGACCTGCGCCTCGAGTGCGAGGTCGGCGTGGCAGTACGCAAGGAAGACATTCCGCTGCTATACCGCGCAGGGGCGGTGGCTGCAGGCGGTCTGTGCAGGTTGCCGATGGTGTCCTATCCCTACCGCGCACCGCGGCGTCTGGCCTCGGCCATGATCGTGTCGGGCGAGCGCAAGGCGGGGCTCCCGCTTCACCTGAACGGCGCCGCCTACATGGCGCCGCTGCGCGACAAGAGCTGGGACGACGACGCGCTGGTCGTGTATGAATTCGCCGAGGCGCCGCAGGCTCCTGCGCCGTAAACGACAAGCGGGCGGCAGCGCCGCCCACTTTCGCAAAGCGCCGCTACGACGCTCAGTTGATGCTGCCGCTGGCCGGCATCATGGTTTCCACCGGCGTATCGCTGGCGAACAGCTGGGCGCAATCGACCTTGTCGAAGGCGTAGTGCTTGCCGCAGAAGTCGCAGTTAATGCCCAGTTCGCCCAGGTCGGCCAGGGCCGATTCCACTTCCGGCTGGCCCAGCATCTTGAGCATGTTGCCCACCTTTTCGCGCGTGCAGCTGCAGTGGAACTGCGGGTGCTGCGGATCGAAGACGCGGATCGTCTCTTCCCAGAACAGGCGCTTGAGCAGGGTCTCGATGTTCGTGCTCAGGAGTTCCTCGCGCTTGAGGGTCTGGCCCAGCATGACCGCGCGGTTCCAGGTTTCCAGGTCTTCCGCTTCCGAAGCCTGCTTCTGCTGGTCGTCCTTGCCGCTGTGGCGCGGGAGCTTCTGCAGCAGCAGGCCGCGCGACACCTGGTCGTCGGCCGCCAGCCACAGGCGCGTGTCCATCTGCTCGGAACGCAGCATGTAGTTCTCGATCACGGTCGCCATGTCGTCACCGATCAGCGGCACCACGCCCTGGTAGGGCTGCTGGCCCGGCACCTTGTCAACCGGATCGAGCGTGATCACGAAGCGGCCCTTGCCGTGCGCATTGAACATCTGCTCCAGGGTCGCGTCGTCGGCCAGTTCGGCGTCCGGCGCCAGTTTCGCGGTGGCGCGGATGCGCAGCTGGGCGTCGCACTCGACCACCAGCAGGCGCACCGGGCCATCGCCGAAGATCTGCATCACGATGGCGCCGTTGAACTTCAGGTTGGCCGACAGCAGGGCAGACGCGGCCACCATTTCGCCGAGGGCGGCGCGCACCGCCTTCGGGTAGGCATGCCGGGCCTGGATCTCGCGCCAGGTGTCGGAAATCTCGATCAGCTCGCCGCGCACGGCGGCGTTATCGAAGATGAATTTTTGGAGGGTGTCGCGAGTGTCTGTCATTCTGTTATCCGATTTGCTTGAGCTGCGCCTTGAACAGCTGGCCGCGCGCCACGTAGCTCGCGGCGCTGGCCTGCAGGCGCAGCATGTCTTCTTCCGTCAGGGTGCGCACGACCTTGGCAGGCGAACCGAGGATCAGCGAACCGTCCGGGAACTCCTTGCCTTCAGTGACCAGCGCGCCGGCGCCCACCAGGCAGCCCTTGCCGATCCGGGCGCCATTCAGGATGACGGCCTGGATGCCGATCAGCGAACCGTCGCCGACCGTGCAGCCGTGCAGCATGGCCTGGTGGCCGACGGTCACGTTCTTGCCCAGCGTGAGCGGGAATCCCATATCGGTATGCATCACCGTGCCTTCCTGCACGTTGCTGTTTTCACCGATGGTGATGCGCTCGTTGTCGCCGCGCAGCGTCGCGCCGTACCACACCGAGGCGTTGGCCTCGAGCGTGACCTTGCCGATCAGGGTTGCCGAATCGGCCACGAAGCTTGAGGTGTCGATCTCGGGCGCATGCTCGCCCAGCTGGTAAATCGCCATGGATGTGCTCGCGGAAGATTGAAATGCCGCTATTGTAAACCCCCTGTCCGCCATCGTCCGGTCGATCGCAAATGGGGACGGGCAAGACGAAATCAAGATTGAAGCGGTATAATGCGAACGGTCGTACTTTTTTTCTCCTTTCGCTCACGCTTTTGCCTGACTTATGCAAGCATCCCGTTCCGAATTCCTCACCATCCGCGGCCTGCGCACCCATGTGCGCCACTGGGGCCGCGAAGGCGCCCCGAAGATCTTCATGCAGCACGGCTGGATGGACGTCGCCGCCTCGTTCCAGTTCGTGGTCGACGCACTCAGGGGCGACTGGCACGTGATTGCTTTTGATTGGCGCGGCTTCGGGCTGAGCGAGCGCTCGCACTCCGACACCTACTGGTTCCCGGACTACCTGGCCGACCTGGAAGCGGTGCTCGACCACTACGCGCCGGGCGAGGCCGTGAACCTGCTGGGCCACAGCATGGGCGGCAACATCGCCAGCCTGTATGCAGGCGTGCGCCCCGCGCGCATCGCCCGGCTGATCAACCTGGAAGGCTTCGGCCTGCCCGCGACCCGCCCCTCGCAGGCGCCGGGGCGTTTCGCCAAGTGGCTCGACGAATTGAAGGCCAAGCCGGAGATGCGCGGCTATGCCAGCCTGGAAGAGGTGGCGGCGCGGCTGCAGAAGACCAATCCGCGTTTATCCGGCGAGCGGGCCGCCTTCCTGGCGGGGCACTGGGCGGCTCAGGACGCGGACGGCCAGTGGCGCATCCTGGGCGACCCGGCGCACAAGATGACCGGCCCGCTGCTGTACCACGCCGACGAGGTGCTGGCCTGCTGGACCCAGATCACGGCGCCGGTGCTGTGGATCGAGGCGGAAGAAACCGAGATGTGGCGCTGGATGGGGCCGAAGGAACAGGCGCGGGCGGAGATCGACCGGCGCCGCGAACACCTGGCCAAGGTCACGGCGCGCATGATACCGGGAGCGGGGCATATGCTGCATCACGATCAGCCGGAATTGCTGGCGCGGATGATCGAGGCATTCCTGAATGGCGCCGAGGTGCCGGCCTAGCGTTGTAAGCAGCCCTCAACCGACGCAGCATTAATTGCCGCACGGAAACGCCTGTGCTACAGTCCCACCCGACCCGGCGCCCCGCGCGCCCTTCGACAGACTGACAGGACACACATGCGATTTCGAGCCGCCCTCGCGCTCTGCGGCGCCCTCCTGGCGGCGGGCTGCGCCATTCCCTACAGCCCGGCCCCGGTGGCCACCAACTTCCCCAGCACCCAGCAGGCCAAGCTGCAGGCGGCCGCGCACTGGGGCGTGATCGCACGCCACATGGCGGGCCAGCTCGCGCCCTCGCTGAAGGTGAATGCGAAACGCCCGCTGTACGTCAGCTCGCAGCAGTCGAGCGCCTTTGCCCAGGGCGTGAGCAGCCACCTGGTCTCGGCCCTGGTCAACGACGGCTACATCGTGGTCAAGGTGCCGGATGCGAACACCCTGCGCATCGAACTCGACACCCAGGTAGTGGCTTTCTCGGCCAAGCGTCCGCAGTACAAGTTCGCCGGCGAGCGCAGCCTGCTGGTGGCGGGCGCCTGGGTGCTGACCGAAATCGACCACACCGTCGAGTGGCTGGCCACCGCCGCCATCTTCGCCGAGGACGCCTATTCCTGGTTCCATTCCCAGTTCGCCACCGGCGACACGCCGAAGACCGAGATCATCGTCAACCTGTCGCTGGCCGACGACGCGCGCTACTACGCGCGCACCACCTCGGTGTACTACACCACCGACAGCGATCGCGCGCTGTACGACGCGGCGGCGCAACCCACCAAGACCTTCGCGGTCCGCAACCATTGAGCACGGAGCACTGAGGCCATGAAGCGAACCCTGACCCTCCGCGCCGCGCTCCTCGCGCTGCCCCTGCTGCTGGGCGCCTGCTCGACGACCAAGGAAGACACCAACTACACCTCGGTCTCGGCGAATGCCTTCGTGGCCGCCAACTACCGCGCCGCCGACGCGCTGGCGCTGCAGCTGCGCGGCAAGCTGGGCGACGAGAAGCCCCTGATCATGGCCACCATCGTCAATATCGACGCGCTCGAGCAGACCTCGATGCTGGGCCGCCTGGTGTCGGAACAGCTCTCGACCCGCCTCGCGCAGGGCGGCATGAAGATGCTGGAGATGAAGCTGCGCAACAGCGTGTACCTCAAGCGCGGGCAGGGCGAGCTGATGCTCACCCGCGAGATCGGCGAGGTGGCCAGCGCCCACAACGCACAGGCGGTGGTGGTGGGCTCGTATGCCGAGACCCGCGACGCCGTCTTCATCAACGTCAAGGTGATCCAGCCGAGCACCAACCTGGTGCTGGCCGGCCACGATTACGTGCTGGCGAAAGAGGGCACGGTGCGTTCCATGCTTCAATCCAACTGATCTGTTCTCCTGGCAGCATGGCGGGCCCATTGGCGCGTACAATGTTTCGCTCCATCGCCAATCAATAGTCACTACGCGCCGTGCCATGAAAGCCGATCTCCACTGCCATTCCAACGTTTCCGACGGCGTGCTCGCACCCGCCGCCGTCGCCGCCTATGCGCGCAAGGGTGGCGTCGATGTCTGGGCGCTGACCGACCACGACGAAATCGGCGGGATCAAGGCCGCGCGCCAGGCGGCGGGCGAACTCGGCATGCGCTTCGTGGCCGGCGTCGAGATCTCGGTGACCTGGGCGAACGAGACCGTCCACATCGTCGGCCTGCAGGTCGACGAGGACAACCGGGCCCTCATCGACGGCCTGGCCGCCACCCGCAACGGCCGCCAGGCGCGCGCCAGGGAAATCGCGGCCCAGCTGGACACTGCCGGCATTCCCGGCGCCTATGAGGGCGCACTGCGCTACGTCGGCAACCCGGACCTGATCTCGCGCACCCACTTCGCCCGCTTCCTGGTCGAGATCGGCGCCTGCGGCTCGACCTCGGAAGTGTTCCGCAAGTTCCTCACCGAGGGCAAGCCGGGCTACGTGCCGCACCGCTGGGCCAGCTTGGCGGACGCGGTCGGCTGGATCCGCGGCGCCGGTGGCATCCCGGTGATCGCGCATCCGGGCCGCTACCCGTTCAGCGACACGGCCGAAGGGGCGCTGTTCGACGAATTCCGCCAGCTGGGCGGCAATGCCATCGAAGTGGTCACCGGCAGCCATACGCCGGACCAGTACCAGACTTACGCCGAGCTCGCCCGGCGCTACGGCTTCCTGGCCTCGCGCGGGACGGATTTCCACGCGCCGGGAGAAGCGCGCGTCGAGTTTGCCGAACTGCCGCCGCTGCCGGCCGGGCTCACGCCGGTCTGGCACGACTGGTTCTAGGTAGGGTGGACGGCAGAGCCGTCCACCCTACTTGAATTTTCGGCTGAACAGCCCAATCTTTGCAGCCTGACATCATCTTGTTGCCAGGAGGGCTGTCCATGAAACGCATCGTGTTGTTCCTTGCCACCAACCTCGCCGTGGTGCTGGTGGTGTCGCTCGTGCTCAACCTGCTCGGGGTGGGACGCGCCGTCACGGGGCAGGGGATCGACATCGGCAGCCTGGCCGTGTTCTCGCTGGTGGTCGGCTTTACCGGTTCCTTCATCTCGCTCCTGATGAGCAAGCCGATGGCCAAGTGGTCCACCGGCGCGCGCGTCATCGAGACCCCCGCCAACGGCACCGAACGCTGGCTGGTCGACACCGTGCGCCGGCTGTCCGAGCGCGCCGGCATCGGCATGCCGGAGGTCGCCGTCTACGAAGGCGAACCGAACGCCTTCGCCACCGGCGCCTTCAAGAATTCCGCGCTGGTCGCGGTGTCCACCGGCCTGCTGGCCAGCATGAACCAGGACGAAGTCGAGGCCGTGCTCGGCCACGAGGTGGCCCACATCGCCAATGGCGACATGGTCACGCTCACCCTGATCCAGGGCGTGGTCAACACCTTCGTCGTGTTCCTGGCGCGCGTGGTCGGCTATTTCGTCGACAAGGTGCTGTTTCGCAGCGAGGACCGCGGCCCCGGCATCGGCTACATGATCACCGTGTTCGTGTGCGAGATCGCATTTGGCATCCTGGCCTCGATCATCGTCGCCTGGTTCTCGCGCAAGCGCGAGTTCCGCGCCGACGCCGGTTCGGCAAAGCTGCTGGGCAGCCCGGTGCCGATGCAGCATGCGCTGGCCCGCCTCGGTGGCCTGGCGCCGGGTGCGCTGCCCTCGTCGATGGCCGCTTCCGGCATCTCGGGCAGCGGCGGCGGCTGGGGCGCGCTGTTCTCGACCCACCCGCCGATGGAGCAGCGTATCGCGGCGCTGCAGGCAATCAGATAAAAAGAAAGGCGGCATCCAGATGGCCCAATACTTCCAGATCCACCACGAGAACCCGCAGCCGCGCCTGGTCAAGCAGGCGGCCCAGATCATCAGTTCGGGCGGCATCGTGGCCGCGCCGACCGACTCGGCCTATGCGCTGGTGTGCCGCCTCGACGACAAGGCTGCGGTCGAGAAGCTGCGCCGCATTCGCGGCGTCGACGACAAGCACCACCTGACGCTGCTGGTGCGCGACCTGTCCGCGATCGCGCACTTCGCGCGCGTCGACAACACCCAGTACCGGCTGCTCAAGGCGACCATGCCGGGCCCCTACACCGTGATCCTGGAAGCCACGCGCGAAGTGCCGCGCCGCCTGTCGCACCCGTCGCGCAAGACCATCGGCGTGCGGGTCCCGGAAAACCAGATCATGCTGGCGCTCATCGAGGAACTGGGCGAGCCCCTGATCGGCACCACGCTGCAGCTGCCGGGCGACGACCACATGCTGTCCGATCCCGACGAAGTCTTGGCTCGCCTCGGCAAGCAGATCGAGCTGGTGATCGACGGCGGGGCCGGCACGCTCGAGGCGACCACGGTCATCGACCTGACCGGGCCGGCGCCGGAACTGGTGCGCGAGGGCAGGGGCGATCCGGCCGCGTTCGGGCTGTAGGGCTTCAGTTTCTCCTAACAGCCGGGTCCTGCGGACCTGATAGAATCGCGCACATGGATCCTGAACTGATACGCAACATTGCCGTCTACGCGCTGCCCGTCCTCTTTGCGATTACCCTGCACGAAGCCGCCCACGCCTACGTCGCCCGCTATTTCGGCGACAACACCGCCTATGCCGCCGGGCGCATGACGCTCAACCCGCTGGTGCACGTCGACATCCTCGGCACCATCGTCATTCCGATCGCCCTCTACCTCACCACCGGATTCGTGTTCGGCTATGCCAAGCCGGTGCCGGTCGACTTCAACCGCCTGCGCAATCCGAAGCGCGACATGGCCTGGGTGGCCCTCGCCGGTCCCGCCGCCAACTTCATCATGGCCTTCCTGTGGCTGGTGCTGGCGGTGCTGCTGGTCGCCTTCGGCGTCGGCGAGGAATTCCCGCACAAGGTGGCCCAGGCCGGCCTGTTCGCCAACCTCCTGATGTTCGCCTTCAACCTGCTGCCGATCCCGCCCCTGGACGGCGGCCGCGTGCTCACCAGCATGCTGCCGAATTCCCTGGCCTACAAGTTCGCGCGCATCGAGCCGTACGGCTTCTTCATCGTGCTGGGTCTGATCTTCATGAACCTGCTGGCCTTCTGGGTGATGCCGGTGATGAACCTGGGACGCATCCTGCTGCAGCTGATCGCCTCGCCCCTGACCCTGCTGCTCACATGAACATGATGAACCTGCCGGTCTCGCCCTGGGTCGCACGCTTCGCGCCGCTGGCGAAAGCCGGCGAAGCGCTCGACCTGGCTTGCGGCAGCGGCCGCCACACGCGTCTGCTGGCGGCGCGCGGCATGCAGGTGCTGGCCCTGGACCGCAACGCCGAGCTCCTGGCGTCGCTTGCCGGCCCGAACGTGACGACGCTGCAGCACGACCTCGAGGCCGAGGACGCCGTCTGGCCCTTCGAACCGGGGCGCTTCGCGCTGATCGTCGTCACCAATTACCTGTACCGCCCACTGTTCCCGCAGCTGGCGGCCAGCCTGCTTCCGGACGGCATCCTCATTTATGAGACCTTCGCCCAGGGCAACCAGGTCTACGGCAAGCCCTCGAACCCGGATTTCCTGCTGGCCCCGGAAGAGCTGCTGGGCCTGGCGCACGGGGGCGGCTTGCAGGTGCTGGCCTACGAGGATGGCCACGTCGACCGCCCCCACCCGGCACAGGTGCAGCGTCTGTGCGCGGCCGGTCCCGGCTTTGCCAAAACCGAGGCAAAGCTCGACCATAATGTGGGTACGAATGAACCATAGAGGCGGGCGATCCGCTACAATCAGACTTTTATTTACTTTCCGGCACGGCCAACGCATATGATTAAGGGCAGCATCGTAGCAATCGTCACCCCGATGTTCGAGGACGGCAGTCTTGACCGCGACTCTCTGCGCAAGCTGATCGACTGGCACATCGCGGAAGGCACCGACGGCATCGTCATCGTCGGCACCACGGGCGAATCGGCCACCGTCTCCCCCGAGGAGCACGCCGAACTGATCAAGATCGCGGTGGATCATACCGCCGGCCGCATCCCGGTGATCGCCGGCGCGGGCGGCAACTCCACCGTGGAAGCCATCGCACTGACCCAGCACGCGAAGGACGTCGGCGCCGACGCCTCGCTGCAGGTGGTTCCGTATTACAACCGTCCTACCCAGGAAGGCATGTACCGCCACTTCAAGGCCATCGCCGAAGCGGTCGACCTGCCGGTCATCCTGTACAACGTCCCGGGCCGCACCGTTGCCGACATGAGCAACGAGACCGTCGCGCGCCTGGCACCGATCGACAACATCGTCGGCATCAAGGACGCCACCGGCAACATCGGCCGCGGCATCGAGCTGCTGCGCATGGTCGACAAGTCCTTCGGTGTGTATTCGGGCGACGACCCGACCGCGATGGCCCTGATGTTCTGCGGCGCCGCCGGCAACATCTCCGTCACCGCCAACGTGGCCCCGCGCGCGATGCACGAGCTGTGCGCCGCCGCCATGGCGGGCGACGTGGCGCGCGCGGTCGAGATCAACAACCGCGTGCTCGACCTGCATGCCAAGCTGTTCGTCGAACCGAACCCGGTGCCGGTCAAGTGGGCCCTGGCCGAAATGGGCCGGATCCCGACCGGCCTGCGCCTGCCGCTGGCGCCGTTGGGCTCGTCCTTCCACGATACCGTGCGTGGCGCACTGGCCCAGGCGGGCCTTCTCACTGCCTGAACCCGCAAGGGTTCCGGTTCCTGGTAACTGATATCGAACGACATGACAAATCGCACTAATAAGACCCTCGCGACTCCTGGCGCCGCGCGCGTGCTGACGCTGACCGCGATCGCGCTGAGCCTCGCCGGCTGCACCACCATCTTCGAATCGGACAAGGTCGACTACCGTGGCGCCAAGAAGGCCGCCAACCTGGAAGTTCCGCCGGACCTGACCGCGCTGCAACGCGACAACCGCTATGCCGTCCCGGACGGCAAGGGCGTGGCGACGGCATCCGGTTTCCAGCAGCAGATGGGCGCGCAGGGTGCGATGGCGCCGGTGGCCGGTTCGCTGCAGCCGATCGGCCCGGTCTCGACCGACGCCGTGAGCGTGCAGCGCAACGGCGACCAGCGCTGGCTGGTGGTCAAGCAGACCCCGGAACAACTGTGGCCGCAGCTGCGCCAGTTCTGGGAAAACCAGGGCTTCGCCATCGAGACCGAGTCGGCCACGACCGGCACCATGGAAACCAACTGGGTCGAGAACCGTTCGAAGATCCCGCAGGACTTCATCCGCCGCTCGATCGGCAAGGTGTTCGACAGCGCCTACTCGACCGGCGAGCGCGACAAGTTCCGCACCCGCCTGGAGCGCCTGCCGGACGGCTCGACCGAAATCTGGATCAGCCACCGCGGCGCCGAGGAAGTGCTGCAGGGCGCCCAGAAGGAAACCACGGTCTGGACCGTGCGTCCGAACGATCCGGGCCTGGAGGCACAGTTCCTGGGCCGCCTGGTGGCCCAGCTGACCGGCGTCAAGGAAACCAAGCCGGCCGAGACCATGGTCGCGAACGCGCCGGTGGCGCCGCAGCAGGCCACGCTGGTCGGCAATGCCGTGGAACTGAACGAAGGCTTCGACCGCGCATGGCGCCGCGTCGGCCTGGCGCTGGATCGCGTCGGCTTCACCGTGGAAGACCGCGACCGCGTGCAGGGCGTGTACTTCGTGCGCTACGTCGATCAGGATGCGGCCAACAAGGATGGCTTCTTCAAGAAGCTGTTCACCTTCGGCGCGGACGACAAGGCCAAGGAAGCCCAGCGTTACCGCGTGATCGTCAAGGCGGAGCAGGGCGCCTCGACCAGCCAGGTGAGCGTGCAGACCAATGACGGCAAGCTTGAAACCGGCGAGACCGGCGCCAAGATCCTGAAGCTGCTGGCGGATGAGCTGAAATAATCGGAAACTTGACGATGTCGTCGAAACCGGCCCGTGCGGCCGGTTTTTTTATGCGCGGGTGGTTTGCGGGAAACGCAAACAGTAGGGGCGAAAAAAAACCGGCCCGCAGGCCGGTCTTGAATCAGATCGCGCTGATTACTTGGTTGCAGCAGCGTCAGCAGCTTGCGAAGCAGCGGTCGAAGCAGCAGCAGCAGCGTCAGCAGCGGTCGAAGCAGCAGCCGAAGCGGCAGCAGCAGCGTCAGCAGCCGGAGCAGCGGTGGTTGCGTCGGTAGCGGCCGGGGTAGCAGCAGCGTCGGTGGTAGCAGCAGGTGCTTCAACAGCAGCCGGAGCGACCGGAGCAGCTTCTTCTTTCTTGCTGCAAGCAGCCAGAGCAACAGCCATCAGGGAAACGATCAGCAGGGATTTTTTCATGATTTTCCTTAATATTTCAAAAGTAAGTACTGCTTGTTTGAATAATAATTACCGGTAATTATTGCTCAGAGGAATTTTCGTGCTTTCGTTAAAAGCAATACTGCCAGATAGGCAACGGAACCTTCCTGACCTGATATTATAGCCAAATTTACTGAATCGCAATAGCGAACTCATTCCTTGGCGAAAGTATTTTGCGGTTTAACAAGCTTCATATTGTTACAAGATGAAACGGCCAGGCCGCCAGCTGGTAGCAACAGGCTTATAACGTTCATAAGCCGGTTGTGGTTGACTGAAGGATAGAAAAAGATTCGATCCAGATCGCGTCGAAGCGATGCCGCGGCAGCTCCACCGCTTGCGCGAGCGCGAAGCTGGCTTCGCCCCGCATGTGCGCACTGTGGAAGCGGCGCACCAGGTGCAGGTCGTCGGCGATGCAAAAGGAGTCGGTGAGATTGCGCAGGCCTTTCGGCGTGTTGCGGCAACTGAGCAGGTGGCCATAGTCGCGCAGCAGGCGCAGGAAGCGCGGGTAATGGCGTTCGATGTGGCTTGGTGAGTGCAGCGCCAGGCGCAGCACGCCGCCGCGTCTGAAAAATTCCCGCAAGCTTGCATCGACCTCGCTGCTTCCCAGCGGGAACACGGCGAAGTCGGGGTCGAACAGGTCGAGGCTGGTGCGCGCGGCAGCCAGGCAGGCGCGGATCTGGGTCTCGAATTCCGCCCGGGTGTCGAAACGGAGGACTGCTTCCCTTGCCGGTTCCTGCATGGCGCCTCCCGCTCAGCCCAGTTCCACCCAGCCGTCCTGGTACCAGGTGTACAGGGCTTCGAGCACGTCGTCGGTGGCGCTGCCCAGCAGTTCGCCGCCAATGCGGCGCTCGTTGGCCAGCACGTCCAGCACCGCCTTGTCGGCGCGGCTAACGGCGAAGGACTCGCCATTGATGAAGACGCTCTTGCCGCGATACAGCATCAGGGTCTTGCTCGACAGTTTCAAGCCCTTCTTTGCCGCGGTTTCCATGAAGCGGCCGACCGTCAGCGGCTTGGCCGGACCGGTGAAGTACACGTTGTGTTTCGGCTCGGACAGGTATTCGCCCAGGAATACCGAGACGTCTTCCTCGTCCCAGCGCACCTTGTTGAGTTCCTCGACGATGGTTGCGAGCATCTCGCGCGGGATCTCGGCCGGGTTCTTGGTCGGCTGCAGGTCGGGGTCGGCATAGCGTCCCGGCAGGTCGATCGAATCGGCCATGAACTGC
The DNA here is from genome assembly GCF_046236355.1 of Massilia sp. BHUDP2. Lineage (NCBI taxonomy): Bacteria > Pseudomonadati > Pseudomonadota > Betaproteobacteria > Burkholderiales > Oxalobacteraceae > Massilia > Massilia sp. BHUDP2. The sequence continues at coordinate 1,078,057 of NZ_JBJUVW010000001.1, forward strand.
AGGAAGGCTTCGCCCATTTCCTGGAAGGAGGGCGAGCGGAAACCGATCGAATAGGTCATGCATTCGTCCTCGGCCACGCCGTCGTGCGCATAGTGCGGCGGCAGGTAGAGCATGTCGCCCGGCTCCAGCACGAATTCTTCCTCGGCCTCGAAGTTGGCGAGGATCTTGAGCGGCAGGCCTTCGACCAGGTCGAGGTCCTGCTGGGCGCTGATGCGCCAGCGGCGCTTGCCCTGCGCCTGCAGCAGGAACACGTCGTAGGAGTCGAAGTGCGGGCCGACGCCGCCGCCGTCGCTGGCGTAGCTCACCATCAGGTCGTCGAGGCGGGCGTCCGGCACGAAGCGGAACTGGCGCAGCAGTTCGTCGGCGCGCTCGTCGACCAGGTTGACGCCCTGGACCAGCATGGTCCACTCGCGTTCGCTGCGGGACGGCAGTTCTTCCAGCGGACCGTGCTGCATGTCCCACTGGCCGCCGCGCAGGGTGACGAGGCGCGACTCGACGTCATTCCGGCGAGCGAGCTCGGCGAGTTTCTCGAATTTCAGGAGCGGCTTGAAGCCGGGGATGGCCTGGCGGATCAGGAGCGGTTTCTTGTGCCAGTAATCGCGCAGGAACTGGGCGGGAGTAATATTCCCGAGAAGCTGTAATTTTTTCATGCGCCATTATAACCAGCCAAATGAGCCAAACTGGCAAGTGCCATGGTTCGGTAAGGGTATAATCCGGGGCTTACAACGAAAGGATCTGCGATGAAGATTGCCAAGAATACGGTCGTGTCGGTCAACTACAAGCTGTCGGACGCCCAGAACAACCTGATCGAGGAGGGTTCCCAGCCGATGGTGTACCTGCACGGCGGCTATGAGAACACCCTGCCGAAAATCGAAGAAGAGCTCGACGGCAAGGAAACCGGCTATTCGTCGACGATCCAGGTCGAGCCGGAAGACGCCTTCGGCGACTACGATCCGGAGCTGGTGAAGGTCGAAGACCGCAAGCGCCTGCCGGAGCCGCTCGAAGTCGGCATGCAGTTCGAAGGCATGGCCGAAGGCGTGGACGACGAGCCGACCATCTTCACCGTGACCGATATCGCGGACGACAAGGTGGTCCTGGACGGCAACCACCCGCTGGCCGGCATGGCGCTGCGCTTCGACCTGTCGGTGATCGACGTGCGTGAAGCCACGCCGGAAGAAATCGCCCACGGCCACGTGCACGGTGCGCACGGCCACCATCATGAAGAGATGGAAGACAGCGAAGAGGGCGACCACTTCCGCAGCAAGCCGCTGTAATTCATTTGGTTCGCGCCTGCGGTGCTCGGATGCGCTGCGGGACTGCGACGAACTTGGGTTCCCGCCTGCGCGGGAACGACGGTCTTGGGGCTAACGGTTAGATTGCACGCTAGCGTTTGCGCCATCGTTAGCATTAGCACGTCATCCCGGCGGAGGCCGGGATCCAATTTCTGCCTGCGCAGCCGCTAACGCAGCACTTCGCCCAGCGAAAACACATTCTCCCCCTTGCCCGTCACCCGCAGCTCCACCGCGTGCGCCCCGACGGACAAGTGACCCAGGTTCCCGCGCCACGCGATCGCCGGCCGCGCGTCCTTGGGCAGTCCCGCACTGTCGATCACCAGCACCCGCCCCTTGAACCCGGCTGCCCGCTGTTGCAGCTGGCGGCGTGTCTCGGCAAAACCGTCCTGGCCCGCCGGCGTACGCTGCAGCAGGGCGCGCAGTCCGTTGGCCGGCTGCAGCAGGGGCTGCATATTCCCTTCGGCGAACAGCACCACCGCATCGACCTTGTCCTGCTTGGCGATCGCGAACAGGCGGTTGAGCCAGAAGCGGTTGGCCACGGTCCGGTCCTCGTACTCGCTGTTGCGTCCCGCCGCCGCCAGGTAGTGATTGTTGGCCGCGGGCAGGTTGATGGTGGCGTACAGCACCTTGCCGACCTGCCAGTGGGCGTTCTCGGCATAGCTGCGAAAGCGCGGACTGCTCGACAGGCGCGTCAAGGGAAGCTTGTCCTTGCCGAGCGACTCCGGCTCACTGTAGAACAGCTCGCGCAGCCGGTTCAGGCGTTCGATGGCATTGGTGCGGCCCGCCGAATTGCGGCAGCCGGTCCAGTCGTTGCCGCTCAAGGACAGGATCACCGGACGCCTGGCCTTGTCGAACAGGTCGCGCCGCTTCTGGTAAAGGCGGTCGCCGCAGGCTTCTCCGGCCCCCTTGATGCCGGTGACGACCAGGAAGGCAAGCTCCGGGTCCCTGGCGTCGAGCAGCAGCTCCTTCAGCGCCTCCTCGCCACCCTCGGCCGCACGGTGGCCCGCGACGGCGAAGCGGTGCGCATGTTCATCCGTCTCTTTCTCTTTTTTCTTGTCGCGGGCGAAGGCCGGCGCCGCCGCCAGGGCCACCGCGAGCAGGCTCGCCAGGAGGAAGGGACGGCGCGCCGGCATCAGGCGACGAGCCGTTTCAGCTCGTAGAGCCGTTCCAGCGCTTCACGCGGGCTCAGTGCGTCCGGGTCGATGGCCGCGAGGGCCTGCTGCAGCTCGTCGTTCGCGCCGCTCGCAGGCAGGGAGGCGCTCTCCGATGCTGCTTCCACCTCGTCGCTTGGCGCGGCGAACAGGTCGAGCTGGGGCGTCGTGTCGAGCGCCTGCGATTCGAGGCGCGCCAGGTGCTTGCGCGCGGCGCGGATCACGCCAGGAGGCACGCCCGCCAGTTGCGCCACCTGCAGGCCGTAGCTTTGCGAAGCGGGGCCGTCCTGCACCGCGTGCAGGAACACGATGCTGTCCTTGTGCTCCACCGCCGACAGGTGCACGTTCACCGCGCTCGGGTGGGTTTCCGGCAGCTGGGTGAGCTCGAAGTAATGGGTCGCAAACAGCGTGAAGCTGCGGCTGGTCTCGATCAGGTGGCGCGCGATCGCCCAGGCCAGCGCCAGGCCGTCGAAGGTCGAGGTGCCGCGGCCCACTTCGTCCATCAGCACCAGCGACTGCTCGGTGGCGCCGTTGAGGATGGCCGCCGATTCGGTCATTTCGACCATGAAGGTCGAGCGCCCGTTGGCCAGGTCGTCGCTGGCGCCGATGCGGGTGAAGATGCGGTCGATCGGGCCGATGGTGGCACTGGTAGCGGGTACGTAGCTGCCCACGTAGGCCAGCAGCGTGATCAATGCCACCTGGCGCATGAAGGTCGATTTACCGCCCATGTTCGGGCCGGTGATCAGGAGCATGCGGCGCTCGTTCGCCAGGCGGCAATCGTTGGCGATGAAGCGCTCGATCTGGTTTTCCACCACCGGGTGGCGGCCTTCGACGATGGTGAGGCAGGGCTCGTCCACGAGCTGGGGCGCGCACCAGTTGTTGCGCACCGCGTGGCTGGTCAGGGCCACCAGGGTGTCGAGCTGGGCCAGGCCGCCGGCGATCGACTGCAGGCAGCCGATGAAGGGCGCCAGGTCGCCCAGCAGCTGGTCGTACAGCATCTTCTCGCGGGCGAGGGCGCGGTCCTGGGCCGACAGCGCCTTGTCCTCGAAGGCTTTCAGTTCCGGCGTGATGTAGCGCTCGCAGTTTTTCAGGGTCTGGCGGCGGCGGTAGTCTTCCGGCACCTTGTCGGCCTGGCCGTTGGTGACTTCGATGTAGAAGCCGTGCACCCGGTTGTACTCGACGCGCAGGTTGGCGATGCCGGTGCGGGCGCGCTCGCGCGCTTCCAGGTCGACCAGGAACTGGCCGGCGTTCTCGGACAGCGCGCGCAGCTCGTCGAGCTCGGCGTCGAAGCCGCGCGCGAACACGCCGCCGTCGCGCACCATCACGCTCGGTTCTTCCATGAGCGCACGCGTCAAGAGGTCGAGGCAGGCTTCCGGTGGGGAGAGCAGGTCGTGGACCTCGCGCAGCAGCGTGGTGTCGCCCGGGACGAAGCAGCGCGCCACCTGTTCACGCAAGGCCGGCAATGTTTTAAGGCCGTCGCGCAGGCAGGACAGGTCGCGCGGACGCGCCGACAACAGGGCGATGCGGGTGGTGATGCGTTCGATGTCGGGCACGTTGGCCAGGGTGCTGGACAAACCGCGGGTCGCATCGAACTGGGCCAGCGCGGCGATCGCCTCATGGCGCGAGCGCGCGACGCGCTGGTTGCGGCGCGCATGGTGCAGCCAGTGGCGCAGCATGCGCGAACCCATCGCCGTGCGGCAGCCGTCGAGCAGCGAGAACAGGGTCGGCGCTTCCTGGCCGCGGATGGTTTCGGTCAGCTCCAGGTTGCGTCGCGTCGCGGCATCCAGGCCGATGTATTCGTTCTCGGTTTCGCAAGCCAGGCTCTTGACGTGCTGCAGGCCTCGGCCCTGGGTCGACTGCGCATAGCGCAGCAGCGCGCCGGCCGCGCCGAAGGCGGCGCCCATGCCGTCCGCGCCGAAGCCGGTCAGGGTGGCCACGCCCAGCTGCTCCAGCAGCGACTGGTGGCCCTTGAGGACGTCGAAATGCCACTCCGGCACGCGGTTGGTGTGCGCCACCGGCTCGGACTCGAACATGTCCGCGCAATCTGCGCGCAGGATCTCGGCCGGCGCGATGCGCTCGAGTTCATGCGCCAGGCGCGACTCGACCGCGCGCCCTTCGCCCGAGAATTCCATCAGGCGTAGCACGCCGCTGGCCAGCGACAGCCAGGCCAGGCCGACCGTGACATTCTTGCGCTGGGGGAGCATGCACATGGCCAGCAGCGGGCGGTCGGCCTTCTCCGGCAGCAGGTCGCTGTCGGTCAGGGTGCCCGGGGTGACCACGCGCACCACCTTGCGCTCGACCGGGCCCTTGGACAGGGCCGGGTCGCCGATCTGCTCGCAGATGGCGCAGGATTCGCCGATCTTGACCAGCTTGGCCAGGTAGCCGTCGAGCGAGTGGAAGGGCACCCCGCACATCTTGATCGGCTGGCCGTTCGAGCTGCCGCGCGCGGTCAGCGTAATGCCGAGCAGGCGCGCCGCTTTTTCCGCGTCGTCGTGGAACAACTCGTAGAAATCGCCCATGCGGTAGAAGACCAGCATGGTGGGGTAATCGGCCTTGATGCGCAGGTATTGCTGCATCATGGGAGTGACTTTTTCCGTCGCGCCGGTCTTCAGGGCGGCGGCATTGATTTCGTTGGGAGCGTTCATTTCTTCGTGTTTCGGTACGGCAGGCGGGTGCTGAGCCAGGGCTCGCCATTTTACCGCGAACGGCTGGCCGAAAGCGGGGTAGTGCTTGTCAAGTTCCTATCTGGTGTCTGTCCTTCGCTCACACCTCGGAGCGAAATGTTTCCATGTCGAAAAATTTTACACTGAACATTCTTTGTTTTGAGAAACCTGCTGGACTAGAGGAATAAGTCCTTGTATCGCTTGAGTTTCCTATTTTTAATTAACTTGTGGCACGTTTCTTGCCTATAGGGAGGCTCTCCATATTCTTATCAACCCATAAGGACACGACGATGCGTGCAGTAATCAAAACCAAACAAATCCTGGCAACGGCAATCCTGGCGGCTGCATCGATCGCCCTGCCTGCGCATGCCATGGTGATCGGCTCCGGCGAGGTGGACCATGACGACCACGCCCACGACGTGCCGCTGCAGAGCGGTGGCTACGTGCTCGGACCGACCACGCCCGGCAAGTGGGGTTCCCCAGTGTTTGGTACCGGCGCAGTCGTGACCTGGAGCCTGATGCCGACCGGCACCAACTGCGCCGCCGATGGTGGCGGAACCTGCACCGCCCTTGGCGACTTCATGCCGACCGGCTATCTGGCCGCCCTGAATGCCGCCTTTGCCGCCTGGTCGGCCGTCGCGGACATCATCTTTACCCAGGTGGAAGACAATGGCGTGCCCTTCAACGCACCCGGCACGGTCGCGGACCTGCGTTTCGGCGGCCATGCCATGGATGGCGCTTTCGGCACGCTGGCGCATGGCTACTACCCGCCTGCAAACGGCGCGACGGCCGCCGGCGACATCCACTTCGACATCGGCGAAACCTGGAAGCTGGGCTTCGGTGGTCCGGGCTTCGACATCTTCCAGGTGGCGGCGCACGAGATCGGCCACGCCATCGGCCTGAACCACAGCACGACCCCGGGCTCGCTCATGAATCCCTATTACACCGAAGCCTTCCGCGGCCTGCAGGCGGACGACATCGCCGGCGCACGCTACATCTACGGCGCCGCCAATACCAACCCGGTGCCGGTGCCGGGCTCGCTGCTGCTGATCGGCCTGGGACTGGCTGCCCTGGGCGCTGCCCGCCGCCGCGCCTGATCGCCTGGAACCCACGCTGGTGTTGCGTCAGTGCCGCGTGGGGGAAGGCATGAAAGCAGCCGCCTCGCTTCTCCTGTTCGCCACCTGCATGCTTGCAGGAGCGGCCGGGGCCTCGTCGGCACGCTTCGGCGATCCCGAGCTCGTCGAGCATTCCGACCTGATCGTCTCGGCCACGCTGGTGCGCATCGAGCGCCAGGCCGGGCCCGGGTCCGCAGGCCCGGCCGAAACGGGTATCCTTGACGTCCGCCAGGTCCTCAAGGGAGCCGGGCATCCCCGGGTCGTGCGCCTGCTCCTTTCTCCCGCCGGGGCGCTCCGCTCCAGTTCCGACATTCACTACAGCGTCGGCCAGAAGGGCCTGTGGTTCCTGCGCGCGACGCCGGGCGCGGACGGCACGGCCTTGTACCGTGCCGACCACCCCCAGCGCTTTCTCCCCGAAGAAGAGGCGGCGCCGCGCATGCGCCACTTCCAGGACCTGGTGAAGGCGCGCCGGCCCCGAGGGCAGGCGGCTCCCGATTGAGCTCTACAATTCTCGGACAAATATCGTCTATTTTCTGACACCACAGTCTCCTATCCTCGGCTTCCTCGATATCCACCATGGAGGTGCCGATGGCCATTCAAAAGAGACTCGTCCTGGGCATGATCAGCTCTGCCTGCCTGCTCGCCGCTTGTGGTGGTGACACGCTCGACGCACCGGCGCCACAGATCAGCACCAGCTTCGCCGGCTCGCTCGACGGCTGGGTGGGCGCGTTCGCCGACTATGAGGAGGCGACGGCGCCGACCGAGCTCGTGTGGGAGTTGCGTCCCTTGCCGGCGCCCTTGTCGGGCCAGGCCTACTACACGGGCGGGACCAATCGCAGCGACGACCTGTTTGTCTACAGCAGGAAAAAATTCAGCGGCTATGCGCCGTCGGCCTCCTACCTGTTGCGCTTTGAAATCGAGATCGCCTCCAACCAGTCATCCGGTTGCGTCGGCGTCGGTGGCGCGCCGGGCGAAAGCGTCTACGTGGTCGCGGGCGCGGCGCCGACGGAGCCGAAGACCGTCCAGGTCAATGGCGAGTGGAGGGTCGACCTCGACCGCGGCAACCAGGCGACACCGGGCGCCGCGTCCCAGGTGCTCGGCAACGTCGCCAACGCCGTGCCGGACTGCGGCCCCCAGGTTTTCCAGACCAAGGTGCTCAAGAGTACGGCGCCCTTGGCGGTGACCAGCAATGCCAATGGCGACATCTGGGTCTTCTTCGGGATCGACTCCGGTTTCGAGGCAAGAAGTGCCGTGTTCTACAAGTCGATCAAGGTCGCTGTCGAGCCGGGGCGCAAGCAATAACAAGGTCCAGCGCCGTGCTCATGCGAGCGAGCAGTGGCCCGTGACTGCCGGCTTGCCGTCCGCTTCCACCACGAATCCGCCGGTCCCGGCAGCCGCACGCAGGACGACAGCGCTGCCCAGGGACACGGGTGAACGGAAACGGCATTCGATGCGGGCGGCGCTGCGGCCGCTCTCGTTTTCCAGTGCCGAGCAACACGATGCGAGCGTGTGCATGCCGTGGATGATCGGCTTGCGCATGCCCATCAGGCGGGCGCTCCAGCGGGTGAGGTGGATCGGGTTCCAGTCCCCCGAAAGCCGGGCGTAGCGGCGGCCCGCTGTTGCGTCCAGCGTCCACTGGGCCAATGCCCGGCCGGACAGCTCGGGGCCCGCCTCGGGCGGCCTGGCCGCGCCGCGTTCGCCCCGGCGGATGAGGTAAGTGCTGGAACAGCTGAATACCGGCGAGCCGCCCGCCATGCCGGTGGTCTCCAGTGCGCAGCGCAGGGCGCCACTGGCCGATGGCGGCAGTATCCGTAACACGGTGCGTAGCAGCAGGGCCTGGCCGGGCGCGATCCTGCCGTGCTCCTCGAGCAGGTTCTCGATGTGGACGAGTCCCGCGATCCGGAAGGGAAAGCGTGGGTCGAGCATCGTGGCCAGGTGGGCGCGCTGGGCCGGCAAGTACCACCAGGTCAGCGGAATACGGTCGCCCGCGAAACCGAAGGCGGCGCGGTAGCGCGCGATGTCGTCCAGCGGGAGGCTGTCGAGGCGATACTCGGTGACGAGTTCCGGCGGCAGGGCGGGACGAGGGCGTTGCGGACGCTTGAGCAGCGCCCGCAGCAGGATGCCCGGCCCCATGGCCGGCAGCGCCGGCACATGGGTAGCAGGAGGGGCAGGTTTCAAGCTTCGGCGACGCGCTGCTTGATGTGCGCCAGCGCCGCGTCCACCTGGTCGATCAGGATCAGGCACAGGTCGCCGTTCTCGAGACGCGACAGCGCGCGGTCGATCGCGACGAACTCGCCGTTGATTTCTTCCACGTGGCTGGTGCGGGTAGCGCCGCTCAAGCCCTTGCGCAGCAAGGCGACCACCTCGCCGTCGGCGCGGCCGCGCTGGCACTGGTCCTGGTACAGCAGCACCTCGTCAAAAGCCTTGCCGAGGATTGCGGTCTGCTGGGTGATGTCCTGGTCGCGGCGGTCGCCGGCGCCGCTGATCACCACCGAGCGGCGCTTGCCCGGCATGCCTTCCACCGCATTGACCAGCGCGGCGATCGCGTCCGGGTTGTGGCCGTAGTCGGCGATGACGGTGGCGCCGCGGTAGTCGAACACGTTGAAGCGGCCCGGCGCGTTGTCGCTCTCGCCGACGAATGTCTTGAGGCCAAGGCGGATCTTGTCCCAGTCGGTGCCCACGGCCCAGGCCGCGGCCACCGAGGCCAGCACGTTCTCGATCTGGAAGCCGACGCTGCCGCCGCGGGTGATCGGGACCTCCGCCAGGGACACGCGGTGTTCGACATTGCCCTGGGCGGCGACCAGCTGGCCGTCTTCGACGAAGACGACGCGGCGGCCCTGGGCGCGGTGCATCGCCATGATCGGGTGGCCGACGTCGAGCGCGAAGAAGGTGACGTCGCCGCGGGTCACTTCGGCCATTGCCGCCACCGCCGGGTCGGCCGCGTTCAGCACGGCCATGCCCCCGACGGCCACGTTCTGGACGATCACGCGCTTGAGCACCGCGAGGTCTTCGAGCGTGGTGATGTAGTTCAGGCCGAGGTGGTCGCCGGCGCCGATGTTGGTCACCACCGCTACCTGGCAGCGGTCGAAGGCCAGGCCTTCGCGCAGCAGGCCGCCGCGCGCGGTCTCGAACACGGCCGCATCGACGTCCGGGTGCAGCAGCACGTTGCGGGCGCTGCGCGGACCCGAGCAGTCGCCGCTGTCAATGCGGCGGCCTTCGATGTAGACGCCGTCGGTGTTGGTCATGCCGGTGCGCAGTCCCGACGCCGTCAACAGGTGCGCGATCAGGCGCACGGTGGTGGTCTTGCCGTTGGTGCCGGTTACGGCCACTACCGGGATGCGGCCGTCGTCGCCGGGCGCGAACAGGGTGTCCATGATGGCTTCACCGATCGGACGGGGCTTGCCGAACGAGGGCGACAGGTGCATGCGCAGGCCCGGCGCGGCGTTGACTTCGACGATGCCGCCGTGCTGTTCCTCGATGGGCCTCAAGACGCTGTCGCACACCAGGTCGACGCCGCAGATGTCCAGGCCGACCATGTGGGCGGCGGCGATGCAGCGCTCCGCGACTTCCGGATGGACGTCGTCGGTCACGTCGGTGGCGGTGCCGCCGGTGGACAGGTTGGCGTTATTGCGCAGCACCACGCGCTGGCCCTTGTCGGGCACCGAGTCGGCATGCATGCCATGCTTGGCCAGCGTGGCCAGGGCGATGTCGTCGAAGCGGATCTTGGTCAGCGAGGTGGCGTGGCCGTCGCCGCGGCGCGGGTCCTTGTTGACCTGCTCGACCAGTTGGCGCACGCTGTGCACGCCGTCGCCCACCACTTGCGGCGGATCGCGGCGGGCGCAAGCCACCATCTTGTCGCCGATGACCAGCACGCGGTAGTCGTGGCCCGGCAGGTAGCGCTCGACCAGGATGTCGTCGCGGAACTCGGACGCGGTGTGGAAGCCCGCGGTCAGCTGCTCCTTGGTGGTGACGTTGACGGTCACGCCCTTGCCCTGGTTGCCGTCCTTCGGCTTGATCACGACCGGCAGGCCGATCTCGAGGGCGGCGGCCCAGGCGTCTTCCGGGTCGCTCACGCTGCGGCCCATCGGCACCGGCACGCCGGCGGCGTCGAGCAGCTTCTTGGTCAGTTCCTTGTCCTGGGCGATGGTCTCGGCGATCGCGCCGGTGGCGTCGATCTCGGCGGCCTGGATGCGGCGCTGGCGGCTGCCCCAGCCGAACTGCACCAGGCTGCCTTCGGTCAGGCGGCGGAAGGGGATGTTGCGCGCGATGGCGGCATGCACGATGGCGCCGGTGGACGGGCCGAGGCGCACGTCCTCGTCGACTTCGCGCAGTTTCGCCAGGGCGCCCGCGAGGTCGAAGGCGGCATCCTTGCGCGCCGCGTCGACCAGTTCCTGGGCCAGCTCCAGGGCCAGGCGGCCGACGTCTTCCTCGCTGTACTCGACCACGACCTGGTAGATGCCGCGCTCGACGGTGGCGGTGGTGCGGCTGAAGGTGACCGGGCAGCCGGCTTCGGCCTGCAGGGCCAGGGCCACGCGTTCGAGCACCTGGGCCAGCGGCACGGTGTCGTCGTGGCCGTAGGGCTGCAGTTCGCCTACCTGCGGAAAGCGCGCGCGCAGGCGCGTCTCGAAGCCGGCCAGGCCGCGGATCGATTCTTCGTCAGGCGTGCAGGAGACGATCGCCTCCACCGAGGTGTGATGACTCCACAGATTTGGGCCGCGCAGGGCCCGTACACGAGATACTTCCATAAACCTTCAGTCTTAAATTGAGTGGGTCGTCTTCTTCGGGGTGGCATCAAAAGCGCGCAGGCCGCCGCAGATCAGGTCGGAGGGCACGCCCAGCGCCCAGGCCGCCGCCACGGCCGCCAGCACGCTGTCCGGGTGCTTCACCGTCGCCGGCGGGATCCTGGCCAGGTCGAGCAGCACGTCTTCCGTATCGAAGCCTTCGGCCAGCACGATGCGGTTGTCGCGCACGAACACCACGCGCTCGCCTTGCGCGCGATGGCTCGCGACGACCGGGTTGTTCTCGTCGAGCGCATAGAAGATCACGCGGCCGTCCGACAGTTCCGCCAGCGCGGCAACCGCATCAATGGCCGCGTTCAGCACCGCGGTGCCTTCCGACAGGACCACGTCGACCTGGCTGCGGATCACGTTGCGCAGCGCGTCCTGGTCCTGGATGTGGAACTCGGCCACGTCTTCGAGACCTTCCATGTCGGTAACGATGCCCACCAGGCAGCGGTCGTAGGGCAGGCCCGCCGACAGGATCGAGCGCGCGTTCGATTCGAACACGGCGGTCTGCACGGTGCGGTTGATCAGGAGGCGCTGGCCAGCCTCGAAGCCGGTCGAGTCGCGGCTCGATACCTGGCGCGCGTCGAGGTACAGGCCTTCGCCGTTGGCCACGCCGACGTGCTTGCCGGTGATGTGGACCAGGCAACCCACCAGGCGCGCGATCAGGCTGGTGCCGAGCGTGCCGGTGACGCCGACCACCGGGATGCGCCCGGTTTCTTCTTGCTCGAACAGATGGTCGACGATGGCCTTGCCCACGTTGCGCGGCTGGCCGCTGGCCGGCTTGATGTGGGCCAGCAGGCCCGGGCTCGAATTGACTTCGATGATGGCGCCGCGCTGCTCTTCCAGCGGACGCGAGATGTCCTCGCACACCAGGTCGATGCCGGCGATGTCCAGGCCGACGATGCGCGCCGCCAGCGCGGCGGCGTGGGCGACCGAAGGGTGCACCAGGTCGGTGACGTCGTCGGCGACGTTGCCGTTCACCTGGATCAGCACCTTCTGGCCGGCCTGCGGCACGGACTCCGGCGTGAGGCCCTGGCGCTTCAGGTCCAGCATGATTTCGCTGTCGTGCGGGTTGACGCGGCCGAGCGGGTGTTCTTCGCTCTCGCCGCGGCGCGGGTCGGTGTTGATCTGGCTGTCGCACAGCTGAAGCACGCTCGAGCTGCCGTCGCCCGTCACCCACAGCGATTCGCCCCTGGCGGCGGCCACCACCTCGCGGCCCACCACCAGCAGGCGGTGCTCGTTGCCGGGAATGAAGCGCTCGACCAGCACGGCGCTGCTGTCGCCGGCTTCCGCGGCGATCGCATAGGCGGTCGTCACTTCCGCTTCGCTCATCAGGTTCAGCGTCACGCCGCGTCCATGGTTGCCGTCGACCGGCTTGACCACGACCGGCAGGCCGATGTCCTGGGCTTCTTCCCATGCCTCTTCGGCGCTCCGCACCAGGGCGCCTTCCGGCACCGGCACGCCGCAGGAGGCGAGCAGGGTCTTGGTCAGGTCCTTGTCGCTGGCGATGCCTTCGCCGATGGCGCTGGTGCGGTCGGTCTCGGCGGTCCAGATGCGGCGCTGGGCAGCGCCGTGGCCGAGCTGCACCAGGTTGCCCTCGGTGAGGCGGATCGAGGGGATGCGGCGGTCGGTGGCGGCATCGACGATGTGGGCGGTCGACGGGCCCAGGCACCAGCGGTCGACCAGCTCGGTCAGCGCCTGCACCGTGGCGGCCATGTCGAAGGGCGTGTCGTTGATGGCCGCCATGATCAGGCGGTGGCCGGCTTCGAGGGCGGCGCGGCCGACGACCTCGTCGCGGGTGCGGAACGCCATCTTGTAGACGCCGCGCTGGCCGGTCGAGCGGGTCTTGCCGAAGCCGGTCTTCATGCCGGCCATGTTCTGCAACTCGAGCACGATGTGCTCGAGGATGTGGCCGGCCCAGGTGCCGTCGCGCAGGCGCTCCAGGAAACCGCCGCGGCTGCCGACGCCGCAGCGGTGTTCTACCAGGCCCGGCAGCCAGGCGGTCAGGCGCTCGGTAAAACCGGGCAGGGTGTTCGAGGGGAAGTCTTCGAGCTCCCCAATGTCGAGCCAGGCCTCGATCACCGGTCGGTAGGTCCAGATGTTCGGGCCGCGCAGGTGGGTCACGCGGAGGAACTTGATGTCGTTCTTCTTGTTCATGAAAAAATGTCTTTGCCAGCCGCGACTGTTGCGCGCAAGCTTGGCGTTACCTTAAATTACCTGCCTGCTGCTACGGTACCCAAAGCCGGTTTCCCGCAGCGCACTTCATGTATACTCGCCGGCCCGAAGCTTATCGGGTTGCTTCCTTTTCTGCCGGAACGCCACCTTCTGTCATCCAAAGGATACGCAGAAACGTTAAGCCTGTTTGTGGAACGCTTCACGTACGGGGGCATCCCGGCAATCCTGTGCCTTGCCAAGCCCCGCCGCTGTTTGTACCCCACCAGAACCAAATGCCTGATCTCGGGCGCAACACATGACAACTCAACAACCTGCTATTCCGTCGTCCCTGGCGGTCGCCGCCAATGTTTTGCCCGAACACTGGCAAAATGACGTTACGAAACAGCTTGCACCAGGGGAAAACGTTTTAAGCAGCGTCGAGGTTGACCTCGATGCGAAATTACATTTCCGGAAGGGCCTGGTGGTGGTCACCAGCCGCCGTTTGCTGGCGAGAAGCCCGGGCGAAGACGCCTGGCGCGACTGGACTTACCGATCCGGCCTGCAGCTGCGCCACCACGACCATGCGGGTGTCGGCCATCTCGAACTGGTCGATCTGGAGGGCCGCCTGGGAGCCTGGCGCTTCACGCTGGGCCAGAACCTGGGTGCGATCCGGGTGGTCGACCATTTCAACGAACAGCTGAAAAGCGTCGTGACCGGCGTGCCGGTGACGCCGCCGGAGCAGCACACCTGCCCGAGCTGCAAGGCCCCGCTCGAGGCCGACGACGCCGAATGCGCGGTGTGCGCCAAGGTGCTGCACACCCCGCCGTCGACCTGGACCCTGTTCCGTTTGTGGCGCTTCGCCCGGCCCTACAAGGGCCAGCTGCTGCTGGGTTTCCTCTTGATGGTGGGCTCGACCGGCGCGCACATGATCCCGCCGTACCTGACCAAGCCGCTGATGGACAATGTCCTGATCCCGTACCAGAACGGCCAGGTCATCGATACCTCGCTCGTCTATTTATATATGGGCGGCCTGTTCGGGGCGGCGCTGCTGGCCTGGGCGCTCGGCTGGGGCAAGACCTACGTGCTGGCGCTGGCCTCCGAGCGCATCAGCGCCGACCTGCGCTCGACCACCTATGAACACCTGCTGCGCCTGTCGCTGGAATATTTCGGCGGCAAGCGCACCGGCGACCTGATGTCGCGCATCGGCAGCGGCTCCGACCGCATCAGTGTCTTCCTGTCGCTGCACCTGCTCGACTTCCTGTCGGACGTCCTCCTGATCATCATGACGGGCGTGATCCTGTTCAGCATGAATCCCTGGCTGGCGCTGGTGACGCTTGTTCCGCTTCCCTTCATCGCCTGGATGATCCACGTGGTGCGCGACAAGCTGCGCACCGGTTTCGAGAAGATCGACCGCGTGTGGGGCGAGGTGACCAACGTGCTGGCCGATACCATCCCGGGCATCCGGGTCGTGAAGGCCTTCGCCCAGGAAAAACGCGAAGCGGCGCGCTTCCGCGAAGCGAACAAGCACAACCTGGCCGTCAACGACAAATTGAACAAGGTCTGGTCGCTGTTCTCGCCGACCGTCTCGCTGCTGACCGAGATGGGGCTGCTGGTGATCTGGATCTTCGGCATCTGGCAGGTGTCGCGCGGCGACATCACGGTCGGCACGCTGACCGCTTTCATCGCCTACAGCGGCCGCTTCTACGTGAAGCTCGATTCCATGAGCCGCATCGTCTCGGTGACCCAGAAGTCGGCCTCGGCGGCCAAGCGCATCTTCGACATCCTCGACCACGTGTCGAGCGTGCCGGACCCGGTCAACCCGGTGAAGGTCGACAAGGTGGCGGGCAATATCGAGCTGCGCGAAGTCGGTTTCCGCTACGGCAACCGCGCGGTCAACCGCGGCATCTCGCTGAAGATCCGAGCCGGCGAGATGGTCGGCCTGGTCGGCCACTCGGGCTCGGGCAAGAGCACGCTGGTCAACCTGATCTGCCGCTTCTACGACGTGGCCGAGGGCGCGATCCTGCTCGACGGCCAGGATATCCGCACTTTCGCGGTCAGCGACTACCGCCGCCACATCGGCCTGGTGCTGCAGGAGCCTTTCCTGTTCTTTGGCACGATCGCCGAGAACATCGCCTACGGCAAGCCGGGCGCCACCCGCGAAGAAATCATCGCGGCGGCGCGCGCGGCCCACGCGCACGAGTTCATCCTGCGCCTGCCGCAGGGCTACGACTCGATGGTGGGCGAGCGCGGCCAGGGCCTGTCGGGCGGCGAACGCCAGCGCATCTCGATCGCGCGCGCGCTGCTGATCGATCCGCCGATCCTGATCCTGGACGAAGCGACGTCCTCGGTGGACTCGGAAACCGAGAAAGAGATCCAGAAGGCGCTCGACAACCTCGTGCAGGGCCGCACCACGATCGCCATCGCGCACCGTCTGTCCACGCTGCACCGGGCCGACCGCCTGGTGGTGCTGGACCGCGGCGTGGTGGTGGAAGAGGGCAGCCACGACGAGCTGATGGCGCGCGAAGGCGCTTACCACCGCCTCTACGAAGCGCAGGCGCGCAACGTGGACGGGGAACCGGACGACAAGGATGATTGAATGAGCAGTACTTTCCAACTACGGCGCGACAGCTTCGGCAAGCTGGTGCTCACCACCGCCGAAGGTGAAGAACACGTCGGCGTCATTCCGGTGCGCGCCTTCCCGATCCAGGCGCCGACGCGCGGCATTTCGCTGGTGCGCGAAGGCGGCAAGGAAGTGGCCTGGATCGACGACCTGGCCGAGGTGTCCAGGGAGATCCGCGACCTGATCCAGGAAGAGATCGAAGGCCGCGAATTCATTCCCGAAATCCTGAGGATCAAGGATGTGTCGAGCTTCGCCACCCCCTGCACCTGGTTCGTGACGACCGACCGAGGCGATACCGAGTTCGTGCTGAAGGTCGATGAGGACATCCGCCGCATCGGCGAAGCCTCGCTCTTGATCGCCGACAACCACGGCATCAACTTCCTGGTGCGCGACATGTTCCATATCGATAAGCACAGCCGCAAGATCCTGGACCGTTTCCTGTAAGACGACTCCATTCGTCTATCCGTGCTACCGTTTTTCCTTTGATACGGAAGGAAAACGGCAATGCAACGAACAGCACTGGTAGTGGGCGCTAGCGGGATCGGTGGGAACTACACGGCGAAAGCCCTGGTGGCGGACGGCTGGCAAGTCTACGGACTGGCGCGCCGTCCCGGCAACGATGTTGCGGGCGTGATCCCGGTCGCGGCCGACCTGCTCGACGAGGCAGGGCTGGCCGCCGCGCTGTCGGATATCGCGCCCACCCACGTCTTCATCACCACCTGGATGCGCCAGGCGACAGAAAGCGAGAACATCCGCGTCAACGCGGCCATGGTGCGCAATCTGCTGTCCACCTTGTCGAGCAAGAAGTCGTTGCGCCACGTGGCCCTGGTCACCGGCCTGAAGCACTACCTCGGCCCTTTTGAGGCCTATGCCGCTTCCGGTACGCTGCCGGACACGCCGCTGCGCGAAAGCCAGCCGCGTCTGCCTGTCGAGAATTTCTACTATGCCCAGGAAGACGAAGTCTACGCGGCCGCCGAGCGCGACCGCTTTACCTGGACCGTCCACCGTCCGCACACGGTCATCGGCATGGCGGTCGGCAATGCGATGAACCTCGGCACCACGCTGGCCGTGTACGCCACCATCTGCAAGGAGACCGGGCGTCCCTTCCAGTTCCCCGGCTCCGGCGCGCAGTGGAACGGCCTGTCCGACGTCACCGACGCGCGCATGCTGGCCAGGCAGCTGGTCTGGGCGGCCAATACCGACGCGGCGCGCAACGAAGCCTTCAACATCGTCAACGGCGACCTGTTCCGCTGGAGCTGGCTGTGGGGCCGCATCGCCGACTATTTTGGCGTGCAGGCCGCGGGCTTCAAGGGCACGGTGCAGCCGCTGGAAAGCGCGATGGCGAACGACCATGCCTTGTGGCGCGACATCGCCGCGCGCCACGGATTGGCGGAAGCCGACCTCGACCGCCTGGCGTCGCCCTGGCATACCGACCTCGACCTGGGCCGCCCGATCGAGGTGATGACTGACATGGCGCGCAGCCGCAAGCTCGGCTTCACGGCTTACCAGGCCACCGACGACTCCTTCTTCGACCTGTTCGGCCAGCTGCGCGCGGCGCGCCTGATTCCCTGAGTTCGACCCAGCCGCTTGCAGTGCCGGCTGGCTGGTGCTAAATTCGTTAACACGTTAACGAAATGGGCGAAATCGCTGCCATGCAAGCCGAACATCTTTCGATTCCCGCCGGCAGGATCCCGGTCGAGGCCAGCTGCTGGTCGGCGCCCGGCGCCGCCGCCACCGTCATCCTGCATCCGGCGACGGCGGTCACGCAGGCCTATTACGCGCCTTTCGCGGCCTGGCTGGCGGGGCGCGGATTCAATGTCGTGACCTACGACTACCGCGGCACCGGGCGCTCGCGCCCGCACAGCCTGCGCGGCTTCAAGGCGAGCATGACGGACTGGATCGACAAGGACGTCGCCGCCGTCACGCGCTGGACCGAGGAGCGCTTCCCCGGCTCGCCGCTGCTGGCGGTGGGGCACAGCGTGGGCGGCCACGCGATCGGCCTGTCGCCCGAGACCGCGCGCCTGCGCGCCGCGGTGCTGGTGGCGTCCCACGCGGGCGCCAGCCGCACGGTGCGCGGCTTCGGCGAGCGCCTGCGCGTGCGCTTCGTGCTGCGCGTGCTGGCGCCGCTCCTGTGCGCGCTGCTCGGCTACATGCCGGGACGCCGCATCGGCCTGGGCGAAGACCTGCCGTGCGGCGTCATGCTGCAATGGGCCCGGTGGACCGCGTTGCCGCGCTACTTTTTTGACGATCCGGCGCTCGACGCCGCGCGCCGCATGGCCCGGGTCGACATCCCGCTCTTGGTGCTGGGCTTCGACGACGATCCCTGGGCCAACCCGGTGGCGGTCGACATGTTGGTGTCGCACCTGGTCAATGCGCAGCTGGAGCGCCGCAACATCGACCCGCGTGCGGCGGGCGTGCCGGCGGTGG
Source organism: Massilia sp. BHUDP2 (assembly GCF_046236355.1). NCBI lineage: Bacteria > Pseudomonadati > Pseudomonadota > Betaproteobacteria > Burkholderiales > Oxalobacteraceae > Massilia > Massilia sp. BHUDP2. The sequence continues at coordinate 1,096,263 of NZ_JBJUVW010000001.1, forward strand.
GGCACATGGGCTTTTTCCGGCGCCGCTGCGAAGCGGCGCTGTGGCCGCAGGTGGCCGACTGGCTGCACGCCCGGGCCAGGCAGGGGAGGGAGGTCGCGCATGGCGCCCGCTAAACCCCGTTTCGTCCAGCTGCTGAACCGCGCCCAGCGCGCCCTGCAGCGCTGGATCGAGGCACGGCCCGAATCCTGGGAAGGGATCAGCGCGGCCCAGGTCGGCCTGCTGTTCGTGCTGCGCGCGCGCGGCGACGCCGCGGTGGGGGAGATCGCCACGGAACTGGGCGTGGCGCCGGCCGCCATCACCAACCTGTCCAAGCGCATGCAGGCGGCCGGCCTGGTCGAGCGCGTCGCCGACGCCCGCGACGCGCGCCTGACGCGCCTGCGGATGACCGGCAGCGGCCAGGAGGCCGGCACCCGCGCCGGGGAGGTGCTGGTCAAGCTGAATGCGCGCCTGGCGGAAGGCTTTACGCCGGAAGAACTGCAGACCGTGGCGCGCTGGCTGGCCCAGGCGGCGGCGCTGGAGCCGGGTGCGTCACAGGATTGACCGGGCGTTTCGACCGTCAGTGTACGTCCGTTCACATACCCACAAGCGCATCGCGGGTAGAGTCCTCCTATCCGCTTACGCCTACCGGGAGACTTCATGGATTCGATCAACCGCAACCAGCCGGAACAGAACCGCCTCGACCTCAGCGGCGAGCAGGCCGTGCAGCGCCTCAAGGACATGGCCGACGACGCCGACAGCTGCTTCTTCGTCACCCAGGGCGGCAGCGGCCCGAGCCGTGGCGTGCGCCCGATGAGCGTGCGCGAGGTGGACGACGCCGGCCAGCTCTGGTTCCTGAGCGCCAGCGATAGCCACAAGAACGCAGAAATCGCGGCGCACCCGGCCGTGAAGCTGTATTTCCAGCAGGGCGCGCATTCCGGCTTCCTCGAGCTCGACGGCTATGCGGAAGTGATCACCGACCGCCAGCGCATCAAGGAGCTGTGGAACTTCATGCTCAAGACCTGGTTCACCGAAGGCGAGGATGACCCGCGCATCACCGCCATCCGCGTGATCCCGCGCCAGGGCTACTACTGGGACAACAAGCATGGCGACGCGGTGGCCGGCGCCAAGGTCATGGTCGGCGCGGTGCTGGGCAAGACGCTCGACGATTCGATCGAGGGCACGCTCAGCTTCTGACGGGCCGGCTTTCCGATGCCGCAGCTGCACTTCGTCGTCGTCACCATCGGCTCGGCCGGCGACCTGTATCCATTCATGCGCGTGGCGCTGGCGCTGCGCGAGGCAGGGTATCGGGTCAGCATGCTCGGGCCGGTACAGCATGCGCCTTTCGTGGAGCCGACCGGCCTGGCCTTCCACGGCCTGCCGGCCGACGAAGCGGTGCTCGACCATCCCGACCTGTGGCACCCGACGCGTGGCCTGGCCGTGGTGTGGCGCGCCACGCGCCCGGCGATGGCGCAGATTCCCGCTATCGTGGCCGCGCTGCCGCAGGACGAGCAGGTTGTGCTGCTGGCGCACCCGCTCGCGCTGCCGGAAGCGGACCTGTGCCGTGCGCAGCGGCCCGGCCTGAAAGTCGCGGCAATCTACCTGGCGCCATCCAACCTGCCGACCGTGCATGACCCGCTCATGCTGGGGCCGTATCCGGTGCCGCCCTGGGTGCCGCTGGGCGCGCGCCGCTGGCTGTGGCGGCGCATCGGCAAAGCCCTGATCGATCCGGTTTCGCTGCCCGACGTGAACGCGGCGCGGGCTTCGCATGGGCTGGCGCCGGTTGCGAGCCTGATCGAGCACATCGTGCAGGTGCCCGACCTGTCCGTGACCCTGTTCCCCGAATGGTTTGCGCCGACCCAGCCAGACTGGCCGCAGCCTCTGGCGCGCGCCGGCTTTCCCTTGTTCGACCCATCGCCCCAGGCGGAGCTGTCGCCGCAAGTGGCGCGCTTCCTGGAGGAGGGGACCAGGCCGGTGGTGTTCACGCCCGGCACCGGCAACCGCCAGGCGGCCCATTACTTCCGCTGCGCCCTGGACGCCTGCGCCCGGCGCGGGCTGCGCGCCATCCTGTTGACGCCGCACCGCGCGCAGCTGCCGGCCCATCTGCCGACGTCGGTGTTGTGGCAGGATTACGTGCCGCTGCGCGCCTTGCTGCCGCACGTGGCGGCGCTGGTGCACCATGGCGGCATCGGCACCACGGCCGAAGCCCTGCGCGCCGGCACGCCGCAGCTGGTGGTGCCGCTGGCGCACGACCAGTTCGACAACGCGGCAAGGGTGAGGGCGCTGGGTGTGGGCGCCAGCCTGAACGCTGCCCGACTGACGGCACGGCGGCTCGAGAAGCGGCTGGCAGAAGTTGTTGACAATAAAGATGTGAACGAAGCCTGCCGCAAGGTCGCCGCGCTATGCGGACCGACGGACCTGGCGCCCATGTGCGAGCGCTTGGCCTCGCTTGCGCGCTGAACTGTTGCTAAACGCACGGACAACTCCTTGGACGTCGGCTGTAATACGGGATCGACCTCACGATGCCGGGGAAATCATGCGCGACAAGCCGACGGGCCACAAGCACGACCATTCTTCCACCGCGGGCGAAAGCCGCGCAGGCTACGTCCGGGTGCGCGGCGCCCGCGAACACAACCTGAAGAACGTCGACGTCGACATCCCGAGGGGCAGCCTGGTGGTGTTCACCGGCGTGTCCGGCTCGGGCAAGTCCTCGCTCGCCTTCGGCACCCTGTACGCGGAAGCCCAGCGCCGCTACCTGGAGTCGGTGTCGCCCTATGCGCGCCGCCTGTTCCACCAGATGCCAGTGCCCGAGGTCGACGAGATCGACGGCCTGCCGCCGGCGGTGGCGCTGCAGCAGCAGCGCGGTTCGCCCACCGCGCGCTCGTCGGTCGGGAGCGTGAGCACGCTGTCGAATTCCCTGCGCATGCTGTATTCGCGCGCCGGCGACTATCCGCCTGGCCAGGAACTCCTGTACGCGGAATCCTTTTCGCCGAACACGCCGGAAGGCGCCTGCCCGCAGTGCTCGGGCCTGGGCCGGGTCTACGAAGTGACGGAACAATCGCTGGTGCCGGACGATTCGCTCACCATCCGCGAGCGCGCGGTGGCCGCCTGGCCGCCGGCCTGGCATGGCCAGAACCTGCGCGACATCCTGGTCACCATGGGCTACGACGTCGATACCCCCTGGCGCGACTTGCCGAAGAAGGACCGCGACTGGATCCTGTTCACCGACGAGACCCCGACCGTGCCGGTCTACGCCGGCCTCACGCCGAAGGAAACGAAGGCGGCGCTCAAGCGCAAGGACACGCCCAGCTACCAGGGCACCTTCACCGGCGCGCGCCGCTACGTGCTGCAGACCTTCGCCAATACCGAGAGCGCCTCGATGAAGAAGCGCGTGGCGCGCTACATGGTCTCGACCGAATGCCCGCAGTGCCGCGGCAAGCGCCTGCGCCAGGAAGCGCTGTCGGTCACCTTTGCCGGCATCGACATCATGGAATTGTCGCGCATGCCGCTGGCGCGGCTCAGCGAGCTGTTGCAACCCTACGCGGCCGGCGAAGCGGCCAAGGACAAGACGCGCGCCAGGGAACACCCGGAACAGATGATCGTCACCCAGCGCATCGCCCAGGACCTGTGCGCGCGCCTGCGCGTGCTGCTCGACCTGGGCCTGGGCTACCTGGCGCTGGAACGCAGCACGCCGACCCTGTCGCCGGGCGAGCTGCAGCGCCTGCGCCTGGCGACCCAGGTGCGCTCGAACCTGTTCGGCGTGGTCTACGTGCTGGACGAGCCTTCGGCCGGCCTGCACCCGGCCGATACCGAAGCGCTGCTCGATGCGCTCGCACAGTTGAAGAGCGCGGGCAACTCGCTGTTCGTGGTTGAGCACGCGCTCGACGTGATCCGGCAGGCCGACTGGATCGTCGACGTCGGCCCGCAAGCGGGCGAGAAGGGCGGGCAGGTGCTGTACAGCGGCGAGCCCGGCGGATTGAAGAAGGTCGCCGACTCGCAGACGCGGCGCTACCTGTTCAACGAAGCGCCGTTGGAAAAACGCGCGCCGCGCCAGCCGGTCGGCTGGCTGCGTCTGGAGGGCGTGCGCCGCAATAACCTCGACGGGGTCAAGGCCGACTTCCCGCTCGGCGTGCTGACGGCGGTCACCGGCGTGTCCGGTTCCGGCAAGTCGAGCCTGGTCAGCCAGGTGCTGGTGGAGCTGGTAAGCAGGGCCCTCGGCCAGGGCGCGCCAGAGGCCGATACCCCGGAGGCCGAAGAACCGGGCCTGGAACAGGAAGCCGCCTTGCCGCTCGAAGGGCGCATCGTCGCCGGCATGGAGGGAATACGGCGCATGGTGCGGGTCGACCAGAAGCCGATCGGCCGCACCCCGCGTTCCAACCTGGCCACCTATACCGGCCTGTTCGACCAGGTGCGCAAGCTGTTCGCCGCCACGCCGGACGCGAAGAAGCGCCGCTATGACGCCGGCCGCTTCTCCTTTAACGTGGCCAAGGGGCGCTGCGAGCATTGCGCCGGCGAAGGCTTCGTCATGGTCGAGCTGCTGTTCCTGCCCAGCGTGTATGCGCCATGCCCGACCTGCGAAGGCGCACGCTACAACGCCAAGACCCTGGAAGTGCGCTACCGCGGCAAGAACATCGCCGAGGTGCTGGGCATGACGGTGGGCGAGGCGATTCGCTTCTTCGAAGGCGAGCCGCTGGTCGAGCGCTCGCTCGAGGTGCTGCGTGAAGTCGGCCTCGATTACCTACGCTTGGGCCAGCCGGCGACCGAACTGTCGGGCGGCGAGGCGCAGCGCATCAAGCTGGCGGCCGAGCTGCAGCGCGCCGGGCGCGGCAACACCCTGTACGTGCTGGACGAGCCGACCACCGGCCTGCACCCGCGCGATGCCGACCGCCTGGTGGCGCAGTTGAACCGCCTGGTCGACGCCGGCAACACGGTGATCGTGGTCGAGCACACCATGCGCGTGGTGGCGGGCTGCGACTGGGTGATCGATGTCGGCCCGGGAGCGGGCGACGAGGGAGGCAAGCTGATCTGCGCCGGGCCGCCGCAAGAGGTGGCGCGCTGCAAGGCCAGCCGCACGGCGCCATATCTTGCGACCCATCTTGCATAAAGGATTCGTCGGAATCTAATTTCCGTATTAACAATTGAGATGTCGATCATTCATCCAATTGTGTGACGGAAAATACGACCATGCGTTACACTTGGGATATTTTTTCCCTAACTTTTCGTCACGCATGGCCGGCCCTTCCATCGATAATTCACAATTTCGCCGCATCTTGAGCCGCAACGTCGCCTTGCCGCTGGGATTGAGCGTCGTTACCGCAATCGTATTCGTCGCCTTGATCGCTTACCTGATCAATGCACTGAACCGGGTCGAGCATTCCGAGCGCGTCATCGGCAATGCGCAAGAGGTCAGCAAGCTTGCGGCCGACATGGAAGCCGGGATGCGCGGCTACCTGCTTGCCGGCGACGAGGCTTTCCTTTCACCTTATCTGCTCGCCCTGCAGCGCGTACAGAGCGGACTCGGATCGATGAGCGAGATGGTCGCGGACAATCCGGCCCAGATTGACCGGATCAAGCGCATCCAGGCCTCGCAGATGCAATGGAAGGCCTTCGCCGCCGAGATGATCGAACGGCGCCGCCGCAACGATCCGACCTACCTCGACGCCGTACGTAGCGGCCGCGGCAAGATCCTGATGGACGAGATCCGCCGTTCCTTCGACGACTTCCTCGACGTCGAGCGCCGCCTGCTGCGCGAGCGCAACGACGAGGCACGCCGCGTCACGACCTGGTCGGTGATTTCCTTCCTGCTTCTCAGCCTGCTGGTCGGCGGCGGCCTGGCCATGTTCGGGCGCCGCCAGCTGGTCATGCTGTCGGATTCCTACCAGGAGACGCTGGAGCACGAGGCCGAGCACAACGCCCAGCTGCGCCACCAGGACTGGCTGCGCGCGGGCCAGACCGAGTTGTCCACGCTGAGCGCCGGCATCCATTCGCTGGAACCGCTGGCCGACGCCGTGCTGGGCTACCTGATCCGCTACCTGGACGGTGCGGTTGCATCCATGTACGTGAACGGCGAGGACGGCGTCCTGCGCCGCATCGGCGCCTACGGCTTCGCCTTCGACAAGGCCGACGACGCCCAGGTCATCATGCCGGGCCAATCGCTGGCCAGCCGCGCGGCGATCGAGGGCCGCCTGCTGGTGCTGCACGACCTGCCGGACGGCTACATCAAGGTGGCCTCGAGCCTGGGCGACGCGCCGCCGCGCGAACTCGTAATCTCGCCGGTGCACAACCACGGCAAGATCAAGGGCGTGATCGAGATCGGCTTCCTGCATCCCGTGACCGCGCGCGACCGCGAGTTCATGGAACTGATCGCCCCGGCGGTCGGCGCCTCGATGGCGGCGGTGCTGTACCGCCTGCGCCTGCAGCATGCGCTGGAAGAGACCCAGACCCTGAACGAGGAATTGCAGGTCCAGCAGGAAGAGCTGCGCACCGCCAACGAAGAGCTGGAAGAGCAGTCGCGCGCGCTGGAAGAATCGCAGACCGCGCTGGAGAACCAGCAGTCCGAGCTGCGCGCCACCAACGACCAGCTGGCCGAGCAGGCGCTGAACCTCGACATGAAGAACGCGGCCCTCACCGGCGCCCAGGACCAACTGCGCCAGCGCGCGCTGGAGCTGGAACGCGCCAGCCGCTACAAGTCTGAATTCCTGGCCAATATGTCGCACGAGCTGCGCACGCCGCTCAACAGCTCGCTGATCCTGGCCAAGCTGCTGGCCGACAACGCCAGCGGCAACCTCAATGACGAGCAGGTGCGCTTCGCCCAGACCATCTACTCGGCCGGCAACGACCTGCTACATCTGATTAACGACATCCTCGACATCTCGAAGGTCGAGGCGGGCAAGCTCGAGCTGGTGCCGGAAGAGGTGCCGCTGCGCCGCATGGTCGAGGGCCTGGCGCGCACCTTCGAGCCGCTCGCACGCCAGAAAATGCTCGACTTCAGCGTGACGATCGACCCGAATGTGCCGCCCACCATCACCACCGACCGCCAGCGCGTCGAGCAGATCCTGAAGAACCTGCTGTCCAACGCGGTGAAGTTCACCGACAGCGGGCAGGTAGCCATGACGCTGGGCGTGACGCCGGAAGGCTGGGTGCAGTTCGGCGTGCGCGATTCCGGCATCGGCATCGCCCCGGACCAGCAGGACAAGATTTTCGACGCCTTCCACCAGGCCGACGGCACCACCAGCCGCCGCTTCGGCGGCACCGGCCTGGGCCTGTCGATCTCGCGCGACCTCACCAACCTGCTGGGCGGCACCCTGAACGTGTCGAGCCAGCCGGGCGAGGGCAGCCTGTTCACCCTGAGCCTGCCGCGCAGCGGCGCGGTGGCGGCCACCCCGCCGGCGGCGCCGGCCCTGAATGCCCCGCAGCCGGCCCCGCTGGCGACGCCGGCGCCGACCAGCGCTCCGGCATCGATGGAGCCGGCCGCCAGCTTCGCGGACGACCGCGACCTGCCTGCGGCAGGCACGCGCACCGTGCTGGTGATCGAGGACGAACCCGAATTCGCGCGCATCCTGTTCGACCTGGCGCACGAACTCGACTACCGCTGCCTGGTGGCGCTGAGCGCCGGCGAGGGCCTGGCGCTGGCCGCCAGCCAGAAGCCGGACGCGGTGCTGCTCGACATCCGCCTGCCGGACAGCTCCGGCCTGTCGGTGCTGCAGCAGCTGAAGGACAACCCGGCCACCCGCCACATCCCGGTGCACATCGTCTCGAGCATGGAAAACGGCGGCGAGGCCCTGCACCTGGGCGCGATCGGCTATGCGCTGAAACCCACCAGCCGCGAGCAGCTGGAAGAGGTGTTCCGCAAGCTGCAGGAAAAATCGAGCCAGAAGATCAAGCGCGTGCTGCTGGTCGAGGACGACGAGCGCCAGCGCGAGAGCGTGGTGCAGCTGATCGCCGACACCGATGTCGAGATCCGGGCGGTCGGCATGGGCGGCGACGCCCTGGCCCTGCTGAAGGAGCAGATCTTCGACTGCATGATCATCGACCTGAAACTGCCCGACATGCAGGGCGGCGAGCTGCTCGAACGCATGGCCAGCGAGGAAGTCTGCTCCTTCCCGCCGGTAATCGTGTACACCGGCCGCAACCTGACCCGCGACGAAGAGGCCGAGCTGCTCAAGTATTCGCGCTCGATCATCATCAAGGGCGCGCGTTCGCCCGAGCGCCTGCTGGACGAGGTGACCCTGTTCCTGCACAAGGTGGAAAGCGAGCTCTCGTCCGAGCGCCAGACCATGCTGAAAGCCGTGCGTGGACGCGACCGCGTGTTCGAAGGGCGTACCATCCTGCTGGTGGACGACGACGTGCGCAACGTGTTCGCGCTGACCAGCGCGCTCGAATCGCGCGGCGCCAAGGTCGAGGTGGGCCGGAATGGCTTCGAAGCCATCGCCAAGCTCGACGAGGTGCCGGGCATCGACCTGGTGCTGATGGACGTGATGATGCCGGGCATGGACGGGCTGGAAGCGACCCGCCGCATCCGCGCGGACGGCCGCTTCGACCGCCTGCCGATCATCGCGATCACGGCCAAGGCGATGAAGGACGACCAGGAGCAGTGCCTGGCCGCCGGCGCCAACGATTACCTGGCCAAGCCGATCGACCTCTCCCGCCTGTACTCGCTGCTGCGGGTGTGGATGCCGACACTGGAACGTATTTGAGCACGCCAATGAGCCCCATCGATCCGACACCGCCGGACGACTTCGACATCGAGCTGAAGATGCTGGTGGAAGCCGTCTACCTGAAGTACAACTACGACTTCAGGGACTATACGGGTGCGTCGCAGAAGCGCCGCATCCTGGTGGCCATGCGCGAGATGGACTGCGACACCGTGTCCGCGCTCCAGGCCAAGGTGATGCACGAGCCGGACGGCTTCGCCCAGCTGCTGCAGTATCTGACGATTCCGGTCACCGAGATGTTCCGCGATCCGGAATACTGGCTGGCGCTGCGCGAGCACGTGGTGCCTTTTCTCAAGACCTATCCTTCGCTGAAGGTATGGGTGGCGGGCTGCAGCACCGGCGAAGAGGTGTATTCGCTGGCCATCCTGCTGCAGGAAGAAGGCCTGCTGGACCGCACCATCATCTACGCCACCGACATCAACCCCGAATCGCTGGAGGCGGCGCGGCGCGGGGTGTTCAACCTCGAACGCATGCGCCTGTACACCGAGAACTACCAGAAGGCCGGCGGCAAGCGCGCTTTTTCCGACTATTACACGGCGGCCTACAACGGCGCGCTGTTCGACCGCGCCCTGATCGAGAACGTGACCTTCGCCGACCACAGCCTGGCCACCGATACCGTGTTCTCGGAGACCCATTTCGTCAGCTGCCGCAATGTGCTGATCTATTTCAACCGCAAGCTGCAGAACCGCGTGCTCGGCCTGTTCCACGAATCGCTGTGCTACCGCGGCTTCCTGGGCCTGGGCAGCAAGGAGAGCATCGAGTTCTCCAGCTATGCCGACCGCTTCGACGTGCTGGCCCGGCGCGAGCGCATCTACCGCAAGGGTGCCCTGTGAGCATCCCGGCGAGCGCCCTGGCGGACCTTGGCGCGGCCCTGCGCGGCCGCCGCGTGGAGCTGGTCGTCATCGGCGGCTCGGCCGGCGGCGTCGATGCCCTGATTGGCCTGCTGCCGGCCATCCCGGCTGGTTTTCGCCCCACCGTCGTGTGCATCCTGCACGTGCCGCCCGATCGCGACAGCCGCCTGGCCGAGCTGTTCGAGCTGCGCGCCGCGCTGCCGGTGCGCGAGGCGCGCGACAAGGAGCAGCTCGAACCCGGCGTGATCTATTTCGCCGGTTCGGGCTATCATCTGTCGGTCGAGCGCGACCGCTGCTTCTCGCTCAGCTGCGAGCCGCCGGTGCAGTTCGCGCGCCCGGCGATCGATGTGCTGATGGAGTCAAGCGCCGACGCCTATGGCCCGGCGCTGGCCGGCATCCTGCTGACCGGCGCCAACCACGACGGCGCCGACGGCATGTGCCATATCCGCGAGCGCGGCGGGCTGACCGTCGTGCAGGACCCGGGAGAGGCCCAGGCCAGCGCCATGCCGATCGAGGCGATCCGGCGCTGCGCGCCCCATCTCGTGCTGCCGCTGTCCGGTATCCGGACACTGCTTCCCATGCTGAGGAACTTATGAGCCTGCAAGACCCTAGCAAACTTTTGATCGTCGACGACCTGCCGGAGAACCTGCGCGCCCTCGATGCCCTGATCCGCGGCGAAGGACGCCTCGTCTACCAGGCTTCCTCGGGCGAGGAAGCGCTGGCGCTGATGCTCGAGCACGACTTCGCGCTGGCCATCCTCGACGTCCAGATGCCGGGCATGGACGGCTTCGAACTGGCCGAGATGATGCGCTCCACGTCGCGCACCCGGGCCATCCCGATCGTGTTCGTGTCGGCCGCCGGCCGCGAGCTGAACTACGCCTTCAAGGGCTACGAGACCGGCGCCGTCGACTTCCTCTACAAGCCGCTCGACTCGGACGCGGTGCGCAGCAAGGTCAACGTGTTCGTCACGCTCGACCAGCAGCGCCGCCAGATGCAGCGCCAGATGGCCGCGCTCGAGCGCAGCCGCCAGGAACAGGAAACCCTGCTGCGCGAACTGAACCAGACCCAGGAAGAGCTGCAGCGCTCGCTGCGCATGCGCGACGAATTCATGTCGCTGGTGGCGCACGAGCTGCGCACGCCGCTCAACACCCTGTTCCTGGAAGCGCAGATGCGCAGCCTGCAGCTCAAGCGCGGCACCCTGGCCACGATCAAGCCCGACCAGTTCGAAGCCATGATCAAGCGCGACGAGCGCCAGATCAAGGCCATGATCCGCCTGATCGACGACATGCTCGACGTCTCGCGCATGCGCAGCGGCCAGCTGTCCATCCGCCCGGGCCAGGTGCAGCTGATGGATCTGCTGGAACGCGTGGTCAGCGACCTGTCGCTGCAGGCGGCGGCCACCGGTTGCAAGCTGTCCCTGCAGCCGCATCCGCCGGTGGAGGGCTGCTGGGACGAGTTCCGCATCGAGCAGGTGGTGGTCAACCTCTTGACCAATGCGCTGCGCTACGGCGGCGGGCAGCCGGTCGAGGTGAGCGTGCAGTACGCCGACGACACGGTGCGGATCGACGTGCGCGACGAGGGCAAGGGCATCGCCCAGAGCGACCTGGAACGCATTTTCGAGCCCTACGAGCGCGGCGCGCGCAACGGCGAGCCCAAGGGCCTGGGCCTGGGCCTGTACATCTCGCGCCAGCTGGCCATTTCGCACGGCGGCGAATTGCGCGTGAGCAGCAAGCCGGGGGAGGGCTCGACCTTCTCGCTGATCCTGCCGACCTGCGAGCAGACGGTCGATACGGCCACCACGGCTTGAAGACGTCTGTATCGTGAGACGGGCGGGCTTGGCCGCCCATCTCACGAAACCATCCTGTCACACTTCTCCACTATTCTTCCAATCGAAGCACGGGTTGCATCACGCTGTCGTTTCGTCCACACTCACAAATTGGGCTGGCTTGCCGGCTCGATAATCCCTTCGCGGGGAGAGCAATACTTGTTCGATAGTTAAAATCAATCGGCAGTATCGTATCAATCAATTTCACAAAAGACGCTCAGGTCGGTACACTGGCGTCTATCAAATCTTTTAACCACCCGAAAACAGGAGATTACATGTCCCTCATCAACACCCAGATCAAGCCGTTCAAAGCCACCGCTTACCACAACGGCAAGTTCATCGATCTGACGGAAGAGAACTTCAAGGGCACCTGGTCGGTTCTGATGTTCTACCCGGCTGACTTCACCTTCGTCTGCCCGACCGAACTGGAAGACCTGGCTGCCTTCCAGCCTGAATTCGAGAAGATGGGCGTGAACGTCTACGGCGTGTCGACCGACAGCCACTTCGCCCACAAGGCATGGCACGACACCTCGGACGCCATCAAGAAAGTGAACTACCCGCTGATCGGCGACCCGACCGGCACCCTGTCGCGCAACTTCGAAGTCATGATCGAAGAAGAAGGCATGGCACTGCGCGGCACCTTCGTGATCAATCCGGAAGGCCAGATCAAGGTCATGGAAGTGCACGACAACGGCATCGGCCGCGACGCGTCGGAACTGATGCGCAAAGTCAAGGCTGCCCAGTACGTCGCTTCGCACCCGGGTGAAGTGTGCCCGGCCAAGTGGACCGAAGGCGCTGAAACCCTGACCCCGTCGCTGGACCTGGTCGGCAAGATCTAAATAGCAGTTCAGTAGTACTGTCCCGGGCCGCCGTGGGCGGCCCGGTGCATTTCAGGGATCCGTTTCGATCCCGGGCACCGCCATATACTCAAACAACAACGTCATAGTCGAGGAAAATATCATGCTGGACGCAACCCTCAAGAAGCAGTTGCAGGCCTATCTGGAAAAAGTGGTGCAGCCGATTGAGCTCGTTGCATCGCTGGATGATTCGCCGAAAGCGCGCGAAATGGATGAACTGCTCCGCGAAATCGCCGCGTTGAGCGACAAGATCACCGTGCGCACCGACGGCACCAATGCCCGCAAGCCTTCGTTCTCGATCAAGCGCGTGGGCACCGATATCGCCGTGGATTTCGCCGGCATCCCGCTCGGCCACGAATTCAGCTCGCTGGTGCTGGCGCTGCTGCAGGTGGGCGGTCACACGATCAAGCTGGACCAGGCTGTCATCGACCAGATCAAGAACCTGGACGGCGACTACGTATTCGAAACCTTCATCTCGCTGAGCTGCCATAACTGCCCGGAAGTGGTGCAGGCCCTCAACGCGATGTCGGTCATTAACCCGCGCATCAAGGTCGTCGCCATCGACGGCGGCGTGTTCAAGAGCGAAGTCGAAGCGCGCCAGATCATGGCGGTACCGATGATGTTCCTGAACGGCCAGCACTTCGGCCAGGGCCGCACCAGCGTGGAAGAGATCCTGTCGAAGATCGACACCGGCGCCGGCGCCCGCAAGGCCGCTGAGCTGAACCAGAAAGACCCGTTCGACGTCTTGATCGTCGGCGGCGGTCCTGCCGGCGCGGCCGCGGCGATCTACGCTGCCCGCAAAGGCATCCGTACCGGCGTGCTGGCCGACCGCTTCGGCGGCCAGGTGCTGGACACGCTCGCCATCGAGAACTTCGTCTCGATGAAGGAAACCGACGGCCCGAAGTTCGCCGTCGCCCTGGAAGAGCACGTCAAGCACTACGAAGTCGACATCATGAACACCCAGCGCGCCAACAAGCTGGTCGAAGGCAAGATGATCGAGGTGCACACCGAGACCGGCGCCGTATTGAAGAGCAAGTCGGTGATCATCGCCACCGGCGCCCGCTGGCGCGAGATCAACGTGCCGGGTGAGCGCGAGTACCGCAACAAGGGCGTGGCCTACTGCCCGCACTGCGACGGCCCGCTGTTCAAGGGCAAGCGCGTGGCCGTGATCGGCGGCGGCAACTCGGGCGTGGAAGCGGCGATCGACCTGGCGGGCATCGTCAAGGAAGTGACCCTGATCGAGTTCGGCGCCGAACTGCGTGCCGACGCGGTCCTGCAGCGCAAGCTCTACTCGCTGAAGAACGTCACCGTGATCAAGTCGGCGCAGACCACCGAGATCCACGGCGACGGCAAGATCGTCAACGGCCTGTCGTACAAGGACCGCAACAGCGGCGAACTGAAGCGTGTCGACCTGGAAGGCGTGTTCGTCCAGATCGGCCTGGTGCCGAACGCCGAATGGCTGAAGGGTACGCTGGACCTGTCGGCGCACGGCGAAATCGAAGTCGACGCCAAGGGCCAGACCTCGATCCCGGGCGTGTTCGCGGCCGGTGACGTGACCACGGTGCCGTTCAAGCAGATCGTGATCGCGGTCGGCGAGGGCGCCAAGGCATCGCTGGCGGCCTTCGACTACCTGATGCGCCTGCCGGTGGAAGAAGAAAGCACTGCCGAGGAAGCCAAGGCAGCCTAAGTAAACCAGGAACGCCATTCCCGTCATGGGGATGGCGTTTTTTTTACGGCTGCGAAATCCAGTTTACTGGATGAATGAATCCAGTATAATGGATTCATGGACATCAACGAACTGATCTCCCGCCGCGTACGGATCCTGCGCGAGAAACGGGGCTATTCCCTGGCCACCCTTGCCGAGCTGAGCGGGGTGGGCCGCTCGACCATCTCCCTGATCGAGCGCGGCGAGAGCAGCGCCACCGCCACCGTGCTCGACAAGCTGGCCACCGCCCTCGGCGTCTCGCTGGCGGCGCTGTTCGAGCAAGGCGGCGACGGCGATAGCGCGCCGTCGCCGGTCTCCCGCGCCGCGAAGCAGCCGGTGTGGACCGATCCCGTCAGCGGCTACCGGCGCCGCCACCTGTCTCCCGCCGCGCCTTCGCCGATCCAGCTGGTCGAGGTCGTGTTCCCGGCCGGGCAACGGGTGGCCTTCGACACCTCGGTGCGCGATGCCGACATCCAGCAGCAGGTGTGGATGATCGACGGACAGATGGACATCACGGTCGGCGACGCCCGTTGGCAGCTAGCAGCGGGCGACTGCCTGGCGATGCGCGTCGACCGGCCGGTCAGCTTCCACAACCCCGGCAGCAGGGATGCGCGCTACCTGGTGGCGCTGGTCACGTCGAACAGGAGGAACCCATGAGCGACTACCTGATCGTGCGGCGCCTCGGCGGTAGGGAAGCCGCGGCCGCCGTCGAGGGGTTGGCGGACGTGCTGGTCGATTGCGTCGAAGGCGGCGCGTCCGTGAGCTTCATGCTGCCGCTGGCGCGCGAGAAGGCGCTGGCCTTCTGGCGTGGCGTGGCCGACGGCGTCGCACGCGGCGAGCGCGCCTTGCTGGTGGCCGAAGACGCGCATGGTGCGATCGTCGGCACCGTGCAGCTCGTCATGGCGATGCCGGACAACCAGCCGCACCGGGCCGACGTCGCCAAGATGCTGGTGCATCGCCGCGCGCGTCGCGCCGGGGTGGGGCGGCGGCTGCTGGCGGCGCTCGATGAGGTGGCGAAGGAGGAGGGGAAAACCGTGCTGGTGCTCGATACGGTGACGGGTGGCGACGCCGAGCGCCTGTACGAGCGGGCCGGGTGGCAGCGCGCCGGCGTGGTGCCGAAGTTTGCGCTCATGCCCGACGGCGCATTCTGCGCGACGACCTTCTTCTACAAACATCTCTGAAGAGTGCCCTGCAAATCCGCCGAATGATTGCCTGGGGCGACCCTACACCACATACAGCTTTGCTTGCACCGGGGATACCGATGAAGTCGCTGCCAAGCCGCTATGGTAAGACAGCAACCACTATCAGACAGCTGCCAATCAGTGGAAAGCGACGAGCAGGGCGCCGGTCAGCGCTTCGGTCTCCAGCAGCAGCCAGGTGGCCGCACTGGCCAGTGCCAGGTGGACTGCGGTCCAGGTCATTGGGTGACGGCGTGCCATGATGAGACTCCCTGATCGGTTGGATTCGTAGTGATGATGGTGTCATCTTAGTCACTCCTCTCGATGGTAACCATCGGCAAAACCTCCGTGGGTTTGTAGGAGTAAACCTTGTGACATTGTCACGATGAATTTTGTCATGCGACTTAGTTGAGTTCCTACGGGAGAGCTAGGCCGCGTCCTATAGGTGCGGTGATGCGGCGGGCATAGAGTAGCCTCCATCATGACCCGACACGAACCCAAACTCCTGCACCGCGGCCTGCTCGCCGTGCGCCGCAATACCATCCGCCGCCTGCTGCGTTCCACCTTCGAAATCGAACAGCTGCGCGACGGCCAGCAACGCGTCATCGACAGCGTCCTCGATGGCAAGGACACGCTGGCGATCATGCCCACCGGCGGCGGCAAGTCGCTGTGCTACCAGATCCCGGCCAAGATGCTCGAAGGGATCACCATCGTCGTCTCGCCCCTGATTTCCCTGATGAAAGACCAGCTCGAAAAACTCGAAGAGCTGGGTATCCGTTCGGTCCAGGTCAACAGCAGCCTGAACGCCGAGGAAGAAGCGGCCGCGATCGAGGCGATCGCCAGCGAAGCCTGCGAGATCGTGTTCTGCACCCCGGAACGCCTGGTCTCGCCCGAATTCATCGCGGTCCTCCAGCAGGTCACGCTCGACATCGTCGTGGTCGACGAAGCCCACTGCATCTCGCAATGGGGCCATGATTTCCGCCCGGCCTACATCGGCCTGTCGGCCGCCCTCGACGCCCTCGGCAAGCCGCCGGTGCTGGCCCTGACGGCGACCGCGACCGACGAGGTCATGGCCGACATCGGCAAGCAGCTGGGCCGCAAGCTGAACGTCATCAACACCGGCATCTACCGGCCGAATCTGCATTACAGCGTGGTCCAGGTGACCAATCCCCAGGAAAAGCTGACGCAGGCACGCAAGCTGGTGCAGGAGACGGAAGGAACCGGCATCGTCTACGCCGCCACCGTCAAGATGGCCGAAGAGATGCTGGCGGTGCTGGAAGAGGCCGGCGAATCGGTCACGATCTACCATGGCAAGCTGTCCAGCGCCGAGCGCAAGCTGAACCAGGACCTGTTCATGGATGGCGAGCGGCGCGTGATGGTCGCCACCAATGCCTTCGGCATGGGCATCGACAAGAGCGATACCCGCTTCGTGATCCACCTGCAGATTCCCGCCAACCTCGAATCCTATTACCAGGAATCGGGCCGCGCCGGACGCGACGGACTGGACGCCACCTGCACGCTGCTGTTCCTGCAGGACGACAAGCGCATCCAGCAATTCTTCCTGGTCAAGCACTATCCGGCGGCGGCCGAGCTGCAGACGGTCTATACCGTCGTGCGCGAGCTGGCGCAAGAAGCGCCCGTCACCACCGCGCGCCTGGAAGAAGCTTTGGAAGAGGCGGGCGAAGCCAAGCTCAAGGTATGCATCAAACTCTTGAAGGACGGCAAGCTGCTGCGCCAGAACCGCAAGCTCGAATACCTGCCGACCAAGGGTGAGCCTGACCCGCAAGTGTTCGGGCAATTGGCGGAGGTATATGTTCAGAAGGCTGAACGGGACCGCGAAGCGCTCGATCAAATGGTAGGCTATGCGGTAAGCGGCTTCTGTCGCTGGAAGCTGTTGCTGGATTACTTTGGCGACGAAGTCGAGGGCTTCGAGAAGTGCTGCAAGTGCGATAACTGCCTCAATCCGCCGGCGCTGGCGCTCGACGAGATCGAGATCCGCGACGACGAGTTCGACCGCGAACCGGCGCCCGAGGCTTCCGGACCGAAGTTCGAGGTCGGCAGTCGTGCCAGGGCGCCGAAGCATGGCGAAGGCGTGATCGTCGCCGTCGCAGGAAGCCAGGTGACACTGGAATTTCCCGACCAGGAAGAACCGCGAACCTTCCTGGCCGAGTTTCTCGAGCCGGCATAAGCCGCGCATTCTATGTGAAGGGACCGCATGGGGGACATGGTCGTCGTCCGCAAGGAAGGTTTGTATTGCGTACCTGGAGGGTTCTACATCGATCCCTGGCGCCCGGTCGACCGGGCCGTGATCACGCATGCCCACGGCGACCATGCGCGCTACGGCCACGGGCATTACCTGGCAGCCGCGCCCGGCGTCGGCGTGCTCACATCGCGCCTGGGCGACATCCACGTGCAGGGTCTGGAGTACGGCGAAAGCATTACCCATAACGGCGTGCGCATCTCGCTGCACCCGGCCGGCCACGTGCTTGGCTCGGCGCAAATCCGCATGGAGTGCGGCGGCGAGGTCTGGGTCGCCTCCGGCGACTACAAGGTCGAGCCGGACAAGACCTGCGCCCCCTTCGAGCCGGTGCGCTGCGACACCTTCATCACCGAATCCACCTTCGGCCTGCCGATCTACCGCTGGGACCCGGAGCAGCAGGTCATCGACGAGATGAACGCCTGGTGGCGCCGCAATGCCGAGGAAGGGCGCTGCAGCGTGGTCTTCGCCTATGCCTTCGGCAAGGCCCAGCGCATCCTGTCGCGCCTGGATCCTTCGATCGGGCCGATCGTCTGCCACGGGGCGGTGGAGCCGCTCAACCGGGTCTACCGCGCCGGCGGGGTCGAGCTGCCCGACACCGTCATGGTCAGCGAGATCGAGAAGGCGGCCTTGCGGCGCGCGATCGTGATCGCACCGCCGTCCGCCAGCGGCTCGCCCTGGATGAAGCGCTTCGGCGACTACAGCGATTCCTTCGCCAGCGGCTGGATGCTGCTGCGCGGCGCGCGGCGGCGGCGCGGCGTCGACCGCGGCTTCGTGCTGTCCGACCATGCCGACTGGCCCGGCCTGATGAGCGCCATCAAGGCCACCGAAGCCCAGCAGATCATCGTCACCCACGGCTCGATTCCGACCATGGTGCGCTGGCTGTGCCAGAACGGGCTGGATGCCAAGGGTTTCGATACCGAATACGGCGACGAGGAAGAAGACGAGGCGACTGCGCCGGCCGGCGCGGCGGCGAACAAGGCGCCGCAGGAGGCGCAGGGAGAGTCCGATGCGTGAATTCGCCCGCCTCTACGCCGAGCTTGACGAAACCACCTCCACCACCCGCAAGCTCGACGCCCTGCAATCCTATTTCTCGCACGCCGCGCCTGAAAACGCGGCCTGGGCCGTGTACTTTCTGGCCGGAGGAAAGCCCCGGCAAGCCGTACCAACGAAGTTGCTGCGCCAGTACGCGATCGAGTACGCCGGCCTGGACGAGTGGCTGTTCGACGAGTCCTACCATGCGGTGGGCGACATGGCCGAGACCATCGCCCACATCCTGCCGCCGCCGACCCGGCGCAGCGATGTCGGCCTGGCCGAATGGATGGAGCAGCGGATCGGCCCGCTGCGCGGCGCCGACCCGGGCACGATCAAGGAGGCCCTGTACGCGGCCTGGGATGAACTCGACTGGCGCGAACGCTTCCTGTTCGTCAAATTGATCGGCGGGGGCTTCCGCGTCGGTGTATCGCGCCTCCTGGTCACGCGCGCGCTGGCGGCGATTGCCGCCGTCGACAGCAAGCTGATCGCCCAGCGCCTGATGGGCTGGACCGACAACTCGGTGCGGCCGACCGCCACCAGTTTCCTGCAGCTGATCGCCGCGCAGTCCGACGAGGAACACAAGCTGCGCGGCGGCCAGCCCTATCCCTTCTTCCTGGCGCACCAGCTGCAGGGCGAGCCTGCCGCTTTAGGCGAAATCGACGACTGGCAGGTGGAGTGGAAGTACGACGGCATCCGCGCCCAGTTGGTGCGCCGCGGCGGTCAGAACTTCCTGTGGTCGCGCGGCGAAGACTTGATCACCGAGCGCTTTCCCGAGCTGGCCAATGTGCGCATCCCGGAAGGGACGGTGCTCGATGGCGAAGTCCTGATCTGGCAGCCTGGCGTCGATGCCCCCGCGCCCTTTGCCGACCTGCAGAAGCGCATCGGCCGCAAGACCCTGAGCGCCAAGCTCTTGAGCGAACTGCCGGCGGTGCTGTGCTGCTACGACCTGCTCGAATTCGGCGGCGTCGACCTGCGCGCGCTGCCCCAGCACGAGCGGCGCGCGCTGATGGAAACCGAGGTGGCGGCGATCGACCTGCCGCAACTGCGTCTCTCGCCCGTGATCCGGGCCGACAGTTGGGAAGAGCTGGCCAGCTTGCGCAGCGAATCGCGCGAGCGCGGCGTCGAAGGCATGATGCTCAAGGCGAGGAGCGCCCAGTACGGCGTGGGCCGCACCAAGGACGTCGGCACCTGGTGGAAGTGGAAGATCGACCCCTACACGGTGGATGCGGTGCTGATCTACGCCCAGGCCGGCAGCGGCCGCCGCGCCTCGCTCTACACCGACTACACCTTCGCGGTGTGGGACGGAGAGGGCGGGGAACGCAAGCTGGTCCCCTTCGCCAAGGCCTATTCCGGGCTCACGGACGCCGAGATCCAGCAGGTCGACAATGCGGTGCGCAAGACCACCATCGAAAAATTCGGGCCGGTGCGCTCGGTGAAGCCGACCATGGTGTTCGAGATCGGCTTCGAGGGCATCGCGCTGTCGACGCGGCACAAGGCCGGCATCGCGGTGCGCTTCCCGCGCATCCTGCGGCGCCGCTTGGACAAGCCGGTCGAGGAGGCCGATACCCTCGACACACTGAAAGGCCTGCTGGCCGCGGCTGGTGCATGAGCAAGAATCCTGTTACCGAACGCATCGACGCCTGGTTCGCCGCGCGCGGCTGGACCGTGTTCCCCTTCCAGCGCAAGGTGTGGACAGCGGCCTTGAAGGGCCAGTCCGGCCTGCTGCATGCGAACACCGGCGCCGGCAAGACCTTCGCCGTCTGGTTCGCGGCCCTGCAGCGCGCCGGCCTCAAGACAGGCCGCCACACGGCCGGCCTGCGCGTGCTGTGGATCACCCCGATGCGCGCCCTGGCCGCCGACACCATGCGTGCGCTGGAAGAGTCCGCTGCCCAGCTCATGCCCGAATGGCAGGTGGGCGCGCGCACCGGCGATACCGGCTCGGCCGAGCGGGCGCGCCAGACGCGCAAGATGCCCGCTACCCTGGTGACCACGCCCGAGAGCCTGTCGCTGATGCTCAGCCACGCTCAAGCGGCCGAGCAGTTCAAGCACCTGGACATGATCGTCATCGACGAATGGCATGAACTGATGGGCAGCAAGCGCGGCGTGCAGGTGCAGCTGGCGCTGGCGCGCCTGCGCCACTGGCGCCCGGAACTGCTGGTGTGGGGCGTTTCGGCCACCATGGGCAACCTGGACCTGGCGCGCCAGGTGCTGCTCGGTGGTGACGAGGGCGTGCTGGTCGAAGGCGACCTGCGCAAGAAAATCGAGGTCGATTGCCTGATTCCCGAGAACGTGGCGCGCTTCCCCTGGGGTGGTCACATGGGCCTGCAGATGCTCGGTCCCGTGATCCGCGAGATCGAGCAGCACGAGGCGACTCTGGTGTTCACCAATACCCGCGCCCAGTCCGAGATCTGGTACCAGAACATCATCGACGAGCGTCCCGACTGGGCCGGGCTGGTCGCGCTGCACCACGGCTCGCTCGACCGCGAAGTGCGCGAGTGGGTCGAGATGGGCCTCAAGAAAGGCGAGCTGAAGGCGGTGATCTGCACCGCCAGCCTGGACCTGGGCGTGGACTTCCTGCCGGTCGAGCGCGTCCTGCAGGTGGGCAGCGCCAAGGGCATTGCGCGTCTGCTGCAGCGGGCCGGGCGCAGCGGCCACGCGCCGGGGCGGGTCTCGCGCGTGACCCTGGTGCCGACCAACAGCCTGGAGCTGCTGGAGGCGGCCGGCGCCAAGAAGGCGGTGGCGGCGCGCCGCATCGAGGGCCGCTACGTGCCCAACAAACCCTTCGACGTGCTGGTGCAGCACCTGGTGACGGTGGCGCTGGGCGGCGGATTCATTTCCAGTGAGCTGTACCAGGAAGTCAGGCGCGCCTGGTCCTACCGCAACCTGGACGAGGAAGAATGGCAGTGGGCGCTCGATTTCGTCGCGCGCGGCGGCCAGAGCCTGCTGGCCTATCCGGAATACCGGCGCGTACTGCCGGACGAGGAGGGCGTCTACCGGGTGCCGGATACGGCGATCGGACGGCGCCACCGCATGGGCATCGGCACCATCGTGTCCGATTCCACCATCTCGGTGAAGTACATGAGCGGGGGCCGCATCGGCAGCGTCGAGGAATCCTTCATCTCGCGCATGAAGCCCGGCGACCACTTCCTGTTCGGCGGGCGCATCCTGGAATTCGTGCGCGTGCACGAGATGACGGCCTTCGTCAAGCGCGCCACCAGCAACCGCGGGGCGATCGCGCGCTGGGGCGGGGCCAAGATGCCGATGTCCTCGGAGCTGGCCCATGCGGCGCTGGAGGAGCTGCGCCTGGCATCAACAGGCATCTACGACAGCCCGGAGATGGAGGCGATCCGGCCGCTGATCGAAATCCAGTGCCGCTGGTCGGCGCTCCCGACCAACGAGACCCTGGTCCTGGAGAGCATGAAGAGCCGCGAAGGCTGGCACCTGTTCGTCTATCCCTTCGCGGGGCGCTCGGTGCACATGGGACTGGCCTCGCTGTTCGCCTATCGGATCGGGCGCATGCAGCCCTCGACCTTCTCGATTGCGATCAACGACTACGGGTTCGAACTGCTCACGCCGGAACCGGTGGACTGGACCCGCATGTTCGAAGGCGACATGGGCCATGACGTGGACCTCTTCACGACCGACTGCCTGCTGGAGGACGTGCTGGGCAGCCTGAACGCGACCCAGCTGTCGCAGCAGCGCTTCCGCGAGGTGGCGCGCATCGCCGGCCTGGTGTTCCAGGGCTATCCCGGCCAGCCTAAATCGAACCGTCAGCTGCAGGCTTCGTCCTCGCTGTTCTTCGAGGTCTTTCGCAAGCACGATGCGGGCAACCTGCTGCTCACCCAGGCGCAGCGCGAAGTGCTGGAGCAGGAGCTGGAACTGACGCGCCTGCGCGAGACCCTGGTCGAACTGCACGGGCGCCGCGTCGCCTACCGCGAGGTCAAGCGCGCCACGCCCTTCGGTTTCGCGCTGATGGTCGAGCGCTTCCGCGAGAAGGTCAGCACCGAGAAGCTGTCCGACCGCGTCGCCCGCATGGTGCGCGAACTCGAAAAGGCGGCAGCGGCATGAGCAGCGTCGCGGTCCGTGTCGCCGGCGAGACGCTCTTGCTGCTGCCGGAGAAGGCGCTGTACTGGCCGCATGAAAAGATGCTGGCCATCGCCGACATCCACTTCGGCAAGGCGGCGGCCTTCCGCGCCCTCGGGGTGCCGGTGCCGCGCGGGACCACCACCGAGAACCTGGCAGGGCTGGACGCCCTGGTCGAGGCGCATGGGGCGCGCCACGTGGTTTTCCTGGGCGATTTCCTGCATGCGCGCGCGGCCCATGCCAGCGCCACCCAGCAAGCCATGCTGGCCTGGCGCGAGCGGCGCCGTGACTTGCAGCTGACGCTGGTGCGCGGCAACCACGACCGTCACGCGGGCGACCCGGCCGCGGCGCTTCGCATCGACCTGGTGGACGAGCCGCATGCGCTCGGCCCCTTCGCCTTCTGCCACCATCCGGATCTCGCCACCCCGGGCTACGCCCTGGCCGGCCACATCCATCCGGTCTACGTGCTGGCAACCCGTTTCGATGCGCTGCGCCTGCCGTGCTTCGTGGTCGGGCAGGACCGCATGATCCTGCCATCCTTCGGCGCCTTCACCGGCGGTCATGCGATCCGCCCGGAACCGGGCGACAGCATCTACGTGACGTCGGGAGACGCCGTTCACTGCGTACGATAGCGTACCGACCCCTTGTCGTGCTGGGGCGACAATTCCCTGCAGATAAAAGGTGATCCTGTACTGCCAATCGACAAGGGGGGGGCGAAGCCATGGTTTTCAGTAAGCTGCTGCAGGCCGCGTTCGCTGCGGCAATCATGCTTGGACCGGTCCTGACGGGTAGCGCCACCGCCCAGGCCCAGCAATCTCAGAACCGCGCCTACGGGCCGGTCATCAACGGATTCAACGTGGAAGAAGTGCGCCGCCTGACGCCGGGCGTCGAGCTGCATTTCGACCTGTACGGCAGCCCCGGCGGCATCGCGACCCTGCGCATCGACGGCGCCACCCGCAACCTGAACCTGACCGAAGTCGAGCCTGGCCAGTACACCGGCACCTATACCATCGGCACCCACGACCGCATCCGTCCGGAAAGCGGCGTCACCGCCAACCTGCGCCTGGGCAACCAGGTCGCTACCAGCCTGCTGAGCGAATCGCTGCTGCAGCCGAACGCGCCGCGCCAGCAGCGCGGGCAGCTGGCGACCAACCTGGCAATCGAGCGCTTCAACGTGCAGGGCAGTCCGGATCTGAGCCCGGGCAATGAATTGCGCTTCACGGTGTTCGGCACGCCCGGCGGCCGTGCCGAAGTGGCGATTGCCGGCGCCCGCGGCGTGTTCTTCCTGCCGGAAGTCCGGCCGGGCGAGTACGACGGCGTGTATACCATCCGCAACGCCGACCGCATTGCCCCGGACAGCCGCGTGACCGCCACCATCCGCGCCAATGGCCGCACCACCACCTCGGTGCTGGGCCGTCCGCTGCTGGCCGGCGGCCGCGTCGACGCGCCACGCCAGGCGCGATACTGCACCAACTGCGCCACCGTGGAGGCGGTGAACGTGATCGAAGTCTCGGGTAATGGCAACTACCTGGGGACCGCGGGCGGCGCCGTCATCGGCGGCCTGCTCGGCAGCCAGGTCGGCAGTGGAAGCGGTCGGACCGCGGCCACGGTGGCTGGCGCAGTGGCCGGCGGCCTGGCAGGACGCAATGTCCAGCGCAACATGAACCGCAGCCAGCGCTACGAAGTCGTGGTGCGCTATGCGACCAGTGGCGCAACCCAGACGCTGCAGTTCGAGAACGATCCGGGCTTCCGCCAGGGGGATCGGGTGCGGGTGAACAATGGGGTGTTGTCGCGGGATCAGTGACCTACAGAAAAACGACACCAAAAAACACAAGGCCGGTGCCCCTGAGGGAACCGGCCTTGTTGTTTTTTAGCTACGAAGCGTTCAGGCAGTGGCCAGGACTTGATCGTCACCCGGCTGCTCGCTCTCGGCCTTCTGCTTGGCGCCACCCTTGGTGCGCGAGCGCGAGGGCGGCAGGCGGCGCAGGGTCTTGAGCGCTTCGGCGTCCTTGATGCCGATGGTGCGCTGGTCGACCGTGATCAGGCCGATCTCGTTGAAGGCCGACAGGGTGCGGCTGACCGTTTCCAGGGTCAGGCCGAGGTAGCTGCCGATCTCGTGGCGGGTCATGCGCAGATTGAACAGCTTGCTCGAGTAGCCCATCGCGGCGAAGCGGTCGGCCAGCGAGACCAGGAAGCGGGCCACGCGCGCTTCGGCCGAGAGGGCGCCGAGCATGCCGATCATGGTCTGCTCGCGCACAAGTTCGCGGCTCATGACGCCGTACATCATGTTCTCTAGCTCGGCGTGGACGCGGCCGAGGGCGGTGAGTTTCTTGAACGGCAGCAGGATCAGGTCGCAGTCGGACAGGGCCACCGCTTCCGAGGCGTAGTGGCGGGTGTGGATGCCGTCCACGCCCAGCATGTCGCCCTTCATCGGGAAGCTCAGCACCTGTTCGTTGCCGAACTCGTCGATGAGTACGGTTTTCAGGAAGCCCGAGTTGACGATGTACAGGGTGTCGAAGGCCTGGCCGATGGTGTGGACGCGCTGGCCGGTCTTGAACTGGACATGCTGGAACAGCAATTCTTCGGAGGTCACCGAGACGCTGGCCGGGATACGGAGCAGGTCGCAGACTTCCTTGAGGTTGGACCAAAGGCGGCCCTGGCGCTGGCGGCCGGCTTCCATGGGGGAGTGCATGGTCGGCTGGGTGACGTTGCGTTGTTCTGACGTTGGCTGGGACTGCATGCTCATCTCCAGGTGAAAGACTCAGGGTTTCGGCGACCACGGGGCGGAGCATCTTGCTCACGCTGGGACTTGGATCGCAAGCAAGTCGAAACGCTGAATTCAGTATGCCAACACGAGTCCGGCACGGATATCAGCGATGGCTGAATATGTAGGTAGGAAGGCTGACAGGCTTGTAGGAATAATCTGACCCCTGATGTTGAACTACAGAGGAAGAGGTCAGCGAGGCGCTGTAGGAGGAGGGGGAGTGCGAGGGGGAGGCGGGCGCCCCCCTGGTGCGGGCCACCTGCGGCACAAAACCGCCGGCGGCGTGTCTAAGACTTCTTAATCCTAGGCTTTCATCGGCGACAACAGCCGGTGCGC
This sequence comes from Massilia sp. BHUDP2, assembly GCF_046236355.1. Lineage (NCBI taxonomy): Bacteria > Pseudomonadati > Pseudomonadota > Betaproteobacteria > Burkholderiales > Oxalobacteraceae > Massilia > Massilia sp. BHUDP2. The sequence goes on from NZ_JBJUVW010000001.1 coordinate 1,121,844, forward strand.
CACGGCGTACTGGACCATTTCCGACAGCGAGCTCATGCCCATCTTCTGCATGATCCGGGTCTTGTGGGTACTGACCGTCTTGACCGACAGGTGTAGGCTGTTGGCGATCTCGGTGATCGACTTGCCGCCGACGAGTAGCGAAAACACCTCGAATTCACGGTCGGACAGCTGTTTATGCAACAGCTGTTCGTTCGGCGCCATGATATTGAGCGCCAGCTGCTCGGCCACTTCGGTACTGATATAAGGACGTCCCGACGCCACCTTGCGAATCGCGCCCACCAGCTGGGTGCCCGCGCTTTCCTTGGTGAGGTAGCCCTGGGCGCCGGCGCGGATCGCCCGCACCGCATACTGTTCTTCCTCGTGCATGGTCAGGATCAGGATCGCCAGCTTGGGCGCCTCGCTGCGTACCTGGCGGATCAGGTCGACGCCGCTGCGGCCCGGCATCGACAGGTCGAGCAGCAGCAGGTCGAAGCCGCCCTGGCGTACCTGGGCCAGCACCTCAAAGCCGTTGGTCGCCTCTCCGGCGATCTCGATATCCGGCGCACCATCGAGGATGCGCTTGAGTCCTTCGCGCATGATCGTGTGGTCGTCGGCAATGACGATGCGAATCATAAAACCATCCTTCTCGGTGAAAGCAACGATGACCAATGCAGGCTAACACAGGACGGCAGCGGCATTTGTCGTACTTTCTTCAGGCCGACCGCGTTGTCAAGCAGGTGCGGGCTCACTGATCAGGCGGTGCACCAGCACCGGCTTGGTCGTGTGCGACAACACCTTGTTGGTGACGCTGCCGAGCAACAGCTGGCCCCAGCCGCTGCGGCCGTGCGACCCCATGAAGATCAGGTCGCAGCCTTCCTGCTCGGCGACGTCGACGATCTTGAGGGCCGCGGTGTCGGAAAACGCGGTCATGCAACTGTGCTTCAGGCCGGCGCCGGCGCAGGAGCGCATGATTCTCCCCATGTACTCCTCGCCCATGCGGCGCATCTGCGCGATATATTCTTCTTCGCTGGGATAGGAGGGCGGAATGATTTCCACGTACACGGGATACTGATAATCGGGCGCGACGAACAGGGCCAGCACCTCGGCGCCCATCTGTTGCGCAAATTTGACGCCGGCGCAGGCCGTATGCTGCGACACGGCCGAGCCGTCGGTGGTGATCAGGATTTTGCGGTACATGATGACTCCTCCAATGGCCACGCCATTCTGGGGCGTACCGGGCGCGGCGGCGATTGCAAGAACGCAAACTGTTGAGCTTGATCAAACTTCGGGTTCTTATTGTTCGGCAACTGCATGGCCGTGATAAGAAGAACCATCGAGTTACGAAAAACAACACCTCCTTGTGTAAACATTCAGGGACTGTGCCATTTAATTGTCGCGGAATTAAGTTTCGCTGTCCATTTTGTTGCGTCTCCGTCGCCGAGATTTACCTGTGGCAACTACGCTGCTACACTCGCATGCAGACTTTGGACCATCCCGGATGGTCGCAGCAAACACTACTGAATACCGCTGATTGCGAACTTATACACCATGGAGAAGCAGGGATTATGACCGACGCCGCTGACGATTTCGACGCACTATTCGAGGAAGTGGCGGCGCAGCGCGCCAACGCTCCTACCCCGGCGCCGGCGGCCGAGCCCGCACCGGCCCCAGCTGCGGCAGCTGTCGCAGACGAAGACGACCTCGACTCCCTGTTCGACCAGGTATCGGCGGCGAGCGCGCCGGCGATCGCCGTTGCCGCTCCGGTGGCCGCCGCCGCGGCAGCTGCGCCAGTTGCGGCGTCCGTGCCCGCCGTGGCCAGCGACGGCGAACACGCCATGTTCGAACGCCTCGGCGGCATCGTGCGCCTGCTGCACGATTCGCTGCGCGAGCTCGGCTACGACAAGGCGCTGACCGAGGCGTCCTCGGCCATCGTCGACGCCCAGGACCGCCTGGAATACGTCGCCACCCTGACCGAACAGGCCGCCAACAAGGTGCTGAATACCCTGGACGACGGCATGCCGGCGCAGGACCTGCTGTCGAAGCAGGCCAAGGACATGGAAACCCGCTGGGCCGACCTGTTCTCGGGCAAGCTGAGCCTGGACGAATTCAAGGCCCTGGCCGGGGATTCGCGCCAGTTCGCCACCGCCGTCAACGAAGCCACCGAAGCCGAGAAGGCGCGCCTGCTCGAGATCATGATGGCCCAGGACTTCCAGGACATCACCGGCCAGCTGATCAAGAAAGTGGTCAAGATTACCCAGACGGTGGAAGCCGAGCTGGCGCAGCTGCTGCGCGACAGCGCGCCGGCCGACCTGAAGGAAAAGCTGGCGAAGAAAGAAGTGCCGGCCGCGCCCGCGCCGCTGATGCAGGGCCCGTCGGTGCCGGATACGGCGCTGAACCAGGACAGCGTTGACGATCTTCTGGCCGATCTGGGGTTCTAATGGACGATATGCTCAAGGACTTCGTCGTCGAGGCGATGGACCTTGCGGTGAATGTTGAAGAACATTTGCTGCGCCTCGAACGCGATCCGGACAACAAGGAAACACTCAATGCGGTGTTCCGTTCCTTCCACACGATCAAGGGCGGCGCCGGCTTCATGGGCCTGCCCGCGCTGGTCGCCGCCTGCCACCTGACCGAGAACCTGTTCGACGCCCTGCGTACCGGCGCCGCGCCGGTGACGCCACTGGCGATCGAAGCCGCGCTCGAGGCCTCGGGCTTCGTGGCGGACCAGCTCAACGACCTGAACAACGGCACCCCGCCGGAAGGCCTGGCGCAAATGCCGGAAGCCCTCGAACGCATCCTGAAGGACGCGATCGAAGGCAAGGGCGCGACGAGCGCACCGGCGGCCGCGCCGGCGCCTGTGGCGGCACCGGCCCCCACCGTGGCCGCCCCGGTTGCGGCAGCACCGGCCGCTGCTGACGAAGACGGTCTGGACTGGGTCGGCATGTACAACGCCGTGGTGCCTGCGGGCTCCGCGATTGCGGCGGGATCGACGCCTGCCGCAGTCCCTGCCGCTGCCGCGCCGGTTGCCGCTGCTGCCCCTGAGGCCGCGCCGGCCGCCAAGCAGGGCGGCTGGGACGGCGTCGAGCGCCGCTCGAACGACAAGGTCGCCGATGCTCGCGCCGCCGCGGCCCCGGCCAAGGACGAAAGCATCCGTATCGATGCGGTCAAGCTCGACGCGCTGCTGGAAGTGGCGGGCGAATCGGTGCAGGCCGCCAACCAGGCCGCCGTGCTGCTCGAGCGCCTGCAGCAGTTCAAGTTCGAAGGTCCGGCCGCCGCCCTGATGGCGACGCTCACCGAGACCCTGGAGCGCGCCTCGCGCTACTCGGCTGAACTGCAGCGCGCCACGCTGGCCACCCGCATGCAGCCGGTGGGCCGCCTGTTCCAGAAGTTCCCGCGCCTGGTGCGCGAACTGGCCAAGGACCTCGGCAAGGATGTCGAACTGACCATCGAAGGCGCCGAGACCGAAGTCGACCGCGTCGTGGTCGACAGCCTGTACGACCCGCTGGTGCACATGCTCCGTAACGCGCTCGACCACGGCGTCGAATCGCCGGAAGAGCGCGTCGCCGCCGGCAAGCCGGCCAAGGCCTTCATCCTGCTGAAGGCCTGGCAGGAAGCCAACAGCGTCATGATCGTGCTGCAGGACGACGGCAAGGGCATGGACCCGGTCAAGCTGCGCCGCAAGGCGATCGACAAGGGCCTGATCGGCGAGAACGGCGCCCCCAACGACGACGACGCCTACCAGCTGGTGTTCCTGCCGGGCTTCTCGACCAAGGAAGTGGCTTCTTCGGTGTCGGGCCGCGGCGTGGGCATGGACGTGGTCAAGACGGCAGTCGAGAAGAACCGCGGCGCGATCCGCATCGAATCGCAGCTGGGCGCGGGCACGCGCTTCGCGATCCGCCTGCCGATCGAACTGTCGATCGTCCCGACCATGCTGGTGTCGACCTCGAGCGCCTCGCTGGCGCTGCCGATGGCCGTTGTCGAGCGCGTGGTCGAGCTGCCGGAAGAGTTCCAGTGCGTGGGCGGCGCCCCGGTGCTGAAGGACCAGGGACGCCCGCTGCCGGTGCGTTCGCTGGCCCTGGCGCTGGGCTACGAAGCCTGCTCGGAACGCGTCGGCATCGTGATCAACGCCCCACAGCCCTACATCCTGGCGGTGGAAGCGGTGGACGGCACGGCCGACCTGGTGATCAAGCCGATGACCGCGCTGTCGGTCGAGGGCATCACCGGTACCGCGCGTTCGGCCGAGGGCGAACTGGTGCTGGTGGTCGGCCTGTCCTTCCTGATGGACGGCTGCCGTTCGAATGTGCGCCTGGCTGCGTAGGGTGGGCGGCTTCGCCGCCCACGCGGTGATCGTTAGCAGCTCCGATCGCGCACCTGGGTGATCTCGCTGCAAACTATCACCGCGTGGGCAGGGGACCTGCCCACCCTACACAAAATCGCATACAAAAGCCTGAGCTTCCCCGCTCAGGCTTTTTTTATTTGAATGGCGAGTTGTTTATGCAAATAATATTTGCATACTTTCGGCTTGATTGGCAGAAAAATGCGTTGCCCTGGCTTGGTGCGGCAGTGCACAATTATGGCATAATCAAAAACCGTCCCCGCATAAGGGGTACCGCGTTCACCGGATAGACCATGCAAAAAACGCTCTACGACAAACTCTGGGATTCCCATGTCGTGCGTGCCGACGCCGATGGCACCACAGTCCTCTACATCGACCGCCACCTGGTGCACGAAGTCACCAGTCCGCAAGCCTTCGAAGGCCTGCGCGAAGCAGGGCGCGGACTATGGCGTACCTCGGCCAATCTGGCCGTGGCCGACCACAACGTGCCGACCACCGACAGGTCCCACGGCATCCTTGATGCGACCTCGCGCCTGCAGGTCGAAACCCTGGACGGCAACGCCAGGAGCTTCGGCCTGACCTACTTCGACATGAACGACAAGCGCCAGGGCATCGTGCACGTGATCGGCCCGGAGCAGGGCGCCACGCTGCCCGGCATGACTGTGGTCTGCGGCGACTCGCACACCAGCACCCACGGCGCCTTCGGCTGCCTGGCGCACGGCATCGGCACCTCGGAAGTCGAGCACGTGCTGGCCACCCAGACCCTGCTGGCCAAGAAATCGAAATCGATGCTGGTGCGGGTCGAGGGCGAACTGCCGCCGGGCGTGACCGCCAAGGACATCGTGCTGGCCGTGATCGGCAAGATCGGCACCGCCGGCGGCACCGGCTACGCCATCGAATTCGGCGGCTCGACCATCCGCGCCCTGTCGATGGAAGGCCGCATGACGGTCTGTAACATGGCGATCGAAGCGGGCGCGCGCGCCGGCATGGTCGCGGTGGACGACACCACCATCGACTACGTCAAGGGCCGCCCGTTCTCGCCCAAGGGCGAGCAGTGGGAGCAGGCCGTCGCCTACTGGCGCACCCTGCACTCGGACGAAGGCGCCGTGTTCGACACGGTCGTGGAACTCGACGCAGCGGAGATCCGCCCGCAGGTCACCTGGGGCACCTCGCCCGAGATGGTGGTTTCGGTGGACGGCCGCGTGCCCGATCCGCGCGAGGAAAGCGACGCCGTGCGCCGCGGCGCCATCGAAAAGGCCCTGGCCTACATGGACCTCCTGCCCAACACCCCGATCGACCAGATCAAGATCGACAAGGTCTTCATCGGTTCCTGCACCAACTCGCGCATCGAAGACCTGCGCGCCGCCGCCGATGTGGTGCGCGGCCGCCGGCGCGCCGCCAACGTCAAGCTGGCGATGGTGGTGCCGGGCTCGGGCCTGGTGAAGGAGCAGGCCGAGCGCGAAGGCCTCGACCGCATCTTCAAGGAAGCCGGCTTCGAATGGCGCGAGCCGGGCTGCTCGATGTGCCTGGCCATGAACGCCGACCGCCTGGAGCCGGGCGAGCGCTGCGCCTCGACCTCGAACCGCAACTTCGAAGGACGCCAGGGGCAGGGCGGCCGCACCCACCTGGTCTCGCCGGCCATGGCCGCCGCCGCGGGAATCGCCGGCCACTTTGTCGACGTACGCGCCTTCTAGCGCGTTAACACCGTTTTAACCGTAACAGGAACATCATGAAGAAAGTAATCGCACTCACCCTGACCGCCATCGTCCTCACCGGCTGCAACACCATCTCGGGCATCGGCAAGGACGTGCAAAAGGTCGGCCAGGTCGTCACCAGCGCCGGCGGCAAATAACAATCTAGAAAAGGGAGCCGGAGCGGCCATGGATAAATTCACCGTACACGAAGGCGTGGTGGCGCCGCTGGATCGCGCCAACGTCGACACCGACGCCATCATTCCGAAGCAGTTCCTGAAATCGATCCGCCGCACCGGCTTCGGCCCGAACCTGTTCGACGAGTGGCGCTACCTGGACCACGGCGAGCCGGGCCAGGATTGCAGCACCCGCCCGGTGAATCCGGACTTCGTTCTGAACCAGCCGCGCTATGCGGGCGCCTCGATCCTGCTGGCGCGCAAGAACTTCGGTTGCGGCTCCTCGCGCGAGCACGCGCCCTGGGCCCTGCAGCAGTATGGCTTCCGCGCCATCGTGGCGCCGAGCTTCGCCGACATCTTCTTCAACAACTGCTACAAGAGCGGCCTGCTGCCGATCGTCCTGTCGGAAGAGGAGGTCGACGGCCTGTTCAAGGCAGTGGAGGCGAATCCGGGCTTCACGCTGGTGGTGGACCTCGAGAAGCAACGCATCGGCACGCAGGACGGCAGCATCTCGTACGGCTTCGCCATCGACGACTTCCGCAAGTACTGCCTGCTGAACGGCCTGGACGACATCGGCCTGACCCTGCGCCATGCCGACGACATCCGCGCCTTCGAGCAAGGCCACCTGGCAGCCCAGCCGTGGCTGGCCAACACGATTTGATAAAGAGAGACCGCATGAAAATCGCAATCCTGCCGGGTGACGGCATCGGCCCGGAGATCATGGACCAGGCGGTCAAGGTCCTGAACGCCCTCGGCGAGCCCTTCGAGATGGAAACCGCCCAGGTCGGCGGCGCCGGCTATGCGGCCCACGGCCACCCGCTGCCGGAAGGCACGCTGAAGCTGGCCAAGGAAGCCGACGCGGTGCTGTTCGGCGCCGTCGGCGACTACAAGTACGACACGCTCGAGCGCGCGCTGCGCCCCGAGCAGGCCATCCTCGGCCTGCGCCGCGAACTCGGCCTGTTCGCCAACCTGCGTCCGGCCATCCTGTACCCGGAACTCGCGGGCGCCTCGACGCTCAAACCCGAGGTCGTCTCGGGCCTGGACATCCTGATCATCCGCGAGCTCACCGGCGACATCTATTTCGGCAAGCCGCGCGGCGTGCGCGAATGCCCGGACGGACCGTTCGCCGGCCAGCGCGAGGGCTTCGACACCATGCGCTATGCCGAAGGCGAGATCCGCCGCATCGCCCACGTGGCCTTCCAGGCCGCGCGCAAGCGCGACCGCCGCGTGACCAGCGTCGACAAGGCCAACGTGCTGGAAACCTTCCAGTTCTGGCGCGACATCGTCACCGAGGTGCACAAGGAATACCAGGACGTCGAGCTCGAGCACATGTACGTCGACAACGCGGCCATGCAGCTGGTGCGCGCGCCGAAGAAGTTCGACGTCATCGTGACCGGCAACATGTTCGGCGATATCCTGTCGGATGCCGCCGCCATGCTGACCGGTTCGATCGGCATGCTGCCCTCGGCCTCGCTCGACGCCAATAACAAAGGCCTGTACGAGCCCTCGCACGGCTCGGCGCCGGACATCGCCGGCCAGGGCGTGGCCAATCCGCTCGCGACCATCCTGTCCGCCGCGATGATGCTGCGCTTCAGCTTCGGCCGCACGGAACAAGCCGACCGCATCGAGAACGCGGTCAAGTTCGTGCTGGCCCAGGGCCTGCGCACCCCCGACATTTACGAAGCAGGTACCAGGAAGGTTGGTACCGAAGACATGGGCAACGCGGTCGTCGCGGCCCTCCAATAATTCACATTCCAAGGAAAGCAAAATGAAACTAGTAGGCCTGGTTGGCTGGCGCGGCATGGTGGGCTCGGTCCTGATGCAGCGCATGCAGGAAGAGGGCGATTTCGACCACATCGAGCCGGTGTTCTTCACCACCTCGAACCCGGGCGGCGCAGCGCCGAAGATGGCGAAGAACGAAACCACCCTGAAGAGCGCGACCGACATCGCCGAACTCTCGAAGTGCGAGATCATCATCTCCTGCCAGGGCGGCGACTACACCACCGACGTGTTCCCGAAGCTGCGCGCCAGCGGCTGGAACGGCTACTGGATCGACGCGGCCTCGACCCTGCGCATGAACGACGACGCCGTCATCGTGCTCGACCCGGTCAACAAGGAAGTCATCAAGAACGCCATGTCGCGCGGCGTGAAGAACTTCATCGGCGGTAACTGCACCGTGTCGTGCATGCTGATCGGCCTGGGCGGCCTGTTCGAGCAGGGCCTGGTCGAGTGGATGAGCTCCATGACCTACCAGGCGGCATCGGGCGGCGGCGCCCAGCACATGCGCGAGCTGCTGACCCAGTTCGGCACCATCAACGGCGCTGTCAAGCCGCTGCTGGACGACCCGGCCTCGGCCATCCTCGAGATCGATCGTACCGTGCTGGCGACCCAGCATGGCCTGTCGGCTGAGGAAACCAAACAGTTCGGCGTGCCGCTGGCCGGCAACCTGATTCCGTGGATCGACAAGGACCTGGGCAACGGCCAGTCGAAGGAAGAGTGGAAGGCCGGCGCCGAGACCAACAAGATCCTCGGCCGCGGCGAAGGTTTTGGTTCCAGGGCGATTCCGGTGGACGGCCTGTGCGTGCGCATCGGCGCGATGCGCTGCCACTCGCAGGCGCTGACCATCAAGCTCACCAAGGATGTGCCGCTGGACGAGATCAACGACATCATCGCCTCGCACAACCAATGGGTGAAGGTGGTGCCGAATACCCGCGAAGCCTCGATGCGCGACCTGTCGCCGGCCGCCGTCACCGGTGGACTGGGCATCCCGGTCGGCCGCCTGCGCAAGATGTCGATGGGTAATGATTACCTGTCGGCCTTCACCGTCGGCGACCAGCTGCTGTGGGGCGCCGCCGAGCCGCTGCGCCGCATGCTGCGCATCGTGCTGGACAAGTAACAAGCAAGAAGCCCTGCAGGGCCGATCCTCGATTGGCCCTGCGTATCGTGTTGGCAGCCTTGCCACACCTGCTGTAATAGTGCTAAGCGATTGTAATCAAACGCTATCAAACACGCCCCGCATCGGTCATTCTGGCCACATATCTCCAGCTCCCTCGACGAGCTTGTGCGCTGGGAGCTTGCATGCTCCAGAGCATGATGATATGTTGAGACTCCTGGGAAATCGTCTTTCCTCTGGCCAACTTTCTCTCACTGCCGATTATGCATTTTCCTCACCGTCCTCCGCTCATGGCATTTGCGCTGAAATCAGTCACCGCGGCCGTGGCAAGTGCCGTGCTCCTGTCGTCCGCCGCCTCGGCTGCGGGCCTCGGGAAGCTGACGGTGCTGTCGGCACTCGGCCAGCCGCTGCGTGCCGAAATCGAACTGACGACGACCGCCGGCGAGGATGCATCGAGCCTGGCAGTGAAGCTGGCCTCGCCGGAAGCCTTCCGCGCGGCCAACATCGAATTCAACCCGGCCCTGCTGTCGCTGCGCTTCAATGTGGAGCAGCGCGCCGGCCGCCAGTTCATCCGCGTTTCCTCGAGCCAGCCGCTGAACGAGCCCTTCGTCGACATGCTGATCGAGCTGTCGTGGAACAGCGGCCGCCTGGTGCGCGAGTACACCTTCCTGCTCGATCCGGCCGAACTGCGTAACACCCAGCCGGCCCAGGCGGCGGCCGAGACCCGCCCGGCAGCGGCCCAGCCGTCCGCGCCGCTCCCTCAGCCGCGGCCAGCGGTGCCGCAGCCGGCGGCGCCGGTCGCGCAGCAGCCGCAGCAGGCTCCGGCGCCGCGCGCCGAAGCGCCTGCAGCCGCCACGGCCGAGACCCCGTCGAGCTACCGCGTGCGCCAGGGCGACTCCCTGGGCAAGATCGCCGCCAAGCTCAAGCCTGCCGACATCTCGCTCGACATGATGCTGGTGGCGCTGTACCGCGCCAATCCGGACGCCTTCATCGGCAACAACATGAACCGCCTGAAGTCGGGCCAGATCCTGTCGGTGCCGGATTCCGGTGCAATTCGAGGAAGCGGCACCGGCGACGCCGAGGCGCGCGGCATCGTGGTCGCGCACGCGGCCGACTTCAACGCCTACCGCAACAAACTGGCAGGGCAGGTGGCCAACGCCGCCCCGCAGCGTACGCCGCAGGCCGGCCAGAGCGCGGCCGGCAAGATCACCGCCAAGGTCGAGGAACGCCCGACCGCCGCCAACGAATCGCAGGACCAGCTGCGCCTGTCGAAAGCCACCCAGGCGGCCACCGGCGCCCAAGGAGCCGCCACCGCGAGCGCCGAAGACAGCATCGCGCGCGAGCGCGAACTGGAGCAGGCCCAGGCCCGCGTCAAGGAACTCGAGAAGAACGTCAACGAGCTGGAACAGCTGATGACGGTGAAGAGCCGCTCCGGCAGCGAGGTGCAGAACGCCGCCGCGGCGGGCGCCGTCGCCGGCGCCGCCACCGGCACGCCCGCCGCACCGGCAGTCAAGCCGGCCCCGACCGCCAAGCCGGCAGCGCCGGCCGAGCCCAAGCCTGCGGAGAAGGGCTTCGCCGATATCCTGATGGACAACATCAATATCGTCGCCGCCGGCGCCGCCATCCTGCTGCTGGGCGCGCTGGGCATCTCGCAGCGCCGCCGGAAAAAGCAGGACGGCGCCAAGGGCATCGTCGCCGAGCCCTCGGTGCTGGGCGTGCCGACCCAGGGGGCGCACTCGCTGTTCGCGGAAGCGGGCGGCCAGAGCGTCGACACCAGCAACAGCGTGTTCAATTCCAGCTTCGCCCCGTCGGCCTCCCAGCTCGACACCAATGAAGTCGACCCGGTCGCCGAAGCCGACGTCTACATCGCCTACGGCCGCGACGCCCAGGCCGAGGAGATCCTGAAGGAAGCGCTGCGCACCCATCCGGAGCGCCATGCCGTGCGCCTGAAGCTGCTCGAGATCTATGCCGCCCGCAAGGACCTGCGCGCCTTCGAGACCCAGGCCAGCGAGCTGTACAGCCTGACGCGCGGCATGGGTGACGAGTGGGCCCAGGCGGCCGCGCTCGGCCTGAGCATCGACCCGTCCAATCCGCTGTATGCCGCTGCTGCCGGTGCGGCGCCGGTCGCACCGAACCCGAGCCCGCAGGAGCGCGACCAGCAGTCGCTGCTGTCGCAGCAGCTCGAAGCCTCGTTCCGCGGCGGCGCCCCGATGGCGGCCCTGGGCGCGGGCGCCATGGCCGGTGGGGCCTACGCCGCGATGGACCACGACGAGCAGCAGGACCCGACTGCCGTGCCGGAAGCCGATGTGCTCGCCGCTCCGGTGGCCGAGCAGCGCCTCGAGGACAACTCGCTCGACTTCGACCTCGGCGGCCTGAGCTTCGAACCGGTCGCCAGCACCGAACCGATCGCCATGGCCGGCCCCGGCCGCGACGCCGCGCTTGACGACACCGCCGTGCCGGACCTCGACTTCGCGCTCGATCCGATCACGCCGCCCGACCTGGGCGCCGCGCCTGCCCCCGCCGGCGAAGAGCCTTTCGATCTCGCCTTCGACATGAGCTTCGGCGAGCCGGAAACCGCCGCGCAGCCGGATGTGGCAGCCGCCGTCCCGGGCGCCACCGACCGCGACATGGCCGGCCTGGCCGCCGAATTCGAGCTGCCGCCGCTGCCCGCGGTCGACGAAGACGAGGTGCCTGCGCTGGCCACGGCCGCCGCCGAAGAGGACCCGCTGTTCGACCTGGACACCATGGACTTCGGCCTGCCGCCTGCCGCAGTGGCGCCCGCCGCCGTGGCCGAGGCGACCCCGTTCCACGAAGAGGTGCCCGCCATCCTCGGCGCAACGGCGACCTCGAACGGTGCGGACGATCCGCTGTTCGACCTCGATACCATGGACTTCGGCAGCCCGGCCGTGCCAAGCCCCGCGCCGAGCCTGTCCCAGCCTGCGGTCGAGCCCTTCGAATTCGACGCGCCGCCGGCAGCTGCAGCCAGCCCGGCCGCCGACGAAGACCCGTCCGCCCTGGACGAGTTCCCGGCGACCGCGCCCGCTGCCGCACCAAGCGAGCCGTCCTTCGACCTGGCCGACATCGACCTCGAGCTGCCGTCCTTCGACCAGCCCGCAGTGAGCGCGGCAGACTTGCCGGTGCCGGGCGAGGCTCTGGAGCCGGCCGCGCTGTCGCCGGAGCACATGGAAATGGAAACCAAGCTCGATCTCGCGATCGCCTACCAGGAAATCGGCGACAAGGAAGGTGCGCGCGAGCTGCTCGATGAAGTCATCAAGGGTGGCAGCAGCGAACAGGTGAGCAAGGCCAGCGCAATGCGCTCCCTGCTCGCGTGAGGCGCATCGCACTGGGTGTCCAGTATGTAGGCACCGCCTGGAACGGCTACCAGAAGCAGCCGGCGCGCAATACGGTCCAGGACCAGCTCGAGATCGCCCTCGAGAAGTTCGCCTGTACCTTCCTCGGCACCACCTGCGCCGGCCGCACCGACGCCGGCGTGCACGGCATCGAGCAGGTGGTCCACTTCGACACCGAGCTCGACCGCGCCATGCAGAGCTGGGTGCGCGGCGTGAACGCCTTCCTGCCCGACTCGATCGTGGTGCGCTGGGCGCACGAGGTCAAGCCGGATGCCGAGGGTAACGAGTTCCACGCGCGCTTCTCGGCGCGCTCGCGCACCTATCACTACGTGCTGTACAACAACCCGAATCCCTCGGCGCTGCTGGCGAACCGGGCCGGCTGGGTATTCCGTCCGCTCGACGTGGAATTGATGCGTGAAGCCGGCCAGTACCTGATCGGCGAGCACGATTTCTCGGCCTTCCGCGCCTCGGGCTGCCAGGCCAATTCGCCGGTCAAGCAGATGCACGAGGTGAGCATCCAGCGCTACGGCGACGTGCTCGTGTTCACGGTGCGCGCCAGCGCTTTTCTCCATCACATGGTGCGCAACATCGTTGGCTCGCTCATCTATGTGGGCACGGGCCGCAACGAACCCGGCTGGATGAAGGAAGTGCTGGAGAGCCGCTCGCGCGACGTGGCCGCGCCTACGTTCATGCCGGACGGCCTGTACCTGGCGAAAATCGATTACGATCCCAAGTGGGGATTGCCGCAAGAGCCTGCGCATCCACTCCCGTGGCTCTGAGCCACTACCTGGAAATCGACATGCAACGCACCCGTATCAAAATTTGCGGCATCACGCGCGCGGAAGACCTGCGCGCGGCCGTCAGTGCCGGCGCCGACGCGCTGGGTTTCGTTTTTTATCCGAAGAGTCCGCGCTACGTCACGCCGGAACAGGCGGCCGAGCTGTGCCGGGCGCTGCCGCCCTATGTCAGCGCGGTGGCGCTGTTCGTCAACGCGACGGTGGACGAGGTGAGGGCGGTCGCCGAACGGACGCCGCTGTCGCTGATCCAGTTCCACGGCGACGAGACGGTCGAGCAGTGCGCGGCGCTGGCCGCGGACGTAGCGCGGCCCTTCGTGAAAGCCTTCCGCGTCCGGCCGGACACAAGCCCGGATGAACTGCTAGAATACGAAGGTATATACCGCGCCGCCAGCCCCTGGTTCTCCGGCCTGTTGCTGGATACCTGGGTGGACGCCTACGGCGGCGCAGGAAAGGTCTTCGATTGGTCTCTCGTCCCAAAAGAGCTCGCGCCTCGGGTCGTTTTGAGTGGTGGGTTGAACGCACACAACGCGACTGACGCGGTGGTACGTGTTCGTCCCTTCGCGGTCGACGTCAGCAGTGGCGTCGAAGCGCAGAAGGGCATCAAGGATGCCTGCAAGCTTGCCGATTTCATCGGCGCAGTGCGGGCCGCCGACGCCATCCCATCGAGTGAGAACCATCATGAAAGATCGTCCTAGCGGCAACACGCCGCTGTTCCAGACCCCGGATTACCAGCTGCCCGACCAGACCGGGCACTTCGGCCCCTACGGCGGCAGCTTCGTTGCCGAGACCCTGTCGCATGCGCTGGCCGAATTGAACGAGGCCTACGCGCGCTTCTCGAACGACCCCGAATTCCTCGAGGAATTCCGCTACGAACTGGCCCACTTCGTCGGCCGTCCGTCGCCCGTTTACCACGCCAAGCGCTGGTCCGAGCAGGTGGGCGGCGCCCAGATCTTCTTCAAGCGCGAAGACCTGAACCATACCGGTGCGCACAAGATCAACAACGTGATCGGCCAGGCCCTGCTGGCGCGCCGCATGGGCAAGAAGCGCATCATCGCCGAGACCGGCGCGGGCCAGCACGGCGTGGCTACCGCCACCATCTGCGCGCGCTTCGGCATGGAGTGCGTGGTTTACATGGGCAGCGAGGACGTCAAGCGCCAGGCGCAGAACGTCTACCGCATGAAACTGCTGGGCGCGACCGTCGTGCCGGTGGAGTCCGGCTCCAAGACCCTGAAGGACGCGCTCAACGAAGCGATGCGCGACTGGGTCACCAACATCGAGAGCACCTTCTACATCATCGGCACCGTGGCGGGGCCGCACCCGTATCCGATGATGGTGCGCGACTTCCAGTCCGTGATCGGCGAGGAGTGCCGCGTGCAGATGCCAGCCATGACCGGCCGCCAGCCGGACTACGTGCTGGCCTGCGTCGGCGGCGGTTCGAACGCGATGGGCATCTTCTATCCCTACATCGACGAGCCGGGCGTGAAGCTGGTCGGCGTCGAGCCGGCGGGCGAGGGCCTGGAGACGGGCAAGCATGCGGCGTCCCTGAGCGCCGGCATCCCGGGCGTGTTGCACGGCAACCGCACCTACCTGCTGCAGGACGAGAACGGGCAGATCATCGAGACGCATTCGGTGTCGGCCGGCCTGGATTACCCGGGCGTGGGGCCGGAGCACGCCTGGCTGAAGGACATCAAGCGCGCAGAATACGTGAGCATCACGGACGAGGAAGCCTTGCAGGCCTTCCACGACTGCTGCCGCATCGAGGGGATCATCCCGGCGCTCGAGTCCTCGCACGCGATCGCCTACGCGACCAAGCTGGCGGCCACGCTGCCGAAGGACCAGCTCATCCTGGTCAACCTGTCGGGCCGCGGCGACAAGGACATGCACACGGTGGCGCAGAGGATGGGGCTGGATTTCAGCTGACCGTCTTCCCGCACCCTCGTGAACCTTTAATAGAAAGAACAGCATGTCCCGTATCGAATCAACCTTTGCCGCCCTCAAGGCGCAAAATAAAACCGGCCTCGTCACCTTCATCACCGCCGGCGACCCCGGTCCCGAACTGACCGTGCCGCTGATGCACGCCCTGGTGGAAGGCGGCGCCGACGTCCTGGAACTGGGCGTCCCGTTTTCCGACCCGATGGCCGAAGGCCCGGTGATCCAGCGCGCCTGCGAGCGCGCGCTCAAGTTCAAGGTCGGCCTGCAGGACGTCTTCGGTTTCGTGCGCGAATTCCGCAAGACGAATGCGACGACGCCGGTGGTCCTGATGGGCTACGCCAACCCGATCGAGCGCATCGGCCCCGACAACTTCATTCGCTGCGCGAAGGAGGCGGGCGCGGACGGCGCGATCGTGGTCGACTATCCGCCGGAAGAGTGCGCTTCGTTCGCCGAAGCGATGCGCGCCAACGAGCTCGACCTGATCTTCCTGCTGGCGCCGACCTCGACCACGGAGCGGGTGCAGCAGGTGGCCCAGTACGGCAGCGGCTTCAGCTACTACGTCTCGCTCAAGGGCGTGACCGGGTCCGGCAGCATCGACACGGCCGACGTGGCCAAACGCGTGGGCGCGATCCGCGAGCACGTCAAGCTGCCGATCGGCGTCGGTTTCGGCATCCGCGACGGTGCCACCGCCCGGGCGGTGGCGGAAGTGGCGGACGCGGTGGTGATCGGCAGCCGCATCATCCAGGAGCTGGAGTCGGTGCCGAAAGGGCAGGCTGTGGACGCAGTGCGCAGTTTCACCTCGGGTATCCGCAGCGCGCTGGACGCCTGAACGAAGGTTGCCTTCACGCAAGACGCGGTTTGTGCTGCCGCGTCTTGTGCTGTAAATCATCGCAGTACAGTGGATCCGTTGTTCCCCTAAACAATTCTTGGATCCCGCGATGAAAATACAGATTGTCAACGTATCGGTAGGTCAGTCAGCTAAAGTACTGGCCGTGCTTTACACAGTAATGTCGCTGCCCATTATGCTGATCGTAACAGCAGCCGGCTTCGTCGGCGGCGGTCTTGGCGCAGGCATTGGTGTAGCCATCATGACGCTGTTAATTGCCCCTCTTGTCTATGGCCTGATTACGTTTCTATGCACCGGTCTGGTGGCCTGGCTTTACAACCTCGTGGCGCGGCGTGTCGGCGGCTTGGAGTACAGTGTCGCCGAGATGCCCGGCGTCGGAGCCAAGACCTGACGCGGCAACCGCGGCAGCATGGGGGCGCCACGATGGCGCCCTTTTTTGTTTGATGTCGGAATGGCAATTGGCAGGCCGACATGATTCGACAAGCGGCACGCTTGCGGCTACACTACCGCCACTTCGAAGACTTGCCGCAAGGAGAAAAGATGAGTTGGCTAGAAAAACTGCTGCCCCCACGGATCCAGCGCTCCGATGCCGCCAAGAGTAAGACCATGCCCGAAGGGCTGTGGGTCAAGTGCCCGTCGTGCGAATCGGTCCTGTACCGCGCCGACCTGGAATCGAACCAGCACGTCTGCCCCAAGTGCGACCACCACATGCGCATCCGCGCCCGCGAGCGCCTCGATGCGCTGCTGGACGAGGGTGGCCGCTACGAGATCGGCCAGGAAGCCCTGCCGGTCGACACCCTGAAATTTAAAGACAGCAAGAAGTACCCGGACCGCCTCAAGCAGGCCATGGACGCCACCGGCGAGACCGATGCCCTGATCGTGCAGGGCGGTTCGATCATGAGCCTGCCGGTCGTCGTGGCCTGCTTCGAATTCGAATTCATGGGCGGCTCGATGGGTTCGGTCGTCGGCGAACGCTTCGTGCGCGGCGCCCAGGTGGCGCTGGAGCAGAAGGTGCCCTTCATCTGCATCACCGCCACCGGCGGCGCCCGCATGCAGGAAGGCCTGCTGTCGCTGATGCAGATGGCCAAGACCACCGCCATGCTGACCAAGCTGTCCGAGAAGAAGCTGCCGTTCATCTCCGTGCTGACCGACCCGACCATGGGCGGCGTCTCGGCTTCGTTCGCCTTCATGGGCGACGTCGTCATCGCCGAGCCGAAAGCCCTGATCGGCTTCGCCGGCCCGCGCGTGATCGAGAATACCGTGCGCGAAAAGCTGCCGGAAGGCTTCCAGCGCGCCGAGTTCCTGGTGCAGAAGGGCGCCGTCGACATGATCGTCGACCGCCGCAAGATGCGCGAAGAAATCGCCCGCCTGCTGGCGCTGCTGCAAAACCAGGCCGCCGACGCGCTGGCCTGATCCCGTCCCGGTGCGGGCCCCCAGGCGTCCGCACCAGCGCCCCCGCGCGCACTCACCGAAGTCCATCCAATGTCCACTCTTCCGACCACCTTGCCCGACTGGCTGGCGCTGCTCGAGTCGCGCCATGCCGAAACCCACATCGACATGGGCCTCGACCGTGTCCGCACCGTCAAGGAACGCATGGGGCTCGCCTTCAGCTGTCCCGTGATCATGGTGGCCGGGACCAACGGCAAGGGCTCGACCTGCGCCATGCTGGAAGCCGTGCTGCTGCAGTCCGGCTACCGCGTGGGCCTGTACATCAAGCCGCACTTCCTCGACTTCAACGAGCGCGCCCGCATCAATGGCGAGATGGCGTCCGATGAGGCGCTGATCCAGGCGTTCAATGCGGTCGAAGCCGTGCGCGGCGAGGTCTCGCTGACCTACTTCGAATTCACCACGCTGGCGATCATGCACCTGATTTCGCAGGCCGGCGTGGACGTCGCCATCCTCGAGGTCGGCCTGGGCGGGCGCCTCGATGCCGTCAACGTGGTCGACGCCGACGTGGCGATCGTCACCAGCGTCGACATCGACCATACCGACTATCTGGGCGACACCCGCGAGAAGATCGGTTTTGAAAAGGCCGGCATCTTCCGTCCGGGCAAGGCCGCGATCTGCAGCGATCCGGTGCCACCGCAATCGCTCATCGATCACGCGGAAAGCATCGGCGCCGACCTGTGGCTGCTGGGGCGGGACTTCAACTACCAGGGCGACCAGCAGCAATGGAGCTATGGCGGCCGCGGTCAGCGCCGCAATTCGCTGGCCTATCCGGCCCTGCGCGGTGCCAACCAGCTGCTCAACGCCTCGGCCGCGCTGGCCGCGCTCGAGGTGCTGCGCATGCAGCTGCCCTGCGGCGCGCAGGAAGTGCGTGCGGGCCTGGCCATGGTCGAGCTGCCGGGACGCTTCCAGGTGCTGCCGGGCCGTCCGACCCAGGTGCTGGACGTGGCCCACAACCCGCATGCAGCGGCGGCCCTCGCGCACAACCTCGGCAACATGGGCTTCCACCGCTACACCTATGCGGTGTTTGGCATCATGGAAGACAAGGACATCGAGGCCGTGATCGCCCCGATGCGCGAGATCGTCGACCACTGGTGCGTCACCGCGCTGCCGTCGCCGCGCTCGAGCGACCCGCAGAAGCTGGCCGAAAAGCTCTCCGCATTGCGGCCTGCGGGCGCGAAAGAAGGCGATTTTTCGGTGACTGCCTTTGCAACTCCGGCCGAAGCCTATGCGAATGCCGTGAGCCGGGCTGGGGAGAATGATAGAATTGTGGTCTTTGGCTCGTTCTACACGGTCGCCGGCGTCATGGCGGCCCGCAAAAACTCACTACACTGATTCTAGATACGCATGGGCTTGTTCTCGTTCGGTAGCAAAAACAAGCAAGACACTGTCCGGGACAGCGGCCACTTCGTCAAGGACGACGACGCCGCCTATGGGCAGCAGGCCCGCGCCAAGCGCGCGTCCAATGCCGGCGAAGGCGCCACCCGCGGCCGTGGCCGTGCCGGCGCCGATCCGATCCTCCCCGAGAAGAAGCGCGCGCGCCGCCGCCTGGTAGGCGCGATCGCGCTGGCGCTCGCCGCGGCGGTCGGCCTGCCGATGCTGCTCGATTCCGAGCCCAAGCCGCTCGGCGCCGACATCGCCATCAACATCCCGTCGAAGGACAAGGCGGCGGCCTTGCCGGTACCCGCCGCGGCCAGCGTCGACAGCGGCGAGGAAATCGTCGAGCCGATGGACGAGGCGCCGCTCGAGACGGCCCAGCCGCCGGCGCCCGCAGCCAGGGTGGCGACGGCGCCGGCCGATCCGCCGCCGGTCCGCACCCTCGACACCGCCCGCACCGAGCCGGCCGTGGCCAGGGCCGAGCCGAAGCCGGAACCGGTCAAGCCGGAGCCCAAGCGCGAGCCGAAGTTTGAAGCGCACCCGAAGGTCGCCGACCTGGAGCCGAAGAAGCTTGAAAAACCTGCCGAGAAGCCGCCGGTCAAGCCGGTCGAGGTGAAGCCGGCCCCGGTTCAGAACGACGCCGCGCGCGCCATGGCCATCCTGGAGGGCAAGCCGGTCGTGAAGGCCACCGGCCCGTCGCAGAAGTACGTGGTGCAGGTGGCCGCGCTGGCGACCCAGCAAAAGGTCGATGAGCTGCAGGGCCGCCTGCGCGCCGCCGGCGTGTCTTCCTTCACCGAGAGATCCGGTGACCTGATCCGCGTGCGCGTGGGTCCGTACAGCAAGGAAGAGGGCGAGAAGATCCGCTCCAAGCTTATCGCCATGGGCCTGTCCGGCACCATGGTGCCGCTCTGATCCACAGTGGCAGGCAAGGACTGGCGGCGTGACGATTTTCGATTACCTGGTCTTGTTCGTTCTGGTATCGTCGGTCATCATTTCCACCCTGCGCGGGCTGGTCAAGGAGATCCTGTCGCTGCTGGGCTGGATCGTGGCCTTCGTGGTGGCGAATGCCTACGGGGCGACACTGGCGCCGATGCTGCCGGAATTGCTGCCCGGCGAGACCGCGCGCCTCATCATGGCCTTCGTGCTGCTGTTCCTCGGCGTGCGCATCCTGATGGGCCTGCTGTCGCTGGCGATCGGGGCCCTGATCACGGCCACCGGCCTGAGCCTTGCGGACCGCGGCCTGGGTGGATTATTTGGATTGGCGCGCGGCATTGTAATCGTGCTGGCCGCCGTCATATTGTGTGGGATGACGTCCATCCCGCAACAGGATTTCTGGAGGAACGCGCTGCTCTCGCCGATGGCGGAAACCGGAGCGCGCACCGTCAAACCATTTCTCCCTGCTGCCCTGGCGCAGCACGTGAACTACTAATCTTTCGTAATCAGCAATCCAGTTTTAGGAGCGCACCATGTGTGGCATCGTCGGCGTCGTCTCGAACAATCCCGTCAACCAGCTTCTGTATGACGCCTTGCTGCTGCTGCAGCATCGCGGCCAGGACGCGGCGGGTATTGCAACCAATCACAGCAGCATGTTCTCGATGTACAAGGCCAATGGCCTGGTACGCGACGTGTTCCGTACCCGTAACATGCGTACGCTGCAGGGCAATACCGGTATCGGCCACTGCCGCTATCCGACCGCCGGCTCCTCGAGCGAGGAAGAAGCGCAGCCCTTCTACGTCAACGCCCCGTTCGGCATCACCCTGGCCCACAACGGCAACCTGACCAACCAGGCCCAGCTCAAGGAAGAGCTGTTCAAGAACGACCGCCGCCACATCAACACCGATTCCGATTCGGAAGTGCTGCTGAACGTGCTGGCCCACGAGATCCAGGAAGCGGCCGACGGCTACAATCTGGACACCGACGCCATCTTCAAGGCGGTGGCGGCGGTGCACCGCCGCGTGCGCGGGGCGTACGCCGTGGTGGCGCAGATCGCCGGTCATGGCATGCTGTCCTTCCGCGACCCGTTCGGCATCCGTCCGCTGTGCCTGGGCGTGAACGAGGGCGAGCACGGCCTTGAGTACCTGGTGGCGAGCGAATCGGTGGCGCTGGAAGGCCTGGGCTTCCGCTTCGTGCGCGACATCGCGCCGGGCGAGGCGGTGTTCATCACCAACGACGGCCAGCTGCACGAGCGCCAGTGCGCCGAAAATCCGTCGCTGAATCCCTGCGCCTTCGAATACGTTTACCTGGCCCGTCCGGACTCGGTGATCGACGGCGCCTCGGTCTACGCGACCCGCCTGCGCATGGGCGAATACCTGGCCGACAAGATCCGCAAGGAGATCCCGGTCGACGAGATCGACGTCGTGATGCCGATCCCCGATTCCTCGCGTCCGGCCGCGATCCAGCTGGCCCTGAAGCTCGGCGTCGAGTACCGCGAAGGCTTCATCAAGAACCGCTACATCGGCCGCACCTTCATCATGCCGGGCCAGAACATGCGCAAGAAGTCGGTGCGCCAGAAGCTCAACGCGATCGCCTCCGAATTCAAGGACAAGAACGTGCTGCTGGTCGACGATTCGATCGTGCGCGGCACCACCAGCCGCGAAATCGTGCAGATGGCGCGCGACGCCGGCGCGCGCAAGGTGTTCTTCGCCTCGGCCGCGCCGCCGGTGCTGTACCCGAACGTGTACGGCATCGACATGCCGACCCGCGACGAGCTGATCGCCCATGGCCGCACCAATGAGGAAATCTGCGCGGAGATCACCGCCGACCGCCTGGTCTACCAGGACGTGGATGCGCTGAAAAAGGCGATCTCGGACGTCAATCCGGCGCTGAAGAATTTCGAGGCCTCCTGCTTCGACGGCGTCTATGTGACCGGCGACGTGACGCCGGAATACCTGGATCGCCAGGAATCGGCGCGCCACAAGGGCGGCAGCAAGGGCGTCGAGGATGCGGCCACCAACCAGCTCAATCTCAACCGTCCGGCCACGGCGGAGTAAGACCATGAGCGAGCAGAAGTACGGCTTCACCACCACCATCCTGCACAACGACCGCAGGAAGAACATCGAGCAGGGCTCGCTGCACAAGCCGGTGCACACGTCGGTGGCCTTCGGCTACAACGATGCGCGCCAGCTGGCCTCGGTCTTCCAGGGCAAGGAACCGGGCTTCCGCTACGGCCGCCAGGGCAACCCGACCGTCGCCGCGCTCGAGGACAAGATCAGCAAGATGGAAGACGGCGTCGGCACGATCTGTTTCGCGACCGGCATGGGCGCCATCGGCGCGCTGTTCCAGGGCCTGCTGAGGGCGGGCGACCACATCGTCTCGTCGTCCTTCCTGTTCGGGAATACCAACAGCCTGTGGCAGACGGTGGCAGCCCAGGGCGTGGCGGTGGACTTCGTCGATGCCACCGAGGTCGCCAACGTGGAAGCGGTGCTCCGGCCCGATACCCGCATGGTGTTCGTCGAGACCATCGCCAACCCGCGCACCCAGGTGGCGGACCTGGCGCGCATCGGCCAGCTGTGCCGCGAGCGCGGCATCCTGTACGTGGTCGACAACACCATGACCACGCCCTGGCTGTTCCGCCCGAAGGCGGTGGGGGCGGGTCTGGTGGTCAATTCGCTGACCAAGTCGATCGGCGGCCACGGCATCGCGCTGGGCGGCGCCCTGACCGATACCGGCCTGTTCGACTGGAGCGCCTACCCGCACATCGCGGCCAACTTCCGCAAGCAGCCGCTAGCTGCCCAGGGCCTGGCCCAGCTGCGCGCCAAGGCCCTGCGCGACTTCGGCGCGGCCCTCGGGCCCGAAGCGGCGCACCACATCGCGGTGGGCGCCGAGACGCTGGCGCTGCGCATGGAACGCACCAGCGCGAATGCGCTGGCGCTGGCGCAGATGCTGGAGCTTGATGAGCGCGTGGCGGCCGTCCACTACCCGGGACTGGCCTCGCATCCGCAGAACGGCATCACGAAAGAGCTGTTCCACGCCGGCGGCTCGCTGATGAGCTTCGAGCTGGTTGATAGTATCGACCCCTTCGACTACCTGAACCGCCTGAAGCTCGGTATCCCGGCCAGCAACCTGGGCGATACCCGCACCCTGGTGATCCCGGTGGCGCACACGATCTTCTTCGAGATGGGCGCGGAGCGGCGCGCCAGCATGGGCATCGCCGAGTCCCTGATCCGCGTCTCGGTGGGCATCGAGGATACCGAGGACCTGCTGGCGGACTTCCGCCAGGCGCTCGACGCGTGAGCGAAACGGCAGCCGAGGCTGCCGTTTTTGTTTCAGCGGTTGAGCCCGGCGCCGGATTGCCGCTATCATGGGATTTCTTTTCATCACACCGATCCGCCCATGAAGACCACGCTGTTCCTTGCATCCCTGCTGCTGTGCGGCGCCGCCTTTGCCGGCGAGCTGGAAGACGCCAATGCCCTGTTCGAGAAGAAGGACTACGCGGGCGCGATGAAGATCTACACCAAGCTGGCCAATGCCGGTAATCCGGCCGCGCAGCAGGCGCTGGGCCAGATGTATTTCTATGGCGAAGCAGGGGAGGTCGACGAAGCCAGGGCCGTCGATCTGTTCAAGAAGTCCGCCGCCAAGGGCAACAAGGTCGCGATCGCCTCGCTCGAACTGATCGAGCAGCGCGTCAAGCGCCGCAAGGACATCGATTACTGGATCAAGGGCTACGACGGCGAAGACCTGAAGTCGGGCGAGTTCCGCTGCACCGCGCCGCGCATTCCCGCGATGTCGAAGGTCAATGCCGACATCGACCGCATCAGCGCGGCCGTGCAGACGTGGCAGGAGTGCTACAACAAGTACGTCACCAACCTGAACGCGTCGCTGCCGCTGACCAAGCGCGTCCCGAGCGACATCCAGAAGCTGATGAACAAGGAGGAGATGGAGAAATCGAATGCCTACCTGGCCCAGCTGCAGGAAAACCTGACCGAGGAAGCGAAGGTGGGTTCGAAGCTGGTGCTGGCGGACTACGCCGCATGGCGCTCGGCGACCGATGCCTATGTGACCGAGCACAACCAGATGGTGAAATCCGCCAAGAAGGATTCCCACTGGGCGGACAAGAAGATTCAATAAGCCGCCGGGCAAGCCGGCGGCTTGGTGGGCGCAGGCTTAGTGCCAGCTGCGCATCAGGCCGACGGCCAGGCCTTCCAAAGCGAACTCGTCTTCCGGGTTCACCTGGATCACCTTGAAGTCCGGATTCTCCGGCAGCAGTTCGACCAGGTTGCCGGTCTTGCGGTAGCGCTTGACCGTGACTTCTTCGCCGAGGCGGGCCACCACGATCTGGCCGTTCTTGGCACTGTCGATCTTCTTGACGGCCAGGAAGTCGCCGTCGCAGATGCCGGCATCGCGCATCGACCAGCCCTTGACCTTCAGCAGGAAGTCGGGGCGCGCCGAGAACATGGCGGCATCGACGGAGTAGGTGGCTTCGACGTGTTCCTGGGCCAGGATCGGCGAACCGGCGGCCACGCGGCCGACCAGCGGCAGCGACATCATGAGGGCCGCAGGCACCATCGGGACCTGTTCGACGGAGGCGCCGACCAGGCGGATGCCGCGCGAGGTGCCCGGGGAAATCTCGATGGCGCCCTTGCGCGCCAGGGCCTGCAGGTGTTCTTCGGCCGCATTGGCCGATTTGAAACCCAGCTCGGCCGCGATTTCGGCGCGGGTCGGCGGGAAGCCGGTGTTTTCGATCGCTTCCTTGATCAGGTTAAGGATCTGTTCTTGCCTTGCAGTGAGCTTGAGCATGGGTGTTTTACGGCATTAGTTGTAAGAGCAGACTGTATTTTTGTACAGTATTCTGATATGCGCAAGGGCAAACACAGGAAAACTGTAAAAAATTTGTGCAGTGCGTCCGCATTCGTGGCGCCGATGCCCGCTTTTCGCCGCCATCGGCCGGGCTGGGCCATGCCATGGGTTCCCATTCACCGGTTTTTCAGGCTATAATCGAAGGCTTTCCCTTCCCACACTCGTCTTGACGCCGAGGTGGGCATTTGTTTAAACGTCCTCAAGGAGTGTTGCATGCGTCATTATGAAATCGTTTTTATCGTCCACCCGGACCAGAGCGAACAAGTTCCGGCGATGATCGAGCGTTACAAGACCACGGTGACCAGCCGCGGCGGTAACATCCATCGCGTGGAAGACTGGGGCCGTCGCCAGATGGCTTACCAGATCCAGAAGCTGCCGAAGGCTCACTACATCTGCATGAACATCGAGTGCGACAACGAGACCCTGGTCGAGCTGGAAACCGCATTCAAGTTCAACGATGCCGTCCTGCGTCACCTGACCGTCAAGATGAAGAAGGCCGAAACCGCACCGTCGCCGATGATGAAGTCGGTCCAGCGCGAAGACGCAGCCAAGAGCCACCGCGCAGAAGCAGCAGCCGCTGCTCCGGCCGCCGCTGCCTAAGTTTTTTCTCGGGAATTCGTAGAACGCAGTGAACCGGTTCCAGCTCATCGCGACCATCGCGGAGCGAGACGTACTGCGTTTCACCCCGGCCGGCGTCCCCATCGTGGGTGCGATCCTGATGCACGATTCGCAGCAGGTCGAGGCCGGAGTGGCAAGGCAGGTCGCGTTTGAAATCCCTGCGCTCGGCGCGGGCGAGATTTCAGGCAGGCTGGAAAGCGCCGAACTCGGCGCCGCCTACCGCTTCGAAGGATTCCTCGCAAGGAAAAACCGCAACAGCAAAGCCTTGGTGTTTCACATCATTGATTTCAGTGCCGCGTAACAGTACTCGGCCTATTTAGATTACAGATACAGGAGCCTCAACATGGCATTCGGTAAAAAGTTCGACAAAAACAAAGCTAAAGAAAAAATGAAGCGCAAGCAGCAGAACCCGCTGTTCAAGCGCAAGAAGTTCTGCCGCTTCACCGCCGCAGGCGTGGAACAGGTGGACTACAAGGACGTCGACACCCTGAAGGACTTCGTCCAGGAAAACGGCAAGATCATGCCGGCACGTCTGACCGGTACCAAGGCGCACTACCAGCGCCAGGTCGACACCGCCATCAAGCGCGCACGCTACCTCGCGCTGCTGCCGTACACCGACCTGCACAACGCTTAAATCGCGGCACGTCAGCTAGATATCCTGGAGAAAAAATATGCAAGTTATTCTGCTCGAAAAAGTCGTCAACGTCGGTAACCTGGGCGACGTCGTCAAAGTCAAGGACGGTTACGCACGTAACTTCCTGATCCCGCAAAAAATGGCACGCCGCGCTACCCAGGCCGCCGTGGCCGAGTTCGAAACCAAGCGCGCCGAACTGGAAAAAGCAGCAGCTGAGAAGCTGTCGGCTGCCCAGGCGCAAGGCGACAAGCTGAGCGGCATGACCGTCACCATCGCCCAGAAGGCGGGCGTGGACGGCCGTCTGTTCGGTTCGGTCACCAACTTCGACATCGCCGAAGCCCTGAGCAAGCAAGGTTTCCCGGTCGAGAAGTCGCAGGTTCGCATGCCGACCGGTCCGCTGAAGACCACCGGCGAATTCCCGGTCGCCGTCGCGCTGCACACCGACGTCGTCTCGGAAATCACCATCGCTGTCGTCGGCGAAGCTGCTTAAGCTGCTGTTGTATAAATGAAAAAGCCGGGTTCGCCCGGCTTTTTTTATTCCTGGAAACTCGCCAATTATTTCAGCCGTGTGACCGGAAACGGTATAATGCCCGCCATGAATTCCCCATCCGATCCGCAAGTCGATTCCCTGCGCATCCCGCCGCATTCCATCGAAGCAGAACAGTCCGTCATCGGCGGCCTGCTGCGCGATAACGCCGCCTGGGACCGCATTGCCGACTTCATGCACGCAGAGGATTTCTACCGCTACGACCACCGCATCATCTTCGAACAGATGATCCGCCTGATCAACGCCGGCAAGCCGGCGGACGTGATCACGGTCTACGAAGCCTGCAACATGCTGGGCAAGGCCGAGGAGGTGGGCGGCCTGCAGTACCTGAACGCGATGGCGCAGAACACGCCGTCGGCGGCCAACATACGCCGCTACGCCGAGATCGTGCGCGACCGCGGCATCCTGCGCAACCTGATCACGGTCGCCGACGAAATCTCGGGCAACGCCTTCAACCCGCAGGGCAAGGAAGTCAAGCAGATGCTTGACGAGGCCGAATCGAAGATCTTCGCCATCGCCGAAACCGGCGCCCGCGGCCAGCAGGGATGGAACCCGATCCAGCCGCTGCTCACGCAAGTGGTCGAGCGCATCGACGAGCTGTACTCGCGCGAGAACCAGGGCGAGATCACCGGCGTGCCGACCGGCTTCATCGACCTCGACCGCATGACCTCGGGCCTGCAGCCGGGCGACCTGGTCATCGTCGCCGGCCGTCCGTCGATGGGCAAGACCGCGTTCTCGGTCAACATCGGCGAGAACGTCGCGATCGAAGCCGGCCTGCCGGTGGCTGTTTTCTCCATGGAAATGGGCGGCGCCCAGCTGGCCATGCGTATGCTCGGCTCGGTGGGCCAGCTCGACCAGCACCGCCTGCGTACCGGCCGCCTGAACGACGAAGACTGGCCGCGCCTGACGCACGCCATTCAAAAGATGAACGACGCCCAGCTCTACATCGACGAGACGCCGGCGCTGAACCCGATCGAGATGCGCGCACGGGCACGACGCCTGGCGCGCCAGTGCGGCAAGCTGGGCCTGATCATCGTCGACTACCTGCAGCTGATGCAGGGCAGCCAGCCGGGCGACAACCGCGCGGCCGAGATCTCCGAGATCTCGCGAAGCCTGAAAGGCCTGGCGAAAGAGCTGCATTGCCCCGTCATCGCACTGTCCCAGCTGAACCGTTCGCTGGAACAGCGACCCAATAAACGACCCGTCATGTCCGACCTGCGCGAATCGGGCGCTATCGAACAGGACGCCGACGTTATCATCTTCCTGTATCGCGACGAGGTCTACAATCCCGACTCGCCCGATAAGGGAACCGCCGAGATCATCATCGGTAAGCAGCGTAATGGCCCGATCGGGGCGATTCGCCTTACCTGGATCGGCTCCTACACCAAGTTCGGCAACTACAGCGGCAACCTGAGCATCTATCAGGGCGATTAAGAAGCAATAAGCCGCGATTTACCACCTCGCCGCTGCCAGCCGTGGTAGCGGTCTCGAAGTCCCAAGAGATTCACAACGGAGAATAATATGTTCGGACGCCTGATGCCCCAGGAGGGCAAGTTTTTTGACCTGTTCAACCAACACGCCGCCCTGTGCGTGAAGGGCGCGCAGGAAATGGTTGGCCTGATGACCAACTTCGACGACCTGGAAAACCGCACCCACGCCGTCGAAAGCATCGAAAAACAAGCAGACAAGATCACCTACGAATGCGTCGACCTGCTGCACAAGACCTTCATCACCCCGCTCGACCGCGATGACATCCACAAGCTGATCACCAGCATGGACGACATCCTCGACATGATGGAAGACGCGGCCCAGACCGTTTCGCTGTACGACCTGCACGCCGTGACCCCGGAAGCCGCGCGCCTGGCCGAACTGTGCCTGTCGGCCTGCAAGAAGGTGCAGGAAGCTGTTTCCCTGCTGCACGACATGGGCAACGCCCAGAAGATCGTCGCCATCTGCGAAGAGATCGACCGCTTTGAATCGGACGCCGACCACGTGATGCGCGCCGCCATGTCCAAGCTGTTCCGCGACGAACCGGACGTGCGCAACCTGATCAAGATGAAGGCGATCTACGAGATCCTCGAAACCGTCACCGACCGCTGCGAAGACGTGGCGAACATCGTCGAAGGCATCATCGTCGAGAACGCGTAACGTGCACAGCGCACACGCACAACAAGAATAAACATGGAAACTATTAACATCAGCATTTACGTGCTGGGCTTCCTGGTGCTGCTGGCACTGGTATTCGACTTCATGAACGGCTTCCACGATTCGGCGAACTCGATCGCCACCGTGGTGTCGACCGGCGTGCTGAAACCCCAGCATGCGGTGGCGATGGCGGCCTTCTTCAACTTCATCGCGATCTTCGTGGTCAACATGAAGGTGGCGCAGACCATCGGCAAGGGTACCATCGACCCGCACGTGGTCGACCACTACGTCATCTTCGGTGCGCTGGTCGGGGCGATCGCCTGGAACATCATCACCTGGTACTACGGCATCCCGTCCTCGTCCTCGCACGCGCTGATCGGCGGCCTGGTGGGCGCGGCGGTGGCCAAGGCAGGCACCGGCTCGCTGATCTCCGGCGGCCTGCTCAAGACCGTGGCCTTCATCGTGGTCGCGCCGATGCTGGGCTTCGCCCTCGGGTCGATCATCATGCTGATCGTGTCCTGGACCTTCGTGAAGTCGACGCCGCGCAAGGTCGACACCTGGTTCCGCCGCCTGCAGCTGGCCTCGGCCGCAGCCTACTCGCTGGGCCACGGCGGCAACGACGCGCAGAAGACCATGGGCATCATCTGGATGCTCCTGATCGCGGCCGGCTACGTCAGCGCCAGCGACACCCATCCGCCGGCCTGGGTCATCATCTCCTGCTATGCCGCGATCGCCTTCGGCACGCTGTTCGGCGGCTGGCGCATCGTCAAGACCATGGGCCAGAAGATCACCAAGCTCAAGCCTGTCGGCGGCTTCTGCGCGGAAAGCGGCGGCGCCATGACCCTCCTGATGTCGAGCTACTTCGGCATCCCGGTCTCGACCACCCACACCATCACCGGCGCGATCGTCGGCGTGGGTGCCTCGCAGAAGATGTCGGCGGTGCGCTGGGGCGTGGCGGGCAACATCGTCTGGGCCTGGATCTTCACCATCCCGGCCTCGGCCTTCATGGCCGCGATCGCCTGGTGGATCGGCACCCACATCATGTAAGAAGCGCCCCTTCGCTGCTGCATGGAAAGCCCGGCCTGTCCGGGCTTTTTTGCGTCCCGCGGGCGCGCGGGGGTTATACTGGCTTGCCGCCCCCATGCCGCGCAGGAATCATGAATCCGCGTATCGATAAGGCGATCCCGGCCGCGAGCACGCTTGGTCTCGGTGTGAACAGCCCTTTGCGTCCCTTCCTGGCCTTCCTGCGCCAGCGGATGTCGCTCCTGCTCGTGTGGCCGGCGATCGCCCTGGTCGTCATCGCCGTGCTGTGGAGCCATGTGCTGCGCGGGCTGGGGCACGACGAGCGCGAGCGCGGCGCCGAGCTGGAACAGCAGGCCGGGGCCTATGCGCACAGCCTTGTCATCCGCACGCGCCGCTCGATCGACGAGACCGACCGCCTGCTGCTCCTGTTGCGCCACACCTGGGCCAGCTCGGACAGCCATGGCGATCTTGCCGGCACCCTGGAAGCAGGGATCTTTTCTCAACAATATATATCGGCGGTAGCGTTCATCGACCGCAATGGCATCGCCGTCACCAGCACCCATCCGGGCGCCGTCGGCCGCTATTTCGGCAACCGGCCCTATTTCGTCGCGCAGCAGCATGCCCTCGAGGATCGTCTGTACCTGAGCGGACCGCTGGACGCCCAGCTGACCGGGCAGGAGGTGGTCGCCTTTTCGCGTCCGCTCCTGACCCCCGACGGGCGCTTCGACGGCATTGTGCTGATCAACGTCTTGCCTGCATTCTTTACGCAGCACTACGCCGAGTGGATCCTGGGGAACTATGGCTTCGCCGCCGTGGCGCGCACCGATGGCGCCCTGCTGGCCACCCGCACCGGCAACACCGTCCATTCCTACCGCAAGCCATTCCTGCGCGCACCCATGCCGGGCCGCGATCCGCAGGGCGTGGCCTTGCTCGGCGGACGGCGCTGGTTCGCAGACGGGCGGCAGCGCGTGGTCGGCTGGCAGCCGTTTCCCGACCTCGGGTTGATCGGCATCGTCGGCGTCGACGAGTACACCGCGATGGCGGCCTTCCGGGCCCACCGCGAGGCCCGGCTTGCCGCCGCCTGGTGGAACAGCGCCTGGATCATGCTGGCCGGGCTGCTGGCCACCGGTGTCTTCGTGCATGCGCGCTGGCGCCAGCACCAGATGGACGCCCTGCGCGCCGCCTACCGCCTGGCCACCGAGGACGCCGGCGACGGCTTCTTCATCAACCGCCCGCTGCGCGACCGGCATGGGGTGATCCGCGATTTCAGCGTGGTCGACTGCAACCAGCACGGCGCCGCCATGTTCGGCAGGCAGGCGGAGGAGCTGATCGGCCACCGCCTGTCCGAGTTCTACCGGGGCGAATTGTTCGAGCGGGCCTGCGAGCGCCTGTGCCAGGCCCTCGAGACCGGCTTCTACGACCGCGAACTGCCGGTCGAGCCGGCGCCCGACCAGCCGCTGCGGGCCCGCTGGATCCGCTACAAGGCGGTGCGCGCCAACGGCGACCTGGCGGTCACGATCCGCGACATCAGCGAATCGAAGGCGCATTTGACCGAGCTCGAGCGAAGGAGCAATTCGGACGAGCTCACCGGCCTGCCGAACCGCTACTGGATCCAGCAATTCCTGCCGCGGGCGATCGCGCGGGCGCGCGCTGGCGGGCATGGGCTGGCCGTGCTGTTCATCGACCTCGACGGTTTCAAGGCCGTCAACGACGTGCTCGGGCATGCGGCCGGCGACGAGCTGCTGCGTACCGTCGGCAAGCGCCTGAAACTGGCGGTGCGCCCGCGCGACCACGTGGTGCGGCTGGGCGGCGACGAGTTCGTGGTGCTGCTGGAGCAGGTCGGCAGCCGGGAAGACGTCGAGCACGTCGCCGGCCGCGTCCTCGCAGCCTTCCACGACGGCTTCCACGTGCAGCACGCCACCCACGTGCTGGGCGCCTCGATCGGGATCGGCCTGTTTCCCGAGCACGGCGAGGATGCCGAGACCCTGCTCAAGCATGCGGACATCGCGATGTACTCGGTCAAGACCGAAGGGAAGGGCGGCTTCTGCTTCTTCCAGTCGCGCTTCTTCGAGGCCATCCGTGCCCGCCTCGAGACCGAGATGGAACTGCGGCGCGCGATCGACCAGCGCCAGTTCGTGCTGCATTACCAGCGCGCGTGGACCTGGCCACCGGGACCGCATCGAGCATGGAGGCGCTGGTGCGCTGGGAGCGCCCGGGGCGCGGGCTGACCGGGCCGGACCGCTTCATTCCGCTGCTGGAAGAGACCGGGCTGATCGTCCAGCTGGGCGAACAGGTGATCGACAGCGTCTGCCGCCAGCTGGCCAGCTGGACGCGCGAGGGAACGGCCCCGGTGCCGGTCTCGGTCAACATCTCGCCGCGCCAGTTCAGCCAGTCCGACGTGATGACGCAGTTCCGCAGCGCGATCGCGCGCCACGGCATCAACCCGGCGCTGCTGGAAATCGAAGTCACCGAATCGTCGATGATGCAGGAGGGGATCGGCGAGTCGGCCGTGTTCAGCCAGCTGCGCGAACTGGGCATCAAGCTGTGCATCGACGATTTCGGCACCGGCTACTCGTCGCTGTCCCAGCTGCAGAAGCTGCGCTTCGACGTGCTCAAGATCGACCGCGCCTTCGTGCTGCGGATCGAACATCCCGAGGGCGACACCCTGATCGCCTCGATGATCGCGATGGCGCACGCGCTCGGCATGCGGGTGGTGGCCGAGGGCATCGAGAGCCAGGGGCAGATGCAGCTGCTGCAGACCCTCGGCTGCGACGAAGGACAGGGTTATTTCTTTTCGCGCCCGGTTCCCCCAGAGGAGTACCGGGTGCCGGCGGCGCATGTCTGGCCGGGTCCGCGACTTTGAAACTTTCTTTGCGTGTTCCTTTACATTTGTACTAACGCTGGTAGTAATATTACACGGTGGCGCTCGCCACCGCTGCCGCCCGCGGCGTCGCTGCCCGGGTAATCAGCGTTTAAAAACAATGACAAAGGGGACACCATGCGCACTAGAAGTAGTTTGACTTCACCATTGCGGCGCGGTTTGGCCGTGTGCGGGCTGCTGGCAGCCGTGAGCGGCGTCGGGCTCCCGGCCGCCAGCGCTTTCGCCCAGCAGCCGGCCGCCAGCGCTGCCGCGCCGGTCGCGCCCGGCACCATCCGCATCCATTTCCGCCGCGTCCAGAACGATACCGCCCAGTGGGGCGTGTATTCCTGGGATGGCCCGGCCAGGCCGAGCTCGGCCTGGATCACGGACCGCTTCATGTTCACCCAGAGCGACGATTTCGGCGGCTGGGTCGACATTCCGCTGGCGCCAGGCAAGACCGCCCTGTGGTTCCTCGTCACCGACGGCAGCGGCACCAAGAACTGCGGCGCCGACCAGGGCGCGCAGCTGCCTGCCGACGTGGGTAGCCGTGGCCACGAGATCTGGCTGCTGGAGGGCGACTGCAGCATCTACACCGCGCCGCCGGCGCCCAGCTACGGCAGCCTGGCCCAGGCCGGCGCCCACTGGCTGGCCGCCGCCACCCTGGCCTGGCCGGGCGCGCCCGCCAGCGGCAGCTACAAGCTGTACTACGCGGCGAACGGCGGCCTCGGTTCGGGCGCGGCCGGCGTCACCGGCTTCGATGGCAGCATGGACCTGAGCCTGGCGCCGCTGCCGGAGGCGGTGCGCGCGAAATTTCCGCACCTGGCCGGCAGCACCGGCCTGGCGCTGTCGACGCCAGACGCGGCCAAGGTCGCCGCTCTGGCCAGCGCCCAGTTCGCGATCGCCCGGTTCGACGCTAGCGGCAAGCTGGTGCAGGTGACCTCGCTGCAGACCGCCGGCATGCTCGACGAGGTGTTCGCCGCCCGCGCGGCCGACACCAGGCTCGGCGTAAGCTTCAACGGCGCCGGCGTGCCCACCTTCCGCCTGTGGGCGCCGACCGCCAAGTCGGTGGCGCTCGACATCTATCCGGACGCAAACGCGCCCGCCGCCAGCCAGGTGCCGATGCGCTTCGATGCCGCCACCGGAGTCTGGAGCTACACGGCCCCGAGCGCCGACTGGACCAACCGCGCCTACTACACCTACACCGTCAAGGTGCTGTCGCGCTGGGCCGACAACACGCTGGTGACGAATACCGTCACCGACCCCTACTCGGTGAGCCTGAACGCCAACAGCGCCCGCAGCTATCTCGCCAACCTCGACAGCGAGCAACTCAAGCCGCGCAACTGGGACAAGCACCGCATCCCGGCGCTCGCGCATCCGGCCGACATCTCCATCTACGAGCTGCACGTGCGCGACTTCTCGCTGAACGACGACTCGGTGCCGGCCGCGCGCCGCGGCAAGTACCTGGCTTTTGCCGAGCGCAATTCGCGCGGCATGCGCCACTTGCAGTCGCTGCAGAAGGCGGGCCTGAGCCACGTGCACCTGCTGCCCGTGTTCGACATCGCCAGCGTCAACGAAGCCGGCTGCGTGTCGCCCGTGATCCCGGATGCCGGCCCGGCCTCGGAAGCACAGCAGGCCGCGATCGAGGCGGTGCGCGATGCCGACTGCTTCAACTGGGGCTACGATCCGGTGCACTACAACGCCCCCGAAGGCAGCTATGCATCGAACGCCAACGACGGCGCCGCGCGCGTGCGCGAGTTCCGCGAGATGGTGCAGAGCCTGCACGAGGCAGGCCTGCGGGTCACCATGGACGTGGTCTACAACCACACCAGCGCCTCGCAGCAGGGCCAGCTGTCGACCCTCGACAAGATCGTGCCGACCTACTACTACCGCCTGAACGACAAGGGCGCCAACCTGAACGACAGCTGCTGCGCCGACACCGCCGCCGAGCACACCATGATGGCCAAGCTGATGCTTGATTCGGTGGCCCTGTGGGCCAGCGCGTACAAGGTCGACAGCTTCCGCTTCGACATCATGACGTTTGCGCCGCTGGCCGTGATGCAGGAACTGCAGGCGCGCGTCAACCAGGCCGCCGGCCGCGAGATCTACCTGTACGGCGAGGGCTGGAATTTCGGCGCGGTCGCCAACGACCAGCGCTTCGTGACGGCGCGCCAGGCCAACCTGTTCGGCACCGGCATCGGCTCCTTCAACGACCGCCTGCGCGACACGGTGCGCGGCGGCGGCTGCTGCGACGGCGGCGAGAACCTGATCAGCCAGCAGGGCTTCATCAACGGCGTGTGGTACGACCCGAACCACCTGGCAAGGCAGTCGCGCGACGATGCGCTGCGCCTGGCCGACCTGGTGCGCGTGGGCCTGTCGGGCACCCTGCGCGACTACCGCTTCGTCGACCGTTTCGGTTCGCTGCGCAGCAATGCCGACATCGACTACTTCGGCCAGCGCGCCGGCTACACCGCCAGCCCGGTCGAAACCATCAACTACGTCGAGAAGCACGACAACCAGACCCTGTTCGACATCAACGCCTTCCGCCTGCCGCAATCGACCTCGCTTGCGGACCGGGTGCGGGTGCAGAACCTGGGCGCTGCCATCGTGCTGCTGTCGCAGGGCATTCCCTTCATCCATGCGGGACAGGAGCTGCTGCGTTCCAAGTCGCTCGACCGCGACAGCTACAATGCGGGCGACTGGTTCAACCGCCTGGACTACAGCTACGCGTCGAACAACTTCGGCGTGGGCCTGCCCTCAAGCGACAAGAACCGCGACAACTGGGGCCTGATGACGCCGGTGCTGGAAAACCCGCTGATCAAGCCGGATACCAGGGCGATCCTGGCGGCGAAGGAGGCGTTTGAAGATCTGCTCCGGATCCGCACGGACAGCGCTTTGTTCCGCCTGCGCAGTGCGAAGGACGTCGAAGAGCGCCTGCGCTTCTACAACACCGGGCCGGACCAGTTGCCCGGCCTGGTGGTGATGCACATCGACGGGGAAAGGCCGGGCCGCTACCCGGACGCGCGCTACCGCAGCGTGGCGGTGCTGTTCAACGTGGACAAGGAAGCGAAGACGATCGCGATCCCGGAGCTGAAGGGGCGCAAGTTCAAGCTGCACCAGGTGCAGGTCAGCTCGGCTGACCCGGTGGTGAAGACGTCCGGCTACGGCGACGCCGACGGCAGTTTCACGATCCCGGCGCGCACGGCGGCGGTGTTCGTCGAGAGGGGGGCGAACCGCGGCGAGGAGTAAGCAGCAGCAAGGCCAGGTGATCCTGGCCTTGTTCGCTGGCGGCCTGCGCGGCCCAATATGGATTACTTGCCGCTCATCCGATCGTTCTCGATTTCGGCTGCGCTCGCGGTGCTGACCGGGCTGGCGCCGGCGGTCTTCTTGCGCGGGATATTGCTGCCGACCGAGACGTAGTCGTCATCCTGGGCCCGGCTCTCGCGCGGGGTAGAGGATTGATGGGCGCAGCCGCCCAGCAGGGTGGACGCGAGGGCGGCCAGCATCAACTTCTTCATACGATACAACTCCTTCTTCAAGACGTTTCAACAGGAGCGATTGTAGTGCCGCCCATGCCGGAAAGGGCGGCTTTTCCACCGGCCACCGCACGATTACCCATGGCGGATGGCTGCCTCGCGCTGCGCGCCGACGGCGCGTGCTTCACAGCGTGACTTCCAGGCCTTCGAAGGCCAAGTGCACCTGCAGCTCGCCCAGGCGCGCGCGGTAGCGCGCCATCACGGTGGCGAATGCGGCCTCGAGCTCGTCGTCGCCGCGGGTCGGCTCGTGGTGGGTGCAGTACAGGGCGCGCGCGCCCACGCGCAGCGCCATCTCGATGGCGGCATCGAAAGTGCCGTGGCCCCAGCCGGCCTTGGACGGGTATTCCTCGCGGGTGTAGGAGCAGTCGACGATCAGTGCGTCCACGCCGGCCATGGCGGCGTCGATCGCGCGCTGGCGCCCGCCCAGGTGCGCTTCGAACGCGTCGAAGGCCGGGTCGCCCGGCGGATAGGGGTTGTGCCAGGGTTCGTGGTCGCCGGTGAAGAACAGCGAGCGGCCATGGCAGGAGATGCGGTAGCCGAGGTTGGTGACCGGGTGGTTCATCAGGACATTGCCGACCACCGCATCGCCGACCGCGACCGGCGTACCGATGTCGAGGGTACGGTACTCGATGGTGGCGCCCATCTGGGTTTCGCTGACCGGGAAGTAGCTGTTCTGCAGCTGCACCGCCATCACGTGCTCGATGCCCTTGCCGGTCACCGGATCGTGGGCGCCGTGCAGGCGCACGCGGCTGCCCTTGATGAACAGCGGCGTGAAGAAGG
The DNA here is from genome assembly GCF_046236355.1 of Massilia sp. BHUDP2. Lineage (NCBI taxonomy): Bacteria > Pseudomonadati > Pseudomonadota > Betaproteobacteria > Burkholderiales > Oxalobacteraceae > Massilia > Massilia sp. BHUDP2. Next base: position 1,158,604 of record NZ_JBJUVW010000001.1, read on the forward strand.
GCAGGCCATGGATGTGGTCCCAGTGGCTGTGGGTGATGAAGATGTTGGCCTGGATCGCCGGCGCCTGCGGCCGCGCCAGCAGGTGCTGGGCCAGCGGGAACAGGCCGGTGCCGCCGTCGAGGATGATCAGGGTGCCATCGTCGCTGCGCACTTCGATGCAGGTGGTGTTGCCGCCGTAGCGCGCCGTGCGTGGACCGGGGGACGGTATCGAACCACGCACCCCCCAGAAGCGGAATTTCATCGGGACTCCCAGCCGAACTTGTTATGTTTTTTGAATACCGAGCATGATAAGGGTTTTGTTCCCAAAAGCATCAAAAATCCGCATTTTTCGAACTCCCCCCACCTCTGGGATATACACCGGGTCGTAAGGAAGCTACACTTCGAAGAAATTACCTATTGGCAAGAAAATTGCTGCATGCATATGCAAGAGCTGAATCCCACCCAAATCGCGCAACGCCTGCACCAGCTCACCGAAGTCAGCGTGGCGCTCGGGGACACGCATGACACCGCCGCGCTGCTCGACCGCATCCTGCGCGTGGCCAAGCACATGACCGATGCCGACGGCGGCACCCTGTACCGTCCGAGCGAAGACCGGAGGAGCCTGTGCTTCCACATCTCGATCAACGACACCCTCGAGATCTACCAGGGCGGGGTGAGCGGCAAGCCGATCGACATCGCGCCGGTGCCGCTCTACGACAACTACGGCAACAAGAACATCGCCTCGGTGGCGGCCTACGCGGCCAACTTCAACCAGTCGGTGAACATCGAAGACGTCTACAAGGCCGACGTGTTCAACTTCTCGGGCATGCGTTCGTTCGACGCGACCTTCGGCTACCACTCGCAGTCGATCCTGACGGTGCCGATGACCGACCACGAGGGCGAATTGGTGGGCGTGCTCCAGCTGGTTAACGCGAAAAATTCGGCCAATGACCCGGAGCCCGGAAAGATCCGCGCGTTTTCCCCGACCGACCAGCGCTTCATCGAAGCGCTGTCCGCGCAGGCGGCGGTGGCGCTGACCAACCAGCTCCTGATCCAGCAACTGGAAAGCCTGCTGGAAGCGCTGGTCAACCTGATCAACATCGGCATCGACGAGAAGTCGCCGTATACCGGCCGCCACTGCCAGTTCGTGCCCGAGCTGACCATGATGCTGGCCGAGGCGGTGCACGACACCACCCAGGGGCCGCTCGCCGCATTCCGCATGAACGACGCCGACCGCAAGGAACTGTGGCTGGCCGGCCTGCTGCACGACTGCGGCAAGATCACCACCCCGGTGCATGTGGTCGACAAGTCGACCAAGCTGGAAACCATCTTTGACCGCATCCACCTGGTCGACACCCGCTTCGAGGTGCTGCTGCGCGACTGCGAGATCCGCGCGCTGCGCGCGCGAATCGAGCCGGGCGCCAACCTGGCGGCGATCGAGGACCGCCTGCTGTCGGAACAGAGGCGCATTCGCGCCGACCGCGACTTCCTGCGCCGTGCCAACGTGGGCAGCGAGGGGATGTCGCTTGACGACCAGGAGCGCGTGCGCCGCATCGCCCGGTACCGCTGGCTGGGGCCGGACGGGCAGGAGCAGGATTTCCTGAGCCCGGACGAAGTGCGCAACCTGACGGTGCGCTTCGGCACCCTGACCGAGGACGAGCGCAAGATCATCAACAACCACATCGACGTCACCGTGCGCATGCTCGAGTCGCTGCCGTGGCCGAAGCACCTGAAGAACGTGCCGGAGTACGCGGGCGGCCACCACGAGCGCATGGACGGCAAGGGCTATCCGAAAGGGCTGACGAAGGACCAGATGTCGGTGCAGGCGCGCATCATGGCGATCGCCGACATCTTCGAAGCGCTGACCGCCTGCGACCGGCCCTACAAGAAGGGCAAGAAGCTGTCCGAGTCGCTGCAGATCCTCGGCAAGTTCGCCCTCAACGGCCACATCGACCCGGACCTGTTCGACATCTTCGTGCGCAACCGCGTGTACCTGCAGTTCGCGCACAAGAACATGGATGCGCACCAGATCGACGAGGTGGACGAGTCGGCGATTCCGGGCTACCGGCCGTAGCACCCGCAGCCCCTCATGAAGCGTCTTCGCCAGGCATTCTCCCGGTACGGTGCGCGCTGGGCGCTCGGGCTGCTCTTCACCCTCGCCGCCGTGCTGTACGTCTGGGGCGCCTGGACCAGCCACACCATCGAGCGCCAGGACACGATCATCGCCGACATGCGCATGCGCCTCGAGCCCTACGAGCTCGATCCAGGCATCGTGATCGTCGATATCGACAGCCGCAGCCTGACCGAGGTGGGCCGTTTCCCGTGGAGCCGCAATGTCATGGCCCGGCTGGTCGAGCAGCTGACCGATCACTACGGGGTCGGGGCGGTGGGCTTCGACGTCTCGTTCCCGGAGCCCGACACCAGTTCCGGCTACGAGGTGCTGGAGCGCCTGGCCGCGCGCGAGCTGAAGGACGTGGGCGCACTGCGCGAACGCCTCGACACGCTCAAGCCGGCCCTCGATTACGACGGCATGTTCGCGCGTTCGATGCAAGGCAAGCCGGTGGTGCTCGGCTTTAATATTTCGGACCAGCAGGCCAAGGGCGTGCTGCCGGAACCGCTGTTCACCACCGAATTCCTCAACGGCCGCGAAGCGACGGCCGCCTTCGGCACCGGCTACGAGGCCAACATCGCGCGCCTGCAGCAGGCCGCGGCCGGCGCCGGCGTGTTCACGGCCATCCCCGATGCCGATGGGCTGGTGCGTTCCTCGCCGCTCGTGTTCCGCATCGGCGACGGCTACCATGCCTCTCTGTCGCTGGCGACCATCGCGGCCTTCCTGGAGACCCGCGCGATCAAGCCGGTGCTCGACACCAGCGTGGACCAGATGTCCCAGGCCGAGCGCGACGCCTCCGCTTTCGACACCATCCAGATGTTCACCAACAAGGCTGGCGTGGTGCGCTTCCCGGTCGGTTACGGCATGGTCAGCACGGTCCAGTTCCGCGGCAGCGGCGGGCCGGACGGCGGGGCCTTCCCCTACGTGTCGGCGGCCGACGTCCTGGCGGGCAAGGTGCCGAAAGCGCTGCTCGAAGGGACGATCGTGCTGGTCGGGACCACCGCCCCGGGCCTGCAGGACCTGCGGGCCACGCCGGTGAGCGCCCAGTATCCGGGCGTCGAGATTCACGCCAACATGATCAAGTCGATGCTGGACGGGCGCTTCAAGGCGCGTCCCTGGTCCGCCGAGGCGCTCGAAGCGGGCCTGGCGCTCGTGGTCGGGCTGCTCCTGAGCTTGGCCTTGCCGGTGCTGGCCCCGGCCTGGTCGGTGCTGCTCGCCTCCACCGTCTTCGTCGGCTGCGGCTGGCTGAACTGGTACGCCTACACCGAACACGACCTGGTGCTGAACGTCTTCATCTGCCTGCTGCTGGTCGGCGCCCTGTTCGTGCTGAATCTCGCCTGGGGCTACTTCTTCGAATTCCGCAAGGGCAGGGCGCTGGTCACCCGCTTCGGCGAGTACGTCGCCCCCGAGCTGGTGGAAAAGATGGCCGAGGACCCGGAAGCCTACAACATGGATGGCGAAAGTCGCGAGCTGACCGTCATGTTCGTCGACGTGCGCGGCTTCACCACCATCTCCGAGGGCCTCTCCCCGAAGGAGCTGCGCGAGTACATCAACCTCTACCTCACCGCGATGTCCGAGGACATCCGCTCCAGCCACCAGGGCACGCTCGACAAGTACATCGGCGATGCCGTGATGGCCTTCTGGGGCGCGCCGGTCGCGTTCGCCGACCACGCCAGCCGCGCGGTGGCCACCTCGCTCCTGATGCAGGCCAGCGCCGCGCGCCTGAACCGCGACTTCCTGGCGCGCGGCTGGCCGGAACTGAAGATCGGCATCGGCCTGAATTCCGGCCTCATGCACGTCGGCGACATGGGCTCCAACATCCGCCGCGCCTATACCGTCATGGGCGACGCCGTGAACCTCGGCGCGCGCCTGGAAGGCATCACCAAGGTCTACGGCGTCGGCATCGCGGTCGGGGCCGCCACCAGGCTGGCGGCTCCGGAATTCGTCTACCGCGAGCTCGACCGGGTACGGGTGAAGGGCAAGAACGAGCCGGTCGCGATCTACGAACCGCTCGGCAAGCCTGCGCAACTGGCGCCCGCCGTCATCGACGAATTGGCGCAATGGGAGGCGGCACTGGCGCGGCTGCGCGCGCAAGACTGGGACGCCGCGCAGGCGGCGATCCGGGCGCTGGCCAACGCCCATCCCGAGCGCGGCCTGTACACCCTGTACCTGGAGCGCATCGATCACTACCGCGCCCATCCTCCGGGCATGGACTGGGATGGGGTGACGCGCTTCGACACGAAGTAGTGTGTCACTAAAGCAACGGAATGCCCCCCTTTGTGTGGGGGAAGTTTCCGTTGACGTTCTAGTTTTTCTCCATTGCAACAAAAAGCTCGTTACACTGCCATCGACCATGACCCGTATGCGGCCATCGCATGTCCATGATTCATAAGAAAAACTCATAAAAACAACAGTCTATAAAGCAAATCCGATGAAACAACGCTTTGCGCGCCTGCTTGCGGGCTCCGTGCTTGCCATGGCCGTGGCCGGCGCCTGGGGACAGGAACCCGGTGCCGCCGGCAGTACCGACGACATCGTCCGCTTCGACGTCCAGCGCTTCGAGGTCAGCGGCAACACCCTGCTCGGCGCTGCCGAGATCGAGGGTGCTGTGGCGCCGTTTACCGGCAAGGGACGCGATTTCGGCGACGTCCAGCGCGCCCTGGATGCGCTCGAAGCGCTCTACCACGCGCGCGGCTACAAGCTGGTCACGGTGCAGTTGCCGGAGCAGGAGCTCGACGGCGGGGTGGTGCGCCTGCATGTGCTGCAGACGCGGATCGGCAGGATCACGGTGGACGGCAATAGCAGCTTCAGCACCGCGAACATCCGCCGCAGCCTGCCGGCCCTGCGCGAAGGCGAGACCCCGAACCTGGCGCGCGTCTCGGCCAACCTGAAGCTGGCCAACGAGAACCCGGCCAGGAAGCTCAAGCTGAGCCTCGGCAGCGGCGCGCAGGACGAAGCTGGGCTGGACACGGTGGACGCGCGCGTCGAAGTCGCCGAAGAGCGCCCCTGGACCGTCATGGCCAACTTCGACAACACCGGCACGGGCGAGACCGGCAAGACCCACGCCGGCCTGGTGCTGCAGCATGCCAACCTCTGGGGCCGCGGCCACGTCGGCAGCCTGCAGTACACCACCACGGTCGAGGAGCCGTCGCAGGTCGCGGTCTGGGGCCTGGGCTATCACGTGCCCTTGTACGCGCAAGGCGCCGCCCTCGACCTCTATGCCAGCTATTCCGACGTGGATTCGGGCGTGGTCAGCGCCGGCCTGTTCGACCTGGCGGTGAGCGGGCGCGGCGCGGTCTACGGCGCCCGCTACAGCAAGGTGCTGGACAAGCGCAGCCTGGGCGGACGCGATCTCGAAGGCCGCCTGGTAGCCGGCCTGGAAGTGAAGGCCTACAAGAACAGCGTCATGTTCTTCAACCAGGACTTCGGCAATAAGGTCACCGTGCGTCCGCTCAGCATCGGCTACCTCGGCCGCGCGGTGCTGGACAACAGCGAAGTGAACGTCTCGGCGACCCTGCTGCGCAACCTGCCCGGCGGCTCGCGCGGTGCGCAGGAAGACTTCAGCGTGGCGCGCTCGGGCGCCAAGGCCGGCTACACCGCCCTGCGCCTGGCCGGCGCCTGGAGCAGCAGCATCGGCGCCGGCGACTGGCTGGGCCGCGTGCTGGCCAACGGCCAGTATTCGCCGGATGCCCTGGTGCCGGGCGAGCAGTTCGGCGCCGGCGGCTCGACCAGCGTGCGCGGCTTCGACGAGCGTGCCCTGGCGGCCGACTCGGGCCTGGGCCTGAACCTGGAAGTGTATACCCCGAACCTGTGCAGCCGCAGCGGCTGGCAGTGCCGCCTGCTGGGCTTCTACGACACTGCCTACGGCAAGCGCAACAAGGCGCTGCCGGGCGAACTGCGCAGCACCACCATCGCCGGCGCCGGCGCCGGCCTGCGCTTCTCGGTGGGGCGCGCGGCCAGCCTGCAGGTCGATTACGGCAAGGTGGTGAACGAGGGCGCCCTGGGCGGCGCCGACAAGGACAGGCTGCACCTGCGCGTCGGCCTGGCCTACTAGGAGAATTTCATGAGGAACGGACTTATTCGACTCAGCCGGGCGGCGCTGTGCGTCGCCGCCTGCTTCGGCGGCGTGGCGACGAGCGCCGCGGCCCCGACGCTGCCGAACGTGGTGGCCGGGCAGGCGAGCTTCTCCCAGGACGGCAACGTGTTCTCGATCACGAACACGCCCGGGACCATCATCAACTGGCAGAGCTTCTCGGTGAACGCCGGCGAGATCACGCGCTTCATCCAGCAAAGCAGCGACAGCGCGGTACTGAACCGCGTCAATGGCCAGGACCCCAGCCGCATCCTCGGCGCGCTGCAGTCCAACGGCAAGGTCTTCCTGATCAACCCGAACGGCGTGGTCTTCGGGCAGGGCGCGCGCGTGGACGTGAACGGCCTGGTGGCCTCGACGCTGGACATGAGCGACAGCGACTTCCTGGCCGGGAAGAAGAATTTCAGCGCCGCTCCCAACGTGGGGAACGTCCGCAACGATGGCGCGATCACGACCCCGAGCGGCGGCAAGGTCTTCCTGGTCGCCCCGAAGGTCGAGAACAGCGGCGTCATCACCGCCCCGAACGGCGAGGTGGTGCTGGCGGCCGGCCGCAGCGTGCAGCTGGTCGATGCCGGCAACCCCGACCTGAGCGTGGTGGTGTCGGCGCCGAATGACCAGGCCATCAACCTGGGCCAGGTGGTGGCGCAGGGCGGCCGGGTCGGCATCTACGGCGCCCTGGTGAACCAGCGCGGCGTGGTCAATGCCGACAGCGCGGTGGTGGGCCAGGACGGCAGGATCGTCCTGAAGGCCAGCAGGGAAACCGTGCTGGAAGGGGGCAGCGTCACCAGCGCGCAAGGCAGCGGCAAGGGCGGCGAAATCCAGCTGCTGGGCGAACGCGTCAGCCTGAGCGGCAATGCGCAGGTCGACGCCAGCGGCGCCGCCCGGGGCGGCACCGTGCTGGTGGGCGGCGATTACCAGGGCAGGAATGCCGCCTTGCCGAACGCGCAGCAGACCAGCTTCGGCAAGGAGGCAAGCATCCGCGCCGACGCTACAGCGAACGGCGAGGGCGGCAAGGTCGTGCTGTGGTCGGACGGCGCCACCCTTGCCAACGGCAGCATCTCGGCGCGCGGCGCCGGCGCGGGCAAGGGCGGCCTGGTCGAAACCTCGGGCCGCCGGCTCGACATCGACGGCGTGCGCGTGGATGCCGGCGGCGGCGTGTCGGGCGGGCGCAAGGGCAGCTGGCTGATCGACCCGGAAAACATCGTGATCGCCGATGGCGTCTCCACCGGAGACACCACCTACATCAAGGCCAGCACGCTGACCGCCACCAATGCCGACATCGTGCTGCAGGCGACCAACGACCTGAAGATCCTGGAGAACCTCACCACGCCGCACGACGTGCGCGCCGAGGCGGGTAACGAGCTGACCGTCGGCGCGGCGCTGACCTCGACCACCGGCAGCATCGACCTGCGTGCGAAGAACCAGATCAACCTGCTTGCGGGCAGCCAGCTTGCGAGTCCCGACTACATCGACCTGAAGTCGAACCGGATGACGCTGGCCGGCATGATCGGCGGCATCGGCAGTACGCTGCCGGTCGTCTCTTTCAACAGCTTTGACAAGGGCACCAGCATCTTCGTCAACGCCGACGAGGTCAATGGCGCGCTGACGCTGGCCCCTGGCCGCCTCGGCGCCTTCAAGGCCTACGAGATCAACATCGGCAACAGCGGCCATACCGGCGAGATCGTGATCAACAATCCGCTGACCCTGGACGGCAACCTGGTCATCGATAGCGCCGGCCGCGTCTACCTGAACGCGCCCGTGCTCCTGAACGGCGCGACCAGCCGGTTCCTCGCTACCTTGCACGCACCTGGCGGCCTGTTCCAGGTCGGCAGCGCCGGCGCGATCGATGCCGGCCGCAAGATCGGCATCGGCGGCGCCGGCCGCGTGGTCGTCGACGGCGCGCTGAAGTCGGGCGAGATCGACATCAATGCGGGCAGCGCCGGCATGACGCTCACCGCCGACATCACTTCCAACAGCCGCGTCACACTGCGCACCAGCGGCGCCATCCAGCAGGCGAACAAGGTCATCAAGACGCCGCAACTGCTGGTCGAGGCCAATAGTGCCAACCTGCTGGGCAATAACCAGATCGGTACCCTGGCCGGCAGCGCCACCGGCAGCGCCGGCGGCGCCGGCCTGCGTGTCCGCTGGACCGGCAATCTGCGCATCGGCAGCATCGGCGAACTGGCCGGCCTCGCCTCGCAGAACGACATCACCCTCACGGGCGAGCATCTCGAGGTCGATGCCCCAGTGGCCGCGCCGGTGGCGATCGTGGCCGACGTCGCATCGGTCAAGGGAACGGGCGGGCTCAGCGCGAACGTCCTGTCGATCCAGGCGCGCGGCGGCATCGGCGAAGCCGACCGCGCGCTGCGCACCAGCACCAACTTCCTGCTGAGCGCGAAGAACACGGCGAGCGGCAATGCGCCGATCAGCATCGTGAACGACCGCGCCCTCGTGGTTGGCAACGTGGCCCAGGAAGGCGCCGGCAACGGCGGTGCGATTTCGATCGAAAGCACCGGCGGCCTGACCGTCGGCCCGGGTTCGGGGCCGCTCGATGGCGTCAGGACCGGCAGCGGCGACATCCGCCTGGTCACGCACAGCCCCATGAACATCCAGGGCCGGGTCGGCACCGACAGCGGCAACATCACGCTGCTGGCCGCCAACGACGGTGCGCTCACCATCGGCCCGGCCGGCCGGGTAGCGTCCGAGTCGGGCAAGGTCCACCTGACCGGCGGCCAGGTGAGCTATCCGGAGGGCAGTGTCGTCGGCAAGCTGGAAGTCGTACAGACGAAGCCGGGAACCCAGCAGCCCGATCCTGTGCAGCCCGATCCCGTCAAGCCGGATCCCGTGCAGCCCGATCCCGTGCAGCCTGATCCTGTACAGCCTGATCCCGTACAGCCCGATCCCGTGCAGCCCGACCCCGTGCAGCCCGATCCCGTGAAGCCGGACCCCGTGCAACCCGATCCCGCGCCGCCGCAGCTGAACGTGTGCCTGGCCAACCCGGCCACCCCGGGCTGCAGTGGCGTGATCGAACAGGCCACCCGCGCCTGCATGGGCAATCCGGATGTCCAGGGCTGCACCCAGGTACTGCCGTCGGTGGACAGCTGCCGCGCCGACCCCGGCAGGCTGGGCTGCAATGTGGTCATGCAGCTGGCCTTCAATGCCTGCCTGGTCAACAAGAACGATCCGTCCTGCGCCGGCATCCTGCCGACGCTGGCGCAATGCGAGGCGAACAAGGCCCTGGCCGGTTGCAGCGCGGTGCTGCCGAGCATGCAGCAGTGCATCCTCGGCCCGACCCAGCCGGGCTGCGCGGCAATCCTGCCGCGCCTGGAGCAGTGCGCGGCGAACCCGACCCTGCAAGGCTGCGAGGCGGTGCTGCCCAAGCCCGACTTCTGCGCCACCCACCCGCTCGACGCGCGCTGCGCCGTGTTCAACCCGGCCCCGAGCCAGAGTGAGTCGAAGAAGCCGGTGGCCCAGGTCCAGCAGACCACGGTCAACCTGGTCAATACGCGCACCCCGGCGCAGGAGAAGCTGCCGCCAGCCACGCCGGCCGCCGGCAAACAGGATGGCGAAGGCGCCAAGCCGTCGGAGCAGTCGGAGCAGGGGGCCGGCCCGGCGGCAGGTACGAACACTGGAGCAAAGAATGAAAAACCAGCCACAAAAATGTACTGCAACTAAGCGGGCCCTGGGCACGCTGCTGCTCGCGGCGCTGCTCGTTACCGGCAATGCCGCCTGGGCCGCGCAGGTCGCAGGCGTGGTGGCGCGCCTGAGCGGCCCGCTGATGGCGAAGAAGGCCGACGGCAGCGTCAAGGTGCTGGGCCTGAAGTCCGAGGTCGAGAGCGGCGATACGCTGGTGTCGGAAAAGAACACCTACGCGCAGATCAAGTTCATCGACAACAGCGAGATCACGCTGCGCCCCGGCACCACCTTCAAGGTCGAGAATTTTTCCTTCGACGAGGGCAAGCCGGAAAGCGACAGTGCCAGCTACAGCCTGGTGAAGGGCGGCCTGCGCTCGATCACCGGCCTGATGGGCAAGCGCAACAAGGAGAAGTTCTCGCTGAAGACGCCGACCGCGACCATCGGCATCCGCGGCACCACCTTCGTTGCGCAGTACGTGCCGGTGCCGGTCCAGGGCGCTCCGGCGCCGGCCTTGCCGCCGGGCCTGCACCTGAACGTGACCGACGGCGCCATCGTCGTGACCAACAACGGCGGCGCGCTCGGCTTCCAGGCCGGCCAGTTCGGCTACGTGCCGAACCTGAACCAGCCGCCGGTGATCGTACCAAGCAACCCGGGCATCCAGTTCGCGCCGCCGCCAAGCTTCGACGCCGGCAGCGTGGGCGGACCTGCGGCCGCCAACGGGCCGGGTCAGGGCCAGGGGCCCGACTGCATCGTCCGCTGAACGGCAAGCCTGCCATCGACAGCCCCGTGCGCCACTGGCCCACGGGGCTGTTTCATTCAGGAGCGCAGGGAGCGCGCGCGTTCCAGCAGCAGTTCGCGCTCGCGGCTGTTGGCGGTCATGGCGGCGGCGCGTTCGAATTCGCGGCGCGCTTCCTCGCCCCGGCCCAGCTTGGCGAGCAGGTCGGCGCGCACGCTCGGCAGCCAGTGGTAGCCGGCCAGCTTGCCGCCAAGCGCCAGCGCGTCGGCCAGCGCCAGGCCAGCGGCGGGACCGTCGGCCATGCCGACGGCCACCGCGCGGTTCAGTTCGACCACCGGAGAAGGCTGGACCTGCGCCAGCTCGCCGTACAGCGCCGCGATTGCGCGCCAGTCGGTGTCCCGGGCGACGCGGGCGCGGGCGTGGCAGGCCGCGATCTCGGCCTGCAGCAGGTAGGGGCCGCGCGCCAGGCCCAGCTGCGCGGCGCGCGCGAGCGCCGCCAGGCCGCGCCGCACCAGCACCCCGTCCCAGCGCGAACGGTCCTGCTCGAGCAGCAGCACCGGGCGCCCTTCGGCGTCGAGGCGCGCTCCCATGCGCGAGGCCTGCAGTTCCATCAGCGCCACCAGGCCGTGCGCCTCCGGCTCGCCAGGGGCCAGTTCGGCCAGCATGCGGCCCAGGCGCAGGGCTTCGTCCACGAGGGCGGGGCGCATCCAGTCCTCGCCCGCGGTGGCGGTATAGCCTTCGTTGAAGATCAGGTAGACGGCTTCCAGCACCGCGCCGAGGCGTTCGCCCAGCTCGTTCGGCGGCGGCAGTTCGAAGGGGACGCGCGCCTCGCCCAAGCTGCGCTTGGCGCGCACGATGCGCTGCGCCATGGTTGCCTCCGGCACCAGGAAGGCGCGTGCGATCTCCTGGGTGGACAGGCCGCCCAGCAGCTTGAGCGTGAGCGCCAGGCGGGCGTCGAGCGAGAGCACCGGGTGGCAGGCCGTGAACATCAGGCGCAGCAGGTCGTCGCCTATCACGTCGTTGCGGGCGGCATCGAGGCCGTCGACGAAATCGGGCACGATGGAGGCCTCCTGGGCTTCGAGGTCGAGGCCGATCTGCTCCAGCTTCTGCTGGAGCAGGCGGTCGCGGCGCAGGCGGTCGAGCGCGGCGTGCTTGGCCGTGGTCGTGAGCCAGGCGCCGGGATTGTCCGGGATGCCCTGGCGCGGCCAGTGCTCGAGGGCCGCCACCAGGGCGTCCTGGGCCAGCTCCTCGGCCAGGCCGACGTCGCGCACCATGCGCGCCAGGACCGCCACGATCCTGGCCGACTCGATGCGCCAGACGGCGGCGATGCTGCGTTCGACCTGTGCGTCCATCAGATCTGCGATGCCGCGTCTTCCGCCTGCGCCGGCATGCCTTCCATATACGCCAGCTCCCACATGTGGCCGTCGAGGTCTTCGAAGCCGTGCTGGTACATGAAGCCGTGGTCCTTCGGCGGGTTCGGCCAGCTGCCGCCGGCGGCTTTCGCCCTGGCGGCCATGTCGTCGACGGCGGCGCGGCTGTCGCAGGACAGGCATAGCAGCACTTCGGTCGACTTGCGCGCATCGGCGACCGGCTTGTTGGTGAAGCCCTGGAAGAAGGGCTGGGTCAGCAGCATCACGTAGATGTCCTCGCTGACGATCATGCAGGCGGCGTTCTGGTCGGTGAACTGCGGATTGAATGCAAAGCCGAGCGCGCCGAAGAAGGCCTTGCTGCGTTCCAGGTCCTTCACCGGAAGGTTCACGTAGATCTGCTTGTTCATGGTGCTCTCCTTGTCTGCTCAGGCGGCGGCCTGCTGCTCGGGCATGCTCTCGATGTAGGTCAGCGCCCACATGTGGCCGTCCAGGTCTTCGAAGCCGTGCTGGTACATGAAGCCGTGGTCCTCCACCGGCTCCGGCAGGGTGGCGCCGAGGGCCAGGGCCTTGCTTGCGACGGCGTCGACCTCGGCCCGGCTGTCGCAGAACAGGCACAGGAGCGCGATCCTGCTGCTGCGCGGATCGGCCAGCGGCTTGCCGCACAGGGTCCGGGCGATGTCTTCGGAGGCGAGCATCACGGTGATGTCGTCTGACACGATCATGCCGGCGCCGTGCTGGCTGCTGAAGCGCTCGTCGAAGCCGAAACCCAGTCCGGCGAAGAAGGCCTTGCTGCGTTCGAGGTCCCGGACCGGGAGGGTGATGGCGATCTGCTTTTTCATGCTCGTTTCCTTGTGTGGGGGGCGTCAAGAGGGCAGGTCGGCCGGCTCGTAGAGCTGGCGGACTTCGATTTCGGCGTCGGCGAACTCGCCATGCGGATTGGGGAAGCGGCGCGACCACTCCATCGCCTCCTCGCGCGAGCGCACCTGAATCAGGGTGTAGCCGGCGATCAGCTCCTTGGTGTCGGCGAAGGGACCGTCGGTGACCGTCCGGCGCCCTTCGTCGTAGCGGATGCGCCAGCCGTCGCGGCTGGGGCGCAGGCCGTTGGCGTCGAGCAGGACGCCGGCGCGGGCCAGCTCCTGGTTGTACGCGGTCATGGCGTCGAACAGGGATTGGGCGGGCATGATGCCGGCTTCCGTGTCGGGGGTGGCCTTGACGATGATCATGAAACGCATGGTGGTCTCCTTGTCGTGGGATGGAAGCATATGGGGCTTCCATCCGCTACGACGAGCGAAGCAGGCGTCTTTCGACATCGCGGATGAAAATTTTTTCCTTACCGGTCGAAGCAGGGCGCCAGGCCGCGCACCTCCACCGTCGCCCACTCGGCCGCAGGACACTGCTGCGCCAGCGCGATCGCTTCTTCGCGGGTGTCGACATTGACCAGGAAGAAGCCGCCGACCATTTCCTTGGCCTCGGCGAACGGGCCGTCGACGATGCGTGCCTTCCCGGCCCGGACGCTCACGCGCACCGCCTTGTCTTGCGAGGCCAGCGATTCCGCCCCCAGCAGCAGGCCGCGGCTGCGCAGGTCCTCGCCCCAGCGCAACATCCGGTCGTAGATGGCGCGACCCTCGGCCTCGCTGCGGGTGGCGCGCTGGCAGACGGGTTCATGGATCAACAGCATGTGCGGCATCGGCATCTCTCCTCTGTGATGAACGCGGCTATTCTAAGCTGCCTTCTGGCCGCCGGCACGCGCTTTGGGCAAATCCTGCGCGCAAGAACGCTGCACCATCCATTTGACTCCCAGCTGCACCACCAGTGCGGCGCCGGTCGCCAGCAGGAAGGCCAGGCCGATCGGCTGCGAACCCAGCAGCAGCGACAGCACCAGGCAGAACACGGCAAAGGCATAGTAGCCGTTGACCATGCCGCGCAGCAGCGCCACCGCGAAGCCGGGCCCGTTGGCACGGTGCGAGAAGCCGACCAGCACCGTGCTCATCACCGGGAACATCGCGAACAGGCCGGACAGGCGCGGCCCGAGGCTCGCGGCGGCATAGGTGACGCTCAGCGACAGCAGGGCGCCGGCCAGCATGCGCCAGGGCAGGTCATTGGCGGGTTTGACGACGGCGGCCGGCGCCGGTGCCGGGCCGAACAGGCGCGGCGCCCCCAGGAGCGCGATCACGACGGCAGCGAAGCCGGCCCACAGCGGCAGCTGGACGGGCTGGGCCTGCAGCACCAGCACGGCCAGGCCGTAGGCGAGCAGGGCGGCGACCATGGCGCGCGGCATGCCGAGGTGGGCGCAGCGCGCATAGGCGACGCTGAAGACCAGGATGGCCAGCACCGCCAGCAGCGTGTTGCCGGCCGCGCTGGCGGCGAAGGCCGGACCCTGTTCGAGCGAGATCACCAGCAGGATCGGGCCGGAGACGATGGGAAAGGCGGACAGCCAGCCGGCCACGCCCGGCCCCCAGCGGCGGCCGGCCAGGGTGACGAGGGCGATCAGGACTGGTACGAGCAGGAGTTTGAGCAGGAAGATCATGTGGGATGAATAGACGCTGGAAATGAAAAACGCCCGCCAGGCGGCGAGCGTTCCGGATGCCGCCTGCCTTCAGCCGGCAGGCGATGGATGACGACCGGCTTACAGCACGTCGCTGGCGTGGTCCGCCAGGCGCGAGCGTTCGCCGCGCGCCAGGGTGACGTGGCCGCTGTGGCTCCAGCCCTTGAAGCGGTCGACCACGTAGGTCAGGCCGCTCGAGCCCTCGGTGAGGTAAGGCGTGTCGATCTGGGCGATGTTACCGAGGCACAGGATCTTGGTGCCGGGGCCGGCGCGCGTGACCAGGGTCTTCATCTGCTTCGGCGTCAGGTTCTGCGCCTCGTCGATGATGAGGAACTTGTTGACAAAAGTACGGCCGCGCATGAAGTTCAGGGACTTGATCTTGATGCGCGAGCGGATCAGGTCCTGGGTCGCGGCGCGGCCCCAGTCGCCGCCGTCGCTGTCGGACTTCATCAGCACTTCGAGGTTGTCGTCGAAAGCGCCCATCCACGGCGACATCTTCTCTTCCTCGGTACCGGGAAGGAAGCCGATGTCCTCGCCCACCGGCACGGTGACGCGGGTGACGATGATCTCGTTGTACTGCTTGGTCTCGAGCACCTGGGCCAGGCCCGCGGCCAGCGCCAGCAGGGTCTTGCCGGTACCGGCCTGCCCCAGCAGGGTGACGAAGTCGCACTCCGGGTTCATCAGGAGGTTGAGCGCGAAGTTCTGCTCGCGGTTGCGTGCCGTGATGCCCCACACGTTGTTCTTGTTGTGGCTGTAGTCGCGCAGGGTCTGGAACACGGCGGTCTTGCCGTTGATCTGTTTTACCTGGCCATAGAAGGGCGCTTCGCCGCCCCGCGGCTCGATGAACACGAACTGGTTCACGAGCAAGGTCGGGATCACCGGACCGGTCACGCGGTAATAGGTGGCCGAATTGCCGTTCTTGTTTTCCTGCCAGGACTCCATGTCCTTGCCGTGCTTGTTCCAGAAATCGTCCGGCAGCTGGACGATGCCCGAGTACAGCAGGTCGGTGTCTTCCAGCACGTGGTCGTTGAAGTAATCCTCGGCCGGCAGGCCCAGCGCACGCGCCTTGATGCGCATGTTGATGTCTTTCGACACCAGCACGATGGCGCGGCCGTCCATCCGGTCTTCGAGTGCGCGGACGACACCCAGGATCTGGTTGTCAGCCTTGCCTTCGGGCAGGCCTTCCGGCAGGGGCGCGGATTCCAGGTTGGTCTGGAAGTACAGGCGTCCCCTGGCATCCTTGTTGCCCAGCTTGGCCAGCGGGATGCCGGCTTCGATCGCGTCGTCGTCGACGTTGGCGATCAGGGCGTCGAGGGTGCGCGCCACCTGGCGGGCGTTGCGCGCGACTTCCGACATGCCCTTCTTGTGGTTGTCGAGCTCCTCGAGCGTCATCATCGGCAGGTAGACGTCGTGTTCCTCGAAGCGGAACAGCGAGGTCGGGTCGTGCATCAGGACGTTGGTGTCGAGCACGAAGACCTTGGTGGTGCCGGACTTGTCGGCCTTGCGGCTGGTGGACGACTTGACGTTGACTTCGACCGGCTTGTGCTTGGCCGGATGCGGTTGGTCGGCATCGACCTCGCGCAGGCGCGCGCCGACGCCGTCCTTCGACTTGCGCGACGGGCCCTTGGCCAGCGGAGCTTCGCCGGTAGGCGCTTCGGCGGCGGGGGCGCCGACGACGTCGACGGGGGCGGTGCCGGTCGTGCCTGCAGCCGTGCCGGCAAGGGCGGCATCATTGGCGGCAGGGGCGGCGGCGGCCTTGGCCTTGCGTGCCCGGGTCGCCTTCGGCGTCGGCACGGCCTGGCCGCTGATCAATTCTTCGAGTTCGGCATCGGCCGTCGCGGACGCCGGGCGCACGGGCGACTTGCCCGGTTCGGCCTTGGGATAATCTTTTGCCAGCAGCATGGTCGCTGGCTTGGTTGGCATTTTTGGCAGTGGCATCAGGTTCTCGATTCGAAAAAGGACTTAATAGGACGTGCGGGCGCAGCACGGGGCGCGCCGCTGCACGAAAACGATGCTACTTGGGGATGGTGCTGTGGCTGGCGATGCCAGCTTGAGGGCTGCAGCCGGAGGATGCCGGTCCGGCAGCAGCGGGAAGAATAATGCTGATGAGATACGCGGTGACTCAAAATAGGTGGCAATGTCCAGCAAAGTTATCGGTAACTGGGTTGCTGGAGCCATCCGTTTTCAGGGCTGGCTCTTCAGAAATTCCAGCACTTCGGCCACGTGGTCGTTGACTTTCACGCCACGCCATTCTTTCACCAATCGGCCTTGAGCGTCAATGATAAACGTACTGCGCTCAATGCCGCGCACTTGTTTGCCGTACATGTTTTTCATCTTCATGACACCGAACTGCGTGCAGACCGCTTCTTCCGGATCCGAGATTAGTTCGAAGGGCAGGCCCAGCTTGCCCTTGAAGTTTTCGTGCGAGCGCAGGGAATCGCGGCTGATGCCGTAGATCTCGGCGTGCGCGGCCTGGATCTCCGGATAGGCCTCGCGGAAGGCGATGCTCTCGGTGGTGCAGCCCGGCGTGTTGTCCTTCGGATAGAAATACAGCACGGTGTACTTTGCCGGACGACCAGCCAGCTCGAAGGTCTGGCCTCCCGTCATGGGGGCGGAAAAGTTGTCGATGGTAGCGGCGGTTTGGCTCTCGGCCACGGGATTCTCCTGGTGTCATGGCGCACTGGCGCCGGGTCCCTGCAGGGCAGCGGATACCGGAATGATAATCGGCGCGGCCGCGCCTTGCTAGTCCGTATTGACGTCGACAATGCAGGTTTCACCCCGCAATATAGCGGGCGTTTTCATTTCTTCAAGATGCAAAACGGAAATATTTAGCTGCGCGCCAGCAGCACCACGCCCAGCACGATCACGGCGAGCGCCAGCATGCGCTGCGGCGAGATGACTTCGCCCAGGAACATCCAGGCGCCCACCGCGCCGATCACGTAGCCGAGCGAGAGCATCGGATAGGCGACCGTGACGTCGGTGCGCGACAGGCCCAGGATCCAGACCACCAGCGATACGCCGTAGCACAGCATGCCGAGCACGATGGGCCACTGGGTGGCCACCTTGAGGCCGGTCATGAACCAGTTGTCGCGGGTGAGGTGGATGGCACCGCCGAGGGCGTTGGTGCCGGCCTTGAGCAGGAGCTGGGCGGCGGCGTTCAGGATGACGCCGGTGATGATGAAGGCGAAAGCCGATGCGTTCATGGGGATGGTGGCTTGATGGGAGCGACGAAAATGGCACGAGCGCAGGCACGCCGCGGCAGGGCGCGGCGCGGGTCCGGCGCGGCAGGGCGGGGAATCAGGCGCCGCTGCCGATGATGAGGGCCAGCGTGACCTTGCGGCCTTCGCCCATCAGCACGTTATAGGTGCGGCAGGCGGCCTGGTTGTCCATGCAGTCCACGCCGACGTGCATGCTCGACAGGCTGGCCACCAGTTTCGGGTGGATGAAACGCTGGCGCTCGCCGGTGCCGAGCACCACGACGTCCGGAGCATCCTTGGCGATTTCCTCGAAATGGGCGGGCGTCAGGTCTTCGAAACGGGTCACGTTCCAGGGACGCGGCGGCACTTCCGGCAGGACGGTCAGGCTGAAGTTGAAACGCTGGGCATTGATCTCGACACCGCTGGCGTCATAGCCGGTGACGGTCTGGTACTGCTGGGTATTGTCGGAATGGAGCTTCATCGTAGCGCGGATGGCAATGACATCGGAACATCCATTGTAACCGGAGAGGCGGGCCGCCCCGCACGCCGGAACGGTGGACGGCAAGCTGCGATCTTCCAGGCGCCATTCGGCAGGATTTTATTTGGCCGGGAAGGGGTGAGGTTGCTTAAATCGGGCGCTTTCGGCAGAATGGGTATTTTTCGCACTGCAACAAATGTGCAGGCGCGAGACCTAGCTCACAGGGGACACTTTGCGACCGATCCTGAAATCGAACAAGCTGGACGACGTCTGCTACGAAATCCGCGGCCCGGCCCTGGAAAAGGCCCGCGAGATGGAAGACGACGGCCAGAAGATCATCAAGCTGAACATCGGCAACCTGGCCGTGTTCGGTTTCGATCCGCCCGACGAGATCGTGCACGACATGATCCGCAACATGCACGGCGCGGCTGGCTATACCGACTCCAAGGGCATGTTCGCACCGCGCAAGGCGGTAATGCACTATACCCAAAGCAAGAACATCGAGGGTGTCGGCATCGATGACATCTACCTGGGTAATGGCGCGTCGGAACTGATCGTCATGGCCATGCAGGGCCTGCTGAACAACGGCGACGAAGTGCTGGTGCCGGCGCCCGATTATCCCCTGTGGACCGCGGCGGTGAGCCTGGCCGGCGGCAACCCGGTGCACTACGTGTGCGACGAGCAGGCCGGCTGGCTGCCGGACATCGAGGACATGCGCAGGAAGATCACGCCGAACACGCGCGCGATCGTGGTCATCAACCCGAACAACCCGACCGGGGCCCTGTACCACCGCGAGGTGCTGCTCGAGATCGTCGAACTGGCGCGCCAGCACGGCCTGATCATCTACGCCGACGAGATCTACGACAAGACCCTGTACGACGGCGCGGAGCACGTCTCGATCGCCTCGCTGGCCGACGACGTGCTGTTCCTGACCCTGAACGGCCTGTCGAAGAACTACCGTTCCTGCGGCTACCGCGCCGGCTGGATGGTGGTCTCGGGCGACAAGCGCCACGCCAGGGGCTATATCGAGGGCCTGAACATGCTGGCCTCGATGCGCCTGTGCGCCAATGCGCCGGGCCAGTTCGCGATCCAGACCGCCCTCGGCGGTTATCAAAGTATTGCCGACCTGGTCGGCCCCGGCGGGCGCCTGCTGAAACAGCGCGACCTCGCGCACAAGCTGCTCACCGATATTCCGGGCGTGTCCTGCGTCAAGCCAAAAGCGGCGCTGTACATGTTCCCACGCCTCGACCCGAAGATGTACCCGATCGCGGACGACCAGCAGTTCATCTGCGAACTGCTGTCCGAGGAAAAAGTGCTGCTGGTGCAAGGCACCGGCTTCAACTGGATCGCCCCGGACCATTTCCGGCTGGTGTTCCTGCCCAATTCCGACGACCTGACGGATGCCTGCGGACGCATTGCGCGCTTCCTTGACGGCTACCGACGGCGCCACGCGCGCTGAGTGTGTGAAAAATTCGTCCATGGCTGCGTTGCCTCGTCTCGCCGTACTATCGTACTGTCTTCGACTCGGCGCCTTGCCCTGGCCGTTTTTTCACACACTCTGATCCTGCAGGTCGGAACTTAACGAGATACGAGATCATGAAACCCATCAAAGTAGGCCTCCTGGGCATCGGCACCGTCGGCGCCGGCACCTTCAACGTTCTTCAACGCAACCAGGAGGATATCCGCCGCCGCGCCGGCCGCGGTATTGAGATTACGATGGTGGCGGCGCGTAACCTGGAGAAGGCGCGCGGGATCGTCGGCGCCGGCGTGGAGGTCGTGGGCGACCCCTTCGCCGTGGTGAACCACCCGGACATCGACATCGTTGTCGAGCTGATCGGTGGCTACGACTTGCCGCGTGAACTGGTGCTCAAGGCAATTGCCAACGGCAAGCACGTGGTGACCGCGAACAAGGCGCTGCTGGCCCTGCACGGCAACGAGATCTTTGCCGCGGCCCAGGAAAAGGGCGTGATGGTGGCATTCGAGGCGGCGGTCGCCGGCGGCGTGCCGATCATCAAGGCGCTGCGTGAGGGCCTCACCGCCAACCGCATCGAGTCGGTGGCCGGCATCATCAACGGCACCACCAATTTCATCCTCTCGGAAATGCGCGAGAAGGGCCTGGACTTCGCCACCGTGCTGAAGCAGGCCCAGGAGCTGGGCTATGCCGAGGCCGACCCGACCTTCGACATCGAGGGCGTGGACGCGGCGCACAAGCTGACCATCATGTCGGCGATCGCCTTCGGCATTCCGGTGCAGTTCGACAAGGCCTACATCGAGGGCATCAGCCAGCTGCAGGCCCGCGACATCCGCTACGCCGAACAGCTCGGCTACCGCATCAAGCTGCTGGGCATCGCGCGCCGCACCCATATTGAAGGGGAAAACGGCGGCGAGGGCATCGAGCTGCGCGTGCACCCGACCCTGATCCCGGCGGCGCGCCTGATCGCCAACGTGGAAGGCGCGATGAACGCGGTGCTGGTGCAGGCCGACGCGGTCGGCGCTTCGCTGTACTACGGCAAGGGCGCGGGTTCCGAGCCGACTGCCTCGGCGGTGATTGCCGACCTGGTCGACGTGACCCGCCTGGCCACCGTCGATCCGTACTGCCGCGTGCCGCACCTGGCCTTCCAGCCGAACGAGATGACCGACGTCGCCATCGTGCCGATGGCCGAGATCACCACCAGCTACTACCTGCGCGTGTATGTGAAGGACCAGCTCGGCGTGATGGCCGACCTGACCCGCATCCTGGCCGACGCCGGCATCTCGATCGACGCGGTGCTGCAGAAGGAGCCGGGCGACCAGGTCAATCTCGACATCATCCTGCTGACCCACCAGACCCGCGAGAAGAACATCATCGCGGCGATCGAGAAGATCGAGACGCTGCCGGCGGTGATCGGCAAGGTCACGCGTATTCGCCTGGAAACCCTGGCCTGAGGAGGGATGCCGCCGCCAACTGGCGGCTGCAACATGATTCGATTTTGCGGCATTGCTTGCAGAATCGAATCATTTTTTTTGCCCAGCCTCAGGTCTGGGGTAGGCCGAGCGGCTGCATCGCATGCGGGGGCAGGGCGTCCTGCCAGGCTGGTGGCGCAGTGTCGTCATCGTCGATGAAGGCACAGGACAGGGCCAGCATGTCGTGTTCGATGTGGTCGAACAGCGCGGTTGTCACGCTGGCGTAGCGGAGGAGGAAGTCGGAAGAAGTCATCCGCGGATTCTACCTGCGCTGCGCTGCACAATCGTGGCGTATGGTCGAGTGCTTGAGACGTTTCAATCAAGTTTATCAATGCCTCCGGTTGACATGGCGCGCCGCTTGAACCGTTCGGCGGTCTATGCTTTTTACCCATCCGGTATCGCCAGCCGACACTTTAGGAATTAATATCGGCAACGCAACAATAAAACAGGGTAATCCACCTGGTGAGCTGTTGTAGATTACGCCTTCCAATGTTCACGAGCCAACCCGCATGAGCCAACCGAGCCAGTTTTCCCTGCTGACCCAGCGCCGTTTCGGCCCCTTCTTCTGGACCCAGTTCTTTGGCGCCTTCAACGACAACCTGTTCAAGACCGCGCTGCTGGTTGCGCTGACCTTCGACACGGCGAACTGGACCACGGCCGACCCGGGCATGCTGAACAACCTGATCGCCGGCCTGTTCATCCTGCCTTTCGTGCTGTTCTCGGCGACCTCCGGCCAGATCGCCGACAAGTTCGACAAGGGGCGCATGGCCAGGTTCGTCAAGCTGCTGGAGATCGCCATCATGCTGGTGGCCGGCATCGGCTGGCTGACCCATACGCTATGGGTCCTGATCGCGGCCGTGGTCGGCATGGGCCTGCACTCGACCCTGTTTGGTCCGGTCAAGTACGCCTACCTGCCGCAGCACCTGAAGTCCGACGAGCTGGTGGGCGGCAATGGCGTGATCGAGATGGGGACCTTTGTCGGCATCCTGCTGGGCGAGGTCGCGGGCACCCTGCTGGTCGGCGTGAAACCCTGGGGCATCGAACTGGTCGCCGGCGGCACGCTGCTGTGCGCAGTGCTGGGCCTGGCCGCCAGCTGGCGCATTCCGCCCTCGCCGGCGCCTGTGCCTGAGCTGAAAATCAGCCGCAACCCCTTCGCCGAATCGATCCGCAACCTGAGGTTCTCGAGCCAGAACCGTACCGTGTTCCTGTCGATGCTGGGCAATTCCTGGTTCTGGTTCTACGGCGCGCTGGTGTTGTCGCAGTTCCCGCTGTACGCCAAGGATTACCTGCACGGCGACCACAGCGTGATCATGCTGCTCCTGACCGTGTTCTCGCTCGGGATCGGCGCCGGCTCGCTGCTGTGCGAGAAGCTGTCGGGCCGCAAGGTGGAGATCGGCCTGGTGCCGTTCGGCTCGATCGGCCTGTCGGTGTTCGGCATCGACCTGTATTTCGCGAGCGTGGCCTATGCCGAGCTCAATGGCGCCGCGACCGTGGGCGCCCTCACGCTGCTCGGCCTGCCGGGCGCCTGGCGCATCATGCTCGACCTGGTGCTGATCGGCGTGTTCGGCGGCCTGTTCATCGTGCCGCTGTTCGCCCTGATCCAGACCCGCTGCGACCAGAAGCACGTCTCGCGCACCATCGCCGGCATGAACATCCTGAATGCGCTGTTCATGGTGGCGGCCGCCGGCCTGGCCATCGTGCTGCTGGGGCAGGGCTTCACGATTCCCGAGATGTTCCTGGTGACGGCGCTGCTGAACGCCTGCGTGGCAGTGTACATCTTCTCGCTGGTGCCGGAATTCCTGATGCGCTTCCTGGCCTGGCTCCTGATTCACACCGGCTACCGCGTGCGCACCATCGACGCCGACCGCATTCCCGCGCAGGGCCCGGCGGTGCTGGTCTGCAACCACGTCAGCTATGTCGACGCGCTCGTCATCGGCGCCGCCAGCCCGCGCCCGATCCGCTTCGTGATGGACCACCGCATCTTCAGGACGCCTTTCCTGCGCTGGATCTTCCGCGCAGCCAAGGCGATCCCGATCGCACCAAGCAAGGAAGACCCGTTCATGATGGAGCGCGCCTTTGTCGACATCGCCGAAGCGCTGCACCAGGGCGAGCTGGTGTGCATCTTCCCGGAAGGGAAGCTGACCCACACCGGCGAGATCAACGAGTTCCGCAGCGGGATCGCCAAGATCGTCGAGCGCAGCAAGGTGCCGGTGATCCCGATGGCGCTGCGCGGGCTGTGGGGCAGCGTATTCACGCGCGATAAGTCGAACGTGTTCGAGCGCTCGTTCGCACGCGGCATCCGTTCGAAGCTGGCGCTGGCGGTGGGGCAGCCGGTGGCGCCGGAGGCGGCGTCGCCGGAGTACTTGCAGCAGCAGGTGCTGGAATTGCGGGGGGACTGGAAGTAGACGCGACTGCCGGCATGGAAGCCCTTGATGACGAGGGCTTCAGGTCAGGATGGCAAATTGCCCTGGCGCTTTACACTGCCGCGCCAGGTGCTGGCGCATTCATTACATCATCAGGATGCGTTCGGTAGCGACTTCTGTTGCTTGTTTTGCTTATAGAAGAACAAGCCCATGGTTGCCGTCGCAAGCACAAGGAGAACGCTTGCAGGGTCGACGGTGACGTTGACGCGAACATCTACTTTGACGTCTTTCATATCTTTCCTCGATGCGTGGTTGAGTCTCGCTGCATGCAGCAATGCATTTGGAGCTCAAGCATAGCATGGGCTTTTGACGGAACGAGTTCGGGACGGCTTGGCGATCAAGGATGGCTCGACGCTGTTCAGCTACGACGCCGGAAAAGCAAAAGGCCAACCGATGGTTGGCCCTACTCATTGATTTGTTGGTCGGGGCGAGAGGATTCGAACCTCCGACCCCCTGCACCCCATGCAGGTACGCTACCAGGCTGCGCTACGCCCCGACGAACTCTGAAATTATATCAGAGCTCGTCCAAATACTTGAGTTTTTGTAATAGGCTTGTGCTCAGTTTTTTGCGCTTTCGCATACGCTCCACGTCAATACGCCTCCGCTAGGCGAAGGCAAGGGCCGCGTCGTCCGTGCGCGCGGGCCTGTGCGGGGCGGCCGCCAGCAGCTCCACGGCGGCCTCCAGCACAGTGCGCGGCGCAAGTAGATCCAGGCAGGCATGGTGGCTCTGCGGGCAGCTGCTGCGCAGGCAGTTGCGGCAGCTGACATCATGAAACAGCAGGCGGTGCGCCACGCGCCACGGGGTGTGCTGGGGATTGGTCAGCGCATACAGGTCGACCAGCGGCGTGCCGACGGCGGCCGCGATGTGGGCCGGCCCGGTGTTGCCGGTGATGAGCAGGCTTGCGCCGCGGATCAGCGCCCCCAGTTCCCCCAGTCCGAGCTTGCCGATCAGGGAATGCGCCGGGCTGCGCCAGCCCTCGGTCAGCGGGCGCAGCGCCTCGGCGTCGCCGCCGTCGCCTGTGAGGATGAGCTTGTGGCCGAACTGCCTGCGCAGCATGCCGATCAAGACCAGCCAGTGACGGACGGGATAGCGGCGCGAGGCGGCGCTGGCTCCCGCATGCAGCACCAGGTAGGGCGCGGCCGGATCGACCGCTGCTTCCTCGAGCATGGTGCTGAGGCGCGCGGCGTCCGCCGCCGCGACGGCGAAGGAAAGCGCGGTGTCGGAAGCCGCGCAGCCGACATCGGCGACCAGGTCGAGCTGGCGCTGCACTTCGTGGCGGCTCGCCCGTTCGCGCTCGCGCTCCGGCACCCAGTGGGTGAGCAGCTGGTAAGGGTTTTCGCGACAGGAGGCCAGGCGCAAGGGTATGCCGGCCAGCTGGCACAGCATCGCGGCGGGCAGGGGGCTTTGCGAGTACGACGTAAACATGACGGCGGCATCGAAGCGCTGGGCAGCGAGCTGTGCGGCGCATTCCTGCAGCGCTTGCGCACCAATGGCGTGGTCGTGCTTCATCCACGGGGCGCGAAAACTGATCGCAGCGTCGAGCTCGGGGATGTAGGGCGCCGCCGCCGCGCCCGACGGGGAGCTGAGCAGGGTCAGGTGGCAGCCCGGCAGGGATTGACGCAGGGCCCGGATCGCCGGCGTGCACATGAGTACGTCGCCCAGCGAATCGAGCCGGACGCACAGGATGCGCCGTGCGGCCTGCCAGGGGCGTGACGACTGGGCGCTCACGGGCGCCTCCGCGTGTACCAGTCTCACAGCCGCGCCTCCTCGTGCGAGGCGATCAGCACGGCCGCCGCATACAGGTCGGGCGCCATCCGGGTGGGCACGCGGCGCGGGCCGAGCCGCCATTCGGTCTCGTTGCCGTTGTCGATCAGGAGCGTGCGGCAGCCGGCGCGGTTGCCGGCTTCGACGTCGTGCAGGATGTCGCCGATCATCCAGGATTCGCGCAGGTTGATGTCGTGGTCGCGCGCTGCCTTGATCAGCATGCCGGGCGAAGGCTTGCGGCAGGCGCACACCATGGCGTAGCTGCCGACCGTGCCCAGCGGGTGGTGGGGGCAGTAATAGAAGCCGTCCAGCGACAGGTTCTCGCGGAACAGCAGGTCGGCCAGGCGGTCGGCGACCGGTCCCATGGCGTCTTCGCCGAAGCAGCCGTGCGCGATGCCGGACTGGTTGGTTACGACGAAGAAGCGGTAGTCGAGTCGGGCCAGCAGGCGCAGGGCGGCGCCGGCGCCGCTCACCAGCTGGATCCGGCGCGGCTCGACGTTGTAGGGCAGGTCGTCGACCAGGGTGCCGTCCTTGTCGAGGAAGATCGCTTTCATGGCCAGGAGGTTTCGCGCAGCGGCAGGACCGTGAGTTCGGCGACCACCGTGGCGGGCGGCAGCACCAGCACGGAATGGATGGCCTCGGCGACGTCGGCCGGGTCTTGCAGGCTGTCGGCGTCGAGGTCGGGGAAACGGTCGAGCAGGAAGGGAGTGCGCATGCCGCCGGCGATCACGGCGGTGACGCGGATGTTTTCCGGCCGCAGTTCGGCGTGCAGGGCGTGCGACAGGCCCAGCAGGCCCCATTTGCTGGCGTGGTAGGCGCTGGCGTTGGGCCAGGCGCGCTTGGCGGCGGTGGAGGCGATGTTGACGATGTGGCCGCCGCCGTCGCGACGCATGGCGCCGGCCGCGTACTTGGACAGCAGGAAGGGCGCCGTCAGGTTGGTGCCCACCACGCGCAGCCAGTCCTGGTCCGCGAGTTCCGCGATCGGCAGGGTGACGTCGGTGCCGGCATTGTTGACGAGGATGTCGAGGCGGCCCAGCACGTCGACGGCATGCTCCACCACGCGCGGCGCCACGGTCGGGTCGGCGATGTCGACGCCCAGGGCGTGCGCCTGCACGCCCAGTTCGCGCAGCTGCGCCATGTTGTCGGCCAGGCGCGCGGCCTGCCGGTCGACCCCGAAGATGCTGGCGCCGGAGGCGGCCAGGCGGCGTGCGAGGGCGGCGCCCAGGCCGCTGGCGGCCCCAGTCACCAGTACGACCTTGCCTTGCAGGGAAGGATGCTGCTGCGTCGAGTTACTCATGGGCTCCTCAGGGTGGCTTAGTTGGGATAGGCCGCGGCCTCGGCCGCGGGCCGGGTGGCATCGAGCACGTCGGCGTAGATGGCGGCCAGCTGGGTGGCGACGTGGCGCCAGGTGTAGTGTTCGCAGGCGCGGCGGCGCCCGGCCTCGCCCATCGCGCGCGCCAGCTCGGGATGGCGGTGCAGGCGCGCCAGCCGGTCGGCCAGCGCGGCCGGGTCGCGCGAGGGGATCAGGAAGCCGGTCACGCTGTCGTTGACGGTGCTCTTGATGCCGCCCACCTCGGCGCCGATCACGGGACGGGCGCAGGCCATCGCCTCGACCGGGGTGATGCCGAAGGGTTCGTACCAGGGCGTGCTGGCGAAGACGTTGGCGGCGCTGTAGTAGTCGCGCAGCACGGCGCGCGGCTGCTGGCCCGTGAAGCGCACGTGTGTCGCGATGCCGAGGTCGGCCGCGACACTGCGCAGGCGCGCCAGCTCGAGGCCGTCGCCACTGCTGGCGCCGGCCTGGCCGCTGATGTCGCCGCCCACCACCAGCAGCTGCGCGTCGACCCCGTAGCGGCGGCGCAGCATGGCCACCCCCTGGATGACGGTGTCGACGCCCTTGCGCGGCACCATGCGCCCTAACTGGAGCACGATGAAGCGGCCTTCGTCGAGGCCCAGGCGGGCGCGCGCTTCGAGCATCGGCACCGGCCACAGTTCGTCGGGCGCGAAGCCGCATGGCGTGATGGCGATGCGCGAGAGCGGTGCGCCGTAGAGCCTTTCCATGTCGTAGCGGTCTTGCGGGCATTCGGCGATGATGCGGTCGGCCGCGCGCATCAGCGCGGCTTCGATGCGCATGCGTTCGGTCGGGAAGGCGTCGGCCGTGCCCTGCGCCAGGCGCCGGACCCTGCCCAGCGCATGGAAGGTGATGACGAAGGGCAGTCCGAGCGCCGCCTTCAGGTGCTGGGCGACCATGCCCGACATGAAGAAGTTGGCGTGCGCGATGTCGTAGGCGGCCGGCTGGCGCCGCGCGAAGCGCGTGACGTAGCGCGAGAACGCATCGATGTGCGGCAGCAGCTGTTCCTTCGGCACGTAGCGCGGCGGCCCGGCCGGCACGTGGATGACGCGGATGTTTTCCAGCCAGTGCACGACCTGGCGCTGCTCGGGGGCGTCGCGGCGCGTGAACACGTCGACCAGGTGCCCGGCGCGCGCCAGTTCGCGTGCGAGCTGGGCCACGTAGACGTTCTGGCCGCCGCAGTCGACGCTGCCGGGTGCGGCCAGCGGCGACGCGTGGTCGCTGATGATGGCGATGCGGCGTGCGCCGGCGCCGCCCGCGGCCAGGGAGGGCGGGGGGAGCGGGTGTCCGTCCACCTGCACCGCCGCCTCGGCCGCCGCCTGTGCCGCTGCCATTGCTGCCACGTTCGCCGCGGCCTGGACTTCATCGAGTTTCATACATGCTCCTGCCGGGCCGTGCCCAGGCCGGTGACGTGGCGCAGCGCTGCATCCCAGTCGCTGCTGAAGCGGCCGATCGAAAAACGGTCGCGTGCGGTACGGCGGGCGCCCTCGCCGAGGTGGCGGGCCAGTCCCGGATCGTCGAGCAGGGCCTGCATGTGCCCGAGCAGCGGTTCCAGCGAGGTCGCCGTGTAGCCGGACACGCCGTTCTCGATGACGGTGGCCATTTCGGCGGTGGCGAAGGTGACCACCGGGAGCCCGGCCATCATGGCCTCGATGACGCCCAGGCCAAGGCTCGAATAGCGGATCGGGCTGAACAGGAAGCGGTAGCGCGCCATGAAGGCCGGCAGCTGGGCGTGCTCGATTTCACCGAGCCCGCCGAGTTCCTGTGCGGCCATGCCGACCAGGTCGAGCGGCACCGTCCGGCGCGCCTGCAGGAACAGGTCGGGCCCCATGCGCCGGCCGCGCCGTGCCAGGTGGTTGGTGACCACCAGGCCGCGCGCCAGCTCGCCGCTGTAGTGCAGCTCGTGGGGCGCCGGCACGCCATGCTCGATCACGCGCACGGGCGTGCGCCCGCTGTCCCACATGAGGGCGTTGAACGGGGTGACGTGCACCAGCAGCACGCCCGGATCGTCGACCGGATGGCGTGTGTTGGTGGGATGGGCCAGCGGCGGATCGTGTTCGAGGTAGATGCGCGGCAGCGCCCGCTGTGCCGGCGCCAGGTACTCGTACTGGTCTTTCTCCCACTGGTGATCGTCCTGGAACAGGATGCAGTCGAATTCGTGGTGGCGCGCGTGCTCGACCGGGAGGTCGTGCACGTTGTCGCGCCAGGGCATGCTGCCGCAACGGCCGCCATAGCCGGGCGGGCAGCCCGGCTTGGACAGGACGTAGAAATCGTGCGGCGCGTGCGACAGGTAGTGCAGGTAGCTGCCGTGGGTGTGCCAGGTGAGGACCTTCAGTCTGCGCATGGCGGCCTCAGGCGAAACGGACGCGGTAGCGCACCGCGCCGGCCAGGCGCCAGAACACGGCCAGCGGCGGCAGCAGCGCCGAGGTGATGACGATGTCGGCCACGTGCGCCGGCGTGTGCGCGACGCCGCGCAGCCGGTGTGCGCACAGGCGGCCGGTGAGCAGCAGCCAGCCCGCGAAGGCCAGGCCGGCCAGCAGCGGCAGGCCGGCCAGCAGCCCGGCCAGGGCGAGCAGCAGCACGCCGACGATCGCGTAGTGGTCCCAGCGCGGGCGTGCCTCGACTTTCTGGCGGTACAGGGCCGGATGCTTCTTGTAGAGCAGGGCGTCGAACACCGCATGGCGGATCTGCAGCAGGCTCGCGCCCCAGGGCGCGGGGCGGACCGGGTGGACCACCAGGGCGCGCGGCGCGCGCACGATGGTCACGCCGTGTTCCAGCAGACGGAAATACATGTCCGCATCGCTGCCGCGCGGCACGCTGAAGCGCTCGTCGAAGCCGTCGAGCCGCTCGAGCGCGGTCTTGCGGAAGAAGCAGCTGGCGCTGGTGAAGTCGGCGGCCTCGTGCCCGTGGGCACTGCGCTGGTATTCGGTGGGACGGGCCGGGACCGGGGTCTGGATGCGTCCGCAGACCACGTCGGCGTCGTCGCGGAAGGCGGCCAGGCCCTCGGCCAGCCAGCCCGGTTCCGGCACCGCGTCGTCGGTCGTGAAGGCAACGATGGGCGCGCGCGCGCGGCGCGCCAGCCGCGGTTACGGCTCGATGCGGGCCCGACCGGCCCCGGGTTGGCGACGTAGGACAGGCGCGGGCCGCGCTCGAGCGTGCGGGTGCGCCATCCGGCGACCAGGTGCAGGGTGTTGTGGTTGGGCTCATCGTCGACGACGATGATTTCGACCTGGTGCGGATCGAACTGCTGGCGCATCAGCGCGTCCAGGCAGCGGTCGAGCAGGTCCGTGCGGCCACAGGCGGGCACCACCACCGAAACCGCGAGCGTTGCGTCTTCCGTCATGATTCTCTCCGCGTATTCTCGTTGCATGTGCACCGCCACCGCTGCCCAATAAATTCGGCGGACAACGAGACGTGTTGAGTGCGGTTGGAGTCGAGCGGGAACGGACGGGTTCCGTCAGGATCTTGCGGCTTGGAGGTGCATCAATGTTCGGCCCGGATGGGGCCAGCGGAGGGAAGGGGCGGCAGGGCCGCCCCCCGATGGCAGCTTACTGGCGCGAAAAACCGGTGTCGTCGTCCATCTTGCGGTCGCCCGCCAGGCGGTTCGCACCGGCCGGGCTTTTTGGCAGCCCGCCGGCGACGTCGTTCGACTCGTGCACCGGGTTCTTTTCCGCCTTCACGCTCTGGCCCGGCTTCCAGCTCTCGTCCTCGGTGCGCGGGCCGCTGTTGCCTGGGCTGCGCGGCAGGCCGCCGCTCACGTCGTTCGACTTGTGCGGCTCGGCCTTGCCTTCGCTGCCCGCCGGTCCGGTCTGCGAACCGTTGCGGTCGGTGCTCGATTGCCGGTTCTGGTCGTTTTGCTGGTTCATTCCTTGCTCCTTTGCTGGTTCACGGGATGCGGCCCGACCGCCATGCCGGTGCCTTCGACCTTGCCCGCCGCGCTTTGCCGGTTGCCGTAGCCGACTTCGGCGGTCGTGCCCTGGGACTGGTAGGTTCCGGGCGCGACGCCGTGGTGGCGTCCGAGCGAGCCGCCCTGCAGTTCGGGCCGGGCCGCGCTAGGCTGGGCCGGATCGTGGGGATTCATCGCATGCACATCCTGGCTGTGGCCCTGCTGGTTGGCCGGGTGGGCGCGCAGGTCGGTGCCGGAATGCTTGTCGCGGTGGCCGACCGGCTGCTCCAGCAGGCCCCAGGCGCCAGATCGCTGTTCCATTTGACGCTGGTGGCTGTCGGTGATGCCTTGCTGCGGGCCCGAGCCGCCGGTCTGCTGGCTCTGCATCGAGCCGCCCGGCAGGTCGTTCGGGACGGCACCGGGCAGGGTGGTCTCGTAGTCGGCGCGGCCGCCGTCTTCGGCGGCCACTTCCTGCCGGTCCATGTGCGATGGGTCCTGGTCAGGATGCATTTCGTTCTCGCCGCGAATGGTCCCCTGCTGGCCCGGACCCTGCGGATAGGTATGGTCCAAGGGGCCGTCGGTGGTATTGCCCTTGGCGCCGGGTGTCCATTTTTCGTTCGCGCCGTTATTGGTCTGGTTATTGACCTCGCTACGTTGGTTCGCGTCCATATCGACTCCTTTCGCTGTGTCGCTGCGGCGCACGTACGCCGTCTTGTAGCGCCATGATGCGCGCGTTCACGCCAATACAGTATAGGAAGGGGTAGGGGGGCTGTGTAGGACGGATACTGAAGGGCTTGTTGACTACTGGAAGTACATTTTCATTAATGCATTTTCTGTCGCGTGAATTCCTACAAAGTCATCTGAAAGCGTCCTATACCAGCATTCATCAGTGCTACCTAAGATGATTTCGCCGGTCACTCATCGGGCTTCGAGTTTGCCCGGCAACAGCCTGCCGCAGGACGCGGCGGTTCATAAAGCGTACAAGGGAGAAGATCATCATGGCCTCAAGCAATCAAGGTAACAAGCAAGGCAGCAATCAGGGCGGCAACAGCCAGAGCAGCGGCACCCGCAACCGCGGTTTCGCTTCGATGGATCCGGCCCGCCAGCGCGAGATCGCCAGTCAGGGCGGCAAGGCCGCCCACGCCAAGGGTACGGCCCACGAGTTCACCTCGGAAGAAGCCCGCCGTGCCGGTAGCATGAGCCACGGCAACCGTCAGTCGGCCAATGCCGGCTCGGGTGGCCCGTCGCGTGCAGCGTCCGCAAAAGGCGGCCGCAACTCGCAGGGCGGCGGCCGCGGGTCGAAAGAGTGATGTCACGGCTCCCGCCAGGCGGGAGCCAGTGGTAGAACAGATACGGGGAGCGCGAGCTCCCCGTTTTGTTTGTGACACGGCAATGGGATGCGGTAGAATCGCTGCGCCTTTTTCAACCTTTTCCCTAGGAATATCGTCGTGAAACCTGCGGTAATTCGTCAAGTCAAGAGCATGGCCATGTCCTGCGATCGCGTCGGCAACCTGTTGCTGGTCAAGTTTGCCTGCAAGGGCGCCAGCGACGTCCAGCTCTATGTGCCGGCAACCATCGTGTTCTGGCTGCTCAAGCACCTGCCGGTCAATCGTGACCCGAACCTGGTGCCGCCTCCCCCTTGCGCGCCGGTGAGCCAGCAGGACTGGGACCATCCCTACACCCCGCGCGCCGAGTTCGTGCAGTGCAAGGAATTGCCCGGCACGCTGCGCATGAACTTCGCGTCGAACGCCAAGGAAGACCTGACCGTGGTGCTGGACCGCAGCAACGTCGAACTGATGCGTCAGATCATGCTGATGTACAGCAAGGACCTGATCGACCTCGACGCGCAGTAATCGCGCTACGGTAGACCACCGGCGCAGCCGGGCAGGGCACGGCAGCGCCGGGCCCCGTCCGCTCGCCTCACGTGGCGCATCGCTGCACGCATCCCTGCAGTATGATGCGCTTCTCCTGAACGGACAAAGAGGATTCGCCATGCCCATCAAAATCAGCCAGGCCTTCGACTCCGGCGCCATCGAGGTCGTGCGCGCCGACGGCCCCAAGGCAATCGACCTGAACCTGCGCGCGGATTCGCACGCCGACATCCACCAGTGGTTCCACTTCCGCCTGCAGGGCGCGCGCGGCCAGGCCTGCGCCATCCGCTTCCTGAACGCCGGCCAGGCCACCTACCCGAAGGGCTTCGAGGACTACCAGGTCGCCGCCAGCTACGACACCGAGAACTGGTTCCGCGTGCCGACCAGTTTCGACGGCCAGGTGATGACGATCAACCACACGCCGGAACTCGACAGCATCTACTACGCCTACTTCGAGCCCTACACCTGGGAGCGCCACCTGCGCCTGCTGGGCGAAGTGGCGGAGAACCCGATCGCACGCGTGCATGACATCGGCACCACGATCGACGGCCGCGACATGAACCTGGTCGTGATCGGCAACCCGCAGGCGGAAAAGAAGATCTGGGTGATCGCGCGCCAGCATCCGGGCGAGACCATGGCCGAGTGGTTCGTGGAAGGCATGATGGATGCGCTGCTGGACAACGCCAACCCGGTGTCGCGTAAACTGCTGCAGCGCGCCGTGTTCTACATCGTGCCGAACATGAACCCGGACGGCTCGGTGCGCGGCAACCTGCGCACCAATGCGGCCGGCGCCAACCTCAACCGCGAATGGATGACGCCTTCGCTGGAGCGCAGCCCGGAAGTGCTGTGCGTGAAGAACAAGATCCACGAAACGGGCGTCGACATGTTCTTCGACATCCACGGTGACGAAGCGCTGCCGTACAACTTCGTGGCGGGCAGCGAGATGCTGGCCGACTTCACCCCGGAGCGCCTGGACGAGCAGAACGCCTTCATCCAGCGCTACATGGCGGCCAGCCCGGACTTCCAGAACGTCTACGGCTACGCGGCCAGCAAGTACAACGAAGAACTGCTGACCCTGGCCTCGAAGTACATCGGCCACACCTTCAAGTGCCTGTCGCTGACCCTGGAAATGCCTTTCAAGGACAACGCCAACCTGCCCGACCCGCACACCGGCTGGAACGGCGCGCGCAGCGCGGCGCTGGGCGCGGCGATCCTGACGCCGATCCTGCAGACGCTGGACTGAAGGCAGGCCATGGGCGTCGAGATCGAACGCAAGTTCCTGCTCAGCGGCGATGCCTGGCGCCAGCTCGGGGAGCCCGTGCTGCTGCGCCAGGGCTACCTGTGCTCCGACCCGGAGCGCACGGTGCGCGTGCGCATCGAGGGCGAGGAAGGCAGGCTCACCATCAAGACCAAGGGCAGCGGCGTGCGCCGCGGCGAGTGGGAGTATCCGATTCCTCTGCCCGAGGCGCAGGAGCTGCTCGACACCCTGTGCGAGCGCCCGCTGGTCGAAAAATACCGGCGCCGCATCGAGCACGCCGGCTTCACCTGGGAAGTCGACGAATTCCTGGGCGAGAACGCCGGCCTGGTGGTGGCCGAGATCGAGCTGCCGTCCGAGGACACCGTGTTCGCCAGGCCCGACTGGATCGGCCAGGAGGTCAGCGGCGACAAGCGCTACTACAACTCCAGCCTGATCCGTTTCCCCTATTCACAGTGGACTCATCCATGATTCGTGTTTCACGTCGCGGCGTGCTCGCCTTGGGCCTCGCCGCGCTGCTGCCGGCGCTCGCCGCTTGCGCCGCAACAGCAACAAACTCCGCAAGCGCAAGCTATTTCCCGCCCGCCGGCGAGTGGGCCCGCAAGTCGCCCGCCGAGCTCGGCATCGACGCCAAGGCCCTGGCCGCCGCGGTGCAGTTCGCGCAGTCGCGCGAGACCACCCGCGCGGTGGATTTCTCGGACCAGGAAGCCACCTTCGGGACGCGCCTGGGCTCGATGCCGACCGAGCGCGCCCGCACCAACGGGCTGGTGATCTACAAAGGCTATGTGGTGGCCGAGTTCGGCGACACCAATTTTGTGGACCCGACCTATTCGGTGGCCAAGAGCATGCTGGCAACGGTTGCCGGCGTGGCCGTGCGCGACGGCCGCATCGCGGTCGACGAACCCGTGGGCAAGCGCGTGGTCGACGGCGGCTATGCCTCGAGCCGCAATGCGCAAGTCACCTGGAAGCAGCACCTGCAGCAGGAAACCGAGTGGGAGGGCAGCCTGTGGGGCAAGAACGCCGACTTCGTCGGCAAGGATGCCTTCGGCGCCGGCGAGCGCAAGCCGCGCGCGCTGCAGGCCCCGGGCAGCTTCTACGAGTACAACGACGTGCGCATCAACCGCTTCGCCTTGTCGCTGCTGCGCGTGTTCGACGGGTCGGTGCCGCAGGTGTTCAAGCAGCAGGTAATGGACCCGATCGGCGCCTCCAACAGCTGGAAGTGGGTGCCCTACCATAACAGCTATGTCGAACTGAACGGCAAGCAAGTAGCTTCCGTCAGCGGCGGTACGCGCTGGGGCGGCGGCATGTGGATCAATTCCTGGGACATGGCGCGCTTCGGCTACCTGTGGCTGCGCGGCGGCGAGTGGCAGGGCAAGCAGGTGCTGCCGGCGTCCTACGTGAAGGAAGCGCTCACGCCAAGCGCGCATGGTCCGGATTACGGCTACCTGTGGTGGCTGAACACCAAGGGCAAGAACCTGCCGGGCCTGCCGGCGAATGCCTATGCCGCACTGGGCGCGGGCAGCAATACCATCGTCGTGTCGCCCGACCACGACCTGGTGATCGTGTGGCGCTGGCACGCCGGCAACCCGGCCGACTTCGCCAGCAAGGTCATCGCCAGCCTGCCGCGCTGATCCCTTCGCCGGCCTGCGCCCGCAGGCCGGCCGGCCTTGCCGCCATCACGGCCGGCGCTGCTGCGCGAACCACTCGAACAGCCCGGCCTCGCCGTAGGCATGCACCCATGCCTCGATGTGGCCGGCTTCCGGCAGCACCGTGTACTTCACGTTGCCGCCCTGGGCCTTGAGCGCCTCCACCATGCGCGCCGATTCCTGCTCCGGCACCGCGTCGTCCTTCAGCCCATGGAAGGCCCAGACCGGAATGTCCTTCAGCCGCCCGGCCAGGCGCGGTATGCCGCCGCCGCAGATCGGAGCGACCGCGGCGAAGTAGTCCGGATAGCGCGAGGCAAAATCCCAGGCGCCGTAGCCGCCCATGCTGATACCGGTCAGGTAGACCCGCTTGGGGTCGACGTTGTAGCGCTTGAGGACGTCGTCGAGCATCGACTTCAGACGGTAGGAATCCCACCATTCGCCTTCCGCCACCTGCGGCGAGACGACCATGAAGGGGAAGTCCGGGTCCTTCTCGACGATGGCCGGCGGGCCCCAGGCTTTTACCTTGTTCAGGTCGTTACCGCGTTCTCCGGAACCGTGCAGGAAGACGATCAGCGGGACTTTGTCGCCTTTGCTCGAATACGACTTCGGCAGGAAGCTGAGGTAGTTGAATGTGGACTTGATGCTGGTGCTGCGCGCTTGCTGCGGGGATTTCGCCGGGGCGGCGAGGGCGAGGCTGGCGGTGCAGAGGGCGAGGGTGGCGAGGGCGAGGCGGACGGCGGGGCGCGGCATCGAGGAAGTCTCCGTATGGTTATTGTTCAGCAGAATGCTGAGACTCTAGCATGACGGAGCAGCATGGGGGCGGCCGCGCCGCCCCCATGAAAGCACATGAACCGGCTTAGTGGAAGTGCTCGCTCCCCGGCGGCGTATCTTCCGGCATCTCGGCATGCACCAGTTCGCCCGTCGGGTCGGCGAACAGCGGGCCGCCGCAGTCGTCGCAGTATTCGGCGGGGTAGCGCTCGTTGATGCGCTTGATGTGGGCGATGCCGGCCTCGTTCAGGTGGGCCACGATCTCGTTGATCGGGGTCAGCGGGGCAGGGCCGGTGGCGAACGGGCCTTCCATCGGGGTACCGTTCTCGTCCTCCTGGCCGTACAGCGGCCAGACGATGCCGTACATGACGTCGCTGTCCTGGCGCATGGTGAAGGAAACGCGGTATTCGTCGATCTGGATGTCGGCCGACTCCTCGCCGAAGCCGGCGACCACGGCGCGCAGGTCCGAAGGCTCCACGCCCAGCGTATGGGTCAGGTAGTGGACGGCGGCGCGGATCGAGATCGGGCGGATCAGCTTGTCGGCTTCGCGGCAGGCCACGTAATAGGCTTCCGGCAGCAGCAGCTCGACGCCGCAGCCCGGCAGCAGGCGCGCGATGTTGGCCGTGCCCTGGGCACGCCATTGTTCCAGCGCGCGGTTGCGCTCCTCGGCGAAACCGATGTGGTGTTGCGGCTCCTGCCAGCGGAACATCGGCGCGCCCTGCGGTGCGACGATCGCCACCAGCAGGTAGCGGGTGTCGGCCAGGAAGGGCGCGGTTTCTTCCACGCGCGCGGCCGGCTTGACCGTGCCGCCCTTGTGCGCCGCGGCCGCCAGCTTGTGCGTCAGCGCATAGGTCTCGGCATGGGTACGCGGCAGCTGGTCGATCGAGTACAGCGTGGGCGCCATCGCGATGCGGGTGCCTTCGGCCAGCAGGTGGGCCGAGAAGTGCGCCTGCAGCGTGCTCAGCATCTCGGCCGGGATATTGCCCGAGGCGATGTTGAAGCGGGTCCAGGCGAGCACCGGCGCGGCCACCAGCAGGGCCTGCCAGGTGACGTCGCCGCCGTCCTGCTGCTCGACCATGCTGGCCGATTCGCTCACGGCCTCGACCGCATCCATCAGCACGTCGTAGGAGGCGAGATCGTCCTTGAACAGGGCGTTCAGCGCGGCATCGATGCTTTCCTGGTGGTTGGTCTTGAGCAGCTTCTGCAGTTGCGTGTCCAGTTGGTGCTCCCAGGTCCGTTCTTCAACGCGGCTGGCGGCCTGCATGATGGCTTGCGCAATGCTGACGAGACGCTGGCTTTCGGCGGAGAGTTTAGGGGTTGAATCTTTGGAAGGACGACGCATGGCGCTAGGGGTCTCTCTTTTCAAATAATGGTCAAGGTCATGATAAACCCATATCTCCGGTATTGTAGTTGATTCGGCCACATGCCATGAACACAAGGCCTGTCGGGGAAAGGAAACGCACTGCTTGCAAAAATCTCAAATGGAAAGGATAATGCGAATCGTTCTCATTAACGTTTGCTTTAAGGCCTGGTGCCTTCCTTGACCAAAAAATAACATGACCACGATCACTTCGCAGGCAAGCAACACCTTCATCAAGAGCAAGAAACACTCCCGTCCTTCCGCTCCCGTCATGTCGGC
This sequence comes from Massilia sp. BHUDP2, assembly GCF_046236355.1. Classification (NCBI taxonomy): domain Bacteria; kingdom Pseudomonadati; phylum Pseudomonadota; class Betaproteobacteria; order Burkholderiales; family Oxalobacteraceae; genus Massilia; species Massilia sp. BHUDP2. The sequence continues at coordinate 1,196,289 of NZ_JBJUVW010000001.1, forward strand.
TCCGGCACTCGCCGTGCTCGCCACGCTGGCCATGCCGCTGGCCGTGCACGCCAGCCCGGAGGCTGCCCCGGAACTGGCGGCGGACGCCACCCTGCCGAAGGTCCTGGTGACCGGCGGCCACGACCGCGCCGTGCAGGGCCCGGTAAAATCCAGCTCGGACAAGTTCACCGCGCCGCTGCTCGACACCCCGAAGTCGGTCACCGTCGTGACCTCGGAAACCATTTCGCAGACCGGCGCCGTGTCGCTTACCGACGCGCTGCGCACCGTCCCGGGCATCACCATCGGCGCTTCCGAAGGTGGCAACCCGGTGGGCGACAACCTGTTCATCCGCGGCTACAACGCCCAGACCGACACCTATATCGACGGCGTGCGCGATTCCGGCTCGCAGTCGCGCGAGATCTTCGCGATCGAGCAGGTCGAAGTGGTCAAGGGCCCGAACTCGGCGCTGGGCGGGCGTTCCTCGGCCGGCGGCGGCATCAACATCGTCACCAAGACCGCCAAGGACAGCAACTTCAGCAACGCCACTGTGGGCCTGGGCAGCGACAAGTACGGCCGCGCCACCGCCGACATCAACCGCGTGATCGGCGAGAACACCGGTTTCCGCCTGAACGCCATGGTCCACAATAACGACGTCGCCGGCCGCGACGTCGTGGGCGGCGAGCGCTGGGGCATCGCGCCCACCGTCACCTTCGGCCTGAATGGCCCGACCCGCGCGATCCTGAGCTACTACCACATGCAGAGCAGCGAGATCCAGGATACCGGCATCCCGTTCAACAACCCGGTCAGCAGCGGCCCGGACGTCGCCAAGAACGGCGGCGGCACCCCGTTCACGGTGGACCGCGAAGCCTTCTACGGCCTCAAGAACCGCGATTTCCGCGACACCGAGACCGACGTCGCCACCGTCGACCTGCGCCACGAATTCAGCCCGAACCTGGCCATCCGCAACGTCACCCGCTGGGGCAAGACCGGCCAGGACTACGTCTACACCCAGCCGGACGACTCGAAGGGCAACACCGTCCGCTACGGGACCGTCTGGCGCCGCGCCAACACCCGCCTGGTCGACACCCGCACCCTGGCCAATGCGACCAGCCTGACCGGCAGCCTGCAGACCGCCGGCATCAAGCACAGCTTCAACGTCGGCGTCGAGTTCTCGCGCGAGAACACCGACCGCGGCACCTATGTGTTCACCCCGGGCACCAACAACCCGCTGACCAATACCTCGACCTGTCCGACCGCGGGCGCCGCCACCCTGTACAACTGCACCACCCTGGTCAACCCGAACCCCTATGACCCGTGGCTCTACACCCGCAGCGTGTCGCCGGCCAGGACCGACGTCGTCACCCGCACCCGCGCCGTGTACGGCTTCGACACCATCGAGTTCAGCCCGCAGTGGCTGCTGAACCTGGGCGCGCGCTGGGACGACTTCTCGAGCTCCCTCTATACCTCGCCGGCCACCGCGGGCGGCGCGGCCACCCGTGCCCGCGTCGAATCGAGCTTCGATACCTACCAGGCCGGCCTGGTGTACAAGCCGAAGGCGAACGGCAGCGTCTACGTGTCGTGGGCGACCTCGGCCACCCCGCCGGGCAATGACGGCGGCGACGGCCTCGATGCCCTGAGCGTGGCGGTCCAGAACCTGCAGCCGCAGACCAGCCGCAGCATCGAGCTGGGCACCAAGTGGGAAGTGCTGCCGGGCGGACGCCTGTCGGTCAGCGCCGCGGTGTTCAAGAACGACATGGACAATGCCCGCGTCACCGCACCGGACGGCACCAGCCAGAACGTGGGTCGCAAGGAGATGAAGGGCGTCGAGTTCGGCCTGTCGGGCCGCATCACCAACGCCTGGACCGTGTTCGGCGGCTACACCTACCTGGACGGTATCGTCGCCGACAACGGCTTCGCCAACACCGGCACGACTGCGAACCCGGTCTGGACGCCGTCGCCCTTCAACGGCAACGCCTTCCCGACCACGCCGAAGCACAGCGCCTCGCTGTGGACCACCTATGCGGTGAGCCGCGCCCTGACGATCGGCGGCGGCGCCAACTTCGTGGACCGCCAGTTCGCCAACGTGAACAACACCAAGTATTCGCCGAGCTATACCCGCTTCGACGCGATGGCGACCTACGTCTTGAGCCCGAACGTGTCCTTCCAGCTGAACATCCAGAACCTGACGGACAAGCTGTACTTCGACCGCGTCTCGTCGCCGCACTACGCCGGCGTGGGCCCGGGCCGCTCGGCCACCCTGACGGCCAACCTCAAGTTCTGATACCGGGCAACACCACCCCCGCCGGGCAACCGGACTTCGCCCTCCTGATATGATCGGGAGGGCTTTTTTCTTTTGACGAGGATTCGAACCATGATGCTCCACATCCCGGGCGTGCTCCAGCGCGAACAGGTCGCCGCCATCCGCGCCCGCTTGCACGGGGCGCCGGAATGGGTGGACGGACGGGAAAGCGTCGGCTCGCAGGGCGCCCAGGTCAAGCGCAACCGCCAGCTCAAGGAAGGCTCGCCCTTGGCGGTGGAGCTGGGGCAGCTGGTGAGCCAGGCGCTCATGAACAATCCGCTGTTCTTTTCAAGCGTGCTGCCCTTGCGGATCCTGGCGCCTTACTTCAACGCCTACGGCGGGGGAGAGCACTACGGACTGCACGTGGACGGGGCGATCCGGCCCCAGCGCGGCGGCTTGCCGCCGCTGCGCGCGGACGTGTCGACCACGGTGTTCCTGAGCGACCCGGACGATTACGAGGGCGGCGAGCTGGTGGTGGTCGATGCCTACGGCACGCATGAAGTGAAGCTGCCGGCGGGCGACGCCATCGTGTATCCGTCAGGGAGCGTGCACCAGGTGCTGCCGGTGACGCACGGGGAGCGGGTGGCGTCCTTCCTCTGGACCCAGAGCATGGTGCGCGACGACGCGAAGCGGGCCATGCTGTTCGAACTGGACACCAACATCCAGAAGCTGCGGGCGGCGCATGGCGAGACCGAGGCCGTCGTCGGCATCACGGGGCACTATCACAACCTGCTCCGGATGTGGGCGGAGATGTAGGGATAGCCGGAATCCATGAGGATTCCGGCTTGATCATCTCAGGATGTCACTCGTCAAAGTACTTTTCTGCCGGTGAACAGGCGAATCAGGATGATGACGGCGGCGGCGACGAGAAGAAGGTGAACCAGTCCGCCGGCTACCGAAGTAACCATGCCGAGCACCCACAGAACGAGAAGGATGATTGCAATGGTATAGAGCATGTTGGCCTCCGCTTGGAATGAGGGGGCAGACCTGCGTGCTGTCTGCTTTCCCGATAAGCCATCATCCTCCTGCTCGCCTGTTCTCTCGGTGCGTGGACGAACAGAACGCTTACTTCAATAAATTTCTTCTCAAGCGTGCCGGCCTGCGATGGTCGCGAGCAGTTCTTCCGCCACGACAGGCTTGACCAGGGGGGCAGCGAAGCCGGCCTGCAGCGACATGCGGCGATCCTGTTCCTGGCCGTAGCCACTGACGGCGACAAGCAATGCGCCGGCGCTGCGCGCCTGCTGCCGCAGGGTCTGGGCCAGCTCGTGCCCGCTCATGTCCGGCAAGCCGATATCGAGCAGGATGACGTCGAAGTCCTCGCGCCCGGCCGCCGCCAGCCCGGCCTGCGCCGAATGCTCGGTCGTGACCACGTGCCCGGCGCTCTGGAGCAGCAGGGCGAGGGTGTTGGCGGCGTCGACGTTGTCGTCCACGACCAGGATGCGGCGGGACTGCCCGGTGGCCGAGCCTGCTGCAATCGCGGTGGCGGTCGCGCTGGCGGTGCCTTGAGCGGCCGGCAGCAGCGGCAGGCGAACGATGAAGGTGCTGCCCTGGTCGGCGCCGCCGCTGCGGGCCTCGACCGCGCCGCCGTGCAGCTCGACCAGCTTCTTCACCAGCGCCAGGCCGAGGCCAAGCCCGCCCTGCGCACGGTCGGGCGTGCGCTGCCCCTGGGTGAACAGGTCGAACACGACCGGCAGCAGCTCCGGCCCGATGCCGATCCCGTTGTCCTGCACCTCGAGGACCGCGCTCCCCTCGTGCCGGTGCAGCGCGACGCGCAGCTGGCCGCCCTCGGGCGTGTATTTGGCGGCATTGCTGAGCAGGTTGGCAGCGACCTGGATCAGGCGGGTGCGGTCGCCGCTGACCAGCAGCGGGTCGGGTGAACCGTCCAGCGTCAGGCGGTGCCCGCGGGCGTTGATCACCGGTGTGACCTGCTCGACCGCTTCGCGCAGCACGTCGCCGAGCTCCACCACGGCCTTGTCGATCGTGGCCAAGCCGCGCGTGACGCGCGACACGTCCAGCAGGTCGTCGACCAGGTGGGTCATGTGGGTCACCTGGCGGGAGATGACTTCGCTCGCCTGCCTGACCCGGGGTTCGTTAGCGAACAGCATGCGCAGGAGCTGGGCGGCGCTGCTGATCGGCGCGAGCGGATTGCGCAGTTCGTGCGCCAGCATGGCCAGGAATTCGTCCTTGCGCCGGTGCTCCTGCTGCAGGTGCTCCTGCTGTTCGTGGAGGCGGTCGAGCATCTGGTTGATCGAGCGCGCCAGGGTGACCGTTTCGCTGCTGCCGGCCAGTTCGGCGCGGTGCTCGGTGATGCCTTCTTCGCCGAACCTGCCGGCGAAGCGCTCGAGCTTGCGCAAGTCCTGGGTCAGGCCGAGGGACAGGCGCGAGCCCAGCAGGAACACCCCGAGGGCGATCAGCGCGGCGATGCCGCCGATCAGGCCGTACTGGGACGAGGACTCCTCCAGAATGTCGTCGAGCCCGGAGGCGTCCACGCGCAGCTTCAGCCCCAGGTGCGCAAGCTGGTCCGGCACCGTCACCGGCACCTCCAGGATGTGCTCCGCCGGCGCCGCCGCGGCCAGGCCCTTCCAGGTCAAGGCCGACGACGGGTTCGGGTGCAGGTCCTGCATCCTGACCTTGTAGACCAGGGCGCCCTCGGGGGTATTGGTGCGCGAGTAGCGCAGCAGGCTGACGCCGACCAGCTCCGCGCCTTGCGGCTGCACGAAGATGGCCGCCTGGTCCACGCCGCGGTCGATGCGGTCGCGCAGCCAGGCCAGTTGCTCCTGGTCGAAGCGCTCGAGGCCATTGCCGGCCACCATCTTGCCTTTGAAATCGGTGAACATGACCTGGACCGGGATGCCCGCGATCTGGCGCAGGCCGCCGAGGAAGGGCGCCAGGTAGGTTTCCTTGCCCGCGCTGTCGACCAGGCCGGTCGCCAGGATCGGGCTGTCCGCCACTTCGCCCATGCGCGTGACCAGGGTCCTGAGGGTATTGCCGACGCTTCTGGCGTTGAACGCCGCCTCGCGCTGCTGCAGCAGCGCGACCGCGGCATCATGCTGGCGATTGACCAGCCAGAACGAGGCTGCCGCCACCATCAGCACGGCCACGCCGGCCAGGATCGCGGAGGCGAAGGCAAAACGCTGCGTCAGGCTCGCAGTGCGGGACGTCGACCACAGCGCCATCATCAGTCGTCGGTCGGCACGATCACGCCGTCCGCACGGTAGCGCGCGATCAGGAGTTCGCGCGCGCCCAGCGCCTCATGGCGGGTCGGGGTGAAAGCCGGGGCGTAGTTCTTCACCAGGCCGCGATAGGGGCGCAGCTTTTCCAGGGCATCGCGCACGGCCTTCCTGTCGGTGCTTCCGGCCTGGTCGATCGCCTTGGCCAGGATGTGCATCAGGTCGTAGGCGTGGGCCACGCCCACCGGCCCCTGGATGTCCTCGATCCTGCGCACCTTCGACACGATGGCAGCGTTGTGCATGAAGCGCTCGAGCTGCTTCGGGTCGGCCTTGAAGAAGGAAAAAGTCTGGATAACGGAAAAGTCCACGAGGTTCAGGGCAGGGCCGGCCTGCCGCACGAACTCGCCCCCGGTGACGCCCCAGTGGCTCAGGATCGGCACGCGCTCGGACTTGGGCAGCGCGGCCACTTCGCGCACCAGCACGGCCGCCTCGTCGTCGTTGGCGACTAGCACGACCACCTGGGCGCCGGCGCTGCGCAGGGCGTTGTACTTGGCCACCAGGGTCTGGTCGCGCCAGTTGTACCAGGCGGTCTGCACGATCGCGATGTCCTTGTTTGCTTCGGCAAACTTTTCGGCGGCGGCCAGGTTGCTCCGTCCCCAGGAGGTGTTGGTCAGCAGCAGCCCGACCTTGCGCAAGCCGCGCTTGTGGGCCGTCTGCAGCAGCTTGGGCATGGCCAGGCTGTCGCGCAGCGACAGGCGGTACACGTAATTCGGCTTCATGCCGTTGTCGATGATTCCGTCGGCCGAGGACCATGTCGCCATGAACAGGGTCTTGGTCGCTTTCAGGGTCGGCAATTCTTCGATGATGACGGGACTGAAGCGGCCGCCGAACACGGCGACCAGGTCGGGCATGCGGGCGAATTCCTCGATATTGCGGATGCCGCGCGCCGGGATCGAGCGGTGATCCTTGGTGACCAGCTCGATCGGCCTGCCTTTCAATACGCCGCCGGCGCGGTTGATCTCGGCAATGGCGGTGCGCATGCCCAGCTCGACGGCCTGGGCCGAGGTGCTGTTGTCCAGCCCGAATTCGGCATCGAGGCCGACACGCACCGGCTGCGGCTGCGCGCCCGCGCTCGCGCAGAGGAAGCTCAAGACGAAGAGGGCGACAGTGGCGATCTTGCCGGGGAAAGCCTTGCTCGAGAGAAAAACGATGGGGTTCGGCATATTGAAGCGAAAAAATTCGGTTCAGCATTGTAAACGTGAACCGCTTTTGACGGACAAAAGGCCGGAACCCGTGCGGGCTCCGGCCTTTTTTGTCAGCAGCCCGCTGGCGCGGGCCCGTCAATTACGCAGCCAGCAGCTGGCGCAGCACGAACGGCAGGATGCCGCCATGCTTGTAGTAGTCGACTTCGATCGGGGTGTCGATACGCAGCAGCACTTGCACTTCCTGCGATTCGCCGCCTTCGCGGTGGATCACCAGGGTGGCCAGTTGTTGCGGCTTGATCTCGCCTTCCAGGCCCTTCAGGTCGTAGGTTTCCTTGCCGGTGATGCCCAGGCTTTCGACGCTGTCGTTGCCGATGAACTGCAGCGGCAGCACGCCCATGCCCACCAGGTTCGAGCGGTGGATACGCTCGAACGAGCGGCAGATCACGGCCTTCACGCCCAGCAGCTGGGTGCCCTTGGCTGCCCAGTCGCGCGACGAGCCGGTGCCGTACTCTTCGCCGCCGAAGATCATGGTCGGGGTGCCTTCGGCGATGTACTTCATCGCCGCGTCGTAGATCGACAGCTGTTCGCCCGACGGCTGGTGGATGGTGATGCCGCCTTCGACCGCCGAACCGTCCGCCTTCGGCGGGATCATCTTGTTCTTGATACGCACGTTGGCGAAGGTGCCGCGCATCATGATCTCGTGGTTGCCGCGGCGCGAGCCGTAGGAGTTGAAGTCCGCCTTCAGGACGCCATGGTCCTTCAGCCACTTGCCTGCCGGGCCGTCTTCCTTGATCGAGCCGGCTGGGGAGATGTGGTCGGTGGTGATCGAGTCGCCGAACACGCCCAGTGCGCGCGCGCCCTGGATGCCGGTGGCGGCTGCCTTCGGGGTCATCTCGAAGTCGCTGAAGAACGGCGGCTCGGCGATGTAGGTCGACTCGGGCCAGTTGTAAACCTGGCCTTCGGTCGACGACACGCGCTGCCACAGTTCGCCCGGGTTGCCCTTCACGTCGGCGTAGTTCTTGCGGAAGACGTCCGAGTTCATCGCAAAGCGCATCAGTTCGCCCACTTCCTGCGAAGTCGGCCACACGTCGCCCAGGTAGACGTCGACGCCGTTCTGGTCCTTGCCCAGCGGCTCGCTCATCAGGTCCTTGGTCATGTTGCCGGCGATCGCGTAGGCGACGACCAGCGGCGGCGATGCCAGGAAGTTCGAGCGGATGTTCGGGTGGATACGTGCTTCGAAGTTGCGGTTGCCCGACAGGACGGCCGAGGCGACGATATCGTTCTCGACGATCGCGGCGTTCAGTTCCGGGGTCAGGTCACCGGCGTTACCGATGCAGGTGGTGCAGCCGTAGGCGGTCACGCCGAAGCCCAGCTTGTCCAGGTAAGGCAGCAGGCCGGCGGCGGTCAGGTACTCGGTGACCACGCGCGAGCCAGGAGCCAGCGAGGACTTGATGTGCGGCGCCACGGTCAGGCCGCGCTCGACCGCCTTCTTGGCCAGCAGGCCGGCAGCCAGCAGCACGCTCGGGTTCGAGGTGTTGGTGCACGAGGTGATCGCGGCGATCAGGACGTCGCCGTTCTTCACGCGCACGCCGTTGGTGGTCTCGTAGACCTTGCCCAGCTCGTCCGGCGACTTGTTGAAGCCGTTCTGGGTGGTCGGCTTGCTGAACAGTTCGGTGAAGGTGTTCTTCACGTGACCCAGTTCGATACGGTCTTGCGGGCGCTTCGGGCCGGCCAGCGACGGGGTGACGGTCGAAAGGTCCAGTTCCAGCACGCGGGTGTAGTCGATCTCGCCGGCTTGCGGGATGCCGAACATGCCCTGGGCCTTGAAGTAGCCTTCGAATGCGGCCAGTTCTTCTTCGGTACGGCCGGTGCCGCGGAAGTAGTCGACGGTCGCTTCGTCCACCGGGAAGAAGCCCATGGTCGCGCCGTATTCCGGGGCCATGTTGGCGATGGTGGCGCGGTCGGTGGTCGACAGCGAGCGGGTGCCGGCGCCGAAGAACTCGACGAACTTGCCGACGACTTTTTCTTTACGCAGCAGTTCGGTGATGGTCAGCACCAGGTCGGTCGCGGTGCAGCCTTCGCGCAGCTTGCCGGTCAGGTTGACGCCGATGACGTCCGGGGTCAGGAAGTAGACCGGCTGGCCCAGCATGCCTGCCTCGGCTTCGATGCCGCCCACGCCCCAGCCGACCACGCCGACGCCGTTGATCATGGTGGTGTGCGAGTCGGTGCCCACCAGGGTGTCCGGATAGAACACGTCGCCTTGCTTCATGACGCCACGCGCCAGGTATTCCAGGTTGACCTGGTGGACGATGCCGAAGCCCGGCGGCACGACGCCGAAGGTGTCGAAGGCCTGCATGCCCCACTTCATGAACTGGTAGCGCTCGTTGTTGCGCTGGAATTCCAGCTTCATGTTCAGGTCCAGCGCGCCCGGCTCACGGAAGTGGTCGATGGTGACCGAGTGGTCGACCACCAGGTCGACCGGCACCAGCGGCTCGATCTTCTTCGGATCGGCGCCGGTCTTGGCGGCGACGTTGCGCATCGCGGCCAGGTCGGCCAGCAGCGGCACGCCGGTGAAGTCCTGCAGCACGACGCGGGCCACGACGAAGGGGATCTCTTCGGTGCGCTCGGCGGTCGGGCCCCAGTTGGCCAGCTGCTTGATGTGCTCTTCGGTGACCTTCTTGCCGTCGCAGTTACGCAGGACGGACTCGAGGACGATACGGATCGACACCGGCAGGCGCGACAGGTTCACACCGAGGGCTTCGCCCAGTGCCGGCAGCGAGTAGTACTGGCCGTTCTGGCCGGCGCCGACCGGGAATTCCTTCAGCGTGTTCAGGGTGTTGCGAGACATAATCTCTCCTTCAGTGGGGATATGTTGTTATTCCGGTACTGCTATACAGGTGATCCGACGGGGTTCAGCCGCGGATCAGCCATTCTTTTCGGCAGGCAGCGCCGCGACCACCGGCGCCGCCTGCTCGGCGTTCTTGCATTCGTTGGCCAGCTGGCGGTTCAGCTTCGAATCCAGCAGCATGCCCTTGGCCGGGATGCCGATCCAGATCAGGCCCCAGTGCGGGTTCTCGAAGCGCTGGGCGCCGGTGGTGGTGCCCACGCGGCTCAGGCGGTGCAGACGCTTCTTCCAGCGCAGGGCGATGTGCGCATTGTCCGTCGCGTTCGTGTAGATCGTGATCTTGTTGCCGAGTTCGCAAGCATAGTCGGTGACGACCGTGTCGGTGATGTCCGGTTCGTCGATGACATCGGCGCCATAGGCCGGGGCGGCGACGGCGGCGGCAGCGCCGGCTGCTCCAGCAGCGACCGCGGCTTTTTTAGCCTTCGACGCCGGCTTGGCCTTCGCCTTGGCCTTTACGACCTTTTCGGCCTTCGGGTGTTTTTCGGGGGCGGCGGCTGCGCTGGTGCAGATGACGGCGGCCGCGAACGCGAATGCGCCGGCGGCAAGGATGCGGGAGAGGAGGGTGGCCATTAGTTGGAATCCGTGAGGTTGACGATTGCCGCAGCGGCTTCCGGCAGCGCCAGGCCAGCCAGTTTTGCGCGCTGCAACACGGTCCAATAATATCGGTAGCTCGCGCGGTCGTGCAAGCGGCCGTGTTGCGCGATCGGCCCCCATTGCGCCGCCATGGCCTCGGTCAAGATATTGGTGGCTTCGTTCACTTCCGACAGGCGCGGGGTGAAGGCCTTCAGGATCGGCTTGATCTGGTCCGGATGGATGCTCCACATCCGGGTGAAACCAAATTCGGCACCGGCGCGCTGGGCGTCGTTGGCGACCACCGCGCTGTCCTTGATGTCGGTGGTGACATTGTGCGAGGCCACCTTGCCGTGCGCATGGCAGGCCGCCACCATCTCCAGTTTGGCGCGCACCACCAGCGGGTGCGTGAACTGGCCGGGCGTGCGCATGGCGCTGGCCGGCACGGCGCCGTAGTGGGCCGAGACGAAATCCATGATGCCGAAGGACAGGCACTCGACCTGGGGCAGGGCGGCGATGTCGTAGGCTTCGCGCAGGGCGCAATGGGTCTCGATCAGCACGTGCACGGGAAGATCGTTGCGGCCGGCCTTGACGGCATGTTCGTTGATCAGGTCGATGGCGCGGATCACCTCGTCGGCGCTTTCGACCTTGGGCAGCACCACGTAGGCGAGGCGCTCGGCCGCGCTGCCGACGATGGTGGCGACGTCGTTGGCGAAGTGCGCGCTGCCGGTGTCGTGCAGGCGCACGCCGATGCGGTTGAAACGGTTGTCGCTGCTGTTGACGAGGCTCGCCACCAGCGTGGCGTGCGCCGCTTCGCTACCCGCGACGGCGCCATCCTCGCAGTCGAAGGTGATGTCGAAGACCGGCCCAAGCTCTTGTTGCAGGGCCATCGATTTGCGCATCAGCTTCTCCGAGCCGGCGTAGTGATCGCAGGCGGGGAGGAGGAGCGGCTGGCGTTTGCCCTGGAATAAAACCTCGGAAGGATGCATGGTATGTCTTGAAACGATTCGGCCATGCCGGCGGGCCGGCATGGCACGGTTGGCGCGGCCGGATGGCCACGCCGTTTTTCTTGCTTAGGCGAGCAGGTGAGCGACGCCGGCTTTCTCTTCTTCGAGCTCTTTCAGCGTCAGGTTGATGCGTTCCTGCGAGAAGGCGTCGATGTCCAGGCCCTGGACGATGGTGTATTCGCCGTTTTCGGTGGTCACCGGGAAGCCGAACATGGTGCCTTCCGGGATGCCGTACGAGCCGTCCGACGGGATGCCCATGGTGGTCCACTTGCCGTTGGTGCCCAGCACCCAGTCGCGCACGTGGTCGATCGCTGCATTGGCGGCCGAGGCAGCCGACGATGCGCCGCGGGCGTCGATGATGGCGGCGCCGCGCTTGCCGACGGTCGGCAGGAAGGTGTCGCGGTTCCAGACGTCGTCGTTGATCGCTTCCTTGACCGATGCGCCGTCAGCGGTGGCGAAACGGTAGTCGGCGTACATGGTCGGCGAGTGGTTGCCCCACACGACCATCTTCTCGATCGAGCCGACCGGCTTGTTCAGCTTGGCGGCAACCTGCGACAGGGCGCGGTTGTGGTCCAGGCGCAGCATGGCGGTGAAGTTCTTGGCCGGCAGGTTCGGGGCCGACTTCATGGCGATGTAGGCGTTGGTGTTGGCCGGGTTGCCGACCACCAGCACTTTCACGTCACGCGAAGCGACGGCGTCCAGGGCCTTGCCCTGCACGGTGAAGATCTGGGCGTTGGCTTCCAGCAGGTCCTTGCGCTCCATGCCCGGGCCGCGCGGACGGGCGCCGACCAGCAGGGCCACGTCGGCGTCCTTGAAGGCGGTCATCGGGTCGGCGTGGGCAGTCATGCCGGCCAGCAGCGGGAAGGCGCAGTCGTCGATTTCCATCATGACGCCCTTGAGCGCCTTCTGTGCCTTCTCGTTGTCGATCTCGAGCAGCTGCAGGATGACCGGCTGGTCCTTGCCCAGCATGTCGCCGTTGGCGATGCGGAACAGCAGGGAATAGCCGATCTGGCCGGCCGCGCCGGTAACGGCGACGCGCATTGGGGTTTTAGCCATGATGAATCTCCAAAAAGGGAATGAAAACGGTCGAGCCGAGGGTGCGAATTTGGGGAAACTGCAATGATACCAAAAGCGCACCGTGTCAATAGGATATCGCGCGCATGGTCGAAGGCAGGCGCGGAGGTCCAGGCCGGCCACGAGTTTATGCCTCGACTGTTCTATCTGTCAATTCATATCATATGTCTTATATAAGACACATGTCTTGCGAGTCATATACTGGACGTAGGGGGTTGTTTTGTGGTGAAATCGTGGTCTATGAATCCCCTCCAGTCCAACAGCAGCGATGCGCCAGGCAGTGACGCATCGCCGTCGTTCCGCCCGCTGTACCAGCAGATCAAGGCCCTGATCACGCAAAGTTTGCAGTCGGGCGAGTGGAAGCCGGGCGAGCTGATGCCGAGCGAAGTCGAGCTGGCGGGGCGTTTCAAGGTCAGCCAGGGCACGGTGCGCAAGGCCATCGACGAGCTGGCGGCCGAGAACCTGGTGGTGCGCCGCCAGGGCAAGGGCACCTTCGTCGCCACCCATGCCGAGGAGCGCGCCCACTTCCGCTTCCTGCGCCTGATGCCCGACGAGGGCGTTCCCCACCATCCCGAGAGCCGCTTCATCGCCGTGCTGCGCATCCGCGCCACGGCCGAGGTCGCGCGCCTGCTCGAGCTGAAGTCGGGCGACGCCGTGGTCTACATCAAGCGCGTGCAGTCCTTCGACGGGGTGCCGACCATCCTGGAAGAGCTGTGGCTGCCGGGCCAGCTGTTCAAGGGCCTGACGGCGGAGCGCCTGATGGAGTACAAGGGGCCGATGTACGGACTGTTCGAGTCCGAATTCGGCACCCGCATGATCCGGGCGACCGAGAAGATCCGCGCGGTGGCGGCGGATGCGGCCGCCGCGGAGCACCTGAAAGTGCCGGAAGGCACGCCGCTGCTGTGCGCGGACCGGGTGTCGTTCAGTTACGGAGACAAGCCGGTGGAGTTGCGGCGCGGAATTTATTCGACCGCTCGCCACCATTACCAGAACGAGTTGTCATAAGAGATAACCGTGGGGGCGCCGCAGAATCGGCGCCAACTGTGGTGGACCAAGCGGCCCTCTGCAGCGATCGCTTCTAGCGATTAAAATAAGTTGGTTTTGCGTACGCGACGAACAGTGCCCGGTTCGCCGCAGGGATGCCCCGGTTATCCACCCCTGGATGCTTGGTGCCCCGTCACAAAATCGGCGAAAATGAAGGGTTCATTAAAAAACTGTCGTCATAGAGGGAGGTGTTTCATGTCCGAAGCCGTGAGAGAAGCTGCAAAAAAAGGGCGGCCGGAGTTCCGCAACGTTGGCATTGGTGATATCACAGGTAAATATCGCATGCCGCCATCGGCCATCGTGTCGATCCTGCACCGCGTCAGCGGCGCCGGTCTGTTCCTGTTCCTGCCGTTCCTGCTGTACCTGCTGCAGGAAAGCCTGATGTCGGAAATCTCGTTCGAGCACTTCCGTGGCGTCGTGAGCAATCCGTTCGCGAAAATCATCATTCTGGGCCTGTCCTGGGCTTACCTGCACCACTTCGTCGCCGGCGTGCGCCACCTGTTCATGGATAACCACCTGGCCCTGGACAAGGATGCTGCACAGAAGACCGCCCGCTGGGTGCTGATCATCAGCCTGGTGCTGACCGCGCTGGTCGCCCTGAAACTGTTCGGAGTGTTTTAATCATGGCAAACAAGAATAATATCGGACCGCGCCGCCTCGTCGTCGGCGCCCACTACGGCGTCAAGGACTGGCTGGCGCAGCGCGTCACCGCCATCGTCATGGCCGTGTTCACGGTCGTCCTGCTGGTCTCCTTCCTGACCGGCCAGAATTTCACGTATGAAGGCTGGGCCGGCCTGTTCGCCCGCCAGTGGTTCAAGCTGTTCGCGCTGGTGACCTTCCTGGGCCTGTTCTACCACGCCTGGGTCGGCATCCGTGACATCTGGATGGACTACATCAAATCGGCAGGCCTGCGTCTGTTCCTGATGCTGGCGACGATCTTCTGGCTGCTCGCCTGCGCCGCCTGGACCGTGCAAATTCTCTGGAGTGTGTAATCGTGGCAGCAATCAAAACTGCAATCCCTACCCGCCGCTTTGACGCGGTCATCGTTGGCGCCGGTGGTTCCGGCATGCGCGCATCGCTGCAACTGGCCGAAGCCGGCCTGAACGTCGCGGTGCTGTCGAAAGTGTTCCCGACCCGTTCGCACACCGTGGCTGCCCAGGGCGGCATCGGTGCTTCGCTGGGCAACATGAGCGAAGACGACTGGTACTGGCACATGTTCGACACCGTCAAGGGTGGCGATTACCTGGGCGACCAGGATGCAATCGAATTCATGTGCCGCGAAGCCCCGAAGGTCGTGTACGAACTCGAACACTTCGGCATGCCTTTCGACCGCAACCCGGATGGCACCATCTACCAGCGTCCGTTCGGCGGCCACACCGCGAACTTCGGCGAGAAGCCGGTCCAGCGCGCCTGCGCCGCGGCCGACCGTACCGGCCACGCGCTGCTGCACACCCTGTACCAGCGTAACGTCCGCGCCCGCACCCACTTCTTCGTCGAGTGGATGGCCCTCGACCTGATCCGCGACGCCGATGGCGACGTCCTCGGCGTGCTGGCCCTGGAAATGGAAACCGGCGACGTGATGATCCTGGAAGCGAAGACCACCATCTTCGCCACCGGCGGCGCAGGCCGCATCTTCGCCGCATCGACCAACGCCTTCATCAATACCGGCGACGGCATGGGCATGGCGGCGCGCGCCGGCCTGCCGCTGCAGGACATGGAGTTCTGGCAGTTCCACCCGACCGGCGTGTCTGGTGCGGGCGTCCTCATCACCGAGGGCGTGCGCGGCGAGGGCGGTATCCTGATCAACTCGAACGGCGAACGCTTCATGGAGCGCTACGCGCCGACCCTGAAGGACCTGGCGCCGCGCGACTTCGTCTCGCGTTCGATGGACCAGGAGATCAAGGAAGGCCGCGGCTGCGGTCCGAACAAGGACCACGTGCTGCTGGACCTGCGCCACATCGGCAAGGACACCATCGAGAAGCGCCTGCCGTCTATCCTGGAAATCGGCCACAAGTTCGCCAACGTCGACGCCACCAAGGAACCGATTCCCGTGGTCCCGACCATCCACTACCAGATGGGCGGCATCCCGACCAACATCCACGGCCAGGTCGTCGCACCTGACGGCACCGGCGGCCAGAAGATCGTCAACGGCCTGTACGCAATCGGCGAATGCGCCTGCGTCTCGGTCCACGGCGCCAACCGCCTCGGCACCAACTCGCTGCTCGACCTGGTGGTGTTCGGCCGCGCGGCCGGCAACCACGTTGTCGCATCGAACCTGAAGCAGAAGGTCAACAAGCCGCTGCCGAAGGACGCCGCCGACTTCGGCCTGGACCGCCTGAACCGCCTCGAGACCTCGACCGGCGGCGAGAAGGTCCAGCACGTCGCCAACGACATCCGCGCCACCATGCAGAAGTACTGCGGCGTGTTCCGTACCCAGGAACTGCTCGATGCCGGCGTCAAGGAAATCATGAAGCTCGACGAGCGCCGCAAGCACGTCTCGTTCCAGGACAAGTCGAAGGTGTTCAACACCGCCCGCGTGGAAGCGCTGGAACTCGACAACCTGATCGAGACCGCCAAGGCGACCATCGTGTCGGCAGCGGCGCGTCCGGAATCGCGCGGCGCCCACGCCCACAGCGACTTCCCGAACCGCGACGACGAGAACTGGATGAAGCACACCCTGTTCTTCTCGGAAGGCAACCGCCTGGAATACAAGCCGGTGGTGCAGAAGCCGCTCACCGTCGACACCTTCAAGCCGAAGGCCCGTACTTTCTAATTTTTCGAAGGGCCGCGTTTTTAGATCGCGGCCCGATAAGACAGGTAAAAACATGGCACGCACCGTCCAACTGAAGATCTACCGCTACGATCCTGACAAGGATGCCAAGCCTTACATGCAAGACGTCACCGTCGAGCTGAAGGACACCGACAAGATGCTGCTCGACGCCCTGCAGCGCATCAAGTCCGACGTCGATGACTCGCTGGCCCTGCGCCGCTCCTGCCGCGAAGGCGTGTGCGGTTCGGACGCGATGAACATCAACGGCAAGAACGGCCTGGCCTGCACCACCAACCTGAACGAGCTGACCCAGCCGATCGTGCTGCGTCCTCTGCCTGGCCTGCCGGTGGTGCGCGACCTGATCGTGGACATGACCAACTTCTTCAAGCAGTACCACTCGATCAAGCCCTACCTGATCAACGACTCGATCAAGCCGGAGAAAGAGCGCCTGCAATCGCCGGAAGAGCGCGAAGAGCTCGACGGCCTGTACGAGTGCATCCTGTGCGCCTGCTGCTCGACCTCGTGCCCGTCGTTCTGGTGGAACCCGGACAAGTTCGTCGGCCCGGCCGGCCTGCTGCAGGCCTACCGTTTCATCGCCGACTCGCGCGACGAAGCCACCAACGAGCGCCTGGACAACCTGGAAGACCCGTACCGCCTGTTCCGCTGCCACTCGATCATGAACTGCACGGACGTGTGCCCGAAGGGCCTGAACCCGAACAAGGCGATCGGCAAGATCAAGGAACTGCTGGTCCGCCGCGCGATTTAAGGCCGGCACGCGGCATCTTGCGGCATCCGGCCGTAAAGATGCCGCAAATACAGTAAAAGTACCGTACTGCCTATTCCCGGCATGCGGAGTATGATGTTGACCCAACAACGGACTCAAGTGAAAACGCATCAATCCGACCCCGCCAATCGTGCCCGCCTGCGCTGGCGTGCCCGCCGCGGTCTGCTCGAGAACGATTTGATCCTCACGCGCTTCCTCGATGCGCATGAAGAAGAATTGAGCGACGAGGACGTCGATGCGCTGACCCGCTTGCTGGACCTGGCGGACAACCCGCTGATGGACCTGCTGCTGGGCCGGACCGAGCCTGAAGGCGAGGTCGACCAGCCGCACGTGCACGCCTTGCTGGCGCGCCTGCGGCAGGCGTAGTTCGAGACCTACAGCCAGAATTCGTAATTGTTTTTAGATCCACTCCCACAAGAAGGAAGTGCCATGAATATCTCTGATACCAAAGCCACCCTGTCGTTCTCCGACGGCAGCCCGTCGGTCGACATGCCGATCTACAAAGGCACCATCGGCCCGGACGTCATCGACATCCGCAAGCTGTACGGCCAGACCGGCAAGTTCACCTACGACCCTGGCTTCATGTCGACTGCCTCGTGCAACTCGAGCATCACCTACATCGACGGTGACAAGGGCGAACTGCTGTACCGCGGTTACCCGATCGAGCAGCTGGCCGTCAACTGCGACTTCCTGGAAACCTGCTACCTGCTGCTGAACGGCGAACTGCCGAACGCCGAACAGAAGGCCAAGTTCGACGACACCGTGACCCGTCACACGATGATTCACGAGCAGATGAACTTCTTCTTCCGCGGCTTCCGTCGCGACGCGCACCCGATGTCGGTCCTGGTCGGCACCGTCGGCGCGCTGGCGTCGTTCTACCACGACTCGCTCGACATCAACGATCCGAAGCAGCGCGAGATCTCGGCCATCCGCCTGATCGCCAAGCTGCCGACCCTGGTCGCGATGGCATACAAGTACTCGGTCGGCCAGCCGTTCATGTACCCGCGCAACGACCTGTCGTACAGCGCGAACTTCATGCACATGATGTTCGCCAACCCGTGCGAAGAGTACAAGGTCAACGACGTGCTGGTGCGCGCCCTGGACCGCATCCTGATCCTGCACGCCGACCACGAGCAGAACGCATCGACCTCGACCGTCCGCCTAGCCGGTTCGTCGGGCGCCAACCCGTTCGCCTGTATCGCTGCCGGTATCGCCTGCCTGTGGGGCCCGGCGCACGGCGGCGCCAACGAAGCCGCACTGACCATGCTGAAGGAAATCGGCTCGGTCGAGAACATCCCGGCCTTCATCGAGAAGGTCAAGGACAAGAACTCGGGCGTCAAGCTGATGGGCTTCGGTCACCGCGTCTACAAGAACTTCGACCCGCGCGCCAAGCTGATGCGCGAAACCTGCCACGAAGTGCTGAACGAACTGGGCCTGCAGGACGACCCGCTGTTCAAGCTGGCGATGGAACTGGAAAAGATTGCGCTGAACGACGAATACTTCGTCTCGCGCAAGCTGTACCCGAACGTCGACTTCTACTCGGGCATCGTGCAGTCGGCCCTGGGCATCCCGGTCTCGCTGTTCACCGGTATCTTCGCGATGGCCCGTACCATCGGCTGGATCGCCCAGTGGAACGAAATGATCGCCGATCCGGAGCAGAAGATCGGTCGTCCGCGCCAGCTGTTCGTGGGTTCGCCGGTGCGTGATGTGCCGGGGATCGACAAGCGCTGATTCGTAAGCGACTCGACAGGAAAGCGGACTTCGGTCCGCTTTTTTGTTTTCCAGCCCGTGGGCGTACACTCATCGTCAGCCTTCACCAACAGGGAGCCAGCATGACACGCCTACCGATCAAGACCGTCGACGTCTTCACCACCGTCCCGTTCAAGGGCAACCCGGTTGCCGTCGTGCTGGACGCCGCCAGTCTGTCGACCGGACAGATGCAGCAGATCGCTCGCTGGATCAAGCTGTCCGAAACCACCTTCGTGCTGCCGCCGACGCAGCAGGGTGCCGACTACCAGGTCCGCATCTTCACGCCCGGCGGCGAGCTGCCGTTCGCAGGCCATCCGACGATCGGCACCGCGCATGCATTGATGGAAGCGGGCACCGTCCAGGCCAGGAACGGCATCCTGGTGCAGCAATGCGCCGCCGGACTGGTGACCCTGACGGTCGAGCAGGAAGGGCAGGGCGCGCCCTGGATCTCGTTCGAGCTGCCCACGCCGAGCCTGACCGCGCTAGACACAGCCCAAGCCGCCCAGCTGGAGTCCATCCTCGGCGCCGACCTGGAAGTGAACGTCGTGCCCTACCTGGTCGACGTCGGCGCGCGCTGGGTGATTGCCCAACTGACCGGCGCCCGCGCGGTGCTGGCCTGCGAACCGGACCTGCAGCGCATGAAGGCGCAGGACATCAAGGAGCGGCACACGGGCGTGGTCATCTTCGGCGCCCACGATCCGGGCAGCCCGGCGGACATCGAGGTGCGCGCTTTTGCCCCGGCCCATGGCGTCAACGAGGATCCGGTGTGCGGGAGCGGCACCGGCGCCGTGGCGGCCTACCTGCGCCATACGGGGCAGCTCGGAACCTTCGGAAGCGAACTGCTGGCCACCCAGGGTGAAATGGTCGGACGCGCCGGCGTGCTCCGGCTCGCTATCTCGGACAAGGCGATCCGGGTCGGCGGCCATGCACTCACTTGTATCGACGGCATGCTATCCGTATGATCGCCTCCGACACTGAACAAGCAGGAGACAGACAGGCATGCCGACCCGCGACGATATCGTCTTATTGGCGTCCTATAACGCGGCCATGAACGGCAGGGTATATGCCGCCGCCGCGAGCCTGCCGCAGGAGGTGCTGCTTGCCGACCGGGGCGCCTTCTTCGGCTCGATCATGGTCACCCTGAATCACATCGTTGCCGGAGACACCATCTGGCTGCGCCGCTTCATGGGGCATCCCTCGGCCTTCGCTGCCTTGCAAGCGATGGCCGACATGCCCGCGCCCACTGGCCTGGCCTACCGTTACAGCGACGACCTGCCTGTGCTGCACCAACACCGCGTGCGGCTCGATGCGATCATCACGGCCTTCGCGGCAGAGGTGTCGGACCGTGACCTGGCCCAGTCTCTCTCGTACCGGAACGCACGCGGCGACAACCGGAAGCATTTCGGCAGCCTGCTGCTGCACTTCTTTAACCACCAGACCCATCACCGCGGCCAGGCTAGCACCCTGTTGTCGCAATCGGGCGTCGATATCGGCGTGACCGATTTGCTCGAATGGCTACCCGATCAGCATTAATGCCATTCCGTCCTCGACTATTTCTTGCGCGAAACCCCATCACTCACTAATATCGAATCGGGTTACCAGGTATTCATGAGACTTGGTTGGTAATTTCGAGCGATTCGGATAGGGTGGGATGTGCAGATGAAGCCAATTCTTCGGCTGTTGGTCGCGCTGGGCGCTTCGGTATGCTCCTTTGGGGCCAGTGCCCATGGCGGCGGCCTGAATGCGGACGGTTGCCACGTCAACCGCAAGACCGGTGACTACCATTGCCACCGCAGTCCTGCAAGGCAGCCGATCGCCGAATCCTACGCCTCCGCCCAGGGCCTGGCGCCGCTGAAGACAGGCTCGCAGGGAGGCATGCGCGGCGGCGGTGCTTTTAAAAACTGCACGGAAGCGCGGGCGGCAGGCGCCGCGCCGGTACGCATCGGGGAGCCCGGCTATGGTCCCCATCTCGACCGCGACGGCGATGGCATCGGATGCGAGCCTTACCGTGGGCGGCGCTAGCCTTCGCCGGCGCGCCGCCGCATCCCTTCTCCTGTTCGCTTGCCTGCCCATGCATGCCGGGGCCGGACTGCTCGACGACGATGAAGCCCGCAAGGCCATCGTGGCGCTAGGCGCCAGGGTCGACACCAGGCTGCGCGACATCGATACGCAGATGCGCGATCTCCACGCGCGCATCGATACCAAGGGCGACAAGACGCTTGGCCTGGACATGCTGAACCAGCACGAGCAGACCATGCGCGAGCTGGCAAACCTGCGCGGGCAGATCGAGCTGCTGACCAACGAGATCGCCAACGCCCGGAAAAGCCAGAAAGACCTGTACGCCGATCTCGACGCGCGCATCAAGCGGTTCGAATCGCGCCAGGAAGCAGCCGACTCGCTGTCGGCAGAAAAGCAATCCTACGAGACGGTGATGAACGCCCTCAAGGCGGGGGATTACAAGGAGGCCGCCGCCGGCCTGCAAGCTTTTCTCCGCCGCTTCCCGGATTCCGATCATGCTGCCGATGCCCGCTTCTGGCTAGGCAATGCCTATTTTTCCGTGGGCGACTACAGGAAGGCCATCGCGGCCCATGCAGGCTCGCCCGCGGCGAATGTCGCCAGGCAGCGGCTGGCGCAGTTGAAGTAGCAACATCGGGGTCAGGTCTGACATTCAGACACGACCTCTGCTGTAATCCACGTTTCCACCGCGCTTCCAACGTCGGCTTGCTCGAGCTTTACTGTTGAGTTTGTGTCCGAATGTCAGACCTGACCCCCAGGTGAACGGATATCAAGCCCAGTCCTTGTCCGGCTGCACGTTGAGCCGCTGCGCCGCATCGACCACATCCTGCAGTTCCACCGGATCGCTGAACGGATCCTCGTCCAGGCTGGTCACCCGGTTCAGCTCCTTCTGCCAGCGCCGCAGTTCCTCGACATAGGCCTGGTTCGGCACCCGCTTCAAGTCGCCGCACCCGTCGAGCACGTCGCAGATGCCGTTGCCGACCCATTCGCCGGTATGCCAGTCCGGCATGTCCACGGCGGGAAACAGGCAGACGCCCTGCAGGTCCATGCCGCGCCGCACCGCGGCCAGCGATTCTCCCATCACGTCGCGCAGCCAGTCCGGCCGTCCGTGTCCCAGGCCGCTGGTCTCGCCGATGATCATCGGCCTGCGGTAGCGCTGCCAGACGGTGTCGAGCATGTCGCACAGCGGCGCGATGCGCTCGTCGCCGGGGGGCAGCGGGGCGTGCGGGCCGCTCTCGCGGTATTCCATTTGGCCGAAGGAATACACGTTGGTGCCGACGATGTCCAGGATCTCGGGCGAGCCGCCGAATTCCGGATGCTCGCGCCCGCAGATGATGTCCCAGGCCAGGAAGCTGTCGACATGGGTTTCGTAGCGTGCCGCTTCCTCCTGGTCGGGCCGGTCGCGCGGCGCCACCACCCGCACCAGCGGGTCGATGTGCACCATGCGCGCCTGCGGATCGACGTCGCGGATCGCCTTCACGCCGGCAATCGCCGCCCGGCACAGCGCCTCCAGCAGGCGCGCCCGGTCTTCGCGGCTGCAGCGGTAGGGTGCGGCCCAGCCCCACTCGCCGGCGCAGAAGGAGAAGAAGGTGATCTCGTTGATGGGCGTGAAGAAATGCGGGCCGCGCAGCTTCGGCATCACGTATTCGGCGCAAGCGCGGCAATAGCGGGCGAAACGCTCGGTGAAGGCGTTTGAAAACGGGTCGAGGTCGTCCGGATAGCCGTAGTGGCACAGGTCCCAGATCGGCGTGATCTTCGAGGCGTTCATCGCCTCGATGTAGGGATCGATCATGGAAAAGTCGTAGGCGCCGCCGCGGTCCACCAGCGGCCAGGGGATGCCTTCGCGCGCGACGGCGATGCCGAGGCTGGACAGGATGCGGTAATCCTCGGCGGCATGCCGGTCATGGCCGGTCTCCGCGACCAGGTTGCGCCGTACGCCATCCTTCCAGAGGAAATTCGAGCATTCGAAGCCGGACAGGAAGAAAGTGGGGAAGATGCCGGGATGCCGTGCCATGTGATCTCCTTGCTGAACGTGTTTACGCACGAGAACCTAGCACGCAATGCGCAGGCCAGTCGCCGCCCACGCTGTCAGTCAGCCTGCCATCCAGTTATAATGCCGTCCTTCAGCGCCACGTTCCACTTCGGCTCTTCGTACAGACAGATGGTCGCCAGCCTTCCACGCATCCGCTCCACCCGCTACCTCGTCGCATTCCTGCTGACGCTGGCGATGGTGTTTGCGCACTGGCAGGGCCTGGCGCACCGGATCGCGCACGCCACGCAGTATGCGTCCGTTGCGCTCGATACCGCCGTCAACGGTTCCGCGGCCTCGCACCAGAACACCGTCCCGCATTCCTGCATCGCCTTCGACGCCGCCACGGTCGCTCCCGCGCTGGATACCCCGGCCTGCACGATCGCCATCCTGCCCGCCGGCCGGGTGCTCGCCCTGTGGACCGCCTTCGATTCCTGGCGTGCGCCGTTCACGCCGTACTTCTCTTCCCGCGCTCCTCCCGTCGCCTGATGTCCTGAACCGCTCGATGCGCCTGCGCCGCCCGTTTCGCGCAGGCGTGTCCGTCCGTTTTCGTTTTGAGGAATTCATCATGCACGTCCAGCGTACCATCCTGGCGAGCGCGGTATTGGCCGCACTCGCACCATTCTCGTTTGCCCAGACCACCGGCGAGCCCGTCGCGACCGTCGTCGTGACCGCCAGCCCCTTCAATGCCGCCGAAGGCGACCAGATCCTCACGCCGGCCAAGGTGCTGGCCGGCGACGAACTGCGCAGCAAGCTGGGAAGCTCGCTCGGCGACACCCTGAGCAATGAACTGGGCGTCTCGGCCTCGGCCTTCGGCGCCGGCGCCTCGCGCCCGATCATCCGCGGCCTGGAAGGCAACCGCGTCAAGGTGCTGGAAAACGGCATGTCGGTGTCCGACCTGTCCGGCCTGTCGAACGACCACGCCGTCACCGGCGAAGCGGCCACCGCGCGCCAGATCGAGATCCTGCGCGGCCCGGCGGCGCTGCTGTACGGCTCGGGCGCGATCGGCGGCCTGGTCAACGTCGTCAACGAACGCATCCCGACCGAGCTGCACGACAAGCCCAGCGGCGTGATGGAAAGCCGCTACAGCAGCGTCGACCACGGCCGCGCCGTGTCCTTCTCCGGCGACGCGGCGACCGGTAAGGTCGCGCTGCACGTCGACGGCAGCGGACGCGACGCCGGCGACTATCACATCCCGGATGCGCCGGAGGGCGACACGCTGCTCAATTCCGCCCTGCGCCAGCACACCCTGGGCGCAGGCGCCTCGTATATCGGAGAGCGTGGCTACTTCGGCGCCTCGGTCAGCTCGCTCAAGAAACATTACGGCATCCCGGGCGGCGAGGGCGCCAGGATCGACCTCGACCAGACCCGCTACGACCTCGACGGCCAGCTGAACGCGCCCATGGCGGGCTTCGAGAAGCTGCGCTTCAAGGCCGGCTATTCCGACTACGGCCACGTGGAGTTGAATAGCGAGGGCGGCCCGGAGACCATCTTCTCGAACCGCTCGACGGAGACACGCCTGGAGCTGACCCACAAGCCGCTCAAGGGCTGGGAAGGCAGCTTCGGCATCCAGACCGAGCACACCCGGTTCTCGGGCCTGAGCGCCGACAGCGGCGAACCGGCGACGGTGCCGGTGACAGTGTCCGACACCCACGCCGCCTTCCTGGTCGAGCAGCGCCAGTTCGGCAAGACGCGCGTCAACGCCGGCGTGCGGGTCGAATCGGTGAAACGCGAACCGGAAGGAGCCGCGCCGCGCCGTAGCTTCGATTTGCTCTCGTACTCGGCAGGGGCGATCTGGCCCCTGGCCCGGGACTACACGGTGGGCGTGACCGCCTCGGTGGCGCAGCGTGCGCCGGGCACCGACGAGCTGTACTCGGGCGGCCCGCACGAATCGACCCTGACCTACGACATCGGCAACCCGAATTTCAAGAAGGAGACCTCGCGCAACCTGGAAATCTCGCTGCGCAAGGTCACCGGCCTGGTGCGCTGGCAGGCGAACCTGTTCGAGAACCGCGTGCGCGACTTCATCTATGGCGAGGTCAACGACACCCTGCTGGACGACGAGGGCAACCCGGGCGACGAGCTGCGCGAGCGCATCTTCCGCCAGGCCGACGCCACGATCCGCGGCATGGAAGCCGAGATCAGCTACAACCGGCACCCGCATACGCAAGGCCTGTCGCTGCGCGCCTTCGGCGACCTGTCGCGCGGTTCGCTGGAGCATGCGGGCAGCCTGCCGCTGCAGCCGGCCAAGCGCGTCGGTCTTGAGGCAGGCTATCGCCAGGGTGCGCTGCGCGCAAACGTGTCGGTGCTGCGCGCGCTGGAGCAGGAGCGCCTGGCCTCGTTCGAATCGACGCCGACCCCGGCCTACACCCAGTTGGACGCCAACCTGTCCTACACCCAGCGTTTCCGTAATGCGGACCTGACCTGGTTCATCATCGGCAAGAACCTGCTCGACGAGGACATCCGCATCTCGACCTCGGTCCTGAAGGATGTGGCGCCGCTGGCGGGACGGAACATTACCGTGGGCGTGCGCGCGGCGTTCTGATCGGCGTTTGCGGCCGGCATGATCCGGCCCGCCGCCACGCTGCTATAATCGGCGCATTCCCCGAGGTGACCTCTTGCGCCGGTTCATTACCATCCTTCTGCTGCTCAGCCTTCCCCTGTATGGTTTCGCCATGCAGGGCGGCTTGCCGCAGGCCTACGGCGCCGGCGCCCTCGCGCACGCGGTGGCGCACGACGAGAACATCCTCCACCATCACCACGAAGACGACGGCTCGGTGCACTATGACGCCTCCGAAAAGTCGCTCGCCCATGCGCAGGACCACCACTCCTGCGCGCAACCAGCCGACCTGCTCCTTCCCGCGCTCATCGTGCCACCCGAGCAGCTGCTGTCCAGCGTGATCGTTCCCGCTGCCCAGTCGCTGCCGGAACCCTTCCTGGATGGGCCACGAAAACCACCCCGCCACGCCCCCGGCCTCGCCGCCGGGGGAATGACGCACGCCTGACAGAACCCTTGGCGCGAGCTCCTCGCGCCCGTGCGCTTCCCTTCGGTCGATTTCGATATTCACCGATGGAGAACACATGCGCACCCGCCGCCTGTCCCTTTACCTTGTCGGTACCGCACTCGCCCTGCCATGCTGGGCGCTTGCGGCACCGCCAGTCACACTCAAACACGCCGTCGACAGCGCCTGGCAGCGCGTGCCCGACGCGCGCACGATCGAAGCACGCCAGCTTGAAGCCGCCGCGGCACGCGCGGGCGCCGCTTCCTGGCTCGCCACGGCGCCCACGCTCGGCCTGTCCCAGCGACGCGACGAGAGCGGATCGGAACGCGCCCAGCGCGAATCCGAGATGTCGGTCTCGTCCTCGTTCTGGCTGCCCGGCCAGAAGTCGGCCCGCGAAACGCTGGCCGCGCGCACGACGATCGAGGCAAACGCCCACCTGCTTGCAACCCGCCTGGCCGTGGCTGGGCTGGTGCGCGACCGGATGTGGGAAGCGGCTTCCGCCCAGGTCACGCTGGACGAAAAGCAGGACCACCTGCACCACCTCGAAGGGCTCGCCGACGAGGTAGGGCGGCGCGTGAAAGCCGGCGACCTGGCGCGCAGCGATGGACTGCTGGCCGACCAGGAAGTGCTGGCCGCGCGCATCGAGGTCGGCAAGGCCCGCACCGCCGCCGCCGAGGCGCTGGCGCGCTTCCAGGTCCTGACCGGGTTGCCGGAACTGCCGGCGCTGGAGCCGGAGCCGCTGCGCGAAGCGAAGGCGCCTGCCAATACCCGCCTGGCCGCTGCCCAGGCGTCCGAGCAGCGTGCACGCGCGGACTTGCGGCTGCTTGAGGCCAACCGTTCGGCGCCCCCGACGATCGCCCTGTCGGTGCGTCGCGAAGACGAACGCGGCTTGCGCGAACCGACGCGCAGCCTCGGCGTGGCGCTGCAGATTCCGTTCGGGAGCGCCGCGCGCAACCGCAGCGTCGAGGCCCAGGCCCAGACCGCGATCGCCACCGCGGCCGCCGAAGCGGCCGAGGCGCAAGCCGCCAGCGCGGCCGAGCTCGCCATCGCCCGCGCACGCCTGGCGAATGCCGGCACGGCCCTGAACGATGCCATCGCACGCGCCAAGGCCCTGCACGAACACACCGCGCTGTTCGAGAACGCCTTTCGCCAGGGCGAGCGCGGCCTGGCGGACCTGCTGCGCTCGCGCGCACTGACCCATGAAGCCGACGTCGCCGTGGCCCAGCAACAAGTCGCAGTCGGGCACGCCCATGCGCAACTCAATCAAGCATTAGGAATCCTTCCATGAAAATCCTGACCCTGTTCTTCGTCGCCATGCTGGCCATGTCGCCGGCACTGGCCGGGCCCGGCGCGCACGGGCCGAACGGCGAACACCTCGACGCCCCGACGGCCGCCGCGGGCGCCGTGCTGCCGCGCGTCGAGACCTTTACCGAAGCCTTCGAGCTGGTAGGCCAGCTTACGAAAGGCGAACTGTCGATCATGATCGACCGCTACGAGACCAACGAGCCGGTCCTGAACGGCGTGCTGGAAGTCCAGTACAAGAACCTCAAGGCGAAAGCCACCTTCCACGCCGACATAGGCGACTACGCGGTCGACGATCCGGCCTTGCTCGCCGCGATCTCCAAACCGGGCGCCCATCCGCTGCTGTTCACCCTGGTCGCTGGGGAGGAGAGCGACCTCTTGGAAGGCACGCTCCAGGTAACGCAAGCGCTTGAAGACGATCACGACCACGAGCACTCGGCGTGGAGCCCGTGGCTGCTGGCCGCCATCGCGGCCGTCGTCCTGATTGCCGCCGTATTCGTCGTGCGCCGCATGCGCCAACGCAAGGGAGCCTGAACATGAAACATCGCATTGTTATCGGCCTGCTCGCCGGCCTCTTCACAACTTCCCTGCTGGCCTCGCCGGGCGCGCACGGCCCCAATGGCGAACATCTCGACGAGAAGGCAGGCGGCACGCCGAGTGGCCTGGCGCGCCTGCCGGACGGCAGCGTCAACGTGCCCAAGCTGGCGCAGCGCCGCATGGGCGTGCGCACCCTGATGGTGAAGGAAGGCGAGCACGCGCGCACCGTCCAGCTCAACGGCCGCGCCGCCATCGACCCGAACGCGGGCGGCCGGGTGCAGGCGCCGTTCGCGGGACAGATCGCGCCGGGGCCGAAGGGCCTGCCGGTGCTTGGACAGCGCGTCGTGAAAGGGCAGGTGCTGGCGCGCCTGCGCCCGACCGGCGACGCCATCGAGCGCGGCAACCAGGCGGCCGAACTGGCCGGCCTGCGCGCCAACCGCACGCTGCTGGAACAGCGGCTCAAGCGCCTGGAATCGCTGGAAGGCGTGGTGCCGGCCAAGGAAGTCGAGGCGGCCCGCGCCGAACTGGCGGCCAACGCCGGCCGCGAGCGCGCGGTGGCCAGGTCGATCGGCGGCGTGGAAAACCTCGTCGCACCGAGCAGCGGCATCATCGCCAGCGCCGCGGTGCTGAACGGCCAGATGGTGGACATGCGCGAGGTGCTGTTCGAGATCGTCGATCCGCAGCGGATGCTGGTCGAAGCCCTGGCCACGGACGCCGCGCTGGCGGGCAGGATCGGCAGCGCGACCCTGCTCGACGTGGCCGATGTCCAGCTCACGCTGCTGGGAGGAGGGCGCAGCCTGCGCGAAGGCGCGGTGCCGCTGAACTTCCGGGCGCAGGGCAAGGCGCTCGACCTGGCGGTGGGACAACCGGTGACGGTACTGGCCAGGCTGAACACGACGGTGAAGGGCATCGCCCTGCCGGCGTCGGCGCTGGCGCGCAATCAGGCCAACGAGACCGTGGTGTGGATCAAGTCCGGGGCCCAGCGCTTCATTGCGCTGCCGGTGGAGGCGACGCCGCTCGATGCCGGCACCGTGATCGTGACCCGCGGGCTCAGCCCCGACAACCGGGTCGTGGTCAAGGGCACCTCGCTGATCAACCAGATCCGGTAGGCGGCCCATGTTCAACGCTATCGTACGTTTCAGCCTGCGCAATCGCCTGTTCGTGCTGGCGGCGGCGCTGCTGCTGATGGTCTACGGGGCCTACACGGCCTCGCGCACTCCGGTGGACGTGTTCCCCGACCTGAACAAGCCGGTCGTCACGGTGCTGACCGAGGCCGGCGGCATGGCGCCCGAGGAAGTCGAGCAGCTGGTGTCCTTCCCGATCGAGACCTCGCTCAACGGCATGCCGGGCGTGACCCGGGTGCGCTCGGTGTCGGGCGTCGGCCTGTCCATCGTGTATGCCGAATTCGATTGGGGCACGGACGTCTACCGCAACCGCCAGCTTGTGTCCGAGCGCCTGGGCCTGGTGAAGGAAGGGCTGCCCGGCGATATCTCGCCGATGATGGGGCCGGTGTCGTCGATCATGGGCGAGATCATGCTGATCGCGCTGCCCATCGACGTGGCCCGGACCGATCCCATGAAGGCGCGCGAGTATGCCGACTTCGTGCTGCGTCCGCGCCTGCTGTCGATTCCGGGCGTGTCGCAGGTGATCCCGATCGGCGGCGAAGTACGCCAGCTGCGCGTGCAGCCCGACACTGCGCGCATGGCGCAGTTCGGGGTCTCGCTCGCGCAGGTAACGGATGCGCTGCGCGGCTTCGCCGCCAACACCAGCGGCGGCTTCATCGACCTGAACAACCGCGAGTACCTGATCCGCAACCTCGGGCGCACCACCCGCCTGGAAGACGTCAAGGGCCTGGCGGTGGCCTACCGCAACGGCACGCCGGTGCTGCTCGAGCAGGTCGCCAGCGTCGCCTACGCGCCGGCCTTCAAGCGCGGCGACGCCGGCATGAACGGCAAGCCGGCGGTGATCGTCAGCGTGCAGAAGCAGCCGGACGGCGACACGGTGCGCCTGACCCGCGACATCGAGGGCGCGCTGGCGGAGCTCAAGCAGGGCCTGCCGGCCGGGATCTCGCAGCCCGTGGTGCTGTTCCGCCAGGCGAACTTCATCGAGGCCGGCGTCGGCAACGTGGTGGAAGCCTTGCGCGACGGCGCCATCCTGGTGGCGATCGTGCTGTTCGCCTTCCTGCTGAGCGCGCGCACTACCCTGATCTCGCTGGTGGCGATCCCGCTGTCGCTGGCGGTGACGGCGCTGGCCTTCCACCTGCTGGGCCAGTCGATCAACGTGATGACCCTGGGCGGCCTGGCGATCGCGATCGGCGAGCTGGTGGACGATGCGGTGGTCGACGTCGAGAACATCCTGCGCCGCCTGAAGGAGCGCGACAAGACGGGGCACTCCGTGCTGGAGACGATCTGGCATGCCTCGGTGGAGGTGCGTTCCGGGATCGTCTACGCGACCGTGATCGTGGTGCTGGTGTCGATTCCGCTGTTCGCGTTGCCGGGCATCGAGGGACGCCTGTTCGCGCCGCTCGGCATCGCCTACATCGTCTCGATCCTGGCCTCGATGCTGGTGTCGATGACGGTCACGCCGGTGCTGTCCTATTACCTGCTGCCGAAGATGAAGCGCCTGCATCGCGGCGACAGCCCGATCGTGCGCCGCCTGAAGGCCTGGGACACGGCGCTGCTCCACTGGTCGCTGCCGCGCACCCGTCCCGTGCTGGGTGCTGCAGCAGTGGTCGTGCTGGTGGCGCTCGCCTCGGTGCCTTTCTTCCCGCGCGCCTTCCTGCCGGCCTTCAACGAAGGCTCGCTGGTGATGGGCATGAGCTTCACGCCGGGCACCTCGCTGGCGGAGGCGAACCGCATGGGGACCCTGGCCGAGACCCTGATCGCGCAGGTGCCGGAAGTCGCCAAGGTCGGGCGCCGCACCGGTCGTGCCGAACTGGACGAGCATGCCGAGGGCGTGCACTCGTCCGAGATCGAGATCGACCTGAAGCCTTCGAAGCGCAGCCGCGAGGAGGTCATGGCGAGCATCCGCAACCAGCTCGCAGGCATCCCGGCCTCGGTGGCGATCGGCCAGCCGATCTCGCACCGCCTGGATCACCTGCTGTCCGGCGTGCGCGCGCAGATCGCGGTGAAGATCTACGGCGACGACATCGACACCCTGCGCGGCCTGGCCGAAGACTTGCGCGGGCGCGTGGCCGGCATTCCGGGCCTGGTCGACCTGTCGGTCGAGCGCCAGGTCCTGATCCCGCAGGTGAAGCTGCGCATCGACTACCGCAAGGCGGCCCAGCACGGCCTGGCCGCGGGCGAGGTACTGCAGGCGCTGCAGTCGCTGTCCGAAGGCACGCGCGTGACCCAGGTGATCGACGGCGCGCGCCGCTACGATCTGGTGCTGCGCCTGGCCGACGCCGACCGCTCGCCGCAGGACCTGGGGCGCATCATGCTCAGCACACCGGCGGGCCCGATTCCGCTGTCGAGCGTGGCCACGGTCGAAGAGGGCGACGGCCCCAACCAGATCGGACGCGAGAACGGGCGCCGCCGCATCGTCGTGTATGCGAACACGGACGGCTCCAACATGTCGCACATCATCGAGGACGTGCGCCAGGCGGTGGATAAAACCCGGCTGCCGGGCGGCTACTTCGTCAGCGTGGAAGGGCAGTTCCAGGCGCAGGAGCAGTCGCAGCGCCTGATCGCGGCCCTGGCGCTCGGCTCGCTGCTCATGATCTTCCTGGTGCTGTATTCGCGCTACCGCTCATCAAGACTGGCGCTCATCATCATGGGGAACATCCCGTTCGCCCTGGTCGGGAGCGTGATCGCGATGTGGATCGCGGGCGTGTCGCTGTCGGTGGCCTCGATGGTCGGCTTCATCACGCTGGCCGGCATCGCCACGCGCAACGGCATCCTCAAGATCAGCCACTACATCAACCTGTGCAAGTTCGAGGGCGAGTCCTTTGGATGGCCGATGATCGTGCGCGGCTCGATCGAGCGCCTGACGCCGGTCCTGATGACGGCGCTGGTAGCCGCATTTGCACTCACGCCGCTGCTGCTGGCGGCGGATGCGCCGGGCAAGGAGATCCTGCATCCGGTGGCGGTGGTGATCTTCGGTGGCCTGATCAGCTCCACCTTGCTCGATACGCTGCTGACGCCGCTCATCTTCTGGAAGCTCGGGCGGCGTCCCCTGGAGCGCCTGCTGGCGGAGAAGGGCAGCGATAGCTATTGATTCACGGGCCCAGTGGCGGCGCCCATCCCGAGCCGCCACATGTCTTTCTGGAGCAGGAATATGAAAAAGATCTTTGCAGTAGCAGCATGCGCGGCCGGCCTCGTCCTGTCCGGCCAGGCCCTCGCACACGGCGCCAAGCCGAAGCACGGCGGCATCGTGCAGACCGCGGGCGACCTGTCCTTCGAGCTGGTCGCCAGGGATGGTGCTACCACCATCTACGTCGACGACCACGGCAAGGACAAGCCGACCGCCGGCGCGAGCGGCACCATGACCGTCTTGACGGGCACGCAGAAGACCGAGCTCCCGCTGGAGTCGGGCGGCGACAACACGCTGGTCGTGAAGGGCAAGGCCTTACTCGAAAAGGGCAGCAAGGCCGTGGCGTCGGTGAGCTTCGCGGACAAGAAGACCGTCAGCGTGCGCTTCTCGGTCAAGTAAGCTTGGGAAGCCTGCGATGAAGTGGATCATCACCAAATACCTGCTCACCGCGGCCATGGTCGTGCTCGTGTCCGAGACCGCCAAGCGCAGCGACCGTTTCGGCGGCTTCATCGCGGCGCTGCCCTTGATCACGATCCTGACCCTGGTGTGGCTGTACATCGAGAACCAGCCGGCGGCGCGGATCGCCAACCACGCGTGGTACACCTTCTGGTACGTGGTGCCGACCCTGCCCATGTTCCTGGCCTTCCCGTGGCTGCTGCCGCGGCTCGGATTCTGGTGGACACTGGGCGCGTGCACCGTGATTACCGTGGTGTGCTTCGGCCTCTTTGCGCTGGCGGTCAAGCGCTTCGGCATCGAACTGCTGTGAGGCTGGATCAGCGGGTCCAGTTGCACTTGCCGCGCAGGATGGCTGCGCCCCAGAAGGGCAGGGCAGCCAGGCCACCGAAGCCGAAGTTCCAGTTCTTGGTGCTGAAGCCGGACGGCTGGTGTCTGGTCGCGTTCGGGCCCAGGCAGTGCGGCTTTTCCGCTTCGGAGAATTTGCGTGCGAATGCCTGGTAGGCCCCGCCGCTCAATACCGTGCCGCCGGCCGGCATGGAGTCGGGCGGCATCTCTTCGAGGACGGCGCGCACGGCTGCCTTGATCGCCTCGTCGCTCGGACGTGCGCTCGGCGGCGGTGCCGGCTGCGTTCCGGACGCGCCGAGGGGATCGGCCTGCGCGGGCCCGGGCACCGGCGGCGCATCCGCATGGGCGAGCAGTAGAGGGCAGGCAGCAAGAGGCAGGAGGAGGCGCAGGAGCCAGGCGTTCATCGGTCGTTTCGCGGAGTGGATGAGCCGCCGACTTTACCCGAACGCGTTATCAGATTCTTAAGCCTGCATGAACGCTTGGATTATTATGTGGGGCGGATAATGAAGAGGAGCGCACATGGGCACTGAACGCAGTTTCGTCGACTACGTCACCGAGGTCGCGGGGCTGGGCAGCCGGCTGACGCACAAGAAGATGTTCGGCGAGTACGCCCTGTACCTGGACGGCAAGGTGGTCGCCTTCGCCTGCGACAACAGCCTGTTCATCAAGCCGTCGAAGGCCGTCGCTACCCTTGCGCCGGACCTGCCGCAAGGGCCGCCGTATCCGGGCGCCAAGGACTATCCGATCGCCGACGAACTGCTCGACGATCCCGAGGCGCTGCGCCGCCTGATCGAGGAGACCGCGGCCCTGATGCCGCTGCCCAAGCCGAAGAAAGCACCGGCCGCCAAGCGCGCTTCCTGATTTTTCATGACCGGGCGTACTGATAACTGCCCCGGATTCATGAATTCCATTCATAAGCCCTTGCATTTTTCACATGCAGTGCGGCCTTCCCACGCCCCTACAATGCCAGGGCTGCACACCTGAACGAACTGCACGCCTCAAAAATTAAAAAAGCGCTATGTTCTTGCATGCGCATTTTCATCAAATTGCCCGTCCAGCCAGCCCCCCTCAAGAAAGGAAGTACGATGCCCGACTTCGATCCCAATCGGCGCCAGCTGCTCAAGGCGTCGACCGCCGCCGTCGGCGGCGTCGCGGTAGCCTCCCAGCTCGCGGCGCCCGCCCAGGCCGCACCCGCCGCCGCCCAGCCGCCGGCCTCCACCACGCCCACGACCATGAGCGTCCGGCTGAAGGTCAACGGCATCGAGCACCAGTTGATGGTCGATCCGCGCACCACGCTGCTGGACGCCCTGCGCGACCGCCTGCACCTCACCGGCAGCAAGAAGGGCTGCGACCAGGGCCAGTGCGGCGCCTGTACGGTGCTGGTGGACGGCCGCCGCGTCACCTCCTGCCTGACCCTGGCCGTGATGCAGGAAGGCCACGAGATCACCACCATCGAAGGCCTCGGCACCCCGACCAACCTGCATCCGCTGCAGCGCGCTTTCATCAAGCATGACGGCTACCAGTGCGGCTTCTGCACCCCGGGCCAGATCTGCTCCGCCGTCGGCATGCTGGAAGAGATCCGGGCCGGCGCGCCGAGCCACGTCACGGCCGACCTGAACGCGGGCCCGCAGCCGAGCGAAATGGAGTTCCGCGAGCGCATGAGCGGCAATATCTGCCGCTGCGGCGCCTATTCCAACATCCAGGAAGCGATTGCCGAAGTGGCGGGGGCCAAGCGATGAAAGCCTTTACCTACGAACGGGCCAAGACCCCGCAGGAAGCCGCGGCGGCCGCGGCGCGTATCCCGAATGCGCGCTTCGTTGCCGGCGGCACCAACCTGCTGGACCTGATGAAGCTCCAGATCGAGACGCCGGCCCACCTCATCGACGTCAACGACCTGGCGCTCGACCGCATCGAGCCGGCGCCGAATGGCGGCCTGCGCATCGGCGCGCTGGTGCGCAATTCGGACCTGGCGGCCGACCTGCGGGTGCGGCGCGACTACGGCGTGCTGACCCGCGCGCTGGTCGCGGGCGCCTCCGGCCAGCTGCGCAACCAGGCCACCACCGCCGGCAACCTGCTGCAGCGCACCCGCTGCCCCTATTTCTACGACACCAACGTCCCCTGCAACAAGCGCAAGCCCGGCAGCGGCTGCAGCGCCATCGGCGGCTTCACCCGCCTGCATGCGATCGTCGGCCAGAGCGATGCCTGCATCGCGACCCATCCGAGCGACATGGCGGTGGCCATGCGCGTGCTGGACGCCCAGGTCGAGACCATCGACCCGAGCGGCGCCACGCGCGTGATCCCGATCGCCGACTTCCACCGCCTGCCGGGCAACACGCCGCACGTCGACCACAACCTGAAGCCCGGTGAGCTGATCACGGCGGTAACGCTGCCGCCGCCCGTCGGCGGGGTGCAAAGCTACCGCAAGGTGCGCGACCGCGCGTCCTATGCCTTCGCGATCGTCTCGGTGGCCACCATCCTGCAGCGCGACGGCAGCGGCCGGGTGGCGCTGGGCGGTGTCGCCCACAAGCCCTGGCGCGTGGAAGCGGCCGAAGCCGCGTTCCCGCGCGGGGCGCAGGCGGTGGCGGGCGGCGTGCTTGCCGGCGCGCGCACGACCCAGGACAACGCATTCAAGGTGCCGCTGGTCGAACGCACCCTGGCCGCCGCCATCGCGGACGCCAAAGCCGCAGCTTAAGCAAAAGGGACAGCCATGAAATTCAACGAACCAGCCACCAGTAACCCGATCGACCAGCTCAAGGTGGTGGGCCAGCCGATCGACCGCATCGACGGCCCGCTCAAGACCACCGGCACCGCGCCCTACGCGCTCGACCGCCACGACGTGGTGCCCAACCAGGCGCACGGCTACGTGATCGGCTCGGCCATTCCCACCGGACGGATCGTCTCGATGGAGCTGTCGGCGGCCAAGGCCGCGCCGGGCGTGATCGCCATCGTCACCGCCCAGAACGCCGGCAAGCTCACCAAGGGCAACTTCAACACCGCCATGCTGCTGGGCGGACCGCGAGTCGAGCACTACCACCAGGCCGTGGCGCTGGTGGTGGCCGAGACCTTCGAGCAGGCGCGCGACGCCGCTTCGCTGGTGCGCATCAAGTACGAGCGCGACAAGGGCGACTTCGACCTGCGGGCGGTGCAGAACAAGGCCATCGCGCCGAAGTCGGAAGCCGCCGAGACCAGGATCGGCAACTTCACCGGCGCCTTCGCATCCAGCCCGGTGAAGCTCGACGCCGAGTACCACACCGCCCACGAATCGCACATGATGATGGAGCCGCACGCCAGCGTGGCCGCCTGGGACGGCGACCAGCTCACCGTGTGGACCTCGAACCAGATGATCGCCTGGGCCAAGGGCGACCTGGCCAAGACCCTCGGCATCCCGAAGGAGAAGGTGCGGGTGCTGTCGCCCTACATCGGCGGCGGCTTCGGCTCCAAGCTGTTCCTGCGCGCCGACGTGGTGCTGGCGGCGCTGGGCGCCAAGGCCGCGCGCCGGCCGGTGCGCGTGCCCTTGCAGCGCGCGCTCATCCCGAACAACACCACGCACCGCTCGGCGACCCTGCAGCGCATCCGCATCGGCGCCACCCGCGAAGGGAAGATCACCGCCATCGGCCACGAAAGCTGGTCCGGCAACCTGAAGGATGGCTCGCCGGAGAACGCGGCCACGCAAACCCGCTCGCTGTACGCGGGCGAGCACCGCATGACCTCCAACCGCGTGGCCGCGATGGACCTGCCGGAAGCGAACGCGATGCGCGCGCCGGGCGAGGCGCCCGGCATGGCGGCGCTCGAGATCGCGATGGACGAGATGGCGGAAAAGCTGGGCATGGACCCGGTGCAGTTCCGCATCCTGAACGACACCCAGGTGGTGCCCGACAATCCGGAAAAGCCCGCGTCTGCGGACCCGCAGTCGAAGAAGCCGGAGAAGGAAAAGCACATTGCGAATCCGCCGTTCTCCAAGCGCCAGTTCGTCCAGTGCCTGCAGCTAGGTGCCGAGCGCTTCGGCTGGGAGCGCAGGGCGACGAAACCCGGCACGCTGCGCGAAGGCCGCTGGCTGGTGGGCATGGGCGTGGCCGGCGCCTTCCGCGACAGTCTGCTGACCAAGTCGGCGGCGCGGGTGCGCCTGGACCGGCGCGGCATGCTGACGGTGGAAACCGACATGACCGACATCGGCACCGGCAGCTACACCATCATCGCGCAGACGGCCAGCGAGATGATGGGTGTGCCGCTGGAACGGGTGCGGGTGCGGCTGGGCGACTCCAGCCTGCCGGCATCCTGCGGCTCGGGCGGGCAGTGGGGCGGGCACAACTCGACGGCGGGCGTGTACGCCGCCTGCCTCAAGCTGCGCGAGGCGGTGGCACGCCAGGCCGGCTTCGAGCCGGAGCGCGCCATCTTCGCCGACGGCCTGGTGCGCATGGGCGAGCGCAGCCTGCCGCTGTCCGAGGCGGTCGCCGGGCGCGAGCTGGTCGGCGAGGACCTGATCGAGTATGGCGACATCGACAAGCGCTACCAGCTGTCCACCTTCGGCGCGCACTTCGTCGAGGTGGGTGTCGATGCGGTGACCTGCGAAGTGCGCATCCGGCGCATGCTGGCGGTGTGCGCGGCCGGGCGCATCCTCAACCCGAAGACGGCGCGCAGCCAGGTGATCGGCGCGATGACGATGGGCGCCGGGGCGGCGCTGATGGAGGAACTGGCCGTCGACAAGCGGCTCGGCTACTTCGTCAACCACGACCTGGCGGGCTACGAGGTGCCGGTGCACGCCGACATCCCGCACCAGGAGGTGATCTTTTTGGACGAGGTCGATCCGATGTCCTCGCCCATGAAGGCCAAGGGCATCGCCGAGCTGGGCATCTGCGGCGTGGCGGCGGCCGTGGCCAATGCGGTGTACAACGCCACCGGGGTGCGGGTGCGCGAGTATCCGATCACCCTCGACAAGCTGATCACG
Organism: Massilia sp. BHUDP2; assembly: GCF_046236355.1. Classification (NCBI taxonomy): domain Bacteria; kingdom Pseudomonadati; phylum Pseudomonadota; class Betaproteobacteria; order Burkholderiales; family Oxalobacteraceae; genus Massilia; species Massilia sp. BHUDP2. Next base: position 1,233,728 of record NZ_JBJUVW010000001.1, read on the forward strand.
AAGATGCCCTTGTCGATATGATCTCGCGGGGTGGGTTTGACGCATGGCGTTGACGAATCTCCCACAAGGGCTATACTGGCCCCTGTACGATTTTCACATGCCCATGAACCCACCACGCTTTACATCGCCGCGCAATAGCGCCTGCCAGCAGGGCAGGGGCTTTGCCGCGTCCGTCGAGCGTGACTGCGCCGCCGTCTCCCGAGCGGTGCAGCAGTCGTCCCGCAACCTCGCCTGGCTCGTCCGGGCTCGGTGAGGACCCCTGCACGCGCTTCTCCGTCCTCCCGAGCCGCCCCGATCCGCCCAGCCCGCCATCTTTCGTGGCCGGCATCTCACATCACATCGATATCCGCCCGCCACGCCGCGGGCAAGCACAGGAGTACACAATGAAACCGACCATCCTCGTCTCATGGCTGGACATGGACCGCCTCGACCGCATGCTGGACGCCGTTCCAGCCGCCCAACTCGCCGCGCGCGACGCGCTGCTCGATGAACTGGGCCGGGCCGCGCTCGCCGAGCCCTGGGAAATGCCGCCCGACGTCGTCACCATGAACTCGCGCGTGCGTTTTTCCTTCGACGGCGCCGAGGAGGAAGTGACCATGACGCTGACCTATCCGAAAGACATGGCCGGCAATCCCGATCAGCTGTCGATCCTGACCCCGGTCGGCACCGCCCTGCTGGGCCTGAAGGTCGGCGATTCCATCAGCTGGGAGCGTCCCGACGGCGCCATGTTCGAGCTCAGCGTGCGCGGCATCGAGTACCAGCCGGAGCGCGACGGACAGTACCACCGCTAGGCTGCAGCAGCATCACCAGGGCCAGCACGATGGCGCAGGCGATCCAGGCCGACCACAGGGTGTGGGTGAGGAAGTGGGCGCCACGCATCTGCTGCATCCAGCCCAGCACCAAGCCCGGCGCCAGCGCCAGGCAGGCGGCGCGCCATGCCCCGCGGCGCGGCCCCGGCAGCCACCACACCACCAGCGATACCAGCCACAGCGCGCTCGACGCGTGGCCGGCCGGCATGCAATGGCCGGGCAGGATCCCTGCCGGCAGCGCCTCGAACAGGCGCACATAGGGCTTGTTGCCGCCGTAGCGCGCCAGGTCCCAGGGACAGTGCGCGCTGCTGGCCTGCTTGAGCAGGCTGGTCGCCAGCGGCACCAGCACGGCGGAGCAGGCGATCACGCGCAGCCGCAGCCGCGCCAGGGGCCGGTCCAGCGGCGCCTGCGGCCTGAACGCATCGGTGATCGCCAGCGCCACGAAGCATGCCGCCAGCAGCGCCAGTCCCGCCTTGAGTATCTCATGGCCGAAGGTCGCGGTGAGCCATGCGTCGCGCCAAGGGAAGCTGGCGCTGGCGCGGCTGTACAGCCAGTCCGCCAGGACCAGGTCGACGTCGGTCCATTGCCCCAGTGCGGCGAGCAGCGGCGCCACCAGGACCAGCGCGGCGGCAAGCCGCCGGCAGCTGCGCATGTCCAGCAAGGCTCCCGCGTGTTGCTCCGCCGCTCCCTCAATTGCGGATGCAGGCATGGAACAGGTCGAGTTTCGGATTCAGGACGGCGGTTTCGACATTCAGCATGCCGAGCACCGAGTGGAACACGTTGTCGTGCGAGAGCGGCTGGTCGCGGCGCGCCTGCAGGCAGGCGCGGTCGATGCGAAAGCGCTGGCTGAAGCCCTCCGACATCCACAACATCATCGGCACATGGGTCTGTTCCTTCGGCGCGAACAGCCAGGGAGCGCCGTGCAGGTACATATTGCCTTCGCCGAGCGACTCGCCATGGTCGGAAAAATACAGCATCGCCGTGTCGACGTCGGCCTCGAGCGCGGCCTGGCGCAGCAGGTCGATGGTCTGGGCCAGGAAGCTGTCGGTGTAGAGGATGGTGTTGTCGTAGGCGGCGACGATGGAATCGCGGGTACAGCTTTCGAACTCGCTGGTCTGGCACACCGGCCCGAAGCGGCCGAAGCCGGCCGGATAACGCCTGGCATACTCCGGCCCGTGGCTGCCCTTCTGGTGCAGGACGATGACCAGGTCCTTGCCGCTCTGGCGGATCAGCTCCGGCAAGCCCGCCAGCAGGCCTTCGTCGTAGCATTCGCCGCCGGCGCAGTAGGGCTTGCCGGGCGCCGGCGTCGCCACGTCGACGAATTCGACGCGCTCGCACACGCCCTTGCAGCCGGAATTGTTGTCGCGCCAGAGCACGCGGAAACCCGCATGCGACAGCACGTCGAGCAGGCCCTCCTGGTGCTTGGCGACGCTGTCGTCATAGCGCTCGCGCGGCAGCGCCGAGAACACGCAGGGCACCGACACCGCGGTCGCGGTGCCGCAGGATTCGACCCGTGCAAAGTTGATCAGGCCCTCTTCTCGCGCCAGCCGCGGGTTGGTCTGGCGTGCATAGCCGTTGAGCGAGAAATTGGCCGCGCGGGCGGTCTCGCCGACCACGATCACGGTGACCGTGCGGCGCGCCTGACCGGCCCAGCGGCTGCCCTTGACCGCGTCGCGGCCGATCGGCTGCAGCGGGACCTGCTTGCTCCAGCGGTTGCGCAGGTAGCCATTGAGCGCCTGCACCACATTGGTGGGCGTGAGCAGGTAGCGCAGCTCGCGGTGCTCGCGCACCACCGGCGCCAGGGTCTTGAACAGCAGGACCAGCAGCAGCGCGGCCGCGGCGAGCGCCGCCGTGCCGAAGCCGAGGCGCCGGCCGATGCCGCGCAGCCCGCGCGGAAAGGCCAGCTGCGCGCGCGCCACCAGCAGCGCCGGCAGTCCGCCGGTCAGCAGGACGAAGGCCGCCAGGCGCCAGCACAGCAGTTCGCCGGCTTCGCGCGGGTCGGTCTCGAACAGGCTCTGGATGATGGACTTGTCGATCACGACCCCGTACTCGTTGATGAACCAGGCCGAGGCCGACGCGACGAGGATGCAGGCGACCAGCGCCGGCTTGGCGACGTAGCGGAAGCTGAACGGGGTCAGCAGGGCGTAGAACAGCAGCACCACGATCGCGAAGCTGCCGGCCAGCAGCGGCAGCCGCGCCAGCGAGAAGCCGCCGACGGCGTGGATGAAATTCGACCAGAAATTGATGTTGGCGGCGCTGGCCAGCAGCACGGCGACGCCGAAGACGAGCAGGTTGGCGCTGATGCGCCGGGGAGGTGTGTTGTGCACTTCGTATTGCAATCGAACCGCGCGGCCGGGATGGCCACGTCATGCTTGCAGGATACGAGGCGCGGCGTGAATCGCGGCTCAAGCGGGCGTTAAGGCTGCGTGAACCTCCAGGCTCAGGCGGCAGGAAAGCTGATCGTGAAGCGGCTGCCGCCTTGCTCGCGTGCTTCGTAGGCGAAGCCGGCGCCGAGAAAATCGCAGATGCGCCGGGCCAGCGCCAGCCCCAGCCCGGTGCCGCCCGATCCGCTCGAGGGCGCGCCGCCGCTGCCGAGGGTGGCCACCACGGCGGGCGGCAGGCCGGGGCCGGTGTCCTCGACCACCACCCGGCCCGGCAGCAGGCGCACCAGCACCTCGCCCCGGTCGGTGTACTGGCAGGCGTTGCGCACCAGGTTGCCGATGGCGGCCGCGACCAGTTCGCGCGGGGCGCGCACGGCAAGTAGCGGGCCGTCGAGGAAGCGCAGCGCAACCGGCTTGCCGGCCACCAGCACGCGGTACTTCTCGACTTCGTCCTCGGCCACGGCGTGCACGTCGACCGGCGGCAGCGTGCCGAGCTCGGGCGCGCGCGCCAGCAGCAGGAGCACGGTGACCGATTCGGCAGCCTCGCGCGCCGCGCGGTAGATGCGCTCGGCCGGGACGCGCACGGCGGGCGCGGCTTCCTGCATCAGGATCTCGGCTGCGCCCATGATCACGGTGAGCGGACTGCGCAGTTCGTGGCTGACGTCGCCGGTGAAATAGCGTTCGCGGTCGAGGAAGGCGCGCAGTTCTGCGGTGTGGGCTTCCAGCGCGCGCGCCAGCACGCCCAGTTCGTCCTTGCGTGCGGTGAGTTCCGGCGGCGCGCCGCCGCGGCGCACCGACTGCGCCAGCGCGTGGATCGGGGTGACCACGCGGGCGCCGAAAAAGCCGCCGAGGAGCGAAGCCAGCAGCACGAAGACGATGAACACGGCGGCGAACATCGAGTACACCACCAGCTCGATCTTGTCGTAGTCGCTTTCGTGGTCGACCAGCACCCAGCTGCCGCGCGCGTCCCGCCCGGCCAGCACGTGCAGGCGGATGGCGCCGACGTCGACCTTGTGCACGCCGTCGGACAGTCCGCGCAAGGGAGCGGGAATCGCTTCGTTGCGGTGAAAGCGCAGGCCGGCCGGCATGTCGACGTCCAGGCCGGCCGCCTGGCGCGGGGCGGCCCAGGCCACGGCCGCTTCCAGGCGCTTGTCGACCAGCTGCACTTCGATGCCTTCCACCGCAATGGCGGCGATCACCGCGAAGAAGCACGAGGCGCCGAGGCCGAACAGGACGAAGGCGACGACGATGCGCCGTTTCAGGGAATCAGCCGGGCGCATCGCGCTGCTGGCCGCCCTGGGAATCGCCCTGCACCAGCTTGTAGCCGACCCCGGCCACCGTCTGCAGCATCGGCGTGGCGAAGGGCTTGTCGATCGCCTGGCGCAGCGCATGGATGTGGGTGCGCAGGGCATCGCTGTCGGGCCGGTCCTCGCCCCACACGGCCTGCTCCAGGGTCTCGCGGGTGACGATGCGCGGCGCGCCGGCGAGCAGGCAGCGCAGCAGCGTGTAGCCGGTCCGGGTCAGCTGCACCGGTACGCCGGCGCGCGCGGCTTCCTGCGTGTCGGGATCGAAGCTCAGCTCGCCGAAGCGCATGGTCGCGTGCACCGCATGGGCGGCGCACGAGCGGCGCACCAGGGCTTTCAGGCGCACTTCGAGCTCCACCAGCGAGAAGGGCTTGACCAGGTAGTCGTCGGCGCCGCTGTCGAAGCCGGCCACCTTGTCGGGCAAGCTGTCGCGCGCGGTCAGCATCAGCACCGGCGTGGCCTTGCCGAGCTCCGTGCGCAGCTTCTGGCACAGCTCCAGTCCGTTCAGGCCGGGCAGCATGACGTCGAGGACGATCACGTCGTAATCGTTCTCGGAGGCGAGCGCCAGCCCGCCGTAGCCGTTGCGGGCGGAATCGAGCTGGTGGCCCTTCGGCTCCAGGAAGCCGTACAGGTTGGCGAGGATGTCGGGGTGGTCTTCGACGATGAGGATGCGCATGCGCTTATTCTAGTGGAGTAGAGCACGCTCAGCGTAGCGTTGCGGGCGTTAAGATCGCGTTAAAGATGAGCTTCCGGCAGTGACCCTGACTGGAAACGTTGGCAAATGCGCATCTTTGGATTATCGTTGGCGCGTTCACTGCCAACGAAAGAGACCATGAAACGATTCCTCGCCGCCGCCTTCCTGTTCCTGGGCCTGATCGGCATCGCCCGTGCCGAGACCGACGCCCAGCTCACCAAGCAGGTCAATGCCTTCGTCGACGCATGGCACGACGACGCCGCCAACGCGCGCATGGCCTATTTCGACAAGATCGCCCCGGACGGCGTTTACATCGGCACCGACCGCACCGAGCTGTGGAAGCGCGACGCCTTCAAGACCTGGGCCAAGAAATATTTCGAGCGCAAGTCGGCCTGGAGCTTCAAGGCCACGCGCCGCAATGTGTATGCCTCGAGCGACAAGTCGCTGATCTGGTTCGACGAGCTGCTCGATACCCCGAACATGGGCCCGTGCATGGCCAGCGGCGTGATCCGCAAGACGGCCAAGGGCTTCGAGATCGTGCACTACCAGCTGTCGATGGCAGTGCCGAACGAGGTGGCGGGACGGGTGACGGCGCTGATCGCCGAGCACGAGAAAGAGGGCAAGCAGGCCGCCAAGTAAGGGGAGGCCGCACGGCCGTCGCCGTGCGGTTATCATCAGCGGATGTCGCTACTGAATCCACCTTATATCGGCCGTTTCGCCCCGTCGCCCACCGGCCCGCTGCACGCCGGTTCGCTGGTCGCGGCGCTGGCCAGCTACCTCGACGCCCGTGCCCACCACGGCACCTGGCTGGTGCGCATCGAGGATATCGACGAAGGCCGCAGCGTGCCCGGCGCGGCCGAGGGCATCCTGGCCCTGCTGGAGCTGCTGGGCATGCACGCCGACGGCGAAGTCGTCTGGCAGAGCCGGCGCAAGCACCTGTACCAGGCCGCCGCCGAGCGCATCGCCCTGCACACCTACCCCTGCGGCTGCAACCGGCGCGAGATCGCCGATTCGCGCCTCGGCTTCGCGCCCGACGGCGCCGCGATCTATCCCGGCACCTGCCGCTACGGGCTGGCAGAGGGACGCAGCATGCGCAGCCTGCGCCTGCGCGTGCCGGAACCGGGCTACGACCTCGTCAGCTTCACCGACCGTTTCGCGGGCGAGGTCACGCAGCGGCTCAGCGGGGAATCCGGCGACTTCGTCCTGAAGCGCGCCGACGGTTTCTGGGCCTACCAGCTGGCGGTGGTGGTGGACGATGCCGAGCAGGGCGTCACCGACGTCGTGCGCGGCGCCGACCTGCTCGACTCCACGCCGCGCCAGATCTTCCTGCAGCGCGTGCTCGGGGTGCCGACCCCGCGCTACCTCCACGTGCCCGTGGTGCGCAACGAGAACGGCGAAAAGCTGTCGAAGCAGACCGGCGCGCTGGCCGTGGCGCCGGGCGACGAAGCCGCGGCGGTGGAGGCCCTCCTGGCAGCCGCGCGTTTCCTCGGCTTGCCTTTGATGCGGCCGGCATCGCTGCACGCCTTCTGGCAGGCGGCGATACCGGCCTGGAGCCAGTTGCTGGCTACGCGCGAGGGCGCGGCGCTTACCTGACCGAACTCGTCCGGCGGCGCGCCATCAGCGCCAGTCCGGCCAGGCCGATCCCCAGCATTCCCCAGGTCGCCGGTTCTGGAATCGGCGCCGCCACCACGAAGCCGCGGATTTCGCCGTTCGGATAGCGGGTCGTGTGGATGTTGAGGTAGGCCTGGTTGGCGTTCATCGCATCGAGCAGCGCCGAGCTGGCGCCCGACGGCGTGCCGCCGAACTGGGCCAGGAAGGCCGGCTCCCAGACCGCCGCCTCGCCCAGGTGGAAGGTGTGGGTGTATTCGCCGGCGGTGACCATCATCGGGAAATCCACCAGCGAGATCGCCGGCGGCGCGACGCCGGTGAAGGCTTCGGTGGTGCAGCAGTGGATGTGGGCGACGGTCGTCCCGGCCACCAGGTCGCTGAACGGTACTTCGGCCCGCAGCAGCGAGCCATCGATCTCGAGGGTGGCGATGCTCGAGCCGGGCGACCCGTTGGGCGGCGACTCGGCCGGGCCGCTGGACGTGGCACGGTAGATGTCGGCAGCCTGGGCCGCCGGTGCGAGCGCCAGCGTTGACGCGGCGAGCGCAAGTGCGGTCAGTACTTTTTTCATGGCAGTCCTGCTAGCAAAAACGCGCACAAAAGCGTGCAGCGTTCTCTTCCTGCCCCGAACCGTCTTGTTGACCGTGCTCGTGCCTGGCAGGCGTGACTTTCCCGCCTCCCGCCGGCACCTGGCCGGCGGCAGTGCCCGGCGTCGCCGCCGGACTCGCCACGGGTAGCGCCGTTGCCGCCGCGAGGGCGCCGGTGGCGAGCCGTTGCAGATTGATGGCCGCGTTGACGTCGCGGTCGTGGTACGCGCTGCAGCCGGCGCATGTCCAGGCGCGCTCGCCCAGGGCCAGGGCGGCGTTGCGTGCTCCGCAGCCCGAACAGAGCTTGCTGGACGGATACCAGCGGTCGGCCAGCACGATCAGGGTGCCGTAGCGCGCGGCCTTGTACAGCAGCTGGCGCCGAATTTCGTAAAAGCCGACATCCGAGATCGCGCGGGACAGCCTGGCATTGGCCAGCATGCCGCCCACGTTCAGGTCCTCGATCGCCACCGCCTGGTTTTCGCGGCACAGGCGCGTCGTGCGCTTGTGGGTGAAATCATGGCGCACCCGCGCGATACGGGCGTGCAGGCGCGCCAGCGCCTTCGCTCCCTTGGTGCGGTTCTTCGACACGGGCAGTCGCATGCCTTTCGGGATCCGGCCCGCGATACCAGCCAAGGCCTTCGCGGCCTCCAGCTTGCGCGACAGGCGCCGGCTGCGAATGCGCAGGCGCCGCAACGCGGCGGTCAAGGGATGCGGCGCCGCGATCTTCTCGCCGTTGGCGAGCGTGGCGGCCGCGCTCACGCCGAGGTCGACGCCGGTGACACCGTGGCCGCTGCGCGGCAGGCGCGCTGTCGTGTCGGATACCTCGACCTGGACGCACAGGAACCAGTGATCCGCTTCGCGCGAGACGCTCGCGCCCAGGATGCGTCCAGGCCAGCGCAGCGCTTCGCACAGCGCCACCCGGCCGACCCTGGGCAGCACGGCGGTGCTTCCCTCGATCCTGAACTTGTCGTTCGCCAGGTAAAACACATCGCGGCAGCGCCCCTTTTTCTTGAATACCGGAGGGTATGCCGGCGTTCCTGCACGGCGCTGCTCGAAGTAGCGACTCCAGGCCCTGGCGAGGTTGGTGAAGGGCTGCGCATGGGCGTCGCGGTGGACGGTGCGCAGCCAGGGCTGGCCGTTCTCGTCAAGCCAGGCCGGGTCCGCATACTTGATCCGGTTGAACTGCTTTTTGAGCGCCATCGCATTCGGCTTGCAGCCTGCGCCGGCCTGGCGCTTCCATTCGGCGAGGGCCCAGTTCCAGACCCGGCGCGCAGTCCCGGCCGCGCGCGCGAAATAGCCGCGTTGTTCAAGCGTGGGGTCAATCCTGATCCGGTGCGCCAGCAGCATCGTGACTCTCCAGCGCCGCGCGCAGCTGGCTCTCGGTATAGCGACGGCGGTTGCTGGCGGTGCGCGCCGCCGGGACCAGTCGTCCCTCACGCTCCCAGCGCTGCAGCGTCTTGACCGTGATTCCCAGCAGCTTCGCTGCGTGTCCAATCGCTAAAGTGCTTTCCATGATCATTATTCGACACTTGGGTGCACATTAAGTTCGACTAGGGTCTAGCTCCTGATTAGGAAAGAATCCAGACAGCACACCCAGGTGGGGGTACTGCTGAAAAAAGTAGCGCATCAATTCCGCACCGTCCACACCGTACGGGGGATAAAAGTACCTTGGGCATAGGCATGAAAGAAAGATGCTTCAGGTGCTGCCTTGCATCCATGGTGGGAAAGCGAGGATTTGTAGCGAGCCCGGCTGGCTATACTTGACGGCTTCGTTCATACAACTGACAAGTCGACATGGAACAAGGCATGGGCAAGCGCTTTGCTGCCGTTTTCATACTCGCAGCACTGCCATTCACCAGCAATGCAGGCGGGCCCGCGGACCAGGCCAGATCATTTGCAGAGATCTACACGTCGCTCTGCATGAAACACCTGACGAATCTGGACGCCTTGCGCGAGAAGCTGAAGCAGGTGCCCAAGCTTGCGCCAGAGCAGGCGCGGCATTTCCTGTCGGGGAGGAGTGGCGATGCGTGGTCCGTACCCGACAAGCACGGCACTTTTGTGCTCGCCTTGCCCCATCAGAAGAACCTGTGTGCGGTGTACGCCCGCCGGGCGGATACGAGGGCCGCTGAAAAGCTGTTCGTGGAACGCGTTGGCACGGCTCCAGCACCATTGATCGGCAAGCGAACGGCAGACGATCACGCCAGGACCGCGAGCGGACCGACGCATACGCTTGCCTACGAGTGGGGCGTGCCGAAGGCCGGGAAAAAGATGGTGTTCACCCTGACAACGGCGGCGTCGGATACCGCGCAGGTGCAAGTGCTCGGTACTGCCGCCATCGCGAATGCGGATCGTGCACCCGACTGATCCTGGACTGTGATCCTGGCAGAGCCGACCCGATGGACATGGCGCTTCCCCTCGCGTTCGCAAGCGGATCGGTCCCTCAGTGGGGATTGCGCAGGATGGTGATTTCGCCGTCGGCTTCCAGGAAGGCGCATTTCATTTCCGGCCGCGGGCAGTCGTGCTCGCGCAGGGCTTCCTCGATGTCGGATTCGGACAGGCGGCAATTGCGCACCACCTTGTCGAAGAACACCCCGTCGCGTCCGATCAGGACGGCGCTACCGTCGACCAATTTTTCAAAGCGCGGGCTGCGCGAGCTGAACAGGGCGACCAGGGAGTTGATCGCGACCAGCGTAGCTGCCGCGATCAGGCCGCCGACCAGCGATTGGTCGCCCGCATTCAGCGAGTTGGACACGGCTTCGGACAGCAGCATGATGACCAGCAGGTCGAAGGGGGTGAACTGGCCGACCGTGCGGCGCCCGGACAGGCGCACCATGATTAGCAGAAAGATGTACACGGCAAGCCCGCGTACGATGAATTCCCACCAAGGAAGATCCATGTCGAACATACCGTCTCCATGCACAACACCGATGGGTTCATTGTAATCAAAATGCTAAGGTCTTGATTTTCAAGCGTGCGCTACCGGCGGCCGCTCAGGAGGCCGGCGGCGACGGCGATTGCCTGGCAGCTTCCCAGGCGGCTAGTTCTCGCTCGTAGCGTGCCAATGCTTCCTCGTAGAGGTCGAAGACACAGGGCACGCAGCCGCTGCGGCAGCAGTCCTCGAGTTCGGGCTGCACCGGCGGAACCGGACGCGGGGACGGCGTGCTCATTCCTTGCGCCCGGCCTCGCCGTTCAGGATCTGCTGGATTTCCTCGCGTTCCTTCTTGCTGACGTGGCCGCGCAGGGCGGCCAGCACCAGTTCCTTGCCCGAGCCGGAGAAGGCCTTGTGGATCAGGTCCTTGATCAGGCCGGCCTGGTGCCGGTCCTGCGGCTGGGCCGGCGCGTACACGTGGGCGCGCGCGCTCTCGTCGCGGGTGAGGAGGCCCTTGGCGTGCATCATCTGCAGCAGCCGCAGCACGTTGGCATAGGCCATGTCGGGCCGCGACGCGAGCGCGGCTTCGTGCACCTGGCGGGCAGTGGCGGGGCCGAGCTGCCACAGCAGGCGCAGCATTTCCAGTTCGGACGGGGTCGGCTTGGCGGGAACGTCGGGAGTGCTCATGGATCTAGATTAAATGATCTAGACGCCCAAGTCGAGCCGTCCCCGCGGCAGCGCCTCAGCTTCGGTCGTGGAGCCGGTATTCGCGCAGGTCGAGCACGTTCCTGCCGTTCTCCCGCACGCACACCCCGGTCATGGTCTCGCCCTGGCGCAGCACGTGCTTGATGCGGGTGCCCACGGCCTTACCGGCGCAGGCGGCGTGGGCGGCTTCCGGCACCTCGGGCAGGGGCGGCGGCGCGGGGGGCGCTGGCGGGGCCGGGATCGCGGGCATCGCGGGCATGGACGGCAGGGCCGGCGGGGCGATGCCGGTGACCCGCTCGTCCGGGAGCGCGGGCGGCGCCGGCGGGGCAGGAGGAGCCGGGGGCGCCGGGGGCGCAGGCGGGGTGGGCGGGGCCGGCGGCGGCGGGCATTTGCCCTTCACGGTCGACTCGCACTTGTAATGGACGTGCACGCCCGCCTGGGCGCCGCCGGCGAGCAAGCCCAGCAGGGCGATGGCGGCAATCGCCTTGTTTTTCGTATGCATGATGGTCTCCCTTGGCAGCGGCCCGCGCCATGCGGCGGGCCATGCTTGCATCCTGCATGCCAAATGTGGAGAAATGATGGAGCGCCGAGCTAGAGGTCGCAGCGGTAGCCGAGCCCGTAGATCGAACGGATCGCTTCCAGCCCCGGCGCGGCGGCATCGATCTTGCGCCGCAGGTTCTTGATGTGGCTGTCGATGGCGCGGTCGGTGGCGTCCAGGCTGTCGGCGCGGGCGGCATCGAGCAGCTGGGCGCGCGAGAACACCTGCCCCGGGCGCCGCGCCAGCGCCGCCAGGATCGCGAATTCGGTCGGGGTCAGGTCGAGCTGGCGGCCCTGGATCGCGATGCGGCGCGCGCCCTCGTCGATGGCCAGCGCGCGGCGGGGTTCTGCCGGCCCCGCACGGCGCAGGATGGCCTTGATGCGGGCCATCAGTTCGCGCGGGCTGAAGGGCTTGCACAGGTAGTCGTCGGCGCCGGCTTCCAGGCCGAGCAGGCGGTCGATCTCCTCGACCCGCGCAGTAACCATGATCACCGGCAGGTCGCTGGACTCCCGCAGCGTGCGGCACAGCGACAGGCCGTCGAGGCCCGGCAGCATCAGGTCGAGCACGACCAGGGCGGGCGGCTGGGCGCGGATCGCGGCCAGTGCCTCGCGGCCGTCGCCGAAGACCTGCGGCGCATAGCCGGAAGCGCGCGCGTAGTCGGCGACCAGCGTGGCCAGTTCGGGCTCGTCTTCCACGATCATGATGGACTGGCTCATGCGGCGCCTCGCGCCAGCGGCAGGGACAGTGTCACGCGCAGGCCGCCGAGCGGCGAGTGGGCGAAGGCCAGGCTGCCGCCCTGCGCTTCGAGCAGGCGCCGGCACAGCGCCAGGCCAAGCCCGGCGCCGCCGTGGGCACGGCTGCGCGAGGCGTCGACGCGGTAGAAGCGTTCGGCCAGGCGCGCCAGGGCATCGTCCGGCACGCCGGGTGCGCTGTCGTCGATGACGAGATGCAGGCAGCTAGCGTCGGCGTGCGCATGGAGCGCGATGCGCCCGCCCGCGGCGGTATAGCGCAGGCTGTTCTCGAACAGGTTGTCGAGCACCTGGCGCAGACGGTCCGGGTCGGCCAGCACGCGGCTGCGCGCAGGGGCGGCGCCCGGCTCGAGGGCAAGAGCGGCCGCCTGCAGGCGCGCGGCGAAGCCTTGCGCATGGGCGCTGGCGAGCTCCCACAGGTCGAGCGGGACCGGCTTGCAGTCGAGCGCCCCGACGTCGGCGCGCGCCAGCGCATACAGTTCGTCGATCAGCTTGTTCAGGGCCAGCACCTGGCGCAGCATGGACTCGACGGTCTCGGGCGTGGCGCTGCGCACGCCGTCCTGCAGGGCCTCGAGCTGGGCGCGCAGCACGGCCAGCGGAGTGCGCAGCTCGTGCGAGGTATCGGCCACCCACTGGCGGCGCGCCCCTTCCGCGCTTTCCAGCTGCTGCGCCAGGGCGTTGAAGTGGCGCGCCAGCTCGCCCAGTTCGTCGCTGCGGGTGCTCGGCAGGCGTACCTCGTAGCGGCCGCCGGCCAGCGCGCCGGCGCCCTCGGCCAGGCGTTCGATCGGCTGGCGGAAGTGGCGCGCCAGCAGCACGGCGGCAAGCGCGCTCAGGGCGACTGCCGCGGCGACGATCGGCCACAGGCTGCTGCGCAGCTGTTCCAGGAAGGCGAAGGCCATCGCATCGCTCGGCCGCTGGCTGGGCGCCACGCCGAGCAGGCCGACCGTGCGGCCGTCGACGTCGATGGCACGGTGGACCAGTGGGAAGTCGCCCGGCACGCGGCCTGCCAGGTAGGCGCCCTTCGCATCGAGCAGGGTGACGCGCTGGTGCAGGTCGTAGGTCACGCCATCGGCACGCGGCGCGTCCACGCGCGGCGGCGCCAGGGGCAGCGCCGGTGGCGCAGGAGGAGCGGGCGGCGCTGGCGGCGCCGGCGGCGCCGGCGGCATGACGCCGGCCATCGGCGCAGCCGGGGCTGGGGCGCTGGCCCGCGCGGGCGTTGCCGGAGGCAGGGGAGCTGCCGGTAGCTCGGGCGCCGGTGGTACGGCCATCGTCCGGCGCGCGCGTTCGTCCTGCAGGCGCACCAGCTCCTGCGCAATCCAGCCGTGCCGTGCGTCGCCGGCGGGCAGGAATTGCCAGCCGCCCTGGGCCCGGTAGCGCGTCGCCAGGCTGTCCGATAGTTCGCCCAGGCGGTCGAGTTCGATGCCGACGGCGTAGTCGCCGAAGCTGGCCAGCACGTTCTGGCGCAGCAGGTAAACGGCGCTGGCAACCACCGCGAGGATGGCGAGCAGGACCGAGAGAAAGAGGCGATGGCCGATGGAAAATTTCACAATGTCGAGTCAGTGTCGGACTACATGAAAGAGATTTTTTATTCTCAAAAAGAACTGGCGAACGATCATCCTATTCTAGTGATGCCAAAAATTCACTTAAAATTACTTCCAGTCTGACAGAGGAAACGCCGGAGCTGGCAAGGCTCAGTCCTACAAGACTATTGCCGGTTTTGGGTGGTCTATCGGGCTCGTCGTGGTTAGGATGGACCTGTCTCAGCCACTTCCGGCTGGTGCTTTCAACATAGATAGGAGGCAACTATGGCATCGAATAACCAAGGCGGCAACAAGGGCAACAACCAGGGCGGTAACAAGCAGAGCGGCGATACCAGCAACCGTGGTTTCGCCTCGATGGATCCGCAGAAGCAGCGCGAGATCGCATCGGAAGGCGGCCGCGCCGCACACGCATCGGGCAATGCCCATGAGTTCACCTCGGAAGAAGCACGCCGTGCCGGCTCGATGAGCCACGGCGGCGGTGGCGGCCAGCAGAGTGGCGGCCAGGGCGGCAACCAGCAAAGTGGCGGTGGCCGCGGCGGCAATCAGGCAAGCAGCGGCAACACCCGCGGCGGCACGCCCGAGCAGCATGCCAAGGCCGGCTCGCAGAGCCACAAGAACGACAAGTAATCAATAGCATCGTTCTTCGTAGGGTGGGCAAGTTTCTTGCCCACGCGGTGATAGGTAGTGGCTGCACTTTCGTGCCGGATGAGCTTGCCGTCAACTATCACCGCGTGGGCGGGAGACCCGCCCACCCTACGGTTGCGTTATCGGGGTAAGATTTAGTACACATCCCTGCGGTAGCGTCCTTCGGCCGTGAGCGCATCCAGCATCTCCACGCCCAAGACCTCCGTCAGCGCCTCGTGCACGCCGCCCGCCATCCCCTGCAGGCTGCCGCACACGTAGATCGCCGCGCCCCCGTCGACCCAGCTGCGTAGCGTTTGCGCCTGCTCGCGCACCAGGTGCTGCACATAGCGCGGCGCCGCCTGATCTCGCGAGAAGGCGAGGTCGAGCCGGGCCAGGTCGCCCGAGGCCAGCCATCCCTGCAGCTCGTCGCGGCACAGGAAATCGTGGGCAGCATTGCGCTCGCCGAACAGCAGCCAGTTGTCGCCTTTCCCGTCATCGATGCGCGACTTGAGCAGCGCGCGCAGCCCGGCCAGCCCGCTGCCGTTGCCGATCGCAATCAGGGGACGTGCGGCGTTGCCGTTCAGGCGGAAGCGCGCATGCGCGCGGATGCGCAGGCGGACCACCTCATCCGGCGAGGCCGTCTCGCACAGCCAGCCCGATGCCGCGCCCAGGCTGCCGTCCTCGCGCCGCTGCAAGCGCACCAGGAGCTCCAGCCGGCCTTCGGAAGGCAGGGACGCGATCGAATATTCACGCGGATGTTCCGGGTCGGCCGGGGCGCTGACCTGGGCCAGGTCGCCGGCCTCCCACGCCGGCAGCGCGGCATCGAGCGGCACCAGCGCGATGCGGTACAGCGGGGCGCCGGCGCTGCCCGGGTTGGCAAGCTCGCGCGTCGCGATGCGCCACTCGCCGTAGCTCGGGGCTTCCCAGTCCGGTGCGTCGCTGGTGCCGGCCAGGCGGCCGATGTGGTGCTGCCATGCGGCCAGCGCGGCGGGGTCGCCGCGGTCGACGTCGATGCGTTCGAACAGCGGCGTGGCGCCGTGCGCCGCCAGCCAGTCGGAAAGTAGGCGGCCGAAGCCGCAGTAATTCGTGTAGCTGCTGTCGCCCAGCGCCAGCACCGCGTAATGCAGGTGCGACAGGTCGAGCCCGGCACCCATCGTCACGCCCGCGAAACGCGCGGCGCTGTCGGGGGCGTCGCCCTCGCCATAGGTGCTGACGATGAACAGGATGCGGCCGGCCTTCGACAGCGTGTCCGGGCCGAGCGCCGACATGCAGGCCGCGCGCGCCGACAGGCCGCCTGTCGTCAAGGTGGCCGCGGTCTGTTCCGCCAGGTATTCGGCGCCGCCGGTCTGGCTGGCGTGGACCACCAGCCAGTCGGCCTCGCCCGTGGCGGTGGCCTTGCGGGTGCCGGCGCGGGCACGCCAGAACGCGAAGCACATCGCGAGGTAGCCGCCCGACAGGGCAAGGGCGCTGCCCCAGCGCACCGGATCGATGGTGAGCATCATTGCAGCAGCTCGCGCCAGGCGGCGCTGGCATGTTCGCGCAGGCCGTCCTCGCGGCGAACCAGGTAGCGCCCCGCGATGCCGCGCGCGTCGGCAAAGGCCAGTCCCGCATCGACGCCCATCACGGTCAGCGCGGTCGACAACGCATCGGCCACCATGCAGCTGCTAGCCACGACCGTACAGGAAGCGACGCCGTTGGCGATCGGATGGCCGCTGCGCGGGTCGATCGTGTGCGAGGCGCGCTGCCGGCCGTGCTCGAAATAGCTGCGGTAGTCGCCCGAGGTGGCGACCGCCAGCCCGTGCAGGGCCACCATGGCCTGCGGGCTTGCTGCCGCATCGGGCACGCCTTCGATCTCGACCCACCAGGGCTCGCCGCCCGGCTTCATGCCGGCGCCGCGCAGCTCGCCGCCGACTTCGACCAGGTAGTGGCGCACGCCGAGGCGCTCCAGGCACAGGCCCAGGCGGTCCACGCCGTAGCCCTTGGCGATCGAGGAGAAATCGAGGACGGCGCCGCCCGGCTGCAGCAGGCGGCGCTTGGTGCGGTCGAGCTGGGGAGCGGCCCTGGCGCGCCGCGCCAGGGTGCTGGCGACTTCGATGGGGGAGGGCAGCTGGAAGCCGGCGCCGTCGTGGCGGCCGGTCGGGCCGAAGCCCCACAGTTTGACCAGCGCCCCGGCGGCCGGGTCGTAGGCGCCGGCCGTGTCTTCATGGACCTGCAGCGCAAGATCGACGACGTCGTAGAACTGCGGCGGCAGCGCATGCCAGCTCCCTGCTGGCGCGCGGTTGTAGCGCGCCAGCAGGGAGCTTTCTTCCCAGTGGCTCATCTGCGCGACGATCTCGTCCAGCTCGCGCTGCAGGGCCGCCTCCAGGCCGTGGCCCGCGCCAGGCGGCACCAGCATCTGCGCCGACCAGGTGGTGCCCATCGAGCGCCCCGCCGCCTTGCGCAGCACGCTGCCGGCGGGAGGGAGTGCCATATCGATCTCGAACGGAACGAGAACGCTGCGCATCGTCTGACTGCCTTCTTACTGCGGCAGCACTTCGAAGGTGGCGGCGTAGGTGTAGCGCTTGGCGCCCGGCTGCTGCGGGGCGCCGCGTTCGCCGTGCGGCACGGCCGCGCTCAGGTAGTACATGTTCGGCGCCGCCACGGTGAAGCTCGCTTCGCCCTTGGCGTCGGTGGTCAGGCGCTGTTCGCCCGAGGAGCCGCGGTACTTGGCGGTGCCCGGCACCACGCTGAACGGCATGCTGGCCACCGGCTTGCCGTCGAGCTGGAAGCGCACGCGGATCGGCTCGCCGACGCGCAGGTCGGACGGGTGGGTGACCGGGACCAGCTCGAGGCCGACGCCGCTCGGCTTCAGGGCGGTCTCGTTCATCTTGTTGGCCGAGACGAAGGTTTCCAGGCGGGTGTGCACGTTGGTGGTCTGCACCTCGGTGGCGCCGGCCGGCACCTGCACCTGCGGGCTGCCCTGCGGACCGCGGAAGCGCTTGGTCTCGCCGTTCAGCTTGTAGCTGCCCATCACGTTGTTGTTGACGATGGACAGGCGGTAGGTGCCGTCCTTCGGCAGGCGCAGGTCGAGGGTGCTGCGGTACTTGCCCAGCACTGCGCCGGTGGCCTTGCTGGTCGCGCCGTCCGGGTCGGTGATGGTCAGGTTGTCCAGGCGCAGCGGGGCGTGGTTGAATTCGAACAGCTGGTTCGAGATGCCGGCGTCGAGCGTGACCCAGGCTTCCTTGGCGTCGACCATGGTGCTGTTCGGCAGCAGCCAGGCGTCGTGCGCCTGGGCCGTGAAGGACATGCCGGCGAGGATCAGGCCGAGCAGGGCGGCTTTGGTGAAGCGGGGTTGTTGCATGGTGTTCTCCTGTTCTTGATACGTTATTGGATCTGGAGCGACACGGCCCCCAGTTCGTCCTTGCCCGCCGCGCTGGCCGCGACCTTGCCCTTGCCGGCCCAGTTGAAGGGCAGCTTGACCACTTCGCGTCCGCCCGATTCGCGCGAGGCCTCGACCACCAGCGTGTAGTCCCCGGCCGGAAGCTTGTCCAGGCCATGGCGCGCGCCGTCGAACTTCATGGTGTGGGCGCCCGGCGGACGGGTCGCGCCGCTCACGCCGTCGATCGGCATGGTCGCTTCGCGCCCGGCCTTGCGCCACCAGGTGCGCAGGTCCTTCAGCCACTTCTCGCCTTCGCGGTTCTTCAGCTTGAGGTCGTACAGCACGGCCAGGTTCGAGGCAACCGTCTGGTCGGCGCGCTCGATCCAGATCGCGACATAGGGCTTGTGGTATTCGGCCACGTTCAGGCGCGGCAGCTCGAACTTGACGGACAGGTCGGCGCCCACGGCCCAGCTCGATGCAAACGGCAGGGTTAGGAGGAGTGAATGGGACAGTTTCATTCTTGGTCTTCTCAATGGGGGATTCAATGAACGAACAGCAGGGCCAGCACGATCGGCAGCACGATGCCGAAGCCGACAACCGGCCAGGTCGACGGCCGCTTGGCCGCGTGGTACTTCAGGATCAGGAAGCCGGTGATGCAGAACACCACGCAGGCGACCGAGAAAATGTCGATGAACCAGCTCCAGATCGGGCCCGTGTTGCGGCCCTTGTGCATGTCGTTGAGCCAGGAGATCCAGCCGCGGTCGGTCCGCTCGTATTCGGCGCTGCCGTCGGCGGCGATGCGCAGCCAGGCGTCGCCGCCCGGGCGGGGCAGGGCCAGGTAGGCGTCTTCCTCGCTCCACTCGGCGCGCTTGCCGCGCGCCTCGACCGGGAAGGCCGTGTTGGCCCAGTCCGCGATCTCGCTCGGCAACGGCAGGTCGGCGTCGGCATGTTCGGCGGCGAATGTCGCGAGCTGGGCGCGCAGGGGTTCCGGCAGGCTCGCCTTCAGGCGGGTGACGCGCGGCTCGGCCTCGATCAGGCTGGCATTATTCAGGGTCAGGCCGGTAAAGCTGAACAGCAGCATCGCCATCAGGCAGATCGCGGAGCTGATCCAGTGCCACTGGTGCAGCTGCTTCAAATAGACGGCGCGACCCGCGCTGGGCATGGTCTTGGGTGCTGCGGATGCGGAAGTGGTCGGTCCGGTTGGGCTCATCATTAAATGATAACGATTATCATTTACCTGGTCAACCCGCTCCATGTGGCTTTACAAATAGAAATAAAACATTTCTTGTTGAACGCTCTGCCTTGCCCGGAAGCTTGCGTTACAATACTGTGCGCCAAAAGGCAGCAGGAGGCCTGTTTGCCTTGCTTGGTGCACAGAACGACGTCCTTCCCCCACAACTTGAGAAGTAAGTGCGATCCGCTAACCGGTCAGGCCGTGTCGCGGAAGGTTAGATTAACCCGCCCCATACTCGCGAAGCGCGAAGAAAGGTGAGCAAGAATGATGCAGCAACAGAATGCGAACTCGTACCTGTTCGGCGGTAATGCGCCCTACGTGGAAGAGTTGTACGAAGCGTACCTGAACAATCCGGGTTCGGTCCCGGAAAACTGGCGCGCTTACTTTGACCAGATGCAGCACGTGCCCGCAGTGGATGGCTCCAGCCGCCCGGACGTGGTCCACTCCTCGGTCGTCGCCTCGTTCGCGGAACGCGCGAAGCAGGGCCCCATCCGCACCATCAGCGCCTCGTCGGACCCGGAAATGGGCCGCAAGCGCGTGGCCGTCACCCAGCTGATCGCCGCCTACCGCTACCTCGGCTCGCGCTGGGCCAACCTCGACCCGCTGCAGCGCCAGGAACGTCCGCCGCTGCCGGAACTCGACCCGGCCTTCTACGGCTTCACCGAAGCGGACCTCGACACCGTCTTCAACATCAGCAATACCTACTTCGGGAAAGAAACCGCGCCGCTGCGCGACATCCTGAACATGCTGCGTGATACTTACTGCCGTTCGATCGGCGCCGAGTTCATGTACATCAGCGATCCGACCGAAAAGCGCTGGCTGCAGGAGCGCCTGGAGTCGATCCGCTCGACCCCGACCTTCACCGGCGACAAGAAAAAGCACATCCTCGAGCGCCTGACCGCGGCCGAAGGCCTGGAACGCTACCTCCACACCAAGTACGTCGGCGCCAAGCGCTTCTCGCTGGAAGGCGGCGAATCCTTCATCGCCTCGATCGACGAAGTCATCCAGCGCGCCGGTGAAAAGGGCGTGCAGGAGATCGTCATCGGCATGGCCCACCGCGGCCGCCTGAACGTGCTGGTCAACACCCTGGGCAAGAGCCCGGCCGACCTGTTCGAAGAATTCGAAGGCAAGCACGCCGACGACCTGCCGGCAGGCGACGTCAAATACCACCAGGGCTTCTCGAGCGACATCTCGACCCCGGGCGGCCCGGTCCACCTGTCGCTGGCCTTCAACCCTTCGCACCTCGAGATCGTCAACCCGGTCGTCGAAGGTTCGGTCAAGGCGCGCATGGAACGCCGCGGCGACCGCAAGGGCAAGGAAGTGCTGCCGATCCTGGTGCACGGCGACGCTGCATTCGCCGGCCAGGGCGTGGTCATGGAAACCCTGAACCTGGCCCAGACCCGCGGCTACGGCACCGGCGGTACCGTCCACATCGTCATCAACAACCAGATCGGCTTCACCACCTCGGACCCGCGTGACGCCCGTTCGACCATCTACTGCTCGGACGTCGTCAAGATGATCGAGGCGCCGGTGCTGCACGTGAACGCCGACGATCCGGAAGCGGTCGTGCTGGCCTCGCAGATCGCGATGGACTACCGCACCGAGTTCGGCAAGGACGTGGTCGTGGACATCGTCTGCTACCGCAAGCTGGGCCACAACGAGCAGGACACCCCGGCCCTGACCCAGCCGCTGATGTACAAGAAGATCGCCAAGCATCCGGGCACCCGCAAGCTGTACGCGGAGAAGCTGGCTGCGCAGGGCACCGTGCCGCCGGCAACCGGTGACCAGCTGGTCGCCGAGTACCGCGCCGCGATGGACGCCGGCAAGCACACCGTGGATCCGGTGCTGACCAACTTCAAGGGCAAGTACGCCGTCGACTGGGCGCCGTTCCTGAACAAGAAGTGGACCGACGCCTGCGATACCTCGGTGCCGCTGGCTGAACTGAAGCGCCTGGCCGAACGCATCACCAAGGTGCCGGAAGGCTTCAAGCCGCACTCGCTGGTCGAGAAGGTCCTGAACGACCGCGCCACCATGGGCCGCGGCGAGATGAACCTCGACTGGGGCATGGGCGAGCACCTGGCATTCGCCTCGCTGCTGTCCTCGGGCTACGCAGTGCGCCTGTCGGGCCAGGACGCCGGCCGCGGCACCTTCGTGCACCGCCACGCCGTGCTGCACGACCAGAACCGCGAGCGCTGGGACCAGGGCATCTACCTGCCGCTGGCCAACGTCTCGGACAACCAGGCCAATTTCACCGTGATCGACTCGGTGCTGTCGGAAGAGGCGGTGCTCGGCTTCGAGTACGGCTACTCGACCGCCGAACCGAACACGCTCACCATCTGGGAAGCCCAGTTCGGCGACTTCGTCAACGGCGCCCAGGTCGTCATCGACCAGTTCATCGCTTCGGGCGAAGTGAAGTGGGGCCGCGCCTCGGGCCTGACCATGATGCTGCCGCACGGCTACGAAGGCCAGGGTCCGGAGCACTCGTCGGCACGCATCGAGCGCTTCCTGCAGCTGTGCGCCGACAACAACATGCAAGTGGTGCAGCCGACCACGGCCGCCCAGATCTTCCACCTGCTGCGCCGCCAGATGGTGCGCCAGTTCCGCAAGCCGCTGGTGATCTTCACGCCGAAGTCGCTGCTGCGTAACAAGGACGCCGGCTCGCCGCTGACCGACCTGGCCAAGGGCGGCTTCCAGACCGTCATCGGCGAAGTGGACGAGAAGATCGACGCATCCAAGGTCAAGCGCGTGCAGGTCTGCTCGGGCAAGGTCTACTACGACCTGGTCAACGCACGCAAGACCCGCGGCGTCAGCGATGTCGCCATCGTTCGTATCGAACAGATGTACCCGTTCCCGCACAAGTCGTTCGCCGCCGAACTGAAGAAGTACCCGAACGCGACCGAAGTGGTGTGGGTGCAGGACGAGCCGCAGAACCAGGGTCCGTGGTTCCAGATCCAGCACAATGTGTTCGAAAGCATGGAAGACGGCCAGCGCCTCGCCTACGCAGGCCGCCCGGCTTCCTCGTCGCCTGCGGTCGGCTACGCCGACAAGCACGTGGCGCAGCAGAAGGAACTGCTGGAGACCGCGTTCTCGAAGCTCAAGGGTTTCATCCTCACCAAGTAATCACCACTGCCCCCGCATGCGTCTGACGCGCGGGGGCGTTTGCATACAGAATACATAAACGGAGCTACAACAAAATGGCACAAATCGAAGTCAAGGTCCCCCAACTGTCGGAATCGGTTGCTGAAGCAACCCTGCTGTCCTGGCACAAGAAAGTCGGCGAGCAGGTCTCGCGCGACGAGAACATGATCGACATCGAGACCGACAAGGTGGTCCTGGAACTGCCGGCCCCGAGCGAAGGCGTGATCGTCCAGCTGCTCAAGGCCGACGGCGCCACCGTCGTGTCGGGCGAAGTCATCGCCATCATCGACACCGAAGCTTCGGCCCAGACCAGCCCGCTGGAAGTGAAGCCGATCCCGTCGGCCGCCCCGAACGCACCGATCGCCGCTGCTCCTGCTGCCGCAGCCACCGGCGCGAAAGGCGACGTCGCCATGCCGGCCGCCGCCAAGATCCTGGCTGACAACAACATGAGCGCTTCGGACGCCACCGGCACCGGCCGCGACGGCCGCGTGACCAAGGGCGACGCCCTGGCCGCTGTCGCCAACAAGCCGGCACAAGCCGCCGCACCGGCGCCGGCGCCTGCCGCCAAGCCGGCCCTGCAATCGGTCGCCGCACCGGTCGCGAACCTGGGCGACCGTCCGGAAGAGCGCGTGCCGATGAGCCGCCTGCGCGCCCGTATCGCCGAGCGCCTGCTGCAGTCGCAACAGACCAACGCCATCCTGACCACCTTCAACGAGGTGAACATGGCGCCGGTCATGGAACTGCGCAACAAGTACAAGGACAAGTTCGAGAAAGAGCACGGCGTCAAGCTGGGCTTCATGTCCTTCTTCGTCAAGGCCGCTGTCGCCGCCCTGAAGAAGTACCCGATCCTGAACGCCTCGGTCGACGGTAACGACATCGTCTACCACGGCTACTTCGACATCGGTATCGCCGTCGGTTCGCCGCGCGGCCTGGTGGTGCCGATCCTGCGCAACGCCGACCAGCTGTCGATCGCCGAGATCGAGAAGAAGATCGGCGAATTCGGCCAGAAAGCCAAGGACGGCAAGCTGACCCTGGAAGACCTGAACGGCGGTACCTTCTCGATCTCCAACGGCGGCGTGTTCGGCTCGATGCTGTCGACCCCGATCATCAACCCGCCGCAGTCGGCGATCCTGGGCGTGCACGCCACCAAGGACCGCGCCGTCGTGGAAAACGGCCAGATCGTCATCCGCCCGATGAACTACCTGGCGATGTCGTACGACCACCGCATCATCGACGGCCGCGAAGCCGTGCTGGGCCTGGTCGCCATGAAGGACGCGCTGGAAGATCCGGCACGCCTGCTGCTCGACCTGTAATTCGGCAGCACCGTAGTGCAATACAGACATGCCTGTGCTTGCAGGCATGTCCCCAAGACCAGTGAGGACCGCCATGATCTCCGATGAAATCCGGCGTTTGCACGAACTGCACCAGGCCGGCGCGCTCTCCGACGCCGAATTCGAGCAGGCCAAGGCGAAAGTCCTGGCCAGCGAAAAGGTCAGCCTGGAAAAGGAAGGCAGGAGCAGCACCGGCGCCGGCTTCGGCCCGCCGCCCGGCAGCTTCGAGGCCAAGCTGAAGTCCCTGCGCCGTACGCGCCGCGACCGCTGGCTGGCCGGCGTCTGCGGCGCCCTGAGCGATGGCTTCGGCATGGACATCTATGCCTGGCGCCTCGTGTTCGTGCTGCTCACCCTGGTGACCTCCGGTGCTGGGGCGCTGGCCTATCTGGCGCTGTGGATCTTTGTCCCAGAAGAATAAATAAGGAAGCTATTCATGAGTAACGAGAAACAATTCGACGTCGTCGTGATCGGCGGCGGCCCTGGCGGCTACATCGCCGCCATCCGTGCAGCGCAGCTCGGCTTCAAAACCGCCTGCATCGACGCATGGAGCAATGCGGCAGGCAAGCCGGCCCCGGGCGGCACCTGCACCAACGTCGGCTGCATCCCGTCGAAGGCCCTGCTGCAGTCGTCCGAGCACTTCGAGCACGCCGGCCACGCCTTTGCCGACCACGGCATCAAGGTTGGCGGCCTGGAACTCGACCTGCCGACCATGCTCAAGCGTAAGGACACCATCGTCAAGCAGAACAACGACGGCATCCTGTTCCTGTTCAAGAAGAACAAGGTCACCTTCTTCCACGGCCTGGGTTCGTTCGCCGGCAAGACCGAAGGCGGCTACACCGTCAACGTGAGCGGCCCGACCACCGACACCCTGACTGCCAAGAACGTGGTCATCGCGACCGGTTCGAACGCCCGCCAGCTGCCGGGCGCGGAATTCGACGAGAAGCTGATCCTGTCGAACGAAGGCGCACTGGCGATCGACGCCGTGCCGGGTAAACTCGGCGTGATCGGCGCCGGCGTCATCGGCCTGGAAATGGGCTCGGTGTGGCGCCGCGTCGGTGCCGACGTCACCGTGCTGGAAGGCCTGCCGACCTTCCTGGGCGCGGTCGACGAGCAGATCGCCAAGGAAGCGCACAAGCTGTTCACCAAGCAGGGCCT
The DNA here is from genome assembly GCF_046236355.1 of Massilia sp. BHUDP2. Classification (NCBI taxonomy): domain Bacteria; kingdom Pseudomonadati; phylum Pseudomonadota; class Betaproteobacteria; order Burkholderiales; family Oxalobacteraceae; genus Massilia; species Massilia sp. BHUDP2. The sequence goes on from NZ_JBJUVW010000001.1 coordinate 1,258,350, forward strand.
GAAGATCAACCTGGGCTGCAAGATCGGCGCGATCACCAAGGGCGAGAACAACGTCACCGTCAACTACGCCGATTCGACCGGCGCCGAGCAGACCGCCACTTTCGATCGCCTGATCATCTCGATCGGCCGCGTGCCGAACACCAACGGCCTGAATGGCGAAGCAGTCGGCCTGCAGCTGGACGAGCGCGGCTTCGTGGTCGTGGACGACGAATGCCGTACCAGCCTGCCGGGCGTGTGGGCAGTCGGCGACGTGGTGCGCGGCCCGATGCTGGCGCACAAGGCGGAAGAAGAGGGCGTCGCGGTTGCCGAGCGCATCGCCGGCCAGCACGGCCACGTCAACTTCAACACCATCCCGTGGGTCATCTACACCTCGCCGGAAATCGCCTGGGTCGGCAAGACCGAGCAGCAACTGAAGGCCGAAGGCGTGTCCTACAAGGCCGGCACCTTCCCGTTCATGGCCAACGGCCGTGCGCGCGCGTTGGGCGATACCTCGGGCATGGTGAAGTTCCTGGCCGATGCCACGACCGATGAAATCCTGGGCGTGCACATCGTCGGCCCGGTGGCTTCGGAGCTGATCTCGGAAGCCGTCGTCGCGATGGAGTTCAAGGCCTCGTCGGAAGACATCGCCCGCATCTGCCACGCGCACCCGTCGCTGTCGGAAGCCGTCAAGGAAGCCGCGCTGGCGGTGGACAAGCGTTCGCTGAACTTCTAAAGCATCACCGGCGCATCCAACAGTGCGCCTTTGTAGGGTGGGCGGGTTCCCCGCCCACGCGGTTAACCGGCGTATGTGAAGCCACGGAGCGGGCCCAGATACGTGATTTGACCGCGTGGGCGGGAGACCCGCCCACCCTACGTTAACACCGTCTCGTCATGAATGTTCAAGAGTATTACCAGCACGCGCTGACCGAGCGCGGCTTCAAGTCCGACCCGGCACAGGCCGCCGCGGTGGATCGCCTGCAGCAGGCGTACGACGACTGGGTCCAGTACAAGGCCCAGCGGTCGTCCGCTTTCAAGCGCCTCATCAACCGCCCGGACGTGCCCAAGGGCGTGTACATGTGGGGCGGGGTGGGGCGCGGCAAGTCCTTCCTGATGGACTCCTTCTATTCGGTGGTGCCGGTGGTGCGCAAGACGCGCCTGCACTTCCACGAGTTCATGCGCGCCGTGCACGGCCAACTGGATGAACTGAAAGGCGTGGCCGATCCGCTCGACGAAGTCGCCAAGCGCATCGCGAAAAAATACCGCCTGATCTGCTTCGACGAATTCCACGTCTCGGACATCGCCGACGCGATGATCCTGTACAACCTGCTCAAGGCCTTGTTCGACAACGGCGTCTCCTTCGTGATGACCTCGAACTACGAGCCCTCGACCCTGTATCCGGACGGGCTGCACCGCGACCGCATGCTGCCCACCATCGCGCTGCTCAAGGACAAGCTGGACGTCCTGAACGTCGATGCCGGCAACGACTACCGCAAGCGCGCGCTCGAGCAGGTGGAGGCCTACTACACGCCGCTGAATGCGGCCTCGGACCATGCGCTGCGCGAAGCCTATGCCAAGGTGGCCGACACCGCCGACGAGAGCCCGATCGTGCACATCGAGAACCGTGAGATCCGCGCGCTGCGCCGCGCCGGCGGCGTGATCTGGTTCGACTTCGCCACCCTATGCGGCGGGCCGCGCTCGCAGAACGACTACCTCGAACTGGCCTCGCGCTTCCATACGGTGATCCTGTCGGGCATCCCGGCCATGTCCGCGGGACAGTCCTCGGAAGCGCGACGCTTCACCTGGCTGGTGGACGTGTTCTACGACCACAAGGTCAAGCTGATCATGTCGGCCGCGGTGGAGCCGGAGGAGCTGTACACCCAGGGTATGCTCGCGAACGAATTCCACCGCACGGTCTCGCGTATCATTGAAATGCAGTCGCGCGAATACATGCTGGCCGAACGCCGCGGCGCCGCCGATGCCATCGCCTGATCGAAAGGAAACCATGAGGACTTACCCAATCATCCGCGTCCTCGCCGCGGCCGCGGTCGCCGCAAGCCTGTCCGCCTGCGCCAGCGTCGAGCCGGGCCCTGCGCTGGAAACGGTCGACCCCACCACTTCGGTGGAACAGGCCGATCAGCGCCTGGCCGCGGTCGCCGTGGAACGGGCCGCGATCGAGGCGCGCTATGCCGAGCGGGAAGCGGTCTGCTACGAGAAATTCTTCGTCAATAACTGCCTGGACGAAGCGAAAGAACGCCGCCGCGTGGCCTTGAATGCGCAGCGCAACATCGAAATCGAAGCCGAGCGCTTCAAGCGTCGCGTGAAGGTCGAAGAGCGCGATCGCGAGATCGCCGCCGCGGACGCCGAATACAAGGCCGAGGAAGCGCGCCTGGCGGCCGAACCGCCGCCACCGCCGCGCGACACCACGGCCCTGCCGCCGCCCAAGCCGTCGCCGGCCGCCTCGCGCATGGCGCGCCGCAATGCCAAGGCCAAGGAAGAGGCTGCCCGCGCGCCCGAGGAAGCCGCCAAGGCCGCGGCGAACGCGCGCGCGTTCGAGGAACGCAAGCGCAAGTCGGAAGAGAAACAGAAGGAAGTCGCGCAGCGCGTGGCCGAGCGCCAGGCGAAGGCGGCCGCGCGCAAAGCGGAAGAAGAGAAGGCGAAGGCGGCGACGCCGGCGGCGGGGAAGTAAAGGCTGTCGACGGGCGCCTGCGCGGCGCCGATGGTCTCAGACTGTCCGCCCAACCCTTCCCGCCAACCCATCCTGGGCCGGCTTCACCAGCTTCACGATCGCCATCGAGCAATTCCCGCCCTTGCCCTGCGAGCGTTCCTGCGCCTTGTTGATCAGCATTTCGGACGCCTGGCGCGGCGTGGCCCGGCTGGTGGCCGCCGCCAGTTCGGCATCCGTGAAGAAATGCCATAAACCGTCCGAGGCCAGCAGGAACACGTCTCCCGGGGCCAGCCCGGTGTGGCTGCCGAAGCTCACAAAAGGCTCCTTGCGGCTGTTGCCCATGACGTTGAGCAGCAGCTTGGACTTGCGGTGGTTCCTTGCCGCGTCCTCCGGCAGCCTGTCGCTGGAGACCAGGTGCTGCACATAGGCCGCGTCGCCCGTGCGCAGCTTGCACTTGCCGTCATGAAAATGGTACAGGCGCGAGTCGCCCACATGTCCCCATACCGCCTCGCCGTGCGGCGTCAATACCAGGCCGACAAAGCTCGCATGCGCTTCCAGTCCCTCGCCGGCGCCGAGCATCACCGAGTTCATCTTCATGACCAGATGGGTTTCGCTGACGATGTCCTGCAGCAGCTGCTCGATCCGCTCCAGGCTGGGGCGGTCGCCCGGCTTGAATTCGTCGAAGACCTGGCGCGCCGTGTGCAGCACCTGGTCCGCCCCTGCAGCGCCGGCGATGCCGTCCGACAGCACGGCCAGCACGTAACCGGGCGCGCGGGCGCCGGTCAAGAGGGCAACGCGGTCGTTCTGCTGCGGGCGGTTCCCGATGTGCTGCGCGGTTCCCGCTTCGATCTTGTATGTTGTCATAAACCTTTATTTCCGTAGCGCCTGCGCCAATCTTTGTTGGCGGCAACCTCAGCGTAGATTAAACTATGCACCGAGAAGCCGTGGTGTTGCAAGCCGAACACAAGCGGCCGCCATCACGTGCCGCCGCCGACTGCCGGCGCCGCCACCCCAGCCCCCGCAAACGCTTTGTAAAGAACTGTTTGGAACAGCCATCATGACCGACGTCCAGGACATCCAGCGCCGCATCATTGAACTCGACGTGGAACACCGCGACCTCGATGCCGTCATTTCGATGCTTGCTGCGGACGGCCATGCCGACCAGCTCCAGCTGCGCCGTTTGAAAAAGCGTAAGCTGCAGCTGAAGGATCATATTACGCTGCTGAAGATGCAGCTGGTGCCCGATATTCCAGCCTGAGTCCAGGCTCTAAAGAAACAGATATTTTGACCGACCATCTCCCTGTTCCAGGCGTCACCGCCGAGCCGGCGGGTTCGTCGCCGCAGGGCGACGTGCTTCCCGCCAGCGCCCGACCGCTTGGTAAATACGACGAAGAGCTCGACCGCCTGTTCGGGGCGGGAGGCCCGCTCGCGCCCAACGTCGGTACCTACAAGCCGCGCCAGTCGCAAACCGAGATGGCCAAGGCCATCGCGGCGGCGATCGCCGAGCAGAAAGTCTTGATGGCCGAGGCCGGCACCGGCACCGGCAAGACCTTCGCCTACCTTGTCCCGGCGCTGCTGTGGGGCGGCAAGACCATCATCTCGACCGGTACCAAGAACCTGCAGGATCAACTGTTCCTGCGCGACATCCCGACCATCCGCGCCGCGCTGCGCGCGCCGGTCTCGGTGGCCCTGCTCAAGGGGCGCTCGAACTACGTCTGCCATTTCCACCTGGAGCGCACGCTGAACAACGGGCGCCTGACCTCGCGCGACGACGTCGGCCACCTGCGCGAGATCTCGCGCTTCATCAAGATGACCAACTCGGGCGACAAGGCCGAGCTGGCCAAGGTGCCGGAAAACGCCACGGTCTGGAACCTGGTCACCTCCACGCGCGACAGCTGCATGGGCGCCGAGTGCCAGTACTACCAGGACTGCTTCGTGATGAAGGCGCGCAGGGAGGCCCAGCAGGCCGATGTGGTGGTGGTCAACCACCACCTGTTCTTCGCCGACGTGGCCCTGAAGGACACCGGCGTCGCCGAACTGCTGCCCTCGGCCAACACAATCATCTTCGACGAAGCGCACCAGCTGCCGGATACCGCCACGCTGTTCTTCGGCCAGTCGGTCTCGACCTCGCAGGTGCTGGAGCTGTGCCGCGACGTGCTGGCCGAAGGCCTGGCGCATGCGCGCGGACCGGACTGGGCCAAGGTCGTGACCGTGGTCGAGAAGGCCGCGCGCGACCTGCGCCTGACCTTCCCGGAAGGCGGCACCCGCCTGTCGCTGCCGCAGATCCTGCCGACCTCGGCCTTCTTCCCGGCGCTCGAGAAATTGAAGGAAGAACTGTCCGGCATGATCACGGTGCTGGAAGAACATTCCGCCCGCGCGGAGACGATCGAGGCTTGTCGCCTGCGCGCGCACGAGCTCAGCGCGTCCTTCGACGCCTGGAAGCCGGATGCCAAGAAAGGCAAGGCGGTGCAGGGGGATGACGCCGCCGTGCTGTGGGTCGAGGCCTTCAATTCATCGCTGCAGCTGCACAAGACGCCGCTGTCGATCGCCCCGATCTTCTCGGGCCAGCGCGAAGGCACGCCGCGCAGCTGGATCTTCACCTCGGCGACGCTGGCGGTGAAGAACGACTTCAAGCATTTCTCCGACCAGATGGGTCTGACCGGCGAACCGGCCATGACCTGGCCGAGCCCGTTCAACTATGGCGAGCAGGGCATCCTGTACGTGCCCACCGGATTGCCGGAGCCGAACTCCTTCCAGTACACCGACGCCTGCGTCGACATCGCGCTGCCGGTGATCGAGGCGGCGGGCGGGCGCACCTTCTTCCTGTGCACGACCATCCGCGCCGTGAACAAGGTGGCCGAGCGCCTGCGCGAGGAATTCGCCGCGCGCGGACTGGATTTCCCGCTGTTCGTGCAGGGCGAGCGCGGCCGTACCGAACTGCTGGATTCCTTCCGCAATGCCGGCAACGCCGTGCTGGTGGGCAGCCAGAGCTTCTGGGAAGGCGTGGACGTGCGCGGCGACGCGCTCTCGCTCGTCATCATCGACAAGCTGCCCTTCGCCCCGCCGGACGATCCGGTGCTGGCGGCGCGCATCGAGGTGATGGAAAAGCAGGGGCTGAACGGCTTCATGCACCACCAGTTGCCGGAGGCGATCATCACGCTCAAGCAGGGAGCAGGGCGCCTGATCCGCGACGTGGACGACCGCGGGGTGTTGATGATCTGCGATCCGCGCATCATTACCAAGCCCTACGGCAGGCGTATCTGGCAGAGCCTGCCGCCGTTCAAGCGCACCCGGGTGCAGTCGGAAGTGATCGAGTTTTTCCGGCCGGGGACGATGGCGGACGCGGCGGATTTGAACGCTTGAGGCGTAGTTTTACGTAGCGTGGGCGGGTTCCCCGCCCACGCGGTGATAGCTAACAGCGAGATCATTCGGCGCGAAAACGGAACCCGTAACGATCACCGCGTGGGCGGGAGACCCGCCCACCCTACAAAACCGACGTTATGGGCAAATCACGACTTTGCCGGTGACCTTCCTGTCCGCCATGTCGTTCAAGGCCCGCGCCGTCTCTTCCAGCCGGTAGCGCGCCGACACCAGCGGCTTCAGTTTCCCTTCCGCCATCCACCCCAGCATCTGCCGCATCGCCGCCAGGTTCGCCGCCGGCTCCTTGCGCACGAAATCGCCCCAGAACACGCCCACCACCGACGCGCCTTTCAGCAGCATCAGGTTCCAGGGCAGCTTCGGAATCTCGCCCGCCGCGAAGCCCACCACCAGGTGGCGCCCGCGCCAGGCGATCGAGCGCAGCGCCGGCTCGCTGTACTTGCCGCCCACCGGGTCGTAGATCACGTCCGGCCCGCGGCCGTTGGTGGCGGCCTTCAATGCCTCGCGCAGGTCTTCCTTCTCGTAATTGATCACGGCATCCGCACCGTGTGCGCGGCAGACCGCCAGTTTCTCTTCGCTCGAGGCGGCGGCGATTACGCGTGCTCCCAGGGCCTTGCCGATCTCGATCGCCGCCAGCCCGACGCCGCCGGCCGCGCCCAGCACCAGCATGGTTTCGCCCGGCTGCAGGGCGGCGCGGTCGACCACCGCGTGGTGCGAGGTGCCATAGGTGAGGGTAATGGCGGCGGCGGTGTCGAAGTCCATGCCGGGCGGTATCGGCATCAGGGCATCCACCGGCGCCAGCGCCTGCTCGGCGAACGCGCCGGTACGGGTGAAGCCGATCACCCGCTGCCCCGGGGCGACGCCGGTGACGCCTGCGCCGACGGCGCGCACGGTGCCGGCGAATTCGTTCCCCGGCGTGAAGGGGAGGGGCGGGCGCACCTGGTACTTGCCCTGCACGGTCAGCACGTCGGGGAAGTTGACGCCGGCCGCCTTCACGTCGACCACGACCTCTCCCGCGCCCGGCACCAGGTCGGGCAGGTCCTCGATCATGAGCTGGTCGATCGGACCCCAATCCTTGCAAACTACGGCTTTCATATCCTGTCCCTTTACTTCGAATACCTGTCCATTAATCGGCGGCATTATGCCTGAAGGTGCATTTCACGCTACTTTCCAAGGATGCTGACGAGACCGCCAGCACGCTTGTGCGCACGCAAAGTGGCCGAGGTCTGTGTCGCTAGAGTCAAAGGAATCCAGCCTTAGCGCATTGGAATGGGGGATAGGCAATGGCGATCCGTTACGGGTGTTTTTTCAGCTACGCACACGGCAGGCACGACCTGATGAAACGGTTCAAGACCGCCCTTGCCGACGCGCTGCGCTGCTATCTCGAACCTCACTTCGACAACGAAGACGAACTGTTCATCGACACCGAACAGCTGGGCGGTGGCGACGACCTCGATCGCAAGATCGCGCGCGCGATGTGCGAGAGCGTGTGCATGATCCTCATCTACACACCCAAGTACGAGGCCCATGCCTACACCCGGCGCGAATACGCGGCCATGCGCCTGCTCGAGCATGAGCGATCAAGCTGGTACGAGCTGCCGAGCCGCCTGATCATCCCGGTGATCATGACGCGGCACCCCGAATCGCTGCCGCCGGAAATCACCGAGAACACCTTCTATGTCGACTTCTCGCACTTCACGATGGCCACGAGCGACCTGAAATCCAATCCGGACTTCCTGCCCGACATCGACAAGATGGTCCAGCGCATCGCCAAGCATTATCAGGAACAAAAAAAGCATACGCCGCCCGGACATGACTGCAACCAATTCGTGCTCCCCGATGTCCCACCAGAATGGCGCGCGATGCCAAGCCTGACTTTCCCAAAGAAATAACGAGGAGTCACATGGAACAGAATCGCTCTACGCTCCAGGCACTGGACAGTCCCGGCCAGGTCACCACCCTGTATGCCTACGAAGGCGGCCCCGTCCGCAACGGCCTGCTGGCGGCCATGGCGCTGCAGCTGGCCGGCGACACCGACGCGGCGCCGGTCCTGGTGATCGACTGGGACCTCGCCTCTCCTTCGCTGCACGGCTACTTCGGCCCGCCGCCCGACGGCGCCGACGACAACTGTCCGCCCGGCCTGGTCGACTATGCCGGCGCACTGCTCGGAGAACTGCGACGGCGCCGCATCGCCCGCGACGATGGCGGCGACGGGGTTGCGGATGCCTTGCTCGACGCCGTCGACTGGCGCCCCTACGTGCAGCGCGTGGATGGCCGCCGCCCGCTGTACCTGATGCGGGCCGGCCGTTTCGACGACGATTATGCCGAGCGCGCCGGGCGCCTCGACTGGGTGGCCTTGTTCGATGCCTGCCCGGCGCTGCTGCGCCGCTTCGCCGCGCGCCTGGCGGGGCACTTCCGCCACGTGCTGGTGGCCAGCGGCGCCGGCCGCTCGTCGAGCGTCAGCGCCTGCACCGTTCTCGTCCCCGACCGGCTGGTCGGCCTGTTCACGCCGGCGCCGGGCAGCATCGAAGGCCTCGAGGGTGTCGTGCGGCGCGCCATCGACTACCGCTGCACCCACGAGGAGGAGCAGCGCCCGCTGCTGGTCTATCCGGTCGCCTGCGCCGCCGACGGCGCCCGCAGCGACACCGGCCAGCGCTGGCGCCGCGGCGATCCGGCCCAGGGCCTGGCCGGCTACCAGCCGCGCCTCGAAGCGCTGCTGCGCAGCAGCTACGGCGTCGGCTGGCTGCGCCTGGAAAGCTGGTTCGACGAGGTCCAGCTGCCGGTGTCCGAGGCGGTGGCCATCGCCGGCCCGGGACGCGCCGCGCTGGCGCACCCTGCGTCCTGCCTGATGATGTGGTTCGCCCAGGGCTGCTTCCCCTGGCAGCCGCTGGCCGAGGTGCGCCTGCGCAGCGCGCTTGCACGCGCCCGCGTACAGGAAGGCCGGGCCGCGGCCGTGCTGCAGGCCAGCTGCCTGGCGCGGCTCGCCGAACTGTGCCAGCAGGAAGGGCGCGGCAACGAAGCGCGCGAGCTGCTGCGCGAGAGCCTGCTGCTGCGCTGCGCCGAGTTGGGCGAAGACCACCCGGACACGCGCGCCGCGCATGCCGCGCTGGCCGCGCTCGACCTCGCCGGAGGCAGGCTCGACGATGCACGCCAGCGCTACGAACTGCTGGCCCAGCGCGGCATGAGCACCCTGGGGAGCGAGCATCCGGAGACGCTGGCCGCACGTTCCGGCCTGGCGTCCGTGCTTGGCCGGAAAGGGGAGGGGGAACGGGCGCTGGCGCTGCACGAGCAGGTGGTAGCCACCTGCGAGCGCCTGTGGGGAGATGCGCACCCGGCCTCCCTCGACAGCCTCGAGCAGCTCGCCGCCACCCTGGACAGCCAGCACGAGAAAGACAGGGCGCGGGTGCTGTTTGAGCGGGTACTCGACGGCCGCCGCCAGTTGCAGGGCGCCGAGCACGAGGACACCCTGCGCTGCGGCCAGCGGCTCGGCCAGCTGCTAGGTGAAATGGGCGAGCTTGGCAATGCGCGGCGGCTCCTGGAAGCCGTGCTGCGCGTGCGCGAGCGCTACGACGGCGCCTATGCGCTGCCGACGCTGAGCGCGCGCGACGCACTGGCCCAGATCCTCGCCGCCCAGGGCGACATGGCCGCCGTGCGCAGCCTGCGCAGCGCACCGGCGCCGGTCCGCGAGACCGAGGCGGGCGCCGGCCATACGGACGAGCACCACGCGATCGACAGCCTGCAGCAACAGTGCGCGCAGCTGAAAGCCCTGATCGACCAGGACAGCCGGCTGGAGGCGCGCGCGCTGGCCGACAGCATGCGCCACTCGGTGCAATGGCTGAGTGTGGCGCTTCCGCTACGCCAGCGGGTGGCGGCCATGATCGAGCAGGTCTACCTTCGGGAGGGGGACAAGGACGCGGCGCTGGCGCTCAACAAGGACCTGGTCTCCTCACTGGAGGGGGCCCTGGTCCGTGCCAGGCGCGAGGAGTTGTCGGTATTGCGATAGCGGCAAATATCAGTGTATGAGCGACAAAAACACTTGGCAAGCTGCTCATTCCTTGACAAGAAGAATCGCCATGAGGAAACAAAAAAGGGCTGGCTGACGAGCGATCCGGGCGTTGCTTCAGGTAAAATCGCTGACATGCGAATTCTTATCAGTAACGACGACGGCTACCTGGCGCCTGGTATCAGCGCGCTGGCCGATGCCTTGTCCGCGATCGCGGACATCGTGGTGGTCGCACCCGACAGCAACCGCTCGGGTGCGTCGAATTCGTTGACGCTCGACCGCCCGCTGACGGTCACGAAAGCCGCTAATGGTTTCCATTTTGTTAATGGAACGCCGACCGATTGCGTCCACATCGCTCTGACCGCGATGGGCGATGCGCCGCCCGACCTGGTCGTTTCCGGCATCAACAATGGCCAGAACATGGGCGACGACACGCTGTATTCCGGCACCGTCGCGGCGGCTACCGAAGCCTACCTGTTCGGCATCCCGGCGATCGCCTTCTCGCAGGTGAACCCGGGCTGGGCCCACGTCGATGCCGCCGCCAGGGTCGCGCGCGAGATCGTCGAGCGCCGCTTCGACAAGCTCGAGCTGCCCTTCCTGTTCAACGTGAACATCCCGAACCTGCCGTACGAAGAGATCGGTCCCTTGACGCCTTCGCGCCTCGGCCGCCGCCACCAGGCCGAGCCGGTCATCCGCTCGCAGGATCCGCGCGGCCGCGAGATCTTCTGGATCGGGGCGCCGGGCGCCTGCCGCGATGCAAGCGAGGGCACCGATTTCCATACGACCGCGCAGGGCCGCGTGTCGATCACGCCGCTGCAGGTCGACCTGACCCACAAGGCCCAGCTGGAACTGCTGCGAGGACTCGTATGAGCGGCGACGTGAACGATAAACGCAGCACCTTTCCCTTGCCGCTGTCCTCGGTGACCGGCGGCGCCGTGCGCAAGCCGGGACTGCCTACGCCGGTGGCCACGCCGCAGACCGCGACGCGTAACGCCAGCACGGCGGGGCGCGCCAGTTTCGCGCCGGCCGCGCCGGCGCCGTCGCCGCGTCCGCCTGGCTATGCCCAGGCACATGCGCCCGCCGCCCCGGTCGCGCAGCGCTCCGAGCTGATGGCGTCGGAAGCGGTACGCCGGGCCATGGTGGCGCGCGTGGCGAAGCAGGGCGTCAAGGACGGCGTCGTGCTGGGCGCGATGGAAGCGGTGCCGCGCCACCTGTTCATCGAACCGGCCCTGTCGGCGCAGGCGTACATCGACGCCTCGCTGCCGATCGGGCACAACCAGACGATTTCCCAGCCCTACATCGTCGCGCGCATGATCGAAGCCATGCGTGCCTCGATAGGCGCCGGCGGCCAGCTGGGCCGGGTGCTCGAGATCGGCACCGGCTGCGGCTACCAGGCCGCCGTGCTGTCCTTCGTGGCGCGCGAGGTGTATTCGATCGAGCGCATCAAGCCGCTGCACGAGCTGGCCAAGACCAACCTGCGGCCGCTGAGGATTTCGAACCTGCGTTTGCAATACGGCGATGGTATGCTAGGCTTGCCGCAGGTAGCGCCTTTCGACGGCATCATCCTTGCAGCTGCGGGACTCGAAGTGCCGCAAGCCCTGCTCGAACAACTGGCCATCGGCGCGCATCTCGTCGCACCGGTTGGCGCCCAGGTCCAGCACCTGCAACGTATTACCCGCATCGGCAAAAGCGAGTGGGCCAGCGAAACGCTGGAAGCGTGCCACTTCGTGCCGCTGCGCCCCGGCACCATCTAGCATGGCCAGCGGGCGCGCCCAGGCGCGCCGCGCACGATGCTGCCTGTCCCGGCCTGCCGGGTCAACCCCGCCGGCCCGGCCGGCGTTGAAGAGCCTGGTCCAACCGGCACGACCACGGCTGATGATGTCCGCCGGCGCGTGTCGCCCCTGGCGCTGCTGCAGGGACGCGCCGCCATAGAACATGAACAGAAAATAGAAAGACAATGAACCAAGCCTCCCATTTACCCCGCCTCGCACTGCTCACCCTCGCCCTCGGCCTGCTGGCCGGCTGTAACTCCCTGACGCGCCAGGCGCCGGTCGTCGAGCGCACCGGCGCCTCGGTGTCCGAGCGTCCGCGCCCGGCCCCGGCCGCCCGCGTCGAAGAACCGAAGGCCGAGAAGGGCATGTACGTCGTGCGCCGCGGCGACACCCTGCTGCGCATCGCACTGGACCACGGCGAAAACTACCGCGACATCGTCGCCTGGAACAACCTGCGCGATCCGGACGACATCAAGGTCGGCCAGACCCTGCGCGTTGCGGCGCCGGAGCGTGGCGAACGCACCGCTAACATCCAGACCCAGCCGGTGCCGGCGCCGCCGGCGGCCACGCCGCCGCGCAAGACCGAACCGCGCGCCGATAAGCAGCCCTATACCGAGAACGTCGCCGCCCGGCCGGAATCGGGCGCGCGCACCGAGCCGGTGCGCCCGGCTGCGCCGGCGCCGGCGGCCCCGGCCCCGGCGATCGTCGCCGGCAGCACCGTGACCGCGAACGACGACGACAAGCTGAGCTGGATGTGGCCGGCGGACGGACGCATCGTCGCCACCTTCGACGAAGGCCGCAACAAGGGGATCGACATCGCCGGCCGTCCGGGCCAGCAGGTGGTGGCTGCGGGCGCCGGCAAGGTAATGTACGCTGGCAGTGGCATCCGGGGTTATGGTAACCTCGTCATCGTCAAGCACAACAACAGCTTGCTGTCGGCATACGCGCACAACCGCAAGATCGTCGTCAAGGAAGGCGACAACGTGGCCAAGGGCCAGATGATCGCGGAAATGGGCGATTCGGACGCCGACTCGGTGAAGTTGCATTTCGAGATACGCCAGCAGGGCAAACCTGTCGATCCGGCGAGGTTCCTGCCGGGACGTTAAAGGATGTAAAGAGGGTATGACGCAGCCGCCGCACTCGCTGGACCAGCAGGAATCAGACGAGTTTCCGGACGAACCGGAACGCGGGGGCGCCGCTGCGACCGACGGGGAGGACATCCTCCCCGGCCCCGAGGTCGACACGGTGGACGAGCTGCGCAAGGTCTTGCAGGCCGAGCTCGCCACCGACACCACCCAGCACTACCTCAACCAGATCGGCACCCGCCCGCTACTGACGGCGAGCGAGGAAGTCCAGGTCGCCACCCTGGCCAAGGCGGGCGATTTCGCGGCGCGCCAGAAGATGATCGAGCATAACCTGCGCCTGGTCGTCTCGATTGCCAAGCACTACATCAACCGAGGCGTCGTGCTGCTCGACCTGATCGAAGAGGGCAACATCGGCCTGATGCGCGCGATCGACAAGTTCGAGCCCGAGCGCGGCTTCCGTTTCTCCACCTACGCCACCTGGTGGATCCGCCAGAGCATCGAGCGCGCCATCATGAACCAGGCGCGCACGGTGCGCCTCCCAGTGCACATGGTGCGCGAGCTGAACCAGGTGCTGCGCGCCAAGTACCACCTCGAGGCGCAGAAGCACGACGGCAAGGAAGCTTCCTGCGAAGACATCGCCAGCCTGGTCGGGCGGCCGGTGGAAGAGGTGCAGGACATCCTGGCGCTGTCCGAACACGCCGCCTCGCTCGACGCCCCGCTCGACAACGACCCGACCTCCAACCTGATGGACATGCTGCCCGACGACGGCGAGGCCAGCCCGGACGCGCGCGCCGAGCAGCACGAAATGACGGCCCTGGTGCGCGACTGGCTCACGCGCCTGCCCGACAAGCAGCGCCTGGTGGTCACCCGGCGCTTCGGGCTGGACAATGACGATCCGGCCACGCTGGAGACCCTCGCCGAGGAGATGGGCGTGACGCGCGAGCGGGTGCGCCAGATCCAGCAGGAGGCGCTGGTCAAGCTGAAGCGGGCGATGGCGGCGCGCGGGGTGGTGCGTGACTCCTTGTTGTAACACTGCAGCCGCTTGCCATGCGCTGTGCATCATCTTGCCCCGTGCGGCTCGGATCAGCCAAAAAGCGTTCCACTAGGCAACTATAGTTGATAACATCGGCCTGTTATCGACTGCCTGCCCCTACCTCATGCGTACCCTGATCGCCCTCGCCGCATCCGTCCTGTTCGCAGGCGCCGCCTTTGCCGACGAACCCCAGGCCTGCTATGCCGCGAAAGATCCAAGCGGCGATTTCACGAGGGACAAGATGGTTCCCTTCGATGCCGATCCGGCCCTTGCGGTGGAAATGCGGCAACTAGAAGGCAAGTACCAGCGCGTCACCGACAAGTGCATCAATCGCTACGCGCGCCGCGAGGGCGGCCTGGTCAAGGGCGCGGTCGTGCTGTATGGCGGTCGTATCTCGCCCGAGGGCAAGATGACCCAGGTGTCGGTACTGGGCGCGGAGAATGTGAACGACGCGATGTTCATGGCTTGCGTCGCGCGCAGCTTGTGCGAATGGGAAGTAAAACCCAGTGCGGACGGGAAGGAACGCTTGGTCATGCTGCCGCCGGTGTGGCTGCGCTATATCCGGAACGCCGACGGCGTCCAGGGCAGCACGGCGCCCGCCTTCCAGTAGTCGCGGCACGCCGGCCCGGCTCCCGCCGGGCATCCTCTGGGCGTCCACCACCCATGGCACCCACCCCATTTCCTTGCTATCATTCCGCCCGGGCGAATTCCGCCCATTTTTTATTTGCGAACTCCCTGCACAGCCAGTCCTGTGCCCACTCCCTATTTCTTTTTGACCAACATGCAAGAAATTTTCATCGACATCAAAGCCCTGGATGCGGACGCGCGCGGCGTCGGTCACCTCGAGAACGAAGATGGCACCCCGGGCAAGGTGATCTTCGTCGAAGGCGCACTGCCGGGCGAACGCGTCAGCTTTGAAACCCTGCGCAAGAAGAAGAACTGGGAGTCGGGCCGCATGGTCACCCTGCAGCGCGCCTCGTCGATGCGCGTCGAGCCGAAGTGCCAGCACTTCGGCTACTGTGGCGGCTGCTCGATGCAGCACCTCGAGCCTTCGGCCCAGGTCGCGATGAAACAGCGCGTCCTCGAGGACAACCTGTGGCACCTGGGCAAAGTGAAGGCCGAGAACATCATGGGCCCGCTGTACGGCCCGACCTGGGACTACCGCTACCGCGCGCGCCTGTCGGTGCGCCACGTGGCCAAGAAGGGCGGGGTGCTGGTCGGCTTCCACGAGCGCGCGTCGTCCTACGTGGCCGACATCACCTATTGCGAGATCCTGCCGGACCACGTCGCCCAGTTGATCGTGCCGCTGCGCGAGTTCGTCGGCCAGCTGTCGATCTACAACCAGATGCCACAGATCGAAGTCGCGATCGGCGAAGAAGTGACCGTGCTGGTGCTGCGCATCATGGCCCCGCTCACTCCGGCGGACGAGGAACTGGCCAGGGCCTTCGCCGACAAATGGAACATCCAGTGGTGGCTGCAGCCGAAGGGCCCGGACACCGCCTACCCGTACTACCCGCTGGGCAAGGAGCTGTACTACACGCTGCCGGAATTCGGCATCCGCATGCCCTTCAAGCCGACCGACTTCACCCAGGTGAACCACCAGATCAACCGCGTGCTCGTGTCGAAGGCGTTGCGCCTCTTGGCGGTGCAGCCGGGCGAGCGCGTGGCCGACCTGTTCTGCGGCCTCGGCAACTTCACGCTGCCGCTGGCGACCCAGGCACGCGAGGTGGTGGGGATCGAGGGCAGCACCGCGCTCACCACCCGCGCGCTGGAGAACGCGCAGGCCAACGGCCTGGCCGCCAAGACCTCGTTCTCGACCCGCAACCTGTTCGAGGTGAGCAAGGACGACCTGGTCGCGCTCGGCAAGTTCGACCGCATGCTGGTCGACCCGCCGCGCGACGGCGCCATGGCCCTGTCGCTGGCGCTGGCCGACCTGCGCGAGACCCACGAGGAGCTGATGCCGCAGCGGATCGTGTACGTGTCCTGCAGCCCCTCGACGCTGGCGCGCGACGCCGGCATCCTCGTGCACAAGGCGGGCTATGTACTGAAGAAGGCGGGGGTGTGCAATATGTTCCCGCATACCTCGCACGTGGAGTCGATCGCGGTGTTCGAGCTGGGCGAGAAGCCGGCGGCAGCCGCCGCCTACGAAGTGCCCGCCGAGGCATAACGCACACAGATCGGGGTCAGGTCTGACATTCAGACACGGCCTCGAGCGTAAGTACGGAAGAGCTTGTGTCCGAATGTCAGACCTGACCCCCGTGGTATAAAAAAAGCCGACCTCGAGGTCGGCTTTTCATTTCGGCTGAAACCGCTTAGTCGCGGTCGCCGCCGGCGATGCCCAGCAGTTGCAGCAGGCTGGTGAAGATGTTGTACACGTCCAGGTAGATCGACAGGGTGGCGGTGATGTAGTTGGTTTCGCCGCCGTTGACGATGCGCTGCACGTCGAACAGGATGAAGGCCGAGAAGATACCGATCGCCAGCAGCGAGATCACGATGGTCAGGGCCGACATCTGCAGGAAGATGTTGGCCACGGCTGCCAGGATCAGCACGATCACGCCGGCCATCAGCCAGCTGCCCATGCCCGAGAAGTCGCGCTTGGTGGTGGTGGCGATGCTGGCCATCACGGCGAACACGCAGGCGGTGCCGCCGAACGCGGTCATGATCAGGGTGCCGCCGTTCGAGTAACCGAGGGTGTGCTGCAGCAGCGGGGTCAGCATCAGGCCCATCACGAAGGTGAAGGCCAGCAGCAGGCCCAGGCCGACGGCCGAGTCCTTGAACTTCTGGATCGCGAAGATGAAGCCGAAGAGGACCAGCATGAAGCCAATGAAGCCGAAGGTACCGAGGCCGGCCATCAGGTTGAACGACACGCCGATGTAGGCGCCCAGCACGGTCGGGATCATCGACAGCGCCAGCAGCCAGTAGGTGTTGCGCAGGACTTTGTTGCGCGTGACGTCGACCCGGCCGGCTTTGGTCAGGTCGATCGTACTGCGGGGTTGCGAATTAGGGATCATGGTGCCTCCGGTTGGTGGATGAGCGTCACTGAAAACCATACAAGCAGATGCTTAGCAGAGCCTTAAACCAGGACGATTTTGCTCTGCAACTCTACCACTTTGCTTGCCAGTGCCGCAATATCGGTTATATGAGGCAGCTGTGGTAAAATTAAAGGTTAATTGAGTTCCAAATTCAGTTGCAGGAGCCACTAAAGGTTCTTGATTCAAACCATTCTTTTCATTGGAGTTTTACATGGCAATCGAACGCACCCTGTCGATCATCAAACCGGACGCAGTTGCAAAAAACGTGATCGGCCAAATCTATAGCCGCTTCGAAGGCGCTGGCCTGAAAGTCGTCGCTGCACGCATGACCCAGCTGTCGCAAGCCGAAGCCGAAGGCTTCTACGCCGTGCACGCTGCGCGTCCGTTCTTCAAGGACCTGGTCAACTTCATGATCTCGGGCCCGGTCATGATCCAGGTGCTGGAAGGCGAAGGCGCGATCCTGAAGAACCGCGACCTGATGGGCGCGACCGATCCGAAGAAAGCTGAAGCCGGCACCATCCGCGCCGACTTCGCCGACTCGATCGACGCCAACGCCGTCCACGGTTCGGACGCTGCTGAAACCGCTGCCGTGGAAATCGCTTACTTCTTCCCGGCACTGAACGTCTACTCGCGTTAATTAGTAGGGGGAGCGCATCCGGGGCGCGCCCCGGTAAATTTTCCCCCGGACTAATTTAAAAGAGTAAACCACTCGCCCGCGGCCCCGGGCCGGCGCGAGTGGTTTCAGGAAATAAAGGATTTTGCCATGACGACTCTCACCAACCTGCTGGACTTCGATCCCGCGCAACTCGTTGCGTACTGCGCCGAGCTGGGTGAGAAACCGTTCCGCGCCAAGCAGCTCCAGCGCTGGATCCACCAGTTCGGCGCTGCGAACTTCGACGACATGACCGACCTGGCCAAGTCGCTGCGCGAAAAGCTCAAGACCCGCGCCGAGATCCGTGCGCCGGGCATCATCAGCGACCATACCTCGCTTGATGGCACCCGCAAGTGGCTGGTCGACGTCGGCAATGGCAACGCCGTGGAAACCGTGTTCATCCCGGAAGAAAACCGCGGCACGCTGTGCATCTCCACGCAGGCCGGCTGCGCCGTCAACTGCCGCTTCTGCTCGACCGGCAAGCAGGGCTTCAACCGCAACCTCACCGTGGCCGAGATCATCGGCCAGCTGTGGATGGCCGAGTTCGAGCTGCGCCGTACCAAGGGCATCGAGCCGGGCCCGAAGGGCGAGCGCCAGATCACCAACGTGGTCATGATGGGCATGGGCGAGCCGCTGCTCAACTACGAGCCGACCGTTACCGCGCTCAAGATGATGCTGGACGATAACGCCTACGGCCTGTCGCGCCGCCGCGTGACCCTGTCGACCTCGGGCGTGGTCCCGAACATCGACAAGCTGTCCCAGGACGTGCCGGTGGCCCTGGCCGTGTCGCTGCACGCGTCGAACGACGCCCTGCGCGACATCCTGGTGCCGCTGAATAAGAAATACCCGCTGCGCGAGCTGCTGGCTGCCTGCAAGCGCTACCTGGAATTCGCTCCGCGCGACTTCATCACCTTCGAATACTGCATGCTCGACGGCTTCAACGACAGCGACGAGCACGCGCGCGAACTGATCGCCCTGGTGAACGACCCGGTGGTGGGTGTGAACTGCAAGTTCAACCTGATCCCGTTCAATCCGTTCCCGGAATCGGGCCTGACGCGCTCGAAGAACCCGCGCATCAAGGCCTTCGCCCAGGTGCTGATGGACGCCGGCATCGTCACCACCGTGCGCAAGACGCGCGGCGACGACATCGACGCCGCCTGCGGCCAGCTGGCCGGCGAAGTGCAGGACCGCACCCGCGTGGCCCAGCGCATGGAAAAGATGGCCGAGTACCAGAAGAAGTTCGGCGCCGACTTCGGGCGCATCGTGGAGATCCCTTCCTGATGGGTAGCAAGGCCGGTCGTGCAGCTCTCCTGTCAGCGTCTATCGCTGCGCTGGCTGTGCTCGCCGGCTGCGCCAGCAATGGCAGTGGCAGCGGCGAACTGAAGACCGCGTCCGACGTCACGGCGGCGGAGAAGCGCGCCTCGATCCGCCTGCAGCTGGCGGTCGGCTACTACCAGAACGGCCAGTACGAGATCGCCCTCGACGAGGTCAAGCAGGCGCTCGCGGCCGACCCGGGCAATGCCGAAGCCCATGGCCTGCGCGCGCTGATCTACACCGCGATGGGCCAGCTGGCCCTGGCAGACGACAACTACCAGACCGCCCTGCGCCTGAAGCCGGGCAACCCGGATTTGTCGAACAACTACGGCTCCTTCCTGTGCACCGCGCTGAACAAGCCGGCCCAGGCCATGCCGTACTTCGACGCGGCGCTGCGCAACCCGTCCTACCAGACCCCGGTGAGCGCGCTGGTGAATGCCGGGCTGTGCAGCATCCGCAGCAAGAATTTTCAGGCCGCCGAGCGCTACCTGCTCGAGGCCCTGCGTTACAACCCCGACCTGCAGGCGAGCAACGCCGGCCTGGCGCGGATCTATTACGAGCGGCGCGAGTACCCGCGCGCCGGTTTTTTCATTAACCGCCTGATCGAGACTTCGAAACTCGACACGCTGTCGGCCGACGCGCTCTGGCTGGCTTTGCGCGTGCAGCGCAAGCTGGGCGACCGGACGCAGGAAGCCAGCCTGGCAGCGCAGCTGCGGCGGCGCTTCCCCGGCTCGCCGGAGTACGCGGCCTTCGAGCGCGGCGCATTCGATGAGTGAGACAAGATGATGAACGAGCATGCAGACCAGCCGGCGACGCCGGGCAACGACGCTGGTATTCCCGGCAAGACCCTGCAGTCCCAGCGCGAAGCGATGGGCTGGAGCGTGGAGCAGGTGGCCGACCAACTGAAACTGGCGCCGCGCCAGGTGGTGGCGCTGGAAGCCGGCGATTACGCCTCGCTCCCGAGCCCGGCCGTGACGCGCGGCTTCGTGCGCGCCTATGCCAAGCTGCTGAAGATCGACGCCGCCCCGCTGGTCGCCAAGATCGAGATGAACATGCCGCCCGAAGCCCAGGCCGGCGCCACCGCCTCGATCCCGCGCCGCGAGCAGCGTCCGGCCTCGTTCTCGCAAAGCCGCTTCCCGATCGGCGGCAAGCGCAATAAAGTGCCGGTCGGCCTGATCGCCGGCGTGGCGGTACTGGTCGCCGCCGGCGCCGCGCTCTGGCACTTCGGCCTGCTCCCGGGCAGCCAGCAGCCGCAAGCGGACAATGGCGCCCTGCTCGAAACCCCGGTGGTGACCCCGCACGGCGGCGCGCCGGCCGCGCCGGCGCACCAGGACAGCCTGCAGAACCCGTCGGTGCCGCTGATCTCGGTGCCGGCGCCGGCAGGCGAGGGCGCGACTGCGCCGGCAAACGCCACGCCGCCGGCCGCGGCGCCGGCCACCGCCCCGGGCGCAACGCCCCCGGCCGCCGCCGTACCGGGCACCGCGCCCGCGGCCACGGCGCCGGCCACGCTGGCAGCGCCCGTGACCGCCGTACCTGCAGCGCCGGCAGCCGCCGGCGGCAATGCGCTGGTGCTGAACGTGCGTGAAGATGCCTGGATCGGCGTGGTCGTCGGCGGCAAGCGCCTGCTCTGGCGCGAGGTCAAGGCCGGCTCGACCGAAACCTTCGACGTCACCGCGCCGGGCATGCTGACCGTCGGTAATCCGGCTGCCGTCAGCGCGACCCTGCGTGGTTCGCCTGTCAGCCTGGAACAGGCCCCGGGCAAGAAGTTTGCTCAAGTCTCTCTGAAGTAATGGAACGGAACATGATCGTGAACGAACCCTGCATTGGCGAACCGATCCCCTCGGGCCCGCTGCCGCGCCGCGCGCGCCGCAAGGTCGCGGTCTCGCATGGCAATCGCACCGTCTGGGTCGGCGGCGACGCGCCAGTGGTGGTGCAGTCGATGACCAACACCGACACCGCCGACGCGATCGGCACCGCGATCCAGGTGAAGGAACTGGCGCGCGCCGGCTCCGAGATCGTGCGCATCACCGTGGACACCCCGGCGGCGGCGGCCGCGGTGCCGGCGATCCGCGAACAGCTCGACCGCATGGAGATCGACACCCCGCTGGTGGGCGACTTCCACTACAACGGCCACCTGCTGCTGCGCGACTATCCGGAATGCGCGCAGGCGCTGTCGAAGTACCGCATCAACCCGGGCAACGTGGGGCAGGGCGCCAAGCGCGACACCCAGTTCGCCCAGATGATCGAGATTGCGGCGAAGTACGACAAGCCGGTGCGCATCGGCGTCAACTGGGGCTCGCTGGATCAATCCCTGCTGGCCCGCATCATGGACGAGAATGCCGCGCGTGCCACCCCGTGGAGCGCGCAGGCCGTGATGTACGAAGCCTTGATCACTTCCGCGATCGAGAACGCCGTGCGCGCCGAGGAAGTGGGCCTGGCGCGCGACAAGATCATCCTGTCGTGCAAGGTCTCGGGCGTGCAGGACCTGATCGCGGTCTACCGCGAACTGGCGCGCCGCTGCGACTACCCGCTGCACCTGGGCCTGACCGAGGCCGGCATGGGCAGCAAGGGCATCGTCGCCTCGACCGCGGCGCTGTCGGTGCTGCTGCAGGAAGGCATCGGCGACACCATCCGCATCTCGCTGACCCCGGAACCGGGCGGCGACCGTACCAAGGAGGTGGTGGTCGGCCAGGAGATCCTGCAGACCATGGGCCTGCGCAAGTTCACCCCGATGGTGATCGCCTGCCCGGGTTGCGGCCGCACGACCTCGACCGTGTTCCAGGAACTGGCGGACAACATCCAGACCTTCCTGCGCGAGCAGATGCCGGAATGGAAGAAGACCTATCCGGGCGTGGAAGCGATGAACGTGGCCGTGATGGGCTGCATCGTGAACGGTCCGGGCGAATCGAAGCACGCCAACATCGGCATCAGCCTGCCGGGCACCGGCGAATCGCCGGCCGCGCCGGTGTTCGTCGACGGGCAGAAGGTGGCCACGCTGCGCGGTGAGCGCATCGTGGATGAGTTCAAGACCATCGTGCTGAATTACGTGCAGAAGAATTACAGCCGCGAGGCGGTGACACAATAAAATAGCCAGGTGCGGGAGCTAGGACCCGCGCTCTTAGCACGTCGTACCCGCGCAGGCGGGTACCCAATTTTGCGTGAGCAGCCGGTATGCATGCAAACTTGGATTCCCGCCTTCGCGGGAATGACGTTGGTTGATACCGAAGGTATTCATACATGTCCAAACCAGAAAAAATCGTCGCCGTCAAAGGCATGAACGACATCCTCCCGGCCGATGCGCCGATGTGGGAGCTGTTCGAGAACACCGCCGAAACGATCCTGAAGAGCTACGGCTACCAGAAGATCGTCACCCCGATCGTCGAGGATACCTCGCTGTTCGCGCGCGCCATCGGCGCCGTGACCGACATCGTCGAGAAGGAGATGTATTCCTTCGAAGACTCGATGAACGGCGACCAGCTGACCCTGCGTCCAGAAGGCACCGCCGGCGCCGTGCGCGCCGTGATCGAGCACAACCTCGTGTACGACGGCCCCAAGCGCCTCTGGTACAAGGGCCCGATGTTCCGCCATGAGCGTCCGCAGCGCGGCCGCTACCGCCAGTTCTTCCAGTTCGGCGCCGAAGCCGTCGGCTTCTCGGGCCCGGACATCGACGCGGAACTGATCATGCTGTGCCGCCGCCTGTGGGACGACCTCGGCCTGCAGAACGTGCGCCTGGAGCTGAATTCGATCGGCAATGCCGACGAGCGCCTGCGCCACCGCGCCGACCTGATCGCCTACTTCGAGAAGCACGACGACATCCTGGATGCCGAAGCCAAGCGCCGCCTGCACAGCAACCCGCTGCGCATCCTGGACACCAAGAACCCGGCCATGCAGGAAATGGTCAACGGCGCGCCGAAGCTGCTCGACTACCTGGGCGAAGAGTCGCTCGCGCACCTGAACGGCTTGCGCAAGATCCTGGACCGCAATGCGGTGCAGTACACCATCAACCCGCGCCTGGTGCGCGGCCTGGATTACTACAACCGCACCGTGTTCGAATGGGTCACCGACGAGCTGGGCTCGCAGGGCACCATCTGCGCGGGCGGCCGCTACGATCCGCTGATCGAACAGTTCGGCGGCAAGTCCACCCCGGCGGTCGGCTTCGCGATGGGCATCGAGCGCATCATCGAACTGATGAAGGGCCTGGGCGAGACCCAGGCGCCGAGCCAGTGCGACGTCTACCTGGTGCACCAGGGCGAGGACGCCCAGCTGCAAGCCTTCATCCTGGGCGAGCGCCTGCGGGATGCCGGCCTGGATGTTGTGTTACATTGCGCAACGCCGGCAGGCGCGGGCAGCTTCAAGAGCCAGATGAAGAAGGCCGACGGCAGCGGCGCCTCGTTCGCCGTGATCATCGGCGAAGACGAGATCGCGAACCAGAAGGCCGCGGTCAAGTCCATGCGCGGCGAGGCCGGCGAGCAGCAGCAGGCCAGCGTGCCCTTCGAGGAAGTGGTCGACTACGTGGTCGACCAGATCGTCGGAGGCGGCGGCCACGACTGCGACGACGAGAATTGCAACGAACACGGTCATCACCACCGTCCGTAACAGCACCGATTCACCATTCCAAATAACAAACAGACACTGAGCAGACCATGGCATACGACCTCGAAGAACAGGAACAGATAGCGACTTTCAAGGCCTTCTGGGCGCGTTTCGGCAATCTCATCATGGGCGTGCTGATCGTCGCGCTCCTCGCCTACGCCGGCTACAACTTCTGGCAGTCGCGCCAGCGCACCCAGGCCGTCGAGGCCTCGGCGCTGTACGACGAGCTGCAGGCTGCCCTGGTCGCCAGCGACAATGCCAAGTCCCAGCGCATCGCCGGCGACATCAAGCAGAAGTACGAAGGCACCGTGTACGCGCAGATGGCCAGCCTGGCCGCCGCCAAGACGGCCTTCGATGCGAACGACCTGAAGACCGCCAAGGCGCAGCTGCAGTGGGTGGTGGACAAGGGCAACGACGAGTACAAGGCAATCGCGAAACTGCGCCTGGCCGGCGTGCTGCTGGACGAGAAGTCCTTTGACGCCGCCCTCAAGCTGCTGAACGACAAGTTCCCCGAGCAGTTCTCGGCCGAAGTGGCCGACCGCAAGGGCGACGTGCTGGTGGCGCAGAACAAGATCCTTGAGGCGCGCCAGGCCTATGTGGCCGCGCTGGCAGCGATGCACAAGGATAATCCGGGCCGCCAGCTGGTCCAGATCAAGCTCGAAGCCATCGGCGGCACCGTGCCGGAAGCGAAAGACGCCAAAGCCAACGCCGCGGCCGCGTAAACTCGAAGATTGACAGGCCCGCGCAGGCCGCGAAGGCGTGCGCGGGCTTTGCGTCCTCTACAGCTCTACAGTCCAGGAACAAGGTTAAAGAATATGCGTATCAGCAGCAAACTTGTCGGTGTTGGTGTACTGGCCCTGGTGACGGGTTGCTCGAGCCTGAGCCCGTCCAGCATGGTCCATAAACTCAGCTCGCTCAATCCGTTCGCGTCGAAATCCAAGACCGACCAGCCGGCGCCGCTGGTGGAACTGAAAGCGACGATGGCCGTGCGTACCGCGTGGAAGCTCGACATCGGCAAGGCCGGTCCGTACACCTTCTCGCCTGCGCTGGCGGGCAACACCGTGGTCGTGGCCGGCGGCAATGGCGACATCGCCCGTGTCGAGGCTGAAAGCGGCAAGCAGCTGTGGCGCATCAAGGCCGGCAGCGAACTGTCGGCCGGCGTCGGCACCGACGGCAACCTGATCGTGGTCGGCGGTATCAAAGGCACCGTCCTCGCCTTCGACATGGATGGCAAGAAACTGTGGACTTCGCAGCTGTCGAGCGAGCTCCTGTCCTCGCCGGTGGTGGGGCAGGGCATCGTCGTCGCCCGCAGCCTGGACAACCGCATCGTCGGCCTGGATGCCAAGACCGGCGAAAAGAAATGGACCGTGCAGCGCGTGACCCCGTCGCTGACCCTGCGCACCGCACCGGGCATGATCGTCAACGGCAGCGACGTCATCGTCGCCCAGCCGGCCGGCCGCCTGTCCTCCATGATCCTGGCCACCGGCGCGCCGCGCTGGGACCAGGAAGTGGGCGTGGCGCGCGGCGCCACCGAGCTGGAACGCGTGACCGACATCGGCGGCGCCCCGGTGCTGTTCGAGGGCGAGGTCTGCGCCGCGTCCTACCAGGGCCGGGTCGCCTGCTTCGACGCCAGCGCCGGTTCGCCCAAGTGGACCCGCGACCTGTCGTCGGAAGTCGGCGTCGCCGTCGACCAGCGCTTCGTGTTCGCGGCGGACGACAAGGGCGCGCTGTACGCCTTCAACCGCGACACCGGTTCGAGCGCCTGGAAGAACGACAAGCTGGCCTTCCGCCGCCTGTCGACTCCGGTCTCCTTCGGCCGTGCGGTGGCGGTGGGCGACTACCAGGGCATCGTGCACTTCCTGTCGCGCGAGGATGGCAGCTTCCTCGCACGCGCCGCTACCGACGGCAGCGCCGTCATCGGCACTCCTCTGGTGGCTGGATCGCACCTGATTTTTCAAACACAAAATGGAACTGTGGCCGCCATCGCGGTCGAATAGAATAACTACATGAAGCCGGTAATTGCACTCGTTGGTCGCCCGAACGTCGGGAAGTCGACCCTATTCAACCGCCTGACCCGCTCGCGGGACGCGCTGGTGGCCGACCTCCCTGGCCTGACCCGCGACCGCCACTATGGCGAAGGCCGGATCGGCGAACGGCCGTTCCTGGTCATCGACACCGGCGGTTTCGAACCGGTGGCCAAAGAGGGCATCATGTTCGAGATGGCGCTGCAGACGCGCCAGGCGGTGGCGGAAGCCGACGTCGTCGTGTTCATCGTCGACGGCCGCCAGGGCCTGACCCCGCACGACAAGACCATCACCGATTACCTGCGCAAGTCGGGCCGCAAGGTCATGCTCGTGGTCAACAAGTCCGAGGGCATGAAGTACACCTCGGTCACCGCCGACTTCTACGAGCTCGGCATGGGCGACCCCTACGTCATTTCCGCCGCCCATGGCGACGGCGTGCACGACCTGGTGAACGAGGCGCTCGACTTCGCCTTCGCCAACCGTCCGGATGAAGAAGAGGAAGCGGAACATCCCGACCATGGCATCAAGATCGCCATCGTCGGCCGTCCCAACGTGGGCAAGTCGACCCTGATCAACACCCTGGTCGGCGAGCAGCGCGTGATCGCCTTCGACATGCCGGGCACCACCCGCGACTCGATCGAAGTGCCGTTCGAGCGCGACGGCAAGAAGTACACCCTGATCGACACCGCCGGTATCCGCCGCCGCGGCAAGATCTTCGAGGCCATCGAGAAATTCTCGGTGATCAAGACGATGCAGTCGATCTCGGACGCCAACGTCATCATCCTGCTGCTCGACGCCCAGCAGGACATCTCGGAACAGGACGCCCACATCGCCGGCTTCATCCTGGAATCGGGCAGGGCGCTGGTGGTGGCCGTGAACAAATGGGACGGCCTGCAGTCGGACCAGCGCGACCAGGTCAAGATGGACCTTGACCGCAAGCTCGACTTCCTGTCGTTTGCCAAGACCCACTTCGTCTCGGCCCTGAAGGGCACCGGCATCAGCCAGCTGATGAAGTCGGTGGACTCGGCTTATGCCGCCGCCACCGCCAACCTGTCGACTCCGCGCCTGACGCGCGCGCTGCAGGAAGCGATCGAGAAGCAGGAGCCGAAGCGCAAGGGCAGCACCCGTCCGAAGATGCGCTATGCCCACCAGGGCGGCCAGAATCCGCCCATCATCGTCATCCACGGCAATGCGCTCGAAGCCGTCAGCGACCCGTACAAGCGCTATCTGGAAAAACATTTCCGCGATACCTTCAACCTGGTCGGCACCCCGGTGCGCATCGAATTCAAATCCGGTAAGAATCCTTTTGCCAAGGAGCAGAATTAAATCAGTGCTGGGGCATAGCAGTACGACAAAAAGTGGCGAAACAGGTTACAGTAGCTTAGGGCTTGCATTCGCCACAGCTGAATGCGGCTCAGGCACTTGAAATTTGGCAAACCGCCACTATTTTTAAACTACAACAACATTACGGAGCTGTTATGAGCAACAAAGGGCAACTGTTACAAGACCCATTCCTGAACGCTTTGCGCAAGGAGCACGTCCCCGTCTCCATCTACCTGGTCAACGGCATCAAGCTGCAAGGCCACATCGAATCCTTCGACCAGTACGTCGTCCTGCTTCGTAATACCGTGACCCAGATGGTCTACAAGCATGCCATTTCCACCGTTGTCCCGGCTCGCGCCGTCAACCTTAACCTCGACTCCGAAGCCGAGTAAGGCCGATGGCTGACGCCCCCGGCAACACCTCCATGCGCGCAGCGCTGGTCGGCATCGATTTCGGTAGCGGTGATTTCACCGCCAGCCTGGAAGAGCTGTCGCTGCTTGCGCGTTCCGCCGGCGCCGAACCGATCACCACGATCACGGCCAAGCGCAGCAGTCCCGATCCCGCCCATTTCGTCGGCAGCGGCAAGGCCGACGAAATCAAGATGGCCTGCAAGGTCGAGGGCATCGAGCTCGTCATCTTCAACCACGCCCTGTCGCCTGCCCAGCAGCGTAACCTCGAGCGCAGGCTCGAGGTGCGCGTGGTCGACCGTACCAGCCTGATCCTCGACATCTTCGCCCAGCGCGCCCAGAGCCACGAGGGCAAACTGCAGGTGGAACTGGCCCAGCTGCAGCACCTGGCCACGCGCCTGATCCGCGGCTGGACCCACCTGGAGCGCCAGAAGGGCGGTATCGGCCTGCGCGGCCCGGGTGAAACCCAGCTCGAGACCGACCGCCGCCTGATCGGCGAGCGCGTCAAGATGCTGCGCACCCGGCTCACCAAGCTGCGCAAGCAGCACGAGACCCAGCGCCGCCAGCGCGGGCGCAACCAGACCTTCTCGGTCTCCCTCGTCGGTTATACCAACGCGGGCAAGTCGACCCTGTTCAATACGCTGACCAAGGCCGGGGTGTATGTTGCGAACCAGCTGTTCGCGACGCTCGACACCACCAGCCGCCGCCTCTACCTGGGCGACGAGGTGGGCAATGTGGTGATTTCCGATACCGTCGGCTTCGTGCGCGAACTGCCGCACCAGCTGGTGGCGGCCTTCCGCGCCACGCTGGAAGAAACCATCCACGCCGACCTGCTGCTGCACGTGGTCGACGGCAACTCGCCGGTGCGCATGGAACAGATCGAGCAGGTGAACGAAGTCTTGCGCGAGATCGGCGCCGATCATGTGCCCCAGATCCTGGTCTGGAACAAGATTGATGCGGCCGGGCTGGAGCCCGGGGTCGAGCGTGATGAATATGATAAGATCAGCCGCGTTTTCATCAGCGCCCACAGCGGGGCCGGCCTGGACCTGCTGCGAGATGCCATCGTCGAGGCGGCGTTGGCGGCAGGCGCAGAACAGGAACAGTCGCGCAATGGGGAAGAACCGGCGGTGGGCGGCTCCCTGGCCAATTCTGCAGAGAACACTATGACAACCTCCACCCATCTCGGGCCACACTAGCCTATGCTCGTTTCTTTACTAAAACGTTGCGGCATCAAACTGTCGCTGAACGACCCACGTTGGGGCCATAAACCCGACGGTGACCACAAGGCCCAGGAGGGCCGCCGGCCGGGTGAAGGCCCGCCCGACCTCGATCAACTCTGGCGCGATTTCAATGCGCGCCTGAACCGCATCTTCGGCGGCCGCAACAACGGCGGCGACGGCGGCGGCGGCCCGGGCGGCCGCGGCGAGATGCGCGGCGCCGGCATCGGCGCCGGCGTGGTGGCGACCATCGTCGGCCTGATCTGGCTGGCGAGCGGCGCCTTCATCGTGCAGGAAGGCCAGACCGGCGTCGTCACCACTTTCGGCAAGCTCAGCCATACCACCGGCGCCGGCTTCAACTGGCGCTGGCCGTACCCGATCCAGGCCCACGAGACCGTCAACGTGTCGACGATCCGCACCGCCGAGATCGGCTATCGCGCCAACGTGCGCAACAAGCAGCCGCAAGAGTCGCTGATGCTGACCGACGACGAGAACATCATCGACATCCAGTTCGCGGTCCAGTACACGCTGAAGGACCCGGTCCAGTGGCTGTTCAACAACCGCGAGAACGACGAAACCGTGCGTCAGGTGGCCGAGACCGCCATCCGCGAAGTGGTCGGCAAGAGCAAGATGGACTTCGTCCTGTACGAAGGCCGCGAGAAGGTCGCTGCCGACGTGCACCAGATGATGCAGCAGATCCTCGACCGCTACGCGCTGGGCGCCCTGGTCACCAACGTGACCATGCAGGGCGTGCAGCCGCCGGAGCAGGTGCAAGAAGCCTTCGACGACGCCGTCAAGGCCGGCCAGGACCGCGCCCGTGCCCGCAACGAAGGCGAGGCCTACGCCAACCAGGTGATTCCACAGGCGCGCGGCCAGGCCTTCCGCCTGCAGCAGGACGCCGAGGCCTACCGTTCGATGGTGGTCGAGAACGCGACCGGTAACGCCTCGCGCTTCGACCAGGTGGTGGCCGCCTACGCGAAGGCCCCGGCCGTCACCCGCGACCGCATGTACATCGATACCATGCAGCAGATCTTCTCCAGCACCAGCAAGGTGATGGTGGATTCGCGCGCGGGCAATCCGATGATCTACCTGCCGCTGGACAAGCTGATCCAGCAAGGCGCCGGCAACGAAAGTGTCGGCGCCCGTTCGGGTCCGGTGCAGGTGCCGCAGTCGGCGCCGCCGTCGGACGTCATGCAAGCCATGGATTCGGTGCGCCAGCGCGACAGCCGCAGCCGCGATTCCTCACGTGACAGGGAGAGCCGTTAATGAACCGCCTCGTAACTTTATTTGTGGCGGGCTTCATTGCCTTGATGCTGCTCTCGTCCACCGTGTTCGTGGTCGACCAGCGCCGCTTCGCCATCGTGTTCGCCCTGGGTCAGGTGCGCGACGTGATCACCGAGCCGGGCCTGCACTTCAAGCTGCCGCCGCCGTTCCAGAACGTGATCTACCTGGACAAACGCATCCTGACGCTCGACACGCCTGACGCCGACCGTTTCATCACGGCCGAGAAGAAGAACATCCTGGTGGATGCCTTCATGAAGTGGCGTATCACCGACCCGCGCCTGTACTACGTCAGCTTCGGCGGCGACGAGACCCGTGCCCGCGACCGCCTGTCGCAGATCATCAAGGCTGCCCTGAACGACGAGATCACCAAGCGCACCGTGCGCGAAGTGATTTCCGGCGAGCGTGGCGCGGTGATGAACGCGGTGAAGGAAAAGGTCGTGGCCGAAGCCAAGGAGATCGGCGTGGGCGTGGTGGACGTGCGCCTCAAGCGCGTCGACTACATCGAGCAGATCAACAACTCGGTGTACGAACGCATGAAGGCCGAGCGCGTGCGCGTGGCCAACGAGCTGCGCTCCACCGGCGCCGCCGAATCCGAACAGATCCGCGCCGACGCCGACCGCCAGCGCACCGTGATCATCGCCGAAGCCTTCCGCGAGGCCGAGAAGATCAAGGGTGACGGCGATGCCAAGGCATCGGTGATCTACGCCGAGTCGTTCGGCAAGAACCCGGAATTTGCCAAGTATTACCGTTCGCTGGAAGCCTACCGCGCGACCTTCAAGAACCGTGGCGACGTGATGGTGGTGGATCCGAATTCGGAGTTCTTCAAGTACTTCAAGCAGCCAGGCGGCAAGTAAGCCAGGTCGCTTTTGTAGGGTGGGCGGGTTCCCCGCCCACGCGGTCGAGTAGCGGTGGATTTGCCCGAGCGGCTATTCACACCTCAGCTATCACCGCGTGGGCGGGAGACCCGCCCACGCTACGTTTACAGGCAATTTTCGGTATAGACAAGCGTTGCAACATGGCACTATGGCAAGCCGCCAGACCTGCCAAACCAACATCCCCCGCCTACGCCTTATCATTTTCGGGTAAAATTGCCGATTCGGCGCTCGCACCGTGCGCCAGCACGCCCGTGCCCTTTGTACCGCTCTTGTCAAACAACCCGTTAGCTCCGCCCATGCCGAACTGGCTTCTGCCTGAAAATATCGCCGATGTCTTGCCGTCCGAAGCGCGCAAGATCGAGGATCTGCGCCGCAAGATGCTCGATACCTTCCGCCTGTACGGCTACGAACTGGTGATGCCGCCGCTGCTCGAGTACGTCGAGTCGCTGCTGGCCGGAGCAGGGCAGGACACCGAACTGCGCACCTTCAAGGTGGTCGACCAGCTGTCCGGCCGCCTGCTCGGCCTGCGCGCCGACATGACCACGCAGGTGGCGCGCATCGACGCGCACCTGTTGAACCGGGAAACCGTCACCCGCCTGTGCTACGCCGGCAGCGTGCTGCATACCCGTCCGTCGGGCCTGCACGCCACCCGCGAGCCGATCCAGATCGGCGCCGAGATCTACGGCCACGCCGGCCTGGAAGCCGACGCCGAGATCCAGGAGCTGGCGCTCGGTGCGCTGGCGCTGGCCGGCTTCGACAGCGTCCGCCTCGACCTGTGCCACGTCGGCATCCTGCGCGCCATCCTCAACGACGACCCGGCCGCGCGCCGCGACGAAGCCCAGCTCATCGCCATGCTGCGCGCCAAGGACGCGCCGGGACTGGACGGGCTCACCCAAGATTATCTGCCCGCCACCCGCATGGCCCTGCTGGCGCTGCCGCACCTGTACGGCGACGTCGAAGTGCTGGCGCGTGCCAGGGAAGAATTGCCGGCCCTGCCGGGCATCACCCGCGCGCTGGCCGAGCTGGCTGCGCTCGCGGCAAGCGCCATCGGCCGCGCCGAAGTGGCGATCGACCTGGCCGACCTGCGCGGCTACCAGTACGAAAGCGGCGCCATGTTCGCGCTCTACGTGCCGGGCCTGCCCAACGCAGTGGCGCGCGGCGGCCGCTACGACCATGTGGGCGAAGCCTTCGGACGTGCGCGTCCGGCGACCGGCTTCTCGCTCGACCTGCGCGAACTGGCGCGGCTGCTGCCGACTGCCGAGCGCAAGCATTCGATCCGCGCGCCGTGGGGCAATGCGCCGGAACTGAAGGAAAAAATCGCTGACCTGCGCAAGGCAGGCGAAGTCGTGATCCAGTCCATGCCGGGTCACGACAATGTTCAGGACGAGTTCGAGTGCGACCGCGTGCTCGTCCTCGAAAACGGAAATTGGATTCTCAAAAACTTAGGTTAAGTGATGTCAAATACTAACGTGGCAAAGAACGTCGTTGTCATCGGCACCCAGTGGGGCGATGAAGGTAAAGGCAAGATCGTCGACTGGCTGACCGACCATGCGGCCGGCGTCGTCCGTTTCCAGGGCGGCCATAACGCGGGTCACACCCTCGTGATCAAGGGCCAGAAGACCGCGCTGCAGCTGATCCCGTCGGGCATCATGCGCGAAGGCGTGGCCTGCTACATCGGCAACGGCGTCGTCGTCTCGGTCCCGGACGTGATGCGCGAGATCGACAAGCTGCAGGCCGCCGGCATCGAAGTGGTGTCGCGCCTGAAGATCTCGGAAGCCTGCCCGGTCATCCTGCCTTACCACGTCGCCATCGACAAGGCGCGTGAAGCCAAGCGCGGCGAGAACAAGATCGGCACCACCGGCAAGGGCATCGGCCCGGCCTACGAAGACAAAGTGGCACGCCGTGCGATCCGCATCGCCGACCTGCTCAACGAAGAGCGCTTCGCCGAGAAGCTCAAGGAAAACCTCGAGTACCACAACCACGTGCTGGTCAACTACCTGGGCGCCGATCCGATCGACTTCCAGACGACCTACGATGACGCGATGGCCCTGGTGCCGCGCCTGCGCCCGATGGTGGGCGACGTCTCGTCGCAGCTGTACGCCGCCTACAAGGCCGGCGGCAGCCTGCTGTTCGAAGGCGCGCAGGGCTCGCTGCTCGACGTCGACCACGGCACCTACCCGTTCGTGACCTCGTCGAACTGCGTGGCAGGCAATGCCGCCGCCGGCGCCGGCGTCGGTCCGGGCATGCTGCATTACATCCTCGGCATCACCAAGGCCTACACGACCCGCGTGGGTTCGGGCCCGTTCCCGGCCGAACTGCCGACCGACGCCGGCGTCGGCGAGCACCTGTCGCGTATCGGCCACGAGTTCGGCACCGTGACCGGCCGTGCCCGCCGCTGCGGCTGGTTCGACGCCGCGCTGCTGCGCCGCTCGGTGCAGATCAACGGCGTGTCGGGCATGTGCCTGACCAAGCTGGACGTGCTGGACGGTATCGAGTCGCTGAAGCTGTGCACCGGCTACAAGATCGACGGCCGCGAGGTCGACATCTTCCCGGTCGGCGCCGAAGAAGCGGCCCTGTGCGAGCCGGTCTACGAAGAGATGCCGGGCTGGACCGAATCGACCGTCGGCGCCAAGTCGATGGAAGACCTGCCGGCCAATGCCCGCGCCTACATCAAGCGCATCGAAGAACTGGTGGGCGTGCCGATCGACATGGTGTCGACCGGCCCGGACCGCGAAGAAACCATCGTGCTGCGCCATCCGTTCGCAGCTTAATAACAATAGGAATGACCTGAAATGAACACCCCTGCATCGACCGACAAGGACCTCTGGGTTTCGTGGGACGAGTACAACCGCCTGGTCGAGCGCCTCGCGCTGCAAGTCTACGAATCGAACTGGAAGTTCGACATGGTGCTGTGCCTGGCGCGCGGCGGCGTGCGTCCCGGCGACGTGATCTCGCGCATCTTCGACGTGCCGCTGGCGATCCTGTCGACCAGCTCCTACCGCGAAGAAGCCGGCACCAAGCAGGGCAACCTGGACATCGCCAAGTACATGACGATGACCAAGGGCCCGCTGGCCGGCCGCATCCTGCTGGTCGATGACCTGGCCGATTCGGGCGTGACCCTGCAGAAGGTGCGCGAGCACCTGCAGACCAACTATCCGGACGTCTCGGAAGTGCGCTCGGCCGTCATCTGGGTGAAGGGCACCTCGGCCTTCAAGCCGGACTACCACCTGGAAGACCTGCCGCACAACCCGTGGATCCACCAGCCGTTCGAAGACTACGACGGCCTGCGTCCGCACCAGCTGTCGGCGTGGATGAAGAAGTTCGAGAAGTAATAGTTTTAGAAAAATCGGGGCGCTGCCCCGATTTTTTATTTATGCTTACTGCATTTAAGCCTTGTGCTTTCGTCGCACAGATAATTAAGAATTCTAATTCAGCTTAAATTTCTCTGGTTTTAAAATGAGCGAAAATAATCAAGAAGCCATCGATATTTTGGAAGAGCAATTTACTAAGCTGCCAAAAGAAAAATTAGCTGCGTTTGCAACACGTTTAGCCCTACGATTTTTACCCTCGCTTTGCGAACCTTCGCCAACACGAAAAATACCATTTTCTATATGGACGAAAGCCCAGCGCGCTAACAACTTGATCGTTTTCTTTCGAATCCTGAACAGCTCGGTAATGCAAGCTCTGGGCAGAGATAAGACTGACTTTGATCAAATTCTTCCCCAAGCACAACGTGTTAAAGCACGAGTAAACCGAAGCCATCAAAGTGGAAAGGACATGTCAGACGCAGATATGGCATGTACTGCGATTTTGTTGGCAGGAATGACTGCCTCGTATTTTCCATCCTATACGAAGGCCGCCGCCATGGTTTCATGTATTAAGCCGAAGTTTATGGGGGATCTAGAGAAAACAGAAGAAGTGAATGATTTAGAGGATGCTCGAACTCCATATGGAAAGCAGCTTGCGACTGAAATCAAACTACTCCATGATGAGTCAGTTTCCGCCGAGGCTTTCCTGCAACACCCGTTATGGGATTGCGATCCTCCAGAACAGTGGAAATCGTCGTGCATTGAGTTCGAGAAAGGTCTAAGTTCGCTCGGCAACGGCTTTGAGATTTGGCGAAGGTGGTATTCAAATTTCTTGCAAGGAAATCCGCTGGACGACCAACTTTTGAACAAAATCCACGATTTGCCTGAAGAGATTATTGCTCAAGGGGCAATAGCAACCAATGCATACATTGCCGCTCGACTGCGCCAGACGGCGATTAAGCCCTTGAATCGGGTTCGCGTAATATTTATTGGTTACGGCGATTCAGGAAAAACGTCCTTGATCAAAGTTCTCCACGGTGAGCCGGTCGTCGAAGGTAGAGAGCCAATGACGCCGGGGATCGACATCCGAGAGTGGCAAGTACCTGATACTGAGATCAAAGCACATTTCTGGGACTTTGGCGGGCAAGTGATGGTTCACGCAACCCATCAACTTTTCTTGCGATCGTCCTGCCTATACGTTCTTGTTGTCAATGCACGGGCTGAAATTAGTGCTACTGAGCAGGCACAGTATTGGCTAGAGCATGTAAGAAGTTTCGGAGGAAATGCTCCAGTAATGGTAGTTGGAAACAGAATTGATCAAGCAGATTTGAATATTGATATGGGTTTACTACGTGAAAAATACCAAAATATTGTAGGGTATTACCCATTGTCATGCACTCAAGCGCAAGGGCGATTCGCGTCTCACGCCAATACGTTTCGGGATGCATTCCGGCGTGAAGTTCTTGCCATTAGTACTCATCAGGTTATGTTCACTGAAGAGCAATTTGAAGTGTTGCAGGAATTGCGGCAGTTGACCCGCAAGCAATCGTTCCTTCCAAAGCAAGAATTTGATCAGATATGCAACAGTCATGGTGTATCTCTAGACCCCGTTCAAGGACGGCGCTGGCTGCTCGATGTGTTGGATAAACTTGGAGTTATCATTCATTTTCCACAGCTGCCATTTGCAGATGGATATGTATTGAATCCGAGATGGCTGACATACGGAGTTTATAAATTGATGTATGGGCAAAAGGCCAGAATTGATATCAATGATATTGTGCGACTTCTTAGTGATGAAAAAGTCATTGATGAGGCTGGTAATGAGTTACGCTATCCAAGTGATAAGTGCCGCTTGATTATGGATGCAATGCGGGAGTTCAAGTTGAGTTATCCGCTTGGCGATGATGAGAAAACTATAATTATTCCTGCATTGCTCCCTGCTGAGCAAGCAGTTATCAAGTTTGATAAGTCGGCGGGACTAAGCTTTGAATATTCATTTGATGTCTTTTTGCCGCGTCATATATTTCCGCAATTGATTGTTGGGCGGCATCAGGAAATTTTTGAAGAATGTGTTTGGCAAACTGGCGTTCATTTTAAGAGTGGAGTTTTTGATGCCTCTGCGTTGATCACTGCAGATTATCATGCCCGCAAGATATCGATATGGGTGATTGGTTCGAATGCTAAAGAATATTTGGCAGTGTTGCGCGACGATCTAGATGCAATCTTGCAGCGTATTGATGTCGCGTATCAAGAGTATGTTGTGCTACCTGAGAATGCTAGGTTAAATTTAGAGCAGCGGATGCCACTTAACATAGAAAAAGCCCCGTATCGGCAGGTTTTGGCGTATGCATCTCGCGGCGAGTTCGAATATATTTCTATATCTGGAAATATATATGATATTGCTATCGTCTTAGGAAATGTTGTCACGACGAAGCGGCAGAAGTTGGATATGATTAATCAGATCAAAGTTTACGGAGGAGTTGTGAATATGGGAAATTCAACTGGAAACAAGAGTATTAATGTTGCTAATAGCGCAATTTCTGGCAGTATCGTTGCAGCAGATGACGTGGCAAATAGCTTCAATTTGAGTGCAGGCAGTGTAGAACTTGAGAAGCTGAAGCAATTGGTAGAGGCGCTTCAGTCCCGAGTGAATGAGTTAAAAACATCTGCCCCACCGGACTCGGCCGGCGATGTGTTGGAAATTTCGGCGGATACTAACGTTTTGGTAAATGAAGTAAGCGCCGAAAAACCAAGTGAATCGCGAATTCGTCGGCGGATTGACGGGATTTTGAGTGCGGCTAAGTCCATTGGCGTGGCAGGGCTGCCGGTCTTGGAAGGGGCAGTGGCAATTAAAGAATTGCTCAGTTAATTTCGCGCATCTTCGACGTGCCGCTGGCGATCCTGTCGACCAGCTCCTACCGCGAAGAAGCCGGCACCAAGCAGGGCAACCTGGACATCGCCAAGTACATGACGATGACCAAGGGCCCGCTGGCCGGCCGCATCCTGCTGGTCGACGACCTGGCCGATTCGGGCGTGACCCTGCAGAAGGTGCGCGAGCACCTGCAGACCAACTATCCGGACGTCTCGGAAGTGCGCTCGGCCGTCATCTGGGTGAAGGGCACCTCGGCCTTCAAGCCGGACTACCACCTGGAAGACCTGCCGCACAACCCGTGGATCCACCAGCCGTTCGAAGACTACGACGGCCTGCGTCCGCACCAGCTGGCGGCGTGGATGAAGAAGTTCGAGAAGTAATCGACCGGGCCTGCAAGGGCAAGGCGAACGGGCAGGGAAGGCGCAAGCCTTTCCTGCCCGTTTCATTTGCTAAGCCGCTCTCTTGAAGCGGCGCCCGCGGCGCGCGATGCAGCTCCGTTCGTGGCGGAGGTTCAGGACGGCGCGGAATGTCTCGATGAAGTACCCCTCCATCGTAGTGGCAGGGAACGAAAAGGTGCTTTCGTTGTTTCCCTGTTTTAAGGGGAATATGGGAGAATCTCCTATATAAATGTAAAACATCAGGAGTTTCTTCTCATGGAGGCCGACAGCAAGCCAAAAAAGGACGTCCTCGACGAGATCGACCGAAAAATCCTGCGCATCCTGCGCGTCGATGGCCGCATCACCAACCAGAAGCTGGCCGAGAGCGTCCACTTGTCGCCCACGCCCTGCTGGAACCGGGTTCGGGCCCTGGAAGAGCAGGGCTACATCGAAGGCTATGCCGCCATCCTGTCCCAGCGTGCGCTGGGCCTGCCGGACACCGTCATCATCGAGGTCACGCTGGAACGCCACGACGACGACATGCTGATCCGCTTCGGCGAAGAGCTGGCCAAGCTACCCGAAGTGATGGAGGCCAGTTTGCTGACCGGCGACTACGACTACCTGATCAAGGTGGCGGTGGCCGGCACCGAGGGCTATGAGCGCTTCCTGCGCCAGCGCCTGTACAAGATTCCCGGCATCCGCCACAGCCGTTCAACTTTCGTGCTGCGCACCCTGAAACGCACCCATTCGGTCGAGCCTTGAACGTAATACTCTGCTAAGATGCGTCGCGGCCATCCGCACATATTTAACAATAAAAAACTAAAAATCGATGACCCAAAGTTTTTTCCAGACCTTCATCCTGCTGATCCTCGTCACTGATCCTTTCGGCAACGTTCCCCTGTTCGCCGCCGCCCTCAAGGAAGTCCCGGTCCAGCGCCGCCCCCGCATCGTGGTGCGCGAATGCGCCATTGCCTTCCTGCTGCTGCTGGTGTTCATGTTCTTCGGCCAGCACTTCCTGGAAGCGCTGCACCTGTCGCCGGTGGCCCTGCGTATCGGTGGCGCGGTTATCCTGCTCATCATCGCCATTCGCATGATCTTCCCGCATCCGGACGGCGTGCTCGGCCGCAGCGAGGGAGGCGAGCCCTTTATCGTGCCGCTGGCCATTCCCGCGCTGGCTGGTCCGTCGGCACTGGCCACCGTGCTGCTGTTCAGCTCCGGAAGCATCAACGAGACCATGATCCACGTGGCGGCGCTGGCCGCGGTCGGCGTGGTCTGGCTGGCGGTCTTCCTGAGCGCGGAAAAGCTGCAGCAGCGCCTGGGGCCGCAGGTCATGACCGCTTTCGAGCGCCTGATGGGCCTGATTCTGACGGCCATGTCGGTCGAGATGCTGCTGGGCGGCATCCGCGAATTCGTCCAGACACTATGAGGGCAGCGGTGCGGGGTCAAACCTCGTCTTTCTGGCACACTTTTGGCATGCGCACCGCTGCGACCACATCCGTATTGACCCAGGCATGAAACCCGAACACGAGACTCCGTCCGAATGGCTGCCCTTCCTGAGCGGGGGCGGCCAGATGGGGGCCATGATGCGGGCGCACGACTGGTCGCATTCCCCGCTCGGCCACCCGCGCACCTGGCCGCAGGCCCTGCGCACCACGGTCGGCCTGATGCTCAACTCGAAGTTCCCGATGTTCGTGGCCTGGGGGCCGGAGCTCGGCTTCCTGTACAACGACTCCTACGCGATCATCCTCGGCGAAAAGCATCCCGCTTCGCTGGGTGACCGCTTCCACGACATCTGGCGCGAGATCTGGGACGACATCCATCCGCTGATCGTGCGTGCGCTCAAGGGCGAATCCACCTACATGGACCGGCTGCCGCTGCGCATGCACCGTCACGGCTACGACGAGGACACCTGGTTCCGCTTCTCGTATTCGCCGGTGCGCGACGAGGATGGCACCGTGGCCGGCATGTACTGCGCCTGCGTCGAGATGACCGGCGAAGTGCTGGCGGAACGCTATCGCGAACAGGAGAACCAGCGCCTGATGGCGCTGTTCGAGCAGGCGCCCGGCATCTTCGCCGTGCTGCGCGGGCCAAACCACGTGTTCGAGATCGCCAACGAGTCCTACCTGCAGCTGATCGGTCACCGCGGACTGATCGGCAGGTCGGCGCGCGAGGCCCTGCCCGAGGTCGCGGACCAGGGTTTCTTCGAGCTGCTCGACCAGGTCTACCAGTCGGGCCAGCCTTTCGTGGGCCATGCGGTGCCGCTACGCGTGCAGCGCGAGGCCAGTGCGCCCCTGGAAGAGCGCTTCGTCGACTTCGTGTACCAGCCGATCCGCGGCCCGAAGGGCGACGTCGAGGGCATCTTCGTGGAAGGCAGCGACGTCACCATGCGCAAGCGCGTCGAGGACGAGCTGCGCGCCGCCAACCGCCAGAAGGACCAGTTCCTGGCGATGCTGGCGCACGAGCTGCGCAACCCGCTGGCCCCGATCACGACCGCCGCCCAGCTCTTGCAACGCGGCACGCTCGATCCGCAGCGCGCGCGCCATGCCAGCGACATCATCGTGCGCCAGGCCGAGCACATGACCAACCTGGTGAACGACCTGCTGGATGTCTCGCGCGTCACGCGTGGCCTGGCCGAGATCGAGAAGGAAGACCTCGACATTGCCGCGGTCGTCAACGGCGCCGTCGAACAGGTGCGCCCGCTGCTCGACATGAAGCGCCACGAGCTCCGGGTCGAGCAGTGGCAGCAGCCTCTGTACGTGTCGGGCGACCGCACGCGCCTGGTGCAGGTGGTCTCGAACATCCTGAATAACGCCGCCAAGTACACGCCTTCGGGCGGTCGGATCGCCTTGCGCGTGACCAGCGAAGGTGGCGAAGCCGTGATCGCGGTGAGCGACAACGGGCAGGGCATCGACCCGCAGGTGCTGCCCTACATCTTCGACCTGTTCACCCAGGCCGAGCGCACGCCGGACCGCTCGCAGGGCGGCCTGGGCATCGGCCTGGCGCTGGTCAAGAGCCTGGTGGCGCTGCATGGCGGGCGGGTGGCGGCCTTCAGCGAGGGCCCGAACAAGGGCAGCGAATTCGTGATTCGCCTGCCGCTGCTCTCCGGCGCCGAGGCGCAGGAGCCGCAGCAGGCGCTTGACCAGGCCAATGAGGGTGCGGTGCGGGTATTGGTGGTGGACGACAATGCCGACGCCGCGCAGATGCTCGCCACGCTGCTCGAGGCGCACGGCCACGTGGTGAGCGTCGAGTACGACGGCACCGGCGGCCTGGCGCGCGCGCTGCGCGAACGGCCCGAAGTCATGCTGCTCGATATCGGCCTGCCCGACATGGACGGCCACGAGCTCGCGCGCCGCCTGCGCGCCTCGCCGGATACCGCCAACGCCATGCTGATCGCACTCACCGGCTACGGCCAGAGCGAAGACCGCGAACGCGCGCGCCAGGCCGGCTTCGACCGGCACCTGGTCAAGCCGGCGGACCTGTCGGAACTGCTGCGCATCCTGGCCGACTTGCGCGAGCGGGTCGACTAAGAGACCGTCCCATCCGTGCGCGGTCTGCGCCCCAGGCCGGTGTATGCTGGTTCCGGGACAATACGGGGACGCGCTCGCATGAGAACCTGGAGAATCGCGGAAGAAGACGTGGCGCTGGACCGCAGCTGCGAAGGCGCGCGCAAGAGCGGCGGACACTGGCACGAAGAGGGCTGCGCCGCGCTGTACACCGCCATGACGGCGGAGATGGCGGTGCTGGAAAAATTCGTCCACCTTGATGGCAACGAACCCGGCCTGGTGCTGGTGGCGGTGGACTTGCCGGACGATCCCGAGCTGGGCATCGACGTGTCGCGCGAAGAGCTGCCGGAAGGCTGGGATGACCTCGACGACGGCGGCAGCGCAACGCAATTCGGCACTGCCTTCCTGCAGAAGTGCCACCACCTCTACATGCGGGTGCCGTCGGTGATCGTGGGGGAGGGGGGCAACCTGGTCATCAACCCGGAGCATCCGGCCTATGCAGACGTGAAGCTGTCGATCGCCAGGTCATTCAGCTTCGACCCCAGGATGTTCAATCGGCCGGACTAATCCACCGCGATAGTAATGACCGTTCTG
Organism: Massilia sp. BHUDP2; assembly: GCF_046236355.1. NCBI lineage: Bacteria > Pseudomonadati > Pseudomonadota > Betaproteobacteria > Burkholderiales > Oxalobacteraceae > Massilia > Massilia sp. BHUDP2. Next base: position 1,299,640 of record NZ_JBJUVW010000001.1, read on the forward strand.
TCGCTGTTGACGAATGTCGGCTTCCACGGCGGATTGACGACCCGGATGTCGCGCACGCCCAGCTTGGCGAAGTCCGCGATCGAATAAGTCCACCCCACCGATTGTTCGGTCTCGAGCTGCGCATGCGCAGGCGACTGGCCCAGGGTCGTGATGCGTTGCTGTACCCCGATGAGGGCAAAATAACGGGCTTCTTCCGCGGCTTGCGGTGCGGCCGCCTCCCGCACGGCCTGTTCCAGCCTGGCGCGCAGCGCCTCGCGCTGCCCGGCGGGCAGTGTCTTGAGCATGGCTTCCTGTTCACCATCGAGCTGGAACGACATGCTGCTCAGGCCGCCGTGGTAGCCGACGACGGCAAAATTGCTCACCACCTTGCGCGGCGCCGCCGGGAAGACGTAGTTCGCACACGAAGAAAAGCAGTATTCCATCACCTTGACCGTCAGGCCCTGGGCATGCACCCAGCGGCCCAGTTCGATGCCGGCGCCGGTAACCCCGCCCTTGCTGCGAATCGACAGGATGGCTGGCCTGGGCCGCGCCTTGCTGAATAACGCGAAGGCGCGCTGGTTGGCCTCGGTCGTGAGGCTGCCCACGTAGTTCAATTCGCCGTTGTCGATGAAGACCTGGGTGGACGAGGCGGCGGCCGTTGCAGGCAGTGCCAGCGCAGCCAGGCATGCCGCTGCCAATGTCGATCGCGGCTTCGGGTTCACGTCAGAAGCTGCCCACAACGATCGGGATGAAGACGACGATGAAGACGAGGATGCGGATCGCAAAAGTCCCGCCGACCTGCACCGAGGGATGGCGCTTTTCCACGCGCAGGGACCAGACGAAGCCGGCCATGCCGACAACGAGCGCGAAGGCGACCAGGCCTCCCAGGTTCAGCAATCCTTCTCCCAGCGAGCTCATGCGATAAGGAGCGGGAGACACCATGGCGAGGAAGCGGTAAAAGCTGATCGGGACCAGCACGGCTCCCAGCAGCATGAGGGCGTTTGCAACTTTGAGTTTGGTGTGAGGCGTCATGGGCAGCAGTCTACACAGCCGGCCTTGATGAAAATGCACGAAATTCCACCGCAATAAAAAAAATCTGAGGCGAAAAAAAACCGTTCCCGCAGTAAGCCGGGAACGGTTTTGGGTACGGTGCAGGCTTACTTGCCCAGCATCGACACCACGTTGTCCGCCCCCGGCGCCCCGAAGGCCTGCTGCTTGAGCACATGCAGCTGGTCGCGCACCTGCGCCGCTTTTTCGAACTCGAGGTTCTTGGCGTGGTCCACCATGAGCTTTTCGAGGCGCTTGATCTCCTTGCTGATCTGCTTCTCGCTCATGGCCTCGACCTTGGCCGTCGCCTCTTCGTCGACCATGCCTTCGCCCATGGCCTTCTGCGCCGCGTTGCTGTAGACGCCGTCGATCATGTCCTTGATCTTCTTGTTCACGCCCTTCGGCACGATGCCGTGCGCTTCGTTGAAGGCGATCTGCTTGGCGCGGCGGCGCTCGGTCTCGTCGATGGCCTTCTTCATCGAATCGGTCATCTGGTCCGCATAGAGAATTGCCACGCCGTTCAGGTTACGCGCCGCGCGGCCGATGGTCTGGATCAAGCTGCGTTCGGAACGCAGGAAGCCTTCCTTGTCAGCGTCCAGCACCGCCACCAGCGACACCTCCGGCAAGTCCAGGCCCTCGCGCAGCAGGTTGATGCCGACCACCACATCGAAAGTACCCAGGCGCAGGTCGCGCAGGATCTCCACCCGCTCCACGGTTTCGATGTCGCTGTGCAGGTAGCGCACCTTGATGCCGTGGTCGCTCAGGTATTCCGTCAGCTGCTCGGCCATGCGCTTGGTCAGCGTGGTCACCAGCACGCGCTCGTCCTTGGCGATGCGGTCGGTGATTTCGCTCATCAGGTCTTCGACCTGCGAGCGGGCCGGCTTGACGATGACCTTCGGGTCGACCAGGCCGGTCGGGCGCACCACCTGCTCGACCACGTTGTCGGCCTTGCTCTTTTCGTACTCGGCCGGCGTGGCCGAGACGAAGATGGTCTGGCGCATCTTGTTCTCGAACTCCTGGAACTTCAGCGGCCGGTTGTCCAGTGCCGACGGCAGGCGGAAGCCGTAGTCGACCAGGTTCACTTTACGCGAACGGTCGCCGTTGTACATCGCGTTGAGCTGGCCGACCATCACGTGCGACTCGTCCATGAACATGAGCGCGTCCTTGGGCAGGTAGTCGATCAGGGTCGGCGGCGGTTCGCCCGGCATCGAGCCGGACAGGTGGCGCGAGTAGTTCTCGATGCCTTTCGTAAAACCGATCTCGGCCAGCATCTCGAGGTCGAAACGGGTGCGCTGCTCGAGGCGTTGTTCCTCGATCAGCTTGTTCTCGTTGCGGAAGTATTCGAGGCGGTCGCGCAGCTCGGCCTTGATCGATTCCACCGCGCGCAGGACGGTCGAGCGCGGTGTGACGTAGTGCGAGCCCGGGTACACGGTGAAGCGCGGGATCTTCTGGCGCACGCGGCCCGTGAGCGGGTCGAACAGCTGCAGCGACTCGATCTCGTCGTCGAACATCTCGACGCGGATCGCCAGCTCGGCGTGTTCCGCCGGGAAGATGTCGATGGTGTCGCCGCGCACGCGGAAGGAGCCGCGCGAGAAATCCATCTCGTTGCGCGTGTACTGCATCTGGATCAGGCGCGCGATGATGTCGCGCTGCGCCACCTTGTCCTTGTGGCGCAGCGTCAGGATCATCTTGTGGTATTCGTTCGGGTTACCGATACCGTAGATGGCCGACACGGTGGCCACGATGACGACGTCGCGCCGCTCCATCAGCGACTTGGTGCACGACAGGCGCATCTGCTCGATGTGCTCGTTGATCGACGAGTCCTTTTCGATGAACAGGTCGCGCTGCGGCACATAGGCTTCCGGCTGGTAGTAGTCGTAGTAGGACACGAAATACTCGACCGCGTTCTGCGGGAAGAATTCGCGGAACTCCGCATACAGCTGGGCCGCCAGCGTCTTGTTGGGCGCGAAGACGATGGCCGGACGCCCGGCCTGCGCGATCACGTTGGCCATCGTGTAGGTTTTGCCGGAACCGGTCACCCCGAGCAGGGTCTGGTACATCAGGCCGTCATTGATGCCTTCGATCAGTCCGGCAATCGCGGTCGGCTGGTCGCCGGCCGGCGGGAAGGGCTGGTGCAGTTTGAAGGGCGATCCGGGGTAGGTGATGACGGTCGGTTCCGGGGCATTTGCGATGGATAAATCTGCCATACTTTCAGACCTTTGCTAGAATGGGAGTCCACATGACGCAGTGCAGCACTGACGTCTATGTCTATACAACCGCTGCGAACCCACCGACAACTCAGTTTATCACGATGACTTCCACAGCCTCCGCCAGCCTCTTCGGCGCCATCGAAATGGCGCCACGCGACCCGATCCTGGGCATCACCGAAGCATTCAACGCCGACACCAACCCGGCCAAGATCAACCTGGGGGTGGGCGTCTACTACGACGACAATGGCAAGGTTCCTTTGCTGCAGTGCGTGCAAAAGGCGGAAGCGAAGCTGATGGAACAGCCGGCGCCGCGTACCTACCTGCCGATCGAAGGGCTGGCAAGTTACGACAAGGCCGTGCAAGAGCTGGTATTTGGGGCCGACAGCGCCGTAATTCAAGAGAAGCGTGCGATCACCGTGCAGGCCCTGGGCGGCACCGGCGCACTCAAGCTGGGCGCCGACTTCCTCAAGCGCTTTGCCCCTGAGTCAAGCGTCTACATCAGCGACCCGAGCTGGGAAAACCACCGCGCGCTGTTCGAGAGCGCCGGCTTCGCCGTCAACAACTACACCTATTACGACCCGGCCACCCATGGCGTGAATTTCGAGGGCATGCTGGCCTCCCTCAAGGCGATGCCGCGCGGCTCGATCGTGGTGCTGCACGCCTGCTGCCACAACCCGACCGGCGCCGACCTGAGCCAGGATCAGTGGAGCCAGGTGATCGCGGCCGTGGTCGATAACGGCCTGGTGCCTTTCCTCGACATGGCCTACCAGGGCTTCGGCGCCGGCATCGCCGAAGACGGCGCCGTGGTGCGCCGCTTCGCCGAGACCGGCATCCCGCTGCTGGTGTCGAACTCGTTCTCGAAGTCGTTCTCGCTGTACGGCGAACGCGCCGGCGCGCTGTCGATCGTGGCCGCGAGCAGCGAAGAGTCGGCGCGCGTGCTGTCGCAACTGAAGCGCGTGATCCGCACCAACTACTCGAACCCGCCGACGCATACCGCCAAGGTGGTCGCGATGGTGCTGTCGACCCCGGAATTGCGCCAGCTGTGGGAAGAAGAGCTGGCCGGCATGCGCGTGCGCATCCGCGAGATGCGCAACCTCATGGTCGAGAAGCTCAAGGAAAAAGCCCCTGGCCACGACTTCGAATTCGTGCGCGAGCAGGTCGGCATGTTCTCGTACTCGGGCCTGACGAAAGAGCAGGTCGGCAAGCTGCGCGAGCAGTCGATCTACGCGGTCGACACCGGCCGTATCTGCGTCGCTGCCCTGAACTCGACCAACCTCGACCGCGTCGTTGACGCCGTCGCGAAAGTTCTTTAAAATCGCGGCTCTTCGGAACTGACGAGAGTTGATTCCGAAGAGCAGCAAAAGTGGCTGCGCGACACGCGTCGAATTTGACACACTGTCACCGCAAACATATAATGCTGTCATCAATTCCCTGATAGCTCAGTCGGTAGAGCGACGGACTGTTAATCCGCAGGTCCCTGGTTCGAGTCCAGGTCGGGGAGCCAGAATGTAATAAAAAGCCACATCGCGAGATGTGGCTTTTTTGTTTTTTTGCGCCGATGCGTTTTGGTAGTTGCGGGCTTGCATGCTAAGTGGGTAAGCTGGCAACATCAACTCATCAGGACCAACCAAGTGAAGCATCTACCATCGAACAAACGGATCGCGGTCGCGGGCCAGGTGCTGCGTTTTTCGCAATCGGGGCAGGGCAGCCCGACCATCGTCATGCTCGGCGGCGCCGGCAGCGCGCTCGAAACCTGGTTCAAGCTGTTTCCCGAGATCGAACAGCTGGGCACGGTGATCACCTACGACCGGCCCGGCGTCGGCGGCAGTGCGCGCCCGCGCGAGGCGCAGATGGGCACCACGGTCATCCTGCAGCTGCGCGCGCTCTTGCGCGAGATCGAGGCCAGGCCGCCATTCCTTCTGGTGGGACATTCCTTCGGCGGCCTGCATGCGAACCTGTTTGCGCGCGTCTACCCGGAAGAAACCTGCGGCGTGCTGTTCCTCGAGGCGACCGCGCCCGACGACGTCCTCAACATGAAGCGCTACCGGTCGGCACTGCAGCGCGCGGTCACGGGGCTGCTGGACCGTTTTTCGCCGCAGGATCCGAATGACGAGGTGAGCAACGAAGCCGAGACGGTGGCCGAGATCGCGGAGGCGCCGGCATTCCCGCCGATTCCCATCACCGTGCTGTCGGGCGGCAAGCGGCTGCCGCGTTTGATGGTGTCCAGCGCGGCGCAACGCGAGCGCGAGCGTAACCAGGAAGCGCTGGTGGGTCTGTCGCCGCTGGGCGAGCGCGTGATCGCGAAGGGCAGTGCGCATTTCCCGCAGATGTCGGAGCCGCAGCTGGTGCTGGAGGCCTTGTCGAAGCTGATCCGCCGGACCCAATGCTAGGAAATATTGCCTTTCGATAGCGCGGCACTTCGCGAAATCGAAAAGCGCTGCTATAATACGGCCTCTAATCCCTGATAGCTCAGTCGGTAGAGCGACGGACTGTTAATCCGCAGGTCCCTGGTTCGAGTCCAGGTCGGGGAGCCAGAATTCGAAGGGCTGCATGTGAATGCAGCCCTTTTTGTTTTGCTACCTACGGGCGTGAGAAGGCGGCGCTAGGGAGCGAATAGACGTTGCTAAGAATCGTCGTACGCGCCACTGGCGCCTCCGACTTCCGGCGAAGGCCGGAACCCAATTTCCTGTGCAGGCCGAGGTGGCATCCACGAAGCACTAGCGCTGTGCGACAAACTTGGAGTGGACAATGCCGGTGGCATTGTTCACGCCTGCGCTGGGATGACCTTGGTTAGGTAGCGGGTAGTGTATGGCTAGCGGCTTCGGCACTGTTACTCGGCGACGGCTATCGGCACCCCTCGCAAGGACGCCAGCTTCTGCTCCGCCGTCACCTTCCTCCGCTTCCACCACAGTACCAGCCCGCTCCACAGCACCACGATGCTGAGCACGTCCAGCAGCGCCCACAGCAGCTTGAGCGCCATCCCGCCGTAGTCGCCGAAATGCAGCGGCTGCGACAGCATCAGCGTCGACACGTACCACGGCATCTCGGCGCTGGCGACGATGTCCGCAGTGCGCGCATCGATCATCACGATCGACAGCAGTTTCGAGGTCAGGGGCGTGTTCCCGTTCATGAAGGCGACGAAGTGCTGGGGCGTGGCGAAGCCGTTGCCCGGATAGGCCATGAAGCTCAGCGACTTGTCCGGATGCGCCGCGCGCGCAGCCCGCAGCGCCGCATCCGCCGCGAGCGCGCCGGTGACCGCAGGCCGTTCGCGGTAAGGCGCGGCCAGCGCGGCCAGCTCGGTTGCCTGCCAGGCGGCGAAGATCGGGCGGTTCAGCGCATTGATGGTGCCGGTCAGCCCGACCACCAGCAGCCACACCAGCGTCACCATGCCCAGCAGGTTGTGCTGGTCGAGCCACTTGAGCCGCGCGATGCGGTCGCGGCGCACGGTTCCGAAGCGCAGCTTCTTCATGTACGGTCCGTACACATAAATGCCCGACACGATGGAAGCGGCCAGCAGCAGTCCGGTAAAACCGAGGAACAGCGTGCCGCCCAGTCCCAGGTACATGTCGGTATGTAGGCGCAGCATCAGGTCCATGAAACCCTGGCCCAGCGGGTATTCGCTGAGAAAAGCGCCGGTGCGCGCGTCGTAGGTATAGAAGGCCGTCAGGCCTTCCGAGTCGATCCTGTCGGCCATGCGCACGTAGACGAGTTCCGGCTCGTCGGCCTCGGCCACCAGGAATTGTGGCAGGTCGTTTGGGCGGCGTGCCTGGGCGTCGGCGACGATGGCGTCGATGTTCGCCTGCCCGGCGTGGCCGGCGGGCAGCGCGGGCGGCTCGACGCTGGCGCCTGTCAGGTGGGCGATCTCGTGCGAAAAAATCAGCGGCAGGCCGGTCACGCACAGCATCAGGAGGAACAGGGTGCTGACCAGGCTGGTCCATTTGTGGACCGCATACCAGGCGCGGAAGCTCATCGTCCGCTCCTCAGAATGCGGCGTGCAGGCTCAGCTCGACGCTGCGCTCGGCGCCCATCCAGCAGTTCTGCGCGCTGTGGCAGGCGCCGACGTAGCGCTTGTCGCCCAGGTTGCTGGCGGTGAGCCCCAGGCGCCAGGTCTGGTTCAGCTTGAACAGCGCAGCGGCATCGAATACCGTGTACGAAGGCACGATGCCGGTGTTGAGCGCATCCATCTGGCTGTCGCCGACATGGCGTACGCCGGCGCTCAGGCCGAGCGTGTCGAACGGCTGGTAGTTCAGCCACAGCGAGGCCTGCCTGTCCGCCACCCATACCGGCTTCTTGCCGACCAGGGCAGGATCGAGCGGGTTCTTCGTCACTTCCATGTCGAGCTTGGTCACGCCGAGGGTGAAGTCGAATTGCTCGCTCAGCGCCTGGATCCACGACAGCTCGGCGCCTCGCGAGCGCACTTCGCCATTCTGCGTGTACTGGTTGAAGCTCGGCGTGTTCACGACCACGTTCTGCTTGCGGATATCGAAGACCGCCGCCGTCAACTGCGTGCGGCCGTCCGCCGACTTGTACTTGATGCCGCCTTCCATCTGCTTCGCCGTGGTGGGCTTGAAGGCCGCGCCGGTGAGCGAATCGATGCCCGAGGTGGGCTCGAACGAGGTCGAGTAGTTCAGGTAGGGCGCCAGGCCCTTGCCGAGCTGGTAGATCGCGGCAAGGCGGCCGCTGGTCTTGTGCTGGGCAATCGAGGTCGTGCTGTCCGAGGGGGCGCCGGCGTACGTCGACGCATTGACGTCTTCGCTGCGGTAGCGGTCACGGCGCAGGCCGCCGATCACAGTGAGGGCGCCGAACGTTACTACATCCTGCAGGTAGAAGCCGAGCTGCGACTGGCGGATCACATGGTGCTCGGTGTAGTAGCCGAAGGGGAGCGTCGACACGTCGAACAAGCGATGGTTCGGCGCGCCCAGGTCGATCGACGGCGTGTCGGTGCCCAGGGTGTCGCCATAGCCGACGCGCGAGCGCAGGCGCTGGTAGTCGATACCCGCCAGGATGCGGTGGCTAAAGGCGCCGGTGCGCAGGCGGAAGGTGAACTGGTTGTCGGCCACCCAGCCGCTCTGCGCCTCGTCGGTGAAATAGGCCGAGCGGGTGAGCGTGCGATCGTCGGCGAGCAGACCGTTGTTGTAGGTGTTGCGCTGAAAGCCCTCCGCCTTCGTGTAGCGGACGTTCTGCAGGAAGCTCACGCTGTCGTTGAAGGCATGCTCGAACTTCCAGCCCGCCATGGTGGTTTCGCGCTCCATGCCGGACCAGGCCGTATCGCCGGCAAAGGCGTTCGAGTCGAGCAGGCCATAGGGCGCCTGGCGCAGCGTGCCGAGCCCCGGCAGCGGCGTGGACGGAATCAATGCCGGGTCATCCTGATAGTACAGGTTGAGGTTCAGGCGCGTCGAGGGGCTGATGCGCCAGGTGAGCGAGGGAGCGAGCAGGCGGCGCTCTTCCTTGGTCGTCACCTGCTGGCCGTCGCGCTCGCGCGCCAGGGCGATCACCCGGTAGTCGAGGTTGTGCGACAGCGGGCCGGTGCTGTCGATGGCCAGTTCGCGCAGCGCATCGGTGCCGATGCGGGCGCGTATTAGAGTTTCCTGCCTGGCGCGCGGCTGCTTGGCCGTCTGGTTGACCATGCCACCCGGCGGCGCCGAACCGTACAGTACCGAGGTCGGTCCCTTCAGCACTTCGATGCTCTCGGTGGCGAAGGCATCGACCTGCGGCGCCAGGTTCCACAGGCCGTTGTACTGCAGCGGCAGGCCGTCGTAATAGTTGCGGTAGCTTTCGAAGCCGCGGATGGTGTACTGGTCGAAGATCGTCACGGTGGGACGGCTCTCCGGCGTCACGCCCGGCACGTAGCGCAGCGCTTCGTTGACGCTGTCGACCTGGCGCGCTTCCAGCAATTCGCTGCCGTAGACCTCGTAGCTCATCGGCGACTCGAGCGGTTTCAGGTCGGACTTGGTGCCGGTGGTGCGATAACCGGTGGCGCTGACCAGTACTTGCGCCGTTCCGTCCGCCGCCTGCTCCTGTGCCACTGCGAGCGGGGCGAGGGTGGAGAGGACGAGAAGGCTCAGCAGGGTACGAGGTGTTCCGATAGGCGTGGGCATGACAGAAGCTTCAATGAGAATGATAATGAGAACGATTATCATTCACTATTGAACTTCTGTCAAAGCGTGACCTGCCCCCGGCCACGCCGCTCATTGCCTGGCAGGTCTAGCGGATCACGGGTTTGACGCGCGACGCCGCCTCCAACGCTCGCCGGCGCGCCGTCTCGACATCCTCCGCCGTCGCCAGCGCTACGCCCATGCGGCGGCGTTCGAACGACTCCGGCTTGCCGAACAGGCGCAGGTCCACGCCCGGCACACGCAGCGCCTCGGCCACGCCCTCGAACGCAATGCCCGCCGCCTCAAGCTGGCCGTAGATCACGGCGGAAGCCCCCGGCGCGCGCAGCGACGCATCCACCGGCAGGCCCAGCACGGCCTTGGCATGCAATTCGAACTCGCTCTGCACCTGGCTGGCCATGGTCACCATGCCGGTGTCGTGCGGACGCGGGCTCACTTCCGAGAACCACACCATGTCGCCCTTGACGAACAGCTCGACGCCGAACACGCCGCAGCCGCCCAGGTCGGCCGTCACCTTGGCCGCGATGTCGCGCGCGCGTTCGAGTGCGGCAGGGTTCATCGGCTGCGGCTGCCAGGATTCGACGTAGTCGCCCTGCACCTGCTTGTGGCCGATCGGCTCGCAGAAACTGGTCTCGACCTGCCCATCGGCGCCCATCGAGCGCACGGTGAGCAGGGTGATCTCGTAGTCGAAGTCGATGAAGCCTTCCGCGATCACGCGGCCGGCATCGACGCGCCCGCCGCTGGCGGCGACTTCCCAGGCTTTCTCCACGTCCGCGGCGCTGTCGAGCTTCGACTGGCCCTTGCCGGACGAGGACATCACCGGCTTGACCACGCAGGGGAAGCCGACCGCGGCGCAGGCCTGTTCCAGTTCTTCCAGGCTGCTGGCGAAGCGGTAGGGCGAGGTCGGCAGGCCGAGTTCCTCGGCGGCCAGGCGCCGGATGCCTTCGCGGTTCATGGTCAGCATGGCGGCGCGCGCGGTCGGGATGCAGGTGATCTTGCCGGCTTCTTCGAGGGCCAGCAGGGTCTCGGTCGCGATGGCTTCGATTTCCGGCACCACCAGGTCGGGCTTTTCCAGTGCGATCAGGGCGGCCAGGGCGGCGCCGTCGGTCATGTCGATCACGTGGGCGCGGTGGGCGACCTGGTGGCCCGGGGCGTTCGGATAGCGGTCGACGGCGATGGTCTCCACGCCCAGGCGCTGCAGGGCGATGATGGTTTCCTTGCCGAGCTCGCCGGAGCCGAGCAGCATGACCTTGGTGGCGGAAGGGGAGAGCGGAGTACCGAAGAGGCGTGGGGAAGTCATTGGAAATCGCGGTTGTGAAAAGTGCGACGACTATAGCAAAGCAGCCCCGCGGCTGCTGGCGGCCAAACTGTTTATGCGCAGCACTAGGCAAACTGGAAACGGGCCGCTATAATGCGGCCTCCTTTCCCTGATAGCTCAGTCGGTAGAGCGACGGACTGTTAATCCGCAGGTCCCTGGTTCGAGTCCAGGTCGGGGAGCCAGAATACGAAGGGCCGCATGCGAATGCGGCCCTTTTCGTTTTCAGGCCACAGTGACTTCCGTACCGCGCGTCATCGCCGGCAGCCGAGCGAACCACGGCTGCGCCCCCTCCAGCTGATGCGCCAGCTGCAGCAGCACGTCCTCCCTCCCGAACGGCGCCACGAACTGGACCCCCAGCGGCAAGCCATCCGTGGTCCAGTGCAAGGGCACCGACATCGACGGCGTCCCCGTCAGGTTCGACAGCTGGGTGAAGGGCACATAGCGCAGGTTGTCGCGCGCGATCTGCTCGACGGTGCTGTCGAGCAGCCCGAGCCGCGCCAGCAGGCCGAGCATGCCGGTGCGCTGCAGGAAGCCCAGCAGCGCCTGCTGCGCCGCAGGCAAATCGCCGGTGCCGTGCTTCACCGGCGGATGCGCCAGCGTCGGCGTGAGCAGCAGGTCGTAGCGCTGGTGGAAGCGGCCCAATGCCCGCGCAAAGGTGTTCCACTGTGCCAGCTGTGTCGTCAGCGCCGGCGCCTTGAGCGCGCCGCCCAGCGTCATCAGGAGGCGCGTCATCAGCTCCGGCTCGCCGCCGCTTGCGCCGAGCGAGCGCATGCGCGCCACCAGCGAAGGCACCTGCCCGAAGTAGATGTGCAGGTAACTCGTCGCCAGGGCTGCGCCGTCGATCTCCGGCGCCGCTTCCTCCACGTCGTGCCCCAGGCCGCGCAGCAGCGTGGCCGCATGGTTCACCGCCGCCACCGCTTCCGGATGCACCTCGGTGCCGATCGGCGAGGCGCTGGTGAAGCCGATGCGCAGCCGGCCCGGGTCACGCCGCATCAGTTCCGCGTAGGGCGCGGACGGAGGCACGATGATGAACGGGTCGCCCGGCTCGGCGCCCTGCAGCACGTCGAGCGCCAGCGCGGAATCGCGCACGCTGCGCGAGAGCACGCCTTCGCTCGATGCGCCGAACCAGACTTCGCCCACATCGGGGCCGGCGGAGACGCGCCCGCGCGAAGGCCGCAGCCCGAACAGGCCGCAGCAGGCGGCCGGGATGCGGATCGAGCCGCCGCCGTCGTTCCCGGCCGCCATCGGTACGATGCCGCTGGCCACGGCCGCCGCCGCGCCGCCGCTCGAGCCGCCCGGCGTGTGCGCCAGGTTCCACGGGTTGCTGGACCGGCCGAACAGTTCCGGATCGGTCACGCCCTTCAGGGCGAACTCGGGCAGGTTGGTCTTGCCGAAGACGACCAGGCCGGCGCCAAGATAGCGGCGTACCACGGCGGCGTGCTCCCCGGGCACATACGCACGTGTCGTGCGGCTGGCGTTGGTGGTAGGCAGGCCGGCATAGTCCTGCAGCGTATCCTTGAGCAGGAAGGGCACGCCGGCGAAGGGCCCGCGCAGCGGACCCTGCAGCTGGCGGCGTGCTTCGTTCTCCATCAGCCGCACCACCGCGTTGACGCGGCCATGGACCTGGTGGTGGCGCGCCAGCGCCAGTTCGAGCAGTCGGTGCGGCGTCACCTCGCCCTGCGCGACCAGGGCGGCGAGGGAGGTGGCGTCATGGCGGGAATAGTCGTCGAAATCCATGGGCAAGCCAGTTGTTGGACATGCACCCCATGAAATGCGTTGCGCCCGCGCTTGTCAAGGAAAAGCCTGCTCAGCGCCGCTTTTCAAGCAGCTCGAACAAGGCCATGCCCGCCACCATCGCGCCCACGAACAGCAGCGGCGCCAGGCCGCCCCAGGCCAGCGACACCAGCGCCGGGCCGGGGCAATAACCGGCCAGCCCCCAGCCGGCGCCGAACACCAGGCTGCCGAGCACCAGCCGGCGGTCGATGCGTCCTTTGGCAGGCAGGTGCAGCGGGGCGCCGTCCAGCGTGCGCCCGCGCCGCGCGAGCCAGGCAAAGGCCGGCGCCGCTACCAAGAGGGCGCCGCCCATCACGAACAGCAGCGAAGGATCCCAGTTGCCGCCCAGGTCGAGGAAGGCAAGCACCTTGGACGGGTCGGCCAGCCCCGACAGCAGCAGGCCGATGCCGAACACGAAGCCGGCAAGGAGGGCGTAGGCGATCGTCATGCGGCCCCCAGCACGTGGCGCAGCAGCCAGACGGTGATGAAACCGGCGCCCATGAAGGCGGCGGTGGCGGCGATCGAGCGCGGCGAGCGGCGCGACAGGCCGCAGATGCCGTGGCCGCTGGTGCAGCCGGAGCCGTAGCGGGTGCCGACGCCGACCAGCAGGCCGGCCAGCAGCAGCGCGGGCACCCCGGCATCGACCCGGACCTCGGGCAGCGGCACGAACAGCGCATACGCAAAGGGCGCGCCGACCAGGCCCGCCAGGAAGGCGATGCGCCAGCCGGTCTCGCCCGGCTTGGGACGCAGCAGGCCGCCGACGATGCCGCTGATGCCGGCGATGCGGCCCGCCAGCAGGGCGAAGAGGGCGATGCCGGTACCGATCAGGAGACCGCCCGCCAGCGACATCCAGGGCGTGAAACTGGCCATGTCAATGTTCATCGCGTGGCTCCTCGTCGCTTGGACAGTAGAGGGAATACAGGAGTTGCAGCACGGCGAGGGCCTTGGCGCTCGCGATGCGGTAGAACACCTGCTTGCCGGCGCGGCGTGTCGCCACCAGGCCTTCCTCGCGCAGGACCGTCAGTTGCTGCGACAGGGTGGGCTGGCGGATCCCGGTCAGGGCTTCGAGCTGGCCGACCGAGCGTTCCTCCTGCGTCATCTGGCACAGCAGCAGGAGCCGGTCGCGGTTCGACAGGGCCTTGAGCAATTGGCTGGCTTCGCCCGCTGCCGCTTCCAGCGCGGGCAGATCCGCGGGACTGTTCATGAAGTTACCTCACACAGGACATCAATATATAAAATTATATATTGATGTCGCGAGGCCTGCACGGTTCAGCGCAATTTCTTCTTGTTCGAGGTGTAGGTGCGTGTGTAGAAATCCGGCGGCTTCTTTGCCACCCAGTCGACGAAGGCGCGGATGTCTTCGTGTTCGCGCAGCGCTTCCCAGGTGTGATAAGTCTGCAGCAGTTCACGTTCCGTGAAGGCCGAATGGATCTTGCGGTGGCAGATTTTATGGATGGGGAACTGATCCTTGCCCTTGAAGGTCTTGGGGATCAGGTGATGGCGGTCGATGTTGACCGTGCCGAGCACACGGCCGCACAAGGGGCAGTGCGCATCGGCGAGGGGGGCTGCTTCGATCGGTTCTGGCCGGCGTTTAGGCATGCCGCATAGATGGCGGCGCGACCGCCCACTTGCAAGATGCCTCCTCAAATTCGTCAATCGTGCGCGCTATTTGTAAAATATAGTAGAATCAATGCTTACCTTTATGCAAGATCGTGTCGTATCAACGAGCCCGCCGCAATGATTGACGATCGTCCCGAATGCTCCGTTCTCCTCATCGACGATGAGCCGTTTGCGCAAGACATCATTGCGCACGGCCTGCAGGGATGCACCGGCCACACCTTGTGCTACGAGTCGAGTCCGGCGCGGGCGGTCGAGGTGGCGCGCGAGGTGCGTGCCACGGTCGTGCTGGTCGACCTGCGCATGCCGGACCTGGACGGCTTCGACGTCACCGCCAGCCTGCGCGCCCATCCCGATACCGAAGACCTTCCCGTCATCGTCCTGTCTTCCGAAGACGACCCCGAGATCAAGGCGCGCGCCTTCGCGGTGGGCGCCAACGACTACATGGTCAAGTGGCCCGACCCGCGCGAGCTGGTGGCGCGCGTGCGCTACCACAGCGGCGCCTGCATTGCGCGGCGCCAGCGCGATGCCGCCTTTGCCTCGCTGCGCGTGAGCCAGGAACAGCTGGCCGCCAGCCAGTCGGCGCTGCACCAGGCCCAGAAGATGGAAGCCATCGGCCAGCTCACCGGCGGCGTGGCCCACGATTTCAACAACGTCCTGCAGATCATCGGCGGCAACCTGCAGCTGCTCAAGCTGGTGGGCAACCTGAACGACAACGCGAGAAGCCGCGTCGACATGGCCCTGGGCGGGGTCGAGCGCGGCGCCAAGCTGGCCGCGCACCTGCTGGCCTTCGCGCGGCGCCAGCCGCTGCAATCGGTGGTGGTCGATCCCGGCCACCTGCTGCGCGAAATGGACGACATGATGCGCCGCGTGCTGGGGCCGAGCGCGCGCGTCGTCACCGACATCGAGCCGGGCCTGGGCAGCACTATGGTCGATCCGAACCAGCTCAACAACGTGCTGCTGAACCTGGCCATCAATGCGCGCGACGCCATGGCCGGCAGCGGCACCCTGACCATCCGCGCCTGCAATGTGGGTCCGGATGACGAGCGTCCGCCCGAGGTCCCGCAGGGCAGCTTCATCATGATCGAGGTGGCCGACACCGGCAAGGGCATGCCGCAGGAAGTCCTGCTGCGCGCCTTCGAGCCCTTCTTCACCACCAAGCCGACCGGGCAGGGCACCGGCCTGGGCCTGTCGATGGCCTATGGTTTCGTGAAGCAGTCGGGCGGCGAACTGGTGATGCGCAGCGAAGTGGGGCGGGGCACCAGCGTGCGCATCTACCTGCCGCGCAGCGACGCCGCGCCCGCGGCCATCGAGCCCGTGCACAGCGTGCCGCTGGCGGGCGGGCTGGAGACGATCCTGGTGGTCGAGGACGAGCTTGACGTACGCAGCTCGACCTGCGGCATCCTGTCGGCGCTGGGCTACGAGGTGCTGGAAGCGGAAGACGCGCAAGGCGCGCTGGAGATCATCGACAGCGGCCGCCACATCGACCTGGTGTTCACCGACGTGATCATGCCGGGCCCGGTCAGCAGCCTGCAGCTGGGCGAGATCGTGCGCCGCCGCCTGCCGCACGCGCAGGTGCTGTACACCTCGGGCTATGCGGAAGGCGTGCTCGCGCACGAGGGCAAGCTGGACGCGTCGGTGCACCTGCTGCAGAAGCCCTACCATCCGGACGCGCTGAGCGCGCGCATCCGCCACCTGCTGCGCCGCGCGAAGCGCGACCAGAAGGCCGGCGTGTCATCCCCGCAGCCGGCGGCGCAGAATCACTTGGGCTTGACGTAGCGGCGCGAGCCCGGCGGCGGTTCGTTTAGGACTGCCCAGAAGATGCCCAGGTCGGCGATGGCGCGCACGAACTCGGTGAAGTCCACCGGCTTGACCACGTAGGCATTCACGCCCAGCTCGTAGCTGCGCACCACGTCCTGTTCTTCCTTCGACGAGGTCAGCATGCAGACCGGGATGCTCTTGAGCGTCTCGGTTTCGCGGATTTCCTTCAGCACTTCCAGGCCATCCACCTTGGGCAGCTTCAGGTCGAGCAGGATCACGGCCGGGTTGCCGATGACACGCTCCTTGAACTCGCCGCGGCGGTTGAGGTAGTCGAGCGCTTCCGCGCCGTCGCGCACAATCACGACCTCGTTGGCCAGTTGGCTCTTCGACAGCGCGATCAGCGTCAGTTCCAGGTCGTGCGGATTATCTTCGACGAGAAGTATGGGCTTGAGCATTGTCTGCCTCGGTAGGATTGTGTTTCGGAATACTGAAGGAGAAGGTTGCGCCTTGTCCCTGTACGGAGGTGGCCCAGACGCGGCCGTTGTGGCGCTCGACGATGCGGCGCACGTTGGCCAGGCCGATGCCGGTACCCTGGAAGTCTTCCATGCGGTGCAGGCGCTGGAACACGCCGAACAGCTTGTGCACGTATTCCATGTTGAAGCCGGCGCCATTGTCGGCCACGTGGAAGACGATGAAGTCGGCGTCTTCCTCGGAGCTGATGGTGATGACCGCCGGGTCGCGCTGGCCGGTGAACTTCACCGCGTTCGACAGCAGGTTGAGCACCGCCAGGTGCAGGAAGGTCGGGTCGGCCCACACCGTGGGCAGCGGCTCGATGTGCCAGTCGACGTTGCGGCCCTGCATTTCCATGCCGAGCTTGTCGATGCAGGCCGACACCAGGTCGTTCATGTCCACCGTGGTCGGGCGCAGGGCGGCGCGGCCCATCTGCGAGAACGACAGCAGGTCGTCCACCAGCTTGCCGGCCAGGCGGGCCGACTCCTTGATGTTCTTCAGGAAGCGCTGGCGCCGCTCCGGGTCTTCCGACCCGGCCGATTCGATCAGGAGGTCGGAGAATCCGACGATGTGGCGCAGCGGCGCGCGCAGATCGTGCGAGACCGAATACGAGAAGGCTTCCAGCTCCTTGTTGGCGCGCCCGAGTTCCTCGGCCAGTTCGGCCATCTGTTCGGCGCGCTCGAGCGCGATGCCCAGCAGGGCGCTGCGGAATTCGACCGTCAGCTCGATCTCGGCGCTATGCCAGGGCAGGCTGCGGCCGTGGATGGTCTCGCGCCAGGCATCGAAGCTCAGGCGCGGCGTCAGCTGGGTGGGGTCGTCGGGCGAAGCCTGCTTGCCGCGCGGGTTGCCGGCCCACTCGATGGTCTGCACCACCTCCGGGCGGAACCACAGCAGGTAATGCTGGTGGATGCGCGAGATCGGCAGCGCCATCAGGCCGCTGGCATTGCGCACCATGTCGGCCCCGGGCGGGTAGACCTCCTTCAGGTGATCGGTGTGGAACACCTCGGTATGGCCGTGCAGCGACAGCCAGTCGGCGAGCGCGCGGATCTCCGGCTCGCCCGGGGTGTCGCCATAGGTCAGCACGCGGTCGTCCACCACGATGGCGACCCCGCCGGCGCGCCCGAAGCGCAGCAGCTCGGGGAAAACGCCGCTCATGTTTTCCAGGAAGTCGGCGCCCTTGGTCAGGTGGCCCAGCATCTCGACCATGATGCGGCGCACGTCGAGGCGGAACTGCAGTTCGGCCGCGTCCTCGCGCGACTCGATGACCAGCGCCAGGATCTGGCCCAGCTGCTCGCAGGCGGTGCGCTTCTCGACCGAGACCGGACGGGGCTCGGCGTTGTGACAGGAGATCAGGCCCCACAGCTTGCCCTTGACGATGAGCGACACCGACATCGAGGCCAGCGTGCCCATGTTGCGCATGTACTGCAGGTGCACCGGCGAGACGCTGCGCAGCGAGGCGAAGGACAGGTCGTTGCGCGCCCCGGTCGCCGGATTCAGGCCGGGCACCAGCGGCGCCGGCACGTAGTTGGCGTCCTGGATCACACGGATCGGCGACAGCGTGTACAGGGCGCGCGCCTGGGCCGGCACGTCGCTGGCCGGGAAATGCTGCCCCAGGTAGGAGTCGTAGCCGTCTTCCTTCGATTCGGCCAGCACCTGGCCGTGGCCGTCGGTGTCGAACTGGTACACCATGACCCGGCCGTAGCCGGTCACTTCGCGCACCCGGCGCGCCGCCAGCTCGGACATCTCGGGAATCGAGGCCGGCTGGTTGATCTTGACCAGGAAGTCGCCGATCAAGGGGTACAAGTGGCGGAAGTCGGCGGCGCGGCGGCGCTCGACCTCTTCGAATTCAAGGATCAGCAGGCTGTCCCAGGCATGGACAAGGACGTCGAAGTGGGCGCCGTTGCCGGCAGTGACCGTACCGATATAGGCGGGTCGCGACACCGCCGGGTTAGATTCGATCTCGGCGCCGATGCGCACCGCGGCCGTCTCGCCCACGACCTCGGCGAGCGGCCGGCCGATGGCTTCCTGTGCCGGCATGCCGATCCAGCTTTCGAGGTTGGCACTGGCTTGCTGCACCACGAGCGCTGCCGGCGACAGCGTCAGCATGAAGCCGTGCGGCTGGATGCTGCCGGGCGTGCGGATCGGTTCGTCCGCGCAGCGGCTGAGGTCTAGGGTGTCGGTGGGTGCCTGGGTCATTGTCAAACGGAAGGCCTGCTGAGGATACAACTCGGTATTGTAACGTCAAATCCGGCAGATCACGCGGAGGGTGGCGCAATTTCCAATATTGATCTTGTGTATACAAGGCGAATGCGGGTCAATTGCGTGGCATCCTATTGCTGAGTATCGGTATGATAGGATATTTGCCGCACCAGACATAGCAAGGTCCCGGTCATGAACACGCACCACCCGTCCAAGCCGCCGCTGACCGAGGAACAACGGTTCCAGTACCTCATCGCCGGCATCAGCGACTACGCCATCTACATGCTGGATCCCTCTGGCCACATCGCCAGCTGGAACGCCGGCGCGCAGCGCTTCAAGGGCTACCAGCCGCACGAGATCCTGCGCGAGCACTTCTCGCGCTTCTACACGCCGGAAGACCGCGAGGACGGCCTGCCGGCGCGCGCGCTGGCGCAGGCCCTGGAGCACGGTAAATACGAGGCCGAAGGCTGGCGCGTGCGCAAGGACGGCACCCGTTTCTGGGCCCACGTCGTCATCGACCCGATCTACGACGAAGAGCGCAACCTGCTGGGCTATGCCAAGATCACCCGCGACGTCACCCAGCGCAAGCTGGCCGAGGACGCGCTGCGCGAGAGCGAGCAACGCTTCCGCCTGCTGGTGCAGGGCGTCACCGACTATGCGATCTACATGCTCTCGCCCGAAGGCCTGGTGACCAACTGGAACGTCGGTGCCGAACGCATCAAGGGCTATAGCCTGGAGGAGATCCTCGGCAGCCACTTCTCGCGCTTCTACACCGATGAGGACCGCGCGGGCGGCATGCCGCAGCGCGCGCTCGGCACCGCCGCGCGCGAGGGTCGCTACGAGGCCGAAGGCTGGCGCCGGCGCAAGGACGGCACCCGTTTCTGGGCCCATGTCATCATCGACGCCATCCACGACGACGACGGCAAGATCCTGGGCTTCGCCAAGATCACGCGCGACCTCACCGAGAAGAAGCGCACCGAGGAAGCGCTGGAGCAGGCCCAGCTCGCACTGTTCCAGTCGCAGAAGATGGAATCGATCGGCCAGCTCACCGGCGGCGTGGCGCACGACTTCAACAACCTGCTGTCGGTGCTGGCCAGCGGCCTCGAGGTGCTGAGCATGAACCGCCAGGGCGGCGGCGACGCCAAGACCCTGGACAGCATGCGCCGCGCGATCGATCGCGGCGCCACGCTCACCCAGCAGCTGCTCGCCTTTGCACGCCAGCAGCCGCTGCAGCCGGAAACGCGCAGCATCAACCGCCTGATTTCCGGCTTCGAATCGGTGCTGCGCCGCGCCGGGCATTCCGGCATCGAGTTCGAATTCAACCTCGACCCCCAGGCCGGCAGCGCGGTGGTGGACGCGGCCCGGTTCGAATCGGCCCTGCTCAACCTGGTCGTAAATGCGCGCGACGCCATGCCCGACGGCGGCCGGCTGACGCTCGACACCGCCCAGCTGACGCTGCAGGAAGGCGAGGTGCCGGGGCTGGCGCCGGGACCCTACGTGTGCACCTCGGTGACCGACACCGGCACCGGCATGTCGCCCGAGACGGTGCAACGCGCCTTCGAACCCTTCTACACCACCAAGGAGACCGGCAAGGGCACGGGCCTGGGCCTGTCGCAGGTGTACGGCTTCATCAAGCAGTCGGGCGGCGAGGTGGTCATCCAGAGCACACTCGGCGAGGGGACCGCGATCGCGATCTACCTGCCGGCCGTGACCTCGCAGGACGGCGAGCTGTCGCGCGGCGACTCGGAAACGGTGCTGATCGTCGAGGACGAGCCGGACCTGCTGGACGTGGCCTCGGCGCTGTTCATGAGCATGGGCTACGAGGTCACCACCGCGGCCAGCGGGCAAGAAGCCATGAATGTGCTGGCCACCCGCGACGTGGACATCCTGTTCACCGACATCGTCATGCCGAACGGCGTCAACGGCATCGAGCTGGCCGAGTACACGCGCGAGAACTACCCGGGCATCAAGGTGATGCTGGCTTCGGGCTATCCGCAGCCGGCGCTCAAGCTGGACCAGTACCGGCTGGGAGACTTCACCTTCGTGAGCAAGCCCTACCGGCTGTCGGATCTGGCGCGGGGGTTGCGCAGCGTGCACTGAATACCCGCTGCTCTGCTCAGAAGCGTCGGCGCTTGTCTATCCGATGACGCTGGTGACTATGGTCTCCAGCGTCATCGTTCAGGAAATCAAGGACGTGTCGCTTCCGGCATAGATTTTCCTGTATCTGAGATAGCCCGCCCTCGACATCACGCCGAATGCCCCGTCCCATGATTCATGACCACCGACACGAAAGCGCGGAATCTTGTTTGTTTTTGCATACTCTTCAGCAGCGCGATGTTCTTCAAGCGTCACCTGTGACCTGTGATCTGCCTTGCTGATGACGGTGAGTGCCTTTTCACGCTCCTTGACGCATCGACGCAGATAGTCATGCATCTTTTGCTCGGTATCGGGTCCGCTGAGCTTGAATGAAGCTCGTGAGTCATGGACATAGTTGTCGAACAGGTCGAGCTCCGCATCGCATGGATGTGCGAGCGCTTGCCAGAAGGTAGCAATTTCTTCCCATTCCGAATAAAGCTGGTCCCCAAAGCCGGGTTGCTGGGGGGCTGGTCGAAAGTGCGGGCCTTTGGATTGCAGCCACGATAAGAAGGCCTTGATTTCGTCGTCGAACTGCAGCGCTGCACTGTGCAGGTCGTTCTGGTAATACGTGGACGCCTGAAGGAAGCTACGACTGTTTTGCAGCGGCGCTTTTCCTGATACCTTGCGGTGGACACGCCACTCGATCTGCTTGCGCATATGCTCGCGCACGATGCGGTGCAAGGGCCCCTGCTTTTCCTTGCAGGTGTCGAGATCGGCATTGAAGGCCTGGATCGTCTCCCTGCTGACTGCGAACTTGGCCTTGGTGGCTTCCGTCGCCAGTTCGAGTTTCAGTGGTACGCCGCTCAGTCGAGCCTCCTTGTACATCATGATCAGGGGGATCCGCGACAGCATGTCCGCACCGTTCGGATCGGAGCCACGTCCCTGCTCGCGCGGGCAATAGCCACCTCCGATGTCGGAATGCACGCCGGGAACGACGATTTCCTTGCAGCCGGCGGGAACGGTGCCATTCACTGAAATCGAATCCAGGGGAAAGCTGCGCCTGAGTTCGTGTGCGGCGACCAAGTGGAGGCAGTTCATTCCGGAGGGGATGCGGAGGCTGTCTTCCGCATCGGCCCAGGCGCCATGGCCGTTGCGACCGGATACCGTGTTGCCCACGCCGACCGAGGCGACCGTATCGAACATGCCAAGAAAGTCGAACACCACTGGGAAGCCGCCAAGCGACATTCGCTTCGCACCGCAGAGTTGGGCGTCGAGCAGGCACAGCGCGTGTAGCCAGTTGGTGTAGGCCCGTGCCATGGTTGCGCCACGCGAGAAGCCAAAGATGGAAATGTAGATTGTCTTGACGACGCCGGGCTCTTTCTTCGCAGGTTTGCCGGTTCTCTGGTCGATCCAGTGCGCGGAGACGGCCTTGTGCAGGCGGGAGAGCACCCCGCTCAGGATGTATTTCGTCTGCTTGCCAGTAGTCGAGATGTCCGCGCCGGCATCGGGATCAACTCTTCCCTCAACAACGCGACGCGTGCTTTTCGTGAGCGACAGCGTTTCGAACAAGTTGTTCATCTCTGCAGGCGAGATCAAGACAGAGCCGAAAAAAAAGCGATGAACATTATTGATGGCCTGAGCAAGCGCCCAGATGATGCGGCGCTCGCCCCAGAGACCGGTGCCGCCGCCAAAAGTCTTGTCGGTGCCGGTTCCGTTGTCCTTCACTTGCGGGAATTCCGTACCGACGCCAGGGACGTAGACCCTGAAGAAGTGCTTGTGCTCCGCTGGCTTGTATTCCCAGTCGGTGGACTTGGGGAGCACGCCGGGTACGCTCATTCCCGGGAAGCAGTCGTACAGGCGGGCAATGTTCGAATGGTCTTTTGTTCTTTCGGCGGCGATGTAGTTGTTGCCTGTTCCGTCGAAGAAGAAGCCGAAGAATAAGTTAGTTTCGCATGAGGCTTTTGGTGAGCACATCGGCGCAGTTTCTCTGATGCTCACATTCTTAAGTATTTCTTGTTCTCTGCCGTTGAATAATTCGCTGACCTTAGTGGGTGCTTGAAATTCTGGTCCAACCGGCAAGGCGAGACTTGCATTCATGGTTTGGCCCTCGTGATTTTTTCAAGATCGTCTCTACTACGCTGCAGTCCACTGATGTATCGATTCTTGAGGTACTCGGGATAACGTGGATCATCTGGTCCATTAAATCCTGCTATTTCTTTTGGGCTGTATTCCTTATCGAATTCCCACGCTTCTTTTGCACGCTTTATAGGATCTTGTTCAAATTCTTTGATTAGCGATATGAAGGCGTTGACATATGCTTCCTCAACTTCTCGATAGATCTCCCATCTCTCACGTCGATACTCGAGTGACGGAACTGGCCACCCTTTGATCTTTCCAGGCCAGGCCGGATGGTCCGGCTGAACATTGCTGGAAACGACGCTAATCTTTCCTTCGCCATCCCTGATCACCCACAGCTCTCCTGCCTCGGCATATTCCGGTACCTCGACTTCGTGTTCTTCCGTCACCTCGGGCAGGCTCCCGTCAGGCAGCTTCTTCAGCCAGTGAGTCGTCGTGAGTCGTACTTTGGTCCCCGGCTTCCACTTCCACGGCAGCACCGCGCAGCAGGTCGTGCCACCGCCCGCGAACGGCGCGATGTGTTCACCGCCGATGGTCTTCCTCGGGTTCTCGGGATCAGCAATGAAATAGCTGAATTCGCGGTCGCTGTAGTTCACGCCGTGCAGGCTGACGCTCGCATGCGAGTCCCGGTATTGTGATAAGGCCAAGCCAACCACGGCCGAAACGCCCAGCACGCCAATCAGGATCTTATGTTTCAGTAGCATCGACAGCCTCCATCGAAATCGCGTGTGCCTTCCACGCCGTGAACAATCGCGCGATGTCCGGTTCATCGTCCCGTTTGCCGTGCGCCAGCAGCCAGCCACACCAGCCGACGATGTCACCGTCGCCTAAGCCGGCTTCGAGAGCCGGCGCAAGTGCGGAGGAAACCAGTGCATGGGCCTGCGACGGGCGGTACGTACCACGATGGGGGTGGTCGGCGAGCCGCGCCAGCACCTCGTCGGCCCGGCTGTCTTCCACCAGCGGCGCGAACCGGGCATCGTCGAGTCGCGGAGCGGTAGCAATGGGCTCGCCCGATCCTTCGAGCGCAAGCGTCTTCCAGTTGCCGTCTCTTCCGATGTAGCTCCAGCTCACGGCAGACCCGGTGAACTGCCCGCGCTGCGCGCGCTCGAGCGTCTTCAGGATGACGGGAAGGCGCCGGGTATCGGCGAAACGGAAATTGAAACGCTGACCGTCGGCTTCGACGATGCACCATGCCGCCAGCCGCGCTGCACAATCCGGCCATGGTTCCGGCGATTCGATCACGCTGACCATGGGCCAGCCCTGGCACTTGCGTAGCACGGCCCTGAGCGCACGGTCTTCGGGATCGAAAGGAACAATGAAGGGCGACACGTCCAGCGTGCTCGGCCCACTCGCCGGCAGTCCCTCGAACAGAAGCGCCTTGCGGTCGACGCCAATACGTCGGTGCAGGCCCGGTACGAAGGCGCCATCGATCAGCACATGCAGTGCGTGAGCGGCGGGACGGTCGCGAAAGCGCTGGTGCAGCATGTCGAGCCAGTCTTCGGCAAATGGATCAGTCAGCATCTCACTCCACCATGGAAAAGGCCGAGCCCACGGCGAGCGCGCGCTTGAGGCATTCGACGCATACGCTGCGGGGTAGGGCAGGCATTGGATAACCCAGTTGCTGCGGATCGGTCAGGCTCTTCTTGTTCGCATGGACGGCGAGTTTGCCGGGGCATTGCACACTGATGTTCCCGCCATCGATCGTCAGGCTGGCGCCGCCGGCGGTCGACAGCACGATTCGTTGCGCGGCGGCCCAGTCGATATGCGCGCTGGCGCTGAGCAGCTTTACGTCGTCGCGTGCCTGCACGGCGAGCGCGTCCGCCTGCGCCTGCAGGCCGATCTCGTCCTGGGCGGCGATCAGTTGCAGGCCGGCGCTGCCCGCGCCGGAGCCGGTGGCGCCTGCCAGCGCGCCGATGACCTGACCGGTGTGCAGCCGAAGCCCTGCGCCGCCGGCCAGCTGGGTGTCCTGTACGCTTACCAAGGTGACGGTCTCGCCGTTCGCCAGCTGCAGGCTTTGCCCGGCGCTGGCGCCGAAGACGTCCTTGGCGGATACCGTAACGAGGGCAGCGCCGCTCTCGGTCTGCGGCGCCGACACGGCATTCGACATCGCCTTGACTGGTCCGCACTTGCCGTCCAGGACGCTTGCGTTGGCCTTGACGCTGCCGGCGTGAGCCGCCAGTCCCACGGTCTGATGGATCCTCGCTGCGGGGTGCAGCGTGCCAGCGGTCGCAGCTGCCTGGCGGATCAGGCTGGCGCCAGTCGCATTCTCACCGGCGACGTCGCGCGAGGCTGCATCGTGCCTGAGCTGCCAGCTCGATACCAGCAGCCCCGATCCGCCGCGCGCCGCGCCATACCTGTCGGAACGCAGCTCGGCGCCGCGCCCTCGCGAGCTGCCACGGTAATTGTCGGCGGCGTGGAGTAGATGTCCAAGATTCAGCTCGGTCGCCGACTGGGTGGTCCTGAGCTGGGCGCGGCCTTGCCCATCGCTGTCGTCGATCAGCAGCTGGTTATAGCCGCTCCCGCCAATCCCGGCCGTGCGCAGGCCCCATTGGGCAGCCCTGTTGCGGTGGCCATCGGCGTCGCTCGACGCACCGTGCCAGGCCGGGCTGTTGCCGCCAGCGAGGTTGGCCTGTGCCGAGTACGCATGGTCGTGCGCACGCCCGAAGCATTCCCGATCGTCCGGCGCACCAGTGTGGCCGCCCGGCGTGGGCGCAATGCCGCCTTCACCCCGGCCGTTGTACAGTGCCCCAACCACGACCGGCCGATCGATATCATTTTCAAGGAATTGCACCAGCACTTCCTGTCCGACCCGGGGAAGGAACTGGCACCCCATGCCGCTACCAGCCAGGCGCTGCGCTACCCGTACCCAGCAGCTCGCATGTCCGCTGTCCTGCCAATGGAAACGGATGCGAATGCGTCCCAGACGATCGCAGTAAGCGTCGTCAGCCTTGTCTGGGCGGTCGTTGCCATCGGCGCCGATGACAATCGCAGTTTGTGCGCCATGTGCGGTTGTCCTGGCCTTGATGCGGTCCTCTCCCTGGTGCAGCTGCGGGCGCCATGGAACCCCTGCGGGAATTGCAGCGAAGCAGTTGGCATAGCCGGTTTTCTGGGCCTGCTCGATGACCTGGGCCAGGCCGTCCTGCCGGGCGCGGACAGCCTCTGCCAGCAGTTCTGGAAGCGGGCCGAACAGTTCGGCAAGGGCGAGCTGCGCGGGCGGCGGCATGTTGTTCACGCCAATGCTCGTGACGTGATGGATGGTGAACGCGGCAGCATCGCCGAGCCGCCCCAGTGGCATGCCGGTGACGGTCAGCCGCGTTCCCGCGCGCATGGTACGAACGGTGGAGCGCCCTTGCCACAGTTGTCCCCTTGCTTCGGCCGCTTGCATCTGCAGATCGGCATGGCGCCGCGCCGATGCCGTGTCGGTGAATGCGTACTGCCCGGGAGCGTCGTAGGATTCGAGTTCCGGCAGCGATTTGGCCTTCGTGACGGAAAGAGACGCCGCGCCGACCAGTTGCTTGGCCTTGTAGTCAGCGCTTTGCAAGGTCGTCAGCGAGGCGTGCAGGCGCTTGTGTTCCACCAGCGCCTGCACGGTATCGTGCTCTTCTACAGAACTTGCGTTGTGATAGCGGACGCCGGCGCCATCGCGGCAGCTTCGGTCATCCGGCACTGCATCGAGCGAGGTACTGTCGGCGAACAACACCAGGCAAGGACCGTCTTCCGTTTGCTCGGTTCGCCAGCCAAGGCCTTCTTCGGCCAGGAGTCGGCGCACGAAATCGAGGTCCCGTTCGCGGTATTGGCAGCAGTAGCTGCGTGACGGCACAGTAGCCATATACGACGCGGTATCGGCGCTCCAGCGCCAGCGCGCTACGGGCCGGTAGGAGGCGAATACCTCATCGACAATCTCCACGATCGTCTTGTCCTGCCACACACGACTGCTACGAACATGTTCTAGCCGCCATATCCAGGGAGAGATACGGATACGGTATCGTGCCAGCCCGCCATCGCTGCCAAGAACGGATACGGCGCAGATCTCGCCGCCGATGCTTTCCTGTTCTCCGTCCACGAGGGTAATTTGCAGCGAGGCCGGTTGGCCCAGCAGGGGCTCCGCTTTCAGATAGGCGTTGGTGGACAGCGCAATGACGTCGCATACCGGAATGTCGAGCAAAGCGTCCTCGGCAGAGAAAGCCTCGACAAGCAGTGTGGAACACGAGGCGTCACCGAGTCTTAATTCGAACAGCCTGGTCGCGCTCGAGAATTCCGCGAGCGTAGCAGTGATTTGATCGGTCAAGTCGCTGCTCATGGCAGACGCTCCATTTTTCAAATGAAACGTCAGCCACGATACGTTCGACTTAGGCGAAGGCTATTGCGTCAAGTCATCTTACAAGCTGAAGATGATGTCGCTGATCCGCTCATACAGCGGATTGGCCGACGGCCCCGGATTCGGCCAGTTCAGGATATCGAAGTGGTCATACCCCTTGTAGGTGCCGAGAAAGTTCCAGCTCCCTTTGACCGACTTGCCGTCGTAGTTCCGCACCGGATGCCCCGTCGGCGCCCGCATGCTGGCCGTATTCACCACCCCGTCGTTGGGAAACCACTCGCTGTCGATCGCTACCCGCCCTGCGCCTGTCTGGGTATAGCCGCCCAGGCCGTTCTGGAGCACCGAGGGCACGATCCATTCCCCCGCCATGGCCTTGAAGGCCGGGATCATGTCGAGCCGCGGGTACTGGTAGAGCGTCGTCTGGATCGGCGCGATCACGCGGTCGGTCTCGTTGCAGCACCAACTGCCGGCTTCGGTCGCCTGCGTGCCCACTGAGTAGTAATAGATGTGCGGCGAGGTGCGCGCCCACAGGTTGAATTCGCGCGCACCGTCCGGCGACAGCTCCCAGTTCGCCCAGCGGTGCTTGAGCAGGTCGCCGAGCGGTGACTGCAGCGGCGGCACCACGTTCAGCACCGCGTCGGCGAAAGTGGTGCCGTTGTGGGGCGTCGAGATGGTGGTGACGCTGCGTATCCAGCCCACCTTGCCGCCCTTGAACAGTTCGTGGCCGCCTTCGTCCTCTGGCGAGCCGTGTTCCAGCAGTTCGATCAGGGCGCGGATGGTCGTGCCGCCCTGGCTGTGGCCGATCAGGTGGACCGGATGGTCCGCGTCCCAGGCCGGGTAGAGCGCGAGCGGGTAAGCCTCCGGGTTGTTCTTCGGGTCGGCGGCCCAGCACTTGCCGGCGGGTTTTTGCTGCTGGCCCGGCAGACCGTACTTGCGCACGTGCGCGGCGCCGTAGTCGACGCAGCCGCCCTTGATCTGGGCGTACAGGTCGGCCGCGCGGTCCCAGTTGGAGCTGATCGGGCCGACCACGGCCGCGAACACCGTGCGCGGGCCGCGGTAGACCTGCATGTGCGAGGCGATGTCGCCGTAGCCGCCCCAGTAGTTGAAACCGCTGTGCTCGAAGGTGTCCGGACCGAAGCCGAGAAAGCCGTGGACCAGGATCACGGGGTGGTTGTTCTCGGCGCTGGCCGGCACGCTGGCGCACAACGCGGCCAGCGCCAGCAGGGCGTGGATGATGCGAAACATGCAATTCTCCGAAATGAGCTCAGGGCCATTGTCGGAGCTGCGGGCGGGGCGCGGTTTGCGCTGGGTCGGACTCTTGGCGGCTGTCAGATTTTACGCACAGAAACAGTGCGTCGCCCGCTTGACAGCCGCCCACCCCGCGACAAGCTAGTTCGTGGCCTTGTTGGAGCCGATCGAGGTGGTCGGCGCCGACGCCGTCGGATCCACCGCCGGCTTCGGCACATCGATCACCGAAGCCGTGACCGAGGTCTTCTCCGCCTGGTCGAGGTCACCGGTCCAGACCACGTAGTCGTCCACCGAGTACAGCCGGCACGGCTCCTTGCTCTTGGCGGTGCAGGTGGCCAATGCGCGGCCGTCCGGATCTTCGCCTTCCTCGGCCCAGGTCCAGGCGCCGCTCGGCGAGACCGCGAAGGCGCGCGGGGTCATCTTGCTCAGGTATTCCTGGTAGGCGCGGCGGCCGTTCTCGGACAGGAAGGGCACGGCGTCGACATCGTCGACCTGGGCATAGTCGGTACGCGCCGGGCTCGGCGGCGGCGGCACGTCGTAGATCACCTTGGTCGGCATGCCGACCTGGGCCAGGAAGCGCATGGTGTCGTCCAGCCATACCTTTTCGCCGTCGCGGCTGGCCAGCATGCCGTGCGAATCGCGCTTGAAGGCCGGGAACTCGACCAGGCGGCCGCGGCCGCCAGCCTGTTCGAACGCGGCGTGCATGCGCTGCGCCAGCTCGGGGCCGAACAGCGAGTCGTTCTGGCCATACATCCACAGGGTCGGCAGCCTGGTCTTGGCGCCGTATTCGGAGAAGGCGGTCACCAGGGCCGAGCGCCAGGCGCAGCGGTCGCTGTCGTCGCGCAGGCCGCCGGCGAAGTTGATCAGGCCGCGCACGCCCGGCAGCTCCTTGGTGCCGAGGGCGATGGTCGCCAGGCCGCCATAGGACTGGCCGGCGATCACGATGCGGTTGGCGTCGATCCACTTCTGCTGGCGCGCGTAGGCGAGGGTGGCGGCGATGTCTTCCGCCTGGGCGTAGCCGTTGGCGGTCATGTCGCAGCCGAAGTCGCGGTAGCGGCCGGTCGAATTGGCGAAGCCCTGGCGCATCGGCACCATCACGGCGTAGCCGCGCTTCACGAAGGCCGAGGCCATGTGATAGAAGCGGTCGCGCGGCTGCAGGTTCGGGCGGCCCGGATCCTTGCCGTGGTTGATGATGATGAGCGGGAAGGGGCCCGGGCCGTTCGGCTGGAACACGGTGGTCTCGAGCATGGCGCGGCCCTGCGGGCCGGCGGGCACCTGCTCGATGTGTTCGTTCATGCGGTGATCAAGTTGCAACTCCTGCTGCACGGCGATGCCCGGGGTCAATGCGGCGGCAGCCAGGGCGGCTGCCAGGATGTTGCGGAGCGTAAAGCGTGGAACCATGGTGACTCTGTCTCGACTGCGTACCGGGTGAAACAAACACGGAAGAATTTCCGCATGGCATAAATTGATTCTAGGTACGTGGAAAAGGCAGGGCAATACTCAATCTGGCAATTCCAAAGGTAAATTTTTGTGGCGTGACAAAGTGATCACGTGTTCCTTATCTTTATTGCGCCAATCACGCTGCCGTACAGCGTCCGGCGTGGTTTTTCGTGAACGGTTATCATGCAAACCTGGCAAGGGAGGTAGAGGAATGATCGGATGAGCAAGTACGCGCCGCGCGAGTGGGCGCCCGACGAGAAGCCGATGCTCCCCGGCTCTCCGTCCACGCCCGCCCATCCGACACCGCTGCGTTTCGCCTACCTCTTCGTCGGCATCCTGATCACCATCACGGGCGGCCTCGGCAATGCGCTGGTGGCCGTCAACCTGGTCAACCTGCAGGGCACGCTGGGCGCCTATTCCACCGAGACCGCCTGGCTGCCGGCCGTCTTCGTGATGGCCAATGCGTCCATGAACCTGCTGCTGGTGAAGTTCCGCCAGCAGTTCGGGCTGCGCCTGTTCACCGAATTCTTCCTGGTGCTGTACGCGCTGGTGACCTTTGCCCACCTGTTCGTCAACGACCTCGGCTCGGCCATCGCGGTGCGCGCCGCCCACGGCATGCTGGCGGCGGCGGTGTCGCCGCTCGGCCTGTACTACGTGCTGCAGGCATTCAAGAAGGAGTGGCGCCTGCGCGGCGTGGCGCTGGCGCTTGGCTGCGCCCAGCTGGCGCTGCCGCTGGCCTACATCTTCTCCAACGACCTGCTGCAGATCGCCGAGTGGCGCGGCCTGTACATGTTCGAGCTGGGCCTGGCCATCGTCTCGCTCGGCGCGGTGCTGATGCTTAAATTGCCCCCGGGCGACCGCTTCCAGGCCTTCCGCCCGATGGACTTCGTCACCTTCGCGCTGTTCGCGCCCGGCATGGCGCTGCTGTGCGCGGCGGTGAGCTTCGGTCGGGTGCGCTGGTGGTTCGAAGCGCCCTGGATCGGCGTCGCGCTGGCGGTTTCGATCGTCCTGCTGGCGGCGGCGATCTGCGTGGAGCACAACCGCGCCAATCCCTTGCTGAACATCCGCTTCTTCACCAATGCGAACATCCTGCGCCTGGCGCTGTCGATGATCCTGGTGCGCATCGTGCTGTCCGAGCAGAGCGTCGGCGCGGTCGGCTTCCTGCGCCTGGTGGGCCTGGACAACGACCAGCTGCAGACCCTGTTCGCCATCGTGCTGTGCGCGACCATCGCCGGCGTGGTGGTCTCGGCGCTGACCATCAACGTGCAGCACCTGATGGCGCCGCAGGTGATTTCGCTGTTGATCATGGCGCTCGGCGCCTGGCTGGACGCCCATGCCACCAACCAGACCCGCCCGGAACAGATGTACCTGAGCCAGAGCCTGCTCGCCTTCGGCGGGACGCTCTTCCTCGGACCGCTGGTGATCTCCCTGATCGGCACCGTGATCGCCAATCCGGCCAACCTGATCAGCTTCTCGGTGCTGTTCGGCCTCACGCAGAACCTGGGCGGCCTGCTCGGTTCCGCCATCGTCGGCACCTTCCAGGTGCTGCGCGAGAAGTACCATTCCTCGATCATCGCCGAGCACCTCAGCAGCCTCGATCCGCTGGTGACCGGCCGCATCCAGTCCGGCGCCGCCGCGGTCGGCCAGCTGGTGGCCGACCCGGCCGCGCGCAGCCGCCAGGGCGTCGCCTCGCTGGCGGCCAGCGCCACGCGCGAAGCCAACATCCTGGCCTACAACGACGTGTTCCTCGTCCTTTCCATCCTGGCCGCCACGGCCGCCGTGTGGATCTTCGTGCACGCGGTCTGGCTGCATTACTTCCCCGCCCCGAAACCCGTGCCGGCAGTGCGGCCGCCCGGGGCGCCACCGCCACCCGAACCGGTAACAGACTGATATGCCCGAACCATCGACAAGCTCCGTCAACAAACGTTCGCGCCGCATCCTGCTGAGCGCACTCGCCTTCGCCGCCATCGCCCTGGCCGGCGTGCTGATCGTGCTCTACGCCTGGCAGCTGCCGCCGTTCCGCACCACGCTGCAAAGCACCGAGAACGCACTGGTACGCGGGCAGGTGACCATCATCAGCCCGCAGCTGAGCGGCTATGTGGTCGAAGTGCTGGTGCAGGACTTCCAGCCGGTGCGCAAGGGCGAACTCCTGATGCGCATCGACGACCGCATCCCGACCCAGCGGCTGGAGCAGGCGCGCGCCGAACTGGCAACCCGCCGCGCCGCGCTCGAGAATTACGCGCAGAGCAATCGCAGCGCGCAGGCAACCATCGCGCAGAACCAGGCGACGCTGGCATCGAGCGAAGCACAGGCGCGCCGCGCCGAGGCCGACCTGCGCCGGGTGGAGGAGCTGGCCGCCGACGGTTCGCTGTCGGCGCGCGAACGCGATGCCGCACGCGCCACCCGCGCCCAGGCGGTGGCCGCGCGCGACCAGGCCAGGGCGGCGCTCGAGATCGCGCGCCAGAACCTGCGTTCGGTGGGCGTGAGCCGCGCTTCCCTGGGGGCCGCGGTGGCCAATGCCGAAGCGGCCGTGCGGCTGGCCGAGATCGACCTGTCCAATACCCACATCCTGGCGCCGCGCGACGGCCAGCTGGGGCAGGTGACGGTGCGCCAGGGCGCGTTCGTCAACGCCGGCGCCCAGCTCACCGCCCTGGTGCCGAACACGCTCTGGATCATCGCCAACATGAAGGAAACGCAGATGGCCAACGTGCGCCTGGGCCAGCCGGTGAGCTTCACGGTGGACGCGCTCAACAACGCCACCCTGCGCGGCCACGTGGAACGGATCTCCCCGGCGACCGGCTCGGAGTTCTCGGTGATCACGCCGGACAATGCGACCGGCAACTTCGTCAAGATCGCGCAGCGCATCCCGGTGCGGATCAGCATCGATCCGAACCAGCCGCTGGCGCAGCGCCTGCGGCCCGGCATGTCGGTGGTGGCGACGATCGACACCGCCTCGGCAGGCAAGGAAGCACGATGACACGGGCTGTCTACCTCCTTGCGCCCCTGGTGCTGGCCGGCTGTGCGATGGCGCCACAGCCGGCGCCCGCGCCGACCCTGCAGGTGCCCCTTGCCTGGCGCACGGCGCCCGCCGCTGACGCAGCGATCACGCGCGACTGGTGGAAGTATTTCGGCGACCCGCAACTGGACGCGCTGGTGCGGCGCGCCCTCGACAACAACGGCGACCTGCGCATCGCCCGCGCGCGCCTGCAGGAATACGCGGCGCGCGTGCGCATCGCCGGCAGCGCGCAGCAGCCGTCCCTGAACTTCTCGTTTGCGCCGGCGCGTGCGCGCGCCATCGGGCCGCTGGGGCAGCCGGTGGAAGTCACTTCTCTTGTAGGGACGGTGCAGGCGGCCTATGAACTCGACCTGTTCGGGCGCCTGGCCAGTACCACGCAAGCGGCGCGCTTCGACGCCCTGTCGCAGGAAGCAGCCTTGGAAGCGGCCGCCCTGTCGGTGGCCGCGAATACCGCTTCCGGCTACCTCAATTTGCTCGGGCTTGATGCCCAGCTGGCGTTGGCACGGCAGACACTGGCCTCGCGCGAGCGTTCGTTCGCGCTGGCGCGGCACCAGTTCGAAGTCGGCTACAGTTCGCGCCTGGAGATGTCGCAGGCCGAGGCCGAGCTGCATGCCACCGCCGGCGTGGTGCCGCAGATGGAACGCGCGATCGCGCAGCAGGAGCAGGCGCTGAACCTGCTGGCGGGCGGCAGCCCCGGACCGGTGGCACGGGGCGGGCCGCTGCTTGCCCTGCGCATGCCCCTGCCGGCTCCCGGCCTGCCGTCCGAGCTGCTGCGGCGCCGGCCCGACATCGCCCAGGCCGAGCGCGCGGTAGCCGCCGCCGACGCCAGCCTGGCAGCGGCGCGCGATCAACTGCTGCCCTCGATCCGGCTCACCGCATCCGCGGGGCTGGAGGGCGCCAGCGTGGCGCGCCTGCTGCGCTCCCCGGTCGAGCTGTGGAGCATCGGCGGCAGCGTGCTGGCGCCCCTGTTCGATGCGGGCCGCCTGCGCGCCCAGGCCGAGATTGCGGGAACGGTGCGCGACCGCGCCATCTACACCTACGAGAACGTGGTGCGCGGGGCCTTTGCCGAGACCGAGAACGCGCTGGCCGGCATCGACGGCCTGCGGCGCCAGCTGACCGAGGCCGAAGCGCGACGGACGGCGGCGAATGAAGTGCTGCGGGTGGCGCACAACCGCTATGCCAACGGCTATGCGTCCTACCTCGAAGAGCTGGACGCCCAGCGCAATGCCTTCGGCGCCGAGAACACCGTGCTGCAGCTGCGCGCCAGCCTGCTCGCGGCCCACGTCGACCTGTACCGCGCGCTGGGCGGCGGCTGGACGCCCGCGCCATGAGCGAGGTATCCGTGAAGCGTGCGCGCTGCGCCACCTGCCTGCGCGCGCAATCGGCCTGCATCTGCCGCTGGATCACCCGTGTCGAGCCGCGTGCGGCGCTGCTGGTGCTGCAGCATCCGCTCGAAGTGGCCAATGCCAAGAACAGCGCGCGCCTGCTGCACCTGAGCGTGGCCGGAAGCAGGCTGGCGGTGGGCGAGCAATTCGACAGCGCCGAACTGGATGCGCTGCTGCATGCGGATGGCCGCGTGCCGGTGCTGCTGTACCCGGACACCCCGGGCGACGCCAGCCTGCCGGCGCCGCCGCCGTTCGAGGCGATGGTGGCCGAGCGCGTGCGCCTGGTGGTGCTGGACGCCACCTGGCGCAAGAGCCGCAAGATGCTGTACCTGAACCCGGCCCTGCAAGCCTTGCCGCGCCTGGCGCTGGTTGACGTCGCTCCCTCGAATTACCGGATCCGCAAGGCGCATGCGCCGCACCAGCTATCTTCGCTGGAGGCGGCGGTGCTGGCGCTGGCTCAGCTGGAAGGGGACGATGCCCCCTTCCAGCCCCTGTTCGACGCATTCGAAGGCTTCGTGCAGCAGCAGGCAGCCTATGTGCCGCCTGGTGCGCCAGACTTGAAATCCGGCTGAGGGAGGCGTACCATACTGTATAAAAATACAGTATGGAGCCGACGTGCCCGACCGCACCCAACCCAGCCAGCGCCAGCCCGTGGACGAGCAGCCCATGCTCGGCCCGCGTCCGCTCGCGGCGCGCAAGGGGCGGGGCGCGGTATCGAACCTGCAGGGTCGATACGAAGTCAATGGCCGCGAAGAATTCGACGACGGCTGGGAGCGTGAGGAGGACGAAGCCGCCGGCATCAAGACGGTCGTCTCCGACGAGCACGCCAAGAGCATCCTCTCGCGCAATGCGTCGCCCGACATCCCATTCAACGTCTCGCTGAATCCTTATCGCGGCTGCGAGCACGGCTGCATCTATTGCTTTGCGCGGCCCACCCACAGCTACCTCGGCCTGTCGCCGGGGCTCGACTTCGAAAGCCGGCTGTTCGCCAAGGTGAACGCGGCCGAGCTGCTACGGCGCGAGCTGGCTAAGCCGGGCTACGTGCCCGAGCACATCGCCCTCGGCGTCAACACCGACGCCTACCAGCCCTGCGAGCGCGAGCTGCGCCTGACGCGCCAGGTGCTCGAGGTGCTGAGCGAATGCCGGCATCCGGTCGGGCTGATCACCAAGTCCTCCCTCATCGAGCGCGACATCGACCTGATCGCGCCGATGGCGGAAAAGAACCTGGCCTGCGCCGCCATCACCCTGACCACGCTCGATCCGGAGATCGCGCGCACGCTGGAACCGCGCGCGGCAGCGCCGGCACGGCGCCTGCGCACCATTCGTACCCTTGCCGAGGCCGGCATTCCGGTCAGCGTGAGCGTGGCGCCCATCATTCCCTTCGTCACTGAACCGGAGATCGAGCGCATCCTGGAAGCGGCGCGAGACGCCGGCGCCATCGGCGCCCATTACGTCGTGTTGCGGCTGCCGCACGAGGTCAACCCGCTGTTCCAGGAATGGCTGCAGGCGCATTTCCCCGAGCGGGCGCAGCGCGTGATGAACCGCGTGCGCGACCTGCGTGGCGGCAAGGATTACGACAGCGACTTCGGCAAGCGCATGCACGGGGAGGGCGTGTGGGCGGACCTGATCCGCCAGCGCTTCTCGAAAGCGGTGGACCGGCTGGGGATGGGGGAGTTTCGCGGGCGCTTCGGCAGGCTGGATGGCTCGCAGTTTCGCAAGCCGCTGACCGTGCCGGCGCGCCCTTTGCCTGCTTCAGGCAAAAGAGACGGGAATGTGGCGGGACAGCTGGATCTGTTTTGAGAAAACGGCAAACTGGTCTTTGGCCGTAGGCTCAGCGCTCAGGCCTTGCAGCATGGGCAGGTTCTTCATCTATAAACATCGAGTTTTTCAGCAGAACAAAAGTCCTGTTCTATCCAGGAAAACACCGTAAACAATATCGTCGCAGTCCAGACGCGTGCATTGGAAAGAACGGTCTGTTCCCATGTTGGGTTCTCTTGGTAAGTGTCGCTGAAGGACCATCGGCATACCGCCGGAACGAACGAGAAACAAAGTTCAATCGTCTCGGCATCCGAAGCGATGACTTGCACTGTCCCATTATTCGGCAGTGAATGTTTTTCTTGCTCCTTCCTTAAACCGAAGCTGGTGACATTCAGCATGTTGTCAAGCTTGCACTCAAAGAGGCAAACGTCCTGTTTATTCCAGGGTTCCCCTGTGCAGAGATGTTCGGAAATTAATTTTTCGCCTTTCTCACGCAGCAGGATGTAGTTGTCCAGGAGATTGTGCTGCTTGAGCAATGCAAGCTTGTGCGAATATTCGTTGACCTCGTCCTCGAATTCTTTGTCATATAGACGTCCCAGTGAAAGACGTCCATCGACCGTCAACATGGAGTCGAAATCTTTCGCTGCTTTCAGTGCAATCAAGGGATCGATGGAAGTGACGATGTCTTCCAGATAGCCTTTTGCCTCCTCAACGTCCTCCAGCCAGCGTCGAGCGTCCTTCTTAATCGTGAAAAACGTTTTGGGAATATTGCTCGCGTACGCGTTATCGATTTTTTCCGAATATTTCGGTGCGATCGCAGCTTCCTTCGGCGCTTCAGTCGACACGAAAGGAAACATGAAACGATGGTTCTTGACGATGTCGGCCAGGTTCAACGAAGCCTCCATACGTTCCAGACTCAGCCGCGGAGATGCGACTTTGAACTTGTTGTTAAAAAGTGTCTTGCCGGGCAGCTTGTATTTGCCTGCGTTTTCCAGTCCCGGCTCTACCATCGCGAAATTTTGCATGATGTCCTCCGCTGACAGGAGGTGCATCACACACCGGTCTTCATATCCGGTACTCACCAGCAAGAAAAATTCCGGATGCGGCTCACCCGTTTTTTCTTTGACATATTCGGAATGAATATAAATGTCGGTCTTTTCGTCCTGGATGAATTTGGCTTGAACGAGACCCAGGCGCGGCGGCCGCAGGTCAAAGAGCGAGTGCGTCGTGATGCGGCGCTGGATGATGAAATCGGCGCCTTCGATGTCGACCGACCGTTCCAGTATCCAGAATCGATCGATCAGGAAGGCACGCGCTCGTGCCTCCCCGATCGATCCGTTTTGCATACGTTTGAGCCATGCCGGGTGTGAGGTGCTCATGGGGTCCTTGGTCCTTGGCGTGCCTTGCGTTCTCGGTCGAATTACTTCTTCTGAATCTTGTTGTGCATGTCGTTCACCATCATCAGCGCCGCCGAGCCGTAGAGCTTGTGGTACTCGGCCTCCATCAGCCCGCTTGAAATGACCGGATCGGTTGCCACGTAGCGCTTGGCTTCCTCGATGTCCGGGGTCGCGATCACGAAGATGCCGCGGCGGCCTTCCTTGCCGTCCAGCGGTCCGGCGAACACCAGTTTCTTCTCGCTGGCCAGCTTGCCCATGTTGGCGAAGTGTCCCTCGAAGATCTTCGCGCGCTCGGCCTTGTCCTCGATGTTCTTGGGGCCGGTCTTGAGGATCACGAACACATAGGGGCGCATGCCGCGCTCGTCGGCGCCGAGCGACTGGGCCAAGGCGGCATCGTATTGCGGCGCGGGTTCAACGGCCTTGGTTTGCGCCACGGCCGGCTGCATCGCCAGCAACAGCGAAGCGTACAAGCCCACCAGCATCTTCTTCGACATCCCTGTTCTCCTTGTTATATGGCGCGTGGCATCGACGCGCTCGGTATGGTCCAGCGATTCTAGCGGACTTCAGGCCGGGCAGGGTCGGTCTTCAGACCCACAGCCGGTAGATCCAGAAGGACTCGTCCTCGATGTAGCGGTCGGCGAATTCGGTCGGGGGAAAGCCGCAGATCTGCCGGGTGACGCGGCTCAGGTGGGCCTGGTCCGAGAAGCCCTCGTCCAGGGCCAGCGTGGCCCAGTCAAAGGGCTGGCCGGTCTCGTAGCGTTCGCGGGCGGCGAAGAACAAGCCTTCGGTGCGCACCAGCGATTGCCACTCGCGCAGCGAGCGCCCGCTGAAGGACTTGATGCGGCGCTCGACCTGGCGCGCGCTGTGCGTGTCGCGCCATTGGTGCGCCTGCCAGGCCAGGCGCTGCACCCAGTGCCGGCCCATCTGGCGCAGCGAGAACCGGCTTGTCTCGCCGCCCTGCGCCGCGCGCCAGCGTTTGCCGAGCTCCGCCTCCAGCACGCGCAGCACGGCGGCATCGTCGGGCGCGGCCAGCAGCGCGTCAAAGAAGGGCTGCCAGCCGACGCCGAGTACTTCGTGCGCCGGCAGGAAGCGGTCCTGGATGGCCGCGAGCTCGATGCCGAACAGGGCGGGGATGGCGTCCGGCTGGAAGCAGGCCATGTAGCCGCGGCCGCCCGTCGGCGACCAAGTGGTCACCGGGCGCGAATGGCTGCCCGAGATCATCATCTGCGCAGCGAAGGGATGCCAGCCCGTGTCCGGGTCCACCAGGCCCATCCCGGAGCCGTCGAACCAGGACAGCGTCACGATCGGCGAAGCGGGGAAGTGCGACAAGCGCTGGGCGTCGCTCAGTACGAGGCGGGAGGTATCGCGGCAGACCAGCGCCATCATTGCGCCCTGCAGCGCCGGCGGCGCCAGGTAGAGGCGGTCGTGCGGCGCCTTACCCCCACTGCATATGCGCGGGCCGCGCGCCAGCCGGTCGGGGCAGGGGAGCAGGCAATCGTGACGATCGGGGGCCATGAGTCAGCAGTATAGGCAGGCGCCCGCGGCCTGTCGATGTCGTTTCCGTTCAAGACGCGGCGGCGAAAGCGGCGAAGAATGCGAGACATGAATACGCCCGACACCTCCCGCTGCCCCTTCCATGCGGATGGCGCGCCGCACGCTTCCACCGACCCGGCGCCAGCCCGGCATCCGCCCGGCGCCTGGCCGCCCGGTCCGCCATCCGGCCTGACCGGCTGGGGCCTCTTGGCGCGGATGGCGCGCGACCTGCCCGGCAGCCTGGCGAGCTGGCGCCAGGCCTATGGCGACGTGGTGCACCTGCGCATGTGGCCGGAGCACGAGATCGTGGTCAGCGACCCGCAACTAGTGCGCGAGCTGCTGGTGAGTCGCCATGACGCGATCCAGCGCTGGGAGCGCGGGATAGAGATCTTCGCCTACTTGCAGGGCGACAGCGTCCTGGTCGCGGAGGGCAGCGCTTGGGCAGCGAAACGCCAGGCGCTGCAGCCGGCCTTTGCGCCGAAGTCGGTCAAGGCCTTCGTTCCGACGATCGCGGCGGCAGCCGAGGCGGCAATGGCAGGCTGGCAGCCGGGCGCAGCGATGCCGATCGAAAGCGCGCTGACCTCGCTGGCGATGGACGTCATCATGCGCATGATGTTCTCGAGCGAGATCGGCCTTGATGCGCGTGCGGTGGAGAGCGCGGTGCAGGAGGCGCTGGTGGCGGCCAATGCCGAGATGTTCTGGCCCGTAAGCAGCCCCGACTGGCTGCCGTGGAAGCGTCGCAAGCGGCAGGTGCGCGCCATGCTGGCGCAACTGATCGAGCGCCACGTCCAGGCCCGTCTGGCCTTGCCGCATGAGGCATGGCCACAGGACCTGCTGAGCCGCCTCCTGGCACTGCACCGGCAGGACGCGGCCGCCTGGCCCTTGTCGGCGGTGCGCGACGAATGCATGACGGCTTTCATCGCCGGACACGAGACCACCGCGGCCAGCCTGAGCTGGTGGGCCTGGTGCATGGCGGCCAATCCGGCGGCGCAGGAAGCGGCGCGGCGCGAGGTCGATGCGGTGCTGCAGGGCGGCGCGCCGGGCGAGGACGCATTGGCGCGGCTGGGCTACCTGGCCCAGACCCTGAACGAGACGATGCGCCTGTACCCGGCCGCGCCGATCCTGATGAGCCGCCGTTCGACGCGCGCCTTCCTGCTTGGCGGCTGGACCATGCCGGCGCGGACCATGTTCATGGTTCCGGTGTTCCTGATGCACCGCGACCCGCGCTGGTTTCCGGAGCCGCAGGCCTTCCGGCCGGAGCGCTTCGGGGCGGATGCGCCGGCGATTCCGCGCGGGGCCTTCATGCCCTTCGGCATCGGGCCGCGGGTGTGCCTGGGGCAGCACCTGGCGCTGGCGGAGATGACGGTGGTGGCGGCGATGCTGCTGCAGCGCTTCGTGCTGGCGAAGGGGGAGGGGATGGGGGAGCCGGAGGCGGTGTTGAATATTTCACTGCGGCCGAAAGCACCCTTGTTGCTCAAGGTGGAGCGCAGGCCGGCCGGTTCGCCATGAGACCTCAGCGCGCCGCCCCGATGAATTCTTTCAGGTGGCGCTCGATCTCGTGCACGTGCTCGTCGTGCTTGCCGAGCTCGCGCAGGGCGCGCGCCAGTTCCAGCAGGTATTCGCTGTTCGGGCCGCTCGGGCCGCGTGCGCTGGCGATCTGGCGCGCGATGGCTTCCTCGCTCGCGGGGCCTAGATAGGCGGCATTGTCGGATGTGGCGATGTAGACGATGCCCTCGGCAGTGTCGCCGTCCTCGAATGTCATCTCGGTGGCCAGGCGCAGGTAGCCGTTCTTCTCGCGGTGGTCGAGGTGGGCGAATTCCTCGGGCGTGACCAGGTAGGCCATGCCGTGGCAGGTGGCGCCATCGACCGGCGCCAGCGTCACCACGCGGCCCGGGGCGGCTTCGGTGCCGCGGTGGTCGTGCGAGCCCTGCCAGAAGCGGCGGCTCCAGCCGCGAATGTTGGCGGGGCGGCGTTCGATGTAGGGGAAGTCGGCCTTGAAGATCAGGGAACCGTAGCCGAACAGCCAGACGCTGTCATGGCTGTCGAAGCGGTCCATCAGGCGGTTGATCTCGATCGTGTTGAGGGACATCGGTGGCAGGAAAAGCGGGGATGCACGCTATTGTACGTGCAGCCCGCGTCAAGCGCAGGGCGCGCCCTGGTGTTTCGGCGTGCGGAACGCATACCAGGGGAAGGCGCGCCGCAGCGCGACCACTTCGCCGGCATCCTTGATGTCGTAGCCGGGCAGGTCCGCGGTCAAGGCCTGCCACTCGCTGCGCCGCAGCAGCTCGCGCAGCTTGCTGATGGGCGGCCGGTCCACCGCGTCCTTCAGGCAGACAAAATAATACTGCTCGCGGATGACCGGGACGAAGGCAAGTCCGAACGCGGCGGCCGCCGCCTGGATGCCGAAGCCGGCATCGGCCACGCCTGAGGCGACGCTGGCGGCGACGGCGAGATGGGTCGGTTCGGCATTCTCGAAGCCGTCGACCTCGCCGGGATGGATGCCGGCCTTGGCCAGCAGCTGCTCGACGGTGACGCGGGTGCCGGAGCCGCTCTGGCGGTTGACGAAGCGCAGGTCCTTGCGGCGCAGGTCTTGCACGCCGTGGATGCCTTTCGGGTTCCCGGCGGCCACCATCAGGCCCTGCTGCCTGCCGACGAACCGGATCAGCTTGTGGCGGCCCGGCTTGAGCATGGACTTGAAGGCCCGATGCGTCATGCTGCCGGGCGCGTGGTCCTCGCTCACATGGAAGCCCGCCAGCAGGCACTCGCCGCGCGACAGGGCGGCGATGCATTCGAGGCTGCCGCGGTATTGCAGGTCCAGGTACAGCTTGGCGTCGCGCGCCAAGAATTCCTTCAGGCGCGGCAGGGCCATGTCATGGCTGGCGAACATGGGAATCACGTGCGCCTGCGGGTCGAAGGCCAGCGCGAATTCGCGCTCCATCTCGGCGATCAGGTTGTCGGCCTGCGGTTGCACGCGCATCCGGGCGCGCCGTTCGGCGAACAGCAGCTTCTCCCCGAAGGGCGACAACCTAGCCCGCTTGCCCCGTTCCCAGACGATCAGATCGGCCCGCAGCGCCGTCTCGAAGCGCTTCAGTTCACCCCAGATGTGGCGGTAGGACAGTCCGAGCTGCTGCGCCGCCGCGCCCACCGATCCACACGCATGGAT
This sequence comes from Massilia sp. BHUDP2, assembly GCF_046236355.1. Taxonomy (NCBI): domain Bacteria; kingdom Pseudomonadati; phylum Pseudomonadota; class Betaproteobacteria; order Burkholderiales; family Oxalobacteraceae; genus Massilia; species Massilia sp. BHUDP2. The sequence goes on from NZ_JBJUVW010000001.1 coordinate 1,341,637, forward strand.
GGCGCCCAGGATGTCGAACAAGGGATTGCCGAGCTGCTGCCCGGAGACTGCCGCATCGTCGAAGGTGTAAGACAGCTTGATGTGCAACATATGCAAACTTGTTCATATTGAAAGTTTTTCAGTATAGCTTAGGATGGCGCTTCCACAACTTTCGATGGGGCGACCAAACATGCGCTTCTTGAGCAAACAGCTTGCCCTGCTGGGCTTCCTGCTGGCGGCGACTGCGCCAGCCCTGGCCCAGCAGGCGATCAGGCTCTCGACCACCACCAGCACCGAGAACTCGGGCCTGCTGCAATACCTGCTGCCCAAGTTCGAGAGCAAGACCAATTACAGGGTCAGCGTGATCTCGGTGGGCACCGGCAAGGCCCTCGAGCTGGCGAAGAACGGCGACGTCGACGTGACCCTGGTCCATGCGCGCGCGGCGGAAGACAAGTTCGTCGCCGAAGGCCATGGCGTCAACCGCCGCGACGTGATGTACAACGACTTCATCCTGGTCGGTCCGGTAAGCGACCCGGCCGGCATCAAGGGCAGCAAGGACGTGCTCGCGGCGATGAAGAAGATCGCCGCTAGCCAGGTGCGCTTCGTCTCGCGCGGCGACAACTCGGGCACCGACCAGATGGAGAAGGCCTACTGGAAGCAGGCCGGCGCCCAGCCGCAGGGCGCCGCCTATATTTCCGCCGGGCTGGGCATGGGCGAAGTGCTGAACATGGCGGCGGAAATGAACGCGTACACCCTGACCGACCGCGCCACCTACGTCGCCTACAAGGCCAAGACCGGCCTGCACATCGCGGTCGAGGGCGACCCGAAAATGTTCAATCCCTACGGCATCATCGCGGTGAATCCGGAGCGCCACAAGCACGTCAACTACAAGGGCGCGATGCAGCTGATCGAGTGGATGACCTCACCCGAAGGGCAGGGGCTGATCGCCTCGTTCAAGGCGGGCGGCGAGCAGGTCTTCTATCCGTCCGCGAAAGCGGCCAAGTGATGCGCTCCGCGGCCCGCGTTCATGCTGACGAAGCAGGCGCCAGGCTGCCGACGAAACCGTCGAGGAAGTCGATAAAGCTTTCCGCCGCCGGCGACAGCGAGCGCCCGGGGCGCGTGTAGAGGAAGAAGCGGCGCGTGAGCACTGGTTCCTCCAGCTGGCGCATGACCAGGCCGTAGAGCGTGGCCAGCGGGGCGGCGTAGGGCATGCATACCGTCACCCCGAGTCCGGCGGCGGCCATCGCCAGCGCGGTCGTCATGAAGGTGACCTCGTTGGCGGGCTTGACCGATGGCGCGTGCATCGACGCGTGCATGTCGTCCAGCAGGCGCTCGGTGAACTGGCCCTGCAGCGAGATCAGCGGGTAGCGCGCGACGTCCTTCCAGGTGACGCGCGCCTGCTTTTCCAGTTGATGCCCTTTCGGGAACACCAGCGCGAAGGGCATCTCGAACAGCAGCCGCGCGTCGAGCGGCGGCGCGGGTTCGCGTTCCGGGCCGATGCCGATGTCGGCTTCGCCGGACAAGACCCGGTTGACCACGCTCTCCACGCCGGTGTCGCCCAGGCGCACCTCGATGTCGGGGTACTTGGCGCGGTAGGCGGCGATCGCCTCCGGCATCAGGGTGCAGGACAGCAGTTGGGGCGCGGCGATGCGCACGATGCCTTTTTTCAGACGCGTGTGGTCGGCCACATTGGCCAGGGCGCCGTCGAGGTCGTCAATCATCTGGCTGAACAGCGGGTAGAGTTCCTTGCCGATGTCGGTGAGCAGGGCGCGGCGCGTGCTGCGGTCGACCACCTTGGCGCCCAGGGTCTGCTCGAGCTCCTTGATCAAACCCGAGAGCGCCGATTGCGTGACGTGCATCGCCTGCGCGGCAAGCGTAAAGTTACCCGTCTTGGCCAGGGCCACGAATGCGCGCATCTGGCGCAAGGTCGGATTCATAAGCTTATCTAATAAATCGAGCGAAAAATACTGTTTGAATGATAGTACGTTTTGTTCTCTAATGGCGAAAAGCAAACACCAAGCAAAGGAAACGCCATGAAACTCGCCACCCTCAAGACCGGCGGCCGCGACGGCACGCTGGTCGTCGTCAGCCGCGACCTGGTCACCTGCCAGGCCGTCCCGAAGATCGCCCGCACGCTGCAGTGCGCGCTGGACAACTGGGATGAGGTAGCGCCGCAGCTCAAGAAGGTGTATGAGCGCCTGAACGCCGGCACTGCCGACAAGGCCGAGTCCTTCATCGAGGAAGAATGCCATTCGCCCTTGCCGCGCGCCTACCAATGGTGCGACGGTTCGGCCTACATCAACCACGTCGAGCTGGTGCGCAAGGCGCGCGGCGCCGCGCTGCCGGAATCCTTCTACAGCGATCCGCTGATGTACCAGGGCGGCTCGGACTCTTTCGTGGGTCCCTGCGACCCGATCGCCGTGCTGTCGGAAGAGTGGGGCGTCGACCTTGAGGCCGAGGTGGCGGTCATCACCGGCGACGTGCCGATGGGCGCGTCCGTTGAAGAAGCGGCCGCAGCGATCCGCCTGGTGATGCTGGTGAACGACGTCTCGCTGCGCAACCTGATCCCGAACGAGCTGGCCAAGGGCTTCGGCTTCTACCAGTCGAAACCGGCCAGCGCGTTTTCTCCAGTGGCGGTCACGCCGGACGAGCTGGGCGAGGCCTGGCAGGACAGCAAGCTGCACCTGCCGCTGCTGGTGACGCTCAACGACAGCCCCTTCGGCCGCCCGAACGCGGGCGAGGACATGAGCTTCAGCTTCGCCCAGCTGATCGCGCACGCCGCCCGGACGCGCGAGCTGGGCGCGGGCAGCATCGTCGGTTCCGGCACGGTGTCGAACAAGCAGGGCAGCCTGCACGGCTCGAGCATCGAGAACGGCGGCGTCGGCTACTGCTGCCTGGCCGAGGTGCGCATGTACGAGACGATCGAGGGGGGCAAGCCGCACACGCCCTTCCTGGCGTATGGTGACACCGTGCGCATCGAGATGGTCGACAAGGACGGCGCCAGCATCTTCGGCGCGATCGACCAGGAAGTATGCCCTTATCACAGGAAAGCCTGAGAGGAGACCCGCATGAAGCTCTACACCTATTTTCGCAGCTCGGCCGCGTACCGGGTGCGCATCGCGCTCAACCTGAAGGGACTGGACTACGAGTCGGTGCCGGTGCACCTGCTGCGCGAGGGCGGGCAGCACCTGATGGACAACTACCTGACCATCAATCCGAGCGCTCTGGTGCCGGCCCTGCAGGACGACCGCATGACGCTGACGCAGTCGATGGCCATCATCGAGTACCTGGACGAGCTGCACCCGATGGTGCCGCTGCTGCCGAAGGACGCGGTCGGCCGTGCCCGCGTGCGCGAGCTGGCGCAGATCATCGCCTGCGACATCCACCCGGTGAACAACCTGCGCGTGCTGAAGTACCTGGTGAAGCACCTGGGGCTGTCGGAAGAAGCGAAGACCGACTGGTATCGCCACTGGGTGATCGAGGGGCTGCGCTCGGTGGAAGCGCACCTGGCGCGCAACCTGGGCACGGGGCGCTTCTGCCACGGCGACACGCCGACCATCGCCGACTGCTTCCTGGTGCCGCAGGTGTTCAATGCGCAGCGCTTCGATATCGACGTGGATGCGTATCCCACCGTTGCGCGCATCAATGCGCTGTGTGTGGATTTGCCGGCGTTCAAGGCGGCGCATCCGTCGCAGCAGCCGGACGCGGAGTGATCCCCTTGGTGGGCGCTTGTTGCGCTCACCAAGGACATCCCATCAATGCCGGGTTTCCGACCGATCCGGCTCCGACGGCGACGAAATCTCATCCAGCGCCCCCTCTACCGCCCCGGTCGACTTGGTGGCGATATCCCCCAGCGACACGATCCCCACCAGCTGCTTCGAGTTCTCGTCGATCACCGGCACGCGCCGGATCTGCACGTCGCCCATGGTGTCCATCACCTCGTCGAGGTCCTGGTTGCTGTAGCAGGTGCGCACGTCGGTGCTCATCACGTCGCCCACGAAGGTCTGGTCGGGCGACTGCCCGGCCGCCACCGAGCGCACGGTGATGTCGCGGTCGGTGATCATGCCCACCAGCCGGTCGCCGTCGCAGACGGGAATCGCGCCGACGTTGAGCTCGTCCATCATCTGCGCCGCGCGCTGCACGGTTTCCTGCGGAGTGATCGTTTGCACGTCGGGCGTCATCACTTCACGAATCGTTTGCATGGCTCCTCCTGCTTGAGTGAGTGGAAGGGTGAAAATCATGCCTTGAAATGCCAAAGGCGGACGCTAGATTGACGCTGGGAATGCGCCAAGCCCTGGGCTACAATCCCGCTTCTTTGCGCCTTGCGATTTCGCCATGTCCAACCTTTCAATTCCCGCTCCGATCATCGCCGCCCTCGACCGTGCCGACGCCTCCTGGCGCCCCATCCTCGAGGCCGGTTTGCAGGCCGTCGCTGCCGCCGACCCAGGCTATCTGCCGGCGCTGGCGGTCGACGACTACCTGCCGACCGGCGGCCGCATCTTCGCCGCCTTTGCCCAGCCGCTGGATCGGGTGAAGCACGTGCTGGTGGGGGAGGGGCCCTACCCGCGCGCCGAGAGCGCGACCGGGGTCTGCTTCATGGATGGCGCCGTCGGCGAGCTGTGGTCGGAGACGGGCCTGTCGAAACCGGTCAACCGCGCCACCTCGCTGCGCAACTTCATGAAGATGCTGCTGGTGGCAAATGGTCAACTCGATGCGGGCGACACCGGCGGCAGCGCGATGGTGCCGGTGGCCCAGGCAGCCCGCACGAACGGCTCCATCCAGACCCTGGCCCAGCTGCAGGACAATCTAATAGAACAGGGCTTCCTGCTGCTGAACGCGGCCCTGGTGTTCCGCAAGCACGTCGCGCCGGCCATCGATGCACGCGCCTGGCAGCCATTCCTGCAGACCGTGCTTGCTGCCTTGGCAAGCCAGCCGCAGCCGCCGACGCTCGTTCTGTGGGGAAAGATCGCCGAGCAGTTGAAAAAGCTGCCGGAAGCGGCGCGCCTGCCGCAGATCCATGCCGAGCACCCGTACAACCTGTCGTTCATCCAGCACCAGGGGATGCAGGCGCTGTTCGGGCCGATGGAATTGCTGCGTTTGCGATAAAGGCCGGGAGAAGGAAAGGCCGATGGAGGTTTTGGGGCCTTCCAAGACAAGCCAGTCAGGATTTGCTATACTTGACTAAATCGATCAACTAATCGGCATGTTCGGCAGGCTCTCTCAAGAGATTTGATTGTTGCGCTGCACCGATGGGTTGAAAAGAGGCAATATTTTACACTAACCGGGGTTCCGATGCGTCTGACCACCAAAGGCCGTTTTGCTGTTACCGCGATGATCGATCTCGCCCTGCGCCAGGGCAATGGTCCGGTCACGCTGTCGGGCATCAGCCAGCGCCAGGCCATTTCGCTGTCGTACCTGGAACAACTGTTCGGCAAACTGCGCCGCCACCAGATCGTCGAGTCGATCCGCGGCCCCGGCGGCGGCTACAGCCTAGCCAGAACCGCCGACAAGGTGACGGTGGCCGACATCATCATCGCGGTCGACGAGCCGCTCGATGCCACCCAGTGCGGCGGTAAAGAAAATTGTCACGGCGCCGATGCTGCTTCCGGCACCCGTTGCATGACCCATGAGCTGTGGACCACGCTGAACGCCAAGATGGTCGACTACCTCGATTCGGTCTCGCTGCAAGACCTGGTCGACCAGCAGAAGCAGAAAGAACAAAACGTCGTGGTGGTGCACCGCACCGCTGCCACCGCTGCACAAAACATTGAAACCGGAGTGAACTGATGAACGCGCCTTTGGACAAAAAAACCGAGCAGAGCTTCGTGACTGCGCCGCATTTCCCGATCTACATGGATTACTCGGCGACCACTCCGATCGATCCGCGCGTGGCCGACAAGATGATCCCCTACCTGCGCGAGCAGTTCGGCAACCCCGCATCGCGCAGCCACATGTACGGCTGGAGCGCCGAAGCGGCGGTCGAGGAAGCACGCGCCAACGTGGCGGCCCTGGTCGGCGCCGACCCGCGCGAGATCATCTGGACCTCGGGCGCGACCGAATCGAACAACCTGGCCCTGAAGGGTGCCGCCCACTTCTACAAGACCAAGGGCAAGCACATCATCACGGTCAAGACCGAGCACAAGGCGGTGCTGGACACCGTGCGCGAACTGGAGCGCCAGGGCTTCGAGGCGACCTACCTCGAGCCGCAAGATAATGGCCTGATCACCGTCGCCCAGCTGGAAGCGGCGATCCGTCCGGACACCATCCTGGTGTCGGTCATGCTGGTGAATAACGAGATCGGCGTCATTCAACCGATCGACGCGATCGGCGAACTGTGCCGTTCGAAGGGCATCATCTTCCACTGCGACGCCGCGCAGGCGACGGGCAAGGTCGAGATCGACCTGAATAGAACGAAGTGCGACCTGATGACCTTCACGGCGCACAAGACCTACGGCCCGAAGGGCGTCGGCGCCCTGTACGTGCGCCGCAAGCCGCGCGTGCGCCTGGAAGCGCAGATGCACGGCGGCGGCCACGAGCGCGGCCTGCGTTCGGGCACGCTGCCGACCCACCAGATCGTGGGCATGGGCGAAGCCTTCCGCCTCGCCAAGGAAGAGATGGCGTCGGAACTCGAGCGCGTGAAGGCGCTGCGCGACCGCCTGGCCAAGGGCCTGCTGGAGATCGAAGAGGTCTACATCAACGGCGACATGGACCATCGCGTGCCGCACAACCTGAACGTCTCGTTCAACTACGTCGAGGGCGAGTCGCTGATCATGGCGATCAAGGACATCGCCGTGTCCTCGGGTTCGGCCTGCACCTCGGCCTCGCTGGAACCGTCCTATGTGCTGCGCGCACTGGGCCGCAGCGACGAACTGGCGCACAGCTCGATCCGCTTCACCATCGGCCGCTTCACGACCGAGGAAGACATCGACTTCGCAGTGAACCTGCTGAAGTCGAAGGTCGGCAAACTGCGCGAACTGTCGCCGCTGTGGGACATGTTCAAGGAAGGGATCGACCTGAACTCGATCCAATGGGCAGCCCACTAATTACCGCATTCAAGGAGTAGCAAAATGGCATATTCGGACAAAGTACTCGACCACTACGAAAACCCGCGCAACGTCGGCGCCTTCGACAAGGGCGACGATGCGATCGGCACCGGCATGGTCGGCGCGCCGGCCTGCGGCGACGTGATGAAGCTGCAGATCAAGGTCAACGACCAGGGCCTGATCGAGGACGCGAAGTTCAAGACCTACGGCTGCGGCTCGGCCATCGCATCGAGCTCGCTCGTGACCGAATGGGTCAAGGGCAAGTCGCTGGACGAAGCGCTGGCAATCAAGAACACCCAGATCGCCGAAGAACTGGCGCTGCCGCCGGTGAAGATCCACTGCTCGATCCTGGCGGAAGACGCGATCAAGGCCGCCGTGGCCGACTACAAAGCGAAGCACGCCGAGAAGGCGTAACACGTAAGCACAGAGACTGGAGTCACCGTTATGGCAATCACCCTGACTGAAAAAGCCGCGAAGCACGTCAACCGTTACCTCGAGCGCCGGGGCAAGGGCATCGGCTTGCGCTTCGGTGTGCGCACCACCGGCTGCTCCGGCCTGGCCTACAAGCTCGAGTACGTCGACGATGCAACCCCGGACGATAATGTCTTCGAGTCGCACGGCGTGAAGGTCTTCGTCGACCCGAAGAGCCTGCCGTACATCGACGGCACCGAACTCGACTTCGCACGCGAAGGCCTGAACGAAGGTTTCCGCTTCAATAACCCGAACGTCAAGGACAACTGCGGCTGCGGCGAAAGCTTCCGCATTTAAGGCGGGGTTGCCAAGTCATGCAGAACCACTTCGAGCTGTTCCAGCTCCCTGCGAGCTTCGCGGTCGACCAGGATGCCCTGGACGCGGCCTATCGCGAAATCCAGGGCCGCGTGCACCCGGACCGCTTCGTCAGCGCCACCGACACCGAGAAGCGGGTCGCGATGCAGTGGGCCACGCGCGCCAACGAGGCCTATCAGACCCTGCGCAATCCGCAGAAGCGCGCGCAGTACCTCTGCGAGATCAACGGCGTCGACCTGCAGACCGAGTCGAACACGGCGATGCCGGCAAGCTTCCTGATGCAGCAGATGGAATGGCGCGAAGCGCTCGACGATGCGCGCTCGTCGAAAGATGCGGGCGCGCTGGACGAGCTGGATGCGCAGGTGCGCCGCGAGCGCAAGTCGATGCTGGAACAGGTCGGCAAGCAGCTCGACGCCGGCGACTACCAGGCGGCCGCGCAGGGCGTGCGCGCGATGATGTTCCTCGATAAATTCGGGGAAGAGGTACAGTACGCGTTCGAAGCGCTCGACGCGTAAGGAATTCCGTACGATGGGCGGGGTCGCTTGTGCCAGTGGCGCAAGCGACCCCGCCCACTTGGCAGCACAGAAAAACAAACAGGTAACACGACCATGGCACTACTCCAAATCGCCGAACCCGGCATGTCCACCGCCCCGCACCAGCATCGCCTGGCGGTCGGCATCGACCTGGGTACCACCAACTCGCTGGTTGCCACCGTGCGCAGCGGCAGCCCGGAAGTGCTGAGCGACGAGGATGGCCGTTCGCTGCTGCCTTCGGTCGTGCGTTACCTCCCGAACGGCAATGCCAACATCGGCTACAAGGCCCAGGCACACCAGACCACCGACCCGAAGAACACGGTGGTCTCGGTCAAGCGTTTCATGGGCCGTGGCCTGAAGGACATCGCCTACGCCGAGAACCTGCCGTACGACTTCGTCGACGCCCCCGGCATGGTGCAGATCAGCACCGTCGCCGGCGTGAAGAGCCCGGTCGAGACCTCGGCCCAGATCCTGGCCACGCTGCGCCAGCGCGCCGAGGATTCGCTGGGCGACGAGCTGGTCGGCGCCGTGATCACCGTGCCGGCCTATTTCGACGACGCCCAGCGCCAGGCCACCAAGGACGCGGCCCAGCTGGCCGGCATCAACGTGCTGCGCCTGCTGTCGGAACCGACTGCCGCGGCGATCGCCTATGGCCTCGACCACGGCAAGGAAGGCGTCTACGCCGTCTACGACCTGGGCGGCGGCACCTTCGACATCTCGATCCTCAAGCTCTCCAAGGGCGTGTTCGAGGTGCTGTCCACCGGCGGCGACTCGGCCCTGGGCGGCGACGACTTCGACCACCGCCTGTTCTGCTGGATCGTCGAGCAGGCCAAGCTGGCGCCGCTCTCCGAGCAGGACACCGCCACCCTGATGGTCAAGGCGCGCCAGGCCAAGGAACTGCTGTCGACCAACGAGGAAACCACGATCGAGGCGATCCTGAAGTCGGGCGAGATCGTGCAGGTGACCATCACCGCGCAGACCTTCGCCGACATCACCAAGCACCTGGTCGGCAAGACCATGAACGCGATCCGCAAGGCCATGCGCGACGCCGACGTGAGCGTCGAGGACGTCGACGGCGTCGTGATGGTCGGCGGCGCCACCCGCATGCCGCACGTGCGCCGCGCGGTGGGCGAGTTCTTCCACACCATCCCGCACGCGAACATCGACCCGGACAAGGTAGTGGCGCTGGGCGCCGCCGTCCAGGCCAACCTGCTGGCCGGTAACCGCGCCGAAGGCGACGACTGGCTGCTGCTGGACGTCACCCCGCTGTCGCTCGGCATCGAGACCATGGGCGGCCTGGTCGAGAAGATCATCCCGCGCAACTCGACCATCCCGTGCGCCAGGGCCCAGGAATTCACCACCTTCAAGGACGGTCAAACGGCCCTGGCGGTGCACGTGGTGCAGGGCGAGCGCGAGCTGGTGTCGGACTGCCGTTCGCTGGCGCGCTTCGAGCTGCGCGGCATCCCGCCAATGGCGGCCGGCGCGGCGCGCATCCGCGTGACCTACCAGGTCGACGCCGACGGCCTGCTGTCGGTGTCGGCGCGCGAGACCCGCTCGGGCGTGGAGGCGTCCATCACCGTCAAGCCGTCCTACGGCCTGGGCGACGACGAAGTGGCGCGCATGCTGCAGGATTCCTACACCTCGGCCCAGGGCGACATGCAGATGCGCGCGCTGCGCGAAGAGCAGGTCGAGGCCGAGCGCATCCTGCTGGCGACGCAGGCGGCGCTGGATGCGGATGGCGATTTGCTGAGCGAGGCGGAGCAGGAAGAGACCGCAAAGCTGGTGCATGGTGTGCGCAATGCCATCCACGGCTCGAACGACACCTCGATCGAGCCCGGCGTGCGCCAGGACGCGCTGCACGCGGCGGTGCAGGCGCTGGCCAAGGGCACGGAAGAGTTCGCGGCACGCCGGATGGACAAGAGCGTGCGCAAGGTCCTGGCGGGCAAGTCGCTGGACGAGGTTTAAAAGCTTAACCGACCACAGGCGCCAATCAATGGCCTATAGCCTAAAGACCGTCATTCCCGCGCAGGCGGGAATCCAAGTTCGTAGCGCAGCGTTAGCGCAAGCATAAATTGGGTTCCCGCCTACGCGGGAACGACGGGCGAGGGCAGTCACATAGAAAAATTAACGAGGTAACCCAAGTGCCACAAATCGTCATCCTCCCCCACCCAGTCTTCTGCCCCGACGGCGCCGTGCTGGAATCCCCGGCCGGCAAGTCGATCTGCGACGTCCTGCTGGAAAACGACATCGAGATCGAACACGCCTGCGACCGCGTCTGCGCCTGCACCACCTGCCACGTGATCGTGCGCGAAGGCTTCGACTCGCTGAACGAGCAGGAAGAAAAAGAAGAAGACATGCTCGACAAGGCCTGGGGCCTGGAGCCGAATTCGCGCCTGTCCTGCCAGGCCATCGTCGCCGAGGAAGACCTGGTCGTGGAGATCCCGAAGTACACGATCAACCACGCCGCAGAGAAGAGTCACTGAGAAAGCCACTGAACGGAGGCTGCCATGAAGTGGACTGAGGTCTCGGCCATTGCCGAGGCGTTGTACGAGAAGTACCCCGAGGTCGACCCCGCCACCGTGCGCTTCGTCGACCTGCACAACTGGGTCGTCGCCCTCGAAGGCTTCGACGACGACCGTGCGCGCGGCGGGGAACGCGTACTGGAAGCCATTCAGGCGGCATGGATCGATGAAGCACGCTAAGCAAACCAACCACATCCCGGCGGCGCTGCCGCCGGAAGTCCGTCCCGGCCAGTCGGTCGAGCTGCTGAAGGAACTCCACATCCTCACGCGCGACGGCAAGCTGAACCAGGACAGCCGCCGCAAGCTCAAGCAGGTCTACCACCTGTACAACTTCATCGAGCCCTTGCTGAAGAGCGTGCTCGAGGAGAAGCAAAGCGTCTCCCTGGTCGACCACGGCGCCGGCAAGTCCTACCTCGGCTTCATCCTGTACGACCTGTTCTTCAAGGGACTCGAAGCGGGTTCGCACATCTACGGCATCGAGACCCGCGACGAGCTGGTAAGCAAATCGACCGAGCTGGCCGCGCGCCTGGGCTTCACGGGCATGTCCTTCCTGCCGCTGTCGGTGGCGGAATCGACGACGTCCAGCCAACTGCCGCCCACCATCGACATCGTCACCGCACTGCACGCCTGTAACACGGCGACCGACGACGCCATCGACTTCGCCCTCAAGAAGAAGGCCAGGCACATGGTGCTGGTGCCGTGCTGCCAGGCCGAAGTGGCGAGCGTGCTGCGCAAGAACAAGGGCAAGGACCTGGGCCGCAGCGCGCTGACCGAGATCTGGCGCCACCCGATCCACACCCGCGAGTTCGGCAGCCAGATCACCAATGTCATGCGCTGCCTGCAGCTGGAAGCGCACGGCTACCAGGTGACCGTGACCGAGCTGGTGGGCTGGGAGCACTCGATGAAGAATGAACTCATCGTCGCTACCTACAAGAACCTGCCGCGCCGCCGGCCGTCCGAACGCCTTCAGGAAGTGATGGCCGAGCTGGGGCTCGACGAAATGAAGCAGCGCTTTTATACACCTGTCACAGCAGACTGAGAACGAGATGAGCGACACCAACCAGAAGTGGATCGACCTGCGCAGCGACACCGTCACCCAGCCGTGCGAGGCGATGCGCGCCGCCATGGCGGGGGCCGAGGTCGGCGACGACGTGTACGCCGACGACCCCTCGGTCAACCGCCTGCAGGAGTATGCGGCCGAGCTGTTCGGCTTTGAAGCCGGCATGTTCGCCCCCTCGGGCACCCAGACCAACCTGATCGCGCTGATGACCCACTGCGGCCGCGGCGACGAGTACCTGGTCGGCCAGGAAGCGCACACCTACAAGTACGAAGGCGGCGGCGCGGCGGTGCTGGGCTCGATCCAGCCGCAGCCGATCGTCAACCAGGCGGACGGCTCGATCCTGCTGTCGGACATCGAGGCCTACATCAAGCCCGACGACATGCACTTCGCGCGCACCCGCCTGCTGGCGCTGGAGAACACCATCGGCGGCCGCGTGCTGCCGCAGGACTACGTGAAAGCTGCCACCGATCTCGCGCACAGCCGCGGCCTGGCCACCCACCTCGACGGCGCCCGCATCGCCAACGCGGCGGTGAAGCAGGGCATCAGCCTGCGCGAGGTGGTGCAAGGCTTCGATACCGTCTCGGTCTGCCTGTCGAAGGGCCTGGGCGCGCCGGTCGGCTCCGTGCTGCTGGGTCCGAAGGCCTTCATCGAGCAGGGCAAGCGCTGGCGCAAGATGCTGGGCGGCGGCATGCGCCAGGCCGGCGTGCTGGCGGCAGCCGCGCAGTACGCGCTGGAGCACAACGTGCAGCGCCTGGCCAACGACCACGACAACGCCGCCGCGCTGGCGCAGGGCCTGGCCCAGATCGAACAGCTGAACGTGGGCACGCCGCAGACCAACATCTTCTGGCTCGACATGCCGGCGGCCGCCTGCGAACCGCTGCGCCAGTACCTGGCGCGTGCGCAGATCCGCGCCTCGATCGGCCCGCGTACCCGCCTGGTGACGCACCTGGACGTAAGCGCTGCCGATGTTGCGCGCACGGTCGAGGTGTTCCAGGCTTTCTTCGCCGACTGGCGCAGCCAATGAGCGACAAGATGAGCGAGGAGGGCATCCGCCTGGCCAAGCGCGTCGCCGCGCAGCTCGGCTGCTCGCGCGCCGAGGCGGAGCGCTACATCGCCGGCGGCGGCATTAGCGTCGACGGCGCCGTCGTCGAGGATCCCGCCAGCCGGGTCCTGCCTTCGCAGGATGTGCGCCTGCTGCCGGGTGCATCGAGCGAAGAAGCGCCGCCGGTGACCATCCTGCTGCACAAGCCGGCCGGCTTGAATTCCGGTGTCGGCGCCCGTGGCGAACCGGCCCTGGGCTGCCTGCTGCCGGAATCCCAGGCACAGGGGCACGGGCAGCCGCGCTTCCTCAAGCGGCACCTGCACAAGCTCACCCTGAGCTCGCCGCTGGAGACCGATGCGAGCGGGCTGGTGGTCTATACGCAGGACTTCCGGGTGGCGCGCAAGCTGGTGGACGATGCCGCGCGCGTCGAGCAGGAATACATCGTCGACGTCGCCGGATCGATCAAGGAAGGCGGACTGGCGCTGCTCAACCACGGCTTGAACTTCAACGGCAAGCCGCTGGCGCCGATGAAGGTGAGCTGGCAGAGCGAGCACCGGCTGCGCTTCGCACTGAAGGACGTGCGCCCGGGCTTGATCGACCACATGTGCCGCGAAGTGGGCCTGGAGATCGTCGAGATGCGTCGCATCCGCATCGGACGCGTGCCGATGGCCGGCCTGCAGGCCGGGCAGTGGCGCTACCTGCTCGACTACGAACGCTTCTAGCCTCCGCGGCGCCGCAATAGCTGCACGCCGACGGCGGCAAGAAGCGCCGCGGTCCCGAGCGCCAGCGCCTTGTTGCCCGTCTGCTGCGGCCGGCGTTCCCCGCTGTGGATCCCGCTGGCGCCATGCTGCGGCGCATACAGCGTCCCCACCGTATCCGGCGTGCGCTCTCCGCGCTTCGCCCACCCATCCAGGAAGCGGTTCATGCCGGCAGCGAGCAGGTTGGGCGCGAGCGCATTGCTCAGCCTGAACAGGGAGGCCGGAGCGCCGACGGCGGTCGAGTCGCGCGGATGCCGCGCCAGGTCGACGATGGCCGCGGCGACCTTTTCAGGCGTGAGCGCGCCCGGCGGGATGGACAGCCTGGCGCCCGTGTAATTGGCCGCGTGGCGCATGCCTGGCGTGTCCACGAAAGTAGGGTACACGTCGCAGACGCGGATGCGCGGCCGCTTGACCAGCTCCGCGCGCAGGGCTTCGCTGAAGCCGCGCAGGCCATATTTACTGGCCGCGTAGGCCGCGGCGTAGGGCGAGGCGACGAAGCCGCCGGCCGAGATCATGTTGACCCAGATGCCGTGGTCCTGATCGAGGAAGATCGGCATGACGGCATGGGCGTCGTTCATGTGGGTGAGGAGGTTGGTCTCGATGATGCGCCGGTGGTCGCTCATCGGCACCTCGGCATACTTGCCGACCACGCCGGCGCCGATGTTGCTGAACCAGAGATCGATCCGGCCCAGGATCGCACGCGCCCGCTGCGCGAAGGCCGCGACCGCGTCGGCATCGATCGCATCCACGACCAGGGTCTCGGCGCTGCCGCCGGCCTGCCGGCAGCGCCGGGCGATGTCGTCGAGCCCCTCCTTGCCGCGCGCGCCCAGCACCAGCTGCGCGCCCTCGCGGGCAAAAGCGAGGGCCGTGGCGGCGCCGATACCGCTCGATGCGCCCATGATGACGACGCGCATGTTCGAAAGCTTCATGGTCCACCTTTCTGGAAAGACGAGATGTGAAGCTGTCGATTATTCCGCTGTTTGGATTCTTGCCGCGTTCGAATGCCGCAAGGCAAGCAAGCTGTCCTAGCGCTTGACCTTCGGCAGGGCGATCAGGCGGGTGCCGGCCAGGCGGTCGTGCAGGAACTGGCGGTCCTTGTCGAACAGCGCCGTCATCGCCCAGGCCGCGACCCCGACCAGCAGGGCGATCGCGATCTGCCCCTTGCCGTGCAGCCCGAAGGCCCAGCACACCAGCAGGGCCGGCAGGAACCAGCCCCAGGCCAGCAGGAAGCGCAGGGCGGCCGTCCCGAAGGGCAGTTTGTGATGGCCCAGCTTGACGACCTTGATGCGCCAGGTCTTCATGGCCAGCGTGTTGCCGGTGTTAATCCAGGACCACATGAAGTAGGCGGCCGTCACCAGGAACAGCCAGGCCTTCATGCCTTCCTTGGCCACCGGATGCTGGCTGTTCAGGGTCACCAGCATGTAGAAGGCGATCGCCAGCATCTCGACCGAGAACAGGAGCAGCGCTTCGTACAGCATCACGGTGACGCGGCGCAGGATGGTCGGGGTAGCGACCGGCGCGGGCTTAGTTGCTGGCGGTGCCGATGTTGCTTGCGTTGCTTGCATTGTTTGCACTCGGAGCGGTTGGGGCAGCGGGTGAGGGTGCGACAGGCGCCTGCGCCGGTGCGGCGGCGGGCGGCGTCGGCGTCACGGTGGCCGGCGCCGTCGCGGCGCCCGTTGCCACCGCAGGCGCCGTCGGCGGCATGATGCAGGAGGTGCCGCGGCGCGTGGCGCCCGGTGGGCAGCTGGTCGGCGTGTCGATGATCGGCGAATGCGGTAGCGAGGGCACGCCCTGCGGCTTGTTGCCCGAGCGCGCCAGCCGGCGCTTTTCTTCCTCGGACAGCTGCTTGTAGCTTTCCCAGGTCGCCGCCTTCTTGCCGGGGTCGAGCTTGCGGGTCTTGCTGAAGTTTTCGCGCGCCAGGTTGCGCTGGGCCGGGGTCAGGCGCATCCACTGGCGCATGCGCTCGTGCACGCGTGCCTGCTCGTCCGGGCTCATCGAGGCGAAGCGGGCCGACAGTTCGAGCCAGCGGCGCTTGCGGACGCCGTCCATGGCGTCCCATTCGGGCTGCAGGGGCTGGAGCGCGGTGCGTTGGCTGCGCGTCAGTTCGCGCCAGAGCGGTCTGTCGAGGGTCTTGGCAGGCGGCTTGGCGCCGGCGGCGACGGTCGGGGGATTGCCTGCGCCGCGCGCGGCCGGCGCCGTCGATTCGGATTTGTTGTAGACCGCCCAGGTCGCGGCCCCGGCAATCAAGACCGCTGCCGCAGTTGCAACAACGGCGATGCGGGGCTTCGGCGCGGTTTTCGTCATTGCTGGCGCTGTTGCGACTCCACGTAGGCGTTGAACCCTTGGTCGAGGTAGGCGGTCAGCGGCAGCTCGTCGGCGAGCACGGCGGCGTCGACCTCGGCCAGGGCGGCCAGGCGCTGCTGCTGCTCGTACTGGTAGACGCCGCCCATGCCGATGACCAGCGCCAGCATCGGCGCCGCGACGGCAAAGCGCGCCAGGGCCGGGCCGCTGAACAGGCCCTTGAGGTCGAACAGCGGACGCGGGGCGGCCTGGACCTGGCGCGTCGCGTCGGGCTTCTTGCGCGACAAGGCGCGCGCGCGCGCGGCGGCCAGTCGGTCGGTCGTCGAGGCCGGCAGCGCGTCGAGGTTCTCGTTCAGGGCATGGCGTATCTTGTACGCGAGGTTGATGTCGTCCGTGTTCATAGCTTGATTCCCTTGGCCTTGAGCGCCTCGGCGAGGGCGTGGGTGGCGCGCGAGCAGTGCGTCTTGACGCTTCCCTCGGAGCAACCCATCGCTTCGGCCGTCTCTGCCACGTCCATGTCCTGCCAGTAACGCATGAGGAAGGCTTCCCGTTGACGCGGTGGGAGCTTTTCTACCGCTTCTTCGATGATGCGCAGCGTTTGTGTGCGCTCATACTGGTCGGCGCTCGACTCCGCAGCGGCCGTTCCTTCCTCCGCTTCATAGGAAGAAAGTATATCAAATTCTTCATCGTCCCCATCCTGCCGGCTGAAGCCGGAGAACAGGCTGACCCAGGTGTTCCGGACCTTTTCGCGGCGGAAGTAATCGAGGATGGTCGTCTGCAGGATGCGCTGGAACAGCATCGGCAGCTCGGCGGCCGGCTTGTCGCCGTATTTCTCGGCCAGCTTGATCATCGCATCCTGCACGATGTCGAGCGCCGATTCGTCCTTGCGAACCGCATATACCGCCTGCTTGAACGCACGCCGTTCGACATTCTCGAGGAAGTCGTTGAGTTCTTTGTCTGTGGCCATGCGTGCTTGAAAGGGCGTTTGGTGCGAATGCCGTAAGGAAAACTATCGAATCCTAGCAAAAAACCATGTTCAACGCATCGAAATCGCGCAGTGCCCACTTATTGTGCAGGCCCCCTCGATGACAAAAACTGCATGAAGTTAGTCGAAATGATTCGTTGTTGGGCCTGTCGTGCGTGGCTATTCTGGAATCAGGTTCACTCAACATTACTGGTTCATCATGCCGCTCGACTCGACCCGCCAGGATTTCGACATCCGCCCCTTCGTCAACCAGCCGCTCGGCGCGGAAGTGCTCGGCCTCGACCTTGCCCGCCCGCTCAGCATCGACGACTTCGACCGCCTGCACCGCGCCCACCTCGAGCACCACGTGCTGGTGTTCCGCGACCAGACCTTCACCCCGCAGCAGCAGGTGGAGTTCAGCCGCCGCTTCGGCCGCCTGCAGATCCACGTACTGCGCCAGTTCCAGCTGGCTGGCCACCCGGAAGTGCTGGTGATTTCGAATATCCGCGAGAACGGCCAGCCGATCGGCCTGGGCGACGCCGGCCATTTCTGGCACTCGGACCTGTCGTACAAGGAAGTGCCGAGCCTGGGTTCGATGCTGCATGCGCAGGAGCTGCCCTCGGAGGGCGGCGACACCCTGTTCGCCAACCAGCACGCCGCCTACGACGCGCTGCCGGGCAAGCTCAAGCGCGAGATCGCCGGCCTGCGCGCCGAGCACAGCTACCTGGCCAAGTACGAGGAGCTGCGTCAGCGCAACCCCTGGCGCCCGAAGCTGACCCAGGAGCAGATTGACGAGGTGGTGCCGGCCGTGCACCCGGTGGTGCGCACCCATCCGGAGACGGCGCGCCGCGCCCTGTTCGTCAGCGAGCATTTCACCACCCGCATCCTCGACCTCCCGGAAGCGCGCAGCCGCGAGCTGCTGGGCGGGCTGTTCGAGCACAGCACCCGGCCGGAATTCGTCTACCGTCACCAGTGGAAGCCCAAGGACATGGTGTTCTGGGACAACCGCTCCGTGATGCACCTGGCCACGCCTTTCCCGCAAGACCAGCGCCGCAAGCTGTACCGCACCACCATCGAGGGCGACGTCCCGTTCTGAACCAAGGAAAACCATGTTACTGAAGATGAAACTCGTGGCCGCGGCCGCCGCGCTGGCCCTGGGCGCGTCCTCGACGGCGCAGGCCGAAGGCAAGATCCGCATCGCCGAGCAGTTCGGCATCGTCTACATGCTGCTGAACGTGGCCCAGGACCAGAAGCTGATCGAGAAGCACGGCAAGAAGCAGGGCGTCGATATCGACGTCGACTGGGTCAAGCTGTCGGGCGGATCGGCGGTCAACGATGCGCTGCTCTCGGGCTCCATCGACGTGGCCGGCGCCGGCCTCGGGCCGCTGTTTACCATCTGGGACCGCACCAGCGGGCGCCAGAACGTGCGCGCCGTCGCCTCGCTCGGCAACTTCCCGTACTACCTGGTGAGCACCAACCCGGCGGTGAAGACCATCGCCGACTTCAGCCAGAAGGACCGGATCGCGCTGCCGGCCGTCACCGTGTCGGTGCAGGCGCGCATCCTGCAGATGGCCGCCGCCAAGCAGTGGGGCAAGGCCGAATTCAAGAAGCTCGACCCGATCACCCAGACCGTGCCGCACCCGGATGCCGCGGCCGCCATCATCGCCGGCAAGACGGAATTGAACGCCCACTTCGGCAACCCGCCCTTCCAGGACCAGGAACTGGCCGGCAATCCGCAGGCGCACGTCGTGCTGAATTCCTACGACGTGCTCGGCGGGCCGAGCTCGGCCACCGTGCTGTATGCGACCGAAAAGTACGTCAAGGAGAATCCGAAGACCTACCGCGCCTTCATCGATGCGCTGGTGGAGGCGGCGCAGCTGGCTTCCAGCAACCCGGAAGCGGCGGCCGACGCCTACCTGCGCGTCAACAAGGGCAACATCGACCGGGCCCTGCTGCTCAAGGTCATCAAGAATCCGCAGGTGCAGTTCAAGGTGGCGCCGCAGAATACGCTCGGCCTTGCCCAATTTTTGCACGAGGTGGGCGCCATCAAGCGTAGACCCGCCAGCTGGCGCGACTACTTCTTCGTCCATCCGGCACTCGACAAAGGAAGCTGACATGAGCCCGTTGAACCTGGTCCCGCCGCCCGAACCCTTGCTGCGCGCCGAGCACGTCACGCTCGAATACCGGGGCGAACGCGGCATCGTGCGCGCCCTTGACGACGCCAGCTTTGACGTGCACCGGGGCGATCGGTTCGTGCTGCTGGGGCCTTCGGGCTGCGGCAAGTCGACCCTGCTGAAGGCGGTGGGCGGCTTCATCGCGCCGCAGGCGGGCAGCCTGACCCTGGCCGGCAAGGTGATCACGCGCCCCGGGCCGGACCGCATCGTGGTGTTCCAGGAGTTCGACCAGCTGCCGCCCTGGAAGACGGTGCGCGAGAACGTGATGTTCCCGATGCTCGCCAATGGCGTCAAGCGCAAGGAAGCGGACCTTCGGGCCCGCCACTGGCTCGGCAAGGTCGGGCTGGCACGCTTTGCCGATGCCTATCCGCATACGCTGTCGGGCGGGATGAAGGCGCGCGTGGCGATCGCGCGGGCGCTGGCGATGCAGCCGGCCATCCTGCTGATGGACGAGCCTTTTGCCGCGCTCGATGCGCTCACGCGCCGGACCATGCAGGAAGAGCTGCAGGCGCTGTGGGACGAGATCGGATTCACCATGCTGTTCGTGACGCACTCGATCGAAGAGGCGCTGGTGGTGGGCAACCGCATCCTGCTGCTGTCGCCGCACCCGGGGCGGGTGAGGGCGGAATTGAACAGTCATCAGTTCAGTCTGGCCAGCGCGGGCAGCAGTGAGTTCCAGGCGGCGACGCAGCGGATTCATGGTTTGTTATTCGGTGCGCAGGAGCCGGTTGAACGCGCGGACGGCAGAGCCGTCCACCCTACAGTCCTCGCTAATTAATACGTCTTTGAATCATGGTCACACCTCCGATCCGTCCCGAGTACGTTCTTGAAGCTTTGCCGGCTGCAACCGCGCCGGTTTTTGACCAATCGGTAAAATTTTCGCTGCCGGACCTCGGCTGGCTGCGCAAACTCGGCATGCTGCTGGTCATCGCCCTGATCTGGGAAGCCCTGGCGCGCTGGTTCGACAACGACCTGCTGCTGCCTGGCGCCATCCAGACGGGTAAAACCTTCGTGGAGGGCCTGGCCTCGGGCGAACTGTGGGGCTATGTGAGCGTCTCGCTGCAGGTGCTGACCCAGGGCTTCACGCTCGGCGTGGTCGGCGCCTTCCTGCTGACCTGGCTCGCGGTGTCGAGCAAGGTCGGGCGCGAGCTGATCGATACCCTGGCTTCGATGTTCAACCCGCTGCCGGCGATCGCGCTGCTGCCCCTCGCCTTGCTGTGGTTCGGCCTGGGCAAGGGCAGCCTCTTGATGGTGCTGGTCCATTCCGTACTGTGGCCGCTGACCCTGAGCGCCACCGCCGGCTTCCGCGCGGTGCCGGATACCCTGCGCATGGCCGGCCGCAACTACGGCCTGGGTGGCTTGCGCATGGTGCTGCAGATCCTGATCCCGGCCGCGCTGCCTTCGATCCTGTCGGGCCTGAAGATCGGCTGGGCGTTTGCATGGCGCACCCTGATCGCTGCCGAGCTGGTGTTCGGCAGTACCTCTGGGCAGGGCGGACTCGGCTGGTATATCTTCCAGAGCCGCAACGAACTTTTTACGGATAAAGTCTTTGCCGGCCTCGCCGCCGTCATCCTGATCGGGCTGGCCGTGGAGCACCTCGTGTTCCAGACCCTCGAGCGACTCACCGTCCGCCGCTGGGGCATGCAACGGTAAAAACCTGCAACGCACCATCCAGGTGCACCATTCTGGTCGAGCAAAAATAATCACGCTTTTGGCTTGACCAAAATGGTGCAACGCAGTAATGTGTTTGAACGCTTTGCACCCCCGAAGCTCTCCGGTCACCCGGTGAAGGCCCACAAGCCATCTCCGGATTGACGCGCTTTCATTTGTAGGCAGTTTGCTCCGACCCGCGCCACAAGCGCGAGAGATGCGTATAAACGCTACAGACACTCAAGCCGAACGAGTTGCGCCCAGCGCCCGTGCGTAAGGACCCTACGGTGTCCTGAACCACAGTCGCGACCGCAGAGAGAAGGGAAGCATGAGGGCTGTTGCGCATTGCGTATTTCGTTAGGAACGGGCATCCGATCAAACTCCCATTGGGTCTTGAAAGGAATGAACATGAATAACGAAGGATCAGCCCAGATCACTGGCGCTGAAATTGTGGTGCGTTGTCTCGCGGAAGAGGGCGTCAAGCACGTCTTCGGTTATCCCGGCGGGGCAGTCCTCTACATCTACGACGCCATCTTCAAGCAGGACAAGTTCCAGCACGTCCTCGTCCGCCACGAACAGGCCGCGGTCCACGCCGCAGACGCCTATTCGCGCAGCTCCAACACCGTCGGCGTTGCCCTCGTGACCTCCGGTCCGGGCGTGACCAATGCCGTCACCGGCCTGTCCACGGCCTACATGGATTCGATCCCGATGGTCGTCATTTCCGGCCAGGTGCCGAGCCATGCGATCGGCCAGGATGCCTTCCAGGAATGCGACACCGTCGGCATCACCCGCCCGGTGGTCAAGCACAATTTCCTCGTCAAGGACGTCCGCGAACTGGCATCGACCATCAAGAAAGCCTTCTTCATCGCCCGCACCGGCCGTCCCGGTCCCGTGCTGGTCGATATCCCGAAGGACATCACGATGCACAAGTGCGCCTTCGAGTATCCCCGCGAGATCGAGATGCGCTCGTACAAGCCGGTGGACAAGGGCCACGCCGGCCAGATCCGCAAGGCCGTCCAGCTCCTGCAGGGCGCCGAGCGCCCGATGATCTATGCGGGCGGCGGCGTCATCCTGGCCAATGCATCGAACGAACTGAACCGCCTGGTCGACAAGACCGGCTTCCCGGTCACCAACACGCTGATGGGCCTGGGCGCCTCGCGCTCCTCGAGCCCGCATTTCGTGGGCATGCCGGGCATGCACGGCACCTACGAAGCCAACATGGCGATGCAGCACTGCGACGTCCTGATCGCGATCGGCGCGCGATTCGACGACCGCGTGATCGGCAACCCCAAGCACTTCGCCACCCACCCGCGCAAGATCATCCATATCGACATCGACCCCTCGTCGATCTCGAAGCGCGTCAAGGTCGACATCCCGATCGTCGGCAACGTCAAGGACGTGCTGGTCGAGCTGCTCTCGCAGCTGGACGCCAGCCAGGCCGCGACCAATACCAATGCGCTGCAGGCATGGTGGAAGCAGATCGCCGAATGGCGCGGCAAGGATTGCCTGGCCTATACGGGCTCGAACGAACTGATCAAGCCGCAATCGGTCATCGAGCAGTTGTACAAGGTGACGGACGGCGACGCCTTCATCACCTCGGACGTCGGCCAGCACCAGATGTGGGCCGCGCAGTACTACGGATTCGACAAGCCGCGCCGCTGGATCAACTCGGGCGGCCTGGGCACCATGGGTGTCGGCCTGCCGTACGCGATGGGCGTGCAGATGGCCAACCCGGATGCGACCGTCGCCTGCGTCACCGGCGAAGGCTCGATCCAGATGTGCATCCAGGAGCTCGCCACCTGCAAGCAGTACCACCTGACGCCGAAGATCATCCTGCTGAACAACCGCTTCCTCGGCATGGTCCGCCAGTGGCAGCAGATCGACTACGGTTCGCGCTACTCCGAGTCCTACATGGATTCGCTGCCGGACTTCGAAAAGCTGGCCGAGGCCTACGGCCACGTCGGCATGCGCATCGAGAAGCCGGGCGACGTCGAGGGCTCGCTGCGCGAAGCCTTCGCCATGAAGGACCGCCTGGTGTTCATGAACTTCATCACCGACCAGAGCGAGAACGTCTGGCCGATGGTCAAGGCCGGCAAGGGCCTGAATGAAATGCTGCTCGGCTCGGAGGACCTGTAATGCGACACATCATTTCCGTCCTCCTCGAGAACGAAGCCGGCGCGCTGTCGCGCGTGGTCGGGCTGTTCTCGGCACGCGGCTACAACATCGAGACCCTGACCGTGGCGCCGACCGAAGACGCGACCCTGTCGCGCATGACCATCGTCACCAGCGGCTCGGACGACATCATCGAGCAGATCACCAAGCACCTGAATCGCCTGATCGAGGTGGTGAAGGTGGTCGACCTCACCGAAGGCCAGCACATCGAGCGCGAGCTGATGTTGATTAAAGTGCGCGCGGTCGGCAAGGAGCGCGAAGAGATGAAGCGCACCGCCGACATCTTCCGCGGGCGCATCATCGACGTGACCGAGAAGACCTACACGATCGAGCTGACCGGCGCCAAGAGCAAGCTGGACGCCTTCATCGACGCCATCGACCGTGCCTCGATCCTGGAAACCGTCCGTACCGGCGGCTCGGGCATCGGTCGCGGCGAACGCATCCTCAAAGTGTAGGGTGGGCGGGTCTCCCGCCCACGCGTTCAAATCACGCTCGCAAATAATTACATTAAAAATTTAAGGAATGACCATGAAAGTTTTCTACGACAAAGACTGCGACCTCTCCCTCATCAAAGGCAAGAACGTCGCCATCATCGGTTACGGCTCGCAGGGCCATGCACACGCCCAGAACCTGAGCGAATCCGGCGTCAACGTCACTGTCGGCCTGCGCCGCGGCGGCGCGTCCTGGAACAAGGTCGAAGCGGCCGGCCTGAAGGTCGCCGAGGTCGATGAAGCGGTCAAGAACGCCGACGTCATCATGATCCTGCTGCCGGACGAGAACATCGCCGAGGTCTACAAGAACAGCGTCGAGCCGAACGCCAAGCAGGGCGCCGTGCTGGCCTTCGCCCACGGCTTCAACGTCCACTACGGCCAGGTGGTACCGCGCGCCGACCTCGACGTGATCATGGTGGCGCCGAAGGCCCCGGGCCACACCGTGCGCGGCACCTACCGCCAGGGCGGCGGCGTGCCGCACCTGGTCGCGGTCTACCAGGACAAATCCGGCTCGGCGCGCGACATCGCGCTGTCCTACGCCATGGCCAACGGTGGCGGCCGCGCCGGCATCATCGAAACCAACTTCCGCGAAGAGACCGAGACCGACCTGTTCGGCGAGCAGGCCGTGCTGTGCGGCGGTACCGTCGAGCTGATCAAGGCCGGCTTCGAGACCCTGGTGGAAGCGGGCTACGCACCGGAGATGGCCTACTTCGAGTGCCTGCACGAGCTGAAGCTGATCGTCGACCTGATCTACGAAGGCGGCATCGCCAACATGAACTACTCGATCTCGAACAATGCCGAGTATGGCGAGTACGTCACCGGCCCGAAAGTCGTCACCTCGGCGACCAAGGACGCGATGCGCCAGTGCCTGAAGGACATCCAGACCGGCGAATACGCGAAGAGCTTCATCCTCGAGAACAAGGCCGGCGCCCCGACCCTGATCTCGCGCCGCCGCCTGACCTCGGAGCACCAGATCGAGGAAGTCGGCGCCAAGCTGCGTGCGATGATGCCGTGGATTGCGAAGAACAAGCTGGTCGACCAGTCGAAGAACTAAGCGTTACGTCGTGTGGGCGGCGAAGCCGCCCACACGACAATTAAAGACAGTTGCAACGGTTCATTACAAAACTACGAAGGAAGTTGTGAAGCCAGTATCGTATAAGTGACGCAGACATTCGTCGCAACTACTGGAGAACAACAATGAAACTTTCCAAATCGCTCGTCGCCGCCGCACTGGTGCTGGCCTTCCACACCCAGGCCCAGGCGCAGACCGCCCCGTCCACCGCCGGCACGCTGGTCGTGGTCCCGGCCTTCGGCGAAGTGAAGCATGCCAACGACCAGGCCACCGTCACCTTCGCTGTCGAAGAGCATGACAAGGACAAGACCGCCGCTGCGGCACGCGTGAACCGCAAGATGAAGGAGGGAACCGAGATCGTGCGCCGCGCCGATCCGAAGGCCGAGCTGAAGACGATGGGCTACTACACCTACCCGGTCTATCCGGAAGTGCCGCCGATGCCGCAACCGGCCTTGCGCACGCCCGTGAAACCGGTGCCGATCGCCTGGCGCGTCGGCCAGTACCTGGAAGTGAAGACCACCAACCTGGCAGACCTGCCGAAGACCGCCGCCGCAGCCCAGAAAGTTCTGCAAATCAACAATGTGAGCTTCGGACTCAGCCCGGAACTGGAAAAGCGCCTCGATGACCAGCGCATCGCTGCCACCTACCGCAACCTGAACGAACGCATCGCCTCGATCGCCAATGCGATGGGCCGCAAGCCGGCCGAGGCCATGCTCGACACCGTCGATTTCGAGGGCTCGGGCAACTATGCGGGCGATGGCCAGGGGGCGCCGGCGCCGATGATGATGCGGGCCAGCGCCATGAAGGAAGCGGCTGACCAGATGCCGGAACCAAGCTTTGAACCGGGAGAAACTACGCTCCAGATGCGTCTTGTGGGAAAGGTTCGCTTTAAATGAGTGCTCACACAACAGTGATCATTCGCTAAGCAGGGGTTCACGCCTTTATAATGCTGACAACAGCATTATTTTTTGACGGACCACTATGCCCAATTTCCCACGACGCCGAGTACCTGGAGCCGCGCCCAAGGCGCCACGATTTTCCCGCTTGAAACGCTTCGGGCGCAGGGGGGAAGACCGTGTCCAGGGCGAGCGCGGTCGCGGCATCTACCTGCTGCCGAACGCGTTCACGACCGGCGCGCTGTTCTGCGGCTTCTATGCGATCGTCATGGCGATGAACCAGCGTTTCGAGCACGCCTGCTGGGCGGTGTTCATCGCCATGGTCCTTGACGGGCTGGACGGGCGCATTGCGCGCCTGACCAACACCCAGTCGGAGTTCGGCGCGCAGTACGACTCGCTGTCGGACATGGTGTCCTTCGGGGCGGCGCCGGCGCTGGTGATCTATGAATGGTCGCTGCGCGGGCTGGGCAAGCTGGGCTGGATTGCGGCCTTCATCTATTGCGCGGGCGCCGCGCTGCGCCTGGCGCGCTTCAACACCAACATCGAGGTGGTGGACAAGCGCTTCTTCCAGGGGCTGCCGAGTCCGGCGGCTGCGGCGCTGATCGTTGGCTTCATCATGATGATGACCGACCCGGACATCAACGTCAGCTCGCGCCAGGTGGACTGGGTGAGCTGGGGCCTGGCGGTGTTCGCCGGCCTGACGATGGTGTCGAACGTACCGTTTTACAGCTTCAAGGACGTGAACTTCCGCAAGTCGGTGCCGTTCATCGTGGTGTTCCTGATTGCCCTCGGCTTCGCGCTGCTGGCGATCGACCCACCGAAAGTCCTGTGGCCGATTTTTGTGATTTACGGCTTGTCGGGATATGCCGTGTTCGCCTGGCGCGCAGCCAAGGGCAAGCCGGTGAGCATCATCCCGCTCGACGACGAGCCGGACGACGGCGTGCGCCGCTAGCGCGGACCTTCGGGTCGGGCAGGGCGCCCGCTAATTCAATTAGCATACGGAGCCTGCAATGCCTGACCCGAACCGCCTCATCATTTTCGACACCACCCTGCGCGACGGCGAGCAATCGCCCGGCGCCTCCATGACCAGGGACGAGAAGGTGCGCATCGCGCGCCAGCTCGAGCGCCTGCGGGTGGACGTCATCGAAGCCGGCTTTGCTGCCGCCTCGCCGGGCGACTTCGAAGCCATCCGCGCGATCTCGAGCGCGGTGCGCGAATCCACCATCTGCTCGCTGTCGCGCGCCAACGACCGCGACATCGCCCGCGCCGCCGAGGCGCTGGCGCCTGCCGCGCGCAAGCGCATCCACACCTTCATCGCCACTTCGCCCCTGCACATGCAGGTGAAGCTGCGTATGGAACCCGAACAGGTGCTGGAACAGGCCAAGCTCGCCATTCGCTACGCCCGCAATCACACCGACGACATCGAGTTCTCGCCCGAAGACGGCAGCCGCTCGGAAGAGGATTTCCTGTGCCGCGTGCTGGAGGCCGTGATCGCCGAAGGCGCGACCACCATCAACTTCCCCGACACGGTCGGCTACGCCGTGCCCGAGGAATTCGGCCGCCGCATCCTGCGCCTGCGCGAGCGCGTGCCCAATTCCGACAAGGCCATCTGGTCGGTGCACTGCCATAACGACCTGGGCCTGGCCGTGGCGAACTCGCTGGCCGGCGTCACCATCGGCGGCGCGCGCCAGATCGAATGCACGATCAACGGCCTGGGCGAGCGGGCCGGGAATACCTCGCTGGAAGAAGTCGTGATGGCGCTGCGCACCCGCCACGACTACTTCAACTTGACGGTGGGCGTGGACACCACGCAGATCGTCCCAAGCTCGAAAATGGTCTCGCAGATCACCGGCTTCGCGGTGCAGCCGAACAAGGCGGTGGTGGGCGCGAACGCGTTTGCCCACGCCTCCGGCATCCACCAGGACGGCATCCTGAAGGCGCGCGAAACCTACGAGATCATGCGCGCCGAGGACGTGGGCTGGACCACCAACAAGATCGTGCTGGGCAAGCTGTCGGGCCGCAACGCCTTCAAGTCGCGCCTGCAGGAACTGGGCATCGAGCTGGAATCGGAGCTTGACGTGAACGCGGCCTTCGCCCGCTTCAAGGAGCTGGCGGACCGCAAGGCCGAGATCTTTGACGAGGACATCATGGCGCTGGTGTCCAGCGCGGACCATGAGCAGGCCGGCGAGATCTACCGCCTGGTGTCGCTGTCGCAGCGCTCCGAGACCAGCGCGCTGCCGCATGCGAAGATCGTGTTCGCGGTGGACGGCAAGGAAGTATCGGCCGAGTCCTCGGGCGACGGACCGGTGGATGCGGTAATCACGGCGATCGAGAGCGTGGTGAAAAGCGGGGCGGAGCAGGTGCTGTTTTCGATCAACGCGATCAGCAACGGGCCGCAATCGCAGGGCGAGGTCACCATTCGCCTGTCGCACTCGGGGCGCATCGTCAACGGCGTGGGGGCGGATCCGGACATCATCGTGGCCTCGGCCAAGGCGTATCTGTCGGGGCTGAACAAGCTGCATTCGAAGGTCGAACGCGTCAATCCGCAGGGCGTATAAGCGCGCCTGCCCGGGCCGCTCCCGCCTTCGCCGGGATCGGCCTCACCACCCCATCCGATCCCTTGGCTCGTACATCGGATCGGGTCCATTGAGCATCTGCCGCACGATCCCTTGCCCGTCGAAGTGCACGTGCATCATGGAATTCCACACGCCCGCCTCCTTGTACCGGTACGACCACACCTCGTAGCCCCTCATCGCCACATAGGACTTCTCGGCCGGCCGGCCGATCGTGCGCAATACCTCTTCCTTGGTGGCCTGGTCGATCTTGATGGTGGCGAACTTTTCCCCGGTGAGCACCTGTTCGTAGGACACCAGCCGCCCATCCGCCCCGATGCGCGCCATCCAGGTGAACTGGCCCATCGGCCCGGTCGCGTACTCGAAGATGCGGTCATTGCCGGCGCCATAGATGCTGGTGGGCGGCCCCATCTTTTTCTGCACCAGGTCTTCCGGATCGCCGATGGTGGGCGCCTCGCGCAGCATTCCGGCGCAGCCTCCGAGCAGGACGAGCGCCACGAATGTTGTAAATCTGATCAATTTGTTCATCAATTGGCCCTCCAAGCGCGCCAATACCCCCAAAATCTGCCTTCTGGACGATGCAAACAGTGGCCCCATGCCCCGTTTTCCCCTATACTGGCGGGTCTGTCCATTTTGGGCAGGCGATTCGTCAATCACGGTGCGCTGGGTTTCGACTCATGCACCGCATGTGAAAGGTAACATCATGACCGTAGAAAACATCAACAAAGCCGCGATTATCGCGGACAACGCACGTGGCCAGAACGATACCGGTTCGCCGGAAGTCCAGGTTGCACTGCTGACCGCACGCATCAACGAGCTGAACGGCCACTTCAAGGCACACCAGAAAGATCACCACTCGCGTCGTGGCCTGATCATGATGGTTAACCGTCGTAAGAGCCTGCTGGCTTACCTGAAGCGCAAAGACGCAAACCGTTATCGCGACCTGATCGCCAAGCTCGGCCTGCGTAAGTAATCGTTGGTCAAGACGATTTAGTCACGAAATGCCTGCGCCAGATACCTGTCGCGGGCATTTTTTGTTTCTGTTGTTCGTTGTTGTTGAGTAAATGGTGGTTCTGACGAACCACCCGTGGTGAGGTGAACGACAGCTCCTGAAAATCTGTCGGCAAATAGAAAGGGATTACCCATGTTTAATAAAGTTTCGAAAACCTTCCAGTACGGTCAACACACGGTCACCCTGGAGACGGGTGAAATCGCGCGCCAGGCAAGCGGCGCCGTCGTCGTGTCGGTCGAAGACACCGTCATCCTGGCCACCGTGGTCGCCAAGAAGGACGCCAAGCCGGGCCAGGACTTCTTCCCGCTGACCGTCGACTACATGGAGAAAACCTACGCAGCCGGTAAGATCCCGGGCGGCTTCTTCAAGCGCGAAGGCCGTCCTTCGGAAAAGGAAACCCTGACCTCGCGCCTGATCGACCGTCCGATCCGTCCGCTGTTCCCGGAAGGCTACCTGAACGAAGTCCAGGTCATCATCCACGTCCTGTCGGTCAACCCTGAGATCGATCCGGACATCCCGGCCATGATCGGCGCCTCGGCTGCGCTGTGCATCGCCGGCATCCCGTTCAACGGCCCGATCGGCGCAGCGCGCGTCGGCTACGCGAACGGCCAGTACATCCTGAACCCGACCACCACCCAGCTCAAGACCTCGCAGATGGACCTGGTCGTGGCAGGCACCGAAACCGCCGTGCTGATGGTGGAATCGGAAGCGCAGCAGCTGTCGGAAGAAGTCATGCTGGGCGCGGTCGTCTTCGGCCACGACCAGATGCGTGCCGTCATCGACGCGATTCACGACCTGGTGGCCGAAGGCGGCAAGCCGGAAGTCGAGTGGAGCCCGGCGCCGAAGAACGAAGAACTGATCGCCCGCGTGAGCGACCTGGCCGGCGCCGCCATCCGCGACGCTTACCAGACCCGCGAAAAATCGCTGCGCCAGCAGAAGCTGAAGTCGATCTCGGCCGAAGTGATGGCAGGCCTGGCAACCCAGGGCGTCGAAGCCGATGCGGCCGAAGTCGGCAACATCCTGTTCGACATGGAAGCCAAGGTCGTGCGTACCCAGATCCTGGACGGCGAGCCGCGTATCGACGGCCGCGACACCCGCACCGTGCGTCCGATCGCGATCCGCACCGGCGTGCTGCCGCGTACCCACGGTTCGGCCCTGTTCACCCGCGGCGAAACCCAGGCACTCGTGGTGGCTACCCTCGGCACCGCGCGCGACAGCCAGAAGATCGACGCGCTGATGGGCGAGTACACCGACGACTTCATGATGCACTACAACATGCCTCCGTTCGCCACCGGCGAAACCGGTCGCGTGGGTACCCCGAAGCGCCGCGAAGTCGGCCACGGCCGCCTGGCCAAGCGCGCGCTGGTCGCTGCGCTGCCGTCGGCGGACGAATTTTCATACTCGGTGCGCCTGGTCTCGGAAATCACCGAGTCGAACGGTTCCTCGTCGATGGCATCGGTGTGCGGCGGCTGCCTGGCACTGATGGACGCCGGCGTGCCGATGAAGGCGCACGTCGCCGGCATCGCCATGGGCCTGATCAAGGAAGGCGGCAAGTTCGCCGTCCTGACCGACATCCTGGGTGACGAAGACCACTTGGGCGACATGGACTTCAAGGTTGCCGGTACTCCGGCAGGCATCACCGCGCTGCAGATGGACATCAAGATCCAGGGCATCACCAAGGAAATCATGCAGGTGGCGCTGGCGCAAGCCAAGGAAGCCCGCCAGCACATCCTGGCCGAGATGCAGAAGGCCGTGCCGAGCGTGAAGACCGAGCTGTCGGACTTCGCACCGCGCCTGATCACCATCCGCATCAACCCGGAAAAGATCCGTGACGTGATCGGCAAGGGCGGCGCCGTCATCCGCGCGCTGACCGAAGAAACCGGCACCCAGATCGACATCACCGACGAAGGCGTCGTGACCATCGCGTCGGTCGATGCTGCCGCCGGCCAGGAAGCCAAGCGCCGCATCGAAGAGCTGACCGCATCGGTCGAAGTGGGCAAGACCTACGACGGCACCGTGCTCAAGCTGCTGGACTTCGGCGCGATCGTCCAGGTCATGCCGGGCAAGGATGGCCTGCTGCACATCTCGCAGATCGCCAACGAGCGCGTCAACGCCGTGGCCGACTACCTGAAGGAAGGCCAGCAAGTGCGCGTGAAGGTCCTCGAGACCGACGAGCGCGGCCGCCTGAAGCTGTCGATGAAGGCTGCTGATCCGGTGGAAGGCGCGGCGCAGTAATCTGCTCGCGGCTTCAAGCCAATAAGAACCGCCAGTGCGTGAGCCTGGCGGTTTTTTATTATGGCCGTCCGGTTTCGAGCGAGGTCAAGGTTAGCCAGGTTCCGTGGATATTGCTCGCGCAGCGCCAACTGATGTCTGTGCTCTAGCCTTAATGATTGCAGCGCATCTGTCGTGATCAGGCCACGTGAGGAATTGGAACTTGTGAGGAGCTCGAATGACCACAGTCTACGATCAATACGAGCAATTAACTGAGTCTGAACAGGCATACTTGCGGCGCCATCCGCATCATGTACTCACAATCAATGATGCGCGCACGGCAGCGTTTGCGGAGACCGTGCGGCGCTTTGGCAAAAATGGGCATAACGATCAGTCAGACGCATTTCGCCATTGCTTCTGGTCTGCACTCCTTGCACGTGATGTGGGCTTCAATAACGGACTTGCATTCACGACGGCGCATGAGTCATTCTCAGGGAACAAAATGGACGAGAAGCGCATGGATTTGCACAACAATCGGGTAGGCTTGAATATCGGACGCCAGGGTGGGTCAAATAGCACGCTGAGTGACAGATGCATGTCTGCACTTCGCGCAGGAAAGCTGCAGGTCATAGCCCAGTGACGATGCGCCGCTCATTTATCTCTCTCATCCTGCTGTGCCTTGTCTGTGGGTGTAGTCGTCCTTCCTTGACCGAGCAGGCACGCATGCTGGGGCACCGGGAATTCTCGCCACAGGCCTGGGCGGCGTCGTCGCAGATCGAGCGCGGCGAAATGCTGGCCTCGTTCCTTGCCAAGCATCCAATCGATCAGCTCACAGCCACAGACGTAAGGCAACTGCTCGGTCCGCCTACCGGCTACGCCGATTACGATGAGGACCCGGCCTATGTGCTCGGGCCGCCAACTGTCCAGACCGAGTACGGAAAAGGCTACTTGTTGATATTCGTGACGGATAAGCGTGCTGGCAGGGTTGTAAAGGCCCGGCTGGTTCCTGAAGTCACAAGATAAAAGCGCTTTACTGTACGCATCTCAGCTGGATGCAAACGCATGTGTACAGTAATGCCTGTCACTTAAGAGCCGGCGCTCATCCGTAGGGTGGGCCGGTCTCCCGCCCACGCGGTCAAATCACAGTACTGCAGCCCGCGCGGCTGTTCATATCGCAACTATCACCGCGTGGGCGGGGAACCCGCCCACCCTACAATTCCGGCTAACTGACTGGCATTAATGTGTACAGCGCTTTTTATCAGGAACGGCTTCTGGGTTGAGACGGCACAACAGGTTTGCTAGGCAAAATCCGAGAATCGTAGGCTGATGTCCTTCTTTCACGGGCAAAAGCATGCGCTCCCTGATTCCCCTGATCTGCCTGTCCCTGTGCCTCCACGCCTGCGGCGGCAACACCTCGGTTGCCCTCTATTTCGAATGGGGCTCGTGCGACTTCGACCGCCAACGCTGGGAGCAGGCG
This sequence comes from Massilia sp. BHUDP2, assembly GCF_046236355.1. Taxonomy (NCBI): domain Bacteria; kingdom Pseudomonadati; phylum Pseudomonadota; class Betaproteobacteria; order Burkholderiales; family Oxalobacteraceae; genus Massilia; species Massilia sp. BHUDP2. Next base: position 1,374,353 of record NZ_JBJUVW010000001.1, read on the forward strand.
GACCGGATCGGACGCGGCTGCATGATGTCCTCCTTTCTCGACAAGTATCATCCGGTAGGCATGTCCGTGGTGGAGATCAAGTTATGGCTGGGCGAGCCCAGCACCTATGCCGACTTCGAGGATCCGGCCTACCTGGTCGCCCAGTCCGGATCGAACGGCAGCGCAGGCAGGGAACAGCTGCTGGTATTCAGGATCGACCGGATCACCGGGCGCTGTGTCGAGGTCGCGTTACGGCCGGCACACTAACAGTGCCATCCACGACGCTGCGAGGCCGCGAGAACACATCGCCCAGCGGCGTCTCCACCCACCGGAAAAATGCCGCGCCGGCCAGCAGGCTGGCGATCCACGCGACCAGCATCCCGACCGCCTGCGCATGCGCCTGCTCTGGCACGAAGCGGGCAAACGCGGCATTCACGAGCAGGCAGACCGGGAAGTGGACCAGGAAGACCGAGAACGAGATCTTGCCGGTGTAATGGATGACAGCCAGCCCACTGCCGGCACGCGAAGCCGGTCGACGGCGGCCGAACAGGAACAGCAGGCAAGCCACCGCCAGCGCCAGCGCGATGCGGCTGCGGAAGTCCAGCAGCAGGGCAACGCCGGGCAGGAGCAGCAGCGCGGCCAGCAGCAGGGCGAGGGCGCGCGGCCGGCGGCCTGGATCGCTCGCCCACCATGCCAGCGCCCCCAGTCCGTAGCTGCCGAAGAAGTAGGGCGCCCACACGTCCCAATCCGCGTCGCGATTAAAGTGCAGCAGCGAGGCCGCGACGCCCACCGCCACCAGGCCCGGCATCAGCCACGGCCGCGGCTGTCCTCCCAGGCGACCCGAGAACCAGGCAAGCAGCGTCAGCAAGGCATACAACTGGACATCGATCGCGACATACCAGGCTCCCGCGGACAGCGATTCAATGCCGAGCACACCGTGCAGCAACAAAGCGTGCGCACCCAGCTGGACCAGGGTCGGCGGCGGCGAGATCGAGTCGTGGCGCATCCAGCTGCCGGCCCAGGCGGACGCGAGGACGGCCAGCAGCATCGCCGCAATGAAGGGCGGAGCCAGTTTCAGGTAGCGGCGCTGGATCAGCTGCAGGGGATGCTTCATTCCCGGCAGGCCGTCGGGCGACAGCGATTTCGCAGCCAGGAAGCCGCCGACGACCAGGAAGACCTGGACCGCGATCCGGGCGTGGTCGTAGAGCCAGTCGACCAGCGCGGGCAGCAAAAGGCGGGCGTGGTCGGACATCGGCCCGTAAAAGGCCAGGTGGTGCAGGACGATCAGCTGGGCCGCGCCGCCTTTGAGCAGATCGATGAGCACAAACTGCTTGTTGCGTTCCCGATTCTCCGCGGGCATCTTGCCCAATGCTTCTTTTATCACGCGGCCAGGTTTCTTCGAAAAGGGGCCGCATTGTAGCCGAGATGCATATGTCTCAGTCGACACATTTCACAATTGCAATTAACATTGCGATCTTAGAAACCCGGCGCGCTCGCTACGTTTTTCCCTCTTTGCCCAAGTAAAGAAACCTCGCCCGCACCGCACAACGGTGCCGTGACCGTAATGCAATAAGTGTTATAGTTGTTTATTTACTTAAGGATGGGATCGCACGCCCGTGTTCCGCGTAGCGCCCACTTGAAATCAACCATCCAATTCTAGGAATCGAACAGATGACCACGAAGGATTACGCCGCCCGTATCAGCCAGCTTATCCAGGAACACCAGGCCGAGATCGGCGCGGAGTGGATTGCGCAGCTGGAAGCGCTGATCGTGCGCGGAACTTCCAGCTCCAAGGAGCAACTGCGCAGCCATTGCCAGCAGTTCCTGGCGGCGTTCGCCATTGCCGCGCGTGCGGGCGAACTGGACAATATCGACCACCGTTCGTGGGACGAGGTGCGCGACCTGCTCGCCGAAATCTCGTCGACCCGCGCCAAGTCCGGCTCGACCCCGAGCGAGACCGCGACCTTCGTGTTCTCGCTGAAGCAGGTCCTGTTCGGCCGCCTGCGCGCCGGCTTCGACGGCGACGCCGAAGCGATTGCCTCGACCTCGTGGACCATCAGCACGCTGCTTGACAAGCTGGGCCTGTACACCATCGAAGTGTTCCAGAAGACCAAGGACCAGATCATCGTGCGCCAGCAGCAGGAGCTGCTGGAGCTGTCGACCCCGGTCGTGAAGCTGTGGAACGGCATCCTGGCGCTGCCGCTGATCGGCACCCTGGACTCGGCCCGCACCCAGGTGGTGATGGAAAACATCCTGCAGAAGATCGTCGACACCGGCGCCATCATCGCCATCATCGACATCACCGGCGTGCCGACCGTCGACACCCTGGTGGCCCAGCACCTGATGAAGACCATCGCCGCCGCCCGCCTGATGGGCGCCGACTGCATCATCAGCGGCATCCGCCCGCAGATCGCCCAGACCATCGTCCACCTCGGCGTGAACCTGGAAGACGTGATCACCAAGGCCACCCTGGCCGACGCCTTCCTGGTCGCGCTCGAGCGCACCGGCACCTCGGTCGTCGCCAAGGCGTAAGCGCGGACAGGCACAGAACATGGAACGCATTCCTATCCTGCGCATGGGCGACCTCCTGCTCGTGACGATCCAGGTCGACATGCACGACCGCCTTGCCATGCAGCTGCAGGACGACCTCACCGAGCGCATCGTGAGCGACGGCGCCAAGGGTGTCCTGATCGACATCTCGGCGCTCGACCTGGTCGATTCCTTCATCGGCCGCATGATCAGCAATACCGCCGCCATGGCGCGCGTGCTCGATGCCCGGACGGTCGTCGTCGGCATGCAGCCGGCGGTGGCGATCACCCTCGTCGAACTGGGCCTGACGCTGCACGGCGTCAAGACCGCCCTGAACGTCGAGAAAGGCATGGCCTTGTTGGGAAAGAGCTATAAATAATGAACGGCGCGCATACCGACGCAGTCCTGTTCGAGACCGCGCTGCTGGATAGCCACCGCCAGCACCGCAGCGCACGCGTGACCCTGCGCCTGCAGTCGGACGAGGACGTTGTAGGCCTGCGTAAGCAGGTGCGCGAGCGGGCGGTGGCCATTGCCTTGTCCCTGGTCGACCAGACCAAGCTGGTCACGGCCGCGAGCGAGCTGGCACGTAACACGATCAAGTACGGCGGCGGCGGCGAAGTCCACCTCGACAGCCTGGACGACGGCATCCGCAAGGGCATCGGCCTGCTGTTCATCGACGCCGGTCCCGGTATACCCGACATCGACAACGCGTTGCGCGACGGCTTTACCACCGGCGGCGGCCTTGGCCTCGGCCTGGGCGGCTCCAAGCGCCTCGCGGATGAATTCGACATCGAAAGCCGTCCTGGAGAGGGCACTGCCGTGCTGGTGGTGAAATGGAAGCGCTGATCAGTTCACTCACGCAGCAGGAAGTCTTCGCGATCAACCATGCGAGCGATGTGGCGGCGGTGCGGCGCAGCGGCCAGAGACTGGCCGATGCGCTCGGTTTCAACGAGACCCGCGCCGGCCAGCTGGCGCTGATCATCACCGAAGCCGCCACCAACATCCTCAAGCATGCGGGCGAGGGGGAGATCCACGTCGGGCCGGCGCAATCGAGCGCCGGCGTGGGCGTCGACGTGCTCGCCATCGACAAGGGGCCCGGCATCCCCGACCTGGATGCCAGCCTGATCGACGGCGTGTCCACCACGGGAACGTCCGGCACCGGGCTGGGTGCGCTCAACCGCCTGGCCGACGAGTTCGATGCCTACACCCAGCCGGGCCAGGGTTCTGCCTTCTTCATGCGCATCTGGCGCGACGTGCCGGCTCCCGAGCCGTGCGGCGTCGAGATCGGCGCGCTGTGGACGCCGATGGCCGGCGAAGAGGAGTGCGGCGACGGCTGGGGCGTGCGCTGCGACAGCCGCGGCGCAACCCTGCTCGCCGCCGACGGCCTCGGCCACGGGCCGGAGGCGGCGCGCGCCGCCGCGGCGGCGATCCGCGTCCTCGACGCCCGCAAGGGCGGCCAGGCCGGGGAGCTGATGCACGCCGCCCACCACGCGCTGCGCCCGACGCGCGGCGCGGCGCTGGCGACCGCCCGCATCGACTTCGATGCGAGCGAGCTGCGCTTCGCCGGCGTGGGCAACATCGGCGGCTGCGTGATCGACGGCAGCCGGCGCGCGCTGGTGTCGCACAACGGGATCGTCGGCCACAACATGCGCAAGGTGCAGGAATTCGCGCTGCCTTTCCCAAAGGGAGCGCTGTGCATCATGCACTCGGACGGCATCCAGACCCAGTGGGACCTGGACAAGTATCCGGGCCTGGCAGGCAGGAGCCCGGTGCTGGTCGCGGCCGTGCTGATGCGCGATTTCATCCGCCGCCGCGACGACGCCATGGTGCTGGTCGTGCGCCGGCATGGGAGCTGACATGAGCCTGCACCGTATCCTCAACGTGGCACTGGACAGCGACCAGGACGTGGTCGTGGTGCGCCAGCGGGCGCGCCAGGTATCGGAGCTGCTCGGCTTTTCGCAGCAGGACCAGGTGCGCGTGGCCACCGCGGTGTCCGAGATCGCCCGCGCCGCCTGCCACCAAGGCTCGGGCGGGCGCGCCGCCTTCCTGCTGGGTCGCAGCCTGGGACGCCAGTATCTGGAAGTCGTCATCTACCCGGGCTCTGGCGAACGGCGCGCCCCGACGGCGCCCGGAAGCGGCCAGGGCTTCAGCCGCACGCTGCCGGAACTGGCCGTGATCAGCGCGCACCGCCTCATGGATTCCTGCGAGGTCGAGCCGGAGCAGGGCATGGTCACCGCGGTCACCATGCGCAAGGCGCTGCCGCCGCAGGCCATCGTCGAAAGCGCACGCCTGGCCGAGATCAGCAACCGCCTGGCCGGCAGCCCGGTTTCGAACACGCTGCAGGAACTGCAGCTGCAGAACCACGAGCTGCTCGGCACCCTGGCCGAGCTGCGCGAGCGCCAGGAAGACCTGCTGTCGCTGACGCGCGAGCTGGAAGACACCAACCGCGGCATCGTCGCGCTGTACGCCGAGATCGAGGACAAGGCCGAACGCCTGCGCCGCGCCGACGAGATGAAGTCGCGCTTCCTGTCGAATACCAGCCACGAGCTGCGCACCCCGCTGTCCTCGATCCGCGCCCTGGCCCAGCTGCTGCTGGACCGCATGGACGGCGACCTGACCACGGAGCAGGAGCGCCAGGTGCAGTTCATCGCCAAGGCCGCCAACGACCTGTCCGAGCTGGTCAACGACCTGCTCGACCTGGCCAAGATCGAGGCCGGCAAGGTCGAGGTCCAGCTGGCGCCGGTGGTGATCGACAACCTGTTCCGCGCCTTGAAAGGCATGATGCGGCCGCTGGTCGACGAAGGCCGGGTGGAACTGATCTTCGAGCCTTCCGATTTCACGGAAGCCTTCGATTCGGACGAGGGCAAGATCTCGCAGATCTTGCGTAATTTCATTTCCAACGCGCTCAAGTTCACCGAGCGCGGCGCGGTACGCGTCTCGGCCACCTACGATGCGCAGCAAGACACGATCGCATTTGCGGTCCTCGATACCGGCATCGGCATCAGCCCGGACAACCTGCAACTGATTTTTGAAGAGTTCAGCCAGATCGAGCATCCGCTCCAGCGGCGCAGCAAGGGCACGGGCCTGGGCCTGCCGCTGTGCCGCAAGCTGGCCGAACTGCTGCATGGGCGCGTCGACGTGCAGAGCACGGTCGGAGAAGGCTCGACCTTCACGCTGACCTTGCCGCGGCGCTTTCCGCAGCCCAGCCACGATGGAACCGAATCATGAAAGCCAATTCCACCCTGATCCTCAACGTTGACGATAACGACGGCGCCCGCTACGCCAAGAACCGCATCCTGCAGGGAGCGGGATTCGAGGTGGTGGAGGCGACCAACGGCACCGACGCGCTGGAGATCGTCAAGCGCTTGAACCCGGCGCTGGTGCTGCTCGACGTGAAGCTCCCGGACATCAACGGCATCGAAGTCTGCCGCCGCATCAAGGCCAATCCCGAAAGCGCCATGGTGCTGGTGCTGCAGACATCGGCGGCGCTGACCGGTCGCGCCGACAAGATCCGCGGGCTGGAAGGGGGCGCCGACAACTACCTGGCGGCGCCGATCGAGGCCGACGAGCTGATTGCCAACGTGAATGCGCTGCTGCGCATGCACCAGACCCAGGTCCAGCTGCGCGACAGCGAAGAGCGTTTTCGCCAGATCACCGACAACATCGACGACGTGTTCTGGATGTTCGCCGTGCCGGAAGGCGACCTGGAGTACGTCAGTCCGGCGTATTCGGACGTCTGGGGCGGCAGCCTGGATGCGCTGCGCCAGCGGCCCGGGAGCTGGCTGGACGCCGTGCATCCGGAGGACCGCGAGCGCATCGCGCAGCGCTGGCGCCAGCTGGAGCAGGCGCCGCACTACGACGACGAGTTCCGCATCCTCGGACCGGACGGCCGCACGCACTGGGTGCGCGACCGTCTGTTTGCGGTCCGCAATGCGCGTGGCGAAGTGTACCGGGTGGCGCGCGTGACCAGCGACATCACCGCGCGCAAGGAGATGGAAGCGCTGCTGCGCGCGGCCGACCGCAACAAGAACCAGTTCCTGGCCACGCTGGCCCACGAGCTGCGCAACCCGCTCAGCCCGATCCGCAACGCGGCCGCGCTGCTGGGCGCGAACAGCGACGGCAATACCGAGCGCCAGGCGCGCGCGCGCGAAGTCATCACGCGCCAGGTCGACCACCTGGCCCACCTGGTCGACGATCTGCTCGACGTCGCCCGCATTTCCGAAGGCAAGATCGTGCTGCGCACCGAAGAGGTGGACCTGGGCGCCGTGGTCGCCCAGGCGATCGAGACCGCCGGCCCCCTGATCGCGGCGCGCGGCCACCACCTGGACGTGCAACTGCCGGAGCAGCAGGTGTGGGTGATGGGCGACCCGGTGCGCCTGGCCCAGTCGGTGGGCAACCTGCTGCACAATGCGGCCAAGTTCACGCCGAAGGGCGGCGAGCTGTCGGTGCGCGTTTCCCTGCTCGAGAACGAACGGGTGCAGATCGCGGTGCGCGACAACGGCATCGGCATCGCCGAGGACAACCTGCCGCGCATCTTCGGCATGTTCGCCCAGGTGGACGTGCCGCCGGACCGCGCCCCGGAAGGCCTGGGCATCGGTCTGTCCCTGGTCTCGCACCTGATCGAGCTGCATGGCGGGCGCCTGTCGGCCCAGAGCCCGGGCATCGGCATGGGCAGCACCTTCACGGTCGAGCTGCCGCTGCTGCGCGTCAGCGCGGATACGGCCGGCCTGGATCATTCCGAGGCCTCCAAGCAGGGCGGCAGCGGCATGCGCGTGCTGCTGGTGGACGACAACGTCGACGCCATGGAAATGATGGGCTTCCTGCTGGCCGAGATGGGCTACGAGACCTGCACCACCTCGGACGCCGCCGAGATCGAGGGGCTGGCGCTGCGCCACAAGCCGCAGGTGATCGTGCTCGACATCGGCCTGCCGGGCATCGACGGCTACGAAGTGGCGCGCCGCATCAAGAAGAATCCGGCGCTGTCGAACATCCGCCTGGTGGCCCACACCGGCTACGGCTCGCCGGAAGACCGCCGGCGCGCGATGGAGGCCGGCTTCGACGCCCACCTGGTCAAGCCGGCCGAGCTGCCGGACCTGGAAAAAGCGCTGAAAGGGTAGAATAGCGCCCTTTTGAGAAACGACCTTCCCCGTCGTGGGGGGGCTACGACCGGGCCGGCCCGGCTTTTTGAGAGGATGGCCGAATGGCTTGGATATTGTTGTTGTTGGCGGGACTCTTCGAAGTGGTGTGGGCGGTGGCCATGAAGCAGTCGCATGGCTTCACGCGGCTCTGGCCCAGCATCATCACCCTGGCCGGCAGCATCGCCAGCTTCCTGCTGCTGTCCTGGGCAATGCGCAGCATTCCCCTGGGCACCGCCTATACCATCTGGACCGGGATCGGCGCCGTCGGCGCCTTCGTGGTCGGGGTCGCGGTGCTCGGGGAGCAGCTCAACACCATGCGCGTGGTGGCGGCGGTGCTGATCGTGTCGGGGCTGGTGTTGATGAAGATGGCTGGAGATTGAAAAAAGCCCCGCGTCAGCGGGGCTTTCCACATCAGGCAAGCAGGATCACTTGTCGGTGACCGTGAACTCGCCGAAGGCCTTGAGCTGCTCGCCCACCGCCTTCGGATCGCCCACCACCACGATCGACTGGTTCTCCGGATTGAAGTACTTCTTCGCCACCTCACGCACCTGTTCCGGCGTGACCTTCTGGATGCGCGGCACGTACTCGCCCAGGAACTCGGCCGGCAGGCCGACCAGCCAGTTCTGCGCCAGGGTCGCAGCGACCGAGCGCTGCAGCTGGTTGCTGATCATGTAGCCGCCCGCCACGTAGCGCTTGTTCATTTCCATTTCCTTGGCCGGCACCGGTTCGGTGCCGATGCGCTTGTACTCCGAGAAGAACTCGTTCAGCGCCGCGCCGGTCACTTCGTTGCGCACGTCGGCGCCGCCGACGATCGCTCCGCCCGCGCGGTTCATGCGCGCACCGGCCGAGGCGCCGTAGGTATAGCCCTTTTCCTCGCGCAGCTTGATGTTGACGCGGCTCGAGAAGCCTCCGCCGAGGATGGTGCTGGCCAGGCGCAGCGGGATCTGGTCCTGCGCGCTTGCCGCGATGCCCGGGCTGCCCAGGCGCACCGCCGACTGTACGCTCTTGTCGCGGTTCAGCAGGATGCGCGCCGGCTTGGCATTGGCCGGGGCGGCGGCGGTTTCCGGCAGGGCCGGGCCGCTGGCCTTCCAGTCGCCGAAGGCCTGTTCGGCCAGCTTGAGCGCGTCGGCTTCCTTGACCGGGCCGGTGATCACGAGCAGGGCGCGGTCCGGGCGCAGGCGCTTGGCGTGCTCGGCGCGCAGCATGTCCTGGGTCACGGCGTTGATGGCTTCCACCGTCGGGGTGGTGCGCGAATAGGGATGGTCGCCGTAGACCGCGCGGCTGATGGCGCGCTCGGCGCGGAAGCCCGGCTGGGTTTCCGACACGCGCAGCGACTGCAGCGCATTGGCCTTGGCCAGCGCCACTTCGCTTTCCGGGAAGGACGGGGTACGCGCCACTTCGGCCAGCAGCTGCATCATCGGCGCGGCCTGCGAGACCAGCGCATTGGCCGACACCACGATGCCGTCCGAGGTGGCGCTGGCGCCGACTTCGCCGCCCATGCCCTGGGCCGCTTCGGCGATCGCGCGCGAGTCGCGCTTGGCGGTGCCTTCGTTGAGCAGGCCGGCCAGCATGTTGGCGAAGGCCGGGGACTGCGGCGCGTCGGCCGCGAAGCCGGCGCCGCGTACCGCCAGCACGTAGTCCACGCGCGGCAGCCCCTTGCGCGGCACGACCCAGACGGTCAGACCGTTGCCCAGGGTTTTCTTGGTGATCTTCGGCACCGGGATCGGATTGTCCTTGCCGTAGGCCGGCATCGGCAGGTTGTCCGCCGCCGGGGCGGCGTAGGCCATCGGCGCAAAGGCGACCGAGACGGCGAATGCGAGCATCAGTTTTTTCATCGATGCGCTCCTTATTTGTTAGCGCCGGCGGCCGGTGCGGCTGCGGCAGCGGGGGTGGCTGGGGCAGCGAGCATCGCGGCCGGCTTGCGGTCGATGACGGTACGGTTGGTCGGCACCATGTAGGTGCGCACCGCGCGCTGGATGTCTTCCGACGTCACGCCTTCGATCAGGCCCGGGACCTTGTTGACCACGTTGGCGTCGCCCCACATCACCTGCATCTTGGCCATCATGTCGGCGCGGTTGATGAAGCTTTCCAGCTGGTTGTTCCAGTTGGCCAGCATGCGGGTCTTGACGCGCTTGAGCGTCGCGTCGTCCACGCCGTTCTGCGCGACCTTGGCGAGCTCCTCGTCGATGGCCTTGAGCATGGCGTCGGCGCTGCTGTTCGGCTTGTACAGGGCGAACACGGTCAGGAGGGTCGGGCCGTCGTATTCGAAGGGACCGGTCAGGCCGAACAGGGAATCGACGTTGAGCGCGATCTCGCGGCCCTTCACCAGGCCCTGGTAGAACAGCGAAGCGTCGCCGCCGGCCAGCAGCTCGCCCAGCACGGCCATGGCGGCCTGGTCGCGGTGGCCGCGCGGCGGCATCTTCCAGGCCGCGGCGATCGCCGGCACCTGGGCCAGGGCGTCGCTCTGCACCAGGCGCTTCTCGGCGGTGTTCAGGCCTTCGCTGAAGTCGGTCGGCTTCGGGGTGGGGCGGGCCGGGATCTTGCCGAAGTATTTCTCTGCCAGCGCGAAGCCCTGGGCCGGGGTGATATCGCCGGCGATCGCGATCACGGCGTTGTTCGGGCCGTAGTAGTCGCGGTGGAAGGCGCGCACGTCGTCCAGGCTGGCGTTCTCGAGGTCTTCGAAGCTGCCGTAGCCGTCATGGTTGTTCTCCCACTTCTGGAAGGCGTGCTGGCCGATGTCGATCCACATGAAGCCGCCGTAAGGCTGGTTCTTCACGTTCACGCGGATCTCTTCCTTCACCACGTCCTGCTGGTTCTTCAGCGTGGCCGGGTTGAAGTCGAGCGTCTTCATGCGGTCCGCTTCCAGCCACAGGATCGGCTCGAGCGCCGAGCGCGGCGCGGTCTCGATGTAGTTGGTGTAGTCGGCGCGGGTCGAGCCGTTGTTGCGGCCGCCGCCGGCGGTGATGGTGGTGTCGAACACGCCCTTCTTGGCGTTCGGCGTGCCCTGAAACATCAGGTGTTCGAACAGGTGGGCGAAGCCGGTGCGGTTCTTCGGCTCCAGGCGCATGCCCACTTTGTAGACGACCGATACGCCCACGGTGGGCGAGCTGCGGTCTTCGGTGACGATGACCGTCAGGCCGTTGTCGAGCTTCTTGACGGCGATCGGCAGGGTCCACTGGTCCGCGGAGGCGGCGAACGCCGACAGCGAGAACGTGAGCCCGGCCAGCAATACAGGTAATTGGCGCATGCGCATTGGTTGACCTCGAAAAAGTACGGGAAGGAACTGTACTGACGGCAGGGCCGTCATGCGCTGCATCTTAGCTCAATGGCATGCCAATAAGTAATCTTTTTCTCGGGAAGCCCGGCCTCATGTCCACCATGCGCCACAGGCCAGCCATCCGTGCATACGCCGCTCCAGGGTGCCATTTTTGCAGTTCATCGCAGATTGGTGGGCGATGGTGGCCCGAACGGATATAGTTGCAACATGATAATTTTGAGCTGTTGCACACCGGTTCACCCACAAGGCGGCCCACGGACAACACGAACATGTATTCGGAGAATGGTATGAATCAGCTTTCCAAGGCCGGCTTCGCTGTCGCCGCATTGTGCACCTGGCTGTTGACCTGCATGGGCATGGCCAAGGCGGCACCGGACGTGGCGACCGAGACGCGCCAGGTCGATGCGCGCGTGGTGCGCGTCAAGCTCGATGGGGTGGTGGACCTGAAGATCCGCCAGGGCAGCACGCCGCTGCTGGTCTTGAGCGGCGACCCGCGCCTGCTCGGCAAGACCACCACGCTGCAGAGCGGCGACACCATCAGCATCGGCACCGAGACCAAGGGCGTGAGCATCAACCTCGGCCGCAGCATGGGCCTGCATGCCGAGCTGACGCTGCCGAACCTGCGTGAAGTCAGTTCCGAAAGCGTGGGAGGCACGGCCATCACCGGTTTCTCGGGCGACGAGCTCGAGCTCAACCTCGATGGGGCCGGCTCAATGAATGTATCATGTAACTACAAGGTGATGACCGCCAACCTGAGCGGTGTCGGCAGCATGAAGATACATGGCATCAACAGCGAGAGCGTCGAGCTGAACCTCAGCGGCGCCGGCTACGTGACCCTGTCGGGCCGCAGCCGCAAGCTGAAGGCCGAGCTGGGCGGACTGGGCGGCCTGGACGCCCAGGCATTTTCGGCCGAGAACGTGACCCTCGAGCTGTCGGGCCTGGGCAACGCGACCGTGACCGCCAAGGACAGCGCCAACCTGACGCTGTCGGGCCTGGGCTCGGTGACGGTGCACGGCAAGCCGCAGAACCGCAAAGTAAGCGTCGACGGCCTGGGCAAGGTCAACTGGAAATAAGCAGGACCAGAACAAGAACAACGACACGAACCAACATTGAGTCCATCACGAGGACCAAGGGTACGCAGAGACCCTGATTCCATGGTCGAGACATGAAAAAACTATTGATAGCGATCGCATTCGTGCTGGGCCTGCAGGCCAGTGCGCATGCGGGCTTCGCGGAAGGGGCCAGCGCGTATAACGCGCGCAACTACGCGCTGGCACTGAAAGAGATCGTCCCGCTCGCCAAGGCCGGCCATGCGGATGCCCAGCATTTGCTGGGCCTGATGTATTACATGGGCCGCGGCGTCGCGCGCGACTACAAGCAGGCCTTCGCCTGGCACTACAAGGCGGCCCAGCAGGGCAAGGCCGACGCCCAGTACGTGGTCGGCGCCATGTACTACACCGGCAACGCCGTGCCGCAGGACCAGCGCCATGCCGTGGGCTGGTTCCGCAAGGCGGCCGAGCAGGGCCATGCCGAGGCCCAGCACGCGCTCGGGCTGATGTACCGCTACCACCAGGCAGGCATGCCGCAAGACAAGGTGCTGGCCTATATGCTGTGGAACCTGGCGGCAGCCGGCGGCAACCATAATGCGGTCGAGCAGCGCGCGGCCATCTCGCGCCAGATGACGCAGGAGCAGATCGAGGAGGCGCAGGCGATGTCGCGCACCTGGCGCCCGGGCCGGCCCTTGCCGACGAGCTCGCGTACGGGGAACAATTCCTGATCAAACACCGCCGGCCTTGACCGGCGGTTTTTCTTGGTGTTGGCCTACCGGGTTTCGTAGGGTGGGCGGGTCTCCCGCCCACGCGGTGGTTGTTAACGGCTCCGCTCTCGCACCGGATGATCTCGCTGCCAACTATCACCGCGTGGGCGGGGAACCCGCCCACCCTACGAACATCATTTCGCCGGTATCGACACTGGCGCCTTCGCGGCGCTACGGAACAAGCTCAGCGGCACCGCATTGCCCATCGCCTGGTAGCCCAGGTCGTTCGGATGCAGGTGGTCGCCGCTGTCGTAGGCCGGCAGGAAGCGGCTCGGCCGCGCCGGGTCGCGCGTGACGCGGTCGAAGTCGATCACGGCGTCGAACTCGTCGTTGTTGCGGATCCAGTTGTTTACCGCCTGCCGCACGACTTCCTTCTCCGGCGAGTAATAGGCCGCGCCTTCGAAAGGCGTGAGGGTGGCGCCGATCACGCTGATGCCCTTGGCATGCGCGCGCAGGATCAGCTGGCGGTAGGCGGCGATCAGGTCCTCGGCCGTCACCGGGCTGGTCGGCGAGCTGTTGCCGATGTCGTTGATGCCGATCAGGACCACCAGGTAGCGCACGCCCGCGGTGGCCAGCACGTCGCGGTCGAAGCGCTCCTGCGCGCTGCGCCCGGCCAGGGTGTTCGGCGAGTTGCCCAGCAGACGGTTGCCGCTGATGCCGCGGTTGACCACGCCGAATCGCGCGTTGATGCCGAGGACCGGGTCACGCTCGGTCTGCAGGCGGCGCGCCAGCCAGTCGGGCCAGCGGTTGTTGGTGTCGGGCGTGCTGCGGGTGCCGTCGGTGATCGAGTCGCCCAGGGTGACGATGGTGGGCCCGCTGGTGTCGACGTCGACCTCGGTCAAGAAGGGCCAGACCTGGATCGTGCGCTGCACCGGCAGGGTGGCGGCGGCCGTGAAGTTGCCGGGCAGGGACACGTAGTTGGTCTGCAGGGCCAGCTGGTGCACGGTGGTCGCCTGTACCGTGCCGGGCAGGTAGAGGCTCACCGCCAGGTCGGACAGCGGCGGCACGTTCAGCTCCACCGGATCGGAGAGCGCCGGTGCGCCGGGCGGGATGGTGACAAAGCTGCGCCCGCCGAAGGTCAGGGCGCGGTCGGTGCCGGCGGCGACGTCCGAGCCCCCGGCGCGCAGGCCGATGCGGGCGGCGCCGATCGTCAAAGGTGTCGCCCCCAGTTCGTTGGACAGCCGGATGCGCACGCGGTTGCCGCCGGTGCTGGTGTGGACGATCAGGCGCAGGGTCTGGTCGGTGAAGGTCTGCAGGCTGGCGTCAAGCGGCGGACCGGCCGGGGCCGTGCCCCAGGTGCCGGTCCAGTTTTCCGTGGTCCAGGGCTGGGCGGTGGCCGGCTGCGGTAGGGCGATCGCCGCGGCCAGCATGGCGCTGCCCAGCAGCAGGCGCCGGCGCGGCGGATTCATGCCCGTGGTGGAGAGGGCGAAACCGTCCTTGAGGCGTCGGGCGGCATCGAGCAGGAGGGGAAGGAAGCGTTTCATGGTCGGCTCCTCGAGTAGTGGCCATGCGATATGCATGAGCTCGTCTGACAAATGTAGCCAGCCCCGGGGCCCTGAACAAGAAGGCGGCAATCGCGTCATTTGCGCGGGATCGAAGCCACAAAAGATTAATATTCCTGCAAGAATCTTCTCTGCATGCCGAGAAATCTTGTCCGCAGATTGACCCGTCTTGCCGTCCCAACTGTTCGCAGGCGCACCGAATGGCTCCGGCAACAGGACTAGCGTGATGCTTCCAAGGACGAGGAGCGGCCATGAGCAAGCATTCGAATGAGCTAAGGATCGAGAACCCGACCATGCCGGCCGGCGGCTGGGGTTCGGTGCAGGAAGTCTCTACCATCCTGCTGCACCAGCGCGTGCCGCTGAAGGACAGCCGGCTGCTGCTGAAGCAGAACAAGCCTGACGGCTATGCCTGCGTGAGCTGCGCCTGGGCCAAGCCGGCCAATCCGCATCCCTTCGAGTTCTGCGAAAGCGGCGCCAAGGCCACCGCCTGGGAAACCACCAGCAAGACCATCGGGGCCGATTTCTTCGAGCGCCACACCGTCACCGAGCTCGCAGCCTGGGACGACCACAGCCTGGAAGACCAGGGGCGCCTGACGGTGCCGCTGCGCTACGACCCGCAGACCGACAAATACCGCGAGATCGCCTGGGACAGCGCGTTTGCCGAGATCGGGGCGCTGCTGCGCGCCATGGACCGCAAACAGGTGGTGTTCTACAGCTCGGGCCGCGCCTCGCTCGAGACTTCCTACATGTATGGCCTGCTGGCGCGCATGTACGGCAACAACAACCTGCCGGACAGCTCGAACATGTGCCACGAAAGCACCTCGGTCGGCCTGCAAAAGACCATCGGCGTGCCGGTCGGCACCGTGGCGCTGGACGACTTCGAGCAGACCGACTGCATCTTCTTCTTCGGCCAGAACGTGGGCGTGAACAGCCCGCGCATGCTGCACCAGCTGCAGGAGGCGCGCCGGCGCGGAGTGCCGATCATCACCTTCAACCCGCTGCGCGAGCGCGGCCTGGTCAGCTTCACCAATCCGCAATCGCCCGCCGAGATGCTCACGGGAGCCGAGACGGCCATCAGCACCCAGTACCACCAGGTCAAGCCCGGCGGCGACACCGCCGCCATCATGGGCCTGTGCAAGGCCATCTTCGCCTTCGACGACGCCACTCGCGTGGCAGGCAGCCAGCGGGTGCTCGACACCGCCTTCCTGCAGGAGCACACCCACGGCTTCGCGGCGTTCGAAGCGGCCGTGCGTGCCTGCGCGTGGGAAGCCATCGAGCGCGAATCAGGCCTGCGTCGCGCCGCCCTCGAAAGCGCGGCCCAGGTGTACTGCGGTTCCAGCGCCGCGATGGCGGTCTACGGCATGGGCCTGACCCAGCACCGCAACGGCGTGCAGAACGTGGCGATGATCGTCAACCTGCTGCTCCTGCGCGGGAACATCGGCAAGCCCGGCGCCGGCGTGTGCCCGGTGCGCGGCCACTCCAACGTGCAGGGCCAGCGCACGGTCGGCATCACCGAGAAGCCCGAGCTGGCGCCGCTCGACAAGCTGGAGGAACAATACGGCTTCGCGCCGCCGCGCGACCCCGGCATGAACACGGTCGAGGCCTGCGAAGGCATCCTGGCAGGGCGCGTGCAGGCCTTCATCGGCCTGGGCGGGAACTTCGTGCGCGCGGTGCCCGAACGCCAGCTGATGGAGGCGGCGTGGCGCGCGATCCCCCTGACGGTGCAGGTTTCGACCAAGCTCAATCGCAACCACCTCGTGCACGGCAAGGCCTCCTACATCCTGCCTTGCCTGGGGCGTATCGAGATCGACCGCCAGGCGAGCGGGCCGCAGGACGTCACCGTCGAGGACTCGACCGCCTGCATGCACGGTTCGCGCGGCATGGCCGAGCCGGTGGCGCTGTCGCTGCTGTCGGAACCGGCCATCGTGGCCGGCATCGCCAGGGCCACGCTCGATCCCAACCCGCGCGTCGACTGGGAGCGCTGGGTGGCGGATTACGCGAGCATCCGCGATGCGATCGCCGAGACCTATCCCGAGATCTTCCACGACTTCAACGCACGCATGTGGACGCCGGGCGGCTTTCGCAAACCCCTGGGCGCCGCGAACCGGGTCTGGAAGACCGAGAGCGGCAAGGCCAATTTCACGGTGCCGGAAGCGCTGCAAGGCAATCCGGACCTGAAGGGCGGCCCGGGCACGCTGCGCCTGTTCACGGTGCGCAGCGACGGCCAGTTCAACACCACCATCTACAGTCACGACGACCGCTTCCGCGGCGTCTACGGCAGCCGCATGGTGATCTTCATGGCGCGCGCCGACATGGCCAGATACGCGCTGAAGCAGGGCGACCTGGTGGGCCTGCGCTGCGCGGCCGAGGACGGCGTCGAGCGCCGCGTCGGCGGCCTGGCGGTGGTGCCCTACGACGTGCCGGAAGGCTGCATCGCGGGCTACTTCCCCGAGCTGAATCCCCTGATCCCGCTGTGGCACCACGCCAAGGAAAGCAAGGTGCCGGCGGCCAAGGCGATCGACGTGATCCTCGAGCGCGGCGGGAGGCCATCGTGAACGCGGGCGCAGGCTTCTTCGCCCCGCAAGGCGCCTCCTGGCTGCCGGCCGGGCGCTGGCGCGACGGGCACCTGGAGAACGCGACCGAGCTGGTGGCGGACGAGGTGCCGGTGGCCCTTAGCTACAACGGCATCAGCCATGCGGTGATGCTGGCTTCGCCCCAGGACCTGGAAGATTTCGCGCTCGGTTTTTCGCTGGGCGAGCGCATCGTGCGCGACGCGCGCGACATCCACGACATCGAGGTGGACGAGGCGCCGCACGGCATCGCCATCGAGATGCGCATCGCGGCCGGCGCCATGATGCGGCTGAAGCAGACGCGCCGCGCCCGCACCGGGAAAACAGGCTGCGGCCTGTGCGGCGTCGAGAGCCTGGACTGCTTCGACGACGATGCCTTTGCCGACCTGCAAGGCAGCACCCAGGTGAGCTTCGCACCCGAAGCCCTGCACCGGGCGATGGCGGCGATGGCGGCGCGCCAGGACCTGCACCATGCGACCGGCGCCGTGCACGCGGCCGGCTGGGCCGATCGCAGCGGTGAGCTGTTGTGCGTGCGCGAAGACATCGGCCGCCACAATGCGCTCGACAAGCTGGTCGGGGCGCTGGCGCGCGCCAGCGCCGATACGGGAAGCGGCTTCGCGGTGGTGACCAGCCGCGCCAGCTTCGAGATGGTGCAGAAGGCCGCGCGCGCGGGCTTTCCGCTGCTGGCCGCGGTCTCGGCGCCGACCGCGCTGGCGGTGCAGGTGGCCGAGCGGGCAGGGCTGACCCTGGCCGGTTTCGTGCGGGGAGGGCGCCATGTGCTGTACAGCCATCCGCAACGGCTCGCGCCGGAAGCGGTGTGAAGCCGCCGGGGTGAACCCTGTATGATGCGCTCCTGATTTTCAAGTATTGGAGCGACAATGGTCATCGTGACCCACAACGGCAAGTTCCATGCGGACGACGCATGGGCGGTGGCCGTCCTGCACATCCTCTTTCCTGACGCCGACATCGTCAGGACGCGCGAGCCTGCCATCATCGAGGCCGCCGATTTCGTGGTCGACGTCGGCGGCATCTGGGATCCGGCCGCGGGCCGCTTCGACCATCACCAGAAGGGCTTCGACGGCGCCCGCACGAGCGGTGTGCCTTATGCCAGCGCCGGCCTGGTCTGGCGCGAGTACGGCGCGCGCTGCGTCGCCCACCTGGCCACTATGCACACGGGCCACCAGCTCGACGAGGACACGGCGCAGCAGATGGCCTATGCCATCGACGCCGACATCGTCCAGTACCTGGACCTGTCGGACGTGGGCGCGGCCAAGAATGCGCCGGGCGGCTACGGCATGTCGGCCGTGGTGTCCGGCTTCAACCCGAACTGGATGGACGAGCAGCGCCTGGGCTATGGCGAGCGGGCCGATGCCTACCGCCTGGCCCAGTTCCGCAAGGCGATGGACTTCCTCACCGAGGTGATCGTCAATTCGGTCAAGTACCGCGTCGGCGCCATCCTGGCGCTGGCCCAGGTGCGCCAGGCGCAGATGCTGGAGAATGGCCGCCTGCTGTTCCTGAAGAATGCAGCGTTGCCGTGGAGTTCGGTGGTGCGCAAGGAAATGCCGAAGGTGCTCTTCGTGCTCAGCCACAGCCTGTCGGAAGACCGCTACATGCTGCATACCGTGCCGGCCACGACCGACACCTTCGATGCCCGCGCCGACCTGCCGGAAAGCTGGGCCGGCCTGCGCGACGCCGAACTGGCGGCGGTGACCGGCGTGCCCGATGCGAAGTTCTGCCACAACGGGCGCTTCATTGCCGCGGCAAAGTCCTACGAGGGCGCATATGCGATGGCGCTGCAGGCGCTGCAGGCCGTGGACGCCGGCCTGAGCCCGCTGTTCGTGCCACGCGAATCCACATCATCGGCATCGCCATTGAGTTAGGTAGGGAACGGTCAGTCCCGGCCTGAAACTTTATCTTGGTCCCATGGCCAAGATTGTTTCGATGAAAAAGCTTTACGCGATGCAGCGTATGTCGGCCGCGCTGAACCGGGCCTCGGCAGCGCGGCCCTTCGGACCGGAAACGGACCGGGCGCTGCGCTGGGCTGCGGCCTGGGGCATGTGCGCCGGGATCCGCACCCCGCATACCCGCGTGCGCCTGCGGCGCGATACCCTGGTGGGTGTCAGCGTCATGCAGGAGCCGGAGCGGCGCATGCGCGCCTGAGTTCGCCACTGTGCTAATCTGACTCCCTGGCCCATCCATCTTGGTCGATCTGCCGCGTGATGCCAGGCATCCGGCGATCGACGGGGGCATGGATATGATTGCCAGACGCAAGTTCAATCACATCACCGCAGGTCTTCTCTCCAAGTTTCTTACCCGCAACAACGACTTCGACGGCTACTGGGCGCTCGGCGTGCTGTACACGGAAGCGCGTGCCTTCGACAAACGCGTCGAGATCGACATGCTGCACGGCCGCGTACAGCCGGATTGTCCCGCATGCACCAGCGTGGCCCGTACCTGGGCGCTCTACCTGCGCGCAGCGCTCGCGCGGCATGGCATTGCGCCGGACGCGCTGGCGGCAGTGACGCTGTCCCTCGAGTTCGGACTGGCGCCGATGCCAAAACTTCCCAGTTACCCCTACGACCACAAGTACGGCGCCGACTTCCGGGCTAGCCTGCGCCTGCAGTCGCGCGACGGCCGCGTGTTCGTCCGCCAGGACCGCGGCTACTGCACGCCGCACGAGGAATTCCGGGGTACGCGCAGCACGCGCCGCGCCGGGTGAAGCGACGCGAGGCGCGCAGCTTTTCCCCGGCTCCCTTACAATTGTGGTTTTTTCAACACGGGAGTTCCCATGCGCGCCATCGAAATCACGCAGCCCGGCAAGCCGGACGTCCTGCAACTTTGCGAGCGGCCTGTGCCGGTGCCAAAAGCCGGCGAGGTGTTGATCAAGGTGCATGCGGCGGGCATCAACCGCCCCGACGTGCTGCAGCGGCTCGGTAAATATCCGGTGCCGCCGGGCGCCTCCGATCTGCCGGGCCTGGAAGTGGCCGGCGAGATCGTCGACGGCGACTACGCGGCCGCCGGCTTTGCCAAGGGCGACATGGTCTGCGCGCTGGTGCAGGGCGGCGGCTATGCCGAATACTGCGCCGCGCCCGCCGAGCAGTGCCTGCCGGTCCCGCAAGGCCTGAGCCCGCTGGAAGCCGCGTCGCTGCCCGAGACTTTTTTTACCGTTTGGTCAAATGTGTTCGACCGCGCGCAACTGGCGCCGGGTGAGTCGCTGCTGGTGCAGGGCGGCAGCTCGGGCATCGGCGTCACCGCGATCCAGCTCGCCGCGGCCCTGGGGCACCGCGTGTTCGCCACCGCAGGCTCGAGCGAGAAGTGCCGCGCCTGCGAGCAGCTCGGCGCCGAGCGCGGCATCAATTACCGCAGCGAAGACTTTGCCGCCGTAGTCAAAGAGCTGACGGGCGGGAAGGGCGTCGACGTGATCCTCGACATGGTCGCCGGCGACTACCTCCCGCGCGAGATCGACTGCCTGGCCGACGACGGCCGCATCGCCCTGATCGCGCTGCTCGGCGGCGCCAAGGCCGAGATCGACCTGGGCCAAGTACTGCGCCGCCGCCTCTCCATCAGCGGCTCGACCTTGCGCCCGCGTCCGGTCGCCTTCAAGGCCGCGATCGCGCGCAGCTTGCGCGAGCGCGTGTGGCCGCTGTTCGAACAGGGCAAACTCAAGCCGGTCATTTACAAGAGCTTCCCGCTGGCCCAGGCGGCCGAGGCACACGCGCTGATGGAATCCAGCACCCACGTCGGCAAGATCGTGCTGGAAGTGGTCTAAGAGATTGAATCAAAAAGGGAAGTGGCGTTCAAGGAATGGCTCAGCCATTGTTTGACCGCCACATATTCGACCGCTAGAATAGCGGGTTAAATTAAAAGATGGGGTTCTATGCGTCCCAAGCTCGTCGTAGGTAACTGGAAAATGAACGGCAGCCGCGCTGCCAATGCCGCGCTCCTGACCGGCATCCTCGAAGGTCTCGGCAATGCCAAGGCCCAGGTCGCGGTCTGCGTGCCGGCGCCTTACCTGTTCCAATGCGAAGAAATTCTCAAGGATTCCCCGATCGCCTGGGGTGCGCAGGACGTGTCCTGCCATCCGGTCGGCGCCTATACCGGCGAAGTGTGCATGTCGATGCTGCAGGATTTCGGCAGCCGCTATGTGATCGTCGGCCACTCGGAGCGTCGCGCCTACCACGGCGAGACGGACGAGCTGGTGGCGAAAAAGACCAGGGCTGCGCTGGAAGCCGGCCTGACTCCGATCGTCTGCATCGGCGAAACCCTGGAGCAGCGCGAAGCAGGGCAGACCATGGACGTGGTCAATGCTCAGCTGGAAGCCGTGCTGGAAGCGGTCGGGGTCGATGCTGTCGACAAGATCGTGCTGGCCTACGAGCCGGTGTGGGCGATCGGCACCGGCAAGACCGCCACCCCGGAAATGGCCCAGGAAGTCCATGCAGCCGTGCGCGAAAAACTGCGCGCTTGCAACGCCGACGCCGCGCAACGCACGCTGGTGCTGTACGGCGGCAGCATGAAGCCGGATAATGCGGCGGACCTGATGGCGCAGCCGGACATCGACGGCGGCCTGATCGGCGGTGCGGCGCTGAAAGCGCAAGACTTCCTCGGCATCATTCGCTCAGCGAATTGAGAGATTCACAGTTTCAAAAGTAATCAAGCTTTAGAAATAAAGCATTTATAGCAGTCAATCGACGTCGTTTAACTTGGAAATGGAATTGCAATGAACACCGTGTTCAATCTGATTATTGTTGTGCAGGTTATTTCTGCCCTGGCCATCATCGGCCTGGTGCTGGTCCAGCACGGCAAGGGCGCCGACATGGGCGCGGCCTTCGGCTCGGGCGCCTCGGGCAGCCTGTTCGGCGCCTCGGGCTCGTCGAACTTCCTGTCGAAGTCGACCGCCGTCGCGGCCGCCGTGTTCTTCGCATCGACCCTGGCGCTGGCCTGGCACAGCAATGGCAGCACCGCCGCCGGCACCGATGGCGGTGTGATGGAGCGCGTCACCGTGCCTTCCTCGCAGGCGCCGGCCACCGGCATTCCGAGCGACGTCCCGGGCGCAGGCCCGAACGCCGGCCCGACCACCGCCGTTCCGGCCAACGACATCCCGCAGACCCCGGGCGTTGCCGTTCCTGCGGCGCCGGGCGAAGCCGCTCCGGCCCCGGCCCCGGCCGCAGCCGCGCCTGCCGCGCCTGCACCGGCTCCGACCAAGTAATCGGGATGCGGGCCGCACGCCCGTTCCAGATTAGGAGTAGAATGCGCCTCGCTATCGGGCAGGGACGCATTGTTGTAAAGGATGGGCGGCCCTTTAAGCTGCCAACCCTGCCGTAAGATGGCTAGCATCAAAAGAAATGTTGAGTAATTGCGTAATTTCCTTGTGATAGCGCAATTTGTGCATTGAAAAGTAGTGCTAAAGCAGGGTAAAATACTGGTCTCCAGCCGACGTGGTGAAATTGGTAGACACGCTATCTTGAGGGGGTAGTGGCGCAAGCTGTGCGAGTTCGAGTCTCGCCGTCGGCACCAATATACGAAAGAGCCAGCAAGGGCGCATGAGCGATCGCTCTCCTGCCTGAGCTGGCTTTTTCACGAGGATCAGTTGTACGGTCCTGGTGGCATTCAACGGAGTTCCCCTCCGGCCAGGTTCGCGCGACTCGGCGCTGCAGCCCTGCAGTGTTTCATTAACCGATCGTTCAAATAGGCTTCACGTGAACCTCGAAAATTATCTCCCCGTTCTTCTCTTTATCCTGGTTGGCATCGGCGTCGGTGTCGCTCCGCAGGTGCTCGGCCGCATCCTTGGTCCGCACCGTCCCGACGCAGCCAAGCTGTCCCCGTATGAATGCGGCTTCGAAGCCTTCGAAGATGCGCGCATGAAGTTCGACGTTCGCTACTACCTGGTGGCGATCCTGTTTATTTTGTTTGATCTGGAAACGGCATTCTTCTTCCCATGGGGCGTCTCGATGCGCGAACTGGGCTGGACCGGTTTCATCACGATGATGGTGTTCATCGCCGAATTCATCGTGGGCTTCTGGTACATCTGGAAGAAAGGTGCCCTTGATTGGGAATAAGCCATGGCAATTGAAGGCGTATTAAACGAAGGTTTCATTACCACCACAGCCGACAAGCTGATCAACTGGGCCCGCACGGGATCGATGTTCCCGATGACGTTTGGTCTGGCATGCTGCGCGGTCGAGATGATGCATGTGGGCGCTGCCCGCTACGATCTCGACCGTTTTGGCATTGTGTTCCGCCCGTCTCCGCGCCAGTCCGACGTGATGATCGTCGCCGGCACGCTGTGCAACAAGATGGCTCCCGCCCTGCGCAAGGTGTACGACCAGATGGCCGAACCGCGCTGGGTGATCTCGATGGGGTCCTGCGCCAACGGCGGCGGCTACTACCACTACTCGTACTCGGTGGTGCGCGGCTGCGACCGCATCGTGCCGGTCGATGTCTACGTGCCGGGTTGCCCACCGACCGCGGAAGCACTGCTGTACGGCATCCTGCAGCTGCAGAACAAGATCAAGCGCACCAACACCATCGCGCGCTAAGAACAGCGAAACACCATGACGACGAAACTCGAAACCCTTGAACTCGCCCTGAAAAATGCACTGGGCGAGGGCGCTGCCATCAAGCAGGCGCTGGGCGAAGTGACTGTGGTGGTCAAGGCCGCCGACTACATCAAGACGATGCAGGCGCTGCGCGACGACCCGGCGCTTCGCTTCGAACAAATGATCGACCTGTGCGGCGTCGACTATTCCCAGTACGGTGAAGGCACCTGGGACGGTCCGCGCTTCGCGGTGGTCGTCCACCTGCTGTCGGTTTCCAACAACTGGCGCGTGCGCGTGCGCACCTTCTGCGCGGACGACGACATGCCGATGGTCGAGTCGATCACGCCGATCTGGCGCGCCGCCAACTGGTTCGAGCGCGAAGCCTTCGACCTGTTCGGCATCCTGTTCGACGGCCACGGCGACCTGCGCCGCATCCTGACCGACTATGGCTTCATCGGCCATCCGTTCCGCAAGGACTTCCCGATCACGGGCTACGTCGAAATGCGCTACGACCCTGAACAGAAACGCGTGATCTACCAACCGGTGACGATCGAGCCGCGCGAGAACATCCCGCGCGTGATCCGTGAAGAAACCTACGGGACATCGAAATAATGGCTGAGCTTAAGAATTACACCCTGAACTTTGGTCCGCAGCACCCGGCAGCGCACGGCGTGCTGCGCCTCGTGCTGGAGCTGGACGGCGAAGTGATCCAGCGCGCCGACCCGCACATCGGCCTGCTGCACCGCGGCACCGAGAAGCTGGCCGAGACCCGCACCTACCTGCAGTCGGTCCCGTACATGGACCGCCTGGACTACGTGTCGATGATGTGCAACGAGCACGGCTACGTGCTGGCTGTGGAAAAGCTGCTGGGCGTCGAAGCGCCGATCCGCGCGCAATACATCCGCACGATGTTCGACGAGATCACCCGTATCCTGAACCACCTGATGTGGCTGGGCGCGCACGCGCTCGACATCGGCGCCATGGGTCCCTTCCTGTACGCCTTCCGTGACCGCGAAGACCTGTTCGACGTGTACGAGGCGGTCTCGGGCGCGCGCATGCACGCGGCCTACTACCGTCCCGGCGGCGTGTACCGCGACCTGCCGGACCGCATGCCGCAGCACCGCGAATCGCCGATCCGCTCGAAGAAGGCGATCGACGACCTGAACCGCGACCGCCAGGGTTCGGTGCTCGACTTCATCGAAGCCTTCACCAAGCGTTTCGACGGCTATGTCGACGAATACGAAACCCTGCTGACCGACAACCGTATCTGGAAGCAGCGTACCGTCGGCATCGGCGTGGTCTCGCCGGAAGACGCACTGGCCATGGGCTTCACCGGCCCGATGCTGCGCGGCTCGGGCATCGCCTGGGACCTGCGCAAGACCCAGCCCTACGCGGCCTACGACAAGGTCGAGTTCGACATCCCGGTCGGCACCAATGGCGACTCCTACG
Organism: Massilia sp. BHUDP2; assembly: GCF_046236355.1. Classification (NCBI taxonomy): domain Bacteria; kingdom Pseudomonadati; phylum Pseudomonadota; class Betaproteobacteria; order Burkholderiales; family Oxalobacteraceae; genus Massilia; species Massilia sp. BHUDP2. The sequence goes on from NZ_JBJUVW010000001.1 coordinate 1,399,149, forward strand.
ACCGCTACCTGGTGCGCATCGAGGAAATGCGTCAGGCGAACCGCATCATCAAGCAGTGCATCGCCTGGCTGCGCGTGAACCAGGGTCCGGTCATGATCGACAACCACAAGATCGTGCCGCCGAACCGCATGGACATGAAGTCCAACATGGAGTCGCTGATCCACCACTTCAAGCTGTTCACCGAAGGCTTCCACGTGCCGGAAGGCGAGGCGTTTGCGGCGATCGAGCACCCGAAGGGCGAGTTCGGCATCTACATCGTGTCGGACGGCGCCAACAAGCCGTACCGCCTGAAGATCCGCACCCCGGACTACGTCCACCTGCAGAGCCTCGACGAAATGTCGCGCGGCCACATGATTGCCGACGCCGTGGCCATCATCGGCACCCAGGACATCGTGTTCGGCAGTATCGACCGCTAAGAGGGTAGGAAAGAATTATGTTATCGCAGGAAACCTACAAGAAAATCGATCGCGAGCTGGCCAAGTACCCAGCCGATCAACGCCAGTCGGCCGTGATGGCCTCGCTGGCCCACGCCCAGGTCGAACTGGGCTGGCTGTCGCCGGAAACCATGCAGGAAATCGCCGACTACATCCGCATGCCGGCCATCGCCGTGCAGGAAGTCGCGACCTTTTACAACATGTACAACCTGAAGCCGGTCGGCAAGGCCAAGATCACGGTCTGCACCAACCTGCCGTGCGCCCTGTCGGGCGGCGAGCGCGCCGGCCAGCGCATCAAGGACGCACTCGGTATCGACTACCGAGAAACCACCGCCGACGGCAAGTTCACCCTGCTGGAAGGCGAGTGCATGGGCGCCTGCGGCGACGCACCGGTGATGCTGGTGAATAACCACCGCATGTGCTCGTTCATGAGCGACGAGAAGATCGACGCCCTGCTTGAGGAACTGAACAAATGACCAGCCTGCACGACCGTCACATCAATCCGCTGATCCTCAAGGATCTGAACGGCGAAAACTGGCATCTGGAAGACTACGTCAAGCGCGGCGGCTATTCGGCCCTGCGCAAGATCCTCGAAGGCGGCGTCACCCAGGAACAGGTCATCGCCGACCTGAAGGCATCGGGCCTGCGCGGCCGCGGCGGCGCCGGTTTCCCGACCGGCCTGAAGTGGAGCTTCATGCCGCGCCAGTTCCCTGGCCAGAAATACTTGGTTTGCAATACCGACGAAGGCGAGCCGGGTACCTTCAAGGACCGCGACATCATCCGCTACAACCCGCACGCGCTGATCGAAGGCATGGCCATCGGCGCCTACGCGATGGGCATCACCGTGGGCTACAACTACATCCACGGCGAGATCTTCCAGGAATACCTGCGCTTCGAGGAAGCGCTGGAAGAGGCGCGCGCCGCCGGCTTCCTGGGCGATAACATCATGGGCTCGAACTTCTCGTTCCAGCTGCATGCCCACCACGGCTACGGCGCCTACATCTGCGGCGAAGAAACCGCGCTGCTCGAGTCGCTCGAAGGCAAGAAGGGCCAGCCGCGCTTCAAGCCGCCGTTCCCGGCCTCGTTCGGCCTGTACGGCAAGCCGACCACGATCAACAACACCGAGACCTTCGCTGCGGTTCCGTTCCTGCTGAACATGGGCCCGGAAAACTACATGGCCCTCGGCAAGCCGAACAACGGCGGCACCAAGATCTTCTCGATCTCGGGCGACGTCGAGCGTCCGGGCAACTACGAGGTTCCGCTGGGCACCCCGTTCGCCAAGCTGATGGAGCTGGCCGGCGGCATGCGTGGCGGCAAGAAGATCAAGGCGGTCATCCCGGGCGGTTCGTCGGCGCCGGTGATCCGCGGCGAGGTCATGATGGATACCGACCTCGACTACGATTCGATCGCCAAGGCCGGCTCGATGCTGGGTTCGGGCGCCGTGATCGTCATGGACGAGACCCGCTGCATGGTGAAGTCGCTGCTGCGTCTCTCGTACTTCTACTACGAAGAATCCTGCGGCCAGTGCACCCCGTGCCGTGAAGGCACCGGCTGGATGTACCGCATGGTCCACCGCATCGAGAACGGCAAGGGTCGTCCGGAAGACATGGACCTGCTGAACAACATCGCGGGCAACATCAAGGGCCGCACCATCTGCGCGCTGGGCGACGCCGCCGCGATGCCGGTGGAAGCGATGATCAAGAACTTCCGCGAGGAATTCGAATATCACATCGAGCACAAGCACTGCCTCGTGCCCGCATACCTTTAAACCAGGTCAGGTAACGATCAAATGGTTGAAATTGAATTAGACGGCAAAAAAGTCGAAGTCGCACCAGGTTCCATGGTGATGGACGCCGCAAACAAACTCGGGACCTATATCCCGCACTTCTGCTATCACAAGAAATTGTCGATCGCAGCGAACTGCCGCATGTGCCTGGTCGAAGTCGAGAAGGCGCCCAAGCCCTTGCCGGCCTGCGCCACCCCGGTCTCGCCGGGCATGATCGTGCGCACCCACAGCGACAAGGCCGTGCAGGCACAGAAGTCGGTGATGGAGTTCCTCCTCATTAACCACCCGCTGGATTGCCCGATCTGCGACCAGGGCGGCGAATGCCAGCTTCAGGATCTGGCCGTCGGCTACGGCAAGAGCAACTCGCGCTACGAAGAAGAGAAGCGCGTGGTGGCCCCGAAAGAGGCCGGCCCGCTGATCTCGATGGAAGAGATGGCGCGCTGCATCCAGTGCACCCGCTGCGTGCGCTTCGGCCAGGAAGTGGCCGGCGTGATGGAATTCGGCATGGTCGGCCGCGGCGAGCATTCGGAGATCACCACCTTCGTCGGCAAGACCGTGGACTCGGAAGTCTCGGGCAACATGATCGACCTGTGCCCGGTCGGCGCCCTGACCAGCAAGCCGTTCCGCTACTCGGCCCGTCCGTGGGAACTGCAACGCCGCAAGTCGATCGCGCCGCACGACTCGCTCGGCTCGAACCTGATCGTCCAGGTCAAGGGCGGCAAGGTCATGCGCGTGCTGCCGCTGGAAAACGAAGCCATCAACGAATGCTGGCTGTCGGACAAGGACCGCTTCTCGTACGAGGCGCTGGACAACGCCGACCGTTTGACCCAACCGATGATCAAGCAGGGTGGCGTGTGGCAGGAAACCGACTGGCAGACCGCGCTGGAATACGTGGCCCACGGCCTGCGTAACATCCGCCACGAGCACGGCGCCGACAGCATCGCCGCCGTCGCGACCCCGCACTCGACCCTGGAAGAACTGTACCTGCTGAACAAGATGACCCGCGGCATTGGCTCGGACAACATCGAGTTCCGCCTGCGCCAGAGCGACTTCGCCCTGGACGGCCAGGTCACCCCATGGCTGGGCATGCCGATCGCGAACTTCTCGCAACTGAAGCGCGCCTTCGTCATCGGCTCCAACCTGCGCAAGGACCACCCGCTGGTCGCGACCCGCCTGCGTACCGCCACCAAGGGCGGCGCCAAGCTGTCGCTGCTGGGCGCGAGCGACGACGACCTGTTGATGCCGGTGGCGAACAAGATGGTTGCCGCACCGAGCGACTGGCTGGCCGCATTGTCGGAAGTCGTCGTTGCCGTGGCCCTGGCCAAGGACGTCGCAGCCCCGGCCGGCTTCGGGAATGTCGAACCGAGCGAAGGCGGCAAGGCCATCGCCGCGACCCTGGTCGGTGTCGACACCCCGGGCGCCGTCCTGCTGGGTAACGCTGCTTCGTACCACCCGCAAGCCTCGAAGATCCACGCCGCCGCGCAGTGGATCGCCGAGCAGACCGGCTGCTCCTTCGGCTACCTGGTCGACGCCGCCAACACCGTCGGCGGCCACATCGTCGGCGCGACGGGCAAGGGCGAAGCCGTCTTTGCATCGCCGAAGAAGGCCTACGTGCTGCTGAACGCGGAACCGGAACTGGATGCGGCCAACCCGCAGCAGGCTAGGGCCGCTCTCGACGGCGCCGAAATGGTCGTCGCCATGTCGGCCTTCAAGCACGGCATGGACTTCGCCGACGTGCTGCTGCCGATCTCGCCGTTCAGCGAGACCGCCGGCACCTTCGTCAACTGCGAAGGCCGTGCACAGAGCTTCAACGGCACCGTCAAGCCGCTGGGCGAGACCCGTCCGGCCTGGAAAGTGCTGCGCGTGCTGGGCAACCTGCTGGGCCTGTCGGGCTTCGATTACGAGACTTCGGAATCGATCCGCGACGAAGCCATCGGCAAGGGCGTCACCGACCTGTCCGCCAAGCTGAACAACGTCGCGCGCCTGGCGCCGGCCGCTGGTTCGTATGCACCGGCCGGCCAGCTCGAGCGCGTCGCCGACGTCGGCATCTACTTCACCGACGCGCTGGCGCGCCGTTCGGAGCCGCTGCAGCGCACCGCCGACGCGAATGCGCCGCTGGTGACCCTGTCCAAGGCCGTGGCCGAGCAGATCGGCGTCACGGCCGGCGACTCGGTCCGCGTGTCGCAGGGTTCGGGCAGCGCCGTGCTGGTCGCCAACGTGGATGCACGCCTGCCGTCGAACGCAGTGCGCGTGGCCGCCGGCCACCCGGCCGTTGCTACGCTCGGCGCGATGTTCGGTGAGATCAATGTTGAGAAAGCAGTTGAACAGGTAGGAGGCGGCAAATAATGGCAACGCCCGGTTTTATCGATACGCTGAACGCCGGCGGGGCTGACCTGCTCGGCCCGGTCTGGCCGCTGGCCTGGACCGTCATGAAGATCCTCGTGGTGCTGCTGCCGCTGATGGGTCTGGTCGCCTACCTGACCCTGTGGGAGCGCAAGCTGATCGGCTGGATCCAGATCCGCGTCGGCCCGAACCGCGTGGGTCCGGGCGGCCTGCTGCAGCCGATCGCCGACGCGGTCAAGCTGCTGCTCAAGGAAATCGTCATCCCGGCCAAGGCCAACCGCAGCCTGTTCGTGATCGGTCCGATCATGACCATCATGCCGGCGCTGGCCGCCTGGGCGGTGGTGCCCTTCGGCCCGCAAGCCGCGCTGGCCAACGTCAATGCCGGCCTGCTGTTCCTGATGGCGATCACCTCGATGGAAGTCTACGGCGTCATCATCGCCGGCTGGGCTTCGAACTCGAAGTACTCGTTCCTGGGCGCGATGCGCGCCTCGGCCCAGATGATCTCCTACGAAATCCCGATCGGTTTCGTGCTGGTCGTGGTGCTGATGGTCACCGGCAGCCTGAACATGACCGACATCGTCACCAGCCAGCAGGTCGGCACCTTCGCCGACATGGGCCTGAACTTCCTGTCGTGGAACTGGCTGCCGCTGCTGCCGCTGTTCGTCATCTATTTCGTGTCCGGCCTGGCCGAATGCAACCGCCACCCGTTCGACGTGGTGGAAGGGGAGTCGGAGATCGTCGCCGGCCACATGGTCGAGTACTCGGGCATGTCCTACGCGATGTTCATGCTGGCCGAATACGCCAACATGATCCTGATCTCGACCCTGGCAGCGATCCTGTTCCTGGGCGGCTGGTCGGCACCGTTCGGCTTCCTGGAATTCGGCGCGATCGGCGGCTTCTTCTGGCTGTTCCTGAAGATGTTCATGCTGGTATCGACCATGATCTGGGTCCGCGGCACCTTCCCGCGTTACCGCTATGACCAGATCATGCGCCTGGGCTGGAAAGTGTTCATCCCGCTGACCCTGTTCTGGCTGGTGGTGGTCGCGATCTGGATGCACTCGCCGTGGAACATCTGGATGCCTGTGAAGTAAGGAATCAAACGAAAATGAATCGGATTAAAGAAATTGTCGGCAGCCTGATGCTGTCCGAGCTCTTCAAGGGCCTGGCCCTGACCGGCAAGTACGCGCTGTCGCGCAAGATCACGGTCCAGTACCCGGAAGAGAAGACGCCGATGTCGAACCGCTTCCGCGGCCTGCACGCCCTGCGCCGCTACCCCAACGGGGAAGAGCGCTGCATCGCGTGCAAGCTGTGCGAGGCAGTGTGCCCGGCGATGGCGATCACGATCGAATCGGCGCAGCGCGAGGACGGCACCCGCCGCACCACGCGCTACGACATCGACCTGACCAAGTGCATCTTCTGCGGTTTCTGCGAAGAGTCCTGCCCGGTCGACTCGATCGTGGAAACCCACGTGCTGGAATACCACGGCGAGAAGCGCGGCGATCTTTACTACACCAAAGAGATGCTGCTGGCCGTCGGTGACCGCTACGAAAACGACATCGCCGCCGCCCGCGAAGCGGACGCGAAGTACCGATAAGAAGAGGCTGTCAATTCATGGAATTCACCACTTTCCTGTTCTACGCGTTCGCGGCCATCACGGTGCTGGCCGCACTGCGCGTCATCACCACCAAGAACCCGGTCCACGCCGCGCTGTTCCTGGTGCTGGCCTTCTTCAACGTGGCCGGCATCTGGCTGCTGCTGAAGGCCGAGTTCCTGGCCATCGTGCTGGTGCTGGTCTACGTCGGCGCCGTGATGGTGCTGTTCCTCTTCGTCGTGATGATGCTCGACATTAATATCGACCGCATGCGAGAGGGCTTCTGGGGTTACCTGCCGCTGGCCTCGGGTATCGGCGCCCTGATCGTGCTCGAGATGGCCGCCGTGCTGTACCGTTCGTACAGCCAGACCGACCTGTCGGCCGAGGCTGCCGCCCTGAACATCGGCGGCACCAAGGAACTGGGCCTCTTGATCTACACCAAGTACATCTACGGCTTCGAAATCGCCGCCGTGATCCTGCTGGTGGCGATCATCGCCGCAGTCGCCCTGACCCTGCGCAAGCGCAAGGACACCAAAGCAATCGACCCGGGCGCCGCCGTCCGCGTCAAGCGTAACGACCGCCTGCGCATCGTCAAGATGGATGCGGTCAACCAGCGCGCCATCGATGCAGCAGCCGCGGAAAAAGCAGCTGCAGCAGCGGCAGCAGCTGCACCGAAGGAGGCACCATGACTTTGTCGCTCGCACATTACCTGATCCTGGGCGCGATCCTGTTCGCGATCTCGGTGATCGGCATCTTCCTGAACCGGAAGAACATCATCATCCTGCTGATGGCCGTCGAACTGATGCTGCTGGCGGTGAACCTGAACTTCGTCGCGTTCTCGCATTACCTCGGAGACGCGGCGGGGCAGATCTTCGTGTTCTTCATTCTGACCGTCGCGGCCGCCGAATCGGCAATCGGCCTGGCGATCCTGGTGGTCCTGTTCCGTAACCTGGACACGATCAATGTGGAAGACCTCGACAGCCTGAAGGGCTGATGGTCTCGGCTGATTAACAATAACGATTAAGGTTCAACAATGGCGGGGCAACTCTCTTCCTCAATGTTACTGGCGGTGCCTCTGGCGCCGCTGGCGGGCTCGGCGGTCGCCGGCCTGCTCGGCACCAAGTTCTTCGGCAATGTGGTCGGCCGCAAGGTGTCGCACACCGCGACCATCCTGGGCGTGCTGATCGCGCTGATCATCTCGGTCCAGACCCTGATGGCCGTGCTCGACGGCGCGAGCTTCAATGAAGACATCTACACCTGGATGACCGTCGGCACGCTCAAGCTGGCTGTCGGCTTCCAGATCGACACGCTGTCGGCAATGATGATGTGCGTGGTGACCTCGGTGTCGCTGATGGTGCACATCTACACGATCGGCTACATGGCCGAGGACGAAGGCTACAACCGCTTCTTCTCGTACATCTCGCTGTTCACCTTCGCGATGCTGATGCTGGTCATGTCCAACAACTTCCTGCAGCTGTTCTTCGGCTGGGAAGCGGTGGGCCTGGTCTCGTACCTCCTGATCGGCTTCTGGTATACCCGTCCGACCGCGATCTTCGCCAACATGAAGGCCTTCCTGGTCAACCGCGTGGGCGACTTCGGCTTCATCCTGGGCATCGGCCTGCTGCTGGCCGCTTCCGGCACCATGCAGTACACCGAGGTGTTCGCGCAGGCCGACAAGCTGGCCGGCATGACCGTGCCGGGCATCGGCTGGCCTCTCTTGACCGCCGCCTGCATCTGCCTGTTCATCGGCGCGATGGGTAAATCGGCGCAGTTCCCGCTGCACGTCTGGCTGCCGGACTCGATGGAAGGCCCGACCCCGATCTCGGCGCTGATCCACGCTGCAACCATGGTTACCGCCGGCATCTTCATGGTGTCGCGCATGTCGCCGCTGTTCGAACTGTCGGACGGCGCGCTCTCGTTCATCATCGTGATCGGCTCGATCACCGCGCTGTTCATGGGCTTCCTGGGCATCATCCAGAACGACATCAAGCGCGTTGTTGCTTATTCCACGCTTTCGCAGCTGGGCTACATGACCGTCGCGCTGGGCGTGTCGGCCTACTCGGTGGCCGTGTTCCACCTGATGACCCACGCCTTCTTCAAGGCGCTGCTGTTCCTCGGCGCGGGTTCGGTCATCATCGGCATGCACCACGACCAGGACATGCGCAACATGGGCGGCCTGCGCAAGTACATGCCGATCACCTGGATCACCTCGCTGCTGGGCTCGCTGGCCCTGATCGGTACCCCGTTCTTCTCGGGCTTCTACTCGAAGGACTCGATCATCGAAGCGGTGCACGCCTCGAACCTGCCGGGCGCCGGCTTCGCCAACTTCGCCGTGCTGGCCGGCGTGTTCGTGACCGCCTTCTACTCGTTCCGCATGTACTTCCTGGTGTTCCATGGCGAATCGCGCTGGAACAAGCCGCAGCCGCACAGCCATGGCCACGATTCGGATGCGCATAACGAAGAAGACGCGCACGACGGCCACGACGACCACCATCACCATGGCCTGCAGCCGGGCGACAAGCCGCACGAGTCGCCGCTGGTCGTGACCCTGCCGCTGATCCTGCTGGCGATCCCGTCGGTCATCATCGGCTACCTGGCCATCGGCCCGATGCTGCATGGCGACTTCTTCAAGGACGTGATCTACGTCAACCCGAGCCACCCGGCCATGGCCGAGCTGAACGAAATGTTCCACGGCGCCGGCGCAATGGCGATCCACGGCCTGCAGACCGCACCGTTCTGGCTGGCACTGGCGGGCGTCGTTGCTGCCTATTACTGCTACATGGTCAACCCACGCGTTCCGGCCTGGTTCTATGCCAAGTTCAAGTTCCTGCACACCCTGCTGGACAACAAGTACTACATGGACAAGTTCAACGAAGTCGTGTTCGCCGGTGGCGCGCGCGCCGTCGGTGGCGGCCTGTGGAAAGTGGGCGACCGCGGCCTGATCGACGGCCTGCTGGTCAACGGTTCGGCCAAACTGGTGGGCTGGTTCTCGACGATCACCCGTACCTTCCAGACGGGCTACATCTATCACTATGCATTCGTGATGATCGTCGGCGTGCTGGCAACGTTGCTGTGGTTCTTCCCGTTCTGGCGCGCTTAATGCAGGCACAGATAAGAGAAAAAGCGAAAAGCGAAAAATGATGCAGTCAATTTCTACATTTCCTCCTTACCTGAGCCTGTCGATCTGGCTCCCGATCCTGTTCGGCATGATCGTGCTGGCGGTCGGCCGTGACAAGAACGCCGGTTTCGTCCGCCTGCTGTCCCTGGTCGGCGCCGTCGTCAGCTTCCTGCCGACGCTGCCGCTGATCATGAACTTCGACAATGGCGCCCACGGCATGCAGTTCTACGAGTCGGCCGCCTGGATCGAACGCTTCAACGTGTTCTACAAGCTGGGCGTCGACGGCCTGTCGCTGTGGTTCATCCCGCTGACCGCCTTCATCAGCATCATCGTGGTGCTGGCGGCATGGCAGGTGATCGAAGAGCGCGTGGCGCAGTACATGGGTTCCTTCCTGATCCTGTCGGGCCTGATGATCGGCGTGTTCGCCTCGCTGGACGGTCTGCTGTTCTACTTCTTCTTCGAAGCCACCCTGATCCCGATGTACATCATCATCGGCGTGTTCGGCGGCCCGAATCGCGTGTACGCGGCATTCAAGTTCTTCCTGTACACGTTCTTCGGCTCGCTGCTGACCCTGGTCGCGATCATCTACCTGTACAACCAGTCGGGCAGCTTCGACATCCTCGAGTGGCACCGCCTGCCGCTGACGATGAACGAGCAGATCCTGATCTTCATCGCCTTCTTCATGGCCTTCGCCGTGAAGGTTCCGATGTGGCCGGTGCACACCTGGCTGCCGGATGCCCACGTGGAAGCGCCGACCGGCGGTTCCGTGGTGCTGGCCGCGATCATGCTGAAACTGGGCGCCTACGGCTTCCTGCGTTTCTCGCTGCCGATCACCCCGGACGCCTCGCAGTACCTGGCGCCGGTCGTCATCGGTTTGTCGCTGGTCGCCGTGATCTACATCGGCCTGGTGGCGATGGTGCAGAAGGACATGAAGAAACTGGTCGCGTACTCGTCGATCGCCCACATGGGCTTCGTCACCCTGGGCTTCTTCATGTTCAACGACCTGGGCGTGCAGGGTGGCCTGATGCAGTCGATCTCGCACGGCTTCGTGTCGGGCGCGATGTTCCTGTGCATCGGCGTGCTGTACGACCGCGTCCACTCGCGTGAAATCGCCGACTACGGTGGGGTGGTCAACACCATGCCGAAATTCGCCGCCTTCGTCGTGCTGTTCTCGATGGCCAACGCCGGCCTGCCGGCCACCTCGGGCTTCATCGGCGAATTCATGGTCATCCTGGGCGCCGTCGAGTTCAACTTCTGGACCGGCGTGGCTTCGGGCACCGCCCTGATCCTGGGCGCCGCCTACTCGCTGTGGATGGTCAAGCGCGTCGTGTTCGGCCCGATCGTGCACAAGCACGTGGCCGAGCTGACCGACCTGAACGGCCGCGAGTTCGCCATCCTCGGCGTGCTGGCCATCGCTACCCTGGTGATGGGCCTGTACCCGGCGCCGATCGCCGAGACGCTGCAGGTGTCGGTCACCGACCTGCTGCAGCACGTCGCAGCCGGCAAACTGCCTCAATAAACTGACATGAACGAAATGAACTCCACAATGTTAGCGGCAACCGACGCCAACCTGGCGCCGGTCTATGCCGAAATCTTCCTGCTGATCGCGGCTTCCGCGATCCTGCTGATCGACATGTACATGAAGGCGGGCAAGCGCAACCTGACGTATGCGCTCAGCCTGATGGCCATCGCCGGCTGCGGCGTGCTGACCTTCGCCGACATGGGTACCGGCGCGACCGTGTACACCTTCAACGGCATGTACGTGTCGGACCCGATGTCCAACCTGCTCAAGCTGGTGACCTACGTGGCCACCGCGATGACCCTGGTGTATTCGCGCCAGTACGCGGAAGACCGCGCCATGATGTCCGGTAACCTGGGCGGCGAGTTCTACGTGCTCGCGCTGTTCTCGATGCTCGGCCAGATGATCATGATCTCGGGCAACAGCATGCTGTCGATCTACCTGGGCGTGGAACTGATGTCGCTGTCGCTGTACGCGCTGGTGGCACTGCGCCGCGACCACGCGATCTCGACCGAAGCCGCGATGAAGTACTTCATCCTGGGCGCGCTGTCCTCGGGCTTCCTGCTGTACGGCATGTCGATGATCTACGGCGCCACCGGCTCGCTCGACCTGACCGCCATCAACCAGGCCAGCGCCGCGGTCGATGCGAACCGCAACATCCTGGTGTTCGGCCTGGTGTTCGTCGTTGCCGGCCTGGCCTTCAAGCTGGGCGTGGTCCCGTTCCACATGTGGGTCCCGGACGTGGTGCAGGGCGCCCCGACCGCGGTCACCCTGCTGCTGGGCGGCGCACCGAAGCTGGCGACCTTCGCCATGGTGATCCGCATCCTGGTCGAAGGCCTCCCAAGCATGGCCTTCGACTGGCAGCAGATGCTCTTGGTGCTGGCCGTGCTGTCGCTGGCCGTGGGTAACATCACCGCGATCGCGCAGACCAACATCAAGCGCATGCTGGCCTACTCGACCATCGCCCAGATGGGCTTCGTGGTGCTGGCCATGATGACCGGCATCGTCGACGGCGACAGCAGCAATGCCGCCGCTTCGTACAGCGCCGCGATGTACTACACCATCACCTACGTCCTGACCACGGTCGGCAGCTTCGGCCTGATCATGATGCTGGCGCGTGCCGGCCATGAGGCCGAGACCATCGCCGACTTCAAGGGCCTGGGCAAGCGTTCGCCATGGTTCGCGGTCGTGATGACCGTGCTGATGTTCTCCCTGGCCGGCGTGCCGCCGATGGTGGGCTTCATGGCCAAGTGGGCGGTCCTGCAGGCTGTCGTGAACGCGGGCATGGTGTGGCTGTCGGTCGTGGCCGTGCTGTTCTCGCTGATCGGCGCCTTCTACTACCTGCGCATCGTCAAGACCATCTGGTTCGACGAGGCAGCGGACACCGCCCCGATCAACACCTCGGCCGACATGCGCGCCGTGATGTCGATCAACGGCGTGGCCGTGGTGGTGCTGGGTATCGTCCCGGGCTGGCTGCTGGCGGTGTGCTACACCGCGATGCAGGCAACCCTCGCCAAGTAATCAGGCAAGCCGGGTGGATTCCTCCCTCGCTGCCTGGCTGGTGGTCGCGATCTCGCTCGCGGCCGCCAACCTGCCTTTCCTCACCGAGCGCGTGTTCGGTCTTGTACCCCTGAAGACCAGCAGCGCCGGTGACGGCCCGCGCACGAAGTCCTTCCCGCTGCGCCTGTTAGAGTTAATTGTTTTATACTTCGTCGTCGGCTTCCTGGCTCGCATGCTGGAATCCCGGATCGGCGGCGTGTTCGCGCAGAACTGGGAGTTCTATGCGATCACCGGCTGCCTGTTCCTGGTGCTGGCGTTCCCCGGTTTCGTCTTCCGTTACCTGCGCAAACGCCGCGCCTGATTTCCTGTAACGCAGTAGCAACTGGAGACCGCATGGTGTCAGATTTACGCGAGACCCGCATCGACGGCGGCGTCGTCTATGACGGCCACTTCCTGAAGGTCGAGAACGACCGCATCAAGCTCCCCGACGGTTCCATCACCCAGCGCGAATTCATCCGCCATCCCGGCGCAGTGGTCATCCTGCCGCTGCTGCCCGACGGCCGCGTGCTGCTGGAGCGTCAGTTCCGTTATCCGAACTCCCAGGTCTTCATCGAATTCCCGGCCGGTAAGATCGATCCGGGCGAGGACCACCTGGCCTGCGCCAAGCGCGAGCTCGAAGAAGAGACCGGCTACACGGCCGCCAAGTGGCGCTTCGTCTGCACCATCCACAACGCCATCGCCTATTCGGACGAGCACCTCGAGCTGTTCCTGGCCGAAGACCTGAGCGCCGGCGAACAGAAGCTGGACGAGGGCGAGTTCCTCGAAACCTTCAGCGCTACCGTGCCCGAGCTGCTCGAGATGGTCAGGCGCGGCGAGATCACCGACGTGAAGACCATCATCGGCAGCTTCTGGCTCGAGAAGATCCTGTCCGGCGCCTGGAGTCCCGCCTGAGATATGCGAGCTGTGCTGGCGCTCGTGCTGTGGTGCTGGGCGCTGGCGGCCACGGCGGCGGCGCGTACCGAGTTCCAGGCGCGCTGCGAGGACACGATCGGCGAAAGCCTGTCGGTGCTGACCGGTACCCAGAACGGTTTCCGGATCGACAACACCGTCGGCGCCCGTGCGCTGACGGCGATGAAGGGCCGGGCGCGGCCCGGGCAGCTGGTGCTGGGCCTGACCCGCACCGAGTCGCGCGTGAGCATCAACGTCGGCGGGCGCCTGCTGGCGGACGAGGCCAGCGGTTACGAATGCATCGCGCCGCACATCGACATCAAGCTCTACTACCCGCCGATCGTGGTCTACATCAGCCGCGAGTTCCGGCCCGGTTCCTGCGCCTACGAAGAAGTGCTGGCGCACGAGATGCGCCACCTGAACACCTACCTCGACTACCTGCCCAAGGCCGAAGCCCGGGTGCGCCTGGCGCTGGCGCGGCGTTTCGAGGACAAGCCCCTGTATGCGCGCATCGGCCAGGCACAAAGCCTGCTTCAGCGCGAAATCGACCGCGGCTGGATGCCCTATATTAAAAGCGAGATGGCGAAGGTCGAAGCCTTGCAGGCGGCAATCGATTCGCCGCAGGAATATGCCCGTCTCGGCAAGGTTTGCGGAGGTGAGGTACAGTCTTTGCTTGGCCCTTTACAACGAAGCAAGCAAAAATGACAAACCCGGCAGTAGCAAAACCGTCAGAGTATCCGCAACGCTATTTCGCCTTGCTCCCCGCGGCCGGGGTCGGCGCACGCATGGGAGCGAACAGTCCCAAGCAATACCTGCAGATCGGCGGCAAGCCCATGCTGCGCCACACGCTCGACGCCTTCCGCTCGAGTCCCCTGATCGCGCATACCTATGTGGTGGTGAGCGCCGACGACCCGCTCATCGATGCAGTCGTGCCGCCAAGCGGCGTGACCGTCCTGCGCTGCGGCGGCGCCACCCGCATGGAGTCGATCCGCAACGGCCTGCGCGCGCTGCACGGCAGCATCGGGCTCGACGACTGGATCCTGGTGCACGACGCGGCCAGGCCCGGCCTGGATGCGGAACTGATCGAGCGCCTGATCGTCGAAACGGGTGAACACCCGGCCGGCGGACTGCTGGCCCTGCCCGTGGTCGACACGGTCAAGCGCAGCAGCGCGGGCGCGGGGGCTTCATCCCTTGCGACGGTCTCGCGCGACGGACTCTGGCTGGCGCAGACGCCGCAGATGTTCCGCTACCAGCTGCTGCTGCGGGCGCTCGACGCGGCGACCGACCCGTCGGCGATTACCGATGACGCCAGCGCGGTTGAAGCGCTGGGACTGGCCCCCAAGTTGGTGGAAGGGCATCCCCGCAACCTGAAGGTCACGCTGCCTGCCGATATCCGGATCGCCGAGATGTACCTGGCAGCCTACCGAACCGATCCAAACAACGAAGCGAACTGAACGACCATGACACAAGCATCCTGGAATCCCACCCCGCCATTCCGCATCGGAACCGGCTACGACTGCCACGCGCTGGTCGAAGGGCGCAAGCTCATCGTCGGCGGCGTGACCATCCCGCACCGCCTCGGCCTGCTCGGCCATTCCGATGCCGACGTGCTGCTGCACGCGATCATCGATTCGCTGCTCGGCGCGGCGGCCCTGGGCGACATCGGCAAGCATTTCCCGGACACCGACCCGATGTTCGCCGGCGCCGACTCGCGCACGCTGCTGCGCGAAGTGGCGCACCGCGTGGTGGCCACCGGCTACACGATCGGCAACATCGACGCCACCATCATCGCCCAGCAGCCGAAAATGGCGCCGCACATCCCGCAGATGGTCTCGCGCATCGCCGAAGACCTGGGTGTGTCGCCGCAGCAGGTCAACATCAAGGCCAAGACCAACGAGAAGCTGGGCTTCCTCGGGCGCGAGGAGGGCATGGCCGCGGAGTCGGTCGCGATGCTGATCCGCGCCGTCGAACCGGGCTGATATAATGCATCTCTGACATGTGCGTGCATATGCACTATAATCCCTTCGATGGGCACTTCGCCCGGCCGAGGAGGCGCACATGAATCAAGAGACGATGACGCCGCGCGCGGCCTGGATGCTGATCCTGGCCGCCAGTACCATCCTGATGATCACGATGGGCGCCCGCCTGACCACGGGCCTGTTCCTGTCGCCGATCAACACTTCCACCGGCCTCGGCGTGGCCAGCATCAGCTTCGCGATGGCCGTGGCCCAGCTCATGTGGGGCGCATCCCAGCCCGTGTTCGGCGCCATCGCCGACAAGTACGGCGCAGCCAGGGTCATCGTCGTCGGCGGCATCATGCTCGCCGCGGGCACCGCCGCCACGCCTTTCATGGATTCCGAGTGGGGCCTGCTGCTCACCATGGGCATCCTGTCCGCCGCCGGGGCAGGGGCAGGGAGCTTCTCGATCCTGATCGGCGCCACCGCCCAGCGCCTGCCGCCGGAACGCCGCGCCTTCGCGTCCGGCTTCATCAATGCAGGCGGCTCCTTCGGCCAGTTCGTATTCGCACCGCTGATGGGGGCGATCATCGCCGGCGCCGGCTGGGTGATGGCGATGCTGACGATGGCGGCCGCGACCCTGCTGACGATTCCCCTTGCGCTCGGCATGCGCCGCAAGCCCGCGCTTGCGCTGCCGGCTGCCGGCCCTGCCGCAGCGGCCGCCCCGTCGGCGCCGGGCATCACGCTCGGCCAGCAGCTGCGCCAGGCCATGGTCGACCGCAGCTACCTGTGCCTGCACCTGGGTTTCTTCACCTGCGGCTTCCATATCGCCTTCCTGGTCACCCACCTGCCGCAGGAAGTCGCGCTGTGCGGCCTGCCCGCCGGCGTTTCGGCTACCGCGCTGGCCCTGATCGGCCTGTTCAACATTGGCGGCAGCCTCGCCGCCGGCATACTCGCCAGCCGCTATCGCATGAAGTCGCTGCTGGCCATCATCTATGCCAGCCGCGCCGTGCTGATCGTGCTCTACCTGCTGGCCCCGAAGACGGCGCTGACCTTCTACCTGTTCGCCGGCGCCCTCGGCTTCACCTGGCTGGCCACCGTGCCGCCCACCGCCGGCCTGGTGGGCAAGCTGTTCGGCATGCGCTACCTGGCGACGCTGTTCGGCCTGACCCTGCTGTCGCACCAGATCGGCGGCTTCTTCGGCGCCTGGCTGGGCGGCCTGTCGTTCGTGCGCTTCGGCGACTACACCTGGATGTGGTACGCCGACATCCTGCTGGCGCTGGCGGCCGCGCTCATCAACCTGCCGATCCGCGAGGCGAAGCTAGTACGCCCGGCGCCGGCGGCCGCGAAAGGCTGAACGGATGGCGCGCGAAGCATGGAACTATCGCGAGGTGGCCGTCGAGTCGGCTGTCGATCCGCGCAGCGGCCGGGTACGCATCCGTCCGGTTTCGGGGCAGGCCTACGCGACCTCCCTGCGCGTGCACTGCGCGCGCGCGCTCAGCGATCCTGAACGCTATCCGGTCGGCACGCGCTTCCTGGTGTCGGCCAAGCTCACCGACCGCCTGGGCGGCGAGCCTTTCCTGTTCGTATGGCATGGCGATCCGGTGGTCGTGATGAAACCGGCCCAGCTCAAGCGCTTCCTGGAAGAGCGCAGGCGCCTGCGCATCTAGCACCCGGGTCGCTCGCTCTGCGGGATATTGCAAAACTGGTTAACATCAGGTTTTGTGACCGAACCCGAAAGGAAGAACATGAGCACACGGAACATCGCCGTCATCGTCGGCAGCCTGCGCAAGGACTCGTTCACCCGCAAGGTGGCGCAATCGATGATCGAGCTGGCCCCAGGCAGCCTGAACATGGAGATCGTCGAGATCCGCGACCTGCCGCTCTACAACCAGGACGACGAGACCGACAACCCGCCCGCCGCCTTTACCGCCTTCCGCGACCGCATCCGGCAGGCCGACGGCATCCTGTTCTGCACCCCGGAATACAACCGCTCGGTGCCGGGCGCACTGAAGAATGCGATCGACGTCGGCTCGCGCCCCTACGGCAAGGCGGCCTGGACCGGTAAGCCCTGCGCGATCGTCAGCGTCTCGCCCGGCGCACTCGGCGGCTTCGGCGCCAACCATCACCTGCGCCAGATGCTGCCTTTCCTGGACATGCCCTGCATGCCGGCGCCGGAAGCCTATGTCGGGCAGGTGGCGGGCAAGTACGAGGGCGAGCGGCTCATCGACGATTCCAGCCGCGCCTTCTTCCAGACCTTCATCGACACCTTCGCCGCCTGGGTCGAGCGCCATGCCAAGTGAGCATCCGATCCCGGTACGCGGGCTCGACCACATCGTGCTGCGCGTGGCCGACCTGGAGGCCATGATCGCCTTCTATGGCGAGGTGCTGGGCTGCCGGGTCGAGCGCCGCCTCGACGACATCGGCCTGATCCAGCTGCGCGCCGGCCATTCCCTGATCGACCTGGTGCCGGTGGAGAGCCGGCTCGGGCGCGAAGGCGGCGCGGCGCCGGGCGTGGGCGGACGCAACCTGGACCACCTGTGCCTGCGCGTCGAGCCCTTCGACGAAGCGGCGATCCGGCGCCACCTGGAGGCGCACGGGGTGGCTGCCGGTCCGGTCGAAACGCGCTACGGCGCCGAAGGCGACGGTCCCTCGATCTACCTGCTCGACCCCGAGCGCAATACCGTCGAGCTCAAGGGTGCGGCCTACCATGTCGCCGAACCGGGGACGGGCGCAGCGCCGCAAGCGCGATGAAAGCGGGAAAGAACGGAGGAGCCGGGGCGGGGCCGGCCCGCCGCCCCGACAAGGCGCTGCTGCGCTACGGCCGCGCGGACGGCTGGCGCGGGCGCATGTACGACCTGATCTTCCTCAGCGATTCGCCTTCCGGGCGCCGCTTCGACATCGTGCTGATCGCCGCGATCCTGCTCAGCATCCTGGTGGTAGTGCTCGAGAGCGTGCCCGCGATCGGCGTGCCTTACGCGCCGACCATGCGCGTGCTCGAATGGTTCTTCACGCTGCTGTTCAGCGCCGAGTACCTCGCACGCCTGCTGTGCGTGCGCCATCCGCTGCGCTATGCCACCAGTTTCTTCGGCCTGGTCGACCTGCTGTCGGTGCTGCCTACCTACGTCTCGCTGCTGGTGCCGGGCAGCCAGGCGCTGCTCGATATCCGCATCCTGCGCCTGCTGCGCATATTCCGCATCTTCAAGCTGACCCTGTACATCGAGGAGTACACCCGCCTGGGCGAGGCGCTCGCGGCCAGCCGGCGCAAGATCATGGTCTTCCTGTCGGTGGTGCTGATGGTGGTGCTGATCATGGGAACCGTGATGTACGTGGTCGAAGGGCCGGCGCACGGCTATACCAGCATCCCGACCGCCATGTACTGGGCCATCGTCACCATGACGACGGTCGGCTACGGCGACATCACGCCGCACACGACGCTCGGCAAGGGCATCGCCTCCTTCATGATGCTGCTCGGCTGGGGCATCCTGGCAGTGCCGACCGGCATCGTCACCGCCGAGATGACGGCGCGCCGGGTCGACCGCCGCCACGGTCCGGCGCGCCTCGAGCGCGCCTGCGCGGCCTGCGGCAGTAGCGGCCACGAGGCCGGCGCGCACTTCTGCAAGGATTGCGGCGCCGAACTGCCCGCCGCGCCGGCCCGGCGATGACGTCTGGGCGGCGCACGTTTGGTTTACATCAAACGCGCACCTGGCCCCCTCTTTAGCCTTCTACCTTCGTGCCACGGACCGCTTTGCCGGCCCTGGCGTGCCTTTCCTTGCAAGCACATACGGAGGTCAACGCATGTACTTCTTTCCGCACACCCCGGCCGTGCGCTCCCACGTGGAGGCGCAGACCGCGTTTCTCAACGATATGTCCAAATCGATGTTCCGCTCTTTCCAGCAGATGTGCGACCTGAACATCCAGCTGGTCCAGACCCTGGTCGAGGAGGGCACCCTGGCGAGCCAGCAGGTGCTGAGCACCGACCGCCAGACCGAGCTGTTCAGCGCCGCCTCGGCCCGGGCCCAGCCCACCACCGAGAAGCTGCGCGCCTACCAGCAGCACATCTCGCGCCTGGCGGCCGACTCCCAGGTCGAGCTGGCGCGCGTGACCGAGCAGCACGTGCAGAACACCTCGCGCACCGCGCGTGCCCTGGTCGACGAGGTGGCGCGCAGCACCGCCGAGGAAACCGAGCGCAATATCCGCAACCAGCAGGAGGCGATGCGCAACGTCGCCGATCCGTTTGCACGGCCCAGCGGCGAGGCGCGCGCCGCGGCGGGCGGCAACAGCGAGCCGCAGCGCGGCCAGCAAGCCCGCAGCAGCCAGGGTGGCCGACCGGAGGGCGCCCAGACCCATTGAGCGCTTCCGGCTTCGGCGCTAGCCGGCGGCGGCCTGCGCAGGAGCTGGCTGCGCCGGCACCGGGACCGCTGCCGGCGCGTTCCCGAGGGAGCGGGGCGCCAGCCCGAACAGCGGCCGCAACAAGCGCACGCGCCTGATCAGTTCGAATGCGCCGAAGCTGAGGGTCAGGGTCAGCACGATCAACAGGATCGCTTCCAGGCCCGGCGCGATCCGCAGCGGCTGCATCCCGTGCGCCAGCACGACGATGAGGGTCTGGTGCAGGATATAGACCGGGAACACCGCCTCGTTCAGGTAGCGCCGCGCAGGGCCGTCACGGTCGAGGTGGCGCGCGGCGAAACCGCAGGCGGCCATGATCGCGCTCCAGGCCAGCACGGCGTACAGCGCATACATCAGGGGCCGGAGCGTCTCTCTCGCCTGCGGCGCAAGCAGCTCGTAGGCCGCGCTCCACGTCGCCAGCGCCGCCCACCCGAAGGCGGCGATGCCGAGCGCCTGCCAGCGCAGCAGGCCAGGACGCGTCCAGAATCCCGGCACCCGGGCCACCAGCGCCCCGAACAGGAAGCACAGGAAGGACATCGCGTGGTTGTACCAGTCGCCGACCACGGCGTGATTGGTCGGGAAATGCTCGACCAGATTGATGCGCGCCAGGGCCAGCAGCGCGGCCGGCAGCGCGATCAGCTTCCAGCCGTGGAGCAGGGCGCCGGCATGCGCGGCGATGCGGTCGAAGCGGTTTCCGAGCACGGCAGCGAGGCCGCCGAGCAGCACGGTGTAGATCCACAGGTAGGCCACGAACCACAGGTGGTTCCAGGTCGGCAGGCTCAGGCAATCCTCGCGGCAGAAACCGTCGTAGGCCTGCAGGTACAGCCCCATGAAGGCGCCATAGCCGTCCGCATAGCCGAGCTTCTCGACCACTTCGAAATAGGGCTGGGGCGGCACGATCACCAGCATGCCGAACACCAGCGGCACCAGGAGGCGCAGGCTGCGCCGGCGCACGAAGGACGCGCTGCCGAGCTTGCGCAGCATGAGGCTGGCGCCGACGCCGGCCACGAAGAACAGCAGGCTCAGGCGCCATGGGGAGGACAGCTTCATGAAGGCTTCGGGACCGGTGCCGGCAAAGGGACTCTTCACGTGCCAGTCCCAGCTCACGTAGTACATGCCGACGTGGTAGACGATCAGGACGAAGAAGGCAAGGATGCGCACCCAGTCGAGGAAGTACAGGCGGGTGGCGGGTGCAGAAAGGTGAGGGTTCATGGCTCGCTCTTGTTGAAGTGATGGCGCGAGCATGGCGTGTCGAGATGCCGGCGGCGAGCGTTTTGTGGCGAGGCGGGCCCGGGATGGGGCGGATCGGACCGGAGGGGGCCAGGCTAGCAGGACTGGAGTGCTTCCATGAGCGCGGCCCGGTACTGGCGGCTGCAGGGCACCAGCGCGCCGCTGCGCAGCACCAGTTCGCAGTCGCCCTTATCGAGCGGATTGACGCGCTGGACGGCGCCGGGACGCACCGCCGCGCGCCGGTGGCAGCGCACGAAGCCGCTGCCCAGCTGCGCCAGCAGTCCGGACAGGGTCTGGCGCAGCAGCGGCGCTCCGCCGGCGCTGTGCAGGACCACGTAGTTGTCGGCGGTCTCCAGCCATTCGATGTCCGCCACCTGCACCACGCGCGTGGCGCCGCGCTCCGACACCAGGAGCTGGCGCGGCGGCAGGCCGGGCGCCGCCGCTGCAGCCAGGGCCTGCGCCGCATGGCGCGCACGCAGGCGCTCGAGCGAGCGCCGCAGGCGCGCCTGGTCGAAGGGCTTGAGCAGGTAATCGATGGCATTCGCGTCAAAAGCGCGCAGCGCGTATTCGTCGTAGGCGGTGACGAACACCACCAGCGGCGCAGGGGCCGGCAGCGAGGCCGCCAGGTCGATGCCCGACAGCTCCGGCATCTCGACGTCGAGCAGCAGCGCATCGGGCCGGAACTGTGCCAGCTGCCGCAGCGCGTCGATGCCGTCGGACGCCTCGCCAATGGCCTCGATGCCGGCTTCCAGCGCCAGCATGCGGCGCAGCCGTTCGCGCGCCGGGCGCTCGTCGTCGACGATCAGGATGCGCATGGCAGCCTCAGTTCGGTCCGTACGCCGCAAGGCAGCAGCTGGGCCAGCGTCACGCGGGCGCCGTCGCCGTGCAGGCCCGCCAGGCGTGCGCGCAGGTTGGCCAGGCCGATGCCCGGCGCGCCGCAGTCGGCATCCTTGCCGAGCATGCCGCCGTCGTCCTCGACGCGCAGGACGAAATCGCCGCCATCGCGCGCGGCGCTGACCGTGATGCGGGTGGGAGCGCGCCGCCGTTCGACCGTGTGCTTGAACACGTTCTCCAGCAGCGGCTGCACGCTCATTGCCGGCAGCGGCACGCCCAGCACCGCACTGTCGATGCGCCAGTCGACCCGGGCGCGGCCATCGAAGCGTCCTTCCATCACCCCGGCATAGGCGCGCGCCAGCCGCAATTCCTCCTCGAGCGTGGCCTGCGGCCGTTCGCCCAGCGCCAGGGCGGCGCGCAGCAGGTCCGCCAGCTGCACCAGGGTGGCGTCGGCGCGCGCCACGTCGGTGTGCATCAGCGAGGAAATGGTATTGAGCGCGTTGAACAGGAAATGCGGCTGCATCTGGCGCGCCAGCGACTGCAGCTGGGCTTCGCGCAGCAGGGCGTTGGCCTGTTCGGCCCGCAAACGCGCGCCCAGCAGTTCGCGGTAGGACAGCAGGCCGAAGCCGATCACGATGAACAGGCCGACGAACACGGTGAGCTTGAGCGACTCGTAGACGAAGACCTGCAGCCAGGGCTCGTGCTCGTAACTGGTGCCGGCCAGCGCGTACACGACATGGCGTACGCCGAAGACCAGCGGCACGAAGGCGAGCCAGAACAGCGGCAGCATGCGCGCCTGCAGGGCGAACCAGCGCCAGGGCGTGGCGATCAGGTGGTCGTGGCGCCGGGTGGCGCGGCGCTGGAGCAGCAGCAGGAAAGTGGCGACACAGGCCGAGGAGGTCTCCCAGAGCACCGGTTGCCAGTAGGCCGTGCCGCCGTCGCGCCGGTAGTCTTCGACGGCGACCAGCACCATCAGCGCCCAGAACAGGAACCAGGCGATGACGGCGGTGATGGCGCTGCGGGTCGGTTTCATGGGCTGGCCGGGCTGAAGATGCCCGATGATCCAGCATTCGCCGCTACTTGTCAAAGCTGCAAAGCCTTGCTCAGTTCCCGCCCGCCGCAGGCGCAGTCCCGCGTTCTTCCTCCAGCTGCGTGCGCATCGCCTCGACGTCGACCATGTACTCCGCCACCGTCGCATCGGGACTGGCGCGCAGCTCCGGCGGCAGCAGCACGGCCATGTACAGTTCGTCCGCGACCCGGCCGTGCTGCTGCTGGTTCACGATCAGCACCAGCCCCGAGGCCAGCACCGCCGCGCAAGCGCAGATCGCACGCAGGCGCCGGCGCAGGGGCGGCTTGATGGTCGCCAGGTGGAAGTAGATGATGCCCGCGCTTGTGGCCACCGCCACGTGGGAACCGTAGCGGGTGAGCCATTCGAGCGACCAGGCATAGGCGGCCACTGCCGCCAGCAGGCGGAAGCCCACCAGCGCCGCCATGCCGCAGCCGAAGATGAACAGGTGCCGCCCCAGCCGCGTATAGCGCCCGAACAGGCGGTTCATGAAGGCCCACAGGCTGCTCCACAGCAGCGCCGCGCCGATCCCCGCGCCGGGAGCCAGCACATAGTTGAGCAGCTCGAAGGGCTCGGCGTCGAACAGCCAGGTCACGAACAGGGCCACCAGCCCGGCCAGCAGCACGCCGACGATACCGGGCACCAGCCCTTCCCAGCCGTGCATGGTGCGGTCGCGCAGTTCCGTCGGCACCGGGAAATCGGCCGCGCGCACACGCAGCGAGGTATGGCCCATGCGCACCACGGTGTCGCCCGTGAGGGT
Organism: Massilia sp. BHUDP2; assembly: GCF_046236355.1. NCBI lineage: Bacteria > Pseudomonadati > Pseudomonadota > Betaproteobacteria > Burkholderiales > Oxalobacteraceae > Massilia > Massilia sp. BHUDP2. Next base: position 1,422,622 of record NZ_JBJUVW010000001.1, read on the forward strand.
AAGTTCCTGCACCCGCTTGCGCCCGGTGTTCAAGCCATTGCGGGTGCCGAGGTCGCGCATCACGAGCGCGCCATCGGTGCCTTGCTCGATGACGGCGTGGTGCGCGGCGGCGTACTCGTCGTCGAGGATGAAGTCGTTGTCGTAGGCGCGGCCGACACGGATCGGCAGGCTGGCGGCGCGGTGCCGGTGCAGCACCTCGCCGTTGCGCGCCAGGATCTCGACGGTCCAGGGGCCGTTCATCGCTGGCCTCCCGGCGTGCCTGGTGCGGCGGGCGCGCGCCGGATGTTGCGTCCGAAGGAGCCGAGGAAGGCACGCGTCACGCGCATGCCGTTTTCATACGAGACCCCGGACACGTCCAGCCGGCTCTGCAGGCTCGACTCGGCCGCATTGGTGCTGGCGGTCAGCAGCGTGAAGTTGTACAGGCCCTCGAACTTGCGGTAGGCGCGTACGCAGGTCACGGCGCGCAGCGGCAGGGTGCGGGTGTGCACGAAGCGTTCGGTGCACACCGGCTTGGTCAGGCGCGCGTCGCCGGCGTTGCCCAGCTTGGCCGCGCCGAACAGGCGGCTGCTCAGTGCCGCGAAGGGCAGGCGGGCCAGGTTGTCGGACCGGATGTACTGGTGGGTCATCGCCACGTGGCCGGTCTGCTGGGTCGAGGACACGTAGATCGCCGATTCCATCGCGCAGCTCATCGAGTCCGAGGTGTACGCGGTCTCGGCCTTCACGTTCGAGCGCCCCCAGCAGCGCAACTGGCCGGATTCGCGCACCGGCACCAGGTAGGGCCCCATGCTCTTGATGGCCAGCGGCTCCTCCAGCAGGCGGTCGACCATGGCGCGCTGGTGCTCCAGCAGCTGGGCGGCGATCAAGGGATTGAAATCCTTCGGCGGCGCCGGCTGGCTCTCGACCTTGCGCAGCAGCTCCTGCACGTACTTGACCGGCACCAGGAAGCTGACCGACTCGCCGTCGCGCCGCTTGGACACGTTGACGCCGGCCACGGTGCCGTTGCCGGTCACGCTGGGCCCGCCGCTCATGCCGGAATTGATCGGGCCGCCGAACATGAGCTGGTCGTAGAAGCTGCGTGTGACGACGCCGTTGTAGGCGCCTTCCGAGATCGCAAAGCCCAGGTCGAGGGGATTGCCGAGCGAGTACAGGCGCTGCCCCTGGGTCAGGCGCACCGGGCGTTCGGGCACCTTGAAGAAGCCGCTGCCTTCACGGTTGACGCGCAGGACGGCCAGGTCGTGCAGCACGTCGACGGCCAGCAGCTCAACCGGACCGCTATTGCCATCGGTGTCGACGTATTCGGCGGTGTAGACGTCGGGGTCGAGCGCCATCTGCGACACCACGTGGTAGTTGGTGACCACCAGGTTCCCGGTGCCGACCAGGAAACCCGAGCCGACGGTGGACTGGGTGCGGCCGTTCTTGAGCAGCATGCGGATCTGCAGCAGGTCGCCGCGCGCCGACGAGTACAGGTCCTGGGCGGCCGAGGAGGGCGGCGGCAGGGCGTCCTGGGCATCGACCTCGCCCGGTGCCGGTGCCGGGGGCGTGGGCCCGGGCGGATCGCTCGGGGACAGGTGCGGGGGCGGCGCAGGCGCCGTGGCGGCGCGCGTTGGGGGTGGGCGGTTGGCCTGTTCCGGAGGCGCCGTGGCGGCGCCCGCCGCGAGACAGAGAAGCAGGAGGGCGGCGGCGGTCCGTTTCATGCATTCCGATCATGGCAAGAAGGAAGCATTATCTTGCCACCGGACGCCGGGGCTGCGCGCGCGTTATGGTGATCGGGTCAGTGGACCCGATCACGCGAAGCAGGGGTGGCTCAGCTGTTGTCCGGCTCGGCCAGCGCCGCGCCGACCGGCTCGAGCGGCTCGAGCGGGCCCATCATGTGGCCCAGCTTGGCCTGCTTGGTATTCAGGTAACTGTTGTTGAAGGCGTTGCGGTTCACCAGCAGCGGCACGCGCTCGGCTACCGCGATCCCGAGTCGGCTCAGGGCGTCGATCTTGCGCGGGTTGTTGGTCATCAGGCGCAGGGAACGCACGCCGAACTGTTCCAGCATCGGCTTGCACAGCTCGTAATTGCGGGCGTCGGCATGGAAGCCCAGCTGCAGGTTGGCCTCGACCGTGTCGGCGCCGGCTTCCTGCAGGCGGTAGGCGCGGATCTTGTTGACCAGGCCGATGCCGCGGCCTTCCTGGCGCAGGTACAACAGGATGCCGCGCCCTTCCTCGGCAATGCGCTGCAGCGCGCCCTCGAGCTGGGCGCCGCAGTCGCAACGCTGCGAGAACAGCACGTCGCCGGTCAGGCATTCGGAATGCACGCGCGCCAGCACCGGTTCGCCGTCGCCGATGTCGCCCAGTACCATCGCCAGGTGCTCCTTGCCGGTGGAGTGCTCGATGAAGGCGTGCAGCGTGAACTGTGCCCACGGGGTCGGCAGGGCACACGAGGTGACGTAATCGAGCAGCTGGTCGGTGGAGGAGGATGGGGTCGGCATGGCGTTTCTCTTGGTATTTCTTGCTGTTGCGGCATGGTGCGAAGCTGTAGCCGTCTAGTTTACAGGAAATCCGTTTCCCCCGTGCGACGCCCACGGTCTTGTTCATAGTATGTTGAGTTGACGTATGTTACGCTGACGCAATTGTTTCAGCATCGAACCAACATGGACACCTCCCCACCCGCCGCCACCCGGAACCGCAGGCTCGGCCTCGGCGCCTGGCTGGCGCTGGCCTTCTCGCTCCTGACCGTGATCCTGACCCTGCTGCTGGTCGTGGTCATCGAGCGCTCCTCGACCGAGCAGGTCAAGGAAAGCATCGGCAACAACCTGGGCGAGATGGCGCGCCAGACCGCGGACAAGCTCGACCGTGGAATGGCCGAGCGTTACCGCGAGGTCAGCCTGATGACGCGGCGCCGCGCGCTGCGCGATGCCACCATCGCGCCGGCCGAGCGGCGCCAGGTGCTGTCCGACATGCGCGAGACCTACGGCTACTACGACTGGATCGGCTTGACCGGCCTCGACGGCCGCGTGATCGTCGAGGCGCGCGGCCTGCTGGAAGGCGCGGACGTGTCGCAGCGCCCGTGGTTCCGCAATGCCCTCGAGGGCGTCAACGTCGGCGACGTCCACGAAGCGGTCAAGCTCGCCAAGCTGCTCCCGAGCGAGAACGGCGAGCCGCGCCGCTTCGTCGACGTCGCCTTCCCGTTTACCGACCTGGCCGGGAAGACGGCCGGGGTGCTGGGCGTGCACCTGTCCTGGCAGTGGGCGCGCGACGTCGAGCGCTCGATCATCGCGCCGGTCCAGGCGCGCGACCGGGTGCAGGCCCTGATCGTCAGTGCGCAGGGCGTGGTTCTGCTCGGCCCCACGGAACTGCAGGGCAAGAAGATCGCGTTGGAGAGCCTGCGGCTGGCGCAGCAGAAGCGCACCGGCTACCTGGTCGAAGAGTGGCCGGACGGCCTGTCCTACCTGGTCGGCTACGGCGCCACCGTCGGCCGCGGCATCTACCCCGGGCTCGGCTGGACCGTGCTGGTGCGCCAGGACGTGGAGGATGCCTATGCGCCGGTGCGCCGCCTGCGCGAGCAGGCGCTGTGGAGCGGTGCGGCGCTGGCGGTGCTGTTCTCCGTGGCCGGCCTGCTGGTGGCGCGCCGCATCACCCGTCCGCTCGGGGCGCTGGCCGAATCGGCCGAACGCCTGGGACGCGGCGAGGCGGTCCAGCTGCCGCCGAGCGCGAACGACTATTTCGAGGTGCAGGCGCTGTCGACCACCCTGAACGGGCTGGTGGGCGACCTGGTGCGAAAGCAGGCCGAACTGCGCGACCTGAACGCCACGCTGGAGCAGCGCGTCGAGGAACGCACCCGCGAACTGGAGCGCGCGCTGGCTTCGGTGCAGGCCAGCGAACAGCGCATCAATGCGATCGTGGAAGCGGCCCAGGATGCCTATATCGCGGTCGACCAGCGCGGCATCATCCTCGACTGGAACGAGGCGGCCGAGCGCATGTTCGGCTGGGGCCGCAACGAGGCCGTGGGCTGGCCGCTGTCCGAGCTGGTGCTGCCGGAGCGCTACCGCGCCAGCCTGGGGCAGGCCCTGCATGCCTTCCGCCAGACCGGCCACCTGGCCATGCTCGACCAGCGCCTGGAGCGTCAGGTGATCGACCGCCAGGGGCGCGAATTCACCATCGAGATGACGGCGGCCCTGGCCGGCCAGGGCGAAGACGCCTTCTTCAGCGTGTTCCTGCACGATATCTCGGAGCGCAAGCGGGTCGAGCAGATGAAGAACGAGTTCATCTCGACCGTCTCGCACGAGCTGCGCACGCCGCTGACCTCGATCCAGGCCTCGCTGGCGATGCTGGCCGACGGCATGGCGGGCGAGCTGCCGCCGGATGCCTTGCGCTTGATTACCATCGCCAGCCAGAGCAGCGAGCGGCTGGTGCGCATGGTCAACGACCTGCTCGACATCCAGAAGATCGAGGCCGGCCAGATCCACTTCGAGGCCCGCGCGCAGCCGCTGCTGCCCGTGGCCGAGCGCGCGCTGGCGGCGATGGAAGGGCATGCCCGCAAGGCTGGGGTGCTGCTGCGGCACGACTGGGATGCGGGCGCAGCCGGGATCGCGGCCAGCATCGACGCCGACCGCATGGAGCAGGTACTGACCAACCTGCTGTCGAATGCCATCAAGTTCACCCCGGCGGGCAAGTCCGTCACGCTGGGCCTGGCGCACACCCCCGGCAAGGTCCGCCTGCTGGTCCTTGATGAAGGCCCCGGCATCGCGCCGGAATTCCAGCAGCGCGTGTTCCAGCGCTTCGCCCAGGCCGACGGGGCCGATTCGCGTACGCGCGGCGGCACCGGCCTGGGACTGGCGATCAGCAAGGCGATCATCGAGGAGCATGGCGGGACCATCGGATTCACCACCGCGCCCGATCGCGGCACGCGCTTCGTGGTGGAGCTGCCGGCAGCGTCCTAGCGGCTGGACAGGACCTCGCCAAGCGACCTGGCCTCGGGCGCATAGGCCTGCATGCCCCATCCCGCCGCGGCCACCGTGAGGGTGGTCAGCACGAAGGGGGCGATGGTGCGTTTCAATGCGGCGAGCATCCAGTGCTGCGGCTCCAGCACCCGCAGGCGCCGGTAGAGGCCCGCGGCCAGCAGGGCGTCCACCAGGATCTCGGCAAACAGGATCGGCGCCGACCAGATCACGAATAGGGAAGACAGCGCGATGCCCACGGCGAGCAGGATCACGACCAGGGGAACCGCGGCTTCCTCAGCCTCGGCCACGGCCCCGAGCGGATTGTCCGCGATGGCGCCGATGGCGCTGTCCTGTGCGCCGAAGTCGACGTTGGCGCTGGCACCGCCGCCATCGAAGCTGCCGCCGCCACCGCTGAAGTCGGCCGCGCCATCCTTGGCCGCCGCGCTGCCGTCGGCATTGCCGACCCATCCGGGGTCGAGGTAGTCCGCCGCGCTGGTGCGCAGCCACAGCCACAGGAGCAGCAGGAAGGCGATGTAGGCCACGCCCATCGCCAGCGTGTAGCGCAGCGCCATCGCTTCGACCCCGGCGGCGAGCATCGCCACCGAGGCGCCGAAACCGGCCAGCCCGGTCAGCGACACCAGGATGAACATCTGGACGCGCGGGAAGCCTTCGCGCAGCAGGCGGGCGCGCATGAGTTGTACCGCCGTGGCGCGCGTGGCCACGCGGGGGTGGGCAGGTGGAATACGCATCGGTGCCTCAGGGGCGTTCGGAGGGGCGCAAAGCCTCGACTCTACCCCTAAACAGGCCGGACAAGTTCACCAAATCTCACGGCGCTGTCCCGTGCCCGGGCTCACCATGCGCGGTCGAGCAGGGCCGGCAACACCTGCGCGGCACTTCCCCTCAGGTTCCACGTGCACAGGCGATCCAGCTCGCTGGCAGTCGGATTGACCTGGACGACCCGGCTGCCGGCCCGGCGCGCCACCTCGGGAAGCTGCGCCACCGGATAGACCGTGCCCGAGGTGCCGACGACGATCAGCAGATCGCAGCTGGCGCATGCATCGAATGCACGCGCGAGGACGTCTTCGGGGAGCGCTTCGTTGAACCACACCACGCCGGGCCTGACCGGGCCGCCGCAGGCCGGGCAGCTTGGCGGCGCCATGCGCCGGCCGCCTTCGGGCTCCACGGGCGCGGCCGCCGGCAGGGAGAAGGGACGCGCACAGTCGGCACAGCGTGGATGATGGAGACTGCCGTGCAGGTGCTGCACGTCATGGCTGCCGGCACGCTCGTGCAGGTCGTCGACATTCTGCGTGAACAGGGACAGGTGTTCCACGCGGCTGGCGAGCCGCGCGATCGCGACGTGTCCCGCGTTCGGCCGGGCCGACAGTGCCTTCATGCGCCGCCATTCGTACCAGCCCCAGACCAGGGCGGGATCGCGCCGGAAGGCGTCCGGCGTGGCCAGCGAGGCTGCGTCGAACTGCCGCCACAGGCCGGTCAGGGCATCGCGGAAGGTGGGAATGCCGCTTTCGGCGGACATCCCCGCGCCCGTCAGCACCATGAGCTTGCGCGCCTCGCGCAGCGCGGCGAGCAGGCCGGGGTCGAAGTCGGTTTCCATCATCGCCACTCGTGCAGCGCGATCCCGGCGAACCCCGGCCAGGCGCCGAAATCGGCCTCCAGGCGGGGCAGCAGGGCGCGCAGCGCGTCCTTGTTCTTGTGGAAGCTGGTGGCCGAACCGTCGATCGGGCGGCTATCCACCAGCTGGTAGGGCAGGGCGCGCGGATGCGCGAGCGGCTGGCGCAGCAGCACCGCTATCCGCTGGCCCTCGACCGTGAACAGCAGCATGTCGCCTGCACCATTATCCGGCGCGCGGCGGTAGCGGCGCTGGATCTCGAACGGCAGCGGGCCGGCTTCCAGTGCGATGCGCACGCGCTTGCCGCTGGCCGCTCCCCAATCCAGGAAGGGGATGGCGAAGGCGAGGATCTGCTCGGGATCGGTCCGGTAGTCCATCACCGAGACCGCATCGGCATGCCGCGCCAGGCCGTCCAGCAGCGCGTGGCGCTCGCCCCACCAGAAGGGCACCACGAACTCGAGCGGCATGTCGCCCGCCGCCGCGCGCAGCGCCGCCAGGGTGGCCACGTACTCTGCATCGAGGCGCGCGGCCGGCAGCACGTGCTCGGGCAGCAAGTAGGGTTCGATGTCGAACTGGATGCTCTTCAAGCGCGCCGCCGGTTCGGCCGCGGCATTGTAGGCGGCATAGGCGCGGGCGCGCGCGGCGGTGGCGGCGCGCTCGCCCGGCAGCACCATGTGCGGGTCGCCTTCCACCGCGCTGATGCCGATGTCCCTTTGCCCGGCGCGGCGCACGAAGGCGGAGAGAAGCTCCGGATCCTTGATGCGGCCTTGTTCCAGCGGCACCACGATGAACAACTCGCCGATGCGCTCGCGCGCGGCCCAGTCGAGCAGGTCCTCGCCGCGTTCGAGCCAGGCGCTGCGGTCCCAGATCCAGGTCGAGCGCGGCGCGGCGCCCGGGGCATCCGGTTCCAGCACCAGGGAATCCAGCGCCAGGCTGCCGCCGGCGGCCGGGCAGGCGAGCACGAAGTGGCGCCAGTTGCCCCGGTCGAGGGCGGCCGGCAGGGCCAGGCGTGTGCTGCCGGCGCCGCCCTTGGCGGAAAGCTGGCCCATGTCGAGCGCCGATTCGCGCGCCGCCCCTGCCGCATCCGCAGCCTGCCAGGTGAACTGTCCCTTGCCGGAATGCCTGGCCACCAGCTGCGCGCGCAGGCGCGGGATGGTCCACGGGCCCGTGAGCAGCACGCCCGCCGGGCGCGAGCCGGCGCGGCAGTCGATGCGCAGGCGGCCCTGGTCGAGGCGCGCCTGGACCCGTTCTTCGACCCCATAGGTACGGACCTGCATCCGGTCCAGCAGGTTGGTCCGCAGCGGCATCGGCGCCGGCTTCGATGGCTGCCCGTCGCCGTCAGGCACCAGGGTCTGTTCGCTGACGGCGAAGCCTCCGTCCCTGGCTTCGCCCTGGAGCAGGATGGTGGGCGTCGGCGCCGCGTCCGCGCCCAGCACGTGCAGGGTTTCGACCTGGGCGGCGCCGAGTGCGAGCGAGCGGCAGCCGGGCAGCGCTGCTGCGCCGGTGACGACGAAGCGCAGTTCCTTGCCGTCGGCCCCGCGGGCCTTGGCGGAAGGGACGCCGCCAGGTGCCGACTGCGCTGGGCACAGGTGCAGGAACGCGGCGTGGGCGGGAGCGCTCATCGACAGGAGAAAAAGTAAGGCAAGCCGTGACATGGCCTTCAGTGTAGCGATGACGGCCGGCTTGCCGCGCTCATTTGCCGGTTGGCGTTTGGCCGTCCTGGCTTTGCCAGGTGCCCTTGCGCTTCATCGTGCCCCAGCTCGACTCCTTCTGCATCGCCCAGCGCCACAGGCCGGTCAGGCGCCAGATGGAATTGAGCTGGCGGTAGCCGAAGTTCTCCAGGATCACCACCAGTCCCAGCATCAAGAGTTGCCTGCCGCGCGGGTAGATGTGGAAGGACATCTCTTCCAGCAGCAGGCCGGAGGCCGACAGCAGGATGCCCAGGCCGATGGCGACGAACAGGAAGGCGCCGAAGGCCTCCCAGGAAATCATGCCGCTGAAGTAAGCCCAGATCATGAACACATAGCCGCCGATCTCCACCAGCGGACCGAGCCACTCGAACAGCAGCATGAAGGGGAAGGCCACCCAGCCCGGCACGCCGCCGTTACGCGAAAAGACCAGGCCCCAGTTGGCGTTCAGGCTCTCGGCCAGTCCGCGCTGCCAGCGGATGCGCTGGTTCTTCAGGGTACGGTAGTCCTCGGGCGCCTCGGTCCAGCACACCGGATCGGGCACGAATTCGATGCGGTAGGGCTGGCGCTTCTCGCGCAGCAGGCGGTGCATGCGCACCACCAGTTCCATGTCCTCGCCGATGGTGTCGCGCCGGTAGCCGCCGGCCAGCACCACCGCGTCCTTGCGGAACACGCCGAAGGCGCCGGAGATGATCAGCATGCCGTTCATCGACGACCAGCCCAGCCGTCCGAAGAGGAAGGCGCGCAGGTATTCCACCACCTGGAACAGGGCCCAGATGTTCTTCGGCAGCCCGACGCTGGTGAGGAAGCCCCCGCTGACGGTGCAGCCGTTGGCCACCCGCACCGTGCCGCCGGCCGCCACCACGGTCGGGTCGCGCAGGAAGGGCTCGGTGACCTTGGCCAGGCTGTCGCGCTGCAGGATCGAATCGGCGTCGACCCCGCACACCAGCGGATAGCGCGAGACGTTGATCGCGGCATTCAGGGAATCCGCCTTGCCGCCGTTGAGCTTGTCGATCACGCGCACGTTCGGGTAGCGCGTCGAGCGGTAGATGCCGCGCACCTCGGCGGTCGGGATCTGGCGCCGGTAGGCTTCCGGGAAGGGCAGCAAGGCGAACTCGCGCTTGAGCACCTCCAGCGTGCCGTCCTTGGAGCCGTCGTTGACAACGATGATCTCGAACTCGGCGTAGGTCAGCTGCAGCATCGAGCGGACCGAGGCGGCGATGGTGGCTTCCTCGTTATAGGCCGGCACCAGGATGCTCACCGGCGGCTCCAGGCCGGAATAGGCGCGCGGCAGGTCGGCGATGAACAGTTCCTGGCCCTTGACGCGCAGGGCCCGCAGCGCGATCGCGTTCAGCAGCAGGTATCCGCCGTTGAGCGCGATGAAGTAGCAGAACACGAACCAGGTGATGAAATCGGTCATGCCTGCTCCTCCGCCAGTACCTGGTCCAGCATGTCGAGCGCGAAGCGGTCGGTGAGCGAGGCGCGCACCGCGTCCAGGTCGGCCTGTGCCAGCAGCGGCAGTTCGCGCAGCGCCTGGGCCGCGCGGTAGCGCACCCACCATTGCGGGTCGCCCAGCAGGCTGGTCAAGCGGGCGGCGTCGCTGCGCTCGCCGACCCGGCCCAGGGCGCGCGCGGCCTGCACCCGCACCTGCCAGTCTTCATGGCCGAGCAGGGTGCGCACTTCAGACAAGGTGGCAGGTGTCAGCACGCCGCGCAGGGCGGCGATCACCACGCTACTTGACGGGCTGCGCAGGGCCTCGGCGAGCACCCCGGCCGGCAGGGTGACCCGCAGGGATTCGGCGATCCGCAATGCGCGTGGCAGCCGATCCTCGGGCAAGCCCGGCAGGATGCGCGCCAGCACCTGCGCCACCGGGCCGCTGGCCTGCTGCAGGATGCCGGCCACGTGCGACAGCGCCCAGTCTTCGCGCTCGATGAACAGCGGCGTCAGGTAGTCGGCCGCGGCTTCCGGATCGACCCGCACCAGCGCCCACAGCGCGCTGAGCGAGAGCACGCTGTCGGCGGCGCTGGCCAGCGGCAGCAGCTGCGGCCAGGCGGCGCGGTCGCGCAGGTGTCCCAGCACCAGGGTGGCCAGCAGGCGTTCGTCGCGCGCGCCGCGTGCGAGCATGCCGCGGGCCAGGGTGTCGACGCCGAGGCGGCGCGCCACGCCATTGAGCGCTTCGTTGGCCTCGCCGCGCAGCGAACCCTGCAGGTGCGCCCACAGGTGCAGGAAGGGCAGGCGCTCGTTCGGCCGCAAGGACGGCAGCTCGGGATCTTCCCCGACGATGGCCTGGTTCAGCAGCGGGCGCCAGCGGGCGACGGCACGCGCCGCGCGCCGCTCGCGCCGCCGCAGGCTGATACGCAGCAGCACGATCTGCAGGGCCAGCAACAGGGTCAGGACGAGGGCCACCGTCCCGGTCCAGACCGCGACGGTGATGAAGGTGTTGCCGGCGCCTGCGGGCAAGGCGCTCGGGGTCATGAGCCCGTCTTCAGGAAACGCCGGACCCGCGCCAGCAGTTCATTCGGCTGGAACGGCTTGATGACGAAGTCGTTGGCGCCGGCGTCGAGCGCGCGCACGGTGTCGCGTTCGGTATTCTTGGCAGTGAGCATCAGGATCGGCAAGCCGGCCCAGTCGCTGCGTTCGCGTGCCAGCTGTACCAGCTCGAAGCCGTCGACGTAGGGCAGCATGACGTCGAGCAGCACCAGGTCGGGCCGCTCCTTCGCATTGCGGAAATGTTCGCTCGCGGCGCGGCCGTCGGCCAGGTGGACGACGCGGTAAGCCTGGCGCTCGAGCATGAAGCGCAGGACCTGGGCGATGTGCTCGTCGTCCTCGACGACCAGCACGAGGGGAGGGGAAGCGTGTTCGTTTTCCATCGAATTCCGATTAGACGGTGGCGCCGCCAGTATAGCCGACAAGCACTGCCGCGGTGCCTGCGCTGTTGCTCAGCGGCTACGAAGCGGGTCGAGCAGGCTGCGCAGATTATTATGGTCGAGCTCGTACATCAGGGCCAGCAAATGGCCCAGCTCGCCGCGTGGAAAGCCTTCGCGGGCAAACCAGCCCAGGTAGTGGCCCGGCAGGTCGGCAATCTTGTGGCCTTTGTATTTCCCGTACGGCATGTCGCGCACGAGCAGTAGAGAGAGATGATGGGTGTCCATTGGCGCGTCCTATGGAACGCACTTTAGCAAACAATCTCAAAGTTGTAGCATGGTCGGAGCTGGAGGTGATGCAATGGACAATGAATTCGACCTGGAACGTTTCGTCCAGGCCCAGGAACCGGTGTACGCCACGGCGCTCGCCGAACTGCGCGCCGGCCGCAAGCACAGCCACTGGATGTGGTTCATCTTTCCCCAGATTGCCGGGCTCGGACGCAGCGAGATGGCGCAGCGCTACGCGATCGCGTCCAGCGACGAGGCCGCCGCCTACCTGGCGCATCCGGTGCTGGGCGCGCGCCTGCGCGAGTGCGCGGGCATCGTGGCCAAGCGTGACGGGCTGACGGCCGAAGACATATTTGGCCACCCCGACGACCTCAAGTTCCGCTCGTCGATGACCCTGTTTGCCGACGTCGCGCCGGACGAAGCGGTCTTCCAGGACTGCATCGACAAGTATTTCGATGGCGAGCCGGACGATGCCACCCTGGCACGGCTGTAAACGCCGTCGTCCATTCCTGGCGCGCCATCGAACGCGTTTGCGATAGTTCGTCCTGTCCGCCCGGTGGGCGTTCTACATTCGTGCTGCCTCATGCAGGCGCATGAGACCACTACCGGAGACAGACAATGCGACATTTCTCGATAGGGCTTTTTTCCACGATAACAGGCATGGTGGTGCTGGCGAGCGCGGTGGCCGCCGGCAGCCGTGCCGGCGAGAACAGCGGCAAGGTCCTTGCCGCGCCAGGGGAGCAGGAAGGGCACAAGGCCGGGAGCCAGGGCCGGGACGTCTATGGCATCGTCAATCTTGCAGGCGGGACCTTAAGCTTCGTGGCCGACATCAATGCCCGCGGCCAGGCCGCGTTCGAATACTTCGGCCTCGATGGCCTGCTGCACGTGGGCTATTTCGACGGTGCGGGCGTGATCGACATCTCGCCGCCGAACAACCGGACCGCCTTTCTCGGCGACCTCAACGACAAGGGCGAAGTCGCCTTCTCGGCCAGCATCGTCGAGCCGGCGATGCCTGAAGGCACCCCGTTCCGGCCGTTCCGCTGGTCGGCGTCACGCGGCCTGCTTCCCTTGCCGAGCCTGAGCAGCGACGGTTCCACCTTCGTCACGGCCATCAACAATTACGCGGAGATCGTCGGGCGATCCGCGCTTTCGGCCGAGAACGGCGCCGACCGCGCCGTGCGCTGGACCGCGGCGAACCGCCTGATCCAGCTGCCCGCGCCGGCGGGCATCGGCGCGACCTATGCCAGCCACATCAACGACGGCAACGTCACCGTCGGGTCCGGAGACGCGGCGGGCGGGGCGCCGAACGTGCTGGCCTGGGACGCCGCCGGCCGGACGATGGACCTTGGTCCCTTCGGCAAGCGCTTCGCATTCGCTTCGACGGGCAACAACCGCGGGGAGATCGCCGGGATGCTCGACACGCTGAGCCCCGAGCTCAGCGCCTTCCTGTGGAGTCCGGGCAAGGGCGCGGTGCGCATCGGCGCGCGCACCATCACGCATGGGCTGAACGGCAACGGCGAAGTGGTTGGCCGCAGGGTCAGCGGGAATTCCGACCCCGCGCCCCGCGCCTTCCTGTTTTCCCGGGCGCGCGGCCTGGTCGACCTGCACCCGCGCGGGCTCCAGGTCTCCGAAGCCAATGCCGCCAACGAGCGCGGCGTGGTGGTCGGCCTGGGGCAGCGCGCTCCGGGCGGCAATATCGCGTATCGCTGGACCCGCGGCGGCGCGGTCGACCTGAATACGCGCCTGCTCAACCCGCCCACGGGCCTGGTGCTGCACTCGGCGCTGGCGGTCTCGAACAACGGCGATATCGTGGCCAGCTCCAACGCCGGGGTGGTGCTCCTGCGCGCCAACGGCGGCGGCACCGATGCGCCGGTGCTCGGGCCGATCCGGCACGCACAGCCGCGCCTGAACCAGCCGCTCGAGATCACGCTGTCCTTCCGCGACCGCAACGTGGGCGACACCCACAGCGCGACGGTCGACTGGGGCGACGGCAGCGGCCCCCAGGTGGTGGGCCTGCGCGAATACCGGGGCAAGGGCGAGGTGCGCGCCAGCCATACCTACACGTCCAACGGCGACTACACCATCGTCGTGCGCGTCAGGGACTCGACCGGCAAGGCCACGCAGCTGTTCGAGCAGCTCACGATCCTCGACCTCGGCACGCCCGGCGCGCAAGGCCAGGGTGCGCTTGCGAACGCCGCGGGCGCGGCCGCACACCGGCAGCTGCAGGCGCGCGCCCTGGCGGCCCGGCTGGGCCACGGGCCGACGCAGCTGCTGCGCTAGCTCAGACCGCCGCCAGGATCGCCCCGAGCCGCTCCATGTCCACCGGCTTGACCAGGTGGTGGTCGAAGCCGGCGGCCATGATCTGCTGGCGTTCGCTGTCCTGGCCATAGCCGGTGACGGCGACCAGCAGGGCGCCCGCCGTGGCCGGGTCGGCGCGCAGGCGCCGCGCGAGCTCCTTGCCGTCCATCTCCGGCAGGCCGATGTCGAGCAGGCAGACCTGCGGCGGCGCCGCCCGTGCGCGTTCGAGGGCGGCCAGCGCGCCGTGTTCCACCAGTGTCTGGTGGCCGGCCGCTTCCAGCACCATGGCCAGGGTCACGGCTGCGTCGACGTTGTCGTCCACGACCAGGACCCGCAGCGCAGCCGCCTTGCCGGTCGCGTCCGCGGCGATGGGAGCGGCGGCATCTTCGCACGGCGCGGCATTCCCGGCGCAGCAGGGCAGGCAGACCGAGAAGGTGCTGCCCAGTCCCAGTCCCGGGCTGGCGCAGGCGACCGAGCCGCCGTGCAGTTCGACCAGGCTTTTCACCAGGGCCAGTCCCAGCCCGAGGCCGCCCAGCGAGCGGTCGACGCTGCGCTCGGCCTGCGCGAACAGTTCGAACACCCGCCCGGTCAACTCGGGCGCCATGCCGATGCCGTTGTCGCTGACGTCGATGCAGGCATTGCCGTCGGCGGCATGGGCACGCAGCACCAGGCGTCCGCCTTCCGGCGTGTACTTGGCCGCGTTGTTGAGGAGGTTGGCGACCACCTGCACCAGCCGCTTCTTGTCGCCCCTGACCATGACCGCGCCTTGCGGCAGCGCCAGCGACAGGTCGTGGCGGCGTGCGCGCACCAGCGGCGTGACCTGCTCGACCGCATCCTGCAGCACGTCGCGCAGGTCGACCGGCGCCTGCTCCAGTTCGACCAGACCGCGGGTGACCCGCGATACGTCGAGCAGGTCGTCGATCAGCGCCGTCATGTGGCCGACCTGGCGCGCGATGATCTCGCTGGTGCGCCGCACCAGCGCCTCGTCCGGCTTCATGCGTTGCAGCAGGGCGGCCGCGGCGCTGATCGGCGCGATCGGATTGCGCAGCTCGTGGGCCAGCATGGCGAGAAATTCGTCCTTGCGCCGGTCCGACTCGCGCAGCTTCTCTTCGGCTGCCTTGCGCTCGCTGATGTCGCTGGCCGCGCCGATCCATTCCACCACCCGTCCCTGCGCATCCTGGATCGGCACCGCGCGCGACAATGCCCAGCCGTCGCTGCCGTCGATGCGGCGCACCCGGTGCTCCAGCTCATACACGGAACCGGTGCGGATCGCTTCGAGCACGGCAGCGTGCACACGCGCCTGCTCGTCGGCCGGAATATAGTCCTGGAGCCAGAACGCGCGCGGACCCGCGGTATCCATCAGGAAGCCACGCCCGTCGAGCTCGCGCAGCTCGGTCCAGTCGGCGTTCATCCGGTACACCACCTGGCCGGCCGTGGTCAGCGCCCGGAAGCGGCTCTCGCTTTCGCGCAGGGCCCGTTCGGAACGGATCTGCTCGGTAACGTCCTTGGTCGTGTGCGAGATGCAGGCGATGGCGCCGTCCTCGCCGAATACCGGTGCGCTATAGGCACTCCAGAACCGTTCGTCGAAGCTGACCGTGCCGTCGGGGCCTTCCAGGGGTATCGGGTAGCGCTGCACCGGAAGCATATCCGGCTCGCGGGTCGCCAGCACCTTGGCGAACGATGCGCGCAGCTCGGCCTCGTTGGTGCTGCTGGTGGGGTCGTCGGGATTGGAAGGGAAGGCCACGAACAGGCTCGTGCCCACCAGCTCCTCGCGCCGGCGCGAAGACGCTTTCAGGAAGGCATCGTTCACGGCGAGGATCACGGCTTCGGGCGTCGGCGACAGCAGGTATTTGCCGATCGGCGAACTATTGAACGCTGACTCGAAAACGGATGGCGAGAGCATGGGTCAATACAGGGACGAGCCATGAAGAAAACACAATTATAAAAGCGATTGTTTGCGATGACACATTTACTTCTGCGACACGCGCGCCGCCAGGAAGAAGCGGGTTGCGTATAATCGCGGTCAGTTCGTCCTTTTATTATCTGAAAGCAATAATTCATGGCTTCCTCCGACAACATCAGCATGGCGGTGTTCTGCGACTTCGAAAACGTCGCGCTCGGCGTGCGCGACGCCAACTACGAAAAATTCGACATCAAGCCGGTGCTGGAACGCCTGCTGCTCAAGGGCAGCATCGTGGTCAAGAAAGCCTATTGCGACTGGGACCGCTACAAGACCTTCAAGGCGCCGATGCACGAAGCGAATTTCGAACTGATCGAAATCCCGCACGTGCGCCAGTCGGGCAAGAATTCGGCCGACATCCGCCTGGTGGTCGACGCGCTCGACCTGTGCTACACCAAGTCGCACGTCGATACCTTCGTCATCGTCTCGGGCGACTCGGACTTTTCGCCGCTGGTGTCGAAGCTGCGCGAGAACGCCAAGCGCGTGATCGGCGTGGGCGTCAAGCAGTCCACCTCGGACCTCCTGGTGGCGAACTGCGACGAATTCATCTTCTACGACGACCTGGTGCGTGAAAAGAACCGCGCCGCCGCCAAGCGCAAGGAAGAACTCGACGCGCGCCGCGGCCAGCCGGGCGCGCGCCGTCCGAGCGACGACAAGCGCCGCGAAGAACTGGAAGCGCGCAAGGCGCAGGCGCTCGAAATGGTGGTCGAGACCTTCGATGCGCTGGTTTCCGAGCGCGGCGACACCGGCAAGATCTGGGCTTCGCTGCTGAAGGACACCCTGAAGCGCCGCCGTCCGGACTTCTCCGAGACCTTCTACGGTTTCCGCACCTTCGGCAACCTGCTGGAAGAAGCCCAGGCGCGCGGCCTGTTCGATTTCGGCCGCGACGAGAAATCCGGCACCTATGTGTTCCGCAGCGCCGCGGCGCCGGTAGCGATGCCGGCCCCGGAGCTGGTGGCGGTGCCGGACACCCCGGCGGGCGAGGAAGCCGCCGCCGTCCAGGGCGGCGAGGAAGCACCGCAGGCCGAAGCCAAGCCGGAACGTGGCCGCCGCGGCCGTGGCGGGCGTGGCGGCGGCAGGGGCCGCGAGGCAGCGCCTGCCGTGTCCGAGCCGAGCGCGGTGGACGCGGCCCTGGCCGCGGAACTGCCGCCGGGCCCGGCCGCCACGGAAGAGGCGGCGGCGGAAGCGCCTCCGGCTGAAGAAACGGTCGACGCAGTCGCCGACACCCCGGTGGAGGAGGTCCCCGTGGAGCCGGCGCCGGCCCCGGTCAAGGAACGCCGCCGCGCACCGCGCAAGCCGGCCGCGAAGAAAGCGGCAGCCGAAGCGCCGGCTGTCGAAGCGCCGTCTGTCGAAGCGGCGGCCGATCTGCCCGCTCCGACCGTGGCGCTCGACAGCGCTGCGGACATGCCGGCAAGCGCAACGGAAGCGGTAGCCGATACCGCAACGGATACCGCGCTTGATGCCGGTGACGCCGCGGATGCCGACGGCGATGCCGACGCCAAGGCGGCGCGCAAGAAATCCGCCCGTCCGGCCCACAAGGCCCCGGCCCGCAAGACCGCCCCGCGCGGACGCCGTCCTGCCAAGCCGAAGACCCCTGTCGAAAACGGCTGACGGCATACGGCGGCGCGTGCGACGTGCGCGCGCCGCCCCTGCAATAATGGCACCGTCCGCATGCGCGGGCCTGCCGCGGCGTCCGCCCGGCTGTCGCGACGTGCGAAGGAGCCTGCCATGCGTGTGCCTGCCGCGGTGTTGACTGGGGCCTTGTTCTCGATCGCCTTGATCGCCGCCCCGCCCGCGGCCCAGGCCGCGCCGCCGGCCGATCATCCCATCCTGGGCATTTGGAAACTGAGCCTGCCCGACCTCGGCTGCTCGGAAACCTACCGCTTCCGCGGTGACGGCACCACCCTCGTCACCAGCGCCGAAGAAGTCTCCGAGAGCGAATACCGCATCCCCGCCAAGCCCAGCGCCAAGGGCTTCTACCGGCTGGAAGACCGCATCGTCAAGGACAACGGCAAGAAGGACTGCGCCGGCGCCATCATGAAACCCGGCACCACCGCCACCAACTACATCCGTTTCCACCCCTCCGGGGCGCTGTTCCTGATGTGCGCGGACGAGACCATGAACACCTGCATCGGCCCCTTCGAGCGGGTGCAGGGCGAAGAAGCCTAGGGCCGCCCGCACGTGGGGAAATAGCCTGGCGGGCATAACCCACGGGCATAACAGGGCTAGCTTGCTGCATTCCCGGTGGCATCGCTTAGGTGTATATTGCTGGGCGAAACGATAACCCCACTGGAATTCCATGTCCCCGGCACTCCTTTTCGCAATCCTGATCGGCTACTTCGCGCTCCTGCTCGCGGTGGCCTGGGCCACCTCCCGCAACGCCAACAACGACAGCTTCTTCATCGGTAACAAGAGCAGCAACTGGATGCTGGTGGCCTTCGGCATGGTCGGCACCACGCTGTCCGGCGTGACTTTCGTGAGCGTGCCGGGCGCGGTCGGCGTCGACGGCTTCGGCTATGCCCAGATCGTGATCGGCTACGTGATCGGCTACATCGCCGTGGCTTACGTGCTGCTGCCGCTGTACTACCGCCTGCAGCTGACCTCGATCTACCACTACCTCGACGTCCGCCTCGGCCGGCGCGCTTACCAGAGCGGTGCGGGCTTCTTCATCGTGTCGCGCCTGCTCGGCGCCACCGCGCGGCTGTACCTGGTCGTAAATATCCTGCAGGCGATCATCCTCGACAGCCTCGGCGTGCCGTTCTGGCTCAGCACCCTCGTCGTGCTGGGCATGATCCTGCTGTATACCTACAAGGGCGGCGTCAAGACCATTGTCTGGACCGACACCCTGCAGACCAGCGCCATGCTGTTCGGCCTGTTCGCATGCGTGTGGATCCTGCTGGGCGAACTGAACATGTCGGTGCCGGAAAGCCTGAACCAGATGCAGTCGCAAGGTTTGGCCAGGATCTTCACGCACGACCTGGACAGCCCCAACTTCTGGCTCAAGCAGATCATCGCCGGCGCCCTGATCACGATCACGATGACCGGCATGGACCAGGAAATGATGCAGAAGACGATCTCGGTCAAGACCCTGAAGGACTCGCAGAAGAACATGCTGACCCTGACTGCGGTGCTGGTCGTGGTGCTGCTCTCCTTCCTGTTCCTGGGCGGCCTGCTGTACCTGTATGCGCCGGTCGCGGGCGTCACGGCAAGCGGCGACAAGATCTTCCCGGCCGTGGTGATGGGCCACCTGCCGGCGGCGCTGCAGGTCGTGTTCCTGATCGCGCTGATCTCGGCCCTGTTCCCCAGCGCCGACGGCGCGATCACGGCGCTGACCTCGTCGACCTGCATCGACCTGCTGGGCATCAAGCGCCGTACCGACATGACGGAAGCGGCCAAGGAAAGCCTGCGCCGCCGCGTGCACCTGGGCTTTGCCGCGCTGTTCCTGGTCCTGGTGCTGGGCTTCAAGGCGGCCGACAACCCGAGCATGATCGGGGTGATCCTGAAGCTGGCGGCGTATACCTACGGTCCGCTGCTGGGCCTGTTCGCCTTCGGCATGCTCACGCGCCGCACCCTGACCGACCGCCTGGTGCCGTACATTACGATTGGCGCGCCGATTCTCTGCGCTCTCCTTGAGTACAATCAGGAACACTTGCTCGGTTCCTACCGCCTTGGGCTGGAATTGCTCATGGTAAATGGCATACTCGTGTTTGCCGGCCTGTTCGCCATCTCCCACAAGGAAAAGGCCGGGACGGCCGCAGTCACCGTCTAACAAGACGGCCTGCGCCTTTCATATAGACTGAAGACGGAGTTTCGATGGCTTTCAAACCCCTGAGTGCGCTGCGCCGCGCCTTCGGCATGCTGTGGCACGCGGTCGACGTATCGCGCCGCACCTTCATGAACCTGCTGTTCCTGCTGTTCGTGATCATCGTCATCTCGATCATGAGCTCGGGCGGCGTCAAGCCGATCGGCGAGAAGACCGCCCTGGTGCTGGAACTGAAGGGCGACCTGGTCGAGCAGTACCAGTCGAGCCTGGAGGACACGGTGCTCGATTCCATCGGCGGCGACAGCAAGCGCAGCGTGCGCCTGCGCGACCTGCTGCGCGTGCTCGACGCCGCGGCAAAGGACAAGCACATCGGCACCGTGGTGCTGCTGCTCGACCAGATGAACGGCGGCGGCCTGGCCCAGCTGCGCGAGGTGGGCGCCGCGCTCGACCGCGTCAAGGCTGCCGGCAAGAAGGTAGTGGCCTGGGGCGGCACCTATGACCAGAAGCGCTACCTGATCGCTTCGCACGCGGACGAAGTCTACGTGCACCCGATGGGCATGGTGCTGATCGAAGGCTTCGGCGGTCGCCGCAACTACTACCGCGACGCGCTCGACAAGCTGGGCGTGACCGTCAACCTGATCAAGGTCGGCACCTACAAGAGCTTCGCCGAACCCTATATCGCCAACGGCCCGTCGGAAGCGGCCCAGGAAGCCGACAGCTTCCTGTACAACGCCCTGTGGCAGGACTACACGGCCCAGGTCGAGAAGAACCGCAAGCTCCCCGCGGGCAGCGTGGCCAGGTGGATCGAGACGCTGCCGCAGCAGATGGAAGCGGCAGGCGGCAGCGCGGCGCAGGTGGCGCTGGGCGCCAAGCTGGTGGACGGTATCAAGACCCGCGACGAGATCCGCGCCATGCTGGCCAAGCGCGGCGCCTGGGACGAGGGCATCAAATCCTTCCGCCAGGTCGGCTACCACGATTACCTGGCGCGTCACGAAGCCCGGCCCTTCGGCGATGCGGTGGGCGTGATCACCGCCTCCGGCAACATCACCGAGGGCACCAGCGGCCCCGGCGTGGTGGGCGGCGTCACTACCGCCAACCTGATCCGCCAGGCGCGCGAGGACGAACAGGTCAAGGCCGTGGTGCTGCGCGTCGATTCGCCAGGCGGCAGCGCCTATGGTTCGGAGCTGATCCGGCGCGAGCTGGAACTGACGCGCGCCGCCGGCAAGCCGGTGGTGGTGTCGATGGGCAGCGTGGCCGCTTCCGGCGGCTACTGGATCTCGATGGCGGCCGACGAAGTCATCGCCGACCCGGCCACCATCACCGGCTCGATCGGCGTGTTCACCATCCTGCCGACCGCCGAGAAGATCAGCGACAAGCTGGGCATCCATACCGCCGGCGTCACCACCACCTGGCTGGCCGATGCCTACAACCCGCTGCGCCCGATCGATCCGCGTTTCAGCTCGCTGGTCCAGAGCAGCATCAACCACGTGTACAGCGAGTTCACCACCAAGGCGGCGCACGCGCGCAAGACCACTCCGGCGAAGATCGACGAAGTGGGGCAGGGCCGGGTCTGGACCGGCGCCCAGGCCAAGGAACGAGGCCTGGTCGACCGCCTGGGCGGCTACCGCGATGCGCTGGCCTCGGCCGCCAAGCGCGCCAAGCTGGGCGAGGACTACCGGGTGGCCTACATCGAGCGGCCGGTCAGCCGCATCGAGCGCTTCCTGAACATGATGGGCGCCTCGACCGCGCAAGCCGTCAACATCCAGGTCAAGCTCGGCCTGATGGAAGCGGCGCTGCCAGCCGGCCCCGTGGCCCAGGTGGCGCAGGACATGGCCTTCCTGAAAGACGTCGCCGACGGCCGCAAGCCCTTCGCCGCGGTGACCCACTGCCTGTGCGGCACGCCATGACCGGGACGGCGCCGGATTTGTAGCCACTTTGTAACCGAGTGCTACGGCAAACAGACGGGTGCGGAAGCGATTCCGCACCCGTTTCCCGTTTACTCCGCGGATTTGGTGGTCATCGGTGTAAATCGATGTAAAGAAGCGTCCCGCTCATGTAACAGCATCGTGCGCGCAATGTACGTTACGAAACATATCAGGGCAGTGCGCCATGCTAATCTTTTGGGCACAACGTTATCTGAATAACATTCTGCCCATAAGAACAAGGTTGAGCATGGATTCGAACCAGTCCCCCAAGTCCGCCCTCACGAGCCCACCACCCCCGTCTCCCGAGGCCAGGCGCCGCAAGCGCCTGATCGGGACCGTCATCGCAGTGCTCGCGATGGCCGGCCTGGCGGCGCTGGCGTGGTACCTGACACACCGTCCGGCGGGCGAGGGCGCGGGCGGCCCGCCGGGGGCGGCCGGCGCACGCGGTCCCGGCGCTGGCGGCGGTCCTGGCGCCGGTGGCGGCGGCCGGGGCGGGCGCGGCGGGCCGGCGACCACGGTGGGCGTCGCGACCGCGGAACAGGCCGACATCCCGATCCTGATCGACGCCCTCGGTACCGTGGTGCCGGCGGCCACCGCCACCGTGCGGCCGCAGGTCTCGGGTGTGGTGCAGAAGATCCTGTTCACCGAAGGGCAGACGGTCAAGGCCGGCCAGGTGCTGGCCACGATCGATCCGCGCCCCTTCGAGATGGCGCTGCTGCAGGCGCGCGGCCAGCGCCAGCGCGACGAGGCTCAGCTCGAGAACGCGCGCCTGCTACTCGGCCGCTACCGCACCCTGTTGGAACAGGAGTCGATTGCACGCCAGGAAGTCGATACCCAGGCGGCGCTGGTCAAGCAGCTCGAGGGCACGGTCATGACTGACCGCGCGGCCGAAGGCATCGCCCAGCTCAATGTCGGCTACACCCAGGTCAAGGCGCCGATCTCCGGCCGGGTGGGCCTGCGGACGGTCGATATCGGCAACCTGGTCAACACCGGCGATGCGAACGGCGTGGCGGTGATCACCCAGCTGTCGCCGATCGACGTCGAATTCACCGTGCCGCAGGACCAGGTGCCGGCGCTGCAGGGACGCATCGCGCAAGGCGCGAAGCTGCCGGCCACCGCGCTGGACCGTACCCGCACCGATCAGCTGGCCACGGGCAGCTTCATTGCGCTCGACAACCAGGTTGACGTGCAGACCGGCACCGTGCGCGCCAAGGCGCGCTTCGCGAACAGCGACAACAAGCTGTTCCCGAGCCAGTTCGTCAACCTGCGCCTGCAGCTGGACACCATCGAGGGCGCCGTGGTGGTGCCGGTGACGGCACTGCGCCATGGGGCGAACGGCGACTTCGTGTTCGTGCTCAATCCGCAGGAGAAGACGGTGTCGCAGCGCGCGGTGACGCGCGGGCAGGCGACCGTGGACAAGGTGCAGATCAAGACCGGCCTGAAGGTGGGCGAGCAGGTGATTACCGAAGGGGCGGATCGCTTGCGCGATGGGGCCAAGGTGACCTTGCCGGGCGACCGGCCGCAAGGTGCGCGCGCGGGTGGGCAGCAAGGGCAGGGCGAGGGACGCCGCCAGCGTCAGGGAGCGCAACAATGATCAGCGTGCGTTGGACGCGCGGACGGGAGACCCGTCCACCCTACGTAGGGTGCACGGCTCTGCCGTGCGCGCGTTCAAATCACGCCCGCGTTGACGCGCCGTACGGGAGCACCTCATGAGCCCATCCGCCCCATTTATTCGTCGGCCGGTCGCCACCGCGCTCCTGATGCTGGCCATCGTGCTGGCCGGCCTGGTCGGCTACCGCTTCTTGCCGCTGTCGGCGCTGCCGCAGGTGGACTTCCCGACCATCCAGGTGCAGACCCTGTACCCTGGCGCGAGTCCCGAAGTGATGGCGCGCACGGTCACCGCGCCGCTGGAGCGCCAGTTCGGCCAGATGTCGGGCCTGACGCGCATGAGTTCCACCAGCGCGGCCGGAGTGTCGGTGATCACCCTGCAGTTCGGCCTCGGCCAGACCCTGGACGTGGCCGAGCAGGAGGTACAGGCCGCCATCAATGCCGGCGGCTCGCTGCTGCCGACCGACCTGCCGGCGCCGCCGGTCTACGCCAAGGTCAACCCGGCCGACGCGCCGGTGCTGACCCTGGCGATTACTTCCGACACGCTGCCGCTCACCGAGGTCCAGAACCTGGTCAACACGCGCCTGGCGCTGAAGATCAGCCAGGTTTCGGGCGTGGGCCTGGTGACCCTGTCGGGCGGCCAGCGCCCGGCGGTGCGGATCCAGGCCGATACCGAGGCGCTGGCCTCCTACGGCCTGGGCCTGGACACCCTGCGCTCGGCCATCACGGCGGCCAACGCGAATAGCGCCAAGGGCAATTTCGACGGCCCCACCCGTTCCTACGCGATCAACGCCAACGACCAGCTGCTGGCGGTCGAGGACTACCAGAACCTGATCGTCGCCTACCGCAACGGCGCCCCGGTGCGCCTGAAAGAAGTGGCGCGCGTGGTCGACAGCGCCGAGAACGTGCGCATCGGCGCCTGGGCCAACATGAAGCCGGCCATCATCTTGAACGTGCAGCGCCAACCCGGCGCCAACGTGATCGCCACCGTGGACGGCATCAAGGAGCGCCTGCCCGAGCTGCAGGCGGGCTTACCAAGCGCGGTGCGCATGGACGTGCTGAGCGACCGCACCGCCGGCATCCGCTCCTCGGTCGAGCACGTGCAGATGGAACTGCTGCTGGCCGTGGTGCTGGTGGTGCTGGTGATCTTCGCATTCCTGCACAGCCTGCGTGCCACCGTGATCGCCAGCCTGGCGGTGCCGATCTCGCTGGTCGGCACCTTCGGCGTCATGTACCTGATGGGCTACAGCCTGAACAACCTGTCCCTGATGGCGCTGACGATCGCCACCGGCTTCGTGGTCGACGATGCGATCGTCATGATCGAGAACATCGCACGCTATATCGAAGAGGGCGAGAAACCGATGGCGGCGGCGGTCAAGGGGGCGACCCAGATCGGCTTCACCATCATTTCGCTGACCGTGTCCCTGATCGCGGTCCTGATTCCGCTGCTGTTCATGGGCGACGTGGTCGGCCGCCTGTTCCGCGAGTTCGCGGTGACCCTCGCCGTGACCATCCTGATCTCGATGGTGGTCTCGCTCACGCTGGTGCCGATGATGTCGGCGCGCTGGCTCAAGAGCCATGAAGAAGAGCGCCCGGGCCGCTTCGCGCAAAAGTCCCAGGCCTTCTTCGACCGCGTGATCGGGCGCTATGACGTCGCGCTGGGCTGGGTGCTGGCGCGCCAGGGCCTGACCCTGCTGGTGGCCCTGGCCACCCTGGTGCTGACCGCGCTGCTGTGGGTGGTCATTCCGAAAGGCCTGTTCCCGACCCAGGACACCGGTCAGCTGCAGGCACGCCTGCAGGCGCGCCAGTCGATCTCCTATGCCGAGATGGCGAGGCTCCAGCAGCTTGCCGCCGCCGAAGTGCTGAAGGATCCGGCGGTCGCCTCGCTCAGCTCCTACGTGGGCGTGGACGCGGCCAACAACACGATGCTCAACACCGGCACCATGCTGATCAACCTGAAGGCCGAGGAACGCGGCGACCAGGAAGCGATCATGAACCGGCTGCGCAGCCGGGTGGCCAACGTGGCCGGCGTCACCTTGTACCTGCAGCCGACCCAGGACCTGACCATCGACGCCGAAAGCGGCCCGACCCAGTACCGCCTGTCGATCGAGGGCGCCGACAGCGCCACCGTGAACGAATGGGCACGCAAGCTGGTTGCCCAGATGGCCACCAAGAAGGAAGTGCGCAACGCCACCACCGACGCCGGCGCCGTCGGCAGCGCCGCCTACATCGACATCGACCGCGACACCGCCTCGCGCCTGGGCATCACGGCGGCTTCGATCGACGACGCGCTCTACAGCGCCTTCGGGCAGCGCATCGTCTCGACCATCTTCACCGAAACCAACCAGTACCGGGTGATCCTCGAGGCCCAGCAGGACGAGGCGATGTCGCTGGCAAGCTTGAACCGCCTGCAGCTGCGCACCAGCTCGGGCCAGCCGACCCCGCTGTCGGCGGTAGCCACCATCCGCGAGGCCGAGGCGCCGCTGCAGATCACCCACGTGGCCCAGTATCCGGCCGCCACCGTCGGCTTCGATACCGCCGAAGGCGTCAAGCTGGGCACTGCGGTGAATGCGATCCACAAGGCGGCGGAAGAAATCAAGATGCCGAACGCGGTCAGCATGACCTTCCTCGGCGCATCCGGCGCCTACCAGGCCTCGTTGTCGAACCAGCTGTGGCTGATCCTGGCGGCCGTGGTCTGCGTGTACATCGTGCTGGGCGTGCTGTACGAGAGCTATGTGCACCCACTGACCATCCTGTCGACCCTGCCGTCGGCCGGCGTCGGCGCGCTGCTGGCCCTGTGGGTGACCGGGCAGGGGCTTGGGGTGATCGGCATCATCGGCATCATCCTCCTGATCGGCATCGTCAAGAAGAACGCGATCATGATGATCGACTTCGCCATCGAGGCCGAGCGCGACGAGGGCAAGGCGCCGCTGGAGGCGATCCGCCAGGCCGCGCTGCTGCGCTTCCGTCCGATCATCATGACCACGCTGGCCGCGCTGTTCGCCGCCGTCCCGCTGATGCTGGGCACGGGCGAGGGCGCCGAGCTGCGCCGCCCGCTGGGCCTGGCCATCTTCGGCGGCCTGATCGTCAGCCAGCTGCTGACGCTGTTCACCACGCCGGTGATCTACCTGGCCTTCGACCGCCTGGCGCAACGCAGGGGTGGGGACAAGCGCGGAAGGGCGCCGAACAAGCCCGAGAGGATCGGCGCATGAACCTGTCGCGGCCCTTCGTCGAACGCCCGATCGCGACCGTCCTGCTGACGATCGGCCTGGCGCTGGCCGGCATCGCCGCCTTCTTCGTGCTGCCGGTCTCGCCGCTGCCGCAGGTCGACTACCCGACCATCTCGGTGTCGGCCTCGCTGCCCGGCGCCAGCCTCGAGACCATGGCCTCGAGCGTGGCCACGCCGCTGGAGCGCAGGCTGGGCGTGATCGCCGGGGTCAACGAGATGACTTCGAGCAGCAGCAACGGCTCGACCCGGGTCAGCCTGCAGTTCGACCTGAACCGCAAGATCGACTCGGCCGCGCGCGAAGTGCAGGCCGCGATCAACGCCTCGCGCGCCGACCTGCCGGCCACGCTGCGCAGCAACCCGACCTACCGCAAGGCCAACCCCTCGGACGCGCCGGTGATCATCCTGGCGCTCACTTCGAAGACCCGTTCGCCGGGCCAAATCTACGAATCGGTATCGAACCTGGTGCAGCAGCGCCTGGCGCAGGTGAAGGGCGTGGGCGAGGTCGAGATCGGCGGCGGCTCGCTGCCGGCGGTGCGCGTCGAGCTGCTGCCTTATGCGCTGAACAAATACGGCCTGTCGAGCGAGGACGTGCGCGCCGCGATCCAGGCCACCAACGCCAACCGCCCGAAGGGCGCGATCGAAGGGGCGGGCAACCGCTTCCAGATCTATTCGCAGCCCGCCGCCAAGGAGGGGAGCACCCCCGGCCAGGGCCGGCCGCAGGCGGCGGACTACCGCGACCTGGTGGTGGCCTGGCGCGACGGCGCGGCGATCCGCCTGCGCGACGTGGCCGAGGTCATCGACGGCGTCGAGAACGTCAACACGCTCGGCCTGTTCAACGGCCAGCCGGCGGTCATCGTGCTGGTGACGCGCCAGCCGGACGCCAACGTCATCGAGACCGTGGACGGCGTGCGCGCGCTGCTGCCGACCCTGCAGGCCCAGTTGCCCGGCGACGTCAGCCTGCAGGTGGCCTCGGACCGCACCAATTCGATCCGCTCCTCGCTGCACGAGATCGAGTTCACCCTGGTGCTGTCGATCCTGCTGGTGGTGCTGGTGGTGAGCGTGTTCCTGCGCAGCCTGCGCGCCACCATCATCCCGGCGGTGGCCACCGTCGTGTCGCTGCTGGGCACCTTCGGCGTCATGTACATGCTGGGCTTCAGCCTGAACAACCTGTCCCTGATGGCGCTGACGGTGGCCACCGGCTTCGTGGTCGACGACGCCATCGTGGTGCTGGAGAACACGGCGCGCCACATCGAGGCCGGCATGGACCGCATGAAGGCGGCGCTGCTGGGCGCGCGCGAAGTGGGCTTTACCGTGTTGTCGATCTCGCTGTCGCTGGTAGCGGTGTTCATTCCGCTGCTGTTCATGGGCGGGCAGGTGGGCCGGCTGTTCCGCGAATTCGCCGTGACCCTGTCGGCCGCGGTGATGATCTCGCTGGTGATCTCGCTGACCACGACGCCGATGATGTGCGCCTGGCTGCTGCGCAAGGAAGACAAGGACAAGAAGCCCGGCTTACTCGCACGCTGGTCCGAGCGCGGCTTCGATCGCACGCTGCGGGTCTACCGGCACGCGCTCGACTGGGCGCTCGACAGCAAGCTCCTGGTGATGATCATCCTCGCTTTCGTGGTCGGCCTGAACGTCTACCTGTTCGCGGCGGCGCCGAAGGGTTTCTTCCCGCAGCAGGACACCGGCCAGCTCAACGGCGGCATCCGCGCCGACCAGAGCATCTCCTTCCAGGCCATGCAGGGCAAGCTGCGCCAGCTGGTGGACATCATCCGGCGCGACCCGGCGGTCGACACCGTGGTCGCCTTCACCGGCGGCGGGCGCGCGGGCGGCGGTTTCATGTTCATCAACCTGAAACCCATCGACGAGCGCGCGAAAGGCGATACCGGACAGGCCGTCATCGCGCGCCTGCGACCGAAGCTGGCGCGCGTCACCGGCGTGTCGATCTTCCTGAACCCGGTGCAGGACCTGCGCATGGGCGGGCGGTCCAGCAACTCGACCTACCAGTACACGCTCAAGAGCGACAACGCGGCCGACCTGAAGCAATGGGCCACGCGCCTGGCCGAATCGATGAAGCGCCAGCCGGCGCTGGTCGACGTCGACACCGACCAGGCCGAGAACGGCGTCGAGACCTTCGTCACCATCGACAAGGACACGGCGGCGCGCCTGGGCATCGGTACGCGCGACGTCAACAATGCGCTGTACAACAATTTCGGCCAGCGCCAGGTGGCCAACATCTATGACGAGCTGAACCAGTACCGCGTGATCATGGGCGTGGCCCAGCGCTATGCCCAGTCGCCGGAAGCCCTGCGCGACGTCTACGTGCCGGCGCGCGGCGGCGGCGGTGGGACCGCCACCGGCACGCAGTCCACGTCCGGCACGGCCGCTTCCTCCACCAACCTGACCGCCGCGCGCGACCCGTCCAGCGGTGCAGCGCTGTCCACCGGCCTCACCACCATGGTGCCCCTGAGCGCGATTGCCAGCTACGCCGAAAGCTCGACCCCGACCTCGGTCAACCACCAGGACGGCGAACTGTCGACCACCGTCTCGTTCAACCTGGCGCAAGGCTTCAACCTCGAGGACGGCCAGGCCGCGGTGAAGCAGGCCGAAGCGGACATCGCCATGCCGTCCAACGTGCGCGGCAGCTTCCAGGGCACGGCGCGCGCCGCCCAGGAATCCAGCAAGGAGCAGCCGATGCTGATCCTGGCGGCGATCGTCGTGATCTACATCGTGCTCGGCATCCTGTACGAAAGCCTGGTGCACCCGGTGACGGTGCTGTCCACGCTGCCTTCGGCGGGCGTGGGCGCGGTGCTGGCCCTGCTGCTGTTCCGGATGGAGTTCTCGATCATTGCCCTGATCGGGGTCTTCCTCCTGATCGGCATCGTCAAGAAGAACGCCATCCTGATCATCGACTTCGCCCTCGAGGCCGAGCGTGCGCGCGGCCTCTCCGCGGTGGAGGCGGTGCGCGAAGCCTGCATCCTGCGCTTCCGCCCGATCCTGATGACCACCCTGGCCGCTGCCTTGGGCGCGCTGCCGCTGGCGATCGGTTTCGGCGAAGGCTCGGAGCTGCGCCGCCCGCTCGGCATCGCCATCATCGGCGGCCTGGTCGCCAGCCAGCTCCTGACCCTGCTCACCACGCCGGTCGTCTACGTCCTGCTCGACAAGCTGCGCACCAGGAAGCCGAACGAGCATGAGCTGACCCGCCATGCCGACCTCGATCAGCCGATCCCAGCAAAATAACGAATCCATGATGAGAACCCACGCCATGTACCGCCTCTCCCTCGTCGCCCTGGCTGCCGGCATCGCCGGCGGCTGTGCCGTCGGCCCCGCCTACCAGCGCCCAACGACGCCGGAACCGGTGGCCTTCAAGGAAGCCCAGGGCTGGGTGCCGGCGGCGCCCGCCGATGCGCTCGAACGCGGCCCCTGGTGGCAGCTGTTCGACGATCCGGTGCTGAACGAGCTGGCGGATGCCATCGAGGTCTCGAACCAGAACGTGGCGGTGGCGGTTGCCAACTATGCGCAGGCGCGTGCGCTGGTGGCGCAGCAGCGCGCGTCCCTGTTCCCGACCGTGAACCTGAACCTGTCCGGCGACCGCGCGGGCGTGCGCGGGCAGGGCGCGGACAATGCCTATCGGCTGAACCTGGGCGGCAGCTGGGAGCCGGACGTGTGGGGCCGCCTGCGGGCCGGCGTCACCAGCGCCCAGGCCAGTGCCGAGGCCACGGCTGCCGACCTGGCCAGCGCGCGCCTGTCGGCCCAGGGCGAGCTGGCGGCGAATTATTTTGCCGTGCGTTCCATTGACGCCCAGCGCAGCCTGCTGGCGCGCACCATCGCCGGCTACGAGCGCGAGCTGCAGATCACGACCAACCGCTTCAATGTCGGCATCGTTGCCCGCACCGACGTGCTGCAGGCCCAGACCCAGCTGGCCAATGCCCGCAACGACGAATTGAGCCTGAACCGCCAGCGCGCCCAGTTCGAGCACGCGATCGCGGTCCTGGTCGGCAAGGCGCCGAGCGAGTTCACGCTCGCCCCGCTGCCCGAATGGCGGGTGACGGTGCCGGCGGTGCCGGTGGGGGTTCCTTCGCTACTGCTGCAGCGCCGCCCCGACATCGCTGCCGCCGAGCGCGACGTGGCGGCCGCGAATGCGGAGATCGGCATCGCGCGCTCGGCCTACTTCCCGAACATCGGCCTGTCGGCTTCGCTCGGCAGCGGCGGCAGCAGCGTGTCGGACCTGTTCTCGGCATCGAATGCCGCCTGGTCCTTCGGGCTGTCGGCGGCGCAGGCGATCTTCAACGCCGGCGCCACCCGCGCCAGCGTGGCGGGGGCCGAGGCGCGCCACCAGGCGACCGTCGCGCGTTATCGCCAGACGGTGCTCACGGCCTTCGCCGACGTGGAGAACCAGCTCAGCGCGACCCGCATCCTGGAGCAGCAGCAGGAGCTGACACGGGTGGCTTCCGAAGCCGCCGACAAGGTCGAGCAGCAAATCCTGAACCGCTACCGCGCGGGGCAGGTGAGCTATTCGGAAGTGGTGCAGGCGCAGGCCACCGCCCTGAGTGCGCGCCGCCAGCTGGTGCAGGTGCAGGCCGACCGCCAGGCGGCGGCGGTGGCGCTGATCCAGGCGCTGGGCGGCGGTTGGCGCGCGGGGCAGGAGCAGGGCTGAACTGCCCGTCATTACGCCAAAAAACGACCTCATGCATATATAACAAAGTTATACTGCCGGGTGCTTTTTTATTCATCTGGGGTCTACCTTGTTCAAATCGTTCGTCCTGCCTGTTGCCTTGATCGGCGTCGCAAACTTCGCGCTCGCCGATGAAGGCCAATGGCAACCGCACCAGCTGCCGCAACTCAAATCCGAACTCAAGCGTATCGGGATCACCATCCCGGCCGAGAAACTGGCCGACCTGAGCAAGCATCCGATGAGCGCCATCGTCTCGCTCGGCGGCTGCTCGGCCTCGTTCGTGTCGCCGGATGGCCTGGTGGTCACCAACCACCACTGCGCCTATGGCGCGGTCCAGCGCAATTCGACCCCCGAGAAGAATTACATCGTGGGCGGCTTCCTGGCCAAGACCCGCGCCGATGAACTGCCGGGCGGCCCGAACACCCTGGTGTACGTGACCGAGAAGGTCGAGAACGTCACCGACCGCGTCCTCAAGGGATTGAGCCCGACCATGTCGGGCCGCGATCGCCACGAGCTGGTGGAGTCGCGCATCAAGGCGCTGGTGGCGGAGTGCGAGACCGACAAGTCGACCCGCTGCTCGGTGCCGGCCTTCCACCGCGGCCTCGAGTACTACCGCATCAAGCAGCTGATGATCCGCGACGTGCGCCTGGTGTACGCGCCGTCCGACCGCATCGGCAACTTCGGCGGCGACATCGACAACTACGAATGGCCGCGCCAGACCGGCGACTACGCCTTCCTGCGCGCCTACGTCGGCAAGGATGGCCGCCCGGCCGACCCGTCGCCCGACAACGTGCCCTACAAGTCGAAGGACTTCCTGGTGGTCTCCGCGGAAGGCCTGAAGAACGGCGATCCGATCCTGCTGGCAGGCTATCCGGGCCGCACCAGCCGCTACAAGCTGCCGAGCGAGATCCGCTTCGCGCGCGACGTCGATTTCCCCGCCAAGGTAGGTGCAATCACCGCCGACCTGTCGGTGATCTCGGCCGCCACCATGGGCAACCCGGCCTGGGACGTGCGCTACGCGAGCGTGGCCAAGAGCCTGAACAACGTGCTCAAGAAGACGCAAGGCCTGCTGGACGGCTTCGCGCGCAAGGACATCGCCGCGATCAAGGACGTGCAGGACGCCGAGTTCCGCGCCTGGCACAAGCAGAATGGCAAGGGCGCCAAGGGCCTGCTGGGCGAACTCGATGGCGTGATCGCCCAGGACATGGCGGCCTCGCGCCAGGAAGCCGCCTGGGCCGAAGCGACGCACAGCGACCTGCTCAAGAGCGCGCGCACCCTGTACCGCTTGGCGCTGGAGCGCCAGAAGCCGGACGCGCAGCGCGAGTCGGGCTACCAGGAGCGCGACCTGTCCTTCATCAAGGCGCGCCTGACCCGCCTCGAGCAGTCTTTCGTGCCCCAGGTCGACGAAGCCCGCTGGGGCGCCGCGCTGGCGCGCTATGCCCGCATCGATGCGAAGATGCACCCGCAGGGCCTGGACGGGCTGCTGCCGGCGCCGAACGCGCTGAACGCGATGTACAAGGCGACCGAGCTGGCCGACACCGCCAAGCGCCTGGCCTGGATCGGCAAGGATGCGGACGCCTTCCGCAAGTCGAACGACCCCTTCATCCAGCTGGCCGTGCGCCTGCACGAGACCGGCATGGCGCTGGAAAACCGCCGCAACGAGATCGACGGCAACCTCGAACGCGTGATCCCGCAGTACATGGCGGCCGTCATCGCCTGGAAGAAGTCGCAGGGCAAGCCGGTCTACCCGGACGCCAACTCGACCCTGCGCGTGACCTACGGCACCGTGGCGCCCTACGCCCCGCGCGACGGCCTGGTCAAGGGGCCGTTCACGACGGTGGAAGGCATCGTCGAGAAGGCCACCAACAAGGATCCGTTCATCGCCCCCGCGCCGCTGCTGGATGCGATCAAGGCCAAGCGCTACGGCGTGTTCAAGGACCCGGTGCTGGGCACGGTGCCGGTGAACTTCCTGTCGAGCGCCGATACCACGGGCGGCAACTCGGGTTCGGCCGTGATGAACAAGCGCGGCGAACT
Source organism: Massilia sp. BHUDP2 (assembly GCF_046236355.1). NCBI lineage: Bacteria > Pseudomonadati > Pseudomonadota > Betaproteobacteria > Burkholderiales > Oxalobacteraceae > Massilia > Massilia sp. BHUDP2. The sequence goes on from NZ_JBJUVW010000001.1 coordinate 1,455,505, forward strand.
GGTGGGCCTGAACTTCGATTCGACTTATGAATCGATCACCAAGGACTGGTACTTCGATACCGCGATCACGCGTGCGATCCACGTCGACATCCGCTACATGCTGTGGGTGATGAAGGAAGTCGACCACGCCGACAACCTGCTGAAGGAAATGACGATCAAGTATCCGAAGAAGTAAGCGGGAAAGCTTGATCCAGAACCGCCGCCGGAGCGATCCCGCGGCGGTTTTCTTTGGCGCTGTCAGCGTTAGCTATGGATGACTCCGAACACGAGTCGCAGCAATTGCTCCACCGTCGTGATCCGTCCACCATCGAGCGCCCGACGCCAGCCCAGGTAGTTCGGCAGGTAGCGCGAAGCTACGCCGCGGAAGCGGCTCAACCATTGCCGGAAGCGCTGGTGGTAGGCGTTCACATTCTGGACATGGATGACCCCGGCAATACCGCGGCGTACCCGTACACCCGCACGCAGGTTCACCGCCTCGTGCGCAATGCCATGCTTGCGGGCGAAACTGCGATACGCCGCATGGCCGTCGCTGACCAGGAGCACCTGCCAATCGAGCCGGGGCAGCAGGTGGCGCTCCAGCTGCGCAACCGTCAAGGCGCCACGGCCGACTACGGCATCGGCGGTCTGGCCACTGCGGTCGCGCGCGACAAGAATGCAGTCGAGTTCGCGTGAAATGCCGCGCCTGCTGGCGCGGCCGCCACGTCGGCGTGCCGGTCGGTCCAGCTTGCGCGCGCCTTTTTGCGATTCCAATATAAACATTTCATCAGCCTCGGCAATGCCGCCCAGGCGCGTCGGCTGGGCATGCCTGGGTCGTTCCAGGAAGCGGTGACGCCAGCGGAAGGCGGTGTTGCGGTGCACGCCGACCTCGCTGGCGGCTGCGCGCACCGACTTCGAGTCGAGCACGGTTCCCAAGTAATCAAGCCACTTTGTACGCAGCCGGAGCCGGGCCAGCGGCGTGCCGCTCAGGTCGTTATAGGTGCGGCTACAGGCGCGGCAGCGGTAGCGTTGCAGGCCGTTCGCTTGTCCATGCCGGTAATAATGTTCGCAGGCGCAGCTCGGGCAGCGGCGCTGCGTGGCGCCGATCTGGCCGATGAGGGCAATCACCTGATCGAGCCCGGCAGAGGGATGCAGGGCCGCCAGCGTCTGCAGGCGCTGGGGCAGGTTCAGTGCAGGGAGTTTGGCAAACCACTTCTTGAAATGTGGCGCGCGCATGGTCGTTCCCGTCCGTGGTGACAGGCATTCGACCATGGATGAGCTCAGCAGTTCCGCGCTCATCCATAGTTAAAGTTGACAGCGCCTTTTTATTCTGCTCACGGAAGTGAGTATTTCCGCTTGTCTCGACCAGACGATTGACCTGCAAGGTCTTTACATCCAATACTAAAAATGCAATTACAACAACATCATTGGAGACAGCATGAGAACACCAAGCTTGAAAGCCTTGCTGCAAGGCTGCGCACTATTCACGATGCTGGCCGGCGCATCGATGCAAGCCCAGGCCGCATTCGGCGTCACCACGACCAAGGATGCCAGCGACAGGATCGTCAGCTACACCATCGACACCGGCGCCGGCCTGGTATTCAAGGTACGCGGCCACCCGAACGACACCAGCACCACCTCTCCCGGCGACCTGTCCAGCATCGTCTATAACGGCGTCGAATTCCAGGATGCGGCCCGCGGCACCCAGGTCAACAGCGGCTACGACTGGATCTATACGGACCAGACCGGGGTCGAGGTCAAGGCCGAAGTGGTCGACGCCAACGGCAATGCCGTGCCGGTGACGGTGCCGGCTGCCGGCCAGAGCGCGACCACCGCGGCCAGCGACTACATCAAGGTGACGGTCAAGACGCTCGGCGGCGCGACCGGGGTCCTGACCCATTACTACCTGGTGAGGAAGGGCGACCCCAGGATCTACATGGGCACCCACTTCACCGCCGAGCCGACCGGCCAGGCGCTGGTGCGTTTCATCGCGCGCCTGCGCATCGCCGCGCTGCCCAGCGGCACGCCGGCCGGCACGCCCGGCGGCCTGGTGACGAATGCCGATCCGAACCGCCCGCCATCCTGGCCCGACGATCTGCGCGGCACCACCGGCGCCATCGAGTCGGGCGACATCTTCGGCATCAACAGCGGTGCGAATGCGGGCGAGACGCGCTCCAAGCACTACTCCAACATGCGCCTGAAGGACTGGACCCATATCGGCGGCACCGGTCCGAACGTCGGCGTGTGGATCGTCCGCGACAATAACGAAGGCGGCTCCGGCGGTCCGTTCTACCGCAGCCTGCTCAACCAGATCACCAGCACCAACAACGAGATCACCTACATCGTCAACTATGGCGAGGGCCAGACCGAAGCCTTCCGTTTCAACCGCCTGAACGCCTATACCATGGTGTTCAACAACGGCGCGGCGCCAGGCAGCGTCGATACCGCATGGTTCTCGAAGATGAACCTGCTCGGTTACGTGCCGCCGACGGCGCGCGGCAACGTGTTCGTGCCGGCCATCTACGGCCGCAACCCGGCCTTCCCGTACACCGTCGGTTTCGCCAACGCCACCGCGCAATACTGGGCAGATGCCGCCAGCCACGACGGCAATACCCAGGCCAACGGCATGCTCCCCGGCGCCTACACCATGACCGTCTACAAGAACGAACTGGCGGTCGCCACGTCGACGGTCAACGTCACCGCAGGCACCACCAATATCGTGCCGGCGCTGACGATCGCCGCCGACCCGCTGGTGAACAATGACGACCCGCGCGGCAAATGGCACATCGCGAAAGGGGACCCGAGCCTGACGCAGGCGTTGTTCCGCATCGGCGAGTGGGACGGCACGCCCAGGGAATTCCTGAATGGCGACAAGATCACCATCATGCACCCGTCCGACGTGCGCATGAGCCCGTGGTTCACGACGGCGAGCAGCGCCGATCCCTACCGTGTCGGCATCTCGACGCCCGGCCTGCACATGCCGGCCTTCCAGTGGAAGGGCTTGAATACCGCGCCGAACGGCCCGGTCACGATCAGCTTCGCCCTGAAGGCGAGCCAGATCTCGGCCACCTCGACCTACCGCTTCAGGATCGGCATCACCGCCGCGCAGGCAGGCGGCCGCCCGCAGATCAACGTGAACAACTGGACCTCGCCTTTCGTCGGCTCGCAGTCCGGCGACCTGTTCCCGCCGGGCCAGCCATCGACCCGCACCATGACGGTCGGCACCTACCGCGCGCGCAATATCACCTACGACTACACGATTCCGGCCAGCGCGCTGATCGCCGGCCAGAACACGCTCAAGATCTGGGTCGTCAGCGGGTCCACCAGCTCCTCCAGCTGGCTGACCCCGGCCGTCTCCTTCGACGCCATGGACCTGGTCAAGATCAACTAAGCACACGTAAGCAGAGGCTCTCCCGCGCCAAGGGGAGAGCACTCCACCACAACACATTCCAGAAGAGACCATCGTGAAACTCAGCTCCCTTTGCCTGACCCTTGCCGCCGCATTCGCCATCGGCAGCACCAGCGCCCACGCCGGCGTCATCACCGTCGCCAGCCCCAACGTGCCGGTCGAGATCTGCGATACCTGCACGGTCAGTTCGACCCTGAACGTGGAGCGCCATGGCCGCGTCCTGGACGTCAACGCACTGGTCAACATCACCCACGGCTGGGATGCCGACCTGGTGCTGAGCCTGAGCCATGACGGCATGACCGTGCTGCTGTCGAACCGCCAGGGCGGCTCGGGCGGCGCCAACTATACCGATACCCTGTTCGACGACGGCGCCGCCATCAGCATCGCCGAAGGCTATGCCTATGCCCCTTACACCGGGTCGTTCCGGCCGGAGGAGGCATTGGCCGCCTTCATCGGCCACAACGTGTTCGGCGCCTGGACCCTGACGGTGGTGGACAGCGAAGCGGGCGACGCCGGCAGCATCGACGGCTGGGCGCTCACTGCCGAGGTGCCGGAGCCCGGCTCGCTGGCCCTGTTCGCGTTGGCGGCGCTCGGCCTGGGCGGCGCGCGCCGCCGCAAGCTCAGGTAAAGCGGGTCGCGAAGCGGCTCTCGATCAGGCCGGCCTTGCCCGGCTGGGGGCAATCGTGTCCGGATCCGGACGGTGAGCCTTGCGCATTGGTCAGCGAGTGGCCATAATCGCCTGCTGACCTGACCTTGCGTCCCCCGCATCGAATGAACGAACCGCTCGCCTTTCTCGGTTTCAGCACCACGCCGCTGGAACTCATCTCCTTCCTGCTGGCGGTGACCACCGTGCTGCTGAACATCCGCCAGAAGCACTGGGCCTGGCTGTTCTCGATCGCGTCGTCAAGCACGTACGCCGTGGTCTTCTTCGAGGCCAGGCTGTATGGCGACATGGGCCTGCAGTTCGTGTTCATCGGCGCCTCGGTATGGGGCTGGTACCAGTGGCTGCACGGCGCCGGCGACCGGCCGCTGGTGGTCACGCGCCTGAAGCCTGCGGGCTGGGGCTGGTCCATCGCCGCCTGGGCCATCGGCTTCGTACTGCTGTCCCAGTTCCTCGACCGTCTCACCGACACCGATGTGCCGCATGCGGACGGCTTCCTGACCGCCGGCAGCCTGGTGGGCCAGCTCCTGCTGGGCCGCAAGAAGGTGGAGAACTGGCTGGTGTGGATCGTGGTCGACGTGCTCTACGTCGGCCTGTACATCTACAAGGACCTGCACCTGACCGCCATCCTGTATGGGGTGTTCGTGGTGCTGGCCTGGACCGGCTGGCGCGCCTGGTCGAACATCGCGCGGAGGGATGCGTGACGCCGAAGCCGATGCGCATCGCCGTGCTCGGCGCCGAATCGTCCGGCAAATCGACCCTGTGCGACGCCCTGGCGCGGCGCTACGGCACCGTGTGGGTGCCGGAATACCTGCGCGAATTCGTCGATACCCACGGCCGCGTGCCGGACGAAGAAGACCAGTACCCGATCGCCTGCACCCAGCGCGCGCGCGAGGACGAGGCGGCCGGGCGCGCCGCAGGTTTCCTGTTCTGCGACACGACGCCCCTGATGACGGCGCTGTACAGCCGCCAGTACTGGGGCCGCGTCGACCCGCAACTGGCGCGCCTCGCCGGCAGCCACGACTACGCCTGGACCCTGGTGACGGCGCCCGACAGCCCCTGGGAGCCGGACGGGCTGCAGCGCGAATCGGAAGAGGTGCGCCAGACCGTGCACCGGATGCTGGTCGAGACGCTGCAGGCGCGTGCCATCTCCTACGTCCTGCTCGAAGGCAGCTTGGAACAGCGCTTGCGCCAGGTGGAGGGTCTGCTGGGGCGTCCTGCTGACTCTTTGTCTCTTGATTGAGGTGGATTTAGGAGACAAGCGGTTACATTTGCCTTTTTGTTGCCGTATGGTATTAGAATGTTTTTCTCAGCTTTGACAACTACGGCGGTGCGCTGTGAAAAACTGGATAGGCCGCCTGCTCGGCGGCACCGAAAAGGAGACCGCTGCCTCAGCCGCCACTGATGCGGCCGCGGTGGCAAATGAGACCGATATGGCGGCCGATGTGGACGCTGCCTACTACCGTTGGCTGGCCGCCTCGAGCGGCACCAACGCCAGTCCGGAGATCGAACGGCAGATCCTCGACGAGCTGCGCGCCCTCACGGACGACCCCGAAAGCGCCTCCGGCCTGGTGCCGCGCGTGCCGGAACTCGTGACGCAGCTGCTGGGCGCCCTGTCGGACGAGAACATCTCCACTGCCGCGCTGTCGGCCGAGGTGGGACGCGACCTGGTGCTGGTCGCCGAAGTGATCCGCGAGGCGAACAGCGCCTACTACCGGCCGGCCAAACCGATCGAGACCCTCGACGGCGCGGTGACCATGCTCGGCCTGAACGGCCTGCGCATGCTGCTGGCGCGCATTGCGATGCGCCCGCTGATCCGCGTGAAGGTGCAGGGCGTCGCGCGCCAGGTGGCGCCGAACGTGTGGCGCCATTCCGAGCGCTGCGCCTTTGCCGCCAGCGTGATGGCGCCGGGCCTGTCGGCCGGCGTGTTCGAATCCTACCTGGCCGGCCTGATGCAGAACGTGGGCCTGCAGGTCGCGTTCCAGATCGCGGACCGGGTCTGCCAGGGCAAGGTGCCCGGTTCGGGGACCTTCGGGATCGAACTGTTCGAGGCCAGCCGCCAGCTGTCGGCGGTGATCGCCCGCCACTGGGACTTCCCGGCCGAGGTGGTCGAGGCGATCGCCTGGGCAAGCGACCCGGACGGGCCGCACCTGGCCCAGGCGCTGACCCAGGGCGACCGCATCGCCAAGCTGCGCCTGCTGCTCGATGCAGAGGTGATCGAGCCGGACGACAGTTTCGTGACCGCCGGCCTGGATGGCTTCCAGCGGCGCTGCCTGGGCAAGCTGGCTGAGCTGGCCGACTGAGTATGCGTTGACCGTAGGGGGGCGGGTCTCCCGCCCACGCGGTGATAGTTGGCAGCAAGATCATTCTGCGCGAAAGCGGAGCCGACATCGATCACCGCGTGGGCGGCGAAGCCGCCCACCCTACAACTCCTTAGAAGTCGAACTGCGCCGACACCCTGAAGGTGCGCGGCGCGCCCGGCAGCAGGTAACCGCCCAGCGACTGCGTCACGTCGCGCCAGTAGAACTTGTCGAACACGTTGTCCACGCGGGCGCGCAGGATGGTGTTCATCCCACCCACGCGCAGCGCATACGAGGCCCCCAGCGCGGCCACGTGGTAGCCCGGCACGACGGCGCGGTTGGCCGGGTCGAAGGCCTTGCTTCCCGAGTACTGCCAGGTGGCGTCCACTTTCAGGCCGCGCAGCGCCGGCACCGCGTATTCCACCCAGGCGGTCGAGCGGAACTCCGGCACGTTGGTCACGCGCTTGCCTTCGACATCGAGGTCGCCGGTGCCGGTCTGTTCGGCGTCGAGCGCCATCAGGGACAGGCTGTAGTTCAGGTCGGAATTCAGTTTGCCCTGGGCCGCCAGTTCGACGCCGCGGTGGCGCTGCTGGCCGGCGCGCACGAAGAGGTTGGCGGCGTTGACGTACTCCAGGCCCTGGCGAATGTCGAAGGCGGCGGCCGACAGCATCACCGCATTGCCCACCACGCCCTTGACGCCCACTTCCACCTGCTTCGAGCGGCTCGGCGGCAGCACGCTGTTTTCGTTGGCGGTGCCCATTTCGGCGATGCCGCCGTGCTGCAGGCCGTGGCTCAGCGAGCCGTAGACGCTCCAGTCGCGCGCCGGCTTGTAGACCAGGGCGACGCTCGGCAGCACGAAGGAATCGTCGGCATGCACCCAGCCCTGTTCGATCTCGGCCAGCTCGTCACGCTTGAGCTTTACCCAGCGCAGGCCGGTGTGCAGCGTGATCTTGTCGGACAGCGCCGCCACGTCCTGCACGAACAGCGCGCTTTCGCGGTCGCTGCGGCGCTCCATCACCGGGCCGGTACGCGGATTGCCCGGGGCCGGATCGACGGCCTGGTTGTTCCAGATGTTGCTGTAGCCGGCGTAGTCGTAGACGTATTCGCCGAAGCTGTCGTGGCGCTCGGACAGGGCGGCGCCCACGGTCAGCTGGTGGCGCACCGCGCCCGTGGCGAAGCGGCCCTGCAGCATGGCCTGCAGGCCCCACGGTGTCCGGCGCTCGCCCACGCTCTGGTAGTCATACACGTCGTAGTCGCCGTTCGAGCAGTAGCCCGGATAGAAGCCCTCGCCCTCGTTGCTGCAGCCGTAGGGGAATGCGGTGTAGTCGTCGCGCTTGAACCAGTGCTTGTTGGCCTTGACCGTGGCGGTCCAGTCCGGGTTCAGGCGGTATTCGAAGCGCAGGCCCAGGTTGCTGCTGTCGGTCTCGACCGGCCTGGTCCAGGGCTGGTCGTTCAGCAGGGTCTTGGCCGATACGCCGGTCGGCAGGACTTCGTTGCGCAGCAGCTGGTAGCCAGGCGCCGTGATCTGCGCCTTGTGCTGGTGGTCGACGTCGAGCTGGAGTAGGGCGTCCGGGCTGATCTGCCAGTCGAAGGCGGCGGAGACGAACTGGCGCTCGCCATCGGCGCCGCGCACGTAGGACTTCAGGTCCTCGGCTGCGGCATTGATGCGATAGCCGAAGCGGCGGTCCTCGAAGCGGCCGCCCAGGTCGATCGAGCCGTGCAGGGTGCCGCGCTCGCTCGCTTCCACCAGGATGGATCGCAGCGGCGCATTGGTCGGGCGCTTGGTGACGAAGTTGAGCATGCCGCCCGGCGCCGCGACGCCGGCCTGCAGGCCGGCCAGGCCGCGCAGCACTTCGATGCGTTCCTTGTTCTCCAGCGGGATCTGGGTGTCGGCGGAAATCGCGATGCCGTCCTTGCGGTAGCTGGTGGCGTTGTCGAGGGCGAAGCCGCGGATCGAGAACTGCTCGGCATAGCCGACCGCGTTGTAGGCGTCGCCGATCGAAGCATCGTAGCGGGCGGCGTCGGTCACGTTGCGGATCGACAGGTCCAGCATCTGGGTGCGGTTGATGGCGGTGATCGATGCCGGGGTATCGAGCAGCGGCGCGTCGGAAAAACCGCCGATGCTGGCGCGGTCGCTGGCGACCCAGCGGCTGCCGGTGACGACCACCGAGGCCACGCCGTCAAGCGCTTGTGCGGATGCGTTGGTGGAGAAGGCCTGCAGGATGGCGCAGGCAATCAGGGAGTACTTCAGCTTGGATGTCATGGTTTGCTCGTCTTCGCGCGCCACATCAAGCATGGCGCGCTGCTTTCATTAAAAAAGCCGGAGCCAACGTGGGGGAAGGGCAAACAAGGATGGGAACTGCGTTGCGCTTTCCTTCGCTGGCATTATCCAGATCAGGTACGAAGGGTATCTCTCACCCGGCAACGCGCTTCTCGCGCATGCCAGGACCCCTAGCGAGGCGGCAGTGTAGCACGGACACGGGAGGCCGTGGTGAATGTGGCAAGACGGGCCGGAACTCAGGACGCCATGGCGTCTGTGGGGGCGGCCGCGGGTGCGCAGGGAAGGGTCACCACGAAGGTGCTGCCCAGGCCCAGTCCCGGACTGTGCGCGCTGACGGTGCCGCCATGCAGTTCGACCAGGCTCTTGACGAGCGCCAGGCCGATGCCCAGGCCACCTTCGTTGCGGCCCGGCGTGCGCGTGACCTGGCTGAAGGAGTCGAACACCCGGCCGAGCATTCCGGCCTCGATGCCGACGCCGTTGTCGTGCACGCTGATCTCGGCGCGCTCGCGTCCGACGTGCAGGGCCAGCCGGATCTCGCCGCCTTCGGGCGTGTACTTGGCGGCGTTGACCAGCAGGTTGGCGACGATCTGTACCAGGCGCTTGTGGTCGCCCAGCACGACCGGCCCCTGCGGCGGGAGGTCCGCATGCAGCCGGTGGCGGCGCTGCCTGAACAGCGGGCGGGTCTGGTCGAGGGCGTCGTTCAGGACCAGGCACAGGTCCACGGGCGCGCGTTCCGCCGCGATCAGGCCTTGCCGCACGCGCGACACGTCGAGCAGGTCCTCGACCAGGTGGGTCATCGTTTCCACCTGGCGCCCGATGATCTCGGCGGTGCGATGCTGCTGCGCGGCGTCGGCGCCGCCTGGCAGGCGCAGCAAGTCGGCCGCCGCCCGGATCGGGGCCAGCGGATTACGCAGCTCGTGCGCCAGCACCGCCATGAAGCGGTCCTTGTGCGCGTCCGCTTCGCGCAACGAGGCCAGGGCCCGTTCCAGCGCCTGCTCGGCGCGCCGGCGGGCGGCATCGGCGCGGTTCAGGCGCAGCGCCGCGTGCCAGGTGCTCGCCACGATCAGGGCCACGATCCCCCAGACCAGCAGCGCGATGCCGGTTTCGGTGTCGATGGTATCGAAGTGCAGGGCGAGCCAGACCAGCGCGCCGAGCAGGACCGGCATGGCGATGGCCGACAGCAGCAGCCGGCGCGCCATCTGCGCCTCTGGGGTGTGGCCGGCGACCGCCGCCATCATTCCTTCGGAAGGCCGTGCGGCCAGGGCGCCCAGCGGCAGCAGGATCAGCACCAGGGCCGTCAGGATCGAGGTGCCGCTGCCGGGCAGCGACTGGTACAGGAAGGTGTCGCGGAACATGTAGCTTGCCAGCGTGAGCGCGGCCAGGGACAGCACCCCGAGCGCCAGCCATTGCGCGAGCTGGACATGGCGCGCACGGGGCAGGGCCAGGAGGCTGATGCCCATGCCGAAGAACATCGCCGCGGTCAGCGGCGACGACAAACGCCACCAGCCGGCATGGTCGGCAATGAAGGACGCTGCGAATGGCCAGTCCAGCCGCGCGCTGCCATGTGCCAGCAGGATCGCAGCCGCCATGACGGTCACGAGCAGCGCCGGTGCCGGGCCGAAGCGGGTATCGGCGCCGCGCCCGTGCAAAGTGAGTGTGCCGCTGGCGAGCAGGGTCAGGGTGGCGGTCAGCGGGACCATGGCCGGCAAACCGGCGAAGACGGAAACGAGCGAATCGATGCCGGCCGCCCACCCCAGCAGGCAAATGGCGGCGATGAGTGCGCAGGCGCAGGCGACGAGGCGCGGCAAGGCGGGCATGGGGACGGCGGGCGACGCGCGGCTGTCGGATGTCGAATGGGCTCGAGAAGGCATGTCCCATCATCATAGTCGGAATGCCCGGGCCGGCGCGCCGGATTCCGGCCTTGCCGGCACGCCCCGGATGGGACAGACGGGATGGCGGGCGGCCGCGACGAGCCGCCCGGCCTCAGGCCTCGGCCGTGGCCGGCGCCGCGACCGCGCGCGCCTGGGCGCTGGCGGCCGGCACCATGTGGCGCAGCATGGTGGTGCGGGTGGAGTCGCCGATGGCGCGCCAGTATTCGCGGCGCTGGGCGGCGCGCTTGCGGTGCTTGGACGGCATGTCGGCCAGCGGCTTGAGGTAGAAGGGCAGGCGGATCAGGTAGCTGCGGCCCGGCATCTCGACCCCGCCGAGAATCTTCCAGAAACCGTCGTAGGCATTCTCGAAGTGCTTCAGGTCGGCCGGATCGTAGGCGATGTGCGAGGTGCACTTGATCGCCACCACCTGGTCGATGCCCAGGGCCTGCGCCACGCCCTGCATCGCGGCGAAGCAGAAGAAGCTCGGCGAGTTGTTGGGGAAGGCTTCTTCGAAAGCGTCGAAGGCGGCGCCGGAGTCGAGCCAGCGGCCCTGGTTGCGGGTCACGAAGGGCACGGTGGGCAGCTCGCTGCCGGCCAGCTGGCCGTCGATCCAGGTATAGGACAGGCGGTGCAGGTACTTGCCGTCGGCGACCAGCGAGATGGTAAGGTCGCCCTCGGCATCGTGGCGCGGCGCCATCTCGAGGCGCAGCAGGAAGCTGTGCTCGCCGGTGTCGTGCTGCCACAGCGTGAGCCCGCCGCCGCCGTAGACGGCCTGGTGGTAGGCATTGCTGAAGGCGGCGTCCTCGAAGCGGTAGTGCGACAGCACGCACTGCACGCGCTCGCGCGCGCTCAGGTCGCGCGCCAGGTAGCTGCGGTGGCTCAGGTGGTGGAACAGGTCGTCGTTGGGGGCGGCCGCGACGAAGCGGCGTACCAGGTCGAGGCGGCACAGGGCCTGGTGCTCGCGCCAGTAGCGCAGCACGCGCAGGCTGCGCACGATGCTCAGCATCCAGGAGGCAGGCGTGTACTGGCTGCGGCGTGCAATCCAGTGCTTGGTCAGGTGAGCGAAAATCATGTGAGCGCTCCAGTCGGCGTAAAGTTGCGGGCGCCACGGCGGCGCCACTGCTTTATCTTCGATGCCCGCTACATGAGTACTCGGAAAACCTGCTGCGCGCTGCAGTGGGTTTCAGGAGGCCGCAACTGTAGATGGGCTTGCATCGCAGAAATCACATTCTGCCACGCAATTTGCCAGGATGCTAACTCGTGCTGTGGTAATACGGAGAACGCTGGGGGATGGAAATGAAACCGCTGGGACGGGTTGCGTTCATGTCGTGTCTCTCTCTCGTGGTTCGTCTTGCTTGTTCTTGCTTGTTTTTCGCCTGTTTTGCGACTTTTTGTTTTCGCCTGACAAGCATACAAGATTACCATGTTTGTGCGGCGACACGCTTCCGATTCATCATCGATAATTGCGCCAGACCGAACCAGACCGGAGGTGCGAGATGGCGTATGAACTTTTTTACTGGCCAGGTATACAGGGGCGTGGCGAGTTCGTCCGGCTTGCCCTGGAAGAGGCGGGGGCCGAGTACGTGGACGTGGCGCGCCGCGAGGGCGGCATGGACCTGCTGCTGTCGGCGCTCGAGACCGAAACACGTCCCTCGTTCGCGCCGCCTTTCCTGCGTGCCGGCGAGCTGACCATCGGCCAGGTGGCGAACATCCTCCTGTACCTGGGCGAGCAGCATGCGCTGGCGCCCCGCTCCGATCCGGGCCGGCTGTGGACCCACCAGCTGCAGCTGACCATCGCCGACCTGGTCACCGAGATCCACGATACCCATCATCCGATCGCCACCTCGCTCTACTATGAAGACCAGAAGCCGGAAGCGCAGCGGCGCGCCGCCGACTTCATCGAGACGCGCCTGCCCAAGTTCTTCGGCTATTTCTCGCGCCTGCTCACCAATCCCGAGCAGCGCGACTGGCTGGTGGGCGACAAGCCGAGCTATGCCGACCTGTCGCTGTTCCAGGTGATCGAAGGCCTGCGCTATGCCTTCCCGAACGCCATGAAGCGGCTGGAGGGCGAGTATCCGGCCCTCGGCGCGCTGCGCGACCGCGTGGCGGCGCGGCCCAATATCGCGGCCTACCTGGCCTCGCCGCGCCGCATCCCGTTCAACCAGAATGGGATCTTCCGCCACTATCCCGAACTCGACGAGTAGTCAGTCCCACCCAGGTGCGAACTCGGGGCTGACCAGGCGTTCGCCGCGGTCCAGCGCATCGATCGCAAGCAGCTCGTCCTGCGTCAGCACCAGACTGCCGGCGGCCAGGTTGCTGGCCAGGTTGGCGCGTTTGGTCGACGAGGGGATGACGGCATAATCCCTGGCCATCAGCCAGGCCAGCGTCACCTGCGCGGCCGTGGCGCCATGGCGCGCGGCGATTCCCTTGATGACCGGATCATCCATCACCTTGCCGTAGGCGAGCGGCATGTAGGCGGTGACGTGGATGCCCATCTCGCGTGCGAAGGCGGCGACCGTCCGGTTCTGCAGGTAGGGATGCAGCTCGACCTGGTTGGTGGCGATGTTGTGGGCGCCGACCGCATCGATTGCTTCCCGCATCAGGGCGATCGGGAAATTCGAGATGCCGATGGCTCCCGTGAGACCCTGTTCGCGTGCGCTGAGGAGGGCCCCCATCGATTCGGCCACCGGCACCGCGGCGCCCGGCGAAGGCCAGTGGATCAGGGTGAGGTCGACCTGCTCCAGGCGCAGCTTGCGCAGGCTTTCCTTCAGGCTGGGCACCAGGACCTCGCCAGCCAGGTTCTCCGTCCAGATCTTGGTGGTCACGAAGACCTCGTCGCGCGCGAGCTTCGACGCCGCCAGCGCGCTACCGACTTCGGCTTCGTTGCCGTAGATCTGGGCGGTGTCGATGTGGCGGTAGCCCAGTTCGAGTCCGTTGCGGACCGAATCGATGGCCTGCTGGCCCTGCAGGCGGAAGGTGCCGAGGCCGAGTTGTGGCATGTGCATGGTGAATCCTTTCATTGAAAAATCAGTGGGTGGCGACGGCGTGCTGCCGAGCCACCTTGGCTGGCAGGCCGTCGCGGCGGTCCAGCCAGCGCGCCAGCGTGGTAAGAAGGAAGGCGCCGACGACGATCAGGGCGCCGATCGGGGGCGTGGCCATCAGTCCGAATTTGGCGACGATCAGGCCGCCGCCCCAGGCGCCGAAGGCGATGCCGACGTTGAAGGCGGCGATGTTCAGGCCGGAGGCCACGTCCACCGCGTGCGGCGCATCGCGTTCGGCGCGCTGCACCACGTAGACCTGCAGGCCGGGCACGTTGCCAAAGGCGACCGCGCCCCAGGCCAGCACGGTTCCCAGGACCAGCCACTTGTTGGGCGCGGTGAAGCCGAGCACCAGCAGCACCAGCGCGAGCAGCGCGAACACGATCTGCAGCGCCGGCAGCGGGCCCTTGCGGTCGGCCAGCTTGCCGCCCCAGATGTTCCCGGCCGCGACCGAGACGCCGTAGACCAGCATCACCAGGCTCACGCTCGATGCGGCAAAGCCCGAGACTTCCTGCAGGATCGGCGCCAGGTAGGTAAAGGCGATGAAGGAGCCGCCGTAGCCGAGCGTGGTCATGGCATACACCAGCAGCAGGCGCGGCTTCTTCAGCACCGCGAGCTGGGTCAGGAGGCTCGATGGCTTGCTGCCGGCGATGTCGGCCGGCACCAGGATCCAGCTGCCGACAATCGCGATCAGGCCCAGCAGCGACACGGCGAGAAAAGTCGCCTGCCAGCCGAAGTGCTGGCCGATGAAGGTCCCGAGCGGCACGCCGGTGACCAGGGCCACGGTCAGGCCGGTGAACATCAGCGCGATCGCGCTGGCGGCCTTTTCCTTCGGCACCAGGCTGGTCGCGATGGTGGAGCCGATCGAGAAGAACACGCCGTGCGCGAGGCCGGTCAGCACGCGGGCGGCCATCAGGGCGGCGTAGCCGGGCGCCATCCAGGCCACCAGGTTGCCGATGGTGAAAAGCAGCATGAGGCCGAGCAGCAGCTGCTTGCGCGGCACCCGGCCGGTGAGGGCGGTCAGCACCGGCGCGCCGACGGCGACGCCGAGCGCGTACAGGCTTACCAAGAGGCCGGCGGACGGCACCGACACATTCAGGCTGGCGGCGATGGTGGGAATGAGGCCGACGATCACGAACTCGGTCGTGCCGATGGCGAAGGCGCTCAGCGTGAGCGCCCAGAGGGCGAGTGGCATGGGGTTCTCCTTTGTATGCCGGGGGATTGATCCAGGCCTCGCAGTGTGCCGCTTCGGACTGCGCAGAAAAATGCCTTGGCGTACAATTCACTTTTGACGTGGAGTCACGAATGATCGATGTGGAAGCCTTGATTGCATTCGCTGCAGTCATAGATACGGGATCGTTCTCGAAGGCCGCCGAGCGGCTCGGGCAGACGCCCTCCGGGGTGTCGCGCACCATCTCGCGGCTCGAGGACCACCTGGGCATGACGCTGATGCACCGCACCACGCGGCGCCTGCAGTTGACGGAAGAGGGCGGCTGGCTGCTGGGGCGGGCGCGCAGCCTGCTGGCCGACCTGGCCAATACCGAGCTGGAGGCCGCCGCGCGGCGCTCGCAGCCTTCGGGCCTGGTGCGGGTGAACGCGGCCACGCCGGCGCTCGACCACTTGCTGGCGCCGCTGCTGCCGGCATTCCTGGACCAGTATCCGCTGGTGCAGCTGGAGCTGGTCAGCGGCGAGACCTACGTCGACCTGATCGAGGAACGGGCCGACCTGGCGATCCGCATCGGCGCGCTGCCCGATTCGACCCTGAACGCGCGCCGCCTGGGCAGCTCGCGCCTGCGCGTGCTGGCGGCGCCGGCGTATCTCGACAAGCATGGCACGCCGGCCAGCGTCGACGCGCTGAAGGAGCACCGCACGCTCGGCTTCACGGCGCCTGCCCTGCTCAACACCTGGCCGCTGCGTCACGCCGGCGGGGAAGGGTGGACGGTGGCGCCAAGCGTGGCGGCATCGAGCGGCGAGACGGTGCGCCACCTGGCGCTGGCCGGGGCGGGCGTGGCTTCGCTGTCGGATTTCCTGACGCGCGCCGATGTGGCGGCCGGCAGGCTGGTGCCGGTGCTGGAAGAGGCGAGCCTGCCGTGGACCCAGCCGGTGTGGGCGGTGTTCTATAAACAGGGATCGCTGGCGCCGCGCGTGGCCGCCCTGGTGGACTTCCTGGCGCGGCGCCTGGAACAGGTGCTGGAGCGCTGAAGGATCAGGCCTCGAGCGTTCCGGCGCGCTCCAGCCGCTTGTAGTAGATCAGCGAAAACGCCACCGGCACCAGCGCCGACGCCACCATCGCCACCACCGCCACCGCCCCCGGCAGCACGCCGAAGGCCGCCAGCAGGGGCAGCAGGCCGCCTGCCACCATGCTCTTGGCCGCCAGCCGGTGCGTGGCGTACCACACGCGTTCGTTCGCCAGCGTCCATGGCGTGCGGATGCCGAGCCAGAAGTTGCGGCGCACCTTGCCCATTACGTTGCCGAGCAGGACGAACAGCAACCCCAGCCCGCCCAGTACCGCGCGGTCCATCGGAAAGCCGGGCCGGTATGCGGCCCACAGGTGGACGCACTGGAGGTAGGCGATCAGGCAAACCATGAGCATGCCGCTGAACCACCAGGTGCTCTCGAAACCGTCGATTGCAAAGCGTTGCGGCGATATCTTCGGCAGGACCAGCCAGAGCGCGGCCAGTCCCAGCAGGAAGGCGGAGTGGATGAGCAGCATGTGGCGCTCGTCCCAGCCGTCGATCTCGCCGCCGGCATTCCAGTGCACCGGCACCCGCGCCGGCAGTTCCGGATAGATCGTTGCGGCCATGCCCAGCACGATCAGCAGCGCCGCCAGGCACACCAGGATAAAACGCTTCTTCATCATTTTTCTCCCCTGGCGCCGCGCGCCATGTCCATCGACCAGGCCAGCACGTCCTCGAGCACCGTGGTGTCGAGCGCATACCAGATGGTCTGCCCCTCGCGCCGGCTGGTGATCAGGCCGGCCGCCTTGAGCACTGCGAAATGATGCGACATGGTCGGCTTGCTCATGTCGAAGCGTGCCGCCACCTCGCCCGCGCTCATCTCTTCGTGACGCAGCAGGCGCAGGATCTCGCGCCGCGTCGGATCGGCGATCGCCTTGAACACCTCGTTCAGCGGTCCTGCCATGTTCGATCGCTTTCTAATTAGATGACTGTCTAAATACTAGGGCCGGCACGGTCCCAGGTCAAGCTTTTTAGGGATGGCCAGAACCTTCGCCCGGCGCTAGTGTCTGTACGCTTGTTCCCAACCGAGGAGACCGCCATGAGCACGCTAGAGAACACCGTCAAGCCCGTCGAAGACGGCATGCACACCATCACGCCCCACCTGGTCTGCGCCGGCGCCGCCGACGCCATCGCCTTCTACACGCGCGCCTTCGGCGCCGAGGAAGTCATGCGCCTGCCCGGGCCCGGCGGCAAGCTGGCCCACGCCAGCGTGCGCATCGGCGATTCGATGCTCATGCTGATGGACGAATTCCCCGACTGGGACGCCACCGGCCCCACGGCGCTGGGCGGCACGCCGGTCACCATCCACCTGTCGGTGCCGGACGTCGACCACGCCTTCGAGCGCGCGGTGGAGGCGGGCGCGATCGCGCGCATGGCCCCAGCCGACATGTTCTGGGGCGACCGCTACGGCGTGGTCGAAGACCCGTTCGGGCACCGCTGGTCGATGGCTACACATATCCGCGACGTCTCGCCCGAGGAGATGGCCGCGGCCATGCAGCAGGGCTGTCCTTGAGGGATTATCATGGCGGTCGCCCAAGCACAAGAAAGAGACTGCCATGAACGACAAAGACATCCTCCGCATTGCCGCCTTCTCCGACGGCGACCAGGGCGGCAACCCGGCCGGCGTCTGGATCGGCGAGGCGCTGCCGTCCCCGTCCGAGATGGGCTCGCTGGCGCACGCCATCGGCTTTTCCGAAACCGCCTTCGCCGCGCCGCAGCGTGCCGGCTCGACCGGGGCCTGGCGGGTGCGTTATTTCTCGCCCGAGTCCGAAGTGCCGTTCTGCGGCCATGCCACCATTGCGCTGGGCGCCGCGCTGGCGCGCCGCTTCGGCGACGGCCGCTACGAGCTGGCGCTGAACGCGGCCACCATCTCGGTCGAGGGACGGGTGGAGGGTAGCCGGGTGGCGGCCAGCCTGCAGTCGCCGCCGACCAGGAGCAGCCCGGCGCCCGCCGCGCTGGTCGACGCCGCGCTGGCCCTGTTCGGCTACACCCGCGCCGACCTCGACGAACGCATCCCGCCGGCCCTGGCCCACGGCGGCGCCGACCACCTGGTGCTGGCGCTGAACAGCCGCGCCGCGCTGGCCCGCATGGCCTACGAGCTCGACGCCGGCCGCCGCCTGATGAACGAACACGGCCTGGTGACGGTGGTCTTCGCCTGGGCGGAAACGCCGCAGCTGTTCCATACGCGTAATCCCTTCGCCTCCGGCGGCGTGCTCGAGGACCCGGCGACCGGGGCCGGCACCGCGGCTTTCGCCGGCTACCTGCGCGACCTCGGCTGGCCGCACGGCGGACGCATCGAGGTGGTGCAGGGCGAAGACATGGGCATGCGCTCGCGCCTGTCCGCCGACATCGGCCTTGACGCGGGTGGATCGATCCGGGTGTCCGGCACGGCGCGCATGATGTAAACACGCTGCGGCGCTGACCGGGCGGCGCTGATTGTCAAATAACTATTGGTAAGTGTGACGACATTGTTAAGTACGCTCGTGCTTTCGTGTAGGAGAAATCTTGCAAAACTGTCGGAGTAATCTTGCAATCGTGTAGGACAAACAGAGGGCAAAAAGTGCTTCAGCTCAGCAATTAGAATATTGCTGAGCGGATTGATAATTTGAATCAAGCAAGTTTCGTTTCATAATTTCAATCCGGAGTAGTTGTCATGTCGCTGTTCGACCCAGTCGTTTCCAACCCCGCCGATGTGGCCCGTGCCGCTCGCGCCGCCGGTCGCCCCATCGAGCGCCTGCCATTCACCATTCGCCGGGTCGAAACCGAGGCCGACCTGCTCAAGGCCGTGAAGATCCGCCATGCGGCCTATGCCCGCCACGTGCCGGACTTCGCACGCTCGCTGGCCCAGCCCGAAGCCGCCGACTACGAGGACGACACCATCGTGCTGCTGGCCGAATCCCGGCTGGACGGCTCGCCGATCGGCAGTACCCGCATCCGCACCAACCTGTACCGCCCGCTCGGCGTCGAGGAATCGGTCGAGCTGCCGTCCTGGCTGCAGGGCCGCCGCCTGGTCGAAGCGACCCGCCTCGGCATCGATGAGGGCCGCATCGGCCGTGTGGTCAAGATGGCACTGATCAAGGCCTGCTTCATGTATTGCGAAGACAACGCCATCGACTATTCGGTCGCTACCGGCCGTCCGCCGGTGGACCGCCAGTACGAGCAACTGTTGTTTTCCGATGTGTTCCCGGAGCAGGGCGCCGTGCCGCTGCGCCACGTCGGCAATATCCCGCACCGCGTCATGGCCTTCGAGATCGCCAGCTTCGAACAGCGCTACCGCGATGCGCGCCATCCGCTGGCCACATTCTTCTTCGATACGCAGCATCCGGACATCGACGTCGGCCCCGCCGCGCCGCCGGCGCTGGCCACCACCAAGGTGACAAAATTGACGGATTTGACGTTGCAGACACGCCAATTCGCTATTTGCTAAGCATATATTGCATGACGGCATCTACCTAAAGCTGTATCCTTGCGACTTGACGCTGCGCCGGCTCCGGCGCAGCATTGATTCGCACCGGTCCAGCTTATGTCCATCCCAACACCCCAACGTCGTTCTTCGCTCCTGGCCGCCGCGCATGCGGTGGTGGAGCGGGTGTTGAAGTTGTTCTCGTATTACCTGATCCCGTTCGGGATCGGCCTCGTTTCCCTCGTCGCCCTGATCTTCTGGCACGACCAGTACCGCACCTCCGGCGACGTGCCGCTGTCGATGCATGTGACGGTCCAGCAGGAAGCCAGCCTGTCGCCGGGCGCCGCGCTGGCGCGCGCGCGCGCCTCCAGCCTGGTGACCGGCCATGACACCCATTTGTCCGAAGCCCCGGTCTGGTTCGCCTTCGAGCCGATGCCGCGCGCCGGCGCCCAGGTGGTCGAGTTTCCTTCGCGTCACGCGCTCGACGTGGCCTGCTGGGACGCCGCCAGCCTGGCGCCGCTCGGCAGCGCCACCCGCAGCGCCGGGCAAGGGGCCATCGAAGCCTCGAAGGCCGGCTTCGCCCTGACGCTGAACCCGCTGCCGCCGGAACTGCTGTGCCGCGCCGATTTCTCCGGCCCGGCGCGCCTGTCGGTCCTGCAGTGGCCGGCCGAACAGCACCAGCTCTCGGTCGAGCAGTACCACCGCAAATCGGGCCTGCTCGACGGCGGCATGATCGTGCTGGCCCTGTTCATCCTGATCACCGCCCTGATCAACCGCCAGCCGCTGTACGTGCTGTTCGCCGGCTGGCTGGTGCTGAACCTGCGGGTGGCCGCGCTGTCGGCCGGCTGGGACATCCAGTGGCTCGGCCAGACCATTCCCTCGGACTGGTTGCTGCGCAGCCGGTCGGTGACCATCACCCTGTACGGCATCGCCACGCTCACCCTGTACCAGTCGCTGTTGCGCGAGAACATCGCCGCGCTGCGCTACGTGCTGCCGTTCCGCATCATGCAGTGGCTGTGCATGCCGATGCTGGCCGCCGCCATGTTCCTGCCTTACGGCATGTACCTGCCGCTGCTGTGGGGCATCACCGTATGCTGCTTCTCGGTGATGACGGTGGGCCTGTTCAAGATCATCGCGGAATCGCGCAACCGGGTCGCCTCCTGGTTCGCCGCCTCCTTCGCCGTCAGCTTCCTGGCTACCATCGCCGAAGTCGCCTCGGCCGCGCTCGGCATGCGCGAATTGCTGGGCATCATCAACAGCGTCACCGCCGCACTGGCGTCGAGCCTGCTGGCCGCGCTGGCCGTGGCCGAGCAGATGCGGGTCGAGACCGAGCAGCGCGAAGCGGCCCAGCAGGAACTGGAACACGCCTACCAGGCCATGCCGGTGGGCCTGTTCACGCTCGACATGTATGGCCACTTCCTGAGCGTCAACCCGGCGCTGCAGAAGATGCTGGGCATCGCCAGCTTCGTGCCGGGCCGCACCGCATGGCGCCAGTTCTTCACCGAAAGCACCTGGACCGCACTGCACGAGGGGGTGCACGCCAAGGCCGAGGCCGAGATGGAACTGACCAGCCGCGACGGCACCCAGCGCTTCCTGGTGAGCGCCACGCTGGCGCGCTCGCGCATCGAGGGCGTGCTGCAGGACACCACCGAAAAGCACAAGGCCACCGAGCAGCTGCACTTCATGGCCAACAACGATCCGCTGACCAAGGTCTTCAACCGCCGCGGCATCGAGCGCGAATTCGCGCTGGCGGCGAATGGCCTGGCCGCCGGCAAGCCGATGGCCCTGGCCTACGTCGACCTCGACCGCTTCAAGCTCATCAACGACCTGTTCGGCCACGCCGCCGGCGACGAAGTGCTCAAGCAGGTGTGCGAACGCATGGCCACCATGCTGGCCGGCGGCCAGCAGATCGGCCGCGTGGGCGGCGACGAATTCGTGATCGTGATGCCGGAGACCGCCATCCCGCTGGCCTCGATCATCTGCCGCGGCATCGTCGACCGCCTCGGCAACACGCCTTACCGGGTGGGCGACAAGGCCTTCCACGTGCGCGGCTCGGTCGGCCTGATCGAGGTGACGCCGGGCATCGCCATGAAGGACGCCGTGTCGACCGCCGACCGCGCCTGCCGCGAAGCCAAGACGGGGCAGGGCGAGGGCCTGGTGGTGTACGAGCGCGGCGCCGAAGCCTTCCGCCAGCGCGCGGCCGAACTGGACATGGTGGCGCGCCTGTCCGGCCCGCAGGCCACCGAAGGCCTGCTGCTCGAGATGCAGCCGATCATGTCGCTGCGCAGCCCGCGCGAATCGCTGAACTTCGAAGTCTTGCTGCGCATGCGCGAGCAGGACGGCCGCGTGGTGCCGGCCGGCGCCGTGATCTCGGCGGCCGAGAAGAGCGGCCGCGCCAGCGTGATCGACCGCTGGGTGCTGAACACCACCCTGGCCTGGATCGCCGAGCATGCCGAGGAGCTGGGCAATACCCGTTTCGTCTGCATGAATCTGTCGGGCGCCTCGCTCAACGACGAGCGCTTCGTGCAGGACACCTTCGACATCCTGGGACGCTACGTGCACGTCGCCAGCCGCCTGTGCCTCGAGATCACGGAGAGCGTCGCCCTGCATGACCTCGACAATACGCGCCGCTTCATCGACCAGGTGCGCAGCTTCGGGGTGAAGGTGGCGCTGGACGATTTCGGCGCCGGCTATACCTCCTTTTCCTACCTGAAGGAACTGCCGGCCGACGTGCTGAAAATCGACGGCAACTTCATCGTCAACATCAACGCCCACCCGGCCAACGTGGCGATCGTCGAAGCGATCGTCAGTCTGGCGGGCAACCTGGGCATGAAGACGATCGCGGAATGGGCGGAAGACGCGGCCACCGTGCAGACGCTGGCGGAGATCGGCGTGGACTACGTGCAGGGCTGGGCGGTGGCGCGCTCGCAGCCGCCGGAGCGCCTGCTGCAGGCCCGGTCGGCCGCGGATTTCATCACCCACCCGGAAGTGCTGGAGGTGCTGCGCATGCTGGAGTCGCCGTCGCCCTCGCACCTGGCGAGCGTGACGCGCTTGCACGACCTGCATTGAGCTGGCCGGCCGGGCAGGCCGGAATTCAGTCCAGCGTCGCCAGCGTATGCTTCGGCGTTCCCGCCGCATCCATCAACAGGAACTGCGCCCGCGCCGCCTTGAGCGTGACCACGTCGCGCAGCATCGGCTTGGCCTTCACGCGCTGCGTCGCCTGGCGGCGCTGCGCGACCGGCGTCGGCGGCAGCACGCCGCGCTCGGTGATCAAGGGATAGGGTTCGGCGCGCGTGACGCCTTCGTCGGCCGGCATATTCGCCAGGCGCACCATGGTGGCGCCGTGCTCGCAGGGCTGGTCGGTCAGGGTGACGCGGCCGGCGCCGTCCACGCACTTGACGATGTTCGCGCCAGCGTGGGCGCCGGGCGCGGCCAGTGCCGCGACAAGGATACTGAGGCAGAGATGACGCTTCATGGTCGGCTCCTTTGTTCGAGCCTCCATTGTCGATGTCGATCTTACAATGCTCTGTTCGCTGCCTCACGTGTGCGCGGCCTGCGCACAAGAATCTCTCAGCCGTTAGGGCGTTCCGCGACCAATTGCACTACCACCAGGAAACGCCAGGCCGCCGCGCGTGACGACGGCCTGCGAATAATGCCCGGCGGGTGCGGGCAGTTCAGGCGACCCGATGAATTCCATCAGGCGAATCCGTCAGGATTCGAGGGTCTGCATCAGTTCGGCGAAGCGCGACAGGTCGACGTTGCCGCCGCTGATCAGGATGCCCACGCGCTTGCCCCTGACGTCGACCACGCCGTGCAGGGCCGCTGCCGCCGCCAGGCAGCCGGTCGGCTCGACGATCATCTTCATGCGCTCGGCGAAGAAGGCCATGGTCTGCACCAGCTGGGCGTCGCTGACGGTGACGATGTCGTCCACGCTACGGCGGATCACCTCGAAGTTGTGCTCGCCGATATGGGTCACCATGGCGCCGTCGGCGATGGTCTTGGGCACCGCGATGTGCACGATTTCTCCCTTGCGCAGCGATTGCTGGCCATCGTTGCCGGCTTCCGGCTCGACGCCGATCACCTTGCAATTCGGCGACAGCGCGCGCGCCGTCAGCGCGCAGCCGGCCAGCAGGCCGCCGCCGCCCAGGCACACCAGCAGGATGTCGAGCTCGCCGACTTCCTCGAACAATTCCTTGGCCGCCGTGCCCTGGCCGGCGATCACGTCCGGATGGTCGTAGGGCGGAATCAGGGTCATGCCGCGCTCTTCCGACAGGCGCCGGCCGATCTCTTCGCGATTCTCGGTGTAGCGGTCGTAGGTGATGACTTCGCCGCCGTATTCCTTGGTGGCCTTGACTTTCAGCGCCGGCGCGTCCTGCGGCATGATGATGGTCGATTTGATGCCGGCCAGCTTCGCCGACAGGGCAATCGCCTGCGCGTGGTTGCCCGACGAAAAGGTCAGCACGCCGGCGGCGCGCTGGGCATCGTCGAACTTCGCGATCGCGTTGTAGGCGCCGCGGAACTTGAACGCGCCCATGCGCTGGTAGTTCTCGCACTTGAAGAACAGGGTGCCGCCGGAGAGCTTGTCGGCCGTGCTCGAGGTCAGGACCGGCGTGCGGTGCGCGGCCCCAAGGAGGCGCTCGGCGGCCAGTTCGACGTCACGGTAGGAGAGGGTGGTAGCGGTCATGGCGGGCTCGCGAAAGTCGAAAGCCGACAGTATAGCGAAGCCGCCGCGCGCGGCGCAGGCCGCCGAATGCCAGCGCGCCCAGGCCAAGTGCCAGCAGCGTCGCCTGGCCCGGTTCCGGCACCGAGGACACGATGCTCAAGCTGGTCTGCGGCGTCCAGAAAAAGACCGAGGAGCCCGGCTCCGAACCGGCGCGGCCCGAGTAATGCCCCGTCACCCAGCTGATGCCGGTGGCGACCCGCAGGTATTCCGTATTGCCGGTGTGCATGTTCGACCGGGTGTGGTTGCCCGAGAAATCGAGGCCGGCCGCCTCGGAAAAGAAGAAGCGCTCGACCGTGCAGCCGTACGAATCCGGATAGACGGTCGCGCAGTTGAGCAGGTCCAGGGGGAAGGAGCCATGAAACAACTGGAAGCCGGACAGTTCGGTGCGTTCGATGACCCCGTCGGCATCCAGGTCGGCGCCGGTGAATTCTCCCTTCAGGGTGAGGTCCGGTCGGTAGACCTGGGCCTCGTTGTCATAGAAGCCGGTGTAGGTGAAGGTCCAGGTGGCGGATTGCGAGTGGGCAGCCGCGCAGGTAAGCAGGGCGGCCGCGCCCAGGAACAGACGTTTCATAGTGCCTCCGTCGCCTGGACAGACGAATCGCCTGGCCGGTCCCAGGCAAGCCGGGCAGGGCGAACCGGCAGAGTACGCTTGTTTTGTGACGCGCGGTGCACCGGGCCGGCCAAGCGCCACGCATGGAATGACGGCGGTATCGAATCAATGCTTGCTCTTTTCTTCATTATGTTCTTTAATTTCTGTAACGACAGAAATAAAGGAAGGCCATGAGCCTGAGCCCGACCGCACAGAAATTCGTCCTGCACTGGGGAGAGATGGGCACCCGCTGGGGCGTCAACCGCACCGTCGCCCAGATCCACGCGCTGCTCTACCTGTCAGAGCGCCCGCTGACCGCCGACGACATCGTCGAGACCCTGGGCGTGGCCCGCTCCAACGTCAGCAACAGCCTCAAGGAATTGCAGAGCTGGAAGCTGGTGCGCGTGTCGCACGTGCTGGGCGACCGGCGCGACCACTTCCAGGCCTTGCAGGACGTGTGGGAAATCTTCCGGGTCATCCTGGAAGAGCGCAAGCGCCGCGAGATCGACCCGACCCTGACCGTGCTGCGCGAATGCGCCATCGAAGGCGAAGAAGACGCGGGCCTGGATGCCGCCACGCTGGCGCGCATGCAGGTCGTGCTCGAGTTCCTCGAGATGCTCAGCGCCAGCTTCGAGGATTACCGGCACCTGCCGCCGCAGACGTTGCAGCGCTTTCTCAAGATGGGCGGCAAGGTCGCCCGCTTCCTCGGACCCACAAGCAAGGAGCAGCCATGACATCCACCGTGAGCAAGCTATCGGGACTGCGCGAGGTGATCGCGGCGGCGCGCGGGCAGGGCGGCGGTGCTACGCCCGCCATATCTTTCGACGCGCATCAACGCAGCGTCCTCGTCACCGGCGCCACCGGCTTCGTCGGCCAGCACCTGGTGCGGGCCTTGCTGCAGGACGGCCACAGGGTAGTCGCCCTGAGCCGGCAGCCGGAAGCGGCGGCGCGCCTGTTTGACGGCAGGGTAGAGTGCGTCGGATCGATGGAGGCGCTGCCGCCGCAGACCCGCATCGAGGTCGTGCTCAACCTGGCCGGCGCCCGCATCCTGGGTCCGCGCTGGTCCGCGGCGCGCAAGGAAGCGCTGCGCCGCAGCCGCATCGGCCTGACGCGGCAGGTGGTGGACTGGATCGCGCGGGCCGACCACAAGCCTTTCCTGCTGCTGAACGCATCCGCCATCGGCTACTACGGCATCCAGCGCATCGGCGACGAATCCGAGCTCGACGAATCGTCGCCGCCGCAGCCGGTCTTCATGTCGGACCTGTGCCGCGAATGGGAAGAGGCGGCCGGCAGGGCCGCGCAGTACGGCGTGCAGGTGGAGTGCATGCGCTTCGGCCTGGTCGTGGGCGTGGGCGGGGCGCTGCCCATGATGCTGCTGCCGATCCTGCTCGGCCTGGGCGGCAGGCTGGGAAGCGGGCAGCAGTGGCTGTCGTGGATCCATGTGGACGATGTCGTGGGCGGCATGGCGCACCGCTGGCGCCATGCGCTCGCGCACCCACGTCCAGGTGCGGTCGGGGCCAGCAACTTCACGGCCCCAGAATGCGTCACGCAGGCGCAATTCAGCGAGGCGGCGGCGCGCATCTGGCGCCGCCCCAGCTTCATGCCGACGCCGGGCTGGCCGCTGCGCATGGTGCTGGGCGAGCAGTCCGACCTGCTGCTGGAAGGACAACGCGTCGCGCCGCGCCGGCTGCAGCAGGAGGGTTTCGTGTTCCGCTATCCCGGTATTGCGCAGGCTTTGGCGAGCCTGAAAGAAGCCAGTTAGAGCGCGTTTCATGCGGCCTGCATGGGGCGCGATCGCCCCATCCAATCGTGCGACCGGGTCCATACCAACTCATTAGACTGCGCGGAGTTTGCAGTGTTGCCACATGGCAAAACTACAAGCTTTCCGCCAAGTTAATAGTGAGAGACCTCCCGATGACCCAGTTGAACCAAGCCCTCGAACGTCCCACGGTCCCGACCTGGACGCCGCACCTGCGCAGCCACATCCAGGCCGCCGCCGAACACCTTCAGAACGACTCGGAAGAGATGCGCCAGTGCTCGCCGGAGCAGGTGCTGTACCACGAGTACATGCAGGCCGGAGCCCCGCACGGACCGGCCCTGTATGCCGTCAAGGGCGAACACTGGAACGGCGTCAGCCCGAAATTCCTGGAGTTCATCAACGCCTTCCAGTTCGCACGCGGCGACATGGGTTATGCCGAATCCGGCTACGGCATCCAGCGCCACCGCAACTTCATGCGCCGCCTGATCGTCAGCGAGCACCACCTGGAGGCGCGCCGGCCCGAGGCTGGCCTCGACATCGACGTCGGCTGCCTGGCGATGACGACCCGGATGGCGATGTACGACATGGCGAAGGTCGCCATGCGCCATGCGACGCAAACCCATCCGGGCAAGACGCCGGTGGCGCTGGTGCCGACCCCCGCCTGGGACTACCGCGGCATCTTCAAGGACGTCGGCTTCGAGATCGTGTTCCTGCCGCTGGGACCGAAGAACGGCTGGCTGCCGGACCTGCAGGCATGGGATGCGATCGTGCGCGAGACGCTGGCCGACGGCAGCCGTCACATCGCCATGGCGGTGAGCAATCCCCAGCACAACCCGACCGGCATGCAGTGGCCGGTCGACGTGACCCGTTATCTGCTGGACCTGTGCGCCGACCAGGGCGGCTTCCTGCTGCTCGACGACGCCTATTACTGCGTCCACGATCCGCGTGCGCCGGTCGTCAACCACCTGAAAGCGCTGCTCGACGCGTTCGACCACGACGGCGGCGACAATGCGCTGGTGCGCTCGGGCATGTTCGAGCGCTGGGTCGCGACCCGTCCCTTCGGCAAGCAGTTCTCCTGCAATACCATGGGCGTGGCGGCCATCACCACCTCGCCGAAGATGCTGCGCCAGCTGAGCCGCGAATCCTGGATCAACCGCTACCACACCAATACCCACAACGCGGAACTGATGTGCGCCTGGCTGGCCACGCCGGAAGCGGCCGACTGGACCATCGAGACCGGCCTGTTCTACACCCGCCAGAAAGAACTGGTGCGCGCGCGCCTGAAAGAGCGCATGGGATGGATGGATGCCGCCTTGTGCATCGGACCGTCGACCTCCTACATGCTGATCGAGATCCCGAAGGTCTACCAGACGACGGACGGCGGCATCGACCGCTTCCGCGACGACCTGTTCTTCGCCACCGGCACCCTGGTATCGGCTTCGCTGTTCAACCAGACCGCTCCGGTGCCCTACGTGCGCCTGCACCTGGGCAGCCATCCGGACGTGATCGAGGAGTTCCTGCGGCGCTGGGAAGCGGCCGGCCTGCGCTACGACATGGCGGCCACCTTCGGCGGCCGGGCGGCGCTGGCCACGCCGGTGCTGCCGCCGGTGTTCCGCAAGGAAGCCTGAGGCTTAAATACCGAAGGCCTTCAAGCCGGCGTCAAGCAGCACCTCGAAGGGATTGCTGCGGCGCCCGCCCGCCTGGGCCGAGCGCGGCACTTCCTCGTACAGGAAGCAGGCATCCTGGCCGGCGAAACTGTCGTGGAACAGGGGCTGCCGGCCCGTCAGGTAGGGCAGGAAGGGTTCGGCGCGCACGGTGCCGTAGCGCGCATGCGCGCTGAAGCCCAGGGTCGCATCCTGGCTGATCGTGCGGCCGGCCCCGGCGCATTCCAGGCGCACGCCGCGGCAGCCTTTCAGCACCAGGGTCGCCGGGCCCTCGAAGGCCAGGTAGCGCAGTTGCAGGGTGAGCCAGGCGTGCAGGGTTCCCACGCGCCAGTGGCTGCGGATGATGGGCCGCCGGCCGGTCCGGTAGACCATGCCAGCCAGGCCGCGCGGCTGCAGCACGAAGGATTCCCCGGGCCCGAGTACCAGGAGCGCGACTTCGTCGAGCGGGTCGCTGGTGGCCGACACGACCACCTCGGCCGCCGCGCTGGCGCGCAGGCGCTTGAGCATCCACAGGCGCGCGGCCAGGCTGCTCAGCGGCCGCCGCCAGTCGAACAGCAGCCGGGTCGCAACGAGCACGCCGGCGGGTTGGCTCTGGCAGTAGTCGGGGCGGATCAGCAGTTCCTCGCCCGGCGCCAGGACCAGTTGCTGCGAGACGGCGGAGATGCGCGAGGAAGTGCGGGTGGGCGTGCCGGAGGATGCCGGCGCGTCCTCGAAGACGATCGCCGGCCTCTTCGCCGCCAGCGGCGCCAGCACGAAATAGAACAGGGCGCGGATGGCGGCCGGCACCAGCCACCACGCGGCCAGCACCAGCAATGCCGGCAGCAACAGCGGCTGCACCAGTCCGTAGGCGCGCCAGGCGCCGCTGGTTCCCGCCAGCGCCTCGACCTGCCGCAGCCGTTCGCGCAGCGGGGCGGACGCTGCCGCCAGGGCTTCTTCATTGAGCCGGAACGCGGCCGGTGCGCCGACCGCCGGCAGCGTGTTCACCAGCGCCCGCTGCGCCACGAAGGCGCGGTGTGCGGCGCTGTTCCTGGCGCGCAGCTGTGTTAGCTGTGCGTCCAGTGCCCGCAGCTGCCGGTAGTCGTCGGTGAAGAACAGTTTGCCCCAGGTTCCCGCGGCCTGTTCCGCCTGGGCGCGCTTTTTCATTGTGTCCTGCAGCGCCGTGTAGACCGCCACGTGCTCGCGCCGCAGCCGCTCCAGGGTGGCCAGCGCGGCCTGCCGGTTGGCGAGCGCATCGGCGCGTGCGCGCAGGGCCTGCAGGTGGGTCTTTTCCTGGCGCCGCAGTTCGATTTCCATGTCGCGCATGGCCGAACGGGCGAGCTGCTGCGCCAGGGCCTCGCGGCCGGCGAGGGCGGCGCCCAGCACCGGCGCCGCTTCCCGCTCGCGGCGCAGCCGCGCGATCTCGGCGTCGATGGCGGCGATGCGGCCGTCGAGCCGGGCGATGCCGGCGCCGGCCAGCTGCCGCAGTTCTTCTTCGGTATCGCGCGCCAGCGCGGCGCGGCGCGCGTCGAAGTCGGCCTGCGCCTGGCGCAGCGCCGGCAGCTCGGCGACGATGTGCTGGAGGTTCGCCCATTCGCCCCGCAGCCAGTGGCCTGAGGCGAGGACCAGCACGATGGCCGCGAACACCAGCAGGTTGCGGCCGAGGCCACGGAGGAGGGCGGCCAGCAGCTGACCCACGCGCCGCTTACCCGGCCAGTGGCAAGGCCAGCTGCAGCAGCAGCCCGCCGCCTTCGCGGTTGCTCACCGTGAGCTCGGCATTGTGGCGGCTCAGGACGCGTTCCACGATGGCCAGGCCCAGGCCGGCGCCGTTGGCCTGGCCGCGTGCGCTGTCCAGGCGCGTGAAGGGCTTGAGCAGCTGGTTGATTTGGTCTTCCGGCACGCCCACCCCGTGGTCGCAGATCTCGATCACGGCGCGCCGTCCGTGGCCGGTGGCCTTGACCCGCAGGACGATCGCGATCTCGGTGTAATCCTGGCCCGGGGTCTTGCCGTACTTGCGTGCGTTCTCGATGATGTTGTTGACCACGCGCCGCAGGTCGGTCGCGTTGCCCATCACGTGCACGCCCGGCATCAGGTCGACCTGCACGCGCAGGTCGCGGATGCGGCCCGCCTCGCGGCCGACCTCGGCCAGCATCTCGGACAGGTTCACCGCGATGAAGGTGGCGGCATCGGTCGGCTTGGCGTAGTCGAGGAACTGGCCGATGATCGCGTCCATCTGGTCGATGTCCGACTGCATGCCTTCGCGCGCCTCCTGCGGCAGGTTGGCCATCTCGACCTCGAGCTGCATACGCGCCAGCGGCGTGCGCAGGTCGTGCGAGATGCCGGCCAGGATCACGGCGCGGTCCTTCTCCACCTGCGCCAGGTCGTCCACCATCTGGTTGAAGCTGCGGTTGGCCTCGATGATCTCCTGCGAGCCTTTCTCGGGCAGCGGCGCCGGCTTTTCGCCCTTGGCGATGGCGCGCGCGGCCGCCGTCAGGCGCGCCAGCGGCCGGTTCACCAGCGAGGAAATGAAGGCGGCGCCGATCAGCGACAGCAGGCCCACCAGCGTGGCCCAGCCGAGCCACTGCACGCGGGTCAGCCCGGCCAGGCGCTCGCGCTCGAGCATCAGCCAGTATTCGTCGCCGTCGATGTTGAAACTGATGTAGAAGCCCGGCACCCCGTTCACGCCGGCGGAAAAGCGCGTCTGCTTGCCCAGCCGTTCGCGCACGATGGCGGCGATCTCGGGCATCAGGGGATTGTTGGGCGGCGGCTCGACGATGTCGTCTTCGTTGAGCGTCAGGACGCGGATGCCTTCGTTCGACACCAGTTCGAGCAGCAGCTCGAGCCGCTGCGCAGGCGCCGAGTGGATCAGGGCAGCCCTGGTGATGGTCACCGCCGACACCACCAGCTCGGCGGTCTGCTGGATCTGCGGGCCGCGCTGGAACACACTGATCATGCCGATCCACGAGCCCATCGAGGCGGCGGTGAGCGCCGACATCAGGAGGAAGGTCCGCCAGAACAGGCCGCTCCGGTACCAGGCAAAGCGGGCGGCGCGGCGCGCCGCCGAGAGTGGGGCGAACACTAGCGCGGCTGTCCTTCAGGGATGAACACGTAGCCCAGGCCCCAGACGGTCTGGATGTAGAGCGGGCTGGAAGGATCCGGCTCGATCAGCTTGCGCAGGCGCGAGATCTGCACGTCCAGGGAGCGGTCGAAGACTTCGTATTCGCGGCCTCTGGCCAGTTCCATCAGCTTCTCGCGCGAGAGCGGCTGGCGCGCATGGCGCGCGAACACCTTGAGCACCGAGAATTCGCCGGTGGTCAGGGGGACGGTCTCGCCATTTTTCTTCAGCGTGCGCGTGCCCAGGTCGAGCACGAAATCGCCGAACTCGAAGGTCTGCGGGGTTTCGCTCGGCGCGCCCGGGATTTCGTCCGGGCCCTTGCGGCGCAGGACCGCGCCGATGCGGGCCACCAGCTCGCGCGGGTTGAAGGGCTTGGGCAGGTAGTCGTCGGCGCCCATCTCGAGGCCGACGATGCGGTCGACGTCCTCGCCCTTGGCGGTCAGCATGATGATCGGGGTCTGGTCGCCGGCGCCGCGCAGGCGGCGGCAGATCGACAGGCCGTCTTCGCCCGGCAGCATCAGGTCCAGCACCAGGAGATCGTAGCGCTCGCGCAGCCACAGCTTGTTCATGGCCGGCGCACTCTCCGCGGTCACCACCTGGAAGCCCTGCTCGGTGAGGTAGCGGCGCAGCAGGTCGCGCAGGCGCACGTCGTCGTCCACCACCATGATCTTGGCGGAGTGGCCGCCCTGGTTGCCGGTGGCGCTGTTGTTGGTCGGGTTGCTGCCCGTATTGTTCGTCGATGCGTTCATATGGAATCCAGAATTGTCAGAAGCATGTCGCTATGGTAACGTGTTATCGCTTGAACATCTTGTTCGGATGGCTCAGCCATTACATTGTGTTACAAACTTTACCCATTCGGTCTTACACCTCGGACGCTATGCACATACACTGGCTGCAAGTGGAAATCACAGCTTATCTGTTTATATGGCATCGCGGAAGAGGAACACCATGAACAACGTGCATACGAAAATCCAGGCAGCAAACGAGGGTCGGCTGGCGCGTTTCGTCAGGCACGGTGTGATCGCTGTCGCCCTGGCTTGCACCGCCGC
Source organism: Massilia sp. BHUDP2 (assembly GCF_046236355.1). NCBI lineage: Bacteria > Pseudomonadati > Pseudomonadota > Betaproteobacteria > Burkholderiales > Oxalobacteraceae > Massilia > Massilia sp. BHUDP2. The sequence continues at coordinate 1,487,556 of NZ_JBJUVW010000001.1, forward strand.
CGGCGCCATGGCAGAAGGCCAGGACCGTGGCCAGCGCCGCGAAGAGATGCAGCAGCAGGCCATGCGCGACCGTTACGAGATGCGCGCCCAGGATCCGCGCTACGACCCGCGCGCCCAGGAAATGCGCGACGAGGCCCGCATGCGCCAGGAACAGGCGATGCGCGACTCCATGCGTGAAGAAGGTGGCCGCCGCGGCCGCATGACGCCGGACGAGCGCAGCGAACTGAAGCGCCAGATCAACGAAGCCAACCGCGACCTGTATCCGAACGCGCGGCGCCGCTGAGCCGGCCTGCAATCCTGACGGCGCCTGCGGGCGCCGTTCTCGTTTACGGCGCGCTTCCCCCATCGGTGGGGTTTCTTCATGGAAATCTAGTTGCTATATGTTTATTTTCGTATTGCAACGTGCTATCTTGAAGAGACCTTAGCAGATCGGGAGAATGCGCCGTGTCCAACCCAGCAGCCGCAGAAGCCTGCATCGCCCGCCAGGCCGATGGCATCTATTGCGACGTGGCCGCCCTGGGCCCGGCCCTGCTGGCGGCGGTCGACGGCATCCTGCTCGGGAACCAGTATTTCTCTAGGCTCGACTATCCGGTCCTGATCAAGGCCTTGTTCGGTCACGGTCCCGAGCTGCCGCGCAATGCCCGCGGCGAGACCGTGGTGCGACTGGCGGACGACATCCTGCCCTTCGATCCGGCGCGCCGCGAGCTCTACCGCGCCGTCAGGATCGCCGACGGCCAGGCCGAATACTACTTCGAACCCGTGTTCCTGCCGGACCCCGAGGGCGTCGAGCAGCCGGCCCGGCTCGACATCGACGAGTTCATCGCCGACATGTGGACGAAGGGCATCCGCTTCGGCATCGACGTCGCGGGAGTCAGGGACGCCATCGCCACCAGCGCGGCCGGCCGCATCGTGGTGGCGCGCCGCCTGCCTCCGCGGCCGGGCGAGGATGCGCGCGTGGTCGAGGTCTCGAACGAACTGCACCGCAGCGACGCCCCGCGCCAGCTCGCCAACGGCAAGCTCGACCTGATGAGCTTCCAGAACCGCTTCCCCCAGGTCCAGCGCGGCACGCGCCTGCTGCGCAAGCTCCCGCGCGTGCAGGGTGAGCCGGGCTTCGACCTGTCCGGCATCGCCCTTGCGCCCGAACTGCCGCTGGATCTCGAACTGAGCGACTGGAGCGGCCCCGGCACCACGGTCGACCGCATCGCCGAAGGCGAGTTCGTGCTCGCCCTGCAGGACGGCTTCCTGAACGTGGAAGGCAACCGGATCTCGGTGGGCGACAAGATCGTCAGCCACGACGGGGTCAGTGCCAGGACCACCGGCAACCTGCAGCTCGAGGGGGACTACGAGGAATTCGGCGAGGTGCAGGAAAACCGCGTGGTCGAAGGCGAGAGCATCACGGTGCATGCCGACGTCTTCGGCCGCATCGCCTCGCGCGGCGGCGTGGTGCGCCTGAACCGCAACCTGATGGGCGGCAGCGCGCGCAACAGCGATGGCCCGATCGTCGTGGCCGGCGTCGCATCGAACGCTACCATCCAGAGCGCCAACGGGGACGTCAGTCTGCAGCGCGCCGAGAACTGCATCATCTCCGGCAGCAGGGTCTCGATCGTCGAGGCGCTCAATTGCGAGATCGTGGCCGACGAGGTGGAAATTAGCCAGGCCGAAGGCTGCGCCATCGCCGCCAGGCGCATCGCCATCGAGCGCGCCGCGCCGCGCGGACACAGCGAGATGCGGGTCTTCGTGCTACGCCCGGACTGCACCCGCATCGATGCGGCGCTCGGCATGATCCGCGAGCGCGTGGGCCAGTTCGGCGAGCTGGCCGGCCGGCGCCGCGCCGCCATGGGCGCGCTGGCGGCCCAACCCGAGGTGGCCAGCTACGTCAGGCTGGCGGGGCGCGTGCGCAAGGGCGAACTGGTGCTCACGCCGGAACAGCAGCCGGCCTTCAGGAAGCTCGCCGCCACCGCCGCGCCGGCGCTCAAGCAGATGGCCACGCTGTCGCAGGAGATCAAGGACGTCGAGACCGAGCAGCAGTCCGGGATGGCGCTGCTGGAAAGGTTGCAAGCCCAGCGCGCGCAGCACAGCGGCACGGTCAGCGTCGCCATCGCGCAGGTGGCCGGCGAGCTCACGGTGCGTGCGCTCGACGTGGAACCGGACAGCGCGGATGCGGAGCGCGGCAATCACTACAACCTGGCGCCACGCGAGATCAAGGCGCGCCTGCGCGAGGCCAGCGGCGCCGAACTGCTGTTCGCCGGCGGCAGCGGCAGCGTCAGCTGGAGCACGGCGGAAGCCGCCGTCGCCTGATCTTCAATCGTCCTGCGCGGGACGGATGGCAGTACTTTGGTGGAAGCTGTTCTTCCAGCCGTCCGGCTGGCGTATCCACAGATGCGCGTAGCGAAAGCGCGGCGGTTTGGCGGTGTCGCCCGCCATCAGCGCGCGGTAGGTGCCGGTGACCAGGGCCGCGTTGCCGCCTTCCAGCGGGTGCACCTCGGTGCTGTCGATATTGTAGAGCCGGAAGCGAAATTCGTTGCGTTCGAGCGCGGTGAGCAGCTCGGTCTTGCTGCGCACCCGCCCGCGGCTGTCGACGTGGTAGTACTCGCGGTCCATCAGGTGGCGCAGGGTGGCGATATCGCGCTGCACGATGGCCTTCGCGCGCTGCCGTTCCATCCCGGCCAGCATGGCCGGAAGGTCGACTTCACCGGCGGCGATGGCGCGCTGGCTCTGGAAGCCGGCCGCCTGGACGGCTCCGGGCGTCGCCAGGACGGCGGGCAGTACCGCGAGCAGGGCAAGCATGACCAGGCTGGTCGGCGGTTTCATGGCGGCTCCTTTGGAAAAGCGGACACGGGCGCTACCCACCCATGATACCCGCGCCGCGCGCAGCTATGCCCGCGCGACGTGGATCTTTTCCTTGATATGCTTGAGGTTGGCCACGATGGTGAAGGTCATGATCACCAGCAGCGACCACGAGCTCCACTTGCTCACGTGGACCACCGACCAGGCGCCCAGCTGGTTCGGGTAGCGCCACACGCCCCAGAAGGTGCCGATGTTCTCGGCCAGCCAGATGAAGAAGCCGATCAGCACGAAGGCCAGCAGCAGCGGCATCCTGCGGTCGCGGTCGAGCGGCCGGAACACCACCATGGTGCGCGAGTACAGGCCGAGCGCGCAGGCGGCCAGGTACCAGCGGTAGTCGCCGATATAGTGGTGGGTGAAGAAGTTCAGGTAGATCAGGATCGCAATGGCCCAGGCCATCCAGTGGGGCGGATGGTGGCGGATGCGCAGGTCGAACAGGCGCCAGGCCTGCACGATGTAGCTGCCGATGGCCGCGTACATGAAGCCCGAGAACAGCGGCACCTCCAGCACTTTGGTGTAGGCGAAGTCGGGGTAGGCCCAGGACTGGATGGCGCCGGACACCTTGAATGCCTCGAGCGCGAAGCCGATCGCGTGGAACAGGCAGATCGCCTTCAGCTCGTCCATCGTCTCCAGGCCTGATCTCACCATCCACAGCTGGATCGCCAGCGCCACCAGCAGCAGCAGGTCGTAGCGCGGGATGCCGAGGATGCCGGTGCGCGGCGTGAGCATCATGGCGGCAAAGAACAGGCCCACGAACAGGCAGGCGCGCGCGTTCTTGAAGCCGAAGTACAGGAACTCGGCGCCAGCGCGGCGCCAGCCGCCGAGCTGGCGCGGGCGGGTGTCGAGCAGGACGTTGTCGAGCGCAAGGGTGATGGGAGCGGAGCCGGGCGTCTTGTTCATTGTTGTCGGTCGCGGTCGGAGGCGGATGGGGTCGACCGATGTTGTCACAGAAGGGGTGGCGAATCAATGCTTCGCTGCGCCGCTGTTGCGGTATTAGAATGGAGACATGCAAACGCCGATCCATCCGAAACCTGATGAATGGGGCAAGCCGGTCGCCATCGCCGCGCCCACCGCGCCGACGCCGCTGGACAACTGGCTCGACCCGCTGCTCCCCGCCACCGTGATCCCGGGCGGCCCGGTGCCGCCGGCATTGAACGGCCTCGCATTTGCCGTGTGGCGCGAGGCCCCGCGCATCGATGCCGGCTGGATCGCGCTTGCGGGGCAGGAGGACGCCTTCGGCGAGTCGCCCTTCGAACCCGCGCCGGGCAAGCGCGTGGCGGCCGGCGTCGTCATCCTCGAGGACGACGGGCGGGTCTGGGTGGTGCACCCGTCGAACGGCTTCGGCGGCTACCCGGCCACCTTCCCGAAAGGGACGCTGGACCCGGGCATGCTGCTGCGCGCCGCGGCGATCCGCGAAGCGTACGAGGAAAGCGGCCTGCACGTGCTGTTGACCGGACACCTGATGGACCTGACGCGCAGCCGCAGCCGCACCCGCTACTACCTGGGGCGGCGCGTCGGCGGCTGCCCGTCCGACATGGGCTGGGAGAGCCAGGCGGTGTCGCTGCTGCCGCGCGCGCACCTGGACAAGGTGCTGGTCAATCCGAACGATGCGCCATTGGTGGCCTGGCTGCAGGCCTGAACGAGAGACGCCATGGAACCCATTGCGCTGGTCCTCGGGATCGTGTTCCTTGCGGTCGTCGCGTACAGCAACTACCGGTACATACGCGGCGCGCGCGACATCGTCGGCATGGCGAACGAGGAGTTCCGGCAGATACGTATCACGGAAGCGCCGCCGGAGCTGTGCTTCGACGGGCGCAGCGCCGAGATCGTGGTCGAAAACGTGGCCTACCAGGACGAGTACCGCATCCGCGCCATCAGTGTGACCCGCTATGCGCGCAATGCCCACGGTGAGTATTTTTACTTTGTATCGGAGGGCAGGGGCAGGGCCTATTTCAAGCACATCGAACAGCGCGCCGCCAGGGCGGCGCTGGGGAAGCGCTACCTTGATCCCCGAACCTGACCGCGAACGGAGAACCATGCAGATAGAACGCATCCATGTTGAAGAGGTATTCAATGTCGCTGCCGGCGACTTCAGCTTTCGCAGCGAAGGCCGCACCCAATATGGCGTCAGCCTGGGGCATGGCGCCATCCCGCAGGCAGGCGCCACCTACGCCATCGCATTCGGGCGGGCGGGAGACTGGAACTCGGTGCTGGGCTGGCGCGACCTCGCCTCGCAAAAGGTCAGCCTCACGCATTCGGCCGCCGGGCTGGTGCTGGCCACGGTCTACGACATCTATTGGTACGGCCTGTTTTTTTTCGCAGGCGGTTTCCTGTTCGGCGGCATCCGCCTGGCGCTCGCTTTCGCGGCGCTGTTCATCGCCGGGCTGGCCTACGTGAGTTTTCGCAATGTCCAGACCCTGCACCGGGCCAGACGCGCATTGCGCTCTGTCGGCGAATCCGGCAATAGCCTGGACAACAGCAGTGCAGTGTGCCCCGGCACAGTGCGATAGTTGACTGCAGTCAACATTTTAAGGGGAGCTCGCCTTTAGCATTGGTGGTGCCGATGAAAGGAACCACCATGTCGAACCATATCCTCGCCGCACCCCAGCAATTCCTTGGGTTCACCGTGGGCGGGCTCGATTACGGGCTCGACTATTCCGCGGTGCAGGAACTCAAGGCATACCGGTCGCTCGAGCGTTTCTGCAGCGACGGCGAGATCATCGGCGGCGTGGCGCTCTCGCGCGGGGTGATCATGCCGGTGATGGACCTGCGGGCCGCCTTCGCCCCCGTCTTTGCGCTGCCCGAGCCGGATACCGACGTGGTGATCGTGCGGGTGGCCGCAGGCGTGGTGGGCGTGGTGGTGGAGCGCGTCACCGGCGTGGTGCGCCTGCGCCCGGAGCAGGTGGTCGCGCTGCCGGGCGCCCAGCGCGACGCCGACTACCTGATCGGCCTCGGCCTGGCCAAGGGGCGGCGCATGATCCTGATCGACATCGCGCGCCTCATGTCGGTGGCGCCGGCCGAACCGCGCCAGGTCGCCTAGAGCAGGAGCCCGTCAGAAGTCCGCGCTCACGGACAGCCACAGGCGGCGCCCGTCCATGTTGTTGACGTAGACGCTGCTCCAGGTCGGCGCCGCCGACCCCGGCGCCTGGTAAGGACGGTAATCGATGAAGTCCTTGTTGGCCAGGTTGTAGATCGCCGCATTCACCGTGACACGCTTGTTCAGCTGGTAGCTGCCGCCCAGGTGCAGCATCCCATACCCCTTGTAGTCGCCCAGCGCCGCCTTGGCCGCGCGGGTGGCTGCCGAGCTGCCCGGATCGCGGAAGCGCTCGCTGCGGGCCTCGAGGCGCAGCCAGGCATTCCATTGCGCCGAGATGTCCCAGGCGAGGCGCGCGTTGAGCGCATGTTCCGGCGTGTCGCCGAGCGGCTTGCCGGCATTCGGGCCGCTTTTCTGCTCGCTGTCGGTCCAGGTGTAGTTGGCGCTCAGGGCCCAGCCGGGGGCGAGCGGGAAGCGGGTCGCGAGCTCCAGGCCGCGGGTCACCGCTTCGTCCACGTTGGTGGACTGGCCGAAGGCGTCGACGTTCGGCCAGTTGCCGAAGCTGACGCAGCCCGGGCGGTTGGGCGCCGGCCGGTAGGAGCAGTTGAGCAGGCCGGTGCCGGTGGTGATCTTGTCCTTGAACTCGTTGTTGAACAGGGCGGCATTGGCGGTCCAGCCGGCGCCGTTGTCGAAATAGACGCCCAGCTCGGTCGTCACGCTGGTCTCGGGCTTCAGGCCGGGGCTGCCCACCAGGGGAATCGTGCCCTGGCCGCCGAAGCCGTTGATGCCGGGCGCCAGCTGCTCGACGCGCGGGGTCTTGTAGCCGCGGCTGGCGCCGCCCTTGACGGTCCAGCGCGGCGACGCGTTCCACACCAGGTAGGCGCGCGGGCTGACCTGGCCGCCGAAGATGCTGTGGTCGTCGTAGCGCGCGCCGAGCGTCAGCAGCAGCGGCTGGGCGATGCGCCATTCGTCTTCCAGGAACAGGGCTTTCTGGGTGAAGGCAAAGGCCTGCGGCGCGACGCCGTCGACCATCTCGGCGTCCCAGTGCTGGGCGCCGATGGTGGTCAGGTGATTGCCCCAGGGCGCCACCAGCTTGGTGTCGAACACGCGGCTCTCCACTTCCAGGGTGCGCGCGCTGCCGGCCACGGCGCCAGGGGTGCCCGGCGGGATGGTGCGGCCGATGGTTTCGGTGCGGTTGACCATGTAGCTGCTGTCCCAGGTGCCGAAGCCCAGGCGTGCGCGGTAGGACAGGCTGCCCTGGTCGCGGTTGTACTTCTGCTTCGGACCGTAGCCGCCCTGGATGCCCAGGGTCCCGAGCTGGCCGCGCGTGTTGTCGTAGCTCTGGCGGGTGCTGTCCGCGTCCAGCGTGAATTCGTGCATGCGGCTGGGCGCCCAGGCCAGGCGCGCGCCGAGGTTGTCGATGTTTGACTCGACCGGATTGGCGCCCATGGTCGGCGCAACGATGCCATTCTGGTTCTGGTAGCGGATATCGGCGGCGGCGCGGCGCTGGGTGCTGCCGCGCAGCGACAGGCCCAGCACGTCGGCCGCGAGCGGGCCGCTCAGGTAGAACTTGGCGCTCTTGACGTCGCCGAAGCTCGATTCCTCCTGCACCGTGTAGTCGGCCGCCACGTTGCCATGCCAGCGCTTGCCGACCTTGCGCGTGATGATGTTGATCACGCCGCCCATCGCGTCCGAACCGTACAGGGTCGACATCGGACCGCGGATGATCTCGATGCGCTCGATCGCGCCGACCGGCGGCATGAAGCTGGTCGAGGTGCCGCCGAAGCCGTTCGGAGTGACGCTGCCGGCAGCGTTCTGGCGGCGGCCGTCGATTAGGACCAGGGTGTAGTCGCTCGGCATGCCGCGGATGCTGATGTTCAGGCCGCCGGTCTTGTCGCCGGCCGCGCCGACGTCGATGCCTTCCACGCTCTCCAGCGCCTGCGCCAGGTTGCCGAAGCGTTCCTTCTCGAGCTGCTCGCGGGTGAGCACGGTGATCGAGGCCGGCGCTTCGCGGATGCTCTGTTCGAAGCCGGATGCGGTGACGACGACGGTCGCCATGTCGTGCGGCGCCGGGTCGGCGTTGGCGGCGAGGGGCAGCAGGGCGACGGCGGTGCTGATGAGGGAGCGGCGGAACAGCGGCAGGGCAAAGCGGGGCGCAGGCATACGGTATCCGTGTAAAAAGTCGAAAAAAAACGTAAAGATATGCAGAATGGAAACATTATAAATGAGAATAAGAATGATTCCTATTTAAATATCGACTTTTTTGACGAGGCAGGCACGTGACAGGGCGCCGGGCTCGCGGATGGGCGGGAAGAAAAGGGGCGCAACGGGTCGCGCATCGCCCCGGTTCAGGGCGATGCGGATGGGTCAAACGGAGAGGTGTGGCGTGAGGCTTACGCCGCCAGGCCTTCGAGCTGCTCCTGCAGCTCCAGCCATTCGGATTCGAGCTGTTCCAGGTCGCGCGCGGCGAAGGCCTGGTCGGCCACGAGAAGCTTGAGCTTTTCCTTGTTCTCGGCCTCGTAGATGCTCGGCTCGAGCAGCTGGGCGTCGATCTCGGCCTTCTTCGCGTTCAGCTTGGCCATCTGCTCTTCGAGGCGCTTGACGCGGTTCTCGATAGGCTTCCTGAGCGCGGCCATGCGCTGGCGCGCTTCCGCTTCCAGCTTCTTTTGCTCCTTGCGGTCGACCGGGGCCGCCATTGGCGCATCCATCTTGCCGTCCTTCGCAGGGGCGGGCGCCGGCAGGGTGTCGGTGCCCTTGCCGAGCTTGGTCTGGAACAGCCATTCCTTGTAGTCGTCCAGGTCGCCATCAAAAGGCTGCAGCTTGCCGTCGGCGACGATGATGAACTCGTCGGTCGTGGCGCGCAGCAGGTGGCGGTCGTGCGAGACCAGCACCACGGTGCCCTCGAACTGTGCCAGCGCCATGGTCAGCGCCTCGCGGGTCTCGAGGTCGAGGTGGTTGGTCGGTTCGTCCAGCAGCAGCAGGTTCGGGCGCTGCCACACGATCAGGGCCAGGGCCAGGCGCGCCTTTTCGCCGCCGGAGAAGGGCGCGATCGGGCTGGTCACCATATCGCCCGGGAAGTTGAAGCTGCCGAGGAAGTTGCGCAGTTCCTGCTCGCGCACGTTCGGCGCGATCTTCAGCAAGTGCCACAGCGGCGATTCGTCGTGGCGCAGCATCTCGACCTGGTGCTGGGCAAAATAGCCGATCGACAGGCCCTTGCCCAGGGTGGCCTTGCCCTCCAGCGGCATCAGCTCGCCGGCGACGGTCTTGATGAGCGTGGACTTACCGGCGCCGTTCACGCCAAGGAGGCCGATGCGCTGGCCGATCTGCAGCGAGAAGTTGACGCGCTTGACGATCGCCTTGCCGCCGACCTTGTCGCCATGCTCATCCAGCAAGGGGTAGCCGGCATCGACGTTGTCCAGCACCAGCAGCGGATTCGGCGCGGAGAGCGGCTCGCGGAATTCGAAGGAGAATTCGGCGGCGGCGCGCAGCGGGGCCAGCTCTTCCATCTTGGCCAGCGCCTTCATGCGGCTCTGGGCCTGGCGCGCCTTGGTGGCCTTGGCCTTGAAGCGGTCCACGAAGGATTGCAGGTGGGCGCGGGTGCGCTGCTGTTTCTCGAAAGCGGCGGCGGCCAGCACCAGGTGGGCGGCGCGCTGGCGCTCGAAGGCGCTGTAGTTGCCCGAATAGCGCTTCAGCTTGCGCTCGTCGATGTGCACGACCACGTTGACGATCTCGTCGAGGAAATCGCGGTCGTGCGAAATGATGATCAGGGTGCCCGGATAGCGCTTCAGCCAATCCTCCAGCCAGATGATCGCGTCCAGGTCCAGGTGGTTGGTCGGTTCGTCCAGCAGCAGCAGGTCGGAAGGGCACATCAGGGCCTGCGCCAGGTTCAGGCGCATGCGCCAGCCGCCCGAGAAGCTGGCCACCGGCTGCGCCATCTGCTCCAGCGAGAAGCCCAGGCCAAGCAGCAGCTGCTCGCCGCGCGACTGCACCGTGTAGGCGTCGGCATCGGCCAGCGCGCTGTGCAGCTCACCGAGGCGCATGCCGTGGTCGCCCACGTCCGGATGCGCTTCCAGTTCAATGAGTTCGGCCTGCAGGCGGCGCAGGTTGACGTCGCCGTCGATCGCGTATTCCAGCGCCGGGCGGTCGAGGGCCGGGGTCTCCTGGGCCACGTAGGCCATGCGCCACTTGGCGGGGAAGTCGATGGCGCCCTGGTCCGGGTGCAGCTCGCCGCGCAGCATGGCGAACAGGCTCGATTTGCCGGCGCCGTTGGCGCCGATCAGGCCGATCTTGTCGCCCGGGTTGAGGGTAAGGTCGGCGTCCTCGAGCAGCGGCTTGGTGCCGCGCATCAGGCTGACGTTCTGGAAGCGGATCATTGCGTATTTCTGTCTATGTTGCGTGGGCGGCGACGCCGCCCACGCAAGGGATTACTGCGATTGAAGTTGTTCGGCGGTCAGCAGGAACACGGCATCGTCACCCGCGCTGGTGCTCAGCCAGGTCAGGCCCAGGTGCCCGAAGGCCGCTTCGGCATAGTCGCGCTCGTTGCCGATCTCGACCACGAGGATGCCTTCCGGCGTCAGGCGCTCGGCCGCTCCTTCGACGATCTTGCGCACCAGGTCCATGCCGTCCTCGCCGCCCGCCAGGGCGATCTGCGGCTCGCGCAGGTATTCCGGCGGCAGCTTGCCCATCGAGACGCTGTTCACGTAGGGCGGGTTGGTGACGATCAGGTCGTAGCGCTTGAAGGGCACGTGCTCGTACAGGTCCGATTCGATCGGGTTGACGCGGCCTTCCAGCTTGTATTCGCGGATGTTGTGCTCGGCCACGGCCAGCGCGTCCTTCGAGATGTCCACCGCGTCGACCACGGCGTTCGGGAAGGCCTCGGCCATCATGATCGCCAGGCAGCCGCTGCCGGTGCACAGTTCCAGCACGTTCTCCACGCTTTCCGGATCCTGCACCCAGGGGCTGAAGGTTTGCGGGATCAGTTCGGCGATGAAGGAGCGCGGCACCAGCACGCGTTCGTCCACGTAGAAGTGGTAGTCGCCCAGCCAGGCTTCCTTGGTGATGTAGGCGGCCGGCACGCGCTCGACCACGCGGCGCTCGATCACTTCCATCACCTGGATCACTTCGTCCGGCAGCAGGCGCGCGTCCAGGAAGGGATCGAGCCGGTCCAGCGGCAGCTTGAGGGTGTGCAGGATCAGGTAGGCCGCTTCGTCGAAAGCCTCGGCGCTGCCGTGGCCGAAGAACAGGCGGGCAGAGTTGAAGCGGGTGATCGCATAGCGCAGCAGGTCGCGCGGCGTGCTGAAAGTGGTGTTGGTCATGGCCTTCTCCCGGTTTTTATTGCTCGTTACTGGGCCAGCAGCTGTTCCAGCGTGCGGCGGTAGATGTTCTTGAGGGGATCGATGTAGCGCAGCTCGATGTGTTCGTCGATCTTGTGGATGCTGGCGTTCGGAGGCCCGAATTCTATCACCTGCGGGCAGATGCGGGCGATGAAGCGGCCGTCCGAGGTCCCGCCGGTGGTCGACAGTTCGGTCTGCACGCCCAGCTCCTCGAAGATGGCGTCGCACAGCGTGTCCGACAGCAGGCCTTTCGGCGTCAGGAAGGGCTGCCCGGATAAGGTCCACTGCAGTTCGTAGTCGAGCCCGTGACGGTCGAGGATCGCGTGCACGCGCGCCTCCAGGCCGTCGGCGGTGCTGGCGGTGGAAAAGCGGAAGTTGAAGTCGATCGTCACGTGGCCCGGGATCACGTTGGTGGCGCCGGTGCCGGCCTGGATGTTCGAGATCTGCCAGCTGGTCGGCGCGTAGTACTCGTTGCCTTCGTCCCAGACCTCTTGAGCCAGTTCCGCCAGCGCCGGCGCGGCCTGGTGGATCGGGTTGCGCGCCAGGTGCGGGTAGGCGATGTGGCCCTGGATGCCCTTGATCACCAGGTGGCCCGAGAGCGAGCCGCGGCGGCCGTTCTTGATGGTGTCGCCCAGCACGTGGTTCGAGGTCGGTTCGCCCACCAGGCAGAAGTCGAGGGTCTCGCCGCGTTCTTCCAGGCGCTCACAGACGACCACGGTGCCGTCGACGGCCGGGCCTTCCTCGTCGCTGGTGATGAGAAACGCGATCGAGCCTTTGTGGTCAGGGTGGGCGGCGATGAACTCCTCGCAGGCGACCACCATGGCCGCGATCGAGGTCTTCATGTCCGAGGCGCCGCGGCCGTACAGCTTGCCGTCGCGGCGGGTCGGCACGAAAGGGCTTGATACCCACTGGTGTTCGGGACCGGATGGCACCACGTCGGTGTGGCCGGCGAACACGAACACGGGTGCGGTCGTCCCCTTGCGCGCCCACAGGTTGGTGACGCCGTTCGATTCGATGGTCTCGCAGTGAAAGCCCAGCGGCGCCAGCAGTTCCTTCAGGCGCTCCTGGCAGCCTTTGTCCTGCGGCGTGACCGAATCGAGGGCGATCAGCTCTTCCGTCAGCAGGAGGGTGCGCGAGGGTTTCATGCAGCGTCCTTGAACTTGGCCGCGTAGGCATCAAGCGAGAAGCCGACCGAGACCGGGCCCACGCCTTGCAATACCGGGCGTTTGATGACGGACGGGTTCTCCAGCATCAGCTCGAGCGCGCTGGCCTTGTCGACCACTTGCGCCTTGCGCTCGTCCGGCAAGTTGCGCCAGGTCGTGCCCTTGCGATTGACCAGGGTTTCCCAATCCAGTTGTTCGAGCCAGCCGGCCACCAGTTCGCGCGTCAAGCCTTGTTTCTTGAAGTCATGGAACGTGAAATTGTGGCCGTTGTCCGCCAGCCAGGTGCGGGCTTTCTTGACGGTGTCGCAGTTGGGGATGCCGTAGAGGGTCGTGGTCATGGTGCGTCAATCCTTGCGCCCGCGCGAATGCGCAGGGAGATGGTATTTTGGAAAGGCGGCAAGGATAGCACAGCACGCCCCCTGCGAGGATTCTACACAGGGGCGTTTTTCCGCAGCGGACGGAAGAAATGGCTCAGTTGTTGAGCGTGAACTCGGTAAAGGACGCACCCGGCGGTTCCTTGCCCGGTTTCTTCTCTTCCTCGGGCTGCACCTGGCTCTCCGGTCCATTGTTGAGCAGCCAGAGCAGGTTGGTGGCCGAGTCGGCATTGGCCAGCGCTTCTTCCTGCGTCACCAGCCCATCCTTGACCAGTTTGAGCAGGGCGCCTTCAAACGATTGCGAGCCTGGCGACAGGCTCTTGTCCATCGCTTCCTTGATCTGGCCAATCTCGCCCTTTTCGATCAGGTCGGCGATGTAGCGTGTGTTCAGCATCACCTCGACCGCGGCCTGGCGCTGGCCGCCGGCGGCCGACTTGATGAGGCGCTGCGAGACGATCGCCTTCACGCTCGAGGCCAGATCCTGCAGCAGGGCGGCGCGGTTCTCGATCGGGTAGAAGCTGATGATGCGGTTCAGCGCGTTGTAGCTGTTGTTGGCGTGCAGGGTGGCCAGCACCAGGTGGCCGGACTGGGCATAGGCCAGCGCCGCCGCCATGGTTTCCTTGTCGCGGATCTCGCCGATCAGGATGCAGTCGGGCGCCTGGCGCATCGAGTTGCGTAGCGCCGTGGCGAAGCTGGTGGCGTCGCTGCCGATTTCGCGCTGGTTGACGATCGACTTCTTGTTCTTGAACAGGTACTCGATCGGGTCTTCCAGCGTCAGGATGTGGCCGGTGCGCTGTTCGTTGCGGTGGTCCAGCATCGAGGCGATGGTGGTCGACTTGCCGGAACCGGTGGCGCCCACGACGAGCAGCAGGCCGCGCTTTTCCATGATCAGCTCGGATAGCACGGGCGGCAGGCCCAGTTCGCCGATCGGCGGGATATTCGCCGGCACGAAGCGCAGCACGGCCGAGATCGAGCCGCGCTGGCGGAAGGCCGACAGACGGAAGCGTCCCAGGTTGGCGACCGACACGCCCATGTTGAGTTCGTTCTCGCGCTCGAGCTCCTGCATCTGTTCCGGCGAGGCGATCTCGGACAACAGCGAGATGATGTTGTCGGGTTCGAGACGATGCTGGTTGATCGGGATGAGGTTCCCGTTGATCTTGATGTGCACCGGCGAGTTCACGGCGAAGAACATGTCGGAAGCGTTCTTCTCCTTCATCAGCTGGAACAGGCGGTCCATGGCCATGGCATCGTCTCCTAATGTAGTAGTGCTCTACTGCCGCTTGACCGCGTGGGCGGGGGACCCGCCCACCCTACGTACGGCGATCCGGTTTTGTAGGGTGGGCAGGTTCCCTGCCCACGCGGTCAGCAAGCGCATCAGTCGCCGCGCAGCAGCTCGTTGATGCCGGTCTTGGCGCGGGTCTTGGCGTCCACGCGCTTGACGATCACGGCGCAGTACAGGCTGTACTTGCCGTCGCTTGACGGCAGGCTGCCCGACACCACCACCGAACCCGAAGGGATGCGGCCGTAGGTGACCTCGCCGGTCTCGCGGTTGTAGATCTTGGTCGACTGGCCGATGTAGACGCCCATCGAGATCACCGAGTTCTCTTCGACGATCACGCCTTCGACGATTTCCGAACGGGCGCCGATGAAGCAGTTGTCTTCGATGATGGTCGGGTTGGCCTGCATCGGTTCCAGCACGCCGCCGATGCCGACGCCGCCCGACAGGTGCACGTTCTTGCCGATCTGGGCGCAGGAGCCGACGGTGGCCCAGGTGTCGACCATCGCGCCTTCATCGACGTAGGCGCCGATGTTGACGTAGGACGGCATCAGGACCACGTTCTTGCCGATGAAGCTGCCGCGGCGGGCGACCGCCGGCGGCACCACGCGGAAACCGCCCTTGGCGAAATCTTCCGGGGTGTAGTCGGCGAACTTGGTCGGCACCTTGTCGTAGAACTGCATGCCGCCGCCACCGGCGACCGGCACGTTGTTCTCGAGGCGGAAGGACAGCAGCACGGCCTTCTTGATCCACTGGTTCACGACCCAGTCGCCGCTGCTTTTCTCTGCCACGCGCAGGGTGCCGGCATCCAGGCCGGCGAGCACGTGGGCGACCGCGTCGCGCAGTTCGGCTGGGGCGTTGGACGGGCTGAACTCCGCGCGCTGTTCCCACGCGGTGTCGATGATGTTCTGGAGTTGTTGGGTCATGATGATTCTCTAGTTAGGTATGGTTTGGTGCCGGCCTCACAGGCCCTTGCAGAACTCGACGATGCGGTTGGCGGCTTCGAGCCCTTCGTCGACGCTGGCTACCAGCGCCATGCGGATGCGGTTGCGGCCCGGGTTGAGGCCGTGCGCTTCGCGTGCAAGATAACTGCCTGGCAAAACCGTCACATTATATTCGGCGTACAGGCGGCGTGCGAACTCGGTGTCCGACAGGCCGGTGCGGCGCACGTCGGCCCACAGGTAGAAGCCGGCGTCGGGCAGCTCGACGTCCATGACGCCCTTCAGGAGCGGGGTGATCAGGTTGAACTTCTCGCGGTACAGCGCGCGGTTGTCCTGCACGTGGTGCTCGTCGTTCCAGGCCGCGATCGAGGCCGCCTGGATCGGCGGCGACATGGCGCCGCCGCTGTAGGTGCGGTAGAGCAGGAATTTCTTCAGGAGCTGCGGGTCGCCCGTCACGAAGCCCGAGCGCATGCCCGGCACGTTCGAGCGCTTCGACAGGCTGGAGAACACCACCAGGTTCGCATACGGGCGTTCGCCGCTGCTGCGGCCCAGCTGGTGCGCCGCTTCGAGGGCGCCCAGCGGCGGCGTCGTGCCGAAGTAGATCTCGGAATAGCACTCGTCCGAGGCGATCACGAAACCGTGGCGCTCGGACAGCTCGAACAGCTGGCGCCAGTCCTCGAGCGTGAGCACGGCGCCGGTCGGGTTGCCCGGCGAGCAGACGAACAGCAGCTGCACGCGCGACCAGACCTCATCCGGCACGCTGGCATAGTCGGGCGCGAAGTTGCGGCCGGGTTCCGAGTTGACGTAATAGGGCGTGGCGCCGCTCAGGTAGGCCGCGCCCTCGTAGATCTGGTAGAACGGGTTCGGGCTCATCACCAGCGCATTGCCGCGGGCGCCGTCCACGACGCACTGGGCAAAGGCGAACAGCGCTTCGCGCGAACCGTTCACCGGCAGCACCATCGTGCCCGGGTCGACCGCCGGGATGGCGTAGCGGCGCTCGAGCCAGCCTGCGATCGCCACCCGCAGCGGCTCGCTGCCGTGGGTCGTCGGGTAGACCGACAGGCCGGCCATCGCATGCATCAGGGCCTTCTCGATGAAGGCGGGCGTCGGGTGCTTCGGCTCGCCGATGCCGAGGCTGATCGGGCTGTAGGCGGGGTTCGGGGTCACGCCGCTGAATAACTGGCGCAGCTGTTCGAAGGGGTAGGGGTGGAGCTGGTCGAGATGTGGATTCACGTCGATTACCGTCAATAAGCGGTCTGGGTGCGTTGGCTATTCGGACAATTATAGCCCTTGCCTGCGGATGCGTTGGCGAGGACAGCAGTTCGTGAGGAACGGGGCGGATGCTAGACTGCGCCCTGTCCTTGAGCGAAGGAGTTGTTTTTGAGAATGCGTCTTTCTGTCCTGATTTCTTTCCCGAAATTTTTGATTCCCTTATCGTTCGCCTGGCTGTTGCTCGCATTCATACTGCCGGCCACGGCAGCCGGTCCCCTGTTTGCGGCCGAGCCCGAGGCCGCGGCCGCGCCCACCCAGGCCGACCTGCTCGGCCGCGAAACGCCGCGTTCGACGGTTTCCGGGCTGATCCGGGCCCTGGCCGAGGGAGACCACGACCGCGCCGCCCAGTATTTTGACCTCCCTGCAAACAGCAGCCGGCAGCGCGCGGCGGCGGCCGCCAGGGCGCGCGAGTTCCAGGCCCTGCTTGACAGCGGCGGTTCGCTGGAACCGTATGCGGCCCTGTCGAACGACGGCCCCGGCCGCATCGGCGACGAGCTGCCGGTGGACCAGGAGCGCATCGGCGAGATCAGGACCAAGGGCAGGACGATCCCGGTCCTGCTCAGCCGCGGCGAAGAAGAGGGCCTGCAGATCTGGCGCATCTCGCGAGAGACCGCGACCGCGATCGCGGCCGTGGCCGAGAAATCCACCGCCGTCACCGATGCCCAGCGCCCGCAGTTCACCGTGGCCGGCGCGCCGCTGGAGGACTGGGGCATGCTGGTGGGCCTGGGCGCGCTGGTCTTCGGCGGGCTGTGGATCGTCGCCACCATCCTGGTCGCTCTGATCCGCCGGCTGGTAGCGGACCCCGCCGCCAACGGCGCCTACCGCTTCTTCGAGGCGGCCTTGCCGCCGCTCAGCCTCCTGGTCGCCGTGTTCGTGTTCTTCGAATGGGCCGAGCGGCTGCCGGTCGCCATCGTGGCGCGCCAGACCCTGCTGCGCTACACCGGCATCCTGCTCCTGATCGCTTTCGTCTGGTTCGGCCTGCGCCTGCTCGACGCCGTCGCCCAGCTGGCCATCACGCGGATGCAGCGGCGCGGACGGCGCCAGGTGGTCTCGGTCATCGTGCTGGCGCGGCGCACCGCCAAGGTGGTGCTGCTGCTGTTCTTCGCCATCGGCCTGCTCGATACCTTCGGCATCGACGTCACCACCGGCATCGCGGCGCTCGGCATCGGCGGTATCGCGCTGGCCCTGGGCGCCCAGAAGACCGTGGAGAACCTGGTCGGCAGCGTCACCGTGATCGCCGACCGGCCGGCCCAGGTGGGCGACTTCGTCAAGGTCGGCGACGTGATCGGCACGGTGGAAGACATCGGGATTCGTTCGACCCGCCTGCGCACCCTGGACCGTACCCTGGTGACCATCCCGAACGGCGATTTTTCGGCACGCCAGATCGAAAACTACGCCGCGCGCGACCGCTTCCTGTTCAACCCGGTGATCGCGCTCGACCATCGCACCCCCGCCGCCAGGTTGGCGGAAGCCGCCGGCATCGTCCGCCAGATCCTGCTCGAGCACGACGAGGTCGGCGAAGGTTCGCGCGCGCACCTGGGCCGGATCGGCGATCGCTCCTTCAATATCGAAGTGTTCGCCTACATGGAGGTGCCGGATTTCGAGGCCAGCGTGCGCACGCGCGAAGCGCTGCTGCTGGCGATCGCCGAGCGGCTCGAGGCGGCCGGGATCGCGCTGGGATTCCAGGCCCAGACGGTGGTGTTCGCGCCGGAGCAGCTGGCGCTCATGCAGGGCGGTGCCGTCGATGATGGCTGTCCTGGACCTGTCCCGGGTTCGTCGAAGACGTAGAAGCGCAACACGGACTATGTCCGTTTTCGCACGGAAGCGGCGACCGGGCGGCGGTATGCTGGTTTCAAGCCATCAACAGCATTTCACCGAGCATGAAGACGCCGACCACAGCAGCCCAGGGCCCCGCAGCGCAGGATGCGCCGGCAGGCGCCAACGATGGGCGCCGCGCCGCGCCCCTGTCGCTCGCCGCATGGAAGGAATTCGTCAGCGTGGCCAAGCCCTACTGGCTGGGCGAGAAGCGCCGGCAGGCCTGGACCCTGCTGGCCCTGTTGATCGTGCTGATGCTGGTCGAGACCAAGCTGGCCGTGATGCTCAACGAGCAGGCCGGCGAAATGACCTCGGCACTGGCGGGCAGGGAAGACGGCCGCTTCTGGACCGCGGTGCGGGCCTGCCTGATGACGCTGGCGTTCGCGGTGCCGGTCTATGCCTTCTATTACTACATGCGCGACCGCTTCGCCAACCAGTGGCGGCGCTGGCTCACCGGGCGCTTCCTGGACGGCTACCTGAAGGGGCGCACTTACTACCGGCTGGGCGCCGAGGGCGACATCGACAATCCCGACCAGCGCATCAGCGAAGACATCAACAGCTTCACGGGCCGCTCGATCCACTTTTTGCTCATCTTCCTGGGCTCGATCATGCAGCTGGTGGCCTTCAGCACGGTGCTGTGGTCGATTTCGCATCTGCTGGTCGGCGTGCTGGCGGTGTATGCGCTGACCGGCACCGTGGTCGCCCTGTACGTGTTCGGCACCCCGCTGATCCACCTGAATTTCTGGCAGCTGCGGCGCGAGGCGGATTTCCGCTTCAGCCTGATGCGCCTGCGCGAGAACGCCGAGTCGATCGCCTTCTACCGCGGCGAAGCGCAGGAACGGGCCCATATCGACGGCAAGTTCCAGCAGGTGATCGACAATTTCGCACGCCTGATCCGCAAGCAGTGTTCGCTGAACCTGTTCCAGCGCACCTTCAGCCAACTGACCCTGGTGCTGCCCTTCATGATCCTGGCCAATGGCGTGCTGTCGGGCGAGCTGGAAGTGGGGCGGGCGGTGCAGGCGGCCGGCGCCTTCACGGCGGTGCTGGCGGCGGTGGGCGTCATCGTCGACAACTTCGAGAGCCTGAGCCGCTTCGTGGCCGGCATCGGGCGCCTGCAGGCCCTGTCCAGGCTGGTGCAGCCCGAAGCAGGATCCGGGGGCGCTAGCGGGCAAGCGCGCATCCAGACGCGCCAGGGCCAGCAGCTGATGCTGGAATCGCTGACCCTGCACCCGCCGCAATCGGAACGGGTGCTGATCAAGGAGCTGTCGCTCGCCTTGCAACCCGGCGACGCGCTGCTCATCACCGGCGAGAGCGGCTGCGGCAAGAGCTCGCTGCTGCGCGCGATCGCCGGCCTGTGGCACGAGGGCAGCGGCACCATCCACCGTCCGGCCCTGGACCAGTTCTTCTTCCTGCCCCAGCAACCCTACCTGCAGTCGGGCACGCTGCGCAGCCAGCTGCTCTACCCCAGCGCGCATGCCGACCTGAGCGACGCGCAGCTGCTGGACATCCTGCGCGAGGTCCAGCTGCCGCGCCTGGCCGAGCGGGTGGGCGGCCTGGATGCCGTGCACGACTGGGAAAAGCTGCTGTCGGTCGGCGAACAGCAGCGCCTGGCCTTCGCCCGGGTGCTGGTGCACCGGCCGAAGATCGTCATCCTGGACGAGGCGACCAGCGCCCTCGATGCCGCCAACGAGGCCTCGCTGTACGCGCGCCTGCGCAGGGGCGGCGCGACCCTGATCAGCATCGCCCACCGCGCCGCGGTGCTGCGCCACCACACCCATGTGCTGTGCCTGAAAGGGGAGGGTGCCTGGGAATTGCATGAAGCGGACAGCTGCGCGATGGGCACGGCGTTCACCCGCGAGCGCGGCGTCGACCCCGGCGAAGCCCGGGCCTGGCGCATGCCGGCCGCTGCGGAGACCGGATGATGATCTTGCAGTGACAAGGCCGTACAATGCGTGCATGAACGAACAGCACGCAACCTTCCGTAGCATGGACCGGCGCGGCCTGGACCAGGCCCTGCAGGATGCGCGGCAGCGCACGCTTGCCTTGTTCGATGCGCTGGCCGGCGCCGGCTACCACGACAGTGCCCGGGTGCCGCGTCTTGCCATCCTCAATCCGCCGCTGTGGGAACTGGGCCATATCGCCTGGTTCGCCGAATGGTTCGTACTGCGCGCAGCGCGCGGCAGCGCGCCGGGCGAGGCGAGCGGCGATTCGCTGCTGGCGCAGGCCGATGCCTGCTTCGATTCGAACACCGTGCCGCACGACGCGCGCTGGTCGCTGGCACTGCCCGCGCCGGCCCGGATCGAGGACTATTGCCATGAAGTGCTCGAGCGGGTTCGCGCGCGCCTGGCGCGCGAGTCCGGCGACGATGCCGCCCTCTATCCTTACCGCCTGGTGCTGGCGCATGAGGACATGCATGGCGAAGCGCTTGCCTATACGCTGCAGACGCTCGGCGCGGCCGCGCCGCGCGACGCCGCCTGCCTGGAGGACGAGGTCGGCCCGGCGCGCGCGCAAGGCGAGATCGCCTTTGGCGGCGGCGCGCTGCTGCTCGGCGGGGAGCAGGGGCGTGGCTTCGTGTTCGACAATGAAAAGCAGGCTTTCATGTGCCAGGTCGCGCCGTTCGCGATCGATGCCGGGCTGGTCTCCAACGCGGATTACCTCGCCTTCGTGCACGACGGCGGCTACCGGCGTGCCGCCTGCTGGAGCCAGGCCGGATGGGATTGGCTGACGGCGAACGGGCGCACGGCGCCGCGCTACTGGATGCCGGATGGCGCGGGAGGCTGGCTGGAGCAGCGCTTCGGGGCCCCGGTTGCCCTCGATCCCCGTGCGCCGGTGCGTCATGTGAGCCTGCACGAAGCGCAGGCCTACTGCCGCTGGGCCGGGCGGCGCCTGCCGCTGGAACAGGAATGGGAGTTCGCGGCGGCATCAAGCCACCCGGCCTTTCAGTGGGGAGACTTGTGGGAGTGGACGGCCTCGCCCTTCCTGCCTTATGCCGGCTTCGGTGCGGATCGCTACCGCGAGTATTCGGCGCCGTATTTCGGCAGCCGCCAGGCCTTGCGCGGCGCGTCGTTCGCGACGCCGGCGCGCCTGCGCTCCCCGAATTTCCGTAATTTCTACCAGCCGGAACGCGACGATATCTTCGCCGGCTTCCGCACCTGCGCGGCATGACACCATACCCTTCCGATGCATGATCCGCTGATCCTCGCCATCGACAACGGCACCCAGAGCGTGCGCGCGCTGCTGTTCGACCTGGAGGGCGACATCGTCGCCAGGTCGCAAGTCCCCTTGCTGGACTACCGCAGCGAGCATCCCGGCTGGGCCGAGCACGACCCCGAGGGCTTCTGGCAGGCGCTGTGCCAGGCCTGCCGGCAGCTCTGGACCCAGCCGGGCGCCGACCGCGCCCGCATCGCCGGCGTGGCGGTGACGACGCAGCGCGGCACCGTCATCAACGTCGACCGCGAAGGAGCAGCGCTGCGGTCCGCCATCACCTGGCTCGACCAGCGCCGTACCGATGTGGTGCCGCCGATCGGGCCCTTGTGGCGCACCGCCTTTCGGCTGGCGCGGGTCCGCGAGACCATCGATTACCTGCGCGGGGAGGCCGAGATCAACTGGATCCACGCGCACCAGCCCGAGATCTGGCGGGCGACCCACAAGTTCCTGTTGCTGTCGGGCTACCTGAACTGGCGCCTGTGCGGGCGCTTTGCCGATTCCTCCGGTTCGCAGGTGGCCTACCTGCCGTTCGACTACCGGCGCCGCAAATGGGCTGGACGGCGCGACTGGAAATGGCAGGCGCTGGCGGTGGAGCCGCGCATGCTGCCCGAGCTGCAGGAGCCGGGCACGCAATTGGGCAGCGTCAGCGCGCAGGCAGCGACGGACACCGGCATCCCTGCAGGCCTGCCGCTGCTGGCCGCGGCCGCCGACAAGGCCTGCGAAGTGATCGGCGCCGGCTGCAGCGCGCCCCACGTCGGTTGCCTGAGCTACGGCACCACGGCCACCATCAACACCACCACCACCCGCTACGTCGAGGTGACGCCCTTCGTGCCGCCGTATCCGGCGGCGATTCCCGGCGCCTACAGCACGGAGGTGCAGGTATTTCGCGGCTACTGGATGGTCAACTGGTTCAAGGAGCAGTTCGGCCACCACGAACAGATGCGCGCCCTGCTGGAAGACGTGGCGCCCGAGCGCCTGTTCGACGAACTGGCCAATGCGGTGCCGCCCGGTTCCATGGGCCTGATGCTGCAGCCCTACTGGACGCCCGGCATCCGGGTGCCGGGGCGCGAGGCCAAGGGCGCCATCATCGGCTTTGGCGACGTGCATACCCGCGCCCACGTCTACCGCGCCATCCTGGAAGGGCTGGCGTACGCGCTGCGCGAAGGGAAGGAGCGCATCGAGCGGCGCTCGGGCACCCGCATCACCGAACTGCGCGTGTCAGGCGGCGGCTCGCAGAGCGACGCCGCGATGCAGCTCACCGCCGACATCTTCGGCCTGCCGGTCTCGCGTCCGCACGTGTACGAGACCTCGGGACTGGGTGCGGCGATCGACGCCGCCGTGGGGCTGGGCCTGTACCCTGACTTCGCGGCGGCGATCGGGGGCATGACGCGGGTGGGCAGGGTGTTCGAGCCGGTAGCAAGCAACCAGGCGGTCTACAACCGGCTGTACCGCGAGGTTTACCTGGGGATGTACCGCCGGCTGCAGCCGATGTACCGCGACATCGCGCGCATCACGGGTTATCCGCGGCAGGTGTGAGCCGGGCCGGCTAGCGCGCCAGCGCCGTCTGCATCGCTTCCCAGGCATAGCCGCCGCCGACGGCGACCACCCGGTTGCGGCCGGCCGCCTTGGCGTCGTACATGGCGCGGTCGGCGGCCAGGAACAGCGAGCGCATGTCGTCGAACTTGGTCGGCACGAAGGTGGCGGCGCCCACGCTGACGGTGACGAAGTCGGAGGTGCTCGAGCGCGGGTTGGGCACGCGCAGGCGCTCGACGTCGGCGCGGATCGAATCGGCCAGCTTGGCCGCGCCGGCATACGGGGTGTCGGGCAAGAGCAGGACGAATTCCTCGCCGCCGTAGCGCGCCGCCAGGTCGGTGGCGCGCAGCGCATGCGCCTGCACCGTGCTGGCCACGGCCTGCAGGCACTGGTCGCCGGCGGCGTGGCCGAGCAGGTCGTTGTACAGCTTGAAGTGGTCGACGTCGAGCACCAGCAGCGACAGCGGCTTGGCGTTGCGGATCGCGCGCTGCCATTCGCGTTCGAGGCAGGAGTCGAATTGGCGCCGGTTGGCGATGCCGGTGAGCGGGTCGGCCATGGCGACGCGCTGCAGCGCGGTCTCGGACTGCTTGTGGTGGGCGATGTCGTGCAGCAGGGCGACGTAGAGCTGCTCGCCTTGCGCCATCGGCGACAGGTTCAGGTCCATCGGCCGCAGGCTCCCGTCGGCCTGTACCAACAGCACTTCGCGGGTCCCGCGGCAGCGCTCCAGGGCCGGGTCGCGCATCTGCGTGTCGCGGCGGTCGAAATAGGCCGCGTAATCGTTTGCCGCGGGCTCGGCCAGCAGGTCGGCCAGCGGGCGGCCGGCCAGCTCGGCCTCCTTGTATCCGAGTACCCGCTCGCTTGCGGGATTCGCATACTGGATGCGCCCGTCGGCGCCGACCAGAATCAAGCCTTCGTCCATGCCCTCGACGATCATGCGCAGGCGCCGGGTTTGGCGCTTCTGGTGTTCGCTGCTGGACTGGGTCTGCAATTGCGAGCGCACGCGCGCCTTGACTTCGGGCAGGCGCACGGGCTTCGAGATGTAGTCGACCGCGCCATGGTCGAAGCCGGACACCACGTCGTCGGTCTCGTTGCAGCCGCTGACGAAGATGACCGGGATGTCCATCGTCTCGGGATGTGCCTTGAGCCGGCGGCAGGTTTCGAAGCCGTCCATGCCGGGCATCATCACGTCCAGCAGGATCAGGTCGGGCTGCACGCGCTGGGCCAGATCGATGGCGCGCAAGCCGGAATTGGCAACGAAAGTATGGTATCCCTGGCTGCGCAGCATTTCGTTGAGCAGATCGAGACTGTCGGGCACGTCATCGACTATCAGGATCGTCGTCTGGCGGACCGGCATCGAAAAGTCGGAGCAGGCGGAGTTCATTTTTGCAGTGTTGCCGATAGGTAAGACTGCGACAGATGATACTCTTTTCAAGGTGACTTGTGGCTACTCTGTTGTCACACATCCACTTGTCTTGATTAAAATGCAAAACCGCCGGTCGGGCCGGCGGTTTCATGAAGATGCAAAAACCCTTACAGCATGTCCTTGATCAGCTTGCCAAGGATGGCAATGCCTTCGCGGATGCGCTCCGGCGGCACGGTCACGAAGGACAGGCGCAGGGTGTTGGTGGCCGGCTCGTTCGCGTAGAATGGCGCGCCCGGCACGAAGGCCACGCGGGCGGCCAGCGACTGGTCGAGCAGTTTCATCGCGTCGATGCTCTGCGGCAGGGTCACCCAGATGAACATGCCGCCTTCGGGCTTGGTCCAGGTCACGCTTGCCGGGAAGTGCTCGGCCATCGCGTCCAGCATCACCTGGCACTGGTCGCCGTACAGCTTGCGGATGGTCGGGATGTGCTGGTCCAGGAAGCCGTCCTTGACCACTTCGTGCACCACCATCTGGGTCAGCTGGGCGGTGTGCAGGTCGGCCGCCTGCTTGGCCAGCTCGAGGCGGCGCACCAGCGGCAGCGGGGCGCAGACGTAGCCCAGGCGGATACCCGGGGTCAGCACCTTCGAGAAGGAACCCATGTAGATGACGCCGTCCGGGTTCATCGCGACCATCTTCGGCGACGGCTCGCCGCGGTAGGACAGGGTGCCGTACGGGTCGTCCTCGATCAGCGGCAGGCCGAGGCGGGCGCAGGTTTCCACCAACGACTGGCGGCGTTCGATCGACAAACTGCGACCGGTCGGGTTCTGGAAGTTCGGCAGCGCGTACAGCAGGCGTGCGCCTTGGGCGATCGCGTCGATCGACGACGGCACCAGGCCGTGTTCGTCGGTCTCGACGGATTTGAATTCGGGACGGTAAACGGAGAAGGCCTGCAGGGCGCCCAGGTAGCTCGGGGTCTCGACCAGCACGCGGCTGCCTTCGTCGATCAGGACCTTGCCCAGCAGGTCGAGTGCCTGCTGCGAGCCCGAGGTCATCAGGATCTGTTCAGGCAGGATGCGGCTGCCTTCCGTGGAGAGCGAATTGGCAATCCATTCCCGCAGCGGGCCGTAGCCATCGGTCGGACCGTACTGCAGCGCGACCTTGCCGGTCTCGGACAGTACCTTGTCGTACGCCGCTTTCATGACGTCGACCGGGAAGGTGGCTGGCGAGGGCAGGCCGCCCGCGAAGGAAATGATCTCCGGACGCTGGGTGATCTTCAGGATTTCGCGGATGAACGAGCTTTGCAGCTGCTGCGCGCGTTCCGAAAACTGCCACTGGATGGGGTTTGGATTCTCGATTTTCATGCTGTTCTCACAGGACTCTCAGGAAGGGACCGCACGGGTAGTGCCGGACCATTATAAGGCACGCGGGTAGGCGGCCTCGGGATGGACCGGGCCGGGTAGGCCCAGCCCGCGATCGGTACTTTAAACAAATGCAACATCGCTTAAACAAATGTTTAAGCGACAAGCTTTACGCAACTTCAGCGATCATCTCGATCTCGACGCAGGTGCCGCGCGGCAGCGAGGCGACGCCGAAGGCCGAACGGGCGTGCTTGCCGGCTTCGCCGAAGACTTCGCCGATCAGTTCCGAGCAGCCGTTGGTGACCAGGTGCTGCTCATTGTATTCCGGGGTCGAGGCAACCAGGCTCATCACCTTGACGATGCGCTTGACGCGGTTCAGGTCGCCGCCGACGGCTTCCTGCAGGGTGCCGATCAGGTCGATGGCGACCGAACGCGCGGCGGCCTGGCCGTCGGCGGTGGTCTTGTCGCGGCCCAGGATGCCCGCGTTCGGCGAGCCGTCGGCGTTCTTGGCGATGTGGCCCGAGATGAACACGAGGTTGCCGGTCTGCACGTACATGACGTAGGCGGCGGCCGGGGTGGCCGGCGCGGCCAGGGTGATGTTCAGTTCTTTGAGTTTATCGTAGACGGACATGGTTTTTGTGACGTTGCAGTGAAAGAAGCCGGTATTGTACGTCCACCCGGCGCCGGGGAGCACGTTTTACTGCTGACGCACCGCCATCCGGCGTCCCGCGAACACGACGGCGGCGACCGCCAGCGCGAAGGCGCAGTTGGCCAGGGTCAGCGCCTCGCCAAGCAGCAGGGCGGCGCCCACCAGGCTCATGAAGGGCTGCAGCAGCTGCACCTGGCCGACCCGCGCCACCCCGCCCAGCGCCAGGCCTCGGTACCAGAAGAAGAAACCGATGAACATCGAGATCGCGGTGACGTAGGCAAAGCCGAGCCAGGACGCGGTTCCCACGCCGCCCAGCGCGGGAATCCCATGCCACAGCAGCACCGGAAGCAGGACCGGCGCCGCCAGCACCAGCGCCCAGCAAATGGTTTCCGGCCCGCCCAGGCTGCGCGCCAGGCGGCCGCCTTCGGCATAGCCGACCGCCGCTGCGGCCACGGCGCCGAACACCAGCAGGTCGGCCGGATGCAGGCTGCCGCCGCCCTGGGCCAGGGCGAAGCCCACCACCAGGCTGGAACCGAGCAGGGCCATGCCCCAGAAGCCGCGTGATGGCCGCTCATGGCCGCGCAGGGCGGCGTACAGCGCCGTCACCAGGGGCAGCACGCCCACCAGCAGGGCGCTGTGCGAGGCAGGCAGGCTGCGCAGGGCGATCGAGGTCAGGAGCGGGAAGCCGACAATGCAGCCGCCCGCCACCAGCGCCAGGGGCAGCAGGGCGGCGCGCGGCGGCAGCGGCGCGCGCCGCCACAGCAGCCATCCCGCGGCCAGCAGGGCGGCGCCCAGGGCGCGCCCGAGCGCGACGAACACCGGATCGAGCTGCGCGACCGCCATGCGGGTAAAGGGCATGGTCAGGCTGAACATCGCCACGCCGAGCAGGCCGAGCAGCATGCCCCGGTTCTGGTCAGGGGCATCCGTGCTGCCGATGGCAGGGGCGGCGGGGCAGGCGGCGGTAGGCATGGGACTCCTTCGAAAGATGCTTGCGGCGAGGTAGGCACAGGTCTATGCTAGCGCGGTGGACCGATACAGTCCCAGTACACTTTGCTACTTAGTTTCTTCACTGTGATGGTGACATGACCAATACGCCCGTCTTGAGCCTGGCGCGCGATTCCGGCGAGGCGCTGGCCGACCAGATCGTGCGCCTCGTTGCCGCCCGCATCGACGAGCGCCTGCTGCGCCCCGGCGCGCGCATGCCCTCGATCCGCCAGTTCGCCGCAAGCCACGGCGTGTCGCCCTTCACCGTGGTGGCCAGCTACGACCGGCTGGTGGCCCAGGGCTACCTGGACTCGCGCCGCGGCGCCGGGTTCTTCGTGCGCGGTCGGGCGCACGCACCCATCGGCGCGGGCGCAATGGAGGCGGCGCCGACAGGGAGCGCCGGCGCCAGCCTCGATGTCGCCTGGCTGATCCGCAACATGTTCCGGCAGTCCCCGCTGCAGCACTCGCCCGGCGCGGGCGTGCTGCCGGCCGACTGGCTCGACGGTCCGGCCGTGGCCAGGGCCCTGGCAAGCTTGAGCCGGCAGAACAGCGCCGCCTTCCTCGGCTATGGCGCACCGCAGGGCTTCCTGCTGCTGCGCCAGCAGCTGCAGCGCAAGCTGGCCGAGTTCGAGATCGGCGCGCCGCCGGAACAGATCGTCATGACCCTGGGCGTGAGCCAGGCGCTCGACCTGGTGGCGCGCGAGTTCTGCCGGCCGGGCGACACCGTTTTTGTCGACGATCCGGCCTGGTTCCTGATGTTCGGATCGTTTGCCGCCATGGGACTGAACGTGGTCGGCGTGCGCCGCCTTGGCGACGGTCCCGACCTGGAGCAACTGGCCGAGCTGGCGGCGCGCTACCAGCCGCGCCTGTACGTGATCAACTCGGTGCTGCACAACCCGACCTCGACCTCGCTGTCGGCCGCGAAAGCCTTCCAGGTCCTGCGCCTCGCCGAGCAGCATGGTTTTACGGTGGTGGAGGACGACATCTACGCCGATCTGCATCCCGGGAATGCGACGCGCCTGGCGGCGCTCGACGGCCTGCGCCAGGTGATCTACCTGGGCGGCTTCTCGAAATCGATGGCGCCCAACCTGCGGGTCGGCTTCATCGCGGCATCGAGCGAGCGGGCGCAGCGCCTGGCCGACCGCAAGATGCTGGCCACGCTCACCACCAGCGACATCGGCGAGCGCGTGGTCTACAAGATCCTGTCCGACGGGCTCTACCGCAAGCATCTGGACCGGGTGCGCAGCCGCCTGGACGCGGTGCGCCCGAAGGCATTGCGCCAGATCGAGGCGCTCGGCCTGCGCCCTGAACCGGCCCCGGCAAGCGGCATGTTCGTGTGGGTCGATGCCGGCTGCGACACCAACGAACTGGCCGCGCGCGCCATGCGGGAAGACCTGCTGCTGGCGCCGGGCAGCCTGTTCTCGCCAAGCCAGCTGCCCTCGACCCGCATGCGCCTGAACGTGGCCGCGCTGCAGGATCCGGCGACCTTCCGCTTCCTCGAACGCGCGTTGACTGGCTGAGACTCAGGCGCCGGGCACCTGCCTGGCCATCTCGGCCGCGATTTCCTGCGGCGTCATGTCGCGCAGGTGGGTGGCGATCGCCCAGCGGTGGCCGAAGGGATCGACCAGCTGGCCGTAGCGGTCGCCCCAGAACGCATCGCCCAGCGGCATGATGGGCTGGGCGCCGGCGGCCAGCGCCCGTTCCCAGACCGCATCGGCATCGGGAACGTAGAGGTGGATGGAGACCGCCGACCCCGGCGCGGGAATCTGTCCGCTGCTGCAGAATTCGGGGAATTCATCGCACAGCATGAGGATCGAATCGCCGATGCGGATGCTGGCGTGCAGGAGCCTGCCGCCCGGCCCCGGCATGCGATCGAGTTCGACGGCGCCGAAGGCTTGCTGGTAGAAGGCAATGGCGTCGGCCGCGCCCTTGCAGATCAGGTGCGGGGTGATGCTGTGGAAACCTTCGGGAATGGGACGTGCTGCCTGATTCATGATTGGACCTCCTGTTCTGGTTGTGGGGTGCTACTGCCACTACGACGAACGGGCAGGTCCGGATTCGACATGCGCCGCCAGATTTATTTTTTGCCGAGCTCCACCCAGCGCGAACCCGCATCGTGGCTGGCCAGCACGGCGTCGATGAAGCGCAGGCCGGCCACGCCGTCCTCGACCGTGGGCAGGCTGGCGCTCGCTGCCGGCAAGGGCTGGCCGGCCTCGGCCGCATGGATCTGCGCCGCCGCGTCCCGGTACAGCTGGGCGAACGCCTCCAGGTAGCCTTCCGGATGACCGCAGGGCACGCGGGTCGCATGTCCGGCCGCAACGCCGCCCACGCGGCCGCGCGTGAGCCGCTGCGCACAGCTGCCCTGGGGCGTCAGGACGAGCTCGTTCGGGTTCTCCTGGTCGAAAGTGAGGCTGGCCTTGCTGCCGAACACCCGCAGCTTGAGCGCGTTCTCGCAGCCGGTCGCCATCTGGCTCGACCACAGCATGCCGCGCGCGCCGTTCGGGTAGCGCAGCATCACCTGCACGTGGTCGTCCAGGATGCGCTCCGGCGTGAACGAGTGCAGCTCGGCCAGCAGCTCGCTCGGCTGGATGCCGGTAACAAAAGCCGCGAGGTGGAAGGCATGGGTGCCGATGTCGCCGGTGCAGCCGGTCGGGCCGGCGCGGCGCGGATCGTTGTGCCAGTTGGTGGCCTGGAATTCCGGCGACTGGTTGGCGGCTTCGGCCATCCAGTCCTGGGCATACTCCACGTGCACCAGGCGCAGGTCGCCGATCGCGCCCGAGGCGACCAGTTCGCGCGCGTGGCGCACCATCGGGTAAGCGCTGTAGGTGTGGGTGAGGGCGAACACCCGCCCCTTGGCGCGCGCCAGGGCGGCGAGTTCTTCTCCTTCGCCCAGCGAAATGCCGAGCGGCTTGTCGCAGATGACGTGCATGCCGGCTTCCAGGAAGCTTTTCGCCACCGGGGCGTGCAGGTGATTCGGCGTGACGATCGCCACCACGTCGATGCCGTCCGGACGCTGGCTCTCCAGCCGCGCCATCTCGCGGTAGTCGCTGTAGCTGCGCGCCGGGTCGAGCCGGATCGCCGCGCCGCTGCGCAAGGCGCGCTCGGCGTCGCTGGAGAGGGCGCCGGCCACGATCTCGTAGCAGTCGTCCAGGCGCGCCGCGATGCGGTGAACGGCGCCGATGAAGGCGCCGTCGCCGCCACCCACCATCCCTAAGCGCAGCCGGCGCGGGGGCAGGCCGTCCTGCTTGTCCGTTTCATTGCGTCCGATCGCACTCATGCTTCGATCCCCATCAGCTGGCGCAGGGCGGCGCGGTCGGCGCCGCCGCCTGCGAAATCGTCAAAGGCGCGCTCGGCGACCCGGATGATGTGGCGGCGGATGAAGTCGGCGCCTTCGCGCGCGCCGTCTTCCGGATGCTTGAGGCAGCACTCCCATTCGAGCACCGCCCAGCCGGCGTAGTCGTACTGCGCCAGCTTCGAGAAGATGGCGGAAAAGTCGATCTGGCCGTCGCCCAGCGAGCGGAAGCGCCCCGCGCGCTCGGCCCAAGAGCTGTAGCCGCCGTAGACGCCCTGGCGCCCGTTCGGGCGGAATTCGGCGTCCTTGACGTGGAAGGCCTTGATGCGCTCGTGGTAGATGTCGATGAAGGAGAGATAATCGAGCTGCTGCAGCACGAAGTGGCTCGGGTCGTACAGGATGTTGGCGCGGCGGTGGCCTTTCACTCCGTCCAGGAAGCGCTCGAAAGTCACGCCGTCGTGCAGGTCCTCGCCTGGATGCAGCTCGTAGCACACGTCCACGCCGGCGTCTTCGAAAGCGTCCAGGATCGGCAGCCAGCGCCGCGCCAGTTCGCCGAAGGCTTCCTCGACCAGGCCGGCGGGCCGCTGCGGCCATGGATACAGGTAAGGCCAGGCGAGCGCGCCCGAGAAGCTCGCGTGCGTGTTCAAGCCAAGGCGGCGCGAGGCGCGCGCCGCGTTCTTCATCTGGCCGACCGCCCATTCCTGGCGCGCCCGCGGGTTGCCGCGCACCTGCGGCGCGGCGAAGCCGTCGAACAGGGCGTCGTAGGCCGGATGCACGGCCACCAGCTGGCCCTGCAGGTGGGTCGACAGCTCGGTGATCGCCAGGCCGTGCGCGGCGAGCAGGCCCTGGATCTCGTCGCAGTAGTCCTGGCTCTCGGCGGCGATGTCGAGGTCGAACAGGCGCTTGTCGGTCGGCAGCTGGATGCCCGCGTAGCCCAGGCTGCTGGCCCAGGCGGCCAGGTTGGCCAGGGTGTCGAAGGGCGCCTGGTCGCCCATGAATTGGGCGAGGAAGATCGCCGGTCCCTTGATGGTTTTCATGCTGAGGCCTGTCGTATCAGTAAGGCGAATCGGGGAAATAGAACTGCTTGGCGTTCTCGCGCGTGATCAGGACCGACGGAATGATCGTCCTGCTGGGCAGGGCCTGGCCCTTCAGGCGCGCATTGGCGGTCATCTTGATGGCGTCGTAGATGAACTTGGGCGAGTAGGACACGTCGGCCTGCACCAGCTTGTCGCCGTCCATCACCTTCTTGACCGCGAACTTGGCGCCGGCGCCGCCGAACACTTCCTTGATGTCGCTGCGCTTGGCCTGCTCGATGGCCTTGATGACGCCGATCGCCATGTCGTCGTCGGACGCCCACACGGCGTCGATCTGCTTGAAGCGGGTCAGGTAGTCCTGCATGACCTTGAAGGCGTCGTCGCGGTTCCAGTTGCCGTACTTGGCATCGAGCACCTTGATGCCCGGGTGCTTCCCGATCTCGGCCTGGAAGGCCTTGACGCGCTCGTTGTCGATGGTGCTCGGCATGCCGCGCAGGACCACGATATTGCCCTTGCCGTTCATGCGCTTGGCCAGGTATTCGGCCGGCAGCCTGCCGAAGGCCGTGTTGTCGCCGGCGACATAGGCATGCTGGGCCGCCGGATTGGTCAGGCCGCGGTCGACCACGGTCACGTAGACGCCCTTGTTCTTGACCTGGGCCACCGGCTGGGTCAGCGAGGCCGACTCCAGCGGCAGGATCACCAGCGCGTTCATCTTGTTCACCACCAGGAGGTCCTGCACCTGGTTGGCCTGCTCGGGCGTGCTGCCGGCGGTCTTGACGATGATCTTCAAGCCAGGGTTGGCCGCTTCCAGCTCGCGCTTGGCCTGGTTGGCCCACCAGACGATGCCGCCGGTGAAGCCATGGGTGGCGGTGGGGATGGCCACGCCGATGGTGAGCTTGTCGGCGGCGAACGCCTGGCCGCTGCCGAGCGCCAGCAGGCAGGCCGCGGCCAGTTTGCCGAATTGTCGTTTCGATGGACGCATGAAGATTCCTTTTTTAATGAATAAACGGTTCAGCGGCGGCCGCGCTGCAAATACGCCACGGCGATGATCACCACGCCCTGCACGGCAGGGTTCAGGTGCACGCTGATGATGCTGGTGAGGTTCAGGATGTTGCCGATCACGGACAGCAGGATGGCGCCGATCACGGTGCCCATGACGCGCCCCGAGCCGCCCCTGAGCGAGGTGCCGCCCACGACCACCGCGGCGATGGCTTCGAGCTCCCACAGGATCCCGGTAGTGGGCGTGGCCGAACCCAGGCGCGGCACGTACAGGATGGTGGCGATCGCCACGCACACGCCCAGCAGCAGGTAGGTCAGCACCTTGACGCGGTCGACGCGGATCGCGGCGTAGCGCGCCACCTGTTCGCTGGAACCGATCGCCTGCACGTGCTGGCCGTAGGCGGTGCGGTTCAGGATCAGGGCGCCCAGCAGGGCCACCAGGGCGAACACCCACACCGGCACCGGCACGCCCAGCAGGCTGTGGTAGTAGACCGGGCTGTAGGTTTCGGACAAGGTGAAATCGAGCGTCAATGCGCCGCCGTCCGACAGCCAGGTCAGCACGGCGCGGAACACGCCGAGGGTGCCGAGCGTGACGATGAAGGCTTCGATGCGGCCGCGTGCGATCAGGAAGCCGTGCAGGATGCCGAACACCGCGCCGAAGGCGAGCGCCAGCCCGATGCCGAGCAGGACGATGGTGACGGCGCCGGGCGGATTCGCGCCGCTTGCCAGGGCGTTCATCGCCACGATCATGACGCCCGCGATCAGCGCCGCCATCGAGCCGACCGAGAGGTCGATGCCGCCGGAGACGACCACGAAGGTCATGCCGACCGCGATGATGCCGATGAAGGCCGTGCGGGTCAGCACGTTCATCAGGTTGTCGAAGGTGGCGAAATCGGGATTGAGCAGGCCGCCCGCGATGCAGAGCAGGATCAGGGCCAGCGCCGGGCCGAGGCCCTTCAGGCGCGGCAGGGCAGGCAGGAAGGAGGGCCTAGTGGCGGGTGTGTTGGGTGTCGGTTGCATGGGAAATGATGTTTTCTTCACTGAGTTGGTCGGGGCCGAGCACGGCCTGCAGGCGCCCGCCGTGCAGCACCGCCACCCGGTGCGACAGGCCGATCAGCTCGATCAGTTCGGACGAGATGACGATCACGGCGCGGCCCTCGCTGGCCAGGCGGTGGACCAGCGCATAGATGTCGCGCTTGGCGCCCACGTCCACGCCGCGGGTCGGCTCGTCGAGCACGATCACGCGCGGGTTCGAATGCAGGTACTTGGCCAGCGCGAGCTTTTGCTGGTTGCCGCCCGAGAGCGAGCGCGCCACGCAATCCGGGTCGCGCAGGCGGATGCCGAAGTCCGCGATGGCCCGCTCGAGCGCCGCGCGGCCCGCCTTCAGGTCGACCCAGGGCCTGGCGTCGCGCTCCAGCGTCATCATGGTGAGGTTCTCGCGCAGGCCGAGGTCGAGGTGCAGGCCCTTGCCCTTGCGGTCTTCGCTCAGGTAGGTCAGGCCATGCCGCATGGCCTCGCGCGGGCTGCGGATGTCCACCGCCTGGCCACCTATCTCGATCCTGCCGCTCTGGCGCGGACGCAGGCCGAGGATGGCCTCGAAGGCTTCGGTGCGGCCTGCGCCGACCAGGCCGGCAAAGCCCAGGATCTCGCCGGCGCGCACCTCGAAGCCCAGCTTGTGTACCCAGCCCGGGACCTCCAGGTTCGATACCCGCAGCAGTACCGGCGCGTCGTCGAGCGCAGGCTGCTTGGGCGGGAACATGTCCGAGACGTCGCGTCCGACCATCAGGTTGGCCATCTGCCGGCGGTTCACGTCGCAGGTAGCGGCGCGCGTGACGAACTTCCCGTCGCGCATGACGACCACCTCGTCGGTGTGCGCTTCCATCTCGTCGAGCTTGTGCGAGATGTAGACGATGGTGACGCCTTCGCCCTTCAGGCGCGCCATCAGGCCGAAGAGTTTTTTCGTTTCCCCGGCCGACAGGCTGGCGGTGGGCTCGTCCATGATCAGGAGGCGCGCCTTGCGCGACAGGGCCTTGGCGATCTCCACCAGCTGTTTTTCGGCGACGATCAGCTCGGACACGCGGGTGTCCGGGTCGCGGTCCAGGCCGACCTGCTCGAGGCAGGCGGCAGCCTCGACCGCCATGGCGCGCCGCTCCAGCAGGCCCTTGCGGGTCTTCTCATGGCCCAGGAAGATGTTCTGGGCGATCGTGAGGTGCTCGGCCAGGTTGAATTCCTGGTGGATCAGGGCGATGCCCAGCTCCTCGGCGTCGCGCGCGCTGTCGAATTGGCGCTCGACGCCGTCGACCAGCAGCTGGCCGCTGGTAGGACGTTCGTAGCCGGCCAGGATCTTCATCAGGGTCGATTTGCCGGCGCCGTTCTCCCCCAGCAGGCCCACCACGCGCCCCGGTTCGAGCGCGAAGTCGACCCCGTGCAGGACGCGCACAGGCCCGAATTCCTTGACGATGTGGCTGAAACGGACGGACAGGCTCATTTGGCCGGCATCTTCGCGAGCACGGCCTTCAATCCTTTCAGGGAGGCGGCCACCGTGTCGAGCTGGCCCATGCCGTTCGGGTATTCCTCCTGCTCGACGATGATCCATTGGGTAGCCCCGACCTCGCGCAGGGCGCGCGTCAGGCCCGCCCAGTCGGTCCTGTCCTGGCCGATGATCGGCGTGCCGCTGGTGCCCGGCGCGAACTTGGCCTTGTAGTGGGTGCTCACGGTGCGGCCCGGGTACTTGTAGACGTAGGCCACCGGGTCCTTGCCTGCGTGCGTGGTCCAGCCCACGTCCTGCTGCATGATCGACGCCTTCGGCGTGTTCCGGGCGATCACGTCCCAGGGCGTGCTGCCGACCTCACCCGCCATTTCCTGGGCATGGTTGTGGTAGCCGATGCGCATGCCCTTGGGGGCCAGCTTGCCGGACAAGGCGCTGAGCTCCTTGCTCATCGCGGTGCTGCCCTCGACGCTGGCGCCGCGGGCGTCCATCGGGATCACCAGGTTGGCGCAGCCGAGCGTCTTGTAGAAGGCGGTGGTGGCCTCGAAGCGCGCGTCCGCCAGCTGGTCGAAGCCCACGTGGGCACCGGCGCACTGCAGCTTGTTCTTGTCCAGGAAGGATCTCAAGGCGGCCGGGTTCGACTTGTAGGGACCGAATTCGCCGGCGAACTCCACGCCCTGGAAGCCGAGCCTGGCGATCTTCGTGAGCGTGCCTTCGAAGTCCTGCTTGATCTCGTCCTTGACGGACCACAGCTGTACGCCGATGCGCGGCGACGCCTCCGTGACACCCGCGGCGGCCAGGGCCTGGGAAGCTGCGCCGAAAGTGGCGGCCAAAAGGACGTACAGCATCGTTTGCTTGTTCATTCTGTCTCCGTTCTTGTCAGATTTTCCCGGCTTTGAGCTGGTCCACCGCGTAGGCGCAGGCGCGCGCGGTCAGCGCCATGAAGGTCAGCGAAGGGTTCTGCCAGGCGCAGGATGCCAGCGAGGAACCGTCGGTGACGAACAAATTTGGCACGTCATGGGCCTGGTTGAAGCCGTTCAGCACCGAGGTCTTCGGGTCGCGGCCCATGCGCGCCGTGCCCACCTCGTGGATTGCCAGGCCGGGCGGGTATTCGGCTTCCGTCAGCATGCGCTTCTTCACGTCCTTGACGCCGAGATCCTCGAGGATGTTGGCGGCGGTATCGGCCATGTCCTCGCGCATCTTGCGGTCGTTCTCGCCGTGGGTGATGTCGATGTGCAGCAGCGGGATGCCCCATTTGTCCTTCCTGGTCGGGTGCAGGCTGACCATGTTCTCGAAGCGCGGCAGCATTTCACCCTGGCCTCCCAGGCTGAAGTGCCAGGGGCCGGGTTTTCTCAGCATGGCCTTGAAGTCCTTGCCGAAGCCGGGCTTCCACGCCGCCGATTGCCAGCCGTCGCGCGCGGCGCCGCCCGCCAGCGCATAGCCGCGCACAAAAGAAGGGTGCTGGTCGACCACGTTGCGGAAACGCGGGATGTAGGGGGCGGTGGGACGGCGGCCGCGGTAGTAGTCGTTCTCGAAACCCTCGACCCGGCCGCTGGCGCCGGCGGCCCACAGGTGGTCCATCAGGTAGTGGCCGAGCACGCCGGACGAGTTGGCCAGCCCGGTGGGGAAGGCGTTTGAAGTCGAGTTCAGCAGGATCGCGGTGGAGGCCAGGGTCGAGGCGCACAGGATGACCACTTTGGCGTGGAATTCGCGCGTCTCCATGGTCTCGGCATCGATCACCCGCACCCCGGTGGCGCGGTTGGTCCTGGCGTCGTAGATCACGCTGTGCACGATGGCGTTGGTGGCGACGCGCAGGCGGCCGGTCTTGAGCGCGGCCGGCAGGGTCGAGCTCTGGGTCGAGAAGTAGGCCCCGAAGGAGCAGCCGCGGTGGCACTGGCTGCGCGCCTGGCAGGGGGCGCGGCCCTGGGCCAGGTGCTCGTCGCTGGCCTTGTTCAGGTTCGCGGTGCGGCCGATGATCATGCGCGCCGGCGCATACATGGCGTCGAACTTCTTTTTCAGCGCCGCTTCGACCGTGTTGAACTCGAAAGGCGGCAGGAATTCGCCGTCAGGCAGCACCGCCAGCCCCTCCTTGCTGCCGCTGATGCCCACGAAGCGCTCGACGTGGCTGTACCAGGGCGCCAGGTCGGCGTAGCGGATCGGCCAGTCGGTGCCGTGGCCGTCCTTCAGGTTGGCGCCGAAGTCCAGGTCGCTCCAGCGGTAGGACTGGCGCGCCCACATCAGCGACTTGCCGCCCAGCTGGTTGCCGCGGATCCAGCTGAACGGACGGCCCGCGGGTGTCGAATAGGGCATGTCGCGGTCGTTGTTGAAGAACTGCTTGGTGTGCTCGTCGAAGGCGTAGCACTGTTTCTGGACCGGGTACTGCTCGTCGGCCACCGTGGCGTCGACCCGGCCGCGGTTGGGCATGGTCCACGGGTCCTTGTTTTCGCCGATGTAATCGATGCCATGCTCGACCGGACGGCCGCGCTCGACCATCAGGGTGCTGAGTCCGCGTTCGGTCAGTTCCTTGGCGGCCCAGCCGCCGGTGATGCCCGAGCCGACGACGATCGCGTCGAACTGTTCCGGGCTGCTTTTGATGTAGAAGGAGGAGACGGGTTCCATGGGGCCTGGTGTCGGGTTTATTGGATCGCCCAGCCGCGGCTGGATCGGGTGAGCTTGTAATTGCCCTGGAAGCCGCCGGGGATCGGCAGGTAGGCCAGCTCGCGCGTGGCGCCGGCTTCCGAGGTGTAGTAGGCAAAAGCGACGTAGCCCTTCAGCTGGCGGAAGAAGCCCTGGTCGTCGCCCTCGAAGGGCGCGCTGCCCGCGTCGAGCGCGCGCAGCAGCGCCACCTGGCGCGCCGCCGGCAGGTCCTTGAACCGCTTGCCGCCCTGCGCCTGCGCCGCCGCCTCGATACGGGCCAGCCCGGCCTTGAAGCGCGCCTGCTCGGGCGCAAGGGCGCACACCTTGAGCAGGTGGTCGATGGTGCGGTGCGCGCCGACCTCCATGGCGCCGGGGGTGTCGGTCCTGGGGATGATCAGCTCGGCCAGCACGCCGGTCAGCAGCAGCTCGTCGCGCGTGAGCAGCACCGGCTCGTAGGCGGCGCCCTTGCCGGCTGCCGCCACGGCGGCGAGCACGTCGCCGCTGGACGCGAGGGCGGACAAGCCGGTAACGCCACACAGGGCGCCCAGCCGCAGCAGGGCCGAGCGCCTTTGCCGGGCGCGAGGATCAAGAGGCTTCAACATGGTTTCCTTTTCGGTGAAAAGATGGGGCGTTCCCGGCCCGTCCTGCCGCCAGCGCCAGCTGGTACTGCTTGGGCGTGATGCCGACGATGCTGCGGAACTGCTTGGTGAAGTAGCTCTGCCCGCCGAAGCCGGTCGCCAGCGCGACCCGGGCGATGCTGTTGGCGCCGGGGAGCAGGCGGCAGGCTTCGTGGACCTTCATGTGCAGCACGTACTGCTTGGGCGTGAGCGAGAAGTGCTCCTTGAACTTGCGCTCGAAGGTCGACAGCGACATGCAGGACAGCTTGGCGAGGTGGTCGATGCTGATGTTCTCGGTCAGGTGTTCCTGCACGTACTCGATGCAGGCCTTGAATTCGTGGAAGGGCGCGATCGTGTCCTGCGAGCGGCGGGCGTCGCGCGAAAAGCCTTCGATGCCGACGATCGCCCCCTCGCGGTTGCGGATCGGGGCCTTGGTCGTGAACAGCCAGGTCAGTTCGCCGTTGCCGCCGTCGATCACCTCCAGCTTGTTCTTGACGGTGACGCCGGTCTCCATCACGGCCAGGTCGTCGGCGCGGATGCGGTCGGCGATGTCGCGCCGGAAGAAGTCGTGGTCGGTCTTGCCGAGGATGTCCTTGACGTCCGCCAGCGCGTGCTGTTCCTGCAGCAGGCGGTTGCCCCAGACGAACTGGCCGGCCCGGTTCTTGGCGAAGTAATAAGTATCGGAGAGCGTGTCGAACAGGGTGCTCGGAGTCGAGATGCCGTTCGCGGCGAAGAAGCCGGCACATTCTTCCCGTGCGGCGGAGGCGCAGGGCCTGGCCACGGAGGCGGGACGCCGGGTGCGCTGGCGCTCCTTGCGCTCGCCGGGCTCGCTGCCCGAGCCCATGGCAATGACCATGCCCATGCCAACGACAATTGTGCTCATCCTGCCTGTCTCCGCTTTTGTGATCAGCCATGTGCGCGCTAACACCATCGGCGCGCCTGGCTGTTTATATGGGAAATACTAGCACTCGGAAATGTTTAAGAGTGTCAATAAATCGGAAAAATTTATAAGGAATTCGGCAAGATGGGTTTTTGTGGTAGCGCTAACACACATGGCCATGCTAGATTCACTTCGCCCGTACGGACGGGCTGCCCGCGGCGCCGCAAGGCTGTTTCAGGCCAGGCGCATATTTATAAGAGAAGGAGACTGTCGATGACCCGCTATTCCCTTGCCAGAGCCGGCCTGCTGGCCGCCGCCCTGGCCCTGTGCGCGCCGCTGCAGGCGGCCGAGGCCGGATGGACCTCGCTGTTCAACGGCCGCGACCTGTCCGGCTGGACGACCTGGATCAGCATGCAGCCGACTTCCCCGAACATGAAGGCGCCGACCTCGAGCCGCGGCCTCGACAAGGATCCGCGCAAGGTATTCTCGGTGGTCGACGGCATGCTGCGCGTGTCGGGCGAGGAGTGGGGCGCCATCAGCACGGTCGGCGAATACGAGAATTTCCACCTCAAGCTCGAGTTCAAGTGGGGCAGCAAGAAGTGGGCGCCGCGCCTCGACCTCCCGCGCGACAGCGGGCTGCTGTACTACGCGGTCGGGCCGGAAGGCGCGGAAAGCGGCCACTGGATGCGCAGCCACGAAGCGCAGATCCAGGAAGGCGATACCGGCGACTACCACAGCCTGGACGGCGTGACCGTCGATGCCCACGTCGGCGACGCCAACGAGGGCGACTGGAAGTTCTACCGCTACGAGCCCTCGCTGCCGCTGCGCACCGGCCTGAAGGCGCGCATCCTCAAGAAGGGCAACCCCGAGAAGCCGCTTGGGGAGTGGAACACGCTGGAAGTGATCGCCGACGGCAAGACCCTGGTCCACATCGTCAACGGCGTCGAAGTGCTGCGCGCCGAGAATCCGCGCCAGAACGTGGGCGGCAAGATGCTCCCGCACACGCGCGGGAAGTTTTCGCTGCAGTCGGAAGGCGCGGAGACCTTCTACCGCAATATCCAGGTCAGGCCCTTATAAGCCGCGCCGGTGGATCGATTAAAATAATTGCAACATTGCTGCAATGACGGGGCCTTGAAATTGTTGTTGGTGTCCCTATATTGCAGCAGTCCGTTTGTTTTTAACCCTTTATCAGACCCACCACGAGGAACAAGATGGCAGTTGCCGAAAAAGAAACCCTTGGCTTCCAGGCAGAAGTAAAACAGCTGTTGCAGCTCATGATTCACTCCTTGTACTCGAACAAGGAGATCTTCCTGCGCGAACTGATCTCGAACGCGTCCGACGCGGCCGACAAGCTGCGCTTCGAGGCGATCAACAACGACGCCCTGTACGGCAACGACCACGAGCTGAAAATCAAGGTCAGCTTCGACAAGGACGCGCGCACCATCACGATTTCGGACAACGGCATCGGCATGAGCCGTGACGAAGTCATCTCGCACCTGGGCACCATCGCCAAGTCGGGCACCAAGGAATTCTTCAGCAAGCTGTCGGGCGACCAGCAGCAGGACGCGGCCCTGATCGGCCAGTTCGGCGTCGGCTTCTACTCGGCCTTCATCGTGGCCGACCGCGTCATCGTCAACACCCGCCGCGCCGGCGCGTTTGCTTCGGACGGCGTGCGCTGGGAGTCGACCGGCGAGGGCGACTACAGCGTCGAGCAGATCGAGAAGCCGGGCCGCGGCACCGACGTGATCCTGCACCTGCGCGCCGGCGAGGAAGAGCTGCTGTCCGGCTGGAAGCTGAAGTCGATCATCCGCAAGTACTCGGACCACATCTCGCTGCCGATCGTGATGCAGAAGGAAGAGTGGGACGAGGAGAAGAAGCAGACCGTCGTCAAGGACGAGTTCGAGACCGTCAACCAGGCCAGCGCGCTGTGGGCGCGCTCGAAGAGCGACATCACCGAAGAACAGTACAACGAGTTCTACAAGCACGTCTCGCACGACTTCCAGGACCCGCTGGCCTACACCCACAACCGCGTCGAAGGGCGCAGCGAGTACACCCAGCTGCTGTACGTCCCGGGCCACGCTCCGTTCGACCTGTGGGACCGCAACAAGCGTGCCGGCATCAAGCTGTACGTCAAGCGCGTGTTCATCATGGACGACGCCGAGCAGCTGATGCCGACCTACCTGCGCTTCATCAAGGGCGTGATCGACTCGAGCGACCTGCCGCTGAACGTCTCGCGCGAGATCCTGCAGGAATCGCGCGACGTGCGCGTGATCCGCGAAGGCTCGACCAAGCGCGTGCTGGGCATGCTGGAAGAGATGGCGAATTCGGAAGAGCAGGCCGGCAAGGATAAATACGCCACCTTCTGGAAGGAATTCGGCCAGGTGCTCAAGGAAGGCATCGGCGAGGACGCGACCAACAAGGACCGCATCGCCAAGCTGCTGCGCTTCGCCTCCACCGCCGGCGAGTCCGACGCGCAGGACGTCTCCTTCGCCGACTACATCGCCCGCATGAAGGAAGGCCAGGACAAGATCTACTACGTCACCGCCGACAACTACAGCGCCGCGAAGAACAGCCCGCACCTGGAAATCTTCCGCAAGAAGGGCGTCGAAGTGCTCCTGATGACGGACCGTGTCGACGAGTGGATGCTGTCCTTCCTGAGCGAGTTCGAAGGCAAGGAACTGGTGTCGGTCGCCAAGGGCGGCCTGGACCTGGGCGGCCTGGAAGACGAGGCCGAGAAGAAGGAGCATCAGGAGGTCGAAGCCGGCTACAAGGAACTGGTCGAGCAGATGAAGGGCGCCTTGGGCGACAAGGCCAAGGACGTGCGCGTGACCTTCCGCCTGACCGATTCGCCGGCCTGCCTGGTCGCGGACGAGAACGAGCTGTCGGGTAACCTGCTGCGCATGCTGAAGGCGGCCGGACAGAACGCGCCGGAATCGAAGCCGATCCTCGAGATCAACCCGAACCACCCGCTGGTGACGCGCCTGAAGTACGAGGACGCGAGCGGCCCGCGCTTCGCCGACTGGTCGCACATCCTGTTCGACCAGGCCATGCTGGCCGAAGGCGGCAGCCTGAGCGATCCGGCCTCGTTCGTGAAACGCCTGAACGAGATGCTGCTGGCGACCGCCAAATAATCGACTGAGCTGCACACCGGACCGGGGCCTCGCGCCCCGGTTTTTCGTTAACGCGTCCGCGTTGTCGTAGGGTGGGCGGCTCGACCCGAGTAATCGCCCAGCTCGCGGCTTTTGCGCCGCCCACGCGGTCGACATGCCGCGTATCGAAGCGCGTCAGTGGTCCGCAACCTCAGGTTGAACGCGTGGGCGGCGCAGGCGCCGAGGGCTGAGCGACGGCCTGGGTGGAGCCGCCCACCCTACGGGTTTGCTGCTTCGGTCAAAGTCACGGCAGCTGCCGTGATAGGTCTTCATGTGCGAAGCGCTGCGAAGGCGTCGGCGCCGATGTCGTATACCGCCACGGTTTGCGCGTGCCAGTTCTCTATACCCCGGTTGCGCATGCCCAGGCGCCGCATCACTTTCGCCGAATCCGCGTTCTCCGGGTGGCAGATCGCCGCCAGCGAGGGCGCTTCAAGATCGTCGAAGGCGAAGGCCGCCATGCGGCGCGCCGCTTCGGTCGCATAGCCGCGGCCCCAGCGGCTGGGCAGCAGGCGCCAGCCGATCTCGTGTTCGTTAACCGGGTCATGGCCCAGGTGCTGGATGCAGCCGGCACCGACCAGTTCCCCCGTGTCGTTCTCGATGAAGCTCCACCACGAATAACCGAACTGCTGCCAGCGTCCCTGCACGCGCGCGATCATGGCCGCGGTTTCCTCGGGCGTTTCAGGACGGCCTGCGATGTAGCGCTGCACCGCCGGGTCGGCGTTCAGCACCCGCAGGCCCTCGTAGTGCGCGGGGCAGACGGGTTCCAGGCGCAGGCGCGCGGTAGCGAGGATCGTCACGTCGTATGCCCGATCTGGTCGCAGAACTCCTGCAGCAGGCGCTCGCCCTCGGGCCAGGGACCGTGCCCGGAATCCGCATTCACGTGGCCGGCCTCGCCGATGTGCACCAGGCGGCTGCCCCAGGCCTGGGCCAGGGCGGCGGCGCGTTCGGGGGTGATGTAGGGATCGCTGCCGCTCGCGAGCACCATGCTGGGAAAGGGCAGGGGAGCGAGCGGGATCGGCGCGAAGCCGTTGACGGGGGCTGGGTAGCTTGGCGCCTCGACGTCGCTCGGGGCCACCAGGAAGGCGCCGGCGACCTTCAGCGGCGAACGGCTGGCCGCCCAATGCGCCACCAGCATGCAGCCGAGGCTGTGCGCGACCAGGATCGGCGCGCCTTTGCAGGCGGCGATGGCGGCGTCCAGTTCGGCCACCCATTCGTCGCGCGCCGGGCAGTTCCAGTCGCGGTGCTGGGCCTTGGTCCAGGCGGGATAGCGGTCCTGCCACTGGCTCTGCCAATGCTC
Organism: Massilia sp. BHUDP2; assembly: GCF_046236355.1. Classification (NCBI taxonomy): domain Bacteria; kingdom Pseudomonadati; phylum Pseudomonadota; class Betaproteobacteria; order Burkholderiales; family Oxalobacteraceae; genus Massilia; species Massilia sp. BHUDP2. Next base: position 1,531,095 of record NZ_JBJUVW010000001.1, read on the forward strand.
GGGACCGGAATTCCACAGGCCTGCCAGGATCAGTACGTCGCACTTCATCGCGCCTCCGCCATTAGGAAAAGATGAACGGCGATTGTACGTCGAAAGCGGCAGGCCGGTTTCAGGCTCCGGTTTTCTCGGCCGCGACCATCGGCCTGCGCGGCGCCAGCAGCCGCGCGAACAGGGCCTGGAACAGGTGGCGGCGGTGTTCGGTGATCGTGCCGAGGGCGAAGGTCGTCGCCACGATCGCCGCGCCGAGGCCCAGCAGGGCCGCGCTGGAAGCGCGCACCTGCGGAAAGGCCACCAGCCACAGTCCGATGACGATCGCATGCGACAGGTAGAGCGTGAAGGTGTACGAGGCCAGCAGCCGCACCGCCGGTGCGATGCGCAGCAGTGCCGTGAAGCCGGCATCGCGCGCGCAGGCGAAGTTGAGCAGGACGATGGCGCAGACCAAGTAGTCGGCCAGGAAGCGGTCGGCACTGCCAAGGGGCAGCCCGGGGAAGGGCCACCAGGCGATGCTGGCCATGCGCAGCGGCTCTTCCAGGCGCAGGCCTACCCAGGCGGCGAGCAGCACCAGGCTGGCCAGCCATCCGGCCCGGGCCGCATTGCGGCCGAGCCAGGGGCCATGGCTGCGCCGGTACAGCCAGGCGCCGGCCAGCCACACCGGCAGCAGCAGCCACAGCTTGTAGCCCATCACGACCAGCGCCAGCGCCATGAGCAGGATGCGGCGCCGGCCGCGCAAGTAGCAAGCCAGCCCGAACAGCAGGTAGTACCAGGCTTCGTAGTTGAGCGACCAGTAGGGTTCCATGTAGGGCGGGACTTCGGTCAGGGTCCAGTGCTGGCCAAGGAAGAGCAGGTGAAATGGTACGTACACGTACAGCTTGTCGAGCACGTAGCCGTCCGGCGGGACCATATCGGTGAAGCTGCGCACGGCGAGGGCGCAGGCCAGGCCCAGCAGCAGAACCGGCAGCGCCACCGAATACAGGCGCGACAGGCGCGCCACCGCGTAGTCGCGCGCGGACGGCCGGCGCTGCGCCGTCGTCGCCGCGATCACGAAGCCGGACAGGACGAAGAACACGATCACTGCCTCGCGCCCCATCTCCGGCACCAGGCCCCAGGCGCCCTTCGGGATGACCCCGAAGTACTCGACATGGGCGAGCACCACCATGACCGCCGCGAGGAAGCGGGTCAGGTCGAGATAGACGGAAAAGGGCTGCGTGAGCGCAGGCGGTGCGGATTGCATTGTTTCTCTAGGTTATGGAAACAATGCGATCATACACCGCTCGGCCTGTCTGGCTCAAAGTGCGGTTCGAAGGGCGAACAATTCAGGGAACAGCACCACGTCGAGCATCTTGCGCAGGTAACTCGCGCCCGAGGTGCCGCCAGTGCCGGTCTTGAAGCCGATGATGCGCTCGACCGTACTCACGTGGCGGAAGCGCCAGAAGCGGAAGGCGGTCTCCAGGTCGACCAGTTTCTCGGCCAGTTCGTACAGCGCCCAGTGGTGTTCGGTGTCCTGGTAGACCGCCAACCAGGCCGCCTTCACGCTCTCGTCGCCCACGGTGGGCCGGGTCCAGTCGGCGGCCAGGCGCTCCGGGGCGATCGTGAAGCCGCTGCGCGCCAGCAGCATCACCGCCTCGTCGTAGACCGAAGGCGCGTGCAGCTCGCGTTCCAGGACGGCATGCGCCTCGGGCGACTTCTCGTGCACGCCCAAGAGGTTCGGGTTCTTGTTCCCGAGGATGAATTCGAGCTCGCGGTACTGGAAGGACTGGAAGCCCGAGGACGCGCCCAGGTAGGGGCGGATCGCCGTGTATTCGGGCGGGGTCATGGTTGCCAGCACGTCCCAGGCATGCACCAGCTGGTCCATGATGCGGGCCACGCGCGCCAGCATCTTGAAGGCCGGCGGCAGGTTGTCCTCGCGAATGTGGCGGCGCACTGCTTGCAGCTCGTGCAGCATCAGCTTGATCCACAGCTCGCTGGTCTGGTGCTGGATGATGAACAGCATCTCGTTGTGGTTCGGCGAGAGCGGATGCTGGGCGGCCAGGATCTGGTCGAGGCCCAGGTAGTCGCCGTAGCTCATCGATTCCTTGAAATCGAGCTTGGCGCCGTGCCACTCGGCCGGCTTGGGGGTAGCTTTGTCGTTCATGTCCGGCCTCAGGTCACTGCGCTGCGTTCGGCCCGGGTGTCGTAGGCCTCGCGGTCGAGGATGTCCTTCAGGATCGCCACCGCATCCCAGACGTCGGCGAAGCTGGTGTAGAGCGGGGTGAAGCCGAAGCGCATGATCTCGGGCTCGCGGTAGTCGCCGATCACGCCGCGGGCAATCAATGCCGCCATCACCGCGTAGCCGTGCGGATGGGTGAAGCTGGCCTGGCTGCCGCGCCGCGCGTGTTCGCGCGGCGTCACCAGGCCGAGCGGATGGTCGCCGCAGGTCGATTCGACCAGCTCGATGAACAGGTCGGTCAGCCCCAAGGACTTCTCGCGGATGGCCGCCATGGTGGTCTCCTCGAACACTTCCAGCCCGCACTCGACCAGCGCCAGCGACAGCACCGGCTGGGTGCCGCACAGCGCGCGCCCGATACCTTCGCAAGCCGCAAAGCCGTGCGACATCGCGAAGGGCTTCGCATGGCTCCACCAGCCCGTGAGCGGATGGGCAAACGCCGCCTGGTGGCGCTGCGGCACCCAGATGAAGGCAGGGGCGCCGGGGCCGCCGTTCAGGTATTTGTAGGTGCAGCCGACCGCGAAGTCGGCTTTGGCCGCATGCAGGTCGACCGGCACCGCGCCGGCCGAGTGGGCCAGGTCCCAGACGGCGAGCGCGCCGGCGGCGTGCGCGTGGCGGGTCAGCTCCGCCATGTCGTGCTGGTAGCCGGTGCGGTAGTTGACGTGGGTGAGCATCAGCACCGCGCAGTCGGCGTCCACCGCCGCCGGGATCTCGTCCACCGAATCGACCAGGCGCACGCGGTAGCCGCGATCCAGCCACTGGGTCAGGCCTTCGGCCATGTAGATGTCGGTCGGGAAGTTGCTGCGTTCGGTGACGATGGTGCGACGTCCGGCCCCCGCTCCTTCAGCCTGCAGCCGCAGGGCCGCGGCCAGCGCCTTGAACAGGTTGAGCGAGGTGGTGTCGGTGACCACGACTTCGCCCTCGTTGGCGCCGATCAGCGGCGCCAGGCGATTGCCGAGGCGCTTGGGCAGGTCGAACCAGCCGGCCGTGTTCCAGCTCTTGATCAGGTCCTGGCCCCATTCGCGGGCGACGACATCCTGGGCGCGCGCCAGGGCGGCCTTCGGGCGGGCGCCAAGCGAATTCCCGTCCAGGTAGATGACGCCGTCGGGCAGGTCGAAGCGCTCGCGCAGGGCGCGCAGCGGGTCGCGTTGGTCGCGCGCGACGCAGTCGGCGCGTGTCGTTACAGCGGTCATGCAGCTTCCTTCATGGGTAATTGACGCAGGATGGCGCGCACCGGGCTGGCGTCCATGCCGACGAATTTCAGGGGCAGGGCGACCAGCTCATAGTCGCCCTCGGGGACCTCGTCCAGCACGATGCCCTCCAGGATCGCCATCCCGCCGGCGCGCACCGCATGGTGGGCGTCCAGGGTCTTCGAATCCTGCGGGTCGAGCGAGGGGGCGTCGGTGCCGACCAGGATCGCGCCGCGGCTGGCCAGCAAGGCGATCGCGTCCGGACTGATGGCGGGGAAGGCCGGGTCCCAGGCCTGCCGGGGCGCCCTGGCGTAGGTACGCAGCAGCACGCGCGGCGGGACGCCATCCAGCTTGCCCTCCAGGTGTCCGGGCTCGACCGTGCTCACGCCGGTGCAGTGGATCACGCGGCAGGCGCCGATGTAGGGCAGCAGGTCGACCTGGTCGATCGACTTGCCGGCCGGGTCATAGTGGCTGGGGGCGTCGGTATGGGCGCCGAGGTGGGTGGTCATGGTCATGCGGCTGACGCGGACCGGGCAGCCATCCTTGATCTCCCAGGTCGGGGCGGCCTCGAACGGGGTGTCGCCTGGCCAGACGGGAATGCCGTTCGATATCGTCGGGCTGATGTCCCAGATGCGTAAAGATTCCATGCTTGCCTTGGATTAGTTGAGGCTTGAAGCTTTTGTTAGTCTCGCAGTGTAGCAAGTTCCCGGGCCTGCCGCCTGCCTTTGTTGGCTTGCCGATAACTTTTTCGCGTCTCGAAAAATTTTCAAAATTTTTTCTCGAAAACCCTAAAGTTCTCCAAACCGCTGCCGTTACCCGTACCAGAAGCGCGGTAAAGGGTCATGAAAAATATTTTCGACAAACCCTCAAGTTCTCGCCAGGCGCTCCGTTAATGGAGTGGAGAAGGGCAGCAAGATTTGAAAAAATATTTTGCGAAAACCCTAAAGTTCTCCGAAAGCTTGACGTAAACCGTATCAAGCGCACGACAGAAGCAGTCTCGAGCGCGCACAATTCGGCGGATTTTCCGCAGCTCCCCCCAGCCCCGTTTTCATAGGGGCGCCAGAGTGATCCAGCAGGGTTTGTCAGACAAACTCCTACGGGTCCTGCCGTCATTTCGCGGACGAAAAATACAGAGTTCGTCCAATACCGAAAAAGTTTCCTCACGGTCAGAATCTATCTCAACGGCAACACCTCAGTAGCAACTGAGTCGCCGATCAACGGATACGGAGAGATAGAAAAATGACGATGAACGACATGATGGCTGAAATCCGCGACGCCAACCTGAGCTACCTGATGCTGGCCCAGCAGATGATCCGCGCCGACAAAGTCACCGCCATTTTCCGTCTCGGCATCTCCGCCGACATCGCTGAGCTGATCGAAGGCATGAGCAATGCCCAGATCCTGAAGCTGGCAAGCGGCAACATGATGCTGGCCCGTTTCCGCTTCGACGACACCGCCATCCTGTCGATGCTGACCAGCCACACCAAGGAGCGCAGCCTGGCCCAATCGCACGCCGCGATCCTGATGGCCGGCCAGCCTGTTGAAGAGATCGTATAAAATCCCGCTGACGCGGTCCCGTCGGGGCTGCATGGCAAGTAACACGGGCGGGAGTGGCAATGAGCAAGAAGAGTGTCGTATCGGAAGCGCAGGAAATCCAGCTTGCGATCGAACTGATCAACCTGGGGGCGCGCCTCCAGCTGCTCGAAACCGAAGTCTCGCTGTCGCGCGAGCGCCTGCTCAAGCTGTATAAGGAACTGAAGGGCGTCTCTCCGCCCAAGGGCATGTTGCCGTTCTCGACCGACTGGTTCCTGACCTGGCAGCCCAACATCCATTCTTCGCTGTTCATCAACATCCATAACTTCCTGGTCGAACATGCCGGCGCCAGCGGCATCCAGGCGGTGATGAAGGCTTACCAACTCTACCTCGAACAGATGCCGCCCGAGCCGGGCGAAGAGCCGCTGCTGTCGCTCACCCGCGCCTGGACTCTGGTGCGCTTCTTCCAGAGCGGCATGCTGGTGCTGGCCCCGTGCCAGAAATGCCAGGGCAAGTTCGTCGTCAATGCCCTCGACCTGAACGCCGGCTACCTGTGCGGCCTGTGCCACATGCCTTCGCGCGCCGGCAAGACGCGCAAGGCCAAGGATGCCAGGGACGCGGCCGCTGCTGCCGCAAGCCAAAACAAGTGATGATGGGGTTTCGTAGGGTGGGCGGCTTCGCCGCCCACCCTACATGAAGCCCGCGGTGGCGGCGCTGCTGCTGCAGCTTGCCGCTTTTCCCCTCACGCTCGCCGTCACCTGGCTGCTGGCCACTGCCGGCATCCCCATGTCCTACCTCTCCGTGGCCGTGATCCAGGGACTGGCCGCCGCCGGCCTGAGCTGGTGGCGCGGCCTGGCGAGCTGGTGGCGCGCGATCCAGCTGCTGTTCCCGGTCGCGCTGTTCGGCGCCGTTCAACTGGCGATACCGCCGCTGGTCTTCCTGGCCGTCTTCCTGTTCCTGCTCCTGCTCTATTGGTCCACCTACCGTACCCAGGTGCCGTACTACCCGTCCAACCGGCGCGTCTGGGAGGCGGTGGCCGGACTCCTGCCGGACAAGCAGCCGGTGCGCGTGATCGACATCGGCAGCGGCCTGGGCGGCCTGGTGCTGGACCTGGCGCGCCGCGGCCCGGCGGTCGAGGCCCTTGGCATCGAGCTGGCGCCGCTACCCTGGCTGGTCAGCCGCCTGCGCGCGCGCCTGCTTGGCAGCCGCGCCCGTTTCATCCGCGGCGACTACGACGCCCTCAATTTCGGCGAATTCGACCTGGTGTTCGCCTACCTGTCGCCGGCCGCGATGCCCGCCCTGTGGCGCAAGGCGGCGCGCGAAATGCGGCCCGGTTCGCTGCTTCTCAGTTACGAATTCATCATTGACGATCGTCTACCTAACCGTATCGTCTATCCCACAGAGGGCGGCCCGGCCCTTCATATCTGGCACTTTTAGACGACAAAACCGGCCTTTCTGCTTGCCGGTAAGCCATTCTCCCGCTAGAGTGGTTCCCTGCGTCAACTTTGCCTGAAATCACTATTATTTGAGTCGGCCGGACGAAACATTCCCGGCATTTCTGGAGCGGAATTCCCTTGTTAGTCATTCTTGGTTACATCGTCGTCTGCCTCTGCGTCTTCGGCGGCTTTGCCCTGGCCGGCGGCCACCTGGCCTCGCTGTGGCAGCCGATCGAACTGCTGATGATCGGCGGCGCCGCCCTGGGCGCCTTCTTCGTCGGTAACACCATGAAGTCGGTCAAGGCGACCATGAAAGCCCTGCCGGGTGTGTTCAAGGGCTCGCAGTACACCAAGGACATGTACATGGAGCTGATGGCGCTGCAGTTCGACGTGCTCTCTAAAGTACGCAAGGAAGGCCTGATGTCGATCGAAGGCGACATCGAGGCGCCGGAAGCCTCGCCTTTGTTCTCCAAGTACCCGGCTGTCTTGGGGGACCACCACATCGTCGAATTCATGACCGACTACCTGCGCCTGATGGTGTCGGGGAACATGGACGCGATGCAGATCGAAAACCTGATGGACAACGAGATCGAGACCCACCACCACGAGGGCGCGATCCCGGCCCACGTGATCGCCAAGGTCGGCGACGGCCTGCCGGCCTTCGGTATCGTGGCGGCGGTGATGGGCGTGGTCCACACCATGGAATCGGTGGGCCTGCCGCCGGCCGAGCTGGGCATCCTGATCGCCAAGGCGCTGGTCGGCACCTTCCTCGGCATCCTGCTGGCCTACGCCTTCGTCACCCCGCTGGCCAGCGTGCTGGAGCAGAAGCTGGAAGAATCGACCAAGATGTTCCAGTGCGTGAAGGTCACGCTGCTGGCAAGCCTGAACGGCTACGCGCCGGCGCTGGCCGTCGAATTCGGCCGCAAGGTGCTGTACTCGACCGAGCGTCCAAGCTTCGCCGAACTCGAAGAGCACATCAAGAAGAAGAAGTAGAGCGTGATGCTGCTTTCAGATCAACTGCAGGAATCGAGACGAGGAGGGGACCATGGCTGACGACAATATGCGTCCCATCGTCGTCAAGCGCATCAAGAAGGTCCAGGGCGGCCACCATGGCGGCGCCTGGAAGATCGCCTACGCCGACTTCGTGACCGCGATGATGGCCTTCTTCCTGCTCATGTGGCTGCTCGGCTCGACCGCCAAGGGCGACCTGGAAGGCATCTCGGAATACTTCAAGACGCCGCTCAAGGTGGCGATGGCGGGCGGCTCGGGCGCCGGCGACTCCTCGTCGGTGATCAAGGGCGGCGGCACCGACCTGTCCCGCCGCAACGGCCAGGTCAAGAAGGGCGACATCGACCCGACCTCGAAGACCTACAACCTGGAAGCGGCCAAGGCCCAGATCGCGCGCGCCGAGGCCGAGCGCCTGCAGTCCCTCAAAATGAAGATCGAATCGGTCATCGAGGTCAATCCGCTGCTCAAGAAATACAAGAACCAGCTGCTGCTCGACCTCACCAGCGAAGGCCTGCGCATCCAGATCGTGGACGAGCAGAACCGCCCGATGTTCGAGCTGGCCAAGGCCGAACTGCAGCCGTACACGAAAGAAATCCTGAATATCATCGGCATGGTGCTCAACGAGGTGCCGAACAAGATCGGCCTGTCGGGCCATACCGACGCCACCCCGTATTTCAGCCATGCCGGCTACAGCAACTGGGAGCTGTCGGCCGACCGCGCCAACGCCTCGCGCCGCGAACTGGTGCGCGGCGGCCTGGGCGACGACAAGGTGCTGCGCGTGGTGGGCCTGGCCTCGGCCGCCAACCTCGACCGCAAGGACCCGTTCAACCCGATCAACCGGCGCATCAGCATCATCGTCATGAACAAGAAGACCGAGGAAGCCGTGCAGCGCGACGCCGCCTCGCTCGAGGTGCCGGCGCAGCAGCCCGCGGCGGCGGCCGAAGCGGTCGCGGCGAACGCCGGTATGCCGGCCGCAGGCAAGTAGTCCAGCAGGAGACTCGAATGAAAAGAAAAAAGATTCTCGGATCACACGTCAAGCGCCTGCTCTCCGGTGTGGCCATCCACGGACGCCGCCACCTGACCGAGGTCGAGACCGACCTGCTGCAGACCGAGCTGCTGCTGGAAGAAGCCATCGACAAGCTGACCAGCAGCTTCATGGCCATCCACACGGCGGTCGGGGCGCGCCAGGAAGCGATCAACCGCCTGCTGGCCGGCGAGACGCCGAGCGCCGAAGACAGCGCGCACCTGTCTGAAATGTCCGGCGAAATCGGCCAGCACGTGAACTCGGCCATCACCAGCATGCAGTTCCAGGACATGACCAGCCAGCTGATCGACCGCACGCTGCGGCGCGTGACCGGCCTGCGCGATTTCCTCGGCACGCTCAGCGAGCATGGCGCCGAGATCGCACCGGAAACCGACAGCGACGAGATCGTCGAACGCCTGGGCAAGGTCAGCATGGCGCTGGCGATCCAGTCGCTCGAGCTGCGCAGCATGCTGCGCAAGTCGGTCGACCAGCAGCACCTCGAGAGCGGGGACATCGAACTCTTCTGAGTGCGGCGCCGGTACTGAACAACACGATACTTCGCCACTTAACATTCAACCGGAACATACCGGATAAAACAGCAGGAGCAAAACATGGCAAAAACGATTCTCGCGGTCGACGATTCCAGTTCGCTGCGCCAGATGGTGGCCTTCAGCCTGAAGGCGGCTGGCTACAACGTGGTGGAAGCCGTGGACGGCCAGGATGGCCTCGACAAGGCAAAGCTGCAGAGCGTGGACCTGGTCCTGACCGACCAGAACATGCCGCGCATGGACGGCCTGGCGCTGATCAAGACCCTGCGCACGCTGCCGACCTACGCCAAGACCCCGATCCTGATGCTGACCACCGAGTCGTCCGACGAGATGAAGGCCAAGGGCCGCGCCGCCGGCGCCAACGGCTGGCTGGTCAAGCCTTTCGATCCGCAGCGCCTCATCGAGGTCGTCAAAAAAGTCATCGGTTGAACCGATGATGCGCCGGGTAATCGAGGAAACAGCACCATGACGATCGACATCAGCCAGTTCTACCAGGTCTTTTTCGACGAGGCAGAGGAACTGCTCGCCGAAATGGAGCGGCTGCTGCTGGCAGTCGACGTGGCCGCGCCCGACCCGGAAGACCTGAACGCGATCTTCCGCACCGCCCATTCGGTCAAGGGCGGCGCCTCGACCTTCGGCCTGTCCGACATGAGCGAGGTCACGCACGTGCTCGAGTCGCTGCTGGACCGCATCCGCAAGGGCGAGATGGCGTTGACCTCGAACCACGTGGACGCCTTCCTGGCGGCCAAGGACAGTCTCAAGATGCAGCTCGACGGCCACCGCCACGGCGCAGCCGTCGACCAGGAAGCGGTCGCCAACGTGCGCATGGTGCTGCACGACCTGGCCGAGGGCCTGGTGCCGCACGCACCCGTGGTGGCGCCGTCCTATCTCACCGCCGAGGCGAAGGTACATCACCCGACTGAGGGAGCGCACCGCTACAAGATCGAGCTGCCGCCGGTCGAGCAGCGCGACATCAGCGCCCTGGTCGACGAGCTGGGCCTGATGGGGCGCGCCAAGGTGACGCCGCTGGAGGGCGGGCGCAGCGCCATCATCATCACCACGCACGAGAGCCTGGACGACATCATCGCGATCTGCTCCTTCGTGCTCAATCCGGAAGACCTGAAGATCTTCGAGGCCCCGGCCTTGACGCCCGAACAGCGCGCCATCGAGGCCGCCGAGCGCAAGCGCATCGAGGACCAGCAGGGCTACGGCTTCTTCGACGCCGACGACGAGGGCGCGGCCGCGGCAAGCGGCGACGACGAGCTGTCGGACGACGAGCGCGGCTACGGCTTCTTCCAGCCGATCGAACAGATCCGCGCCGCGGCCGGCATCACGGGCGAACCGAAGCCGGCTGCCGCGCCGAAGGGCCCGGAACCGCTCGAGCTGTCCGAAACGGCAAGCGAGCTGGCGCTTGAAAAGAAGGCCGCCGCCAAGAAGGACCCGCACGCGGAATCGTCCTCGATCCGGGTGTCGGTCGAGAAGGTCGACCAGCTGATCAACCTGATCGGCGAACTGGTGATCACCAACGCCATGCTCGAGCAAAGGAGCGGCGGGCTGGATCCGATGTCCCACGAGCGCCTGCTCAATTCCATCAGCCAGCTGGGCCGTAACACCCGCGAGCTGCAGGAAGCGGTGATGTCGATCCGCATGATGCCGATGGACTTCGTGTTCTCGCGCTTCCCGCGCATGGTGCGCGACCTGGCCAGCAAGCTTGGCAAGAAAGTCGACTTCATCACCAACGGAGCCGCCACGGAGCTCGACAAGGGCCTGATCGAGCGCATCGTCGATCCACTGACCCACCTGGTGCGCAACTCGATCGACCACGGCATCGAGATGCCGGCCGCGCGTGTCGCCAGCGGCAAGTCGGAGGCGGGGCGCCTGTTCCTGTCGGCCGGCCACCAGGGCGGCAACATCGTCATCGAAGTCTCGGACGACGGCGCCGGCCTGAACCGCGAGCGGATCCTCTCCAAGGCGGCCCAGAACGGGCTCCCGGTGAGCGAGAACATGAGCGACGAGGAAGTCTGGCAGCTGATCTTCGCGCCGGGCTTCTCGACCGCCGAGCAGGTGACCGACGTGTCGGGCCGCGGCGTCGGCATGGACGTCGTCAAGCGCAACATCGCCTCGATGGGCGGCAGCGTCGACATCCGCTCGGCGCGCGGCTTCGGCACCACGATCTCGATCTCGCTGCCCCTGACGCTGGCCATCCTGGACGGCATGTCGATCCGCAGCGGCGAAGAGGTCTACATCCTGCCGCTGTCCTTTGTCGTCGAGTCGCTGCAGCCGGCGCTTGCCGACATCCGCGAGATCGCGGGACGCGGCCGCGTGCTGAAGGTGCGCGGCGAATACCTGCCCCTGATCCCGCTGTACCAGATGTTCGACATCCAGCCGCGCATCACGGACCCCTCCGAGGGCATCGTGGTGATCCTCGAGACCGAGGGCAAGAAGGCCGCGCTGTTCGTGGACGAACTGGTGGGCCAGCAGCAGGTGGTGGTGAAGAACCTGGAAGCGAATTACCGCAAGGTGGCCGGCATCTCGGGCGCCACCATCCTGGGCGACGGCGGCGTCGCCCTGATCCTCGACGTGGCCGCGCTGGTGCGCTCCTCGCGCCAGCTGCTCGGCGACACCGTCGCATCGTGAAGATTTTTACAAAACATTAACCCCAAGAGGACGTGAACATGTCTACTGTACAGAACAACAAACCGGCCGACGGCACCATCGAAGGGGCCGGCAGCGAGTTCCTGGCCTTCACCCTGGGCTCCGAGGAATACGGCATCGATATCCTCAAGGTGCAGGAGATCCGCGGCTACGAAGCGGTGACCCGCATCGCCAACGCACCGGAATTCATCAAGGGCGTCATCAACCTGCGTGGCATCATCATCCCGGTGGTGGACATGCGCATCAAGTTCAAGCTGGGCACCCCGGTGTACGACCAGTTCACCGTGGTGATCATCCTGAACATCGGCGGGCGCATCATGGGCATGGTGGTGGACAGCGTGTCGGACGTGACCACGCTCACCCCGGACCAGATCAAGCCGGCGCCGGAAATGGGCACCGCCTTCAATTCGGACTACATGATCGGCCTGGGCACGGTGGACGAGCGCATGCTGATCCTGGTCGACATCGACAAGCTGATGTCGTCCAGCGAGATGGGCCTGATGGACAAGCTGGCAGCGTAATTTCGTTGGGGTGGACGGCTTCGCCGCCCACCCCAACGAACAGCCGGCACAAGCAACACTGATAGCAACGAAGAGGCAATAACGTGCCGCAGCAACGAACCGATACGGCCAAGGAATTCGATTTCACGCGCAGTGATTTCGAGCGGGTCCGCGCGCTGATCTACCAGCGCGCCGGGATATCCCTGGCCGACAGCAAGCAGGAGATGGTCTACAGCCGCCTGGCGCGGCGCCTGCGCGCCACCGGCATCCAGTCCTTCGTGCGCTACCTCGACGACCTGGAAGCAGGCCGGATGGCGACCGAATGGGAAGCCTTCACCAATGCGCTGACCACCAACCTGACCTCGTTCTTCCGCGAAGCCCACCACTTCCCGCTGCTGGCCGATCACCTGGCCGGGCTGCAGCGCCGCGACGGCCAGCCGCTCACCATCTGGTGTTCGGCCGCGTCCACCGGCGAGGAGCCGTATTCGATCGCGATGACCGCCTGCGAGGCCTTCAACAGCTTGAGCCCGCCGGTACAGATCGTCGCGACCGATATCGACACCAACGTGCTGGCGGTCGGCGCCACCGGGGTCTACCCGATGGAGCGCGTCGACAAGGTGGGCGCGGAGCGCCTGAAGCGCTTCTTCCTGAAGGGGAAGGGCGCCAACGAGGGCATGGCGCGGGTGCGTCCGGAACTGCGCCAGCTGGTGAGTTTCCGCCAGCTGAACCTGCTGGCGAACGAATGGCCGGTGGAAGGGCAGTTCGACGCGATCTTCTGCCGCAACGTGATGATCTACTTCGACAAGGACACCCAGCGCAAGATCCTGGCGCGCTTCGTGCCCCTGATGAAGCCCCATGCCCTGCTGTTCGCCGGGCATTCCGAAAACTTCCTGTACGTGTCGGATTCGCTGCGCCTGCGCGGCAAGACGGTGTACGAACTCGATCAGGCCGCGCGCCGCCACCCGTTCTAAGACACCGACATGAACAACCAGTTCGCCACCAACGTCTACTACGACCGCACCTTCGACTGCGACGCCGCCAAGATCCTGCCGGGCGAGTACTACTACACCGGCAAGAACATGCTGATCGTGACCGTGCTCGGTTCCTGCGTGTCGGCCTGCATCCGCGACCGCATCACCGGCCTGGGCGGCATGAACCATTTCATGCTGCCCGACGGCGGCGACGCCGGCAGCCCGGTGTCGGCCTCGATGCGCTACGGGAGCTTCGCGATGGAGATCCTGATCAACGACCTGCTCAAGGCGGGCGCGCGCCGCGAGAACCTGGAAGCCAAGGTGTTCGGCGGCGGCGCCGTGCTGCGCGGCTTCACCGCCATGAACGTGGGCGAACGCAATGCCTCCTTCGTGGTGGACTTCCTGAAGACCGAACGCATCCCGGTGCTGGCTTCGGACCTGAACGACGTCTATCCGCGCAAGGTGTACTTCTTCCCCAAGACCGGCAAGGTGCTGGTGAAGAAGCTGATGCAGACCCAGAACGATACGCTGGCAAAACGCGAGCTCGATTACGCCAAACGACTCAAGGTCGAACCGGTCGGCGGCGACATCGACTTGTTTTGACCAGGGAAGAACAAGACCTGAAAGGACGACACATGACAATCAAGGTGTTGATCGTCGACGACTCGGCGCTGATCCGCAGCGTGATGAGCGAAATCGTCAACTCCCAGCCCGACATGGAAGTCGTGGCCACGGCCCCCGACCCGCTGGTCGCGCGCGAGCTGATCAAACGCCACAACCCGGACGTGCTGACCCTCGACGTCGAGATGCCGAAGATGGACGGCCTCGATTTCCTGGAAAAGCTGATGCGCCTGCGCCCGATGCCGGTGCTGATGGTGTCCTCGCTGACCGAGCGCGGCTCGGAGATCACGATGCGCGCGCTGGAACTGGGCGCGGTCGACTTCGTCACCAAGCCGAAGCTGTCGATCCAGACCGGGATGCGCGAGTACACCGAACTCATCGCCGACAAGATTCGCGCGGCAAGCCGCGCGCGCATCAAGCGCATGGTCCCGGGCAGTAGCCCGGCGCCGCAGCTGTCGGCCCTGCGCAGCCCCCTGATCTCGTCGGAAAAGCTGATCATCATCGGCGCCTCCACCGGCGGCACCGAGGCGATCCGCGAATTCCTGATGCAGATGCCCTCGGACTGCCCGGGCATCCTGATCGCCCAGCACATGCCGGAAGGCTTCACCAGCTCCTTCGCCAAGCGCCTCGATTCGCTGTGCAAGATCAGTGTCAGCGAGTCGCAGGGCAACGAGCGGGTGCTGCCCGGCCACGCCTACATCGCGCCGGGGCATTCGCACCTCCTGCTCACCCGTTCCGGCGCCAACTACATGACGAAGATCGAGCAGAGCCCGCCCGTCAACCGGCACCGTCCCTCGGTGGACGTGCTGTTCCGCAGCGCCGCGCAGGCGGCGGGCAAGAACGCGGTCGGTGTTATCCTGACCGGCATGGGCAAGGACGGGGCCGCCGGCATGCTGGACATGCGTACTGCGGGCGCGCACAATTTTGCCCAGGACGAGGCAAGCTGCGTCGTGTTCGGCATGCCGCGCGAAGCGATCGCGCTCGGCGCTGCCCACGAAGTAGGCAGTTTGCAGGCCTTGCCGGGCATGGTGCTCGAGCACCTGGCCTCGCAGGGCAGCCGGGCGTTGCGTGTTTGATCCGGATGCGCTTGTATTGATGCCATTTTATCGCCGTACGGCAACAAAAATGCTATTCTTGAGGCTGATCCCACGGTCGCGCGGTTTTGTTCAGCGCTCACCTACTAAACCAAAGCAAAAGATTCAAAACGGAGTAATTCATGGCTGATCCAAAGTTGCGTTTTCTGGTTGTTGACGATTTCTCGACGATGCGCCGCATCGTCCGGAATCTGTTGAAGGAACTGGGTTATGCCAATGTCGACGAAGCAGAAGACGGCGTGATGGCGCTGGCCAAGCTGCGCAGCGAACCCTTCGACTTCGTGGTGTCGGACTGGAACATGCCGAACATGGACGGCCTGACCATGCTGCAGAACATCCGTGCCGATCCCGCGCTGGCCAAGCTGCCGGTGCTGATGGTGACCGCCGAAGCCAAGAAGGAAAACATCATCGCGGCCGCGCAGGCAGGCGCCAGCGGTTACGTGGTCAAGCCGTTCACGGCCGCCACGCTGGACGAGAAGCTCAACAAGATCTTCGAAAAGATGGACAAGGCGGGCTGACATGACGGAGCAGACTGCGGCGCAGGTCGAGACCTCCCACGAGGAGGTCCTGAGCCGGATCGGGCACATGACGCGCGCGCTGCACGAAAGCCTGCGTGGCCTCGGTCTCGACAAGCTGATCGAAAAGGCGGCGAGCGACATTCCCGATGCGCGCGATCGCCTCGACTACGTGGCGCGCCTGTCCGAACAGGCTGCAAAGCGCGTGCTGGACGCCACCGACGCCGCCGGCCCGGTGCAGGATGCGATCGAGACCCGCTCCGGCGAGCTCGCCGGCGCCTGGCAGGCCTTGCTGGACCAGGGTGCTTCGGAACAGGACTGGCGCGCGCTGGCGCAGCGCACCATCGCCGGCCTCGATGAGTCCCGTGCCGGGGCCTGCGCGACGCGTGCCCAGCTGATGGACATCATGATGGCCCAGGACTTCCAGGACCTGACCGGCCAGGTGATCGGCCGCATCACGGGCATCGCCCAGAACCTCGAGAAGCAGCTGGTGCAGGTGCTGATCGACTTCGCGCCGAGCGAGATCCGGCGCGAGATCGACAATGGCTTGCTCAACGGCCCGCAGATCAAGCCGGAAGGCAAGAGCGAAGTGGTTGCCGACCAGGGCCAGGTCGACGACCTGCTCGACAGCCTCGGTTTCTAAGGCGCGCGGGCCACGGGGCCGCCCGCGCACCGTTACACGTTTCATCACGCGCCACATGCATCAAACTAACTTCATCGTCCGCGAACCGCTGCTCGACCCCAGGCAGCGCGTCATCGGCTACGAGCTGTCGTGGCAGCATCACGACGGCAAGGTCCCGAGCGACCAGGAACTGGAAGACCTGGTCGGCTTCGTCGCCGAGCACGTCAACCATGCCGAGCATGGCTGGCTGCTGCGCGACAAGGTCCTGTTCCTCGATGCCGTCCCGGAGATGCTCTCCCTCGATGCGCTGCACGCGCTGCCGCCGGAGCGCACCGTCCTGACCCTGAACATCCGCAAGCTGACCGACCCGGACGTGCGCGCGGCGGTGCAGGCGGTGCGCGTGGGCGGGGTAGGGGTGTCGATCCGCGGCGCCGACCTCAAGCTGCTGGGCCGCAACCTGTCGCCCTATGCCTCCTACGTCGAGGTGCAGTTCGCCGGCAGCGACGTCGCCACCCAGGCCCGCACCTATGCCGCCGCCAGGCATGCCGCGGTGCGCATGGTGGGCCGCCCGGTAGCCACCTGGGCCGACTTCGACGCCTGCGCCACCCTCGGCCTGGATGCCTTTGTCGGCAAGCTGCACCTGACCCCGCGGCCGGGCAACCCGGTCAAGGGTATGAACCCGACCCAGAGCACCATCCTGCAGCTGATGCAGCTGGTGCAGAACAACGAGGACCTGCCCAAGCTCGAGAACATCCTGAAGCGCGATCCGGCGCTCACCTACAAGCTGCTCAGCTACATCAATTCCGCGGGCTTCGGGGCCGCGCGCAGGGTAGAGTCGCTGCGCCAAGCGATTGCCCTGATGGGCTATGCCCCGCTGTACCGCTGGCTGGTGCTGCTATTGGCGACGGCCAGTTCGAGCGGCTATTCGCCGGTGCTGATGGAGACCGCGGTGGTGCGCGGCCGCCTGGCCGAGCTGCTCGGACAAAAGGCGCTGCGCGGCGAGGGCGAGCACCTGTTCGTGGCCGGCATGTTCTCGCTGCTGGACCGGCTGCTGGGCCTGCCGATGCAGGAGGTGCTGGAGACGGTGCCGCTGCCCGAGGAAGTGGTCAGGGCGCTGGTGTCGCGCGAAGGAAAATATGGGCCTTACCTGGCCCTGGCCGAGGCTTGCGAACTCAATTCGGCGCTGGTGGCGGGGCTGGCGGAGTCGCTCGACATCTCCCCGCTGGAAGTCAACAAGGCGCACCTGTCGGCGCTGGCCTGGGCGCAGTCGGTGGCGGCGTAAACGTCAAAGACAACTTGGATTCCCGCCTGCGCGGGAATGACGGTCTTTCAGCTAACGGATAGAAACCGCTGCGTCTGCTCAGCCCAACAATAACCGAGGTCGTTCCCGCGAAGGCGGGAACCCAATTTTGCCAGCATACCGCTAGCGCCTATCGCGCAACCGCCCGCCGCTCCGGCGTCCCGGTGGTCACGAAGCGTTCCAGTGTCTGCTGCATCTGCATCGAGATGCTCGCGAAGCTGCAACCGATCTGCACCTGCTCCCCCAGCAGGAAGGTGCGGAACGGCCGCAGCAGGCGTACTTCGAGGTCGGCCATGATCACCAGGCTCGGCCCCAGCTGCAGGCGCACGCCTTCCAGCTTCTTCCCCACGTGCAGCCCGAAGCATTGCTCGGGCGTCGCACGCAGCCCCACGCCCCCTTGCGAAAAGTCGTACAGGGGCAGTTCCATCTCGGTGCCCTTGATGCGGAAGCTCGCCAGGTAATGGACGCCCACCGGCGTCTCGACCCGGCGCGCGGCGCGGCGGTTCAGCACCAGGCAGGAGGGCGGGAATTCGGCCTGGACGTGCAGCTTGTCGGAGGGCGCCGGCTTCCAGGACTGGTCGAGTTCGAACTGCAGCTTGGCATTGCCGCCCAGCGAAGCGACCAGGGTGGCCTTGCCGGCCGGCGGGCGCTCGCTGCCGGTGAAGTCGATCACGAAATGCGGCAGCTCCGGGTCGACCGATTCGATGCGGGCCAGCAGCGGCTCGATCCAGCCGGCCGGGAACACCGTGATCGGCTCGCCGGACAGGGACAGGGCGGTCAAGGCCTCGCCGATATCGAAAGGATCGCGCATTTCATGCGGCTCGGCAGTGCTGCCGATGCGGCTGAGCGCGTCCGACTGCCGCGGCGGGCCCTTGCGGTCGATGGGAGTGGGGGTGTCGTTCACGGCAACTTTCCTTGCGAGATTCCTTCATGCCGCGCGAAAACCGGCTGGTTTCCGCGCACGTCAAGTATAAGGCTAGTCCGGCTGGTATTGCAATTTAGCAAGCAAAGATAGCTGTTTGTTACGCTTAGATCTCCAGGTTGTCGATCAGGCGCGTGTTGCCGAGCTTGGCAGCGGCCAGCACGACCAGCGGAGCGCCCGCTTCCAGGTCGGCCATGCCGGGTGCCTGCAGGTCGATGCGCTTGCGGATCGAGACATAGTCCGGCTTCCAGCCGCGCGCGGCCAGGAAATCCATGGCCTGGCGCTCGACGGCGGCGACGTCGCGGCTGCCTGCGCGCATCGCTTCGGCGACGGCATTGAGCTGCTGGTACAGCGCCGGGGCCTCGCGCCGCTCCTCGCTCGAAAGATAGCCGTTGCGCGAGGACAGGGCCAGGCCGTCCTCGGCGCGGAAGGTCTCGGCGCCGATGATTTCGGTCGGCAGGGCGAACTGGCGCGCCATGTTACGGACGATCATCAGCTGCTGGTAATCCTTCTTGCCGAACACGGCCACGCGCGGCTGCACGCAGGAGAACAGCTTGGTCACCACGGTGCAGACGCCGTCGAAGAAACCGGGGCGGAACTCGCCTTCCAGGGTGTTGCCCAGGCCTTCGGGCGGACGCACGCGGTATTCCTGCGGCTCCGGGTACATGTCCTTCTCGGTCGGCGCGAACAGCACGTAGACGCCTTCCTTTTCCAGCTTGGCCACGTCGTCCTGGAAGGTGCGCGGGTACTTGTCGAAATCCTCGTTCGGGCCGAACTGCAGACGATTGACGAAGATGGACGCCACCACCGGGTCGCCATGCCGGCGCGCCAGGCGCATCAGCGACAAATGGCCTTCATGCAGGTTGCCCATCGTCGGCACAAAGGCGGTGCGCAGCTGGCCGCGCAGCTGGTCGCGCAGTTCGTCGATGGAGGAAATGATTTTCATGGGGGTAACGGAATAGGAATAAAGTAACCGGCTCTTCAAGCCGGGGAATAGGCCAGGCGCACATAGATCGGCGCAAAGGGTTCGGCCTGCGTGATCTCGATCAAGGTTTCCTTCGCCAGTTCGAGCATGGCGACAAAGTGTACAACCACGATCGGAATCGTGTGCTGGCCGGCGAACAATTCGGAGAATTCGACGAAGCGCTGCGACTGCAGGGTGCGCAGGATGGCGGACATGTGCTCGCGCACCGAGAGCTCCTGGCGGCTGATCCGGTGGTGCTGGGTCAGCTTGGCGCGGCGCATCACATCCAGCCAGGCGCGCTGCAGGTCCCATGGGTCGACCTCCGGGAGCATGGTTGCCACGCCCTGTTCGACGAACAGCTGCGGGCGCACGAAGTCGCGGCCTTCCTGGGGCAGGGCGCCGAGCGCCACCGCCGCCGCCTTGATCTGCTCGTAGTCCAGCAGGCGGCGCACCAGTTCGGCGCGTGGGTCGCCGACGTCTTCGACCAGGTCCTCGTGCCTCTTGGGGAGCAGCATCCTCGACTTGATCTCGATCAGCATCGCCGCCATGAGCAGGTACTCGGCGGCCAGCTCCAGGTTGCGCTGGCGGATCTGCTCGACGTATTCCAGGTATTGCAGGGTCACCTGCGCCATGGGGATGTCGAGGATGTTGAAGTTCTGCTTGCGGATCAGGTACAGCAGCAGGTCGAGCGGACCTTCGAAGGCGTCGAGGAAGACCTCGAGCGCGTCCGGCGGGATGTACAGATCGTTGGGCAGGCGCGTCAAAGGCTCGCCGTACAGGCGCGCGATGGCCGCCTCGGCCGCATCGGCCGCTGCGTTCAGGTGCTCGTCGTGGATAGGCGGGGACGCCCCATCCTGCGAGGGATCGGCCGCGCTTGGCGCGGCCTGCTCGGGCAGCATGGGACTTACCTCAGCCTCAGACCTTGGACTGGTACGGGTAGGCTTGCTGGCGCAGGCGCGACGCGTTGATGCGCTCTTGTTCGTCCAGCGACAGCGGGGCCTTGTCCCACAGCAGGGCGCGGCCTTCCACCTGGCGCGCTTCCATGCCCGGAGTCTTGGCTTTCAGTTCCTTGATGAACTTGGTGTGCTCGGATTCGTACAGCGAGTGTTGTTTCTTGAAGAACATGATTTCCAGAATGAAGTAGCAAACAGACGGGGCAGATTCTTCAGCCCCGGCAGGTTTGCGTCAAGTTTACTTGTGCAGTTCGTTCAGCTGGCGGGCGATGATGTCGTGGTTGAGCCACAGCACCGGGGCGATCTTTTCCGATGCGCCATGGAACATCAGCGGGCCGGCGCCTTCCAATACGAGGCTCGACAGGTGGTCGGTGATCAGCGCCTTCTTGTCCTTGTGCAGGTTGGTGATGGCTTCCGAGGTGCCGATCATGACTTCGGCCAGTTCCGGGGTGTTGTCCATCGGCCAGGCTTCGAAGTTGCGGAAGTGGGCGCTGGTCGCGTCGTTGTTGTAGTGCTCGATGGTGTCGAGCAGCGACTGCAGCGAGATGCCGTCGCCCAGCAGGTCCTGGCAGATTTGCCATTGCTGCTCGGCCCATGCTCCGCCGCCTTCCTTCTTCAGGGCGACCAGCAGCGGGAACAGCGACAGCTCGACGCCCACGAAGATGTCCGAGGAGTTGGTGCGGATTTCCGGGCAGTTGAACACGGTGGCGTAGATGCCCTGGTTCCAGGCCGCCTGGGCGATCGACTCCAGGCGCATCTTTGCGTAGCCCTGGGTGTAGTTGGTGTAGGTCTGCCACTGGTACTCGCCCTGGATGAGGATCTCGGTGCCGTGGTAGCCGTAGGCGGTGTAGCGCACTTCGCCGCCGGCTTTCGTCACGCGCTCGCGGATCGCGCTTGACGCATCGATCAGGTATTTCAGCGTGTTGGCGGTGACTTCGTCGAAGTTCATCAGGATCAGCTTGCCCAGGTCGCTGTCGAGCAGGGCGCGCGAGGATTCGAAGCGCTCGCCGCGGCCCTTGTAGATGCGGTTGGCGATGGCCAGGAAGGCCTTGATCTTCGGGATGCCGCCGGCCATGGTGTGGGCGAAGAAGACGTTCGCGCCTTCCGGGATCAGCTTGTCGATTTCAGCCATCGCCTGGGCGGCGCTGGTGGTGAAGCGGCGCACGCCGGCCTCGCGGCAGCGCTCGATCTTGTCCCAGTCCAGCTTGTCGTCCTGCCAGGTCTTGAGCTTGACGTCCGCCAGCAGTTCGGTCGGGTTCTGCTCGCCTTCCGGGGCGTCCATGTCGAAACCGGCCATCAGCGGCACGTTGACGATCTTGCCGCCGAGCTTCTCTTCCGCTTCAAGGTGTTCTTCCGCGGTGAGGGCGCGCAGGGCGCCGGACTCGTCGCGGCGGCCGACGGTGATGCCGACGATGCTCATGCCGGCAGCGCGCGCCTCGTCGATCAGGCCGTTCACATAGCCGCGGCCGAACAGTTCGCCGAACAGGACGAAGACGTCGCCCTTGCGGAACACGTTGGCTTGCGGGATATGGCGGAGAGGAGTGAATTCGGTCATCTTATTATCTACCTATCTTGTATGGTCTGAAGAAGGCCTGCCGGCAAGGGCCGGTGGAAGCACGAGTTTCAGAAAAATAACACGTCATTATAACGCCGCGGATGGGCGTGGGCGTTGATTTTGGCGGTGGGGCGGGGAGAGGAAGGCCGGGCTCCCGTGGGGCGGGAACCCGGCTCGGGCCTGGCTCAGCGAATACGCATGCCCGGCTGCGCGCCCGGCATCGGATCGAGCAGGTACAGGCCCGGATTGGCCTTTTCGTCGGCAGCGGATGCGCACAGCACCATGCCCTCCGACACGCCGAACTTCATCTTGCGCGGCGCCAGGTTGGCGACCATGACGGTCAGCTTGCCGACCAGGTCTTCCGGCTTGTAGGCCGACTTGATGCCCGAGAACACGTTGCGGTAGCGGCCTTCGCCCACGTCCAGGGTCAGGCGCAGCAGCTTGCCGGCGCCTTCGACGTGTTCGCAGTTGACGATCTTCGCCACGCGCAGGTCGACCTTCAGGAAATCGTCGATCGAGATTTCCGGCGCCAGTTCCTCGATGTCGCCCGCCGGCGCGGCCTCGGCCACCGGTGCGGCGGCTTCTGCAGCCGGTACAGGGGCTGCGGCCGCCGGTGCAGCCGGCTTGTCGAACAGGTTCTCGACCATCTTCGCATCGACGCGCTGCATCAGGTGGCTGTAGGCGCCGATCGTGCGGCCCAGCATGGTTTCGTAGACGGCCGCGCCGTGGGTGTCGAGCCAGCTCAGCTCGCTGTCGCCCAGGAACTCGGTGACGCGCGCGGCCACCTGCGGCAGCACCGGCGACAGCATGATGGTGAGCTGGCGGAACAGGATCAGCGCGGTGGTGCAGACGTCGTGCAGTTCAGCAAGCTTCGACTCATCCTTGGCCAGCAGCCAGGGCTTGTTCTCGTCCACGTACTGGTTGACAATGTCGGTGATCTCCATGATCTCGCGCATCGCGCGGCCGTACTCGCGCGCTTCGAACGCGGCCGCGATGCTGGCCTGGCGCTCGGCGCCGTCAATCATCAGGGCCTTGCAGATCCAGCCCTTGGCGTTATCGGACAGGGTGTCGGCCAGCTTGCCGTCGAATTTCTTGGCGATGAAGCCGGCGCAGCGGCTGGCGATGTTGATGTATTTACCGATCAGGTCGCTGTTCACGCGCGCCACGAAGTCGTCGCCGTTGAAGTCGAGGTCTTCGACTTTCGCATTCAACTTGAACGCCAGGTAGTAGCGCAGCCATTCCGGGTTCATGCCCAGCTCGAGGTAGCGCAGCGGCGAGATGCCGGTGCCGCGCGACTTCGACATCTTTTCGTTGTTGACCGTCAGGTGGCCGTGCACCGCGACCTTCAGCTTGTCGATGATCGGGTGCTGCGAGAAGTTCAGCATCGCCGGCCAGAACAGCAGGTGGAAGGACACGATGTCCTTGCCGATGAAGTGGACCTGCTCGGCGGCCGGGTCGTGCAGGAAGGCCTCGTAGTCGATGCCCTGTTTGCTGAAGTAGTTCTTCAGCGAGGCCAGGTAGCCGACCGGCGCGTCCAGCCATACATAGAAGAACTTGCCCGGCGCGTCGGGAATCGGGATGCCGAAATAGGGCGCGTCACGCGAGATGTCCCAGTCGGCCAGCTTTTCGCCGGACTCGCCCAGCCATTCCGAGACCTTGTTGACCATTTCCGGCTGCAGGCGGCCCGGGGTGTTCAGCCATTCCTTCAGAAAAGCGAAGCAGCGCGGGTCGGACAGCTTGAAGAAGTACTGCTCCGAAGGCTTGAGGATCGGGGTCGAGCCGGTGAAGACCGAGAACGGGTTGATCAGTTCCGTCGGCTGGTAGGCGGCGCCGCAGACTTCGCAGTTGTCGCCGTACTGGTCCTTGGCGTGGCAGACCGGGCACTCGCCCTTGATGTTGCGGTCGGCCAGGAACATGCCCTTGACCGGGTCGTAGAAGCGGTCGACGGTTTTGGTGACGATCAGGCCGGTCTCACGCAACTGGCGGTAGATACCTTGTGAAAGTTCGACGTTTTCCGGCGAATCGGTCGAATACCAGTTGTCGAAGGCGATGTGGAAGCCGTTCAGGTACTGCGGGCGGCCGGCGGCGATCTTGGCCACGAATTCCTGCGGCGTGATGCCTTCTTTTTCGGCAGCGATCATGATCGGGGTGCCGTGGGTGTCGTCGGCGCAGACGAAATGCACCTGGCGCTGGATACCATTATCGCGCTGCATTCGCTGGAACCGGACCCAGATGTCGGCCTGGATGTATTCCATCATGTGGCCGATATGGAAGGCAGCGTTGGCGTAGGGCAGGGCAGTGGTGACGAACAGCTTGCGGGTCATGGTGGTCGAAGCGCTTTGGTTATATGGAAAGAAGCATTTTACCAGCGGAAGGCGGCACCTGCGCAGCGGCCGGCGCCGGGTTTGCCAAAGCAACAAGAAGCGAGCGGCATTTTGCGCTACACTTCGCCCCTATAACCTGGAGAAACACATGAGCATCACTGAGAACGATGTCAAGGCAGCATTGTCGGCGGTCATCGATCCGAATACCGGGAAGGATTTCGTTTCTTCCAAATCCATCAAGAACATCAAGCTCAGCGGCGCGGACGTCTCCTTCGACGTCGAGCTGGGTTATCCGGCGGCCAGCCAGGTCGCCGGCATCCGCGACAGCGTCGTGGCTGGCGTGAAGGCGCTGCCCGGCGTGGGCAACGTGACGGCCAGGGTCTATACCAAGATCCTGTCGCACGCGGTCCAGCGCGGCCTGAAGGTCATGCCGAACGTGAAGAACATCATCGCGGTCGCCTCGGGCAAGGGCGGGGTGGGCAAGTCGACCACCGCCGTCAACCTGGCCCTGGCGCTGAGCGCCGAGGGCGCCAGCGTCGGCATCCTGGACGCGGATATTTACGGTCCGTCGCAGCCGATGATGTTGGGGATCAACGCCCGCCCCGAGAGCCGCGACGGCAAGACCATGGAACCGCTCGAGAACCACGGCGTGCAGGTGTCCTCGATCGGCTTCATGATCGATCCGGACGAGCCGATGGTCTGGCGCGGCCCGATGGTCACCGGCGCGCTGCAGCAGCTGCTGGAGCAGACCAACTGGCGCGACCTCGACTACCTGATCGTCGACATGCCCCCGGGCACCGGCGACATCCAGCTGACCCTGTCGCAGAAGGTGCCGGTCACCGGCGCCGTCATCGTCACCACCCCGCAGGACATCGCCCTGCTGGACGCGCGCAAGGGCCTCAAGATGTTCGAGAAGGTCGGCATCCCGATCATCGGCGTGGTCGAGAACATGAGCACCCACATCTGCTCCAACTGCGGCCACCACGAGGAAATCTTCGGCGCAGGCGGCGGCGAGAAGATGTGCCGCGACTTCGGCGTCGACTTCCTCGGCAAGTTGCCGCTGAACCTGTCGATCCGCGAGCAGACCGATTCCGGCCGCCCGACCGTGGTGGCCGATCCGGAAGGCCCGGTCGCGAGCGTGTACAAGGAGATCGCGCGCAAGGTCGCCGTCAAGGTCGCCGAAAAGGCGAAGGACATGACCAGCAAGTTCCCGAGCATCGTCGTCAAGAACGACTGATTTTCTACCATCTGGTAAAAAACGATGCGCGTTTCCAGCATCCGCGAGCGCCTGGCCCTGCTGGGCGCGCTGCCGCTGCACCAGGAGCGCGTGCTGCGCGACTGGGTGCAGGGCGCGGCGCACGAGCGCGGCCGCCGTCCGGCCTCCGACTTCCTGCCTAAATCCGTACGCGAGGCCTTGCCCGCGCTGGATGCCGAACTGGCCGGCCTGGTGCGGCTGGTCTCCAGCCACCCGGGCGAGGACGGTTCCGAACGCCTGCTGGTGGGCTTGAGCGATGGTCAGATGGTCGAATCGGTGCTGCTGCCGCGCGACGGTGTGTGCGTCTCGAGCCAGGTCGGCTGCGCGGTCGGCTGTACGTTTTGCATGACCGGCCGCGAAGGCCTGCTGCGCCAGGTGACGAGCGGCGAGATCGTGGCCCAGGTGGTGCTGGCGCGCCGCCGCCGGCCAGTGAAGAAGGTCGTCTTCATGGGCATGGGCGAGCCGGCCCACAACCTCGACAATGTGCTGGAAGCGATCGAGCTGCTCGGCATCGAGGCCGGCATTGCGCACAAGAACCTGGTGTTTTCCACCGTGGGCGACCCGCGCGCCTTCGAGCGGCTGGCCCTGGGGCGGGTGAAACCGGCGCTGGCGCTGTCGCTGCACACCACCAAGCCTCAGCTGCGCGCCGAACTGCTGCCGCGCGCGCCGC
Source organism: Massilia sp. BHUDP2 (assembly GCF_046236355.1). Lineage (NCBI taxonomy): Bacteria > Pseudomonadati > Pseudomonadota > Betaproteobacteria > Burkholderiales > Oxalobacteraceae > Massilia > Massilia sp. BHUDP2. Next base: position 1,556,958 of record NZ_JBJUVW010000001.1, read on the forward strand.
GCCTGTCGCCCTCGGCGCTGGTGGAGCACGGCGAGCGCTATGCGCGCCTGAGCGGCTATCCGATCCAGTACCAGTGGACATTACTGGAGGGCGTGAACGACGGCCCGGACGAGATGGACGGCATCGTGTCGCTCCTGCGCGGCAAGTACGCCATCCTGAACATGATTCCCTATAACACGGTGCCCGACCTGGCGTACCAAAGACCGAGCTGGGAACGCGCCCGCGCGCTCGCGGCCGGCCTGCACGCGCGCGGCGTGCTGACCAAGCTGCGCGATTCGGCCGGGCAGGACGTCGACGGCGGCTGCGGCCAGCTGCGCGCCCGGGCAGGGCGCACCATCGCGCTGCGCCGGGCTTGAATGGCATCCGACATGGACGAACAAACCCGCGCAAGCATGCAGCGGATGCAGACCCTGGAGGACGAAGGCCGGTACGACGAGCTGCTGGCCTGCCTGGAGGGGCTGTACGCGCAGGCCGAGCATGCGCCGGCGCCGGCCAGGGCCGACTATTTCATGACGATGTTCCAGTGGAAGCTGCTCATCGAGAAATACGCGCCGGCAGCCAGCGCGCTGGCGCGGGCGCGCGATGAGCAGGTACGGCGCCTGCTGGGCGGCGAGCCGTATGCCGGCACCGCTCCCTGGCTGGAGGACCACCGCCAGATGTTCGAGCGGGTCGAACGTTTCTTCCTCATCGTCGACATGAACGAGACGCTGGGTGACCCGCGTGCGACCCACGCGCTGTTCCTGCAACTGGAAGCACAGGAGCCCGACCTGACGCGCCGCCATGCATGGCGCGCCTTGCCGGCCATCGTCGAGACAGGCGACTTCGTCCTGGCGGAGCGCTACCGCGGCGATCCGCTCAAGCTGCTGGCCGAAGTCAACTGCAATGCCCGGAGCTTGACCCTGTTCCCGCCGGGCAGGCAGGCACCGCGCCTGGCTGCCGAGCTGATGAGCCTGACGCGCGAGGTCCGGATCGCCATCGCCGTGTTGCACGGCCTGGACCGGCCAGCCGAGGCCTACGCCGTACGCGACGGCTTGCTGCGCGGATTGGAGAGCGAGGAATTGCGCATGCTCGCCGAGCGCGAGCTGGGCGAGCCTGGCACCATCAGCCGGCGCATGGCCGAACACCAGATGGCGCTAGAGCAGGCCCCAGGCATGACCGCCGGCGCGTAATCCCCGGATCCTCGTCGCCGCGCCATCGCTCAGGCCAGCGCGGGACGCCCGAACAGGTAGCCCTGGCCGGCCTTGACGCCCAGGCCGCGCAGCACGGCCAGCTCGGCGTCCGTTTCGATGCCCTCGGCCACCACGTCGCAGCCGGTGTCGCGCGCGAAGCCGGTCAGGGCCGCGGCCAGTGCTCGGCGGCCGGAATCGGCGTCGATCCCCTGGATCAGGCTCTGGTCCAGCTTGATGATGTCGGGCTGCAGCTGCAGGATATGGCGGAAGCTGGCATAACCCGAGCCGGCATCGTCGATTGCCAGGTGCAGGCCGGACCGGCGCAGTGTATCCAGGGCGACCGCAATCGCAGGGTATTCCTCGATCGGCGCGTGCTCGGTGAGTTCCAGTACCAGCCTGCCGAGCGGCGCATCGCTTAGGCGGGAAGCCAGTGCGCCGCTAAGGATCGTGCCGGGGGAAACGTTGAACGAGAGGTAGGCCTGCGGCGACAGCGTCGGTAGGCACGCAAGGGCCAGTTCGATGGCCAGCAGTTCCAGTTCGGCGCCCTTGTCGACCTGATGCGCGTCGTCGAACCACCCGGCAGGGCAGCTTTCGGGAGCAGGAAAGCGCGACAGCGCTTCGTACCCGAGCACACCGCCGCTCGCCAGGTCGACGATTGGCTGGCAGGCGATGGCAATCGCGCGGCCCTGGATTACCCGGGTCAGGCGAGCGCAGGTCTGTTCGGCGGCGCGCTCGGCAAGCACGCGTTGTTCCAGCATCACGGCGATCAGGCCGGCAAAGCGCCGCATCGCTTCCACGTCGACCTCGCGCAGCGAGGAGTTCGGGCTGCGGTTGTAGCAACAGAAGGTCCCGAACACCGAGCCGTCGGACAGCCAGATCGGGACGCCCAAGTGAGCACGGATTTTCAGCGCTTCGGTGCTGTTCAGGCGCTTCAAGATGGGGTAGATGTGGCTATCGTCGACGATGGACGGGATCGATCCATCGACTATATGCTGGCAGTAGCTCTCCGCCAACGGATCTGAGTGCCCTGGCTGGACCGGCAGATCGCCGTCGGCCGCGATGTGGCGGAAGATGCGGCGGCCGTTCTTGAATTCCGAAATGAAGGCCACATCCATGCGCAGGCAGATCCTGGCAAGGTCGACGGCAGACAGGATGATGTCGTGCAGCGGTGCCTGCGACTGCTTGGTGGGCGTCACGTTCAGCATGGCGTACAGAACACGGGTTGTCGAAGTGTTATTGTAGGTAAGTGCGGGCAGACCGGCAACACTTGTCACGCACAATCTACTGGCGGCATGCCTGCCGGGATGACTCTTCTTTTCGGCAATTTTCTGTCCGAAAATAAAGTTCACCAAACTATTCCTGCCTACACTCGGAGTTTGGAGCGTGGCGCATGGGATGCTTGATGAGCGATAACAGCAGACAGCGGTGGCGCGGGCGTTACCTGGACGCGGCTCACTTGTTCGTGCCGACCAGGCTGCGGCAGGATGCGACCGCGCTGGCGCGTGCCGAGAACGTGGTCAACGCGGCCCTAATGGCGGCCACCGCCGGCCCGCTGTACGCGCTGGCCTACTGGATGCTGGGCCTGCGGCTGGCGGCCGCCGAGATCCTGGCCTGCTGCCTGGTGATGCTGATGGCGCCCCCGGTGCTGCGCCTGACGGGCAGCATCGCGCTGGCGCGCGAACTGTTCCTGTGCGCGCTGTTCTTCAATTTCACCTGGCTGACCTGGCACCTGGGCGGCATCCATGCGCCCACGGCCAGCTGGCTGATCACCGCGCCGGTGGTGGCCATGTTCCTCGGCGGGGTGGCCAGCGGCGTGTTCTGGCTGATGGTCAGCTGCGCCGCCGCCGCCGCGATCTGGGGCGTGAGCGCCTTCGGCCTGGCGGTGCTGCACACCCCGAGCCTCGACATGCCGCTGCTGCACCTGATCTGCAACCTCGGCCTGTACGTGGTGGTGCTGGTGTTCGTGCTGCTGTTCGAACTGACCAAGACCGAGGGCTTCGTCAAGCTCCAGCGCGCCCTGGCCACCATCAACGAGCTGGCGATCCGCGACGAGCTCACGGGCAGCCACAACCGCCGCTTCCTGCTCGGCCTGATCGACCGCGAAAAGGAGCGCGCCGACCGCAATGGCCGCCCGTTCTGCCTGTGCCTGTTCGACATCGACTTCTTCAAGCGCATCAACGACACCTATGGGCATGCGGCCGGCGACCTGGTGCTGCACCGCTTCGCCGAGGCGGTGCAGGGGCAGGTGCGTGGCACCGACGCCTTCGGGCGCTACGGCGGCGAGGAGTTCCTCCTGATGCTGCCCGAGACCCCGGCGCCGGACGCGCTGGTGCTGGCCGAGCGGGTGCGGCGCGTGATCGCCGGCCTCCGCTTCCGCGGCCAGGAAACCGGCGGCAGCGAGATCAGCCTGACGGTATCGGTCGGGGTGGTCGAATACCGGCTCGGCGAAGTTGTGGCCCAGGCCATCGCGCGCGCCGACGAGGCGCTGTACGTGGCCAAGTCCCTGGGGCGCAACCGGGTCCAGTGCCATGACGACGACGAGCGCCTGCCGGTGCTGCCCAAGCTGGCGGTCGAGCAGGCCGGGGCGGAGGGCCCCGGCAGCGGCCCGCGGGTGAGCGCCGGACGCCTGCAGGGTGGCGCCCAGTGCGACCAGCTCACCGGCCTGCTCAACCGGAACCTGCTGCGCGACCGCCTGCGCCATGCCATGGACCGCGCCAACCGCAACCGCCGCCTGGTGGCGCTGCTGCTCCTGAACATCAACGGCTTCAAGGAGATCAACGACGAATTCGGCTACGAGGCCGGCGACGAGCTCCTGGCCCAGGCCGGCGCCGCGATCCGGCGCTGCCTGCGCGATTCCGACACGGTGGCGCGCTGGGGCGGCGACGAATTCATCGCGCTGCTGGAAGACCTGAGCTTCGAATCCGACGCCCAGGTGGTGGCCGAGAAGGTCCTCGACCGCTTCGGCCTGCCCCTGAGCGTGGCGGGACGCGAATGCTTCGTCACGCTGGCGGTGGGCGTGGCCCTGTACCCGGCGGCCGATTGCGACCTCGACGCGCTGCTCAAGCGCGCCGACATCGCCATGCGCAGCGCCAAGCGCTGGGGCGAGCATAGCGTCCAGGTCTACTCCGGCGACACGGTGCAGCCGCAGAGCGAACGCCTGGCCCTCAAGAACGGCCTGCGCGACGCCCTCGCGCAAGGCCAGCTGTTCCTGGAATACCAGCCGCAGATCGACCTGGCCACCCGCTGCGTGGTCGGCGTCGAAGCGCTGCTGCGCTGGCAGCATCCGGTGTACGGGCGGGTCGACCCCGGCCGCTTCATTCCGCTGGCCGAGGAGACCGGCATGATCGTCCCGATCGGCGACTGGGCGCTGCGCACCGCCTGCCTGCAGAACCGCGCCTGGCGCGCCAGCGGCCTCCCCGAGATCAAGACCGCGGTCAACCTGTCGGCGCGCCAGCTCAAGGAGCCCGGGCTACCGGCGCGGGTGCTGGCGATCCTGCATGAAACCGGGATGCCGGCGCGCTGCCTCGACCTCGAGATCACCGAGGGCATGCTGATCGAAGACCTGGCCGGCAACTGCGCCCTGATGAGCGGGCTGCGCCAGGCCGGCGTGCTGGTCTCGATCGACGACTTCGGCACCGGCTACTCGAGCCTGAACTACCTGTCCGAGCTGCCGATCGACATTCTCAAGATGGACGGCCTGTTCGTGCGCCGCCTGGGCACGGCCGGGGCGGGCGCGGGCAGGTCCGGCGGGCGCTCGTTCGCGATCGCCGAGGCCATCGTGTCGATGGCGCACCGGCTCGGCCTGAACGTGATCGCCGAGGCGGTCGAGACGCCCGAGCAATTGGCCGACCTGTGCGCGATGGGATGCGATTGCGCCCAGGGTTATTACTTCGCCCGCCCGCTGCCGCCCGCCGAGGTGGCGGCGATGCTGGCGCGCCAGGTCGAGGCCGCGCCCCTCGTCCCGGCCTGAATTCCCGTCCATGTCGCTTGTCTGCTCATCTCTTGTACCGGAGGATGCCGTGCTGAATGAACCGATTCCCTTTGATCCCGCCCACGACCTCGACGCGCTGGCCGCGTCGGGCGCGCTGGGCGGCAACGTCGCCCTGTTCCGCCAGCCGCGCGGACGCGACCTGCTGCGCCGCGCCGCGCCGCTCGACGAGTGGTGCGCGCTGCGCGCCCGCCACGGCGTCTGGCCCTATGGCCGCACCCTGGACGGCCCGCCGGCGCCGCTGGCCACCGTCGAGCGCCGCCAGGGCATCAACTTCGCCTCGCAGGATTACCTGTCGCTGTCCGCCCACCCGGCCGTCATCGACGCGGCCATGCGCGTGATGGCCGAATGCGGGCCGCACAGCGCCGGCTCGGCCATCCTGCTCGGCAACAGCCGCTATTCGAGTGCGCTGGAGGAGGCGATCGGCCAGCTGCTGGACTGCAGCCAGGTGGTGCTGTTCCCGACCGGCTGGGGCGCGGCCTTCGGCGCCGTGACCGCCCTGGTGCACGGCAGCGACCACGTGCTGATCGACACCCTGGCCCATGCCTCGCTGCGCCAGGGCGCGCACGCGGCCACCCGCAACGTCGCCGCGTTCCGCCACAACGACTGCGACCACCTGCGCGAACTGCTGGCCAGCCTGCGCGCGGTAGATGCCAACGGTGCGATCCTGGTCATCACCGAAGGCCTGTTCAGCATGGATGCGGACAGTCCCGACCTGCCGCTGATGCAGTACCTGTGCCGCGAGTATGGCGCCACCCTGCTGGTGGACGTGGCGCACGACCTCGGGGCGGTGGGGCCGGGCGGTAGCGGCGTGATCGGCGCCCAGGGGATGCTGGGCAAGATCGACATCGTGATGGGCGCCTTTTCCAAGACCTTCGCCTCGAACGGCGGCTTCGTGGCCTGCCTTGAGCCCAGCGTGCGGCGCCAGTTGCAGCTGTTCGCGGGGCCGCACATGTTCTCGAATGCGCTGTCGCCGGTGCAGGCCGCCACCGTGCTGGAGTGCCTGCGCATCGCGACCGGCGAGGAAGGCGAGCGCCTGCGCGCCGACCTGATGCGCAACGCGGTCGAGCTGCGCGCCCTGTTGCAGGAGGAGGGCTTGCGCTGCCTGGGCAACCCGTCGCCGATTGTCCCGCTGTTGCTGGGCCCCGAATCCGCCACGCGGATCGCCGGCATGCTGCTGGCGCGCCGGCAGGTGTTCGTCAACCCGATGGAATTTCCCGGCGTGCCCCTCGGCGCGGCGCGCTTGCGCCTGCAATTGATGGCGCGGCATACGCCGGCCCAGGTCCGGCGCGCCGCGCGCCAGCTGGCCGAGGCGGTACGGCGCGCCCTGGCGGCGCCGCGGCCACTGCTGCAGCCGTCCACGCAGGCCTGAAGCAGGGCGGGTGCGCGCATGGGTGCGTGAGCCAAGGACGGCGGGGTAAAATAACTCCTTTACCTTTCTTGCATCCAGACATGACCGTCCGCACCCGTTTCGCACCCAGCCCGACCGGCTACCTCCACCTGGGCGGCGCCCGCACCGCGCTGTATTCCTGGGCCTATGCACGCCACTTCGGCGGCACCTTCATCCTGCGCATCGAAGACACCGACCTCGAACGCTCGACGCCGGAAGCCGTGCAGGCGATCCTGGACGGCATGCAGTGGCTCGGCTTGTCGCATGACGAAGGCCCGTTCTACCAGATGCAGCGCATGGACCGCTACCGCGAGGTGGTGGCCTCGATGCTGGAGCAGGGCACTGCCTACCTGTGCTACTGCTCGCCGGAAGAAGTCGAGGCGATGCGCGAGCGCATGCGCGCAGCCGGCGAGAAGCCGCGCTACGACGGCACCTGGCGTCCGGAGCCGGGCAAGACCCTGCCGCCGGTACCCGAAGGCGTCAAGCCGGTGGTGCGTTTCAAGAACCCGCTCGATGGCGAAGTCACCTGGAACGACGTGGTCAAGGGCCCGATCACCATCGCCAACAAGGAGCTCGACGACCTGATCATCGCGCGCCCGGACGGCACCCCGACCTACAACTTCTGCGTGTCGGTGGATGACTGGGACATGAAGATCACCCACGTGCTGCGCGGCGACGACCACGTGAACAACACGCCGCGCCAGATCAACATCCTGCGCGCGCTCGGCGCCGAGCTGCCGCAGTACGGCCACCTGCCGATGATCCTGGGCGCGGACGGCCAGAAGCTCTCCAAGCGCCACGGCGCGGTCAGCGTCATGCAGTATCCGGAGCAGGGCTACCTGCCGGAAGCGATGCTCAACTACCTGGCGCGCCTGGGCTGGAGCCACGGCGACGACGAGATCTTCTCGATGGAGCAGTTCACCGAGTGGTTCAACCTCGAGCACCTGACCGCGTCGGCGGCCCAGTTCAACCCGGAAAAGCTGGCCTGGCTGAACAACCATTACATCAAGCAGGCCGACAACGAGCGCCTGGCCGGCCTGGCCCGTCCGGTGCTGCAGCAGCAGGGCGCGCAATTCGAGAACGCACCGGCGCTGCCGACCGTGATCGCGCTGGTGAAGGATCGCACCAATACCATCAACGAGCTGGCCGATACCGCCATGTTGTTCTATCGCGAACCGCAGCCCGATGCCGCGCTGCTGGCCCAGCACCTGACCGATGCGGTGCGCCCGGCGCTGGCCGCTTTCGCAGAGCGCTGCAAGGATGTGGAATGGAACAAGGCTGCGATCGCCGCCATGTTCAAGGAAGTGCTGGGCGCGCACGGCCTGAAGATGCCGCAGATCGCCATGCCGCTGCGCCTGATCGTCACCGGCCAGCTGCAGACGCCGGCCATCGATGCGGTGCTGGAACTGTTCGGCCGCGACGTGGTGTTAACCCGCATCGCGAAGTACCTCTAAATTGTTTTTTTGCGGAGCGCGCATTTTCTCGAAATGGGTATTTGCGAAATGCAAGGCGCTCCGCTATAATGCTCGCACTTCAGCAGCACACGGTAGCAAACAGGCAGTACGAAGTAGTTTGCGACAGTGTGAAAAGAGGGGGTATAGCTCAGCTGGGAGAGCGCTTGCATGGCATGCAAGAGGTCAGCGGTTCGATCCCGCTTACCTCCACCACTCTGGAGTGCGGCAGTAATCAGGTCGCGGTAGTAAAGTAGTGCGGTAGTTCAAGGTCCCCATCGTCTAGAGGCCTAGGACATCACCCTTTCACGGTGAGTACCGGGGTTCGAATCCCCGTGGGGACGCCAGCGTGCAACCAGCGGCACGCAGTAGTAGAAGTAGTTGCAGTATGTTAGAATGTTGTTTTCCCGTAGGGGGTATAGCTCAGCTGGGAGAGCGCTTGCATGGCATGCAAGAGGTCAGCGGTTCGATCCCGCTTACCTCCACCACGTAGGAAAAACAACAGTTCTGACCGTCCGGGTCCCCATCGTCTAGAGGCCTAGGACATCACCCTTTCACGGTGAGTACCGGGGTTCGAATCCCCGTGGGGACGCCAAGAATTTGGCAGCAAGATTGACACCGCGGTGCGGTGCAATTCGTAGTAAACAGCAGCAAGTACAGTTCAAGGTCCCCATCGTCTAGAGGCCTAGGACATCACCCTTTCACGGTGAGTACCGGGGTTCGAATCCCCGTGGGGACGCCAGCATAAAACCGGAGTAGATCAACGCGCATGCGCGGAGAGGTGCTCCGGTTTTTCATTTTGTCCAACGCTTTCGCGTATCGACATGCCATTCACTCCAGCTCTTACCCTCGCCCTGTTCTGCAAGGTCGTCGACAACTACGGCGACATCGGCATTTGCTGGCGCCTGGCGCGCCAGCTGTGGCGCGAACATGGCGTCCACGTCAGCCTCTGGGTCGACGATCTCCACAGTTTCCGCCGCATCTGCCCGGAGGTCGACGTCACCGCCGCCGCGCAGACGGTGCAGGGCGTGCTCGTTCGTCACTGGCGCGACCAGGAAGGCACATTCGCGCCGGAAGAGGTCGCGGACATCGTGATCGAATTCTTCGCGGTCGACATTCCGCCCGGCTATGTCGCGGCCATGGCGCAGCGCACGCCGCGACCGGTGTGGTTCAACCTCGAAGGCCTGACGGCGGAAGAGTGGGTGGAGGGCTGCCACCGCCTGCCGTCCATGCATCCGCGCCTGAAACTGACCAAGCATTTCTTCTTCCCGGGATTTACCGCGAAGACCGGCGGCGTGCTGCACGAAGCCGGGCTCGACGAGGAACGCCTGGCCTTCCAGGCCGACCCTCCCGCGATGGCTGCCTTCCTCGGCGGCCTCGGCCTGCCTGCCGCGGAGATGGACGCCTTGAAAGTCTCGCTGTTCTGCTATCCGCATGCGCCGGTCGCCGAGCTGCTGCGCGCCTGGTCGGAAGGCGTCCGGCCCGTGACTTGCGTGGTGCCGGAAGGCGTGGCGGCCGAGGCGGTCCAGGCATTCATGGGGAGCGGCGCGCGTGCCGGTGACAGCGCTACGGCCGGCGCGCTCACCGTGCGGGTGCTGCCTTTCGTGCCGCAACCCGACTACGACCGGCTGCTGTGGGCCTGCGACCTGAATTTCGTGCGCGGCGAGGATTCTTTCGTGCGCGCCCAATGGGCGGGGCGGCCTTTTGTCTGGCATATCTATCCGCAAGACGAAAACCTGCATCACAAAAAACTGCGCGCCTTCCTCGGCCGTTATGCGAACGGATTGCCGGCGCTCGAGCGCTTCTCGCTTGGATGGAATGGCGCCATCGATATCGATCCGATGCCGGTCGCGTGGCAGGACTTGCAAGGTGAGTTGCCCCGCATTGCCATTCGTGCAGAAGAATGGCGGGGCGAAGTGCTCGCCCATGGCGATTTGACGACGAAGCTGCTGGATTTCGCCCGTGAACTGAGGCTCGCTGCGCAAAATCCGGTATAATGCGCGGTTAGTTTGTAACGAATACCACAGGATCAAACGTAGGCTCCCAAGCTTTCTTCGCTCATAGCCACCGCTGATTTAATGCAACTTACTTTTTACGTAAAACTACTATGAAATTCGCTAAAGAAATCCGTGTTGGCAACATCATTATGGTCGAAGACAAGCCATTCATCGTGCTGCGTTCGGACGTGAACGGTTCGAGCCGCACGGGCTTCACCTACAAGTGGAAGATGAAGAATCTTCTGACCAACGCTCCGCTGGAAAACGTGTTCCGCGGCGACGACAAGTTCGACGTGGTCGTGCTGGACAAGAAGCCGGTGACCTACTCGTACTTCGCCGACCCGCTGTACGTCTTCATGGACGAAGAGTACAACCAGTACGAAATCGAAGAAGAGAACATGGGCGACGCCATCAACTACCTGAAAGACGGTATGGAATGCGAAGCCGTGTTCTACGACGGCAAGGCCATCTCGGTCGAACTGCCGACCACCATCGCACGCCTGGTCGTGTACTCGGAGCCGGCCGTCAAGGGCAACACCTCGGGCAACGTCCTGAAGGAAGCCAAGATCGAGAACGCCATCGAAGCCAAGCAGCACACCGTGATGGTGCCGCTGTTCGTCAGCACCGATGACGTCATCGAAATCGACACCCGCACCAACGAGTACAAGAAAGTCGTTCGTAACTAAGCGTCGAACGCCCAAGGAAAAACGCTGCTTCGGCAGCGTTTTTTTTCGCCAGTACGCGGCAGGGCGATATCACCGGCGACGTGTCACATGAGTAATTTTTACTGCTATGCTCATGCATTATTTGACATGGAGACGTGTATGAAACGCAGGGATTTCGTTCGGCTCGGAGTAAGCGCAGGCATGGCGGCGGGCGCCACCGCGGCAAGCGCAGGGGCGCAAGCCGCGACCAAGGCGCCGGGCGGGGCCGCAGCGGGCATCCTGGATGCCGGCGTGCACGAACAGCAGGCCCAGATGGCGGCCGGCAAGCTCACGTCAAGCTCCCTGGTGCAGCAATACCTGGCGCGCATCGCCGTCGTCGACAAGGCCGGCCCGCGCCTGAATTCGGTGATCGAAACCAATCCGGATGCCCTCAAGATCGCGGCCGAGATGGACCGCGAACGCGCCAGCGGCCGGCTGCGCGGCCCGCTGCACGGCATCCCGGTCCTGTTGAAGGACAACATCGCCACCGCCGACCGCATGAGCACCAGCGCCGGTTCGCTCGCCCTCGACGGCGTGCGCGCGGTGAAGGACGCGCACGTCGTCACCCTGCTGCGCAATGCCGGCGCCGTCATCATCGGCAAGACCAACCTGTCCGAATGGGCCAACATGCGCTCCACCAAGTCGGTGAGCGGCTGGAGCGGCCGCGGCGGGCAGACCAAGAACCCTTACGCGCTGGACCGCAATACCAGCGGTTCCAGCTCGGGCTCGGGCGCCGCCGCCGCGGCCAGCCTGGCCACCCTGACCGTCGGCACCGAGACCGACGGCTCGATCGTCTCGCCTTCCTCGTCCTGCGGCATCGTCGGCATCAAGCCGACCCTGGGCCTGCTCAGCCGCAGCGGCATCATCCCGATCGCCCATTCGCAGGACACGGCCGGCCCGATGACCCGCAGCGTGGCGGACGCGGCCCTGATGCTGGCCGCCATGGCCGGCCCCGATCCCGACGACAAGGCGACCGCCGACAGCAAGAGCCGCGTGGCCGACTACGCGGCGGCCCTGCGCCTTGACGGCCTGAAGGGCAAGCGCATCGGCGTCGCGCGCAACTTCTTCGGCAGCAATGACGCGGTCGACGCGATCATCGAAAAGGAATTGGCGGTCTTGAGGTCGCAGGGCGCCACCCTGGTCGACGTGAAAGTGCCGAACGTCGACAAGTACAACGAGAGCGAGCTGCAGGTGCTGCTGTACGAATTCGCGCCGGGCCTGGAGGCCTGGCTCAAGAACTACGCGCCGCACGCGCCGGTCAAGAACATGGCGGACGTGATCGCGTTCAACGAAAAGAACGCGGCCCGCGAGATGCCGTACTTCAAGCAGGAACACCTGGTCGCGGCCCAGGCCAAGCCGGGGCTGGACGCACGCGAGTACCGCGAAGCCCTGGCCAACGACCTGCGCTATTCGCGCGACGAAGGCATCGACCAGGTGATGAAGGAGCACAAGCTCGACGCCCTGGTGGCGCCGACCGGCGGCCCGGCCTGGCTCACCGACTACGTCAACGGCGACCACTACGGCGGCAGCTTCTCGAGCCCGGCCGCGGTGGCGGGCTATCCGCACATCACGGTGCCGGCCGGCTTTACGCGCGGCCTGCCGGTGGGGATCTCGTTTGTCGGCGGGGCGTGGAGCGAAGCGTCCCTGATCGGGATGGCCTATGCCTACGAACAGGCATCGAAGCGCCGCCGCGCGCCGGTGTATCCGGCGACCATCAACGTGAAGCTGTAATCAGCGTACGTTCTGCCTGGCCTTGGCGAACTGCGGCCCCCACAGCGGGTGGCCCTGTTCGCCGGGGCTCAGGTCGAAGGACGCATCCAGCCGCAGCGCCCGTTCGAAGGCCTGGCGGCATGGAGTAGGGCGGTTGGTCACGCAATAGCTGAACGCGGTGTACTTGAGCGCGCTGACGCGGTTGCGCACCGAGCCGCTGTTCATGTCGTTCGAGCTCAAGCGCTTGATCGCGCCGTTGAAGTCGCCGTCGTGGTACAGGGCGATGCCTTCGCGCAGGGCGGCGTCGTCGCGGTTCGAGGCCGGGCGCTCAGGACGCGGGGCCGGGCGCTCGGTGCGCTCGACACGCTCGGCGCGCGGGTGGGAGCGGTCGTCCACGCGCGCACGGGGACGCGGCGGATCGTTCTTGCCCATGATGGAATTGAGCTGCGAATTCAATTCGGCGCAGCCGCCGAGCAGCATCACGGCGCCGAGCAGGCAGGCACGCAAGCCATGGTTCGGGATGCGCAGGTTCACTCCACCTCCTCTTCAGTAAAATCCAGTTCGATGGTCGCCGATGCGCCCTTGACGGCGTTGACCATCACGGTGTGCTCGGGGAAATTCGGGTTGACGATGCGGATCGTGTGCTGGCCGGGCGCCAGCGTCAGGCGCTTGAGCGGCGGGCTGGCGCCGTGGTCGACGCCGTCGACCTGCACCATGGCCCAGGGTTTGATCACCAGTTTATAGGTAGCGCCTGCCGCGGCTGCTACCGGGCGCGCCGTGGCCGGCTGGCCGGTCGCCGGCGGCGTCTCGGTGGCCGGCGCCGCCGGAGTGGGAAGTGCGGCAGGATCGCTTGCGGCGAGGATGGACGGATCGGACAGGCCGGCGTCCGCTCCCGCCACTGCCGGGGCGGGGGCAGGTGTTTCAGGCGCCGCGGCTGCCGTGTCGCCGTCTCCCGGCAGGGCCAGCGTGACGGTGTCGCGCGAGTCGGCCCCGTGCAGCAGGGCGAACAGGGCGCCGAGGGCCGCCAGCAGGACGGTCGCCGCGGCAACCAGCAACAGCCAGCGCTTCAGTCCGCTGCTTTCGCTGACGGGCGCGGGTTCGCTGAGGAAGGACACCGTCGGCTCCGGCGGCACCGGGGACAGCGCCTGCGCGGGAACGGGCGGACCGAGCGGCACGATGCCGAGCAGGTTGCGCAATTGTTCGATGCTGTGGGGGCGCTGTTGCGGATCGGGCGACAGGCAGCGGTCGACGGCGGTCACGAAGCTGTCGCTGTACTGGTCCCCGCCGTTGCCGGACAGCCGCCCCTGCAGCGGCGCCGCGGGCGGATATTCCCGCGTGATGGCGTAATGGACCACGGCGGCCAGGTCGTGCATGTCGCCCGCTTCCGACCAGGCACTGCCCACGTCCGGCGAGGGCAGAAGCATCGGGTCGCCGGAGTCGAGCACCAGCACCGTGTCGGGGCTGATCGGGCGGTGCGGCATCTGCATCGCGTACTGCAGTTCGAGCGACTGCAGGATCTGGCGGAAAATGCGCCGGCACCAGACTTCGTTGACGAGTTCATGGTTGAACTCGACGACTTCGCGCACGGTCCGGCCGTCGGTCTGCTGTTGCTGGGTTACGGGAGTGCTGGTCATCATGGCGTCGAGCCGCGCCCTGACACGCAGGAGGCTGTCCGGAATGTGTCCCGGCGCGGTATTTGTATTTTGACAAATAATGCCAGATTTGCCGCGCCGGTGGCGCTGCTGAGCCAACCGTGCGCGGCTGTTACAACTTCGTTACAAACAGCCGTCCGTACTCACACTTCGAGGAAGCGCATCTTGAAGTAGCGGCCCTTGATCACGCCGAATTCCGGACCCGGCGCCTGGCGGTCGTTCAGCTTGGCGACTGCCGCGTGGGCGGCGTGGCGGTCGAGCGCCACGTAGCTGGCGAACTCGCCGACGTTGATCTTGCCGACCTGTTCCTTGGTCAACCCGGCGTCGCCGGTGAGGGCGCCGAGGATGTCGCCCGGGCGCAGCTTGGCCTTCTTGCCGCCGGCGATGTGCAGGGTCAGCATCGGGGCCGGCGCGGCTGCTTCAGGGTGTTCGCCCAGCTCGTCGAGCTTGTGCCATTCGGCCGGCGCGTCCTGGTATTCCTCGATCAGGCGCACCCATTTCTTTTCGTTCGGCGCGGCCAGGGTCAGCGCCAGGCCGCTTTCGCCGCCGCGGCCGGTGCGGCCGATGCGGTGCACGTGCACTTCCGGGTCCTTCGAGACGTCGGCATTGATCACGGTGTCGAGGTTGGCGATGTCGAGGCCGCGCGCGGCGACGTCGGTTGCCACCAGTACCGAGCAGCTGCGGTTGGCGAACAGCACCAGGATCTCGTCGCGCTCCCACTGTTCCAGTTCGCCGTACAAGGCCAGTGCCGAGAAGCCTTGCTCGCGCAGGTGATCGGCCAGCTCGCGGCAATGGGCCTTGGTGTTGCAGAAGGCGAGGGTGGAGACCGGCTGGTAGTGCTTGAGCAACTGCGCCACCGCTTCGTCGCGGCCTTCGAAGCCGATCTCGTAGAAGCGCTGTTCGATTCTATCCGCGCTGTGCTGGCTCTCGACCGCCACTTCGAGCGGATCGACCAGGAAGCCGGCGGTGGCGAAGCGGATGTCGTCCGGATAGGTGGCCGAGAACAGCAGGGTCTGGCGGCGCTGCGGGCAGGCCGAGACGATGCGTTCGATCTCGTCGTAGAAGCCCATGTCGGTCATGCGGTCGGCCTCGTCCAGCACCAGGGTCTGGACTTTCGACAGGTCGAGGGTGTTGCGGCCCAGGTGGTCGCGAATGCGCCCCGGGGTGCCGACCACGATGTGGGCGCCGTGCTCGAGCGAGGCGATCTGCGGGCGCATGGCGACGCCGCCGGTCAGGGTCAGGATCTTGACGTTGCCGACGCCGCGCGCCAGTCGGCGCAGCTCGTTCGCGACCTGGTCGGCCAGTTCGCGTGTCGGGCACAGCACCAGGCCCTGCACCGCGAACCAGGCCGGGTTGAGCTTGTGCAGCACGCCGATGCCGAAGGCGGCGGTCTTGCCGCTGCCGGTCTTGGCCTGGGCGATCAGGTCGCGTCCTTCCAGCACCGCCGGCAGCGAGGCGGCCTGGATCGGCGTCATCCCGTGGTAGCCCAGGGTGGCAAGGTTGGCGAGGAAGCGCGGCGCCAGGGGCAGCGAAGTGAAGGGTTGCGTGTTCATGGGTGTCCTGCCAGGGTTTGGCCAAGTGTAGCCATATGCCGGACTACGCCGAGGCCGGCGCCCACACCGGCAGGCCGGTCAGGTCGAGGTTCTCGTCGCGGCGCCAGACGGGCAGGCCGGTGGTGTCGGTTTCTTCGAGCAGTTCCAGCTGCTCCTGTTTCAGCGAGGCGCGACGCGCACGGGGAGCGGTGCGCTTCGGTTCGACAACGGGGTCAAGCGGTGCGGCCGGCTCGAAGCCCGGCAGGTCGATTGTCGCGTTGTCTTTCTTGTCTCTCATCTGCCTGGATGCTGCGCTGCGTCGTTTTTGCTGCCGCAGAAAACAAAAGCCCGGCTACAAGAGTCGGGCTTTTATCGGTATTTGGTTGCGGGGACAGGATTTGAACCTGTGACCTTCGGGTTATGAGCCCGACGAGCTGCCAGACTGCTCCACCCCGCGTCTGAGAAAAATATTATAGCGCGGATTGGCGGCTTGTGCAATCTTCGATTGCTCGCAGGCGCCACAGCGATGTCACTTCGCGCGAGCGGGCCGCGTGCAGCGGATCGTCGGGGTCGGTCGCCTTGCCATGGGTCGGGCGTACGTCGTGCCGGGCAACAACGTCGAGCCCGGCATCCCTTATCCAGCCCAGCAATTGTTCGCGCGTGCGCAACGCGAGGTGCTCGGCCAGGTCCGACAGGATCAGCCAGCCTTCGCCGCCGGGTTCCAGGTGTTGCGCCAGGCCGCCCAGGAAACCCTTGAGCATGCGGCTGTCGGGATCGTAGATCGCATATTCGATGGCCGAGCTGGGCTTGCCGGGCAGCCAGGGCGGATTGCACACCACCAGGGGAGCACGGCCTTCGGGGAACAGGTCGGCCTGGATCACCTCGACCTGGGCGGCCAGGCCGAGGCGCGCGATGTTCTCGCGCGCGCAGCCGAGTGCGCGCGCATCCATGTCGGTGGCGAGCACGCGCTCGATGCCGCGCCGCGCCAGCACCGCCGACAGCACGCCGGTGCCGGCGCCGATGTCGAAGGCCAGCTTTGCAGCCTTGGGCAGCGGAGCCTGGGCCACCAGCTCGACGTATTCCCCGCGCACCGGCGAAAACACGCCGTACCACGGGTGGATGTTCGCATCGAGCGCCGCGATGCGCACGCCCTTGCGGCGCCATTCGTGGGCGCCGATCACGCCCAGCAGCTCGCGCAGCGAAGCGACATAGGGGCTCTCCGCCGGACCGTAGGCCTCGAGGCAGGCCTCGCGCACGTCGGGTGCGCGGCGCAGCGGAATCACGTGGCCGGCCTCGAAGGGGATCAGGAGCATGGCAAGCGTGCGCGCACGCTGCAGCTGCTGCAGGCGGTGGCGGTGGAACTGTTCGCTTGGTGTCGCCGGCGGCTTGCCCGCCTTGGCGCGGCGCGCACGATCGCTCTTGTGCTCGACACGGCGCACCAGGGCGCTCAGCAGCTGGCGCGCGTTCTGGAAGTCGCCGCGCCACAGCAGGGCGGTGCCCTCGAGCGCGAGCCGGTAGGCGGTGTCGGCGTTCATGGTGTCGTCGGCGACGACCACCTTCTTCGGCGCCGGCCAGCCGCTTTCCGAGCGCCAGGACGCCGAGCGTTCAGTACCACCTTCCAGCCACGTGATGTCGCTCATCGAAGGCCGATCAGTGATGGTGGTGCCAGTTGCCGTCGGCCGATTCGAGATAGGACTTGACCGCGTCCGGGCTGCCGGTGGCGTGGCGCTTGGGCTCGCCGCATTCGCAGACGCCCAGGTAAGGCTGGATGTGCGAGCAGGCCGAGACCTTCTGCAGGGTGACCTTGACCGGTTTGGCGCACTTGGCGCACTTGAAAGTAAGGAAGCGAGCTGGCTTCATGGGAGTGTCTGTCTGAGTTTCGGGAAGAGCGGCATTCTACACCCGCGCCGGCTACTCGACCACGACCGCGCTGCTGCCGCCCCCCGCCGGGCGCACCAGCACCTTGGTGGCGATGCGCTCGGTCATCTCCTGCACGTGCGAGATCACGCCCACCTTGCGGCCCAGCGATTGCAGCGCGTCCAGCGCATCCATCGCCACACCCAGGGTGTCGGTGTCGAGGCTGCCGAAGCCCTCGTCGATGAAGAGCGACTCGACCCGCACCCGGTTCGAGGACAGCGAGGCCAGGCCGAGCGCCAGGGCCAGCGACACCAGGAAGGATTCGCCGCCGGACAGGGAATTGACCGAGCGCACTTCGCCGCCCATGTCCTGGTCGCGCACCATCAGGGCCAGCGAGGGCGCGCCGTTGTGGCTGACGCGCTCGAGGCGGTAGCGCCGCGCCAGTTGTCCGAGGTGGGCATTGGCGTAGCCGAGCAGCACGTCGAGGGTGAATTGCTGGGCGTAATTGCGGAACTTCTTGCCGTCGCTGGAGCCGATCAGCTCGGACAGCTTGCCCCAGCGTTGCTCCTCGAGCTGCTGGCGCTCGATCTCGGCCAGCACCGCCTGCGCCTGCACGCGCCGGGTGTCGTCCTGGCCGATGCGCATGCGCAGTTCGGTGGCCAGGTCGTGGGCCGCGCGGCGCTCGCTTGTCAGGGCTTCGACGGCGGCGGCCACGGTTTCAAGGCTCAGGCCGCTTTCGGGCGCGCCTTCGGCGTGCAGTCCGCGCTGGGCGCGGCGCTCCGCCAGCACGGCGGTGGCGCTGGCGACCTGGGCGTCGAGCGCGCCAAGCGCGCTACGTTCCTGCGCCAGCCAGGTGCCGCCGACCGCCAGCAGGCGGCCGAGTTCGGCCGAGTCCTCGATCGGGTCGAGGCCCTTGATGAAGGCCGATTTGCGGTAGTCCTCGAGCCAGTCGGCCAGCGCGGCGGCAGCCTTGACACCGGCGGCGTCCAGATGGGCGATATGCCCGGCCAGCTGGGCCAGCGCGCTGCGGGCGCTGGCTTCGCGCTGCGCGGTTTCGGTGGCGGCCGCCTGGCGTGCAGCCAGGTGATTGCGGGCGGCGCCGACGGCGGCCTGCAGTTCCTGTTCCACCTCCGCGACCGGCCGGCCGCTCCACAGGGCGAGGCGCTGGGCGCGCTTGTCCTTCAGTTCGGCGTCGATCCGGTTGAACTCGGCGGCCACCCCGGCGCCGTGGCGATCGGCCTGGGCGATGCGATCGAGCGCGCCGGCAAGCTCGGCCTCGAGCGTGGCGAGGGCGGCGCTGCTGCGAGTCTGCAGTTCGGTCTGCTGCTGCCATTGCGCGGCCTCCTGGGCGCGGCTGTCGCGCCAGGCGGCGCTTTGGCGGCGCCAGGCGTCCTGCCAGCCGTCGCCGCAGGCATGCGACAGGACCGGGTCGAGCTCGGCCAGCAATCCTGCCAGCTGGGCGGCGACGGCGTCGCGCTGGACCGCCGCGGCCCGCAGCTCGGCCTGCAGGCGTGCGCCGGCCTCGCGGGCGGTGTCGAGGGCCTGGCGCAGGCCGGCATGTTCCTGCTGCGCCTTGTCGTAGGCGGCCTGGGCGGCGTCGCGCGCCTGCGCGGCGCGGCGCAGGGCGGCGACGCGGCCGTCCAGCGCCGCCGCGGCGGCGCGCGACGCTTCGCGGGCGTCGGCGAACCAGGCCCGGCGCGCCGTATCGTCCTGGCCCTCGGCGGCGGGAACCTCGGCCGCCAGCGGCTGCGCGACCCACTCCGCCTCGAGCTCGTCGAGCAGCTTGCGCAGGGTGCCGCGCTCGCGCTGCAGTCCGGCGAGCCGGTCGCCAGAGGCGGCCAGGGTGGCGGCCTGCGCCGCCTGCACGGCTTCGTTGTCGCGCAGGTGAGCCCGGCAGTTGCCGACTTCGGCGCGCAGGTTCGCCAGCATGGCGTGCAGCATGTCCTCGCGGCCATCGTCGCGGTAGGGATGCTGGTGCGAACCGCAGACCGGGCAGGGCGCCTCGTCGTGCAAGCTCGCGCGCAATTGCTCCACGTTGGCGGCGCAGGCCAGCTCCGCCGCCGCCAGCGATTTCTCGGCCTGCTGCAGCGCCGCCGTGAGGGCGGGGCCGGCGCCGCGTGCTTCCTCGAGCAGGCGGCTGGCGGCGGCGCGGGCCGTGTCCACCCGGTCGAGTTCGCCAGCAGTGTCGGCATATTCCTGGCGTGTCGTGACCAGCGCCGTCCAGGCTTTTTCGGCGGCGGCGAGGCGTTCGCGGCGCGCATCCAGGGCCTGGCGTTCGCTGTCCAGCGCCTGCGGATCGACGGCCTCGAGGACCGCCATCGCTTCGCGCCGCGCCGTGTCGAGGGCATCGAGGCGCCGGGTGGCGCCTGTCAGCGCCTGGACGGCGGCCTGTTCGTGCGCGCCGGCTTGCCGGGCCTGGCGGCTCACCGTCTCCAGCGCGGTCGCGGCGCCGGCATCGAGCGCGACCGATTGCGCGGCCTGGGCCAGCAGCTTGTCCCAGCGCGGCCACTGGGCCGCCATCGGTTCCAGCCGTGCGTGCAGCGCCAGCCAGCCGGCGGCGCGCTCGCGCTGGCCTTTCGCGGTCTCGTGTTCGGCGGCCTTGGCAGCGTGCACGCTGCGCGCCTGGCGCGCCTCGGCACGGGCCGCTTCCAGTGCGTTGGACGCCTGGCCGTGTGCGGGCGCAAGGGCGGCGATCGCGGCATCGAGCGCCTTGGCAGTGTCGAGCTGAGGCGCGGAGGCACGCAAGGCGCTCTCGGCGGCATCAAGGGCGGACAGGGCGGCGTCGACGTCCAGCACCGCCTGGCGGCGTGCATCCAGCGCCGTCGCGAGCGCACTTTCCAGCTTGCCGGTCGATTCGGCCGCCGCCTTGTGTTCTTCCTGCAGGCGCTGGACTTCCGCGACCTGCGGCCGGGCCGGCTGCACCGCATCGAGGGTGGCGAGGCGCTGGCGCCGCCCGGCCGCTTCCTGCTGCGCGGCCTGCGCCGTCGCCAGGCTTTCCACGGCCTGGGCTTCGCTGCGCTCCAGCTTGGCGGCTTCCTGGTGCCAGCGCAGTTCGCCTTCGAGGGCCACGCGGCGCGCATCGACCGCTTCCAGCGCCAGCTCGGCATTCACGCGCTCGGCTTCGAGCTTGTCGCGTTCCTCAAGCGGCAGCGGGGCCTGGTTGGCCAGCTTCGCGGACAGGGTCCGGGTGCGTTCCTGCTCGGCCCGGTAGCGCTCGAAGGCGCGCCGGGAAATGTCGCTGTAGATCGTGGTGCCGGTGAGGGTTTCCAGCAGCTCGCCGCGTTCGTTCTCGTCGGTCTTGAGGAAGGCCGAGAATTCGTTCTGCGCGAGCAGCACGGCGCGCGTGAACTGTTCGAAGGACAGGCCGATGCGCTGCACGATTTCAGCCGCCACTTCGGTCTTGGTGCCGCCCAGCGGATCGAGCTCGGGCAGGCGGTGCAGGGTCATCTTGGAAGGCTGCAGCGCGCCGCTCGGCTTGCCGTAGGCGCGGCGCACGCTCCAGCGGGCGCGGTAGCGGATGTCGTCGTTGCCGGCGAAGTCGACCTCGGCCCAGGCTTCGGCGGCGCCGCGCCGCAGCAGGGTGCGCGGGTCGAGCGCCGAGACGGTGTCGCCGCCGACGTCCGGCAGCTGGCTGCCGGCGCGCTTGAGCAGGCGCGGCGTGGCGTCGTACAGCGCCAGGCACAGGGCGTCGAGCAGGGTGCTTTTTCCCGCGCCGGTGGGGCCGCTGATGGCGAACAGGCCGCTCGAGGCGAGCGGCTCGGTTTCGAAGTCGACCAGGAATTCGCCGGCCAGCGAAGCCAGGTTCTTGCCGCTGATGCGCAGGATCCTCATGCCGCGTCTCCACCCAGGGCCGTGGTGAGCTCGGCAAAGGCGGCCAACTGCTCGGGAGGGGCTTCGTCGCCGTAGCGCTGCGCCCACAGGCGCCGGAAGATGTCGTCCGGCTGCAGCTGGGCCAGCTGGTCGAGGCTCAGGGCTTCTTCGACGCTGTCCGGCGCGGCGTGGCGGCGCGTCGGTTCGATCTTGGCCAGGCGCACCGGCTTGCCGGCCAAGGCCGCTTCGACCCGCGCGCGCAGGCCCGGCTCGGGACCTTCGAGCAGCACGCGCACCTCGAGGAAGGGCTGCTGGTGCGGCGGCGCCTCGGGAAGCGCGAGCGCTTCGAGCGCGGCCAGCACCTCGTCGATCGGCGCCGGCTGGCTCGGTACGCGCAGCAATTGCACCGCGCGCGGCACGGGCAGCGGCGTCACCGACTTCGCGGCAGGGCCGTCGAGCTCGATGCGCAGCACCTGGTGCTGGTAGCCGACCTCGGAGAAGGACAGCGGCAGCGGACTGCCGCAATAGCGCCGGTGCTCGTGGCCGCCGACGCGCTGCGCCAGGTGCAGGTGGCCCAGCGCCACGTAGGCGACAGCCGGATCGAACATCGAGGCCGGCAGCGCCTCGGTGCCGCCGATCACGATGCGGCGCTCGGAATCCTGGGACGACTGGCCGTCCACCATGTGGCAGTGGCCCATGGCGACGATCGCTTCATTCCCCGTGCAGCGCGACTGCGCCAGCGCGAAGGCTTGCCGGTAGAGCACGGTGGTGCCGTGCAGGTAGGGATCCAGCGCGGTCGATGCATCTTCTGCCGCCACGCGCGGCACGTCGCCCGGGCGCAGGAAGGGGACGGCCAGGCACCAGGCCCCCACCGTCCCGTCGCGCCGGCGCAGGGGCACCAGCAGGCGCTCGAGGTCGACGCTGCCGTCCGGCGCGCGCGCCACGTTGCCCACCACGATGGTGCCGTGCGCTTCCAGCAGCGGCGTGGGCGCTTCGAGCCGACCCGGCGAATCGTGGTTGCCGGCGATGACCACGACCTGCAGGTGCGGCACCCTGCTGCGCGCCTGCTGCAGGAAACGGTACAGCTGGCGGT
The DNA here is from genome assembly GCF_046236355.1 of Massilia sp. BHUDP2. Taxonomy (NCBI): domain Bacteria; kingdom Pseudomonadati; phylum Pseudomonadota; class Betaproteobacteria; order Burkholderiales; family Oxalobacteraceae; genus Massilia; species Massilia sp. BHUDP2. Next base: position 1,579,311 of record NZ_JBJUVW010000001.1, read on the forward strand.
GGGCGGCTGCCGACGGATTGGCATTGTCGAAGATGTCGCCGGCGATGAGCAGCACGTCGATCTCCTCCGCCTCGAGCGTTTCCACGAGCCAGTCGAGGAAGCACGCATGCTCGTAGGTCCGGTCGAAGGTGTGCAGGGTCTGGCCCAGGTGCCAGTCGGAAGTATGAAGCAGCCGCATGGTGATTATGGAAAGTCGGGTCGGCGCTCACTATAGCGCAGACTCCTCGTGTTGCCCAAGAAAAGACTGTGTTTTTTTACAGTAGTATTGGTTTGCTATTAAAATAAGGATATGAGCGCGATCAAGCCGGATTTCGAACTTTCTTTAAGTGGCGCCCGAGCCCTGCACTTGGCCGCGCAGGACATGCTGGCGCCGCGCCGCCGCCGTGCGGCAAAGCTTGACGTGCTGGCGGCGATCCGGCGCATGGGCATGCTCCAGATCGATACCATCAGCGTGGTCGCGCGCAGTCCCTACCTGGTGCTGTGGAGCCGCCTGGGCGACTACGACCCGGGCTGGCTCGACGAACTGCTGGCCGAGGGCCGCCTGTTCGAGTACTGGGCGCACGAGGCCTGCTTCCTGCCGATCGAGGATTACGGCCTGTACCGCCACCGCATGCTCGATCCGCAAGCCATGGGCTGGAAGTATTCCGCCGACTGGATGCGCGAGCGCGCCGACGAGGTCGCGGCCCTGCTGGCGCACGTGCGTGAAAAAGGTCCGGTGCGCTCGTCCGACTTCGAGCGCAGCGACGGGAAAGGAGGCGGCTGGTGGGAATGGAAGCCCGAAAAGCGCACGCTGGAAGTGCTGTTCACCGCGGGCCGCTTGATGATCGCGCGCCGCCACAACTTCCAGCGCATCTACGACCTGGCCGAACGCGTGCACCCGAGCTGGCACGACGGCCACCTGCCGCCGCTGGAGGACGTGCGCCGCAGCTTCGTGCTGCAGGCAGTGCGCGCCCTCGGGCTGGCCAGGGCCGCGTGGATTCCCGATTATCACCGCACCCGGCGTCCGCACCCCGACCCGGCGGCGCTGGCGGAGCAGGGCCTGCTGCTGCGCGCACGGGTCGAGGGCTGGCGAGAGCCGCTCTACATCCATCCCGAACATGCGGTGCTTGCGCGCCAGGCGGAGGAGGGCAGGCTGGCGCCGCGCCTGACGACGCTGCTGTCGCCCTTCGATCCGATCGTCTGGGACCGCCGCCGCGCGCTCGAACTGTTCGGCTTCGACTACCGGCTCGAATGCTATACCCCGGCGCAAAAGCGGCGCTACGGCTACTTCACGCTGCCGATCCTGCGCCGCGGCGCGCTGGTCGGCCGGGTCGACGCCAAGGCCCACCGCAAGGCCGGCGAATTCGAACTGCGTAGCGTTCACCTGGAACCGGGCGTGCGCCTCAGCGAGCGCCTGGTCGAGGACGTGGCGGGCGCCGTACAGCGCTGTGCGCGCTGGCATGGATGCCCCAGGGTGCGGGTGATCCATGCCGTGCCGGAAACCTTCGGCATGCGCCTGGCTGCAGCCTTCGAGGCTTCCGGAACCGTCGGGTTGCCGTAATCGTGCTTTGACATCGCAACAACTAAAAAGTCTCCAATGTCCACCGGTCCGGGCTTGCGCCACCTCAAACCCGAGCAGGGGCATCTCTCTACACTACGAGTTCCCAGAGGCCGGCCATAACAATAAAAGCTGCCGCCCACCCCGACAAAAAACGCTTCCCCAGCCAAGACTCGCGGCCCGCGCCAGGCCTCGCCTTGGCGAAGCTATCCCGAGAGGAGACAAGATGCTGACGTCCACCTACACGCTGGTTACCCTGTCCATCGAGCAAGCCAGCGCGCGCATCGGCCTGCAGTCCCTGCTGGAGCGTTGGCAACCGGGCGCCTGGCAGCATGCCATGCCGACGCCGCGCGAGGTCAAGCTGGCCTGCGACGCCTTGCGGGTCGCCTTCGACAACTGCTACTGGCGCAAGCTCGACAAGTTCGTGGTGCCGGCCCTGCGCCGCGCCCGCGCGGCTGACGACGCAGTTGCCGGACTCCTGGCGGACCTCGATGCCCTGACCCTGGCCGCCATCGAGGCGCGCGCCGACGCCCATGCGGCGGCAGCCGTGCATGACGCCGGCTACGGCGCCGCGCTGGAACGGTGCTGCAACCTGCTGCTCGAGCGCCTGGAGCGCGAGGAGCGCGAGCTGTTCCCGCTGGCGCGCGTCCATGTGCCGAGCGAAGTCTGGTTCGCGATCGCCAACCAGATGCTGGCCCAGGATGCCTGGCAGAACGAGAATCGTGGCTATGGCCCCGGGCAGGTCGCGGCCGGCGCCATGGTCAGGAATCCGGTCAAGCAAGGCGCGGTGTCGTTCCTGCCGCACTATGCCGCGCACTGAAGCGCGCGGCAAGCGCCACCATGGTTCTTTGCTATGATGGGGGTTTTGGAAGTGCGATTTCATCATGTTCGAATTCCTTTTCAAGCGGCAGGGTGGCGACAAGCCGGCCGGCGCTTCCGGTGAGCAACCGGGAAGCGCGCCGGCGGCGACGAGCCCGTCCGCGCCAGCTGGCGGGCCGAGGGGCGCGGACGCCGGGGCGCCGACCCCGCGCGAGCAGCAGGCCGAACAGCTCAAGCACCTGAACGGCGACGAGGAAACTGCCGTCGCCTTCATTCTTTCCTCCGAATTCTCCGAACTGCGCCTTGCCGCCGCCGAGCTGGTCCACAGCCGGCCGCAGCTCGAACGCGTGCATGCGGCAATGCGCAATACCGATCGTCGCGTCGCCAAACTGATGCAGTCGCGCCTGGATGCGATCCGCCACCATGACGCCGAACTGCGCCGCGGCCAGGAAGCCCTGGCGCATGCCAAGGCGCTGCTCGGCGACGAGCTGCTGACCCCGAACCACGTTGCCGAGCTCGACCGCAAATGGGCGGTCATCACCGCTCCGGAACTGGCGCCGGAGTTCGATGCCGTCCGCGCCGAGCTCGGCAAGCGCCTGGAAGACCAGGTGCAGTTGCAGCGCGCCATGATCGACCGCCTGGCCGCGCTGCGCCAGCTCGACTCGGGCGACCTCGAGGCTGCCGCCTTTGCCGAACGCCTCGACGCCTTGTCGCGCGAGCAGGCCGCCGCACTGATCGCGCCGGGTCACGCCTCGCTGCCGCGGGCGCTGGTGGCGGAAGTCGCCACCGAGCAGGCGCGCCTGGCCGCCAGCCTGGCCACCATCGAACAGGACCGCGCCGCGCTGGCCGCGCGCGAGGCTGCGCTGGCGCAATGGCAGGCCCAGCCTGTGGCGGAACTGAAGGCCGAACTGCTCCGCAAGGAATGGCAGCGCCTGCCGGCATTGCCCGCCAACGGACCGGGCGCACAACTGCAGGGGCGCTTCGACGAGCTGCTGGCCGGCCTGCCGCAAGAGGCGCCCAAGCCGAAGCAGGAGCCGGCCAGGCCGGCCGCGGCCGCGCCCGCCGCGCCGAAAGCCCCCAAGGCCCAGAACAAGGGCGCCGACCAGCACTTCCTGGACCGGCTCGACGCGATGGAAGCGGCGCTGCAGCAGGGTTCCCTCGGCACCGCCGCCGAACTCGACAAGTCGCTCAAGGAAAGCAAGGACAAGGGCATGCGCCTCACGCCGGCCCAGCTCGAGCGCCTGAACCACGTGCGCGCCGAGCTCAAGCGCCTGTCCGACTGGGCGCGCTGGGGCGGCAACGTCTCGCGCGAAGAACTCATCAAGCAGGTCGAGGTCTTATCGACCCAGAACCTGGCGATGGGGGAATTGGCCAAGAAGGTCGGCAGCATGCGCGAACGCTGGAAGGCGCTCGACAGCCTGTCGGGGCCCGCGCCGCGCTCGCTGTGGGAGCGCTTCGACGCCGCCTGCACGGCGGCTTATGCGCCGGCCGCCGCTCACTTCCGCCACCTGGCCGACGAGCGCCACGCCAACGCCGCGCGCGGCCAGGCCCTGGTCGAGGAAGCCCAGGCCGAGATCGCGCGCCTGGAGTCGGGCGAGGCCGACTGGAAACACGTGTCCGGCACCGTGCAGCGCCTGCGCACCGCCTGGAGCCACCTGGGCGCGATCGACCGCAAGGACAAGAAGCGCCTCGACGCGCTGTTCTCCGACGCGCTCAACACGCTCCAGCGTCCGCTGGAAGAACAGCGCAAGGGCGAGATGAGCGTGCGCGAGCAGCTGATCGACGAAGCGCTGGCCCTCGACCCGCACGACCGTCACGCCGTCGACGCGCTGCGCGAACTGCAGGCGCGCTGGCAGGAACATGCGCGTGCGCTGCCGCTCGAGCGCAAGGCCGAGCAGGCGCTGTGGCAGCGCTTCCGCGCCGCCTGCGACGCGCTGTTCGCCAAGCGCAAGGAGCACGCCCATGCGGCGGACGCCGAACGGCGCGCCCATGAAAGCGCCAAGGAGGCGCTCTGCGCGCGTCTCGAAGCCGCCGCGCCGGATGCGACTCCCGCCACCGCCGGCAAGCTGCTGCGCGAGGCGGCGGCCGAGTGGGCGGCGATCGGGCCGGTGCCGCGCGCCCACGAGGCCCGCATCGAGAAGCGCTACCACGCCGCGCTGGCGGCGGTGCAGCACCACGCCGACGTGGCGCGCCGCGCCGCCGGGCTGGCGCTGGCCGGCGCCGTGCGCGACAAGCTGCGCCTGATCCAGGCGTTGGAAAACGCCATCGTCAATCCCGACGCCCACACCAATCCTTCCGACTGGCGCGGGCGCTGGGACGCGCTGCTGCCACTCGAAGGCGGCTACGAACCGGTGCTGCATGCGCGCTTCGAGGCCGCCCTTGGTGCGCTCGAAGGCGACCGCAGCGGCCACGCCCGCCAGCTGGAGGCCAATCGCGAGCGCCTGCTGCACGAATTGCTGCGCCTGGAGATCGCGGCCGGCATCGACAGCGGCGCCGAATTCGCGCGCGAGCGTCTCAAGCTGCAGGTCGAGGTGCTGCAAAGCTCGCTCAAGTCCGGTCACAAGTCGGGCCACGGCGCGGGGCAGGGCGCCGCTGCCAAGGGCTTGCACGAGCTGCTGGCGCTGCCGGCGCTGCTTGACGCCCGCACCGAACTGCGCATCGAGCAATTGCTGACGCGCTACGCGAAGGACGGCCGATGACTGTGCCGATGCGCGCGCCGGCATCGGCCCAGGTGACCGACATCCGCGTGCAGGAAGCGGACTTCGACCTGTCGCGTGAACTCGCTGCCCTGCGCGCGGGCGACGGTCGTGTGGGCGCCGTGGTCAGTTTCATTGGCACCGTGCGCGACCTGAACGAGGGTTCCGCCGTGTCGGAGATGGAGCTGGAGCACTATCCAGGCATGACGGAAAAGGCGCTGGAAGAGATCGTGGCCCAGGCCAGGGCGCGCTGGCCGCTGTTCGGCGTGCAGGTCATCCACCGCGTCGGTCCCTTGAAACCGCTCGACCAGATCGTGCTGGTGGCCTGCAGCTCGGCGCACCGCGGCGAGGCCTTCGCCGCCTGCGAGTTCATCATGGACTACCTGAAGACCGACGCGCCGTTCTGGAAGAAGGAGCAGACGCCGGAAGGAGCGCGCTGGGTCGACGCGCGCGCCAGCGACGATTCCGCCAAGCGCAAGTGGGCTGAAGCGTGAGCTGGCTGGCGGTCGGTGCCGGGGCGGCGATCGGCGCCTGGCTGCGCTGGGGGCTGGGCCTCTGGCTGGGGACCCTGCACGCCTACGTGCAGGTCGGGACGCTGGCGGCCAACCTGGTCGGCGGCTACTTGGTCGGGCTGGCGCTGGGCTTCTTCAGCGCCTATCCCGGCCTGTCGCCCGAGTGGCGCCTGTTCGCCATCACCGGCTTCCTCGGCGGCCTGACCACCTTCTCCAGTTTTTCCGGCGAATCGGTGCTGCTGCTCCAGCGCGGCGAATACGGCTGGGCGCTGGCCCATACCCTCTTGCACCTGCTCGGCTCGATCCTGTTCTGCGTGGCAGGCTTCGCCACATGGCGCGTCCTGCGCGGCTAGCGGTATCACGGGCTGCTACCCCCTGCATAGATCAATCGTGCTGCTCGGGGAGCGTGATAAGTTTGCGGCTAGTTCATTAACTTGAGGAAACAGCCATGCAAACCGTCCAGCGTCCTACCGCCGCCTTCGTCGGTGCTTCCTGGGGTGCACTCCTGATCGGCGGCAGCGCTTACCTGATCGGCCTGTGGAATGCCCAGATGCAGCTGAACGAGAAGGGCTATTACCTGACCCTGCTGCTGTTCGGCCTCTTTGCAGCGGTATCGCTGCAAAAGACGGTCCGTGACCGCAGCGAGGGCTTGCCGGTGACCGGCATCTACGCCGGCCTGTGCTGGGTGTCGCTGATCTCGGCCATCCTGCTGCTCACGGTCGGCCTGTGGAACGCCACCCTGGCGCCGAGCGAAAAGGGTTTCTACGCCATGTCCTTCGTGCTGAGCCTGTTCGCCGTGGTCGCCGTCCAGAAGAACGTGCGCGACCTCGGCGGCGCGCGCCCTGGCGAGCCCAAGGCCGCCGTGGAATGAGGACGCGGCTTGCCGTGCAAGGGGAGCTGCGTTGCACATCTTGAAAAGCAGACAGACATCCCAATTTTGCTCCTCAGTTAAGAACACCACTAGGGAGCAATACCATGCGGCAAGACAAACTGACGACCAAGCTCCAGGAAGCGCTGGCGGATGCCCAGAGCCTGGCGGTCGGCAACGATAACCAGTACATCGATCCGGTCCACCTGCTCGTCGCCCTGCTGAACCAGGACGACGGCGGTGCCCGTTCACTGCTGCAGCGCGCCGGCGTCAACGTCGGCGGCCTCGCCAACGCGCTCAAGTCGGCACTCGAACGCCTGCCTCAGGTCTCGGGCACCGGCGGCGACGTGCAGGTCTCGCGCGAGCTGGTGGCGCTGCTGAACCTGGCCGATCGCGAAGCGCAGAAGCGCGGCGACCAGTTCCTCGCCTCCGAGATGGTCCTGCTGGCGCTGACCGAAGACAAGTCGGAGGCCGGCCGCCTGGCGCGCGAGCACGGGCTGGCGCGCAAGGCGCTCGAATCCGCCATCTCCGCCGTGCGCGGCGGCGAATCGGTGAATTCCCAGGACGCCGAAGGTCAGCGTGAAGCGCTGAAGAAATACACCCTCGACCTGACCGAACGTGCCCGGATGGGCAAGCTGGACCCGGTGATCGGCCGCGACGACGAAATCCGCCGCGCGATCCAGGTGCTGCAGCGCCGTTCCAAGAACAACCCGGTCCTGATCGGCGAGCCGGGCGTGGGCAAGACCGCCATCGTCGAAGGCCTGGCGCAGCGCATCGTCAACGGCGAAGTGCCCGATTCGCTCAAGGGCAAGCGCGTGCTCTCGCTCGACATGGCGGCCCTGCTGGCCGGCGCCAAGTACCGCGGCGAGTTCGAGGAGCGCTTGAAGAGCGTGCTCAAGGAGCTGGCCCAGGACGAAGGCCAGACCATCGTCTTCATCGACGAGATCCACACCATGGTCGGCGCCGGCAAGGCCGAAGGCGCGATGGACGCCGGCAACATGCTCAAGCCTGCGCTGGCGCGCGGCGAGCTGCACTGCGTCGGCGCCACCACGCTGGATGAGTACCGCAAGTACGTCGAGAAGGACGCCGCGCTGGAGCGCCGCTTCCAGAAGATCATGGTCGACGAGCCGAGCGTGGAGGCGACCATCGCCATCCTGCGCGGCCTGCAGGAAAAATACGAGCTGCACCACAAGGTGGAGATCACCGACCCGGCCATCATCGCCGCGGCCGAGCTCTCGCACCGTTATATCAGTGACCGCTTCCTGCCGGACAAGGCGATCGACCTGATCGACGAGGCGGCGGCCAAGATCAAGATCGAGATCGACTCCAAGCCGGAAGTGATGGACAAGCTCGAGCGCCGCCTGATCCAGCTGAAGATCGAGCGCGAAGCCGTGCGCAAGGAAACCGACGAAGCGTCGATGCGCCGCCTCGAGCTGATCGGCGAAGAGATCGCGCGCCTGGAACGCGAGTACAACGACTACGAAGAGATCCTCAAGTCCGAGAAGGCGGCGGTGCAGGGCACCACCCACATCAAGGAAGAGATCGAGCGCCTGCGCCACCAGATGGAGGAAGCCAAGCGCCAGAGCAACTGGCAGCGCGTCTCGGAACTGCAGTACGGCCGCCTGCCGGAACTGGAAGCCCAGCTGAAGAAGGCCGAAGAGGCCGCAGAAGGCGCAGACGGCGAGGCAAGCAAGCCGAAACTGCTGCGCACCCAGGTCGGCGCCGAGGAAATCGCCGAGGTGGTGGCGCGTGCCACCGGCATCCCGGTGTCGCGCATGATGCAGGGCGAGCGCGAAAAACTGCTGCACATCGAGGACGAGCTGCACAAGCGCGTGGTGGGCCAGGACGAGGCGATCGAAGCGGTGTCGGACGCGATCCGCCGCTCGCGCGCCGGCCTGTCCGACCCGAACCGCCCGTACGGCTCCTTCATGTTCCTGGGGCCGACCGGCGTCGGCAAGACCGAGCTGTGCAAGGCGCTGGCCGCCTTCCTGTTCGACACCGAGGAATCCCTGATCCGCATCGACATGAGCGAGTTCATGGAGAAGCATTCGGTGGCCAGGTTGATCGGCGCGCCGCCGGGCTACGTCGGGTATGAAGAGGGCGGCTACCTCACCGAAGCGGTGCGCCGCAAGCCCTACAGCGTGATCCTGCTCGATGAAATCGAGAAGGCGCACCCGGACGTGTTCAACGTGCTGCTGCAGGCGCTGGACGACGGCCGCATGACCGACGGCCAGGGCCGCACCGTGGACTTCAAGAACACCGTGATCGTGATGACCTCGAACCTGGGTTCGCACAAGATCCAGTCGATGGACACCGACGAGCCGGGCGTGGTGAAGCTGGCCGTGATGGCCGAGGTGCGCGGCCACTTCCGCCCCGAGTTCATCAACCGCATCGACGAGATCGTGGTGTTCCATGCGCTCGACGAGAAGAACATCGGCGCGATCGCCAAGATCCAGCTGCAAGGCCTGGAGCAGCGCCTGGCCAAGATGGAGATGTCGCTCGACATTGACGACGAAGCCCTGCAGAAGATCGCGGAAGCCGGTTTCGACCCGATCTACGGCGCCCGTCCGCTCAAGCGCGCGATCCAGCAGCAGATCGAGAATCCGCTGTCGAAGGCGATCCTGTCGGGCCGCTTCGGGCCGAAGGATACGATCCCGGTGCGGGTCCTCGGGGGGAACCTCGTGTTCGGCGAGCAGGTGGAGCTGGCCAAGTAAGCATCGGCCTGCCCTACACAGGAAAAACGGCGCGTCCCGCAAGGCACGCGCCGTTTTTTTCATGCTCAAGAAATCAGGCCTGTTTGCGCTTCCTGCGCGCCATCCAGCCCACCAGGCCCAGTCCGCCCAGCATCATCGCGTAGGTCTGCGGCTCCGGCACCGGCGCGATGGCCTGCGACAGCAGGCTGCCCACCTTGCGATCGCCCTCGCCGAAGAAGTTCACCTTCAGGTGCGGCGCTTCCAGGTCGGGCGCGCCGCCGCTGAAGCTGAACTGGAACACCATGTTGTCCGCCAGGGCCACGCGCTCGCCCGAGAAGCACAGGCTGCGTCCCGCATGGGCGCCGCCGGCGCAGCCGTTCGCGTTCAGTTCGTTCGACGACAGGGTCCAGTCGGTCGCCAGGCCGGGCGCCGACACCAGGGTCACGTCGGAGAAGCTGCCCAGGTCCTTGAGCTGGAGGGCGCCGATGGAGCTGGCCTCGAGCCAGTCTCCGCTGCGGTTGGCGGCATCGATTTCCAGGGTCAAGAGATTACCGCTCCAGGTCGACGTGAAAGTCACGCCCTGGTAGGTGAGGGAGCCGGCCTGGCTGGATGCAGCGACGCCGGCAAACAGCGCAAGGGCAGCCGTTGCTTTGCAAAGTAAGGTCTTCAATTCAATCTCCTAAGTGACATTGAACGACCGGGCCTTCGCGTCGGCGAACGGCCCGGACTCGCGTACGGATGAGCACGCGAGTCCAGACTAGTCCGCTCGTATTGACCTTTCTGTTAGGCGACTAACCAATGGCTGAGTTAGCGCCGCAGCGTCAAGGAAGAGGGGGATCAGACCGTGCGGCGACGGCGGCGCGCCAGGCCCATCACGGCCAGGCCGGCGCCGATGATGGCGAGCGATTGCGGCTCGGGCACATCGCCGGATGCGTTTTCGGCGGGCGCAGTGATCGGCGTGCTGCCGGTGTCGGCGGCACTGCCGCCCGGCGTGGAAATGGCCGGCGGCGGAATCAGTACCGGATCCACGGCGGGCGGCGGCGTTTGCACGGGCGCCGGAGCAGGAGCCGGGGCAGGAGCCGGAGCCGGAGCTGGAGCCGGAGCCGGAGCCGGGGCCGCGACCGGAATGGTCTCGGCCTGCCACGGGAAGTCCATCGACAACAAGCTGCCGACCTTGGCGCCGCTTGCGTTCACGAAATGGACCTTCAGGTGAGGCGCGGCCAGGCTCGGCGTGCCCTCGAAGGTGAAGGTGAACAGCATGTTGTCGGCAAGATCGACGGCGCCGCCGCTGTAGCACAGGCGGCTGCTGTCCGCCTTACCCTTGCCCTTGCCGGCGCAGCCGGAGGCATTCAGTTCCGCGCTCGACCGGGTCCAGTCGGCGCCCGTCGAACTTTGCATTGTCACGCTCCCGAAACTGCCGACCGTCTTGATGCCGAGGGCATCGATGGCGGTAGCGCCGGCCCAGCCGCCGGTGCGTCCGGCCGCATCGATCTCCAGCGTCAGCACATTGCCGGTAAAGGTCGAGGTGAATACGACGCCATCCTGCGTGATGACACCGGCAGAGGCATTGCTTGCGGCAACAATAAGGAGACTACCGAGGGCGCGACGGAAGAGGGGAGGCATAATCACTTTCAATAATTTGTTGAAGTTTTTTGACGAATATGACGATTTGCATCATGTCATTACAAATTCGTCTAGTCAACAAATATTTGCTTAAATTGATGAGTAAATGCATCAACACAACAGCTTGGCTCAAGCTCTTTTTACATCGTGAAATGCACATTCCGCCTGACGAAATTTGCAGCAAAGCCGGCCCCTTCCTTCATTCCCATTCTGAGAAATTTTATATCACATCATGAAACGTGAATTGTAAGTCGTTGAAATAAAGCGATAAATAAATCTTTTGATGTCTTATATAAGAGTTGTTGTGCTGCGCACAAACTGATCTATGATTTACCCAACGGATTCCTTCGCAACTTAGTCCTCAATCAGGAGAATCAGCATGGCAACTCGTGAACAACAGATCAGTGAACTCCAGCAAGACTGGGAAACCAACCCGCGCTGGAAAGGTGTGACGCGCAACTACACGGCCGAGGATGTGGTCCGCCTGCGCGGCTCGATCCAGATCGAGCACACCCTTGCCAAGCGCGGCGCCGAGAAGCTGTGGGACCTGGTCAACAACGAACCCTACGTGAATGCCCTGGGCGCCCTGACCGGCAACCAGGCCATGCAACAGGTGAAGGCGGGCCTGAAGGCGATCTACCTGTCGGGATGGCAGGTGGCAGGCGACGCCAACGTTGCCGGCGAAATGTATCCGGACCAATCGCTGTATCCGGCCAATTCGGTGCCGCTGGTGGTGCGCCGCATTAACAATACCTTCCAGCGCGCCGACCAGATCCAGTGGTCCGAGGGCAAGGACGACATCGACTACTTCGCGCCCATCGTGGCCGATGCCGAAGCCGGCTTCGGCGGCGTGCTGAACGCCTTCGAGCTGATGAAGGCCATGATCGATGCCGGCGCCGCCGGCGTGCACTTCGAGGACCAGCTGGCTTCGGTCAAGAAATGCGGCCACATGGGCGGCAAGGTGCTGGTGCCGAGCCGCGAAGCGGTCGAGAAGCTCAATGCCGCGCGCCTGGCGGCCGACGTGATGGGCACGCCGACCCTGGTCATCGCCCGCACCGACGCCGAAGCGGCCGACCTGCTGACCTCGGACGTCGACCCGATCGACCAGCCCTTCTGCACCGGCGAACGCACCGTGGAAGGCTTCTACCGCGTCAAGCCGGGCATCGAACAGGCCATCTCGCGCGGCCTGGCCTACGCGCCCTTCGCCGACCTGGTGTGGTGCGAGACCGGCAAGCCCGACCTGAATTTCGCCAAGCAGTTCGCCGAAGCCATCCATGCGAAATTCCCGGGCAAGATGCTGGCCTATAACTGCTCGCCTTCGTTCAACTGGAAGAAGAACCTGGACGACGCCACCATCGCCAAGTTCCAGAAAGAGCTGGGCGCAATGGGCTACAAGTTCCAGTTCATCACCCTGGCCGGCTTCCATGCCCTGAACTACAGCATGTTCAACCTGGCGCACGGCTATGCCCGCCGCGGCATGTCGGCCTTTGTCGAGCTGCAGGAAAACGAGTTCGCCGCCGCCGAGAAGGGCTTCACCGCCGTCAAGCACCAGCGCGAAGTCGGCACCGGTTACTTCGACGCCGTGACCCAGACCATCCAGCAGAACCAGAGCTCGACCACCGCGCTGCATGGCTCGACCGAGGACGAGCAGTTCTTCGACGAGAAGAAGGTCGCGTAAGCGCTTCCCGGTCCACTTACCTCCAAGACTTGCCGCAGCGCCCGCGAGGGCCTGCGGTTTTTTTGCTGCCACGGCGGCGCGGGCTTGCCGCTCCGCCGCCGCGCTGCCATACTCGCTACCGCCCCAAACTGCGTGCGTTTTGCTGCCGCCCGCCGGCGCATCGCCGGTCCCTTATCCCCAAAGCGAAATCCATGAACGATGATGCATCCATCTTCGACACCATCGCCGGCGTCGACCTGGGCGGCACCAAGCTGCTGATCCGATACCGCGATCGCTGGTTGCGCCGCGATACCGGGATGGGTTTCGGCGCCGCCGAACTCAGCGACGTTCTGCAGCGCTTCCTGGACGAACAAGGGCAAGCGCCGGCCGCCATCGGCATCGCGGTCCCTGGTCTGGTTGCGGACGGGACCACGGTCGCCGCCTGCGACGTGCTTCCAGGCCTGGTGGGCTGGCGCCCGAACTTGGCGCTGGGAGGCATCGCATGCGTGCTGGTCAACGACGCGAAAGCGGCGCTGCGGGCAAGTACGATGGGCTTGCCGCAGGGCGGCGTCGCCGTAACCGTCATGGCCGGCAGCGCCATTGGCTGCGGGATTGTCGTCGATGGCCTTCCCTTGCGCGGTGCGAGCGGGTGGGCAGGGGAACTCGGCTATTGGCCGCTGCCAGGTACGGCCGCCGAACGGCTCGACCAACTGGCTGGCGGAAGTTTCCTGGCGGCGCGGCTCGGCTGCGACGGCCGTACGCTGGCGGCGCGCGCGGCGGCCGGCGATCCGGCGGCATGCACGATCGTTGCCGATGGAGGCCGGGCGCTCGGCAATGCGCTGGCTGGCCTCGTCAACCTGCTCAATCCGCATCGCCTGAGCGTTGGCGGCGGCGCCCTGCGGCTGGACGGCTATTGGCGCGCGGCCGAACAGGCATTGGAAGCGGGTGCCTTGCCACCCTTGCGGGCGGCCTGCGAGCTGCGGCTGGTGCACGACATCGAAGATCTGGTGGCGCTTGGCGCTGCGCAGATGGCGGCAACAGTGACTTTCTAGGCCGCACATGCCGTTGTAGTGGATAATGGCGTCCATTGCACCGTTGAAAACACGGCGCCGCCACCGCACGACTCTCTTCTCAGGAATTCCAGCTTATGTTGAGCTACCGCCACGCCTTCCACGCGGGTAATCACGCCGATGTCCTCAAACACTTCGTCCAAGTGCAGCTGCACCTGTACATGAACCAGAAGGACGTCGCCTACACCTATATCGATACCCACTCCGGCGCCGGCGTGTATGCGCTCGACAGTTTCCAGGCCACCAAGACCGGCGAGTACGACACCGGTATCGGCCCCCTGTGGAACGCGACCGACGTCCCCGAGGCGCTCAAGCCCTACCTCGACCTGGTCAGGGGCATGAACCCGAGCGGCAAGATGCGCTACTACCCGGGTTCGCCCTACGTCGCCGACCAGATGTCGCGCCTCGATGACCGCCTGCGCCTGTTCGAGCTGCACCCGGCCGACGTCAAGATCCTGTCCGAGAACGTGCGCAAGGCCGAGGCGCACCGGGCCGAGCAGGGTGAGCGCGCCCGCGGCAAGCGCGTCCTCATCGAGCACGGCGACGGCTTCCAGAGCCTCAAGAAACTGCTGCCGCCGCCTTCGCGCCGTGCGCTGGTGCTGGTCGACCCGCCGTATGAAGTGAAGGATGACTACAAGAAGGTGCGCGACGCGCTGGAAGAAGCCCTGGGCCGTTTCCCGGCGGGCATGTACGCGGTCTGGTATCCGGTGCTGCAACGCATGGAATCGCGCCAGTTCCCTGACAAGCTCAAGCGCCTGCCGGCCAAGGAATGGCTCAACGTGACCCTGACCGTGTCGACTCCGGGGCCGGACGGCATCGGCCTGCACAGCAGCGGCATGTTCATCCTGAATCCGCCCTACACCCTGGAGGCGATGCTGCGCGAAACCATGCCTTATCTGGTGCAGGTGCTCGGCAAGGATGCCGGCGCGCGTTTCACCATCGAAACCGGCACCCAGCTGACCGGCGCCGCTTCCGCGCGCCTGGCCGGCGAAGGACCGCGCGCCCCGGTTGGCAATGCACGCCGCGCCAGCCCGCTGTCCGGCAAGGGCAGCCTGCGCCTGCCGGGACAAAGCATGGTGCGCGAGGGCGAAGCGGCGGCGCCGGCCGTGCCGAAGACGGGTGCGCGCCGCGTCTGGCACCCGGACGGCAGCGTCCAGGGCAAGGCGGGCGGGGCGGGCGAGGGAGGCAAGCGTCCGCCTGCCGCGGGTGCCACGGGCGCACGCTCGGCGGCGCCGCGCGCGGACGGTGCGCGCACCAACGGACCGCGTACCGCCGGTCCGCGGCCGGCTGGTCCACGCAGCGGCGGCAAGGGCGGCGGCAAGCGCTGACCCGCAAGTTCGATATAAAAATGCTAATAGTGTCGGATTTGTAGTATAGTCTCCGAGGCAGGCGTGCGCGCCTGTCCGGCGCGTCTATCCGGGCCGAAACAGTTTCCAGGAGTTTTGTAGATGCATGCCGAAGCAACGGCAGCGGCATCCGTGCCGTCCAACGATTTTTTTCTCGCGCGTCAGCCTATCCTCGGCCGTGACCAGCATCTCGTGGCATTCGAGCTGCTGTTCCGTGCCGCCGGCGAGGACGACGATGCGAAACTGACCGACAACGCTGCGGCGACGGCGGCGGTGATCTCGCACGCCTCGCAGCTGGGCATGGAGCAGGTGGTCGGCGAGCAGCTCGCCTTCGTCAACGTCGACGAGGTCGTCCTGATGAGCGACTTCGTACGCTTCCTGCCTCCGCATAAGGTTATCCTCGAAATCCTGGAAACCGTCAAGCCGACCCGACAGTTGCTGGCGCGTGTCGCCGAGCTGAAAGAGCTCGGTTTCAAGTTCGCGGTCGACGACGTGGTCGAGCATTCGCCCGAGCTCGACCGCCTGGTCGGCCTGGTCGACGTCATCAAGGTCGACGTCAAGCTGGTGCCGCCGGAAGAGCTGAAGGATCTGGTGTGTTCGCTCAAGTCCACCGGCAAGAAGTTGTTGGCTGAAAAGGTCGAGACCCTCGACGAATTCAAGCTGTGCATGGAGCTCGGTTTCGAATACTTCCAGGGCTATTACTTCGCCCGCCCGGTCATCTTGTCGGGCAAGAAGATCACGCCCTCGGAGATGACGATCCTGCGCCTGCTGGAGCTGGTGAGCTCGGATGCGGACGCCCAGGTGATCGAAACGGCGGTCAAGCGCGACGCCCTGATCAGTCTGAACCTGCTGCGCTTGGTGAACAGCCGCGCGGCGCCGGGGCCGCAGATCGAGTCCTTGTCGCAGGCGCTGCACCAGCTCGGACGGCGCCAGCTGCAGCGCTGGCTGCAGATCCTGCTGTACACGACCGCGGGCGGGGTCGAGCTGGCTTCGCCCTTGCTGCAGCTGGCCACCACGCGCGGCAAGCTGCTCGAGCTGATGACCCTGGCCCGCTACCCGAACGATGCGGCCAGGGCCGATCGCGCCTTCACGGTGGGGATCATGTCGCTGGCCGATGCGCTGTTCTCGATCCAGATGCGCGACATCCTCGACAACGTCGAGGTGGCCGACGACGTGCGCATGGCGCTGCTCGACCGTGAAGGGGAGTTCGGGACCATGCTGCGCGTGGCCGAGCTGCTCGAGGCGGCGGAGGGCGGGTGCAAGCTGTATAACGCGCTGCGCAAACTCGGCCTGTCGGTGGCGCAGATTCGCGAGATCGAGCTGAAGGCCTTCGACTGGGTAAGGGAACTTACCCATGAAGTGCATTGATTCGTAGGGTAGCCGACGTCGCCGCAGCGCATACCTGAGTTGAACGCGCGGACGGCGAAGCCGTCCACCCTACTGCGCCAGGAACAGGAACACCGTCGGCTTCTTGTGAAAATCCGGCCCCTTGCCGGCCGCCAGCGCCGCCTTCCATTTTGCAGCCGTCATCGTGCGGACCGACTCGCTCGCCAGCGACAGGTCGGTTGCCACGCAAATCAGGGTCCCCGGCTGGCAGGCGCCCACGAGGGCCTCCAGCATCTGCCCGTTGCGGTACGGCGTTTCGATCAACAGTTGCGTTTGCTTCTCGCTGCGCGAACGCCCCTCCAGCTGCCCGATGCGCTTGGTGCGCTGGGCGGCCTCAAGCGGCAGATAGCCGTTGAAGGCGAAGCTCTGGCCGTTCAGCCCGCTCGCCATCACCGCCAGCAGCAGCGAGGACGGCCCCACCAGCGGACGCACCGGGATGCCGTGCTGGTGGGCCAGGCGCACCAGGTCCGCGCCCGGGTCGGCCACGGCCGGCACGCCCGCTTCCGACACCAGTCCCGCATCGCGTCCCGCCAGCAGCGGGCCAAGGAGCTGCGCGAGCGCAGCCGGCGGCGTGTTCACGTTCAGTTCGGCGATCTCGATTTCCTGCAAGGGTTTGGCCAGCGGATGGTCGATGGCGACCAGTTTCAGGAAAGCGCGTGCGGTCTTGGCGTTCTCGGCGACGAAGTAGTCGAGCCTGGAGGTCAGGGCCTGCACCTGCGTCGGCAGCAGGGCGGAGAGGGCGCCGGAGGACGCTTCGGTGGGGCCAAGGGTGTTCGGGATCAGGTAAAGGGTGCCGGGCATCGTTGAGAAAAAATAAGTGGTGTTACACGCCGAAGAAGGAAACGCCGGCGCGGCGCAGCATGCCGGTCAGGGCGATCAGTGGCAGGCCGGTGAGGGCGGTCGGGTCGTTCGACTCGATCCGTTCCAGCAGGGCGATGCCCAGGCCCTCGTTCTTGGCGCTGCCGGCGCAGTCATAGGGCTGCTCGATTGCCAGATACGCATCCAGCTCGGCATCGGGCAGGTCGCGGAAGTCGACGAAGACCTGCACATTCTCGACCTGGGCGGCTTGCAGCGGGTCGGCCACGCGGCTGTCCCACAGGCACAGTGCCGTATGGAAGATCACGCGGCGCCCACGCATCAGCTGCAGTTGCGCCAGCGCACGCGCATGGTCGCCGGGCTTGCCGATCTGCATGCCGTCGAGCGTCGCCACCTGGTCGGAGCCGATCACCAGCGCACCCGGAGCGCGCGCCGCCACCGCGGCCGCCTTCTCGCGCGCCAGGCGCATGGCGGTGTCCTGTGGCATTTCGCCGGGGCGGGGTGTTTCGTCGATGTCGGGTGCGATCGCCTCGAAGGGCAGCTGGAGGCGCGCCAGCAGCTCGCGCCGGTAAGCGGAACTGGAGGCGAGAATGAGGCGCGAAGGCGCCGAACTTGGTATCATTGCGGTCTGGCGAATAAGGAAAACTATAAGCTAAGCTAATAGATCATATATCTCCGTCAAGTAAACCCGATAAATCATATCGGGTACAACGCGCAGCGCTCAAAAACGACGTAAGTCTTTGACTCTGCGGGGAGAAGCCTGTTATTATCGCAGGTTTTCCGGGGAAGTTTTCCAAATGAGCGCTTTTGTCATTGACGCCTTCGAGTTTTGCCGGAATAGCGGACACCGCGAGGGCACGACCCCTGTCGCCGAGATGACCCGTTTGGCTGCCGATTGCGCCGACAAGTCCGGCGAGATCCACTGGTCGATCGACGGCGGCCTGACCAAGCAGGGCTACCCATCGATGACCCTGGCGGTCGCCGGTCCCGTGAAGCTGGTCTGCCAGCGTTGCCTGACACCGATGGACTACGAAATCGATTCGTCCACCATGCTGGTGCTCGGCAAGGACGACGAAGATGCGGACGGGATCGAGGAGGTCCTCGACGACGAGAGCATCGACGTGATCGTCGGCAGCCGCGAGTGCGACATCCGCCAGCTGCTGGAAGACGAAGCCCTGCTGGCCCTGCCGCAGGCACCGAAGCATGAGGTATGTCCGGACACCAAGCTCCTGGACGCCCTGAAGACCGAGAAGGTCTCGCCGTTCGCGGCACTGAAAAATCTCAAGTCCGAATAAGCAGTACAGAATCAAGTAGTACCGCAGCACCCCGCAGTACGACTGAAAGAACGTGTCAAACGCGTGCAGTAGTCGAGTATGGCAGTAGGCAGTTGATGTAGCAGCGTTAAAACATGTCGGCGATGGATGAATAAGAAATTGCCGCTGGGATACTCGATCTGCAAGTATTTGCAAATCGAATGTGTTAGAATTTTAGAACTTATGTATTAGGAGTCATCATGGCAGTTCAGCAGAATAAGAAGTCCCCGTCGAAGCGCGGCATGCACCGTTCGCACGATTTCCTGACCGCACCGAACCTGGCAGTCGAGCCGACCACCGGCGAAACCCACCTGCGTCACCACATCAGCCCGAACGGTTTCTACCGTGGCCGTAAAGTCCTGAAGACCAAGAACGACGAGTAATCGACGTCTTGTCCTTTAGTACCATGAAAGCGGTGCAACGTATGTTATCTGCGTGGCGCCGCTTTTTCTTTTCCGTTTTCAGCGGCTGCAACAACTTTGCACTCCGTCATTTTGAATTGCGCGGACAGCGGCTGGCTACGCGCCATGCCCCATCCCATCTTGCCGCCCGCATCGCGTGAGCCGGCAGCCCCCGACAAATGACAATCACAATTTCCATTGACTGCATGGGCGGCGATCACGGCCCCTCAGTTACCATTCCGGCAGCCGTCTCGTTTCTAAAAAAACAAGCTGACGTCCACCTCATCCTGGTGGGTCTCGAAGACGTCCTGCGCGCCGAGCTCAAGAAGCATGGCGCCGAGTCGAACGCCCGCATCACCGTTAAAAACGCCACCGAGGTCGTCACCATGGACGACCCGCTCGAGATCGCCCTGCGCAAGAAGAAGGATTCGTCCATGCGCGTGGCGGTCGAGCTGGTCAAGGACGGCAGCGCCAATGCCAGCGTCTCGGCCGGCAATACCGGCGCCCTGATGGCCGTCTCGCGCTACGTGCTCAAGACCATGGCCGGCGTCGACCGTCCGGCGATCTGCTCGATCATGCCGAACCAGAAGGGCGGCCCGACCTACATGCTCGACCTGGGCGCCAACGTGGACTGCGAACCGCACCACCTGCACCAGTTCGCCATCATGGGCTCGGTGCTGTGCTCGGCCATGGAAAACAATCCGCGCCCGAGCATCGGCCTGCTGAACGTCGGCACCGAGGAAATCAAGGGCAACGACGTGGTCAAGGCCACCGGCCAGCTGCTCAAGGCCGACCACGAGCGCGGCAAACTGAATTTCCACGGCAATGTCGAAGGCAACGACATCTTCAAGGGCACGGTGGACGTGGTCGTGTGCGACGGTTTCGTCGGCAACGTCACGCTCAAGGCCGTCGAAGGCCTGTCGCGCTTCGTCAAATCCGTGTTCACGGAAAATATCTTGTCGATGGCCGGCGCGCTGCTGGCCCGCAAGTCGCTCAAGAAGCTGAACCCGGAGCGCTACAACGGCGCCAGCCTGCTCGGCCTGAAGGGCCTGGTCTTCAAGAGCCACGGCGGCGCCAACGCCTTTGCCTTCGAATGGGCGATCAAGCGCGCTTACGACGCCGCCAAATACGACGTACAAGAGCAGCTGTCGGCCCTGATCGCCGAACTGATGCCGCCCCCGCCCGACGCCCAGCAGCGCCAGGCTTGACCAAACCAGCAGGATGGTGGAACAGATGACTGTCTACAGCAAGATCACCGGTACCGGCAGCTACCTGCCGGCCAAGCGCGTCACCAACGATCAACTCGCGGCCCAGCTGGCCGAGCAGGGGATCGAAACCTCCGACGAATGGATCGTGACCCGCAGCGGCATTTCGAGCCGCCACTACGCCGCCAGCGACGAGAACGCCTCCGACCTGGCCGTGAAGGCCGCGCGCAATGCATTGGAAGCGGCCGGCTGCCTGCCTGCCGACATCGACCTGGTGATCGTCGCCAGCTCGACCCCCGACTTCCACGGCAGCTTCCCGAGCACCGCCTGCATCGTGCAGCAGAAGCTCGGCATGGCCAACAACAGCGCCGCGTTCGACGTGCAGGCCGTGTGCAGCGGCTTCGTGTACGCGGTCTCGACCGCCGACGCCTTCATCCGCGCCGGCGTGTACAAGCGCGTGCTGGTGATCGGCGCCGAAGTGTTCTCGCGCATCCTCGATTTCACCGACCGCACCACCTGCGTGCTGTTCGGCGACGGCGCCGGCGCCGTGGTGCTGGAAGCCTCGGAAGAGCCTGGCGTGCTGGCCACCAAGCTGCACGCCGACGGCAGCCAGTCGCACATCCTGTCGATCCCGGGCAACCTGGCCGGCGGCGCCGTGGCCGGCAGCGGCTTCCTGTACATGGATGGCCCGGCGGTGTTCAAGCTGGCCGTCACCGTGCTGGAAGAAGTCGCCAAGGAAGCGCTCGAGCACGCCAAGATGCAGCCCTCGGACGTCGACTGGCTGATCCCGCACCAGGCCAACCTGCGCATCATGAAGGGCACCGCCAAGAAGCTCGGGCTGCCGATGGAAAAGATGGTCGTCACCGTCGACCAGCACGGCAACACCTCGGCCGCCTCGATCCCGCTGGCGCTCGACGCCGCGGTGCGCGACGGCCGCATCAAGAAGGGCGACAATGTGCTGATGGAAGGCGTCGGCGGCGGCTTCACCTGGGGCGCGGTGCTCGCCCGCATGTAATTTGTAGGGTGGTCGGCTCCGCCGGCCGCGCGTCCAACTCCCGGACGCGCCGTGACTGTGCATATTCTTGCTGAACGCGCGGTCGGCATAGCCGACCACCCTACGTGAATCACGACATTTCCGAACAGAGAGAACAAGAACATGAGCAAATTCGCATTCCTGTTTACGGGCCAGGGCGCCCAGGCCGTCGGCATGCTGAACGGCTTCGCCGGCAACCCGGTCGTCGAGCAGACCGTCGCAGAGGCCTCCGAGGCCCTCGGCTTCGACATCGGCAAGCTGATCGCCGAAGGCCCGAAGGAAGACCTCGACCTCACCACCAACACCCAGCCCGTCATGCTGACCGCCGCGGTCGCCGTGTACCGCGCCTGGATCGCCGCCGGCGGCCCGCTGCCGTCCATCGTTGCCGGCCACAGCCTGGGCGAATACTCGGCCCTGGTCGCCGCGGGTGTCATTCAGTTCAAGGACGCGGTGCCGCTGGTGCGCTTCCGCGCCCAGGCCATGCAGGACGCGGTGCCGGTCGGGCAGGGCGGCATGGCCGTCGTGCTGGGCCTGCAGGCCGACGACGTGCGCGCTGTCTGCCTGGAAGCCGTAGGCGGGGAAAATGCGGGCGAAGTGGTCGAAGCCGTCAACTTCAACGAGCCGACCCAGATCGTCATCGCCGGCCACGCCGGCGCAATCGACCGCGCCTGCGAGATCGCCAAGGCCAAGGGTGCCAAGCGCGCCATGAAGCTGGCGGTGTCGGCGCCGTTCCACTCCTCGCTGCTCAAGCCTGCTTCGGACCGCCTGCGCGACTACATGGAGAACATCGCTTTCTCGGCGCCGCAGATCGACTTGATCAACAACGTCGACGTCGCTATCCTGCACGATCCTGCCGCGATCAAGGACGCGCTGGTGCGCCAGGCCGCCGGTCCGGTGCGCTGGGTCGAGACCATGCAGAAGATGGCGGCCGAGGGTGTGACCCAGGTCATCGAATGCGCCCCGAGCAAGACCCTGATCGGCATGGCCAAGCGCATCGATGCGGCGCTGGTCGGCGAGGCCCTGGTCGACCAGGCTGCGCTGGAGCGCGTGCTGGCCTCGATCAAAGCGGCTTGAGATCAAAACCAAAAGAAAAGGAATAGCATGAATCTGGAGAACCAAGTCGCCCTCGTCACCGGCGCATCGCGCGGTATCGGCAAGGCCATCGCGCTGGAACTGGCGCGCCAGGGCGCGAAGGTCGTCGGCACCGCCACCAGCGCGGCCGGCGCCGAAGCGATCGGCGCCTACCTGGCTGAATTCGGCGGCAAGGGCGTGGTCCTGAATGTGACCGACGCGGCCCAGTGCGGCGCCGTCGTCGACGAGGTGCAGAAGGGCTTCGGCAGCCTGTCGATCCTGGTCAACAATGCCGGCATCACCCAGGACAACCTGGCCATGCGCATGAAGGACGAGGAGTGGGACAGCGTCATTTCCACCAACCTGACCGCCGTCGGCCGCCTGTCGCGCCTGGTGCTGCGCGGGATGATGAAGGCCAAGCACGGCCGCATCATCAACATCACCTCGGTGGTGGGCGCCTCGGGCAACCCGGGCCAGATGAACTACGCCGCCGCCAAGGCCGGCGTGGCCGGCATGACCCGCGCGCTGGCGCGCGAGATCGGCAGCCGCAACATCACCGTCAACTGCGTCGCGCCGGGCTTCATCGACACCGACATGACCAAGGCACTGGGCGACGACCAGCACAGCGCACTGCTGGGCCAGATTCCGCTGGGCCGCCTCGGCCAGCCGGAAGACATTGCCCACGCAGTCAGCTTCCTGGCCGGCCCGACCGCCGCCTATATCACGGGCACCGAGCTGCATGTGAATGGCGGCATGTACATGAATTAAGGCGCTAGAATGCCGGATTATCAGCGCTCGCGAAGATAATCCGGCGTGTACGCCACTTTTAGCAGTAATTTCGGTGGAAATAAGCGTAATCGCCGAAAGTAGTTTTTCATCGCGCAAACCTGATAAAATGCGCGCACTTTCCGCAACACACACCTTAATGGAGCCATAACATGTCGGATATCGAACAACGCGTTAAAAAAATCGTCGCTGAGCAACTGGGCGTTGCAGAAGCAGACATCAAAATCGAATCCTCGTTCGTTGACGACCTCGGCGCTGACTCGCTGGACACCGTGGAACTGGTGATGGCACTGGAAGACGAGTTCGAAATGGAAATCCCTGACGAGCAGGCTGAGAAGATCACCACCGTCAAGCAAGCCATCGACTACGCCACCGCGCACGTCAAGGCCTAAGCTGTCGCTTTAAAAGTTTCTGGGAGAATCGCTTGAGCCGTTCACGCAACCGCCGTGTCGTCGTTACCGGCCTGGGCTGCATTTCACCAATCGGCAACACCATTGCCGAGGCGTGGGACGCGGCGCTGGCCGGGAAGTCGGGCATTGCCAACATTACCAAGTTCGACGCGACGCCGTTCACGACGCATTTCGCCGGTGAAGTGAAGAACTTCAAGGTGGAAGACTACCTGCCGGGCAAGGAAGGCCGCAACATGGATAGCTTTATCCATTTCGGCATGGCAGCCGGCATCCAGGCCCTGCAGGATTCCGGCCTGGTCGTGACCGAGGAAAACGCGGACCGCATCGGTGTGACCATCGGTTCGGGTATCGGCGGCCTGCCGATGATCGAAGCCACCAAGGAAGAGTACATGAATCGCGGCCCGCGCCGCATCTCGCCCTTCTTCGTGCCGGCATCGATCATCAACATGATCTCGGGCGATCTCTCGATCAAATTCGGCCTGCGCGGCCCGAACCTGGCGATCGTCACCGCCTGTACCACCGGCCTGCACTGCATCGGCGCCGCTGCTCGCCTGATCGAGTACGGCGATGCCGACGTGATGATCGCCGGCGGCGCGGAATCGACCGTGTCGCCGCTGGGCCTGGGCGGCTTCGCCTCGGCACGCGCGCTGTCGACCCGCAACGACGATCCGGCCACCGCGTCCCGTCCGTGGGACAAGGACCGCGACGGCTTCGTGCTGGGCGAGGGCGCCGGCGTGATGGTGCTCGAAGAGTACGAACACGCGGTCGCACGCGGCGCCAAGATCTATGCGGAAGTCATCGGCTTCGGCATGAGCGCGGACGCCAACCACATCACCTCGCCGGTCGAGGATGGCAGTGGCGCGGCGCGCTGCATGGTGGCGGCACTGAAGAACGCCGGCCTGAACGCCGGCGAAGTCCAGTACGTCAATGCGCACGGCACCTCGACGCCGCTGGGCGACGTGGCGGAAGTGCGCGGCATCAAGCG
The DNA here is from genome assembly GCF_046236355.1 of Massilia sp. BHUDP2. NCBI lineage: Bacteria > Pseudomonadati > Pseudomonadota > Betaproteobacteria > Burkholderiales > Oxalobacteraceae > Massilia > Massilia sp. BHUDP2. The sequence goes on from NZ_JBJUVW010000001.1 coordinate 1,603,538, forward strand.
CGTCTTCGGCGACCACGCCAAGACCGGCCTCGTCGTGAACTCGACCAAGTCGATGACCGGCCACCTGCTGGGTGGTGCGGGCGGCCTGGAATCGGTGTTCACCGTGCTGGCGATCCACAACCAGGTGTCGCCGCCGACGATCAACATCTTCAACCAGGATCCGGAGTGCGACCTGGACTTCGTGGCCAACACGGCGCGGGACATGAAGATCGACTACGCGGTCAAGAACTCCTTCGGCTTCGGCGGTACCAACGGTACCCTGGTCTTCGCAAAAGTCTGAAGATAATCTGACAAGCGGGTCTGAACCAGACCACGCCCATTCCGGTCTAACCGGAATGGGCGCCCTGCAGCCGTCGTCGTTCGGTCCTGCGTAAACCACCCCCCCTCGTATCTCCTCCGTCGCCCCCGGGCTGCGGCGCCCTTTCCTTTTCTCGCCAAAGAGCCATGTCGATCGCGCTGAGCGTCGTCATTGCGCCGTCGCGCCGCCTGCGTTGCCTGCTTGCCGGCTTCGGCGCTTCCCTGTTCGCGGCCGCGTGCGCCGTGGGCTTCGCCACGTCCGCGCGCTTCGCGGCCGCGCCCTGTGTGGCGGCTGCGCTGCTGTTCGCGGCAGCATGCGTGCTGCATGCCGCGCTGCGTGCTGCAACGGTGCATCGCATTGATATTTCTGGACCCGGCCAGCTACGCCTGACGGTACAACAGGGTGTGCGGCAGGACAAACGCGAAGGCTCGCCGGCGAGGCTGTCGGCCGGCTCCACGCTGTGGCCGCGGATGTTGATGCTGTGCCTGGAGGAGACTGAGGGCGGCGCTGTCGGAGCGGCGAACGAGGGTGCGCAGGGCTGGCGGCTACGGCGCCGGCCTGGTTCGCGCGCAGCCGTACGAACGCCGGTTGCCGTCCTGCCGGACAGCCTGCCGCCGGAGGAATTTCGTGCCCTGGCGGTGGCGCTCGGCGCCGGCGTCCAGGCTGGGGGCGGGTCAGCGGCGGAGCACAAAATACTTTGAACTTATTGCAGCGGGCCAACTCTTATGCAGGAGGGCCGCTGCAGCCGATGGGGCAGGGTCCGTGACGACAGAACGCGAGGGAGATCAGGTGTTGGTGGAGCGCGTCCAGGCTGGCGACCGGGCCGCGTTCGACCTGCTCGTGGCCAAGTACCAGCGCCGCCTGATGCGCCTTGTGTCGCGCCTCGTGCACGATCCGGCGGAAGCCGAAGACGTCGTGCAAGAGACCTTCATCAAGGCTTTCCGCGCGCTGCGCCACTTCCGCGGGGATTCCGCCTTCTACACCTGGCTGTATCGCATCGGCATCAACACGGCCAAGAATTTCTTGGTCACACAGGGCCGCCGTGCGCCGACCTCCACCGAGGCCGACGCCGAGCGGGCAGAGGGATTCGACGACGCAGACAGCTTGCGCGACATAAACACACCCGAATCGGTGTTGGCGAGCAAGCAGATTGCCCACACAGTCAATGCGGCGATGGAAGCACTGCCGCTGGAATTGCGAACGGCAATTGTTCTGCGAGAAATAGAAGGATTGAGCTACGAAGAAATCTCCGAGGTGATGGCGTGTCCGATAGGAACCGTACGCAGCCGGATTTTCCGTGCACGCGAAGTCATTGCCGAGAAATTGCGCCCATTGCTCGATTTCCCGGTTGACAAACGTCGGTAGGTAGCAGGATCGTACAGAGACGGGACAACACAAACAGACCGACGTCGACGGGTTACCAGATGGACACGAACAAGAAGATACGCGAATACATATCGGCCTTTGCGGACGGCGAACTGCCGGACGCCGACCTCGAGCTCGCGCTGGCGGCCCTGCGCGATGCGGACGGGCGGCAGACATGGGATCTCTACCACCGCATCGGCGATGCCTTGCGCGCCGAGCCGCTCGAGGCGGAACTCTCGCCCGGTTTCGCGCTGCGCCTGGCTGACCGGCTGGCCGCCGAACCGACGCCGCTGCGGCGTGCGGCAGGGCGCCCGGCCACAGCGGCCGATGCGCTGGCGGCGATCGCACCGGCGGTCGTGGCGGGGGCGGAATCGCTGGGCGGCAGCAAGATGGCCGGGCAAGGCGCGACACCGCGCGACGCGCCGGTTGCCGATACGAGCCCGGCGGCCGTCAAGCGCCTCTAGTCTGAGGGCCCGGCCGGCCGACACCAGACGCCGGCGCATGCATCGCTGATATGCGCGGCATATCACATAGCTCATCTGATTCATTCCGTATATAAGCCTTTCGGCTTGTTCCAAATCTCTTTTCCACCTTCGATGGGGGCGCGGCATGCCCGCGTACGGCGCGACAAAGCGCGTATTTTGGCTTACCATAAAGTCAATCTCAGCCTTCCACCGCCAAGCCCATGACCCGTCAATCCAAGCATCGTCCACTTCGCGTGTTCCTGTCGGCCCTGCTGGTCGCAGCGAGCTGTGCCTTCCTTCCTCATGCCGCCATGGCCGCGGCGCCGGTACAGACCCCGGTCGTCACCGGCCTGCCCGATTTCTCCGACCTGATCGACAAGGTCGGCCCGGCCGTGGTCAACATCCGCACCACCGAGCGCGTGCAGCGCGGCCAGGGCATGCCGGGCGAGGAGGAGATGCAGGAATTCCTGCGCCGCTTCTTCGGCGGCCAGATTCCGCGTGGCGGCGGGCGCGGCCAGGGCCGTCCGGGCGGGCAGGGCGGCGCCGAGGAGCAGGTCACGCGCGGCGTCGGTTCCGGCTTCATCGTTTCCGCCGACGGCTTCGTGCTCACCAATGCCCACGTGGTCGAAGGCGCCGACGAAGTCACCGTGACGCTCACCGACCGCCGCGAATTCAAGGCCAAGGTGCTGGGCGCCGACCGCCGTTCCGACGTGGCCCTGCTCAAGCTTTCGGCCAGCAACCTGCCTTACCTGCGCACCGGCGACTCCAGCAAGATCCGGGTCGGCGAATGGGTGGTGGCGATCGGCTCGCCCTTCGGCCTCGACAACACCGTCACCTCCGGCATCATCTCGGCCAAGTCGCGCGACACCGGCGAATACCTGCCGCTGATCCAGTCCGACGTCGCGGTCAACCCGGGCAACTCGGGCGGCCCCCTGATCAACATGCGCGGCGAGGTCATCGGCATCAACTCGCAGATCGCCACGCTCTCCGGCGCCTACAACGGCATCTCCTTCGCGGTGCCGATCGACGAGGTCATGCGCGTGGCCGACCAGCTGAAAACCACCGGCAAGGTCACGCGCGGGCGCCTGGGCGTGCAGATCAGCGAAGTCACGCGCGACGTCGCCGAGTCCCTCGGCCTGGGCAAGGCGCGCGGGGCCGAAGTGTCGATGGTCGAAGCCGGCGGCCCGGCGGAGAAGGGCGGCATCAAGGTCGGCGACATCATCCTGAAATTCAACGGCCAGCCGATCGAGACCACCCGCGACCTGCCGCGCCTGGTCGGCGCCACCAAGGTCGGCAGCCGCGCCAACGTCACCGTATGGCGCCGCGGCACCCAGCTCGACGTGCCGGTGACCATCGTCGAACTGCAGGAAGAGCGTTCCCCGACCGCGCGCCCGACGCCCAAGAAGCCGACCCCGGGCGCAGCGCCGAACGCGCTCGGCCTGGTGGTCTCCGACATCCCGGCGGCGGCGCGCGCCGAAGCCGGCGTCGACGGCGGCGTGCTGGTCGAGAATGCCGAGGGCAGCGCGGCCACGGCCGGCATCCGCCCGGGCGACATCATCTCGCAGGTGGGCAATAGCCCGGTGAGCAGCGTGGCCCAGTTCAACGGCCTGGTCGCCAAGCTCGATCCGAAGAAGCCGGTGGCCCTCCTGGTGCGCCGTGACGACGTCACCCAGTACGTCGTCGTGAAGCCGCGTCAATGATGGGCGCGGTTCCGTTCACGCTGTACTCGCGCAGCTACTGCCACCTGTGCGAAGACATGCTGCAGGCCTTGCTGGCCCTGCAGCAGCCCGGTGAGCGCTTCGAGGTCGCCGTGGTCGACGTCGATGCCGACCCGGCGCTGGTGGCGCGTTTCGACGAGCTGGTGCCGGTGCTGTATGGCGACCCGGAGGGCGAGGAGCTGTGTCATTACTTCCTCGACCCGGTGGCGGCGCGCGGCTGGGCCGACGCCTGCGCACGGGCTGCCGCCTGATCCGCAAACCCTGCCATTGTCTCCCGGATAATCAAAAACGGGCCTTTCTACCCTTCGCCGCCCCCAAAACCGGGCTTTCCGGCGCGGAATCCGGTAAAATGCCGGGGTCGGAAAAGCGCCGGCCGATCGCAAGCCTGCCGCCCACGCTTTTCATTCGCTTGATCGAGCGCTTCGACCGGGGGCCGGCATGCCCTCACGGAGCGCTTTTTTGCATTGCCCCTATTCGTTGTCGTAGCCTGCCGCGCTGCCCGCGGCCTTTTTGGTTTTGAGCTTTGTTAATGAACAACATACGTAACTTCTCCATCATTGCCCACATCGACCACGGCAAATCGACCCTTGCCGACCGTATCATCCAGCTGTGCGGCGGCCTGTCGGAGCGCGAGATGGACGCGCAGGTGCTCGACTCGATGGACCTGGAACGCGAGCGCGGCATCACCATCAAGGCCCAGACCGCGGCGCTGCAGTACAAGGCGCGCGACGGCCAGACCTACAACCTGAACCTGATCGATACCCCGGGCCACGTCGACTTCTCCTACGAAGTCTCGCGCTCGCTGTCGGCCTGCGAAGGCGCGCTGCTGGTGGTCGACGCCTCGCAAGGCGTGGAAGCCCAGACCGTGGCCAACTGCTACACCGCGCTCGACCTGGGCGTGGAAGTGGTGCCGATCCTGAACAAGATCGACCTGCCGCACGCCGACCCGGACAACGCCAAGAAGGAAATCGAGGACGTCATCGGCATCGACGCGTCCGACGCTACCGTGTGCTCGGCCAAGACCGGCCTGGGCGTGGAAGACGTGCTGGAAACCCTGATCGCCAAGGTACCACCACCCAAGGGCGACAAGGACGCGCCGCTGCAGGCCCTGATCGTCGACTCCTGGTACGACCCCTACGTGGGCGTGGTGATGCTGGTGCGCGTGGTCAACGGCACCCTGCGCCCGAAGGACAAGATCCTCCTGATGGCAACCGGTTCCGTGAACCTGGTCGAGAACATCGGCGTGTTCACCCCGCGCTCGGTCTCGCTGCCGGAACTGTCGGCAGGGCAGGTGGGCTTCATCATCGCCGGCATCAAGGAACTGACCGCCGCCAAGGTCGGCGACACCGTCACCCTGGCCAACAAGCCGGCCCCTAGCCCGCTGCCGGGCTTCAAGGAAGTCCAGCCGCAGGTGTTCGCCGGCCTGTTCCCGGTGGAAGCCAACCAGTACGACGCCCTGCGCGATTCGCTGGAAAAGCTGAAGCTCAACGATGCCGCCCTGATGTACGAGCCGGAAGTCTCGCAGGCGCTGGGCTTCGGCTTCCGCTGCGGCTTCCTCGGCCTGCTGCACATGGAGATCGTGCAGGAACGCCTCGAGCGCGAGTTCGACATGGACCTGATCACCACCGCGCCGACCGTGGTGTACGAGGTCGAGATGCGCGACGGCAGCATGGTCCGCGTCGACAACCCGTCCAAGATGCCGGAGCCGTCCAAGATCAACGAAGTGCGCGAGCCGATCGTCGACGTCAACCTGTACATGCCGCAAGAGTACGTGGGGGCGGTGATGACCCTGTGTAACGGCAAGCGTGGCGTCCAGATGGACATGGCCTACCACGGCCGCCAGGTCAAGCTGCACTACGAGATCCCGATGGCGGAAATCGTGCTGGACTTCTTCGATCGCCTGAAGTCGACCTCGCGCGGCTATGCCTCGATGGACTACGAGTTCAAGGAATACCGCGCCGCCGACGTGGTGAAGGTCGACATGCTGATCAACAGCGAGAAGGTCGACGCGCTGGCGATCATCGTGCACCGCGCCAACGCCCCCTACCGCGGACGCCAGGTGGCGGCCAAGATGCGCGAACTGATCCCGCGCCAGATGTTCGACGTGGCGATCCAGGCCGCGATCGGCGCCACCATCATCTCGCGCGAAAACGTCAAGGCGCTGCGCAAGAACGTGCTGGCCAAGTGCTATGGCGGCGACATTTCGCGCAAGAAGAAACTGTTGGAAAAACAGAAGGCCGGCAAGAAGCGCATGAAGCAGGTCGGTTCGGTGGAGATCCCGCAGGAGGCCTTCCTGGCCATCCTCCAGGTGGAAGAAAAATAAATGGATATGCAACCCATCCTGAGCAATTTTGCTCTGATCCTGTTCGTCCTGATGGTGGTCACCGGCGTCATCTGGTGCCTGGACGTGTTCGTGCTGGCCAAGGCGCGCCGCCGCAAGGCCGACGCCGCCCTGGCCGAATACGACGCCCGCACCAGCAAACTCACGGCCGACGGCATCAAGGTTGACAGCGCTAACCAGCGCGCCGCCATCGAGCAGGCGCACCTGCGCCAGCCGACCTGGATCGAGTACTCGGGCAGCTTCTTCCCGGTGATCGCGCTGGTGTTCATCCTGCGCTCCTTCCTGTGGGAGCCGTTCAAGATCCCGTCCTCGTCGATGGTGCCGACCCTGCTGGTGGGCGACTTCATCCTCGTGAACAAGTACGCCTACGGTGTGCGCCTGCCGATCGTCAACAAGAAGGTGATCGAAGTGGGCGACCCGCAGCGCGGCGACGTCATGGTGTTCAAGTATCCGAAGGACATGGGCCAGGACTACATCAAGCGCGTCATCGGCGTGCCCGGCGACACCATCACCTATGAAGACAAGCGCCTGACGGTGAACGGCAAGCCGGTCCAGTACACCCCGATGGACGACTACCTGGACGACCAGCACCCGATCTACCACAAGCAGTTCGTCGAACATCTGCCCGGCAAGGAGAACGGGGTGGCGCACCGCATCCTGAACACCGAGGGCAAGCGCACGATCGACCTCGGCGCTGTGGACAATTTCCCGAATCGTGAAGCCTGCGACTATTCGTACGATAAATTTACCTGTATCGTACCTCCAGGCAACTATTTCATGATGGGCGATAACCGCGACAACAGTGCCGACAGCCGCTATTGGGGCTTCGTGCCGGATAAAAACATTGTTGGCAAGGCGATCGTCGTCTGGATGAACTTCGGCAATCCCAAACGGATTGGCGGCATCCAGTAATCCGGGAGATCGACAGACAATGCGTTACCAAGCACCCAGCAAGCAAGCCGGCATTTCCCTGACCGGCCTGATCCTCGTCCTGGCCGTGATCGGCGTGATCGCCGTGTTCGCGCTCAAGCTGCTGCCGACCTGGTTCGAGTACAGCGCGATCAAGGAAGCGATTCAGCGCGCCAAGGAAGCTGGCGGCACGCCGCGCGAAATGCAGGTAGCCTTTGACAAGAACGCCGGCATGAACAACGTCACCGCCATCAACGGCCGAGACCTGACCATTACCCGCGACGACGGCGAGACGCAGATCAGCTTCGCCTACGAGAAGCGGGTGCCGCTGGTGGGCAATGTGAGCCTGGTGATCGATTACGCGGGCACGACCGACCCGAGCGGCGTCAATGCCGCCAAGGAAGCCATGGCTTCCGCAGATGGGGCCGCAACCGCGTCCCAGTAACAGGCAATAGACTCCGGGCACTGGGTGCCTGGTGAAACCATGACAGCACAATGAATCTACAGTTATTGCAAACACGCTTGGGTTACACGTTCCGGGACACCGGCCTGCTCCAGCAAGCCCTGACCCACCGTAGCCATAGCGCGCTGCATAACGAACGCCTGGAATTCCTGGGCGACTCGATCCTGAACTGCGTCGTGGCCTCGATCCTGTACGAGCGCTTCACCAAGCTCGACGAAGGCGATCTGTCGCGTCTGCGCGCCAACCTGGTCAAGCAGCAATCGCTGTTCGAGATCGCCCAGAAGCTCGAGCTGTCGCAGTTCCTGCGCCTGGGGGAGGGCGAGCTCAAATCGGGGGGCTTCCGCCGTCCCTCGATCCTGGCCGACACCCTGGAGGCCCTGCTGGGCGCGATCTTCCTCGACACCGGTTTCGATGCCGCGCGCGACGTGATCCGCGCCTTCTACATTCCGCTGCTCGACTCGGTCGATCCGCGTACACTGGGCAAGGATGCCAAGACCCTGCTGCAGGAATTCCTGCAGAGCAAGAAAATCTCGCTGCCGACCTATAACGTGGTGGCCACGCACGGCGCCGCCCACAGCCAGGAATTCGAAGTCGAATGCCTGGTGCCGAAGCTGAACGTGCAGGTCTTCGGACGCGGCGGCAGCCGCCGCGCCGGCGAACAGGCCGCCGCCCGGCTGGCGCTGGAAGCGGCGCAGGGAGTGCTGGCCAAGGCGCCGGCGGCCCGCAAGAGCAAACCGCGCGCCGCCCAGCTGAAGCTGGCAGGCATAGGCACGGTCCAGTCCGACGGGGCCGCAGGAACAGAACAAACAGGCAGCAAATCCGCATGAGCACCAGCATGAATAATATCGACAGCAACGACACCACCGACACCACCGGCACCCCGGAGAACTTCCGCTGCGGCTATATCGCCATCGTCGGCCGCCCCAACGTCGGCAAGTCGACCCTGATGAACGTGCTGATCGGCGCCAAGGTGTCGATCACCTCGCGCAAGGCCCAGACCACGCGCCACCGCATCACCGGCATCCAGACCCGCGACGACGCCCAGTTCATCTACGTCGACACGCCGGGCTTCCAGACCCGCCATGCCAATGCCCTGAATAAAACGCTGAACAAGACCGTCTCGAACACGCTCACCTCCTCGGACGTGATCCTGTTCCTGGTCGAAGCCGGCACCTTCGGCCCGGCCGACCAGCAGGTGCTCGACCTGCTGCCGAAGAACGTCCCGGTGGTACTGGTCATCAATAAGTCGGACCGCATGAAGGACAAGGCGGTCTTGATGCCGTTCGCGCAAAAGATCGCCGCGCTGCGCGACTTCACCGCCATCGTGCCGGTCTCGGCCAAGATGCGCTTCCAGGTCGACGCGCTGGAAAACGAGATCAAGCGCCATCTGCCGCAAAACGCCCCGATCTTCGGACCGGACGACATCACCGACCGCAGCGAGAAGTTCCTGGCCGCCGAGATCGTGCGCGAAAAGGTGTTCCGCCTGCTGGGCGACGAGCTGCCCTACACGAGCACCGTGGTGGTGGAGCAGTTCCTTCAGGAAGGCAACCTGCGCCGCATATTCTGCGCCATCCTGGTCGAGCGCGACACGCACAAGTCCATGATCATCGGTAACAAGGGCGCGCGCCTGAAAGAAATCTCGACCCAGTCGCGCCTGGACATGGAAAAGCTGTTCGACGGCCCCGTGTACCTGGAAATCTGGGTCAAGGTCAAATCCGGCTGGGCCGACAACGAAGCGGGCCTGCGCGCCTACGGTTACGAGTAAGCGCCCGGAGGCCGTCCCGACCGCATGCCAGATCAAGCACAACCAGACGACCTCATCGACGCTCCGGAACCGAATATTCCGGTAGCGGCCAAACGCAGCCGGCCGCCCGTGCGCGACACCCGTGTCAACGGCCAGCCCGGCTTCGTCCTGCACAGCTATCCCTACAAGGAAACCAGCCTGATCGTGGACATGTTCACGCGCGACTTCGGCCGCGTGGGCGTGGTGGCGAAGGGCGCCAAGCGGCCGCTGTCGAAACTGCGCGGCGTGCTGCAGACCTTCCAGCCGCTGTCGGTCTCGTTCAGCGGCAAGTCCGAGCTGCGCACCCTGATCGATGCCGAATGGGTCGGCGGCATGCTGCCGCTGGAGAAGACCGCGCTGCTGTGCGGCTTTTATCTCAACGAGCTGCTGGTCAAGCTGCTCGCGCGCGACGACAAGCACCCGGCCTTGTTCGACCACTACGTCTCGACCTTGAACCAGCTGGCTCACGGCGAACCGCCGCCGATCGTCTTGCGAAAGTTCGAACGGGCCTTACTTAAGGAAACTGGGGTCGCCGCCGACCTGGCGCGCTCGACCACGACGCGCGGCCCGGTCGACCTGGCGCGCGACTACGTGGTGGACCCCGAAAAGGGCGCGCGCGAAGCCGTGCCCGCCGACGTCTGGCCGGTCGTTCTCGGCAAGACCCTGCTCGACATGGAGCGCGAGGATTACAGCGATCCGGTCACGCAGGCGCAGAGCAAGCAGCTGATGCGCTTCCTGCTGGCGCACCACCTGGGCGGCGCGCCGCTGAACACGCGCCAGATTTTGATCGACCTGATGCAACTATAAAGACCACACATGAGCTTCCTGCAACCCCTTGGCTCCGTCATCGACCTCGGCGTCAACATCGACCACATCGCCACCGTGCGCAATGCCCGCGGCACCACGTATCCGGACCCGATCCGCGCGGCCCTGCTGGCCGAGCAGGCCGGCGCCGACCTGATCACCCTGCACCTGCGCGAAGACCGCCGCCACATCAAGGATGCCGACGTGATCGCGCTGCGCCCGCAACTGGCCACGCGCATGAACCTGGAAGCGGCGGTCACCCGCGAGATGATCGACTTCGCCTGCCAGGTCAAGCCGCAGGACGTGTGCCTGGTGCCGGAGCGGCGCGAGGAAGTCACCACCGAGGGCGGCCTGGACGTGATCCGCTACTACAAGGAAGTGGAAGCGGCGGTGCAGCAGTTGAAGAGCGAAGGCATCCGCGTGTCGCTGTTCATCGATGCCGACGAAGGGCAGATCGAAGCAGCTGCCGCCGTGGGCGCCACCGTGATCGAACTGCACACCGGCCGCTACGCCGAAGCCGAAGGCGAGGAGGCGCTGCGCGAGATCGAGCGCATCAAGCTCGGCGTGCGGGCGGGCGCTTCGCGCGGCCTGCGCGTGAACGCCGGCCACGGCCTGCACTACACCAATGTGCAGCCGATCGCGGCCATTGCCGACATCCACGAGCTCAACATCGGCCACGCGATCGTCGCCCACGCCCTGTTCGCGGGCTGGGAGAACGCGGTGCGCGAGATGAAGGCCATCATGGTGGCGGCGCGCCTCGGCGTGCAATACGGGGCAGGGGCCTGAGATGATCTACGGGATCGGCACCGACATCGTCCAGATCTCGCGTGTCGAGGCGGCACTCGCGCGCAGCGGCCCGCGTTTCGCCGAGAAGATCCTCGGCCCCGAGGAACTGGCGAAATACCATGCGAGGAGCAGCAAGAACGCGGTGCGCGGACTGCGCTTCCTGGCCACCCGCTTCTCGGCCAAGGAGGCGTTCTCCAAGGCGATCGGGCTGGGCATGCGCATGCCCATGACCTGGCGCTCGGCCCAGATGCTCAACGCACCCAGCGGCAAGCCAGTGATCGTGTGCAGCGGGGTCCTGGAAGAATTCATGCGCGCTAATGGCTTGACGGCGCAGGTGAGCGTCAGCGACGAGGCCGATTATGCGGTGGCCTTCGTGATCGTGACCAAGGACGTGGCCGCATAAAGTACAAGTAGGCAGGACGTGAGCAAGGAAGACGAGGGGACCGTCGCCTATGTGGCGAGCGGCGGGGCGGCGATGCCGGTCCCGGCAACGAAGCCGGCGCGCATCGGCGCCGCCAGACCCAAGATCAGGAAGATTGAGGCCGCCGCGCCACGCGTGCGGCCGGACAGTTGGCAGGCCATGAAAGAAGAACTGAAAGCGACATTGAAGGGCGACGCGGCGCAACCGGTGCAACCGACCGAAGCGGCGCGCGAGCAGGTGCTGGCGACTGTGGCAAAACTGCCCGGGCTGCCGGGCGTCTACCGCTATTTCGACGCCAACGGGAACGTGCTTTACGTCGGCAAGGCGCGCAACCTCAAGAACCGGGTGTCGAGCTACTTCCAGAAGAACCTGTCGAGCCCGCGCATCGCGATGATGGTGTCGCAGATCGCGCACCTCGAGACCACGGTGACGAGCAGCGAGGCCGAGGCGCTGATCCTGGAAAACAACCTGATCAAGTCGCTCAAGCCGCGCTACAACATCCTGTTCCGCGACGACAAAAGCTACCCCTACATCCGGATCACGGGCGGCGAGGCGCCGCGCCTGGGCTACTACCGCGGCGCGCTGGACAAGAAGAACCAGTATTTCGGGCCTTTCCCAAGCGCCTGGGCGGCCAAGGAATCGATCCAGCTGCTGCAGCGGGTCTTCCTGCTGCGCACCTGCGAGGACAGCGTCTACAGCAACCGCACGCGTCCCTGCCTGCTGCACCAGATCGGCCGCTGCAGCGCGCCCTGCGTCGACCTGATCACGCCGGAAGACTACAAGCGCGACGTCGACAACGCGGCGCGCTTCCTGCGCGGGCGCCAGAGCGAGGTCCTGGAGGACCTGGAGCAGAAGATGCAGTCCTACGCGATGGAGCTAAAGTTCGAGCAGGCCGCCAGCGTGCGCAACCAGATCCAGGCCCTGTCGAAAGTGCTGCACGCGCAGAGCATGGAAACCGTGGGCGACGCCGACGTCGACGTGATCGCCGTGGTGGTGCAGGGCGGTCGTGCCTGCGTCAACCTGGCGATGGTGCGCGGCGGACGCCACCTGGGTGACCGCGCCTATTTCCCGACCCACGTCGGCGAATCGCTGGGCGAGTGCCCGATCGAGGTCGAGGTGCTGTGCGCCTTCCTGGCCCAGCACTACGCGGGCCAGTTCATTCCGGGCACCCTGATCCTGAACATCGAGTTCGACCAGCCGGAACTGATCGTGGCTCTGTCGGAGCAGTGCGGCCACCGCATCAATCTGATCTTCCAGCCGCAGGGGCAGCGCCGCCAGTGGCTGGAGCTGGCCTGCAAGAACGCCGAGATTGCCCTGGCGCGCCTGCTCTCCGAGCAGGGCTCGCAGCAGGCGCGCACGCGCGCGCTGGCCGAGGTGCTGTCGCTGGACAGCGAAACCCTCGACGAGCTGCGCATCGAATGCTTCGACATCAGCCACACGGCGGGCGAAGCGACCCAGGCCTCCTGCGTGGTGTTCCACCACCACCAGATGCAGAACGGCGAGTACCGCCGCTTCAACATCAACGGCATCACCCCGGGCGACGACTACGCCGCCATGCGCCAGGTGCTGCAGCGCCGTTACGAGAAGGTGGCCGGTGGCGAAGGCGTCATGCCCGACATCGTGCTGGTCGACGGCGGCAAGGGCCAGGTCGAGATGGCGCGCCAGGTGTTCGAGGAACTGGGCTTGAGCACGTCGATGATCGTCGGCGTGGCCAAGGGGGAAGGGCGCCGCGTGGGCCTGGAAACCCTGATCTTCGCCGACGGCCGCGCGCCGCAGGAGCTGGGCAAGGAATCGGCCGCGCTGATGCTGGTGGCCATGATCCGCGACGAGGCGCACCGCTTCGCGATTACCGGCATGCGCGCCAAGCGCGCCAAGGCGAGACAAGCCTCGCGCCTGGAAGAGATCGAAGGCATCGGCGCCAAGCGCCGCCAGCGCCTGCTGGCCCGCTTCGGCGGCCTGCGCGGCGTGATCGACGCCAGCGTGGAAGACCTGATGTCGGTGGAGGGCATCTCGAGTACGCTGGCGGAAGAGATTTACCGGCAGCTGCATTGACTGACCGGACCGGGGCATGTGCCCCGGTTTTGTTTTGGGGGCCGCCAGTCGGACGCATACAGACGAGTCACCTAGTCCAATTTGCAATACCCATGTAGACTGTCGCCCAAACTTTTCATTCCCGTAATCAGCGTTTTTCCTATGCCTTTCAACATCCCGATTCTCCTGACCTGGCTACGTGTAGCGCTGATTCCCCTGGTTGTAGGCGTCTTCTATCTCCCGACCCACTGGCTGCCGCTGGCCGACCGCAACCTTGCCGCGACCCTGGTCTTCATCATCGCCGCCGTCACCGACTGGTTCGACGGCTTCCTGGCGCGCCGCTGGAACCAGACCTCGGCCTTCGGCGCCTTCCTCGATCCGGTCGCGGACAAGCTGATGGTAGCTGGCGCATTGCTGGTGCTGGTGCAGCTGGACCGCGTGAACGCCATCATCGCCTTCATCATCATCGGCCGCGAGATCACCATCTCCGCCTTGCGCGAATGGATGGCCCAGATCGGCGCCACCAAGTCGGTGGCGGTGAGCTCGCTCGGCAAGATCAAGACCGCCGCCCAGATGACGGCGATTCCGATGCTGCTGTTCCATGACGTGCTGTTCGGGATCGACACCCTGTACTGGGGCGAGTACTTCCTGTGGCTGGCCGGCGGGCTGACGGTCTGGTCGATGTTCTACTACCTGCGCCGGGCGTGGCCGCTTATTAAGGAAAAGGCAGGAAACTTGTAAGAAATGTTCCGTGTCATCCTTGACGTACGGAATAGAATCTCTATAATGCCTGCCTGTTGCGACAACAACGCAGCAGGATGAAAGACAAAGCGGGAGTAGCTCAGTTGGTAGAGCGCAACCTTGCCAAGGTTGAGGTCGAGAGTTCGAGACTCTTCTCCCGCTCCAAGTTTTTCAGGTGACACGATCGGTTGCACGATTGAGAAACTTGAGAAAATGTCAAAGTTCTGCGATAATCGTTGTTCTGTACGCGGGAGTAGCTCAGTTGGTAGAGCGCAACCTTGCCAAGGTTGAGGTCGAGAGTTCGAGACTCTTCTCCCGCTCCAGTTATCTTCGGATGGCTTGGTGCGACAGGCGTAAGTAAGACTCCATGCGGGAGTAGCTCAGTTGGTAGAGCGCAACCTTGCCAAGGTTGAGGTCGAGAGTTCGAGACTCTTCTCCCGCTCCAAAGGTTTTACGACAGGTAGGACTCCAATGCGGGAGTAGCTCAGTTGGTAGAGCGCAACCTTGCCAAGGTTGAGGTCGAGAGTTCGAGACTCTTCTCCCGCTCCAAATTTAGAGAAGACATTGCTTCTCGGTTGATACGGCACATAACCGGCCGGGTCAGCTGTTCCAAGATTACCTCTGGCGAGGTAGCAAAGCGGTTATGCAGCGGCCTGCAAAGCCGTCTAGACGGGTTCGACTCCCGTCCTCGCCTCCAGATCCTATCAAGCACGGGCCCTTACAAGGGCCCGTTTGCTTTTCTGGCAGCTTTGCGCAGTTCGGGTCATGACTTGTCATGACCGGTGTGCACGGCCTTGCGCCAGCACACAACCGAACGGAGCCATCGGACTAAGATTGGTTCTGGCGAGGTAGCAAAGAGGTTATGCAGCGGCCTGCAAAGCCGCCGAGACAGGTTCGATTCCTGTCCTCGCCTCCAGACTTCAAGAAACGGGCCCTTTCGAGGGCCTGTTTGCATTGACCTTGCAGCAGCGCAGGGCGACATCAGCCACTTCAATCGGCCGACCGTAACCTGGCCCCTTCAGCCATGGCGTCCGGCGCCGGCTCCACCCGGTTGCGCCCCGCCTGCTTGGCGGCGTAGAGCAACGCCCGCACTGACGGTCACGACGCCTTCCGGATGCTGGGGGTGGGAGATCGCCAGCGCGGCGATCTGCTGGCGCAGCTTGTCGGCCAGCACGGCGGCGCCCGCGAGGTCGGTGCCGGACAGGACCACGGCGAATTCCTCGCCGCCGTAGCGGGCCGCGAGTTCGCCGGCCCGGCTGGGGGCGGCGCCCAGCGCGGTAGCCACCTGGCGCAGGCACTCGTCGCCGGCGGCGTGGCCTTCGCTGTCGTTGTAGCGCTTGAAGTAGTCGACGTCGAGCAGGACCAGGGACACCGGGACCTTGTTGCGGGTGGCACGCCGCAGTTCGCGATTCAGGAAGTCGTCGAAGGCGCGGCGGTTGGCGAGGCCGGTCAGGCCGTCTTTCCAGGCCATGGCCGACAGATGGGCATTGGCCTGCTGCAATTCGCTGGTCCTGTTGCGCAGGCCTTCCTCGAGCAGGTCGCGGATGGCGAGCTGACGCAGCAGCCTGCGGGTGAGATAGCCGATCAGCGCCAGTACGAACACCAGGGCAAGCGCGATGATGACCGCGAGCCGATGCCATTCCTCCAGGGTTTCTTCGCTCGACACGCCGGCCGCGACAATGAGGGGCGGCGTGCTGGTTCGGTGGTAGCTGTACAGACGCTCGACCCCGTCGACCCGCTCGGTGAGCATGGCCGTGCCGTCCGGCCCGAGCTTGCGGTAGGTCTGGAAAACAGGTCCATCCGAAATATTCCTACCGATCAGATCTTCCTGCAGCGGACGGCGGTACAGCAAGGTGCCGTCCTCGAGCGCGAGCAGCACCGTGCCGCTCTGTCCCAGGTTCAGTTCGTCGTAGATGTCTTCGAAGAAGTCGATCCGCAGCGTCGCGAGCGCCACGCCGGCAAAGGAGCCGTCCGGATGCTGGAGGCGGCGCGAGACCGGCACGACCCACAGGCGGCTCGACCGGCTGCGGATGGGAGCGCCGATGCGCGTCTCCCGGTCCGGGTGAAGCTGGTGGTAGCGGAAATAAGCGCGGTCCGAATTGTTCGCTTCGACCGGCGGCTCGAGGGAAGAGGTGAGCAGGACGCCATGCTCGTCATACATGAACAAATCGTGCAGGAACCAGGCCTTGTGCGCCATCAGCAGCAGGTGTGCCCGCAGGCGCTCGAGGGCGGCGATGTTGCGACCGTCCGCTTCCGCGCGCTCGACCATGCCTTCGAGCGCCAGGTCCGCGCCGCGGAAGGCCGCGTCGGCCTGGAAGGCCAGTGCCCGCGCCATGTTGGCCGTGGCCACGCCCGCCCTCTGCAATGCCGACTCGCGCAGGGCCCAGACACCCCAGGCCGTCGCGGCAAGCGCCACCAGGCTGAACAGGCTGGCCGCGACCACGACGCGCAAGGCGACGTGGGTTTTCTTTGCGCTCAGCTTCGAAAGGCGGTCGGCCTGATGGGCATCGGGCATGGCAAGGTCAGGGCTTGAACCGATCCTGCCGAGGACTGCGCCGGGCGGCGACGCGGAAATCCAGGCAGATCGTCGCTGCCATTGTATCGAATCCAGTAGCTGCCTTCGTTCGGCAGCAGTCGTCCCGAACTTATGCCGCCTGTTTCCCCAGGAATGCGTGGAGCAGGCGGTTGAACGCCGCCGCGTGCGTCACGTTCATCCCGTGCGAGGCGCCCGCCATGGTGCGCTTGTCCACGTGTGCCATCCAGCCCGCCAGCTGTTCGACGTTATCGCGGTACATGCGTGGGCTGCGTTCTCCTGCGAGGAGCAGGGTCCGGCAGCGCAGCTCGGCCGCGCCGGCGCGGGTGTAGGCCGGCAAGGGATCGCGGAACTGCTTCGGCAGCGTTGCCGCGTTGGCGATCGCCATGCTGCGAAACGACACCGGGCTCTTGCGCCAGATGCCGGGCATGCTGACCGAGTCGACGAACAGCTCCAGGCCCGCGTCGAGCTCTCCAGTCCCGATCAGCTCGGCAACGCGCGCGCGGACCGCCTCGTCCGACGAGGACAGCGGCGCCGGCGGCGTTGGGCCGGTCTGCAGCGGGCCGGCGGGATCCGCCAGGGTCAGCGTTTTCACGAGTTCCGGATAGCTACGTGCCAGGTTGAAGGCGACGCATGCGCCGCGCGAGTGGCCCACCAGATGCACCGCGCCGAGCTTCATCGCCCGGATGAACTCCGCCAGTTCCGCGACATGCAGCTGCCAGCTGAAAGCGCCCAGGGCGCCGGCCTCGTCGCCGGGCCAATAGTGGCTGAGGCTGACCGAGTAGCAGGAGAAGTGCTGCGACAAGGCCTCGGTCTGGCTGTTCCAGTAGCGGTAGTCGCACAGCGAGCCATGCACGAAGAGCAGGGCTTCGCCGGACCCGGTCGCCACGTAGGGGATGCGTACCCCGGACGGGACGGTGGCGAAGCAAAGCTCGGGGACTGCGAAGATGCGTGGATCGGTGGCTGCGTTCATGTCTGACTCCTTTCCAATACTATGCACGATGGCATTGCTTAAGAAAATCGCATAATATTGAAGGCATCTATCTGTTTTTCTGATACCTGTGAAAGCACTCGACCTGGACGTCCTGGCCATGATCGTGGCGGTGGCCGATACCGGCAACATCAGCCGCGCGGCGGAAGTCGTCCACCGCTCGCAATCGGCGGTGAGCATGCAGATCAAGACGCTCGAGACCGCGCTCGGCAAGCCGCTGTTCGTACGCAGGCCGCGCAGTGTCACGCCGACCCAGGACGGCGAGGTCCTGCTCACGTACGCGCGGCGCATGCTGGCCCTGCGCGACGAAGCCTGGGCCGCGGTGGTCCGGCCCGACGTCACCGGCCGGGTCGTGCTCGGCGTGCCCGACGACTATGCCTCGTCCCTGCTGCCGCCGATCCTCAAGAAGTTTTCCGCCACCTATCCGAAGGTGGAGATCCAGGTGGTCGGCCTGCCGAGCGTGGCGCTCGCGCCCATGGTGAAGGACGGCACGGTCGACCTGGTGTGCGCCACGCGCGTGAAGGGCTTGTCGGGGGAGTTCGTGCGCTTCGAACCGATGGTCTGGGCCGCCTCGCCCAGCGTGCACGAGATCTGGCGCGAGCGGCCGCTGCCGATCGCGGTTTTCCTTCCCGGCAGCGTGGCGCGCGAGAACGCGATCCGCAGCCTGGAGCGGGCACGGATTCCCTACCGGACCTCGTACGAGAGCCCGAGCCTGATGGGGCTGCTCAGCATGGTCGAAGCGGGCCTGGCCATCGCGCCGCTGGCGCGCTGCGCGGTGCCGGCGCACCTGAGCCAACTCGGCCAGGCGCAAGGCTTGCCGGAACCGGATGCGCTGGAGGTCATCCTCGCGCGCAGCAGCAAGTCGCGGCGTCCGCCCTGCGACTTCATGGCCGAGAACATCATGTCGGAGTTGCGGCGTTAGCGGCGAGGGCGTCTTCGAGCATGCTTCCCGCGGCGTCGTCGCTTGCCGCCTCGGCTTCCCGTCCCCATTCACGGTACTCGACCAGCGACGGGATGCGCGCCATCGCCCCGAGGGGCTCGATGCCCATGCTGGCCAGTTGCGCGAGCAGCTCGGCCAGCACCGCGTCGCGCTGCAGCGACCAGGTCGAGGCGAAGCAGCGCCAGAAAATCCACCCGGCGCGCTCCAGCACGCGCTGGCGCCCCATGTCGGCCGCCCACCGGTCCGGCCCGTGGAACTCGTCGCCATCGAGCTCGATCGCCAGGCGCCGGTCGTCCGCGCCCTCGACCACCATGTCGATGCGGTAGCCGGCGGCCGGCACCTGCGGAATCACGCGGTAGCCACGCTCGAACAGCTCGCTGTAGACATCGCGTTCGAAACCCGATTCGCACAGGCCGATCAGGTTGCCGGCTTCGTCATTGCTCTCGACAGGCTTGGCGAAATGTTCGACCAGGGTGCGGCGCAGGTCGGCCGTGGACAGTTCTTCCAGGCGCACCGAGCGCACCAGGTACATGCGGTCGCGCGCCCGGGATGCGGCCACGTTGAAGCGCTGGTCGTACTGCAGGCCCGACAGGGCGTGGTGGTTCCTGCTGTCGGCCACCATGCTCAGGAAGACGATGTCGCGCTCGCTGCCCTGGAAGATGCGCGCGTCGCCGCAGGCGAAATTGCGGCGCGCCAGCTCCGCCGCCTCGACGCGCGAGCGCACCAGCTTGTCGATCCACTGGGCCTGTTCGGGGCCGAGCAGGGATACCACGCCGAGCGTGCGCTCGCGCATTGCCGGGTCGCGGATGATCGCTTCGATCTCGGCCGCGATGAACTCGGCCTCGGGCGGATTCTGGGACTTGGCGGTGCGGTAGCCGTTGGCGACAAAGACGTCGACCAGCGGCGGGTCGAGCCGCTCGGACGCCTTCGGGATCCGCAGCGGCTGGATGAAGTCCTTGTAGAACACCCGGTTGCTGTAGGCGATGATCGGCTGCACGCAGCGGAAGTGCTCGCGCAGCATGACCCGCGAGGCCGCGAATACCGAGGAGGCGATGTCGTACAGCGACATGTCGGCGGTGAGCACCGCTTCGAAGGGCTGGCCGGCCAGGAAGCGCCGGCGCAGGTCGACGATCTTGGCGGCCGATACGAAGCCGGCCTCGGGCGAGACCTGCTTGTCGTCACCGACCACGAGGATCTGCTTGCCGCGCAGGACCGCCGGCAAGGCCCACAGGTCGGACTGGCTCGCTTCGTCCACGATGACCAGGTCGAAGGCGCCCAGCGTGGCCGGGAGCGACTCCGACACCCGGGCGTGGCTCATGATCCAGCAGGGAACGGCCGCCTGCGCGTCCACCATCGCCTGCTGGGCGTCGCGGCGGTAACGCCCGGCGTTGACGCCGGTGCCCTTGCCGATCTTGCGCATGGCGATGCGGTAGGTTTCGAGTGCCGTCAGGACGTTCTGGCCGGCCTGGCGCCGGGTTGCGAGCCAGGCCGATTTCGAAACCAGGGTTTCATACAGGCGGGCCAGACCCTTCTCGAGCTCGCGCCGGCGCGCCGCCAGCGTCCGCATCTCGTCGCGGTCGTCGATGGCGTCGAGGTGGGCCTTCAGGCGCGCCCAGGTCCAGGCGTCGCGCCAGCGCACCGGGAACACCGTATCGTCACCGACCGCCTCGACCGGCCTTGACAGCACGCGCGCGGCCAGCTTGGGGGCGCCATGGCGCGCGATCTCGTCGGCCAGTTGGCGCACGGTGGCGAGGACCGGCGCCAGCGCTTCGATCCGCCGAATGTCGGCAAGGATGTCGGCATAGTCGGCCACGACGCCCTCGACGGGCACGTCCGCGCTGCCCAATGCATGGTCGACCAGGGCGCTCAGCCGTTCCGAGACAGGGCCGGTGCTGCCCGCCAGCTTCTCGCGGAGCGCGGCCGCGCTCGTGATAGCCTCTGCCAGTTCGGCGCGCGTGAGGTGGCGGCGCAGCTGTTCGCGGACACGGGCCAGGTCGGCCTGCCGCCCCAGCAGCTCGTCCTGCGGCGCCCGGACGAATACCTGTTCGGCCAGGCCAGGCAGCATGCGGTCGTGCGTCGTGGCCAGGGTGTGGGCCCGGCGTGCGGCGAGCGTGACCTGTTCGACCGCGCGCAGCTGCCCGACCTCCGGCTGCAGCAGCGGCAGGGAAAGCAGTTCGGCGAAGGCGTTCCAGCGCACCACGAAGGACAACAGCCGCGTGTGCAGTGCCGCGAAGCGCTGCACGTGCGCCCAGTCCGCGCTCGAGGCGGGCGCAAGGCCGGCAACGCGGATGGCGTTGACGTGCGGCTTGATGTCGCCGACGCCGAAGGCGAGCAAGCCGAAGGGTTTGCCGGATTCCGCGCCGCGCGCGATGGCCTCCAGCGCCTTCGGATGTTCCAGCGCTTCGCGCGGCGCGCTGACCGGTCGCTGCATGAATTCGGCCCTGGCCTGCAGCAGCGCGTCCATCTCCGAGAATAGCGCCTCGAGCGAGCTGCGTTCGGTGGCGAAATCGGCACGCCGGCATTTTTCGCGCAGCGCGAAGACCCAGTCGTGTCCGGACTCCTCGAGTTCGCGCACCAGCGCGGCTGCCACATCGATCGATGCGAGCAGCTGGCGGGCATGTCCGAGCACCTCCGGCGTGGTGGCGCGCAGCGGGAGCAGCACGCCGGCCGCCTCGTCGCGCTCGATCTCGCGCAGCGTCTGGAGCAGCTCGTGCAGGCGCCCGAGCTCGGCAGGCGCAGGCAAGATGCCGGAAGCCGGGACCTCGGCATGGCAGTAGACCAGGTCGGCGCCGAGCCGGCGCCGCGCCTCGCGCAGCTCCATGCCGGCCTGCTCGCCGAATGGCGGCGCATGTTCCGTCGCCAGCGACAAGGGATCGTCGAACCAGCCGAACTGTTCCTGGCCGTGGATCACCAGCTCGGCCATCTTCTGGGCCCGCATCGGCACGCCGTCGACCTCGATCTCGCCCAGGTGGGCGCGCGCGATGTCGTCGATGCGGGTGTCGATCCGCGCCATCTCTTCATGCGCGCGGTCGAGTGCGGCGCGACAGGTGGCGATCGCTTCCTCCTCGATGTGCGGATGCAGATGGGTGAGAGTGTGGATGATCGCTTCGATCGACGCCTGGAACTGGCGCATGCCTTCCTTGTCGCCGGACAGCAGCGCCACCGTGAGCGGGCGGATCGATGCCGGAATCTTCTCCTGCAATACCTTCAATGCCGGTTCGCCCTTGGAGGTGACCAGGATCCGCCTTCCCGACGCCAGGTAGTGGCTGATGATGTTGGCGATCGTATGGGTCTTGCCGGTGCCGGGCGGGCCCTGGACCGCGACGCCCGGGGAGCGCGCGAGCTGCTGGACGATCGTTTCCTGTTCGCGGTTGTAGGGCAAGGGGAAGTACAGCTCGCGCGCTTCGCCGCAGCTGTCCGCGCGGCCGGACAAGCCGCGGAAGGCGATCGCTTCGTGCTCGACCACGGCCTGGCCAGGCGGCGTGACGATGCCGAGCGGGCCCTCCGGAATCGCATCGCCGGCGCTGACGCGCTCCTTCAGGCGCGCGATGTCGTCGATCAGGAAATGGCTGGCGCGCGGGCGGGTGAACACGACCCACCCGTTCGTCACCACCAGCTCCTCGCCGGCGCTCGGGGCCCCGGCGGCCTCACGGTCGTAACGGGCCGATGCCGCGAGCTTGCCGGCGACCAGGCTCAGGATGGGTTCGACGGTCGTCGGGTCGAAGGGCGAGACAGCAATGTCCGGGCGCTCGCGCAGCAGGGCGCGGGCGGCGCGTTCGACATCGCCGATGCCGGGCACGGCGCAGGCGGCAAAGGCGTCGAACTCCAGGCGCGGCTCGACCTGGCGCGGACGCACGGCGATGGCGTGGCTGGCGTTGTCGATCTCGAGTTCCACCGCCTGGGTGATCAAGGGGTAATGGAAGTCGACGGCTGACGGCGAAGCGGATTCCTCGGTGCCCGGAATGCGCCACGACGACACCCCCATGCCCCAGACCAGCTCTGTCGGGCGCACCGCCTCTTCGGATTCCAGGCGCGTCTTCAGCGCAAACAGGTCGGCGTAAAGGCTCATCACCTGGCGCCGCGGCCGCTCCCGCATGGCCCAGTCGTTCCAGTGCTGCGTGTAGACCTCCAGCAGGCGGCCCACTCGCGCGCGGCGCTGCCGGTCGCGCTGCCCGGCCTGTTCTTCGCCGAGGACGCCGGCGTCCTCGTTGCGGGCGCTCGCCAGCATCGCTTCATTCAAGGCCGGCGGACGGGCAGCCGGGTCGTCGCCGATCGTCAGGAAGGGGGCAAGCTCGGGCTCCGGAAGGCTTGGGGCGCGCATCGCCTCGAGGCGATGCACCCGCAGCCAGACCGGCTCGCCATCGGTGTCGACGTTGAAGTCGATCCAGGGCAGCGCCTCCAGGTCGGCATAGGTTTTCTTGAACTCGGTAGCCTTCGACAATGTAAAAGCTGCTGGATCGATGTCTTTGGCTTGCTCGACCAGGTAGTCGAGCAGCCCGCTCATGAGCTGGGCAGGGGATTGCATGTTTGTTTCGCGGATCGGCGGTGGTAGGTGGTGGTCCAGCCTTGCGTGCGCAAGGTAGCGTTATATTAAACCGTTCTCAACGCTCCAGGAGTTCCGCTGGCGTGCGCCGGCTATCCGGCCGGGCCGACGCGATTGCGTCCGCTTTCCTTGGCTGCATACAGTGCGGCGTCGGCGCGCCACAGCAAGCTGTCCGCGCCGTCCTCGGCATGTCGCGGGACGGTGCAGGCAAGGCCGATGCTGACCGTCATGATGCCAAGCGGCGCTTCGCGGTGGGCGATGCGCAATCGTTCGAGTCTGGTGCGGATCGCCTCGGCGACCGCCAAGCCGCCCGCGGCGTCCGTCGCCGGCAGCAGCACGACGAACTCCTCGCCGCCGAAGCGGGCCGCGACGTCGCGCGGACGCGAAGCGCCGGCCCTGATCGTGCGGGCGATCTCCGCCAGCGCGACATCCCCGGCAAGGTGGCCATGGCTGTCGTTGTACTTCTTGAAATGGTCGACGTCGATCATCAGGGCGGCAAGCGGGCTGCCGTCCTGGCGCGCGCGGGCCAGCTCCTGCTCGAGTGCCCCCTCGAAATGGCGCTTGTTGTAGAGACCCGTGAGCGGATCGATCTGCGACTGAACCAGCAGCGACGCGTTCGACGCTTCCAGCGCCGTCTTTGTATCGAGCAGCTCACGCTCGAAACGGTCACGCAAGCGCATCTGCCGTACCAGGTAGACAGCCAGGACGGCCATGCCGCCGGCCAGCGCGAGGAGCGCCGCGCCGGCCGTGAAGATCGTTTCGCGCCATGGCGCCAGGACCTGGTCCTGCGAGCGTGCGGTGGCGACCAGCAGCGGATAGTCGCCCGCCTGCGCGACCCCGTACATGAGGCGCTTGCCGCCCTCCGCCACATCCGGCAGGCGGCCGTTCGGCAGTTGCCCTGCCAGTCGCGGAAACAGCGCGGTCGACGCGAGGTCGGCGCCGATTCCCGTCCATGTGAAGGGGATCGCCAGCAACTGGGTGCCGCTGCGCAGCGCCAGGATGATCTTGCCGTCCTGGCGCAGCTCGATCTGTTCGTAGATCTTGCGGAAGAAGTCGACCTTGATGGTTGCCAGGACGACCCCGGCAAAGCTGCCGTCCGGATGCTCGAGGCGGCGCGAGACCGGGATCACCCAGGCGCCGCTGGTACGGCCGATGATGGGGGCGCCGATGTGCACGTCGCGCGCGGGCGAATCGCGGTGGAACCTGAAGTACGCGCGGTCGGCGTTGTTGCGTCCGTTGAAGGACTGGCCGGCCGAGTTCACGATCCAGGTGCCCGACGCGTCGTAGACGAACAGGCCCTGCAAGGCCGGCAGCTCCGCCAGGTGATCCATCATCAGCCTGTACAGCGCGTCCCGGTCGGTCGCCGGCAGGCGATCGTGCTCGATGCGGTTGACCATCCCGACCAGCACCGTGTCGACCATCTTGAACGCCGAGCTGGCCTGGTCGGCAAGCGCATGCGTGAGATTGCTCGTCGAGATCTCGGCGTTCGACAGCTCGAGCCGGCGCAACTGCCAGCTGCTCCAGGCGTATGCGGCCGCCAGTGCGGCGCCGGCAACTACCAGGATGCTCAGCGCAAGGAGCTTGATGCTGCGCCGCTTGGCGGCCAGTTGCGCGCTGATCATGGCTGCCGTCCGCAAGCCTGGCGCCCGTACATGCCTGGGTCAAGCATGGAGCAGCTCCTTCAGGGCATCGGCAAATGCCCGGCTGGCCTGTTCGCGTGGGGCGGCCAGGCCGGCATGGCCGGCCTGTGCCAGGAAGGCATCGCGACAGGACAGGGCCCGGGCGACCTGCCGTTTGCAGCGCGCGCGCTTGCGGCTGTGCCGGTCCAGCCAGGCGTCGAATGCCTGCATCCCGGACGGGCTGGCGGCGTCGCCCGGCGCCGCATGCCAGGCGCGCTGCTCCACCAGGGCCTTGAGCAGCAGGGCATCGTCGCGTTCGAGCGGCGCGCACGAGGCCACCTCGGCGGGCAGGCGCCATGCCGCCAGCCAGGGCGCCAGCGCTTCCGGCGGCATCGGGCGCGCGATGCCGTAGCCCTGCGCCAGCATGCATCCGAGCTGGACCAGCATGGCGGCGTGTTCGGCGGTTTCGACCCCTTCGGCCACCACCTCGCGCTTGAAGGCGGCGGCCATGCCGATGATGCCTTCGAGGATAGCCAGGTCGTCGGGATCCTGCTGCATGTTGCGCACGAAGCCCTGGTCGATCTTGATGCGCCCGGCCGGCAGTTGCTTCAGGTAGCGCAGGGACGAATAGCCGGTGCCGAAATCATCGAGCGCAAACCCGACGCCGATCTCGGCGCATTGCGAGACCAGGCCGGACACGTGCGCGATGTCGTCCAGTGCACTGCTTTCGAGCACCTCCAGCTTGATGCGGCGCGGGTTCACGCGCGGGTGGGCGGCCAGCAGGCCGCGCAGGTGAGCGACGAAATCCTTGCGGCGCAGCTGCGCTCCGCTCATGTTCACGCTGATCGCGATGTCCAGGCCGGCGTCGAGCCAGCGCACGTGCTGGCGCAATGCCTCCTCGAGCACCCAGTTCTCCAGGGCCAGCATGAGGGGATGCCCCTCCAGGGCCGGAAGGAAGGCGGCCGGCGGCAGGCAGCCGCGGCCAGGGTGGTTCCAGCGCACCAGGGCCTCGACCGAATTCAGCTCTCCGTTCCCGAGATGCACGATGGGCTGGTAGTGCAGGGCGAACTCGTGCTGCGCGAGCGCGCGCTCGATGACCTCGATTTCTTCCGCGCGCTCGACCATCTCGCGATAGCCGAGGCTGTCGAACACATGGAAGCGGTTCTTGCCCGCCATCTTCGCATCGTACATGGCCTGGTGCGCCTGCCTGATCAGCAGGTCTGCGCCGATGTCCTCGCTTTGCCGGTGGAAGGCCAGGCCCGCGCTGGCGCTCACGCGCAGCACGGCGCCGCCGGCCGATACCGGCTCGGAAATCGCGTGCAGGAGCCGCGCCAGCATCGGCTGGCAGGCCTGGGGCGAGTCGACACCGTCGAACACGACCACGAACTCGTCGCCGGCAGGGCGGCAGGCGGTATCGCTGTCGCGCACCGTGTCCTGGATCCTGCGGCCGAGGGCGGCCAGCAGCTCGTCGCCGCATTCATGGCCATGGGCCTCGTTGATGGCCTTGAAGTCGTCGATGTCGAGGAAGGCGACGGCCACGCCGGCGCCGCTGCGGCGCGCCCGCGCCATGGCTTGCTGCAGGCGGTCGGCCAGCAGGCGCCGGTTCGCCAGGCCGGTCAGCGGATCGTAGTGGGCGATGTGCTCGAAGTGCTGGTCCTGCAGTTTCTGGCGCGTGATATCGGCGAATACGCCGACGTGGCCGGAGAGCCTGCCATCGTCGTCGCGCATGCCGGTGATGGTGAGGCGCTCCACGTAGAATTCACCGGACTTGCGGCGGTTCCACACTTCGCCGCTCCAGCTGCCGGTAAGCGCGATGCTGCGCCACATGTCGGCGTAGAACGCCTTGTCCTGGCGGCCCGAGCTGAGCAGGCGCGGATTCTTTCCCAGCACCTCGGCGCGGGCGTAGCCGGTGATCGCCTCGAAGGCGCCGTTCACGTCGACTATGCGGCCGTCCGCCGAAGTGACGATGATGCCTTCGCCGGCGCTGGCGAAGATGCTGCTGGCCAGCCTGCGCTGCTGCAGCGCCAGCTTGCGGTCCGAGATGTCGGACAGGGTGCCCAGCAGGCCGTCCACCATGCCGTCTGCGCCGTGCCGGGTGCGCGCGGACACTTCGACCCAGCGCACTTCGCCGTCGCTGCGCACATGGCGGACCTCGTGCCGGCAGCGGCTGCGCTGGCCGGAGAGCAGCTGCGCGAGCGTGGACTGCTCGCGCGCCAGGTCGTCCGGGTGGACTTGCGCGAGGCAGGAATCGCCCAGCGTCGCCTCGACCGGGTATCCGCTCAATGCCTGCCAGGCCTGGTTCAGGAAAATCCAGTTGCCGTGGCGATCGGTCTGGAAAACGACTTGCTGGAGTTCGTCCAGGATCGACGCCGGGACGGACGGCGCCTGCGGCAGCTGGAGTTCGGGGGCATGGGCGCGGCAGCGAAGCGGGTCGCGCTGTTCTTTGAAAATGGTGGTGGCTAACATGGTCTGTATGCACGCGATGCCGGAAGTAGGCTTGCCGGGCTGCGGCGCCACGTCTGGCGCCGGCGCATGCGGGTTGACGACCGGGCAAGGATATCTCGTTGCCTTATGGAAAAAGAATGATCTAGATCAAATTTTGTGAGATTCAGTGATTTTTTATCGACAATTCTCACGATGCGTATCGATCGTGTGCCCGCCGCTGCTCATTGCCGCCGCCCCGGAACTCCGCGATAATCCATCGTTTCGCCCCGTACACACTCCCAAGGCGCTCTTACGATGAAAAGCACGATGTCCATGATCAAACCAACCCGCATCGCCGTCCTGGCCTCGCTGCTTGCCGCCGCGGCGAGCCATGCTGCCGATCCCGCTCCGCCGGCGTCGATGACCTCCATCGGCGTCGCCTCCTTCAACATGGGCTGGGCCGGCTCGCAGCAGGATTTCGATCGCCAGAACGCGGTCTGCTCGACCGTGTCGTGGTGCGACACGCGCCCGCGCCGCCAGCCGGGACAGACGTCGATCACCGAGGAAGCCGTGAAAGTGGCGCGCCAGTGCGTCGCCGACACCGAGCGCCTGGCGGGCGGTCGCGACGGGGCGGCCATGATGGCGCCGTGTAATGCCTACCAGGGACGCGGTGCGCCGGTGGCGCTCACGAGCGCCGACTATGCGGCCAAGCTGGCCGGCTTGCAGGCGACCATCGCCGGGCTGATCGAGAAGGATGGCGTACGCGTGATCGCCTTCCAGGAGGTGCGCTCGAGCGAGGTGATCAAGCAGCTGCTGGGCCGCCATGCCGGCCGCTTCGGCGTCTGCGACGCGCCGCACGAGGGTTTCCAGACCCTGGCCTTCGCCTGGGACCGCAGCCTGGGTAACGAAGCCCGCTGCAGCGTGGACAAGGGCCTGGCCATCGTCGACAATCCCACCGACCCCGAGTCGCGCAAGGTCCGTCCGGGCCTGGCGCTCGAAATGAAGGTGGCGGGACGCCCCATCGCTTTTCTTAACGTGCACCTGAAGTCCGGCTGCGCCAACATCGTGCCGACCCCGATCTACCAGGCGCGCCTGCTGGACGATCCGGCCGGCGCCTGCAAGACCCTGAACCGACAGGTCGCGCCGCTCGAGCGCTGGATCGACAGCGTGGCCAAACAGAGCCCGGACTTCGTCCTGCTGGGCGACTTCAACCGCCGCATCGACGAGGAAGCCGCGGCCAACATCCCGGCCGACAAGGTGCGTACCGACGGCAGCGACCCCGCCGGTGTCCCGGCAACGGACAAGGATGGCCGCGTGGCCACGCGCTACATGTGGCAGGAGCTGAACGCGGGCAGGGACCTGCGGCAGGTGCCGCTGGCCAGCGTGGATGCGCACTGCAAGGGCTTTACGGGCCTCGACCACATCGTGCTCAGCGGCGCCCTGGCGGCGCGCCAGCCGGCCAATCTCGGCTCGCGCAAGACCGCCGTGGTGCAGGCGCCGGACCAACGCATCGAGACCAGCGACCATTGCCCGCGTAGCGTCACGCTGGCGTTTTAAGCGAGTCCGCGGCGCATGGACCGGTTCGCCGAACTGAAGGCGTTCTGCCTGGTCGCGGCCAGCGGCGGCTTTTCGCCCGCCGCACGCCAGATGGGCGTGGCGACGTCTTCCGTGACGCGGCTGGTCGATGCACTCGAAGCAAGGCTCGGCGCCGTCCTGCTGAACCGCTCCACCCGCAGCGTCACGCTCACCGATACCGGGCGCAGCTATTACGAGGAAGCGCGGCGCGTGCTGGAGCAGCTCGATGCGGCCGACGATGCCGTCGCGGGGCAGGGCGGCGACGTCAAGGGCGTGCTGCGCGTCGCCGCGCCGGTGAGCTTCGCCACCCTGCACATCGCGCCCATCCTGCCGGAACTGCGCGCCAGGTACCCGCGCCTGGCGCTGGACCTGCGCCTCAGCGACGAAGCCGCGCGCCTGGTCGACGAATCGATCGACGTCGCCATCCGGATCGGCAGGATCGACCCGGATTCGACCTTGGTGGCGCGTCGCCTCGGCTCCCACCGGCGCCTGTTGTGCGCAAGCCCGGCCTACCTGGCCACGCGCGGCACGCCGATCCTGCCGGCCGACCTGGCCCACCACGACTGCCTGCAGCTCGCCGAGCGGCGGCTGTGGCGCATGCGGCGCCTGGAGGGGGAAGGCGAGGATGAGGAGATCACGATCGACGCCGTCCTGCAGGCCAACAGCGCCGAACTGCTGCGCCAGGCCGCGCTCGCCGGCGTCGGCATCGCGATGCTGGCGCACTGGCTGGTGCGCGACGACGTCGCCGCCGGCCGCCTGGTGCCGGTGCTGCCGGCCTGGGAGGCCAACCCGGGCCCGATGGACGTCACGCTGCATGCGCTCTACCAGACCAACCGGCGCGGCTCGCACAAGATCCGCGCCTTTGTCGATCTGCTTGCTGCGCAGCTCGCGCGCTCCGGCCTGAACTAGACAGCTTTCCCCAGTACCGAAGCGCGGCCCGGCAGTTCGCCCAGCCAGTAGAGCAGGGCGGCGGCCGGGAAGGCCATGCCGGCCAGCAGGGCGGCATTCCAGCCATATTGCGCGAACACCCAGGCGCCCAGCGCCGATCCCAGCGCGCCGCCGCCGAAGAACAGGGCGAAGTAGATGCCGTTCAGGCGGCTGCGCACGTCCGCGCCCAGGCTGAAGATGGCGCGCTGTCCCAGCACCAGGTTGGCCGCGACCGCCATGTCGAGCACGATCGAGGCCACGGCCAGCACCCCGATCGCCAGTTCGCGCGAGGCCGGCTGGTAGAGCGGCAGCGCGAATCCCGCTACGCCCAGCACCAGGGCCGCGGCGGTCGCGGGCAAGGTGTGGCCGGCGTCCGCCAGCCGTCCGGCCACCGGCGAGGCGATGGCCCCGGCCATGCCGACCAGCGCGAAGATCGCGATGCCGGTCTGCGACAGGTGGAAGCGCGGACCTTCGAGCATCAGGGGCGTCACGGCCCAGAACAGGCTGAAGGCCCCGAACAGGCCCGCGTGGTAGGCGGCGCGGCGGCGCAGCAGCGGCGTGCCCGCCAGCAGGGTCCACAGCGATGCGATCAGCTTGCGGTAGGAAAGTGCCTGCGTTGGTGCGTGCTGCGGCAGCCTGCTGAGCAGCACGAAGGCCAGCACCAGGATGATGGCGGCGGCGCCGCCGAACACCGCGTGCCAGCCGGCGACATCGGCCACCAGGCTGGCCGCGGGCCGGGCCAGCATGATCCCCAGTAGCAAACCGCTGACCACCTTGCCGACGGCCTGGCCGCGGGTCTCCTCGCGCGACAGGTGGGCGGCGAAGGGCACCAGCACCTGGGCCGCCACCGAGCCGAGCCCGATGCCCAGCGCGGCGGCCAGGAACAGCCAGGCATTGCTGCTGAAGGCGGCCGCAAGCAGCGCCGCGGAGGTTCCCAGGAGGGCGCAGAACACCAGCCGGCGGTTTTCCAGCAGGTCGCCGAGCGGCACGATGAACAGCAGGCCGAGGGCGTAGCCGACCTGGGTCAGGGTGACGACCAGGCCGGCTGCATGCAGCGACAGGCCGGTGGCAAGGCTGATCGGACCGACCAGGGTCTGGGCGTAGTACAGGTTGGCGACGATCAGGCCGGCCGAGACGGCGAGCAGGCGCGTCAATCCTGGAGAGATGTCGGCGGCGGGTGTGGTAGTGGGGCGCATGCTGTGGTCCTTGTCGAAAATGGATGTCGGGACCGATTCTATGGGGGGCGCCGGCCCCGATTGATGCGCGCTACGCAATACTCCTTTTCACTCTGCGTGGAACTCGTCGGCGCGCGCGAACAGGCTCCAGGCCGCGATGAACAGCGCCGCGATCACTGGACCGATCACGAAGCCGTTCAGGCCGAACAGCGCCATGCCGCCGAGCGTGGACAGCAGCACCAGGTAGTCCGGCAGCTTGGTGTCCTTGCCCACCAGGATGGGGCGCAGCAGGTTGTCGACCAAGCCGATCACCAGCACGCCGTACAGGGCCAGCACCACCCCTTGCGTGACCGAACCCGTGAACAGGAAATAGGCCGCCACCGGCCCCCAGATGATGGCGGCGCCCACGGCCGGCAGCAGCGACAGGAAGCTCATCACCACGCCCCACAGCACCGGTCCGGGGACGTCTAGGAACCAGAAGATCAGGCCGCCGAGCGTGCCCTGGGCCACCGCCACCAGCACATTGCCCTTCACGGTGGCGCGGATCACGGTCACGAACTTGTCGAACAGGGGCTTCTTGTAGTGCGAGTCGAGCGGCACCGCGCGCTTGATGCGCGCCGCGATGGTGCGCCCGTCGCGGAACAGGAAGAACAGCAGGTAGAGCATGACGGTCATGCCGACCAGGAAGTCGAGCGCATTGCGCCCGAAGCCCACCGCATAGCGCGCCGCCAGCTGGCTGGCCTGGGCGACTCCGGCGCTGAGCTTGTCCTGCACCGTCGACATGATGGTCGATTGGTAGCGCTCGAACAGGGAGGCAGCCCAGTCGGGCAGGCCCGCCACTACCCGGCGCAGCATGGCGTCGAAGTCGAGGCTGCCGGCGCTGACCATGTTGTACAGCGCGAGCGCCTGGTCGGCCAGCGCGGCGGCGATCAGGGTCAGGGGCAGGATCACCATCAGGATGATCAGCACCAGGGTGACGAAAGCCGCGATGTTGGCGCGCCCCTTCAAGCGCGCCAGCAGGCGCTCGTACACGGGCGCGAACACGATCGCCAGCACCATGCCCCAGAAGACGGCGCCCGAGAACGGCAGCAGGATCCAGAAAAAGGCGAGGGTCACCGCGCCCAGCAGGAGCAGGAAGGAGTTTTGCGGCAGCGTGAATTGCGTCATCAGGAGCGCCCGGAGTTCAAGAATGGTGTCGATGATACTCTATCAATATTCGAGGCGTGATTTCATATTGATAGTAGTCTATCAATACCGGATAATGCGCAGCTTTCCGACTTGCGCATTGCCTCATGCTGAAGATCCTGAGCTCGACCGTCCTGCTGGCCCTGGCCGCGGCGCCCGCCTGGGCACAGACCACTCCTCCCGCCGCCAGCCAGCCCGCCGAGCCGGCGATGCCCGGTACCCAGCAGCTGCATGGGCGGGCCGATGAAAACGTGATGCGCCAGGCCGAGGATGCCTTCGGCACCAGCGTCGGCCGCGAGACCATCGGCCTGTACAACTCGTCCAGCGTGCGCGGCTTCTCGCCGGTCGCGGCGGGCAATGCGCGCATCGAGGGCCTGTACTTCGACCAGGTCTGGGGCCTCACGCCGCGCATCCGGCGCTCCACCAACATCCGGGTCGGCATCTCGGCCCAGGGCTATCCCTTCCCGGCGCCGACCGGCATCGTCGATTACAGCTTCCGCAAGCCGGGCGACCGGGCCAGGCTGGCCCTGGTCACGGGTGGCGACAGCTACGGCGGCGCCTATATCGAGGCCGACGGCGAACTGCCGCTGGCACGCAGCCTGAACCTGGGCATCGGCACTGCCGTCGGCAGCAACGAATACCCCAACGGCACCGACTCGCGCTACCGCAATGCCGCGCTGAGCCTGCGCTGGCAGCCGGCAGCAAGCCTCGAGATCGTCCCCTTCTGGCACCGCGCCGAGACCTACGACGACGAAAAGGCGCCGAGCTTCCTGCCGGCCGGCAGCCACCTGCCGCCGCGCATCGAGCGCCGCCGTTTCAAAGGCCCGGAGTGGGCCGACTTTCGCACCACCGCGATGAACTACGGCGGCCTGGCCACGCTGCGCGCTAACGAGGACTGGACCGTCCGTGCCGGCGTGTTCCGCTCGCTGTACAACGACCACCGCGCCTTCACCCACCTGCTCACCGGCGTGACGCTGGACGGCAGCGCGAACCGACGCCTGATCGTCGATCCGCCGGCGGAGAATGCCTCCACCAGCGGCGAACTGCGCCTCACGCGCGTCGTCGTCGAAGGCCCGCGCCTGCACAACCTGCACTTCAGCGTGCGCGGGCGCGACCGCCAGCGCCGCTACGACGGCTCGCAGGCCTTCGACCTGGGGCGCACCACGATCGATGCGCCTTACTCCGCGCCCGAGCCGGCCTTCGTGTTCGGCGAGCAGACCCGCGACCGCACCCGCCAGTGGACCGGCGGCTTCGCCTACGACGGGCGCTGGCGCAAGGTGGGCGAGATCGGCTTCAGCCTGCAGAAGACCGACTACCGCAAGCGCCTGCAAAAGCCTGGCCTGCCGCTCGCCACCGCCGAGGACAAGCCCTGGCTGTACAACCTGACGGCCGCCGGCCATCTCGGTCCTAAGCTGGTGGCCTTCGGCAGCTTTACTCGCGGACTGGAAGAGAGCGGGGTAGCGCCCAGCAATGCGCTCAACCGCAACGAGCTGCTGCCGGCGATCCGCACCACCCAGGGCGACCTCGGCCTGCGCTATGCCTTGAGCCCGGAAATGAAGCTGGTCGCCACCGTGTTCGACCTGCGCAAGCCCTACTTCAACTTCGATGCCGGCAACCGCTACGCCCAACTGGGCGACGTGCAGAATCGGGGGCTGGAAATGTCGCTGGCGGGCGCCTTGAGCCCACGCCTGAACGTCGTCGCCGGCGCGGTCCTGTCGCGCCCGCGCGCGACCGGCGAGGGTGTGCGCCTGGGGCGGGTCGGCGAGCGTCCGGTCGGCATGAGCCGGCGCAGCGCCGAATTCAATCTGGACTGGCGCACTCCGTGGCTGGAGGGGCTGTCGCTGGACATGACGGCTTCGCACAGCGGCGCCATCACCGCCACCGTCGACAACCGGGTCGCCATCCCTGAGCGCACCCTGGTGGCGCTGAGCGGCCGCTACCGCTTCAAGCTGGGCGAGCAGCCGGCTTCGCTGCGGGTGGCGGTGAACAACGTGTTCGATACCTATGGCTGGGAACTGCGCGGCGCCGGCGCGTATGACGTCATCACCGGGCGCCTGGTGTCGGCTTACCTGTCAGTGGATCTGTAAAGTAGGGTGGACGGCAACGCCGTCCACCCTACGATTCTCACTCTGGCAAGTGGATGGTCAGGGAATCTTGATCCGGATCGGCATCGGCACCGGCGCGCGGCGGTCCGGCATCGGCGCGCGGTCCGGCGGCGTGAGGCCGGTGACCAGGTCGGCCACGCGCACCGTCTGTCCGGTCTCGAAGCACTTGTTGGCCGCGATACCGACCAGGGCCGACCAGGCGCCGGCTCGCTCGTCCGAGGCGCGCTTGTACTTGTCCGGCGGTCCCTCGCCGAAGATCTCGGTGAGCATGACGTCGTCGCCGCCGCCATGGCTGCCCTTGCCGATGATCGGCTCGATGTCGCGCGGCTGGCCGCGCATCGGGATCACGCGGATCGACACGTTCTCGCTGCCGCTCTGCACCTTGGCGGCGCCGGCCGCGCCGCCCGACTCGACGATGCGGTGTTCGATACGGCCCTTGGTGCCGTTGAAGGCGATGTGGTAGCCCTCCCAGGCGTCATAGGCCGACAGCGCGTAGTTCAGGTGTGCGCCGTTGTCGTAGCGGACCATCACGTTCATGGTGTCTTCGATGTCGATGCTCGGGCGCCACACGCACTGATCGCGGTAGTAGCCGTCGTAACGTTCATTGTCGAGGTAGAGGGCTTTCAGCCCAGGATCTGACGCCAGGTCGAAGTAGAAATTGCACTTCTGTTTTTCCGGGCAGGTGAGGCAGCGCTCGTGCGGACCGGACAGTCCCATGCGGCGCGCGGTTTCCGGGGTGTAGAACTGGCGTGAGCCGAAGGCGTGCACGGTCTCCGGCTGGGCGCCCAGCCACCAGTTGACCAGGTCGAAGTGGTGGGTCGACTTGTGCACCATCAGACCGCCCGAATTGGCCTTGTTGGCGTGCCAGCGGCGGAAGTAATCGGCGCCGTGAACAGTGTTGAGCAGCCAGGTGAAGTCGACCGAGATGACGTCGCCGATCTCGCCCGACATCAAGAGCTCCTTGATCTGGGTGCGCGGCGGGGAATAGCGGTAGTTGAAGGTGACACGGACCTGGCGGCCGGTGCGCTTGACGGCATCGATGATGCGCTGTGCTTTTTCGGCGGTGGTCGTCATCGGCTTTTCGGTGATGACGTCGCAGCCGGCTTCGAGGGCGCGCACGATGTAGTCGTCGTGGGTGGCGTCGGGCGTGGTGACGATCACATACTCCGGCCTGGTCTCGCGGATCATGCGGTCGAAGTCCGCTGCGGCGTAGCCGCGCGGCTGGCTGGCGCCGGTCTCGGTAACGAGCTTCACGGCGCGCGCCAGGCGGCCGGCATTCTTGTCGCAGATGGCCACGACTTCGCTGGTATCGCGGAACTTGCCCGTCATCGCATTGGTGAACATGCGCGCACGCGAACCCACGCCCACCACCGCATAGCGCTTGCGCGCGGTC
The DNA here is from genome assembly GCF_046236355.1 of Massilia sp. BHUDP2. Classification (NCBI taxonomy): domain Bacteria; kingdom Pseudomonadati; phylum Pseudomonadota; class Betaproteobacteria; order Burkholderiales; family Oxalobacteraceae; genus Massilia; species Massilia sp. BHUDP2. Next base: position 1,639,072 of record NZ_JBJUVW010000001.1, read on the forward strand.
GCCGCGAAGGCACCGCCGCTAGCCAGCACCAGGCCAGCCGCCCCGGCGCCCTTCAGTACGGTGCGGCGATCGATCCCCCCGAAATTCTTTTCATTCATGCTTCGTCTCCAGTCTTGTTGTGGCGCCATCGGCGTTCACGGCCGCAGGCTCGGCATATGGTGGCCTGAAGTAGTGGAATTGGCAAGACCACTTTCATAGGTGGTTGGACTAAATCACGCATCTGGTCGAACAATTTGAGGAGGAAAACCGAGGTGCCAATGGAATTTCGTTAGATAATTGCAACAAAATATTGTCAACTCGACATTATTTGCAGGCTGATCAGTATGCGCCGTAAATATTTGTTGCAACAAAGTGGCCTGACCAATTTATAATCCGGTCATATCACTTCTTGTAAAACCTGCAAAGACAGCGTCAGGATTTGACGGCAGGCCTGTGGAATTCGCTCCAAGTGGCCTGGCCAATCAGTAGTGTGGTCATATCAATCTTAAGAAAAAAGATAGGAGACGTGAATGAACCCGACCTTTGTTCCCACCCCACGCCGAGCTCAACTGGCAAGCGCAGTTAGCCTGGCGCTGTTCCAGCTGGCGGCCCACGCGCAGGCTCAGAACACCGAAGCCCCGTCGTCAACGCCAGCCGTGCAGGCGGTGGTGGTGACCGGCTCGCTGATCCGCCGTGTCGACGACGAGGGCACGAATCCCGTCACCACCGTCAAGGCCCAGGAACTGGAAGCCCGCGGCCATACCGAACTCAAGGACTTCGTGCTGGAGCAGCCGCAATCGCTGTCGCTCGGCACCAACTCCGGCGCGGCCGGTCCGGTGACCAACCTGCGCGGCCTCGGCCCGATGCGCACCCTGACCCTGCTGAACGGCCGCCGCCTGGCGAACGAGCCGCTGCAGGACCAGTACGTCTCCGTCAACGTGATCCCGCGCATGGCGCTGGAGCGCGTCGAGACCCTGAACGGCGGCGGCGCCTCGATCTACGGCGCCGACGCCATCGGCGGCGTCCAGAACTACTGGACCAAGCGCGGCTACCAGGGCGGCGCGGTCAAGGCCGAGTACGCCCGTCCCGAACTGAGCGGCGGCGGCCGTACCAAGAGCATCAGCGGCATCTTCGGCTGGGGCGACCTGAGCGAGGAGGGCTGGAACGCCTACATCGCCATCGACCACCAGAAGAAGGATGCGCTGTTCCAGGGCGACCGTCCGGAACAGCATGACCCGGCCGTGCTGCGCAGCCTGGGCCTGGGCATCACGCCGGACGCGCGCAACCCGAACCCGCTGGCCAACTTCGGCTTCGCCCGCAACGCCAACTCGAACTACAACCCGAATTTCGCCACCGGCTGCGATTCGCCATGGTCGCTGCAGACCCTCGGCAACAACAGCCTGGCGACCCCGCCGGTCTACGCGCCGGGCTGTATCCGCAATCCGCTGTTCTGGAACGCCGTGACCGACGGCAGCGAAATCACCACCGTCGCCGGCCGCGTCAGCTGGAACCTGGCGGGCGGCCACAAGCTCGACCTCGACGTGCTGCATTCCGCGTTCACCGTGCAGAAGTTCCGCGGCATGCAGGTGCCGAACGCGACCCAGCCGTTCACCACTTACTCGATGCCGGCCACCAGCCGCTTCTACCCGGGCAAGGGCATCACGCCGCTGCCGCAGGTCGTCGGCAGCAATACCGGCGCCAACACCCCGGCCATGTTCATCGACCCGGCCAAGACCCCGGGCACGGCGACGCCGCTGAACATGAACAACCGCACCATCTACTTCCAGTGGGGTCCGGGCGAACTCGGACCGGCCTACCGCAACGACGAACAGGGCAACGACCGCGTCGTGCTGTCGCTCGAAGGCGACGTGATGGGCTGGGACTATCGTCTCGGCGCGAACTATGGCCGTTCCAAGCGCGACACCCGCGTGGGCGAAGGCTACATCCTGTACAGCAAGGCGCAGGCCGGCTTCGACCAGGGCATCCTGAATCCGTTCGGCCCGCAGGACGCCGCCGGACTGGCCTACCTGCGCAGCATCCAGGCCGAGGACTATACCTATCGCCTGAACAAGGCCTTCAATAAGAGCATCGACGCTACCGTCACCCGTCCGGTCTGGACGCTCGGCGGCGGCGACATGGTGCTGGCGGTGTCGGGTGAACTGCGCGAAGACTCGGCGCGCACCCACAACGCGCCGCTCGACTTCGTGTACAAGCGCGCCGACGGCAGCTACAACATCGACGCTTCCGGCAACGTGGTGCAATCCGACCTGGTGGGCGAGACCCCGCAGGGCGTGGCCAAGAAGCTCAAGCGCAAGATCTCTTCGCTGATGTTCGAGGTCGATGCGCCGATCACCAAGACCTGGCTGGTCAACGGTTCGGTCCGCGCCGACCGCTACGACGACCTGGACCAGACCACGGTGAACCCGGCGCTGGCGACCCGCTGGGCGCCGATGCAGGAAATGGTGCTGCGCGCCTCGGTCTCGAGCGGCTTCCGCGCGCCGTCGATCATGGACATCCAGAACCCGACCCCGGAAGTGCGCAGCCAGCTGATGGACGATCCGGTCCTGTGCCGTAGCACCCGTCCGCTGGAGCCGGGCACCGGCACCCCGTCGGCAGGTTATACCGCCGACCAGGTCTGCAACGTCCTGACCAACTACTGGACCAAGTCGCCCAACAACAGCCACCTGAAGCCGGAGAAGTCGCGCGGCTTCAACATCGGCATCGGCCTGGAGCCGATCAAGAACCTGTCGCTGACGGTCGACTACTGGGGCCTGAAGCTGCGTGACGTGCTGGGCGCGGTCTCGATCGCCGAGATCCAGCAGAACCCGGCCAAGTACGAGAGCGTCATCAACCGCCGCGCCGATGGCACCATCGACTACATCATCGCCAGCCAGGCCAACCGTGGCCAGACCCGCATCCGCGGCGCCGACTTCTCGGGCAGCTACCGCTTCCCGAAGACCAGTTTCGGCACCTTCGATGCGAAACTCGATGCGACCTGGTACCACAAGTACGAGTTCCAGAGCGAGGCGGGCGGCGCATGGAACAGCAACGTCGGCATCATCACCAACGACGGCCGCTTCGGCAGCGCCGGTCCGAACTCGGGCCTGGCCGGCATGCCGCAGGTGAACCCGCGCTGGAAGTACACCGCGGCGGTAACCTACAGCACCGGCCCGTGGCGCGCCACCCTGTCGCAGCGTTTCAACACCGCGCTGACCGACCTGACTCCGCGTGCGGGATCGAACCTGACCGAAGTGGAATCGTATAGCCAGTTCAACCTGAACGTGCGCTATACCGGCATCAAGAAAACCACCGTGTCGCTGGGCGTGAACAACATCACGGAAGAGTGGCCACCGCTGACCGCCAACACGATCTACAGCGGCGGTTACCTGACCAGCCTGGCGGACATGATGGGCCGTGTCTACCGCATGTCGGTCGAGTACAAGTTCTAAGCTGAAGGCTTGGAGTCGCGCAGGTGCAATACCTGCGCACCGGCGGCACGGGCGGAAGCAATCCACGCCTGTGCCGCTTTGTCTTTTGTGGAATCAAACACCATCATGCGACGAACTGCCTATACCCTGGGCGCCCTGTGCCTGGCGCTTCCCGCGATCTGCCGCCCGGCGATCCTTTCGCACATGACCCCGGCCCAGCCCCTGAGCGAGGCGCGCATCGGCGCTCTGTCCGAGGCGCAGCGCGCCGAATGGACGGCCTACCTCACGCGTTCGCGTGCGCTGATGGAGGCGGACAAGGCTGCCCTGCGCGCTGAACGCGCCGGATTGTCAAGCGTGCCGGAACGCCCGCACGCCGATGCGCCGGAAGGCGGGATGCCACTGCGCAAACCGGCTGCATGGTATGGCGGGCCTGAAGCCTTGCGGGTGGCAGACAACATCCTCAGTTTCCAGACGCCTGCCGGCGGATGGGGCAAGAACGTCGACCGTGGCGGGGCGCCGCGCCGCCCAGGCGAGCACTGGGTGCCTGGAGAAGAGCGGCAAGGCAGGACGAACTGGACCTACGTCGGCACCATCGACAACGGCGCCACCACCAACGAGTTGCGCTTTCTGGCGCGGGTCCAGGCGCAGCTGCCGGGAACGAGGGGCGGGCCCTATCGCGCCGGCTTCCTCAAGGGCCTGCGTTATCTCCTGAGTTCCCAGTATCCCAATGGTGGCTTCCCGCAGATCTATCCGCTGCAGGGCGGCTACCACGATGCGGTCACCCTGAACGACGACGCCATGGCGCGGGTCGTGAACCTGTTGATGGACGTCGGAGAAGGGCGGAGCGACTTTGCGTTCGTGCCGGCCACGCAGGTCGAAGAAGCAAAGTCCGCGGTGCAGCGCGCCGTCAGGATGTTGGTCGCGACCCAGCAGACGCAAGGCGGAACGAAGACCGGCTGGGGTCAGCAGTTCGATGCCCTGACGCTGGAGCTTGCCGGAGCGCGCAATTTCGAACCGGCCGCCCTGGCCACGCCCGAAACCGCGAGCGTGCTCCTGCTGATGATGCGCCTTCCTGACCCGCCGCGCGAAGTGCAGGAAGCGGTACATGGTGGCGTAGCCTGGCTGCGCTCGGTGGCGCTGCGCGACGTCGCCTGGAAGTCGACCACGCCCGAGCGTGGAAGAATGCTGCTGCCTGCGCCTGGCGCGGGAGAAATCTGGGCGCGCTACTACGACGCGCGCAGCATGAAGCCCGTGTTCGGTGACCGCGACCGCAGCGTCCATGACGATGTCAACGAACTGCACATCGAGCGCCGCAACGGTTATGCATGGTTCGGGACGGTTCCATCCCGGGCGATCGAGCGTTACGCCGCCTGGTCCGTGCAGTATCCGGGGGGGGCCGAATGAAGACGAACCGACGCCGCCTGCTTGCCTTGCTCGCCCTGTCCCTGCCGCTGGCCGGCTGCGCGCTGCCGCCCGCCCAGAGCGCCGCAGCCGCACCGAAACCCCGTGTCATCGTCTCCACCGACATCGGCGGCACCGATTACGACGACTTCCAGTCGCTGGTCCACCTGCTGCTGTACACCGACATGATCGAGCTGGAAGGCATGCTGGCTTCGCCCTGGGGCGAGGGACGCGACCGCAAGCGCCACCTGCTCGCCATCATCGACGCCTATGAGAAGGACTATCCGAACCTGAAGACCTGGTCGGCGGCCTATCCGAGCCCGGCCACCCTGCGGAGCATCGCGAAGCAGGGCGGCCTGGACCTGGCGCCGCCGCCCGGCTGGGGCCAGCCGACCGAGGGATCGAACTGGATCGTCGAGCGCGCCCGCCAGCCGGACCCGCGCCCGCTCTGGGTGCTGCTGTGGGGCGGCTTCGAAGACCTGGCCCAGGCCTTGCACGATGCGCCGGACATCAAGCCCAAGCTGCGCGTCTACATGATCGGCGGCCCCAACAAGAAGTGGTCGAACGCGTCCTACGACTACCTGGCGCGCGAACATCCCGATCTCTGGATCATCGAGAACAACTCCACCTACCGCGGCTGGTTCCTTGGGGGCGACCAGTCGGGCGACCTGGATAACCGCGCCTTCGTGGAACGCCACGTCAAGGGTGTGGGCGCCCTGGGCGACTACTTCGCCGGCATCGCGCCGCTGGTCAAGATGGGCGACACGCCCTCGCTGACCTATGTGATGGGCGCGAATCCGGAGGATCCGACCGCGGGCGGCTGGGGCGGCAGCTTCGTGCGCGCCTGGGAGCGCCCGCGCGTGGTCTTCGATGCGCCGCCGAGCACGCAGGACGTGGTCGAGACTTTCGCCATCATGGAGCTGAACTACCGCCCCGCGGGCAAGGCGCCGGCCGGCGCCCGGGCCAGCCTTCAGGTCGACAAGCAGGAATTCCCGGGCTGGGCGCAGCCGGACGGTTCCTGGCGCTTCCTGTTCTCGCCCAAGGAAGACAAGACCTGGAGCTACCGGATCGCCAGCAACTATCCGGGGCTGGACGGACAGGCGGGCGGCTTCACTTCGCGCATGGCGGCGCCCGAATTGGCACGCCGGCCGTCCGCTAGGCACCCGAACTGGTGGACCGACGATCCCGATCCGCGGCTGGCGGAAGGATTGCACCAGGGCGCCAGAACAGTCAGCCGCTGGCGCGCGGCATTCCTGCGCGATTTCGCCGCGCGGCTACGCCGTACCCAGTCCCCGGCCCAGTCTCCATGATTGCGCACCCTAGAGCGGCAGAGCCGTCTCGTACTTCACCTCGCGCAGCGCGACACTCGTGTTCAGCTGCGACACCCCCGGCAGCTTGAGCAGCACGTTGTGCAGCAGGTCGTGGTAGGCATCCATGTTGGCGACCATCACCTTGACGATGTAGTCCGAGGTCCCCGTCATTTCGTAGCACTCCATCACTTCGCGGCAGGCCCGCATCTGCGCCTCGAAGGCCTCGACCACGCCGGCCTCGTGCCGCGTCAGGGACACGTGCAGCATGCACACCAGGCCGAGGTCGAGCTTGCGGCGGTCGAGGAGGGCGGCGTAGCGGCGGATGTAGCCGTGCTCTTCGAGTTCCTTCTGGCGCCGCCAGCAGGGCGAGGCCGACATGCCGACCCGTTCGGCCAGTTCGTTGACGGACAGGCGACCGTCCTGCTGCAGCTCGCGCAGGATGCGCATTGACGCTGCGTCAAGGTAATATTTTTCCATGAATGGCTCTGAATAGAAATAATTTACCTATTCTGCACCAAAGCCCGGTAAGTTAGAAAACTTATTTCCCTGGCATTGACTATCATCTTTCACTATGAACAAGCCCTGCAGGGCTGGCACAGTGGAGACAATAGATGGGATCGATGCACGAGGAAGTCGGCGGGGCGGCGCTGGCCGACCCTGCCTACCGGCTGGACGACAACCTGAAGCGTGAGCAGGGACGCGTGTTCCTGACCGGCACCCAGGCCCTGATCCGGCTGCCGCTCATGCAGAAGGCCCTGGACGAGCGCGCCGGCCTGAACACCGGCGGCTTCATTTCCGGCTACCGCGGCTCGCCGCTGGGCGCGGTCGACCAGGAAGCCTGGCGCGCATCGAAAATCCTGCAGCAGAACGCCATCGAATTCCTCCCCGCCATCAACGAGGAACTCGGCGCTACCGCCGTGCTGGGCTCGCAGCAGGTCGGGGGCGACCCGCACCGCACCGTGGATGGCGTGTTCGCCATGTGGTACGGCAAGGGCCCGGGTGTGGACCGCGCCGGCGACGCGCTCAAGCACGGCAATGCGTATGGCTCCTCGCCGCTGGGCGGCGTGCTGGTGATCGCCGGCGACGACCACGGCTGCGTGTCCTCGTCGATGCCGCACCAGAGCGACCACGCCTTCATGGCCTGGGGCATGCCGGTCCTGAATCCGGCGAATATCGAGGAATACCTGGAGTTCGGCCTGTACGGCTGGGCGCTGTCGCGCTTTTCCGGCGCCTGGGTCGGCTTCAAGGCGATCTCCGAGACCGTGGAAGGCGGCGCGGTCGTCGAACTGCCCGCGCCCCCCTGTTTCAAGACGCCGGAAAGCTACGTGCCGCCGCTTGACGGCCTGCACTACCGCTGGCCCGACCTGCCCAGCCTGGCGATCGAACAGCGCGTGGCCGACAAGCTGCAGGCCGTGCACGCCTTCGCGGCCGTGAACTCGATCGACAAGCTGGTGGTCGCCGCACCAAGCGCCAAGCTGGGCATCATCGCGGCCGGCAAGGCCTACCTCGACCTGCTGGAAGCCTTTGCCCGCCTGGGCCTCGGCCTCGACCAGCTCGAAGGACTCGGCCTGCGCCTGTACAAGCCGGGCCTGACTTTCCCGCTGGAGCGCACCCGCCTGCATGCGTTTGCCCACGGCCTGCAGGAAGTGCTGGTGGTAGAAGAGAAGGGCGACGTCATCGAAGGCCAGCTCAAGAGCCTGCTGTACAACCTGGCGCCGGAGCAGCGTCCGCAGGTGCTCGGCAAGACAGATACTGCCGGCCATCCGCTGCTCTCGCAGCTGGGCGAGCTGCGCCCTTCGCGCATCGCGCCGGTGCTGGTGCGCTGGCTGGGGCCGAAGCTGCCCGCCTTGCGCCTCGAGGAGTTCCTGCCGCAGTTCTGCCGCGCCGAGCTGCTGTCCAACGGCGCCGACGCGATCAAGCGCACCCCTTACTTCTGCTCGGGCTGCCCGCACAATACCTCGACCCGAGTGCCCGAAGGCAGCCGCGCGCTGGCCGGCATCGGCTGCCACTTCATGGCCAGCTGGATGAAGCGCGATACCTTCACGCTGACCCAGATGGGCGGCGAGGGCGTGCCCTGGGTCGCGGCCTCGCGCTTCTCGCGCGAGAAGCACGTGTTCCAGAACCTGGGCGACGGCACCTATTACCATTCGGGCTCGCTGGCGATCCGCCAGGCGGTGGCGGCGCGCGCCAACATCACCTACAAGATCCTGTACAACGACGCGGTGGCCATGACCGGCGGCCAGCCGGTTGACGGCAAGCTCTCCGTCCCGCAGATCCTGCAGCAGGTGCTCAGCGAAGGCGCGGTGGAGGCGGTGGTCGTCACCGACCAGCCGGAGAACTACGGGGGCGTCACGCTGCCGGCCGGGGTGGCGGTGCACCACCGCGACGAACTCGACGCCATCCAGCGCCGACTGCGCGACATGCCTGGAGTCACGGTGCTGGTCTACGACCAGACCTGCGCCGCCGAGAAGCGCCGCCGCCGCAAGAAGAACAAGCCGGACAACATCGTATTCCCCGATCCGCCGCGCCGCATGGTGATCAACCCGGCGGTGTGCGAAGGCTGCGGCGACTGCGGTGTGCAGTCGAACTGCCTGTCGATCCTGCCGCTCGAGACCCCGCTGGGCCGCAAGCGGAGAATCGACCAGGCCTCCTGCAACAAGGATTACTCCTGCGCCGAAGGCTTCTGCCCGAGCTTCGTGTCCGTCATCGGCGGCCAGCTCAAGAAACCGGCCGCCGCTGCGCTCGAACTGCGCCAGCTGGAAAGCATGCTGGCCGCCTATCCGCTGCCCGCCAGCTACGCCTTCGACAAGCCCTTCGAGATGCTGGTGGCGGGCGTCGGCGGCACCGGCGTGGTCACGGTTGGCGCCCTGATCACGATGGCCGCCCACCTCGAAGGCAAGGGCGCCTCGACCCTGGACTTCATGGGCTTCGCGCAGAAGGGCGGGGCGGTGATGTCGCACGTGCGGCTGGCCCCGTCGCCGCGCTTGCTGCACCAGGTCCGCATCGACCTGCAGCAGGCCGACGCCCTGCTGGCCTGCGACCTGGTGGTGGCGGCGATGCCGGACGCGCTGGCCGTGATGCGGCGCGGGCATACCCGCGTGGTCGCCAACGAGAACGAGACCCCGACCGCCGAGTTCACGCGCGATCCCGACGCCGACATCCGCAAGGACGAGCTGCTGGCCAAGATCCAGGACGCCGGCGGCCCGACGCTACGCCTGGACGCCCAGCAGCTCGCCAGCAGCGTGCTGGGCGACCCGATCGGCGCCAACATCCTGATGATGGGCGCGGCCTGGCAGCTGGGACTGGTGCCGGTCGGCCTGGAGGCATTGAACCGCGCGATCGAACTGAACGGTGTGGCCGTCGAGATGAACAAGAAGGCCTTCATGCTGGGCCGCCTGGTGGCCGCCGACGAGCAGGCCGCCGCACGCCTGGCGCAGCCGGCCAGGGTGGTGCAGTTCGCGCCGCCAAGCTCGCTCGAGGAACTGGTGGCCTTCCGCGCCGACTGGCTGACGCACTACCAGAACGCCGCCTACGCCCAGCAGTACCGCGCCGCCGTGGCGAAGGTCGAGGCGCGCGAAGTCGAGATCGAGGGTCCGGCGTCGAAGCGCGCAGTGGCCAAGGCGGTCGCCCGTTCGCTGTTCAAGGTGATGGCCTACAAGGACGAATACGAAGTAGCGCGCCTGCACACGCAGACCGGCTTCCTGGAAGGCTTGAAGGAGCAGTTCGAGGGGGACTTCCGGGTCGAGTACCACCTGGCGCCGCCGCTGCTGGCGAGGAAGAAGCCGGGCACGGACGTCCCTGCCAAGATGCGATTCGGCCCGTGGATGCGCTCGGCCTTCCTCATGCTGGCGCCGCTGAAGGTCTTGCGCGGCACCGCCTTCGACGTCTTCGGCTATACCCACGAGCGCCGCGCCGAGCGCCGGCTGCGCAGCGACTATCTTGCGCTGGTCGACATGCTGGCCACGGAGCTGACGCTGGAAAACCGCGCGGCCGCGCTCAAGCTGGCCCAGGTGGCGGAGTCGATCCGCGGCTATGGGCACGTCAAGGCGGCCAACCTGGAGCGCGCCAGGGCAGAGACGGCGCGCCTGCTGCAGGCGTTCAAAGAGCCGAAGAAGGAGCAGATGAAGGAAGTTGCGCTGGTGCGCATGGAACGTTGAAATTGCGCAAGTTCCCGCACCCTTCTTCGCTAGAGGATGATGCTGTCAGGCAAAACTCGCGAACTCGGTTATAATCCACCGCAACATAATCGCAAATCGCCGGCACTGCCGGCGATTTGCATTTCCGGCAGCGTTTTTTCATTTTTATCATTGCCATCTTGCGAATACGATCATGGGCCACGACATCAAGACCTTCAAGGAAGCCCTTGCGCTCCTAGTGCGCGTCTGGCGCGAAGCCGCCAGCTTTTTTCTCAGTATCGAACTCTGGCTGATGGTGCTGGTCGCCGCCGCCACCGTCGGCGGCGCCTGGCTGGCGGTGCTGGGAGACGCCTGGAGCCTGCTGGCATTCGCGTTCGCCTTCGGCTACATTGCCACCCGCACGGTCCTGCACCTGAAGCGCATCCTGAGCTGGCCCTTCATCTGAGTCCGGGAGTCGGCTGAAGCTGAGCCCCTTCGGTGTGAAAAATGCATTCGTACAAATGCATTTATAATGGGCGCTCGATCCTATCGTGCCCGCCATGCCACCCGACCCTTCTTCCCACGACGTCCGCTCCGCATTCCAGCGTGAGTTCGTTTCTCCTAATCTCTGGCGCACGCGTATCGTCGTGGTCAGCATGGCGGCCCTGGCGGGACTGGTCGTCGTGGCCTTCACGTGGCTGGCAGAAGGGGCATTCGGATTGTTCGGTGACCTGGCTGCAAACGGGTGGTGGACACCGCTGCTGTGGACACCGCTGTGCTGTGCTGCGATCGTCTGGGTCACGCGGCGCTACGCCCGCGGCGCGGCCGGCTCCGGCATCCCGCAAGTCATGGCGGCGCTGGACCCCGCGCTGTCGGGCGGGCGCCGCCCCCTGCTGGTCTCCTTGCGGCTGAGCATTGCGAAAATCGCACTTACCTCGGCCGGCCTGCTGGGCGGCATGTCGCTCGGGCGCGAGGGACCATCGGTCCAGATTGCTGCCGGCGTGATGCTGGGGGCGCGCCGCTGGCTGCCGCGCGGCAGCGGCGTCAGCGCCCATTCCCTGCTGGTGGCGGGGGGCGCCGCCGGGATCGCAGCCGCCTTCAACACCCCGCTGGCGGGGATCATGTTCGCCATCGAGGAATTGTCGCGTGCGCCGGAACAGCGCAACAGCGGCCTGATCGTGGCCGGCATTGTGCTGGCCGGCCTGATTGCGGTTTCCGTGTACGGCAACGGCACCCATTTCGGGGTCATCCACCCCGGCCCGATCGGCCTGACGCTGCTGGGACCGGGCCTGCTCGCGGCGCTGGCCAGCGGCTGCGCGGGCGGACTGTTTGCGCGCCTGCTGCTGACCTCCTTGCGCGGCGTGTCGCCCGACTGGCCGACGCGTCTGCGGGCGCGCCATCCGGTCTGGTTCGCGGCCGGCTGCGGCTTGCTGGTGGCGGCCATCGGCGCCATCAGCGGCGGGACCACCTATGGCAGCGGCAACGAGACCACCCGCGCCTTGCTCGAGAATGAAGCCAGCCTGCCGCCGGCATTCGTGCTGCTCAAGTTCATCGCGACCTGGCTGACGGCATGGTCTGGCGTGCCGGCCGGGATATTCGCACCTTCCCTGTCGATCGGCGCCGCGCTCGGGCACGACATCGCGCTGCTGACCGGCTACCCGCATGGGGCGGCCCTGATCGCCCTTGGCATGGTCGGCTTCCTGGCCGCTGCCACCCAGGCGCCCCTGACTGCCTTCATCATCGTCATGGAAATGGTCGACGGCCACAGCATGGTGCTGAGCCTGATGGCTTGCGCGGTGGTGGCCAGCACCGTGTCGCGGGTCTGGAGCCCGCCCTTGTACGGAGCGCTGGCCGCGATCCAGTTGCCGCCGCGGCCGCCGCGCTGACAGTCCGGCGCCGCGCAGATCCGTTTCAGTCCTGTCCTTCGTCGCCGTCGAGCGGGCTGCGCGTGGCTTGTCCAGTGCGCACAGCCGGCCGATCAGTTGGCCGACTGCACCCAGGGCTCGGGCTCCTCCAGGCTACGCTGGTCGACCCGGACCGGCCAGCGGTATTCGCCCTCGTAGGGGCTGCGTTGGTCCCAGATGTCGGCAATGCTGTCCCTCGATTGCATGCGGCTTCTCCTAGTATGCAGGTTGGAAACGAGCGCCCCGTGATTGAGAGGCATTAGCAATGAACGCCGGTAACGTGTGCCGGCTGCGACGCCATGCGCGTAATCTGTTTGTGCAAATGTATCGAATCACGGCGCAGGCCGGCACACTGCTGCCGAGGTCTTGCGTTGCCGGCTTTTCTCATGGAGGACATATGGCTCACGAACGATTTCAAGAGTGCATCGATGCCTGCGACGCCTGCGCGGCCGCATGCGACCACTGCGCAAGCGCCTGCCTGGGCGAGGACGATGTCAAGATGATGGCGCGTTGCATTGCACTGGACACCGATTGCGCCCAGATCTGCCGGCTCGCCTCCGGCTTCATGGCGCGCGGCAGCGAGTACGCCGCGGCCCTGTGCCGCCAGTGCGCGGAGGTGTGCGCGGCCTGCGCCGACGAGTGCGCAAAGCACCAGATGGAACATTGCCAGCAGTGCGCCGCCGCGTGCCGCCGCTGCGCGGATGCATGCCGCGCGATGGCTGCAGCGTAAGCGGACCGCGCAAGCTGCTGCGGTACGGAGGCTAGTCCAGTGGAAATTCCCGGTCCGTCATAAGCGCGCCTGGCGCCGATGCCTGCCAAAGAAGTCGAGCATCATCCGGCTTGCATCCGGCCCTGCCTCCGCATTGAACTTCAGGGCCGGATCGCCGCCGCTCCAGGCGTGACCCAGGCCGGCGATGCGGACCACGCGCAGCAGCAGCTTGGAACCGGCCAGGTGGTCGTGGATTTCATGGGCATTGCGGCGGCCGCCCCGTCCCGCAGGCTTCTGCGCGATCCGTGTCGCCGGACCTGCCGGCAAACCGTTCAACTGGAGCCACTGGCGCGCCAGCTCGAACTGGTTGATCGGTCGCACCACCCGGTCTTCCTCGCCCTGGATCATCAGCGCCGGCATCGGCGGCATCGGCGCCTCCACGCCATCGGCGATACGGCGCTCCAGTACGGCGCGGATGGCCGCATCGGCCTGCAAGGGAGCGCCGTGGCGCATGACGTGCATGGCGCCGATCGGGCTGTGGCCGGCGCCGAAGACGGGACCGGAATGCAGGCCGACGGCGGCGAACAGCTCGGGATGGTTCAGGGCCAGCACGGCCGCCATGCCGGCGCCGGCGGACAGGCCGCAGGCATAGATGCGGCGGCGGTCGATCGGGTGCTGCGTGCACACCGCGTCGACCAGTGCGGCCAGCGCCATGGTGTCGCCGCCGCCCTGCTGGGTGTCGCGGTCATACCAGCGCCAGCAGCGCTGCCGCTGCGCCTGCCGTTCTTGCTGCGGGTAGAGCACGGCAAAGCCTTTTTCTTCCGCCAGGCGGTTCATGCGCGTGCCTTCTGCAAACTGGACGGCGCTCTGGTGGCAGCCGTGCAGCATCACGACCAATGGCCAGCCGTGCCGCGTCACGGTCTCGGGCACGTGGCGCGGCAGGTAGAGCCAGTAAGACATGGTTTGCGCGGACGCCTGTCCCGGCTGCGGCGGCAGGGGAAACTGTGCCTCCAGCCATCGGCCGGGCGCGCCGGCTTCAAGCGCACGGTTCTCCCGCGGCGCGGGTCGGGAAGTGCTGCGTCTGGAAGCCGGCTTTTGCGGCGCCGGCGCGAACGCGCCCAGCAGCGTCGCGGCCAGCGATTGTTGCGCCTTGGCGGCGCGGCTCAGGCTGCGCAGCAAGCGCACCCCGGGGGCAAGTTTGACCATATTGCATCTGTAAGCTATGTTGCAGTGCAATATAATCGTCTCGGGGCGCGTGCTCCGTGCGCTGGCGAACGCGCAGGCTAGATCAGGGCGTGGCGAGGAAAGCCTTCACTTCGCCCTGGAAACGCTGCGGCTGGTCCCACATGATGAAGTGGGCGCTGTCCGGGATACGTTTCAGGGTCAGGTTCTTCACCGGCGCATAGGCGCTCTTGTAGGCGAAGTCGAATTGCTCGGCCGGGATCGGCACGGTCTTCGGCTGCACGTAGAGCACGGTGACCGGCTTGGTAATCTTGTCCAGCTCCGGGATCAGGTTGGTCACGATCAGCTCGCGGTAGGCGCGGCTGCTGACGTCCAGGTCGCTGGCGGCCGAATCGGAGATGGCGCCGGCGCGCATCGACTCGGTGTTGACCATGCCGGCGATGGTGTCGCTTGTGTTCCTGGCGCGCTGCTCGGGGCTGGCGTTGCGGATGCCTGCCATCACCGCGTTCGCGACCGCCTCGACCTGCTCGGGCGGTGCGCCCGGACCGGCGAAGAAGTTGCCGAGGTAGGGATACATGTCCACCACCATCAGGCGCGACAGCGCTTCCGGATGGCGCGCCGCCAGCATCATGCCCATGGTGCCGCCCATCGAATGCCCGATCACGGCCGGCTGCTTCAGCCCGGCCTCCTTGATGTAGCGCGCGATCTCGTCGGCCACCGGCGCCGCCACCTTGCCTTCGGTGTTGCCGCCCACCGGCTGGCCGGCGAAGCCGGACACCTGCACCAGGTGGTAGCGGTAGCCCTTGACTGCAGCCACGGTCGAGGCCCAGGCGCGCGGCGAGGAGTTCAGACCCGGGATCAGGACCACGTCGGGCCCGGAGCCCTCCGTGCGCACCGTGATGCGCGTCGATTCGAAGGGCGCGGCCAGGGCGCTGCCCAGCGGCAGGAAGGCGGCAAAGGCGGCCGCGGCCAGCAGGCTGCGGCGTGAAAGCGAGGTGCGACGCATGAGGATCCCCTTGTTGTTTTTGAATATTGGGAATCATCATAGCAGTGCCCGCCAGGCATGGCGGGCCCCTGCGGCACATTATCTGAATCGCATGAATCAGCCGTACTTCACCGAGCAGCCGTAAGGCTTGGTGACGGCCTGGCTCAGGGGCTTGCCGGCCAGGGATTCGTCGATCGCCTGCACCATGTAGTTGGTCGAGCTCTTGATGTCGGCCGGATTGGCGCTCGGCTTGCTGTCGATCGCGCCGGCGTACACCAGCTTGCCGCTCGGGTCGATCAGGTACATGTGCGGGGTGGTGCGCGCCCCGTAGGCCTTGCCGATGGCGCCGCCCGTGTCCATGATGGTGGCCGCGGGCATGGCCTTCTTCGCCTTGACCCAGTCGTTGATGGCGGCCGACTTGCCCGCGCGGTCGCCGTCGGCGCTGGTGCTGACCGACAGCCAGACCACGCCCTTGTCGGCGGCGTACTTCTGCACGGTGGGCATGTTGCCGCTGTCGTAGTGTTTCTTGACGAAGGGGCACTCCGGGTTGACCCATTCGAGCACCACGTACTTGCCCTTGTACTGCTCGAGCGAGACCGGCTTGCCGGCGGCGTCGACGCCCTTGAAGGCGGGCGCGGGCTGGCCGACCACGGCTTCGGCGAGGGCGCTGCCATTGAGAAGCAGGCCGGCGGCGAACAGCGAGAATGCGATGGTGCGCTTCATGAAATCCTCCTGGTGGTTGGTCTGGTTGGACTGATTGAACTGTTGATTACGGCGCGGCGAGGGCCTGCCTGACTTCCTCCACGCTCGGCAGTTCCGACAACAGCGTCGGCTGGGGCGCACCCTTGCGATAGAGCGCGTACACCGGTACGCCGCTGCGTCCGAGTTCCTTGAGCGCCTGCGTGATCGTTTCGTCGCGCCGGGTCCAGTCGGCGCGCAGGAGCAGCACCTCCCTGGCCTGGAAGTCCCGCATCAGTCCCGGGTCGGCGAGGGTGGTGCGCTTGTTGTACTGGCAGGTCACGCACCAGCTTGCTGTGAAGTCGACGAAGACCGGCCGGCCCTGCTGGCGCGCCTGGGCCACCGCCTGCGGCGACCAGGCCTGCCAGCCGGCCGAGGCTTCGGCCGTGGCCGCATTCGCCTGGCCATGCTGGAACGCCGGCCAGGCCCAGGCAGCCGCGCCCAGGAATGCCAGGGCGGCGGCACCGATGCCGGCAAAGCGCCCGGCATGGCTGCGCGCCGGGATGCCCAGCACCCACACGCCGAAGGCGGCGGCCACGATCAGGCCGAGGATGGCCGCGACCGCGTCGACGCCGGCCTGCTGCCCGAGCACCCACAGCAGCCACACCACGGTGGCGAACATCGGGAAGGCCATGAAGGTCTTGAAGCGCAGCATCCACGGACCCGGACGCGGCAGCATGCGCGCCAGGCCGGGGAACAGGCTGGCGGCGAGATAGGGTGCGGCCATGCCGGCGCCCAGCGCGGCGAACACCGACAGGGCCTGGGGCGCGGGCTGGGACAGGGCGGCGCCCAGGGCCGCCCCCATGAAGGGCGCGGTGCAGGGTGAAGCCACGGCCACCGCCAGCACGCCGGTGAGGAAGTCGTCCAGCACCGGGGTGCGTGCGCGCGCATTCAGGATGCGGCTCGGGAGCATATGGCGGAACTCGAACAGGCCGGCCAGGTTGAAGCCGATCAGCGTGAACAGGATGGCCAGCGCCGCCACGAACAGCGGCGACTGCAGCTGGAAGCCCCAGCCGAGGCCCTCGCCGCTGGCGCGCAAGGCCAGCAGCAGCGCGGCCAGCAGCAGGAAGGAAGCGATGACGCCCAGGGTGTAGGCGAAGCCGCCCGCCACGATGCGCTTGCGCTCGCCGCCATGCTGGGCGAAGCCGAGCACTTTCAGCGACAGCACCGGGAACACGCAGGGCATCAGGTTCAGGATGGCGCCACCGAGGAAGGCGAAGGCCAGCACCACCAGCCAGGGACGCTCGGCGCCGCTGTCGACCGGCCCGGACGCCGGTGGCGCGGCTAGCGCCGGCGCCGCCGCGGCCGCACCCGGTGTCGGCCAGGGTCCCGCGATCGCGAAGCTGATGGGGATGCCGGGTGCCTGGTGGCCCGCGGTGATCACCGCATCCATGGATGCCGGACTGTCGCTGCGCTGGCTTGACAAGGGCGCGCGCAGCACCAGTTGCCCGTCCTTCCACTCTTGCGCCAGCGGCGCCGGGTGGTCGATCACGCCGCCGTTGGCAGGGAACAGCTGCAAGGCCTGGCCGCGGTAGGCGGGCGGCAGCCCCTGGGCCTCGATCACCAGCGCATTGTTTTCGATCCTGGCGCTGGCTTTCAGGCCGGGCAGCTCGCGCGGCGCGCTGTCGAAGGCGCGCTGGAACAGCGCGGCATGGGTGGACACAGGGCCGGGCGCGAGTACGGTGTCCAGTTCCGCGAATTCCGGGATGCATACCTCTTCGCAGATGAGGAAGTCGGCGCGCAGCTTCACCGGAACCGGGCCGCCCGCGTAGCCGGGCGGCACCGTCAGGCGCACCGGCAGCAGCAGGTCGCCGTCGTAGCCGTAGTTCATCAGGGGACCGAGCGGCAGCTGCTTCGGTGTCGGCCAGGCGATGTCGCCGGCCGCGAATCCGGGCGGCAGGGTCCAGGCCGTGGTGGTGGGCAGGCCCGAGTCGCCCGGGTTGAGCCAGTAGGTATGCCAGCGCGGCTGGTGCTCGACGCGCAGGCCCAGCCAGACCTCAAGCCCCGGCTTGATGCCGCCTGGTGCATGCACCAGCAGGCTGGCGCGCGCATGGCCGGTCTCGGCCGTGGAGGCGGCCTGTGCCCAGCCCCCATGGAAGGCGAGCACGACGGCCACCAGCAAGGCAAGGAAAGCGGGCAGGAAGGCCGGACGCCGCATCTCAGCGTCCATGGGCGCTGGTGGGCATAACTGTGCAGGCAAGCAAGGCTGGCGTTCTGGCGTCCATCTTCTTATTCCCGGTTGGAAGAGCGCTGCATTTGGCGCCCGCGGCCGGACAGCAAGGCGAGCGGGACGACCAATATTAGCAGGAACCCAAGCCGAAGAATCAGCCGCAGGATGGCGACTTTGTTGCGGTTTTGTTTCCGGAATATGTATGTCTACGGCGCCAGGCGGTAGCGCTGCTCGCGGTACAGGAGGGAGGGCAGCATCACGTGCGCCATCGCCTGGTCGACCTGGGCCCGGCTCGGCTTGCCAGCGTAGGGATCGAGCACGCCGCTGGCGGCATCGTAGCGGCCCAGCAGGGGCGCCTTGCCGGGGCGCAGGATGGTGGCCGAGGAGCCTTCCAGCCAGGTAAACAGGTTGTTGAACTGGATCAGGGCGCGTCCGGGCGAGCTGCTGTCGCGCACGAAGTCGCGGCCGATCATCGGGTGGGTGCTCGACACGCCCAGCAGCGACAGCAGGGTCGGCGCCAGGTCGACCTGGCTGGCGATGGTGGCGATCCGCTTCGGCTGGATGTCGGCGCCGAGGATCAGGCCCGGGATGTGGAACTTCTTGATCGGCACCAGGGCATTGCCGTAGACCCGGTTGTCGTGGTCGGCCACGATCAGGAATACGGTGTCCTTCCAGTAGTCCTGCTTCTTCGCTTCGCGGATGAAGTTGCCGAGCGCATGATCGGCATATTTCACCGCATTGTTGACCGTCTGCTTGGTGGGTTCGTGCAGCGCGATTCTACCGTCCGGGAATTCGAAGGGCTCGTGGTTGGACGAGGTGAAGATCAGGCTGAAGAAGGGTTTTTTCGCGGCATGCAGGCTGTTCAAGCGCTCCAGCGACTTGTCGAACAGGTCTTCGTCGGAGGCGCCCCAGCTGCCCACGAAGGACGGGCGCATTTCGCCGATGTCGACGATCTTCTGGAAGCCGTTGCCGGTGAAGAAGCTGCGCATATTGTCGAAGTGCGCTTCGCCGCCGTAGACGAATTCGGTGTGGTAGCCCTGCTGGCCCAGGCCTGCCGCCAGCGTGTAGAAGTTCTGCTGGGCCAGCGACAGCTTGACCACGCTGCGCGCCGGCGTCGGCGCGTAGCCGGCCACCACCGCTTCGATGCCGCGCACCGAGCGGGTGCCGGTGGCGTAGAGCTGCTCGAACCACCAGCCTTCGTGCTTGAGCTTTTCCAGCTCCGGCGTCACCGGCAGGCCGCCGAGCGACTGCACGAAGGTGGCGCCCAGGCTTTCTTCCAGCACGATGACCAGGTTCAGCGGACGCGCGCGCTGGACGGCGGCCGGCTGGTGGTGCAGGGTGGGCAGCTGCGGGTTGTCGAAGCGTGCCCCGGCCAGCCAGGGCGCCGCGCGCACCTGCTCGAGCACCTTGGCGCGCGGCATGTCGCCGTAGATTTCCGAAGATACCGATTCCTTGCGCATCGAGCCGATGGCGTCGAACACCGACCAGGCCGAGTTGATGATCAGGGAATTGACCATCGAGTCGCCGGTGAGGGCGAACAGGGCGGGATTGGCCGGGCGGTGCCCGGTGGTCGAGCGCACCTGCATGAAGACCGCGATGCAGAGCACGGGCCAGAGCAGCAGCAGCTTGCGCGAGGGCCACATGTTCATGCCGTTCGACGCGCGCTGCAGCAGCCGGTACAGGAGCACGGCCAGCACCACGGTCAGTCCGACGCCCAGCAGCAGGGCGGTGCGAAAGCCGTTCCACAAGGTGGCGAACACTTCGTGCGGATAGGCCAGGTATTCGATGAACAGGCGGTTCGGGCGGACATCGTACTGCATGATGAACTGCGGCGAGGACAGTTCCATGAAGACGATGAAGACCAGCGCGAAGGTGGCCCAGGCCACCGTGGCCGTGCGCCACAGGCGGGCCGAGAAGCGGTGCGCGAACAGGGGCGCCAGTAGCAGCGGGACCGCCAGGAAATAGCCGAGCAGGATAAGGTCGGCCCGGGCACCCTGCAGGAACAGCACGGCCGAGATGCCGGTCGCCTCCACCCGTTCCCACTGCCAGGCGGCCAGGGCCACGCGCGACAGGGTCAGGATGAGCAGTCCCAACAGCAGCATCTGCAGCAGGCTGGCATAGGGGCCGGCCCAGCGGGTGATTCGGGCCAGGCGCGCCGAGGGGGTCTTGTCCTGGGAGGTGCTGCCGGATGCTTTTGGAAACATGAAAACGCGTTGCGACGCCTGGTTGACGTGGAACACACATCGCCAGGCGATGCCCCCGTGGTGCCCCGCCTGGTAGGCAGCGCGACCGTGTATGTATATTATGCTCAGATCATAGTCGATGCTACGCGGCAACGGCTCAGTCTGGCGTTATTGGGGCGTTAAGAATGCGTTAAATGATGTGTACATACGACACTAGGGGATGCCCACCCGCGGGAGGGCGGGCAGGGGATGGCAGCGGGGGAACTGCCGAAGCTCAGATGTGGCGTTCGCGCGCGTGCTTGTCGCACTCGGCGGCGCAGCGCTCGCATGCGGCCTGGCAGTCGGCGCAGTGCTGGTGCATGGATGCGTGCTTGGCACACTCCGCCGCGCAGGCGCGGCAAATGTGGGCGCACAGCGCGCAGAAGTCGCCGTGGTGGGGCGAGCCGCGCGACAGCACGTTCAGGGTGGCTGCGCAGATGTCGGCGCAGTCGAGGTTGATCAGCGCACAATTGTTCTGGCCTTCGCGGATGTCGGCCGCGGCGCATACCTGGCAGGCCCGCATCGCATCGATGCAGGCCTGGATGCACGACTGTACGTTTGCCATTTCGCCCATGATCGTCTCCTTTGCTGTGGTGGCTGGCCATCCTAGCGCAATGCGGCGCCGGCAAGCGCTTGATTCCGCCCGGCACTGATTAGCTCGATACCGGCGGCCTGCGTTGCGCCAGCGCCGGCAGGATGTCGTAGCAGGCGCCCATGGTGTGGTAGTCGACCTTGCCGGCCGGGCTCTTTTCGTCGGAGTACTTGCGGTTGTCGGCCGTGAGGATGCGGTACCAGGCGCCATGCTCGTGGTCGACGAAGTGCGCCCAGCAGTAGCGCCACAGGCGCTCGTAATCCACCCAGTAGCGTTCCGCGCCGGTACGCGCGCCCAGCAGCGCCGCCGCGGCCAGGGTTTCGGCCTGCACCCAAAAGTATTTGTCGGCGTCGCAGACGCTGCCATCCGGTGCGAAACCGTAGTGCAGGCCGCCGTGCCTGTTGTCCCAGGCGTAGTGAAGCGCCTTGGCGTACAGATCCTGGGCGGCGGGCAGCAGCCAGTCGCGCCCGCCCGTCAGCCGGGCGCCATGGGCCTCGAGTTGCAGCAGCAGCTTGCTCCACTCGGTGAAGTGGCCTGGCTGGTAGCCCCAGGGACGGAACAGGTTGGCCTTGTCGTGCAGGTTGAATTCCCAGTCCGGCTGCCAGTCGCGCGTGTAGTGTTCCCAGACCATGCCATTGGCGCGTCCGGCCTGGCGTTGGGTGATGTTGCGGGCCAGGAGCTCGGCGCGGTGCAGGTAGGGCAGGTGATCGGTGGCGCGGAAGGCCGCCAGCAGGGCTTCGCAGGCATGCATGTTGGCGTTCTGGCCGCGGTAGGGATCGCGGAGCGCCCAGTCGGCGCTGGCCTGGTCGGCGTACAGGCCGTGTTCTTCCTCCCAGAAGCGCTCCTCAATCAGCGCGAAGGTTTCAAGGATCCAGCCGCGCGCCTCTTCGATGCCTGCCATCAGGGCATGCGAATAGGCCAGCAGCACGAAGGCCAGGCCGTAGCAGTGGTTGTCGGCGTCCAGCACGCGTGCGCTGCCGTCTTCCCATTCCAGCTGCCAGGCGTAGCCGCCGGTATCCGGATTGCGGTGCACGCGGCGCAGGAAGTCGACGCCGTGGCGCACCATCTGCCGGTAGTCCGGGTCCCGGAACTGGCGCCAGGCTTGCGCGAACACGAACACGAAGCGGGTGCTCGATACCAGGTGGCGCGAACGGCGGTCGTAGATGCTGCCGTCGTCGCGGAAGTAATGGTAGAAGCCGCCGCTCGGGTCGACGCAGCGCGGGTAGTAGAACGACATCGTGTGGGCGACGTGCCGTTCGAGCACGGCGGGCGAGAAGAAGTCGGGCAGTTGTTCCATGGCGTCCTGGGTCTTTCCTAGTTGTCGTCGCTGCTCTCGCGCACGACCAGCTGGACGGGCAGGGTCCGGTCGGCATCGGGCGCAGGGTGTTTTTCCAGCAGCAGCTCGACGCCCAGCGCGCCGAGCGCTTCCTTGTCGATGGCGATGCTGCTGAGCGGCGGAATGGCGCTCGCCGCCGCCTGGATGTCGTCGAAGCCGACGATCGCCAGGTCGTGCGGGATCTTCAGGCCGCGCTCGAGGCAGTGCTGCATGGCCGCCAGCGCGGTGCTGTCGTTGTAGCAGAACAGGGCGTCGGGACGCTTGGGCAGGGCGAGCAGGGTGTCCATCGCGCGCCGCACGTTGTCGCTTGGGTCGCCGACGCGCGGCAGCTGCACCTCCAGCTCCGGATCGGCCAGCAGGCGCGCCTCGAACAGGGCCTTGCGAAAGCCGCGGCTGCGCTCGTGGATGCTGTGGTGGGCCAGCGACCCGCACAGCATGGCGATGCGCCTGCGCCCGAGGGACAGCAGGTGGCGCGTGGCCAGGTAGCCGCCCAGCTGGTGGTCCGGGTTGACGCTGCGGTAGCCGGGCAGGCGCATGTCGAGCAGCACCAGCGGCTTGCCGGTCTCGCGCAAGGCGTCCAGCAGTTCGGCCTCGAAGAAGCCGGCGCACAAGAGGGCGTCCGGCTGGTGCACCCGCACCAGTTCCAGCACCGGTTCGGCCGGGCCGACTACCACGAAGGAGAGGGCGATGCCGCGCCGGCGGCAGGCTTCCTCGGCGCCCTGCAGCACCGGCAGGTAGAAGGGGCTGCTGGACCGGGTGTCGTGCTGGCGGTGCAGCAGGAAGGCGACGCGGCGAAGTTCTCCCTGGCGCAGCTTGCCGAAGTCGTAGCCCAGCTCGCGCGCCACGGCGCGGATGCGGGCGCGCGTCTTTTCCGTCAGGCCGTCCTGGTTCTTCAGGGCGCGCGAGACGGTGCCGATCGAGTAATTGGTCGCCTTCGCGATGTCGCGGATGGTGGCCGGCATAGTGCTAGTCTTCCTCCCGCAGCACGGCCGGGCGGGCCGGATCGCGCGAGAAGGAATAGGGCGCATCCTGTTCGCGGGTGCCGCGCGTGGTGTTCGGCCGGCTTGCCATGCTGAAGTCGAGCCTTGCGCCTTGCGTCAGTTCGGCGTGGCCGAGCCAGTTGCGGCCCACCGGCTTGCCGTTGACGCGCAGAGCGTCGACGTAGCGGCCGTCGCCGCGCGCGCGTACCGCCAGGGTCCGCCCGTTCTCCAGTTTCACCGTCGCCTTCGGGAACAGCGGCGTGCCGAGCACGTACTGGTTCACGCCAGGGGTCACCGGGTAGAAACCGAGCGCCGAGAACACGTACCAGGCCGAGGTCTGGCCATTGTCCTCGTCGCCGCAGTAGCCGTCGGGTGTGGGCGCATACATGCGGTCCATGGTCTCGCGGATCCAGTGCTGGGCTTTCCACGGCGCTCCGGCATGGTTGTACAGGTAGATCATGTGCTGGATCGGCTGGTTGCCGTGGGCGTACTGGCCCATGTTCGCGATCTGCATCTCGCGGATCTCATGGATCACCGCCTTGTAGTAGCTCTCATCAAAGACCGGCGGCAGCGTGAACACGGTGTCGAGCTTGTCCACGAAGGCCCGGCGCCCGCCCATCAGCCGGATCAGGCCGTCGACGTCGTGGAACACGGACCAGGAATAGTGCCAGCTGTTCCCCTCGGTGAAGGCGTCGCCCCACTTGAAGGGATTGAAGGGCAACTGGAAGCTGCCATCCAGGTTCTTCCCGCGCATCAGGCCGGACTCGGGGTCGAACAGCTTCTTGTAGTTCATGCTGCGCCGGGCGTAGATGTCGATTTCCGAGGCTGGCTTGCCCAGCGCCTTGCCGAGCTGGTAGATGGTGAAGTCGTCGTAGGCGTATTCGAGCGTGCGCGCGGCGTTCTCGTTGATGCCGACGTCGTAGGGCACGTAACCCAGCTCGTTATAGT
Source organism: Massilia sp. BHUDP2 (assembly GCF_046236355.1). Taxonomy (NCBI): domain Bacteria; kingdom Pseudomonadati; phylum Pseudomonadota; class Betaproteobacteria; order Burkholderiales; family Oxalobacteraceae; genus Massilia; species Massilia sp. BHUDP2. Next base: position 1,663,071 of record NZ_JBJUVW010000001.1, read on the forward strand.
ACTTGACGCCCTTGCGTCCGACCGCCGACATCGGCCCTTCGTTGTTGGCGCCGTGCTCCAGTGCTTGCCACAGGGTCTCGATGTCCTGGCCGCGCACCCCCTTGATGTACGCGTCCGCCACCACCGAGGCCGAGTTATTGCCGATCATGATGTCGGCGTAGCCGGGACTGGACCACTCGGGCAGCCAGCCGCCTTCCTTGAAGGCGTTGGCCAGGCCCTCCTGCATCTCGCGGTTGATCGACGGGTAGACCAGGTTCAGGAAAGGATACAGGGCGCGGAAGGTGTCCCAGAAGCCGGTGCCGGCGAACAGGCGGCCGGGCAGCACCTCGCCGTTGTAGGGGCTCCAGTGCACCGGCTTGCCGGCGGCGTCGAGCTCGTACATCTTGTTCGGGAACAGCACGGTGCGGTACAGGCTCGAATAGAAGGTACGGGTCTGGTCGACCGTGCCGCCTTCCACCGACAGCCTGCCCAGCACCTCGTTCCAGCGGGCCCTGGCCCTGGCTCGCGTGGTGTCGAAGTCGTCCTTGCCGAGTTCGCGCCGCAGATTCAGCTCGGCCTGTTCGACGCTGATGAAGGAGGACGCGACCCGCATGTGGACCTTCTGCCCCCTGGAGGTGGCGAAGCCGAGCAGGGCGCCGCTGTGCAGGCCCTCGTTTTCCAGCTTGCCTTCCTCGAGCTTCTCGCCCTGCCAGGTATCGGCGCTGGTGAAAGCCTGGTCGAACTCGATCACGAAGTAGTTGCGGAAGTTCTTCGGCAGCGGGCCGCGCCGGTGCAGGGTGCTGTAGCCGATCACGCGGCGCTGCTCCGGCAGGATCTTGACCCAGGAGCCCTTCTCGAAGGCGTCGACCACCACGTAGCTGGCGCTGGACGCGGGGAAGGTGAAGCGGAACTGGGCGGCGCGCTCGGTCGGCGTGATCTCGGTGGTGACGTCGGCGTCGGCCAGGTAGACGCTGTAGTAATAGGGCTTTGCGACCTCCGCCTTATGCGAGAACCAGCTGGCGCGGGCGTCCTGGTTGAAGCGCTTGGATCCGGTCACCGGCATGATGGCGAACTGGCCGTAGTCGTTCATCCAGGGCGAGGGCTGGTGGGTCTGCTTGAAGCCGCGGATCTTGTCGGCGTCGTAGGTGTAGGCCCAGCCATTGCCCATCTTGCCGGTCTGCGGGGTCCAGAAGTTCATGCCCCATGGGACGGCGATCGCCGGGTAGGTGTTCCCGTTCGAAAGCTCCGGCTTGCTCAGGGTGCCCATCAGCGGGTTGACCCATTCGACCGGGTCGCTCACCTTGCCGACCGTCTGGGCGCCGGCGGCGCCCGCCGCTGCGAGGAGCAGTGCCGCCGCAATGCGCATCATGGCTGGTAGGCGGTCTGGGTGTAGGGACGGGCAGCGCGTTCCTTGCCCCACTCCTTGTTCGGCCTTGCCTGCATCGTGAATACCAGTTCTCCGCCGGCGCCGATGTCTTCGTGCTTGAGGTAGCTGCGGGCCAGCGGCTTGCCGTTCAGGGTGACGCGGCCGACGTAGCGGTTCGCTTCGCTCAGGCCTTCGGCGCGTACCGTGAAGCGCTTTCCGTTCGGCAGGCTCAACTGCGCCCGTTCCAGGAACGGCCGGCCGATCACGTACTCGTTGCTCCCGGGCGCCACCGGATAGAAGCCGAGCGCCGTGAAGGCGAACCAGGCCGACATCTGGCCCAGGTCGTCGTTGCCCGACAGGCCGTCCGGGCGGTTGTGGTACTGGGTCGCCATGATGTGGCTCAGGCGTTCCTGGGTACGCCAGGGCGCGCCGGCGTAGTTGTACAGGTAGGCCACGTGGTGCGAGGGCTCGTTGCCGTGGGCGTAGTGGCCGATCAGGCCAGCGATGTCCTCCATGTGGGCGTAGGCATTGTCTTCCACCTTGGCGTCGAAGACCTGGTCGATCTTCGCCACCATCGCGGCGTCGCCGCCCAGCATGGCGATCAGGCCGGCATTATCGTGCGGCATGTACCAGGAATACTGCCAGGCACTGCCCTCGGTGTAGTCGCTGCCGTAGTTCGACTGCACCGGGTTGAAGGGCGTGCGGAATTCGCCGGTCGACTTGCGGGCGCGGATGAAACCGGTCTCGCGGTCGAACACATTGCGGTAGTTCTGGGCACGCTTGTAGTAATTGGCCGCGATGTCCTTCTTGCCCATCTTCTCGGCCATGCGCGCGATGGTCCAGTCGTCAAAAGCGTATTCCACGGTCTTGGAGGCCGCTTCCGGCTCGCGGTCGATCGGCACGTAGCCGAGCTTCATGTAGTGTTCCAGCCCGCCGTAGGGGCCGTATTCGGCGCTGGCCGTCATCGCGGCCAGGGCCTTGTCCGCATCGAAGCCGCGGATGCCCTTCATGTAGGCGTCGGCGATCACCGGCACCGCGTGGTAGCCGATCATGCACCAGGTCTCTAGGCCGTGGAAGGACCACACCGGCAGGATGCCGTAGGGGCTGTGCTCGCGGGCGGCGATCAGCGAGTTGACGAAGTCGGCGTTGCGCTTTTCCGGCGCCACCAGGGTGAGCAGGGGATGCAGGGCGCGGTAGGTGTCCCACAACGAGAAGGTCGAGTGGAAGTTGAAGCCCTTGGCCTGGTGCACCGCGTTGTCCGGTCCGCGGTAGCGGCCGTCGCGGTCCATGAACAGCGAGGGCGCCAGCATGCTGTGGTACAGGGCCGTGTAGAACATGGTGCGCATCGGCTCCGGCGCCTCGGCCTTCACGGAAGACAGCGCTTCGTTCCAGGCATGGGAGGCGGCAAGGCGCTGGGCGTCGAAGTCCCAGCCCGGCATCTCGTCCAGGTTGGCCAGGGCGTTGTCTTCGCTGACCGGCGACAGCGCCACCTTCACCAGGAGAGTGCCATCCGGCGGCGCGCCGAATTCCAGCGCCGCCATCAGGGCCTTGCCCTCGACCAGCACCTTGTCCGCCGGCGTCTTGCCGGGCGGGGCGAAGCCGCGGTACTCGATGGCTTCCTCGCGGTTGTGCAGCTGGCGCGCGCTCATCGGGCGCGAGAACTTCACCGCGAAATAAAGCTGGCGCCCCGGCGCCCAGCCGCGCGTCTCGCGCATGCCGGTGAGGGTAGTCGCGTCGCGCACGCGCAGGCGCGACCACAGGTTCTTGCTGCCGTAGTCGTAGATGCTCGAGCGCAGGTCGAGGATCAGCTTGGCCGTGGCGTCCTTCCTGAAGCGGTAGCGGTGCAGGCCGACCCGTTCGCTGGCGGTCAGCTCGACGTCCACCTCGTTGTCCTGCAGGCGCACCGCGTAGTAGCCTGGCTCCGCCCGTTCCTGCTCGTGCGAGAAGCGCGAGCGGTAGCCGGAGAAGGGACGCTCGGGGTAGCCCGGCTCCAGCTTGGTCTCGCCGCTGGTGGGCATCAGGAGCACGTCGCCCAGGTCGGCGTGGCCGCTGCCGGAAAAGTGGGTGTGCGAGAAACCCAGGATCGAATTGTCTTCGTAGCGGTAGCCGGCGGCCCAGGGATAGCTCTGGCGGAAGTGGCGCACCTGGGTGTCGGGGCTGAGCTGCACCATGCCGAAGGGGCGGGTGGCGCCGGGGAAGGTATGACCGTCGCCGCCGGTGCCGATGAAGACGTTCACGGCCGCGGCCGGGGTGCCGGGGGCCGCGGCCTGGGCCGGCACGGCGGCGGATGCCAGGACGGCCAGCAGGACCAGGGTGGAGTGGGAGAGGGCGGCGCGGGTCGAACGGACGGTCATGGAGTCTCCAACGGTGGCGGCAAACGCTTTCTTGTCTCGCATGTATATGCCGAGTTTGCTTTCTGAGCAATAAAGCGATGGTAACCCAGCCCTTGTTTAGTTCGTTTACTAAACATCTTCCGAAACTGGACCGCCTGGAGTGTCTGCTACACTCGCGTGTTCATCAAACCAGCTTGGTCCACCCGATTGACCCCGACTCCAGCCCCTGAAGGCCTGCCGCCCGTCCTCGCCGGCCCTATCCTGCGCCGCCTCGAACCGGGCCGCCTGGTGCTGTGGCTGGTCGGCAGCGCGCCGCTCGACCTGACCCTGGTGCTGGCGCCCAGCGCAGAAGCGCCCCGGCGCCTGCCCCTGGACGCGGGCTGTTGTCGCGTGATCCGTGTCGGCCGCCACGCCTGCGTGCACCTGATCGATGTGGCGCTCACCGAGCCGCTGCCGCAGGACACGATCATCGAATACGACTTGCTCGTCACGCAGGACGATGGCGATCAGGCCGGCATCGCCCGATGGGCGCCGCACCTGCTGCATGCCGGCGCCACACGGCCGAACCTGGTGCTGCGCAGCCGCAGCGACAATATCCTGTTCGGCTCCTGCCGCAAGCCGCACCATCCCGCGCGCGACGGCCTGGCGCGCGCCGACGCCTTGCTGGCCGATCAGGTCGAGCAGGCCGAGGAGCGGCCCGCCGTGCTGATGCTGTGCGGAGACCAGGTGTATGCCGACGACGTGGCCGGCCCGATGCTGGCGGCGATCCACGCGCTGATCCGGCGCCTGGGCCTGTATGCCGAATGCCTGCAAGGCGCGGTGGTCGCCGACAGCGAGGCGCTGTACCGCCATCCGGCCAGCTACTACCGGCGCGAAGAGCTGCTCCCTGCGGTCAAATCCAACGACGCGCTGCGCGACCGCTTCTTCGGCGGCAGCGAAAAGCCGATCTTCACCACGGCCAATGCGCACAACCACCTGGTCACCTTGTCCGAGGTGATGGCCATGTACCTGCTGGTCTGGTCGCCGGTGCCCTGGCAGCTGGTGGCGGATGCGGCCCCGCCTCCGCTTACACCCAGGCATGCGCAGCGCTGGCAGCGCGAGTCGCAGGCGCTGGCGGGCTTTCGCGGCGACCTGCCGCGCGCCGCCCGGCTGCTGGCGCACGTCCAGACCCTGATGATCTTCGACGACCACGACATCACCGACGACTGGAACCTGTCGGCCAAGTGGGAAACCACCGCCTACGAGCACCCGTTCTCGCGCCGCATCGTGGGCAATGCGCTGGTCGCCTACATGTTGTGCCAGGGCTGGGGCAATCGCCCTGAGGTCTTCGGGGCGGCGCTGGACGACCTGGCGGGGCTGATCGACACGGCGGCTGGCGACGACCGGTTCGACGCACCAAGGCAGGACGCGCTGATCGACCGTTTGCTGGCGTTCCGCAAGTGGGATTTCGTGCTGCGGACCCGGCCCACGATCATCGTGCTCGATACCCGCACCCGGCGCTGGCGCAACCGAGGCCGGCCCGGCCATCCGTCGGGCCTGATGGATTGGGAATCGCTCACCGAGCTGCAGCACGAGCTGCTGGACGAAACCGCCGCCGTCATCGTCTCGCCGACGCCCATGTTCGGGGTCAAGCTGATCGAGGTGGTGCAACGGCTTGCCACCTTTCTGGGTGCGGCCCTGACCGTCGACGCCGAGAACTGGATGGCGCATCGCGGCGCGGCCGGCAGCATGCTGAATATCTTCAGCCATTCGCGCACCCCGGGCAACTATGTGGTCCTGTCGGGCGACGTGCACTATTCGTTCGCCTACGACGTCGAGGTGCGCGACTCGGACCGGGTGCCGCATGTCTGGCAGATCACCAGCAGCGGCATCAAGAACGAATTCCCGCGCCGCCTGCTCGACTGGCTCGATCGCCTGAATCGCTGGCTGTACTCGCCGCGCTCGCCGCTGAACTGGTTCACCCAGCGCCGCGATCTCGTGTTCACGCCGCACCTGCCCGACCAGCGCCAGGAGGGCCAGCGCGTCTGGAATGGCGCCGGGATCGGCCAGGTGTGGCTCGACGCGCAAGGCCGGCCGGTGCGCATCATGCAGCACAACGCCGATGGCCGGCCGTCGACCCGCTTCCTGGCGCCGGACCAGGTGGCATCCCCTGCGACCGCTGCCGGGCAGCCCGCAGGGAAGCGCTGACTTACTCGCGCAGCGCCTGCGCCGGCCGGATCTGCATTGCCGCCAGCGCATGGCGGGCGGTCGATCCGGTCGCGACCAGCGCCGCCACCACCAGGGCCGCGGTCAGGGTCCAGGCGCCGATCGGCGCCTGCTCGGTGAAGCCGGCCAGGTAGCGCTGCACCGCCACGAAGGCAATCGGCAGACCGAACAGGGCGCCGATCCCGATCAGCACCACGAACTCGCGCGCCACCAGGCGGCCGATGGCGGCGTGGCCGGCGCCGTAGAGCTTCCTCAGGACGATCTCGCGCGCCTTGCGCTGCACGCTGTAGGCGGCCAGCACATAGATGCCGAACGCGGCGATCGCGGTAGCGATCACGCTCGATGCCGCCAGCAGCTTGGCCATGCGCAGGTCGTCCGCATAGCTGAGCGCGAACATGGACGACACGCGCTGCACTTCCAGCACGTCGTTCGGGAAGTAGCGCGGCCACAGTTCCTCGATGGCGCGCTGCACGGCCTGCTGGTCCGGACCGGTTCGTACGGTAAACACGCCGGTGCGATCGCCCGGGAAGTAGACCGTGGGCTGCATCTCCTCGCGCGCCGAGCGGTGCCGGATGTCGGGCGCAACCCCGATGACCTGCATCCTGTCCGCGCCGATCGGACTGATGATGAACTTGCCGACCGCATCCTGGGCGCTGGCGAAGCCGAACTTGCGGACGGCGGCCTCGTTGATGACGATCTTGTCCTCGTCCTCGACCTTGTCGCGCGCCGGATCGTACAGCCTTCCGGCAACCGGCTTGAGTCCGTGCACGTCGAAGAAATCGGGGCTGACCTGCCGGTTATTGATCTCGATCGGGCTGCCGCCGTCGCGTTGCAGGGATGTGCTGTTGAAGTTGACGGTCACCGCCGACTCGCTGGCCCCGACAGCGGTCACGCCCGGGATGCGCGCCAGGGCGTCGCGGAAGGCGCGCACATTGGCGTTGCGCATGTCGTCCGAGGTGGCCACGAGCAGCAGCGGCGCCGCGTCGAAGCCGGGGTCGAGCGTGCTGGCATAGCGCGTCTGCCAGGCTACGGCCAAGGTTAGGCTGGTCAGGCCCATGGCGGTGGCGAACTGCAGCACCGTGAGGACCCGGCGCAGGCGCAGGCCGCCCACGGTCTCGCTGTTGCCGCGTCCGGCCAGCGCCGCGGTCGGGCGCACCTTGATGGCCGACCAGGCTGGATAGGCGCCGGCCAGCAGGCCCACCAGCATGCCCAGCAGCAGGCTCAGGCCAAGCGAGAGTGGGGTGAACATATGGTCGAGCTTGCGCTGAACCAGGTCGGAGAACACCGGCAGCAGCAGCCAGGCCAGCAGCAGTCCGATCGCAGTGGCGATCAGGCACACCAGCACCGATTCGGCCAGGAAGTGGCGGCTCACCGTACCCGTACCGGCGCCGAGTACCTTGCGCACCGCGATCTCGCGCTGGCGGCGCACGGTGCGCACGGTGGCCAGGTTGACGTAGTTGGTGGCGGCCAGCACCAGGATCAGCGCTCCCACCGCGCCCAGGCCGAAGATGGTCTTCCGGTCGCCATGCGTGGGCGAGGATTCCTTGATCAGCGGGTCGAGGTAGGCTTCGCTCAGGGGCCCGAGGCGGAAATCGATCAGGTCGCGGCCGTTCAGGGACGCTATCTGCTCGGGGCTCATGCGCTTGATGAAGTTCGAAGACAGCATGGCGCGCCGCAGCGAATCGAGCACGGTCTGCCGGTCCGCTCCCGGCAGCAGTTTGACGTACACGCCGCCGTGCGAGGAGCCCCAGTTGGTGGTAACCAGCTGCCGGTACTCGTCCTTCCAGATCGAGGTGCGGCTGCCGGCCAGCGACGCGTAGGGCAGGGTGGTGGCGGCCGGCTGGTCTTCCAGCAGGGCCGTGATACGGTAGGGTAGTCCGCCCACCTGCACGGTCTTGCCGACCACGTCGATGTTGCCGAACAGCTTGGTGGCGGTCTCGCGCGTCAGCGCCAGCGTATCCGGCCGGGCAAGGGTGACGGCCAGGTCGCCGGCCAGCACGGTCGGCTGGAAGATCTGGCGGAAATCGGGATCGACCACGGTCAGGCTGATGGTCTGCACCTGGCTGTGGCCGTTCACCACCGAGCGCACGTCGATGCTGCGTTCAATAAAGGCGCTGGCCAGTACCGGTGCGCCGCTCGCGACAACGGCGTCGCGTGCCGGCAGGCTGCTGGAATCGTTCCAGTTGCCGCTGGAGTTGGAGGTATTCCATTTCTGCATGAGGCGGTAGACCTGTTCCCGCTGCGGCACGTGGCGGTCGTAGGACAGCGAATGGGCCACGTAGCCGAGCAGCAGGAAGCAGGCGGCGAAGCCGACAGCCAGCCCCAGCACCACCACGGCCGAGTAGCCGGGTTCCTTGACCAGCAGGCGCCAGCCGATGCGGAAATCACGTAAGACGCGCAGGTTCATTCTCAATCGCTCCTCATGCTGCCTGCAGGGCGTCGACCACCACGCGGCCGTCCACCAGGTGCAAGGTGCGCGAGGCCTGGGCGGCGTGCGCCGGCGAGTGGGTGACCATGACCACGGTCGTGCCCTCGGCGTTGATGTTGCGCAGCAGGCGCATCACTTCGTCGCCATGTGCCGTGTCCAGGTTGCCGGTCGGTTCGTCGGCGAGCAGCATGGCCGGCTCCGCCACCAGGGCGCGCGCGATCGCCACGCGCTGCTGCTGGCCGCCCGAGAGCTGGGACGGGCGATGCCTGGCACGGTGCGCCACCCCCAGGCGCTCCAGCATGGCCTCGACGCGGCGGCGCCGCTCGGCGGCCGCGGTGCCGGTGTATTCCAGCGCCAGCTCGACGTTCTCGTACACGCTCAGCTCCTCGATCAGGTTGAAGCTCTGGAAGATGAAGCCGACCCGCCCGCGGCGCAGCGCGTTCAGGCGCGCCTCGCTCCAGCCGGCCACGTTCTGTCCTTCGAAGAAGTAGTCGCCTTCGTTCGGCACGTCGAGCAGGCCGAGCACGCTCAGCAGGGTGGACTTGCCGCAGCCGGACGGCCCGGTGATGGCGACGTATTCGCCGGCCGCGATGTCGAGGTCGATGCGGTCGAGGGCGCGGGTCTGCACTTCGCCCGCCTGGTGGATCTTGGAGACGCCCCTGAGTTTCAGCATGGTGCTTCCTTTCTGATTGTTTGTTCGCTTATCGATTGATCTGCAGCTGCTCGGCCTTGCCGAACGGCCCGTAACTGGAAATGACGACCTGCTCGCCCGCCTTCAGGCCGGACAGGACCTCGACGTGGCTGTTGTTGCGGCGGCCCAGGCGCACGGCGCGCTTCTCGGCGCGCCCGCTGGCCTGGTCGACCACGAAGACCCAGGCGCCGCCGGTATCGTTGACAAACGCACCCGTCGGCAGCAACAGGGCCTGGGCCGGCTGGCCCAGGGTCAGCTGGGCGTCCAGGCTCTGGCCCGGGCTGATCACGGCCGGCTGCTCTCCCGTGAACACCATCTCGGCGGTAAAGCGGCCGTCGCGGATTTGCGGGAACACCGCGCTCACCTTCAGCGGGTAAGCCTTGCCGTCCTGGGTCACGCTGCCCGCCAGGCCGCGCGTCACCCGGCTCAGGTAGAACTCGTCGACCTGCAGCGAGAGCTTGAAGCGCTTGGGGTCGTCGATGCGGCCGATGTTCTGGTTGGGCTGCACGGTCTGGCCGACCTGCAGGCGGAAGTCGGTCAGCATGCCGGCCGCCGGCGCACGCACGGCCAAGGCGTCGACGGTGGCGCTGACCAGCTGCAGGCCGGAGGCGAAGCCGTCGATCGCCGTTTCCATCTGTTGCAGGCCGCGCTGGCGTACGCGCTCCTCCAGCTCGAAGCGGCGCTGTTCGTTGTCCAGGGTGCGGCGCTGCTGGGCCAGACGGTCGCTTGATTCTTCCAGCGCCACCGCCGAGATGAAGCCCTGCTGGGCCAGCCGGCTGTTGCGCGCATGCTGCTTCTCGGCCTGCTGCACCGCGAATTCGGCATCCGACAGGCGGCGGCGGTGTTCGCTGCGGCTGGTTTCCTGGGCCACGCGCAGGTTGGCCAGGTTCGAGATCTGCTGCGCCTGTTCGGCCTGGCGCTCCAGCAGCGCCAGGTTGCGCAGCGGGTTGGACAGGCGGAACAGCAGCTGGCCTTTGTCGACCGCCTGGCCGTCCTCCACCAGCACTTCCTCGACGCGGCCGGATTCGACCGAGTCGAGCATGATCGAATTGAGCGGCTGCGCGGTGGCGCGCACCACGATGTCGTCGCGGAAGATGCCGGTGGCGGCGCTGGCCAGGCGCACGTCGGCGCTGTCTACCTGCAGGCCGTGCGGCATGGTGTGCCAGGCGCCGGCGCCGAAGGCGGCGAGCAGGGCGAGGGTCACGCCGGCGCGCACATACAGCTTGGCGCGGCGTTTGGGCATCACCACGTCCATGGCGGCGCCGGTGACGGCCTGGGCCTGGGCTTGGGGAGGGAGTCGGTCCATAGTAGTCGGGTGTTCGAGACTGCGGGTTGAAATGCCCGAGTCTTCGCAACTTCCGTGCCACCCCGGTTTTGGCGCTTGCGGATGGCGATTCGAACAAATGTGTCCGGATTCGGACAGGTATGCATGTTCGCAGGCGGACAGGTGTCCGGCGGGCTGTCCACAGCGCGGATTGCCGCTGCTAGAATGCGATTCTGTCATTACCCGCGCACGAACGCATGTCCCCATCGACCGCCTCCATCCTGATCCTCGACGACGACGAGGACGTCGCCTGTGCCGCGCAGATGCTGCTGCGCCGGCGTCACGGCAAGGTCGCGACACTGGGCGATCCGCGCGGGCTCGACGCGGTGCTGGCAGGAGGCGTACCCGAGCTCGTGCTGCTCGACCTGAACTTCACCCCCGGCCGCATCGATGGCGCCGAAGGGCTGGCGGTGCTGGACCGCCTGCGCGCGCTGCCGCGCCCGCCCGGCGTGATCGCGCTGACGGCCTATGCCGACATTCCGCTGGCGGTCGAGGCGCTCAAGCGCGGCGCTAGCGATTTCATCACCAAGCCCTGGGACAATGCGCGCCTGGTGGCGGCGGTCGACGGCGCCCTGGCGCGCCACGCCGCCACGGCGCCGCTCGACGCGACTCCGGGCCAGGCGGGCGCCTCGCCGCTGATGGGCGACTCAGGCCCGATGCGCGAGCTGCGCGCGATGATCGCCGCGGTCGCCCCGACCGAGGCCAACGTGATGGTGCTGGGCGAGAACGGCGTCGGCAAGGAGCTGGTGGCGCGCGCCATCCATGCGGCCTCGAAGCGCGCCGGGGAAACCTTCCTGGCCGTGGACATGGGCGCGTTGCCGGAAGCGACTTTCGAGAGCGAACTGTTCGGTCACCGCAAGGGGTCCTTCACCGACGCCAGGTCCGACCGCGCCGGGCGTTTCCAGGCGGCGCGCGCCGGCACCCTGTTCCTCGACGAGATCGGCAACATGCCGCTCGGCGCCCAGGCCAAGCTGCTGACCGCGCTGGAGCGGCGCGAAGTCACGCCCCTGGGTGCGGACCGGGCCGAGCCGATCGACGTGCGCATCGTCAGCGCCACCAACCTGGAAGAAGCGCGCCTGTTCGACACCTCGGTATTCCGGCCCGACCTGTTGTTCCGCCTGAACACCATCGTGCTGCGCGTGCCGCCGCTGCGCGAGCGGCGCAACGACATCCTCCAGCTGCTGCACCACTACCTGTCGCTGTACGAAGGCCAGTACGGGCGCCCGGTGCGCGAGCTGGCCCCGCACGCGCTGGACGCCCTGTGCGCCTGGCCCTGGCCCGGCAACGTGCGCGCGCTGCGCCACGCCTGCGAGCGCGCGGCGATCCTGGCGGCGCAGCCGGAATACCGCTTCGAGGATTTCGGATTGGCGGCGCCGGTCGCGCCTCCAGCCGCGGCGCCGGCCGTGGAGACGCCGGCGCAGACCGAGGACTTCCGGCTCGGCACGCTGGAACGCGACACCATCGCCGCCGCCCTCGACAAGGCCAAGGGCAACATCAGCCTGGCGGCGCGCATGCTGGGCCTGAGCCGCGCCGCGCTGTACCGCAAGCTGGGCAAGCATGGCATCTGAGCCACGGCTCAAGGCCAGCGTCCTCTTGTCGGTGGCGGGCGTCGCCGTGCTGGCCTTCGGCGCCGGCATGGTCGACGATTCGCCGCGCCTGGTGGTGCTGTGCGCCCTGGCGGCGTTGCCGCTGCTCTGGACGCTGTGGGGCTGCCTGGAGCGGCTGGCCATGCTGCGCCATCCCAAGCCGCCCGAACCGAAGGCCGTCCTGACCATCGAACAGCAGCACCTGGTCAACAATGCGCTGGCGCTGGAGACCAGCCTGGAGCACGCGCCGATCGCGCTGTTTCGCATCGAGGGCGCGGGCGAGGAAGCGGCGGCCACGCTGGTAAAGCCCCTGAACGGCAATGCGCGCAAGCTGGTCGCGCCGGGCCGCGCCGTCGAACCCGCCGCGCTCTACCGCCAGCTGGCCGGCCAGCCCGGCGAACGCCGCACCATGATCCAGTTCGATACCGAGCGCGGCGTCGAGCGCGCGCTGCTGGCGGTGTCCGAACTGGTGCTGCAGGGAAGAAGCCAGCGCCTGGCCGCCCTGGTGCCGGTCGAGAGCGAACTGGAAGCCGAGGCCCTGAACGCCTGGCGCCAGCTGGTGCACGTGCTGACCCACGAGATCATGAATTCGCTGACCCCGGTGGCCTCGCTGTCGCGCACCGCGCGCGACATGCTGGACGAGGTGCGCGCGGCGCTGCCGCAGGATGTCGCCCACGACCTGGTCACCGCGCTCGACGCCATCAGCCGGCGCGCCGACAGCCTGGCCGACTTCGTGGCCAGCTACCGCAGCCTGTCGAACGTGCCGGCGGCGCGGCCGGAACGCATCCACGTTGCCGCCCTGTTCGAGCGGGTGCGCGCACTGGTCGCCCCGGCCTGGCGCGCGCGCGGCGGCCAGGTCCAGTTCTCGGTGGAGCCGGCCACGCTCGAGCTGGTGGCCGATCCGGGGCAACTGGAACAGGCCCTGATCAACCTGCTCAAGAACGCCTTCGAAGCCAGCGCCGGCGTCGACAAGGCAGGGGCACGCGTCAGCGCGCGCCTGGTGCGCGGCGGCCGCCTGCGCATCGAGGTGGCCGACGACGGCCCCGGCGTGCCGCTCGAACTCGTCAACCACATCTTCACGCCCTTCTTCACGACCAAGAAGCAGGGCGGCGGCATTGGGCTGGCGATGGTGCGCCACCTGGTGCACGAGAACGGCGGCACCGTGCGCTATGCGCGGCCTGTGGGCGCCGGGGCGCGCTTCGTGATCAGCTTCTAGGGCGGCGGTCGTCCGCGAAGAAGCTCGACGGCGTGCTGCCGAAAGTCTTCCGGAACATGGCGCTGAAGGCCGACTGGCTGGCGTAGCCGAGCTGCTGCGCCACCTGCCACAGCGGCATGCCGCGCGCGATCAGGGAAACGCCGTGGGCCAGGCGCACCTGCTGGCGCCACTGGCCGAAGCTCATTCCAAGCTCGCGTTCGAACAGGCGCGCCAGCGTGCGTTCCGAGGCCCCGGCCGCGTGCGCCCAGCCGGCCAGGGTCTGGGTGTCGCCGGGCGCCGCGAGCAGGGCTTCGCACAGGCTCTGCAAGCGCTTGTCGCGCGGCAGCGGCACGCGGATCGGGCGCGAGGGCGCGCGCGCCAGCTCGTCCAGGATCAGTTCGCCGATCAGGGCGGCGCGCCCGGGGTCGCGCGGCTGCTCGCCCGTCTCGAGAGCGGCGATCAGTTCGCGCAGCAGGCCGCTCACTTCCACCACGCGGCAGGTCTCGCCGCGGAACGGGTCGCGCGAGGCGTGGATGCGCAAGGGACTGAGGCGGGCCGCCTCCATCATCGTGACCGCGTGGACGACGTGCGGCGCGATCCAGATCGCGCGCTGCGGCGGCACGATCCAGCTGCTGTTTTCGGCGCTCACCCGCATCAGGCCGTTGTGCGCATAGGTCAGCTGCCCCCACTCGTGGCTGTGGGCCCCCACCGAGACGTCGGCGGGCAGGTCGCGCGCAACCAGGCTGACCGGATGCTCTCTGGTCGGGCCCGGTCCCGGGGTCGGGGGAAGTGCGGTTCTCGCAAGCGTCATGGCAGGTTCTCGACAAATCTTGACAGGCTATCTTAAATCGGACGCCGGAAATGTGCTTACACTGGCTTTTTCGGCAAGAGGGATGCGATGAACAACGAGAACAGCTTGAAGCAGGATGCCCGCGTGATCGGCCTGGTCGGCCTGGCGCACGGCACCTCGCACTTCTACCACCTGATCCTGGCGGCCCTGATCCCCTGGCTCAAGCCCGCCTTCGGCCTCAGCTACACCGAGCTGGGTCTCCTGATGACGGTGTTCTTCGTGGTCTCGGGCGTGGGGCAGGCCATGGCCGGCTTCGTGGTCGACCGCGTCGGCGCGCGCGCCGTGCTGTTCTTCGGCATGTCGATGCTGGGCGTGTCGGCGCTGGTGCTCGCGCGCGTGGACAGCTATGCCGGCCTGGTGGCGGGCGCGCTGCTGGCCGGCATCGGCAATGCGATCTTCCACCCGGCCGACTACACGCTGCTGAACCAGCGCGTCTCGCGCGAGCGCCTGGCGCACGGTTTTTCGGTGCACGGCATCAGCGGCAATATCGGCTGGGCCGCGTCGCCGATCTTCCTGACCTCGATCGCGGCCGGCCAGGGCTGGCGCGCCGCGCTGCTGTGGGCGGCGCTGCTGCCGATGGCGGTGCTGGCCTTGCTGGTGCTGAATCGCGCTGTCCTGTATCCGGATCCGATCAAGCGCGCGGCCGCAACTGCCCAGGGCGGCACGCTGGGTTTCCTCAAGCTGCGCGCCGTCTGGCTGTGCTTTGGCTTCTTCCTGCTGACGGCGGTGGCGCTGGGCGGCATCCAGAGCTTCGCGACGATCAGCCTGGAATCGCTGTACGGCATTTCGCATGCGCTCGCCACCAGTTCCTACACCGCCTACATGCTGGCCTCTGCGCTGGGCATGGTGGCGGGCGGCTTCCTGGGCGCGCATGCGAAGCAGCACGACCGGACCGTGGCGGCGGCCTTCGCGGTCGCGGCGCTGCTGGCCCTGGTGCTGGCGGCGGGCGCCGGCCCGTCCTGGATGGCCTTGCCGCTGATGGGCCTGATCGGCCTGTGCTCGGGCGTGGCCGGCCCTTCGCGCGACCTGATGATCCGCGCCGCCGCGCCGCAAGGGGCAACCGGGCGGGTCTACGGCGTCGTGTATTCGGGCCTGGACAGCGGCCTGGCGATCGGCCCGCTGCTGTTCGGGCTGGTGATGGATGCGGGCCGTCCTGGCTGGGTATTCGCGGGCGTGGCGCTGTTCCAGGCGCTGGCGATCGCCACCGCGGTAGGGGTGGGCGGCAGTACCCGTGCGCGCCAGGCCGGCACGGCCGGGCAGGCAGCCTAGGCCGGTCCGAGCCTCACGGCCGCCGGCCGATGCTGCGGCGCGTCCAGCTGCGGCGCATCCAATTGCGGCGCATCGAGCTGGGGCTGCGACGGGTCCGCCAGCAGCGCGCCGGCGTCGCGCATGATCGAGAGCATGGTCCGCACGCAGGCCAGGGTCGGCACCCCGGTGTGGGCGTCGGCTCCCTTGGCGTAGGCACGTGCGATGCGGGTCGCGACCGGCGCGCCGCCCGGCACCTGTTCGCGGTACAGGCGGATCAGGGTGACCACCGTCTCGTGCAGGATGTGCTGCGCGCCGCGCGCGATGTTGCGTCCGCCGCCGGCCTCGCGGATCGAGTCGGCGACGATCTGTTCGAGCTGGCGTTCGGCCCTGCCGATGAGCATGGCGACCTGGCCGGGAGTGAAGGTGATACGCATGCGTCTACCTCGTCTTCCGTGTTGAATTCATGCCGCCTCCTTGGCGACGGAGCCCGCGCGCGGCATCACCCGCGATGGCCGCACGCGCGGCGGCGGCGGCGGCGGGGCGAAGGGCCGGATCTGCGTCAGGGTGCCGGGGAAGGGCGCCACCGTATCGTCGATCTGGTGGACCTCGCCCGCGGCGCCTTCCAGGTACTGGGCAATCGCGATTCTGACAAGCGTGCGGTTGGTGAGTTCGGACGTCAGCCCGACTTTTCGGCTGTGGTACAGATAGGTCGAGGTCACGCCGTCCTGGCCGGTGATCTCGACCTTCTTCGGCAGCGAAAAGCCGTAGCGTCCGCTGGCCCAGAGCTTCACCAGGCACGCGCCGCTGGTTGGGGTAGAAAAGCTGAAGTTCATGAATAAATCGTAATCCCGGCTGCAGGTATGCACGATTCGAAATTGTTCCAAACCGTAACGGACGAAATATTCGTTTCCGCGCGTTATGGCTGAGTCCTCAGCATCCAAGCCACGCAGCCCCTGGCCGGCAGCCAGGGCTAGGCGCGGCCGGCAGAGTATGCTTTACTCTCGGTCAGCATCGACGGCCAAGCAGCTTGCCCCGGGAGGATGGAATGCGCAGCATGAAACGATCGTCCGTGATCGCCCTTGTCGCGATCGCTTTTGCCGGCCAGCCGCTTGCGGCCGAGATCATCCATGGCCGGGTCGTCGATGGCGGCGCGCGCGGGATGGGCATTCCCGCCGTCACGGTCAACATCGAGGACAAGGACGGCAAGCTGCTCAAGGCCGCCCTGACCGACGCGGCCGGCCACTATCGCCTGGAGGTGCCGGGCAGCGCCCGCTACGCCAGCTTCGACAAGCTGAAGTACCAGAACCGTTCGGCGCGCCGCACGCTCCAGCCGGGCGTCGCTGCGCAGGCCGACGTCATCCTGGTGGCGCAAGGCCGCCCGGCAGACTATTACCGCGCCGTCGCCACGGCCTTCAAGGAGAGCGGACAAGCGCAAGCGCCGCAGTATGCCGCGAGCGTGGCCGCGCTGGCGCCGGCTGAACGCAAGCTGGTGACGGATGCGCTCACCGCTTCAGGCGCGGCCGCGGCGCTGGCGTCGGTCAAGCGCCTGCAGGACGCGGGCCTGCCGCGGGCGCCCGACGGCAAGCGCTTCGACACGGCAAGCCCTTTCCCTCATTGAACGGCCGGCGGCGATGCGCTCGTCGCCCCCACGTAGAACACGCCGTCGTACTGCGGCGACGGCGGCACCAGCGAGAACGGGCCGGCTGGGGCCGGGTCGACGCGGTTGATGTCCCAGGCGGTCGCGCCGCAGGTGTCGGGCGTGGCGCCGCGGCACACCCAGGCCGTGCCGCCCGCCGTGCCGACCGTGAGCGAGAGCGGACGCCGGTCGGCCAGCAGGTAGATCGCCGACTCGTAATCTGGATTGAAGCGCTTGCCCTTGCTGCGGATCGCATGCGGCGCGCCCACCAGCGCCACCAGCTGGCGGCCCGTCCCCAGGCGCAGTTCGGCGCGCAGGCGCTCGGCCATCGCGGCGCTGCGTTGCGGCGTCGCGGCCACGGTATCGATCGCGGCGATGCGGATGTCGGCACCTTCCGCACGCAGCGTGCGCACCTGCTGGATCAGGCGCAGCATGTCGATGCTGGTCCTGCCATCCTGGCGCGGACTGCGCCACAGGCCGCCTCCCAGCAGCCGTTCGACGTCCTGCGGACTGCCCTGGCTGGCCAGGAAGGCGTCGAGCGCGTCCTGTGCGCTCGACGGCAGTTCGATGGCCAGCGTGGTGCTGCGCTGCTGTTTCGCGCCGGCGCACAGGTAGGCGGCGACGAAGGCCGGCACCTCGCGGGTGCCGTGCACGTCGCCGAGCACCAGGAAGGGCGCGTCCGCCACCGCCGCCGGTATGGCTTCCAGCGGGGTGCAGGACGGGGCCGCGGCCGCGTGCAGCGGCAGCGAGGCGAACAGCGCGGACAGGGACAGGGCGGCGGTGGCGCGGCGGGGCGGCATGGGTGTCCTTCGTGAATGGCCGGACCAGCCGGCGACAGCGCCAGCATAGTTCCCCGCCCGTTCCCCGGGCAATGCGCATTGCATGGGGCGCCCCCGGTTAAGCCTGCCTTAATCCCGAGCGCGGCGCGCGTTCGATGATCTGCACCAGCGGCGCCAGGTCCACCGGCTTGACGAAGTGATGGTCGAAACCGGCCGTCTTGGCCAGCACCCGGTCGTGGGCCTGGCCGTAGCCGGTCAGGGCGAGCAGGGTCGCGGCCCGCCCACGCTCGCTGTCGCGCAGGCGGCGCGCCAGCGCGTAGCCGTCGATGTCGGGCAGGCCGATGTCGAGGATGAAGACATCCGGCCATTCCCGCTCCGCCTGCGCCAGCGCGTCCTGCGAATCGTGCGCGGTGTCCACCAGGTGACCGAGCGAGCGCAGGACGTCGGCCAGCGACAGGGCCGCATCGACGTTGTCGTCGACCACCAGGATGCGCCGGCCGGCGCCCGAGCGGGCCGGCGCCGCCGCTTGCCCTTCGCCCGGCGCCGCACCCGGCTCGCCGTCGGACACCGGCAGCGTCACCGTGAAGCTGCTGCCCTTGCCCAGGCCGTCGCTGTGGGCGGCGACCTGGCCGCCGTGCAGCTGCACCAGGCTGCGCACCAGCGCCAGGCCCAGCCCGAGCCCGCCCTGGGAACGGTCGGGGGTGCGCTCGGCCTGGGTGAACAGGTCGAACACGTGCGGCAGGATGGCGCGGTCGATGCCGATGCCGTTGTCGCGCACCGCGATCGTCACGCTCGCCGCATCGGTCTCGACCGACAGCGCGATGGTGCCGCCCTGGGCGGTGTACTTGGCGGCGTTGCCCAGCAGGTTGACGATCACCTGCACCAGCCGGATGCGGTCGCCGAACACCCAGCAGCGCCGCGACGTCATGTGCTGGTCGAAGGCGTGGCCGCGCGCTTCGATCAGCGGCCTGGCCTGCTCGACCGCGCTGGCGACGACCGCCTTGACGTCGACCCGCTCGCGCTCCAGTTCCACCAGGCCGCGCGTCACGCGCGAGACGTCGAGCAGGTCGTCCACCAGCGAGGTCATGTGGCGCACCTGGCGGATGATCACTTCGCTCGACTGGCGCACCCGCTGCGGGTCGAGCGTGGTCATCGAGAGCAGCTGGGCGGCGTTGCTGATCGGCGCCAGCGGGTTGCGCAGCTCGTGCGCCAGCATGGCCAGGAACTCGTCCTTGCGGCGCGCCTGCGCGCGCAGCTCTTCCTCGCCGGCCTTCTTGTCGTGGATGTCGGTCAGGGTGCCCATCCAGCGCGTGGCCTTGCCGTGCTGGTCGAGCAGGGGCAGGGCGCGGTTGAGCATCCAGCGGTACTCGCCGGAATGGTGGAGCAGGCGGTGCTCGATCTCGTAGGGCGCCGCCAGGGCCAGGCTGTTGCGCCAGGCCGCGAGCAGGGCCGCCAGGTCGTCCGGGTGGACCACCTCGTCCCAGCCGTTGCCGCCGATGCGCTCGACCGGCAGGCCGGTGAACGCGCTCCAGCGCGCGTTCAGGTAATCGTTGGTGCCGCCCGCGTCGGCCGACCAGGCCAGTTGCGGGATGGCGTCGGCGATCAGGCGGAACTTGGCCTCGCTTTCCATCATCGCCCGCTCCGCCTCGACCTGGGCGGTGATGTCCATGTTGGCGGCCACCGCGCCCACCATCGCGCCCTCGCGGTCGTGGATCGCCGCGGCCCGCACCAGGATCGTGCGGCGCGTGCCGGGCTCGCCGAAGGGTTCGATCTCGAATACCCCGGCGGCGTGGACCTCGCCCTGCAGCGCGCGCGCGATCGGCCATTCGTGCGCCTGCACGCGTTGTCCGGCCTGTGCCGAACCATCCGGCCACCAGCCTTTCCATTCGGCGTACTCGCCGACCTCGCCCGGCATTGGATGCGCCCCCCAGATCTGGCGGTTGGTGGCATTCGCCACCAGCAGCTGGCCCGCGGCGTCGGCGTAGACGATGCCGACCGGCGCGGCGTCGAGCAGCACGTCGAGACGGCGCGCGCTTTCGTCGGCGCGCCGCGACGCGGCCAGCGCCGCGCGCTCGCTCTCGATGCGCGCCTGCTCGGCGTGCTTGCGTTCGGTGATGTCGACGGCGATGCCGGCGAAGCGGCGGCGCCCGGTGTCCGGATCGGCGAACACCTTGCCGCGCGCGTTGACCCACACGTCCTGGCCGGAGCGCTGCGGGATCCGGTATTCGATGTCGTACAGGCTCTCGGTCAGGATGGCGCGGTCGATCGCGGCCAGCACGGCCGGGCGGTCCTCTGGGTGGATCATGTCGGTAAAGCGCACCAGCTCGGTGCCCTCGCGGGCGAGCGCGGCGTCGACCTGGAACAGGCGCGCGAAGCGCTCGTCCACATACGTGGCGGCGGTGTTGAGGTCGTAGGACCAGGTGCCGATGTTGCCCGAGGCTTCGAGCGACAGGGCGAGGTGCTCTTCCGCTTGCTTGTGCCGGGCCAGCGCGCGCACCTTGTCGCTGACTTCGATGACCGTGCACAGCAAGCCGCACACGAGGCCCTGGTCGTCGCGCACCGGGCTGTAGGAAAAGGTGAACCAGGCCTGCTCGCGGTAGCCATGGCGCTCCAGCATGGTGGCATAGTTCTCGAAGAAGAAGGACTCGCCGGCCAGCACCCGGTTGGCATACGGGCCGATCGCATCCCACACCTCGTCCCAGACCTCGGGCAGCGGCCGGCCGAGCGCGTCGGCGGACTTGTTGCCGAGCAGGGGCAGGTAGGCATCGTTGTAGAACAGCTCCAGCCGCGGACCCCAGGCGAGGAAGGTCGGGAACGACGAACCCAGCACGATGCCGAGGGTGGTGCGCAGGGCCGCCGGCCAGGCGGTAATCGGTCCGAGCGGGTGCGCGTGCCAGTCGTGCGCGTGGATCCGGGCACCTAGGGCGCCGCCGTTCGACAGGAAGGCTAGCATGGGTTCGGTAGGGGGCACGGCGCTTCGAGCGGTGGGGAAACTGACGATTTTACTGAAAAAATGGCAAGTGCCGCGTCCGCCATGCCGTTCAGTCCGGTTCGGCCGGGGCCGATTCGCCGGATTCGTGCAGGCCGCTGTCGACCACGGCGCGCATGGTCGCGAGCAGCTGGGCGCCGCGGTCCGCGCCGAACTGCGCGTCGAAGCGGGCCTGGGCGCGGCGCCAGGCGGGAAGGATGGCCTCGACCTTGTCGCGCCCGAGCGCGGTCAGCTCGATGACGCGCTCGCGCCGGTCCTGCTCGCCGGGACGCACCTCTACCAGCTGTTCGCGCACCAGGGGCTGCAGGTTGCGCGCCAGCGTGGTGCGGTCCATCACCATGCTCTGTGCCAGCTGGGTCACGCTGGCCGGGCGCGGCCTGAGCCGGGACAGGATCGCGAACTGGGTCACGCGCAGGCCCGATCCGGACAGCATCTGGTCGTAGAACGAGGTGACGTAGCGCGAGGCCTGGCGCAGCGCCGAGCAGTAGCAGGCGGTATCGGGGAGGGGCTGGTCGGGATCCATGCCGCGAGTATAGCCTTGCAGCGGGCCCGGTGCTTGCGTCCGCGACGCCGCGACGCCTCCGGCGCACTGCTGACCTGCCGCAAACGCGGCCGGGCGCCGCCTTCTAATCTGGGCAGGCTCCCACAACCAGCCATCGTCATGAGCAGCCAGCCGTCCGTCCCCGATTCCCCGCGCGTGAGCGTACTCATGCCCACCTTCGAGCAGGCGGCCTTCATCGGCCGCGCCCTCGACAGCCTGTGGGCACAGACCTATTCCGACTGGGAGCTCGTCATCGTCGACGACGGCTCCTGCGACGACACCGCCAGCGCCCTGGCGCCCTGGCTGGCCGACGCCCGGGTGCGCTACCTGCGCTTCGACAGCAATGGCGGACTGGGCCGCGCCATCAACGCCGGCCTCGACGCCGCGCGCGGCGAACTGCTGGCCTACCTGCCGAGCGACGACGTCTGGTATGCCGGGCACCTGGCGCAGCTGGTGGCCTGCCTCGAGCGCGCGCCCGGCGCGGTGCTGGCCTATGCCGGCGTGCGCCACCACTACAACCGCAGCGCCGACGGCATCGTCCCGGGGGAGTGCCTGCAACCCGTGCAATGCCTGCATCGCCGCACCGCGCTGCGCTGGCGCGAGCGCGCCGAGCTCGAGAGCGACGACCTCGACCGCCTGTTCTGGACCGCGCTGCGCGCCCAGGGGCCTTTTGTGCCGACCGGGGCGATCAGCTGCGAGTGGGTCGACCATCCGGGCCAGCGCCACAAGCGCATGCGCGAGCCGCTCGGGGGCATCAACCCTTTCCGCCAGCACTACCGGGTAGCCGGACCGCTGCGCTTCCATACCAGCACCGGCAACCCCATCGACGAGGAGCGGCTGTATGCACAGGTGCGCGCCGCCCGGCCGTCGGACGCACGCACGGGCTTGAAGATCGTGCTGGCCGGCGAGCTGGCCTACAACGCCGACCGCGTGCTGGCCCTGGAAGCCCTGGGACACCGGCTGTACGGATTGTGGACGCCGACACCGAGCTGGTTCAACACGGTCGGGCCGCTGCCTTTCGGCCAGGTCGAGGAGCTGCCGCGCCACGGCTGGCGCGAGGCGCTGGCGCGCATCGAACCCGACCTCGTCTACGCCCAGCTCAACTGGCAGGCGGTGCCCTTTGCCCACGAGGTGCTGATGCACACGCCGGACATTCCCTTTGTCTGGCATTTCAAGGAAGGCCCCTTCATCTGCATCGAGAAGGGCACCTGGCCGCTGCTGGCCGACCTGGTGCGGCTGGCCGACGGCTGCATCTACAGCAGCCCCGAAATGCGCGACTGGTTCGCCACCGCCGTGCCCAGGCTGCCCGCCGCGCGCCCCGCACCTCGTCCTGAACATGTGCTCGACGGCGACCTGCCGCGCCGCGCCTGGTTCCTGCAGGAGCGCTCGCCCCTGCTATCCGCGGCGGGCGCGGGCGGCCAGGTGCACACCGTGGTGCCGGGGCGGCCGATCGGGCTGCATCCGCCCACGGTGGCCGAGCTGGCGCGCCACGGCATCCACCTGCATTTCTATGGGGACTTCACGCAGGGCCAGTGGCGCGAGTGGATAAGGACGGCACAGGCGCTGGCGCCGGAACACCTGCACCTGCACCGGAACGTCGACCCGGACGGATGGGTGCGCGAATTTTCGCAATACGACGCCGGCTGGCTGCACGTGTTTCGCAGCCAGAACGGCGGCGACATCCGGCGCGCCGACTGGGACGACCTGAACATTCCGGCGCGTGCCGCGACCCTGGCGGCGGCCGGGCTGCCGATGATCCAGTTCGACAACGGCGCCGCCATCGTGGCGGCCCAGGCGCTGGCCCGGCGCCTCGGGATCGGGGTGTTCTTCGACAGCATCGAGGACCTGGCGCGCCAGCTGCACGACCGCGCCGCCATGGCCGCGCTGCGCGAGCGCGTGTGGCAGGTGCGCGACGGCTTCTGCTTCGACCTGCACGCACCCGGCCTGGTGGACTTCTTCGGGCGCGTCATTGCCCAGGCCAGCCGGCAGGGGAGGGTGCGGGCGGGCGGGCAGTTGCGAGCGCCGCCGCGGCGCGCACACTAGCGCGCTTGCTGCCCTTTCCAGCCGAGCAGATCTCCCCGCGGATAGCCCCATGCCGCCAGCGGCGACGGGCAGGGGTCGGCCGCGCGGGCTGCATACGGCAAGGTCGAGAAATTGGGCTGGTCGGGAGCGCCGAAGCGGACATCGGTGGCATTGCCCCCGGCCAGCGAGGGCACGCGGGCGAAGCGCAGCCAGG
This sequence comes from Massilia sp. BHUDP2, assembly GCF_046236355.1. Lineage (NCBI taxonomy): Bacteria > Pseudomonadati > Pseudomonadota > Betaproteobacteria > Burkholderiales > Oxalobacteraceae > Massilia > Massilia sp. BHUDP2. Next base: position 1,686,457 of record NZ_JBJUVW010000001.1, read on the forward strand.
CGTCGAAGTGGCAATTGGTCCGCTGCAGCGCGCGGAAGTCCTGCAGGCTGCCGGTCTCGCTGAATTTCCAGGCCAGTGCCGCTGTCGCCGCAGGCACGGCCCGGGCCGCCGCTTCGGCTCCCCGGCCCTGTGCGTCGCGCAGCACCGGCCAGCCGGCGGCTTCGCTTGCACTGTCGGGCACACCGCCGAAGCGTTCCGGGCATGCCCAGACCGGGCTCAGGCCGGGCGCCAGGCTGAGCACGCCGACCCGCACCCCATAGCTGCCGGCGGCCGGCTTGTCGGACACGGTGGCGAAAGACCAGCACAAGGGATTGGCCGGGAAGGACGACAGCGCGATGTCGAGTACGCGGCTGCCCGGCGCTACCTTCTGGAGCGCGCTGCGGATCTCGGTGCGCGCAAGCTGACCGCCCACCGCCTGGATGCCGACGAAGCCCACGCAGGCAAGCAGGGCCGCCACCAGTCCGGCACGCGCCCCCATCTTGAGATTGACGCCGGCGACCAGCAGCGCTACCGCGCCCAGCCCGGCGAGCGAGCCCCATTGCAGGAAGCCCATCCAGGTAAACAGCACCGGCATGCCGGCGAAGAAGCCCAGCCCCAGCCAGCGCAAGCCGGTGCGCCGCGACAGCAGGGCCAGTGCAAAGCCGAGTGCGGTCCAGAACACCGGCTCGACAATGAAGACGAGGTCGCCGTACAGCCAGCGCGAATCGAAGGGGTGGAAGGGGTGGACCCCATACACGTTCAGGCCGTCGAAGGACAGGTGCAGCACCATGCCCAGCAGGGCGGTGGCGACGACGGCGTGGCGGGCGCGGCGATCTTCCTGCAGCAGCCGGCGCGCTGCCGGCCACAGCAAGCAAGTCAGGGCCAGCAGCAGGACTACCTGCGGCAGTGCGTACAGCAGGGTATGCGTGTGCCCGCGGTGGTGGATCAGGTAGCCCAGCGGCGCCGGCAGCAGCGGCGTGAGCACCAGGTCGAGGTCGGGGAAGTTACTGGCCAGCAGGCCGGTGAGCAAGAGGGCGCGGCGGCGGGTGCGGCCCCGGGCCGGATCGCTTGCCGCGGGCAGGGCGCGCTCGACCAGTTCCCCCAGGGCCAGGCCGACGAGCGAGTGTGTCATGTTGTCCATCCCAAAAGCTTACACCAATGGCAACGTTTGACGTAAATCAAGGTTTTTGCTGGCTCCGCGCCACGTGGTCACGGTTAAATTTGATCCAAGTCAAAAATTCTGACGATTCGCTTGTTAGAATCGTGCGCTGGATTTTATTGCCCATGGGCAACTAGGAGTCATCGTGCGAACCAACCTGCCGGTTACCGGCATCGAATACCTGTTACAGGAAGGCCAGTCCATCGTCTCGAAGACGGACACCAAGGGCCGCATCACCTACATCAACCCCAGCTTCGTCGAAGTCAGCGGCTTCGACGAGCACGAATTGCTCGGAAAGGCGCACAACATCGTCCGCCATCCGGACATGCCGCCCGAAGCCTTTGCCGACATGTGGCGCACACTGCAGGCGGGCGAGCCCTGGACCGGCCTGGTCAAGAACCGTCGCAAGAACGGCGACTTCTACTGGGTGGTCGCCAACGTGGTGCCGGTCAAGGAGGGCGGACGCGTCACCGGCTACATGTCGGTGCGTACCGCGCCGAGCCGCGCGCAGGTGGCGGCGGCCAGCGAACTGTATCGCAAATTCCGCGCCGGCGAGGCGAAGGGACTGACGATCCACCGTGGCGCCGCACGCCGCCTCGGCTGGCGCGCCCGCCTCGGTGCGCTGCGTTCGCTGCCGCTGTCGCGCCGCCTCGGCATCATGATGGGCGGCCAGGCGGTGTTGATGGCCGGCCTTGGGCTGGCGGCGGACGGCTTGCTGTGGAAATTGCTGGCAGGCGCAGGCGTGGCGGCGACGCTGGCGGCCTGGGCCGAACTGCACCGCACCATTGCCCGTCCCCTGCGCGAGGCCACTGCCGCCGTGTATGCGCTGGCCGGCGGCGACCTGTCGCATCCATGCGAGCCGGGACGCAACGACGAGATCGGCCGCCTGCAGCTGGCGCTGCGCCAGCTGAACGTCAACCTGAAGGCGATCGTCGGCGACGTGCGCCGCAACGTGGGCTCGATCGAGCATGCGACCCGCGAGATCGCGGCCGGCAACGGCGACCTGGCCAGCCGTACCGAAGCCCAGGCGGCCAGCCTCGAGCAGACCGCGAGCAGCCTGGCGCAGATCGCCGCGGCGGCCGGCCACAACACCGACAGCGCGGTGCGCGCCGACGGCCTGGTCGTGGCGGCTTCGAACGTCGCCGGACGCGGCGGCGATGCCGTGGGCCGGGTGGGCGACACCATGGGCCACATCAGCGCCTCGGCCACCCGCATCGTGGACATCATCGGCCTGATCGACGGCATTGCCTTCCAGACCAATATCCTGGCGCTGAACGCGGCGGTCGAGGCGGCCCGTGCCGGCGAGCAGGGTCGCGGCTTCGCCGTCGTCGCCGGCGAGGTGCGCAGCCTGGCGCAGCGCTCGGCCGCGGCAGCCAAGGAAATCAAGACCCTCATCGAAACCTCGGTGCGGCAGGTCGGCGAAGGCAATGTGCTGGTAGGCGACGCCGGCCAGACCATGCGCGAAGTGGTGGCCAAGGTAGCCGAAGCGGCCGCGATCATGAACGGCATCACCGGCGCCAGCCGCGAGCAGGGCGCCGGCATCGCCCAGGTGAACGCGGCCATGGCCCAGCTCGACCAGATCACCCGCGAGAACGCCGCACTGGTGGAGGAATCGGCGAATGCCTCGGCCAATGTGGCCGACGAGGCCTTCCACCTGGTGCAGGCATTGTCGGTGTTCAAGCTCGACGAGCAGGCGCCGGCGCGGCGCTGAATGCTCGCCGGTCCGGTACGGTAGGGTGGGCGGCTCCACCCGGCAGGCAGAGAAGAGGCGCCGCGTGCGCCGCCCACGCGGTGATTGTTATCGGCTCCGTCATAGCGCCGGATGATCTCGCTGCGAACTATCGCCGCGTGGGCGGCGCGAATGGCAGCGCTCATCACCCTGTGACATGGAGCCGCCCACCCTACGCACCATCTGCTTCGGCAGACTCGTCCGTATTTGATGCAAGTCAAGGATTTCCAAGACGCTGATCAATAAACTGCCTGTTATTCGAGCCGTTTTGCAGTTCCGCAAACCGGCAGCAGCAGGAGTTGATTGACATGCATGCAACAGTGTTACCGGCCGTGGGCAAGCCCGTGGTTCCCATCCTTGCCCACCCGGCAACCCAGACCGCCGCAACTTCCAGCGTCGACGTCGACCTCGACCTGCTCAAGCGCCTCGGCAAGAACGGCCCGCGCTATACCTCCTATCCGACCGCCGACCGCTTCGGCGAGGAATTCGGCTACCGCGACTACCTGCATGCCGTGGCCGGCCTGCGCACCCGCGGCGGCGCCCGCCCGCTCTCGCTCTACCTGCACATTCCGTTCTGCGACACGGTCTGCTACTACTGCGCCTGCAACAAGATCGTCACCAAAAAGCGCGAGAAGGCCGCGACCTATCTCTCCTACCTGAAGCGCGAGATCGCCATGCAGGGCGCGCTGTTCGGCGGCATGAACGAGGTCGAGCAGCTGCATTTCGGCGGCGGCACCCCGACCTATCTTTCCGACGCCCAGATGGACGACTTGATGGCCCACCTGCGCCGCAACTTCCGCTTCGCGCCCGACGAGGTAGGTGAATATTCGATCGAGGTCGATCCGCGCACCGTCTCCGCCGAGCGGGTGCATGCCTTGCGGCGCCAGGGCTTCAACCGCATCAGCCTGGGCGTGCAGGACTTCGACCCCGAGGTGCAGCGCGCCGTCAACCGCGTCCAGCCCGAGAGCGAGACGCGCGCGGTGATCGACGCCGCGCGCGCCGCCGGCTTCCGCTCGGTGAGCATCGACCTGATCTACGGACTGCCGAAGCAGACCCTGGAGACGATGCGCCAGACCCTCGACAAGGTGGTGGCGGCCAGCCCGGACCGCATCGCCGTCTACCACTACGCCCACATGCCGCACCTGTTCAAGCCGCAGCGCCGCATCGTGGAAGCCGACATGCCGTCCAGCGACACCAAGCTCGCGATGCTCCAGCTGTGCATCGAACGCCTGGGCGCGGCCGGCTACGTCTACATCGGCATGGACCATTTCGCCAAGCCGGACGACGACCTCGCCGTGGCCCAGCGCCAGGGCCGCCTGCACCGCAACTTCCAGGGTTACTCGACCCATGCCGACACCGACCTGGTGGCCTGCGGCGTCTCGGCCATCGGCGCGGTGGGCGCCACCTACAGCCAGAACGTCAAGACCCTCGAGGACTACTACGACCTGCTCGACCAGAACGAGCTGCCGGTGGCGCGCGGCATCCGGCTCGGCATGGACGACGCGCTGCGCCGCAGCCTGATCCAGAAGCTGATGTGCCAGTTCGAGGTGTCGATCCCGGCGCTGGAGCAGGCCTTTCCGATCGTGTTCCGCGACTACTTCGCGCCCGAGCTGGCGCGCCTGCGCCAGATGGAAGAGGACGGCCTGGTGAGCGTCGGCCCGGAATGGCTGACCGTGACCATGAAGGGACGCCTCCTGATCCGCAACGTGTGCATGGTGTTCGACCGCTACCTCAGCGCCCGCAGCGAGGGCGCGCGCCATTCGCAGACCATATGAACGTCAGCCTGTTCCCGGTATTCCTGGTCGGCCTGGCCGGCAGCGTCCACTGCGCCGGCATGTGCGGCGGCATCGTGGGCGCACTGTCGGCCGCGCCGCGGCCCGCATTCCCCGTGCCGGTGCGCACAGTGGCCGTCCAGCGCCTGGCGCCGGCGGCCGCCCACGTCGGCGCCTACAACGCCGGCCGCATCGCCAGCTATGCCACTGCCGGCGCCCTGGCCGGCGGCCTGGCGGGCGGCGCCGCCAGGCTTGCCGGGCTGCCGGCGTTGCAGCTTGGGGCCTACGTGCTGGCCAACCTGATGCTGGTGGCGCTGGGGCTGTACCTGATGGATGCCTGGCGCGGCCTGGCGCTGCTGGAGCGTAGCGGACAGGCGCTGTGGCGCCGCATTTCCCCGCTGCTGCGCCAGCTCGGTCCGGGCGCCACGCCGGGACGCATGTTCGCGGCCGGCGCGCTGTGGGGCTGGCTGCCTTGCGGGATGGTCTACAGCATGCTGGTGACGGCCATGCTGAGCGGCTCCGCGCTGGGCGGCGCCAGCGTGATGCTGGCCTTCGGGCTCGGCACGCTGCCGATGCTGGCGGCGATCGGCATGGCCGGGGTGCGCCTGCGCACCCTGTTCCAGCTGCGCCAGGTGCGCCTGGCCTGCGGCCTCCTGATCCTCGGCTTCGGCCTGCTCGGGCTGTGGCGCGCCGCCGGCGGGATGTCCGTGCCCGGCGCCGCGGCCCACGGGATGTGGGCGCACTGGATCGACGTCCTGTGCGTGGCGCCGGGAGCTGAAGCATGAGTGCGGTGCTGGCACAGGTCGCGCCGCCGGTGGAGGCGGTGGAGGGCGCGGCGGCAGCCGCCGCCAACGACGCCATGCGCAGCGCCGGCCTCGGCGACGCCGCCGCCGGCTGCTTTCACTGCGGCTCCCCGGTTCCGGAAGGCAGCCGCTGGCAGGCCCGGGTCGACGGCGCACTGCGCAGCATGTGCTGCCCCGGTTGCGCCGCCGCGGCCGAGGCGATCGTCGCCGGCGGCTTCGCCGATTACTACAGCGTGCGCACCGAGTACGCGGCATCGAACGCCGCCAGGGCGGACGAACCCGAGCTGGCGCTGTTCGACCAGCAAGGATTGGACGGCGAGGGCAGCTTCTCGATCGAAGGGGTGCGCTGCGGCGCCTGCGTCTGGCTGGTCGAGCGCCGCCTGGGGCAGCTGGCCGGCGTCCAGGAAGTGGCGCTGAACGTCGCCACCGGGCGCGTGTTCGTGCGCTGGGATCCGGCCCTGTGCCGCCCCAGCGCGATCGTGCGCGCGTTGCGCGCCATCGGCTACTTCGCCGCGCCCTACGACGCCCAGCGCCACGCCGAACGGATCGAGCGCACACGCCGCACCCTGTTCCGCCAGCTGTTCGTGGCCGGCCTGTCGATGATGCAGGTGATGATGTATGCGGTGCCGGTCTACCTGGCCGAAGACGGCAGCATGGACGCCGACATGCGCGCGCTGATGGCCTGGGCTTCCTTCGCGCTGACCTTGCCGGCCGTGTTCTATTCGGCCCTGCCTTTCTACGCCGGCGCCTGGCGCGACCTCCGGCGCGGCGTGCCCGGCATGGACGTGCCGGTGGCGCTGGGCATCGCGGCCGCCTTCGCCGGCAGCTGCGTCACCCTCGCGTCCGGCAAGGGCGAGGTCTATTTCGACTCGATCACGATGTTCGTGTTCCTGCTGCTGGGCAGCCGCTACCTGGAGCTGGGCGCGCGCCGGCGCGCCACCCAGGCGCTCGACACCCTGCGCGGCGGAGTGCCGGCCTCGGGCCTGCGCCTGCGCGGCGATCCGGCCGCGCGCGATACCGAGCTGGTGCCGGCCTCGAGCCTGGCGGTGGGCGAACTGGTGCTGGTGCCGCCGGGGCGGGCGGTGCCGGCGGATGGCGTCATCCACGAGGGCACGACCGAGCTGGATTTCTCGCTGCTGACCGGCGAAAGCCGGACCCGCCGCATGGGACCGGGCGATGTGCTGCCGGGCGGCGCCGTCAATGCCGGCCAGGCCATCGTGGTGCGCATCACCGCGGCCGCCAGCGACAGCACGCTGGCGATGCTGGTGAAGCTGGTCGAGCGTGCCGGCCAGGGCAAGCCGGCGATCGCGCTGTGGGCCGACCGCGTCGCGGCCTGGTTCGTGCTGGCCCTGCTGGGCTTGAGCGCGGCGGTCTACCTGGTCTGGAGCACGGTCGACCCCGAGCGCGCCTGGCATGCGGCAGTGGCGGTGCTGGTGGTGTCCTGCCCATGCGCGCTGTCGCTGGCCACCCCGACCGCGCTGGCGGCGGCCACCGACCGTCTGCTGCGCCGCGGCGTGCTGGCCGTCGCCCCGCATACGCTGGAAACCTTCGAGCGCGCCACCCACGTGGTGTTCGACAAGACCGGCACCCTGACCCTGGGCCGCCCGGTGCTGCGCCAGGTGCAGCCGGTCGGTGCGCTCGATAGCGACTTGTGCCTGCGCATCGGCGCCGCGCTGCAGGCCGATAACTCCCATCCGATCGGCATGGCGATCCGCGCCGCGATGCCGGGCCACGGCTTGAGCGCGCGCGGCCTGCGCGCCGACATCGGGCGCGGCATCGAAGGCAGCATCGACGGCGTCGTTTACCGCATCGGCACCGCGGACTACGTCCAGGAGCTGGCCGGCGGCATGGTAGGTTCAGCGGCGCCGGCCGGCACCAGCACCGCCTGGCTGGCCTGCGAAGGTCAGTGGCTGGCGCGCTTCGACCTGTCCGACGCACTGCGCGAGGAGGCACGGGAGGTGGTGCGGCGCTTCCAGCGCGGCGGCAAGACCGTGATCCTGCTCAGCGGCGACGACCAGGCTGCTACAAGCGCGGTGGCGCGCCAGCTCGGCATCGCCAGTGCCTTCGGCGGCCGCCTGCCGGCCGAGAAGCTTGCCTTCGTGCGCGAGCTGCAGGCCGATGGGGCGGTGGTGGCGATGGTGGGCGACGGCAGCAACGATGCGGCCGTGCTGCGCGGCGCCGACGTCTCCTTCGCCATGGGGCGCGGCGCCGAGCTGGCCCAGGTGCATGCCGACGGCGTGCTGCTGGGCGACAGCCTGCTGCCGCTGGCCGACGCCGCCGTGACCGCGCGCCGCACGCTGGCGGTGATCCGCCAGAACCTGATCTGGGCCTCGGTCTACAACCTGGCCGCGATCCCGGCGGCGGCGACCGGCTTGCTCAACCCCTGGCTGTCCGGCATCGGCATGGCGGCCAGCTCGGCGATCGTGGTGCTGAACGCGCTGCGGCTACGCAAGGACTGACATGGAAGCACTGTATTTGTTGATACCCCTGAGCGTGATCCTGGTCGCGCTGGCGGTATGGATCTTCTTCGGGGCGGCGGACAGCGGGCAGTTCGAGGACCTCGAAGGGCCGGGGATGCGGATCCTGGTGGACGACGATCGGCCGGCCTGAGCACCGGCCTACATCGACGGTCCGCGCCCGGTATGCTGGTCTTTCTCGAGCTGTTCCTGGCATGCGATGCACAGCCGCACCGTGGGCGTGGCCAGCAGGCGCGCGTCCGGGATGTCGCGCCCGCAGGATTCGCAGATGCCGGCGCCGCCCGATTCGAGCTTGCCGATGGCGACGTCGATCTCGTGCAGCAGGCTCGATTCGTGGTCGGCCAGGTGCTGCTCGTTGTGGCTGATCATTTCCGATTGCGGCGCATCGTCGCTCTGGCCCTGGTGGGCGAGGGGACCGATGGATGGTGCTTCGTCATCTTGCGGGCCGGTGCGCGAGCGCACGGTGTCGAGCAGGTCCTGGCGCGCCTGGTGCAGGCGCTTGCTGAGTTCTTCCGATACGGATTGCGATAGAGGCGGCATGGCGCGGTTCCTTCCTTTCCGAGTGTCCGTCGAGATCCTTGATTGATCTCAAATCGCAGCCTTGGATTTTTCAGTCAACACGCCTCGCGCACTCGGCCGCAAGATGCTGTTGCATAGCTCATCTGATGCTGAACAATTTGATTCACATCAAGGATTTTTGCACTGCGAAAAACGACACTCCTGATTGTCATCCATCAAGGTATTTTCAGGAGAGCATCTTGGACACCAGTCTAAACTATAACTACAAGATCGTGCGCCAGTTTGCCATCGCGACCGTCGTGTGGGGCGTGATCGGCATGGCCGCCGGCGTCTTCATCGCGGCGCAGCTGGCCTGGCCCGCGCTGAATTTCGACATCCCCTGGCTGAGCTACGGACGCCTGCGCCCGCTGCACACCAATGCGGTGATCTTCGCCTTCGGCATCTGCGGCCTGTTCGCCACTTCCTACTACGTGGTGCAGCGCACCTGCCAGGTGCGGCTGTTCTCGGACAAGCTGGCCAGCTTCACCTTCTGGGGCTGGCAGGCAGTGCTGGTGTCGGCCGCGATCTCGCTGCCGATGGGCTTCACCCGCGGCAAGGAATACGCCGAGCTCGAATGGCCGATCGCGATCCTGATCACCGTGGTCTGGGTGGCCTACGCCGTGGTCTTCTTCGGCACCATCATCAAGCGCCGCGTCCAGCACATCTACGTGGCCAACTGGTTCTTCGGCGCCTACATCCTGGCGGTCGCCATCCTGCACGTGGTGAACGGCGCGGTGATGCCGGTGTCGGCGATGAAGTCGTATTCCGCGTATGCCGGCGTGCAGGACGCGATGATCCAGTGGTGGTACGGCCATAACGCGGTGGGCTTCATCCTGACCGCCGGCTACCTCGGCATGGTCTATTACTTCATCCCGAAGCAGGCCGAGCGCCCGGTGTATTCGTACCGCCTGTCGATCGTCCACTTCTGGGCCCTGATCTTCACCTACATGTGGGCCGGCCCGCACCACCTGCACTACACCGCGCTGCCGGACTGGACCCAGTCGATCGGCATGGTGTTCTCGCTGATCCTGCTGGCGCCCTCCTGGGGCGGCATGATCAACGGGATCATGACCCTGTCGGGCGCCTGGCACAAGCTGCGCTCGGACCCGATCCTCAAGTTCCTGATCGTCTCGCTGTCCTTCTACGGCATGGCCACCTTCGAGGGCCCGATGATGTCGATCAAGACCATCAACTCGCTGTCTCACTACACCGACTGGACCGTCGCCCACGTCCATGCCGGCGCCCTGGGCTGGGTCGGCTTCATCACCATGGGTTCGATCTACTACCTGATCCCGCGCCTGGCTGGGAAAAAGCAGATGTGGAGCCTGACGCTTGTCGATACCCATTTTTGGGTCGCCACCATCGGCATCGTCCTCTACATCGCCTCGATGTGGATCGCCGGCGTGATGCAGGGCCTGATGTGGCGCGCGGTGAACCCGGACGGCACCCTGACCTATACCTTCGCCGAAAGCGTCAAGGCCACCTATCCCTACTACGTGATCCGTTTCACCGGCGGCTTCCTGTACCTGTCGGGCATGGCGATCATGGCGTTCAATACCTGGAAGACGCTGAGCGGCACGAAGAGCGTGGATGCCCTGATCCCGCTTGGGCCGGCCAAGCCGCATCCGAACCACGTGCAGCCCGAAGCGGCGCACGCCTGAACCACCGGAGCACACAATGAAGAAGAAATTTACGCATGAATGGATCGAGAAGAACCCCTGGCTCCTGATCGGCCTGGTGCTGCTCGTGATCTCCTTCGGCGGCCTGGTCGAGATCGTGCCGCTGTTCTTCCAGAAGTCCACCACCGAGCCGGTGGCGGGCTTGAAACCCTACTCGCCGCTGCGCCTGGCGGGGCGCGACGTCTACATCCGCGAAGGCTGCTACAACTGCCACTCGCAGATGATCCGGCCGTTCCGCGCCGAGACCGAGCGCTACGGCCACTATTCGGTGGCGGGCGAATTCGTCTACGACCACCCGTTCCAGTGGGGCTCGAAGCGCACCGGTCCCGACCTGGCCCGCGTTGGCGGCCGCTACAGCGACGAATGGCACCGCACCCACCTCGACAACCCGCGCGACGTGGTGCCGGAATCGAACATGCCGGGCTATCCGTGGCTCGCCAAGGCCAAGCTGGACCCGAGCGAGATCATCCCGAAGATGCGCGCCATGCGCCGCCTCGGCGTGCCTTACAGCGAAGCCGAGATCGCGGCCGCGCCAAGCGAGGTGAGCGGCAAGACCGAGCAGGACGCGCTGATCGCCTACCTGCAGGGCCTGGGCACCCAGATCAAGACGAGGAATTAATCATGGCACTTCAACAGATTTTCGATGATGCGAGCAGCGTGATGACGGTCGTGAGCTTCGTGACCTTCCTGGGCATCGTCGCTTGGACTTACGTGCTGCGCAAGGGCAGCGATTTCGACAAGGCGGCCGCGCTGCCCTTCGCGGACGAGGCAGGGGAGAACGAGCGTGGCTGATTTCTTCAACGAGTTCTGGCACTGGTACGTGGCCGTCATCACGGTGCTGTCGATCCTCGGCTGCGGCATCCTGCTGTGGTCGCAGTCGAGCTACCGCGTCAAGCTGGGCGCCGACGGCACGCCCGAGAAGACCACCGGCCACGTCTGGGACGAGGACCTGACCGAACTGAACACGCCGATGCCGCGCTGGTGGATCGTGCTGTTCTGGCTCACCATCGTGTTCGGCTTTGCCTACCTGGCGCTGTATCCGGGCCTGGGCAGCTATGCCGGCAAGCTGGGATGGACGACCACCGGCGAGTACAAGGCCGAGCTGAAACAGGCCAAGCTTGAGTTCGGCCCGCTGTTCGCCAAGTACGCCAACCAGGACCTGAAGCTGGTCGCCGCCGACCCGCAGGCCCATGCCATCGGCGAGCGCCTGTTCCTGACCTATTGCGCGCAGTGCCACGGGTCGGATGCGCGCGGCAGCAAGGGTTTCCCCAACCTGGCCGACCGCGACTGGCTGCACGGCGGCGAGCCCTCGACCATCAAGCAGAGCATCATGCAGGGCCGGGTCGGCGTCATGCCGCCGATGGGCGCGGCGCTCGGTTCGGACAAGGACATCGAGAGCGTGGCCCATTATGTGCGCGACCTGTCCGGCCTGCCCGCCGACCCGATCAAGGTCGCCTTCGGCAAGCCGAAGTTCGCCGCCTGCGTGGCCTGCCACGGCGTGAAAGGCGAGGGCAATCCGGCCATGGGGGCGCCCAACCTGGCGGACAAGACCTGGCTGTACGGCGGCAGCCCGGAAACCGTGATGGAAACCATCCGCAAGGGCCGCACCAACACCATGCCGGCCTTCGGCGAGTTCCTCGGCGAAGAGAAGGTGCACGTGCTGGCGGCCTACGTATGGAGCCTGTCGAACGGGGCGGAACTGAAACCCATCGTGACGGCGCAAGCAAAATGAATGCCCCCCAGGAAGCGGTGGTCCGCCTGTACGCGGCGCGCGAAGAGATCTACCCGCGCGAGATCAAGGGCCGCTATGCCTCGCTGCGCTGGGCCTGCGTCTGGCTCACCCAGCTGCTGTTCTACGGCCTGCCGTGGTTCGAGATGCACGGCCGCCAGGCGGTGCTGTTCGACCTGGCCAGCCGCAAGTTCTATCTCTTCGGACTGGTGCTGTGGCCGCAGGACTTCATCTACCTGGCCGCGCTGCTGATCCTGTGCGCCTACGGGCTGTTCCTGGTGACGGCGGTGGCGGGCCGGGTGTGGTGCGGCTTCGCCTGCCCGCAGACGGTCTACACCGAGATCTTCCTGTGGATCGAGCGCAAGTTCGAAGGCGCGCGCAGCAGCCGCATCCGCCTCGACCGCCAGCCCTGGACGCTGGAAAAGATCGCGCGCAAGGGCGGCAAGCACGCGGCCTGGGGCCTGGTGGCGCTGTGGACCGGCTTTAGCTTTGTCGGCTATTTCACCCCGGTGCGCGAGCTGAGCTTCGACATCGCGACCTTCGGGCTGGGACCCTGGGAAAGCTTCTGGGTACTGTTCTATGGGCTCGCCACCTACGGCAACGCGGGCTGGCTGCGCGAGCAGGTGTGCAAGTACATGTGCCCGTATGCGCGCTTCCAGAGCGCGATGTTCGACAAGGACACCCTGATCGTCACCTACGACGCCGCCCGCGGCGAGCCGCGTGGCGCGGTCCATGTGCGCGCCGGTACCCCGAATGGCGGCGACTGCATCGACTGCAGCATGTGCGTGCAGGTGTGCCCGACCGGGATCGACATCCGCAAGGGCCTGCAGTACGAATGCATCGGCTGCGCCGCCTGCGTGGACGCCTGCAACGGCGTGATGGACAAGGTGGCGCGCCCGCGCGGCCTGATCCGCTATGCGACCGAGAACGCGCTGGCGGCGAAACTCTCGCCGCGCCAGGTGCGGCGGCGTGTATTGCGTCCGCGCGTGATGATCTATGCCGCGGTGCTGGCGATCCTCGGCAGCGCCATGGTCGCCTCGCTGGCGCTGCGCAACCCGCTCAAGCTGGACGTGATCCGCGACCGCGGCTCGATGGGCCGCGAGGTCGACGACGGGATGATCGAGAACGTGTACCGGCTGCAGGTGATGAACACGCTGGAACAGGCGCAGCGCCTGCGCATCACGGTGGACGGCATCGCCTCGGCGAAAGTGGTGGACGAGGACGTGGTCGAGATCGATGCGGCCACCACGCGCGCCGTGCCGGTGCGGGTGCGCATCGCCGGTGGAGATGGCCGGCCCGGGTCGAACCGGATCGCCTTCACGCTGGCATCGACAGACGGCGCCGCGCTGCAGGTGACGGAAGAAGCGGCATTCATCGTGCCCAAGTAAAAAGGAGCAAACAAGATGCGAACGAATATGAGCCTTCAGCCGGCCGCCCCCTGGTACCGGCACCGCTGGCCCTGGTTCCTGATGATCGGCCCCGTGCTGGTGCTGGTTGGCGGCTTCGTCATGCTCTCGCTGGCGCTGAGCCGTCCGGACGCGATGGTGGTCGGCGACTACTACAAGCAGGGCAAGGCCATCAACCAGGAACTGAAGCGCGACCGCGCCGCCAGCCGCCTCGGGCTGCGCTTCGAGGCCGGCTACGATGCCGCGGCCGGGCGCGTGACCGGCACCCTGCTCAGCCATGGCGAGCCGGTGCGCGCACCCTTCCACATCCGCCTCGCGCATCCGACCCAGCCGGAACGCGACCGCGTCCTGGAAGCCCTGCCGGACGCCCGCGGCCGCTTCGCGGCGCAGGCGCCGGGACTGGAGGCGACCCACTGGCAAGTCGTGGTGGAGGGGAGCGCGCGCGACTGGCGCCTGGCGCGCAGCTGGAGCTGGCAGCGCGAGCCGGTCCTGGCGATCACGGCGGATGTGGAGGCGGGGAGCGGCGCCAAGCCCTGAAGTGGGGCGCCTGGTCCACGACAGCTTCATGCCGCGCGCTCGACCGGCATAAAAACTTGCTATGAGCTAGCAATTGCTGTGCTATTCTCAATTCGTTTCTCTGCTTCAAAACTGAAGTAATTGTTTCCGTCCTAACCGCCGCGCATACATGGCGTGTGCCACACAAAGGAAGACAATGAAGAAGAAATGGATCGTGATTGCGCCTTTGCTGGTGCTGGCCCTTGCCGGCATCGCTGTTACCATGCCTGTCTGGGCGCACTTGTGGCAGATGTACGTGCCGCAGCCTAAGGTCGCGATCGATCGCGGCACCAGCCGCGAGGCAATCGATGGGCTGATCACCCAATACAACAGGCACTATGTCTTGCCCGACAAGGCGAAGCAGGTCGAGGCCTTCCTGCGCCAGCGCCAGCAGGAGGGCATCTACGATCGGGTGACGGACGCCGAACAGCTGGCGCAGCAGCTCACCGACGACGTCCAGCGCATCGCCCCTGACCGCCACATGATGGTCGGGTTCAGCGCCGACCCGCTACCTCCCGACAGCAAGGGCGGGCCGCGGCCGGAGACGCAGGCGGACTGGGAGCGGCGCAACAACTTCGTGATGCGCCAGATCACCTACGTCATGGCGAACCCGGTCGACAAGGTCGAGCACCTGGACGGCAACATCGGCTACCTGAAGATCTCCGGTTTCCCTCCACCCTTCATCTCGGGCCGCAGGTTCGCCGCTGCCATGGATGAACTTGCCGGCACCGATGGCCTGATCATGGACCTGCGCGGGCACCGCGGCGGCAATCCGGAAGGCGTGGCCTTACTCATCAGCTATTTCGTGGACCAGCGTACCCGCCTCAACGACATCTGGGATCGCAGCACCGGCACCAGCCAGCAGCACTGGAGCGTCGACAAGCTCGATGGAAAGCGCTATGGCAGCAAGAAGCCGGTCCTGATCCTGGTCGACCCCGACACCAAGTCGGCCGGCGAAGAGTTCGTCTACACGATGCAGGCGCTCAAGCGCGCCACGGTGATCGGCGCGCCGACCTGGGGCGGCGCCCACCCGTCGCGCGCCTTCCGCATCGGCAAGCATTTCTTTGCCTTCATTCCCAACAGGCGCGCCATCAACCCGATCACCGGGTCCAACTGGGAGGGCGCGGGCGTGATTCCGGATATTGCCGCGGCGCCGGACAAGGCGCTCGGGGTGGCCGAGGACCTGCTGCGGCGCCGGCTCGCGGAGGGCGGCGCGCTGGCCGCCGCGCGGCAGTAAGCTCGCCGACCAGCGCGCTCGTGCCCGCGGCCGATTACGCGGCCGCGACCCGGAAGGCGGTCACGACACCGGCCGCAAACGGAATGGCGCAGATCCCCGCCACGCCGATCAGGATTGGCGCAGCCCAGGAGCGGCGCGCATAGCTTTCGCCGTGGTGGTCGTCGACATGCTTGATCTGCTGGTAAGCCGACCCCGCCCCCCAGGCGCCGAACAATGCCAGCGAGGCCCACCAGGGCACGGAGAGATCTTCGCGCCCAAGCAGGGCGCCTGCAGCGCCGGCGGCGTAACTGGCGATGGCAATCAGGAGCATGCCGGCGAACCACCAGCGCGCCTGCCTGGCCTTGTCCGGCTGTCCGAGCCGCTCCCAGTTGCGCATGTGGAGCCAGGCGCCGAAGGCCGGTGTGAAGACCAGGCTCCACAGTGCGGCGGCGCTCGGGTTCCATAACGCGATTGCCTGCTTATCGCTGATGGGGATGCTGTCTGCCGTTGTGTCCATGCCTGCCTCCATTTAATTTCCATGTGGAAACGGCATAGTTGCTCAGCACAGCAGCGCCCTTGACATGCGGCAGCAAGGCAACGCGCCACCCGCAGCCGCTTGCGCTACAACGACATCCTACTCGGCCTTGAAACCGCGCCCCGTCGCCGCCCAGTAGATGCCGCCATACAGGTGGTGCAGGAACACCGGGTCGCGGTAGGTGGCCTGCATGTGGCCCAACGCCGTGTAGAAGGCGCGCCCGCCATCGTAGGCCTGGTACCAGCTGATCGGGTGGAAGGCGCCCATGCCCTTGCTCTTGCCGGTCTCGGGTTTGTAGGTGGACTCGTCGACGCTCAGGAGGTAATTCAGCTTGCCGGAAGTCGGCGGACCGAATTCATACCATTCCTCGGTGAACAGGGTGCGCGGCGCGAAGCGCTCCATGCCGGGGAAGTTGCGGTCGCGGACCTGCAGCACTGCGGTCTGCACCGCCGGGTGCACGTGGAACATGTGGCCGACCATCCTCGTGTACCACGGCCAGCCGTATTCGGTATCCGAGGCGCTGTGCACGCCCACGAAGCCGCCGCCCTTGCGGATGTAGCGCTCGAAGGCGGCCTGCTGCTTGTCGTCGAGCACGTCGCCGGTGGTCAAGAGGAAGACGACGGCCTGGTACTTGGACAGTTCGGCGTCGTTCATCACGCGGCCCGCGTCGGCAGTCCAGAAGACCTTGAAGTCGTGCAGCTTGCCCAGTTCCTCGATGGCGGTGACGCCCGCGTGCACGGCGTCATGGTGCCAGCCGGCGGTCTTGGTGAACACGAGGACGTTGAACTGTTCGGCCTGGGCTGGCGCGGCAGCCAGCAGGGAAGCGCACAACAGTGCCGGCGCCATGAAAGAAAATTTCATTTTTGTCTCGATTATGAATTATTATTTCACCGCAACAATGGCAGTGAGCGCATGCCCGAAGGCAAGGGCAATAATAGTTCAATAAACGAACTTAATGTGCGGGGCCGAAGGCGCGTGGCCGGCCCGGCCAGGTAAGGCGGGTATGCTGGACCACTTCGCTCCAGCTGTCCCCGATCCTGGTGAACTCCACCTGGTAGGGACGCGGTCCGGCGAGTCCGCCGCGCTCGTAGCGTACCAGCACCGTATCCGGCCGCACTTCGGCCCAGACCAGCCGCGCATGGAAGGTGCCGGGCTTGCGCACGCAAGCCTCGCTGAACGGCCCGCCGACGTCGGCCATGCCATCCTCGCGGCGCAGCAGCAGTTCGCGCACCGCGTCCGGCAATTCGGCCATGGTGGTCGGGTAGGTGGGTTCGGCGGCGCGGCCATCGATCCCCGCCAGCAGGAGGGCAAGGAAGGCAAGGGAGGCTATCGGGCGTCGGAGCATGCGCATGTCGGGTCCTCGTGGATGGTTCCGGCCCAGTCTAGCAGCGTATGGACGGCCTGTCGGTACATACCACGGGCGCGTTGTTTCTTTGACCTTTTCCATGTTAGATTCCTCCGCGGCAAGCACGGCGCCCGGCGCCGTCGACCGACATTACAACGACCAAGGATACGAGACCAAGATGCCATCCCTCCGCCAGCGCAGCCTGCGCGCCGCCATCGCCGCCCTGTTCATCCCCGCCGCCATCGCGGCGGCAAGCCTGCCGAGCGCCGCGCTGGCCGCGCCCGCGGCCAAGGCAGCCAGCGCCAAGCCGAACAAGGCCTTCGATACCTGGGCCGACAAGTTTGCCGAAGACTGGGTGCGCCTGAACCCGCAGATGGCCACGTCCACCCAGTACTTCAGCGGCGCCGCGCAGGCGAAGCTGGACCGCGAGCTGACGCCGATGACGAAAGCCCATCGCCAGAAGATGCAGGCGCTGGCCAGGACCGGCCTGGCGCGCCTGGACAAGTGGATGGCCGGCCCGCTCGACGAAAACCAGCGCATCTCGGCCGCGGTCATGCGCTGGTCGCTGCAGAACGTGATCGCCAACGAGCCTTACGAGGACCATGCCTTCGTGTTCTCGCAGTTCAGCGGGGTGCAGGTCGGCCTGGTCAACTTCATGAACACCACCCATCCGCTGCGCAACCCGCAGGACCTCGACAGCTACCTGGCGCGCCTGGAGCAGGTCGGCACCCGCATGGACGAAGCGCTGGCGCGCGCCCGCGAGGCCGCCGCCAAGTCCCTGATCCCGCCGCGCTTCATCCTCGAGCGCGCGCAATTCCAGGTCGACAGCTTCCTCAAGCCGGCGGCGAACGAGAACGTCCTGGTGACCTCGCTGGCCCAGCGCACCGAAAAGATCGAAGGCCTGAACCCGGACGTGCGCAACGCCGCGCTGGCGCGCGCCGCCCGCATCGTGGACGAGCGCATCCGCCCGGCCTACAAGCGGGTGCAGGAATTCATGGCCGAGATCCACCCGCGCACCGGCGACGTGGCCGGCATCTCGCGCCTGCCGAACGGCGCCGCGGCCTATGCGCGCGCGGTCGAGAACTTCACCAGCACCAAGCTGAGCCCGAACGAGATCCACGAGATCGGCCTGCGCGAAGTGGCGCGCATCGAAGGCGAGATGGATCGCCACTTGCGCTCGCTCGGCCTCCTTGAAGGCAACATCGAAACCCGCATGAAGCAGCTCGATGCGCGCTTCCAGCCGAAGGGAGAAGGCGACCCGAGGCCAAGCATCATCGCCAGCTACGGCGAGATGGTGAAGGACGCCGAGCGCCGCAGCGCACCGCTGTTCAACCTGAAGCCGCGCGCGCCGGTCGAGGTGCGCCGCGTGCCGCCGCTGACCGAACCCTCGGCCGCCGCCCACTACACGCTGCCGGCGCCGGACGGCACCCGTCCGGGCATCTTCTGGGTGCCGCTGCGCGGGCCCAGCTTCGACATGATCCGCATGCGCAGCTTGGCCTACCACGAGGCGGTGCCGGGCCACCACTTCCAGCTGGCGATCCAGCAGGAACTGACCGGCATCCCGAAATTCCGCAGCCAGCGCATCTTCAGCGGCGGCAGCGCCCACGCCGAGGGCTGGGCGCTGTACACCGAGCGCCTGGCGGTGGAGCAGGGCTGGTACGAAGGCGACGTGCCCGGCCTGCTGGGGGCGCTCGGTTCGGAACTGTTCCGCGCGCGCCGCCTGGTGGTCGACACCGGCCTGCATTCGAAGGGCTGGACCCGCCAGCAGGCGATCGACTACGGCATCGGCGCCCAGGAAGTCGAGCGCTACGTCGTCTGGCCGGGCCAGGCGAATGCCTACATGATCGGCATGCTGCGCATCATCGAGCTGCGCGAGAAGGCGAAGAAGGAACTGGGCGACAAGTTCTCGCTCCCGGGCTTCCACGACCTGGTGCTGGGCGCGGGCTCGGTGCCGCTCGACGTGCTGGGCGAGCTGGTGGATGGCTGGATCGCCAAGCAGAAGAAGGCGTGACCGGGCCGTGAAGTCGACGCTGGCCATGCTTGCTCTGTCGGCGCTGTCCTGTGCGAGCGCAGCCGCGCCCCTGTCCGCACCCCAGGCCGAGGCCCTGACGCGGCAGCTAGCGGCCATCGTCGACGACCCCGCCATCCCGCTCCCCGGCCTGGCGGTGGTGGCGGTCCGTGGCGGCGAGATCGTCTACAGCCGCCAGTTCGGCTACAAGCGCCTGGCCGGCGCTGCCCTGCCGGCGCAGCCGATGGACGCCGACACGATGTTCCGCATCGCCTCGGTGTCCAAGCTGGTGACCGCGCTGGGCGCCATGAAGCTGGTCGAGCAGGGCAGGCTGGCGCTGGACCAGGACGTCAGCGCCTGGCTCGGCTACCGGCTGCGCAACCCGCACTTCCCGGACCAGCCGATCACCCTGCGCATGCTGCTCACGCACACCTCCTCGCTGCGCGACGAGGGCGGCTTCAAGTTCGACCCTTCGGTTGACCTAAAGGAGGTCTTGCTGCCGGGCGGACGCCTGCACGGCAAGGGCGCCATGTGGTCCAGCACCCATGCGCCGGGGCGCTACTTCGAATACGTCAATTTCAACTCCGGCATCATCGCCACCATCATGGAGCGTGCCGGTGGCGAACGCTTCGACCGCCTGATGCGGCGCCTGGTGTTCGATCCGATGGGTCTGAAGGCCGGCTTCTACCTGGCCGACTTCGCGCCAGCCAGGATCGAGGATGCGGCGACGCTGTACCGGCGCCGCGAGAAGGACGGCGACGAACGCTGGGACCCGCAAGGCCCGTGGATCGCGCAGTCCGACGATTTCCACGTCAACCCGCCAGTCGCGCCGCCGGGGCTGGAGCACTACGTCGTGGGCACCAACGGCACCCTGTTCGGCCCGCAGGGCAGCCTGCGCATCTCGGCCGGCGAGTTGGCGCAGCTCATGCTGATGCTGATGAACGGGGGGGACCATCAGGGCCGGCAGATACTGAAGCCGGAAACGGTGGCGCTCATGTTGTCGCGCCAGTGGACCCTGCGGCCGGGCAGCGGCAACGGCGACAGCGACAACTTCCGTGGGCTGTACCACGCCTGGGGCCTGGGCAACCAGCACTTCCTCGATGTCAGCGTTGTCAGGGACGGCCGGGCCAGCGGCGATCGCCTGGTGGAAGGCGGCGGCTTCACCGGCGTCGGCCACCTGGGCTGGTCCTGGGGCCTGAACGCCTTGTTCGTGTTCGATCCGACAACGAAGAACGGCATGATCTACGTGGGCAGCGGCGTGGGCGACGACCCCGACCGCCACCCCGGACGCTTCTCGTCCGAGGCGCGCTTCCAGGAGCGCATCACGGACGCCCTGTACCGCGGCGCGATCGCCGCACCGAAGGAAGGAGCACCGTAATGCCCGATTGGACGCGTGCGCTCGCATACTTGTTGTTCTGGGTAGTGTCGATGACGCTCTTCACGCGTTGGCTCGCGCGCAGCCGGCAGCGGGCGCATGGCGTTGCCAGCAACTGCGTGCGCCACACCAAGGTCATGCTCATTGTCGGCGTGGCGGGCATGCTGAGCTTTGCCGCACTCCTGGTGGCGGCGCATGTCCTGCCGATCGAGGGGGTGAACGCGCTAGCCACCGCATGCCTTGTTGGCATGATGCTGTTGCCCGCTTACCTGGTGGCCGACTATCGGTTTGCCCGTCACGTCGTGTCGGACGAGGGCATGGATTTCGGACGTCCGACGGGTCGGCGCCTCTTCTTCCGCTGGAGCGAGGTCCGCGCGGTCCGCTTCGGCAATCTTGGGCACTGGTTCAAGATCGAGCTGCAGGCCGGCGAAGTCCTTCGTGTTCCAGCCGCCATGGCGGGCTTGCCTGCCTTCGCGGACCAGGTGCTGCGCCACGTCCCGGCCGCGCAGATCGAGCGCGACACCTTGCGCATGCTGGAACGCACCGCACGCGGCGACCTGCCGCCCTTGCGCTAACCGCTGCTGACAAGCTTGCCCACGCGCGCTTTTGCTCCTACACTGCTCGCCCACACGCTGTCTTTCACGACCTTCTTTCACAGGAGCGCAGCATGGAAACACAAGAAATCTACCGCGGCCGACTCATCGACCACATCCAGCTCGTGGTCAGGGACCTGCCCGCATCGCGCAGGTTCTACGGCGCCGTGTTCGACGTGCTGGGCATTCCGCTGGGCGGCGCGGGTGACGATTATTTCTGGGCCGACGAACTCTTCATCTCCAGCCGCGACAGCGCGGCCGCGCAAGGCGTGCTCACCGGCCGCCACCACCTGGCCTTCCAGGCACGCGACCGCAAGATGGTCAATGCCTTCTATTTCGCGGCCCTGGCCGCCGGCGGCAGGGACAACGGCCGCCCCGGCGAGCGCGCCTACCACCCGGGCTACTACGGCGCCTTCGTGCTGGACCCGGACGGCAACAACATCGAAGCCGTCTACCACGGCGAGGCGAAGCGAAGCGCGCCCCACGTGCGCGTGAGCTTCTGACGCGGCGGCGCAGCCTGCGGTGGAAACCGCTATACTGCGCCGACCATGCGCATCCAGATTTTCTCCGACCTGCACCTCGAACGCTACGCCGGTTTCAATCCGCAGATCCACGCCGACACCGACGTCGTCGTGCTGGCGGGCGACATCGGCTCCTACCAGGCCGGGTCGCGCCTGACCGACGAGGATTTCGGGCTCGAACGCTTCTCGCCGCTGCGCCCCGGCGCCAATGGCGCGCGCGTCCTGTACATCCCCGGCAACCACGAATTCGATGGCCTCGACTACGACGAAGCCTACGCGCGCCTGCGCGCCAGCTGCGCGCGCCTCGGCATCGAATGGCTGGACCGCGAAACGCTCGTCATCGGGAGTATCCGCTTCATCGGCACTACCCTGTGGAGCGACTTCGACGCGCTGGCGTTGCGCGAGCAGGAGCTGAGCAAGCAGCTGCAGAAACGCGAAAAGGCCTTCCGCGCCGCCAACTGGTACCTGTCGAAGAACACCACCCTGAAAAACGGCGAGAAGGTGCTGGCCGAGGGCATCCGCGAGATGGCGCTGGACTGCCAGGACTGGCTGCGCGGGGCGCTGGCGGCGCCCTTCGAGGGAAGCACGGTGGTGGTGACCCATTTCGCGCCCAGCCTGCAAAGCGCCGACCCGCGCTACGGCCTCACGCCCGGGACCGCGGGCTTCTGCAATGCGCTCGACGGCCTGTTCCCGCAGGCCGACATCTGGATCCACGGCCACCTGCACTGCGCCAACGACTACGTGGTCAGCGGCGTCGACGCCGGCCGGCCCTGGTCCTGCCGCGTGGTGGCCAACCCGCTCGGCTATCTCAGCAAGGGCGAGCAGGAAGCCTTCCGGCCCGATCTGGTGATCCAGGTGTAAGAAAGGAGCGCCTGGCGCTCCCTGGAACCGCTCAATTGCGGTGGGCGGCGGCGCAGGACACCACGCCAGCCATCAGGAGCACCAGCGCCGCCGCCTCCAGGCCGCTGGGCCAGCGCGCCTCCCACAGGAAGCCGTAGAGCGAGGCAAACACGGTCTCGAACACGATCATCTGGCCCATCAGCGCCATCGGCAGGGCGCGGCTGGCGTAGTTCCACAAGGCGTTGCCGATCACGGAACAGAAGATCCCGACCGCCGTCACCACCCCGAGGAACTGCAGCCATTCGCTGCCCGTGTGCGCGGCGCCGCCGGGCGGGAAGGCCGGCAGCGCCAGCAGCAGGGCCTGGGCGCCCGTCATCACCCCCACCAGCAGGCTCCATTCGTTGGCCGAAATGCCCTCGAGGCGCGCCAGCCAGCGCCGGTTGACGACCGCATAGAAGGTCCATGACAGCAGCGCGCCGATCGCCGACAGGAGGCCGATGCCCGAGCCGCCCTCCAGGGAAGACAAGGAATCCCAGCTGATGCAGGCCAGGCCGGCCCCGCCCAGCAGCAGGGAGGGGGCCAGGCGCCGCAAGGACACCGCGCCGTGCTCGCGCGAGCCCGCCAGGGTCACGGTGATCGGCAGCAGCCCGATCACGATCGAGGTCATGGCCACGCCACCCAATTGGACGGCCTGGGCCAGGAACAGGTAGTACACGATGTTGCCCGCCAGGCTGAGCCAGGCCAGGCCGCGCCAGTCGGCCCGGGTCAGTCGCTGCCTGAGCCGCGGCCAGGCGCGGGCGACCAGGATGGCGGCGACGATGCCGTAGGCGAGGTAGCGGCCCGCCGACAGCTGCAGGGCCGAGAAGCCCGGCACCAGTTCCGGGGCCAGGAACACCAGGCCCCAGAAGGCGCCCGCGGTGATGCCGGCGCCGATGCCGAGTTGCGTGGTGTGGGATGTGGTGTGAATCTGCGAAAGCATGGACGATCTCCTTGGGAAGGGAGATTGTCGGCCGGATGCCCGCGGCGCTCTTGACCCTGGCTACTGCTGGTTTGACAGATTCTCGCGATACGCGCGCCGGTAGGCCGCGGGCGTGGTGTCCATCGCCCTGCGCATGGCACGGGTCAGCGCGCTCTGCTCGGAAAAGCCCGCTGCCAGCGCGATCTCGGCCACCGGGCGCGCCGTCGCACGCAGCCATTCGCAGGCATGGCGCAGGCGGCAGTCCAGCAGCCAGTCGTGGGGCGTGCTGTCGCGCTCTTCGCGAAACAGCGCATGCAGGCGGCTGACGCTCAGGCTGGAGGCGCGCGCCATGGCCTCGGTGGTCCACGGCAGGCCGGGTTCGGCCTCGATGCGGGCGAGCAGGGCGGCCAGGCGCGAGCTTGGTGCGGGCGCTCCCAGCACCAGGGTGTCGAGCAGCAGCGGGGTCCAGCCGGCCAGCACGGAAGGCGCGGGCGGAGCGGTGGCGGCCATGATGCCCATGAATTCGACCAGCTTGCGCGCTGCCGGACCGATGGCGCCGAAGGGTTGCTCGAGCAGGCGCTGCCAGGGTCCTTGCGCGAAAGTATCCGGTCCCAGGTCGACGATCAGCGACCGGTTGGCCACCGGGCTGCACTGCGAGTGCCAGGCGCCCGGCGCCACCACCGCCACGCGCAGCGGATCGAGCCGGGCCTGGCGGCCTTCGATTTCCAGGGCGACTTCGCCGCTCACGGGGAGCACCAGCTGGCCGAACTCGTGGCGGTCCGAGCTGCGCGCGGCGCCATAGCTGCGCAGATGCAGGTCGAGCAGCGGAGCAGCCATGGCGGTGTCGCTAGCCCATCGGGCTGCAGACGTCGGTGCCAGCCGCCAGCGCCTTGAGCTTGGCCGGGTCGAGCAGGGTGACTTCGCGCTTGTCGACCTGCAGCCAGCCCTGTTTCTTGAAGCGCGACAGCAGGCGGCTGATGCTTTCGATGGTGAGCCCGAGGTAGTTGCCGATGTCTTCGCGCGACATGCGCAGCTGGAAGCTGTGCGGCGAATAGCCGCGCGCCGCGTAGCGTGCCGACAGGTTGACCAGGAAGACGGCGAAACGCTGCTCCGCCCGCATATTGCCGAGCAGCAGCATGACGTTCTGTTCGCGCGTGATCTCCTGGCTCATGATGCGGTGGAAGTGGCGCAGCAGGGCCGGCACGTGGCCGAACAGCTCTTCCAGGCGCGAGAACGGGATCTCGCACACCTCGCTGTCCTCGAGGGCCACGGCGTCGCAGTGGTGGGTGCCGCTGATGGCGTCCATGCCCAGCAGTTCGCCGGCCATCTGGAAACCGGTGATCTGGGCTTCGCCGGCGGCGTTGACCTGATAGGTCTTGAAATGGCCGAAGCGCACCGCGTACAGGTTGCGGAAGGGCTCGCCCATGGCGTAGAGGCGCTCGTCGCGCGCGAGCCGGCGGCGGCGGCCGATGATCTGGTCGAGGCGATTGATGTCGGCATCCTCGAGGCCCATCGGCAGGCACAGCTGGTGCATGCTGCACGCGCTGCAGCTGGCCTTGAGGGCCTGGATGACCTTCGCTTCGCCCGGGAGCGAGATGGGTTGGTTCATGGCAGGGAAACGAAAATGCTGACGCGGCCATTATAGACAAAGGCCGCGTCCGCGGGTTTCATTTCCAAAATACAAGCCCGATTACAGGTGATGCCGGTGTTCCGCCTTCATCCTGTAATACTCCTGCCGGCCCTTGGCGCGCACGGTCGCGGCGATCTCGGCGGCTTCCTGCGCCGCCTGGTTCACGGTCGCGAAGGCGTCGGCGTTCCCCTTGAGCGCTTCCACGGCCTGCTGCGATTGCACCGTGCCCGCCAGCGCCAGGCCGAAGGTGGCCGACACCGCCAGCTCGGCCGCCAGGGTGTCGAGGCTCGGCGCCACCACGTCCTGCAGCGCCTTGGCCGCCTGCAGCTCGGCGCTGGCCTGGGGCGCCGCCAGCGTGCGCGCCAGGTCCATGTCGCCGGCGACCCGCGCCAGGAAATCGAGCGCCGCCCGGCTGCCGGAGCGGTTGGCCAGGTCGCCGAGGCGCAGCAGGGCCGTGTTCCTGGCATTGAACACGGCACGGCCGGCGCGCGCACTTTCGACGAAGTCGATCATCGGCTGGACCGCGATCTCGCTGCCGATGTAGCCGAGGGTGGCCACGATCTGGGTCAGGAACTCCTCGTGCTTCTCCGGCTCGTTCACCAGCCAGTCCAGCAGCAGGCGGGCGTCCTTCTCGCCGTACTGCGAGGCCAGCTCCCATGGCACGCCCTCGATCCAGTGCTGGGAGACGAAGTCGCGCACGTCGGCAGGCAGCGCCAGGCCGCCCGCACCGCAGGAGCAGCCGCCGGCGGCCATCACCTTGCCGCTGATGCTGAGCGGGCCTGCTAGGTACGCCGAGGACTCGGCCGCGTTGACCACGTTGTGGTCGGCGCCGACGGACGGGTACATGACCGCGCGCGGGTCGTCGGTGCGGTGGGGCAGGCCGCAGTTGTGGCCGTACTCGTGCACCCAGATCAGGCCTTCCTGGTTGGCGGTGAAGCGCACCGCGGCCACGTTGACCGAGGCGCTGCCGACCGGGGCGCAGCCGATGATGCCGTCGCCGGGGCCGCCGCACCAGCGGATGGCCTGCACGATCTTGACCCCGCTGCCGGCGGTCAGGAGGGCATTCAGGTCGCTTGAGGTCTGGATGGTGCCGGGGATGTTCGCCGGCAGCAGCCGGACTGCGCCGTTGCGCACGAAACGGACCGGGGTCGTGACGTCCGGCCCGCTGTCGTCGTTCTGGAGGATCGTGCCCATGTCGGCCAGGATCCGGTCGGCCTCGGCTTCGCTCAGGGCTACGCTGCTGTGGCGGTGCACCGTGACCGAGACCGTGCGCAGGCCAGGGGGCGCCGAGGGCGGGTTGACGACCAGGTAGTCGACGTAGAGCCAAATGTCGGCGCTCCACTCGATGTTGACCCAGATGTCGACGCCGCCCCCGCGCGGGGCGACGTTGTGCACGGTGTAGCGGGCCGCGCCGATGAACTTGCCGGCGGGCGGTCCGCCGGGCACGCCTTCGCCGATGGCCACGAAGACCTGCGAGCCGGGCTGGATCAGGTCCCAGTTGAGCCGCAGCAGCCATTCGCCGCGGCGCATGCCCCAGTCGTGGCGGTAGGTAAAGCCGTTCCCTTGCAGCGCGGGCTGCACGCCTTCCGTGCCGACGCTCGCTTCGGCGACGGCCCAGGGGCCTTTGGTGCTTGATGAATCCGCGCGCTCCTGCGTTCCGGGGTCGAGGAGCAGTGCTGCGTCCTGGTCGAGACGATCATTTGGTGCCATGGGAATCTCCTGGTGCGCTTCAAGGGTTGATGATCAGGTAATCGGCGTAGAGCGAGATGTCGCTGCTCCACGCGATGTCGACCCAGATGTCGACGCCGTTCCAGCGTGAGGCGACGTTGTGCAGGGTGTAGCGGGCCGCGCCGATGAACTTGCCGGCGGACGGGCCGCCCGGCACGCCTTCGCCGATCGCCACCAGGACCCGGGAGGGGGGCTGGATGACATCCCAGTTCAGGCGCAGCACCCACCGGCCGCGCCGCGCGCCCCAGTCGTGACGATAGGTGAAACCGGTGCCGCTCAGTTCGGGCTCGGGCTGGCCGGCCCGGGCCGGTGCGGTCCCGAACAGTTGCCGGACCGCGGCCGCATCGGCCTCCTGGCGCAGTTCGCGGAAGCTGGCCGGCATGGCCGAGGAAGTGACCAGCACCTCCGCTTCCCCGGCGCGCGCCGCGATCCGCGTTGCCGCCGCGTGGTTCTGATGTTGAGTCATGACCATCTCCTTTCACATCGACGATCGATGGATGGCCCGCTCCACCGCGTGGCGAGGGCGGAGGCCGGGCCGCCGGATCGCGAGTCCGCATGCATGCTGGATACACAGGATTCCGGCTGCCGCCGGGCTCGAATCGTCAGCCAATATAGACGAGTGGATTGAGTCGGCAGGATCGATCTGACGGGTCATTAATATGGATCAGTGACCCCAAGTTTTCTGTGGGAGGGAAAGGTTTCGACGCCGAAAGCAGGCCCGGTCTTGCGCATGCATGAAAAGCGACTCGCATGCGGCCGAAGCGAAGCTTTGGCGTATCAAATCGACATCGCCAAGCGTGCGCACCCTTCCCGCATGCTAGATTCTGGACACCACAACGGAGTACGACGAGCAAAAGGGGCCCGCATGTTCGGTTTGTCCGCTTTGGATCTGGCGCGCGTGCAATTCGCGTTCACGATGTCCTTCCACATCCTGTTCCCGGCGATAACGATTGGCATGGCCAGCTACCTGGCCGTGCTCGAGCTGTGCTGGCTGCGCACGAAGCGCCAGGTCTACGTCGACCTTTACCACTACTGGCTCAAGATCTTCGCCGTCTGCTTCGGCATGGGGGTGGTGTCGGGCATCGTGATGGCCTACCAGATCGGCACCAACTGGAGCTACCTGTCCGAGTTCGCCGGCAGCATCATGGGGCCGATCCTGTCCTACGAGGTGCTCACCGCCTTCTTCCTCGAAGCCGGCTTCCTGGGCGTGATGCTGTTCGGCTGGACCCGCGTCGGCCCGGGCCTGCATTTCGGGGCCACCTGCGCGGTCGCGGTCGGCACCCTGATCTCGGCCACCTGGATCCTGGCCGCCAACAGCTGGATGCAGACCCCGCAGGGCTATGCCATCGAGGGCGGCCGCATGGTCCCGGCCGACTGGCTGGCGATCGTCTTCAACCCGTCCTTCCCGTACCGGCTGCTGCACATGGTGATCGCCGCCTATCTCACCACGGCCCTGATCGTCGGCGCCACCGGAGCCTGGCAACTGCTCAAGGGCCGCGACAACCCGGCGGTGCGCAAGATGCTGTCGATGGCGATGTGGATGATCCTGCTGGTGGCGCCGATCCAGGCGGTGGTGGGCGACTTCCACGGCCTGAACACCCTGAAGCACCAGCCGGCCAAGCTGGCGGCCATGGAAGGGCACTGGCAGAACGAAGGCGACAAGGCGGTCCCGCTGCTGCTGTTCGGCGTGCCCGACATGGAAGAGGAACGCACCAAGTACGCGGTCGGCATTCCGCACCTGGGCAGCCTGATCCTCACCCATTCCTGGAACGGCCAGTTCCCGGGGCTCAAGGACTTTCCGCGCGACGAGCGGCCGAACTCGCTGATCGTGTTCTGGAGCTTTCGCCTGATGGTAGGCCTGGGCCTGCTCATGATCGCGCTCGGCGCCTGGAGCCTGTGGCTGCGGCGCAAGCGGGGAGGGGAGGCGCGCTTGTGGCACAAGCGCCCCTTCCTGCGCTTCGCCCTCTGGATGGGTCCGGCGGGCCTGGTCGCCATCCTGGCCGGCTGGACCACCACCGAGGTGGGCCGCCAGCCCTGGGTCGTGTATGGGGTGCTGCGCACGGCCGATGCGGTATCAAAGCATGGCGCCGCCGAGCTCGGCCTGACCCTGGCCCTGTTCGTGGTGGCCTATATCTTCGTGTTCGGCACCGGCACCGTCTACCTGCTGCGCATGATGCGCAAAGGGCCGCAGCGCTTCGAGCTGCATACGCCGGCCCGAGGCGGCCCGGGCGAGGAACGCACGCCCAGCCGGCCGCTGTCGGCCGCCGACGTGCAGAACGACGACGACGAGGGCGAGGCCAGCCCGGACGGCCTCGGCCGCGACAAGGAGGAACCCGGCCATGGGCATTGACACCACCGTCATCTGGGCGATCATCATTTTCTTCGCCGTCTTCATGTACGTGCTGCTGGACGGCTTCGACCTGGGCATCGGCCTGCTGTTTCCCTTCAGCCCGAAAAAACGCGACCGCGACACCATGATGAACACGGTAGCGCCGGTCTGGGACGGCAACGAGACCTGGCTGGTGCTGGGCGGCGAGGGGCTGCTGGCGGCCTTCCCGGTGGCCTATTCGATCATCCTGTCGGGGCTCTACCTGCCGCTGATCTTCATGCTGGTCGGCCTGGTGTTCCGCGGCGTGGCCTTCGAATTCCGCTTCAAGGCCAAGGAGCACGAGCGCCACCTGTGGGACAAGGCCTTCATCGGCGGCTCGGTGGTGGCCAGCTTCTTCCAGGGCGTCTCGCTGGGCGCTTTTCTCGACGGCATCGCGGTGTCGGGGCGCAGCTATGCCGGCGGGCCGCTCGACTGGATCGCACCTTT
This sequence comes from Massilia sp. BHUDP2, assembly GCF_046236355.1. NCBI lineage: Bacteria > Pseudomonadati > Pseudomonadota > Betaproteobacteria > Burkholderiales > Oxalobacteraceae > Massilia > Massilia sp. BHUDP2. Next base: position 1,715,867 of record NZ_JBJUVW010000001.1, read on the forward strand.
CCCGCTGCTGGCCGGGTTCGGGGTGATGATCGCCTACACCCTGCTGGGCGCCACCTGGCTGGTGATGAAGACCGAGGGCGAGCTGCAGGCGCGCATGATCCAGGTGGCGCGTCCCCTGGCCCTGATGCTGCTCGCGGCCATCGTCATCGTCAGCATCTGGACGCCCTGGCGCGACCCGGCGGTGGCGGCGCGCTGGTTCAGCTTCCCGAACATCGTGTTCCTGGCGCCGGTGCCGGTGCTGGTGGCGGTGTTCATCGTGCTGCTGCTGCGCTCGCTCAAGCGCCGGGGTGAGCAAATGCCGCACCGGGTGCCTTTCGTGGCGGCGCTGGCCCTGATCTTCCTCGGCTACAGCGGCATGGCGATCAGCATCTGGCCTCATATCGTGCCGCCCGCGATCTCGATCTGGGAAGCGGCCTCGCCGCCCAGCAGCCAGGGCTTCGCGCTGGTCGGCACCCTGTTCATCCTGCCCATCATCCTGATGTACACGGCCTGGTCGTACTGGGTGTTCCGGGGCAAGGTCAAGGCCGACGCGGGGTATCACTGATGGTCGGGCCACGAAAGGCGACCCGGCGCGAATGGCTGCGGCGCCTGGCCTGGCTGGCGGCACTCTGGCTCGGCGGCGTATTTACCCTGTCGGCGGTAGCCTACGTGATCCGCACCCTCATGCATGCCCTGGGCATGCGTTGAGCATGATTTGATAGCACCGTGTCATCAACCGTGCGCGGCCTGCCGCGCTGGAGGGCTACACTGCTGGTGACCCTTTGCCAACAGGAGAGCAGCACGTGTCCCACCCTGACGCGCCGTCGATCAACCGTCCCCCCGACCCCGCCATCACCGTCGCCGTACCGCTACCGCTGTCGGGCGAGGACCAGGCGCGCGCCGATCTGTACGCGCTGCTGTCGCGCCTGCTGCTGGCGGCGCCGGACGGCGCGCTGCTGGACGCGCTGGCGCATGCCGACCCCATCCTTTCCGAAGGAGGCGATCCGGCCCTGGAACAGGCCTGGGAAGCCTTGAGCCTGGCCTCGGGCGTCATGGACCCGGATGCGGTGTCCGAGGAGTTCGACGCGCTCTTCATCAGCGTCGGCACGCCGCCGATCAATCCCTACGGCTCGCGCTACCTGGCCGGCTTCATGAACGACACCCCGCTGGCCGAGTTGCGCGCCGACCTGGCGCGCTTCGGCATAGGCCGGGTGCGCGGCGTCGGCGAATTCGAAGACCACCTGGGCGCCCTGTGCGAGACGATGCGCGTCCTGATCACCGGCGCCCCCGGCATTGCGCGCCAGCCGCTCGCGCGGCAGCAGGCCTTCTTCGAGGTCCACATCGCGCCCTGGTACGAGCGCTGCCTGGACGACATCGCATCAGGCGAGGGCGCCAATTACTACCGGCTGGTCGCGCGCCTGGCCGGCGCCTTCCTCGCCATCGAAGCCGAAGCCTTCGTGGTCGGGGAAGCGCTCACTGAATCAATGGTTTAACTGAAGCGAGGCACAGCATGGAACAGCATCCGCAGCTACTTGAACACGGACAGGACGGCAAGCCGGCCGCAGGCGCCGGGCACGATGTGCCGGACCCCAGCCGCCGCGGCTTCCTGAAGGCCGCGCCGCTGGGAGCGCTGGCCGTCGTGGCAGGCACGGCCGAGGCCGCCGATGCGCCGGCGCCCCAGCCCGCCGCGAAGCCGCAGGTCAAGCGCGGCTACCACGAAACCGAGCACATCCGCCGCTACTACGAGACCGCCGCCTACTGGTGAGCACAACGGGAGAACCAGCATGTCCCTCGTGAAGTCCGTCCGCGACAGCGGACTCAAACGGCGCCGCTTCCTGGTCGGCGCCGGTGTCGCCGCCGGCGCCGGCGCCCTGGCCCGGCAGCTGCCGCTGAACGTGATCGAACCGGCCCGGGCCGACCAGGCGCCGGACGCCCCGGTGCCCACCGAGATCAAGCGCACCATCTGCAGCCACTGCTCGGTGGGCTGCTCGGTGGACGCGGTGGTGGCCAACGGCGTCTGGGTGCGCCAGGAAGCCGCCTTCGATTCGCCCATCAACATGGGGGCGCACTGCGCCAAGGGCGCCTCGGTGCGCGAGCACGCCTTCGGCGAGCACCGCCTGCGCTACCCGATGAAGCTGGTGAACGGCAAGTACGTGCGCATGTCCTGGGACCAGGCCATCAACGAGATCGGCGACAAGCTGATCGAGCTGCGCCAGAAATCCGGGCCGGACGCGCTGATGGTGATCGGCAGCTCCAAGCACAACAACGAACAGGCCTACCTGCTGCGCAAGTGGGTCTCGTTCTGGGGCTCGAACAACTGCGACCACCAGGCGCGCATCTGCCACTCGACCACGGTCGCGGGCGTGGCCCAGACCTTCGGCTACGGGGCGATGACCAATTCCTTCAACGACTTGCACCACAGCAAGGCGGTGATGTTCATTGGCTCCAACCCGGCCGAGGCCCACCCGATCTCGATGCTGCACTTCCTGCACGCCAAGGAGCTGGGCGCGAAGATGATCGTGATCGACCCGCGCTTCACCCGCACCGCGCGCTTCGCCCACCACTACGTGCGGGTGCGCCCCGGCACCGACATCCCGCTGGTATGGGGCATCCTGTGGCACATTTTCCAGAACGGCTGGGAGGACAAGGAATACATCGCGGCCCGCACCTACGGCATGGAGGACGTGCGCAAGGAAGTGGCGAAATGGACCCCGGATAAAGTCTCAGACATTACCGGCGTGCCGGAAGCCTCGGTCAAGATGGCCGCCGAGATGCTGGCCAAGAACAAGCCTTCCTCGGTGGTCTGGTGCATGGGCATCACCCAGCACACGGTCGGCACCGCCAACGTGCGTGCGCTGTCCATCTTGCAGTTGGCGCTGGGTAACATCGGCGTCCCGGGCGGCGGCGCCAACATCTACCGCGGCCACGACAATGTGCAGGGCGCCACCGACGTCGGCCCCAACGGCGATTCGCTGCCCGGCTACTACGGCATCGCCGAGGGCGCCTGGAAGCACTTCGCGGGCGTCTGGGGCGTGGACTACGAATGGATCAAGTCGCGCTTCGGCTCCAAGGAGCTGATGGAAAAGCCGGGCATCACGGTGTCGCGCTGGTTCGACGCGGTCAACGAAGAAAACCAGTACATCGACCAGCCTAGCAACCTGCGCGCGGTGTTCTACTGGGGCCACGCGCCGAACAGCCAGACCCGCCTGCCGGACATGAAGGCGGCGATGCAGAAGCTCGACATGCTGGTGGTGATCGACCCCTACCCGAGCATGACCGCCTCGATGCACGGCCGCACCGACGGCGTCTACCTGCTGCCGGCCGCCTCGCAGTTCGAAACCTCGGGTTCGTGCACCGCCTCGAACCGCAGCATCCAGTGGCGCGAGCGCGTCATCCTGCCGCTGTTCGAGTGCAAGAGCGACCACGAGATCATGTACCTGTTCGCCAAGAAGCTGGGCTTCCACAACGAACTGTGCAAGAACATCAAGGTGGTGCTCAACGAGCCGGTGGTCGAGGACATCCTGCGCGAGATCAACCGCTCCTGCTGGACCATCGGCTACACCGGCTGCTCGCCGGAGCGCCTGAAACTCCACATGGAGAACAAGCACACCTTCAATCCGACCACCCTGCGCGCCGACGACGGTCCCTGCAAGGGCGACTACTACGGCCTGCCGTGGCCGTGCTGGGGCACGCCGGAAATGAAACATCCCGGCACGCCGATCCTGTACGACCTGAACAAGTCGGTGGCCGAGGGCGGCCTGCCGTTCCGCGCCAACTGGGGCGTCGAGCACAACGGCGAGTCGCTGCTGGCCGCCGACGGCTCGACCAACAAGGACAGCCAGCTCGATGTCGGCTACCCCGAATTCGACCACGTGTTCCTGAAGAAGCTCGGCTGGTGGGCCGAGCTCACGCCCCAGGAACAGGCGATGGCCGAGGGCAAGAACTGGAAGACCGACTTGTCGGGCGGCATCATCCGCGTCGTCATCGGCCACGGCTGCGCCCCGTTCGGCAATGCGCGGGCGCGCTGCAACGTGTGGAACTTCCCGGATCCGGTGCCGACCCACCGCGAGCCGCTCGCTTCGCCGCGACGCGACCTGGTCGCCAAGTACCCGACCTACGACGACAAGGCCAACTTCTGGCGCCTGCCGACCCTGTACAAGTCGGTGCAGGAGATCGATTACTCGAAGGACTTCCCGCTGATCATGACCTCCGGCCGCCTGGTCGAGTACGAGGGCGGCGGCGAGGAAACCCGCTCGAACCCCTGGCTGGCCGAGCTGCAGCAGAACATGTTCGTCGAGATCAACCCGCGCGACGCGGCCCAGATCGCGGCCAAGGTCGGCGATTACGTCTGGGTAGAGACTCCGACCGGGGCGCGGCTGAAGATGATGGCGATGGTCACCGAGCGGGTGCCGATCGGCCTGGTCTGGATGCCCTTCCACTTCGGCGGCTGGTGGATGGGCGAGGACCTCGAGCGCCATTATCCGGAAGGCGGGGCACCGACGGTGCGCGGCGAGGCCTGCAACACGGGCTGGACCTACGGTTACGACGCCGTGACGATGATGCAGGAAACCAAGGTATCGCAGTGCCGGGTCGTCAAGGCCTGAGGCGCAGCGCTTTCAACTGAGCAGAGCGGAGGAGAACGGCATGGCCGCGAGAATGAAATTTATCTGCGACACAGAGCGCTGCATCGACTGCAACGGCTGCGTGACCGCATGCAAGAACGAACACGAACTGGCCTGGGGCATCAACCGGCGCCGGGTGGTGACCATCAACGACGGCATCCCGGGCGAGCGCTCGGTGTCGGTGGCATGCATGCACTGCACCGACGCGCCCTGCCTGGCGGTGTGCCCGACCAACTGCATCTACCACACCGAGGACGGCATCGTCCTGCACAGCAAGGACCAGTGCATCGGCTGCGGCTACTGCTACTACGCCTGTCCGTTCGGCGCGCCGCAGTTCCCGGAGACCGGCATGTTCAACCACCGCGGCAAGATGGACAAGTGCACCTTCTGCGCCGGCGGCCCGGAACCTGATACGTCGGAAGCCGAGTTCAAGAAATACGGCCGCAACCGCATCGCCGAAGGCAAGCTGCCGGCCTGCGCCGAGCAGTGCGGCACCAAGGCCCTGCTGGGCGGCGAGGCGAACCAGATCGCCGACATCTACCGTCAGCGCGTCGAGACGCGCGGCTACGGTCCCGAGCTGTGGGGCTGGAAGATCGCCTACGGTCGGCCCAAGCGCGGTGGCGAGATCAAGGCCAAGGGCGACCTGCCGCGAGTGAACCAGCAGGTCGGCGACGTGCAGAACGACCCGGGGAGGATCGTGCAATGAACATGAACAAATTCCGCTACTGTGTCCTGGCGCTGCCGCTGCTGCTGTCCGGCTGCCTCGAGGTCGAGCAGTTCCCCGGCTGGCTGCACGGCGAATATGCCGGCAAGGAAGACCAGCGCCATTTCCAGCAACGCTTCCACAATGACAGGCTGGCCTGGTCGGCGACGGTCCAGAACCGTGCCATGAAGCAGAACGAATACAACCGGGCCAACCCCTGAGGAGCCGACCATGCACGCCATTTCCTCGCGCGCGTCGCTGTTGCTGACGCAGTTGCTGATTACTGGCCTGGTGCTGGCACTGCTGTCGACGGCCGCCTGGGCCGGCGTACCCAACAAGGACGCCAAGCCCGCCTACGCCGAGGAGCAGACCATGCTCCAGATCGAAGGCGATTCGGTGGTGAAGGAACCGGGCCTGACCAACGCAGCCTCGGGCCGGGTCCACATGGACCGCCACTTCCTGGGCCAGTACGGCGCCACCGAGGCCAACGTCATCGTCCAGCGCGGCGGCAACACCTGGCGCCACCTGCGCAACGGCCCGCTCGCCAGCATCGCCGGCTTCATCCTGCTGGCCGTGCCGCTCCTGATTTTCGTGTTCTACAAGGCGGTCGGCGCCGCCAAGGAAGTGCCGGCATCCGGGCGCCAGATCAAGCGCTTCACCAAATGGGAGCGCCAGGTGCACTGGGCCACGGCCTACAGCTTCATCGCGCTGGCGATCACCGGCATCATCATCATGTACGGCAAGAAGATCATGCTGCCGTGGATGGGCCACGACCTGTTCTCCTGGTTCGCCATCATCTCCAAGTACCTGCACAACTTCGTCGGGCCGCTGTTCATCGTCTGCTCGGTGCTGATGTTCATCACCTTCCTGCGCCGTAACTTCTTCAACCGCAACGACTGGCAGTGGGTGAAGCAGGGCGGCGGGCTGGTGTCGCACAAGCATCCGCCGGCCGGCTTCTTCAACGCGGGCGAGAAGGCCTGGTTCTGGCTCGGCGTGACCCTGCTGGGCATCCTCATGTCGATCACCGGCCTGATCCTGGACTTCGTCACCTTCGGCCAGACCCGCTACGTGCTGCAGGTGGCGAACTACCTGCACATCGGCGGCGCCGCCCTGTACATCGCCGCCGCCATGGGCCACATCTACATCGGCACCTGGGGCACGCCGGGCGCCTACCAGGCCATGCGCGAAGGCCACGTCGACGAGAACTGGGCCGCCGCCCACCATTCGCTGTGGCTGGAGCAGGTCCGCAACGGCACGGCGACCGACCCGGCGCACCGTCCGCATCCCGACGCCAGGCCGGGCCGCCCGAGCCCCCGTCCGGGCCCGGCCGCCTGAGGCACACCGAGGAACACCATGAAAGCATCCACCATCATCACCCACGGCGCGCTGGCCCTGCTCGCGGTGCTGGCCAGCGGCTGCGACCGCGGCCGCAACCCGAGCGTGGGCGGCATCGAGCAGACCAAGTACCCGGGCCAGGTCACGGCCGGCGGGCGCACCGCCGGCGCCATCATCGCCAGCACGGCCAAGCCGGTCACCGACGCGACCTACGCCGGCGGGCAACCGGGCACTGCGGGCGGTTCAGGCGGCAATACCGGCGGAGCGCAGCTCGGCGGCAGCACGAGCGAAACCGGCGGAGGGCCGGCCTCGGGTGTGGCGCCCTCATCCGGTCCACAGCCGGGAACCCAGACCCAGCCCGGCGACCACGGCAAACCGGCGGCGCCGGCGCCGGGCACGGTGGAGGCGCCGGCCGCCACCAATGCGGCCCCGCAAGGCCCCGCCGCACCGGGAACATTGGGAGCCAAGCAATGAACACGAATACACATCGCCGACTGCGCTGGGTGCTGGCGGGCCTGCTGGCCTGCAGCGCGTCCAGCTGGGCGGCCTTGAAGCCGCCGACCCCGGCCCAGCAGCAGGAAGCCGCCGCCAAGAAGGCCGCCGCGGATGCCAAGGCGGCCAAGGACAAGGAACTGCTTGCAGCGTCGATGGACGCGGTCAGCGCGCGCTGGCGCTCGCAGGCATCGTCAAAGGGCTGGAAGATCACGCCGCCGACCACGGTTGCCGCCGCGCCCGCAGGGGTGGGGCAGGGGACCGCGCCGGGATTGGCCCCGGGCGTGGCCGGACCCGGCAGCATGGCGCCGGGCCAGGTCGCCAACCCGGTGCCGCCTGGCGCCGCCCCGCCAGGCGCGGCCCGTGCCGCCGCTGCGGCAGGCGTGGTGCCGCCGGGCGTCACCCCGCCCAACGCCGGCATGCCGGCGGCGGCGCCGGCGAATGCGGCGCCCGGCACCGCCGCTGCCGCGCCCGCCACCGGCGCCGCGCCCTACAGTCCCCAGGCACTGAACGCGGCCAACGTCCCGATCAAGAGCGAAAAGCTGGGTACCGCGGCGCCGAGCGAGGACGTCAAGGCCAGGCAGACCCGGTCCGTGCCCAAGGGCGCGGCACCGGCGGTGGAGAAGGAACACAGCCCCAAGACGGCGAACAAGCAATGAAGATGGGAAGCATGCCAATCGCGGTGATCATGCAGCGCCGCGCGGTGCAGCACCGCTGGGCCGACGAGGCCTGGGAGGCGGTCGGCGTGGTGCCGGACCGCGGCGAGCTGCCGCGCCTGCAGGTGCTGAGCGAGAGTCCGGAGCGCGACTACTACCTCGTCTCCGGCCTCGAACTCGAGCTGTACACCGACGAGAACGAAGGGTATTACGAGAACTGCATGGCGCCGGAATCGAAGGTGTTCGTGCTGTGGCGCATGGAGGAGGGCAAGGCCATCCCGGTGCGCGCCTCGGTCAGCTACGTCGAGGGCACGCGCATGTTCGACTCGGGCGAACAGGCCGACGGCGTCGCCATGCCGGCCGAGATCTATGCCTGGGTGGCCGGCTACCTGCGCGAGCATTACCAGCCCAAGCCCCGCGGACGGCGCGGGCACCAGCACGGATGAGGGGAGCCAGCATGTCCGAAGAAGGTTTCTTCCGGCGCTGGGCGCGGCTGAAGTCATCCGGCGGGGACGCGCCGGCCGAAGACCCGCGCGCCCCGGCGTCCCCTGTGCCCGTGGGCGAGCCTCCCTCGGGCGCCACGCAGGAAGCCGAAGCGGCGCCGCGTGCACCCTTGCCGACCCTCGAAGACGCGGCGCGGCTCACCCCGGACGCCGACTTTTCCGCCTTCGTGGCCAAGGGCGTCGACCAGTCGGTGCGGCGCCTGGCGCTCAAAAAACTGTTCGCCGATCCGCATTTCAACGCGATCGACGGGCTCGATATCTACATGAACGACTACAACAAGGCGGCGCCGCTCACCCCGGCCATGCTGGCTTCGCTCAAGCATGCGCAGGGCCTGGTCACGCGCCTGTTCGACGACCGGCAGCAGCAGGCCGAGGCGGCGGCAGCGCAGGCACAGGAACAGCAGCCAGTGACGGAACACGAGCAGGCGCCGCCGTCCACACGACAAGGGAACGCATGAACATCCGCTTTACCGATCATCCGCCGCTCGACCCGGTCCAGGAAGGCCGCAATGTCCAGGCCCGGGGCGCTGCCATCCTGGCCGCCGATGCGATTCCCGTGTTCGAGCCGGCGATCACGGTCAGCTACCAATCCAGCGGCCGTACCCTGGTGGTGGGCTCGGCCGAACAGGCCCTGCCCTGGGCCGACCGGCTCGCCGGCGCACTGCCGGTCACCGTGCTGCTGCTCGACAGCCAGCAAACCATGCCGGTGCGCCCCTATCCGGTCCAGGTGGCGCGCACCGTCGCGGTGGCGGGCTGGCTGGGCGCTTTTGAGGCGCGCTGGCAGGCGCCCGGGCAGCCGGTCCAGCAGGGCCGCTTCGACCTCGTGCTCGACCTCAGCCCAAGCCGCCTGATCCCCAGCCACCAGCGCCCGCACGGCTATTACGCGCCCGGTTACGACGAGGCCGCCCGTGGCGAGGCGGTCGAGGCCATGCTCGAGATGGTCGGCGACTTCGAGAAGCCCAAGTATTTCGCGTACAAGGAACGCACCTGCGCCCATGGCCGCAACGGCCAGAAGGGCTGCAGCGCCTGCATCGAGATCTGCTCGGCGCAGGCGATCCAGGACGACGGCGACCGGATCAAGGTTAACCCCTACCTGTGCGCCGGCTGCGGCGCCTGCTCCACGGCCTGCCCAACCGGCGCCATCAGCTATGCCTTCCCGCCGGCGGCGCTGACCGGCAAGCGCATGCAGGCGGCGCTGCGTTCCTACCGCGAGGGTGGCGGGCAGGATCCGGTCTTCGTGCTGCACGACCCCGAACACGGCGCCGCGCTGCTGGCCCAGCTCGGCGAGTCGCTGCCCGGGCGCGTGATCCCGCTGGCGCTGCAGCACACCGCCTCGACCGGCATCGACGTCTGGTTCGCCGCCGTGGCCTATGGCGCGGCCGGCATCTCGGTGCTGCTGACGGGACGCGAGGCGCCCCAGTACGCCGCGCTGCTGGACCAGCAGATGGAGATCGCCCAGGCGGTACTCGGCGGCCTCGGCTACGAAGGCCCGCATTTCCAGCTGCTGCGCGTGGATGCGCCGGACGAACTGGCGGTGGCGCTGCGCCACGCCCCGCGCGGCCGCACGCCCGGTGAGCCGGCCGTGTTCCACTTGGCGAACGACAAGCGCAACACGCTCGACTACGCCCTCGAGCACCTGCACCGCCATGCGCCGGTCAAGCCCGAGCAGGTGGCGCTGCCGGCCGGCGCACCGTTCGGTGCGATCGAGGTCGACCGCAAGGCGTGCAGCCTGTGCATGTCCTGCGTCGGCGCCTGCCCGGCCGGGGCGCTGCAGGACGGGCAGGGCGCGCCGCTGCTGCGCTTCATCGAGAAGAACTGCGTCCAGTGCGGCCTGTGCGCCAGCACCTGTCCGGAAAACGCCATCACGCTCGCGCCGCGCCTGTCCTTCATGGAGAGCCGTAGCCAGGCCGTGGTGCTCAACGAGTCCCAGCCCTTCCACTGCATCCGCTGCAACCAGCCCTTCGGCACCCTGCAGATGGTCGAGAACATGCTCGGCCGCCTGGCCTCGCATCCCGCCTTCAGCGGCCACCTCGACCGCCTGCGCATGTGCGGCGACTGCCGCGTCATCGACATGATGGAGCCGCGCGACGAGATGCGCGTCACCGCCCTCAGGCGGGACTGATGCTCGTGGGGTGGACGGTTTGTCATGCAGGCCACCGGCCTGAATTACTCCCGGCTACCCTACAACAGCGTTTGCAAACATGGCAAAATGGCCAGGCATGGCCAACGCGGCCATGCCAACTCAGCGACCAGGAGACACCATGACGCCGACCCAGCGCTTTCTGCAAGCGCGCGACTTCCTGCTACAGCACCGCCTCGACTACGACACCGCCTACCGCGAGTACCGGCAGCCCCAGCTCGACGCCTTCAACTGGGGCCTGGACTACTTCGACCAGATGGCCAGGGACAACCACGCCACCGCGCTGTGGGTGGTCGAAGAAGACGGCCTCGAGCAGAAGATCTCGTTCGCGGACATGGCTTCGCGTTCGTGCCAGGTGGCCGAGTACCTGCAGTTATGCGGGGTCAAGCGCGGCGACCGCGTGCTCCTGATGCTGCCCAACCGGGTCGAGCTGTGGGAAATCATGCTGGCCGGGATCAAGCTCGGCGCCGTGCTGGTGCCGACCACCATGCTGGTCTCGGGCGCCGACCTGCAGGACCGGCTCGAGCGCGGCCGTGTCAGGCACGTCATCGCCCAGGCCTCCGAGGCGCACAAGTTCGAGGGCATGGCGGGCAGCTTCACCCGCATCGCCGTGGGCGCCGCGGCGGGCGAGAAGCCGGACGGCTGGCGCGACTTCGCCGACAGCCGCGACGTCCTGTCCGTCTTCACCCCGGAAGGCGAGACCCGCGCCACCGACCCGCTGCTGCTGTACTTCACCTCCGGCACCACGGCCAAGCCCAAGCTGGTGCTGCACAGCCACCAGAGCTATCCGGTCGGCCACCTGTCGACCATGTACTGGATCGGCCTGCAGCCGGGCGACGTCCACTGGAACATCTCCTCGCCGGGCTGGGCCAAGCACGCCTGGAGCTGTTTCTTCGCTCCCTGGAACGCGGGCGCCGCCATCTTCGTCTACAACTACGAGCGCTTCTCCGCCAAGGCCGCGCTCGACACGATCCAGCGCTGCGGCGTGACCTCGCTGTGCGCGCCGCCGACGGTGTGGCGCATGATGATCAAGGAAGACCTGAGCGCCTGGCGCCCGCCGCTGCGCGAGCTGGTGGGCGCCGGCGAGCCGCTCAACCCGGAGGTGATCGAGCAGGTGGAGCAGGCCTGGGGCATCCGCATCCGCGACGGCTTCGGCCAGTCGGAAAGCACCTGCCAGATCGGCAATCCGCCGGGCCAGCCGATCAAGCCCGGTTCGATGGGCCGGCCGCTGCCGGGCTACCGGGTAGCGCTGCTCGACATCGACGAGCAGCCCGCCGAGGAAGGCGAGATCGCGCTCTCGCTCGACCCGGCGCCGCTGGGCCTGATGATGTGCTACGAGGGCGACGAAGAGAAGACCGCCCAGGTCATGCGCGCCGGCCACTACCATACGGGCGACACCGCCACGGTCGACGCGGACGGCTATTATTTCTACGTCGGGCGCAACGACGACGTGTTCAAGTCCTCGGACTACCGCATCAGCCCCTTCGAGCTCGAGAGCGTCCTGATCGAGCACGAAGCCGTGCTGGAGGCGGCGATCGTGCCGAGCCCGGACCCGCTGCGGCTGTCGGTGCCGAAGGCCTTCGTCACCGTGCGCCAGGGCGTCCTGCCTTCGCGCGAGCTGGCGGCGTCGCTGTTCGCGTTTGCGCGCGAGCGGCTGGCGCCGTACAAGCGCATCCGGCGCATCGAGTTCCGCGAGCTGCCCAAGACGATCTCGGGCAAGATCCGGCGCGTCGAGCTGCGCAAGGAAGAAGCCGGGCGCGCCGCCGGGACGGCGCAGGCGCAAGGGCAGGGCGTGGAATACCGCGAGGAAGAGTTCCCCGCCTGAGCCGCCCGTCGCTGGCGGGGCGCGCCGTTCGCGCCCCAGTCCAGCTCGGTTGACGAAAAAAACAGGTGGTATATACTGGTCCGGTATCCAATTGATGAGATCCGACCTCGGCATGCGCTGCATTTCTTCCTACGGCATTGGTTGTTCCTCCAGCGTGCGGACCCCGCGCGCTGTTGCCGTCTGCGCTGCCGGCGTCTCGCAGGTTTGCTCCCACCTTCCCCTGTCGCTCGGACTGAGCGTCTTCCACGCTCGTCTCGCACAATTGTCGACGCGCGATCTCGCCTGCCTTTCCTGAGCTCGGCGAGAGCCGGCGAAGCCCAGCTTCCCACTCTCCCGAGCCCCCTCCAAAGCATCGTCTGAAGCGCTGCGCATATGCGGATGCATTTGCCGCGGCACGCCATTCGTTCCTATTGGCCAGCCCGAACGGGCTGGGAAAGGCAAGCCATGTGCACCACTACTTACCTCAGCCAGCACGACCTGGCTGTCCTGACACGCTTCGTGCGGGCACGATCGGCCGACCCGGGCCGGGTCGAGGCCGCCGTGCGCCGCCTCGCGCACCTGACCGCGGTATCGCGCACGCTTCCCAACGGCGATAGCGACGGCGGCGAGCGCCGCGTCTCGCTCGGCGCGAGCGTGCGCTACCGCGTCGCCGCCTGCGGCACCGCCATCCATGAACGCACCCGGGGCGGCGCCGACCTGGATACCGTCGTCATCGCCTGTCCGCAGGATGCGCAAGCCATGACGCCGCGTGTTTCGGTGCTGGCCCCGCTTGCGCTGGGCCTGCTCGGCCACGCCGAGGGCTGCACCGTCGACGTCGACCTGGCCCTCGGGCGCACCCTGCGCCTGGAAATCGTCGAGGTGCAGCCGCCCGCGGCCCTGCCGGCCTGAGTCCGGCCGCGCCCGGCGCGCCGGACCATCCATCCTCTCTCACCAACGCTTGAAGGAGAAGCCATGACCGATATCCAGCACAAGCCAGCGCCGGGGCGCAAGCCCGGCATCGAAGAGCGCATCGCGGCCGCCGGCCAGCGTATCGCGGCCTTGCAGCGGCGGCTGGATGAAGCGCTTGCCGGGCTGGCCCACACGCGCGGGCGCGCGGCCGCCGGACTCGCACAGGCCGAGCGCTACGGGCATGAGGAGCCGGCCAGCGCGCCGGCACTTGGCACGCCGGAGGATAGCATTCATGGAGGACACCGTGCGTAGAATCGACCGGATCTTGCTCGCGATACACCAGGCCCATCCCGGCCGCGTGGAAATGCGCGCCTCGCTGCTGGCGCCCGCGCTGGGCGTCGAGGCCTTCGACGTGCTGGCCGTCAAGCGCGCCGGCAACGGCCTGCGCCCCACCACCGCCTACAGCCACGTCCAGGTGGATGGCGGCAGGCTCAGGGCGCTGGTCGATGGCGAAGCCAGGGCGCTCGGCAGCTTCCCGCCCCCGGACGAGCTGGACAAGGTATGGATGGTCCGGCGCGGCCATCCGGCCGACGTGATCGCGGTCACGGCCGACAACATCCAGGCCGACCTGACGCTGATGGCGGGCAGCGGGAGGCCGCGCCTGCCGCTGTGGGCGCGGCCCTCGCGTGACGCCGATGTCGTGCGCCTGTGCCGCGGCGCCGTGCTGCTGGTGCACGGAGAGCCGCGCCACGATTACCGCAACGTGGTGGTGGCGACCGATTTTTCGCGCGCTTCGCTGGCGGCGGCGCGCACGGCCGCGCTCCTGGCGCCGAACGCCCGTTTCGTGTTCGTGCACGCCTTCCAGCAGCCCGAGACCGCCATGATGCGCGAGCTGGAGCTGCCGCCGCGCGTGATCCGCTCCTACCGGGAGCAGGGCTGGGAAGCAGCGCGCAGGAAGCTCGACGAATTCGTCGAGCTGTTCCTGCACGACGTGCCCCCGGGGCGGCGCGAAGTGCACGCCGGCCGCGCATACGAGGTCATCCGCGACTGCGTGCGGCGCCAGCAGGCCGACCTGCTGGTGCTGGGCCGGGGCGCCTGCCATCCCGGCGCGCGGCTGTCCAGCACCAACGTGATGCAAAAACTGATGGACGAGGGCGCATGCGACCTCCTGGTCGGACCGGACCGGCAGGGCGACGGTAGTGACCGCCGACTGGCGGCGTGAATCAATCGAAGAAGGAATGGACATGAAGTGGAATCGAGCGGATGCAAGCAGCCCGGATGCGGCTGCGCAGGCGCGGCGCGAGGCCGCGGCCATGGCGATGTGATCGAGGAGGAATGATGTGGATACCACCACCATGCCGCAGGGCGGCCTCACCCGACACCCCGCCGCCGCTTCGGCCGCGGGCGAGATGCAGGTGCTCCACTGGCAGGCACACCCGTGCTGGCCGGTAAGGCATAACGCCGGGCGCGCGCTGGCGGCGCTGCGTGCCGGTGCGGGCGCCGTGCTGCTGGTGCGCACCGGCCGGCAGTCCCTCGAGCGCCGCGACGGCCATGCGCTGTTCCCGACGGACTTGTCGCCGTCCTCCCTGGACAGCCTGCGCCTGGCGATGCGCACGCTGCCGCGCATGCGCTTCACGCTGCTGCACGGCTGCCGCGTCGGCGGCGCAGGCAGCATGCGCATGGCGGGTGTCGGCGACGCCACGCTCGACGCCTGCCGCCGCCGCAGCGAAGGCGCGGCGCGCGCCGCGCTGTGGCGCTTCGCCGCGCAGTTGCCGGCGCGCGAGGTGCGCCCGGTGCTCATGGTGCTGCGCGAGCCGTGGCACGCGGCGGTCGCGGCGCATGCCGCCATGGCCCGCCCGGACCTGCTGGTGCTGGCCTATGGCGGCGGCCTCTGGGCGGCGTGGCGCTGGCGCGCGCGCCTGCGCGCACTGCTGGCCCGCACCGAGTGCGACCTGCTGTTGCTGCCGCCTGCGCGTGCGGCTTGAACCTTCCGGCGCCCGTCCGGTTTCCTGACTGTCGGCCAGCCTACTCCGGGCTGGGAAAGGCATTGTATGTGCAACAAGCATTACCTGAGCCAGCATGACCTGGCGATCCTCCATCGGTTCGCACGCGAACAGGGCATCGGTGCGGAGGTGCGCGACCCGTCCGGACGCAAGCTCGCGGCCTTGCTCGCTTCGTCCCTGCCGCTGCCCGAGACCGACGCCGCGCCGCGCCACGTGTCGCTGGGGGCAACGGTCCATTACCGCTCGGACGGCGCGCGCGAGCTGAGTTCGATCGTGATTGCCTGCCCGTATGACGCCAACGCCCTGCTGGCGCGGGTGACCATCCTGTCGCCCTTGGCGCTGGGGTTGCTCGGGCATGCCGAAGGCTGCAGCGTGGAGATCGAGCTGCCGAACGCGCGCTCCATGCTGGTCGACATCGTCGGGGTGGACGCGCCGGCGCGCATGCCGCCGCCGGCCCCATACCACCCAGTTTGCAACCCACCGGAAAGGAGAAGCCCATGACCGAGATGAACTGTGCCGGGTCGTTCCACCCGCAAGACGCTCCCCGCACCGAGAACGGCATCGAGGAACGCATCGCCGCGACCGGACGCCGGATCGCGGCGCTGCAGCGCCAGCTGGATGGGGCAATGGAGGAAGTCGGCCATGCACGGCGGCGCGCCACGGCCGATCTCGCGCTCGCGGCCCGGTATGGACACCAGGACCTGGCCCTGGCCCTGCTGCCGTTCCGGGATGCGCTCGAAGCCGCGCTGGCGGTGCGCACGGGCGACGCGGCCGCCCTGCGCGAAGGCCTGGTGCTGGCCGGCCGCCAGCTCGACGCGGCGCTGGCACGCAGGCACGGCTGACGGCATGATTCCTGTCACTCCCATCGTCATGTACCGGTTGCGCCGGATGCGAGGCCACGCCGGCCTCGCCTGAGCTCGGGATTGCGCCGGCGCGGCCTTCCGGCCCGCTACTACGCAGCTCCCGAGCCCCCTTGCGACGACGACCCGCGGCCCAGCGCCGCGACATGATGAATGCCCCGCAGCAGGGGCGAACTGGAGGACGGAATGTCAATGTATCGACCGGGATTGTTTGGCCGGGATGCGGCGCTGCGCGCCAAGCAGCGGATGGAACAGCGAATGGAGCGGCGCAGCAAGCGGCGCCTGGCGAAGCACCTAGTGGAGCGCAATGCGCAATGGCGGCGCACGGTGCTCAAGACCATGGCGGCCGCCCTGGCGGCGCTGCTGGCCGGGCAGCTGCTGTTCGGCGAGGTAGCGGTGGCGCAGCCGGGCGGCGCGCTGACTGCCGCGCAGGGCGAGGCGCTGCGCGCGGCCTGACTACCCGATCGGGTTCTGCAGGTGCTGGCGGACCAGGTCCGCGATCGAATCCACCTGCAGTTTCTCCATCACCCGCGACTTGTGCACTTCCACGGTGCGCACGCTGATCCCGAGTTCCTCGGCGATCTCGCGGTTGTGCCGCCCCGCCACGACCAGCTCCATCACCTCGCGCTCGCGCGGGGTCAGGCTGGCGTGGCGTTTCAGGTACTCGGGCGAAGCCTGGCCGGCGCCCGGCTGCGCCGCCCGCGCCAGCGCTTCTTCGATGGCCGCGACCAGCGGCCCTTCCTGCAGCGGCTTTTCCAGGAAATCCACGGCTTCCGAACGGAAGGCTTCGCGCGCCGAATGGACGTCGCCATGGCCGGTGATGATCAGGACCGGCAGGCGGCTGCCCAGTTCGCGCAGCTTCTTCTGCAGGCTCAATCCATCCACTCCCGGCATGCGGATGTCGAGCAGCAGGCATCCGCTGGCCTCGCTCGTCCACGCGCGCAGGAACGAGTCCGCGTCGGAGAAGAAGGCAGTCCGGTAGCCATGCAGGCTCAGCAGCAGGCCGAGCGCGTCGCGCACGGCGGCATCGTCGTCGACGATGTACACGGTCTGGTTGCGGTTCATGTCAGGAGGTCCTTTCGCCGTCCTCGCTGTGGGCCGGCAGGGTGATTCTCAGGATGGCGTGGCGCCCCGGTTCGACGCTGAGTGCGCCGCCGTGGGTCTCGATGATGGCGCGGCTGATCGCCAGTCCCAGGCCCAGGCCGCTGGACTTCAGCGAGATGAAGGGTTCGAACAGGCGCGCCCGGATCTTGTCGGCGATGCCCGGGCCGTTGTCGGCGATGCGGATCCACACCGATCCGCCTTCGACGCCGGCGTCCAGCGCGATCCGGCGCTCGACGCCCGCCGGCATCGAGGCCACCGCATGGATGGCGTTCGACAGCAGGTTGCGCAGCACGATCTCGAGCTGCACCCGGTCGCCCAGCACGCAGGCGTCGGGCAGCGGCCCCGCTTCCAGGCGCACCCCTTCCCGGGCCGCCTGGTCGGCGAAGGAAGCGAGCATGTCGCCCACCAGCGCGGGCAGGGCCACCGGCGCGAGCGAGGTGGTCCCGGTACGGAAGAACTCGCGCAGGCGCTTGAGCACCTCCGAGGCGCGCTGCGATTCCGCGACCATGGCGCGGATGGTCTTCTGCAGCAGTTCCTCGCTGTCGCCGCGCGCCATCAGGCGCTCGCAGGCGCTGCCGTACATGGACAGCGCGGTCAGCGGCTGGTTCAGTTCATGCGCGACCGCGCCCGCCATCTCGCCGGCCGCCGCCAGCCGCAGCGAATGGCGCAGCTCGTGACTGGCGCGGCGCGCGACGTCGACGGCGATGCCGATCAGGAAACCGGACAGGGTCAGGGTGAGCACCAGCATCTGCACGTTCGGCATCTGCGCGGCGTAGGCGATCGGGCGCAGCGAGGCCACGGTGACGCCGATCTCGAGCACCAGGGCGGCCGTGACCGCGCCGGCCATGCCCTGGCGCGCGGCCGACCAGGCCAGCGGCAGGATCAGGAGGTAGTAGGCCAGCGATTCCGGCGCGGGCCGCTGCAGCGCCACCGCCAGCACCGCGGCCATCAGGGCGATGTAGGCGGCGGTTTCCCAGCGCAGGATCCGGCCGAGGTAGGCCGCGCGCAGCTCCTCGTCGAGCAGGAACTGGCAGATCGGCACCACCACCAGCATGCCGGCGGTCTCGGCGATCGCATAGCGCGCCACCACGTCCAGCCATCCGCGCGTGGCGAACACCTCCGGCCCGTGCAGCAGGCTGGCGTAGGCGAGGGCGCCGGCCAGGCTGCCCATGGTGGCGAACACCGCCCACAGCAGCAGGCCCTGGTGGCTCGCATGGAAGGCGCTGCCGGGCAGGTGGCGGCGCATTGCCGTGCCCACGGCCAGGTAGATGGCCGGGGGCAGCAGCCCGATGAGCAGCGAGAATGCCGGGCGCGCCGGCAGGGCCGGGGTGATCGCGGCCGCCAGCAGGGCGGCCAGGACCAGCGGCAGGGCCGCCCGGCGCCCGCAGCGCAGGACCAGGAACAGCGCCAGGCCCGCCGCGGGGTGCCAGACCGGGGCGATGGTCTGGTGGCGCGCCTCGGGACCGCTGGTCACGTCCAGGGCGACATAGGCAAGGCAGAAAGCACCGCCGAGCCAGGCGGCGCGGACGGCACGGAGATCGAACATGGCGGATTCCTCGGATGCGCCCCGTCGTGTCGGGCGCGCCAGGCTAAGGGCTTTCCTTACGCGGGCTGCGGATGTGGTGGCATCGGCGCCTCATTATACTGGAGGCGTCGGGCAGCCGTCGATGCGCAGGGAGCGCACTGGGCGCCCTGGAGGACCGATGGAGATGACGAAGGAGGGCGCGGCGCGCGACTGGACGCTGGTTGCGGCCGAATGGTCCGACAGGACCGTGCAGGTGGCGCGCCGCGCCGCCTGCCTCGCGCAGCAGCGTGGAGAGCGGGGCCTGCTGGTGCACTTCCATCATTACGGTCTCCAGCATCTCGTGCGCGGCATGAGCGCCGAGGCCTGCGCGCGGCACCAGCGCGAACGCCTGGAGCAGCTCGCCCAGCTGGTCGAGCGCCAGACCGGATTTCTGTTCGAGGTCGAAGCCCACCGCAGCGTGCCGCGCAGCGGGGCCGAGCTGTTCAAGCGCTTCGGCCAGGCGCGCCTGAGCGTGGTCGAAGCGTACCGCGCCTGGGGCCCGGGCCGCCATGCCTTGCGCCTCGCACCAGGCATCGCGCACGGCGCCGCACATCCGGTGCTGATGGTCCGGCGCGACGCCGCGCCTGCCTATCGGCGCGCCCTGGTGCTGGTCGACCCCGCCATTTCCATCACCGAGACGCTCGCCCACCTCGGCGGCGTCGCGCCCGGGGCCGAGATCGTGCTGCTGGCGGCGCTCGAGCGCAAGGGCGAGAACCAGCTGCGCGCCTCCGGCGCCGGCGAAGACCGGATCGAGGCCTTCGTCCAGCAGCAGCGCGAAGACGCCCTGCAAGGCATGGGCGCGCCCGACGGCGTCGTGCGCATCGTCGAGCATGGCTACGCGCCCACCGTGCTCCAGTATGCGGAGCGGCGCCTGCAGCCCGACCTGCTGGTGCTGCCGAACGAGCGGACGGCGCGGCTGCGGCGCGTGTTCCTGCGCAGCCTGGTCGGCGAGGCGCTGGCCCGCTCCGACTGCGACATCCTGGCGTTGCCTGCCGGCCTGACCCCCGCAGCCTAGCCGCGCCTCTAAGGGTTTCCCGTACGGACCCGGGCGAATAGGCAGCCCCGCCGATTTCACCGATACTGCCGCCGGCCGCGCGCTGTCGCAGCGCGGCCGGCCGTTCTATGCACGAAGAGAATCACATGGATCTGAACAAGAATTTCATCAAGACGAAGCGTCCCTGCGCGGAAGGCTTCCGCTGGTTCCTGCAACACCACGCGCAGGGCAGCGACTACCAGCCCCTGCTCGACGCCCTGGTCGCCGCCGGACGGGTGGACGACGCTTGCTGGCTGCTGGCGCAGTTCGGCCCGAGCTCGGCGGTGATGACGGTCGACGCGATCGAGGCCGAGGCCCTGGTGTTCGCCGGCTTGCTCGAGGTGAAGGGCAACATCGAGATCGACACCGTGCTCAGGACCGGCGGCGCCATCCGCGCCGGCGGCGGCATCCGCGCCGGCCAGTCGATCGAAGGCGGCGACGACATCCGCGCCGGCGGCGGCATCCAGTGCGCCGGCACGCTCACGGCCGGGGGCGGCGTCGACGCCGGCTGGGGCATCCATGTGCTGGGCGACATGCGCGTGGCCGGTTCCCTGCGGGCCGGCTGGGACATCGCCTGCGGCGGCACGCTGTCCCTCGATGGCGACTGCAGCGCCGGACACGAGATCGTGCTGGGCGGCCCGGCGCGCTGCGAGCAGGGCATCCGCGCCGGCGGTGCGATCACGGGGCAGGCGGACATTCGCGCCGGCCGCGGCATCGAATCGGGCGGCAGCATCGAGAGCGGCGGGCATCTCGAAGCCGCCTGGGGCATCAAGGCCAATGGCGCCCTGGTGGCCGCGGGGGCGATCCGGGCCGGCGAAAGCCTGCTGGCCGGCGAAGAGATCCGTGCCGGGGAAGGCTACGGCGTGTTCGCCGGTCTCGCGATCCAGCAGGACCGCTGGGACTGCAGCGCGCAGGTGCACGCGAGCGAACGGCCACGCCAGCTGCTGAGCGGCCATTGGGTGCCGCGCTGCGGAGCTGCCGATGGCTAGCATCCTGGCACCGGGCTTCGGCTGGGCCTGGCAGCGTCCCGCGGAACTGCGGATCGACGTGGTGCATCGCCCCGACGACCTGGGGCGCGAACTCGATGAACTGTACCGCCGCATGCAGCGCCCCGGCCACCGGCTGCACGGGATGGCCACCGTGCCGGTGGCGCCCGGCGAATATCCCGCTCTGGTGTTCCGCCACCGCGAGGCCGACGGTGAACATTATGTGTATGCGGAAGACCTGCAGCTGCGCCGCCTGGCGGGCTACACGGTGTTCAACCGCCTGGTCGAGCTGGACCGGCGCGCCGACCGCCACCTGCGCGCGCCGCATTCCAAGTTTGCGCCTCCCTACCAGCGCAAGGGGATCGCGACCGCCATCTACCGCTGGTGGCTGCAAGGCGGGAACTGCCTGATCAGCGGTGCGCGCCAGTCGGCGGGCGCCCATGCGCTCTGGCTGTCCCTGGCGCGGCGGCGCGAGTTGCTGTACGTGGCGCTGCGCGACAAGAAGCTGCGCCAGCAGGCGCCAGGCGCCGCGCCCTGCCTGGGCGACGATTTCCATACCCGGATGATCCTGCTCGGCGACGGCTGGAGCGCGGAGCGGCTGGCGTCCAGCGCCGGGATGCTGCCCTGCGATCCGCAAGCGCCGGCGCCGGCCTGACCGGGTCGCGGCACATCAAAATGTGCGGCATCGCGGGAGTGATTGGCTCCATAATACGTGCTCGACATGCAATACCAGACAAGGACCCGATGAGCACCAGAGCCCGCACTGCCGCCGCCAAGGCCTATGAAGTCAGGAAGTCTCCCGTCCACGGCAACGGCGTGTTCGCGCTCAAGCCGATCGGCGCCGGCGAGCGCATCATCGAATACCGGGGCGAACGCATCAGCTGGGACGAGGCGACCCGGCGCGCGGCCGAGGCAGGCGGACCGATCAACCACACCTTCTACTTCACGCTGGCGGACGGCCGCGTGATCGATGGCGGCAGCCACGGCAATGCGGCGCGCTGGATCAACCACGCCTGCTCGCCCAACTGCGAAGCCTTCGAGGACGAAGGGCGGGTCTACATCCACGCGATGCGCGACATCGCGCCTGGCGAAGAGCTGAACTACAATTACGCCCTGATCTACGACGAGCGCCACACGCCGGCCCTCAAGAAGCTGTTCGCCTGCCGCTGCGGCACGCCCGGCTGCACCGGCACCATGCTGGCGCCGAAGAAGCGCACCAAGAAAAATCCCGCCACCGCCTGAAGGAGCCCGATGAAGCCCGTCGTCCGCAGCCTGCTAGAGACCGACCTGTACAAGTTCACCATGTGGCAGGCGCTGCTGCACAGCCACCCGGACGCGATCGGCGAATACGAATTCCTGTGCCGGAACCAGCCGGCCTATCCGCTGGCCGAGCTCAAGGATGACGTGGAGCGCGAGCTCGACCACCTGTGCTCGATGCTGTTCGAAGACCACGAAGTCGCCTACCTGCGCAGCCTGCGCTTCATCAAGAGCGACTTCGCCGACTTCCTCACGCTGTTCCGCTTCCAGCGCAAGTTCATCCAGGTAGAGACCGACGGCCCGCACCTGCGCATTCGCGCCACCGGTCCTTTGGTGCACGTGATGGGTTTCGAGATCTTCGTGCTCTACATCGTCAACGAGTTGTACTTCCGCCGCTTCGACCAGCAGGCTGCGATCCTCGAGGCGCGCCTGCGCCTGCGGCAGAAGATCGACGAATTGCGCGCGTTCGCGGAGGAGCCGCCGCGCGCCACGCCTTTCGAGTTCTTCGACTTCGGCGTGCGCCGGCGCTTCTCCGGCGAGTGGCACGACGAGGTGGTGCAGACCATGGCGCGCGAGCTGCCGCAGTTCTTCAAGGGCACCTCGAACGTCTACCTGGCGCACAAGTACAACCTGGTGCCGATCGGGACCATGGCGCACGAGTACCTGCAGGCCTACCAGGCCTTCGGGGTGCGCCTGCGCGACTTCCAGAAGGCGGCGCTGGAAGACTGGGTGCAGGAATACCGGGGCGACCTGGGCACCGCGCTCACCGACGTGGTCGGGATGGACGCCTTCCTGCGCGACTTCGACCTGTATTTCGCCAAGCTGTTCGACGGCCTGCGCCACGATTCGGGCGACCCGGTGGAGTGGGGCGAGAAGGCCCTGGCGCATTACGCTAAACTGCGCATCGATGCGCGCAGCAAGCGCCTGGTGTTCTCGGACGCGCTCACGGTGCCCAAGGCGCTCTCCCTGTATCGCCACTTCGCCGACCGCACCATGCTGGGCTTCGGCATCGGCACCAAGCTCACCAACGACACGCCCTACCAGGCGCTGAACATCGTGATGAAGCTCACCCACTGCAACGGACAGCCGGTGGCCAAGCTGTCGGATACGCCGGGCAAGTCGATGTGCACCGACGAGACCTTCCTGGCCTACCTGCGGCAGGTGTTCAACCACCCGGGCCCGGGCTGATCACGGACGCGCCGCCTGGCGCGCCGACGAGCTTTCCTCCTCGAGCTGGAAGGTATCCACCACCGTCGCCAGCTCGGCCGCCTGCCGGCGCAGCGACTGCGCCGCCGCTGCCGCCTGTTCGACCAGCGCCGCATTCTGGACCGTCATCTCGTCCAGGCGCGCGATGGCGTCGTCCACGCGTTCGATGTCGGCGCGCTGGGCGCCGGTCGCGCTGCTGATGTGGCCCATGATGTCGGTGACGCGGTGCACGCCGTCGACCACCTGGCGGATCGTTTCGCCGGCTTCGCCCACCAGCGCCGCGCCCAGGCCGACCTTGCTCACCGAGTCCTCGATCAGCGCCTTGATCTCCCTGGCGGCCGCGGCGGAGCGCTGCGCCAGGTTGCGCACCTCGCTCGCCACCACGGCGAATCCACGCCCCTGTTCGCCGGCGCGCGCCGCTTCGACCGCCGCGTTCAGCGCCAGGATATTGGTCTGGAAGGCGATACCGTCGATGACGGCGATGATGTCGACGATCTTCTTCGAGGAGGTGTCGATCAGCTGCATCGTGGCGACCACTTCCTCCACCGCCGCGCCGCCCTTGACCGAGATGTTCGACGCGGTGCCGGCCAGCTGGCTGGCCTGCGCCGCGTACTCGGCGTTCCGGCGCACCGACTCGATCAGCTGCTTCATCGCGCTCGCCACCTCGGCCAGCGCGGCGGCCTGGGTCTCGGTGCGGGTCGACAGGTCGAGATTGCCCGAAGCGATCTGGATCGATGCCGAGGCGATCGCGTCGGTGCCGCCGCGGACCTTGCCGACGATGCCGCTCAGGCCGTCGCGCATCGCGCTCATCGCATACAGCAGGCTGGACGGCCGGGCGCGGGCCGTGTCCACCGCCTGGTGCAGCTCGCCGCCGGCGATGGCGCGCGCCACCCGGGCGGCGTAGGCCGGTTCGCCGCCGAGCTGGGCCAGCAGGCTGCGCACCAGCACCAGCGCCACCAGCACGCACAGGACCACGGCCAGCATGCTCAGGCCGGTGATCCAGTAGCGCGTGCCCGCGGCCTCGGCCTTGGCAAGCCGGACGGCCTCGGCGGTCCGCGCCTGCAACCCCTTCAGCAGCACGTCGATGTCGGCCACGATGCTCCGGCGCAGCGGGCTGCATTCCTCGACCAGGAAGCGGCCGAAGCCTTCCATGTCGCCGCTCGCCCGATAGGCGCGGGGCCGTTCCAGCTCGCGTGCCATGGCCAGCATGCCCTCGCGCACCTTGCCGTACTGCGCGTTGTCGCGCAGGACCGGGTCGAGGCGGGCGAGGGCAGCCAGGTACTCGGCCTTGCGCGCGTCGACCAGGTCGAGCTCGCGCCGTGCCGCGGCGTCGTCCTGGAAGATGTAGGCATTGCGCGCCGCGATGCCGGTCTGGGCCAGCGCTTCGCGTGCGGCATACAGGGGTTCGAGTTCGCTGTTCCTGACCGAGTCAAAGCTGTGCAGCGCACGTTCGATGCTGTTCACGCGCGACACCGAGAATGCCGCGAGAATGAGCGTGAGCGACAAAATCAGGGCAAATGCCGTGCTCAGCCTGGTTGCAATGCTCGCGCGCTGGAAGAAATGCATGATGGCCTTTTCAGGTAAATGAACGAAAAGTTAGTAACTGACTAATTGAATCTGCTTAAATATTGCGCAAGAGTATGTATGTATAATTTCTTATTGGCAACTGAATTTGAGTTAATTGTGTATATTCTGAAACTCATCTCTAGAATGCGTGTTTTAAATGAGGGATTTCGTCATTTCGGGTATACTTGGACGGATAACCAGGACCGCTAATGCAGAGCAAGTTCACCGAAGAAGACCCGATCCTCACTACCAGTGCCGCGGCGCGCATGCTGGGCGTCGCAACCAGCACCGTTCAGTTATGGATGGAGAGCGGCGCCATCCCCTCGTGGAAAACCCCGGGGGGCCATCGGCGTACCCGTCAAAGTACGATCCAGGCCATGCTGGACCGTGCAGGACCCTTGTCGGGCGCGCTTTCCGGCGAAACGCTGGTGCAGGCGCCGACCGATCCGGAATTCCTGCTGCAGGGGGACGAAACCTATCCGACCATCGCCGATGAGCCGCGCCGCTTGGCGGCGCTCGCGGCGTCCAGGCTGGTCGACAGCCCGCAGGAAGAGCGCTTCAACCGCATCGTGCGCCTGGCGGCCACCGTCACGGCCTCGCCGATCGCCTTGGTGTCGCTGCTGACCGCGCGTCGCCAGTGGTTCAAGGCGCGCGTCGGCCTGGGGCCGCAGGAGACGCCGCGCGAATGGGCCTTCTGCTCGCACGCCATCCTGCAGGATGCGCCCTTCATGGTCGAAGACGCCGCCACCGACGAGCGCTTCCGCGAGAACCCGTTGGTACTGGCCGAGCCGCACATCCGCTTCTATGCGGGCGTGCCGCTGCGCGACCGTTCCGGCCTGCCGATGGGGACCTTGTGCGTGATCGACCGCGAACCGCGCCGCCTGCGCTCTGCCGAACTGCAGGCGCTGTGCGACCTGGCCGATATCGCTTCTTCGGAATTCCAGGCCAAGGGCGCTTGAGTTTAGTACCGGACGGAACAATGCGCCGCATTGATGCGTCGGTGATCCGGCATGCCGGTCGTTATTGCTGTCAGGCGTTTTCGAGATCGTCTTGGAATGCACTGCAGCCTGCTGCCGTCCAGGAATTCGCCGTGCCCGGCTAGATCAAGCTGCCAGGAGTAATCGCGCAAGGTGTCGAACTGGGATCGCGAGAGCATACGCAGCGTATCGGCAACGCTCGAATTACGTTGGCAAACGCTGCGCACATAGCAGCGCCTACCTTATTGCACCACGTTAAGTCATAAGGGTAGTGAAATCCGCACCTCGCTGGTCATGAATACTGCTTCGCCGCATCGCTTGTTTTCAACCAGAATCGAAGTGCGGCGTCGTTACCACACTATCTCGACTGTTAGTTATTCAAGAGCACTTATGTGCCTTGCATGAGCTCGCTAGGAGTAGTATTTACACGTGTCTGCGCTAGAGGACTACTTGATCAGACCACTATGTCTATAAGAAACGGCGTACGGGGAGGCGACTGCCTGCCATTCGCCTGATAACGAGGTGGCGTTATGCACGTGAGCTTTCAACAACCCATCAGGGTTCTTCTGGTCGAAAGTCATCAGTTGATGTTGTGGGCTTTGTGTAAACTTATCAGCAGTCATCGACCGATGATGGACGTGGTGAGCGTCGTTGCCACGCAGGACGACGCCATCGACAGGCTCTCCATCGCCACGCCCGACCTCGTCTTGATGCGCTTCGAGCTTGCACGAATGGATGGGCAGGGAAGGTTGCCCGACGTGTTGATCAACGGTTGCCGTACCTTGCTGCTGTTGGACGATGCTGGCGCCGACAAGCTTGAGCGATCGGTACGTTGCGGCGCCCATGGCGTCCTGACGCGCAAGTCGAGCGCGGAGGAGGTGATCAAGGCAATCGAGAAAACCCATGCAGGCGATCTCTGGTTTGGCCGGGAGACAGCCAACCTGATCCTGAGTGAGATCCGCCGCGCAAGCAAACAGGAAGCCGCCCCGAGCGCTACCGGCCTGGAACGGCTGACTCCGCGTGAACGCAAGGTGCTCGATGCGGTCATTCTCGGCCGCTCACGCCCCAACAAGACCCTGGCCAGGCAGCTGTTCATCTCCGAGTCCACCTTGCGCAACCACCTGTCGTCGATTTACCAGAAGTTGGGCGTGTGCAATCGCCTCGACCTCTATATGTATGCGCAGAACTGCGGCTATGCACCGCAGCCGGCGCCAGGCGCACTGGCTGGGGTGCATGCGGCCTGAGCGGTTCAGCCGCCGGCCTTGAGCATGGGACCGATGGTCCGGATGATCTGGATGACTGCCGGTCCCAGCACGACCAGGAACACCGATGGAAAAATGAACAGCACCAGCGGAAACAGCATCTTGGTCGGAATCCTGGCGGCCTTTTCTTCGGCCCGGATGAAGCGCTTGTGCCGCAAGTCGTCCGAAAATACGCGCAGCGCATCGCCCACCGAGGCGCCGAAGCGGTCGGCCTGGGTCAGCATCGTCGCGAACGAACCCAGTTCCTCCACGTTGGTGCGCAGCGCCAGGTTGCGCAGAGCGGCTTCGCGGGTGCTGCCGGCACGCATCTCGAGGTTGGTCAGGTGTAGTTCTTCCGCAAGCGCGGGGCTTTTGTCCATCACTTCTTCTGCGACGCGGCTCATGCCCGCATCCAGGCCCAGTCCCGCCTCGACGCACACCAGCAACAGGTCGGCCGTATCGGGAAAGTCTTCGAAGATCGCGCGCTTCCTGCGTCGCGCCGTCAGCGACAGCAGCAGGTTGGGCAGGTAGCAGCCGGCCAGGGCGGTAAGCATCACCCCCAGCAAGAGGGTCATGCCGCTGGCATTGGTATTCGCCCTCAGCATGACGAAGCTGCCGGCGGCAAATGCGAGCGGCAACAGGGTCTTCAACCCGAAGAACACGAGCGGGGCCTTGGCCGAGCGGATACCGGCGTTGAGGAAGCGGATGCGCAGGCTGGAGCCTTCCCAGGCTTCGTCAGGCCGCGACAGTTTCGCGAATGGGCTGACGACGTCGGCAACGCGGGCGGTCCAGCTTGCGCCAGGGCGCTTCGCAGCAAGCGAATCGACGCGCTGGTCGACCACCGTCGGGGTCAGCCAGAAGTATGCTGCTAGCAGGCCGCAGGTGACGGCGAGAAAGACGATGATGGGCAGTGACATGGCGTTCTCCCCTAGACCCGGATTTTCACGATCCATACCATGACCATGGCGCCCAGAAAGGTCATGAACAGCATCGATTGCAGGATCCCGACTCCCAGGGGATCCGTCCAGAGCCGCGACATGAATTCCGGATTCGCCAGGTTCAGGACCGCGCCGATCCCGGGTGGCAGCAGGCCCAGTGTCCAGGCCGACATCCGGCCTTCGGACGACAGTACCTTGATCCGGCCGTACAGCTTGAAGCGCTCGCGGATCAGGCGCGCCAGGTTGCTCAGGATCTCGGTGAGATTGCCGCCCGACTGGCGCTGGATCAGGATCGACACCACGAGGAAGCGCAGGTCGGTGATCGGCACGCGTTCGCACAGGCCCAGCAAGGCTTTCTGCATCGACACGCCGAAATTGACCTGCTCGTGCACGATGCCGAATTCGCCGGAAATCGGGTCAGGCATCTCGTCGGCCAGCAGCTTGATCGCCAGTGGCAGCGAATAGCCAGCGCGCAGGGCGCGAACGATCAGTTCGAGCGCTTCCGGTAGCTGTTGCTGGAACCTGGCGAGTCGCCGATGGCGCGCACGTCCGACCCAGGCCCATGGCAGGGCCGCAAGCACGAGCGCCAGCAAGCCGGCCGTCGGCAGGGGAAGGGCCACGACAGTCGCCAGCCCCAGTACGGCCATGCCGGCGGCAAGGCTGGTCAGTCCCAGGCCCGAGACCGTCCAGCGCAGGCCTGACTGGCCAAGGAAGCGCTCCAGCCTCAGGGCCAGCGGAACCCTCTCGAGCACGCGGCCCAGGCTGGAAACATCGCTCAGCTTGCGTTGACGGTGGAGCCCGACCGTTCCGGCATCGGGCGCCTTTGCCAGTGCGTCGAGACGCTGGCGCAGGCGCCTGGCGGCGACACCCCGGCGCGAACGCCAGACCAGGTACAGAGCTTCAAGGGCGAGCAGGACGGAAACGAACACCAGCAGCGAGATCATGGCGCCTGAATAATTGTCGGTGATGGCTGGCATGGCAGGCTCCTTAATCAGCTGTAGCGTCGGCTTGGATCGAACATCCGGTCGGGCAGGGAGATCCCGAATGCCTGCAACCGTTCCGCAAAGCGCGGCCGGATGCCGGTGGCCTGGAAATGACCGACGATCTTGCCCTTGGCGTCGACGCCGGTCTGGTGGAAGGCGAAGATCTCCTGCATGGTGATCACCTCGCCCTCAAGCCCGGTGATCTCCTGGATGCTGGTGATCTTGCGCTGGCCGTCGGTCAGGCGCAGCGCCTGGATCACCACCGTGATCGCCGATGCGATCTGCTGGCGGGCAGCCTTGTGCGGCAGGTTCAGGTTGGCCATCCCGATCATGTTCTCGAGCCGGGAGATCGCGTCGCGCGGGGTGTTGGCGTGGATCGTCGTGAGCGAGCCTTCGTGGCCGGTGTTCATCGCCTGCAGCATGTCCACCGCTTCGGCGCCACGCACCTCGCCGATGATGATGCGGTCCGGGCGCATCCGCAGGGCGTTCTTGACCAGGGCGCGCGCCGTGATCTCGCCCTTGCCTTCGATGTTCATCGGGCGCGTCTCGAGGCGCACTACGTGTGGCTGCTGCAGCTGCAGTTCGGCGGCGTCCTCGATCGTCACCAGGCGCTCGGAAGCCGGAATGAAGCCGGACAGAATGTTCAGCAAGGTGGTCTTGCCGGCCCCGGTGCCGCCCGAGATCAGCATGTTGACCTTGGCTTGTCCGAGACCGCGCAACATCTCGGCCATTTCGGGCGTGAGGCTGCGGGTGTCTTCGACCAGGTTTTCCATCTTCAAGGGAATGTGGGCGAAGCGGCGGATCGACATCATCGGACCGTCCAGGGCAATCGGCGGGATCACCGCGTTCACGCGCGAACCGTCCGGCAGCCTGGCGTCGACCATCGGGCTCGACTCGTCAATGCGCCGGCCGACCAGCGACACGATCTTGTCGATGATGCGCATCAGGTGCTTGTCGTCGGTGAAGCTGACGTCCGTGAGCTCGAGACGTCCGCGCCGCTCGACGTAGATCTGGTCGTGGGCATTGACCAGGATGTCGGACACGCTGGGGTCGGCCATCAGCAGTTCGATCGGCCCGAAGCCGAGCATCTCGTGCTGGATGTCGCGCACCAGCATGCGCCGCTCGACGGCGCTCACCGGGGCCGGCTCCTGCGCCAGCAGGCGGTCGATGGCGCTGGCGATCTCCTGGCGCAGCAGGTCGGGCGGCAGCGTCTCGAGCACGCCCAGGTCGAACTGGTCGAGCAGCTTCAGGTGCATGTGTTCCTTCAGCTGCTTGTATTCGTCGCGCCGGGTGTCCGGCATGGGTGCGCGCTCGGGATCGTCCCGCCTGGCGCTGAACTTGTCGCGTAGTGACATGGCATCCTCCACTCAGGCGCGCTTGAACAGGCGTTCCACCATCCCCAGCTGGGGTTCCCTGGGCGGATTCAGGGCCGCGGCCAGGGCGACGAGGTTGCGGATCACCCCATGCTTGCGCTCCACCTGTACCAGGGGCACGCCCTGGTTGATCGCGCTGCTTACCTGGCGCCAGCCATTCGCGATGGTGTGGATCGGAAAGGAGCCGAGGGTACGCTGCACCTGTTCCAGCGTGACTTCGCTGCGCTTGTCGTAGCGGTTGACGATCAGCTCGACATTGTCGGTCGCATACTCCAGCGAGCGCAGGATCGACAGCAACCGGTCCGCATTGCGCAGTTGCGGCACGCTGGCCTGGAGCACCACGAAGGTCGTCGAGGCCAGGTCCAGCGCCGCCACCATGATCTCGTCCAGATGGCGGGGAAGGTCGAGCAGCACCGCGTCATACTGGGTAACCGCCTGCTTCAGGATGGCTTCGACATGCTCGGCCCGGATGTCGGCGGCCTGCGCCGGTTCGTTCGGCGCCGCCAGGATGCTGAAATTGTCCGACACCTTGACCGCCACCCCCTCGAGCAGGGCGGCATCGAGGCGGTTGAGGTCGCGCGCCAGGTCGGCGATCGTGGCCTGGGGCCGCTTTTCCTGCACGAAGCCGAGCGCGTCGCCGAACTGCAGGTTCAGGTCGATCAACAGGGTCTTGTGGGTCTGTGCCATCTGGTGCCCGAAGTTGGTCGCCAGGAAGGTGGTCCCGCTGCCTCCACAGCTGCCGACGAAGGCATGGATGCGGCCGAGAGCTGGACCGCGCGTCGCCGCGCGCTTGGCGGCAACGCGCTCGACCGCCCCGACCAGCAGTTCCTTCAGCTGCGACAAGGGGACGACTTCGCGCACGCCGGCGCGCATCGCGTCGAGCAGGAACTCCGGCGCGGGCCTGTCGCAGGCGAGCAGGATCGCGACCTGCGGATGGCGCAGCGACAGGCTTTCCGCTTCCGCCAGCACGGCGCGGCCGCGGATGCCGGCGTCGAACAGCACGAGGTCGGGTGCATTGTTCTTGGTGCTGGCGTGCAGCTCCGCAAGGCGCAGGCGGACAAGATCGTAGCTGCTGCGCGTGAGGTGCGCACTGGCCTGCTGGAGAAAACTGGTGTCGTCGGATACGATGATGATCTTCATGGTGGTGGCCTCGGGAGAGATTTAGCAATCGACCGCGCTGTGCGGATCCTGGCGCATCATTTCGCGCGGAAGATAAGTGGA
The DNA here is from genome assembly GCF_046236355.1 of Massilia sp. BHUDP2. NCBI lineage: Bacteria > Pseudomonadati > Pseudomonadota > Betaproteobacteria > Burkholderiales > Oxalobacteraceae > Massilia > Massilia sp. BHUDP2. Next base: position 1,747,322 of record NZ_JBJUVW010000001.1, read on the forward strand.
GAATCCGGGCATCGCGATGATCCGGTCGCCGATCGAAGCGGGAATAGGGGCGATCCAGTTGAAGCGTAGTCCCGTGATCGAGACCGTGACGCTTTCGCACGTGGCGGCAGTGCAGCCGACCGGAGCCCAGGCGAGGTCGATGGCGTTCACCTGGGGGAGCAGGCCCTGCATCCGGGCCAGCACCAGGTCGCGGTTGCCGGTGTCGGCGCAGGCCACGGCGAAACGCGCGCCAAGACGGGTGACTTCGCTGGCCGCGCTCCAGGTATGCAGCAGGCGCGCGAAGTCGAGCAGGCCGAGCGTGAACATCAGGAAGGTCAGCAGCGCCAGCGAGAATTCGACGATGGTGGCGCCGCCCTGCCTGTTGCGGATGGAAGAGTTCATGTCGGGCTCCGCATGGTGGCCCGGATCGGGCCGAAGCTCAGGATCTCGAACCGGGCACCGAATACATTGCCGAGCATCGGGACGAACCGGTAGTTCTGGACGGTGACGGTGACGGTGTTGACCGTCGGGTAGCTGCCGGTCGTGGCCCAGACCGGGTCGGGAACGTTACTGGCGCTGAGCCCGGGTATGGAGGCGCGCGAGGCGCCCTCCGGCCTGCCGTACACGACGATGTTCCGGGCCTGGGCAATCCCCGTGCCCGGTGCGCGCACCGAGAGGTAGCGGGCGGCCTCGCGCACCGACTTGGCGAGCTCGCCGTAATGGTAGATGGCGCGTCCCAGTTCGGCGGTCATCACGAGCATGACCAGCAGGAAGGGCAGGATGAGCGCGAATTCGACCAGGGCGACGCCGCGTTGACGTGTCATGATGGACTCCTCACAGGACCAGCACCGGCACCAGCGGTCCGGCGCTGCCGCCGGGCAACCCGCTGGCGATGCAGGGGCTGCCGGGCTCGGAGGCGTTGCCCAGGTATTCGAGCTGGACGTCCGCCATCGGCGAGGGTACGGGCTGCAGCATCAGCATGCAGGCGAAATCGACGACCTTGTTGGCGCCGTTCACCACCGGCACCGGGGCGATGCGGCGGTTGCCGCCATAGCGCCGCAGCTCGCCGCCGCTGCCCGGCGTCGCCAGCGACTGGAAGGAGTTCAGCTTGATGCCGGTCGCCGTTTCGCAGGCCGCCAGCGACGCAGCGCAGGCGGCGAACGCGAGGCGCTTGGCCTGGAAATCGGCCAGGGCATTTCTTCCCGGCGCATGGTTCTTGGCGGTGTAGACATAGCCTGTGTAATCGGGTTGGGCCCGGTCCGGCCCGCTATTGTTCTTGTAGATGCCGAAGCGGGCGTTCCAGACGTCGGCGACCGATTGCTGTACGCCCGGCGTTCCCAGCTGGTCGTTGACCCGGGTGCCGCAATATCCTTTTAGCTCGGCCTCGGTTTCGGAGGCGTTGTTGCTCCCGTCCAGGTTGGCCCAGCCGATCTGGCCATTGGTCGCGCTACCCTTGCTCAGCAGGGTGAGCCATTCTCCCTTGACGAAGCCGTAGTCGGGCTTGACGCCCGGCAGCCTGGGTTTCAGGGCCAGCGGCAGCGGGCAAGTGGACTGCGATGGTGCCAGGGTCGCTTCCGCGCGGGCGAAGACGTCGGCCCCGGCATCCGCCACCGCATTGTTGCCGAATACGGCCAGCATCCTGAGCAGGGGCGTGGCGGTGGCGCGCTGGGTGTGCTCGCAGCGTGCGTAGCGCGCCTGGTCCGGCGTGGTGGTCAGGGTGTGGTTGGCGTCGCGGAAGCTCAGGTTGTTCGCATTCAGCCGGCCCCTGCCGTTCCAGTTACCCGACTGCATGACCACGCCGTTGGCGTTGCCCGCAGCGAGGCCGGCATTGGTGGCGCGCACCAGGGCGTCGGGCTGGCGGTCCAGCTCCTGCGCCGCCGCCAGCGCGCAGGCATCGGTGGCGGTCTGCAGTTCGGTCTTGACGATGAACAGGCGGCCGAAATCGAGGGCGATGCCGATGAAACCGAGCAGGAAGAACAGCATCAAACAGACGGTGACGATGAAGGCGCCGCGCTGCTTGCTTATCCGTACGATTCCCGCATGCATGATGGGCTCCTGGTGTTGGCGTCGTCAGGTGAGAGCGGCGGGCCAGGCAGCGCGCTTCCTGCGCTGCCCGCGCCGCAGTTGCGAGTGATGCTTATTCGCAGGTCGCCGTGGTCAGGCAAGCTTCCACGCGGTCGATAAAGTCCGAGAACGGGCCGCCGGTTGTGCCGTCGCCGGCGAGCTTGGCCAGGGCGACGACCAGGGCGATCGAGACCACGGCGATGATCAGGCCGTACTCGACGACCTGGGCGCCGTCTTCCTCGCGGGCGAAATTGGCGAACAGTTGCTTGGCTGCGGTGATGGTGTTCATGGTCATTTCCTTTCAGGTGGTCATGGAAAAACCGTCAGGCAACATGCCTGTCCGGGTACTGCGGGCACAGCGGGAGTTTCGGGTACTGCGAATGCATTTACTGCGTGTCACTTGGCGGCGCCGCCACCGCCCGTCATCCCGCCGATGTTGATGACGGTGGTGACCGGTGGCGGTTCCTTGAACGAATCCTGGTAGCGCTTGATCGCTTCCCTTGCGGCGCGGCCGTCGAGTCCCCCGGCGGCGTCGCCCCTGGCAGCGGCGTTCGGGTCGATCGTCATCGCCAGGCGCGCCGTGCGGACCGCCTCGCCGAAGCGCATGTCGTACTGTGGGGTGGGCGAGTGGGCGCAGCCGGCCGCCGTCATCGCCGCGCACAGTAGCGCGAGGGTTTTCATGGTTTGCTCCTTTCGCCGGGATGTTGCCGGCCTTCCAGGTCGCCGTTCAGGTAGACGCCGGCGCGCTCCGGGAGGACGTGGTTGTCGGTGGGTAGTGCCGGCGCCGCCGCTAGCGGCTTGACGAGGCGCGGGGTGATGACGAACATCAGTTCGGTCTGGTCCTTCTGGAACTCGGTGCTGCGGAACAGGGCGCCCAGCACCGGTACTTCGCCCAGTCCGGGAAAGCGCTTGACCGTCTGGCTGACGTCGTTCTTGATGAGACCGGCGATCACGAAGCTCTGGCCGTCGTTGAGCTGCACCGTGGTATCGGCGCGCCGTACCGAGAACGAGGGCAGGATGGCGGTCTGGCCCGAAATCGTCGTGAACGGCGAGCCGGTCTGGGACAGGTCCGACACCTCGGACACCATCTTCAGGTTGATGCGGCTCCCGCCCAGCACCGTCGGCGTGAACTTGACGCCGATGCCGAATTCCTTTTCTTCCAGCGTGATGGTGCCGAATCCGCCAGCACCCGATTCCCGTGCGACCGGGATGAAAATCTTGCCACCCGAGAGGAAGCTCGCCTGCTGGCCGCTGATGGCCATGATGTTCGGCTCGGCCAGTACGCGCACCAGGCCATCGTCCTTCTGGCCGTCGACCTGGACCGCCGTACGACCGATGCGCATCGCCTCAAGCAGGCCGCCGCCGCCGCTCAGGAAGTCGGACAGCATTGAAAAGGTATCGCGGCCGCCGTTGCGGTTGCGCGTCAGTCCGACGCTGGCGCCCAGCTTGTCGAGCAAGGTCTTGCTCACTTCGGCAATCTTTACTTCCAACATCACCTGCTGGGCATTGCTGACGCGTAGCAGGTTGACGATCCTCTTGCCGTCGCCGTAAGAGGCGGCCAATGCCATGACCTGGTCGAGCGTCACGCTGTCGCCGACCTCGCCGGTCAGCACCAGGCTTTGCTCGGCGGCGCGGACCTTGATGCCGCGCTCGTCGGGAACCAGCTCGGCCAGCATGTCCTGCAGGGCGCCCGGGTCGACCGCGACGATGATGTCCCTGATATGGCAACGCCCCGTCGTGTCCTGGAGGATAACGTTCATGGCGCCGGGCTTGCGGCCCAGGACGAAGAGTTCATTCGTCGCAAGCAGGGTGATCTGGACATCCGACACACCGTCCGCATCGCCGCTGGAACGCGCGGATCTTCCAGGACCTTCCTCGCCGGACTCCGCCTTCGGCACGGCCGCCGCGTTGGCCACGTTGCGCCCGGTCGGCGCGCCGCCGACCACGATCCGGGCGACCTGGTAGGGCAGGGCCACGACGCTCGACTTGCCCAAGGTAACGTAGAGCGGCTTGCTCACTTCGGTGGCGCTGCACTTGCGCAGGCTGGCCGTGTCGCGCGAGGCGCCCGCCGGCTTGGCTGCCGCTGCAATGGCCGGGGTGGCGTTCAGGGCGGCGGCGAGCAGCAGTGCGAGTGTAGTGGGGCGCATGGATGTTCTCCGGGTGTTGGCTGGTTGTCGGCAGTCGGTCTCAGCGGAAGCAGCTCAGGCGTGCGCTGCCGTCTGGCATGGCGATCACTTCCACGCAGGGACCGCTCGCCGCCGCCACCCTGGGGGCGGGGGTGCGCCGCGGTAGGCGGGCGGGCGCCGCGGCCTTGACGATCTGTGGTTCGCCGAACAGTTCGCTCTTGGTCGCGCCACGGGTGTCCACCTTGGCCGGGTCGGTCTGGTTGCGCAGCACCAGGGACAGGGTGCCGATGCTGCGCGCCAGGTCGAGCTTTTCCGAGTCTTCCAGCGACAACTCGAGGGTGACGGCGCTGACGACCTTGGGCTTGGTGTCGTCGCGGCCCGCCTCCTGGGCCACGGCCAGCACCAGTACGTGTTCGAGCACGGTCTTGCTGATCGGCTTGCCATTGCCTCGGGCGTCGCCATCGCGCTCGGCATGCACGAGAATGTCGACGTAGTTGCCGGGCAGGGCGAAACCAGCCACGCCCACGACTTCGTTGACGCGTACCGTCATGGCGCGCTTGCCCTCGGCAATCACCGCCGACAGCCCGCCTTTCGTGCCCACCGGCGCCAGCTTGCCCTCGATAATGGGCTCGCCTTTGACCACATCCAGCTTCACGACGCGCTCCTTGAGCAGGGCCGCATTGTTGACGGCTCCCGCCGGCAGCGAGGCGCTCGGCCAGTCGACCATCATCAGCATTTCCGGCGTCAAGCGGCTGCCTGCCGCGACGTCCACCGCGGCCACCGCCACCTTGTTCGACGCCACGTTGGCGCGCTGGCCGATCCAGGTGTTGGCGTAGACAGCCGCGGCCAGACCAAGTCCGACGGCGAGGACAGCGAAGATCAGTGCTTTGAGGTTCTTCATGGCGTGCACCCTGCGGAATCAGAGAAAACCGAAATGCCGGCCGACGACGCTGGCGATGGTCCCGGCCGCGATGGCGAGCCCGAAAGGCAGCTTGCCGACCGATTCCCAGCCCTGCAGCGCGCCGCTCAGCGGAGTACGGGTGACGAGCGCAGCGCCGCCCTGGTAGAACACGCGGCCGACATTGGCGAACATCAGGCGCAGCTTGCCGTGCCAGAGGGAATACCCGATGGCCAATATGCCGCCCGCGATCAAGGAGGCGAGCATGGCGTCGGTGATCGCATCCAGTCCGACCAGCGTACCGACCATGGCCATCAGCTTGACGTCGCCGGCGCCCAGTACCCGCAGCATCCACAGCGGGAACAGCAGGGCCAGGGCAACCCCGCCGCCGCCCAGCGACCATAGCAGCCCATGGTCGCGCCAGAACGGCACGAAGGCGCTGTACAGCAGCCCGAGGGCGACGCCCGTCATCGTGAGCCTGTTGGGAATGCGGCGGCTGCGCACGTCGGTGACGGCAGCCCAGATGAGGAGGCTGAACAGCAGGACTGTGCGCGGGTCGGTGGCAAGCATGCCGGCCAATTCGAGAAATGCGCTGAATTCATCCATTTTCTATCACCCCGCTTTGATCCGGCCCTACAACTGCGTTAGTTGGTAAGAAGCTGGATCAAAGTTAATGCAGCGGGGCGGGGAACGGCATCAGCCGGCTATCCTGATTCGGCTAGGCGGGTGTCCTGATTTGTCCTGGTCATCTAGACAGGGCGCCTAGGACTTTTGCGGAGACGGGAGAGGCCGCCGGACGGTACCGGCGGCCATACGGACAGCGACTATGAGGCGTTTGCCGGCTTGAGCTTCCACAACTGGGTCGGCAGCGCCGGCGGCGCATCCGGCTTGAAGAAGGCCGAATCCTGGATGTGCGAGGTGGTCACGTAGACCGTGCCGTCCGGACCCTGGGTGAAGGTGTCGGGCCAGCGCAGGCGCTTGTCCTGCACCAGGATCTCGGGCTGGCCGCCGGGCCCGGCGTCGAGGTCGCGCACTTTCACCGCATCGTCCTCGACCGCGCTGAGCAGCATCCGGTTGGTCCCGCGCAGGATCAGAAGGCCGTCCGAGACGCCGTTCTTGCCGTATTCCTCGACTTCTTCGCCCACGTCCTGCCCCTGCATGCCCTTGCCGGTCAGGGTGGAGGTGGCGATGCGGTACAGGGTATCGCCCTTGATCGCCTGCCAGTACAGCCACTGGCCGTCATCGGACAAGGCGATGCCGTCGGCCGAGAACTCGACGCCGCGCCCGTCCGGCCGGCGCAGCTCCTCGCCGTCGGCCTTCACGTTCAGCCCCTTCTTCATCTGGGTGGACGGATGGCCGTCGAGCAGGCGCACCGTCTTGCCGCCGGCAAGATCGACGACCAGGATCGCCCCGACCACGCCCGAATCGGTGATGAAGGCATGTTTGCCGTCGTTCGAGAAGCGCACGTCGTTCAGGTAGGAGCCCTGCGGGGCGGCTTCCTCGTCGAAGGCGATGCTGCGGCTGACCCGGTCGGTGGCCAGGTCGATCTGCACCAGCTTGGCGCCGCCCGATACCAGGTGGGCCTGCGCGGGCGCGGCCGGATCCAGCACCCACAGGCTGCCGCGGCCGTCGGCGACGATGCTCTGCACGCAGACCCAGTGCCGGTCGGGCGGCAGTTCATCCTTGCGCGCGTTGCGCCAGGCGTTCCATTCCTCGTCCGGGTAGGGGCGCAGGCTGCCGTCCTTGCCGACTTCGGCCACCGACACCGCAGTGTCCTCGGTCCAGCGCGGGAAATTCACGAAGATCCGGTTGTCCTCCGAGACCGAGACGCCGGTCACCTGGTGCTCGAAAGCTGCGACCTGCTCGATCGACCATCCTGACTGCTTGCTCATGCTGCTCCTCTCATGGCTTGGGGCGCGCTGCGGCGGCGCGGCGCGCGCTTGGGTTTGTCGGTCTTTCCAGGTACGGCCCTGGCGCGCTTCTGCTCCTGTTCCTGCTCATGGCGCAGGCGCTGCTGCAGCATGGCCAGCACCGCGGCTTCTTCCGGCTGCAGGGCGTGCAGGTCCTCCTTCAGTTCCTGCTCGGTGCGCTCGCGCAGGGTTTCCAGCACGGCGCCGTCGAGGTAGGCGTCGAGCACCACCGGGTGCACGTAGCACTTGCGGCAGACCGTGGGCGTATTGCCGAGCTTTTCGGCCACCGATTCGATCGCGCGCACGATGTTCTTCTTGGCCTGGGCCTCGGAGTCGAACTTCTCGAACTCCTGCAGGGCCAGGGCGGCCAGCACGGTGCCCGACCAGGTGCGGAAATCCTTGGCGGTGTAGTCCTCGCCGGTGATCGAGCGCAGGTAGTCGTTGACGTCGCTCGAGTCGATGCTATGGGTTTCGCCCTCGTCGTCCACGTACTGAAACAGTTCCTGGCCGGGCAGGTCGCGCGAGCGCCGGATGATGCGGGCCACCCGGCGGTCGTGCACCTCTACCTTGTGGTAGACGCCGCTCTTGCCGCGAAAGCGGAACTCGACGTCGCTGCCGTCCACCTTGACGTGGCGGTTGCGCAGGGTCGTCAAGCCGAAGGACTTGTTGGTGCGCGCATATTCCTCGTTGCCGACGCGCATCATGGTCGCCTCGAGCAGGTAGACGATGGTGGCCAGCATTTTCTCGCGCGGCATGCCGGGCAGGGACAGGGCGCGGTCGACTTCCTTGCGGATGGCCGGCAAGGCCTGGCCGAAGCTCAGCATGCGCTCGTACTTCACCTCGTCGCGCACGGCGCGCCACTTCGGGTGGTAGCGGTACTGCTTGCGCCCCCTGGCGTCGCGGCCGGTGGCCTGCAGGTGGCCGTTGGCCTGCGGGCAGATCCACACGTCCGTCCAGGCCGGCGGGATCACCAGCGACTTGATGCGGGCAAGGCTTGCTTCGTCGGTGACCGGGTCGCCGCCGGCGTCGAGGTAGCGGAATCCGTCGCCGGACTTTTCGCGCCGGATGCCGGGGCGGTCGTCGTGGACGTAGCGCAGGCCGGCGGCTTTCGCGGCGGCGGGTGGATCGCTGAGCGGGTTGTCGGCGCTGCCGTTTTCTTCGCTGTGCATGGGCTTCCTTCCAGTCTGGTTGCCCGATCCTACGCCGAAGCCGGCACCCGCGCCGTACGGGAGCTAACGTAGTGCGCTAAGTACTCGACAAGAAATAAATGTGAATTTTGGCGAACAGAACCGGATGCGATGCAAGGCGGCGAGTGCGCCGCAGTGCGAGCACTGCAAGCAGGAGCCAACGCAGCAGCGCGCCGGTTATGGAAGCCAAAAACACATTTATTTCGGGGCGAGTACTTAGTGCTGGCGGCTGGGCTGGTAGCGCGCCTCGACCAGGTCGATCTCGCGCACCAGGCGGCGCGCTGTCTCGTCGGAAATCTGGCCGTTGCGCGCCATCCGCAGCAGCACCTTGCGCTCCGCCGCCAGCGCGGCCAGCCGGTAGTGGCGTTCCGCTTCCTCGGCCACCCGCGCCCGGCCCGGATGGTGGCTGTCGCCGGCCCCGCCGAGCCGGTGTTGGTACATGCCGCGCACCTGCTCGGCGGCGCTGGCATGGAGGTCGGCATCCTTCTCGTCGAAGGGCTGGGGAGGGCCGGCGCTGTCGATAGCGCCCAGCGCCGCCAGTGCGGCCGCCTCGCGCGCCTGGTCCTCCTCGGCATCGAGCGTGGTTTCCGGCGGCAGTTCCAGCCCGTGCAGGACGCGCGGCAGGCCGATGCTGGCCACCACCAGGGAGATGACGATGACGGCGCTGGCCAGGAATACCGCCAGGTCGCGCCCCGGGAAGGGTTCGCCCCCCGGCAGCGCCAGCGGCAGGGTGAGGATGCCCGCCAGGGTGATGGCGCCGCGCACCCCGGCCAGCGAGGTGGCCAGGATCAGGCGCTTGCGCGGCATGATGCCGGCACGCCCCTGGCGCCGCGCTGCCGCCATGGACAGCCGCAGCGAGACCCAGACCCACACCAGGCGCAGCACGATCAGCCCGAAGCTGATCGCCAGCGCATGCCCCGCCAGCCACCAGAAGTCGCGCGGCACCGCCAGGTCCGGGCCGTTCACCGCGGCGCGCACGATGTCCGGCAGCTGTTCGCCCAGCAGCACGAACATCACGCCGTTGAGTGCGAACTGCACGGTATCCCAGACCACGTTGCGGCGCACCCGGGTGGTGGCCAGCGCCCGTCCGCTGAGCTCCACGTAGCTCATCGTGACGCCGGCGGCGACCGCCGCCAGGATGCCCGAGGCGCCGATGTGCTCGGCCACCAGGTAGGCGCCGAAGGGCAGCAGCAGGTTGAGCAGGATCGGGGCGCCGGGCTCCTCGCCGAAGCGCTTGGCCAGCAGGCGCTGCAGGCCTCCCATGGCCAGCGTGACCAGCACGCCCGAGGCGATGCCGGCCAGCGCCACCCACAGGAAGGTGAGCGCGGCGTTCGACAGCGAGAAGGTCCCGGTGAGGGCCGCCGCCACCGCGAAGCGGAAGCACACCAGGCCGCTCGCATCGTTGAGCAGGGATTCGCCTTCCAGGATGTGCATCAGGCGCGGCGGGATCGGCACCCGCGCCGCGATCGAGCCGACCGCCACCGGATCGGTCGGCGCCAGGATGGCGGCCAGCGCGAAGGACACGGCCAGCGGCAGCTCGGGGATCAGCCAGTGGATCAGGAAGCCGGCGCCGACTACCGTGAACAGCACTAGGCCGAGCGCCAGTTCCAGGATCACGTTCTTGTCGCGGAACAGCCCGACCTTGGGAATGCGCCAGCCGTCCAGGAACAGCAGCGGCGGCAGGAACAAAATGAAGAAGGTGTGCGGATCGAGCCGCACCGGATGCCAGCCCATGCTGGCGATCAGGACGCCCAGCCCGATCTGGACCAGGGGCAGCGGAAGGGCGATCGGCAGCACCCGTACCAGGTAGCCGCTCGCCACCACCGCCACCAACATGGCCAGCACCACCCCGACTTCACCCATGCGCGCCCCTCGATGTAAAGCCCGATGATATGCGAAGCGCTGCCGGGGCGGCGTCGCCCAGGGAGTGTGGCCTGTTGCCTCAGCTGTTGGCCGGTGCGGCGCCGGCCGAGGCCAGCAGCTCGCTCAGCTGCACCGTATTGACCGGCTTGACCATGTAATGGTCGAAACCGGCGTCGCGGGCGGCATCGCGGTCCTGCTGGCGGCCGTAGCCGGTGGCGGCGACGAGCAGGGCGCCGCTGGTCTGCGGCAGGCGGCGCAGGCGGCGCGCCAGTTCGTTGCCGTCCATGTCCGGCAGGCCGATGTCGAGCAGGCAGACCTGAGGCGAGAACACCTTCGCCACCTCGATCGCGTCCAGCGCGTTGTAGGCGATCTCGACCCGGTGTCCGCTGGAGGCCAGGAACAGGTTGAGGGTATGGGCGGCATCCAGGTTGTCGTCTACGACCAGCACGCGCAGCGGCGCCTGGGCGGCGGCCGCATGGCGGACCACATCGAGCACCTGCACCTCGGCTTCCGGCCCGTAGCGCGGCAGGTGCACGGTGAAGGTGCTGCCCTTGCCGAGTCCCGGGCTGGCCGCGCTGACGCTGCCGCCGTGCAGCTCGACCAGGCTGCGCGCCAGCGCCAAGCCCAGGCCCAGGCCGCCCTGCGAGCGGTCCGGGGTGCGCTCGGCCTGGGTGAACAGGTCGAACACGCGGTCCACCAGCGCCGGCTCCATGCCGATGCCGTCGTCGGTGACGGTGAGCACGTAGCTGTCCTCGTCGTCAAACAGGCGCAGCGTGATGTGGCCGCCCTCGGGCGTGTACTTGGTGGCGTTGCCCAGCAGGTTGGCCACCACCTGCACCAGGCGCTTGTGGTCGCCTTTCACCCGCACCGGCTCGCTCGGCAGGTCGAGCACCACCTTGTGGCGCCGCGCCGAAATCAGGGGGCGGATCTGTTCGGCCGCGTCGTCGACCACCTTGCGCAGGTCCAGCACCCCGGTCGACAGCGAGACCAGGCCGCGCGTGACGCGCGACACGTCCAGCAGGTCGTCCACCAGGCTGGTCATGTGCTCGACCTGGCGCGCGATGATGGCGCAGGTCTGGGTGATCTGGGCGTTGTCCGAATGGAGCAGCTTGAGCAGGTGAGCGCCGGTGCTGATCGGCGCCAGCGGGTTGCGCAGCTCGTGGGCCAGCATCGCCAGGAATTCGTCCTTGCGCTGGTCGGCCGCGCGCAGTTCGCGTTCGGCCTGGCTGCGCGCCGCCTCCTTGGCCTGCAGGGCGGCCGCCATCTCGTCGAGGGCGACGGCCAGGCGGCCGATCTCCTCGTTGCCGGAGCTGATGCCGGAACGCGCCTGCAGCTCGCCGGCCGCGATGCGGCGCGCGGTGTCCATCAGCTTGCGCACCCGCTGCACGATCAGGATGTCGCCGGCCAGCCAGGCGGCCAGCAAGGCCAGCATGGTGGTCACGCCCAGGCCCAACAGCGACATCAGCTGGGCCTCGCGCGCCGCCGCGGTGATGGTTTCGACCGGCACGCCGATGGTCACCGTGTATTCCGACAGCGAGGGTCCGCCCACGCGGGCAAAGGCATGCAGGCGCTCGATGCCGTCCTCGCCGCGCAGCAGCACCGGGCGCAGCGCCGGGTCCCGCATGGCGGCGAGCAGGGGCGCGCTGATCTTCTTGCCGAACCAGCGCTCCGGATCGGGCCGGCGCGAGATCAGGAGGCCGTTGGCGTCGGCCGTCTCCAGGATCGAGCCGGCCGGCAGGTTGATCTCGTTGACGAAGGTGTCGAGCCCGGCCAGGTCCATGGCCGAGAACACCACGGCCACCACCCGGCCGCTGCGGTTGGTGACCGGGTAGGTGAGGTTGATCGTATGGCGCCGGATCACCCGGCCGAACACGTAGTCGCCGGCGATGAAGCGGCGTTCGGCGATGGCGCGCCGGAAGTGGCTGCGGTCGCCCAGGTTCACCGGGTGCAGCATCGGCACCGCGCTGCAGGTCACCTCGCCGCCCAGCTGGATGAGGCCGAAATTGGCATAGCCTTCGTTACGGTCGAGGACGTCGGCCAGCAGCGCGTTGCAGCGCTCGGTCGGGCCCATCAGGTCCGGCACGCTGACCAGGTCCACCAGGATCTGGCGTGCGCGATCGAGCGACTGGGCTTCGTTGGCGGCGGCCATGCCGGTCAGGCGCTGCAGATTCTCTTCGGAGGCGCGGATCGCCGCCTCGCGTTCGCGCACGCCGCCCAGCACCGTCATGACGGCGATGGGGGTGATCGCCAGCGCCACCAGCAGCATCAGGCGGCTGCGCAGGCTGTTCAGGCGTAGGCGCTGGAGCAAAGGATTCATTCAGTCTCGGTGAGTGCGGTTGCCCATGCACCAAGAAGGTGCAGGCGTTTCTGTATTGTACTAAAACAATGCTGTCGGATATACCGCTTGCAAGCTGCTCTCAACATTGCTTGACACTTAAAGCATTCGCGCATGTAAGATGTCGGCAACACCTAAGTGGGAGCGGGAATGAACATAGTGTGCGTGGGCGGCGGTCCGGCCGGGTTGTATTTCGGCCTCCTGATGAAAAAGCGCCACCCGGACTACGCCGTCACCGTCGTCGAGCGCAACCGCGCCAGCGACACCTTCGGCTGGGGCGTGGTGTTTTCCGACCAGACGCTCGGTCACCTGGCCGGGGCCGACGAGGAGAGCGCACGCGCCATCCTGCAGTCCTTCAACCACTGGGACGCGATCGACGTCCACTTCAAGGGGCGCAGCGTCACGTCCGGCGGGCACGGCTTCTGCGGCATCGGCCGCAGGCGCCTGCTGAACATCCTGCAGGAGCGCTGCGCCGCGCTGGGCGTACGGCTGGAATTCGAGCACGAAGTGCGCGACGACGCCGAGCTGGCGCGCACCTGCCAGGCCGACCTGGTGGTGGCCTGCGACGGCGTCAACAGCGCGGTACGCACGCGCTATGCCGAGGTGTTCCAGCCGGAAGTCGAACGGCGCCACTGCCGCTTCGTCTGGCTCGGCACGCGCAAGCGCTTCGACGCCTTCACCTTCGCCTTCGAGGAGACCGAACACGGCTGGTTCCAGGCCCACGCCTACCAGTACGACGGCGACACGTCGACATTTATCGTAGAGACACCCGAGGAAACCTGGCAGGCTGCCGGCCTGGAAGCGATGGACCAGGGCGAGGCGCTGGCCTTCTGCGAGCGCCTGTTCGCCCGCTACCTCGACGGCCAGCCGCTGATGGCCAATGCCGCCCACCTGCGCGGTTCCAGCATGTGGATCCGCTTCCCGCGCATCGCCTGCCGCCAGTGGGTCTATTTCCACGAGATCGATGGGCGCCGCGTGCCGGTGGTCCTGATGGGCGACGCCGCCCACACCGCGCACTTCTCGATCGGCTCCGGCACCAAGCTGGCGCTGGAAGACGCGATCGAGCTGGCGCGCTGCCTCGACGACCCGGCCGTGCCCATGGAACAGGCCCTGGGCGCCTACGAGGAAGCGCGCCGGGTCGAGGTGCTCAAGTTGCAGAGCGCGGCGCGCAATTCGATGGAATGGTTCGAGAACGTCAAGCGCTACACGGCCATGGAGGCCGAGCAGTTCGCCTATTCGCTGCTCACGCGCAGCCAGCGCCTGTCGCACGAAAACCTGCGCCTGCGCGACCCGGCCTACGTGTCCGGCTTCGAGCGCTGGTTCGCCGATCGGGCGGCGGCGCAGGCCAGCGTGCCGGCGCCAAGCGGTTTCACGCCGCCGATGTTCACCCCCTATAAAGTGCGCGGCGTGCTGCTGAAGAACCGCGTGATCGTCTCGCCGATGGCCCAGTACTCGGCGGTGGACGGCGCGGTGGGCGACTTCCACCTGGCCCACCTGGGCGCACGCGCCCTCGGTGGCGCGGCGCTGGTGATGGCCGAGATGACCTGCGTCTCGAGCGATGCGCGCATCACGCCCGGCTGCCCCGGCCTGTACACGGAGGAACACACGGCGGCCTGGAAGCGCATCGTCGACTTCGTGCACGCGAATTCCGACGCGAAGATCGGCGTGCAGCTGGGCCACGCCGGCGCCAAGGGCTCGACCCGGCCGATGTGGGACGGAATCGACCTGCCGCTCGAGGAGGGCAACTGGCCGCTGGTCTCGAGCTCGCCCCAGCAATACCTGAAAGGGGTGTCGCAGCTGGCGCGCGAAGCCACGCCCGAGGACCTGGAACGCATCAAGCGCGACTTCGTGCGCGCCACCCGGGCGGCGCACGAGGCGGGCTTCGACTGGCTGGAACTGCACTGCGCCCACGGCTACCTGCTGTCGAGTTTTATCTCGCCGCTGACCAACCGCCGCCAGGACGCCTATGGCGGCAGCCTGGAAAACCGCTGCCGCTATCCGCTCGAGGTATTCGCCGCGATCCGCGCGGTGTGGCCCGCAGACAAACCGATCAGCGTGCGCCTGTCGGCCCACGACTGGGTCGAGGGCGGCATTACCCCGGATGATGCGGTGGCGATCGCGCGCCTGTTCAAGGAAGCGGGCGCGGACATGATCGATTGCTCGTCGGGCCAGGTCAGCAAGGAAGAAAAGCCGGTGTACGGACGGATGTTCCAGACCCCGTTCGCCGACCGTATCCGCAACGAAGCCGGCATCCCCACCATCGCGGTCGGCTCCATCTACGAGGCCGACCACGTCAACGGCATCGTCTCGGCCGGCCGCGCCGACCTGTGCGCCGTCGCCCGGCCGCACCTGGCCAACCCGGCCTGGACGTTGAACGAGGCGGCGCGCATCGGCTACGCCGGCGCCGCCTGGCCGCGCCAGTACCGCCCCGGCAAGCTGCAGCTCGAACGCAACCTGGAGCGCGAGCGCCAGATGCAGGCGGCCGGCAGCGGTTTGACGCCGCAGCAGCTGGCCGCACGCCTGCTCGAAGGCTGAATCCATTTAATCAGGAGTTACCGCATGCATTACCTACCGGGCGAAGCGCACCGGCTGCCGGGCAGCCGCGCCAGCCTTGCCGGCTACCAGGCCACCCACTTCCAGTACGCCGTGCAGGACCGGGTGGCGACCATCCTTCTCAACCGGCCGGAGCGCAAGAATCCGCTCACCTTCGAGTCCTACGCCGAGCTGCGCGACCTGTTCCGCGCCCTGGCCTACGCGGACGACGTCAAGGCGATCGTCATCGCCGGCGCGGGCGAGAACTTCTGCTCGGGCGGCGACGTGCACGAGATCATCGGCCCGCTCACCAAACTCGACATGCCCGGCCTGCTGGCCTTTACCCGCATGACGGGCGACCTGGTCAAGGCGATGCGCGCCTGCCCGCAGCCGATCGTCGCCAGCGTGGACGGGGTCTGCGCCGGCGCCGGCGCGATCCTGGCCCTGTCCTCCGACATCCGTTACGGCACCGCGCGCAGCAAGACCGCCTTCCTGTTCACCCGCGTCGGCCTGGCCGGCTGCGACATGGGCGCCTGCGCGCTGCTGCCGCGCGTGATCGGCCAGGGCAGGGCGGCCGAGCTGCTCTATACCGGCCGCGCATTGACGGGCGAGGAAGCGGAGCGCTGGGGCTTCTTCAACCGCCTGTGTGAGCCGGATACGGTGCTGGGCGAAGCGCAGGCCTTCGCAGCAACGCTCGCCAACGGCCCGACCTTCGCGCATGGCATGACCAAGAAGATGCTGCAGCAGGAGTGGAACATGGGCGTGGACGAAGCCATCGAGGCCGAAGCCCAGGCCCAGGCGATCTGCATGGCGACCAATGACTTCCACCGTGCCTACCACGCCTTCGTGGCCAGGGACACGCCGCGCTTCGAGGGGGATTGAGATGGCGGACCGCGATTACCTCGACTGGCCCTTCCTGGAACCGCGTCACCGCGCGCTGGCTTTGGCGCTCGATGCGTGGGCGGGTGAACATTTGCAGCATGCGCATGGCCGCGACGTCGATGCTGCCTGCCGGGCGCTGGTAAAGGAACTCGGCGCCGGCGGCTGGCTGCAGCATGCCGTTGGCGGCGCCGGCCGGCAGATCGACACCCGCGCCATCTGCCTGATCCGCGAAACGCTGGCGCGCCATGCCGGCCTGGCGGATTTTGCCTTCGCCATGCAGGGACTGGGCAGCGGCGCGATCTCGCTGTTCGGTAAGGCAGAGCAGCAGGAAACCTGGCTGCCGCGCGTGGCGGGCGGCCAGGCCATCGCCGCCTTCGCGCTGTCCGAGCCGCAGGCCGGCTCGGACGTGGCCGCCATGCAGTGCGCCGCCCGGCCCGATGGCGACAGCTACGTGCTCGATGGCGAGAAGACCTGGATCTCCAACGGCGGCATCGCCGACTTCTATGTCGTGTTCGCACGGACCGGCGACGGCGGCGGCGAGGGCAGCAGGGGTTCGCGCGGCATCTCCGCCTTCATCGTCGAAGCCGGCACGCCCGGCTTCGAGATCGCCGAGCGCATCGAGGTGATCGCCCCGCACCCGCTGGCGCGCCTGCGCTTCAAGGCCTGCCGGGTGCCGCTTGCCAACCGCATCGGCGAGGAAGGGCAGGGTTTCAAGGTGGCGATGGCCACGCTCGACGTGTTCCGCACCTCGGTGGCGGCGGCCAGCCTCGGCTTCGCACGCCGGGCGCTGGATGAAGCCTTGAAGCGTGCCCGCGAACGGGCGATGTTCGGCAAGACCCTGGCCGACTTCCAGCTGACCCAGGCCAAGCTGGCGCAGATGGCCACCGGGATCGATGCAGCGGCCTTGCTGACCTACCGCGCGGCCTGGCTGCGCGACGGGGGCAAGCGTGTCACGAAAGAAGCCGCGATGGCCAAGCTGACCGCGACCGAGACCGCCCAGCAGGTGATCGACGCGGCCGTGCAACTGTTCGGCGGGCAGGGCGTGGTCAGCGGCGAGACCGTCGAGACGCTCTACCGTGAAATCCGCGCGCTGCGCATCTACGAGGGCACGAGCGAAGTGCAGCTCCTGATCATCGCGCGCGAACTGCTGGCCCAGGAGGGGAACTGATGGATATCCTGCAACCACCCGGCTGGGTGCGCCCGAAGGGCTACTCGAACGGCGTCGCCGCCCGCGGCCGCCAGGTCTACGTGAGCGGCATGATCGGCTGGGATGCCGAGTGCCGCTTCCAGACCGACGATTTCGTGGCACAGGCGCGTCAGGCGCTGGAAAACGTGGTCGCCGTGTTGAAGGAGGCAGGGGCCGGGCCCGAGCACATCGTGCGCATGACCTGGTACGTGCTCGACCGGCAGGAATACCTGCAGGCCGGCGCGGCGCTCGGCGCCGCCTACCGGGACGTGATCGGGCGCCATTATCCGACCATGAGCGCGGTGCAGGTGGCGGCGCTGATGGAAGAACGCGCCCGCATCGAGATCGAAGTGACTGCCGTGGTGCCGGATTGAACGGAAGGCCCATGACCGACCATCTCGTGACCGACCTCGCCTCGCTGGAGGCCCTGTTCGGCGACGTCGCGGCGCCGTCGCTCGCCAAGGAAACCGACAGCCTGCACCCTGTCTACGCGCGCTGGCTGGCGCAGGCGCGCTTCGCCCTGCTGGCCACGAACGGGCCGCAGGGACTGGACGTCTCGCCGCGTGGCGACGCCGGACCGATCGTGCGCATCGTCGACGAACAGACGCTGTTGTTGCCGGAGCGGCGCGGGAACAATCGCATCGACAGCCTGCGCAACCTGGTCGCCGATCCGCGCGCCGGCCTGCTGTTCATGATTCCGGGCGTCGGCGAAACCCTGCGGGTGCGGGGCCGCGCGCAGATCTCCGTCGAGCCGGACTTGCTCGCATCGTTCGAACACGAAGGCAAGCGGCCGATCTGCGTCCTGCGCATTGCCGTCGACAAGGTCTTCTTCCAATGTGCGCGTTCGATCCTGCGCTCGCGGCTCTGGCATCCCCAGGAGCACGATACCGCGGGCGTACCGTCGCCGGGGACGATGCTGGCCGCGCTCACCCGCGGCCAGATCGATGGCGGCGCGTATGACAGTGCTCTGCCACAGCGGCAGCGCGATTCGCTTTACTAATATCGGACCAAAAACGCAAGAGCTGATCGTCGTGTTGGCGAAGCTCGCCCTCCTGCTGGAGGGCGATGGCGAGCGACATTTGTCTGCCTGGATGCTTCACGAGATCGACTGCTCCTGAGCGCGTAATCAAATGGAGCGTCAGGCGGCCCGTTCCGCCGCTGAATTACTGTTGAGTTTTCCTGCAGTCGGCGCATAATCGGCCCTACCGCCAGTTTCCATCAGGATAATCATGGCCCGTCAAACTCCTGTGTGCCGGTCGTACCCCAGCGGCCCGATACCTGTCTTGACCAGCCTGCTGCTCGCAGCGTCCCTGGCCGCGTGCGGCGGCGGTGGAGGCGGCGCCCCGGCCGCGGCGCCCGCGCCGCCGGTACAGGCGCCGCCGCCGGTCCCGGCCCTGCCGGGCAGCTACGCCGACCCGGTCGTCTACTCGGGCGCTGCCACGGCCTCGCTGGCGAGCGCGCAGGAGGGCGCCGCCAAGGTGCAGGCGCGCATCACGCTCGACGGCAAAGCGCTCGACTACACCGCCACCACCGGCCACCTGACGGCCACCGACCTGCAAACCGGCCAGCCGGCGGCGTCCTTCTTTTACGTCGCCTACACCGCGGGCACGCAAGCCGCGGCGCAGCGGCCGCTCACCTTCTTCTACAACGGCGGGCCGGGTTCTGCCTCGATCTGGCTGCACCTGGGCTCCTTCGGGCCGCGCCGCCTGGCCACGGGCTTCCCGTCCACCGAGCCGCCCGCCAGTCCGCCGGCGCTGGTCGACAACCAGGAAACCCTGCTGGAGCATTCCGACCTCGTGTTCGTGGACGCCGTGGATACCGGTTATTCGCAGGCGATCGCGCCGCGTACCAATGCCCAGTTCTGGGGTGTCGACCAGGACGCGGCGGCCTTCCGCGACTTCGTGCGCCGCTACCTCGCGGCCAACAACCGGCAGGCCTCGCCGCTCTACCTGTACGGCGAATCCTATGGCGCGCCGCGCACGGCCGTGCTGGCGAACCTGCTGGAAAGCGCCGGGGTGCGCGTCGCCGGCGTCATGCTGCAGTCGGCCGCCATGAATTACTACAGCAACTGCGGCATGTTCAATCCCGGCCAGGCCAGCTGCGAAGGCTATATCCCGAGCTATGCCGCGGTCTCGCGCTACCACCTGAACGGCAGCCTGCCGACCGATTTTTCGTCGGTATTGCAGGGCGCACGCGCGTTCGCGGCGGGCAGCTATCGCAGCGAGGTGAATGCGTTCATCGGTAGCGGCGCGGCGCCGAGCGAGGCCACGCTGGCGCAGCTGGTCGCCTATGCCGGGCTGACCACGCTCACCTGGCGCCAGGATCTGTCGATGACACCCGGCGCCTACCGCGCGCGCCTGCTGCCGGGCCAGGTGATCGGGCGCTACGATGCCCGGGTGAGGGCGCCCGTCGGCAGTGCGCTGGCGCAAGGCGGCGATCCGTCGATGACGCTGGTGGGCGGCGCCTTCGTCGACTCCATCCGCCCCTATCTCGAGAGCGAACTGCGGTATACGGCGCTCACGCCCTATGTGAGTTCCAACAATGTGCTCAACCTGTGGAACTTCAGCCACGACGGCAAGACGCTGCCGGACACGATTCCGGACCTGGCCGCGGCCCTGACGCTCAATCCGTCGCTGAAGGTGATCGCCATGAGCGGCTACCATGACTTGGCGACGCCCTTCTACCAGACCGAGCTCGACCTGGCGCGCCTGGGTGCGGGCAACGCCATCCAGATCCGCAACTACGACAGCGGCCACATGAGCTACCTGGACGACCGCGTGCGCCGCCTCCAGAAGGCGGATCTGCGTGCTTTCTACAACAGCGTATCGGTGGCACAATGAAGATCATGCTGCTCTTTTTCTTCCTCCTGGGTACGGCGGGCTTCACTGACGCGCAGGTGCCGCTCGGTGCCGACGCCCAGCTTCCGCCGGCTTTGCGGAACCGTCCGGCCGACGCGTCGCCGGCGGCGGGGGCGGCACTGCGTGCGCAGGCGCTGGCCAAGCTGGAAGCGCAATTCCGGGCGGCCGACCTGGATGGCAACCGCACGCTGTCGCGCGAGGAGGCGAAAGGGTTTGGATTCGTCTCCCGGCATTTCGACGCCATCGATACCCGGGGTCGCGGGGCCGTCAGCTTCGAGGAGCTGCGTGCCTATCTGGAAGGTGCGCAAGCGAGGCGGCGCTGAGCGGCACGCCAGGTTCCGGGCGGACGCCGCCGCAGGAGCGCTCCTACGTCAAGGCAAGTGTCGAGCACCTTGCCCCTTTCTGCACATCGCGGTAAGTTGGCGATACCAAACCTGAGATAGGGAGAACCGCCATGCGCGCATTGATCGTGACGGCAGCAAGCGCCCTTTGCTTGCTCGGGTGTGCGACGCCCCAGGAAAAGGCAATGCAGCAACAAGCCGAGATGGAGCGCCTGATCACCGAATTCGGACCAGCCTGCACCCAGCTGGGTTTTGCAGTCAATTCCGACCCTTGGCGAAATTGCGTCGTCCAGCTGGCCGAGCGCGACGGTGTCCGGCGCGGCGGCGTATCGACCTCGATCTTCGGCGGCTTCGGCAGCGGGGGACGGAGCGGCCTGGGGATCGGCATCGGCATCGGGCGCTAGCGTGGCGCAGCCAGCCTTAAGTGAGTTTCCACGCATATCTTTAGGCTGGGACATGGCATCATTCGCGATGAGATCCTCATCCGAAAGGAAAACCATGAAGTTTGCAGTCCATGCCATGCTCGGCTTGTCGCTGGTCGCCGTGAACCCCGCCTTTGCCGCCTCCGCGGCGCCACCGGCACAGGTTGCGGCGCAAAGTCCTGCCCACATCAAGGCCGTGCAAGACCTGCTGGCCGCCATGCAGGCCGAGAAAACACTGCGCGGCGTCGCCGCGCGCAGCCGCTATCCGAGCGAAGCACAACGCAAGGACGTGTTCGCCAAACTCGACCGCACGCCGCCCGCCGAGGTCCATCGGCGTCTGGCGCTGCCGATGGCGAAGGTGATCTCCGCCGATACCGCGACCGAGATGACCCGCTTCTACAACACGCCCTACGGCAAGCAGCTCATCCAGCAAAAGTACAACAGCGGTCCGCAGATCATGTTCCCGGGAGCGAAGCCGGTCGTGCCGCCGGAAGAGAAGAAGGAGCGCAAGCGCGCCGCCTACGTCAAGGCCAGCAAGGAGCTGGCGGATGCGCAGCCGGTGCTGGAGAGCGAAGCCTTCAAGCTGCTGCAACAGATTAACAAGGGACGCTAGAAGCAGCGTACGCGCCGGCCCGCGCGCATTTCTGGTACGGTCTCTCCAACAGGAAATCGAAGGAGGCACCATGAACAAGCAGCTCGTACGTGTGATCGAGAACTTCCAGGATGCGGAGCGGGCGCGCGAGGCGCTGCTGGACGCGGGCTTCGACCGGGACGGCATCGAGATCAGCCATACCGGCGACGAGGCCGGTCCGTCGGAAGCCAATTTCACGGTGGGCGACTCGCCCGCGGTGAAGGGCGGCACCGACTACAAGGACGTGTACACGCCGGGGCTGGAGATCGGCAAGTG
Organism: Massilia sp. BHUDP2; assembly: GCF_046236355.1. Taxonomy (NCBI): domain Bacteria; kingdom Pseudomonadati; phylum Pseudomonadota; class Betaproteobacteria; order Burkholderiales; family Oxalobacteraceae; genus Massilia; species Massilia sp. BHUDP2. The sequence goes on from NZ_JBJUVW010000001.1 coordinate 1,768,812, forward strand.
CGTCGTCACCGTCACCGCCGACGAATCGCGGCTCGAGAAGGCGGCGTCGATCCTCGAGTATCACGGCGCCAAGGACAACGACCCGGCGCACCGACACTGAGCGTCTAACAAATTCCCCCATGGCGGCGTTGCATCGTCTCGCCGTACTAACGTACTGTCTTCGACGATGCGCCTTGCCCTGGGGGCTTTGTTAGACGCTCTAAAAGATAGCGGGCGCCATCCGGCGCCCGTTGTCCCATCAGCTCCAGCTGAGGTCGGTCTTGCTCAGTGGCAGCTGACGCACCCGCTTGCCGGTCGCGGCAAAGATCGCGTTGCACACGGCCGGCGCCAGCGGCGGCAGGGCGGGCTCGCCCAGGCCCGTCACCGGATTATCGGTCTTGATGAAGTGCGTCTCGATCCTGGTCGGGGTGTCCGGCATGCGCAGCAACCCGTAATCGTGGAAGTTGCTCTGCACGATGCGGCCGTTCTCGATGTTCAGCTCCGGGAACATCAAGGTCGACAGGCCGTCGATGACCGAGCCTTCCACCTGGTTCTCGGCGCCCGACAGGTTGACGATCTGCGAACCGACGTCGGCCGCCACCACTATCCGGTCCACCTTCAGCTTGCCCTCGCGCGACACGGTCACTTCGGCCACCTGCGCCACGTAGCCGCGGTGGCTGAAGTGGAAGGCGATGCCCTGGCCCTGGCCGCGCGGGAAGCTCTTCTTGCCCCAGCCGGCGCGTTGCGCCACTTCGACCAGCACGTTGCGCATGCGCTTGACGTCGTAAGGCTGGCCGCGTTCGAAGCTGGCCGGCACCAGGTCCTTGCTACCCAACAGCTCGAGGCGGAACTCGAGCGGGTCGCGTCCGCCGGCATGCGCCAGCTCGTCGATGAAGCTGTGCAGCACCCATGAGAACACGCAGCTGCCCGGCGCGCGCCAGGGGCCCATCGGCACCCGGGTTTCCAGCATGGTCTGTTCGAACAGGCAGTTATCCAGCCAGCGGCCCGGGAATTCGTCGCTCGAGAGGTTGCCGCCGCTGCCCGGTTGCAGGACGCTCTTGCCCTCGCGCTCGACGCGGTTGGCGAAGGTCACGAAATGGTTGTGCCAGGCCACCGCCTTGCCGGCCGCATCCACGCCGCCGCGCAGGAAGTGGAAGCCGCCCGGGCGGAAGTGGTCGTGCTGCAGGTCGTCCTCGCGGGTCCAGGTCAGCTTGACCGGCGCCGCGACCCGCTTCGCGATGGCGGTCGCCTCGACGATGAAGTCCGAGCTCAGGCGGCGCCCGAAACCGCCGCCGCTGCGGATGATGTGGAGCAAGATTTTTTCTTTCGGGATGCCGAAGGTCGATGTCACCAGGGCCTGGCCGGAGCCCGGGTTCTGGGTCGGCGCCCACAGTTCCAGCGCGCCGTCTTCCTTGAACCAGGCGGTGCAGTTCTGCGGCTCCATGCTCGCGTGCGAGATGAAGGGGTAGCTGTAGGCCGCTTCCACCACCTTGGCTGCCTTGCCCAGCGCGCCCGGGACGTCGCCATCCTTGCGTACCGTGGCGGCGCCGGCCTTCTTTGATGCGGCCTGGGCCTGGGCCGTGAAATCGGCCCAGCTGTGGTTCGCGCCTTCGCCTTCGTCCCACGTCACCTGCAGCTCGCGGCGGGCGCGCAGCGCGGCCCAGGTCGAGGTGGCGACGATCGCCACGCCCGGGCGCAGGCCGTTCAGGTTGCTGGTACCTTCGACGATGAACGCATCCTTCACGCCCGGCATGTCCTTGATCGCGTCCAGGTTGGCCTTGACGGGCTTGCCGCCGAAGACCGGGCACTTGGCATACACGGCGTACAGCATGCCGGGCAGGCGCACGTCGATGCCGAACAGCGGCTTGCCACTGACGATGGCCGCGTTGTCCACGCCGCCGATGCGGGTGCCCAGCAGCTTGTAGGTGGAGGGGTCTTTCAACACCACGCTCTTCGCATCGGGCACCGGCAGCTTCGACGCCGCTTCCACCAGGGCGCCGTAGGCGAGGCGGCGCTTGCTCTGGCCGTGGACGACGGCGCCCTTGGCCGCTGCGCATTCGGAGACCGGCACGCTCCAGGTATTGGCCGCGGCCTGCACCAGCATCATGCGGGCGGCGGCGCCGAGGCGGTGGAAGTTCTCGTAGTTGTTCGGGGTCGAGGTCGAGCCGCCGGCGCCCTGCGGGCCGTACAGGGCGGGGTCGAGGTCGCCCTGGACGACACGTACGTCCTTCCAGTCCACCTCGAGCTGTTCGGCGATCACCATCGGCAGCGAGGTCTTGATGCCTTGCCCGATCTCGGGCTGCTTCGAGATGAGCGTCACGCGTCCGTCACGGCCGATGCGAATGAAAGCGTTCGGGGTGAAATCGGCGCCGGCGGCCGTGTTCGCGGCCGCTGCCAGCACGCCTTCGGCCGACATGCCGAGCATGAAGGCGCCGCCTACGGCGGAAGTGCGCAGGAAGCTGCGGCGGGAAGGGGAACTCGGTGCGCTCTTCAGTTGGCTCATTTCTTGCCCTTTGCGGTGGAAGCGATCTCGGCGGCGCGATGGATGCCGGCGCGGATGCGCGTGTAGGTGGCGCAGCGGCACAGGTTGCCGGACATCGCTTCGTCGATCTGCGCATCGGTCGGCTTCGGGTGCTGCTTCAGCAGATGGCAGGCGCTCATGATCTGGCCCGACTGGCAGTAGCCGCATTGCGGCACGTCGAGTTCCTGCCAGGCCAGCTGCAGCGGATGCTGCGCCTTCGGATCGAGGCCCTCGATGGTGGTGATCTTCTGCTTGCCCAGGCTGGACACCGGCGTCAGGCAGGCGCGCGCCGGCACGCCGTCGATGTGCACGGTGCAGGCGCCGCACTGGCCGAGGCCGCAGCCATACTTGGTGCCGACCAGGCCGAGGCTGTCCCGCAGGGCCCACAGCAGCGGCGTGTCGGGTTCGACCTCCACGGCCTGCGTCTTGCCGTTGATGTGCAGCGTGTATTTACTCATGCGAAGCCTCGTGGTTTGCGGGAAAGAAATAAGAGCGAATCCGACATGCTAATCCAATCGAACGGTCTGAACAATATTGACCGGGTGCCTGTCTAACGGAGCGGTATGGATACAAGGAACGTGTAATACTTTGTCATCCTGCTGATCCGTTTCGTGATATTTCATGACCCAACAAGGTCCACGCCTGGCATCGGCGAACCTCAAGCTGCGGCTGGCCTCGGTGGCAGCCGTACTGGTGTTCGCCGCCACCCTCCTGGTAACGCTCTCGACGCTGTCGGTGGCCGAGCGCGACATGAAGGGCGTGATCGGCGACCAGCAGTACACCCTGCTGTCCGGCGCGGCCTCCTTCATGGACGACCGCCTGGCCGAGCGGCTGGGGCAGGTCGAAGCGCTCGCCGCCGGCATTCCGCCACGGCTGCGCACCGACTGGACCGGGCTGCGGGCTTTCCTTGCCGACCAGATGAAGCTCTGGGACGCCAACGAATACCTGAACCTGGTGGTCTTCGATGCCGACGGCGAGCTGCGCCTGTCGGTGCGCGAATTGCCGGGGGCGGCGTCCCTCAACGCGCGCGGCACCGATTACTTCGAGCGCACGCTCCAGACGCGCAAGGGCGTGATCTCGCGGCCGATCCGCAGCCGCCTGACGGGCAACCATATCGTGGTCTTCAGCGCGCCGGTACTGGACGAATCGGGCAAGGTGGCGGCGGTGCTGACCGGCAGCGTGGACCTGCGGCGTTCCGGCTTCCTGCGCCAGATCAGCACCCTCAAGCCGGGCAAGACCGGCTACCTGTTCCTGATGACGGCCGAGGGCATGGTCATCGACCATCCCGACGAATCGCGCCTGTTCCAGTACGTCGGCAGCACGCCCGGCGTGAACCAGGGAACCGACCGCGCCCTGGCCGGCTTCGAAGGCTGGCTCGAAACCGAAAGCAAGGACGGCACCGATTCGATCTACGCCTACAAGCGCCTGCGCTCCACCGGATGGATCCTGGCGGCGCGCTATCCGAGCGCGGAGGCCTTTGCGCCGATGGACAGGATGCGTTACAACGCCTTCTTCAGCGCCGGTGGCCTGGCGCTGGCTGCCGGCCTGCTGGCCTGGGTGCTGGTGTTCCGGTTGCTGGCGCCGCTGCAGGACCTGCGCGACAACGTCGCCGCGATTCGCGAGGACGGCGCCGACATCGACGTGCTGCGCGACGGGCGCAAGGACGAAATCGGCGAACTGGGGCGGGCCTTTCATGCACTCATGGCCGAGCGCGAGCTGGCCGAGAACCACCGGGCGGCCAGCGAGCGGCGCCTGCGCATGATCACCGACAACCTACCTGTCCTGATTTCCTATATCGACCGCCATCACTGCTTCCGCTTCGGGAACGCCACCTATGAAAAGTGGTTCGGCATCACGCCCGAGCAACTGGTCGGGATGCCGGTGGCGAAACTGCTGGGTGCGGAAACCGAGGCGGACATCTCGCCGCACCTGGAGCAGGCCTTCGGCGGGCAGGCGGTGACGCACGAGGTGCGCATTCGGGTGCAGGGCGAACCGCGCATCCTGCAGGCTACCTACATCCCGGACCAGCAGCCGGACGGCAGCGTGGCGGGTGCGTACGCGCTGGTGCACGACATGACCCGCGTGAAGGAAGTCGAGGAGCAGCTGCAGCAGCTGGCGCGGGTCGACACCCTGACCGGCATCGCCAATCGCCGCATGTTCGGCGAGACCCTGCACCACGCGCTCGACCGCGCGCGCCGCAGCGGCAAGCCGCTGGCCCTGGCCTACCTGGACATCGACCATTTCAAGAAGATCAACGATACCCATGGACACGGCATCGGCGACGAAGTGCTGAAGGAATTCGCACGCCGCCTCAGCGCCGGCGTGCGCGCCACCGACACCCCGGCGCGCCTGTCGGGCGACGAGTTCGTCGTCATCCTCGAAGAAATCGGCGCCCGCGTCGAGGCCGAGCACATCGCGGGGAAGATCGTGGAAAGCATGCGGGTGCCGTTTCGCACCAGCTCCGGGCCGGTACAGGTCTCGACCAGCGTCGGCGTGGCGCTGTCGCAGCCGCGCCAGCCCCAGGAACAGCTGCTGGCGGCGGCCGACAGTGCGCTGTACTTGGCGAAGGGGCAGGGCAGGAACGGCTACGCCTTCTTCGAAGGCTAAGAACCTACAAGCCCTGCGGATAGGTCTCCGGCGGCTCGTCCGAATGCCAGCCGCTGGTCGCATCCAGCGGCGTCACCGCGCTGCTGCGGTCGATGTGGATCACCGCATCGAACTGGCGCGGCAGCTGGGCCATGAAGTAGTGGCTCTGGCGCTCGGTGCGCGGCAGGTAGAGCACGCCGATGGCGCGTTCCAGCCGTTCTTCCATCAGCAGGTCGCGCGCCGCGCCGGGTTCGCGCAGCGGCAGGAAGAAGCGCTCCATGCCGACGCTGTGCAGCAGGTGCTCGTAGCTGCCGGGCATGCCGGGCCGGACGTGCTTGTGTTCGGCAGGGCCGTCCCATTCCGAGGCCGCCGTCACCCGGCCGTCATAGGTGGTGAAACCGATCAGGCAGGCATCCTGGCCATAAGCCTTGCGCGCCAGCTCGCCCACGTTCCATTCGCCCTGGCGGCCGATCTCGGTGGCGCGCGCGTCGCCGATGTGCGAGTTGTGCTCCCAGACGACGATCTTGGCCGGCTTGCCTTCGCGCGACAAGTGGCGCGCGAGCGCGTCGAGGGTTTCGGCCATGTGGCTGTCGCGCAGGTTCCAGGACGAGATGCGCCCGCGGAACATGGTGCGGTAGTACTCCTCGGCGTTCTTCACCAGGCGCGCGTTCTGCTGGGCGTAGAAGAAGGCATCTTCGGCGCTGGCGCCGTCGGCCTGCATGTAGTCGAAGGCGCGCTGCTGCAAATCCTGCAGCGCCGCGTTGACGCCTTTCTGGCACGACTCGGACAGGCCGACGCTGGCCGCATAGCCGTAATGCTGGCTGTCCTGGTCGTAGTGGTCGAAGCAGGCGTAGCGGCGCCGGGTTTCCTCGGCGGCTACCGGGTCGACTCCTTCCAGGTAGCGCACGACTTCCTGGATCGAGGTGAACAGGCTGTACAGGTCGAGCCCGTAGAAGCCGGCCTTGGTCTTGCCGCCCCCGGCGCCCGCGGCGTCGTTGCGCTCCCGCAGCCACTCCACGAAAGCCAGTACCGAGGTATTCCTCCACATCCAGGCGGGAAAGCGTTCGAAGCCGGACAGGGCGGCGCGCCCGTCGGCGTCCGCGCCTTCGCCGCGCACGTAGCGGTTGACGCGCCAGGCGTCGGGCCAGTCGGCTTCGACCGCCACCGCCGTGAAGCCCTTTTCCTCGATCAGGCGCTGGGTGATGCGCGCGCGCTCGTCGTAGAACTCGGCGCTGCCATGGGTGGCCTCGCCGAGCAGCACGAAGCGCGCATCGCCGACGAGCTCGAGGAGCGGGTCGTAGTCGGACGCGCTGCCCGTGAGAGGCCGGGCGGCCGCACGCAGGACGCCGGTTTCGTGGTCGCTGACGCTGGCCATGGACGCATCGCCTCGCTCAGTGCAGGTAACGGCTGCCGGACTGCTCGCTTGGGGGGATCATCGGCGCCTGGCCATGCTCGTCCTGCTGGTTCATCTGCGGCAGCCGGGCCGGCATGTTGTCGCTGACGCGGTAGGTCTTGTCGCGCGTGCCTTGCCACAGCAGGGCCAGGCCGGCCAGTCCGATCAGCAGGCCGCCCGGAGAGCGGCGCATCAGGCTGAGCAGGCCCAGCACGCCGCCGCCCACCAGGGCCGGATGGGCTCCTTCGAGATAGTCGGGGCCGCGCTGGTCCCGGGCGCTGCCGCGCGCGCCGCGCAGCCGTGCGGACAGTCCGCCGCGCGCACGCTGCCCGGCCTCGAGCTCTCGGGCCGTCTCGTAGCGCTTGTAGCGCGCCGGCGAACGGCTGGTCTCGGATTCGTAGCCGCGCATGCTGCTGCCGTCGGCCGCGGCCCTGGCGCGCTCGCGCACGCGTTCGGCACTGTCTTCCAGGCGATGGGTCGCCTCCTGGGCGCTGTGGCGGGCGCGTTCGAGCATCGGCGCCGCCTTGGCCTGCACGCGGTCGGCGCCGCGCGACAGGGCGCTGGCGGCGCTGTCCTTCAGCCCCACCAGGCGGTCGCCGGCGCTGTGCAGCACACCGTCGACCGTCGCCCCGGTGCGGGCGCCGGCTGCGCGCACCGCGGACACTGCGCGCGAACGGCGCGCGGAGCCGCGTTCGGGATCCAGCAGGTACATCAGCAGCGCTCCGGCCGCTGCCGCACCCAGCCATTTACCCACGCTGCCCACATCGGTTGCCGTCTCGGTTGGAATTGGTTTCATGTCCGCTCCTTTCTGTTGTCCTTGTTCCCCTGCTGCCCACCATTCGGCGCGGCGGGCGCCGCCCATGCCTGTGCCAGCAGGTCCTGTACTTCTTCGTCATCCGTCTGCCCGAACGACCGGTAGAACTGGCCGACCGCATGGAGGCGGGGCGGGGCAAGCGGGCAGACGACTTCGTCGGCTTCGCGCGCGAGCCGTTCGAGGGTGTCGGGCGCGCCCACCGGCGCCGCCACCACCAGTTGCGCGACCCGGTGCTTGCGCACCACCTGGACCGCGGCCAGCATGCTGGCCCCGGTCGCAATGCCGTCGTCGACCAGGATCACGCAGCGGCCTTCGAGCCGCGGCGGCGGGCGTCCGCCCCGGTAGAGGCGGTCGCGCCGCTCGAGCTCGGCCAGTTCGCGCGCGGCCACCTGATCCACCTGTTCCTGGGTCACGCCCAGCAGGCCGGGCACGCCCGGCTGCAGCACGCGCACGCCGCCGCTGCCGATCGCGCCCATCGCGTATTCCTCGTTGCCGGGCATGCCCAGCTTGCGCACCAGCAGGACGTCGAGCTCCGCGCCGAGGGCCTGGGCCACCACGAAGGCCACCGGCACGCCGCCGCGCGGCAGGCCGAGCACGATCGGGTCGGCCCGGCCGGCGAGATGCCGCAAGCTGCGCGCCAGTTGTCGGCCGGCGTGGGTGCGGTCCTTGTAGCCTTCGGTCTCCGGCATGGTGAAGCGCATAGAACGAAACGTAGCCATGGTAGAACGCAAAACGGCCGCGCCGCGCCGCGGCAGGGCGCCGCAACGCGGGACGCGGACCATGGACTGCGCCGGGCGTGGCCGGGCGATTACTGGATGGTCAGGCGGCGTGCTTCAGTGCCCTGCTTTTTGGGCAGGCTCAGCTGCAGTACGCCGTTCTCCAGCTTTGCCTGTGCCGAACCGTCGTCGACTTCGGTGGGCAGGGCGAAGCTGCGCATGAACCTGCGTGCGGTGCGTTCAGCATACACCACGGTTTCACCCTCGCGGCGTTCGTTTGCCGAGCGGCATTCCGCCTCGATGGTGACACGCTGCCCGTCGACCGAGACCTTGACGTCCTCCTTGTTCACGCCGGGGAGTTCGGCCTGGATTTCGTAGGTCTTCTCGGTTTCGCTGACGTCCAGCCGCGGCGTCGCGGCGCCTTCGCCGGCCCATTGCCCGCCCTGTGCGAGCGGGGCGAAGAAGTCCTGGAACATGCTCTCGACCATGCGCCCGAACTGGTCCTCGACGGCGCCCGGACGGTAGGCCGGGAGCGGGCTATTGCCTCGTCTAATGAGATTCATGATGGCCTCCATGATAAGGACTGAGAGTGCCGGTGGGTGCCGGCAATGTCTTTATAGGATGGAGGCCGCAGCATTTCAAGCGGGCGCAGCCGTGTCCGCCTGGTCTTCAGCCAAGCAGCCTGCGGTGAAAGCGCAGGTGGTCTTCCACAAACGTCGAAATGAAGTAATAACCGTGGTCGTAGCCCTCATGCCGGCGCAGGGTCAAGGGCTGGCCCGCACGGGCGCAAGCTTGCTCGAAGGCTTCCGGATACAGCTGCTCGGCCAGGAATTTATCGGCCAGCCCCTGGTCGATCAGGATCCCGCCCGGGAAGGGCGCCGCGTCCATCGCGGCCATCAGTTCGCTCGCATCGTACTGGCGCCAGTTCGCCTGGTCGGCGCCCAGGTAGCCGCCGAAGGCCTTCTGGCCCCACGGGCAGCGCATCGGCGCCGCGATCGGCGCAAAGGCCGACACCGAACGGAACAGGCCTGGATTGCGCAGCGCCATCATGAGCGCGCCATGCCCGCCCATCGAGTGCCCGAAGATGCCCACCCGGGCCGGGTCGGCCGGCAGCTGGGCTACTACCTGCTCGCGCAGTTCCAGGATGTGACTGTACATGCGGTAGTGCTGCGACCATGGCGCCTCGGTGGCGTCGACATAGAAGCCGGCGCCCGCCCCGAAGTCCCAGCTGTCGGTCTCGCCGGGCACGCCGGCGCCGCGCGGGCTGGTATCGGGCGTGACCAGGATCAGGCCTTCCTGCGCCGCCACCCTCTGGGCGCCGGCCTTGATCATGAAGGTCTCTTCGGTGCAGGTCAGGCCGGCGAGGTAGAACAGGACAGGCAGGCGCTTGCCTTCGGCGCCGGGCGGCAGGTAGACGGAAAAGCGCATCGGCAGGCCGATGGCGGTCGAATCGAAGCGGTAGAAGCGCTGGACGCCGCCGAAGCAGGCATGTTCGCTGAGAAGTTCGAGCATGGGTTCGCTGGATGAGTGGTCAATCCCGCAAGTATGCCCTGTGGCGTTGCAGCTTGCCAGTCAGACGAATCCGAGCGCGCCGAGCAGGGCGCCGGCGCCCAGCATCCACAGCAGGTGCAGGCGGGTACGCCAGATGAGCAGGCAGGATAGCAGGGCCAGCAGCCAGGCCGGCCAATTGCTTTTGCCAGACCCGGCGCCGGCGAGCAGCCAGCTGGTGGCCAGGAGCATGCCGATCACGATCGGCGCCATGCCAAGGCGGAAGGCGCGCACCGCGCGCAGCTCGCGGTTGCGGTGTCCCCACTGCGCGATGTGGTAGTTGAGGATGGAGGAGGGCAGCAGGATGCCGGCCATGGTCAGCGCCACGCCGCCCAGGGCCGCGCCGAAGCTGCCGGTGTTCATGCCCAGGTGCCAGCCCATCAGCGCGACGAACAGCACGTTGGGGCCCGGGGCCGCCTGCGCCAGCGCGATCGCATCGCTGAACTGCGACTGGGCCAGCCAGCCCTTGTCTTCAACCAGGAAGCGCTGCATGTCGGCGCTGACCGAGATCGCGCCGCCGAACTGCATCAGCGACAGCATCAGGAAATGGACGAACAGGCCGAGCCAATCGTGCCATCCCAGAACGAGCGGGGCCGCCGTCATCGCAGCCTGCGCCAGGCCAGCACGCAGCCGAGCGCACCCAGCGTGGGCAGCACCCAGGCCAGCGGCGCACGCAGCCAGGCCAGCAAGGCGAAGGCGGCCGCCGCGATCCCGACCGAGCAGGGAAGCGGGATCGGGCTCCTGGCCAGTGCGCTCGACAGCTTCAGGCCGGTGGCGGCGATCAGGCCAGCGGACACGGCCGCCATGCCGCGCAGCGCGCCGGCCACCGCGGGATGGTCCGCATACTGCGCGTGGAAGGCCGCCAGCACCAGGACCAGCACCAGCGGCAAGGCCAGCAGGCCGGCGACCGCGGCCGCGGCGCCGGGCAGCCCGAACCAGCGCGCCCCGATCATGATCGACAGGTTGAGCACGTTGGGCCCGGGCATGATCTGCGCCACGGCCCAGTCCTCGATGAATTCTTCCTGCGTCAGCCAGCGCTTGCGCTCGACGATTTCGCGCTGGACGACCGCCAGCACCCCGCCGAAGCCTTGCAGGGCGAGGACGGTGAAGGAGACGAACAGGTCGGCCAGCGAAGTGGGCCGGGGACGGTCCGGATCGGGGACGGCGGCGGGAGGCGGAGCGCGCATCCCCGGATTATCGCCGGGCCGGCGCCCGCCTGTCCACGCGGGGATAGGCCCTCAGCCGCCGCCGATACCCCGCATGACCTTGCCGCTGCCGCCGCAGTTGGAGCAGGGCCGGCCATCGGACAGCTTGCCGGTGCCGGCGCAGGCTTCGCAAACGTCTTCTCCGGCGCCGGGCGTACCGGGTTCCGCTTCGTCGCCGGGATTCAGGTCGGGATCGGGTTGCATGCTCATGGCGTCCTCACAGTGGTTGGTCACGCGGCCATTGTAGGCGGCGCAGGCGGGAGACGGCGCAGCGCTGGACGCTGAGGCGAGCCGGGCTTATACACAAAAATTGCCGTAAAATAACTTTGTGCGCGTCCGTTCCCCTTGCGCGACAGCTGCGCGTAAACCCTTGATTTCTGGGGCTATCGCGATTGCCTTCCCAATAGGCAAATTGTTGAAAGCCGCACGGATGGCCGCATTCGGCGTGTCAAGCCCCCGCTTTTCCACATAGTTATTCACAGACTTTGTGGATATCAGGAAAACTTTTTAATTATTAACTACTTAGCATGTCTTCTGCATGTAATCCATGACCTGACGCCGGGCAAAATGTGGATTCAATCGTGCGCGGGCTTGACTCTAGCTTTCTTGAGGCTTGCGCAAGAGAACTGGATAAATGTACAGTATGGCATTTGCAGCCGCCCTTTCCTTGCCCACCCCATGTCCGCCGTCCTCCAGCAGTCCGCCCCAGATGATCCCTTCGCCGGGCTGAATGCCGAACAGCGCGCCGCGGTCGAGCACGACATTGGCGCCGCCAGCGTGCGGCCGCTGCTGGTGGTGGCGGGGGCGGGCTCGGGCAAGACCAATACGCTGGCGCACCGCGTCGCGCGTCTGATCCAGCTGGGTGCCGATCCCCAGCGCATCCTGCTGCTGACGTTTTCGCGGCGTGCGGCGGGCGAGATGAGCCAGCGCGCCAGCGGCGTGCTGCAGCGCCTGCTCGGCAAGGGCGGCAGCGCCAACGCGGCCCAGCTGAGCCTGCCCTGGGCCGGCACCTTCCACGCGATCGGCGCCCGCCTGCTGCGCGAGTATGCCGGCCGCATCGGCCTGGACGAATCCTTCACCATCCACGACCGCGGCGACTCGGAAGACCTGATGGGACTGGTGCGCCACGAAATCGGCCTGTCGCATACGGAAAAGCGTTTTCCGCTGAAGGGCACCTGCCTGTCGATCTATTCGCGGGTGGTCAACAGCCGCGAGCCATTGGAGGCGGTGCTGCAGTCCACCTTCCCCTGGTGCAGCGAGTGGGAAGGGCAGCTGAAAACCCTGTTCGGCGCCTACGTCGACGCCAAGCAGGAGCAGAACGTGCTGGACTACGACGACCTGCTGCTGTTCTGGTCCGAGATGGCGAGCGACCCGGAGCTGGGCCCGGAGCTGGGCGCCCGCTTCGACCACGTGCTGGTCGACGAGTACCAGGACACCAACCACCTGCAGGCGGCGATCATCACCGGCATGAAGCCCGGCGGCGAGGGCGTGATGGTGGTCGGCGACGACGCCCAGTCGATCTACGCCTTCCGCGGCGCCACCGTGCGCAACATCCTCGACTTCCCGAAGCAGTTCTCGCAGCCCGCCGAAGTCATCACGCTGGAACGCAACTACCGCTCGACCCAGCCGATCCTCGACGCTTCCAACGCCGTCATCGCCGCCGCCCGCGAACGCCACGCCAAGACGCTGTGGACCGACAAGGCCTCCAGCCTCAAGCCGCAACTGGTCCTGATCCCGGACGAAGCCGAACAGGCGCGCTGGGCCTGCCGCCGCATCCTGGAACACCGCGAAGCCGGCATCGCCCTGAAATCGCAGGCGGTGCTGTTCCGCGCGGCCAGCCACAGCGCCGCGCTGGAGCTCGAGCTGATGCGTCGCAACATCCCCTTCGTGAAGTTCGGCGGCCTGAAGTTCCTGGAAGCGGCCCACATCAAGGACGTGCTGGCGGTGCTGCGCTTCGCCCAGAACCCGAACGGGCGCATGGCGGGCTTTCGCGTGGCCCAGCTGATCCCGGGGATCGGCCCGGCGACCGCCACCCGCCTGCTGGATGCGGTGGGCGAGGCCGCCGACCCGCTGGCGGCGGTGGAAGCCTTCGCCGCGCCGGGCAAGAGTCTCGAGGACTGGGCCGCCTTTAGCGCACTGTACCGGCGCCTGCGCACGCCGGGACTGCGCTGGCCGGCCGACATCGAGCTGGTCAAGCAATGGTACTTGCCGCACCTGGAACGCATGTACGACGACGCGCAGGTGCGCGCCGCCGACGTCGAGCAGCTCAGCGCGCTGGCTGGCGGGCACGCGACGCGCGAGAGCTTCCTGGCCGAGATCACGCTCGACCCGCCGGAAGCCACCAGCGACCGCGCAGGCAGCCCGCTGCTCGACGAAGACTACCTGATCCTGTCGACCATCCATTCCGCCAAAGGACAGGAGTGGAAATCGGTGACGGTATTGAACGTGGTGGACGGCTGCATTCCGTCGGACATGAGTACCGGGAACAACGACGACATCGAAGAAGAGCGGCGCCTGCTCTATGTGGCCATGACGCGCGCCCGCGAACACCTGCACCTGGTGCTGCCGAACCGCTTCTTCATCAAGCAGCAGGCCCAGATGGGCGACCGCCACGTCTACGCGGCCCGCTCGCGCTTCATCACCCCGGCCATGCTGAAGCATTTCGAGGAGACGACCTGGCTCAGCGCGGACACGCAGCAGCTGCGCAAGCCGGTACCGGAGAGCGTGCGCATGCTGGTGCGGGAGCGCGCTCGGAACGCGTGGAAATGAGCGAAGATCGGCACACGTTGAGGACTTATCCCCCGTGCGGCGATTTTGTAGGAATATGCCCCAGACCCCCGCACTGCACAAAAGTGGGGCGCGTGCAAGTCATTGATTTTTAGAGTTTTTCAATTTGCCTGCGGAACGGGCAATTTGTTGAAACCCGCATCATTACTGGACTTTCAGCTTGTCAAGTAGTGCTTTTCCACATCTTTATCCACAGTTCTTGTGGATATTGAAGAACTTCCCATGAAATCAATCGCTTACGTGCGAAGCTTGAGTTTCCTCAAGATTCGACGCCGAGTTGCAGCCCAGCTTTGCAAGCTGGTGTAGAAAGCCCGTGTTGCGGGATCAGGCAGGCGCGTTGGCGCAGGCCCGCTTCAGGCGATCCAGCTCGGCCAGGAAGCGTTCTGCAGCAAGGCCAGGGGGCCACGGTTCCCAGGGCGTGCCGCCGAAATAGGGCACCAGCGGGTCCTGGTCCAGCACGTCGGCGCGGATCTTCAGCGTGCGCTTGACTTCGTCCGGCGTCCAGCCGGTCACGTGCACGGCTTCGCTTGCCGCCGCGAGCCGGTCGGCCTGCTTGTGCAGCCTGTGCTCCTTCTCGGTCCAGGCCGGCAGGCCGTAGCGCAGGAAGACCATCTGCTCCAGGCGCAGGGTCAGCGCGCGAAAGCCCTCGCCCAGGAAGGGCTTGATCACCGAGATCGCATCGAAGCCGAGCAGGCCTTCCTCGGCGTCGTGCAGCAGCTCGCGCAGCTCCTGCAGGGGCGTGGGCGGGGGAGCGATGGCGCGGCGCAGCAGCATCACGGTCAGCGAGTGCTGGGCCACCGACAGGGGCAGCGGCCAGGCTGAATGCCCGCCCCAGCGGTAGGTGCGCGCCAGGCCCAGCGCCAGGTCGGCGTCGTCCCAGTCGAAGGGAGTCGGGTTGAGCAGGTCCAGGCGCTTACCGGAAGGCATGCGGACCCAGGCACGCACGTCGGCGCTGGATGAGTTGTGCATGCGCCGATTTTACACACCGGCGGGTCCATTCTCCGCATAATTGATACAAGCAAAGATGCTCCACTGCCGAGTGCCTACACTGGACCGGCTAGGCGGGCCCGGCCCGCAGACGGGAGGCGACATGAACGAGGACACCCAGCTGGAATGCGACGTGCTGGTCGTGGGCGGCGGCATCAATGGCGCGGGAATTGCGCGAGATCTTGCCGGGCGCGGCCTGAAGGTGCTCCTGTGCGACAAGGACGACCTCGGGTCCCACACGTCTTCCGCTTCGAGCAAGCTGATCCACGGCGGCCTGCGCTACCTCGAGCACCGCGAGTTCAGCCTGGTGCGCAAGGCGCTGCGTGAACGCGAAACCCTGCTGTGCAGCGCACCGCACATCATGCATCCGCTGCGCTTCGTGATGCCGCACGACGCCACGCAGCGGCCGGCCTGGCTGATCCGCGCCGGCCTGTTCCTGTATGACCGCCTGGCGCCGCGCAGCTTCCTGGCCGCTTCAAAAGCGGTGGAGCTGGCGGGGCACCGCGCCGGCGACGCGCTCAAGCCCAGCTTTACACGCGGCTTCGAGTACTCGGACGGCTGGGTCGACGATGCCCGGCTGGTGGTGCTGAATGCACTCGATGCGCATGAGCGCGGCGCCACCGTGCTGACGCACACGCGCTGCACCGCCTTCGAGCGCCACCCGCAGTACTGGACGGCGACGCTGGTGCGCGGTGAGCGCAGGCTGAGGGTCAAGGCGCGCTGCCTGGTCAACGCGGCCGGGCCCTGGGCCGCGCGGGTGGCCCAGATCGCCACCGGCAGCGCTCCCGCGCGCCGCCTGCGCCTGGTCAAGGGCAGCCACATCGTGGTGCCGCGCCTGTTCGAGCACCAGTACGCCTACATCTTCCAGCACCCCGACGGGCGCATCGTGTTCGCGATGCCCTATGAAGGCGCCTTCACCCTCATCGGCACCACCGACCTCGAGTTCCAGGGCGACCCGGACGGGGTGGCGATCGCCGGCACCGAGACCGCCTACCTGTGCGAGCTCGCCAACCGCTATTTCCGGCGCCAGGTCGCGCCCGCGGACGTCGTCTGGTCCTACTCGGGCGTACGCCCGCTGCTCGAAGACGACGCCGCCAGCGCCAGCGCGGCCACGCGCGACTACCTGCTCGGGCGCGATACGGCGGGCGCGCCCCTGCTGTCCGTCTTCGGCGGCAAGATCACCACCTTTCGCAAGCTGGCCGAGGAAGCGGCGGACTGGATCTCCGGCGCACTCGGGCACACCCGGCCGGGATGGACGGCGCAGGCCGTGCTGCCAGGTGGAGACCTGTTCGGCAGCGTGCCAAACAGCCGCGCCGTGCTCGAATTCGACGCCTGGGTGGCCGCGCTCGAACGCCGCCATCCCTGGCTGCCTGCCAGCCTGGCGCGGCGCTGGGCGCGTGCCTACGGTACCCGTGCCGAGATCCTGCTGGCCGGCGCTGCCGGCATCGATGACCTGGGCGAAGAGGTGGCCCCCGGCCTCCATGCCGCCGAGTTGCGCTACCTGATGCGGCACGAGTGGGCCGGCTGCGCCGAGGACGTACTGTGGCGCCGCAGCAAGCTCGGGCTGCACCTGCCCCCTGGTTGTGCGGACGACGTCGACGCCTGGATGGATGCCGCGCGGGCCAGCGAAGGGACGGCCTCGCTGGTCGAACCGGCCTGAACTCCTGCCGGTTCGCGCTATCATGGCCATCCCTGTCCAAGGATGGAAAAGCCCATGCGTCTCTACGTCAGTCCCCGCGCCCCCAATCCGCGGCGTGTCACCATGTTCATGGCGGCCAAACGAATCGAAGGCATCGAACTGGTCGACGTCGACCTGAATGCCGGCGGCCACCGCAGGCCTGAATTCACCGCCCTGAATCCGCTGGCGCGCGTTCCCGTGCTGGTGCTCGACGATGGCCGCGCGCTGAGCGAGACGCGCGCCATCTGCACCTACCTCGAAGGCTTGTATCCGGAACCGAACCTGATGGGAGTGGACAGCACCGAGCGCGCCTTCATCGAGATGGCCGACCGCCGCATGGAGCTGCACCTGATGCTGGAAACGGCGCTGTGCGTGCGCCATACGCATCCGGGGCTGGCAAGCCTGGAGCAGCCGCAGTTTCCGGACTTCGGCGCGGCGCAGGGACAAAAGATGCGCGCAACGGCGCGCTGGCTGGACGGGGAGCTGGGCAGGCAGCCCTACGTGGCTGGGGAACGGTTCACGATTGCCGATATCACGGCCTTTTGTGCGATCGAATTCGCACGCGGATTGCTGAAGTTCAGGCCGGGACAGGAGGGGATGACGCACCTGCAGGCGTGGCGCGACAGAATTGCGTCTGAGAACAGGGTTTAGTCTGCGACCGTTCGAACGCTGGATGACCGCGTGGGCAGGAGACCTGCCCACCCTACAACTGCATTCGTAGGGTGGGCGGGTCTCCCGCCCACGGGGTCAACACCAAGTTGCGTCATCGAACGCGCTTGTACCAGCCCCCGTCCTCGAACAACAGCTGGTAATCCGCCGCACCGGCGTCGGTGGGCGCGAGTTCGCGGTCCAGCCCCAGCACCCCGAACAGCGACAGGCTGTCGCGGAACAGGCGCAGCACGCGCTGGCGCAGCAGCGGCCCGAAATCGGGCAGGGCGCGGCGGCAGATGATGCCGTGGAACTCGTTGAACGAGGCGTCCGTCACCAGGCTGTACTGCGCCCAGGTGATGCGTTCGCGCAGGCGCGGCAGCAGGCGCGCTTCGCCGTTCTCGATCTCGAAGTAGTCGCTCAGGCGCCCGACGCCCCCGCTGGCCTGGTACCGGGCCTGCGACTGGGTCAGCTGGGCCACCGGCAGCGAGGCGTTGCGCACGTCGAACAGCAGCTCGTCGCTGGCGACAGTGGCGAACACCTCGGTGCGGCCGTACAGCTTTTCCTCGGCCAGCAGGATCGCCAGCGTCCAGGCCTCGGCCACGCCGGCCGGCTCGGCCAGCCAGACCTTGGGCAGGGCGGTCGGACGCAGGCTGTCGCCCAGCGCGGTACGCAGGCGCCGCGTGTCCTCGGGCAGGTCGAACAGCTCCGCCTGCGGCACCGCCAGCGTGCGCACGAGTTCGTGCGCGACACCGGCTTCGTGCAGCACCCGCTCCTGCAGGCTGGAGATGGTCGCCAGCTTGCGCGCGCGCAGCAGCGCGAACAGCTTGTCGCGCAGCCTGGGCCGCGCATAGCCGCGGAAATCGACGCCGAAGCGCTGGTAGACGGCTTCCAGCAGCAGTTCGATCTCGAGTTCCTCCGTTGCCTGGGCGGCGGCGAACCCGGACCAGGCACTCAATTCACCCATCGCCGCGGCCTTAGTGGAGCCAGACACGCATCATCGACAGCAGCTGGGCCACATCGACCGGCTTGGTGATGTAGTCCGAGGCGCCGGCGGCGATGCACTTGTCGCGGTCACCCTTCATCGCTTTCGCGGTCAGGGTAATGATCGGCAGCGAACGGAACTTCGGGATGCGGCGGATCGCCCGCATCGTGTCGTAGCCGTCCATCTCCGGCATCATGATGTCCATCAGGACGATCTCGATGGTCGGGTCCTTCTCCAGCACCTCGATGCCGTCGCGGCCGTTCTCGGCGAACAGCACCTGCATCTGCTGGCGCTCCAGCAGGGTGGACAGCGCGAAGATGTTACGCAGGTCGTCGTCGACGATCAGCACCTTGCGGCCGGCCAGGCCGCCGTCTGCCGCATGGATCTCTTCCAGGATGCGGCGCTGCTGCTCCGGCAGGCTGGCCTGCGAACGGTGCAGGAACAGGGCGGTTTCGTCCAGCAGGCGCTCCGGCGAGCGGGCGTCCTTCATGACGATGGTCTTGGCGTAGCGCTTGAGCTTGGTGACCTCCTTGCGCGACAGCTCCTTGGCGGTGTAGATCACCACCGGCAGGTCGCGCAGGCGCTCGTTGGCGCCGATGCGGTCCAGCAGGTCGAAGCCCGAGACGTCCGGCAGGGTCAGGTCCAGCACCATGCAGTCGAAGCGCGCGCTTTCCAGCGCGGACCAAGCGGCGGCGCCGGTGTCGACCGTCACCATGTGGATGTCGGCGTTGCCGATCAGGGCCACGATCGACTCGCGCTGGGCCATGTCGTCTTCCACCACCAGCAGCGAACGCTTGCCGCCCATCAGGAACTTCTGGATGCGCTTGAACTCTTCCTGCAGCGCCTCGCGGCCCACCGGCTTGTTGATGTACGAGATCGCGCCCTGGCGCAGCGCGCGCTCGCGCTCGCGCAGCGAGGACATCACGTGCACCGGGATGTGGCGGGTGTTCGGGTCGCGCTTGAGGCGGTCGAGCACCGTGAAGCCGTCGATGTCCGGCAGGTCGATGTCGAGCAGGATCGCCGACGGCAGGTAGTCGCGCGCCAGCGACAGCGCCGAATCGCCGCGCTGGGTGACGATGCCCTTGAAGTTCTTCTCGCGGGCGAAGTCGAGCAGCACCTTGGCGAAGCGCTCGTCGTCTTCCACGATCAGCACCGACGGGTCGCCCGGGGTCACCAGGCCGCGGTCGTCCAGCACCGAGGAGTATTCGACCAGCGAGCCGGCTTCCACCGTCTCGGCAGTCGCCACCTCGGCGCTCGCTTCCGTCACCGGCTGGTGAGACACGGTGGTGGCCGGGGCCGGCGGCGGGGCCAGGCGGGCCGGCTGCGGCTGGCGGGTCTGTTCGTAGTTGATGAAGCCGGCGCGGTTGTACGGCAGGTACAGGGTGAAGGTCGAACCGACGTTGACGGTCGACTCGACGCGGATCTCGCCGCCCAGCAGGCGCGCCAGTTCGCGCGAGATCGACAGGCCCAGGCCGGTGCCGCCATATTTACGCGCGGTCGAGCCGTCGGCCTGCTGGAATGCCTCGAAGATCAGCTGCAGCTTGTCGGACGGGATGCCGACGCCGGTGTCGCGCACCGAGAACGCCAGCACCGCGTCGGCGTGTACCAGGTTCGGGTGGTCGTGGGTCCAGCCGCTGTTCACCAGCGAGATGGTCAGTTCGACCTGGCCGTGGCTGGTGAACTTGAACGCGTTCGACAGCAGGTTCTTCAGGACCTGCTGCAGGCGCGTGGTGTCGGTCATCACCGCGGTCGGCAGGTTGTCCGCCAGATCGACCTGGAAGCCGAGGTGCTTGGCCTCCGCCATGTGGCGGAAGGTGCGATCCACGTAGTTGCGCAGGTTCGAGAAGCGGTATTCCGACACGTCCAGCGTGACGGTACCGGATTCGATCTTCGACAGGTCGAGAATGTCGTTAATCAGGGTCAGGAGGTCGGAACCGGAGCCGTGGATGGTCTTCGCGAACTCCACCTGGCGCGAGGACAGGTTGCCTTCCGGGTTATCCGAGAGCTGCTGCGCCAGGATCAGGAGCGAGTTCAGGGGCGTACGCAGTTCGTGCGACATATTGGCCAGGAACTCGGACTTGTACTTGGAGGACAGGGCCAGCTGGGTCGCCTTTTCTTCCAGCGCCAGCTTCGCCTGTTCCACCTCGCGGTTCTTGCGTTCCACCTCGATGTTCTGCTCGGACAGCAGGCGCGCCTTCTCCGCCAGTTCCTGGTTGGTCTGCTGCAGTTCCTGGGCCAGGGACTGCGACTGGGTCAGCAGCGACTCGGTACGGCTGTTCGCCTCGATCGTGTTCAGGACCACGCCGATCGATTCCATCAGCTGGTCGAGGAAGGACAGGTGGGTCTCGGTGAAGCGGTCCAGCGAGGCGATCTCGATGACGGCCTTGACCTGCTGTTCGAACAGGATCGGCAGCACCACGATGTTGTTCGGCGGCGCCGAGCCCAGGCCCGAGGACACCACGATGTAGTCGCGCGGCACGTCGGTCAGCCAGATGCGGGTCTTCTCCAGCGCGCACTGGCCCACCAGGCCTTCTCCCGGCAGGAAGGAGGTCGGCAGCTTGCGGCTGGAACGGTAGCCGTAGGAGGCGATCATGCGCAGGCGTGCGTCGGTCTCCTGCGAATCCATCATGTAGAACACGCCATGGTGGGCCGACACCAGCGGCGCCAGTTCCGACAGGATCAGCTTGGTCACGGCCTGCAGGTCGCGCTGGCCCTGCAGCAGGCGGGTGAAGCGCGCCAGGTTGGTCTTCAGCCAGTCCTGCTGCGCGTTCTTCTGGGTGGTCTCCTTCAGGTTGCGGATCATCTCGTTGATGTTGTCCTTCAGGTAGGACACCTCGCCGCGCGCTTCCACCTGGATCGAACGCGAGAGGTCGCCACGGGTCACCGCGGTCGCCACCTCGCCGATCGCGCGCATCTGGTTGGTCAGGTTCGCCGCCAGCTGGTTGACGTTCTCGGTCAAGTCCTTCCAGGTACCTGCAACACCCGACACGTTCGCCTGGCCGCCCAGTTTGCCTTCGGTACCCACCTCACGGGCGACGCGCGTCACCTCGGATGCGAACGAGGACAGCTGGTCCACCATGACGTTGATGGTGTCTTTCAGCTCCAGGATCTCGCCCTTCACGTCCACGGTGATCTTCTTGGACAGGTCGCCGCGCGCCACCGCGGTCGTCACCGCCGCGATGTTACGCACCTGGCCCGTCAGGTTCGAGGCCATGAAGTTCACGTTGTCGGTCAGGTCTTTCCAGGTGCCGCCGACGCCCGGCACGTAAGCCTGGCCGCCGAGTTTACCTTCGGTACCCACCTCACGCGCCACGCGGGTCACTTCCGATGCAAAGGAGGACAGCTGGTCCACCATGACGTTAATCGTGTTCTTCAGCTCGAGAATCTCGCCCTTCACGTCCACGGTAATTTTCTTGGACAGGTCGCCGTTCGCCACCGCGGTGGTCACCTCCGCGATGTTACGCACCTGGCCGGTCAGGTTGCCCGCCATCGAGTTCACGCCGTCGGTCAAGTCCTTCCAGGTGCCCGCAACGCCCGGCACGTTCGCCTGGCCGCCCAGGCGGCCTTCGGTACCCACCTCCCGCGCCACGCGGGTCACCTCGGATGCGAAGGAGTTCAGCTGGTCGACCATGACGTTGATGGTGTTCTTCAGCTCGAGAATCTCGCCCTTCACGTCCACCGTGATCTTCTTGGACAAGTCGCCGTTCGCCACCGCGGTGGTCACGTCCGCGATGTTACGCACCTGGCCGGTCAGGTTACCCGCCATCGAGTTCACCGAGTCGGTCAAGTCCTTCCAAGTGCCCGCGACGCCCTTCACGACCGCCTGGCCGCCGAGTTTACCTTCGGTACCCACCTCGCGCGCCACGCGGGTCACTTCGGATGCGAACGAAGACAGCTGGTCCACCATGACGTTGATGGTGTTCTTCAGCTCGAGAATCTCGCCCTTCACGTCCACGGTAATCTTTTTCGACAAGTCGCCGTTCGCCACCGCGGTGGTCACCGCCGCGATGTTACGCACCTGGCCCGTCAGGTTCGAGGCCATGAAGTTCACGTTGTCGGTCAAGTCCTTCCAGGTACCCGCCACGCCCGGCACGTAGGCCTGGCCGCCGAGCTTGCCTTCGGTACCCACCTCACGCGCCACCCGGGTCACCTCGGATGCGAAGGAGCGCAGCTGGTCCACCATGACGTTGATGGTGTCCTTCAGCTGCAGGATCTCGCCGCGCACGTCCACGGTAATCTTCTTGGACAAGTCGCCGTTCGCCACTGCGGTGGTCACCTCGGCGATGTTACGCACCTGCGA
The DNA here is from genome assembly GCF_046236355.1 of Massilia sp. BHUDP2. Lineage (NCBI taxonomy): Bacteria > Pseudomonadati > Pseudomonadota > Betaproteobacteria > Burkholderiales > Oxalobacteraceae > Massilia > Massilia sp. BHUDP2. The sequence goes on from NZ_JBJUVW010000001.1 coordinate 1,790,959, forward strand.
AGTCAGGTTACCCGCCATCGAGTTCACCGAGTCGGTCAAGTCCTTCCAGGTGCCCGCCACGCCCTTCACCTGTGCCTGGCCGCCGAGCTTGCCTTCGGTACCCACCTCACGCGCCACGCGCGTCACCTCGGACGAGAACGAGGACAACTGCTCCACCATGGTGTTCGCGGTCATCGCCGCGCGCAGGTACTGGCCCTTGAGCGGGTGCCCGTCCACTTCCAGCGCCATGGTCTGCGACAGGTCGCCCTTCGCCACCGCGCCGATGACGCGCGCCATCTCGGTGGTCGGACGCACCAGGTCGTCGATCAGGGTGTTGACCGAGCTGATGATGGTGGCCCAGCCGCCCACCACGCCCGGCAGGTCCGCACGCTGGGTCAGGTGGCCTTCGCGGCCCACCACGCGCGACACGTCGGTGACCGTCTCCACCATCTTCTGCTTGGTTTCGATGATGTCGTTGAGCGTGTCGGCGATCTTGCCGGACACGCCAGTCCAGTCCGAGGGCATGCGGACCGAGAAGTCGCCTTTTTTCAGCGCCATCAGGGTGGTCAGCAATAGCTTGACGTCCAACTGCTCGCCCATGTCGGTCATGTTGTTCATCGACTAAATCCTTGTTTCGCGTGGGTGGTGAAAGAGTGCCGCGCCGGCGGGACCGGCGACTGTGAACTGTTAACTGCTGAGAAGATACTCTTGTAAAAATTCAAGTCAAGCATCGCAATCGGTGTGAGGTGCTAACGCCAGGAAATATTGCTATTTAGAAAACCTGGAATGGGCATTCGGCGGAGGGTAACGTAATCTCCATCAATACAGCGCACGATTGCAGGAGCGTTGTTGTATTTGAACGACAACTGTGCGTATCTCCAAGCTAACATTGGTTGAAGCTGTGGCAATTGGTGAATATGTGGACGCTAAAGTCATTTAGGATGAATGAGGTATTGACCCGGATTTGTCCTATGATCGACACCGCACTATTGCTGGGGCTGCTGGAAGCCGGAGACGACCGCACCTGGGCGCAGCGTCTGTTCGAGCTTGCGCGCAGCCAGGGCTTCGACCAGATGCTGGTTGGCGTTGTGCCGTCGCGCCATGTACGTTTCGAACACGCCTTTATTCGCAGTAATTATTCGGCGGAGTGGCGTAGCCGGTATGAAGTCAACGGCTTCCACTATGTCGACCCGACCGTGGTCCATTGCGTCTCGAACACCCTGCCGCTGGTCTGGGCGCCGTCCACCTTCGGCAGCGGCGTGCCGGGCGCCCTGTACGAGGAAGCCAGCGCGCACGGCATCCGCAGCGGCGTGACCTTGCCGATCCACGGCCCGCAGGGCGAGCTTGGCATGATCAGCTTCGCGTCCGACCTGCGGCCCGACGCGCCTTTCGAGCGCTCGCTGTTCGAGGCGCTGCCGGCCCTTTCCCTGATCCGTGACTATGCCTTCGCCTCATCGGCGCGTTTCCGCGAGGCCAAGGCGGAGCCGGAGCTGCCGCGCCTGACCCGGCGCGAGCTCGAGGTGCTGCAATGGGTCATGGTCGGCAAGTCCTCCTGGGAGGTCGCCCGGATCACCAACTGCTCCGAGGCGACCGTCAATTTTCACCTGGCCAACGTGCGCCAGAAGTTCGGCGTGAACACCCGCCAGCAGGCGGTGGTCAAGGCGATTGCCCTGGGCCTGATCACGCCAGAAGGTCACCATCGCTGACCCGTCCATTGACGTAGAGGCGCAGCAGGATGGCGACCGGGGGAGGGACCGCAAGGCCGGTCTCGAAGCGGCTTCCGCTCGATTGGGTGACGCCGAAACGGCTCCAGAATTTTTCCTGGCTTTCGCGTTTGGCAATGCGCAGGCGCCGCAGTTCATGTGGCGCGGACCGCTGCGCGCCGCCCGCCTGTGCCGCTTGTTGCGCTTCCAGTTCCGCCGCAAGTGCGTCGCACATCATCTCGTTTCCCATCTTTGCTCCTTTCCATCGGTGGCTATGCAAACTGCAAGTATTCCACCGGCGGCGCGCATAGCCACCTAGCAGAGCTGATAGTTCCGAATCTGCCCGTCATGCATGAATCTTGTATGCCAAGTGCATAGCTTGATTAACCACACCAGGGGCCAGAAATGACGATGCAAATCAAAATCGCAGCACGCCGTGAGTTCAAATCCAAAGACCTGTGGGAGATGCACACCCTGCGCGCCAAGGTGTTCAGCGGGCGCCTGGGCTGGGAAGTGCCCGTCATGTCCGGCATGGAGATCGATGGCTACGACGCCCTGGATCCGGCCTATATGGTGATGCGCGAGCCCGCCGGCGCGCTGCTCGGCTGCTGGCGCCTGCTGCCGACCGAAGGTCCCTACATGCTCAAGGATTCCTTCCCGCAGCTGCTCGAAGGCCGCGCGGCGCCGAGCGACGCACGCATCTGGGAGCTGTCGCGCTTCGCCCTCGAGACCGACAAGGAGAACCGCTACGGCTTCTCGGACATGACCATGCAATGCTTCGAGGCCGTGATCCGCTACGGCATCGAGAACGGCCTGACCCATTACGTGACGGTGACCACCACCGCGATGGAGCGCCTCACCCGGCGCGCCGGCGTGGTCACCAGCCGCCTCGGCGAGCCGCAGCGCATCGGGATCGAGAACGCGGTGGCCTTCTATGTCGACGTGCGCGCCACCTGGGAAGCGCTGTATGCCCAGCGCATGGCCCCTCAGGCCGCCTAATCCCTGCCGAGCTGGCGCCGCAGGAAAGTCCAGGTGAGGGCCCACATGCGCGCGGTCTGCGCATTGTCGGCCGCGCCGGCGTGGCCGCCCTCGAGGTTTTCCCAGTACAGCACCTCGTGGCCCTGTTCCAGCATACGCGCCGCCATCTTGCGCGCATGGCCCGGATGCACGCGGTCGTCGCGGGTCGAGGTGGTGAACAGCACGCGCGGGTAGCGCTGGCCGGAGCGCACCCGGTGGTAGGGCGAGTAGCGGGCGATCCAGGCCCACTCGGCCGGGTCGTCCGGGTCGCCGTATTCGCCCATCCAGGAAGCGCCGGCCAGCAGCAGGTGGTAGCGCCGCATGTCGAGCAGCGGCACCTGGCAAACCACGGCATTGAACAGCTCGGGACGCTGGGTGAGCACCGCGCCGACCAGCAGGCCGCCATTGCTGCCGCCCATGATGCCGAGCCGGCGCGGGCTGGTGATCTTGCGCGCGATGAGGTCTTCGGCCACGCCGATGAAGTCGTCGAAGGCGCGCTGGCGGTCCTGCTTCAGCGCCGCCTGGTGCCAGCCTGGGCCGAACTCGCCGCCGCCGCGGATGTTGGCGACCACGTAGACGCCGCCGTCTTCCAGCCAGGCCGAGCCGCTGATCGCGCCGTAGGACGGTTTGAGGGACACCTCGAAGCCGCCGTAGCCGTACAGGACCGTCGGGTTGTCACCGTCGAGCGGGGTGTCGCGGTGCATCACGGCGAAGTAGGGCACCCGGGTGCCGTCGCGCGATGGCGCCTCGAACTGGTGCACCTGCAGGCCCTGGGCCTGGAAGAAGGCGGGCATGCTTTTCAGGGGCTCGCGCGCGTCCGTGCCCGCTTCCATCAGGTACAGGGTGGACGGTTCGGTGAAGCCGGTCATGGTCAGGAAGTAGCGGTTCGAGGCGACCCGGTCGAAGGCCCAGGTGTCGAGCGCGCCCATGTTCGGCAGATCGACGTCGCGCGCCTGCCAGCGGCCGTCCTCGCGGCGCAGCTCGACGATGCGGTTCTTGACCTTGTCGAGCACGGTGAGCAGCAAGGCGTCGCGGGTGACCGTGAGGCCGTCGAGCGAGGTGAGGGGCGAGGGCAGGAACAGGGGGGCGAAGGCCGCCTGGCCGCCCAGCGCCGCATCGAAGTCCGCGGCCAGCAGTGCGCCCTGCGGATAGGTCGTGCCGCCCGCTTCCCAGTCCGATCGCAGTTCGATCACGAGCTGGTCGCGCACCGCGAAGGCATTCGCATCCTCCGGCTTGGGTAGCTTGATGAGCCGGCCGTCGCGCCGCAGGAACAGTTCGCTGCTGTAGAAGCCGATCTGGCGCTGCACGAACGCGCGCTCGAAGCCGGGCGTCGCATCGGTCCATGCCGAGGCGGACAGGTCGTCCTGCCTCGCCTCGAACACCGTCGCGGCCGCCTCGAGCGGCGTGCCGCGCCGCCACTCCTTGACGATGCGTGGATAGCCCGATTCGGTGAGCGAACCGGGGCCGAAGTCGGTGCCGACGAACAGGGTGTCGCGGTCGATCCAGGCGACGTCGCTCTTGGCCTCCGGCAGATTGAACCCATCGGGCACGAAGCGGCGCTCCATGACGTCGAACTCGCGCACCACGTGGGCGTCGCCGCCGCCGCGCGAGAGCGAGACCAGGCACAGCGCCCCGTCGGGCTCGAGCCAGGTGACGCCGCCCCAGACCCAGTTCTCGCCCTCCTCGCGTGCAAGCAGGTCGAGGTCGATGATCGTCTCCCAGGCCGGCGCCCCCTTGCGGTATTCGTCCAGCGTGGTGCGGCGCCAGATGCCGCGCGCGTGAACGGCGTCGCGCCAGAAGTTGTACAGCAGGCCGGCGTGGCAGCCGGCGTACGGGATCTTCTCGGTGGAGTCGAGGATGGCCCGCAGGCGCGCGCGCAGGGCGGTGCAGGAAGGCTGTGCTTCCAGCTCCGCCTCGGTGATCCGGTTGCGCCCTTCGACCCAGGCGCGTGCCCGGGCGCCGTCGACCTCTTCGAGCCAAAGATACGGGTCATGCTCGTTTTTCATAAGCGAATCAATGCTTTAGAGATGATTTGAAGGTGTTACAAAAGGCACCAAAAAACACTGTATATCAGTTCGAAAAACAATGACTTACAGCTGTATTTTAGTAGAAGGTCAGCGCGCTTCTATCATCACCGACCACTCCTGAACATAGGCCGGCCCGGCATCGCCCTGCGGCCTTTCCTCGCCGTAGAGCAGCATGCCGTGGCCGTGCATTGTGACCAGCTTGGCGTGGTGGAGGATAGGGAGTAGCGGCTCGCCCACTTGGGAATTCGGATCGCTGACGCTGGCCACAATGACGCCAGCCAGGCCATAGACGCGCACCTCGCCCTGGACGAAGTCCGATCGGGCAATATCGTGATCCGAGAGGCGCTTACCGGCCGCGCGCAGGCGTTTGACTTTACCGTACATAGGGCAAGTCTAGCACCGTTGAGCTATCGCAAGCTGGCTAGGTCGGCCGGTGCTATGCTCATTGGATGACCAAACGCACCGACCGCTTGACCGCCTTCCATGTCGACCTAGCCATTAACCTGGCCGGGTCGCATGGGGTCGCTGCCGGCGCCGCCGAACTGTTCCGGATGGGCTTGCCGCTTGAGCTGGCCCGGCGGGTCTTGCTCAGGCCATCGGAGCGGCGAGGGCGCGCAGGGCTAGCAACTCTGCCTCAGCCGCCCGCAGCCGGGCAAGCTCCTGCGCGCTGATCATCTGCAGCGGCGTCTCGTCCTTCTCGCCGCGGTGGATGGTGCACACGTGGGTCGTGCCCTGGTCGGTGTGGGCATGGAGATCGAGCGTGCTCATTTTTCTTGTCTCGGGTTCGTCGGCCACGCTTGCTCGAGCGTCAGCGTGTCGCTGGCGTGTCGGTCAGCCTTTTCTGCCAGCTCTCGATATTCGCTCTGGCAGTTTTGGAGTACGGCTGCAAGGGTTGTGGCTGAGTGGCGGAGGGCTTCGACGGAAGCGTCGGGCACGCCGCGGCTAATTGCGGCGAGGGTGTCGCGCAGGCTGAGAGAAGCGCCGGCAGAGCCAGCAGACAGAGTCCGGATGATCTGATCGCGGGAGTTCGCATTTTCGAGGGCCTCGTTGCGTTGCTTATTCCAATCCTGCTCGCGCAAGCGCGCCAGGTCTTTTGCCGCCGCCAGTTGGGCGTCGCGGGTTGCGATCTCGGCCTGATGAGCGGCGTTGAGCCGCCAGCCGTTAGCCGTCCAGCATGCGGCGCCCGAACCGGTCGCCACCACGACCAAGACGGCGGCGCCGATCAGGAGATGGGTGCGGGAGGGAATTGCGCCCATCATTGCGCCTCCATGCATTTGCGATGCCGCTCGAGCTGGCGAGTCCATACGCCGGCGCAGACCTTATTGCCAGGGACGGAGCAGTCGTAGCCGCCGGACTTCTTGTAGAGCAGCAGCGCGTCGCAGGCCTGCGGGTAGCGCCCAGCCAGCAGCTCGCGCCGCATCGAGGAGGCCCGCCAGGCGCCGGCGCCGTACTGGTAGACCCAGTCCACGTACAGGTCATACTCGGCCTGATGCAGGGCCACGCCGGGGAGTGAGGCGCGGAACGCCGCCTCCTCCTTCGATAGGTGAGCGGCCGCGCGCTGCACCGCGCGAACCGGAGTCACGCGCTCGCCCAGCTTCACCGGCGAGCCGTCCTCCTTGAATGTCGAGCCAAAGCCGTTGGTAGGGCGGTCGTTCTTGGTGGGGATGACGGCCGTCTCGGTATAGCCCTCGCTGGTGACGATGCCGACGAAGGCTGCAGCGCTCAGCGTCAGGCCGGCGACAATCTGCCGCACGCGCGTCATGGTTTCGCCCCGTGGGCTTCCAACTGCGCCAGCCGCACCTCGCGTTCGCGCTGATCCAGGTCGGCCAGCTTCTGCTCGCGAGCGTTCTTCTTGGCCATGTACTAGAAGTTCAGGCCGAATGTCAGCAGCGCGGTCACGATACCGACAATGATGCCGACTTCGGTCAGGGTCAGGGATGCCGCAACCGAAACGGCGCCGCCGGCGTAGCTGCCCACTTCGGGCGCGGAGATTTTGCTCATGTGTGCCTTTCAGTGGGCATTAAAAAGCCCGCTTTTGCGGGCTTCGGTGGTGTTGTCGTTTCGCATCGACGGCGGGAAGTGGTATCGCGTCAGCTCCTTCTTGTGGGCGTTGACGCAGTGGCCAGGGCCTTGCCACCAGAACAGCGCATCGATCACGACACGCCAGAACTTGTAGGGGTAGCGGTGCCCGAGCCGCCCGCAGCGGGCAGACAGCGTCTCGTCCGGCCACAGCTCCTTGCTGGCCGGGTGCATGACGAAGCCGAGGATCATGCCCAGGGTCTGATCGATCGAGATCAGGATGAAGATGAAGTTCTGCCACACCTGCGAGAGTTTTTGCATGACTGCTCCTAGAGGGATGCTGCGGTGATGAACATCTGGTCGAGGGCTGCTTCGTCCAGATCCAGGGCGGCGCCGATCTGAATCACCAGTGGGCGCGTGCGCACGAACTCGAGCGAGTCCTCCCACTCGATCTGTGCCATGCGGCGCTGGACCGGATCCGGAATGGCGTCGATGGCGGGCTGCACATCGTCGAGCAGCTCTGCCATGAGCAGCGCCTGCCGCGCCTGCCGGCGGGTGACGGACTGCGGAACCGGCGCCGGCTGCTCGGCCGGATCCTTCACCGGCAGCAGTTCCAGGCCGTCGCGCGCCTCGTTGGCGCGGTAGTTGACCCAGGCGAGGCGGTGCGGCTCATCGACCGGGATGTGGCAGTCGGCGTGATCAGGATGCAGCAGCTGGAAGTACGAGCCGGTAAGGCTGCCGGCGTCGTCGAAGGTGACGTAGCCGAGTGGCTGCGGCTCGGGGGCGATAGGAGTGTCGAGGTTGTCCATTATGCGATCTTGGTGATTGAAGTTTGCGTGTACACTTCCGACCCGCCGGAGCTAACCGGCAGTCCACCCGCCACGGTATTGTTTGCGAAGTGGTCGATCCGATATCTCTTAGCTGCCCCTGCCACGACGAGAACTGTTTGCAACAGCGACCTGGACACAGACGTCTGCCCCGCGCCCATGCCTTCGCTCGTTCCAACGTCGCAAAGCACGTTATCCGTCACGTTGAACAGGCGAACCTGATGAGTTGCCCCTGCTGCAGCGGGTGCCGTGCCATGAATGAGGTACGTGCCGATGGGTAGCACCGCCTCATCGTTGCTTAGCGATGCGCCGGGGATCGAGTTTTGCACCGTCGTGTTCTGCGTACGCTTCGTCCAGACCCCGGCGGACAGGCTTTGGGCCGTCGCTCCCGAGGCTTTTTGGTCTCGGATCAGCATGCTCGGTAGCGAACCCATGTCGCCCTTCTCACCCGCGCGCTGGAAGAACAGCATCACGCTACTACCCTCGCCGAACGTCCCGTTGCCGGCCACATAGCTCACCGCGAAGTAGCCAAACAGGCCGCCTGCGTCCGGGGAGAACGAGTTGATGATGTTGTACAGGAGGAAAACGGACGGGTCGTTCTGCTTCACGATCCGCACGGAGCCGCGGACGGTGCCGGCGGCCGCGGTTGCCGCCAGCAGGGCGCCCGCGACGTTCACGCCCTGAGCGCTCTTCGTGTCGATCAGCAGGCCGGTGCCGTCAGGGGTCAGGGCGAAGTTACCGCCGGCGGGACCACCGACCGTTACCGACGAACTCTGGATCACGTAGGGGAGCGAGAACGCTCCGCCGGCGGCGAGGGAGTTGAGGTTGGCGATGAGGGCATTCGCCTCTGGCACGAACACGCCGCCCATGTGCGAAGCCCATGCAAATGCCTTGCTGTTGTAGGAGCCGTCCGCACGATCCGACAGGGCCGGGAATGCCGGAACAGGTGTCATTGCCATCAGATATTGCCTTCCACTTTCAAGTTAATCGAAGTCGTGCCGTGGCTGTCCGCACGAATGCTCCCGGTTACAAATCCGAGAGTGTTCAGGTATCCGTACTGCGGCAGGCCACTGGCCTCGAACGGCACCGCGGTGTCGATGATCTCGCCCAAGATGGCGTCTGCGACCATTGCCTGCTCGGCATCGACGACAATGCTGCAGCTAACGTCGCGGCTCGTTGCGCGTCGCACAATTTTGTAAGTGCCGTCCGGGTTGTATTCCCTCAGCGTTCGACTCTTTCGGTTGGACTCGGCGCCGTACTGAGCGCCCCCGAATTTCCCGTTTCCGATGAACTGACGCCAGTCGCCGAACTTGATCGTGCCGATCGCTACTCGCCCGCCAGGCCCAGCAGTCAAGGTGATCACCACCTCAGCAGCCGGGGATAGCGGGATGTCGTCGAACGAGAGCTGCTCAGTCTTGGCGAGGGTCGAGAAGAGGAGTTCGTACAAGCCAGCAGCCTGGCTGTACAGGTCACCGGTCCATGAGCGCATTTCCGGGCCGCCTGGACCATCACGAACCACGATGCTGTAGCTCGATCCCTCCATGCCATAGATCGCCAGCCCGTTGAGGAATCCAGGCCCAACCACGTACGTCAGCGACCCTGTAGCGACTACCTTCGTGTTCGAATAGTCGTCGAACGGGGCCATGCGGTTCGTCGGCCCAATCCTGTACCAGTAGTTGCTGTCGACGTCGGGCGTTGCAGAGCGGCCCGAATGAGCCACCTTGCATCCCCAGACGGAGCCGCTGTACGTGCGCTCGTCGTTGACGGCGAAGTTGCCACCGGACACCCAGGCAACTTCGCCGTTCGCCAAGTCAGGCTCGGGGATCGATGTCCCGGCCTTAATCATGCTGGCCGTGACATCGATCGGAACCATCACCCTTGCACTTGTCGTCACGCGACCTCCTTCGTCCTCACGACGTTAATCACATCGGCACGCATTGCGTTACCGCCGTCCGTAGCGTTGTCGAACTGGTCGGCAAGCTGCCCAGTGCTACCGGCGATGCGGTCGAGGGCCTGCTGCTGCTTCTCAACAATTCCGGCAAGGCGCCGCACTTCGCCGACCAGTGCGGCATTGCCTTCGCCCGGGCTCGACAGCCTGCGCATCAGCTCGCGATTGTCAGCCGCAGGGATGATGCGCTCGCCCTCGTGGATCATTGCCGGCATGTTGGTCGGAACATAGTTCGTACCCACCGCGAAGCCGCGAAGGCCCTTGTACTCAGCACCTTCCATGATCATCTTGAGCACCTGGTCGAGCGACATGCCGCCGGCTACCGCGTTCTGCCAGTAGTCGAGGCCTGCGCTGTCGGCTGGGCGCCCCAGCAGCTCCCGGTACAGGCTGGCGATGCTGCTGCCGGCGCTGGCCACTGGGTCAGCTTTCGCCGCACCGAGCGCACCTTGGAAACCACTGATCGCCTGGGCCAGCGTCAGCACCGAGTAGTCGATCCCCTTAAGCGCATTGATCTGCTGCTGCGCACTTTCGAGAATCCCGTCCAGGGCCTTGAGCGACCTTTCCTCCACGCTCAGGGCGTCATCGGTGAGGCCTGCGAGGGCTGCGATGTCGTTCTGGGTCGAGTAGAAGTCGCGCAGATAGTCCTGCTGGGTCGCGAACATGGACGAGGCGTCCTTGCTCAGGACCGACAGTGCACCTTTCAGGCTGTCGGCATCCGGCAGCACGCCGCCGGCCTTGGCGATTGCCAGAGCCGCCTGAATCTGCGCGCGTGCACTCTGGCGATCTTCCAGCCCCTGGCCAGCTGCACTCATACTGTCGAGCGTGCCGCGCAGGGCTTGGGACAGCGCCCGGTGGGCGTTGGCCGACTGCTCGAGCAACGACTTCTCGCGGCCCACCACGCTTTGCAGCGCGGAGAACATCGAGTCCACGCCGGACAGCAGGTTGGCCCCGCGGTCCTTTGCGGCCTGGGTCGCGTTACGCTGCGCCTCGACTTGCGCCTCCAGTGCCGCCCGCGATTCCTTGAGCGCCTGGATCTGATCGAACAGCGGGCGGTTGCTCTCGTCGAGCGCGTCACGCTGCCGCGCCAGCAGCTGCACTGACGTCATGGTCAGCTGGTCTAGTTCCTCCTGTAGCGACGCGCGCTGCTGCAGCACCTGGGCGGCGATGGCTGCCTTGTCGACAGCCGGATACACCTGGGCGAACGCGGCCTGGATGTTCAGCAGCGACGCGAGCAACTTCCCGTCCGCCTCGTCCGATGGATTCAGGCTGAGGAACAACTCCTTGAACTCGTCGCGCGTGTCCACACTGGCCAGGCCGAGGGCCGCCATCTGCTCGGTGACCATCTTCAGCACCGGGGCGTTGCGCTCGGCTTCGGACAGGAAATTCTGCTGGAAGCCCGCGGTGTTGGCCGCGAATGCCTCGATCCCACCGGCAGCCGCCAGCAGACGCTCCCGCGCCTCCAGCGAAGCAGTGCCCACGGCGCCGAACGACATGCCGATCGACCACAGAGCCTGTTCGATGGTCGAGTAGCCGGCCGCCAGGCGCTGCAGCGTTGCACTTGCGGCTTCGCCCTGAGCTTGGAACTTGCCGATTTCGGGTAGCAGCTCGCCGGCGATGGTGTTGCCGACGCCGACGAAGAAGTCAGCGATTGCCTTCTGGTTCGCCGCTTCGTCCTTGCCCATGGCGATGCTGATGGCCTGGGTGCGGGTTGCGATGCTGTCGGCGTTGATCCCCAGCACCCGGGCGAAATCCGCGGAGCTTGCCTTGATGGCGTCGTAAGCAGACGTCAGGCCGGCCGACATCTCGGCGCCCACCGCATTGCGGTCCACGCCGTTCTTGTTACTCCGGAACCAGCCGCCTTTCTTGACCCACTCAGCATCGAGGGTGCCCGTGAATCCACCGGCGCCCAGCGAACCGTTTAGGGTCTGCTCGCCGGTGAACTCCTTCGGGCCCATGCCAAATGCCTTCTTGCCGATGGTGTAGACCGCCAGTGCGCCGGCTACCCATGGCGCAGCAGCAGCCAGGCCGCTCAGGCCGCTGGCGATACCGCTTGCCACGTTGGGACCGACCACCGACGCGATGCTGTTGCCGATGTTCATGCCCAGCGCCGAAGTCAGCCCGGAGCCGATGCCGGCGCCGTTCAGGCCACCAGCCAGGCTGCCCAGGAAGCCAGTACCAAGACCGCCGGCCAAGGTTGCGCCGCCAGTGACCAGGCCATACAGGTTCGATGCCGCCCCAGCGGCAGCCGACAGGCCGCCACCGGCCGCTTGCGCAGCACCTGGCATGCCCATGGCGCCATTGACGAAGTTGCCGACAGCGTTGCCGATCGGCTGAATGATCGGTTTCAACACCAGCGTGCGGAACAGATCACGAAGGTACTCTGCAGCCGACTTGCCGCCACGCATGATGTTGTCGGTCAGCGAATCCCCGACGCGCTCCCACTCGCGAGCCGCTTCTTCCGCAGCCTTTTGGTTTGCGTCGAGGGCCGCTTTCTTCGCCACGAGGCCGCCGATCCGGTCCAGCTCCTCGGCTTGCTTGATGAGTTCAGCCCGGTATTCTTCGCTGATCGCAAGGGAGGATGCGGTTGCGCGCACCTTCGCTGCCTCGGCATAGACGGCTGCCTCGGCAGTCTTGCCATGCAGTTCAATCTCCAGCTCCAGGCCGCGTGCACGCTCGTGCAGCTGCAGCATGGTTTCGGCATTGGCGCCCACAGCATCCTCGACTGCCTTCCGCGCGGCTTCTGCGTCATCCCAAGCTTTCGTCTCGGCCTCGATCGCATCTGCCAATGACATGATTTCACGGCGCAGGGCGGCAGTCGGCGCCGCAGCAGCCGCTCGGGCTGCCGTCAGCATCCGTTGCTGCGACTGCGTCTTGCCGATCGCTTCAAGCTCTCGCTTCTGGCCCTCGATGAAATCCTTCGCGTCCTGGAGAGCCTTCTTTTCCTCCTTGCTCATCTCGCTCACGGCGGCGCCGGCTGCGGTGGCTGCGGTGGCGACGCCACGAGTGGCCTCGGACACCTGGTCGGCGACGATGATCGCCGCAACGTGGGAGTCTGTGACCTGGCGGATGGCCTTGATGTTGCGCTCGTGCTCTGCGCGAGCCTCGGCGGTGCGGCTGGCAAAGGTGCCTTGCGACTCGCCGGCAGCGCGTACGCGGTCGGCGAAGTCTTGAATCTGCCCGGCCTTCTCGTCGAATCCCAGCTTACGCAGGCCGAATGCGATGCCTTCATACATCGGGGCCAGCGTTTTTGTCAGGCCCGAGAACGTGGTGCGCCACATTACGGTCATCGCGTCGAGAGCCAGTTTGGTGGCCAGCTTGATGTGCTCCCACATCTCCAGCACGGCGCCGGTCAGGACTTCGGCGAAGATTTTGACTTCGACAAACTGCTCTTCCAGATATTTGCCGATCTCCCAGCCAGCGTATAGGGCAAACAGGCTGGCAGTTGCGATCTTCAGTTTGCCGAGCATGCCCGACGCCCACAGCGCCGAAACCCCAACACCGTTGATGCTGCCGGCGAATAGGGTGGTGATAGGCGTGCCCCTAGCCATTTCCATCCGCGCCAGGGCGATCTGTAAATTCAGGTTACCGAGCCAAGTAGCTGCACCCTGGAAGATTATGGGGGCAAGTACGAAGGCGCCGACGTAGGCGGCGCCGACTTTCGCGCCGGTGACCATGCCATCCGCGACAGCATCGACCTTCTCGCCAAGCCTATCGAGAAGGGCAGCCATCTTCCTCACCCCATCCTGCGCAGCATCGCCAAAACCGCTCTGTGCAAAATTTAGGACGAAAGTATTCCAGGAATCGCCCAGGTTGCTAATCGCGCCGTCGAGAGTTGCGGCACGACGCTCCATCGCTCCGGCGAAATCGACTTCGCCTATCTTCTTGAGATAGGCCTGGATCTCGGCTGCGTTGTTGCCAATTTTCGTTGTCACGCCTCGGAAAGTGAGTGCAACTTGATCGCCGCTCTGGCTGGCCTTGATGCCAAATTCTTTGAGGCGCTCAAATTCGCCGGTAGCCGCATCGGCGACGGCCTCGATCATCTGATTGAGATCCTTGCCCATGGATGATGCGGTATTGCCGTAGGCGCGGAGAGCGCGTTCCGACGGGTCAAGGCCGAGGTTCTTCATCTTGATGAACGCTTCGGTCGCCTCGGCCACGCTATATGGCGTGGTCGCTGCGAAGGCCTGCAATGACTTGTAGGCAGCGCTAGCGCCTTCGACTGATCCGGTCGCGGTAATCAGAGATGCGTTTAACTTGTCGAACTCGCGTTGCGCACCCACCAACTGGCTGGTAAGGGCCCCGAGTGACAGGCCAGCGCCGATGCCGCCCAAGGCGTTCATAGCCATTTGCGCTGCGCGGAGCATACCTCCCGTCGCGTCATCTACGGCGCGTCGGGCCCGCGCCATGTCACGCTGCAGCCTGGCGACGTTGGCTGCCAGTTCGATCGAAATTTGACCTGCGATCATGAGCACTCCAAAATGAAAAAAGCCACCGCGGAGGGTGGCTTTGATGGTTTCCGGCTGGGCCGGAGTTACTTTTTACTTCTTCGCCTCAATTCGAGGTTCCGATCGATTTCGGAAATTACGTACGCAAGCAGCCCGCCGAAGATCAAGAACTTGGCGCCCCCCCATGCCGAGACTACGGCTTCTTTTTCTGCTCCGCTCAACATCGGAAAGCAGACCCAAGCGATGCCCGCAAAAAATGCGAAGCCACCCAAGCGGCCGTAAGCGGCTCGCTTGAGATCGATTGTGAGCTGCCGCTTCTCCGCGACCGACAATGCCGGCGCTGCGACACCGCAGTGCGGGCACACTGCAGCGCTATTTGAAACCGAGCCGCCGCACTCCTTGCATTGGACCAAAGCCATATCGCCTCCTGTTGTGAGGAGGCAATATTACACCAGCGCGAAAAGCCGCCTCCATTTCTGGGGCGGCTGAGGGAGATTAGGTGCTTTAGGTCAGGTGTATTATGATGCCGCCTTCCAAACACATCTGCGACCATATCGCGTCAATCACTGGCGAGTTATCGCACTTGACTTCCTCGTAAAACCGGTCGCGCGGAATAGCGACCCTACCGGCGCTATCAGTACTGAATTCCTGTAGCGCAGTCCCTGCCAAGTCCAGACCTCTACTTGCGAGCTGGTCGCGTACTACACCCTCATAGTTGCGGATAGCAGCTTGGTAAGCCTCTTGCGATCTTCTCGCAGCATCCGCAGAGCGCCGCATTGCTTCCGCAAGTTCGTTTGAGCGTGCTCGCAGCGCATGTCGAGGAGAAGTGCAGTTCTTGAGTAAGCTCTGCACCGCAGCAACCGCCAACTCCATACTGCAGTTGAACCATTCCCCCGCAATACGCCATTCACTCAGCTTCGCATGCGATTCACGCTCCAAGCGCTTGTACTCGCAGACCCTTGGGGAAACCCAGGACTTCAGGTCAGGGCAGCCAACATACCCCGCAATTGTCTTCAGCCGCTTTGCTGGCTCAGCCGATTGTCCAACTTTGATAAGGCCGGTGCCAGGATCGCAAACATAAACATACCCTGCTACCAAGCTCATTACATGCCCCCGTGAATTTCGTTCAGCGCTTGAGCCAAGGTCTCTTCGTGGTAAGAGTTGACCATCCCATAGCGTGCATCCCGAACTCTGTCGATAGGGACCCCGCGTTTCCGGCTGATTGCACCGGCCCGGCGCCCGAGTCGCTGCATGTCACGCATGGAGAGCTTGATGTCTCGCAGCCCGCAGAAGCCCATGGCAGTGAAGAACGAGTGGCCGTTCTCAAACGCGGACTGCTTGGCCTCGATCCGTTTGATTGATTCCTGCTGCTCGTTCTGCTTTGCCTCGATTTCGGCTTGCCGCGCCTTGATCTGAACGTTGTCGCACATGAGCTGGACTAGGGCGCGCTGCTCAGGTGGAAGCATCGCAAACGGGTCGGCTCTACCGGCTTCCAGGGCGGCAATCCTGTCGTAGACCTTTGCCTGTACGGGCCTCGAATCCGACATCACCATCAGATCGCATTCCCGTCTTGGGAGGTGATAGCACACTTGATCCCGATTCGCGGAATCCACGTAGATGCCGGAGAATTTTCCGGCATCTATGCTTGGGTGGGCTTTTATCTTCTTGACGAAGTCCGCATGCTCAAGCGGGGCCTTGCCCTCTTCGGCGCGCACCTCATTAATGACCTTAACCAAGTCAACACTAGACATCGTGCCCGAGCCACCCAGAACGATATTCATGCTGCACCTCCGCCGTAAATCGCGCTCAGCACGATGTACGCGCCCAGGCAGCGACTGAACAGTTCCAGGTGCGAGCTGCTAGCGTTGGTTTCGCTCAAGCCGGCAAGTAGACGCGACACTTCCACGCCGTTGACCACTGCTGGCAGCGCTTGCGCCGCCGTCGATGCTGCTGTAGCATTCATGTCGGTTCCTTCTCACAGTTGGAATCCAAAGCCCCGATCGCCGCCAAGCATGTTCGGGGCTTTTCTTTATGCGTGCGCTTCACGCTCTTTTTCGCGACGAGCCAGCTCCGCCTCTACAGCGGGGCCCAGCAGCTTGTTCAGCATCCAATTCAAACTGCGCTCGTCCATCTTTGCCAGCTTTTCCGCGCGCTCCCGAATCGCTTGATCAATACGGAAGGGATACGGCATTACTTGCATTCCCATTTTTGCCTCCACTTAAGACACCAATTTGGTGTCGATAGAGTCTAGTGTATATGACACCAAATCTGTGTCAAGTGTTTTTTGACACGAGTTTGGTGTATTCTTCGCGCCATGGAAGACGACAACTACACCCGCATAACGTTGCGAATGCCGAAACCGCTGCACTTGAAGTTGCAGGGGGCTGCGGACGCGACCAGCAAAAGCATGAACGCGGAGATCATCGCGCGCCTCGAAGAATCGTTCTCCGGCGCGACCTCACCTCAACTAGTTGCCGCAATTGCGCGAATGAGTGTTGCTCTCAGTCTAGTAGGGACCGAGAAGGTTAGTGAGCAAATGCGAACCAACATCCTCGCTCAGCATATTCGCTTCCTTTGCGATGCACTGCGCCCACATGTGGACCCGGCCAACTCAGAGTTATCCTCTCAGATCGATCTGGCCTATCGCGAGGCCTCGTCGTTTTTACATAGTCCTCGCATGCTGGAGGAAGAAATGGCATCCAAAGCGCAGGCTATGCAGCAAGCACTAACCCATATTGAGCGATTGGCAGGTGGGGAAGGTGTTAGCCCTGAGCTGAAAGCGCTGCTCCAGGCGGCTCAGCGCCCTCTGGCACCAAAGGCCCCCTAGAAACGAGGGACCCTTCGTCAAAGGGGTAACCCAATCTGGGATACCCTTTCCCGAGGGGTGGTCGAATCAACCACCCCTTCAATCCAGGAACTTCCTCAGCTTTTCACGCACCCGTACCTTCCGCAGTCGTTGCGCATCGCTGGAATCGGTGTACGGTGGCGGGCAGTCCCGCTCCCGCGCTTTGAAGGATTCGCCCAGATAGGCGCCTGACATGGCCCGCAGCGTGTCGCACTCCCAGGGCGTTAGGCGAGTTCCCTCGTTTTCTTGGTAGTGCCGCAGCTCGGCATGCGTAAGCGCTTGATCGCCTTCCGTTGGTCCAACTGCCCAGAAGTGCCTGAGCAGGTAAGCCGCGGCGCCGGGATCGGGCATGTCAGGCTCGAAGAAGCCGCCGGCGTCGAACTCCATCTGCTGCAACCGGGTCTTGAGGGGCGCTTTGGATTTATCGCCCTCGTCCCGATCCGGCGCAGTCCCAAGCCAGGCGCTATGCCGGACGTACAGACAGAGGTCGTCGCCGGCGGCTTTTAGAAATTAGCCCAATCGCCGTGGAACTTGGCGACCTGCTCTGCGATGTAGCCCAGGCGCGGGTTCTTGTACAGCTCGATCGGCGTGACCGGCAGGCCGTCGATGCTCGCGGTCACGGCAGCCAGCTTGTCAGCGCTCGACGCGATCTTGTCGTCCACGGTTTCCTTGACCGGCTTGCCGCGCATGGCCGCGAAGGTCTTGGCGGTCTGCGCCTGCTCCAGCTTGTGCTGCGCGCTCAGGGCCTCGCGGGTGCCCGGGCTGCGCACTTCGATGCGCACCGGCTTGCCGTTGAACAGCAGCGGGCCGTCGTCCTGCTTGTTCTGGACTTCCAGCCAGGCGGTGTCGCGGGCTTCCAGGTCGGCGAGGGTCGAGGCGGTGTTGTTGGCTTGATCGTACATGGTGATCTCCTTTTTCGCGGGATGATAATGCCCGTGCCAGCCGCCGCTTCCCGCGAAGGAAGACGGCGGCCGGTCGGTGCTCAGGGTTGGCCGAAGCCGGGATTAGGCAGTGATGGTGTCGGTCTGACGGAGCAACGTGAAGTTGCCCTTCACTGCATCGTTCGACTGGCCACCGGTGCGGACGAACTTCGCGACTTGCGCGGTGAAGAAAGCGATATCGTCGTCTGCGTCTTGGCCGACCAGCTTGAACGATGGGACCGAATAGTCCTTCGAGGCGGCCTTGAGCAGAATCTGACCGGCGTCAGTGGGAACCCAGGCGCATTCGAACTCTGCATTCGGGAGCTTAAAGCTGCCCTTCTTTTCGCGGTCCTGCGAATCGCCGACGGTCGACAGAGTCGCCATCGTGTATTCGCGACCTTCGACGCTGCCGACGTTCGTGATTTGGCCGATCTCGACCCAGGTCAGGGCCTCGAAAGCGGCAACGGTTTGCGCAGCCGGGGCCGCCGTGGAAATGTACAGCTTGGTACCGGCGATGGTATCGAAATCAATTCCTGCCATGGTGTGGTGCCTTTCAATGAAAAATGCCCGCACATCTCGCGAGGCGCGGGCAAAAAGAAGACCGCTCACGGCGGCCGGTTGGTGTTGCGGGTTAAGCGGGTTCCAGGTACGTCACGATGAAGTCGCGGGATTGCTGGTACAGATCAGCTGCCGGGTCGCCCAGGTCGGGCCCCACGGTGTCGCGCAGCACGCTGCGAACTTCGACGCCTGCGACCGTGCCGGTGAAGACACCATCGCCAAGGCGCGTAGCGTGCAGCAGCTCCTTCTGCGCGGCATAGTCCTTAGCGTGCACCGTGACCTGCACCCGTGCGATCACCATGCGGCTAGTGCGGCCGACCGTATCCTGCTCGCGCCGACTGATCTCGCTCAGACCGATCGCCGGCACCTGGTTGTAGTCGATATCGCCGGCAGTGACGTTCTCACCGACCAGGGCGACGACCGGCGGGTGACCGAGCAGCAGCTCGCGCATTACCAGGACCGCGTTCATGAGCCCTCCGGCGCCGGAACGTTGATTCCTTCCTGAGTCAGCCGCTCGCGGACCTTCGCGGCGACCGCGGCTATAGCGGCGTCAGACTTGTTGTCCAGGGCAGGGCGCAGGTAGGGCCGCGGCTGTGCACCAGGGTGATCCACCTGGGAGCCGACGAAGTTATTGCCGATCAGGAGTCCGCGTCGGTTGATTGTGCGGATCGATACCCGGGTGAGCACGCCGCGCCGGCGAGTCAGGCGGTAGTTAATCGGCCGATCCTCTTCCTTCACCTTGATCACGTGCGCCTTCGTCCCGTACTCGACCATGTGCGCGTAGAACGCCTTTTTGTCGCCCGCCTTGACCTTGGCAGTAACAGTCCCGCGCTTCGAGTTGGTCGAGACTTTGATGCTACGCTTGAGGTCGCCGAGCTGAACCGGGACGTTCTGCTTCGCCTCGTCGCGAATCACCCTGGCGCCGGCGCCGAGGGCTGCGCGCATGATGTTTTTCTCGACTTTAACTGGCAGCTGCTGGAGGAACTGAGCCAACTGCCGGCCGCCGACGATCGATGTTTCCTCAGCCATTGCGCACCTCCTCAATCATGCACTCAACGTGCGTTTTGTCGTCCAGTAGGGCAGGGCCAGCGATTACCTGCATGATGCGATCGCCGCGGCCGTGGAGCACAACCCGCGACTCAGCGGTGATCGGAATCTGCCTGCGGAGACGGAGCCGGGCCTGCGTGGCCGCCACCCTAGCGCCGTTCTCGGAGCGTTCCGCGCGGCTGGGCAGCACGTCCTGCACCTCCACCCATATGCGCTCAGCGACGGTCGACCAGTCAGCGGAGGCGGGAGCTTTGCGCCCGTAGGCATCCCGACCAGCCGGCGGCTGCTGAATGCTCGCGCGCTCATTGAGTCGAACTGGCGCCGCCATCAATACACCTTAAAGCGGTCCAACAGGCCGCCCAGGAACTCCGCATTCTTCAAAGCGGCCGGCAGGTATTTCGCCTCAATCCGCCCCAGGATATAGCTCTGGATCTGCGCCGGCACCGCGGCGTGATCTGGACCGTAGCCGCAGCGGTACTGCACTTCGACTGCATCCGCGCGCAGGGCCGTATCTGGCCAGCGACGTCCTGGCGCCGGCATCAGGCAAGCTGGCTCGCTTGTCTTCGGCGCCATGTAGTCCTGCGGGTCCAGCGTTTGCAGATTGCCGTCGGCGTCATAAAACTTGACGTGCTCGATGGCGATCAGCGGCGCGGCTAGGTGCAGTTTGATCGAAGACGGGAAGCCGCTCAGCGTCACCACCCAAGTCTGTTCGCATAGGGCCCGGCCAAGCTCGTGCTCGACCTCACCGGCAATGCCGCGCACGTCGAGCTCAATTTCGGCATCGAGGCCGGCGCCGTCAGCCTTCGCCTTCGCGATCGCAGCGGCCAGCGGGACCGGCAGGCCGGCGGGCGGCACAACGAGGCGGGCGCTCATCGCTTTTCCTTCAGGGCCGCCTCGTGGCCGCTGCCCTCAGGCGCACGAACGAACTGCGGCTCCGGTGGGGCGGGCTGCTCTGCCGCCTTGGCCGGGTCGCACGGCTCAGTCGGAAGTTTGGTCGCATCGAACATCAGTTGCTCACTCGGTCGAAGTACATGGTTCTGTCAAACTGCTCGCCGTTCGCGCACGTGACGCGGAAGGTGCAGGAGCTCTCGACGTTCTGCGCACCCATGCCGCCGAGCTTCACCGGCAGCAGGCTGCTTCGCTCGCCCTGAGGAGCGGCTTTTTCCAGCACGGTCACCCCCTCGACGACCACCTCAAACGAGGTGGCGGTAGTCGCGGCGTCAGTCAGCTGCGCGATCACGTTCGCCACGTACCACAGCTTGTCGTCCGGATCCTTGTCGAGCCGCCACTTGTCCGCGACGAGCTCGGGTTTTGTCCTGGCCATTAAAACCTCACTGTTCTGATGCCGCCCGGGAAGACGACTGTTCGGATGCCGCCGGCGAAGACGACAACCCGAGCAGTTGGCACCTTGGTGGCGTCGATGCCCTCGCCGGGCGGATCGGGCGGCAGACTAGCGACCGCGGCCAAGCCACCAATCGGCGCGCTGGCTATTGGCGAAAATGCAAGCATCGCGCCTCCTTATCTCGCCGGCAGGCGCTTGAGGCCATCGGCGACCATTTGCGCGACAACGCCATAGCCAGCGTTATTCAGGTGAACTCGCATCGCGCCCTCGCTCGCCCAAAGCGAACCGACGCCAGGGGCATCAAAGGTTGCGGGCAGGTAGTTGGCGAAGGCGAACGGACTGCCTTCCTGCCGAACGTCGATAACCGCCTTTGCGCCCATCGCCTTGTATCCGCTCTTGATGCGCGTGTTGTAGTCCGTCAGCTTGGCGTTGTAGGCGTCCGTATCGGCCTGCGTCGCCCCCTGATTCTGGCGCGGGATTGTTGTGAGCAGGACGATCAGCCAGGGATGCAGCGCAAGCCTTTCCGCGCAATACGCAGCCGTGTCGTTGTAGGCATTGTTGACCGTGCCCCCATAGTTGAGGGCGTTTGTCCCTTCCCATACCAGGAGAACGTTCCTCTTTCCATCCACCCAAGCACCATCGACATCAGATGCATTGGAGCGCATCTGCCCCAAGTTTTGACCGCTGATGCCGAGGTTCGTGATGGAAAGCCGCCCACCGATTGGGGCTAGCGCGGCCAACTGGGCAGGCATACTCTGCCCACCCGATGACCCCTGCCCGAATACCAGCGAGTTGCCATCGAATACGACGTTGGTTGCATCCGATGTGTAGCGTATTTTCGGCACGCCACCGAGAATTGGGCCGATCATGCCAGCCCCACCGCTACCAGGCTGTTGATTGACGTAACCCCGGTAAGGATCAGGTCAAACTTGTAAGCCCCGGTCGGGACGCCAGTCCACGAATAGAAAGTAGTCCATGTGGCGCCGCCATCCTTTGAAACCTCGCCCACCAAATCGGTGCCAGTGCGGCGCAAACGGACTTTATCGCCGTTCGCGGGCGCGATGTTGGTTCCGTTATTGCCTTGGACAGCGCCATTCGTGATGCCCTTGTACAGGCTTCCGTTGCCGTTGCAGTACACCGCATAGGGCAGCGAACCGAACGCAACAGGGGTGCCGCTCGTTGTGATGCCCATGATGAAGCCATCGCCCGATCGCGTGCCGAGCGTGATTTGCATCGAGCCGTCCACGCCAGACTGTAGACCCACGTTGGACAGGGAATTCTGCGTCGAGAAAGCAGCCCCGCTGCTGTTGCCGGTGTAGACGTAATTGGGAGAACTGCCGCTTTCCGTGATGCCGGCAAGCTGCGTGAAGCGCGGCGATGTATCAGGCGGCGCTGCAGCATCCGTTGTGAATGCCGCGCTGCTTGCGACAGTCGAATCATTGCCCGCCGCGTCGCGGTGGACGTAGTGGGCGTAATACTGGGTGGCTGCGGTCAGGCCAGTAAAGCTCACATTCTGCACGCCAGTCGCGGAGACTGCCTGCGTCAGGTTTGCGGCCTTGATGGTTGCCGCAGACTCGACCGCGTTCGTGCTCGCCAGGCGGTATAGCGTACCGTTTGCCTCGTTGGTCGAGACGGTGCCGCTCGCGGTCGTGCTGCCGGTTTTAGTGCCGGTCGGGCTCGACAGGATCGGCGCAGTAGTATCGCCAGCGGCTGCCGTGGTGAAGCTGGGCGAGGTCGTAACCGCTGAGTCGTTGCCTGCGGCATCGGCTTGAACGAAGTGCAGGTAATAGACGGTCGAAGCGGCCAGGCCCGACACGGTAACGGCCTTGCTGCCGGTGCTGGTGATGGCAAGCGAACTGCCGCCCTTGACCGTGGCGACAGTCTCCGTCGCGTTGGCCGTGGCGCGATAGTAGAGCGTGCCGTTGCCCTCGTTCGTGGTCACGGAGCCGCTGCCGGTGGTCTGCCCGGTCGATGCTGCGGTCGGGCTGCTCAAGGTTGGGGCGGTCGTGTCAGCCGGGGCGACAGGCGCTGCATCAGCCGCCTGACTCACGCTGTACCAGGAATCGTAACCATCATGAAAGAACTGCACCTGGTTGACGATGCCGTTGCGGTTGTCGTAGCCGAGCGAGCCGCCCCATTCCTTGAAGGCCGAGAAGTTCGGCGCATTCGTGCCGTCGGCAACAAGGCGCAAGTAGGCCAGCGCTCCGCGTACGGCATTCGCCGCCGGCGTGAAGGTGAGAGGCCCGGTGACGGTCGTTTGCGGCATGTAGGCCGCGCCCGCGTGGGTCAGCGGGACAGTTGCCGAGAAGGCGACGTCGCGCGTGACGACCAGATCCTTGCCGAACACGGTACAGAAGGCGGTTGCCGGGAACGTCACCGTGCCCGAGCTGCGGTACACGGATTCACGAGCCAGCTGCGTGCCGCTCGTGACGGAGTAGTACGACTCCTCCCAGTTGCCGGCAGCATCCTCGACGCAGACGGAGACTCGATCACCAGCAGCGACATCGCCAGCAGCAATAGCCGCGGCCAGCGTGCGATACGGCGCGACAGCAGCGCCCAGCACGAGCGCGGCGGCGCTGCCGGTGACGTTCTGCTTTACGCGGTCAGGGAATTTCATGCGGGCTCTCTGGTAAGTCGGGAGTAGGGCGACTGTGCGCCCTGCGGGGTTACTTCTTGGTTTTGGCCGTGCGGGTGACGGTTTCGGCGTCTTCGACTTCGAAGGCGCCCAGCGCGGCAGCTGCTGCCTCGAGCTCCGCCGGGCATTCGTCGCCGGCCTGGTACTGCACCGGGTAAATTTCGCCGTCCGGCACGCCCTGGAATGGTTTTGCGAATTTCATCGGCTTCTCCAAATGAAAAGGCCCGACATCAGCCGGGCCTTTCGGGTCACGCAACTATTAGGCCGCGGCGATGCGCATGAACTTCATGCACTCCGGGTTCTCCAAGCCGCCGCCGACGCGCTTCGTGGTGTAGAACATCACGTAGGGCTTCTTGGTGTACGGGTCGCGCAGCACGCGCACGCCGACGCGGTCCAGGATCTTGTAGGCGCGCTTGAAGTCGCCGAAGGCGATCGACAGCGCATTCGCGGCGACGCCCGGCATATCCGGGATGTCGGCGATTGCGTAGCCACCCAGGGTCGACGGCTGGCCGGCCTGCAGCGAGGGCTGCCAGAGGTAGTTGCCGTCCGAGTCCTTCAGCTTGCGGATCGCCAGCATGGTGTTGCGATTCATGCCGAACTTGGCGTTGCCGGTGAAGGTTTCCGGCAGCGCGTAGATCAGGTTCAGGATCGCGTCGCCGGTGATTGCGCCAGCGGCGCCCGAAGCGACAACCTCGATGCCGCCCAGCGGGTGCAGGTTCGAACCGCCGGCCGCGTAGGTCAGCAGGCCGCGCGGCTTCTTGGTGCCGTCGCCCGAGACGAAGGCCTTGCCTTCCTGGTACGCGAATTCGACGTCGACCTCGCCGGCCAGCCACTGCTCGATGTCGATTTCGCTGTCGTCCAGCATCTGCTGGGTGGCCGACGGGTTCGCGTAGATCTCGCCCCAGCTGTAGCCCTGCTTGGCCAGCTTCGAGGTTTCGGTTTCGGTGCGGGCGTCTTCTTCGCCGACCCAGCCGGACGTGGTGCCGCGCTTGTTGACCAGCTTCTCGTAGCCGGTGCCGCTGACGGACTGGACCGAGCACAGGGCGCGCATCGGCGACACGATTACCAGCTTGTCGGTGACGGTGCGATCCCATTCGACTGGCGACGTGTAGCCACCATCTTCGGCGACGCCTTTGTTCAGCGCTGCCTGGACATCGCCACGCCGCATGTGCGCCTGGAAGGCGTCGCTGTACTCCTTGTCCTTGATCTGGCGACCGCCGACAGCGCCCATCTGGGCGGCGGCGATCTGGGTATTGGTCTTGTCGATCGCTGCCTGCAGGTTCGCGATTTCTTCGTTGATCTTCTCGACCTTGCCGGCCTGCAGCGGATCGTTGATGCCGGCCTTGATCTCGTTCAGTTGGCGGGTGTGTTCGTCCTTGAACATGGCGAATGCCTGCTGGAGTTGCTGGACGAGCTGGGTTGCGTTGCCGCCGTCGGCGCGCACGCCGCTGACGATGCCGCGCGGGGCGGTGGCTGCGACTGCGAGTGCGCTGGCCAGGAGGACACGATTGTGTTTCATTGGTTACCTTTCAGAGTGTTCAGGAGGTCTTGAAGCGAGGCTTCAACTTCGATGTCGTTGCCAGCGCCCGGCGTGGCATCGGGATTCACGGCAGCGCCCGGCTTGCCGCTGAATAGGGCGTTGAGCGTCTCGCGGCGCGCGGCCCGGGAAAGCCCGGACTTCGCCAGCGAGGACTCGACGGTGGCCAGCACCTTCATGTGCTGAGCGGCCTTTGCGTCTTTCTTGACTGCGGCGCGATCGAGCTTTCCGGTGGCGAAGCCTTTTTCGACCGCATCGGAGGCGCCGATGAACGTTTCGTCGTCCATCATCTTGGCGATCACCTTGGCATCCAGCCCGGTACGCTCGGCATACAGGTCGCGCATGGCGTTGTCGAACGGCTCCAGGTAGGCGGCAGCTTCCGCCATGTCATGGCGGTTACCGGCGGCGACGACCCAGGCGTTGTGGATCATCAGGTGCGAGCCTTCGCCCATGTTGATCTCGTCGCCTGCCATGGCGATCACCGAAGCGGCCGAGGCGGCGATGCCCATGACGTTGACCGTCACTTTGGCCGAGTGCATGCGCAGCAGGTTGTAGATCGCCACGCCTTCGAAGAAGTCACCACCCGGCGAGTTCAGGTTGACGGTCACATCATGGTCGCCGATGGCGCGCAGTGCGGCGCCGATGCGGCGCGCGGTCACGCCTTCACCGTCCCAGGTCTGGCCGATCGGGGCATACATGCTGATCGTTTTCGCGTCGCCATCAGCCGCGGCGCGCACGCCCGGCTCCCAGGTGTCGAGCGCGTCCTGGCGCAGGTCGAACTGCGCAGTTGCGATGCGGGCATCAGCCTTGATTTCAGGTAGTCGGATCAGGGACATTCGTTTTCCTCGTGAGGGTGCTTTGCAGCGAATCTGCGGCCGGGTCGTCGGACCTGGGGAGATCCAGGCGGTCGCGGACCTCGTTTGCCTTCATGAACGGCTGGCTGCCGCCGGAGCCGAGCGCCTTGGCGAAGAAGTCCGCCTGGTCCTTCAGTGTTCCGCGCAGCAGCGCGTGCTCGTTGACCTTGAAGTAGTAGAGCTCGCGCTCCTTTTCGGTCAGCAGTTTGAGGGCTAACTCGTCTTCCCAGATATTGAACCAGTGCTGCAGGCCGTACTGGATGAAGAAGATGCCCAGCTGCTCGATGCCAGTGCCCCAGGACGTATCGTCCATCATCAAGAGCGGGCGCGGCACGCCCATGGCGCGGGCAATCTCTTCAATCTGGTGATCGCGGCTCTCGCCCAGCTCGGAATCCTTCGCCGAGTTGGCCCACTTCTCAGCCGTGATGCCATCCTCCAGAACCATCCACTTGTGGGCGTTCTCCGTGCCGGCGTACCGCGCCTCCAGGCTCTCACGGATGTTCTTAATCTGCTGATCGTCCAGCTTGCGGGGGTAGCTCAGCGCGCCGCCGGCCATGACGCCGTTTTTGAACACACGGGCCGCTGCTTTCTGCGCCTGCAGAGCCAACCCGATCGCCTCGCGTGCCTTCTTCACGCGCGACAGGCCGATCAGGCCGTGTTCGTCGTCCGCCAGGTCGGCCAGGTGCAGAACCTCGCGTGCGGCGAGTACCACCAGGCCGCCATCCGGGCGCCTGTACTCGTAGCTGACCGTGAAATCATCGTTGAGCTTCGGCGTCACCTTGCTCGAGTCCAGTGGAATCAGCCGGACAGGCGTATTCCCGCGCCAAATGATGCGAGCATAGGCGTTGCCGTGCAGTAGAGCGCGTAACTGCATCGTGCTCTTGAACTTGTACGGCCCCTGGTACTCATTAGGGCGGACTTTGCACAGGCGATGCGCGGCGTGCTCGGATGCGTAGGCCTTCTCGTCGCCCTTAGCCATCAAATTCAGTGGCAGCATGCCGATCGACTCGGAAATCAGGCTGACGCTGCGCAGGATCGCCATGTTTTCCAGCGATTTCGACGCCGTCACGTACTCGCCACTTGCGGTTTCGCCGCCACGCATGTAGCCCATGAGGTCGGTGCTGGTCAAGGATGCGAAGGTCTGGCCGCCCGATGGGCGCGACTGCACATCCCGCCAGTGCGACGTGGCGGACAGGGCGTCGAATAGTTCCATGGGGTTCCTTAAAACATTAAGATGCCGCGGCTCTCGTAGGCCGACGGGCCGCTTTCTTCCGGCGCGTTCGGCATTACGCCTACCGCCATCGCTAAGGCGACCATGCCGTCAATACGGCCGGTCGCCTTGCCTTTCGTGAACTTCCGTTGTTCAGCCGGATCCGTCACGACAGTGGCGTTTGCCGCGCACATCGTAAGTACGGGGTGATTGCCATGGCGAAGCCGGCGTGCCAGGAGCAGGGATTCAAGCTCCCGAAGGGCGGGCGACATCGACTGGAAGCCCTGCCCGAATTCGATGAAGCGCTCTAGCTCTTCAGGCGTGAACCCGACGCGCTCTAACCACGGCTTCAGAAAGCGCATGTTGTAGCGGTCGAAGGCCAGCGCGCGCACGTTGTGCCGGTCGAACACCTCGCGCAAGCGGTGTGCCACGAATTCATATTCGATCGATGCGCCGGGCGTGGTCTGCAGAAATCCCTGCTGATGCCACAAGTCGTACGGTACGCGGTCAGCGCGCGATTTCTCGGCCAGCCCCTCGCTAGGCAGCCAGAACGTCGACTGCACGCCAAAACAATCACCCTGGGCGCCGGTCAACACCAGCGCCGTCAAGTCAGACACGCTCGACAGGTCGAGCCCGCCGAATACTTCCGTGCCGGGGTCGAATTCGTCCGGCGCGCCTCCGTTCTCCTGCCAGACCGTTCGGGTCACAAACGGGCTGCGAGCCTCGACACGCTGATTTAGGATCAGGTTTCGGTAGCCGGCCTCCGCGCTGGGCATGCGCTTCGCGTCGTTTGCCTGCCTCCGGACCTCTTCCTTGTTCATGAAGATGTCGAAGTGCGGATTTGCCGCCCTGATCGCCTCGTCACTGAAGGGGTCCAGGTCGAGAGGCGCGGTACAGAGCTCCACCTTGATGCGAGGATCCGCACCGGTCAGGCCATCATCGATCAGCAGGCTGAGCAGATCCGCATCGGTCGGTGCCTGCGTCGAGATCACGATGGACAACGGAGATTCTTGTGCGGCGCTCGCAGTTTCCAGGGCCTCATAGAGCTCCGAGCGAGGCCCTTTCACCTGGCCAAGCTCGTCATGCACAACGAAAACCGGGCTCAGGCCGTAGGCAGTTGCGGCGTCCGCGCTCAGTGCGCGGTAAAGCGTGCCCAGCTCTTCGCAGTACAGCTGCTTTGCTGTATCCCGGATGCCAACGAACTCCGACAGGTCGGGCGACATCCGGACGACCTTTGCTGCCAGGGCGAATAGGATCGACGCTTGATCCCTCGACTGCGCCGCGCTGTATAACTGGCTGTTCGGCTTCGCCTCTGGCCCGCACAGGTGCAGGAGCAGCAAGAAAGCCGAGAGCGCGGTCTTCGCGTTCTTCCGCGCCATCGACAGGATGAATACGCGGGTAGGGGAGTCGTAAATCCGGCAGATCCAGCGGCGCTGGTGCGCGGTCAGCTTCACCGGCTGGCCGACCAGCTTCCCCTCCGGGATCCTGCAATGGTGCTCAATCCAAGCGATATTCCGCTCGCCGCGGCTCAACTGTCGCTTGCTGCGAGCTCCCATGGCTTACGTCCCTTCGATTGGTTCTTAAGGCTGCGCCCAACAGTCGTTGGATGCTCCACGGCCTGGCGAGTGATCCGCAGGCGGGTGGCCAGCGACGATGCTGCGCGGCTCTCGCGCTCGGACATCGCCAGCAGTCGGTCGTAGCGCTTCAGCCCGTCATCGTCCGCCAGCCAGGCGCGGTCAAAGTTCAGCAGCTCGTCTGCCAGGATGCGGCCGTTCACGATGTGTCGGCAGTACATCTCGAGCAGCGGGGAGTGCGTCGGGCTGAATGCGCTGGCCGGCTGGTCGTTCACCACCTCCAGCCAGACGGATTGCTCGGCGTCGCTCAAATGCGCGGGCACGCGCAGCCGCTGTTCGCCGGTTACGGGCGCGACGAGGCCGGCGACTTCGCGGGACGCCGTCGATTTCCTGCCTCGTTGTGTCATGCGCGAGCTACCTTTTAACTTTTTTTGTCCACGTTTATGGAAAGAACGGGGAGCAGGCGGTCCCCAATATCAACCCGCTCTGGGCTTTTATAGCCCCCCCCGTCTCAATACCCGAGCTTAACGGTTCTGTCGCTCAGCCGATCGCATAGTTGCAGGCGGATGAGGTAGCACAGGCGGCACCATAGTGATAATTCGCGCATTTCTCTTAGTTGGCCCTCAGCTAAACTGCAATGCTGATCACGTTTTCCGTTTAACTATTTGGCATGTCAACAGGAGCTATGCAATGGCGTTTTACTGGGTCAATCAAGGCAGCAGTGCAGCAGCAGAGAGAGCAGGAGGATTCTTCTGGGCGCCGAGTGGATCTACTCCCACCTTCAAGCATCACACTAACGTTGGGTTGTTTAAGCCAGGTGACATCGTTATCTGCAAAGGACCCAGCAAGATCGATTACATAGCGATCGTAAAGACTGCCGCTGTGAACAACGCTCCTAAGCCTGGCACCCACACTGGAGGCTGGGCAACCACAGGCTACTGTGCTACAGCTGAATATTTTCCTGCCCCATGCCCACGTACCGCAGCCCACCTTTATTCGAATCCAGTTATCAGCTCAGCCCTAGCTTCAGCGATTCCTAAGCTGATAACGACTGCAGGTACAACTTCTTATACATACGCTTGCGCGATTTCAGATCAGGCAGGCAACGCATTACTGGCAGAGCTGGGCTTCAACCCATCCACTGGAGTTGTTGCACCATACTTGAATACAGCGGGTGCTGTAGTGCCACCCGCTACATCTGCGGCGGCCTTAGTCCAGATTCGTATAGGTCAACAGCAATTCCGACAAAACGTTCTTGCCGCGTGTGGGGACACATGTGGCGTTTTGAATATCGCATTCCCTGCCTTGCTTCGTGCTTCTCACATAAAACCTTGGGCCGTCTCAACCAATGCTGAGAGACTTACTCCAGACAACGGAATCGCTTTGAGTGCCCACGTGGATGTGCTTTTCGACCGCGGTCTCATTTCTTTTGAAACTACTGGTGCAATGCGAATTTCTAGTTTGTTGCCAAAGACCGTGGGTGCATCTCTGGGACTAACTAACGCAGCTGGAAACCCAGTTGCAGGGCTAAACCAAGCATTGTTATCCCAGCAGCGTCTCGCATTCCTCAAGTATCATCGGGATAACGTCTTCATTCCGTAAGTCGAGCGAGACAGGCCAGCCGTCCGGGCCAATTGCCACGGTCGACCGCCTCCGCTTCCCCTGCTCAGCCTCCGTTTTGACGAGGTGACAGGGGTTGCAGATCGCTTCCAAATTGGATGGGTGATCGGTCTTGGCGCGGGGCCACTGAAGGGCTGCAGCCTTGGCCTTGCTTACGATGTGGTCAACAGCGTGAGCGAGCGAGGTGCGGCCGGCGCGCTGGCAGGTCTGACATAGACCGCAGTCGCGCTTCATCACCTCGTTGCGCACCTTGACCCAGGCACTGTCGTAGCCGCGCTCGTGTCGGCTCTTTGTGCCCCAAGCCATCCCGACTCCCTTGTTTCACAGGTTTCGGGCTATTGTGCTGCTATAGCAAGAAGCCCTTGTCCTGCATGTATTCAACCGGATGCTTTGCACCCTTGCGCAGGTTGCAGATTGCCCGCAAGAGCTGCATGTTGGCGTCAATATTGGCCCCGCCTAGAGCGAGAGGCATTATGTGATCTAAATGGTACTCATCACCAAGACTCTCACCACAACACGCGCAACGACCACGCTGCAAGGCAAGGAGTCTTTGGACGATGTCTCGAGAAAGCCTTCCCTTGCTAACCGCCAGCTGTGCGCGCCTGCGGATCAATGAGGACCGCGTGAACCAAGGATTGGCCGCTCGCCATGCCTCCTCGGCGGCCTTCTGCCTATCTGGATGCTTCGCCCGCCATGCAGCAGTAGCAGCGCGCATACGCTCCGGGTTCGCAGCCCGCCACTCTGCGCGCTTTGCTTTTGCCTTCTCGTGATTGTCGTAGTACCACTGCTTATTGCGCTCCCGGTGATACTCGACGTTTGCAGCTCGAGCCTCTCTCTTTTTGGCGTTGATCTCGTCCTTGTTCTTCTTGTGGAATTGAACGCCAGCCGCCCGACGACACACTTTGCAGTTTGCCCGTCGAAACCCGGGTGAATGAATGCCGAACTCGGAAATGTCCTTCTCGACACCGCAATCAACGCAAACCTTGCGGCCTTGGTCATCTGCTTTGCTCATTTCACCCTCACTGACTCGTGACGAGAGCCGTCACTCAACAGTAAAAGTTTACTGTCCAACGGTAGAGAAAAAAAGAAAATTCGGCGCCCGCCCAGCGCCTCGCTTACGCTCTACGGTACCGGTAGCAACGGGCAGGGCGGACAGGCGCGGGCCGACGGTCTGCAGCCGGGACTTGAGGGTGGTGAGCTTCATGGCTTCTCCAGCAGCAGCTTCACCGCCTCATCAATCGGAAGGCGGCAAGGGTTGAATCCCTGGTCCTGAAGCATCTCGCCGATCCGCTCAGCCCTGGCCAGCTGCTCGCACAGCGACTCAAGCCGGGTCGCGTCATCCACCGTGGCGATCATCGCCGGGCGCATGCCGGTGACAGCGCGGACAATGACGCCCCGATAAACCTCAGCCTCGGGGCTCATGGCTTGGCGTCGATGATTGACTGCTCGCGGCATACCTGCACCAAGATGCGCAGCCACAGCACTTCCGCTTCGACGCTCATGGCAGACCTCAGAATAAAAAAGCCCCAGCTGTTGCGAGCCGGGGCGAAGATGCTGATTGATCGTCAGCATTGGAGACACTGCAGTAAAAAGCCGCCAGCGCAGGGGCCTGCGTGGCGGCTAAACGACCAGCTATGCCAACACCACTGGTCGAGCTTCGATTGTAACTGGGGAGCTAACTAATTAGCAATACGATAAGGTGTAATGCGGCGCGCATAGAAAAGCGTCGGCAGCCTTTACATGGGCAACGTGGCGCGCACTTGGCCTGTGCCCATCCCTATGATTTTGCAGGAATATTACTTGCTGGCACGCTGATTGCTCTAGCAGCTGGCATCCAACTTATATTTAGGGATAGACATGAAAAAACTAATCGCTCTTGCAGCAGCAGCTCTGCTCTCGGCTAATGCCTCAGCTGGTTATGTCCAGTTTAATCTAGGCGGTCCCGTGTCAGGCTTCATTGTCATGCACGAGGACGACCAATCCATCGCCGACTTTCAGATAAGGCAGGATGTGCCGAATCCATTCTTCCCCTTCCTACAAGGCCTGTATCCTGCGCAGCAAGGGGAGGGCAGCACCATAATCGCAGCTACGACCACATATTTTAAGCAGAATGGACCAACGAATTTCTCTGTGACCAGCGACTTCGGCAGTGATCAGTTCACCGACCTGCGCGTCACTTTCTCGCGAGGCACCGGAGGGAGCTTCAACTACATGGCGACCTACGAGAATTCGATTTATATGTGCTGGGACGAGACCGGTTGCAGATTCAGAAACTTTTCCGGGATCCACTACGGTACCGCATCAAGAGGCGAGATTAGCAAAGACCTGATTGCTTATCTCGATTCAATGGGCGGGTACACCGAGGGGGTCTATCGCACTGTGCCAACCTATATTGGCCCAGGTCGCGTTCCCGAGCCAGGCAGCTTCGCCCTGCTAGCGATCGGCGCCCTGGGTGTCGCCGGCCTGCGTCGTCGCAAGCCGCAGTAATAAGCAAAAAGCCCGCTGACCTTTCGGCGCGGGCTTTACTCTAGAGAAGCCGCGGGCTCCCTTCAGGGAACCGCCGCACGTCTTTCTAGACGGAATTAAGTTGTGACTAGGAATGTACCGCTGAGTTTTCCTGTTGTCAAGAAATTTGGAGCGCTTTAGGCGGCTCCTGACTCGGCTGCAACACGCACGATGAGCCGACGCAGGGTCGCGTACGTATCCTGCGTGTTCTCCTCTTCGCCGTAAAGACCCCAGTGCACGGCCACGCGGGAGGGCTCAAGCGAGAACGTCATCATCATCTTTTCGGCCAGGTCGAGCGCGTCGCCGTTGTCGTCCCAAGGATTCCACCTGGCGTTGTTATCGTAGCGGGTGAACCCGTTCTCCTGATCCCACTTCACCTGAATCCCGCCCGCTTCCGCTGCGCGCTGCAGGTAATGGCGCACCGTGTCATTTGGCACCGGCTTTTGACTGATCATCTTGCCCTCTTGGTATTGTCGATCTCATATTCTATCGCCTCCTGCGCGTTGGCCAACAGGATATCGAAGTGCGCCTTCCGCACCTTCTGCCTGAGCATGCGCAAGATGACCGGCCACCGCCAGTTGTTCACGTAGTGCATGCGCAGCAGGGACCGCTGGGTGCCGCGCAGCTTCCAGAGGTTCCGCTCGATCAGCAGCGCATCGTTCTCGTCGATCTTGCGGCGCTCGTCGCTGCTGTCCTGATCACCCAGGGCAGCGCGGCGCAGTCGGTCGCATATGGCCCCGGTCTGGCTGGAGGCGACGCGGCTGTGCATTGGGGCAGTCGTCCAGCGGCTCCAGTTGATCAGGCGCGACTCGATGGCGCGCTGCTCTTGCACAGCCGACGCAGGGCGAGGGCAATTCACCGGCTGGAAATGGGTCACCTCGCGGTAGTCGTCTTCCCGGCGCGTGGGCATGCCCGGGCGCCAGCTCAGGGTAATCGTTGCGCGGCGTTCGGTCATAGCTCTCCTGTCAAATCTCGAAGCGCCGCGAGGAACCGGGCGCTTCCGTCTTCTATCGTGTCGCAGCTGCATACCTGGGCGCCGGTGAGGGCGTTGAGGCGAGCGCGGAACAGGGCCGGGTTCCTGCAGGCCAAATCCTGAGCGATCTCGGGCATGTGCTCGCCGATCCAGGCATGAAGTCGTTCGCTGTTCGTCATGGCAGGAACTTCCCTTGCAGTCTGAGTGCAGCCAGCGTCTTTGGCCCAACGACGAAAGTTTGCCCCTGTAGGACCAGCACTCGATTCTCAGCACCGAAGAAGTCGAGCATCCAGCGATCGACCGAGGCGGCGAACTCGGGCGTCACGATCTGACGCACACTCTCGCTCAGGCGCATCTTGGGCACATCGTCAAGCATCGGGTTCACGATCACCGGCATTCCATACAAGGAGTTCACGCCGCCTCCCTCTTCAGTTCGCGCAGCTTCGCGCGATAGGTCTCTTTGATCCGCACCAGCTCTGCAATCGTCAGATCCCGGCTCGGCGGCGCGTACTCGAGCGCTTCCAGCTCGGCGACGTACTGCTCGCCATAGCGCCCCACCAGGCCGGCCCGGTACTTGGCGCGGGTCGTGCCGCCCGGCTTGTTGCAGCCCTTCCGCTGCTTGTGCACGTTGCGCTCATCGAAGCGCAAGTGCGAAGCGTGGCCGCGGCTGATGTAATGGCCGGCATCCCAGCCGCCGCCAACGAGCGAGCCTTCGCCGGCGGCCTGGAAGGAGCCGCAGCAAATGCAGGGCTGATTCCGGTCCCGCTCTCTGATGTACTCGTTGAAGGCCTCTTGCGCCTCGGCGACGTACTGAGGGCGGCGCTTGAACTTGGCCAGCTTCGCCTTGGTCTCGGCGCGGTCGGCGGCGGCGAGCTTGGCGGCCAGGCGCTTCCGCTCCGCTACCGCGTGCACTTCAGCGCATTCCGGGCCGCAGACCTTGTGCATCATGCTCCGCGGCTGGAAGCGGTTACCGCAGCCCTTGACGGCGCACTTGCGCGTTCTCGGGCCCGGCTTGAGGGTGCTGGCGCGGGCGATGGGGGAGCGGTTCATGCGGCGACTCCAGTGATTTGCTCCAGCGAGCGACGGACGCCATTCTTCGGCATCATCATTACCTGGCCGGTGCTGCGCTCCAGGCCGGCGTACTTGCGGTAGATGCCCGGGTCGTTGACGAGCTCGGGGCGAGTGGTAGCCAGGGTGGCGGCGGTCTTGAGGTCTTCGTCGGTGGCGTAGATGCAAAAGACACATGAGAAGCGCCGCATACCCAAGGCGTAGATCACGTGCGGCTTTTGGCCGGCGGCAGCGATGGCGGCGAACACATCGGCCTCCGACCAGGCGTGAATGGGCAGCCAGTCATACCACTCGCGGCCAGCCTTGCTATTCCCGGCGTGTAGCTTGAACGTCGCCAGCCTGGCGCGGTTCGCCGACTCCTCGGCGCGCATCCCCATGCAGTTGACAATCAGGCCCCAGGCTGGGTGCCCGGCCTCCTTGCGCGCCCGGGTAATTTCGCGGATCGTCCGCTCAATCGGGCCCCGCTTTAGATCGCTGGTGCATTGACGCTGCTGCGGTGACGGGAACATGCCGCGTTCCTCGATCATCTCCAGCAGGGTCCGGCGCGCCCGGCAGACGTGGATCGGCTCGCCGGCCGTAGTGGCGAGGATGTGCTCATACGCCCCAGCCCATTCGACAGCGCCCAGGTCGGCGTGCACGATCGCCAACTGGTCAGCTGGGACATGCTGGCGCAGCAGTAGGTACATCGCCTGGGAATCCTTGCCGCCGCTATGGTTCACGACGAACAGGGCGCCGCGCTCGATCAGCAGGGCGACGGGTGCAGGGATCGGCGCCGGCCGCTCATCGCCCAGGTCGAGCTCCAGCGTCATCAGGTCGCGCTTCATCGCACCACCTGCAGCGCAGGCTGATTGACGCCAGCGCGCCGCTGATCCGCCCACCGGAAGTCGCACACGAAGGCGTTCTCGTACAGGCGGCTGTGCACGCGCTCGCCCACGTAGCGCGCCAGGTTGTCGAACGGCTGGTTGCTGATCACGATGACCGGCTTGGCCTCGTTGTAGCGGCGGTTGATGATCTCGGTGAGCAGGAGGTTGGCGTTGTCCGTGTTCCGGATGGCGTCGATCTCGTCGAGGATCAGGATGTCGTACTGAGCGAAGCGCATGATCTCGCCTTCCTCGCTTTTGCCCTCGCGGCCGTAGCTGGCCTGAATCTCGCTGATCATGCCGGCGGCGGTGATGTAGCGGACCGAGCGCGAGGCCTTGGAGATCAGCGACTGACCCAGCTGGCAGGCGAGCAAGGTCTTGCCGGTGCCGGTGATGCCCACCAGGATCAGCGCCGCCCAGGCCGGCTCACGCAGGATGAAGTCGCGGTACTGCTGCGCGGTACGCAGGACGATGCGCTGCTCGTCGGTGCTGGCGACGAAGCGCTGGCCGACGTACTTCGCCGGGATGGTCGCGGTGGCCATCAAGTCCGCGGCGCGGGTCTGCAGCCACAGTGCACGGGTCTCGGCGGCCATCGCCATCTCGAGGCATCGCGGGCAGCTCCAGGCGGCGCCGGCGCGGGTCAGGACTTCCGCCGGGCCGTGCTGCGGGCATTCGCCGGCGACCATCGCCAGCTTCGCACCGAATTGCGCGCCAATTGCGGCCCAATCGGAGCCAAGCGGCGACAGTGCGCCGCTAACGGTTTGCAGGTTGTCGTCGCTCATATCTCGAGATCCTCGTCAGGGCCCGGCATGGTGATGCCGTGGCGTTGTCGGCTGGCTTCCGCTGCAGCCTGGTCGCCGGAGCGGTCCAGGTGCGAGAAGTGGAACTTTTCGTTGACCGGCGCGGAACCCCGCCCAGCAGGGGCTGCGGCGCCGGGGTTGAGCAGCTTGTCGACGATCGGCGCGAGGTAGTTCGGCGGGATCGTGCCGGTCGGCTTGTGCTCGCGAGCCATGCGCACCGCTTCGGTCAAGGTCTCGACCTGTACGCCGGCGTCGGCCCAGGCGATCACGGTCGGATGGGTCGACAGAGCCGAGACGCCGAGCGGGCGCAGGGCCAGGGTCAGCACCAAGGCCGGGTCTTGCGGATCAGGCAGGGCTTGAGCAGGCGGCAGCGGAGCGGCCGTTGGGCTGGCAAGGTCGTCAGGCTGGGCGACGACTTCGACGGGCGCGCTCGCGCCGGTGTTGTTGTTGTTGGGGGTATCAGGTTTCGGAGAATCAGGAATCGGAGAATCAGCCGGATTGCCACCATCCTTACCCGGTGCTTGCACAGTGTTTGCACCGTGCCCGTCCGGTGCAGGGATGAGACTAGCCTTTTCGTCCCTGTGCGGATTTTGATGCTTCCTGAATGCGAGCACCTGAATAAACCGGGCGCCATCAACCTCATATCGTTTCAGGAAGCCGGAAGCCTGCAGTTCGTCCAGTGCCGCATCAACGTCCACGCTGTCGGCGGGGAACAGATTCATCTTGATCCGCTTGGGCTTGTCCTCAAGCCGACCCTCGCGGTCAGCCAGGGTCCACAGGCCGATGAACAGCAGGCGAGTGGAGAAGGGGAGTTCGACCAGCTCCTCGTTCGTGAAGAAGCCGGGCTTGATGTTTCGTGCGCGCGCCATGATCAATGCTCCTGTTCGATCAGCGACACCTGGCGCGGATCCGCCTGCTTGGCGACGTAGACAAAGCCGCGCTCGCAGTGATCCAGTTCCGCGCGCTCAGCAGCCTGGCAGGCGCGATCGCACACGGACGAATGCTGGCCGTCGAACAGGCAGCCGCGGCAGCTCTTGGCCGGCCTGGTGGTGAACTGGATGGCTTCGGGGGTAATGGGCTCGCCGTGATGGCCGAGCCATTCCTTGATGGATACGAGCTGGCTCATACCTCTGCTGCCTCCAGCATGACGACGATGGCCTGCTTGTTGGTAGCCTGCGCCCACACCTTGGCCGCATGGTCATACCCCGCCAGCCAGTCAGGCAGGGCAGGCGAGTGCCAGTTCATGTTGTGCGAATCACGAGGACGGCCGACGTTGAAAGCTGCGGCGCCGCGGTCGAAGATCATTGCTCGGCTGACGATTTGGTCCATGATCAGCCCTTCTCGGCCATGCCGTTCAGGCGAGTCAGCAAGTCCATCATCGGGCGGATCGCGGTGAAGATCGCGGCCTCGATGTGCTTGACCTCGTGCAGGTCGATGCGGCCGTCGGCCAGGGCGGCGTGCACTTGGGTTCCGACGCTGCCCAGCTTCGACCAGATGTCGGTAACCGACTCAAGCACGGCGATGTCACTGGTCTGGCCGGCGTCGAGCTTGGTGCACACGAAGCCGTGAGCCTGGGCCAGGGCGTGCAAGACCGAGTAGTCCTCGGTCAGCTCCATCACGCGGTCGATGTCGTCGATGGTCACGACGTTGGCGACGTTGTTCGGGTTCGCCTTGTTGCGCAGGATGGTCGGGGACATGCCGAGGCGAACAGCCAGAGCGGCACAACCGCCAGGGGCGTTATGTACGGTTTGGTGGAAGGCGTCTTTGGCGTTCATGCTGTTGGCTCGAAAAAGAATGATGTTTTGGAAATCTGTCTGCTCGACAATTCAGGTCATGGATACTTCGAAATCACTTCTTGTCAGCACGGCGATCAACGGCGCGGCGCCCGCTGCTGCGGATCACCTGCCAGTCGACGTCGGGCCGAAGATCCTCGCAACGAACTACGCCACCAGTGATGCGCTCGATGGTGGGGCAGTGCTCCGCCGGAACTTGGCGGCCAGGCAGCTTCCACTGGCCTACCGCGCCCTTCGTCACACCTAGCTGCTCACCGAGGGCTTGCATGGAGCCGGCAATGTCGGCGGCTTTACTCAGGGCTTCTTCGGAGGTCATTTTTGTTGGCTTTTGGGAGTGGATTTGATCCAAGTATAGTTACTCTATACTGTGTGGTCAAGGATTTCTATACCTTATTCGTTTAGATTTCCTATACGCTCCCGTCGATGGATATTCAGACAATGATTGCTAATTGGGTAAGGGAGGCCCGGACTACCGCCGGCCTGTCAGGCGCCGCCCTGGGCGCTCAGCTCGCCTTGGAGTTAGGGACCGAGCGCGGCCATACCAAGGCGAACATTTCGCACTGGGAGACTGGCAAGCACAACCCGAACTTGCCCCAGCTGCTCGCAATCGCGAAGATCACAAAGCAGCCCCTGCCTCAAGACATCCTCAGCTCCCTCTCCGGTCAGGTGCCGGGCGCGATGAAGATCGTCCCGAGTGACAAGGACGATCCTGATTTCGTGCAGATCCCAATGGTGAAGCTGCGGCTGTCGGCCGGCATAACCGGCTTCCAGACTGAGCCCGAGCGGCGCGATGGCGGAACCCTGGGTATGCGTCGCAACTGGATCGAGCGCCACGACTACAACCCTTCGAAGCTAATCGCCATCTACGTGAAGGGCGAGAGCATGAAGCCCAACCTGTATGACGGGGACGTCGTAGTGATCAACACCGCGGACACGACGTTGGTCAACGGCGTGGTCTATGCCGTCAACTACCAGGGCGAGGCTGTCGTGAAGCGCTTGGTGAAGCACATGGGGCAGTGGTGGCTTGCATCCGACAACGAAGACCAGGACAAGTACAAGAAGATGCGATGCGGCGGCACCGAGTGCATCATCATCGGCCGAGTCGTCCGCAAGGAGAGCGATCACGTTTAGCCGGCGAGACAATTGGTGAGTCTTTTGCTCCAGCTCAGCAGGTAGACTCGAGGCGCGAAACGGCACGCTTAGATGCCGCATGGAGTAGAGATGGCTGCCATTCAATGCCCCGGCTGCAAAGCATATATTTCGGCACCCGGCTTGAGCGAGTGTCCCAAGTGTAGAGCTAGCCTGCCGCGGCGCCCTGCAATGCAGAGTAGAACGGCGGGTTCGGCCAAGGGCGGGGTTGCGAGCAGCTCCGCGATGCCGGCCCCGGTTGCATCTACTGGTCAGATGAGCCCGGCGCGCCTGTGGTTCAGCTACACGATTCTGGTCGTGATCGCCGTCCTAGTGATCTTGATCGGCTACCGCGTGGTTGTGCCATCGGAAGAGAAGAAGCACGCGCAGAAGGTGTCGGCAGCTCTGCTCAACTGTCAGCAGAGAATCGCTGGGCTTGCGGAGTATGGCGGGGCTGAAGCGCCGCCCTATACCAAGAACTACGGGAAGGGCGACGAGTTCTATTTTGCCTGGGGGCGTGGATCCTTTCACTTT
This sequence comes from Massilia sp. BHUDP2, assembly GCF_046236355.1. Taxonomy (NCBI): domain Bacteria; kingdom Pseudomonadati; phylum Pseudomonadota; class Betaproteobacteria; order Burkholderiales; family Oxalobacteraceae; genus Massilia; species Massilia sp. BHUDP2. Next base: position 1,830,727 of record NZ_JBJUVW010000001.1, read on the forward strand.
CAGAATGGATTTGGCGCGAAAGTACCCATGTCGGCCAGCTGCATTGGTAGCGTTTCGACAGGTCAGATTGAGCAATTGACGTTGAACGGCAAGACCATTCAGTAGAGGAAATATGGCACTGGTTGCATGTCATGAATGTGGTCACAGCGTCAGCGCCGAGGCGAATGCTTGTCCGCATTGCGGCGCGGCCCCAAAGAAGCCCGCCTCTCGCATGAGGATCGCCGTTATAGGGATCGTGGTCGTGGCCGTTGGGCTAATGGCCTCTCGACCAGATGGCGATGCGAGCGCGCCGGCCGCCGAGCCCACCTACCCGCGAGCCGAAATCTCCACTGTCGCCCGCTCGATGATCAGAGCGGCCGCGAAGGATGCGGACAGCCTCAAGTTCCGCAATGAGTTTACCGCCCAGGCCGGCATCTACTGCGGCGAGGTGAATGGGAAAAACAGCTTCGGCGGATACGCTGGGTTCAAGCGATTCATCGCTAACGGCAAGACAGTGCTGTTTGACGACGAATCGACTAGGGATTTCAGCAAGACCTGGCGCGAGTTCTGTGCTGCGCCTCGATCTGCATCAGGATGACAATCAAAGGCAATGCGGCACGCCTGGATGCCGCACCACTTCTTCATTTAGGAGATTTTGATGGCAGTTATCAGCTTGATAGTCGCATGCGCCGTGGCATTTTACGTGAGCAAACTTGTTCAGCGCATCGAAGTGCTGGAGAAGCGCGTAGCACTTCTTGAGGGTGGCCCGCCACAGCCGCCAGCGGTTTGAGGTGAGACTTGCCTCGATCTGCCGCAGGATGATGACCATGCCCAGAGCGAAACCTGAAGTGTTAGAGGGCGAATATATCGTCCTCAATAGGAGCCGGCTTAAAGCCAACGAAGAGATTGATGCAGCCAAATGGGCGCTCTGGCAAATCATTTGGGACTGCAAGTCATTCGAAGAGCTGGCGAGGCGGGCGCCTGATCCGGTCAACACGACCAGAACCGGCCGGCGCATCACCTGGCGTACTGAAGTGCGGTGGGCGCTGCGGCAGGGCTGGATAAAGAAGGTTAAGCCGGCAATGGGCGCATAGGGTGCAACTAATAGTAACTTGGACTTGTTAATGTTGTTCAAAAGGAGTGGGCAGTGGAGATATTGCAATGGTGCGCAGTTATCGCGGTCATATTTCTATATGCATGCTTTTCCAAGCTTTCAGATATAGCATCCGATCTTAGAATGATTAGACATCATGTCTCCGAGCACGAAATGCTACCTGCGAAGTTAGATCAGCTAAATAACGCATTAGAAAACATCGAGACTCACGCTCGAGAAATCAACAACGTGGCCAAGGACTACGAGTTCGAGGTGCTGTCGCCTATGGCAAGACATCGCCGTGAAATCGAAACGGACCGCGAAATTTTCGGGTGAGTGCCGGAGTTGTCGTGGTTGCGTGCCGCACCTCGATCTGCCGCAGGATGATGATTCACTGCTGTCGCGTAAAATCCCAATAATAACTAGAAGACCATGAAAAGTAATAGCCGAGTTGTTAAATATTTCGATTGTATTGTTGACTCTTATTGCGTGGATAGAGCAAATCGATCCACGATGACACTGCCGCAGAGGCCACTGATTGACGTCCTCAATCAGATTAACGCATACAATACTGCAAAGCCATTCTTCCGCGAGAATCGTGAAAAAACGGAGACGTGGCACATAGCTGATTTCGAAGTGAATACTGCGAAGACCAAAGCAGTTTTGCTATTCAGCCGATCTGATCAACTGGCAGCAGATCAAGCTGTTTCAGAACCGGCTTCAAAGCATTTTTCAGTAACTGCGAAACAAGGAAGGCAGGGCAACGCATCGTCCGCTCACCTCGCAATTCGGCTGAAGCCGGTTAAGCCAAATGTATATCTGACGGTACTGGAGGAGGCAATAGGAATCAGTACAAAAGATATTGAGAGCATTCTCGCCCTCATCGTGACGAAGGCGAAGGGGGCGAACAAAACGTTCTTCCAAGTTAAAGACCCAAGTGGCACCGTGAGAAATGCGCGATATAAGTTTGCATTCGTCGGACATCCCTCGGATGATTTCACCGCAGACTTAGAAGAATCTACTATTAATGGGATTGAGTTGGTTGATTTGCGTGCACGTGATCAGGTATTTGATGAGGATAAGTATACTGTTGAGAAAAGCAAGACTATCAAGCTTGCGCTACGCGACAAGGATTTCCCGATATGGGATGCTCTTAGATCTGTTGGCAAAAGAGCGAACAAGGAACAGCTTGATTCATTACGCGTAAAGTTCACCGATGCTCAGAAAAGCTCTTACACGGTTGAGCTGGACGCAAATACGCTTCGACTTGTTCATGAGGACAGGTTCGTAAAGAAAGAGCGTCTGACTGGTTTCAAAACCAGGTTGAATACTGGATGCGACAAAATTGTTCCTGAAATCCGAGACAGGTTGTTCGCACTCATCTAGAATGCAGGTATGCTCTTCTACCAACTTCTAAGGCCGTTTGCTTACATATTCATTCACCACCCGGTGAAGCGAAAAGTGGACTGGTATCTTCCTCTTGCCCTGACGGCAATAACCATTGCTCTTATTGCGCCATTCAGGGAGGGAATGAATGTTTGGGCGACATTTGGAGTAGTAGCTACAGCGCAAGGCCTGGTCCAAGCCCTGCCGGGCTTTTACATAGCGGCACTTGCTGCAGTGGCTACATTCGGTCAGCGAGGCTCATCCCTGGATAGCATTATTCCCGCACCTACCCCAACCATTCAAACGCGTTTTGCTGGAGCGTGGATTGAGATGAAGTTGTCGCGGCGCCGGTTTCTCTGCCTGTTATTCGCGTATCTGACAGCCGTCAGCATAGTGCTAAGTTTGTTTGCAACATATGGTCAAGCGATTGCGGGTCCAGCGAGGGCAGTAGTTGCGAGCCTTGTAGTTGACGTGTTGTCATGGGTGATGTTTGGCTTTTATCTTCTGTTCTTGTTTCAGATGGTTGCCGTAACATTGTGGGGGCTCTACTACCTTAGTGATCGTATGCTTCAGCCGGATCCGTTCGAATCGTCTGACAGCCCGGGTTGAATATAGCTAAAATTTCTTGAGTTCCTGCTCTGCCTCGGCATCAGGCTTAAGTCCTCCAGATGGAGGCCTACGCAGCGGCATCAATGCTGCGGTGACAGTCCAGCGCCCCAGGCGCCAGCCCCGGCCTAGCCGGCGGCGAAGTAAAGCACTAATCAAGGTCACGACCTGAGCCCGCCAGTGAGCGGGCTTTTTTTCGTCTAGCACGTATAGTTTTTCTTTACTTTCGAAGTATAGCGGTTCTATACTAACTCCATCGCAACCGAGCTCACCCGAGCCGCCGACTGGAGAACACGATGGCCGACCAACTGACCCGCCTAGCCCCCGAAGAGCGCCTCGACCAGCTGACACGTGAGGCCGCGCAGTCCATCGCCGCCGCCGTCTCGCACGGCACTCCGAACCTGACGACCGAGATCGACGAAGCGCTCGGCGACTACCTGCAGGACAACCAGGCGCGAGCCGACCTGATCCGCCGCACGATGGCCGGTGAGAACGCGCTGCGCGCCGTGCTGGACGAGCTGATCAACGACATCGCCACGAAGCAGGCCGAGCAGGAGCTGCAGCGGGAAGACCGCGCCTATGCGATGTCGCTCGCAGAGCGCCGCGCTGAGGCTGCATGGGAAGAGTTCCAGCTGCAGCAGCGTCTCCGAGCTGCGTGAGACCACGCCCTCGCAAGAGGGCCTACACAGCGCCGCCTGTGAAATTCCTATCAACCGGTATTTCAAGGGAACGGGCGGCGCTGTGTGGCAGGACAACCGAGCCGGCAGGGCTGGCGAATAACGACAGGAGAAGAGGGATGAGCGCTAAGACTTACCGCGACGTCAGCAAGTGCCCAGCAAAACATCGCATCGTGACCATTCGTCGAGTCAGCACTGCTGGCCGCACGGTGCGCACCTATTGCATGACCTGCGGTCGTGCCTACCAGATCAAAGCAGGACCTCTGCCAACCGGGAGTGCTGCATGACCTTCCGCATCAAAGTCAACCAGCCCTCCGGCCCTCGCTTCTACTACGCGATCGGCAGCGAAGCGCTCGACACCCTGCTGACCGCGCTGTATTCGCGTGGCCCGATCACCCTTGTTCTGACGGTGATGCGATGAGCGAGCACGAAATCCGAGTCCTCAAGGTCAAGGTCGCAGCCGTTCTGTTTTGGGTAGCGGCCACCGTGAGCGCGATCCTCACCGGGCTGCCGGGATGATCCGCCGCGCCGCCACCGCAGTTCTAGCAGTCCTGACCCTCTTGTTCCTCATGGCGAGTGTTGAGGACGTGAGTAGCAGGCCAACCATTCAACAGGAGCAGTAATGAAAAGTCTTTTCAAGCCAGCCGAACATACCCAGGCCTACATGAAGGCTGGCTTTATGGGTCTGGCGGGATCGGGCAAAACCCACACCTCGGCGAACGTGGCCATTGGCCTGATTCAGTACTTGCAGGAGCGTGGCATCGAGTACGCGAACAAGCCGGTGTACTTCCTCGACACCGAGACCGGCAGCGACTATGTGAAGCCGCTGTTCGATCAGGCCGGGATCAAGATGATGCAGGCGAAGACCCGCGCATTCGCCGACCTGGTGCCGGCGGTGCAAGAAGCGGAGCGCAACGGCTCGCTGCTGCTGATCGACTCGATCACGCACTTCTGGACCGAATTCACCGAGTCGTATGCACGCAAGCGCAACCGTCGCCGCGGCCTGGAGTTCCAGGATTGGGCCTACCTCAAGAGCGAATGGCGCCGTTTCACCGACGTCTACGTGAACTCAGCCCTGCACATCATCATGTGCGGCCGCATGGGCTACGAGTATGACTTCTTCCAGAACGAAGAGAACGGCAAGAAGGAGCTCGAGAAGACCGGCGTGAAGATGAAGGCCGAGACCGAGACCGGCTACGAGCCGTCCATCCTGGTGCTCATGGAGCGTCAGATGGAATTTGAGACCAAGCGGCAGATCCGCCGAGCGTACATCCTTAAGGAGCGATTCAACGTGATCGACGGCTCCGAGTTCGTCAACCCGACCTTCCGCGACTTCCTGCCGCACATCGAGCTGCTGAACCTGGGCGGCGCGCAGCTGGGCGTCGACACCAGCCGCAACAGCGACGGGATCATTCCCGAGCTCGGCAGTGCGCACGACTGGAAGTACCGCGAAGAGCAACGCCAGATCTACCTGGAGAAGATCCAGAACCTGATGACCGAGCACGGCATTTCGGGTCGGTCACAGGACGGGAAGGAGAGGGTGATCGCCCTGCTGAAGAAGCACTTCCAGACCACCGCCTGGCGCGAAGTGGAATCGTACAAGCTGGAGCAGATCAAGGAAGGCTTCGACTCGCTGCACACCGAGCTCAATGGCGCGCCGTACTTCGAGAAGACCAACGGCGGCGCCGCAGTTCAACTCGACGACGTTCCGCTCTGACCATGAAGCGCACGTTCATCCTCGCGCACGACGGCGCTCGCCAGAACGCGATCCAGTGCATCGCCGCGGCGCCGGCCGGCTACTGCGTCACCGTCGGCGAGCCGACCCGCAGCCTTGAACAGAACGCCCTCATGTGGCCTTTGCTGCAGAAGCTGGCCGACCAGGTCGTGTGGTACGGCGTGAAGCTGACCGCCGACGACTGGAAAGACCTGTTGACCGCATCCCTGCGTAAGCAGCGCTCGGCGCCGGGCCTCGATGGCGGCTTCGTCGTCTTCGGCGAGCGCACCAGGACGTACAGCAAGGCCGAGTTCTCGGAGTTGATCGAGCTGATTTATGCCTTCGGCGCCGAGCGCGGTGTCCAGTTCGAAAAGACGGCAGGAGTACCAGCATGACCCGTGCGAAACCAGAAGCCGCCGCGAAGCGCGAACGATGGGAGAGGGAGCGCGCCGCTGCAGTCGCCAAGATCCTCGACATGCTTTCCCGTGAGCATTGCACCGCGCCCGAGATGGCCAAGGCAACGAAGACCGAGCCGAACACGCTCAATGGCTACCTGCGCTACATGCAGAAGACGCTGCGCAAGGTGCGCATTGCGACTCCGCCGGGCATCCGGCCGGCGCTGTGGGAGCTTGGCGCCGACCCCAGCCTGCCAAGCGAAGACGAAGTGCTTGACCGCCTGATCGCGCCAAAGCGAGGCATTCACAAGGCAGTACAGATTGGCATTCCCCGAGACCCGCTTGTGGCCGCGCTGTTCGGCCCCGCAAACCAAGAACACAAGGAGGCAGCATGACCCAAGATCGCCGCATCACCGACAAACTCCCTGGCCACCCGCTGCAGTGGGACGACGCCGCATCTCCTTCCGCTGCACCAGCAGCAGGACAGGCAGGGCTGGCGATGCCTCGCGAGCTTACCGACAAGATGGCCGAGGCGCTGGAAGATGCGGTGCGCGGAGAGATGTCCGTGGAGTGGGACCCTGACCTCGGCAGCAACGTCTCGTTCGGTAGCTGGGACAAGGTCTACGCCGCACTGTGCGCGGCTGCTCCAGTAGCAGCAGACACCGAGCAGGCGACACCGCGCAAGGTCGATGCGTCGATGATCTCACGCTATCGCTATGCGAAGGTGATGGGCGTGTATGAAGCCCCGACCGGAGAGTATGTGAAGCTGGAGCAGATGCAGGCACTTTTGCGCGCGGCAGGAATTCAACTCGTGACGGATGGGAGCAAATAATGGACAACAACAACGCCGCCCCTCTCGCCACCCCAGCAGATGCAGGGGCAGGGCTGACGGATGAGCCATGCAGCCCGGTGCAGTACCTGCAAAACGTGACCGCCGATGTCCTGCTGGCCCTGCGCAATGCAGGACGCGATAGCCTCGCGGGACTGCTGGAAGGTGCAGTAAAGGACATCGCCCGCATGTCCACTCCTGGCGCACAAGTGACGGCCACTCAACCAGAACTGACTGTGTGGTATGGCTCGATGCCCGAGTCGAACGGCAAGAGTAACTTCACCGCGATCCTGAAGCGCAAAGGCGCATCGATGTTCGACACCGACAGCTACACGTTCTCGGTGTCGGAATACCCTGGCCGCGTGCAATACGATGCCGACGCCATGCGCTACCTGATCGGGGAACTGGCCGAGCGCCCTTGCCCCACCAACTATGATTCCGAGGCGCACAGCGGCTACGCCAAGCCCAGCTCTCCCGCACCAGTAACGGCTGAACCAGTGGCGTGGATGCGCGATAACTTGAAGGAATGCACCACGGCGGCGTCAAAGCGCAAGATGGAAACCGTGAACTTCGGGTATTGGGGCGAGATCGCCAAAAGCTACAACATCCCGCTCTATGCCGCCCCTGCACCAGCAGACCGCGATGCGATGCGCGATGCTTGGCAAGTCCTGCTCGACGCTGGCGTGTGCCCCGGCCTCGCCCCGATGAGCCTTGCCGATGGCATCCGTGCCGCCCTCAAGAGCATGGAACGTGCCGCTGACGCGAAAGGGGATGCGTGATGGCTAACCTCTACGGACTAGTCCTCTCGGTTCAGGAAGCCCTGATAACCAGGCACTGCTTTGGCGACTGCGGGCAGGTATCGCTCGGCGGCGCGTTGATGACGGAAGACCTCGGCCCGCTGTTCGTCTGCGGCGAGGAAGTCTGCCCTTACCTCAAAGGACAAACGGACGAGCCCATCGGCACATCCCAAATGACCGGCGAACCGATCTTCATCCGCGCCATTCGGGACGAGCGTGCCGCTGACGCGGCGGAAACCCGCGATGAGAAAGGTGGCGAGCAATGAGCTACACGCTTGAATGCCCGTATTGCGAAGCGGACCTGGGCGAGCCGGACGACTGCTACGAACCGACCGACCATGAGCATGAGTGTCACGAGTGCAGCAAGTCGTTCATCTTCGGGGTCGAGTACGAGCGCACCTATTACCCGCGCAAGGCCGATTGCCTCAACGGCGGCGCGCACCGCTACAAGCCGATGATTGGCGCACCCGTCGAGCACTTCGCTGGCCGCGTGCGGTGCGAAGACTGCGGCGAGGAAAGCCGTCTGGAGGCTAAGGCCGACACCGCATCGGGCCGCGCGCAGCGCACGAACAACAACGAGGGAGACGATGCTGACCCGGCGCGCTGAGTTGTTCCGCAAGTCCTGCGAACTGATCGCGCAGGACCGGAGGGCTCGCGGGCGCGACTACTCGCACCATGCATGGCTGGTTGAGCAGGTAGACGCGTGCCAAGCGGCCATCCTCAAAATGATGAAAGACATAAACCGCGCGCTCGACGCGTTCATAAGCAAGGACTGAGACATGGACAACACCACCAATACCGCAGGGGAAGCCCTGGACCTGAACAAGAGCCGCGCCGAGTTTGAGGCGGTAATCCGAAAGCAACAAGGCGAGCCGGTGCTGTACGTACGCGAATGCGACATCGACGGCACCATGCCCGGCAGCACCGTCGTAGCAACCAAGGTGCCCGGCGAAGAATGGGACGTGCCGCTCTATCTCGCCGCCACCAAGGCAGCAGCACCTGCTGATGCGCCAACCGATGATCTGGCAAGCCTGGCACAGCGGATGGCGGCGTGGCTGAATGGCCTGTCGCGCGCCGACCTGCCCTTCGATAGTTGGAAGGCGACCTGCGCCAAGTTCTGGGACGAATGGCGAGCAATCAGCGAGCGCGCTGCACCAGCACCCGATACCGGCATTCCGACTGCGGGAGAGGTGCAGCAGGCTTTTGAGGCTTGGGCAACATCGCACGGCGGGCTTCCGCTCGACAAGGCGGGCGAGCACTTGAAGACGGACGACGGGCTGCTGCACTTCCCGGCCTACAAGTTCGGGCGCACCGAAATTGCATGGCGCGCATGGGCGAACAACCCCCGCCGCGCTCCAGTCTCCACCACTCCTACATCAGGAGAGGTGGAGAAAGCCGGGTGGACTGCGCCGGATGGATATGTGCTGCTCCCCGAAGCGCCGACAAACGCCATGATTTGCGCCATCGAGAACGCCATCGACGGCCAGCTCGTCGCAAGCGCCATGGACCCACGGCAGATGTTCCGGCAGGACGGCGAGCGCATCTACGAAGCGCTGTTGGAAGTTGCCGCTCCTGCTCACCCAGGAGAAGGAGAGAAGGCATGCAACTGAACGGCTGCCACAACAAGCTGCGGCCGGCCGCCGGCGCCGTAACGCACCAGGCCCAGGCCTGATGGAGCGCGACATTCCGCGATGGCTTCGGCGCGCCGCAGCGCGTACCAGTCTATGTCGACGTCCGGCACGTGATGACGACGGAGTGCCAGTACACCAGGACGACGCCGGATCCGCGTTGCGCGGGGTGCGTGCACGAGAATATGGAAGGGAGGAAGTGATGCAGAAACAAACGATCCAGTCGCGCTATGTGACGCTACAGGAGTGGGCCGCTTCGATGTTCTCGAAGATCCCGCACAAAAACACTCTGATCCGCTGGGTGCGCGACGGCCACATTCAGCCGCAGCCGCAGAAGGTCGGGCGCACCTGGCAGGTAAAGCGCGACGCGCGCTACGTGGACTGAAATGGGCAGAGCAAGATTAGCGAAGAACCGAGCACTCCCGGCCAACTTGTACCAGAACCCCGCCGGGTACTTCTACTATCGGAATCCGGAGACAAAAGCTATTAAGGGGCTGGGCAAGGAGCGGGCCAAAGCCATGCAGGAGGCTCGCGCGGCGAATGCGGCGCTCGCCGGCCGTGAGCGCTCGTCTCTTGTCGATTGGGTGCTCGGGAAGTCTGATTACACCTTGCGGGAGTGGATTCCAATCTACCGCGAGCTGTGGGAAACGAAAAAAAAGCCCTCGGCCTCCACGCTTGACAATGCAGTACGATATCTGAGGAAAGCCGCGGAGTCGGACCTTGGCGCGCGCCGCATGGCCGAGATAACGACCGCACACGTCGCGCGCTTCATTGAGGCGCACGAAAAGGATAGCGGCGCCGCCGCGACTCATGCCATGCGCACACGCCTCAGCGATCTGTTCAGGTGGGCCGAAACGCAGGGCGTCATTGAGGTGGGGAAGAACCCGGTAAGCGCGACCTTTACGCCGACTTACAAAGTGAAGCGCGAACGCTTGACGCTCGAGCAGTTCTGGCAGATTCACGCGCAGGCCAACGCATGGCTGCAACGCGCGATGATGCTTGCGCTGACGACGGCGCAGCGCCGAGATGACATCACCAAGATGAAATTTGCCGACTTCAAAGATGGCTTCTTGCACGTGGCACAGGGCAAGTCAAAGGGGGAGGTGAAGCTCCAACTGGATGGTGCAATCAGACTAGCGAAGATTGGCGTATCGATCGGCGAAGCAGTTGCCGCATGCCGGGACCTGATCGTTAGCCGTTACATGATTCATCATGTCGAGAAGATGGGGAAAGCAAAACCAGGTGACCAGCTCGCGGCGGGCAGTCTATCCGAAGCGTTTCAACGGGCCAGAGAGAAGGCGGGGATTCAGGCCTCGGATGGGCGGACGCCACCAACCTTTCACGAAATCCGGAGCTTGTCAGAGCGCTTGTATCGGGAAGAGTTTGGGGCGGCATTCGCGCAGTCGATCCTGGGGCACAAGAACGCTGCAATGACCGACCGATACGACGATTTGCGGGGCGGCTGGCTTACCGTCAGCGCGAAGTGATTTAGTGGGATATTAAACGGATTTTAGTAAAAAATCCTGAAGCCCGCATGCCTACTGCCTTTGAGGGCGATCCCTACCTCTTCGAGCCAGAGGTAGGGATCGTCGTGGGCGGATGGCGTCGTGGCTGAATTCATTGAAGGTGAAGTAAATATTGTTGAGCAAGCCGGGCCGGCATTTGCCTATACTAGCAACATCGAGCAGGCAGATCCCGCACTCCAGAGCCATGGATTCTTCAATGACCGCTAGTTCCGCAGCGAATACGCCCGGTGTGGCCCAGCAGGGCGCGAGCGCCGCCCCCTGGGTAGCAGGGCTCGCGCTGTCGCTCGCGGTCGGCGCGCTGTGCTACCGGGTCGCGGCCGGGGCGGGCGAGGACAACGCGCGGCGCCGTTTCGAGACCGTGGCGCGGCTGGCCCAGGAACGGGTGTCGAACGCGATCGTCTCGTATACCCAGGTGGTGCGTGGCCTGGCCGCGCTGCATACGGCCGGCGAAGGCCCGCTGACGCGTCTACGCCTGCACCGTTACGTGAAGGCGCTCGACCTGCCGGCACAGTTCCCGGCGATCGAGGCGGTGTCCTTCATCGCCTACGTGCCCGATGCCCGGCGCGAGGCTTTCATCGCGAGCGTACGGCAGGACCGCAGCGTGGATCCGAACGGCTACCCGGATTTCGACATCAAGCCGGCCGGACGCCGTCCGTGGTACGCCGTGATCACCTGGGTCGAGCCGGCCAAGCAGCCGAACGACCGGGTCGGCTTCGACATCGCGGCCCAGCCCCACATCGCCGCGGTCGTGGCGCGGACGCGCGACGAGGGGAGCCTGGGTGCGTCCGGCAACCCGGTGCGCCTGCAGCACCCGGTTCCACACACGGCGCTTGGCATGCGCGAGCAGCTCTACCTGGGCGGCGGGCTGCCGGCCACGGTGGAGGAGCGGCGCGCGCGCTACATGGGCAGCATCGGCATCGCGTTCTCGGTCGACGAGCTGGTGCGCCGCGCGCTCGGCCCGCAAGGAAGCCAGCCGGTGGCGCTCAGCCTGTACAGCGAAACCGGGCCCACCCGGCCGGGCGCCCGCAACACGATATCCGGGGCGGCGCCGGCGCTGGATGCGCGCGACCGTCTGCTGCTGGGGCCCGACGTGCGCGGCCAGTCGAAAGCGGCTGGGCGCTTCACGATCCTGCTGCCGATCGATTACGCCGGCACCCGCTGGAAAGCCCATTTCTCGGCCGACCGCGCCGCCATGGCGGCGGGCGCCGACCGCAGCCTGCCGCTGCTGGCCTTCGGCTCCGGCTTCGGAGTGAGCCTGCTGGGCTTCGCGCTGTTCTTCAACCTGTACCGATCGCGCCGCGCCGCGCTCGACCAGCGGCTGCTGCTCGATTCGGTGCTCGACAACCTGGACGCCTACGTTTACCTGAAGGACAGCGCGCGCCGCCTCCTGTACGTGAATGCGAAGAGCGCGGCGCTGATCGGGCGCAAGGCGGCGGACATCGTCGGCCGGCGCGATTTCGAGCTGGTGCCGGCGCACAGCGCCGACGAGGGATGGGAGCGCGACCGCGCTGTGCTCGACAGCGGCGAACGCCACGCCTGCCAGGCCGAACTGCCGCTGCCGGACGGCAGCGTGCGCCAGATGTGGAGCGTGCGCGTGCCCCTGTACCCGGAAGGAGAGATGCCGGCGGTGCTGTGCATCTCGACCGACGTGACCACGCTGCACGACCTCAAGGCGCGCGCCGATGCGGCCAACCAGGCCAAGAGCGACTTCCTGTCGAACATGAGCCACGAGATCCGCACCCCGATGAACAGCATCATCGGCATGGCCCACCTGGCGCTGCAGGCACACCCCGACCCGCAGCTGCGCGGCTACCTGGACAAGATCTACCACTCGGGCCAGCACCTGCTGGGCATCATCAACGACATCCTCGATTTTTCCAAGATCGAGGCGGGCAAGCTGGAACTCGCCACCCGCGGCTTCATGCTCGACAGGGTGATGCGCAACGTCGAGCAGCAGCTGGGTCAGGCGGCCGCCAGCAAGGGACTCGGCTTCGACGTCGAGATCGCCCCCGAGCTGATGCGTCCCCTGCGCGGCGACCCGCTGCGGCTGGAGCAGGTGCTGCTGAACTTCGCCGGCAACGCCGTCAAGTTCTCCGAGCACGGCCGCATCCTGCTGCGCGCCCGGCTCGAACACGCCTTCGGCCCCGAGCTCCTGGTGCGCTTCGAGGTGCAGGACAAGGGCATCGGCATCGCGCCCGACAAGCTGGCCGGCCTGTTCACGCCCTTCCACCAGGCCGACCCCTCGGCCACGCGGCGCCATGGCGGCACCGGCCTGGGCCTGGTGATCAGCAAGCAGCTGGCGGAGCTGATGCATGGGGAGGTCGGGGTCGACAGCACGCCGGGGCAGGGCAGCACCTTCTGGTTCACGGCGCGGCTGGAACTGAACCCGGCGCTGGAAGAGGGCGCAGCCGGCGGTGCCGGGCTGGGGGCGGCGCCGGCGGCGCACGCCGCCCGCCTGGACGGCTGCGCGGTGCTGCTGGTCGAGGACAACGCCTTCAACCAGCAGGTCGGTCGCGAGCTGCTGCAGCAGGCCGGCGCCGAGGTGAGCGTGGCCGGCAACGGCATCGAGGCGCTGGAGGCGATGCGGCGCCGGCGTTTCGACTGCGTCCTGATGGACGTGCAGATGCCCGTCATGGACGGGCTGGAAGCGACGCGCCGCATCCGCCAGGACCCGCAGCTTGCCGGCACCCTGGTGATCGCCATGACCGCCAATGCCGGGGTCGAAGACCGGGCGCGCTGCCTGCAGGCTGGCATGGACGAATTCCTCAGCAAGCCGGTGGTGCCGGAGCTGCTGGCGGCCACCATCGCGCGCTGCCTCGGCCGCAGCACGGCGCCGGCGCCCGACGTGCTCCCGCCACCGGTTGCCGGCGCCGGAGCGGTCGATTTCGAGGCGCTGGCGGCCAGCTTCGGCGGCGAGCGCGAACGGATGGGTAAATACGCCTTCCTGTTCGTGTCGAGCGCGCGCGATGCGCTGGCCGAGATCGATGCGGCGCTGGAGCGCGGCGACATGGCAAGGGTGGGCGCGGTGGCGCACCGCGTCAAGTCCTCGGCGCGCGCGGTCGGCGCCGGTGCGTTCGCTTCCCTGTGCGAGGAGATCGAGGCGCAGGCCGGGCGTCCCGCCCAGGCCAGGGCGCTGGCGGCGCGCCTGCGCGCCCAGCTGGCGCGGGTCGAGCGCGAGATCGCCGGCCGCCTTGGCGTGCGCGCCCGGGACCGGGCCTGACCCTGTCTTTTTGGACGTTGTTAGAAGGCTAAGAACCCTGGCCAAGCCTTTCGTGAAACGGTCAAACCGGGTAGACTTTGCCCCTTGAGCAACCCAAGCATTCCGATGTCCTCCCCGATCACCCCCGGCTTGTTGATTTTGCACGGCAACCAGATGGAATTGCTGCGCAGCGCCATGTTCGATTGGCTGCGCGCGCACCCGCTGGGACCGCTCGAGCAGGAGACCATCCTGGTGCAGTCGAACGGGGTGGCCGAGTGGCTCAAGATCGCGCTGGCCGAGGAAATGGGCGTGTGCGCCGCGACCCGCGTGGCGCTGCCGGCGCGCTTCCTGTGGGAAGCCTACCGCGGCATGCTGGGGCGCGAGCGCGTGCCCACCCGCGCGCCCTTCGACAAGGACCCGCTCACCTGGCGCCTGATGCGCCTGCTGCCCGCGCTGGTGGAAGACGCCAGCTATGCGCCGCTGAAACAATTCCTGGGCGACGGCTGCCCCGAGCGCCGCCTGCAGCTGGCCGAGCGCCTGGCCGACCTGTACGACCAGTACCAGGTCTACCGCGCCGACTGGCTGGCCGACTGGGAAGCCGGACGCGACCAGCTGCGCCGCGCCGTCGGCGACCCGCTGCCGCTCGGTCCCGACCTGAAGTGGCAGGCCTGCCTGTGGCGCGAAATCCACGCCAGCCTGCCCCAGGAGCAGCGCGTTACGGGTCGTGCCAGCATCCACCAGCAATTCGTGTCCGCCATCGAATCCGGGCGCGAGCCGGTGTCGCGCCTGCCGCGCCGCGTGATCCTGTTCGGCATGTCGACCCTGCCTTACCAGACCCTGCAGGCCATCGCCGCGCTGTCGCGCCACACCCAGGTGCTGTTCGCGGTGCCCAATCCCTGCCGCTTCTACTGGGGCGACATCATCGAGGGGCGCGAGCTGCTCAAGGCGGCGCGCCGGCGCCAGCAGCCGCGCGGCGGCATCGAACTCGCCAGCGTGCCGGTCGAGGAACTGCACATGCACAGCCACCCGCTGCTGGCGAGCTGGGGCCGCCAGGGGCGCGATTTCGTGCGCATGCTCGACGAATTCGACCAGGGCGAAGGCAGCCGCTACGAAAACCTGCGGGTCGACCTGTTCGACGAATCCGCAGGCGAGACCTTGCTGCAGCAGGCGCAGGCCGCGGTGCGCGACCTGCTGCCGCCCGACGAGCATCCGCAGACCGCCCCGCCGCGCGACGACCGCTCGATCGAATTCCACATCACCCACAGCGTCCAGCGCGAAGTCGAGGTGCTGCACGACCAGCTGCTGTCCTGGTTCGCCCAGGACCCCAGCCTGCGTCCGCGCGACGTGGTGGTGATGGTGCCCGACATCGACGTGTTCTCGGCCGCGATCCACGCCGTGTTCGAGCAGCACCGCCGCAGCGACCCGCGCCACATTCCCTTCGAGATCGGCGACGTGCGCGACCGCAGCGTGAATCCGCTGCTGGTGGCGCTCGAATGGCTGCTGCGCCTGCCGCAGCAGCGCTGCCGCCAGAGCGAGGTGCGCGACCTGCTCGACGTCCCGGCGGTGGCCGGGCGCTTCGGCCTGGATGCCGACGACCTGCCGATCCTGGGCCGCTGGATCGAGGGCTCGGGCGTGCGCTGGGGCCTGGACCGCGAGCACCGCGCCGGGCTGGGCCTGGCGTCAGTGGGTGAGCAGAACGCCTGGATCTTCGGCGTGCGCCGCATGCTGCTCGGTTACGCGAGCGGCGCAGGCAGGAGCTTCGGCGACATCGAACCTTATGCCGAAGTCGGCGGCCTTGACGCCGCGCTGGCCGGCTCGCTGGCCCAGTTCATCGAGAACCTCCTGCATTGGCGCGCCGAGCTGGTGCAGTCGCGCACCCCGGCCGAGTGGGGCGAGGCGGCGCGCGCACTCCTTGCTGCCTTCTTCCATGCCGGCGACGAGAAAGACCGCCTGACCCTGGCGCAGCTGAACGAAGCGCTGCAGTGCTGGCTCGAGACCTGCGACAGCGCGGAATTCAGCGAGCCGGTGCCCCTTAGCGTGATGCGCGAAGCCTGGCTGAGCCAGCTCGACCAGCCGACCCTGAACCACCAGTTCGTCTCCGGCGGCGTGACCTTCTGCACGCTGATGCCGATGCGCGCCGTGCCATTTCGCGTGGTGTGCCTGCTCGGCATGAACGACGGCGACTTTCCGCGCCGTACCCAACAGGCCGACTTCGATTTGCTGGCGCTGCCGGGCATGGCGCGTCCGGGCGACCGCTCGCGCCGCGACGATGATCGCTACCTGATGCTGGAAGCGCTGCTGTCGGCACGCGACAAGCTGTACGTGAGCTGGGTCGGCCGCAATGTGCGCGACAACAGCGAGCAGCCGGCCTCGGTGCTGGTGGCCCAGCTGCGCGACTACCTGAAGAACGGCTGGAACCTCGACCTGTCCGAACGCACCACGGAGCATGCGCTGCAGCCCTTCAGCCGCCGCTATTTCGAGCGCGGCGGCTTGCTGACCTTTGCCGGCGAATGGCGCACCGCCCACGGACAAGACGAGGAGACCGGGGGCGTGGACGCCTTGCCGCCCTACGAGATCGAGCCCGGCCTGGTGCTCAAGCTGGGCGAGCTGGCGGCTTTCCTGCGCCAGCCGGCGCGCTACTTCTTCCGGCGCCGCCTGGGCGTGGTGTTCGCCGACGCCGCCGTGGTGGGCGAGGACGAGGAACCGTTTTCGCTCGACGCGCTGGAGCGTTATTTCATCGAAGACCACCTGCTCGACGACAGCGGCCCGGTGGAAGCGCACGATGGGACGAGTAGTGCGGAGGTGCGCGCGGCCCTGAACAGCCGCGCCGAACGGCTGGCGCGCGAAGGCGTGCTGCCGATCGGCCTGATGGGACGCCAGTGGCAGCAGGAGCTGGTCGACGGCCTGGTGCCGGTGCGCACCGCCTGGCTGCAACTGGGCGAGCGTTTCCCGCACAATGCACCGAAGCGCGCAGTGAGCCTGGGGCTGGAGGATGGCCTGGTGCTGGACGACTGGATCGACCGCCTGCGCTCCGATGGCAGCGACACCGCCTGGCTGATGCAGATGTCCTCGAAGGTGCTGGACCGGGAAGGCCGTCCGCGGGGCGACAAGCTGATCGGCGCCTGGCTGCGCCAGCTGGCGGCCAGCGCGGCCGGCGCACCGGTGGCCGGCCACCTGGTGGCGCGCGATGCGATCCTCACCATGCCGGCCCTGAATCCGACGGAGGCCGCGGCCACGCTGCACGACCTGGTCAGCTTGTGGCGCACCAACCTCGACCGGCCGCTGGGCGTGGCCTGCAAGACCGCGCTGGCCCTGCTGCAGGAAGGCGACCCACGGCTGGTCTATGACGGCAGCTACGAACTCTCCGGCGAAGTCGAGGAACTGTGCCTGGCGCGCCTGTGGCCGGACTTCGCTTCGCTGGTGGCGGCCGGCGACTGGCCGCACGTGGCGCGCGACCTGTACGGGCCGCTGGCCGACTGGCTGGAAACCGGCGTGCAGGTCGCTCCGCTGGGCGGCGATGCGGGCGGGGAGGCGGCATGAGCCAGCACCTCGAACCCCTGGTGTTCCCGCTGCACGGCTCGCGCCTGATCGAGGCCTCGGCCGGGACCGGCAAGACCTGGACCATCGCCGCGCTCTACCTGCGCCTGGTGCTCGGCCATGGCGGCGAGGCGGCTTTCCTCCGCCCGCTGCTGCCGAGCGAGATCCTGGTGATGACCTTCACCCGCGCCGCCACGCGCGAGCTGGCCAACCGGGTGCGCGAGCGCCTGGTCGAGGCGGCGGCGTACTTCCGCGGCCAGCTCGACGTCGATGACCCCTATCTGGCCGAGCTGGCCGATGCCTATCCTACGGAAGCTGAGCGCAGCGTCGCCGCCCACCGCCTGGTGCTGGCCGCCGAGACGATGGACGAGGCGGCGATCTTTACCATCGACGCCTGGTGCCAGCGCATGCTGCGCGAGCACGCGTTCGACTCCGGCAGCCTGTTCGACGAAGAGCTGGTCAGCGACGAGCGCGCCCTGTTCGAGGACGCCGCACACGACTACTGGCGCCAGCATGTCTACCCGCTGGGCGCTGATGCCTTGGCGTCGGTGCGCGAATCTTGGCGCGATGTCGAGGCCCTGAAGGGCGGCGTGCGCGAGCTGGTGACGCGCACCCACCTGCTGGGAGAGTGCGCGCCCGAGCCGCTCGGCTCCCTGGTGGCGCGCGTGCAGGCGGCGCTGCGCGCCGAGCTGGCCGGCCTCAAGGAAGGCTGGGCCGCGCGCGCGGACGAGATGGAAAGCTGGATCGCCGGCCACCGCGAACGCAACCCGAAGTGCTTCAACGGCAACAAGATGCGCGCTGATTCGCTGGTGAAGTGGTTCGAGGCCCTGCGCGCCTGGGCGATCGACCCGGAGCGGGTGCTGCCGGATTTGAACGAGACGGCATGGAAACGCCTGTGCCCGGACGGCATTGTGGACGCCTTCAGCAAGGACTTCGTGGCCGAGGTACCGGCCTGCTTCGGCTTTACCGCGCCTTTGCGGGATGCATTGGCGCGCCTGCAGCCGCTGTCGCACGCGCTGCTGCGCCACGCCGCCAGCCACATCGCCGCCCGTATGCGCGAGCTGAAGGCGCGCAACCGCCAGTTCGGCTTCGCCGACATGCTCGAGCGCCTCAAGGATGCGCTCGAGGGGCCGAACGGGCAGGCGCTGCGCCAGCGCATCGTGCTGCAGTTCCCGGTGGCGATGGTCGACGAATTCCAGGACACCTCGCCCGACCAGTACCGTATCTTCGATCTGCTGTACCGGGTGGCGGACAACGACCCGGAACGGGGCCTGTTCCTGATCGGCGACCCGAAGCAGTCGATCTACGGCTTTCGCGGCGCCGACATCCACAGCTACCTGGCGGCGCGCCGCGCCACCACCGGGCGCCACTACCAGCTGGGCGTCAACTACCGCTCCACCAGCGAGCTGGTGGAAGCGGTGAACCAGCTGTTCCGCCATGCCGAAGGCGTCGACGGGCAGGGCGGCTACCCGCTCGGGGCCTTCCGTTTCCGCCGCGGCGAGGACAATCCGCTGCCTTTCGAGGCCGTGCAGGCCAAGGGCCACCGCGAACGCCTGGTGGGGGCCGACGGCGCGCAGCATGCGATGTCGGTGTGCTGCGCCGGCCCGATGAACCAGGAAGAGTACCGCGAGTATTTTGCCCACCACTGCGCCGAGCACATCGTCGGCTTGCTGGGCGACGAGCGCGTCGGCTTCTCGGACGGCGAGCGTTTCCGCCGCCTGATGCCTGCCGATATCGCGATCCTGGTGCGCGACCGGCGCGAAGCCGCCGCGGTGCGCCGCGCGCTGGTCGAGCGCAAGGTGGCCAGCGTCTACCTGTCGGACAAGGATTCGGTCGTCGAAAGCGAGGAAGCGGCCGACGTGCTGCGCTGGCTGTATGCGGTGGCGAATCCACTCGACGGCATCCTGGCGCGCGCCGCCTTCGCCACCCGTACCGCCGGCTTGCCGCTGGGCGAACTGGCCCGGCTCTCGAGCGACGAAGTGGCCTGGGAAGCGCGCGTCGAGCAGCTCAAGAACCTGCATGGCGCCTGGCAGCGCCAGGGCGTGCTGGCCATGCTGCGCCGCTTCGTGCACGAACTGGGCCTGCCGGCGCGCCTGCTGCGCCAGCCGGGCGGCGAGCGGCGCCTGACCAACCTGCTGCACCTGGCCGAGCTGCTGCAGGAAGCGAGCGGCCAGCTGGAAGGCGAGCAGGCCCTGATCCGCTGGCTGGCCGAGCAGGTCGAAGGCCTGGGCGAAGGCGGCGACGAGCGCGTGCTGCGCCTGGAAAGCGATGCCGAGCTGGTGAAGGTGGTCACGGTCCACAAATCGAAAGGCCTGGAATACCCGCTGGTCTACCTGCCGTTCGCGGTGACGGCGCGCCGTACCGACCGGCGCAACCGCGCCTTCTTCGAGTTCGTCGGCATCGACGGCACGCGCCGGCTCGACCTGGCGCTGGGCGACGAGTCCTTGGCGGCGGTGGACCGGGCGCGCCTGGAGGAAGACCTGCGCCTGCTGTACGTGGCGCTGACGCGCGCGCGCCACTACCTGTGGCTGGGCGCGGCGCCGATCAGCGGCCGCAGCAAGAATGAGAACCGCCTGCACGAGTCGGCGCTGGGCTACCTGCTGGGCGGCGGCGAGAAGATCGACGCGGAACTGCTGCGCGAGCGCCTGGAGCGCCTGCGCGGCGGCGTCGAAGGCATCGTGCTGCACGACCTCACCGAGGCGCAGGGCCGCACCCTGCTGGCGCGCGAGGACGTGCGCCCGGAGCTGTTGGGGGCGCCACGCTACGACGCCAGTTTCGAGCGCGACTGGTCGATCGGTTCCTTCACCTCGCTGGTGCGCCACGCCGTGGCGGTCGTCGCGCCGCCCCCGGCGCCGATGCGCGCCCAGGAGGAAACCCTGCTGGAAGAGGCGCCGCAGGTGGTGACGCCGCCGCGCATCGAGGACGCGCCCTGGCACCGCTTCCCGCGCGGCTCGGTGCCGGGCAACTTCATGCACGAGCAGCTCGAATGGATGGCGGCGGAAGGTTTTCATCGGGCCGACGAGCCGGAATTCATGCTGAGGCTTGGCCAGCGCATCGAGCGCGCCGGCTGGGGCAACCGCCTGGACGACGCCCTGGCCTGGCTGCACGCGGTGGTCACGACCCCGCTCCCGCCGCTGGGTGCGGCCTTGAGTGCCTTGCGTGATCCGGTCCCCGAGCTGGAGTTCTGGTTCCCGAGCGAGCGCCTGGACGTGGTGCAACTGGACCGCCTGTGCCGCGCGCGCATCATGAAGGGCCTGGACCGTCCGGTCCTGCCGGAGCGCGTGCTGCACGGGATGCTCAAGGGCTTCGCCGACCTGGTGTTCGAGCACGACGGCCGCTACTGGGTGCTCGACTACAAGACCAATGCGCTGGGGCCGGGCGACGCCGCCTATACCCAGGCCGCGATGGAGCTGGGCATGGCGGAGCACCGCTACGACATCCAGGCCACCATCTACATGCTGGCGCTGCACCGCCTCCTGAAGAGCCGCTTGGGAAGCGCCTACGAGCCGCACCGCCAGCTGGGCGGCGCCGTGTTCCTGTTCCTGCGCGGGATCGCGAACGCCGACACGCGCGGTTGCTGCGTGCTGGGCCCGGACATGGAACTCCTGGCCGGGCTGGAAGCTTTGCTGGACAAGGACCATCATGGTTAAGCATGAAGCCAACATCGCGCTGCTGTGGAGCGAGCTGGCGCGCCTGAGCGAAACCGGCGAGCTGCGCCGCCTGTCCTATGCCTTTGCCCGCTTCGTGGCCTCGCTGGGGGCGGCGCCGCCTGCGCTGGTGCTGGCCACGAGCGTGCTGTCCGAGCTGGAAGGGCAGGGCCACAGCTGCCTGCTCCTGTCCGACCTGGCCGCAGGTCCCGCAGGGCTGCTCGGCTGGGAAGACGAGCAGTGGAAGCTGCTGGCGCGCGCCGCCGGCCCCTTGCCGAAGAACGCGCAGGGCTGGGCCCAGAGTCTCTCCGGCTGCCAGCAGGTCTGGGACGTCAGCGCCTTCGACTACGACCAGCCGCTGGTGCTGGACGGCGACCGCCTCTACCTGCGCCGCTACTGGCGCGACGAGATGCTGGTGGCCCAGGCCGTGCGCGAGCGCGCGACGCGCAAGCGCGAGGTGGACCAGGAAGCGGTGCGCGGCTGGCTCGACATGCTGTTCGCCTCGCAGCGTGGCACCAACGGCCCGGACTGGCAGAAGCTGGCCTGCGCCATCGCCCTGCGCGGCTCAGTGGCCATCATCACCGGCGGCCCCGGTACCGGCAAGACCTATACCGTGGCGCGCCTGCTGGCGCTGCTGTTCGCCACCGCCCCGGAAGCCGGCAGCCAGCGCATCGCCCTGGCCGCGCCGACCGGCAAGGCGGCGGCGCGCCTGAAGCAGTCGATCGACAAGGCCCTGAACGAGCTGGCCGACAAGGTCGGCTCGACGCTGCCGCTGCGCGAACTGACGCTGCGCATGGGCGCCGCCCGCACCCTGCACAGCCTGCTGGGCGCGCGTCCCGACACCCGCGCCTTTGCCCACCACCGCGGCAACCCGCTCGACGTCGACGTGCTGATCGTCGACGAAGCCTCGATGGTGCACCTGGAGATGATGGCCTCGCTGCTGGACGCGCTGCCACCTTCCGCCACCCTGATCCTGCTGGGCGACAAGGACCAGCTGGCCTCGGTGGAGGCGGGCGCCGTGCTCGGCGACCTGTGCCACAACGCCGGGGCCGGCGGCTACACCGACGCCACCTGCGATTACGTTCTCGCGGCCAGCGGCGAGGAATTGCCGGATGAATTCCTGGGCGACGCCGGCGCGCTGGCCCAGCAGACCGTGATGCTGCGCCACAGCCGCCGCTTCGGCGGCCCGATCGGCCAGCTGGCCCTGGCGGTGAACGCCGGCGACGCCGTGCGCGCCGAAGCGGTGCTGCGTGCAGGCGAACCGGGCGTGCGCTGGATCGAGAACGCCCAGCAGCAGCAGGTGCTGCAACTGGCCCAATCCGGCTACGGTTCTTACCTGGACGTGTTGAATACCGGCCATAAAGCCGGATTGAACACGAATCATGAAGAATGGGTGCGCCAGGTCCTGCAGCGCTTCGAGTCCTTCCGCATCCTGTGCGCGGTGCGCGACGGCGAGTGGGGTGTCGCCGGCCTGAACGACGCGGTGGCCCGGCGCCTGGCCCAGGCCGGGCTGCTGCGCCCGAACGGCGAATGGTATGTGGGCCGCCCGGTCATGGTGACCCGCAACGACTACGCCACCAACGTCTACAACGGCGACATCGGGCTCACGCTGCCCGATCCCGCGCGCCCCGGCGCCCTGCGCGTGTACTTCCTCGAAGGCGATACGGTGCGCAGCGTGCTGGCGACCCGCCTGCGCAATGTCGAGACAGCCTTTGCCATGACGGTCCACAAATCGCAAGGCTCGGAATTTCGCCATACCGTGCTGGCGCTGCCGCGCGAACGCGGCGCCGTCCTCACCCGCGAGCTGGTCTATACCGGCATCACCCGCGCCAGCGAGATGTTCACCCTGGTCTCGCCCCCCGGCGCCGTGCTGCTCGAGGCGATCGCGCAGCGCACCCACCGCACCAGCGGCTTGCGCGGCATGATCGCGCCGACTTCGCGCTGAGCCAGAGCGCAAGGTAACGGTGTCGCGACGGCGCGACTACGGGTTTGACGAAGGCCAAGCATGGTGCGCGACCCGGCCCATTTCGTCGAACTCAACCGTTATTGCGTGGTCTTACTCACGTACAAGAACAAAGACCGGGCAGCATTTTTCGTGTAATTTTTCCTTTAACGAAGTTTTCCCTGACCACAAGGCGTCACAGCGCCTGGCGCACCCATGCAGCCACTCGACCAGCAGACGGTATTGTTCTGTGCCGCACCCGGCACGGTGGCGCGCCCCCCTAGCGCCTGCGACGACCTGCCGGCCTTCCCGCTGGCCGGGCCCTGGCCGCGCTGGTTTGCCCGCAGCTTCGACGTCTGGTGGGAGACTGCGCTGGTGGCCCTGGTGCTGGGCTATGCCCTGGGCCAGGTGTCCCCGGCTTTCCTGCGCTGGCTCGAAACCCCGTTCGGCTGGAAACTGTTCGGCCTGGCCTGCATCCCCGGCGGCCTGGTGCTCGACGCGGCCCTGCAGGCGCTGCTCGGGAACACGCCGGGCAAGGCGCTGCTGGGACTGCGCCTCATCACGACCGATGGGCACGTGCCGGCTTTCCGCGAACTGGTCCGGCGTAACCTGAAGATCTGGTGCGACGGCCTCGCGCTCGGCCTGCCGCTCATCAGCCTGGTGACCATGGCGCGCCAGGGCCTGCGCTTGCGCAAGGGTGTGCAGGCCAGCTACGACAAGGACGATTTCCTGGTCAGCGCGAGCAGTACCGGCTGGCTGGCGAAGGGCGTGTTCGGCACCGCCTTCGTCAGCCTGTTCTGCGCCATCCTGATCCTCGACGGCGTCGACCGCCAGGACAGCCGCGAGAGCAGCGCCATGCTGGAAGCGCCGCCGGTCGCCTGGACCAACCCGGTCACCGGACGCATGGCGCGCATCGGGCCGCAATGGAAACTCGAGGTGCGCCCCGGGCCGGACGGCAGCGTGCAGCACCTGTTCACCCAGCAAAGCGGCCACGCCGCCGTCCTGTTCGCGCACGAGGAAAGCGGCGGCCGGGCCCTGCGCCAGGACGCCCAGGCGCTGGCCGACCGGCTGGCCGACCGCTTCGAACTGGCGGACAGCTACTTCGCCGAATTCCGCGGTCGCCATTCCTGGGTCGGCAGGGGGCTGCACAAGAAGGGGCCGGAGCGGGTGCAGCTGCGCATCGTCGAAGTCGACGGCAAGGCCTGGCGGGTGGTGGCGATGCAGTCCCCGCCGGCCGCCTATACCGACGACCTGGTGCAGGAGCTGAGCGGCGCCTTGTGGGACACGGTCACGCCGCCACCCCGGCCCGAACTGGCCCAGCGCAGCCACTGAGATCCTCGCTGAAACAAGAAAAGGGGCCTCGTGGGCCCCTTTGTGTCTGCATGGTGCAGCGATGCGCTTACTTCTTGCGGCGCTTCGGCACCACCTTCGCCTTGCTGCGCTTCTTGACTGCCTTGACCTTGGCCTTGCCGGCCGTCGCCTTGATGCGCGGGCCGCCGGCACTGGCCTTGATGCGGGCGCGGCTCGACGCAGCCTTGTAGCGCGGCGCACGGCTCGAGGCCTTGGCCATGCTCACCGGCTCATCGCCGCTAATGAAACGGCGGATGTTCAGTGCGTCCAGGATGCGCGCCGACGAGGCGCCGGCATTGAGCAGCACCAGGGTGGCGTTCTTGCCGCCGGCCTTGATGTTCATGATCAGGCAGCGGCCGGCTTCCTGGATGTAGCCGGTCTTCGACAGGCCGATGTCCCAACCCTTGGCGCCGACCAGGCGGTTGGTATTGCGGTATTCGACCTCGCGGCCGTTGATGTTGATCAGGTCCTTCGACTCGGTCGACATGCGCGTGATCTCTGGATACCTGGCCGACGCCGTCGCCATCTTCACCAGGTCGCCCGCGGTCGAGCGGTTGTGCGGCGACAGGCCGGTCGGCTCCTCGATCACGGTCTGGGTCATGCCCAGCGCGGCGATCTTCTGGCGTACCGCGACCTTGAACCCGGCCAGGCCGCCCGGATAGGTGCGCGCCAGCGCATGGGCCGCGCGGTTGTCCGAGGACATCAGGGCCAGCTGCAGCACGTCGCGGCGCGAGATCAGGGCGCCGACCGGCACCCGCGAGCTGCTGTGCTTGAAGGTGTCGACGTCGCTGCGGTCGATCTCGATCAGCTCGTCCAGGTCTTGCCTGGCATCGAGCACGACCATGGCGGTCATCAGCTTGGTGAGCGACGCGATCGGCGCGACGCGGTCCGCATTCTTTTCCAGCAAAATCTTGCCGGTGTCATCTTCTACCACGAGCACCGATTGCGAGCCGAAGGGCACGGCGAAAGCCGCAGCCGAAAACGACAACAATGCGGTGGCAAACAATTTTTTGAACATTGTCGGGTGCAGGAATAGGTTGTGTTGAGCGGGAAAACGCGGCAGTGGGTGAGCGACTACTCAACAATCTAGCTGTAGGGCAACTACAGAAGTTGGAAGATAGCATCAAGCATGATGCATGTCTATGGCACACAAGCAAAAACGGCCTTGTGAACCGGAATTTAGTTGCAGTTTAACCCTCCACTTAACACAGCGTCCATGACAATTGCCAGATTAGGTAGATATTCCGGCTGGGCAGGGTGCAGGCATGGACCGGACGCCGTAACGACGAAGCCCTGCACAAGGGCAGGGCTTCGTCTCGGGCCGATCAAGCCGGCCTGGTCGCGGATGGCTTACTTCGACTGGTAGATCTTGTCGAACTCGCCGCCATCGTTGAAGTGGACGTCCTGGGCCTTGCGCCAGCCGCCGAACAGCTCATCCACCGTGAACAGCTGGATTGGCTTGTAGTTGGCGGCATATTTCTTCATCACCGCATCGGAACGCACGCGCAGGAAGTGCTTGGCGCCGATTTCCTGGCCGGCCGGCGAGTACAGGAAGTTCAGGTAGGCCGTCGCTTCCTTGCGCTGGTTGCGGCGGTCGACCACCTTGTCGACCACGGCCACCGGCGATTCTGCCAGGATCGAGCTGCTCGGGTAGACCACCTCGAAGTTGTCGCCGAATTCCTTGCGCACCATGCTCACTTCATTCTCGAAGGTCACCAGGACGTCGCCGATCTGGCGCTGGGTGAAGGTGGTGGTCGCGGCGCGTCCGCCGGCATCAAGGATCGGCACGTTCTTGAAGATGCGGGCCACCAGGTCGCGCGCCTGCGCTTCGTTGCCGCCCTTTTTCAGCACCGAGCCCCAGGCCGCCAGGTAGGTATAGCGGCCGTTGCCGGCGGTCTTCGGATTCGGGATGATCACCTGCACGCCCGGGCGCGCCAGGTCGTCCCAGTTGCGGATCTTCTTCGGGTTGCCCTTGCGGACCAGGTACACCATGGTCGAGTAGTAGGGCGCCGCATTGTTCGGGAATTTCTTGGCCCAGTCCTTGGCCACCAGGCCGCGATCGGCCAGCATGTCGATGTCGTTGGCCTGATTCATGGTGACCACCGAGGCTTCCAGGCCGTCGGCAACGGCGCGCGCCTGCTTGCTCGAGCCGCCGTGCGATTGCTTGATGCTGACGGTCTGGCCGGTCTGTTGCTTGTAGGCCGCGATGAAGGCCGGGTTGATGTCCTTGTACAGCTCGCGTGCCACGTCGTAGGAAACGTTCAGCAGCTCGGTCGTGGCCGCGCTGGCCGACAGCGGCAGCGCGGCGCCCAGCGACAGGGCCAGGAGGAAACGGCGGAGCGGGGAGGTCAGGGTCATATGTTCTCGCTTTTCAGAATCTTGTGGTGACAATGTGCATCATCCGCACATTGCTCAAAATACGGAACAATAGTTTTGTCATATGCTTAGTACTGCAGAGCAGGGCAGCGTCCGGGCTTGCGCGGCGTCGCTGCGGATATGGGTGAGCACAGCAAGGTCGGGGGCTTTCGGTGTATAGTCGTGCCCAGCCATTGCGCCACAAGCGCGGTCTGATCGTTTTTTATGCATAGTGATGTTTGATGTCCACGCGTTTTGACATTCGCAAGGCGGTACCCGGTGATGCTTCCCCCGCCTGCGCCCTGCTGCGCCGCTCGATCGAGGTCGGCTGCAAGGCCGACCACCAGGACCGGCCGGCCGTGCTGGAAGCCTGGCTCGGCAACAAGACCGGAGCCAACGTCGCCACCTGGTTTGCCAACCCCAGCAACCACGCCCTGGTCGCCGAGCGCGACGGGGAGCTGCTGGGCCTGTGCCTGCTGACCCAGGCCGGCAAGCTGGCGCTGTGCTATGTGTCGCCGCAGGCGCTCCGCAGCGGCATCGGCCGCGCACTCATCGCTGCCGCCGAGGAGCAGGCGCGCGCCTGGAGCATCAAGAAACTGCACCTGCACAGCCCGGCGAGCGCGAGCGCCTTCTTCGAGCGCCAGGGCTATGTCAACGCCGGCAAGGACAAGTCCTGCTGGGGTCTCGAATGCGACCTGCTGTGGAAACCGCTCGATGCCGTGTGCGAGACAGGGCCGGGCGCTGCCGCCCGCAAGCGTTTCTGCAACTGCAATGATTAAGTCCGCGCAACAAACTTGACAAACTCTTCTTTTGTGCAGGAGAAGCTTGCGATATAGTAAGCGCCTCATTTGGCTGAGTTCGCTTGTTATGGCTTCACGTAGAGATTTCCTGCAACAAAGTGCCCGGCTCTGTGCGTTGGGCACCCTCGGTTCTCCATTGCTGTTCCCGGCCGCGGCCGCGGCCCAGACGACCGACCTGGAACCCCCGCCCGACCTGTTCGATGCCCAGCTGCTGGACATCGATTTCTGGATCAAGCCGCGTACCCTGTCGCTGGTGCGCCCGCAAAGCGGCGAGCGCGCCAAGGTGCTGTACTGGAAGGATGGCGAGATCATCGATTCCGCCTACCAGGAACTGTGCCACATCCTGCGCGACGTGAACGGGCGCGCGTCGGCGCCGATCGATCCCAAGCTGTTCGAGATCCTGTGGGGCACCCAGGCCTTCATCGCGCGCTACGGCATGACCCAGCCGCTCGAGATCCTGTCCGGCTACCGCACCGAGGCATCCAACAAGCGCCTGGTGGAGGAGGGCGTCCCGGCCGCGCGCAAGTCCCTGCACATGGTGGGCAAGGCGGCGGACATCCGCATCGCCAGCCTGAGCGAGGAAGTGCTCGGCGGCCTGATCCGCAGCTTCCGCCAGGGCGGTGTCGGCTACTACTACCGTGCCGGCCCGAAGGGCGGCTGGATCCACGCCGATACCGGACTGAATCGAACCTGGAAGGGCTGACCCCCGGCCGCGCTTGACGCGCGCCGACCGGTGCGTCCTCGGCATCGAACTTCGGCTAGTATGAGTTGTCACGGCCAGGGCGGCCGCCCTGGTTTATCGGTATTGCTTTTCCAAGGAGGCAATGATGGCAACGATGAATACTCCCACCATGGACCGCAGGACGATGGGCGAACGGCGCACTTCCCTGCATGCGCATGGGCGTTCCGCCATGTCGGCACTCGACTACCTGGCAATGGCGCTCCTGATCATCGGCGGCCTGAACTGGGCGATGGTCGGCCTGTTCGACGTCGACATGGTCGCCACCATCTTCGGCCCGGGCAGCCCGGCAACCCGTATCGTCTACGTGGTGGTGGGCCTGGCGGCGCTGTACGCGATCTACACCACGGCCAAGATGGCCGGCAGCAAGCGCTCGACCTGAGCGGCATGCGCGTCGGGCTCATTTCCGACACGCACGGCTTGCTGCGCCCGGAGGCGCTCGCCTTCCTCCGGGGCAGCGACCACATCATCCATGCCGGGGACATCACCGGTCCCGAGATCCTTCCGCCGCTGGCGGCGATCGCGCCGCTGACTGTCGTGCGCGGCAATAACGACCGCGGCGCCTGGGCGCGCGAGATTCCCGAGACCGCCATCCTGCGGCTGGGGCAGGTCGCCATCTACGTGATCCACGATCTCAAGGAATTGCCGCTCGATCCGGCTGGCGAGGGCATGCGCGTGGTGGTGTCGGGCCACTCGCACAAGCCGCTGTGCAGCAAACGGGGCGGCGTGCTGTACGTAAACCCGGGCAGTGCGGGGCGGCGGCGCTTCACGCTGCCGATCTCGGTCGGCGAGCTGCTGGTCGATGGCGAGGATGTCAAGGTTCGCCTGGCGACCCTCGACGTCAAATGAACATCCTTGCATGCCGTATTTTCTTCGGTAGGCGATAATGCGGCCAACCGAGGAGACCGCATGACTACCCATACCGACGCATCCATCATCGATTCATGGTCGCGCAACACCGATCCCTGGACCGCCGCCGTGCGGGGAGGCGAGATCGCGTCGCGCGTGCTGGTCACCAACGCCGCGATCGTCGACACCGTGCGCGCGTATGCGCCGGCGGCCGGCGTCGACCTCGGCTGCGGCGAAGGCTGGCTGGTGAGGGCCTTGCCCGAGGTAGCAATGCTGGGCGTCGACGCGAGCGCCGGCCTGGTCGAGCAGGCGAGGAAGGCCGGCGGCGGCGAGTTCCGCCAGCTGAGCTACGAAGAGATCGCCGCCGGCGCATTGCAGCTGGCGGCCGACGTGGCGGTCTGTAACTTTTCGCTGATCGGCGACGAGGCCGTGCGCGGGCTGCTGCGCGCCGCACCGACCTACCTGCGGCCCGGCGGGCTGCTGATCGTGCAGACCGTGCACCCGCTGATGGCCTGCGGCGACGCCCCCTATGCCGACGGCTGGCGCGACGGCAGCTGGGCCGGTTTCAGCAGCGCCTTCACCGATCCGGCGCCCTGGTATTTCCGTACGGTCTCGAGCTGGCTCGCGCTGTTCGAGGAACACGGCCTGCGCGTGGTCGAGATGCGCGAACCGCTCCATCCGGAAACGGCCAAGCCGGTGTCGCTGATCCTCGTCGGCCGGCTGGCGTAAAATACGGCTCGTTCCGCTCTTGCCCGCATCACATGAACCTGCCACCCGATACCCCGCAGCCGCGCTTCCGCCCCCGTCCCTGGACCGCATTGGAAACCCCGCAGGACGTCGAGCTCTGGATCGACGAGCATAACCGCGCCCTGCAGGAGCTGGTCAAGCCGACCGAGACCGGCGTCGGCATCTGCTTCACCCTGGCCGAGGGCGGCAACGTGTATATGCAGACGACCGGCGATGCGGTGATCCTCGACGTCGAGCCGGAAGCCGACTGGATCGCACCCCTGATCGTCGCGGCCACCGGCGCCGAGCCGCCGCGCGGGCAGGTCTGGGTGCTCCCGGACGACAGGCTGGTGCAGCTGATCCTCGGCCTGTCCACACTGGTGCTGAGCACCACCCTGGTGGTCGGCCACCCCTTCGGAGCGCGCGGTCGCAGATACTGAGCGGCCCGCGGCGCTTCCCGCCGGCACGGCTTTCGGTTATAAAGTCAGCTCGACTAGGCATGGAGAGGATTTGATGGGCAAGCATTCGACCACCGTGGCACGCCGTGCCCTACTTGGCCTGGCGCTGGCCGCCTCCTTGTCGGCCCTGGCGCCGGTACAGGCGGCCGACCTGCTCACGGACGCGAAGGCGCGCGGCACCCTGCGCATCGCGATGGAAGGTACCTACCCGCCCTTCAACTTCAAGGACCCGAAGACCGGGAAGCTGGCCGGCTACGACGTCGACGTCGCGCGCCTGGTCGCGGGCAAGCTGGGCGTCAAACCCGAATTCGTCACCACCGAGTGGGCCGCGATCCTCGCCGGCCTGGCTGCCGGCAAGTACGATGTGATCGTCAGCCAGGTCGGCATCACGGCCAAGCGCGAGCAGGCCTTTGATTTCTCGCGCCCCTATACCTATTCCTTCCCGCAGCTCATCGTGCGCAAGAACGACCGCGCCAGCTACACCAGCCTGAACGACCTGAAAGGCAAGAAGGTCGGCGTGGGGCAGGGCAGCGTGTTCGAGCAGCAGGCCAAGGCGGTGCCGGGCATCGAGGTGAAGAGCTATCCCGCCGCGCCCGAGAACCTGCAGGACCTGGCGTTCGGGCGCATCGATGCGGCGCTCAACGACAGCCTGATGGTGGCCTACCTGCTGCAGCATTCACAGCTGCCGATCAAGGCCGGCGCACGGGTCGGCGCGCCCGAGCGCATGGGCATCCCTTTCCGCAAGGGCAATCCGCAGTTCAAGGCGGCGGTCGACAAGATCCTCGCGGACGCGGCCGCCGACGGCACCCTGAAGGCGATGTCGCTCAAGTGGTTCGGCACCGACGCCAGCCGCCCGGCCCAATAATGGCGGTCGCGTGGATCTGATCGCGCTGCTGCGCGAAGCGGCGCCGACCCTGTTGACGGGCGCCGGCTACACCCTGCTGTTCGCGGTGGCCTCGATGATCGGCGGGCTGGCGATCGGCTTGCCGGTGGCGCTGATGCGCATCGCTCCCTGGGCCGCCGTGCGCCTGCCGGCCAGCCTGTACGTGAGCCTCATGCGCGGCACGCCGCTGCTGGTGCAGATCTTCGTCATCTACTATGGCTTGCCGAGCGTCGGCATCGAATTCACGCCGGTGACGGCGGGGGTGCTGGCGCTGTCGCTGAACGCGGGCGCCTACCTGTCGGAAAGCCTGCGCGGTGCGATCCGCGCCGTCAGCGAAGGGCAGTGGCGCGCGAGCTTCAGCCTGGGCCTGGGCTATTGGCAGACCCTGCACCACATCGTCATGCCGCAGGCGCTGCGCATCGCGGTGCCCTCGATGAGCAACACGCTCATCAGCCTGATCAAGGACACCTCGCTGGTGTCGGTGATCACCATGACCGAACTGATGCTCGCGACCAAGGAAGTGATCGCGGTGACTTTCCAGCCACTGCCGCTGTATCTCGCGGCGGCCTGCATCTACTGGGCCTTGAGCCTGTTCTTCGAAGCGATCCAGCGCCGCGCGGAACGGCGCCTGAACCGCGCGCACGCCGCGCGCTGACCCCAGGGGACGGCACGCGGGCGCGTGGACGATCAGCGCTTGCCGCGCTGCTGGTCCTGCTGCTGGAAGGCGTCGGCGGCTTGCTGGGCGCTTTCGCCCTGACGCTGGCCGCCCAGGTCATCCAGAGCCGGGGTCCCGCCGGAAGCGTGCTGGCCACCACCTTGCTGCTGATTGCCCTGTTGCTGGCCTTGCTGCTGGCCGCCCTGTTGGCCCATCTGCTGCTGGCCGGACTGCTGGCTGCCCGATTGCTTCCCGCCGGATTGCTGGTTGCCCTCGCGCTGGCCCTGGCCGGCTGCGGACACCAGGTCCTTGCTCGGATCGTTCTGCGAATTGTCCGGTTGCGACTGTTTCTGGTTTGGCTGCTTGTTCATGCTCGTCTCCTTATCGAAGATTGTCGAGACACCATCTTAATCCTCCTGCTGACATCGGCAATCGGAGTATGAGAGGAAGGGGCGTAGGACCCTTCGCACGCTCTCGCCTTGAAGAAACAGCACGGCATAATGTAAAGCGCACCGGCAAGCCTGGCTTGTCGGTGCGCGTCGTACTGCGAGGTAAAGAGCGCTCAGCGGCGCCCGGGGTTAACGATTGCCGCGTTGCTTGTCGATGCTGTTGTCCTGGCTCCAGGCCTGCGATGCATCCTTGGCGGATTCACCCTGACGCGAACCCAGGTCATCGAGTGCCGGCGTGCCGCCGGAGGCGTGTTGCCCTCCGCTTTGCTGGCTCCCTCCCTGGCCCGACTGGCGGCTCCCTTGTTGCTGCCCCGATTGCTTACTACCTTGTTGCTGCTGTCCCGATTGCTGGCTGCCGCCCTGCTGGCCCGACTGCCGACTGCCCTGCTGCTGCCCGGATTGCATACTGCCTTGCTGCTGTCCCGATTGCATGTTGCCGGACTGTTGCTGGCCGCCCTGGGCGGGTTTGCCGCTTGCGGTATTCATGCTGAGGTCGTCCACGTCATCGTCGTGGCGCGGCCCTTTGACGCCATGTCCTTTGTTTTCACCCATACCAGTCTCCTTGTTTGAGTGTCGATGGGGCCATGATAGCTCCCCGGCGGAAGCAGACAATCGGAATGGGGCACGAGCCGTCGTAGGACGGCCCGTACAAAGTCATCAGTAAATGAGAGGGGCTTGGCTAGCGTTTTTCCTGCTGCTTTGTTCCCTCGCCGGACTGTTGCGAACCCTTTTGCCGGTCCGATTGCAGG
The DNA here is from genome assembly GCF_046236355.1 of Massilia sp. BHUDP2. NCBI lineage: Bacteria > Pseudomonadati > Pseudomonadota > Betaproteobacteria > Burkholderiales > Oxalobacteraceae > Massilia > Massilia sp. BHUDP2. The sequence continues at coordinate 1,863,695 of NZ_JBJUVW010000001.1, forward strand.
TTATCTGGGCGGCTGCGTTCCAGCCGTTCGCGCTGGCGGTTCACGTCGAAGTCGTCGAGCTGGATGTCGCTCAGGCTCCTGTCCCCGGTATCCTTGTTTTCAGGCATGGTGGCCTCCTTGCGTCAGATGTGGTGGAAGCCACATCTTAGGCCGAATGCCGGGGAGAGGGCGCTCAGGGCTGTGCGGGTGCGATGCCGAGCTCGCGCAGGAACCCGTGCGCCGCACTGTAGGCGCCGACGTGTTGCTCGGCCGTGAAACCGCCGTGGCCGCCGCCCTTGATGGTATGCAGGACGTTGCGCACGCCCGCCTTGTCGAGCGCCGCCTTCAGCCGCAGGCCATGCGCATAGGGCACCAGCGGATCGGCGTCGCCATGGATGGTGAGCACGGCCGGTCCGCCCGCGCGCACATGACTCAGCGGCGACACCGCGCGCGCCAGCGCCTGGCGCTCGGACTCGGGCATGCTGCCGAACCAGGCCACCGCGTAGGAACGCACATTCGGGCCTTGCAGCATGTCGGCGACGTCGGTGATGCCATACCAGTTGATCACCGCCGCCACCTTCGGCGCCACGTTCTGGTACGGTCCGCTCCAGCTGGGCTCGTTGGCCGCGCACTGGCGGGTGAGCGGCGAATCGGACGGGATCATGGCCGTGGCGAGGGCCAGGTGGCCGCCCGCCGAGTCGCCCGTGGTCACCACCCTGGACAGGTCGAAGTTGTACTTCTTCGCATTGCGCCCGATCCACTGCAGCGCGCACAGCGTGTCTTCGACCGCGGCAGGGGCGGGCGCCACCTTCGCCAGCCGGTAGCTGACGTTCACGAAGGCGAAACCCATCTCCATGTAGGGCATGGCGGACAGCGCCGCGCCCTCGCGCCGGCCGGCCACCCAGCCGCCGCCGTGGAAGTACATCACCACGGGCAGCGGCTTGTCGCTCTTCTTCGCCGGAAGATAGACGTCGAGCTTGAGGTCCTGGCCGCTGGCCGTCAGGTAGGTGATGTCGGCGTCGATCCACCAGCCATGGTCGAGCAGGGCGGCACTCTTCACGCCTTCGTCGGCCGCTTGCGCGGCCAGGGGCAGGGCCAGCGCGCAGGCCAGGGCGGCGGCGCGCAGCCGCGATGTCGTGGTCCGCATCCCGGTCACATGTTCGGGTAGTTCGGGCCGCCGCCGCCTTCCGGCGTCACCCAGACGATGTTCTGCGTCGGGTCCTTGATGTCGCAGGTCTTGCAGTGCACGCAGTTCTGGGCGTTGATCTGCAGGCGGTCCTTGCCATCGTCGTTCTTGACGAACTCGTACACGCCGGCCGGGCAGTAGCGCTGTTCCGGGCCCGCATACTTGGCCAGGTTGACGTCCACCGGGATGGCCGCGTTCTTCAGCGTCAGGTGGATCGGCTGGTCTTCGGCGTGGTTGGTGTTCGAGATGAACACCGAGGACAGGCGATCGAAGGTCAGCTTGCCGTCCGGTTTCGGATACGCGATCGGCTTGAATTGCGAGGCAGGCTTCAGGCATTCATGGTCGGCGTGCTGGTGGTGCAGCGTCCACGGCGCCTTGCCGCGGAAGACCATCTGGTCGATGCCGGTCATGATGGTGCCGATGTACAGGCCCTTGCTCATCCACGGCTTGAAGTTGCGCGCGACGTGCAGTTCCTCGTGCAGCCAGCTCTTCTCGAACGCTGCCGGATAGGAGGCCAGCTCGTCGTGCTGGCGGCCTTCGCCCAGCGCGGCGAAGGCGCTTTCCGCGGCCAGCATGCCGGTCTTGATCGCGGCGTGGCTGCCCTTGATGCGGCTGGTGTTCAGGAAGCCGGCGTCGCAGCCGATCAGCGCGCCGCCCGGGAACACCGTCTTCGGCAGCGATTGCAGGCCGCCCGCGGTGATGGCGCGCGCGCCGTAGGAGATGCGCTTGCCGCCTTCGAAGAAGTGGCGGATCGACGGGTGCGTCTTATAACGCTGGAATTCCTCGTAGGGCGACAGGTAGGGGTTCTGGTAGGCCAGGCCCACCACGAAGCCGACCGCCACCTGGTTGTTTTCCAGGTGGTACAGGAAGGAGCCGCCGTAGGTGTCGTTGTCGAGCGGCCAGCCGGCGGTGTGGATCACCAGGCCCGGCTTGTGCTTGCTCGGATCGATCTCCCACAGCTCCTTGATGCCGATGCCGTAGGTCTGCGGGTCCTTGCCCTTGTTCAGGTCATACTTGGCCATCAGCTGCTTGCCCAGGTGGCCGCGCGAGCCTTCCGCGAACAGCGTGTACTTGGCATGCAGTTCCATGCCGAGCTGGAAGTCCGCGCCCGGCTCGCCGTCGCGCTTGACACCCATGTTGCCGGTGGCGACACCCTTGACCGAGCCGTCCTCGTTGTACAGCACTTCGGCGGCCGGGAAGCCGGGGAAGATCTCGACGCCCAGCGCTTCCGCCTGTTGTCCCAGCCAGCGCGTCACATTGGCCAGCGAGATCACGTAGTTGCCGTGGTTGGTCAGCATCTTCGGGACCATGAAGTTCGGCGTCTTGATCGCTTTGGTCTCGGTGAGGAACAGCACCTGGTCCTCGGTCACCGCGGTGTTCAGCGGCGCGCCTTTTTCCTTCCAGTCCGGGATCAGCTCGTTCAGGGCAATCGGGTCCATGACCGCGCCGGACAGGATGTGCGCACCCAGCTCGCCGCCTTTCTCGAGCACGCAGACCGAGACCTCTTGTCCCTTTTCTGCCGCCAGCTGCTTGAGGCGGATCGCCGCCGACAGGCCCGCGGGACCGCCGCCGACGATGACCACGTCGTACTCCATGGCTTCGCGCGGTCCGTATTGTTCAAGGATGTTGGTTGGCTCAGTCATATGATTATTTTAATAAGAAGGAAAAATTTAAGCACGAGTGTGCACTTTTTTACTGTCGATTGCAACGTTGGGCGCCATTTTACGGACATTATTAGATGCGGCAATCTAATACTGATGATTTGTGTAATCATGATGGCTTCGCAATGGACAAAGAAGGGGAGCCGTGTGGGCATCGAAGTCAATTACGAAGGAAAAATCGCCATGGTCACCGGCGCCTCGAGCGGCCTGGGCGCGCGCTTCGCCAAGGCGCTGGCCGGGGCCGGCGCGCAGGTGGTGCTGGCCTCGCGCCGGGTCGAGCGGCTCAAGGAGCTGCGCGCCGAGATCGAGGCCGACGGCGGCGCCGCCCACGTGGTGCGCCTGGACGTGACCGACCTGGCCAGCATCAAGTCGGCCATCGCGCACGCCGAGACCGAAGCCGGTCCGATCGACATCCTGGTCAACAATTCGGGCGTGTCGAGCACCCAGCGCCTGCTGGACGTCACCGAAGAAGACTACAACTACATCATGGACACCAACCTGCGCGGCGCTTTTTTTGTCGCGCAGCAGACCGCCAAGCGCATGATCCAGCGCGCCAAGGGCGACCCGCGCAAGCAGCACCGCATCGTCAACATCGCCTCGGTGGCGGGCCTGCGCGTGCTGCCGCAGATCGGCGTGTACTGCATGAGCAAGGCCGGCGTGGTGCAGATGACCAAGGCGATGGCGGTGGAGTGGGGCCGCTACGGCATCAACGTCAATGCCATCTGCCCCGGCTACATCTCGACCGAAATGAACGAGGACTATTTCGACACCGAACAGGGCCGCAAGCTGATCGACATGCTGCCCCGCAAGCGCACCGGCAGGCCGGAAGACCTCGACGGGCTCCTGCTGCTGCTGGCGGCGGACGAGGCCCATTTCATCAATGGCGCCGTCATCACGGCCGACGACGGCATGACGGCGCAGTAATCAAGAACGAGCAATAAAGGAAGCAATGAGCAACAAGCAGTTCGTACATTCCATGAGGATCCCCATCCGTTGGGGCGACATGGATGCGATGGGTCACGTCAATAACACCGTTTATTTCCGCTACATCGAATCGGCCCGCATCGCGTGGCTGGAGCAGGCCGGCGCGCTGGCCGACCCCGCCGCATCGACCGAGGGCCCGGTCATCGTCAACGCCCACTGCAGCTTCCTCAAGCAGCTGACCTATCCGGGCGAGATCGAAGTCAGGACCTATGTCGGCCCGCCGGGCCGCTCGAGCATCGAGGTCACGCACGAGATCCGGCTGGTCGGTTCGGATGGACAGGCCGGCGCGCTGCATGCCGAAGGCGGCGCCAAGCTCGTGTGGATCGACTTCAAGGCCGAGAAGTCCCGGCCGCTGCCGGAACGCCTGCGGGCGCTGCTGCCTGGCGCATGAGCGCCGCTACCGTTCGCTTCGACGAAGGGCGGCTGGCGATCGAGGACATCGTCGCCATCGCGCATGGCTTGGCGCAACCGGTGCTGTCCGGCGATCCGGCTTTTCGCGCCAGGATCGCGCGCGGCGCAGACTTCCTCGACCGTCTGCTGCGCGAGGAGGGCGTCATCTATGGCGTGACCACCGGCTACGGCGACTCATGCACGGTTGCGGTGCCGCTGCACCTGGTCCCCGAGCTGCCGCGCCAGCTCTACACGTATCACGGCTGCGGCCTGGGCGCGTATCTCGATGCCGGGCAGACCCGCGCCGTCATGGCAGCGCGGCTGGCTTCGCTGTGCAAGGGTTATTCAGGCGTGAGTATCGGGCTGCTGGAGCAGATCGTGCGCTTGTTCGACGCCGGCCTTGTGCCCCTGATCCCGAGCGAGGGATCGGTTGGCGCCAGCGGCGACCTGACGCCGCTGTCCTACCTGGCGGCGGTGCTGTGCGGCGAGCGCGAAGTGCTGCGCGACGGCGTGCAGCTGCCGGCCGGGGAGGCCCTGCGCGCGGCCGGCATTGTGCCGCTGCGCCTGCGCCCGAAGGAAGGCCTGGCGCTCATGAACGGCACCGCCGTCATGACGGGTCTGGCCTGCCTGGCCTGGGACCGCGCCGCCTACTTGGCCCGGCTGGCGACGCGCATCACGGCGATGGCCTCGTTCGTGCTGGACGGGAACGCCCACCACTTCGACGAGACACTGTTCTCGGTCAAGCCGCATGCGGGCATGCAGCAGGTAGCAAGCTGGCTGCGCGCGGATCTTGGCTACACCGGACAGGGAGAGCGCAACGGCAAGCGCCTGCAGGACCGCTACTCGATCCGTTGCGCGCCGCATGTCATCGGCGTGCTTGCCGATGCGCTGCCCTTTTTCCGCGCTACGATCGAGAACGAGCTGAACAGCGCCAACGACAATCCCATCATCGACCCTGAGGGCGAACGTGTGCTGCACGGCGGGCATTTCTACGGCGGCCACATCGCGTTCGCCATGGACGGCATGAAGAATGCGGTGGCCAACCTGGCGGACTTGATGGACCGCCAGCTGGCGCTGCTGGTCGATACCCGCTACAACGCGGGCCTGCCGGCCAACCTGTCGGGCATGCAGGGAGAGCGCGCGGCGATTTCGCACGGGCTGAAGGCGCTGCAGATCAGCGTATCGGCGTGGACGGCGGAGGCGCTCAAGCTGACCATGCCGGCCTCGGTGTTCTCGCGCTCGACCGAATGCCACAACCAGGACAAGGTCAGCATGGGGACGATTGCGGCACGCGATTGCCTGCGGGTGCTGGAGCTGACCGAGCAGGTGGCGGCGGCGCTGCTGATCGCGGTGCGACAGGGTATGTGGCTCCGTATGCGCCTCGGCTGCTCTGTTCCTGTCCCGTCCCGGCTGAGCGCATTCCTTGTCGCCCTCGCGCAAGATGTTACACCCATCGTCGACGACCGCCGACTCGATCTCGATCTACAGCGAGTGCTTCGAAAGCTGAGGATGCAGGAGTGGCCGGAGGAAAGTGATGGGCTATCTGACGAGCTCGCTTAGCCGGATGAGCACAATTGTAATGTCCTGTTCGTAAAAACTACAGTTGTCGGAACTTTCTGCATTAATATGTTTAAAAAAGTTTCGGATTTAAAGATTTTAGTTTGAGGAGAATCAAAAATTTGAAGTTTTTTTTCCTTAAACTTGCAGTTGATGAAGATAACTTTGAGATTTCGCAAAAGTTCTTGTGGTAAGGCATTTGCGAATATCGGGAATAAGGCATTACCTTTGGTGGCAATGTATTAAAATGGAGCAAGGCTTTGCCTGAATTGTCCCCGTAACGCAATACCTGGAAGCCCATGGATGTTCACGAATTGCTGGTCAGAAAACGGGTGGAGGGCTTACATGCGTACAGATGATAGCCGGAAAGATAGCTTTACTATCCATGTCGTGTTAGCCAGCAGTCTAACGGTGTTGCGGGAAGGTATGAAACGCATCCTGCATCCGCAATACGACATACGAGTGATGGCGGAGGTCAGTCACGCTTCAGAAATCTTGTCCAACGAAAACCTGCTCATGGCCGATGTACTGGTTGTCATCGCGCATCCGACCAATATGGGTGGAACAGATTGTCTGGAGCGTCTTCGAAAGGCGAATCCATCGCTCAAGCTGATTATCATTGCCCGTTCGCCAAGTCTGCACCAGGTACTCAATATGTTGCGTGGGGGCGTGCGTGGCCTGCTGGATGCCGGCTGTGCAGCAAATCAACTGCCCGCAGCTATCAGGGCTGTGTCATCGGGACGCCTCTATATGCATGAAGAAGTCGGCCGTTTGGTGGCGGCAGACCTGGGCGAGGTTAGCAAAGACTTCACGCACCGATCCCTTACCCAACGCGAATTCGAGATCTTCGAGCGTTTGGCAGTGGGTGACAAAGTGTCGGAAATCGCGACTCGACTCGGCATCAGTATCAAGACCGTCAGCACGCACAAATCCCGACTGATGGAAAAAATGGGCATTCGTTCCCATTCGCAACTCATTCAGTATGCAGTTGCCAACGGCTTGTTCAACGGGCTCGCGGATCGACGGATCGACAAGGATCCGCAGTCCCTCAGAGCACTGGATAGGAGTGACTGATCAGCTTGCGCTTTATTGCGTATTCCACTAACTCGGCCTCGCTGTGCAGTGCCATGCGCTCCATGATACGCGTTCTGCGGGCGCGAACGACAGCAACGCTCAGCGTGCAGATGCTGGCGATGCGAGCAGCGCTGAGGCCTTCGGCCATCAGGCAAAAAATGTCGAAATCGGTGTCGGATAACTTGTCGTGTTGCCGCTTCGGACGAATGTCGACAAGGCTCTCGACGATCATTTCGCAGACTGTATCGCTGACGTATGGGCGTCGGTCAGCCGCAGTCCTGAGCGCGTACACAAGTTGCTCGGCAGAGCAATCCTTGGGCAGATAGCCCGAAGCTCCAGCCCTGATTGCACGCAATGCAAAATCCCGCTCGTGACAGTGGCTCATGACGAGCAGCGGGATGCTGTTTCCTTGATTCTTCAACGCACGGACAAGCCCTAAACCAGAGTGTCGAGCAATAGACAGTTCAAGAATGCACACGTCTGGCCGGACGTCCTTGAGTCCACGTACCGTTTCCGATAAATCCGCCGACTCATATACAACATGCAAATCTTGGTGCTTTGCAAGCATTTCCTTGATACCTTCCCGAGCGAATAGATCGGGATCGCTGATCATTACTTTTATCATTGCTTTAAGAAAACTAGTTGTTCACAGTTCATGCATGTAAATACTGCTGGACTGAATGTTACTCGCACTTTGCGACTAAAGAAACCGCCGCGTTGCAAAAATGAGATCGTTCTGCACCAAATGAAGATGTTCCGATGCGCTTTGAGCGCGTGATCTTTTTCGGAAGGCAATAACGTTAAATGTCGTTAAGAAAGTTGACTGATCTCAAGTTGTCTTTGGTTATGTTGTTGTAAAATTTTCCCGCCCATAGGTTTGATATTTCGCAAACGTCAGAAGCAGACAGATCAATAAAATCAAGTTTTCTGCTTTTAGACAAGATTATTAGAGAGAATTGCTTGCAATAAATTGCATTGGAAGTTCCGTTGCTCGGATCGAGCATGGGATTGAACATGTAATCTCTCAATTGAACCTTCTTGATTGATGGGATCGAAAAATGAATTTGAACGATCCATTGTCGGCACCGTTTAACGGATGGGACAGGGCATACCAGGCGATGTTGACTGGCACAAGTACGCCACCGAAAGCCAGAAACATTCGGATCAGTCTGAAGCAATGGCGTATGTTTCATGCTGTCGTCGATGCCGGGGGCTTTGTCGGTGCCGCCGAACGTTTGCACGTCAGCCAGTCGTCGATCAGTCACGCTCTGGCCAAGTTGCAGGAGCAGATCGGCTTACCGCTGTTGGCGCTAAGAGGACGCAAGGCACAGCTGACCGAGGACGGCAAGGTGTTGCTGGCCCGCTCGCGTGAACTTGTTCGTTGCGCCATGGAGTTGGAAGAGTTGGCCGAGCACTTGCGGCAGGGCTTGGGAACTGAGCTTCGCATTGCAGTCGACCCGGACTTCCCTCCCGATTTACTGATGCGCGCCCTGCGTGAACAGGAGCCGTCGACACACGGACTGCGCTTGAGCATACAGGAGGCGACTGCCGACCATGTTGGCCGTGCGCTGCGCGAGAACGCTGTCGACCTCGCCATTAGCGCCACCGTCGTCCCTGGCTTCACCAGCAGGGAGCTGATCGGTATTGAGTACGTGGCTGTCGCCCACCGCGACAATCCCTTGTTCGCACTGAAGCGTGATCTGGTACCCGATGACCTGAAGGACTATTGTCAGGTAAGCGTAGCGGGGAGCGACTACGCTGCGGACGAGCGCAGGCAGGTGCAGCCTTCCTTGCGCTCATGGAGGGTGCACAGCCTCGACCGTGCGGTCACGACCTTGAGTCAGGGGCTGTCCTACGCCTGGTTACCGAAGTACCGGCTGCAAGGCTGCCTGGAGTCCGGCTTGTTACAGATCCTTCCGCTCCAGGGGGAAACAAGCCGGATCGTCAGGCTGTATCTGGTACATGGAAAGGAAGTTGCCACAAATCCATTGGTCGAAGGTTTTGCCGCAAGCTTGCGCAGGCTGGGGGCGCGGGTGTTTTAGCGGCAGGGCGAGAGGACAAGGCATCGGAAAGTTTCAACGTCAAGGTGAAGCATCATGAACGCATATCTGCAGCAGCTCGTCCAGAAAGTCCCGGAACATCGCGCGCATTCGGGGCCCAATGTCCGTCAGGAAGGCATTCTGACTCACTGGCGCCTGATACTTGGAATTGCGGTGGCGATAGCACTGCTCGGCACGCTGCACGCGCTGAGTACGCGCCCGATTTACCAGGCAAACATGCTCATCCAGATCAAACGCAGTATGCCCGTCGGCGCGGACCTTCAGGTCGAAGTACCTGCATCGACCGAAGTCGAAATTCTCAGGTCGCGCTCGATCCTCGCGGGCGTCGTCGACGCACTGGGACTTGAAATCAGTGCAGAGCCGAAACGCTTTCCGCTGCTTGGCGCATTTCTTTCGCGTGGAAAAGCAGAGTTGTCGAAGCCCGGACTGTTCGGCCGCGGAGGTTACGCATGGGGCGGCGAGCAAGCCACCGTGGCCAGGTTCGAGGTCCCCGATGCCTTGCTTGGAAAGCCGTTTACCTTGCGTGCCGCTGGCCAGGGCAGCTTTCAGCTTGCCGAAGCTGATTCTGGAATTGCATTTTCCGGAAAAGTAGGGCAATTTTCGAGGGCCACTACGCCGTATGGCGATATCGGCATCCTGGTCACCGATTTGCATGCCCAGCCGGGAGCGCAATTTATCGTCAGCCGTACGCCACGGTTTCAAGTCATCGACCGCTTGCAACGCTCCCTGGTGATTTCGGAGAACGGCAAGCAATCCAATGTCATCGGCTTGTCTTTGAAAGGCTCCGATCCCGAGCAAATCAGCGGCATTCTCAATGCGATCGGCAGTGAATACCTGCGCCAGCATGCCAGTGAAAAATCCGGTGAAACAGGCGATGTGCTGGCCTTTTATAACCGGCAACTGGAAGAATCGAAAGCCAGGCTGCAAAACCTCGACGCCCGGTTCGCGCGCTTGAACGGCATGCACGGCACATCCGATCCCGGCGAGGAATTACAGATCCTTTCGCAGCAGTCGGTGGCACTGCAGGATAAGCTTGCCGATGCGGAAAACAGCAAGTCGGAGTTATCGAGCCGCTATTTGCCCGCACATCCGGCAATGCTCGTGGCCGAAGAACGGATTCGGAATATTCAACGGGAACTGAATCGGGTTCAGGCAAAGCGGCGGACGCTGGCATCGGTCGAGCAGCAAATGGCGAGCCTCACGCGGGACAAGCAGATTACTGCCGAACTCAATGCGAGCTTGTTGGGCGTCCGTCAAAAGCTCGATGCCCTGGCCTTGCCGGGCAGGACCGACGTACGCCTTGTGGATCGTGCCGAGATTCCTTACCAACCGGTCGGTCTGGGTGTACGAGCGCGGATCGCGCTGGCATGCGTCCTGGGGCTGGCCGCCGGACTGGTTGCAGCGATTCTGAGGAATGCCCTTGTCAGCACACGCAGGAGACCACCGTTTCCACGCTATGACGGGCAGTTCCGATTGGTATAAGCCCTTTTTTTCAGAGGCTTATCCTTATCCATTCTGGCATGAGAATAGCGATTACATTGTTTGTTTACGAAATGATTGTCAAAACCCCGGCGCGCCCGGGGTTTTTTTTTGGGGCTCCAGATTTTCAAATGATTATATGCATTGGCGCGCATGGGATTAACGAAAAGAATCCATCGGAAAAATACATCCAGCGCGTTGTTAAGCATTCGAATCCATCGATTTTTGCCATCTATGTCTCGGAAGGACTTTGTTAGAGTAAGACATGAGTGATCTCGGATGGATTGATCGATTCAACATTGCGGACTGAAGCGAGTCACGCTGGTAGCGCGATCCTTGCTAGAAATTGCAATAAGAATGGATGGGCGGAGAAAATCATGATTGCAGCTGAACCTGTCATCCACTATTTGGAATCGGTTTCCGTCACGCTGGATGCGAAATACAGTGAAATCCTGCTGATAGCATTGTTGGTGAGTTTCGCCGTTTGTGTGCTGAATATCGCGACCGAACGCTGGCACGGCAGTTATTCGTTCGACCTGGATCTCAAGGGAATACAAAAGGTACATACGCGCAGCGTGCCGCGGACCGGGGGGATTGCCTTGGTGGTCGGGGTGATTGCCGTGCCCCTGTTTGCCGCCTTCGATCCGGAGGCCCGGGTGCGTGCAGAGGGAGGACACGTCGCCCTGATTGCATTGTGGCTGGCCGCCATGCCGGCTTTCGTGGCAGGAATCATCGAAGACCTCACTAAAAGAGTGTCCGTAGTGACACGTTTCTGTTCCATCGTCGCCAGTGCCTTGCTGGCCGCCTGGATGCTGGATGCACGACTGCCGCGGCTCGATATCTGGGGCATCGACGGGCTGCTCGAACTGCTACCCGTATCCATAGCGTTGACGGTGTTTGCCGTGGCAGGGGTCAGCAATGCCATCAACATCATCGACGGCTTCAACGGGGTGGCAGGATTGACCGTCGTGGTCCTTCTGTCCGGAATGGCCTGTCTCGGCTGGAGGGAGGGAGACATCACCCTGGTGCAGCTGGCGCTGGCGGGCATTGGCGCAAGCATTGGATTCCTGCTGCTAAATTACCCCGGCGGACGCCTGTTCATGGGCGATGGCGGTGCCTACTTCCTCGGATTCTGGGTGGCCGAGATCGCTGTGCTCGCGATCGTACGCAATCCCGGCATCAATGCATGGCAGGTGCTGGCGATGTATGCCTATCCGGTGATCGAGGTGCTGTTCAGTATCTATCGCCGGAAGATCCTGCGCGACAGCCTCGCCGGCGCACCCGACCGGCTGCACCTGCACTCCCTGTTCTACCGCCGGGTGGCGCGCCACCGACTCAGCACCAGGCGCTATCCCTGGATGTGCAATGCCGGTGTCGCTTGCTTCGTGACGAGCTGGCTGGCCCTTGCAACGCTATGTGCATTGCTGTTCGGCGGCACGGTCGCCGGCGCCGTCGTGCTGGTTGCAGTGCAGGTACTTGCCTACATCGCCACTTACATGCGCCTGGTGCGCGGGCATTGGGGGCACTGCGCGCATCCGGCCGTCATCCTTGGCCTGCGTCCCCAACGACGGCTCGTCGCCGCCTGAAATTCATTAGCCGCCATTATTAATATAGAGAGCCATTCATGAAAATGTTTAATAGATTGCAAGGCGAACTGCGCGACAATCCGAGGACCTGGTTGGTGACCGGCTGCGCGGGCTTCATCGGCTCCAACCTGCTCGAGTTCCTGCTCAAGCTCGATCAGAAGGTTGTCGGGCTCGACAATTTTTCGACAGGACACCGGCATAACCTGGACGATGTACGAGCCCAGCTGACGCCGACGCAATGGCAGCATTTCCGCTTCTTCGAAGGCGATATCCGCGATGCCGAGGCTTGCCGGCGAGCAGTGGCAGGCGTCGACTTTGTACTGCACCAGGCTGCGCTGGGTTCGGTCCCACGTTCGATCGACGACCCTGCGGCCAGCAATGACACCAACGTATCCGGCTTCCTCAACATGCTGGTTGCGGCGCGCGATGCGCGGGTCAAGTCCTTTGTCTACGCGGCGTCAAGCGCGGCCTACGGCAACCATCCAGGCTTGCCGAAGGTGGAGGACTGCATCGGCAAGCCACTGTCGCCTTATGCCGTGACCAAGTACGTCAACGAGCTGTATGCGGAAGCGTTTGCACGCTGCTACGGCTTCGGCACGGCAGGCCTGCGTTACTTCAACGTATTCGGCAAGCGCCAGGATCCGGACGGCGCCTATGCTGCCGTGATTCCGAAATGGATAGAGTCGATGATCTCCGGGCGTGAAGTCGTCATCAACGGAGACGGCAATACCAGCCGCGACTTTTGCTATATCGCGAACGCGGTCCAGGCGAATATCTTGGCGACGCTGATACAGCAACCCGGCATCAGCGCGGTGTACAACGTCGCGGTCAACGACTCGACCAGCCTGAACCAGCTGTACGCCTACATCAAGGCGATCCTGCGCGCATACGGGGTCGACGTGACCACGCATCCTACGCATGGCGGCTTGCGCAAGGGTGACATCCGTCATTCGCAAGCCGATATCGGCAAGGCAGCGCGCGAGCTGGGCTACGTCCCCGAGTACCGCATCTTCGCAGGCCTGGAGGCTACCGTGCCCTGGTACCTGAAGCGCGAGCTGAACAAATCGAGAGCCGGGCTGCCCGTGTCCGTACCGGCGCCCGAGCCATTATGCGAGATCCTGCATGCCGTCGCCAGCCCGACGGGAAGCGCCAGCGAGCGTCTGGCGGCGCGCTAGGCAGCATCGTCATCCGGACAAGGAGAAGCGGATGAACTTGTTGAGCACGCTCGGGACACGGATGCGCATGGCCGATCCGCGTCATGTCGCGATTCTGCGCGGCATGCTTACGGTCGCCATCTTCGCACTGCTCGGCAAGCTGATGAGCGCCGCGAAAGAGATGGCAGTGGCTTACCGCTATGGATTATCGGCCGAGGTGGATGCCTATCAGTTCCTCTACAACCTGCTGTCCTGGCCGCTCGGCGTCTGGGCGAGTGTGCTGACGGCGGTGCTGGTGCCGCTCGCTGTCCGCATGCGCCAGTCCCATGCGGAGGAATTGCCGCGCTTTCGCGCCGAACTGTCGGGCGTGGCCTTGATCGCCGGGCTGGCGCTGGCGCTGCTCGCCTGGAGCGGCATCAGGAGCATGTTGCTGCTCGGCCTTGGTGGGCTGCCCGACGCCATCGCGCGGCTCGTGCTGGAGTCGCTACCGGCAATGAGTCTCATGCTCCCTCTGGGTGTCGTGATTGCACTGCAGTCCGCATGGATGTTGTCCGCGGGACGTCACCTGAACACCCTGTACGACTGCATTCCGCCGCTATTGATTGGCGCCGCCGTGCTGGCCTGGCCCGGCGGAGGCATCAAGCCTTTGATATGGGGCACGTTGGCAGGCCTCGGCGCGCACCTCGGCGTCCTGCTGGCCCCGGCTGGCCGTGCAATCTCGGCGCCACGGTTTTCCTTGTCGTCGACGCAATGGCCCTTGTTCTGGGAAGGCTTCGGCATCATGCTTCTGGGCCAGGCATTCATGAGCCTTACAACGGTCATCGACCAGTTCTATGCGGTTTCGCTCGGAACCGGGGCGGTGGCGACGCTGGGATTTGCGAACCGTGTCCTGTCTCTCGTGCTGGCGCTGGCGGCGATTGCCGTGTCGCGCGCCACGCTGCCGGTATTTTCCAGCCCTGATAGCGGCGGAGGGTCCCGGCTGCAAAGCGTGGCGTTCGCCTGGATGCGCGTGATGTTCCTGGCGGGGGTGGCGGCCATGCTGGCTTGCCATGCGCTGGCCCCGGCGGGAGTCGGCTTGCTGTTCGAGCGCGGCCAGTTCAGCGCCGACGACACCAGGCAGGTGGCCGAGGTCTTGCGTTTCAGCCTGCCTCAACTGCCTTTCTACTTTTGCACCATGGTGCTGGTCAGCTATGCACTGAGCCAGGGGTGCTACCGGCTGGTGTTCTGGTCCGGCTTGATCGGGTGCGCCGGAAAAGTTCTCGGCAACGTACTGCTGGTGCCCCACCTCGGGCTGAACGGTATTGCATTGGCAACCACATTCACGTATGCGCTCAATGCCCTGTTTTTCAGGCTAGCCCTGGCGCGGCCGCGGTGAGGCTGCGTCGATTCCAGAGGTCGCACATGAAGATTATTTTATTTACCAACAGCCTGGAAGGCGGCGGCGCCGAACGGGTGGCTGTAACCCTGGCCAATTACTGGAACCAGCGCCACTGGCAAGTGACCGTCGTGACACTGGCGGCGGCGGACCAGGACTTCTATGTTCTCGACCCCGGGGTAAGGCGTCTCGCCCTCGGCCTGTCCGGCCCCAGCGCCGGGATCGTCGACGCGCTGCGCCAGAACGTGCGCCGCATCGCGGCCTTGCGCCGTGTACTGCTCGCCGATCGACCCGCGGTCGCCGTGGCAATGATGAGTACGCCTAACGTACTGCTCGCACTCGCCAGCCGCGGCATCGACGGCCTGGCGGTAGTCGGGTCGGAGCGCTGCTATCCGCCACACTTCCCACTAAGCCGCTTCTGGGCTGCGCTGCGCCGGCGGATGTATGGCCGCCTGGACGCCGTGGTCGCACTGACGCAGGAGTGTGCAAGGTGGATCCAGGCCCATTCGAACGCAGTGCGTGTGCCCGTCATACCGAATGCCGTCGCCTGGCCTCTTCCCCAGCAACTGCCGCGGCTCGCACCTGCCGCCGTCTGCCTGCCGGAACGCAAGGTCTTGCTGGCGGTCGGCCGGCTCGATGCCGTGAAGAATTATCACGTGCTGATTGGCGTGTTCGCGCAACTGGCCGATCGCCACCCGGACTGGGACTTGGTCATCCTGGGAGAAGGACCGCAGCGCCCGGCCCTGGAAGCGGCAATAGCGGCTGGCCCTGCCGCCGCTCGAATCCATCTGCCCGGTATTGCGGGCAACGTGGCCGAATGGTATGCACGGGCGCAACTGTATGTCATGAGCTCCCATTCTGAAGGGTTCCCGAATTCGCTGGCCGAAGCGCTGGCACACGGGCTTCCTGCCGTGAGCTTCGACTGCGACACCGGTCCGCGCGACATCATCCGCCATGGCCTGGACGGGCTCCTGGTGCCCGTGGAGAATGCGGATGCGCTGGCGCGCGCCCTGGATCGCCTGATGGGTGACGCAGCGCTGCGAGGCGAATTCGCGGCGCATGCCCGCGAGGCGCGGGAGCGCTTTTCGCTGGAACGCATCGTCGGCATGTGGGAGTCGCTGTTCCGGGAAGTGGCCGGCGCCCGCATGGCGCCTCCGGGCGCCGATACCAGGCAGTTGCAAGAAAGGGGCAAGGCATGAGTGTCCCGACTCGGGTTCCTGCCGCGTACTATTCCTGGGAACTCCAGCGCGGCCCATCGGATGAAGAGGGCAGAGGCCTGGAGGCGGGATACCACAGCATGGTCCTCGCACTCGTTGGCCTTGCCATCTTCGCGAACCTGCCGATCTATGCTTATGTCCTGCAGCCCGGCTTCTTGCCCAAGTTCGCGTACTTTGCAGCTTTCCTGCTCCTGCTCCCGCTGCTGCTGACGAAGCAACGCAGCCTCGGCGCTTTCCTGCTGTCGCCTTTTGCGCTATGGGTCGGGCTGTTCCTGGTGCTGAACCTGATCCACCTGACTGCCTTTCCCGGCAGCGGCCAGCTTGCCGGCGCCGTGCTCGAAGATACAGGCATGCAGGCCCGCCAGGCTGCCATCACGATCCGCATCCAGTATGCCGTGTTTGCGCTGGTGCTGGGATTCGCCGTCCATACCGCCGCCAGTGCATCCTGGCTGCGCGCACTGGTGCTGCTGGCGCTCGTGCTTCCCTGTGCGGTCCTGGCGGATTTCATCCTGCCGGGCCGGCTGTATCCGCTGGAAACCGGGGGCGCGGTGCTGGGGCGCGCAGCTGCGATGTACATCAATCCGACCATGGCCGGAGAGGCCATGCTTCTGGTGTTCCTGCTCGCCTGCGCCATTACGCCAGTGCGCTGGAGGGGGACATTGTTCGTGCTGACCGGCGTGGGAGTGCTTGCCACGTTTTCGCGCTCGGCGATCCTGGCCTGGCTTCTGATCTGCATCATTCTGGTCCTGTTCAAGACCTTGCCGCGCTCGGCATTCGCCATGGCCATGCTGGCCGTTTGCATCGCCGTCGCCGGCGCCGGGGCGTTCGAAAGTTACCTGTTGTCGCGCAGTGATTTCGACGCCGCCGCGGGGAATCTCCTGGCGCGTCTGGACTTTTTCTCGACCTTCAGCCTGGGCGACGACAGCGCCGGCGAGCGTGCCGACGTCCTCGCGGCCGGGTGGTCGATGTTTCTCGAGAATCCCTTGTTCGGCGCGGGTGCCGGCGCCACGCAGTTCTGGGCGCATCGCGGCAGCACCCACAACCAGTTGCTCCTGCTCGCGGCCGAATACGGCGTCCTCGGCGTCGGCATGTGGGTCTGGATGGTGGCAATCGTGCTGCGCGGACGCTTCTTCGAGGAACCCGGACTGCAGGTGGCAATGGCCTTCCTGTTCGTGTTCATGTCGATGTTTACCCACCAGATGTTCGATTCGGCCACGTACTGGTTCGCCGCGTTCGCTTGCGCGTCTGCCGGACGTGCGCCCAGGCGGGGCCGCAAGACACGGGGCGTGTCGGCGGTGAGCTGGCGCGAATCCAATCCCGTACCTTGCTGTCTGCCGCTTGCCTGGTCACACGCCGCGCCAGCCACGCGGGACCGCGAAGAGCAGGTGGAGCGATGAAGGCGGTTCAACTTTTCCGGCAGGATCGTCATGGCTAATTCGACCTTAGTGATCTCCCTGGATTTCGAGCTTTTCTGGGGCGTCGCCGACAAGCGTACTGTGGCCGGGTATGGGCGCAACGTTCTTGGAGAGTGGGATGCCATACCCCGCCTGCTATCCATGTTCCGCGCATTCGGTGCGCGCGTGACCTGGGCGACTGTGGGGATGATCATGTGCCGCGACTACCGGCAGTGGCGCGAGATCAGGCCATCGGCGCTGCCCACCTACGCTCGCGTGGGCCTCAATCCCTACCATATGGACGCGATCGTCAAGGAGCATCCGGATCTGTTCTTTTCACGGGATCTGGTGCAGAGGATTGCCGAAACGCCCGGCCAGGAGGTGGCGACGCACACCTATAGCCACTTCTATTGCGGAGAACCGGGTGTAACGGTCGAGCAGTTCGCGGCTGACCTGGCCTGTGCCGCGGAACTTGCCGCGCAACTGAAGCTGGGACTGCACAGCATCGTCTTCCCGCGCAACCAGATTGCCGATTCCTTCCTGACGGCGCTTCCGGCAGCCGGCGTACAGGTCTATCGCGGCAACCGGCAGCATTGGCTGTACAGGAACGGCGATGAGGTCGCGGGCGGACTGGCTGGCCGGGCGGTCCGCTTTGCCGACTCCCTGCTGCCGCTGAGCGGTCGGGCCGGGGTGCGCGAACAGGCGCACGGGCGCCTGTTGAACCTGCCCGCGAGCATGTTCCTGTATCCGTGTTCAGCCAGATACCAGGGCCTGCTGTCCCTGCGCCTGGCTCGACTGAAGGCGGCGATGACGGCAGCCGCGCGGAGCGGCGGCATATTTCATCTCTGGTGGCACCCCCACAACTTCGGCCTCCACCTCGAGGAGAACCTGGCCTTGCTGGAGGAGGTGCTGCGACACTACCGGCGATTGGCAGATTGCTATGGAATGCAGAGCCGGTGCATGGGCGATTTCGATGCACCCCTGGCGGCGCAAGCGGCCAGCCCCAGCCAGCTCCGGCCGCCACAGGCATTGGGAAGCATCGCTTCGACCACCTGGAGCCAGCCATGAGGCGCCACATCCTGCACGTCATTACCTGCCTCGACGTCGGCGGCGCCGAGATGGCGCTCTATCGGCTGATCCGTGAGTTCCAGGGCAGCGAATACACGCATACGGTTGTGTCCTTGATTCCCGGCGGCGGCATGTACAGGCGCTTTGTCGAGGCAGGGATCGGGCTGGTCGTGCTCGACGTGCGGCGTGCGCCGCTGGCGCACATGCTGCGCCTGGTCGAGACGATCCGCACCCTGCGTCCTGACATCGTTCAAACGTGGATGTACCACGCGGACTTTCTGGGCGGCCTGGCCGCGCGCGTGGCCGGCAACCGCAACGTAATCTGGGGTATCCGCACGACCGACGTCGATGGCGGCTGCGCCCCCACGACAGCCACCCTGCGCCGCGCCTGCGCCGCACTCTCCCGCTGGATCCCCCGCTCGATCGTCTGCGTGGCCGAAGCCGCACGGCGTTCGCATGCCATCATCGGCTACGACCAGGATCGGATGGTGGTAGTGGCCAATGGCTTCGACCTGACGGCCCTGCGCGCCAGCATTGCGCAGCGGGACAGCCTGCGCGCCGCGTGCGGCTTCGGTCCTGACGACATCGTCCTGGGCACCCTGGGTCGCTTCAACCTCTACAAGGACCATGCCAACTTCGTGCAGGCCGCCGGCAGGCTTGCCGGTCACCATCCTAGGCTGCGATTCCTGATGGTCGGGAAGGACCTGCTCCCGAACAACCAGGCCTTGATGCACTGGATCCGCGCGACCGGGCAACAGGAGCGCTTCGTACTGCTGGGCGAGCGCAGCGACGCTGCGGTATGCCTGGCAGCCATGGATATCTTTTGCCTGTCCTCGCGCACCGAAGCCTTTCCCAATGTGGTTGGCGAAGCGATGGCCATGGGCTTGCCTTGCGTGGCGACCGATGTCGGCGATGTCGGCATCCTGATGGCCGACACCGGCGTGATCGTTCCCAAGGCCGACCCGGAGGCGCTGGCCAGCGGTGTTGCCGGCCTGGTGCAGGGCGGCCCGGCCTACCGGCAACAGATGGGACGCCAGGCGCGCGAGCGTATCCACGCGGTGTTCACCATGGACTGCGCACGCAGGCGCTTCGAATCGATCTACGACAACGTCATCGCAGGGAGGAATCTGGCATGTGCGGAATAACAGGATTTCTGGGCGCCACCCAGTTCGCTGCAGAGGATGGGTGCGGAGCGATACTCAGGCAAATGACCGACAGCCTGTCCCATCGCGGACCGGACGATGCCGGCTACTGGAGCGATCCGGAGCATGGAATAGCCCTCGGCCACCGCAGGCTGTCGATCGTCGACCTGTCGCCTGCGGGCCACCAGCCGATGCATTCGGCCACGCGCAGGCACGTACTGGTCTTCAACGGCGAAATCTACAACCACCTCCAGCTGCGCGAGCAACTCGCCGCGACCGGAGCGGCGCCGTCCTGGCGCGGCCATTCCGATACGGAGACGCTGCTGGCGGGGTTCGAAGCCTGGGGCGTACGCGCAACGATCGAACGGGCTGTCGGCATGTTCGCCTTCGCCTTGTGGGACCGCTTGTCGGGCACGCTGACACTGGGCCGCGACCGGATCGGGGAAAAGCCGCTGTACTACGGCTGGCAGGGGCAGGGCAGGGAAGCGGCTTTCCTGTTCGGGTCGGAACTGGCGGCGCTACGCGCGCACCCACGATTCGAGCATGCGATCGATCGCGGCGCCCTTTGCCTGCAGATGCGTCACAACTGCATCCCGTCGCCGTACTCGATCTACCAAGGCATCGCCAAGCTCCAGCCGGGCTGCCTCCTGGCGGTCTCGGCGCGGCAGCCCGGGCCGCAGCTCGTCCGCTACTGGTCGGCCGCCGACGCAGCCATCGCGGGCACGTCGCAGCCGTTCGAGGGCAGTCCGGAAGAAGCGGTCGAGCGGCTCGATGTGCTGCTGCGCGACGCCATCCGCATGCAAATGCACGCCGATGTTCCGCTCGGCGCCTTCTTGTCGGGCGGAGTCGATTCGTCCACCGTCGTGGCGCTGATGCAAGCGCAGTCGGCGCGCCCGGTCAAGACGTTTTCCATCGGGTTCGACGAAGAGGGCTACAACGAAGCGGAGTATGCCAAGGCCGTCGCCGATCACCTCGGGACCGAGCATACCGAGTTGTATGTCGGCGGCGCCGAAGCCAGGGAGCTGGTGCCCCGGCTCCAGGAGACGTACGACGAACCGTTCTCCGATTCCTCCCAGCTGCCGACGGCATTGGTGTCGCGCCTGGCAAGACGGCACGTGACGATATCGCTTTCGGGCGATGCAGGTGACGAGCTGTTCTGCGGATACAACCGATATCAGTTCGCGGCAAGGCTCTGGGATTCGATTGCCGCCAGCCCTGTGCCGTTGCGCCGGCTTGCGGCAGGCGCCATCACCGGTGTGCCCGTGGCATCCTGGGACCGCCTGCTGCGCGGTCTCGGCCGCTGCGCCCCGCGTTCGCTGCGCTGCCAACATCCCGGAGACAAACTCCATAAAGGCGCCGCGATCATCTCCTGCACCAGCCTGGACCAGCTCTACCTCGGCCTGGTGTCGCACTGGGACGATCCCGCGGCGCTGGTGCTCGGAGCCCAGGAGCCGCCCACCGTGCTCACCGGCGATGCGCCGGCACTGCCGGGACTGGATGGCGTCCAGCGCATGATGGCCCTCGACCTGCTGACCTACCTGCCCGACGACATCCTGGTCAAGGTCGACCGGGCGGCGATGAGCGTGTCGCTCGAGACCCGTGTTCCTTTCCTCGACCATCGGGTGGTGGAATTCGCGTGGCGCCTGCCCCAGGCAATGAAGCTGCGTGACGGCTGCAGCAAATGGGCCTTGCGCCAGGTGTTGTACCGCTACGTTCCCAAGACCCTCATCGAACGTCCGAAGATGGGTTTTGGCATCCCGGTCGGCGACTGGCTGCGCGGACCGCTGCGCGACTGGGCAGCGGACCTGCTCGACGAGGCCCGCCTGCGTCGCGAAGGCTACTTCGATCCCGCTGCGATCCGCTTGCGCTGGAACGAGCACTTGTCTGGACGGCGCAACTGGCAGTACCACTTGTGGGATGTCCTGATGTTCCAATCCTGGCTGGAAGGGACGCACGCGGGACAGGGGCGGACCGCCTCTTCCCGTCCGCCTGGGGCAGGCGCCGGCCGCGCATGGTCGACAGCCGCGAGCGTACATTAAGGAGCCGACATGAACCGCAAGATCGTTATTTCAGTGAATACGGCCTGGAACGTCTGCAACTTCCGCGCCGGCCTGGTGAGGGCTTTGGTCGGGCGTGGTTACGACGTCATGGTCATGGCGCGCAGCGATGACCATGCGTCGCGGCTCGCGGAGCTCGGCTGCCGCTTCAAGCTGCTGTCGATGGATGCCAACGGCAGCAACCCAAGCCGTGACCTTGCGCTGCTGGTCAAGTACCGGCGTGTGCTGCAGTCGGTGCGTCCGCTGGCCTACCTGGGCTATACGATCAAGCCGAACGTGTATGGCTCGATCGCGGCGAACGGCCTGTCCATCCCTGTCGTGAACAATATTGCCGGACTCGGGGCGACCTTCATCAACCGCTCGCTCCTGACCTGCGTGGTCAAGCGCCTCTACCGCTACTCCTTGCGGTATTCGAGCCGCGTGTTCTTCCAGAACGCGGACGACCGCAAGCTGTTCCTCGAAGCTGGCTTGGCTCGCGAGCAGGTCGCGGACGTCCTGCCTGGCTCGGGCATCGACCTGCGGCACTTCGTGCCGGCGCCGCTCGCTCCCGACGGACAGCGCGGATTTCGCTTCCTGCTGGTGGGACGCATGTTGAAGGACAAGGGAGTGGAGGAGTACGCGGCTGCCGCCGACCTGGTTCGCCGCCACCTTCCGGGAGTGCGTTTCCAGTTGCTGGGTGCAGTCGACAGCGCTAATCCGAATGCACTTTCCCTGGACCGGATCCGGGCATGGGAGCAGCGTGGCACGCTCGAGTATCTCGACCGAACCGACGACGTGCGTCCCTACGTGGCGCAAGCCGACTGCATCGTACTTCCGTCCTACCGCGAAGGGGTACCGCACTCTCTGCTCGAGGCTGCCGCGATGGCGCGGCCCATCATTGCCACCGACGTGGCCGGCTGCAGGGATGTGGTCGACGATGGCGAAAACGGCTTCCTGTGCGAGGCAAGGAATCCCCTGGACCTCGCTCAGAAAATGATCCGCATGGCAGGGCTGTCACGCGAACGCCGTTTGCGGATGGGGGAGCATGGGCGCAGCAAGATGGCCGCGCAATTCGACGAGAACATCGTCATCGCCAAGTACCTCGCCGCGATCGAGCAGATCGAATCGACTCAGCGGAACCTTGTGCAGCGGCGGCCGGCGTATGCGTCCGGCATGTGAGTATCGGTGCGGAACGGAGGGAAGGCATGATCTTTTCATTGTTGACGGGTAGCGAAGCCGTGCAAGCGGCCGAGACGCCAGCATTCCAGGCAAGCTGGCTGGCACTGTACCAACGTTGCCCATGGGCGACCGCCTGCCAGCATCCTGATTTTGTCTTGCCCTGGTACCGGCTCTACGGCGACCTCTACCTCCCGGTGGTCGTGCTGTCGCGTTCCCCCACGGGGGAACTGCTGGGTTTGTTGACCCTGGCCCGGCGACGTGACGGTGTTCTCACCGGAGCCGGCGAGCGCCAGGCGGAGTACCAATGCTGGCTTGCGGATCCGGGGGACGGCGATGCCTTCATCCGCTCCGCGCTGGCGGGCCTGGCTGCAGACTTTCCCGGCGTCGACCTGTGCCTGCGCTATCTTCCGCCAGGCGTGCCGCTGGGCTGGACTGCCGACACCAGGCATTGCGCGCGCTACAGCGTGCTGCGTCCGCACCGGCGTCCCGTGATGCACGTCGAGGCCGACGCGATGGGGCGCCAGCGCAACAAGAAGAATCATCGTCAGAACTTCAACCGCTTGAGCAGGATCGGCCGGGTAGCGTTCGAGCACGTGCGCTGCGGGGAGCGCTTCGCCCAGGTATTCGAGGAAATCTGCCTGCAGTACGACTTCAGGCAAGCCGTGCTGCACCGCCAGACCCCGTTCCTCAGCGACCCCATGAAGAAGCGCTTCTTCCGCGAGCTGCACGAGCGCGGGCTTCTCCACACGACGATCCTGACCGTCGACGGCAAGCTGGCAGCATCCCATGTGGGACTGCTCGGCGATCGAGGTGTGCTACACCTCGGCATCAATAGCCATGCGCCCGGATTTGCAGCCCATTCACCCGGCAATCTGCTGCTGGCGATGCTGGGCGTGTACCTCGCGCAGGAAGGCCTGCCGATGTTCGATCTGACGCCGGGTGGAGACGCGTACAAGGAGCAGCTTGCGACCGGGCATGATCTGGTGTTCGAGCTTTCGGTATACGGCAACGCGTGCAGGAAGCTGGCTTCGAAAGCGCGCATGCGCTCCGCGGCATGGGTAAAGGCAGGATTGCACGCCGTCGGGTACCGCGGTGCGGAGCTGTTGACGGCGCTGGATGCGTTCAGGCACGGTGGTGGCGGACGCATTCGCGCGCTTGTCCGGGCGCTGCGTGGGCGCCGTGGCGATGGAGAAGGCGTGTTGCGCTGCCGCGTCGACGCTGCCGCGTGCAAGGTGCATGACATCGCGATAGGGAAGAACCAGGTCGCGGACTTGCTGAGCTGCGACAGGCGTACCGCGCCGGCTGGCTATTGGGGCTTCCTGCGCCGTGCCATGCAACGCATGGAACGCTCGCATGATTGCTATACGCTGGCGCAGGACGGCAGGCTGCTGCTTGCGTGCTCGGTGGCGGAACAGCCGAGCGGGGAGATGCTGCTGTCCGACCTGTATGTGCATCGCGAGATCGCAGGAAGCGAGCTCGTGCGCAGCTTCTTCGAGCAGGTGCTGTCCGATCTCCAGAGCCGTGGCAGGGAAGGAGCACTGTGCTGCGCCTGCCTCCCCGATCCCGAGTTGCGCCGTGCTCTTGTGGAGATCGGTTTCTCGGACGCGTCGAGGCAAGCCGACGGGCTGTCGAATCCTTACCAGGCGCCTCAACTATGGGGGCCGAGAACATGAGCCCGATTTCCTCGCCCAAGCATGAGCGTGGCCTCTATGGCTCCTGCTACCTGAACGAAATCCCGGCCTTCGTCGGTCCGGAACTCACCAGACTCTACGAAACCCTGCATTCGTCCCTGCCGTTCTTCGAACTGTTCCGCTCGACTAGCGGGGCGCATTGCTACGTCTCCTGGCGCGATGGGCTTCCGACCCATATCTTCGTATTTGTCTTTCGCGATAATTGCCTCGAGGTGCTCAACGAAATGATCGCAGTCGACGAACAAGAGCTCGCACGCTTTACACGGTTCATGTTCGCGCGCTTCGGACAGATCGACCTCATCCGCTTCAAGGCGCTCAAGACGCAACTGCGGGAGCTCGAGTTCCCGGTCCAGCAGTATGCCGCGAAACACACCTACTGCATCGCGTTGCCGGGGACAGCGGAGGCCTATACCGCAAGCCTCGGGGCTGCCACGCGTGGCAGCGTCAAGCACAAGTGGAATCGCGTCAGGAAAGCCTTTCCGGACTTGCGCATGGAATTCCGCAACGGCAGCGACATCGACGACGCCTGGCTGGATGAAATCATGCAACTGAGCGAAGAAGGTATCGCGGCGCGCGGACTGAACATGCGCCACGACAGGGAGAAGATATCGGCCATGGCGAGGCGCTGTGGTTTTGCCAGCGCAGTCCTGGTCGACGGACGCATTGCCGCAGGCATCATCGCTTACCAGTTCGGATCAAGCTACTTCTTCGAACTGCTGGGCTACGACAAGCGGTTCTGCAAGTATGGAATGGGGACGATTTGCGTCTACCAGACCATTCGCGAGATCGTGGTCCGCGGGGGAAGCCGCTGCTATCTCGGTGGCGGCCACTTCGAGTACAAGCGGCATATGGGAGGAAAGCTCTTGTGTATGGATGAGCTGAAGATCTACCGCTCGCATTCCAGGATGCTGGCAAACCTGCACCAGGCGGCGGGCATGTTTCTCGACGCACGGGTTCGTGCAGCAAAGGAGTTCCTGCATCGCCATCGTCATCACGCCCTGGCCAGGCTCGTCTTCGAGGGCTTTTACCTGATCAAGAGCAGGAACCTAAAGTGAAGTGCGGTGTTCACAGGCCGATACCGGCGAGATGGAGTTGAGCGATGGCTCCGCCGGCAGCATGGCCGTTTTCGCGCCGCCGCCGCTTGCTGCTCGGCGGACTTGGCGCCGGAATCGCAGGCATTCTCCCGGCCGAGACCGCTGAAGCGCCCCGACGGCCGCAGCATGTCGACAAGATCGGATCCAAAGGCGGCGCCATCGTTCCTCCCCTGGTGGTCAGCCTGGCCGACCTCGGCGGCGTGCCTGGCGCGGCACCGGAAGCGCTGGTACGCGGCTTCGAGCGGGCCTTCGGCATCCTGGCCGATGCCGGTGGCGGTACCTTGCTGGTGCCTCCGGGCCTGTACGATTTCGGGACGCGCAGCGATGCCTCTCCGATCATCCTGTGCCGCGGTGCGCGCGATATCGCGATATCCGCCTACGGAGCGAGCTTCCACGCGACGACAGCGGGGAAGCTCATGCCGAGCCTGTTCTACTTTTTCAATTTCTCGAACCTGACCCTGGCAGGCGCGAGCTTCTTCGACAAGGGCTTTACGCCGTGGGTCGATTGGCAGGGCATGTATTGCGTCGGTCTGCAGGCCGACGCCGCGAGCAGCGGATTTAACATGGTCGATTGTTACGCCGAACGTGTCCTCGGGCTACTTTCCTCGAACAACAACGTTACTACGCGAAGCTACCTGAAAGGGATCAAGGTACGCGGCGAGGTGCGCGACAGCTACTACGGGGTCGGCGCAAACTACGTGTGCGGCGGGGTCGATGTCGACCTTTCCTGCCATAACGTGCGGCGCGCCTTCATTGCCTATGGCCTGAAGGACGCCGACATCGCTGTTCGTGTTTCCTGCACGCCAGACTGGCCGGGAAGCAACGGGCTGATTGCACTCGTATCGGAAGGAGCAAGCATGGGAAATGTGGAGAAGGTGAGGGTCAGGGTGGACGTGACCGGTGCCTGCATCCATGCCAGCTATGTGCATTTCTACCATCAAGGGCCGGAAAAGCGGGGCAGCATGCATGACATCGACGCCACCGTCAATCTCATGCATGTGGAGGGTGCACGGACCATGTTCACCTTCGACCACGAGACCGAGGGAGTGATTGCCAGGACACAGCGTAGCTGGGACCGGATCAGGCTGCACGGCAAGGTCGCCGGTGCCTTCGATGGCCGGGTCATTGCCAATCCGACGGTCAGCAGCGTGCCCGGTACCATCTACCTGGACGCCAAGCTCGCTGCCTTGGCCCGAGGCGAGAAACTGGCGGCCAGCTTTCGGGTCCGGCCATCCTGAACGAAGCCCGCGTCGAACCGAGGTAATTCATGAAATTGCTCATCTACGTGCATTCGCTTGAAAACGGCGGCGCTGAACGCGTCGTGGCGAATCTGGCCAATCACTGGGCTTCGATCGGCTGGGACATCACGATATTGACGGTCGCAGCGCGGACGACAGACTTCTATGCCCTCGATCCTGCCATTCGCCGGATCTGCCTGGACATGACGGGCGGGAGCGAGGATGTGCTGTCGGGAGCGCTGCGGACTGCCAGGCGGGTTCATGCGCTCCGAGGCTGGCTGCGTGAACTTCGACCCGACGTCGCCCTGGGCGCCATGCAAACTGCAAGCGTGATACTGGCACTTGCGGCGTGGGGAATGCCTGATGTGCGGACCCTGGGTTCCGAGCATACCTATCCTCCCATGGCCCCCCTTGGTCTCGCGCGGGAGAGCCTGCGGCGGTTTGCCTATGGCGGTCTGGGGGCTGTCGTCGCCCTGACCCAGGAATCCGCCTGGTGGCTGGAAGCCCATACGCAGGCGCGCAGCGCTCCGGTGATTCCGAATCCCGTGAGCTGGCCGCTGGCTGAGCAGGAGCCAAGACTGGACCCGGCATCCGCCTGCACCCCGGGACGGCGCATCCTGCTCGGCGTCGGCCGGCTCAGCGAGGAAAAGGACTTCGATGTTCTTGTCGACGTATTCGGCCGCTTGTCTGCGCGCCATCCCACATGGGACCTCGTCATTCTCGGCGATGGTCCCCTGCGTACCGCACTGGGGGCGCAGGTCGCGCACGCCGGGCTGGAGAACCGGGTGTTCCTTCCAGGCCGGGTCGGCAACATCGGCGCATGGTATGCCCGCGCCGATCTGTACGCAATGAGTTCGCGCTTCGAGGGCTTTCCCAATACCTTGGTGGAGGCAATGGCCAGCGGTCTGCCTGCCGTGAGTTTCGATTGCGATACTGGACCGCGCGATATCATCCGGCACGGCGTCGACGGTTACCTGGTCAAGCCCGGCGACACCCAGGGCCTCGAGGATTCGCTAGGGCGTCTCATGAAGGACGACCAGCTGCGAATGCGCCTTGCCGGGCGCGCCCTTGAAGTACGGGAGCGGTTCTCGATGGAGCGAATTGCCGCCATGTGGCTTGACTTGTTCGGGCAGCTCGACAATCGTTCAGTTTTCGTTGCCAACGGCAGCAAGGGCTCTCGATTGCACAAAGCTCCATGAAGCAAATCTATAAGTCCATCCGCGCATTGTGCATTGGCATCAATCCAATATCGAACGCATAATTTTGTGCTTAACTAAGTTCCCCCAGTCAAGAATTGCCATTATGGCAGAAAAATCTCAGACAAATGTTGTACATTGATTTAGATTGAATTACTAATTGCAAGAGTTTTTGTCACAAATGCTCTTTCCGGAAGATTATAAATTTCGCAAAAGAAAATTTTTTTTTGAATTGCGGAACTAATCGCCTAAAAGAAAGTCTAACGTGTACTTTCCACCGGTAATTGAGGAGCTTTATGGCAACACGCAAATCAGTTCAGCTGAAGGGTATTTTCCTGCAAGGCAACTTCCCGATGGTCCCTAATGGCCGAACCGTGACACTGCCGAATTCTCGCCAGTCACTTTCCCGTCTTGCTTCCTAACGCAGCGCAGTTCCCCGCTGCCGCCTGACCAGCGTCTGCCTGGTCGGCTTCTCTCCTGACTCATCAAGATCCTGTCGCTCATCCGCGAGCGACGGCTGGACGGTTTCGTCCCGCGTTTTCATAAGAGACAACTTTACATGCAAGTTCAAAAGCTTTCTGCTGCACCAGCTCGACGCAACATCCATACTCTGCTACTGCTGGCGGGTCTCGTATCCAGCCCGTTTGCCTTGGCCCAAAGCGCCTCCACCGCTACGAGCGACGGCACGACCGTCACCGTGAAGATGGGTTACACCACCAGCCCGACCTGGGTGCGGGTATATCTCGACACCGACCGCAATGCCACGACCGGTTATCGCGGCTACAACATCGGTTCGAGCTACCTGATCGAGAACGGCCGCCTGTACCGCTACTCCGGCACCAACGGTGCGTGGGGCTGGACCTTCGTCAAGACCGTCAGCTCGGTCGCGAGCAATGGCGTGGCCACCGTACAGGTGGCGCGTGCCGACATCGGCTCGCCTACCGCCGCCAACGTGGTCACCCAGAGCGAAGCGCCGGTGCGCGTTTCGCCGGTGCTCGCCTTGACGACCAGCACGACGACCAGCCCGACCGGCTGGACCCAGTGCGCCGTCGAGTGGGGCACCTGCTCGTTCAGCGGCACTTCCCAGGTGCGGTACGGCATTCCGACCCGGTACGTCACCAAAACCTTGACTGGCCCAGTCAAGTGCACGAACGCAGTGTTCGGCGATCCCGCGCCGAGCAACACCAAGTACTGCTGGATTCCCTCGACCTCGTCAGGACCGGCCCCGGCGCCATCCCCGACGCCTACTCCGGAACCAAGCCCGACTCCAACTCCAACCCCGACGCCTACTCCGGAACCGACCCCGGAACCGAGCCCGACCCCGACGCCGTCCCCGGCTCCGGGCGCATCGGTGACTGTCAACTACAACCCGAGCGCGGCAACCATCGCCAACCCCGAGCGCGGTCTCTACCGCCACGTCGGTTGCGAAACGCCGCTCAGCCAGACGCAGCTGACGAACTTCCGCACCGCAGATGGCGAGACCCTGATGCTGTGCGTGTTCTACCTGCGTAACTTCGTCAACTCGCCGATCAGCTCGACCACGCTCAACCTGTTCCAGCAGCAGATGGACACGGTGCGCAAGGCCGGCCTGAAAGCGATCGTGCGCTTTGCATACGCCGATGCCAACAACCCGAACGACGCCAAGCCGGCAATGGTGAATACCCACCTGACCCAGCTGCAGCCCTACCTCGCCGCCAACAAGGATGTCATCGCAGTCGTCCAGGCCGGCCTGATCGGCGCCTGGGGCGAATGGGGCAATACCGCGAACTACGGCGATAGCTACAACATGACCGCCCAGAACATGGCGGACCGCAAAGCGGTCGTGGACAAGCTGCTGGCTGTCGTCCCGGCCGAGCGCATGGTGCAGTTGCGCATGCCGCTGTTCAAGATGAAGCTCTATAGCCCGACCGCGCTGACCAGCAGCGAAGCCTTCACCGGCACTGCGAAAGCGCGCCTCGGCCACCATAACGACTGCTTCCTGTCGAACGGGTCGGACTACGGCACCTATGTGAACCCGTCGGTGGAGTATCCCTACCTCGCGGCCGAGACCAACTTCACGGTCGCCGGCGGCGAGACCTGCGCCTACGTTCCGCCGCGCAGCGATTGCCCGACCGCGATCAGCGAAATGTCGAAGTTCCACTGGTCTTACCTGAACCTGGACTACAACACCACGGTGCTCAACGCCTGGCGTTCGAAGGGCTGCTTCACCGAAGTCGAGCAGAAGCTGGGCTATCGCTTCGTCATGAAGACCGGCTCGTTCTCGAGCACGGCGAAGCCGGGTGGCGCCTTTGCTGTCAACCTGTCGATCCAGAACACCGGCTGGGCCGCGCCGTTCAACAGCCGCAACGTGGAACTGGTCTTCCGTAACACCGCGACCAATGCCCTCTACCGTGTCAAGCTGAACGCCGATCCGCGCAGGTGGCAAGCTGGCCAGACCGTGGCCATCAACCAGACCGTGACGCTGCCGTCGACCATGCCGAAGGGCTCCTACGCTCTGCTGTTGAACCTGCCCGATCCGCAGGCCTCGCTGAGCGCCCGTCCGGAGTACTCGATCCAGATGGCGAACACCAGTACCTGGGAAGCCAGTACCGGTTTCAACAACCTGCAGCACACTGTCGGCGTCGCTCCGTAAGGTCGTCTGACCGTGGCCGGTCCTTCCGGACCGGCTCACGTCGCTCGCGCCCGCTGCCTTGCAGCGGGCATTTTTTTTGGCAACTGCACAAGCAGCGATTCAGGAGGATTTCAGGACCGCAGCAATGGTGTCGCGGGCACGGTGAATGCGGCTCCGGACGGTTCCGACGGGACTGTGCATCCGCTCCGCGATCTGTTCGTAGCTCAGGCCTTCGAGTTCGCGTAGCACCAGGGCCGTGCGCTGCTCCTCGGGAAGCTCGTCGAGTACATGGTTGAGCAGTTCGAAAATCTGCTTTGTTTCGAGTTTCGCTTCCGGCGTATCGAAATCCATCTCCGCGGCCGCGTATTGCTGGCTGTTGCCGTTCTCGCCTGCAGGCTCGGCAGCCTGCGGAAAGCGCAACCTGTTGCGGACGAGCGTGCGCTTGGCAGTGTTGATGCCGATGCGGAAGAACCAGGTCGCGAAAGACGACTCGCCGCGAAAAGTGTGGAGGGCGGTGTAAGCCTTGATGAAAGCTTCTTGTGCGACATCCTCGCTTTCGCTCTGATCGCGGAGGAAGGTCGAGAGGTAACGCGTCAGCCTGGTCCTGTAGCGCCTGATGAGTGTTTCGAAGGCGTGCATGTCACCGGCCTGCGCCGCTTTGACGAGTTCCAGGTCGAGTTCCCTTCTACTCTTCATGATCGTCTACAGTGGCCTTTTGGACAGGTTCGCCAAGCATGTAAGCCAGGGTCAGCCGGGGGCGCCGCCGGGGGAGGGGGAAAAGTCTTCCTTCCCAAGAGGAATGGTGTCTACTGCGTCGCAACTTGAAGACAGCATCTCGCCTGCTCTGGCTGTCCATGTGTTGCGCAGTTCACAACGTTGTGGAAGGTCCTGCGCAAGGCGACCGTGGTACTGCGGTTCTGCTCGTTTCAAGCCATTTTTCGCTTTATCTCAACATCGGCTTTGATATCGGTCAATGAGCGAAAGACATTACTCAGGCATAAGATGCCGCAAAGAATCCTTGTTGAAGAAGCGGCCGCTCCCGCGACACGCTTGTCGTCCAGCTCGGACGAAGTCAAAGCAGAAGATCTCTGGATCACATTTACACGATGCATCTTGCCGTGGATGGGTTTCTTCAACCGTTGAATCCGCCAGCGCCGCTTGGGCGACGAGCGGCACGGCGCGGGTCACCGGTATCCGCACGGTCTCCTGGCCCTTGCGCGGCACACTACCGTGTGCTAGACCCTGGTGCCGCCTCACGTAGGCTGTTCATCCGGAACGAGCGCTGCGCCCGCTGACGTCGGCTGATGGTTAAATATGCTCCATGAGCATGCCGTCGCAAGGCGGTCGCACCTGCAGGAGTAAGCCGATGATCGCGAGATTTGCGCAGCCTGACTGGGACGCCATGTTCGCAGTCAATACACCACTTATCGAACTGGCCGTACGCGCCACGGTGCTGTACGGGTGCGGCGTCGAACGCATTCGGCGCCTATGAATCGGTGACGGAAGGGCTGATCCTGATCGCCGTGCTGGTGTTGTGGGACTACGCCCTGAACGCGGCGAGCTACCGCTTCCGTTTCATCGAGCGGCTGGTGTCGGCGCCGCCGATTCCGGTGGTCCGCGATGGAAAGCTCTTGAGACGCAACATGCGGCGCTAATTCCTCACCGAGGACGAACTGATGAGCTCCCTGCGGCAGCAGGAGATCACCAGCCTGGAGGAGGTCAAATTAGCCTATATCGAACGCGACGGCGCCATCACGGTGCGGCGTTCAAGGAAGTAGCGGCTCAGCGCGCCCCGACCAGCTTATGCACCAGCTCGGAGGAGGTCGATGCGGCGAACTTGCGCATCAGGCTGGCGCGGTGCATCTCCACCGTGCGCGGGCTCAGGTCGGTATCGCGCGCGATCATCTTGCTGGTCTTGCCCTCCACCAGCAGCGCCGCGATCTCGCGCTCGCGCGGGGTCAGCTCGGCCGACACCGGCCGTTTTTCGCTCACGTCCTCGAAGGTCCAGACGCCGGCGCCGAGCGGCAGGCCCGGGTCGAGCGCGCTCCCGGTCACGTGGCACCAGAACAGCTCGCCGCTGGCGCGGCGCATGATGCGCTCGTCGGAATAGCGCCCCTTGGCGTTCATGATCGGCACGATGCGGTCGCCCGTGCGCAGGAATTCGTCCATCGTGGGGTAGAGCACGCTGAAGGA
Source organism: Massilia sp. BHUDP2 (assembly GCF_046236355.1). Classification (NCBI taxonomy): domain Bacteria; kingdom Pseudomonadati; phylum Pseudomonadota; class Betaproteobacteria; order Burkholderiales; family Oxalobacteraceae; genus Massilia; species Massilia sp. BHUDP2. The sequence continues at coordinate 1,896,239 of NZ_JBJUVW010000001.1, forward strand.
CTTGCCGTTCAGGTCTCCCTCGGCGTAGCCGAACATGCTTGCCAGGGCCCGGTTGCAGGACTGGATCACGCGATCGGCCGAGACGCACATACCCACCGGCGCGTGCTGGAAGATCATCTCGTAATCGATGGAGGCGGTCGACACTGCGGATGGGTTCACTTGAGGTGGATCGACTGCTCGGTTCATGGACGGGGCCGCCCGTATTTCTACGGTATTGTTATTCAGTACAGCGTATTTTATGCTGAGACTCAAGGGCACCCCGAAAAACCTGCTGCGCGTTGCATTTGCGATCTGCGATGCTTGTCGTACCGCCGTACGACTACGCTTCTCGATCGCAACTGCTGCCGCTCGCGACGGTTTTTCGAGGTGCCCTCTACTCTGTAGTACAGAAGAGCTTTTCGCTTAACCTATAAAAGGGACGGGTATGAACAAAGTGTATCCTGATGCGAAGTCGGCGCTCGCCGGCATCGTTGCAGACGGCCAGACCATCGCCGTGGGCGGCTTCGGCCTGTGCGGCATTCCGGAGGCGCTGATCGCGGCGCTGCGCGATTCCGGCGTCAAGAATCTGACGGCCATTTCGAACAATGCGGGCGTGGACGGCTTCGGCCTGGGCCAGCTGCTGGAAACCCGCCAGATCAAGAAGATGATCTCCTCCTACGTCGGCGAAAACAAGGAATTCGCGCGCCAGTTCCTGGCCGGCGAACTCGAACTCGAATTCACCCCGCAGGGCACGCTGGCCGAGAAGCTGCGCGCCGGCGGCGCCGGCATCCCGGCCTTCTACACCAAGACCGGCTACGGCACCATCGTCGCCGAAGGCAAGGAAACCCGCGAATTCGACGGCGAGCACTACGTGATGGAACGTTCGCTGCTGCCGGACGTCTCGCTGGTGAAAGCATGGAAGGCCGACAAGGCCGGCAACCTCCTGTACCGCAAGACCGCGCGCAACTTCAACCCGAACGTGGCCACCGCGGGCAAGATCTGCATTGTGGAAGTCGAAGAGCTGGTCGAGATCGGCGAGATCGATCCGGACCAGGTGCACACCCCGAGCATCTTCGTGCACCGCATCGTGCATAACCCGACGCCGGAAAAGCGCATCGAACAGCGCACCGTGCGCGCCAACTGAGACTAGAGCGGAGACAGAAACATGGCATGGACTCGTGATGAAATGGCCGCGCGCGCGGCGAAGGAACTGCAGGACGGTTTCTATGTGAACCTGGGCATCGGCCTGCCGACCCTGGTGGCGAACTACGTCCCCAACGATATCGAGGTTTTCCTGCAGTCGGAAAACGGCCTGCTGGGCATCGGCCCCTTCCCGCTTGACGCCGAAGTGGACGCCGACCTGATCAACGCCGGCAAGCAGACCGTCACGGCGCTGCCGGGCGCTGCCTATTTCAGCTCGGCCGACTCCTTCGGCATGATCCGCGGCGGCAAGATCAACCTGGCGATCCTGGGCGCGATGCAGGTGTCCGAGCGCGGCGACCTCGCTAACTGGATGATCCCGGGCAAAATGGTGAAGGGCATGGGCGGCGCGATGGACCTGGTGGCCGGCGTCAAGCGCGTGGTCGTGGTGATGGAACATGTCGCTACCGCCAAGGACGGCTCGACCAGCCACAAGATCCTGCCGAAATGCGACCTGCCGCTGACCGGCGTCGGCGTGGTGGACCGCATCATCACCGACCTGGGCGTCCTCGACGTGACCGATACCGGCCTCAAGCTGGTGGAGCTGGCGCCGGGCGTGACGACCGAGCAGGTGCTGGCGGCGACCGGCTGCGAGCTGGACGTCTCGGCGGTATAAGGAAAACGGGTGGCCTGCGCCGCCCGCCGATAGGCAAGCCCGGCCGCGCGAGCGCCCGGGCTTGTTTTCATTCCGGCGTCCAGACGTACTGGACACCCGTCCATGCGCGCACCGGTTTGCCCTCGAGCGTGGCCGGCCTGAATCTGCACTTGACCAGCGCCGTACGCGCCGCCTCGTCGAGGCTGGGATAGCCGCTCGATTTCTGGATTCTCGACTCCACGACCCATCCATCGGGTCCGATGAGAAATTGCATCGTGACCGTGCCGGCGTTCTTCAGTCGCGCATCTTCGTCGGGATAGACCGGCCTGCTGCAGGTGCTGGTGTCGAAGGCCGAGCGCGGCTTCGGCGCCGCCTCTTCTGGCGCGGCATGCGCCAGGCCAGCCGATGCGCCTGCCAAGAACATGGCGAATACGGGGGCGTGCGGCCAGGCGCGCTGGAACAGAATGACGAAACGGTTCATGCAGGTCATGCGATCTCCTTGGTGGGCGGCGTGCTGCGCCTCAGGCTGGCGGTATTCCGCAAGCAGCGCAGCGTAACACGAGTACTGCCGAGCTCCTACTTCAGCTCGGCCAAGCGCATGCGCAGCCGCTGCGCATGCGCCTCGTTGGCGGGCGACTTCAGGAGTTCGCCCAGTGCCAGTCGTTCAGCGGTGCGCAGGGCGTCGGCTGCCTTCACTTTCACGTCCGGCGCCACGCCGCTGCCTTCCCAGTTGGTCTTGCTGACCGGATTGATCGCCCGGCCGCTGGGAATGAACACCGACAGGTGGGGGTGGATCCGGTACACGCGGCCGGGATGCGCGCCCCCGCGCCTCGAAAGCCAGGGTGGAGATCAGGAGGGGGGCAAGCAGCAGGAGAGAAGACAGCTTCATGACGCTCCGTAGGTGAGGAGAGGGTGGGCGGCGGCGGGCGTCCCCAGCCGCCACGATGAGGCTGGGTGAAGGCTTACTCCAGCGTCCAGACGTACTGCACCGCGGTCCAGGCCTCGACCGGCTTGCCCTTGGTCATGGCCGGCCTGAACGTGCACTTGGTCAGTGCGGTATGCGCAGCCTCGTCGAGCGCCACGTGGCCGGACGATTTGGTGACCTTCGATTCCTTGACCTTGCCGTTCTTGCCGACCAGGAAGCCGAGGGTGACGGTGCCGGTATGCTGCAGCTTGATCGATTCGGCCGGGTAGTACGGCCGCTTGCAGGTGTCGAAGTTGGCCACGGCCTCGCTATCCTTCTTGACCGGGGTCGTGGGCGCCGCATGGGCAAAGCTTGCGGCGCCGATGACCAGTCCCAGTACGGGAATGGCCGCCTTCCAGTTCAACGCCTGTGTATCGGGACGAACCAATCGTTTGATGCGTGACATAAGATCTCCTCCGTTGGCCGCCTGGGCCAGGTGGTGGGTTGAGAACTGGAGTTTTTCCAGTTCGGATAGGGCCAGGGCCAGGCGCCGCGGTTCGCCCAGTATCCTTGCCGCGTGATCGTCGGCGATCTGTTCCCGCTCCACTCGGATGCGGCTTGAAATCCACCAGACCGCCGGGTGGTAGAAGAGCAGGGTCTCGACCAGGTTCTGGCCGAGGTTGACGAGGTAGTCGTGGCGCTTGATGTGGGCCAGTTCATGGGCCAGCAGCGCTTCCAGCAGGTGGGCCGGCATGCCGGACACCAGCGAGGCGGGCACCAGCACGACCGGTCGCCACCAGCCGGCGGTAATCGGGCTGCCGAGGCGTTCGACCACGCGCAGGCGTACGGCCCGGTCGATGCCGAACTGCGTCGCCATGCGTTCGATGCGCGCCTGCCACGCCGGGTCGGCGCGCTCGTGCGTGGCGGCGCGCTCGATCCACAGCAGCCCGGCCACCATGCGCAGGGCCATCGCCAGGGCGCACACGGCCCAGGTGCCCACGATCCAGGTCAGCTGGTCCGCCAGCAGGGCGCCCCAGCCCTCGTCGACGGGCGAGCCGGCTATCAGGCCGGCGGCGAACAGCACCATCGCATCGCCGCCGTCGCTGCCGCCGCCCTGCAGGCGCAGCGCCAGCTCAAGAGCGGGCCAGGCCAGGCACAGGAACAGGCCAGTGCAGGCGACCAGGTAGCGCGATTCGGGTCGCCTGTTGCGCAGCACGGTCAGCAGGGTGGCGGTGGCGCAGCCGATCAGCGCGCCCTGCCACAGGAAGTGGACCAGGGTCCAGCCGACGCTGGCGACGAGGTCGGCGGCGTTCATTTCTTCACCCCGGCCTTGTCCTCCGGCTTGTCCTCACGCAGCAGTTCCTCGATCTCTTCCCGTTCCTTCTTCGAGATGCCGGTCTTCAGCGCGGCCAGCACCAGGGCCTTGGCCGAACCGGCGAAGGCGCGCTGCATCAGGTCCTTCAGCAGGTTGCTCTCGACCGAGTCCTGGGCGTGGGCCGGGGCGTAGACGTGCGAGCGTTCGCTCTCGTCGCGCACCAGGAGGCCCTTGCCGTGCATGATCTGCATCAGGCGCAGCACGGTGGCGTAGGTGACTTCGGGCTTGGTCTTCTGCATTTCCTGGTGCACCTGCTTGGCGGTGCCCGAGGCCATTGGCCACAGGACTTGCAGCAGTTCGAGTTCGGCCGGGGTCGGCTTGGGAGTATCGGGTTTGCGTGGCATGAGCGTCCTCATTGGTTCGGTCAGGTCTAGAATAGTGTGTCTAGACACTGATGTCTACTCTTTTCGCGTGTCGTGCGTGCTTCATGCGCGGTGGGTAGTCCGGCTTGCTGGCGTTCTGGTTCGAGCGTGGGCCAGCGCCGGGATCAGCTTGGTGCTGCGCCGCATGAAAAAACGGCCCGGCCGACTACGCGACCGGGCCGTCATGGCCTTGCTTCAGCGAGGCGAATCAGCCGCTCAGAGCATGCCTGCGCCGTCCAGGCTGGTGCCGATCACGCCGACCAGCTCCACCTTTTCGGTCGAGCCGGCAAACTGCAGCAGCACGTCGCCCCGGTCGAGGGCGCCGCTGTCGAGCAGTTCCGTCCAGTACGCGACTTCCACGTCGCTGCCGGTGCGGTGCATGGCGTGCTGGTAGAGCGCTTGCGTGAAGCCCTGGTTGTCGAGCGCGCCGTAGGACGCCTGTGCCTCGCTCGAGGCAAGGAAGTGGTCGGCGATCCGGTCCAGCGAGACGCCGGCTTCCGACAGCGACAGCCAGTGGTTCATGCCGGCGCTGTCCGGCGCGCGGTCGAACAGCGTGGCATACATGCGCACCAGCGCGCCGATGTCGCTGTCGCCGAGTGCCAGGTCCTGGACCGCGGGCCTGGCCAGCTTCTCCGCCGAGTCCGTGATGTGGAGCGCCAGCTCGGCACGCGTGAGGGCGCCGGACGCCAGCACGCCGGTCCAGTGCTGCAGGCCACCGGCGTCGACGCCACGTTCCAGGCTACGGCTGTACAGTGCCGACACGAAGTCGGCATCGCCGCCGGCCTGGAGCTGCGCTTCGCCGCTCGCCAGCATGTGACGCGCGACATCCGCCAGCGATGCGCCGCGGCCGAGCGCGGCCAGCCAGGCATCCACCCCGGCCGCATCGGCCTCGCGTCCCAGCACCGCCTCGTACAGGCGCTCGATGCTGCCGCGTGCGCTGGTGTCGGCCGCCGCGCTGGTGAAGCGCAGGACCTCGACGTTGGCGATGGTATCGGTGCCGTCCGCACCGCCATTCCTGTGCGCCAGCACCAGGTGGCCGTCGACGAAGCGGGCGACGTAGTCGGCACGGCCGCTGCCGACCAGCTGGACGGTATCGATGCCGCTGCCGCCGTCGACCAGGTCGTCGCCAAGGCCGCCGAACACGATGTCGTCGCCCTCGTCGCCATAGATCTTGTCGTTGCCGCCGGCGCTGCCGACGATGTCGTTGCCGGCGCCGCCGTGCAGGACATCGTCGTCGGCGCCGAGGATGATGGTCTGGCTGGCGCCGTCGCCCCACACGGTCTGCGAACCGGCGCCGCCTGTCACCCGGACCGCGCCGACGATGGCCGCGAAGTCGACGTTCTGCAGCTCGATGGTCGAGCCGGACGGCAGGCCCTGGGCGTCGATCACCAGCGCCGACAGCGGGGCGCCGGTCGAAGGCGCGGCGCCCTGGATCACCAGCGGACCGGTGGCGGCGGTGGCGCCCGGCGCCACGGTCGGCACCACGGTCTGCACCAGCAGGTTGGCATTGGCCGGAAGGCTCGACAGGAAACCGGAACCGCCGCCCGTCATCTGGGCCTGGTCGTGCGAACCGGCCTGGGTGACCCCTTTGATCTCGCGGATCAGGTTGGTGATGGCATCGGCCACGCCGGATGCCCCGGAGCCGGTCACCTGCAGGCCGACGCCGACCGGCACCTGGGCTCCCAGCACGGTGGCGCCACCGCTGCTCACCAGCGGGATGTCGGCGACGTCATTGTTGCCGACGGATTCGCTGCGGGTCGGCACGACCACCGGGATCGTGATCACCTGGCTGATGCTGCCATCGGCGTTGCTGCGGGTTCCGGTGCCGACACTGACGCCGTCGATGACGGTGGTCGGCGGCGCTGCCGCGTCCACGCGCACCGCCAGCGACTGGGTATCCGTGCCGAACGCGTTGCTTGCGCTCACGTTAACGTCGTAGACGTTGTCCGCGCCCGTATCCAGCGCCGCGCCAAAGGACGGCGCACTGATGAAGCGCAGCGCGCCGGTGGCGGCATCGATCGTGAACAGCGCCGCGTCGGCGCCGCCGGTGATGGCGTAGCTCACGCCTTCGCCGGCCTGCACCGTGGTGACCGCGGTTGCGCCCTCGGTCAGGCCGAGGGTGGCGATCGGCAGGCCGCCGTTGCTGGTGATGACCGGGCCGATCACGACCAGGCCGCCCGGATCGGTGATGCTGCCGTTGACCACGCCGTCGGCGTCGAACATGCCGCCGTCGGTGAGCGAGAAAGTGACCTTGGTCTTGCTGCCCACCGTGGTCACGGGCGCCGCCAGGTTGACCCAGTTGTTGGATGCGTCCAGCTTGTAGTAGCCATTGACCTTGTACGCGCTGTCGACGTAGATGCTGACCTCGACGGTGCCGCCAGGAGTGACGCCGCCGATGGTGAAGTCGAACTGGCCGACCGGCATCTTGACGTGGCGCGGCAGGCCATTGGCGGCCGGGATGCTGCTGACCGCGCCCAGGCTCAGGCCGGGCGCTACCTCGAGGGTGGCGAATGGCGCGCCCGCCGCTACCGTCGGCAGCGAGGCCACGTTCAGCTGGCTACTATCGGGCATGCCGTCGCCGTTGCCGTCGCCGAATCCGCCATGCGCGCCCGGTACCGGATCTTCGGTGCTGTTCGGGCGCCCGTCGTTGTCGATGTCGTTGTCGTTCTGGTCCGGGATCCCGTCGCCGTCCAGGTCGGCCAGCACGGTGACCGACAGCGCCTGGTTGTCGATGGCGCCGTGGCCGTCCTGCGCGCTGACGGTGACTTCGTAGACGTGGTCACGGTCGCTGTCGAGCGCCTGCGCGTGCGACGGGGTGGCGATGAAGCGCAGCACGCCGGTCGCGGCGTCGATCTCGAACAGCGCGGCGTCGCTGCCGCCGGCGATCGCATAGGTGATCGCATGGGACTCGGCGTCGGTGGCGCTGACGGTGGTCACCGCACGCTGTTTCTCGGCAACGCTCAAGGCCGCCGTCGCGCCCCCGCCGTTGCTGCCGATGACCGGCGCCGCATTGAAGGTGACGGCATGGGCAGCGCCGGCGTCGTAGCCGGCGGTCGCCATATTGCCGGCGCCATCGGCGATGCCCGTGCCCCCCGTCTTCAGGCCGAGTTCCAGGCTGCCGTTGCCGCTGATGCCGCTCACGCTCACGGTCCAGGTGGTGCCGGAACCGCTGATGCCGGCCAGGGTGCCGGTGGCGCTGCCGCCGGTCCCGAGCACGAAGTCGCCCAGATCGAGTCCGCTGACCGCCTCGTCGAACACGACGGTGAAGTCGATGCCGGTGGCGTCCGGAGGCGGATTGCCGGCGACGCTGATCGCGGTCACGTGCGGCAGGATCGCATCGACCCACACATTGGCGGCGCCGCTTCGCTGCGTCACCTGGCCGGCGTCGTCGGTGACGCTCACCGCGACGTTGCGATTGCCTGCGTCGATGTCGGCCGCGACGATCGTGTAGCTGGCGCTCCAGGTGGCGCCGCTGGCGCTGCCGGCCACGGTACCGCCGCCGAACTGGCTGAAGTCGAACTGGACGTTGGCAACGTCGGCATTTGCATCGCTGGCGTTGTTCCAGGTCGCGGTGACCACGTCGCCGACCCGGTAGGCGCCGCCGCTGCCGGTGGCGCCGGACAGGGCCAGGGCGCCCGCGCTCACGCTTGGGGCCTGGTTGTCGACCGACGCGTTGGCGCCGTCCACGCGGGTGGTGCTGTTGCCGGCATTGTCGGTCACGGTGACGGCCACGTTGCGGTTTCCGGCATCGATGCTGCCCGCGGTTACCTGGTAGCTGGCGCTCCACACGCCACCCGCCAGCACGGCTGCCGCCGCGGCAGGGCCGCCGAAGGCGCTGAAGTCGACGCTGACGGCGGCGGTGTCGGCATTGCGGTCGCCGTCGGGGCCGTCGTTCCAGGTCACGGTGACGGTGTCGCCGGTGACGAAGCTGCCGTCGGCGCCGCTGGCTCCGCCGATGCCGATGTGGGGGGCGCTCACGTTCGGGGCCAGGGTGTCGCCGCCGATCGTGAGCGGCAGCGACGCGGCGTTGGCGTTGCCGGCCGCGTCGACGAAGCGCGCGCCCGCGACGCCGATGGCGCCGGACAGGCTGTCGATGCCGGCGGTCGGCGTGAAGGTCGCCGTATAGACCTTGCTGTCGGAGGTCACGGCCAGGTTGCTCAGCGTGCCGCCGGTGACCGTGATGTCGTCGATACCGAAGCCGGTCGGCGTCTCGTTGAACGTGAAGCTGACCGTGGCTTGCTCGCCGGCGCGGAACGTGCCGCGGTCGCTGCCGATCACCACGCTTGGCGCCAGGGTGTCGCCGCCGATGGCGGCGTTGACGGCGCTGGCGATGTTGGCCAGGCCGCCGGCGTCGGTGAAGGCGCCGGCGCCGACCGAGATCGTGGCGGCCAGGTTCTGCGCGCCCGCGTCCGGGGTGAAGGTGGCGGTATAGACCTTGTCGTTCTGCGGGTCGGCCGTGAGGGCGCCCAGGCTGCCGCCGGTCACGCTGACGTCGGCGGCGGCGAAGCCGACCGGGGTCTTGCTGAAGGTGAAGGTGACCAGGGTGCTGCCGCCCACGCCGAGGGAGTTCTGCGCGGCCGTGATCGCCACCGTCGGCGGCGAACTGACCGCGATCGCCAGCGCTTCCTCGTAGGTATTGCCGGCGGCGTCGGTGCTGCGCACGCGCACCGATTTCACGCCCTCGCCGAGGGCGCCCGCGTCGAGGGCGCGCAGGGTGCCGCCGACGATCGCGAACGCGGCATTGTCGGTCGAACCGTCGCCGCTCACCAGGCTGTAGGTGAAGCTGTCCTGGGTGTTGGCGTCGACGCTGCCGAGGTTGCCGACCACGGCGTTGGCGCCGTCCAGGGTGGTGATGGCGGCGTTGCTCAGGACGATGTCGGTCGGGGCCGCGCCGTCCACGCGGATCGCCTTGTTGGCGCCGAGGGAGCCGGCGGCGCCGGGCGCCGGCAGCGTGAGGCTGGCATCGTTGCCGAGCGCGTCGCGGATGCTGCCGCCGCCGAGCAGCAGGGAGGCTGTGCCGGCCAGGTCGAGGTCGGCGGACAGGTCGCCCGCCTGCACCGTGTAGCTGAAGCTGATGGTGTTGGTGCCGCTGCCGCCGCTGTAGGTCGCGATGCGGTCGGTGGCGCCGGTGTCGAGCTGCAGGCCCGGTTGCCCGGTGACGGTGACCGCCTCCGAGAAGCTCAGCTGAATCGCGATGGTGTCGCCCAGCTTGTAGCTGCCGTTCGCGCTGCTGGCGCTCACCGAGGTGACGGCCGGCGCCAGGGTGTCGCCGCCGATGGCGGCGTTGACGGTGCTGGCGACGTTGGCCAGGCCGCCGGCGTCGGTGAAGGCGCCGGCGCCGACCGAGATCGTGGCCGCCAGGTTCTGCACGCCCGCGTCCGGGGTAAAGGTGGCGGTATAGACCTTGTCGTTCTGCGGGTCGGCCGTGAGGGCGCCCAGGCTGCCGCCGGTCACGCTGACGTCGGCGGCGGCGAAGCCGACCGGGGTCTTGCTGAAGGTGAAGGTGACCAGGGTGCTGCCGCCCACGCCGAGGGAGTTCTGCGCGGCCGTGATCGCCACCGTCGGCGGCGAGCTGACCGCGATCGACAGCGCTTCCTCGTAGGTATTGCCGGCGGCGTCGGTGCTGCGCACGCGCACCGATCTCACGCCTTCGCCGAGGGCGCCCGCGTCGAGGGCGCGCAGGGTGCCGCCGACGATCGCGAACGCGGCATTGTCGGTCGAACCGTCGCCGCTCACCAGGCTGTAGGTGAAGCTGTCCTGGGTGTTGGCGTCGACGCTGCCGAGGTTGCCGACCACGGCGTTGGCGCCGTCCAGGGTGGTGATGGCGGCGTTGCTCAGGACGATGTCGGTCGGGGCCGCGCCGTCCACGCGGATCGCCTTGTTGGCACCGAGCGAGCCGGCGGCGCCGGGCGTAGCCAGGGTCAGGACGGCGTCGTTGCCGGCGCCGTCCTTGATGGCGCCGCCATTGAGCTGGAGCGCGCCGGTGCCGGCCACGTCGAGGTCGGCCGAGACCTGGCCCTGCTGCACCGTGTAGCTGAACACCAGGGTGTTGCTGCCGTTGCCGCCGACGCGGGTGGCGACGCCGCCGTTATCCAGCAGCAGCGTGGGCGCGCCGGTGACGTACACCGCTTCCGAGAACTGCACCTGGATCAGGATGGCGGCGCCGGCCTTGTAGGCGCCGTCCGCCGTGGTCGAGGTGATGTTGGTCACGGTCGGCGCCACGACGTCGCGGCCGTTCATGGTGAAGCTGACCGGGTTCGAGGTGGCGCCGTCGCCGTCGGAGACGGTGAGCGAGAACACGCGCTGGCCCGGGGTGGGCGCGGTGAACAGCAGGTTGGCGATCAGTTCCTGGACCCTCGCCGGGGTGGCGCCCGCGTCGCTGAATGCGATCACGAGGTTGCGGCCGGCCTGGCCGTCGTGGATCCCGTCGACCTGGCCGATGGCGGTCCAGGAGCCGCCCTGGTAGAGGAACAGCATATCGCCGGCGTGGATGCTGCCCCCGGCGCTGGCGCTGTCGGCGCCGAATGCCAGGAAGCCGCTGTTGGCGGCATCGAAGACGAACTGGCCGTTGGCGGTGCCTGAGCTGCGGGTGATGGAGAGCTGGCCGCCCGCGAAATCGCTGCTGTCGGCATCGCTGACGATGACCGGCAGGCTGTTCATCTGGTCGTCGATGTACGCGCCCTCGAGCACCGGATCCACGCCCGGCGTGAAGTCGGTGGCATCGCCGTGCAGTTCGCCGATGGTCGGCGCCACGTTGCTGACCAGGCCGAAGTCCGCCGACGATCCGGTGGTGAAATAGATGTTGCGCAGGTTCGGCGTGCCGCCGTCCTGGGCCAGGACCATGATGCTGCCGTCGTCCTTGACCATGAACGTGCGTTCCGAGAAATACTCGGTGCTGCTCTGCGTGCTCAGCAGGGGCAGCCTCGCCTCGCCCTGGAAGCCCTTCTGCCACACCGCGCCGTCGTCGCGCATCACGTAGATGTCGGTCGCGCTGTTGTCCAGGGCGCGCGAGTTCACCAGCATGTGGAGTTTGCCGTTGGCCAGTTGCAGCCCGCCGACGATGTTGGCGCGCGCATCCTGCAGCACGGTCTCGGTCGCCCAGGCCCCGGATTCGTTACTCAGGATATTCAGCTTGGAGCCCGAGACGCTGTTGTCCGGGTTGGTGGTGCGCAGCGAATAGCCGATGTAGAAGTGGCCATTGCCGTCGCTGGTCATGGTGAAGGCCGAGGTCAGGTTGTCGGCGATCTTGGTGGCGGTGCCGAAGCTGGCGCTGCCTGCGGCCTTGGTGGCGTAGTACAGGTTGCCGTAATAGGTGTTCTGGGAATCCTCGCGCACGTAGAACAGATGCACCGTCCCATTCGCGTCGGTGAAGGCGGTCGGGGTCTTGAGCTCGTCCGTTGCCGAGTTGGTGGTGAGGATCGTCGAGGTGGTCCAGCTGGCGCCGCCATTGGTGCTGGTCGCGTACTTGATGGTGTAGTCGCGGACTGGGTCCCAGGTATGGGCGTAGTTGTACACGGCATGCAGGGTGCCGTCCGGGGACATGCTGAGCACCGGATCGTTGTAGTTGCGCGCGCCGTTGGGGTGCGAAGCCTCGTCGATGGTCGTGGTGGTCCAGGTGCGGCTCGTCATGTCGAACTCGCCGAACTTAATGCCACGCATCGAATCGATCGAGCTGGTCACGTCTTTCGCATGCCGGAACAGCAGGTCGAGATTGCCCGCCGCGTCGACGCGCAGCGACAGGTCGTCCGAGAACGAGGTGTCGCCGGTCATCGCCGTCGTCAGGGTGGTCACCGTGGTCCAGGCGGCGCCGGTCCATTGCTTGATGGCGATCGCCGTCTGGTCCAGCTTATGGGCCAGGAAGATGTTGCCTGCGGCATCCTTCGCCAGGCTGCTGAAAGCCCAGGTGTTCTGGCTGTAGGTATGCACCGTGCCCGCGCTCAGCGCCAGGATCGGCGACCAGGCGGCGCCGTCGGCGAATGCAGTGCCGCTGTCGATCTGTCCGGCCGCGATTTCCAGCTGCCAGTCGCCACCTGCGGCCGCGCCGCCGGTGGCATCGTCCGACGCCGCCACGTCGGCGCCGGTCGCCTGCGCCAGGGTCTGCAGGAAGTCCGCGCCGGCGCTGCCCGCGCCGGTGTCGCAGCCGTACAGCAGGATGTCGCCGTCCTGGTGCAGGGCGGCGCCGATCTCGGCCAGCACGTCGGCATGCTGCTTCAGGTAGGCGGCGTCGACGACGACGTCACCCAGTTCCAGCATGCCGGCGGCGCCATGGCCCAGCAGGTGGATCGCATCGAGATTGCTGCGGCCGTCGAGGGTCCGCGCGATCTGCGCGAAACCGTCGCCTGCCGGGTCGAGAATGACGATCTCGATGTCGGGACGCATGCCTGCAATGAGCGTCTCGAGATCTGCCAGGTTGGCGTTGACGAAGGCGATTTCCTGGCGGGGCGCCATGGTGTGGTCCGGCATGCTGTGTCCTTGAATGTTGCAATGAATGTTCGTAATTTTCTCCGCGGCAAGCATCTTACGTAACTACTGTTCGGCTGTATAGGCGAGTTATTGAACAATCAAGGCTTTTCAGACACATTTGACAACGGTTGTTTGCAGAATACTGAGGATCGCCAAATAAAAAACGCGTCCCGAAGGACGCGTTTTGTGGAGGGACAGGGGGATCAGGCGGCGGCGCGCACCGGCTCCAGGTCCTTGTCGCCGTCGACCGGCACGCGGCCGTGCAGGACGTCGTCCATGCGCTGGGTGTCGAGTTCCTTCTCCCACTTCGACACCACCACCGTGGCGACGCCGTTGCCGACGAAGTTGGTCAGGGCGCGGGCTTCGCTCATGAAGCGGTCGATGCCGAGGATCAGGGCCATGCCGGCCACCGGGATGGTCGGGACCACCGCCAGCGTCGCCGCCAGGGTGATGAAGCCGGCGCCGGTGATGCCCGATGCGCCCTTCGAGGTCAGCATCGCCACCGCCAGGATGGTCAGTTCCTGCATCAGGGTCAGGTCGGTGTTGGTTGCCTGGGCAACGAACAGGGCTGCCATCGTCATGTAGATGTTGGTGCCGTCCAGGTTGAACGAGTAGCCGGTCGGGACCACCAGGCCGACCACCGGCTTGGAGCAGCCGAGGCGTTCGAGCTTGCGCATCAGGGCCGGCAGGGCGCTTTCCGACGAGCTGGTGCCGAGCACGATCAGCAGTTCTTCCTTGATGTACTTGATGAAGCGGATGATCGAAAAGCCGGTGAACTTGGCGATGAGGCCCAGCACGCCGATCACGAACACGAAGCAGGTCAGGTAGAAGGAGCCCATCAGCTTGGCCAGCGGCAGCAGCGAATCGAGGCCGTACTTGCCGATGGTGAAGGCCATCGCGCCGAAGGCGCCGATCGGGGCGGCTTTCATGACGATGTTCACCACGCCGAAGATGGCGTGCGAGAAGTCGTCGATCATCCTGGTCACCGGACGGCCACGCTCGCCCAGCATCGACAGCGAGAAGCCGAACAGCAGCGCGATCAGGAGGACCTGCAGGATGTCGCCCTTGGCGAAGGCATCGACGAAGGTGTTCGGGATGATGTTCATCACGAAGTCGACGGTGCTCTGGTCCTTGGCTTTCGCCGTGTACTGGGCGATGGACGAGGCATCCAGGTGGGCGGCGTCGACGTTGAAGCCGGCGCCCGGCTTGACCCAGTTGGCGACTACCAGGCCGATGGCCAGCGCGAAGGTCGAGACGACCTCGAAGTAGAGCAGGGCCTTGCCGCCGACGCGGCCGATTTTTTTCATGTCCTGCATGCCGGCGATACCGGCGACGACAGTACAGAAGATCACCGGGGCGATGATCATCTTGATGAGCTTGATGAAGCCGTCTCCCAAGGGCTTCATCTTCGCGCCCAGTTCAGGGTAGAACACCCCCAGCAGCACGCCAAGCACGATGGCGAACAGCACCTGGACATACAGGACTTTATAGAATGGCTTTTTCATGGCAACGCTTCGTAGTGAAGTTTGTGGTGTTGCCATGTTCACCGAAGCATGCCGCCGTATCTATTGTGGATATCCGCAGGCCTTATATCTTGCACGGGATATGTGGATCCTGTATTGCCTGATATTTTCGAAGCCGCAGGGGGCTTCGTTGATGAAAGTCTGTATCGCCGTGCCTCTTTACGCCGCGTGGCACCGTACCAAACGCACTACGGGTGTCTGCGCTGCATTACCGCAAATGTTACGCGCGACCGGCCTCGACCCATGACCCACATCAAAACCTCTCCGGCTTGCAGACGTAACATTGATTTGCGCTAGCTCAAAACAGCTCGAAAAGACTAGGTTTGCATTGGAGAATTCTTGCTATCCAGATAATTGGCGCAGCGAACCGTGGTCGGCTCGTTGGAGGGAGATGATGCTTCAATCAAATAACCGCCGCAAATTCTTGCGCAGCTCCGCACTTGGTCTGACCATCCCTGCATTCATGCAGGATGCGCTCGCACAGAAGAACCTGCAGCGCCGGCTTGATTGGGAAGCGTTCAAGGTGACCACGCAATATGATTCACTCTTGAACGCCATTCGTCGGATGAAGGCGAATACCAACCCAGCCGACCCCAATAGTTGGGAGTACTGGACAGCGGTACACATCAACTATTGCCCTCACAACGTGCCGTATTTCTACGCCTGGCACCGGGGATACCTGTATTACTTCGAACGACAACTAAAGACAGTGTCGGGTGACAGTCGGCTGGCGCTCCCATACTGGGATTATTATGCGTCGCCTGCGTTGCCGGCCGAATTTACCAACGCCAGTACGACGAATCCGCTCTATGTTGAGCGCGTGAATACCGACGTTCGACAGGCGCTGACCCTGGCACCGTTCTCTCCAACGCTCACAAACTTTCCGCGTGGGATGGTCAATGCATTCGAGCCGAGCCTGGAAAGTGCACCGCACAACCCTGTACACGACATTATCGGAAACACGATGGCTACCATGCGTTCGCCGGTCGATCCGATCTTCTGGCTGCACCATGCAAACGTGGACCGTCTATGGGTAGCGTGGGTGGCGGCCGGGGGAGGACGGACCATGCCGTCGAAAAAATCGGCGTACTGGTCAGGCAATCACGTCTATGCGTCGACGCTCAGCATGGCGCGCAGTGCAACCTATGATACCCGGAGCGTCTTGCAATATTCCTACCAGAACGAATCGCTGCCTACCAGGCTCCCACTTGCTCAGTTGTCTCCGGCAAAAATTCACCGGGTACAAGCGGAACCTGGGCAGAGGTTGGCGACGCTCCCGCCATTGGGCACGTTCCCAGTGACTGCAGCCCGGGCAACAAGCGAGACCAGGTTCTCTATCGGCGGGGCGCGTCGTATCGGCCTGGACGAACGCTCGATCAGTGCTCAGTTACCGGTTTCTTCCTCGCATTGGAAAGCATTGCAGGAGATCATGCGTGGAAATGCCGCCAGTGTTCCAGGCAGTTCCAAGCAGTATCGCTCGGTTGTGCTGGTCCTGGATGAGGTCGAGCTTTCGGAAGGAGGGAGAAAAGGGGGGTTCTATTACCAGGTTTATTTGAACATCCCGGCAGATGGCGGGCCGTCAAGCACACCTATTTCCGTGCTGATCGGGACCCTGGGAGCTTTCCAGGTCTCAGGTGCAAGCCACCATGGACATGGCAGTGTGCAGCTCGCCTATCCGATTGGCAGGAAGCTGGCTGGCGCTTCCAGCCTGCAGGTCGGGTTGGCAAGCGTGTCTTTCGTGCGCGTCAACGGTAGCAAAGCCCCGCGCGGACCGGCGATCGGGATCGGGGAAGTAAGAATTGAACTAGCCACCGAAGACAGCCAATCCTAGCTCCGGTCAGCAAAGTCATCCGGTAGTGTCATGCGACATGACATGATCACCGCACGCGGCGGTACGCGCCTGCGTGCGGGGTTTCGCTAGTGGAGCTGACGCATCGTTCCCGACACTCTCGCATTCATCCGGCGCATCAGCGCATGGCCAAACTCGATGCCGGGCTTTTCAATCAAATGGTAGCCCAGATAGGACAGGCCAGCCACCCCGGCGAAAAACGACAGCCAGGACAGGTAGCCTGGGAGGCCGCCGAAATAATCGAAGCAAAGGTGCATGACAGGAACGTGGACAAGGTAGATGCCGTAGGAGTAGCGCGCGATCGTGCTGCTGCAGGACTGCAGCCATCGGGACTCCAGCTGGACACACCGGGGTATGAGTAGTCCCAAGCTCAGACAGCTGATCCAGGCCAATACGGTTGCGCTGAGGCCCATCCCTACAAGTAGCGGGTAGACGAAAGCCAACGTGCCGACATAGCCGAATAGCAGCAGCGATCCCCATGTCTTCGGCGCCCCGCGCAAGGTATAGGCAAGCACGCCGGGTAGAAAGCAGGGGAAAAATTTGATGAGATCCGTGTTCCATCCGAGTAGCAGGAACAGCGCAATCAATCCCAGGGATGCACACCATAGCAGGGCGACGGTGCGTGCCGAACGCCAGAGAGGGACGCTTGCAACGCTATACAGCGCGGGAAGAAACAGATACATCTGCAGTTCGAATGGAAGGCTCCACAGTACCGGTGTGATGTTGCTGTCGCCTGTCAGATTCTGAATAAGGAAAACATTACTCAAGAAAGTACTTAAGCTGGGTTGCGTGCCAGTTGCAATCCGTTCCAGCATGGCGAGCGTCACCACCACCACGATACTCATGGGGTAGATGCGGAAAGCACGAGCGACAAGAAACGACAGGGCGCTGGGAGGTGCGCCATTGATCACCGTATGCCGTTCGATCGATTGCAGCAGTACGAGGCAGGTATGGACGAAAAAGATCATCACGCCCAGCGTCCCAAGCGACTGGAGGTGGAACCAGCCCACCAGGGGCGGAAAATTGTCGAGCAAAAGGTGACTGCTGACGACAAACATGACTGCCATCGTCCGCAGGAGGTCGAGATTGGGTGAGCGTTCAGTCACGATATATTCAGCCCCGATATCACCGGTGCGGACCCCAGGGACGCTGAAGGACGTTCGATCACCAGATGGATGAGCCAACCAAGATGGATCACTTGGCAAATTTGTTTTTCAGGGCATGCAAGGCTCTGAAGGCAATGGTGCCTGCCCGGCTACTCTTACGCTGATGCAAAGCAACTTTCAATCGCCGAAGCTGGCAACGTGCGAATGCCTGCAGCACACAATCGACATTGGCGAGTAATCGTCTTGTCGAGCGGTACACCTGTAGCTCGTCCATGCCGATCCGCTGTCCCAACAAGCGTTGCTTGAATTCGAATTCACCGCCGCCTAGGTAGAACTTCGCACCGCCGCGGCGGATACATTCGCAGATGGTCAGGTAGGTACACAGCTTCCCGACACCATAACGTCCATATTCTGGTGCGTAGGCAGTGATGTCACCGAAAAAGCTTCTGCCAATCTGATAATTCACCGAACCGGCACACATTTTTCCGTCGATGCAGAGGAGCGATACGAAACCGCATTCCCTGGCCAACGCGAGGATGCGTTTGACGTCGTGGGTGAATTTCACCCCGCTGCCGCTGATCCTTTGCTCGCTCAGCCGTGCGATCGCACGGACCGTGTCCTCATCGATCTCCTCCTTCACCAGGAAGCGCATCGTCAACGAAGGGAAAGTTTTGCTCGCGGTATTCAGCTGATGTCGGATGCTGGTCCGGGTCGTTTTTCCAAGGCTGGCGGTGTATGCTTCAGGCGTTGCTGGAAGCGAGACCAGGTAGGTGTCTTTCGCATTGAAGCGCTGAAATGGGTAGGCCAGGCTCCCAGTACAGCAGTCGAGTGCGTTGAAGCTGATGACATCGATGCGCGGAAATGAGTTGAAGATCGATTGAACGAAGCGTGTCAGTTCAGCTGCGTCGATGTGAAACATCTCATTCAGAACGAGCACACGCCTGCGCTCGATGCGAAAGACCAGGATCTCCAATACGCTGTCCAGTTTCCGCGCCACGTAGCAACTCGCATTGTCCGTGCGTCGGAATACCCTGAAGAACGGCAATGAGGCGTGCAGCGTTTCATAGCACCTGTTTAATTCCTGTTCGATTTCCAGCGGAATTTCGTCATGAAAGATCGAAACGGACACGCCATTGTCGGCAGTAAGCACGCTAGTCGTCATAGGAGCATCATTTTTGTTCTGTTGACAAAGAATCCAGGTGAGCTGATCCGTGAATTGGCAGTAGCCGAATCGCTACGAAGCCACGTCCGGGAGACGGCAGCGTGCTGTCCGGGCTAGTTATCTAATGAGTGCAACTTCCTCTCAAGAATATTTGCGCCGCGTCAGAGATTTTCGTTCATCTTGACGAGTAAGCTTTGATGCAGCGCAAATGTCGGCCGAGTCCGCTTTGGTCCGAGCCTCGATGCCGAATGGCAGGCCCGGCATTGCATTCCTGAGGAAACCGGTAGAGCTGCATAGTGGCACGCCTCTGTCATGAAGGATTACGCTCTTCATAGGCCAGTTGCCGGACAGCTCGCTTTGTATGTCGGGCGCAAGCAACCTGATCAAGACTTGGTTTGATCATTCTCAAAGGTCGTAGTTGTGCTTGCTTGCTTGGCGACGTTCCCCTCTAAACTGCCTTTCATGGTCTGGTTCATACGGAGGAGAATGAAATGAAGCAATTGAATCGTGGTAGGCGAAAACTGCTCATGACGGGGGTAGCGGGCGCAATTGCCCAATGCTTGCCCCGGCCTGGTCTTGCCCAATCACAGCATCGCATCCGTCAGGAATGGCAGCAGTTCAAAATGGGTAGCCATTACGCGTCGTTCGTGAAGGGAATCGCCGCAATGCGCCAGAATACCAATCCATCGGACCGCAAGTCCTTGCAATACTGGGCGAACGTACACGTCAATTTTTGTCCACACGGGGCGCCCTACTTCATCGCATGGCACCGGGGGTATCTGCATTATTTCGAACAAGAACTTCGATTGGCTTCAGGCGACCCGGAATTGAATGTCCCCTACTGGGATTATTATTCGTATCCGACAATACCAGCCGAATTCACCGACTCGACGCCGGGAAATCCCCTCTACCGGCCACGCATGGGCACGAATATCCACGGCGCACTGGACTTGCTGCCTTTCGCGCCCGACGTCTACAATTTCCAGCACGGGACCCCGAATGCCTTCGAGCCGAAGCTCGAAAACGTGCACAACTCCGTACATAACCTCATCGGCGGATTGATGGCGACGATGCAGTCGCCACTCGACCCGATCTTCTATTTGCATCACGCGAATATCGATCGGCTTACCCATGCGTGGGCTCTTCCTGACGGCAAGGGTATTCCCCTGTCGGCGCATCCGTATTCAAGCACGAACAGCGACCCGTACTGGGCCGGTAACCATGACTACGCGACCGACCTGAGCATGGAACGTTGGTGGACCCTGATACCGACCTGGCTCGGCAATGACTATGCAAGTAACAACGTTCCAAACACGCTTCCAGCGCCGTACACCACTGCTGCGCGCAATGGCACTGGCAACACGGCGGCGACGACACAGGCCGCGTCGAGCAAGCGGCCGCCGTTGCGCGCCTTCGCGCCGGTGGCCAGGCGCCGTATCTCGGATACGCGTCGCGTCCTCGGCGGGGCGGCACAGTTTGCGTTCGATGAGCGTTCCGGTTCGATACGCTTGGGGCTGGACCCTGTCGATGCGGCCGAATTGGCCTTGATTGCCTCCGGCACGTCAGCTGTGGTCGACGCTGCGAGACAGCAGGCCCTGGCTGCCAAGCTCGTTATCGACCGCGCGCTGCTGACTGGACTCGCCAAGGATGGCGGGTATTTCTATGCGCTCTATCTGAACATGCCGGACACGTTTGCATCGCACGCCGAGCGTGCGCGCTTCCTTATCGGGAGCCTGGGACCGTTTCAGATTGCCGGGGCGTCGCACCATGGGCCGGCGAGACTGGAGTTCGACATCAGTGAGCTTCTCACGCGTCAACGTCCGAAAGACCTGTCGACATTAACCTTGTCCTGGGTCCGTATCGATGGAGACAATCCACCGGCGGGGAGGACCATCATCGTGGATGAATTCCGCATCGAGATGGCATACGAGCCGATAGTGCCCCGGGTTCCCTCCCTGACGAAGCCGCCGGGTTGGTATGGCCGCAGGCGATAGTGCGTGAGGATGCCAGGCGTCGAACTGCGGCGCCTGGCAACTCAGTAGGGCCTGCCGCTCACCTCCAGCGGCAGCCTCCACAGCGCCCCCGCCCCGGTGATATACAAGGTCTTGCCGTCCTTGCCCCCGAACGCCGCATTGGTGACATTGGCATCCACCCGGATCGTCGCCAGCTGCCCGCCCTGCGGCGAAAACACGCGCACCCGCCTGGCCCCATGCTCGGTCACGTACAAGTTGCCGTGGCAATCGACCGTCATGCCGTCCGCACCTTCCAGTCCGCTCACCAGGGAGCGCCCGGCCTGCGGCACGCCTTTGACGATCGGATAGGCCACCAGCAAGCCGTCGCTGGCGTTCACGTACAAGACGTCCCCGGCGGGCGACAGCGCGATCCCGTTGGGATTGGGACGGGTGCCGTCCACCAGCGTCACCTCGCCGTTCGTGCCGACGCGGTAGACGCCCGTCACCGGCTGCCCGCCGGGCGCGGCCGCCTTTTGCCAGTCCGGATCGGTAAAGTAGATCGTTCCGTCGCCCGCGATGGCGATGTCGTTGGGCGAGTTGAACGCATCCCCCTTGAAACCGGCGGCCAGCCGCACGGCCTGGCCATCCGGCTCATGGCGCACCAGCGCCTTGTCCTTGTGGCTGGCCAGCACCAGCCTGCCGGCGGCGTCCACCGCCAGGCCGTTGCTGCCGCTGTTCTCGATCGCGGTGCTTACGGTGCCGTCCTGGGCCAGCTTGCGCACGCGCGAGGGAAAGCCCTTGGCAAAGCTGAAGTCGGAGAAGTAGAGCGCATCCTTGATCCACACCGGCCCCTCGAACAGGCCGGGTTCGGCGCGCGAGGCCGTGACGGCGGCAACGCGTTCGGCCTGAAGTATGCCGGAAGGCGGAGCGCCGCAGGATGCGGCGAGGGCATTCGTCGCCACCAGGGCGAGCGACAGGAATAACACGTTTGTGGACACAGGCATCAACCCTCCAGGTCCCCGAGCGACTGCTCGATCCCGAGCTGCACGTCGCGCAGGAAGGCGCCGCCCTGTTCGGACAGGGCAATGCCCGGCACGGCCAGCTCCACCAGGCATACCAGGGCCTGGCGGAACCACTCCATGTCCGTGCCCATGAGGGGCAGGGCGTGGGCGTCGTTCAGGTAGTGGACCGCGCGCGTGAGCAGGTTCGGATCGCGTCCGGCGCGGGCGACACCGGGCGCGAAATCGACGACTTCGCGGAAGAAACGGTCTGCCAGGGTCTCCAGGATGTCGTTCGAGACCTGGGGCTGCCCGGCGGCCAGCACCACCCGGGCCAGTTCCTGGCAGGCGTCCTGCAAGCTCTGTTCGTCGAGGCGCTCGGTCATGGTGGCCTTTACTGTGCGGCCCAGCCGCCGTCCATGTTCCAGGCCACGCCGCGCACCTGGTCGCCGGCCGGGCTGCAGAAGAACACGGCCAGCGCGCCCAGTTCCGCCGGGGTGACGAACTCGCCGGAAGGCTGCTTTTCGCTCAGCAGGGCCTTCTTGGCCGCGTCGTTCGAGAGGCCGTCGCGGGCGGCGCGGTCGTCCACCTGTTTCTGCACCAGCGGGGTCAGGACCCAGCCCGGGCAGATCGCGTTGCAGGTCACGCCGGTCGCGGCGAGTTCGAGCGCGGTCACCTTGGTGAAGCCCACCAGGCCATGCTTGGCCGCGACATAGGCCGACTTCCCGGCCGAGCCTACCAGGCCGTGCACCGAAGCCAGGTTGATGATGCGGCCCCAACCCTTCTGCTTCATGCCGGGGATGGCCAGGCGGCTGGTATGGAAGGCCGAGGTCAGGTTGATGGCGATGATCGCGTCCCACTTCTCGGCCGGGAACTCGTCCACGGTGGCCACGTGCTGGATGCCTGCGTTGTTGACCAGGATGTCGACACCGCCGAACTTGTCGGCAGCAAAACGCATCATCGCCTCGATCTCGGCCGGCTTGCTCATGTCGGCATTGTGGTAGGCGGTCTGCACGCCGAATTCGGTGCCCACGTCCGTGTAGAGCTTCTCGATCTGCTGGGCGTCGCCGAAGCCGTTGAACACGATGTTGGCGCCCTGTTCCGCCAGCGAACGGGCGATCCCCAGGCCGATGCCCGAGGTGGAACCGGTGACGAGTGCTGTTTTACCGCTGAGCATATTGGATTTCATTGCGTCCTCTTTCGTGGGTGAACGGGTTGCTTCCTCAGAATTGGTAGAATTCTAATGGCAATGCCAAGTAAAATGGCGTGTTGCGATGCAAAGTAACCAATATTGTCATGACTGAGCGGGGGCGAAGGTGCAAATCGGCGAAGCCAGATTGAAAAGCGTGCAGTGCAGTTCGCCCGCCGGCCTGCACCGCATGGCCTACAAGGAGTGGGGCGACCCCGCGAATCCGAAGGTGCTGGTCTGCGTGCACGGCGTCACGCGCGTGGCCAACGACTTCGATGGTCTGGCGCGGGCACTGAGCGACGAATACCGCGTGGTCTGCCCGGACGTGGTCGGCCGCGGCCGCTCCGGCCGCCTGCGCGATCCGGAGTACTACACGGTGCCGCAGTATGTCGCCGACATGGTCACGCTGATCGCGCGCGTCACCCAGGACGACACCCTCGGGGTGCACTGGTTCGGCACCTCCATGGGCGGCCTGATCGGCATGATCCTGGCCTCGCTCGAAGACAGCCCGATCCGCAAGCTGGTCCTCAACGACATCGGTCCGGTGCTGGACCAGGGCGCGCTGGCCCGCATCGGCGAGTACATCGGCCAGGACATCCGCTTCCCCGACTTCGACACCGGCGCGGCCTATGTGAAGGCCGTGTCGATGTCCTTCGGTCCGCACACCGAGGAAGAATGGTTCAAGCTGGCGAGCGACGTGCTGCGCCAGGAGCCGGGCGGCCAGTGGGTGCGCCATTACGATCTCGGCCTGGCCCAGCCTTTCCGCGCCATCACGCCGGAGCGCGCGGCCGGCGACGAGGCCCAGCTGTGGGCGGCCTGGGATGCGATCCGCTGCCCGACCTTGCTCGTGCGCGGCGCGCAGTCCGACCTGCTGTCGCGCGAGACGGCCCTGGAGATGTGCACGCGTGGACCGAAGCCGCGCCTGGTCGAGATCCCGGGCGTGGGCCATGCGCCCACCTTCGTGCGTGCGGACCAGATCGCGATCGCACGCGAATTTTTAGTCGGCGGAGCATGAGGCTTCCGCCACGTTTTATAAGAAAGCAGCTATGGAAATCAAACGACTCCACGTAGGCAAGCGCCTGTCCGAAACCGCCATCCACAACGGCACCGTCTACCTGGCCGGCCAGATCGCCGAAGACACCACCCAGGGCATCGAAGGCCAGATGCGCGAGGTGCTGGGCCACGTCGACCGCCTGCTGAACGAAGCCGGCAGCGACAAGTCCTGCGTGCTGATGTGCCAGATCTTCATTTCGAGCATGGAGCACTTCGCCGGCATGAACAGCGTCTGGGACGAGTGGGTGCCGCAGGGCCACACCCCGCCGCGTGCCACCGTCGAGGCCAAGCTGGCCAATCCCGCATGCCTGGTCGAGGTCTGCATCACCGCAGCACTGCGCTGAGTCGGAGGCATACAAGCTAGATGGTATCAAGCGTTCTACTCGGTGACGCCAGCACCCAGCTGGTCCAGGGACTCAGCGTGGAAGACTGCGCGCGGGTCCAGACGGCGCTCGACTACGCCAGCAGCATGTACGGCGAGCGCAGGGCCGGCACGGGCCAGGATGCGTTCGAGTTCTCGCTCGGCGTGGCCGGCACGCTGGCGGTGCTGCGCACCGACGCCGAAACCCGCATCGCCGGCCTGCTGTTCGAGCTGGCGATGATGGATCCGGCGGTGGCGGGCTCGCTCGAGGAGCGCTTCGGCAAGGAAGTGTCCGACCTGGTGCAGGGCGTATACCAGCTGGTCAAGCTGCGCGACCTCACGGCCGGCAAGGACCAGGTGGCGGAAGCGAAAAATGCGGGCAAGAACGCCGCCCAGCAGGCCGCCGCCCAGGTCGAGACCCTGCGCAAGATGCTGCTGGCGATGGCCTCGGACATGCGCGTGGTGCTGATGCGCCTGGCCGCCTGCGCCGCCAGCCTGCGCTATTTCTCGGAGCAGAAGCGCTTCGACGAGGTCACCCGCGCCTATGGCCGCGAGGTGCTCGAATTCTATGCGCCGCTGGCCAACCGGCTCGGCATCTGGCAGCTCAAGTGGGAGCTGGAAGACCTGTCCTTCCGCTTCATCGAGCCGGACGCCTACAAGCAGATCGCCAAGATGCTCGAAGAGAAGCGCATGCAGCGCGAAGGCTTCGTGCAGTCCTCGATCGACCGGCTGGAAAAGGAGCTGCGCGACGCCGGCATCAAGGCCGAGGTGTCGGGGCGGCCGAAGCACATCTACAGCATCTGGAAGAAGATGCGCGGCAAGGAGCTCGATTTCTCCTCGCTGTACGACGTGCGCGCCTTCCGCGTGATCGTCGAGGACGTCAAGGCCTGCTATACGGTGCTCGGCATCGTCCACAACATCTGGACCCCGATCCCGAAGGAGTTCGACGACTACATCTCGCGCCCGAAGCCGAACGGCTACCAGTCGCTGCACACGGTCGTCACCGCCGAGGACGGGCGGCCGCTGGAGGTGCAGATCCGCACCCAGGAAATGCACAACTTCGCCGAGTACGGCGTGGCCGCGCACTGGCGCTACAAGGAAGAGGGCGGCTCCAACTTCAAGAGCCAGAAATACGACGAGAGGATCGCCTGGCTGCGCCAGCTGCTGGCCTGGAAGAGCGACGTGGCCGACGTGGTCGCGGGCCAGGAAGACCTGCAGAAGGAATGGGTCGAAAAGCTCAAGGCCGCCACCCTGGACGACCGCATCTTCGTCCTGACTCCGCAGGCGCGGGTGCTGGAACTGCCGCAGGGCGCGACCCCGATCGACTTCGCCTATCACCTGCACAGCGAGGTGGGCCACCGCTGCCGCGGCGCCAAGATCGACGGCGTGATGGTGCCGCTGAACACGCCTTTGCGCAACGGCCAGACCTGCGAGATCATCACTGCCAAGGGGCCGACCGGCACCCAGGGGCCGTCGCGCGACTGGCTCAGCCCGGGCTATACGGTCAGCAGCCGGACCCGGTCGAAGATCCGCGCGTGGTTCCACGCGCAGGAACAGGCCGAGACCCTGGCCCAGGGGCGCGCGCTGGTCGAAAAATCGCTCCAGCGCGAGGGCAAGACCGCCGTCAACCTGGAAGCGCTGGCGCAAAAGCTCGGCTTTGCCAAGGTCGACGAGCTGTTCATCCAGGTCGGCAAGGAGAAGTTCAGCCTGCGCCACGTGGAAGCGGCCCTGCACGACACGGTGGAAGCGCCGCCGCCCGTCGACGAAGCGGTGGTCAACAAGAGCCGCGCTTCGAGCGTGGAGCAGGGCGCCAAGTCGGGCGTGCTGGTGGTCGGCACCGAGGGCCTGATGACCATGCTGGCCAAGTGCTGCAAGCCGGCGCCGCCGGACCCGATCTGCGGCTTCGTCACGCGCGGCAAGGGCGTCTCGATCCACCGCCTCAGCTGCAAGAACTTCGCCGAGATGCGCGCCAAGGCGCCGGAGCGGGTGATCCAGACCGAATGGGGTTCGGCCGGGCTGGAGACCGTGTATCCGGTCGACCTGTTCATCCTGGCGATGGACCGGCAGGGACTGCTGCGCGATATCTCGGATGTGTTCATGCGCGAGAAGATCAACGTGATCGGCGTGAACACGCAAAGCAGCAAGGGGCAGGCGCGCATGGTCTTCACCGCGGAGATCGGCTCGACCGGGCAGCTGAACAAGGCGCTGGCGGCGATCGCGGAAGTGAAGGGGGTGATGGAGGCGCGCCGCCAATGACGGGGTTCGCGCTGCCGCCGGTATCAATTCGATACAAAAAACGGGCATATCCACCAAAATTTGTATCATATTGACACCATGCGCCGAACCCTCGACCTCTACGCCAAGCCTAGCCTGTGGGGCCTCGCGTTCCTGCGCTACCTGCGCAGCTGGTGGTACATGGTGCACCTGGGCGCGGTCGCGCTGGTGATGGCGCTGTCGCCCTCGACCTACAACCGCGCCAACCGGCTGGCGGCCGCGCGCCACATCTACGCCAGCACCTGGCAGGTGCTGCCGGGGTTCTCGCTGGCCTCGGCCCTGATCAGCCTGGTCATCATCCGCATCGTGCTGGTCACGGCCAAGAGCTACGGGCTGTCGCATTTCGCGCTCGAGATGGTGGTGCGGGTGCTGGTGCTGGAACTGATTCCCCTCTCCGCCGCGATGTTCGTGGCCCTGCGCGCCAGCATGGCCTTCGACGCGTCGGCCCTCGGGCTGGCGCGCGCCGGCCTGTCGCCGCAGGCCGCCAACGACGAAGCCCTGCGCCGCCTGCGGCGCGACATGGTGCCGCAGCTGCTGGCGAACTCGGTCGCCGTGACCAGCCTGGCCATGGTCACCAGCACCATCGTGCTGGTGCTGGCCTACCTGAACGTGTACGGCCTGCTGCCCTGGGGGATCGCGGACTACACACGTACCGTCGGCCGCGTGTTCTCGCCTACGGTGACGATCGGCTTCGTGCTCAAGACCGTGTTCTTCGGCCTGGCCGTGGCCCTGATCCCGACCGCCGCCATCCTCGAGCTGCAGCGCTATCCGCGCCGCGTGCATTCCACCGTGCAGCCGGGCGCGCTGCGCCTGCTGTTCGTGCTCCTGGTGATCGAGGCCGCCTCGCTGGCGCTGAAATATATTTAAAAGAATAGGAAGCCATGACCGAACCTTTGCCGGACGAACCGAAACATGTCGAACTCAAGGCGATGATCCTCCTGGCGGCGATCGGCATCCTGGTCGTCGCCTTTTTCGGCTACGTGATGCACGCGCGCGGCGTGTTCGAGCCGACCCAGCGCCTGGTCCTGGAAACCGACGACTCGTCCGGCGTCATCCCCGGCATGGACATGAGCTTCGCCGGCTTCCCGATCGGGCGCGTCAGCCAGGTCGAGCTCTCGCCCGAGGGCAAGGTGCGCATCCTGGTCGACGTGCAGAGCAAGGATGCCAAGTGGCTGCGCACCTCGAGCGTGTTCACGCTGGAGTCGAGCATTGTCGGCGAAACCCGGCTGCGCGCCTTCACCGGCGTGCTGAACGATCCGCCGCTGCCCCCCGGCGCCACCCGCCAGGTGCTGCGCGGCGACGCCACCGCCGAGATCCCGCGCATCGTCGCCACCGCCAGAGCGCTGCTGGAAAACCTGGAGACCATGACGGCGAACGATTCCGACATCAACGCCAGCCTGGCCAACATCAATGCCGTCACCGGACGCCTGAACGGTCCCGGCGGGGTGCTGGGCGGCGTGATGGGCGGCGATGCCGAGGCACGCAAGCTGCGCGAGGCGCTCGACCGCATCAACTCCCTGCTGGGCAAGACCGAGCAGCGCGTCTACGGCAAGAACGGCGTGATGGACGACGCCCAGGTGGCGATCCGCCAGCTGCACGTGGTGCTGCAGGATGCCAGCACCACGCTCAAGAAGGTGGACGCGGTGCTGGTCGAGGCCCAGGCCGTCGGCGCCAATGCGCGCGTGGCCACCCAGGACCTGGGCGCGCTGCGCGGCGAGGTCGACGCCAGCCTGCGCAAGGTGAACCGCCTGGTGGACGAGATCAACCGCAAGTGGCCCTTCGCCCGCAGCAACCAGGAGATCAAGCTGCCATGAGAGTCTATGCTTTCCTCGCCGTGGCCATGCTGGCGGCCTGCGCCAGCAAACCGCTGCCGCCCGACTGGCAGGCTGATGCCAAGGGCGCCCTCGACGGCTCCGTCGAGGATTACCTGAAAGGGCACACCGCTGCCGCGGCCGCGGAGTTCCGCACTGCGCGTACGGCCACCACGAGTACCGGCCGTGCCGATCATGTGGCCCAGGTCGAACTGGTGCGCTGCGCCGCACAGGTAGCCAGCCTCGACTTCGACGACTGCCCGGGCTACGCCGCGCTGGCGCAGGAAGCCACGCCGGAACAGCGCGCCTACGCTGACTATCTCTACGGCCGCTGGGAGGGCTTGAACGTGGCGCTGCTGCCCGGGCAGCACCAATCCGTCGTCGCCACCGGCCAGGTCGCCGCCGTGGCCGATCCGCTGGCGCGCCTGGTGGCCGCCGGTGCCGCCTTCAAGGCCGGGCGCATCAGCCCGGAGGGCATCGTGCAGGCCATCGACACGGCCTCGAACCAGGGCTGGCGCCGGCCGCTGCTGGCCTGGCTCGGGGTGCAGGCGCAGCGCGCCGAGGCGGCCGGCGATGCGCAGGAAGTGCAGCGCATCCGGCGCCGGATCGCGCTGGCCTCGGGGCAAGCTTGAGGCGCGGACCGCCGGTCAAGCGCATGTATGAGGAACTGAGCGGCACGAGCCAGCACCTCGAACCCTGAGCGCTTGCCGAGGAGCGCACATGCAGCGTCCCGACGTATTACTCATGGACATCTTGATTCGTCAACTGACGGCGCTCGGCGTCGGCCGCGGCAATGCGGTCATGACGCACGTCTCGCTGCGCGCCGTGGGGCCTCTCGCTGGCGGCCCGGCGGCCCTGCTCGAAGCGATCCTGGCCTGCGTCGGCGCGGAGGGCAACCTGATGGCTTATGTCTCCTGGAGCGACTCGCCGTACGAGGAGACACTCGGACAGGCTGCCATTCCGGACGCCGTGCGCGACAGCTGGCCGGCATTCGATCCCGCCCACGCGCCGATCTATCCCGGGTTCGGCGCCTTCAACGAGTTCATCCGGATGCACCCGGGATGCCGGCGCAGCGCGCACCCGGATGCCTCGATGGCGGCGATCGGCGCCGATGCGCTCTGGCTGGTCGCTCCCCATCCCATGGACAGCGCCTATGGTCCGGGTTCGCCGATCGAGCGTCTGCTGCACAAGCGCGGCAAGATCCTGTCGATCGGCGCCGGTCCGGACGCCATCACCGCCTTGCACTATGCCGAAGCGGTGGCGCGGATTCCCGGCAAGCGCCGCGTCAGCTATTCGATGCCCGTGCTGGATGAGGAAGGCAAGCGCGTGTGGGTGACGGCCTCGGACTGGGACTCGAACGGTATTCTGGACGAGTACGCGCAAGCCGGCCAGG
The DNA here is from genome assembly GCF_046236355.1 of Massilia sp. BHUDP2. NCBI lineage: Bacteria > Pseudomonadati > Pseudomonadota > Betaproteobacteria > Burkholderiales > Oxalobacteraceae > Massilia > Massilia sp. BHUDP2. The sequence continues at coordinate 1,925,788 of NZ_JBJUVW010000001.1, forward strand.
CCGATGCGGTCGAGCGGATCGCGCGCGACTATCTTGCGCTCGGACGGCATCGGGAAGGGCAGGTGGGCCGCGCAGCAGCCCGGCTGATCGATGCGAACGATATTGTCCGCTTCGGCCAGGCCTGGCTCGAGCGGCGCCATGTGAACCGGAAGTGAGCCGCGGCCGGCCCCTATAAACTTTTCCCGGCCTGGCGCAAACGATAATTTCCGGTGCACAATTGAAGCGTACCCACTCAGCATACGCGCCATGACCGATCCTGCTCCCCAAGCCTTCGCCTGCGACGATGCCGGCGTCTACCGCACCCTGCTCGAATCGACCAAGGCCATCCCCTGGCGCATCGACTGGGCCACCATGCGCTTCACCTATATCGGTCCGCAGATCGAGGCGCTGCTCGGCTGGAGTCCGTCCAGCTGGCAGTCGGTCGACGACTGGGCTGTGCGCATGCACGAGGACGACCGCCAGAAGACCGTCGACTTCTGCGTCGCCCAGTCGAAGCAGGGTGTCGACCATGAGGCCGACTACCGCGCGCTGACCCGCGACGGCGACTACGTCTGGATCCGCGACGTGGTGCACGTGCTGCGCCGCCCCGACGGCAGCGTCGAGGCGCTGGTCGGCTTCATGTTCGACATCACGGCGCGCAAGCAGGCGGAAGACAAGATCCTGCAGCTGCAGCGCGAGCTCGAGGTGCTGTCCTACCGCGACAGCCTCACCGGCGTGGCCAACCGCCGCATGTTCGACACCCTGTACCCGGTCGAATGGGCCAAGGCGCATGCCACCGGGGAACCCCTGTCGCTGCTGGTGGTCGACGTCGACTACTTCAAGCAGTACAACGATTACTACGGCCACATGCAGGGCGACGAATGCCTGCGCCAGGTGGCCGCGGTGCTCGACGCCGGAGCGTCACGCTCGCGCGACCTGTGCGCGCGCCTGGGCGGCGAGGAATTCGTGCTGTTGCTGCCGGCGACCGATGCGGAGGCGGCCCGCAATGTGGCTGAGCGCTGCCGCCGGCTGCTGGCGCAGAAGGAGCTGGCGCACGCGCGTTCCGGCGTGGGCCGCCTGGTCACGGTCAGTATCGGCGCCGGCACCATCGTGCCAGGCAAGCAGGACCGTGCCGAGGTCTTCCTCGACCGCATCGACCGCCGCCTGTACCAGGCAAAGTCGGCCGGGCGCGATCAGGTCTGCGACAGCGAGGCCTGATCCGGCGAGGCCTGTTCCAGCGCGGGCCGCAGCGCCCACGGCAGCATGTTGTGGATGGTCGTCGCCGCCAGCGCCGCCTGCCCGGTCGCCACCGCGATCTGGTTCAGCCCGCGCGTGACGTCGCCCACCGCGAACAGCCCCGGCACCGAGGTGCGGCAATGGTCGTCCACCAGCAGCTTGCGGCACTCGACGGTTTCCGCCCCGAGCGAGCTGGCCAGGTCGGAGCGCGCGTTCTCGCCCAGCATCGGGTAGAACACGTCGCAGTGATAGTCTTCGCCGTCCTTGGTATGCAGGATCGGCTTCATGTCCTCGCTCATGCTCACGCCGGCCAGCGGCGAATCGATGTAGCGCACGTTGGCCGCGGCCAGGCGCTGGCGGTCCTCGTCGTTGATGGTCGATACCGGGCCGCGCTCGAACAGCAGCACGTCGGCGCTGAAAGTGCGCATGAACAGGGCGTGGCCGACCGGGTTGACCTCGGAGGTGACCACGCCGATGCGCTTGTCGATCACGTCCCAGCCGTCGCACACCGGGCACAGGCGCACCGCGCCGCAGCGCACCGCCTCGTCCCAGCGCTCGACCGGCATGCCGGCGTCGGCCACGCCGGTGGCCAGCAGCACCGTCAGGGCGCGGATCTGGCAGGGCTCGCCGCCATCCTGCGGCACATAGTCGCCGACGAACACGCCGTCTTCCAGGCGCAGGTCGAGGATCTCGCCGGGCATCACGCTGCCGCCGTAGTTGGCCAGCTGGGCGCGCAGGTTCTCGAGCAGGGCCACGCCGTTGATACCTTCCGGAAAGCCGGGGTAGTTGTGCGAGACCGGAATCCAGGACAGCCGGCTGTTGCCCTTGTCGACCAGGGCGATGTGGCGGGTGAAGCGGCGCAGGTAGACGCCGGCGGTCAGGCCCGCCGGTCCGCCGCCGATGATGAGGGTGTCGAATACGGTGCGTGAACAGTCCATGCGCCGATTATGCTGACCCGGCAGCGTCCCGGATATCGGCGTGCGGGCAGGGCGCGGGTAAGAGAGTGCTTACAAGGTGTCAAAGCGACTTGCCGCCGGCCGCCTCCGGCTGCAGGGTCACATGGTCGATGCCATGCTTTTCGCGCAGCATCGCGCGTACCGCGGCCAGCACGGTGGGCCACTGCTCGAGGCTGGCGATCTCCAGGTGACCGATCAGGGCGGGGTGGCCGGGCGACATGTCCCACACGTGCAGGTCGTGCACGTCGAGCACGCCCTCGATCGCCTTCAGGCTGGCGCCGACTTCGAGATAATCGATCTCGTGCGGGACGCCCTCCATCAGGAAGTGGTAGGACTCGCGCAGGATGCCGCTGGTGGAACGCAGGATCAGCATCGCCACGAAGATCGACAGGATCGGGTCGACCCGCAGCCAGCCGGTAAAGTAGATGATGGCGCCGGAGGCGATCGCGGCGATCGAACCGAGCAGGTCGCCCATCACGTTCACCAGCGCGGCGCGGGTGTTGATGCTCTGGTTGTCGCGCGACAGGATCCAGGCCACCAGCAGGTTGATGGAGGCGCCGATCGCGGCCACCACCAGCACCACGCCGCCCTGCACCGGTTCCGGGTGCAGCAGGCGCTGCACGGCTTCCCAGGCGATCCAGGCCACCAGCGCCAGCATCGCGAGGCTGTTCACGAAGGCTGCCAGCGCTTCGGCGCGCACGAAGCCGAAGGAGTGGCGCGAGGAGGGCGGGCGCTTGGCGATGGCCTGGGCCAGCAGCGCCAGGCCGAGGGCGGCGGCATCGGTCACCATGTGGCCGGCGTCGGAGATCAGGGCCAGCGAGTTCGAGATGAAGCCGGTAATGACCTCGATGACGGCGAACAGCAGGGTCAGGCCGAGCGCGACCCCGAGGGCCAGCTGGCTGCGTCCCTCGATGACGTGGGTATGGCTGGCATCGCCGTCGAGGTGGGCGTGCAGGTGGTCGGAAGAGGGCTCGGCTTGATCGGCTGACATCGTAAAAACGTGGCGATTTGTACAAGTTGCTAGTGTAATCCAAGGGCCAGGCGGGCTCGCCAGGAAACTTTTTCCGTGACAAGCCTTGCCTAAGGCGTGTGCGCTCCCTATAATGGCGGCATCGGGCGGTTAGTTCAGCTGGTTAGAATACTTGGTCGACATCCAAGGGGTCGCAGATTCGAATTCTGCACCGCCCACCAGAACACTCAGCAGTATATAAGCAGTATTTAGTAAGAGCGAGAAAGGCACCGACGGTTATGACACCGCGAACTACGACTATGTTGTGGGGGAATCGCTAGACGCGGTACGGTGGTCTTTTGTCCAAAGAAGCTCGACAACACTGAAGAAAACGCGCCTAGTGCGCGTTTTTTTTCGTCCAAACTTTTTAGCTTTCAATATTTTCAACATTTAACGGCGCGCGCTGCGCCACATGGAGAACAGCAATGCTCAACGTTCGACTTCCGGATGGTTCCAGTCGTCAGTTTGACGGCCCGGTCACCGTTGCCCAGGTGGCCCAGAATATCGCCCCGAGCCTGGCCAAGGCCGCGCTTGCCGGCAAGGTCAACGGCAAGGTGGTCGACACCTCGTTCCTGATCGAAGACGACGCCGACCTGGCGATCGTCACCGACCGCGATCCGGACGGCCTGGAAGTCATCCGCCACTCGACCGCCCACCTGCTGGCGCACGCCGTCAAGGAATTGTTCCCGGAAGCGCAAGTCACCATCGGCCCGGTCATCGAGAACGGCTTCTACTACGACTTCTCGTACAAGCGTCCGTTCACCCCGGACGACCTGGCGGCGATCGAGAAGAAGATGGCAGAGCTGGCCAAGAAGGACCAGCCGGTCACCCGCAAGGTGCTGCCGCGCGACGAGGCGGTCAGCTACTTCAAGTCGATCGGCGAAGACTACAAGGCCGAGATCATCGCCTCGATCCCGGCGAACGAGGACGTGTCGCTGTACGAGCAGGGCGGTTTCACCGACCTGTGCCGCGGCCCGCACGTGCCCTCGACCGGCAAGCTGAAGGTCTTCAAGCTGATGAAGCTGGCCGGCGCCTACTGGCGCGGCGACTCCAAGAACGAGATGCTGCAGCGCGTGTACGGCACCGCCTGGACCAAGAAGGAAGACCAGGAACAGTACCTGCACATGCTGGAAGAGGCCGAGAAGCGCGATCACCGCAAGCTGGGCAAGCAGCTGGACTTCTTCCACTTCCAGGACGAAGCGCCGGGCCTGATCTTCTGGCACCCGAAGGGCTGGACCATCTGGCAGCAGGTCGAGCAGTACATGCGCAAGACCTATCAAACCACCGGCTACAGCGAAGTCAAGGCGCCGCAGATCATCGACGTCACCCTGTGGCAGAAGACCGGCCACTGGGACAACTATCGTGAAAACATGTTCACGACCGAGTCGGAGAACCGCACCTACGCCCTGAAGCCGATGAACTGCCCGGGCCACGTGCAGATCTATAACGCCGGCCTGCGTTCCTACCGCGACCTGCCGCTGCGCTACGGCGAGTTCGGTCAGTGCCACCGCAACGAGTCCTCGGGTGCGCTGCACGGCCTGATGCGCGTGCGCGGCTTCACCCAGGACGACGGCCACGTGTTCTGTACCGAAGAGCAGATCGCTCCCGAGGTGGTGGCCTTCCACGCCCAGGCGATGAAGGTCTACGAGGACTTCGGCTTCGAGAACATCGACGTCAAGATCGCCCTGCGTCCGGAAAACCGCATCGGTTCCGACGAAGTGTGGGACCAGGCCGAAGAGGCCCTGCGTTCGGCGCTGCGCGGCTGCGGCGTGGAATGGACCGAGCTGCCGGGCGAGGGCGCCTTCTACGGCCCGAAGATCGAGTACCACCTGAAGGACAGCCTGGGTCGTCCATGGCAGGTCGGCACCATGCAGGTCGACTTCTCGATGCCGGGCCGCCTGGGCGCCGAATATGTCGCGGAAGACAACACCCGCAAGGTGCCGGTCATGCTGCACCGTGCGATCGTCGGCTCGATGGAGCGCTTCATCGGCATCCTGATCGAGAACTACGCCGGTGCGCTGCCGCTGTGGCTGGCTCCGGTGCAGGTCGCGGTCTTGAATATTTCGGATGCGCAAGCAGATTATGTGAAGCAGGTCGAAGCCAAGCTGCGCGCGGCGGGCATCCGCGTTCACGCTGATTTGCGGAACGAGAAGATTACTTATAAAATTCGCGAGCATTCTGTCCAAAAACTGCCGTACATTCTGGTTGTTGGCGATAAAGAACGTGAAGCAAATACGGTGGCCGTGCGTGCCCGCGGCAATGTCGATCTCGGCGTGATGCCGGTCGACGCGCTCGTGGAGCGCCTGGTTGGCGAAGTTGCCGCCAAGGCGAAATAATCCCGGCCTCAATCAATACTTTCAAAGGAAACGACATAGCTACTGACAAACAGCATCGCATCAACGGCGAGATCACCCATCCCGAAATGCGCCTGAACGGTGTGGACAACGAACCGCTGGGCATCGTGAGCCTGGCGGAAGCGTTCCGCATGGCCGAGGAAAAGAACGTCGACCTGGTCGAGATCGCGCCGAACGCGGTCCCGCCGGTCTGCCGCCTGATGGACTACGGCAAGTTCAAGTACTCCGAGCAGAAGAAGGCGCACGAAGCCAAGCTGAAGCAGAAGATCATCCAGGTCAAGGAAGTCAAGTTCCGTCCGGGTACCGATGAGGGCGACTACAGCATCAAGCTGCGCAACCTCATCAAGTTCCTGGAAGACGGCGACAAGACCAAGATCACGCTGCGCTTCCGCGGCCGTGAAATGGCGCACCAGGACATCGGCATGCGCATGCTCGAGCGCCTGCGCGGCGACCTGGAAGAATACGGCCAGGTCGAGCAGTTCCCGAAGCTCGAGGGTCGCCAGATGATCATGGTGGTCGCGCCGAAGAAGAAGAAGTAATTCTTCGCGCCGTCAGATGAATGGGCCGGGTCCGGGCGCCAGCGTGAGCTGCGCCTGGCCTGGCCTGCGTTCGTTTGTGCGCTTCGTCGGACTCGGCGACAAAACCCTGGCGCCGCCCCAACAATTCCCCGCAAACCTGTGCTATCATCTGCGGTTCCTGTTTTTAACAAACAGGTTGTAGTCGACAGGAAGTGGCGTCGGCTGCAAGACAAGTGAAAGCAGGCATCCAAGAGCGGCGTTGCCGCCACCTGCAATCCTGTCGTATAGAGGCTGCCTGTAAAAGGGCAGAATACTATGCCAAAAATGAAAACCAAAAGCTCCGCGAAGAAGCGTTTTCGCGTGCGTCCGGGTGGTACCGTCAAGTCGGGTATGGCGTTCAAGCGTCACATCCTGACCAAGAAGACCACCAAAAACAAGCGTCAACTGCGCGGCACCCGTAACATCAATGCATCGGACGTGACGAGCGTCTACCGCATGATGCCTTCCGCTTAATCTCACTAATCATATACAAAGGGAGCTACCATGCCTCGAGTAAAACGTGGGGTTACTGCACGTGCCCGTCACAAGAAAGTCCTTGAACTTGCCAAAGGCTACCGCGGCCGTCGCAGCAAGGTATTCCGTATTGCCAAGCAAGCAGTCATGCGCGCTGGCCAGTACGCCTACCGCGACCGTCGTAACAAGAAGCGCGTCTTCCGCGCCCTGTGGATCACCCGTATCAACGCGGCATCGCGTTCGCACGGCATGACCTACAGCGCCTTCATGAACGGCCTGAAGAAGTCCGGGATTGAACTGGACCGTAAAGTCCTGGCCGACATGGCAGTGCACGACAAGCCGGCATTCGCCGCGATTGTCACCGCCGCCAAGGCCAAGCTGGCTGCCTAATCAGTCAGTTAGCTAGCAAGACCAGCGCAGGGCTCTTTACTGAGCCTTGCGCGAAAAGAGCGGGGCACACGGTAAATCACCTTGTGCCCCGTTTTTGATTGTGGCTCCTGCCGCCACCTAAACAGGAAAAGAACAAGCATGCAATCGCTGGAAGATCTCGTCTCCTCGGCCCAGGCTGATTTCACCGCCGCCGCGGACGCCGCCGCGCTCGAAAATGCAAAAGCCAAATACCTGGGCAAGACCGGCCAGGTCACCGACCTGATGAAGGGCCTGGGCAAGCTCGACCCCGAACAGCGCAAGGCGCAGGGCGCCCTGATCAATGCCGCCAAAGAAAAAATCGAACAGGCACTGACCGCCCGCCGCGACGCCCTGGCCAACGCCCAGCTCGAAGCGCGCCTGAATCTCGAGGCCATCGACGTGACCCTGCCGGGCCGCGGCCGCGCCAAGGGCGGCATCCACCCGGTGATGCGTACTTGGGAACGTGTCGAGCAAATCTTCCGCTCGATCGGCTTCGACGTGGCCGACGGCCCCGAGATCGAAACCGACTGGACCAACTTCACCGCACTGAACAGCCCGGAAAACCATCCGGCCCGTTCGATGCAGGACACCTTCTATATCGAAGGCAATGACAGCACCGGCAAGCCGCTGCTGCTGCGTACCCATACCAGCCCGATGCAGGTGCGCTACGCGCGCACCCACACCCCGCCGATCAAGGTGATCGCGCCGGGCCGCACCTACCGCGTCGACAGCGACGCCACCCACTCGCCGATGTTCCACCAGGTCGAAGGCCTGTGGATCGGCGAGGACATCAGCTTCGCCGACCTCAAGGGCGTGTACCTGAACTTCGTCAAGGCCTTCTTCGAGACCGAGGACCTGGAGGTGCGCTTCCGTCCGTCCTACTTCCCGTTCACCGAACCGTCGGCCGAGATCGACATTGCCTTCGGCTCCGGTCCGCTCAAGGGCCGCTGGCTGGAAGTGTCGGGGGCAGGGCAGGTGCACCCGACCGTCGTTCGTAATTTCGGCCTCGATCCGGAACGGTTCATCGGCTTCGCCTTCGGCTCCGGCCTCGAGCGCCTGACCATGCTGCGTTACGGGATCAACGACCTGCGCCTGTTCTATGAGGGCGATCTCCGCTTCCTCAAACAGTTCAACTGACACCTCGACGTAAGAAGAAGGCAAAAGAATATGCAATTCTCAGAAAACTGGCTCCGTTCCATGGTCGATCCGAAGATGACCTCGAGTGAACTGTCCCACCTCCTGACCATGTCCGGCCTCGAAGTCGAGGAAGTCGAAGCGGTCGCGCCGCCGTTCACCAACGTGGTGGTGGCCGAGGTGAAGGAAGTCGCCAAGCACCCGGACGCCGACCGCCTGAACGTCTGCCAGGTAGACGTCGGCACCGGCACCCTGCTCAACATCGTCTGCGGCGCCCCGAACGTGCGCGCCGGCATGAAGGCGATCTGCGCCAAGGCCGGCGCCGTGCTCCCGCCGGGCGCCGATGGTAAACCCTTCGCGATCAAGGTCGGTAAACTCCGCGGCGTCGAGTCGCAGGGCATGATGTGCTCTGCCAAGGAACTGAAGATCTCGGAAGAGAGCAGCGGCCTGATGGAACTGCCGGCGGACGCACCGGTCGGAGCAAGCATCCGCGACTACCTCGGCCTGGACGACCTGAAGTTCACCATCAAGCTGACCCCGAACAAGGCCGATTGCCTGTCGGTGCTGGGCGTGGCGCGCGAAGTGGCGGCCCTGACCGGCACCCCGCTGCACGTGCCGACCACCAAGCAGGTCGCCGTCAACCTCGACGAGACCCTGCCGGTGAAGATCTCGGCGCCGGACCTGTGCGGCCGCTTCTCGGGCCGCGTCATCCGCGGCCTGAACGCGCGCGCCGCCACCCCGGACTGGATGAAGCAGCGCCTCGAGCGCAGCGGCCAGCGTTCGGTGTCGGCCCTGGTCGACATCTCGAACTACGTAATGCTGGAAGTCGGCCGTCCCTCGCACGTGTTCGACCTGTCCAAGATCCACGGCGGCCTGGACATCCGCTGGGGCAGGAAGGGCGAAACCCTCAAGCTCCTGAACGGCAACACCATCGAGGTCGACGAGTGGGTCGGCGTGATCGCCGACGACAAGGAAATCGAATCGCTGGCCGGCATCATGGGCGGCGACTCCACCGCCGTCACCCTCGATACCACGGACATCTACCTGGAAGCCGCGTTCTGGTGGCCGAACGCCATCCAGGGCCGCGCCCGCAAGTACAACTTCTCGACCGATGCGGCGCACCGCTTCGAGCGCGGCGTGGACTACGCGACCACGGTCGAGCACATCGAACGCATCACTGCGCTGATCGTCGAGATCTGCGGCACCGCGGAGACGAAAGTGGGTCCGGTCGACGATCAGTCGGTCAACTTGCCGCAGCCAAAGCCGGTCGCGATGCGCACCGCCCGCGCCGCCAAGGTGATCGGCGTGCCGCTGACCGATGAAGCGGTTGCCGACATCTTCACGCGCCTGCAGCTGCCGTTCACCTTCGACGCCGGTGTCTTCCACGTCACCTCGCCGTCCTACCGCTTCGACATCGAGATCGAGGAAGACCTGATCGAGGAAGTCGCGCGCGTGTACGGTTTCGAGAACATCCCGACCCGCCCACCGGTTGCGCCGACCGCGATGCTGATCGAGCCGGAAAACACCCGCTCGCTGTTCGCGATCCGCCACCAGCTGGCCGACCTGGGCTACCAGGAAACCGTCAACATGAGCTTCGTGGAAGCCCAGTGGGAGCAGGACTTCGCCGCCAACGCCGATCCGATCCGCCTGCAGAACCCGATCGCCAGCCAGATGAGCGTGATGCGCTCGAACCTGGTGGGCAGCCTGCTGGCCAACGTGCGCTACAACGTCAACCGCAAGGCCGGCCGCGTGCGCGTGTTCGAAGTCGGCGCCGTGTTCAAGCGTAACGCGGCGGTAGCCGACGGTCCGCTGTCGGTGGCCGGTTTCGAGCAGCCCAAGCATGTCGCCGCCATGGCCTACGGCCCGGTCAACGACGAGCAGTGGGGCGAAAAGACCCGCCAGGTCGACTTCTTCGACGTCAAGGCCGACCTCGAGGCCCTGTTCGCACCAAGCGTGCTGCGCTTCGTGAAGGGCGAGCATCCGGCCCTGCATCCGGGCCGCAGCGCCTTCGTCGAGCTGGATGGCAAGCAAATCGGCTTCATCGGCGAGCTGCACCCGCGCTGGCTGCAGAAGTACGACCTGCCGCAGGCGCCGGTCGTGTTCGAAGTCGATGCCGAGGCGCTGCGCCAGCGCAGCGTGCCGGCTTACGTCGAGATTTCGAAGTTCCCGGGCGCCACGCGCGACCTGGCGCTGGTGGTCAAGCAGGGCGTCGCGGCCCAGGAAGTGCTCGATTGCTTCCATGCCGAGATCGCCGCGAATCCTGGCGGAAAGATCGTGCAAGCCGTTGTTTTGTTTGATGAATACCGCGGCAAGGGCCTGGAGGCGGATGAAAAAAGCCTTGCTTTCCGCTTTGGCTTGCAAGATACTCAATCGACGCTGCAGGACGACGCGGTAGACGCCATCATGGCTGCCGTGGCCCGTGCGGCACAAGAAAAAGTCGGCGCAAAGCTGCGTGCATGATGTGTTTTACGGGGCGTTCCAACAGAGCGCCCTGGTAAAGCATGTCATATCGTTCCAAAACATCGTTTCTTGAAGGTAGGGCTTCAAAATTAATAACAACGACGTTGATTCGGCCGTGTTCCAGGAAGCGCTGGCGGCCGATCTGCATCGCGCGACACAAGTGGCGCGGATGCGGAAGGAAGCAGAGAAGGACCTGCCGACCCTGACCAAGGCCGAGCTGGCCGAGCTGCTGTTCGAGCAGGTCGGCCTGAACAAGCGTGAAGCCAAGGACATGGTCGAGACCTTCTTCGACGAAATCCGTAACGCGCTCGAGCGCGGCGAGGCCGTCAAGCTGTCGGGCTTCGGCAACTTCCAGTTGCGTGACAAGCCGCAGCGGCCGGGCCGCAACCCGAAAACCGGGGAAGAGATCCCCATCACGGCGCGCCGCGTCGTGACTTTCCACGCGAGCCAGAAGCTCAAGGGAATGGTCGAGGAGACTAGTCCGCCGAGTAACTCTCTGGCCCGCGCCGCCTGAGTACAATACGTAGATGAGCGAACGACCGAACAAGCCTGAGCCCGTGGTGCTGCCGCCGATCCCGGCGAAGCGCTATTTCACGATTGGTGAAGTGAGTGATTTGTGCGGCGTCAAACCGCATGTGCTGCGCTACTGGGAACAGGAATTCACCCAGCTAAAGCCGGTCAAACGCCGAGGTAACCGTCGTTATTATCAGCACCACGAAGTGCTGCTGATCCGCCGCATCCGCGAACTGCTGTACGAACAGGGCTTCACGATCAGCGGCGCGCGCAATCGCCTCGACGGCCGCGGCCATGTGGTGGACGCTGCCGACGAAGTCGAGCTGCCGCCGCCGGCACCGGTCGTCGATGTCGAGATGCTCAGGGCCGAGCTGCTGGACATTCTCGCTCTCCTGAAGCACGGCAGTCGCGCCGGCATCGCCTGAGCGCGTTCAGGCGCGCCGTACCGACGCCGCGCTGTCTCCTTGACGGAGACTCCCGATGCATTGCGCTCGTCAAAACTGTCCGATAAGCCATTGCACGGACCTGTTGATGGGTGCCGCGCATAACTCAGCAAGTGTGTGCCTTGATGCCATGCGCCGTAGTGATAGAATGTCACTTGCGGCCATGCTTATATATGCATGCAAGCCGGGGCGTATGCACGGACCTGGCACTTTCCTGAAAAGGGAAAATTTAAGGGAAGACAATGATACGCGTTGCCATTTGTGACGATCACCAAATAGTTCGAGCAGGATTCAAACAGATTTTCTCGTCGTCGGGCGAGTTCGAAGTCGTCGCCGAAGGCGCCACCGGCCGCGAGGCCCTCGATATCGCACGCCGCGAAATCTGCGACGTCCTGTTGCTCGACATCGCCATGCCGGACCAGAGCGGCATCGATATCCTGCGCACCATCCGCCAGGGCCAGCCCAACCTGCCGGTGCTGATCCTGTCCGGTTATCCGGCGCAGCAATACGCGCTCAACCTGTTCAAGATGGGCGCCAACGGCTACCTGAACAAGGAATGCGAAGCCGACGAGCTCAAGACCGCGGTGCGCACCGTGTACCAGGGCCGCCGTTACGTGAGCTCGACCGTTGGCGAGTTGCTGGCCCAGAGCTTCGACCGCGACCCGAACACGGCGCTCCACACCGAGCTGTCGGACCGCGAGTTCCAGGTCTTCCTGCGCCTGGCCAAAGGAGCCACCGTGTCGGACATCGGCAACGCCCTGTCGCTGTCGATCAAGACCGTCTCCACCTACCGCACCCGTATCATGGAAAAGATGGGCCTGCAGTCGAACAGCGATCTGACCTATTACGCCATGAAGAACAATCTGCTCGACTGAGCAGTTCCCGGACGCGCCGGTCCCCGGCGCGTTTCCCGTGCCGCCTCCGCTGTCCCTCCGGCTTGCCAGCCAACAACTGTTTCCAAGCGTTACAAAAATTTCGCCGCTGTGCAACATTTGTATTGCATACCGCCGCGTCCTCGCGCACACTGCTAAGTGCCCGCCACCCAGCATTTCTGTTTCCATTAACAATGGCTGGCATCCGCGTAACGTCTGCTTACCCCAAGGGCCTCACTGCACTGTCGAGCTAACGCGACTATAATCGGCCCGGACGGCATCAGTTGCGCGAAAGGAAGCCCATGTACTTTTCCACTGCCTTCGACGGCAAGCGGCTGCGTGGTCTGCCGCTCTCCAAGACCCTGTTGTGCGTGGCCTGTGTCGTCATCCTGGTCATCAACGCGGTCTTCCTGATCCGTAACCTGGATGACCTGCGCTCCGCGAACGCCCTGCAGGCCCAGACCGCGCGCGTCTCCGACGAACTCCAGTATCTGAACCTCCTGGTCACCGATGCCGAGAGCGGCTTGCGCGGCTATTTCCTGTCCGGCTCGGAAGTCAACCTCGGGCCGCTGCACGCGGCGCCCCAGCAGATCGACAGCCAGTTGCGCGCGCTGGGCGTGCTGCTTGCCGACAATCCTTCGCAAACGAAAAACCTGGCCCAGCTGCGCAGCCTGGTGCAGCGCAAGCTCGGCCTGATGCACGAGTCGCTCGAGGTCTACCGCCGGGGCGGGCTGGTCGACATCGTCGCGATCTCGGCGGCCGCCGACGAGCGCGGCCAGATGGACGAAATCCGCCTGCAGGTCGTGATCATGACGCGCGAGCAGAACGAACTGCTGGCCAGCCGCACTGCCGCGTTCTATGAACAGTCGCGCCGCACGGTGCTGCTGGGGGTCGGCATCAATGCCGCCGCCATCCTCGTGATCCTGTTATTCCACAGCCTGGTGCAGCGCAGCTTCGGCCTGCGCCTGGAGGCCGAGCGCGCGCTGCAGCAGACCAACGACAGCCTGGAAGCGGTGGTTGCCGAGCGCACCGAGCAGTTGTCGGTGCTGTCGCGCCACCTGATCCGGGTGCAGGAAGAAGAGAAGTCGCGCCTGGCGCGCGAGCTGCACGACGAGATGGGCGCCAACCTGACCGCGATCGGGATGGACATGACCTCGGTCAGCGAACAGCTCAAGGGCACGCACCCGGAACTGGTGTCGATGCTGGGCCGGGCCCGCAAGACCCTGATCGACACCGTGCAGCTCAAGCGCCGCATCATCGAGAACCTGCGTCCCAGCCTGCTCGACAACATGGGCCTGTCGGCCGCGCTGCAGAGTTATTGCGCCGATTATGCGCGGGTGACCGCGCTCGACTGCGATGCCCTGATCGATGCCGAGGCGGACCGTGCCGGCCCGATGCAGGCGATCGCGCTGTTCCGCATCACTCAGGAAGCCCTGAACAACATCGCCAAATACGCCAAGGCGCGCACCGTGATCGTCAACCTGACGCGCGAGCCAAGCGGCTGGGAGCTGGAAATCACGGACGACGGCATCGGCATCCCGGCGGACGCGATGGCCAAGTCCAAGTCGCACGGCCTGCTGGGCATGCGCGAGCGTGCGCTGCTGCTGGGCGGCAGCCTGCAGGTGGCGCGCGGGGTGAACAATGTCGGCACCTGCGTGCGCGCCTGGATTCCGGCGGCCGCGCCGGGCGGGGATGGCAGCGCCAATGCCGCTCCGGTGTTCGCCAGCGCAGAAACGACAACGCCGTCCCTGTCGATCGGGACGGCGGTCGAAGCCAGGAGCGGCAAGGCGCCCGATGGGGCGCCGGTCAATTCTTAACGGGCCACGTCGCTCAGCAGGCGGTCGTATTCCGACTTGGCGACCTTGTAGCATTCGCCTGCGTACTCTTCCAGGCCGGCGCGGTCCAGCACGGTGATGTTGCCGCGGCGGTACTGGATCAGGCCTTCGTCCTGCAGCTTGCCGGCAGCAGCGGTGATGCTTTCGCGGCGCACGCCCAGCATGATCGAGATGAGTTCCTGGGTCACTTTCAGCTCGTTGCTGGCCGAACGGTCCAGGCGGTCGAGCAGCCAGCGGCACAGTTTCTGTTCGATCGAGCTGTGGCGGCCACCGACGGCGTTCTGGGCCATCTGGGCGAACAACGCGTTGGTGTAGCGCATCAGGAGCTGGGGCAGGGCGCCGCCTTTGGCGAAGGCGTCACGCAGGAACTGGGTCTTGAGGCGGTAGCCGTAGCCGGCGCTCTGGACCACGGCGCTGCAGGTGGCGCGTTCGCCCATGAACAGCGACACGCCGACCGCGCCTTCGTGACCGACCACCGCGATCTCGGTGGTGGCGCCGTCTTCCATTACGTACAGCAGCGACACGATTGCCGTCGTCGGAAAATACACGTATTCCAATTTGCTGCCATACTCGAACAACTCCTTGCCGAATGGCAGAGGAACGAGTTCCAGGTGCTCGAACAGGGTTTCCAGGTCTTGGCGGGGCAGGGCGCCGAGCAGTTCGTTCTGCTGGGTGCCGCTGTAGCTGACAACGGGGCGGGACGCGGCTTTCACAGTCTCACTCGTGGCTGGGATCTTGTGTTGCGCTTTTTGCGTACCACCAAGCTGAGCGTTGTTCATTTTCTGTCCTCTTATCTCTAACGTGTGTCGGTTTGCGATTGCTTGAGGTCTTGTTTTCGTTTCCTCATCGCGATGTGTGAACAATAAAGCTATAGTCTGTTGGCGAACATAAGACTGGCAGTCGCCCCTGTGTAGGCTTGCCGCATCCGGTTTTGTAAGTCCAGTCCTACTGGAGAGATGTCGCTCTGTCATCTCTTTTTCTTTTGCTGAGGAAACGCTTTTGCGCCCGTTTCGCGCATAATGTGGCTTTCCTTTTGCCCCACCCGACAATGCCCTTGCCACTGCTGCTGGTCGAAGACGATGCCGTGCTGGCCGACGGGCTGCTGCGCACTCTGCAGGCCCAGGACATGCAGGTCGAATTGCTGCATGACGGACTGGCCGCCGATGCCCGCCTGCAGAACCCGCAGTCGGCGGCGCAGTTGGCTGTCGTCGTGCTGGACATCGGCCTGCCGGGCATCGACGGCTTCGAAGTGCTGCGCCGCCTGCGCGCGCGCGGCGCCAGGACCCCGGTGCTGCTCCTGACCGCCCGCGACGCCGTCGAGGACCGGGTGCGCGGCCTGGAGGCGGGCGCCGACGATTACCTGGTCAAGCCGTTTGCCACTCCCGAACTGGTGGCGCGCATCCGCGCGCTGGCGCGGCGCTTCGCCCCGCCCCCGAGCCAGCTGGGGCTCGCGCGCCTCAGCCTCGACGGCGCCACCCGCCGCGCGCGTGTCGGCGAACGCCCCCTCGAGCTGTCGGTGCGCGAATGGGGCGTGCTCGAATACCTCCTGCAGAACGCCGGCCGGGTGGTGTCGAAGCAGCAGATCATCGACGCCATCGCGCCCTGGGGCGACGACCTGACCCTCAACGCGGTCGAGGTCTACGTCTCGCGCCTGCGCCTGAAGCTCGACGGCGCCGGCGTGGCCATCCGCACCATCCGCGGCTTCGGCTACCTGCTCGAAGCCGGGAACTAGCGCTTCGCGAGCGGCCCATGAGCAGCATCCGCCTGCGCCTGCTGAAGTGGCTGGTCGCACCCATCCTCGTGTTCAACCTGCTGGCCGCGAGCCTGACTTACCTGCTGGCCTGGACTCCGGCCCAGCGCGCCTTCGACCAGGGCCTGCTGGACGCCGCCACCGGACTGGCCACGCGCGTGCGCCCGGGCGGCGCGTCGGTCGACCTGCCCGCGAACCTGCCTGACGCGGCGCGCGTGCTGGGCGCCGGTTCGCCCGACGCCAGCTGGTTCGTGGTGCGCGATGCGGGCGGCCGGGTACTGGCCGGCGACCCCGCTTTCCCGCGCCGCAGCGGCAGCGCGCCGGTGCGCGACGAGCGCATGCACGGGCAGCCGGTACGGGTGGCCAGCCTCCTGGTGCCCGGCAGCGGCGGCCCGGTCGAGGTGGGGGTGGCGCGCACGCTGAGCCAGCGCCAGCAGGTCCGGTCGGCCATCGTGCGCGCGCTGGTGCTGCTCGAAGTCGTGTTCAGCCTGGCCCTGGTCGGCCTGGTGTGGTTCTCGGTCGGCAACGGCCTGGCGCCGCTGGCGCGCCTGCGCGCCCGCCTCGATGCGCGCGGCAGCCACGACCTGGCGCCGCTCGAGGATGGCGGCATGCCGCGCGAACTGCTGCCGGTGGTGAACGCCTTCAACGCGCTGCTGGAACGCATCGCCGCCGGCGCCAGGGCCCAGGACGATTTCCGCGCGAACGTCGCGCACCAGCTGCGCACCCCGCTGGCCGGACTGCGCCTGCAGCTGGAATGGCTGGCCGGCCGCCACCGCGACGATCCCGAGACCGTGCGCACGGTCGAATTGCTGTTGCAGGCCAACGAACGCATGATCCGCCAGGCCAACCAGCTGCTCTCGCTCGAACGCGCCGGGCCGGAGCGCTTCGCGCAGGCACGCTTCGCCCCGCTCGACCTCTCGGGCATCGTCGGGGAGTCGGTCCAGTCCTTTGTCGAGCGTGCGCTGCGCAAGGACATCGACCTGGGCTTCGTGCTGGAGCCGGCGTGGCTGGAAGGGGAGCGCCACATGCTGCGCGACCTGGTCGACAACCTGGTGGACAATGCGCTGCGTTACACGCCGGCGCAGGGCAGGGTCACGGTGTACTGCCGCCCGACGCCGGATGGGGTCCTGTTCGCGGTCGAGGATTCCGGCCCGGGGATCGCGCCCGAGAAACGGGCCCAGGTGTTCCAGCGTTTCGTGCGTCTGGACCAGCACAGCCAGGGCTCGGGCCTGGGCCTGGCGATCGTGCGCGAGATCGCCGCCGCGCACGGCGCCCGCGTGGAACTCGGCGAGGGGGCGGGGGGAAGCGGCTTGCGGGTCGCGGTCCGCTTCCCCCTGGAAGGCTCGCTACCCGTTCAGTCGGCGCCCGAGGTATAGCTGTAGCTGCGCTTGCGCCGCGAGTTGATGTTCGGGCGGATCTTCTGCGGCGCGATCGCCACGCTGGCGCCGGCGCTGCGCTGCACCGCGCCGATCACCACCGTGGTCGCCTGCGGCTTGCCGTCGACCGTGACCGGCACGCCGGTCGCCAGCACCGGGGAGGGCGGCAGGCCGCCGCCCACGAAGGGCGAGGAGCGCTGGCCGCCGCAGGTGGCGTTCACGCCGATCGCGCCGGAGCCGTTGAGCAGGTTGACCCAGTAGCCGCGCGCTTCGCCGAGGGTGGTGGAGCAGGTGCCGGCCAGCGGCGGGATCGGACGGTTGGTGCTGAAGGTCACCATGCCGCCGGCGATCAGCGCCGAAGTCACGACCTGCTCGCCCTGGCCGTTCTCGTTCAGGTCCATGAACCAGCCTTTCAGGCTGCTGCCGGGCAGGATCGCCGTGTTCGAACAGGTATTGCGCGCATTCGCGCTGTAGTCTTCCAGGGCGTCCAGGTTGGCCGGATCGACGTTCGCGCCGTCCGTCAGGCTGTCCTTGTACACGTAGAAGCGGTTGGTGACCCCATTGAACGGGTACTGGCTGGCCAGCGGGTGCTCGCGGTCGCCGCTGCCGATCGCCACGTAGACGTGGTCCTGGGCCGCCAGCAGGGCCGGCGCGAACAGGAACTTGCGTCCGCCGCCGCTGGTCCCGGCCACCTTGCGGCTGGTCCAGGCGCTGCTCGATCGTGCGCTGCGGCTGGCGTCGACGAAGTCCACCCGGTACAGGTTGCCGCCGGTGTCGGCCGCGTACGCATAGTCGGGCATGGCGTCATTGTCGACGTCCACCATCGCGATGTCGGCCGCCACCGGGCGCGCGGTCGGGAAGCTGCGCAGGAGCGCGCCGTTGTTGGCGTCGAGGACGTAGATCACGCCGCCCTTGGCACTGGCGCAGCCGGGCGCCTTGCTGTCGGCGTCCTCGCAGCTGTCGTAGCCCCCGCCCACGACGATGACCGGGCTGGCGCCCTGTTCATAGCCCTTGAGGAAGGCCACGCTCGGCGTCGACCAGGTCTGGCCGATGCCCGACATGCCGGTGGTGCAGCCGGTGTCGTTGTCCAGGTTCGGGCAGCCCGCCTTCCATTTGAACTTCGGCGTCAGGGGCTTGCTGACGTCGAGGGCATAGATCATGCGGCCGCCGCGGCGCATGGTCGGGAAGATCCAGACTTTCGAGCTGTCGGCGTTCTGGTAGACGCCGGTCGAGCCGTCGAAGAAATAATCCTTCCGGGTCGGGGCGATGTCCTGGTCCGGCATGCCGGGATAGGCGACCAGCGGCGTGTTGCTCATCAGGCGAGACAGGCGCGGGAAGAACTCGGGCGCCACGAAGGCCCAGTGCTCGACGCCGGTATCCGCGTCCATGGCGCGCAGGGTGCCGTCGTTGGCGCCGTAGAACACGGTCACGCCGAACTTCTTGCTGTCGACCTCCTTGCCGCCGTAGTTGATGGGCAGGGGACGGGAATGGATCACGTCGCCGTGGATCGAGGGACGGGTGCTGCTCGCGCCGACCGTGCCCTTCTCGCCGGTGACGTCCTCGCCGCGGATGAACCTGACCAGGTCGGCCGCCATGCCGCTGTTGGCGCTGGTGAGGTCCGTCAGGCCCGAGGCGGTATGGGTGAGCACCTTGCGGTTGACCGCCTGGGTGCCGGCGCCGTTCCCCTCGCGCAGGACTTGCGCGGCCGCGCCTTTTTCCACGAAGGGCCCGTCGGGCAGGTCGGAGAAGGGATCGAAACCCTTGGTGTCGCAGGTGCCGAGCGGCGCCGGGTCGATGCCCAGGCCCTCCCAGTAATTCTTGCTGTCCTTGGTCCAGTAGCTGGCCGCGCAGGGCGTCACGAAGCCGGTGACGGTGTTCACCGCGACCTTGCCGTTGACGTCGCCCAGGTCGATGTTGCCGTTGTTGTCGATCAGTTGGTAGCGCTTGAGGTTGCCGAACCAGCGCGGCTTGGCCTTCTTGTCGGGACGGAACATGCCGATGAAGACCTGGTTTTCGTTCTGCGACCGGTTGGTGGCGTTCACCGGCAGGCTGGTCGAGGCGAAGGTGCTGTTGACCGCCTGGATCTCGATCAGGATGTTCTTCAGCGCCTCGACGATCGAATCCTCGTTCTTGGCCAGGAAATACTTGCCGCCGCCGGCGCGCGCCATGCTCAGCAGGAGCGAGGTGTGCTCGGCGTTCGGCTGGGCGTTATGGACGTCGATCGTGTATGTCGTCACGTTCGGGCGGATGCTGCCGCTCGGCATGGCAATGCCGCGGTCGTGCAGCAAGCGCGCCCATTCGTCGGCATTGCGCGGGCCGGTGTCGGTGCTGAAGGTGCCGGTCGGGCTATTCGTGATCTCGATGTCGGTGGCCACCACGCTGTAGCGGCTGTTGCCGGTGGTGCAGACGCCGACTTCGCTGGGCACCGCATTGCCGATCTTGCAGCCTTCGGTGTAGCCGTCGCAGACGGTGCTGAAGGAGGGCAGGGCCGAGGCGGCCGCGGTGGCGCTGCCGTAGCAGGCGGCGGTGGTGCCCACCGTGGTCGAGGTGGTCGTGCTCTTGCTGCTGAAGTTCGGCAGGCCGAGCTGCTTGACGGGCTGGCCGTTGAGCGTGTTCAGCAGGGCGGTGTTGGCGGCGCTGTCCTTGGACGGACCGCTGGCGTTGGGATTGCCGATGAAGATGACGAAGCTCTTGCCGCACAGGTTGTCGAGCGTGAGCGGCGACTTGAAACGCGAAAAGGCCGTGGCGTAGCCGTTCCTGTCGGCCTTGCTCGCCAGCGTGGCGCCCGGCGAATACGAATTGGCGCCGGCAAAGTAGTTGTACACGTCGTACATCAGGTTGCCGTAGGGCGTGTTCGAGTTGCGCTTCTCGTCCGGGCTGTTGATGTTGTTGTAGATCGTGGTCAGCTGGGTGCTGATCGCCGCCCGGTTGGTCGCGTCCATCGGCTGGACCGCGTAGCGGATGAAGCCGCCGTCGTCGTTGGCGTTGCCGCCGGTGACGTACTCCATCAGGCCCAGGCTCACCGAGCCGTCGAGCTCGGCCACGACGCGCTGGATCGCCCTGACCTCGGACTGGCCCTGGGTGAGCCCACCCGGCCATTTCTGGTTCTGGCGCGCCCAGTTCGAGGTGTTGTCGAGCACGATGAGGATGCGCGGATTGAGCTTGTCGCCCGCCGAGGCGCCGGTGAAGATGTCGATGTCATCGGCGCCGGCCGGCAGCGGCAGCAGGGCCAGCGAGCTGGACAAGCCCAGGGTCAGGCGCAGGGCGGCCGGACGGGAAAAGAGGCGCATGGTGCGGAACATGGTGAATCCTTCTCGGCTTCAGGTACTGGGGCAGTTGTTGGTAACGTCGTCGCGCGCCACGCGCACGGCCACGCCCTGGGTGACCGTGACCTGGGCCTCGGTCTCGACGTCGGTGGCCTCGGCGCTGATTTCCCAGATGCTGTCGGCGCAGGCCGAGTTGCCGTCGACGGCGCCGGCCACGCCGAAACTCTGCGAACTGCCCATGCTGCACACCTGGTCTTCGGCCTTGGCGAGGTCGAGCGCGGTGTTCTTGATCACCGGCGCCTTCACGCATTTCGGGCTCGGCGCGATTCTGACCCGCACGTCGTCCTTGCCGTCGCCATTGGTGTCGACGCAGCGCTGGTTGTCCTCGCCACAGGGGTTGGCCAGCACGTGCTCCGGCGTGACGGTGAAACGGGTGTTGCTGATCACTTCCTCGATGGTTTCGCGGGCCGCTGCTGCGGCTTCGTCGCGCTGCTGCAGGTTGCTGACGATTTGCAGGTTCGACTTGCCGACGTTGAAGGTGGTCAGCGCGACCAGGGTCAGCAGCACGAGCAGGACCAGGGCGGTGATCAGGGTGACGCCGCGCTGGCGGCGGGCAATCGTTGTCATGGCAGCCTCCTTCCGGCCGGGTTGGGCAGCGCCACCTGGGTCTGGAAGACGTGGCGCTTGTAGGCATCGTTCGCGGCGTCGATGGTGTGGGGTTCGCCGTCGGCATCCAGGCCGAGCGTGTAGCTCTTGCGGTCCACGTAGCCGGGGCTGGCGCGGGTATTGCGCGCCAGGACGTGGATGCGGACAGCGACCGCGGCGCGCCAGTTGGCCACCGCGCAGGCCGCGCCGGCGCAGCCGTCGTGGGTGGACGGATTGGCCGTGGTGACGTCCGCCACGCCATCCTTGGCCAGGTCCAGGCCGTATTCGACCTGCAGGTTCTCGATGCCTTCGGCCAGCGGCACCACGGTGTTCCAGGTCGGGGCCTGGCCGGTGCTGCCCAGCTCGAGGCGCTTGAGGGTCGGGATGCCGTCGCCGGCGCGGTTATTGTTGGCCACGTAATAGATATGGGTCAGGTATCGCCGCTTGGTGGCCAGGGTGCCGCTGCCCGCCACCGGGCTGCAGTCGCGCTGGTGGCGGTTCAGGTTGACCTCCGACAGGCTGAGCGCATAGAAGTCGGCCACGTTGGGCGAATCGAGTTCGGTGGCGTTGTTGCACAGCGAGGCCTGGAAGAACGGCCCGCCATTTGCCAACGGGGCGCAGCTGCCGACGCCGGCGACGCAGGTGGCGGTGCGGCGCACCACCAGCACGTCGGTGCCGTGGCGCACGTCGCCCAGGCAGGCCGGCAGGGCGGCGCCCGCATCCAGGCCCTGGACCGGCAGCACCAGGCCGGCCTTCAGCTCGTCCAGGTTGGCGGCGCACAGGGCCGGCAGGGCGGCCGGGCTGGCCAGCACGCTGGGGTCGAACTCGGCGTAGTAACCGGCGTTGCGCAGGTCGACGCCGAGCACGTCGATCGCGTAGCGCCCGTTCTCGACCTGCAGGTGGGCCTGCTCGATTTCCTGCTGGGTGCGCATGTTCTTGACGAACATCGTGGACAGGCCGGCCAGGATCGCCAGGCCGAGCGCCGAGGCGATCATCAGCTCGGCCAGCGAAAAGCCGCGCGCGCGGCGTAGGGAAGGAATGGGTCGCATGCTGTTCTCCTGTGCCGGATTCACGTGCAGCCCGGCAGGCCGATGGCGACCCGCGCCGACACGGTGCGGCGGTGGGTGTCCGCGCCGTACTGGTCCTTCCCGCACGCCTGGGCCGGGGCCTTGGTGGCGTGCATGCCTTGCCAGGCCACGGTGACGAGGTAGACGGCCGGGGTGCAGACACCCGCGGCATCGTTTTCGGCGCGCACCAGTTCGACGCAGCCGCGCGCGCCCTGCATGGCGCCGGCGTTGTTGCCGCTCCGTTGCTCGGCCGCGCCCTTCAGGGCCAGGTTCCACTCGCACAGGTCGCGGTCCTTGCCTGCCGCCGCGGCGGCGCAGTCGCTGCCCAGCGTGCTGCCGGTGCCGAGCGGCGCCTCGGTGACGTAGGCGCCGGCCTGGGCGCCGTTGGCGGACAGGCGCGCCTGCATGTCCTGCAGCAGCACCGCGGCCTGGGCGCGCTGGTAGGACTCGATGGTGCCGACGTGGGCCTTGGCCTGGAAGGCCGCCAGGCCGAGCAGGCCAAAGGCGAGCACGACCATCGTAATCAGGACTTCGACCAGGCCGACGCCGCGTGCGCGCAGGCGGGATGGGAGGGAAGGCAAGCGTTTCATGGGATCAGCAGGCGGACTGGGTCTGGTTCGGACGCCCGGACAGGTCGACCTTGACGCAGCGCAGGTCGCCGCCGCTCTTGCCGGCGATCTCGAAGGAGGGCAGGGTCGTGCCCTTGACGCGGCCATTGGCCAGGTAGGTCACGCGCTCGGGGCCCGTGATGCTGGCCACGGCGGCCCCGGGGTGGCTGTGCAGCAGGCGGCCGGCGTCGCTTGGGGCGGCGATGCTCCAGCCGGCCAGCCAGCCGGCGGCGCCCGGGGCCAGGGTGACCTCGGCATTGCGCTTGATCGCTTCGCTGCGCGCCAGCATCAAGGCGGTGTGCAGGTCGGTGCCGGTGCTGCGCGCGCGCATGGCGGCCACCCAGTTGCCGTAGGCGGGCGCGGCGATCGCGCCCAGGATCGCCATGACGGCCAGCGCCGTCAGCAGCTCGGGCAGGGTGAAGCCGCGCTGGCGCGCCCCACTTACCATTTGGCGCTCGGCGTGCGCACGCCCGCTTGGTTGATGCTCAGCTCGCCATCCGCGAGCTGGGTCGAGCCGGGCCACGGGGTGGCGGTAATCGTATAGCCCTGCGGCGGACCTTCGACCAGGGTGATCTTGACCTCGTACTTGGCGGTCACCGGGCCGGGTGGCGTCACGCCCAGGTCGGTGTGGGAGGCGGCGAAGCTGCGGCTGTCGGCCATGTACTGGGCCTGGGCCTGGCTCAGTTCCATCAGGTAGGACTGGGCCGCGGCGCGGTTGCTGCGCACCACGTACTGGTTGTACGAGGGCAGGGCGATGGCCGCCAGGATGCCGACGATGGCGACTGCCACCATGAGTTCGACCAGGGTGAAACCGCGCGGGCGCCGGAAAATTGGGGAAAGCATTGTTTCCTCACGGAATGATAAATGTTGCCCAGTATAAACACTGAAGCTGTCAAATTGCTGAAGCAAAGCTGACAAAATGCTGACAATGACCTGGGCTTGGAAGCGCCTCCGTGCGCGCCGTCCACACAAGGCGCTCCGTACCCGGTAAAATCGCCGGTTTTGCATCAATCCACTGGCCGAGACCATGTCCACCGATACCGCAGCACCCGGCAACAAGAACGCCGACGAGATGTCCCATGATCCTGGCGCCGCTCAGGCAGGCAAGCCCGCCGCCCTGATCGCGCGCGAAGTCGCGCGCCGTCGCACCTTCGGCATCATTTCCCACCCTGACGCGGGTAAAACCACGCTGACCGAGAAGCTGTTGCTGTTCTCGGGCGCGATCCAGATGGCCGGCACGGTCAAGGGCCGCAAGAGCGGCCGCCATGCGACCTCGGACTGGATGGACATCGAAAAGCAGCGCGGCATCTCGGTCGCGTCCTCGGTGATGCAGTTCGAATTCCGCGAGCACGTGATCAACCTGCTCGACACCCCGGGCCACCAGGACTTCTCGGAAGACACCTACCGGGTGCTGACCGCGGTCGACTCGGCGCTGATGGTGATCGACGCCGCCAAGGGCGTGGAAGAGCAGACCATCAAGCTGCTCGACGTCTGCCGCATGCGCGACACCCCGATCGTCACCTTCATGAACAAGCTCGACCGCGAAACCCGCGACCCGCTCGAGCTGCTCGACGAAGTGGAATCGGTGCTGAAGATCGAATGCGCGCCGGTGACCTGGCCGATCGGCATGGGCAAGAACTTCCGCGGCGTGTACCACCTGCTGCGCGACGAGATCATGCTGTTCAAGGCCGGCGAGGAAAAGGCCGACGGCGCCTTCGAGATCGTCAAGGGCATCGACAACCCGAAGCTGGCCGAGATGTTCCCGCTCGAGATCGAACAGCTCAAGATGGAAGTGGAGCTGGTGCACGGCGCCTCGCACGTGTTCGACCTGGAGCGCTTCCTGTCGGGCGTGCAGACCCCGGTGTTCTTCGGTTCGGCGATCAACAACTTCGGCGTGCGCGAGATCCTGTCGGCGCTGGTCGACTGGGCGCCGGCGCCGCGCGAGCGTGACGCCACCGTGCGCGCGGTCGAGCCGACCGAGCCGAAGTTCTCGGGCTTCGTCTTCAAGATCCAGGCCAACATGGACCCGGCCCACCGCGACCGCATCGCTTTCCTGCGCGTGTGCTCGGGACGTTTCGAGAAGGGTATGAAGGTCAAGCACCTGCGCCTGGGACGCGAAGTCAAGCTGTCCTCGGTGGTGACCTTCATGGCCTCGAGCCGCGAACAGGTGGAAGAAGCCTACGCCGGCGACATCATCGGCCTGCCGAACCACGGCAACATGCAGATCGGCGACAGCTTCTCGGAAGGCGAGATGCTGACCTTCACCGGCATCCCGTATTTTGCCCCGGACCTGTTCCGCACGGTGCGCATCCGCAATCCGCTCAAGGTGAAGCAGCTTCACAAGGGCCTGCAGCAGCTGGGCGAAGAGGGCGCGGTGCAGGTGTTCAAGCCGCTGCTCGGTTCGGACCTGATCCTGGGCGCGGTCGGCGTGCTGCAGTTCGAGGTCGTGGCGAGCCGCCTGTTGAACGAATACGGCGTGGATGCGGTGTTCGAGAGCAGCAGCATCTCGAGCGCGCGCTGGGTGTCGAGCGATGACAAGAAGGCCTTGTCCGACTTCGAGAACCAGCTCGGCCACCAGGTGGCGGTCGACGCGGCCGGCAACCTGGCCTTCCTCGCCACATCTAGCGTCAACCTGCGTCTGACCCAGGAACGCTGGCCGAAGCTGACCTTCCACGCCACCCGCGAGCACGCGGCCAAGCTGGCCTGAGGTCTTTCCACTCCGGGTCGCCGGCCAAGGCCGGCGACCCGCGTCCCATCAGAAGCCGAACCCGACGCTGCCGCGCAAGCCGGTGGCGTTGGAATTGCTGCGGAACTTGTCGGCGCTGCCATTCATGATGACCTCGCCCTTGAGCGTGGCCTTGTCGTTCAGCTTGTACTTGGCGCCCAGCGCGCCGTAGGCGCCGGTGCCGGTCTCGCTCCCGAAGGCCGTGGTGGATTTGCCGGCGGCATGGGCTTCGGCCATCCGGGGCGTCACGAAACCGTCGTTCTTCACCACGCTCTGGGCGACGCCCAGCTTGCCGTAGGCGGTCAAGCGCTCATTGACCGGCACGCTGATCTTCGCCGCCAGATAGGTGGTGTAGCTCCTGGCGCCGAGCACGCCCGACCCAAGCGCCTCGTCGATCGCCATCTCCCTGGCATTGAAGGGGTTCGGCTTGTGGAAACCGCGGTCGTCCAGGTGGGAATAGCCGGCCTCCAGCGCGAGGTACTGGTTGAACGCATAGCCGAGCACAAGCCTGGGATCGGTACGGAATCCCTGGGCCTTGAACAGGCGGTCATTCGGGTTGGCGGCCTCGTTGCCGCCGTACAAGGGCTGGTAGCGTTTGAAACCCTCGGCCAGCGGGCCGAAGCGTCCGCCCGTCTCGGCCGACAGGGACGAGGACGGTGCATCGACCAGCTGCGCCTGCGCGCTGCCGATGGCGAGGAGTGCGGCTGCAACAACGATGCGCCTGGCGTTCATGCGTGTTCCTTTTCGTGACGTGCTTGTTCAGGTCGAGCGGAAGGATACAGCGTGCAGCAGGAGCAACTATATCAAATAAGTAAGTGATTGTTTCACAATACATATGCCTGTTGGTTCGGCATCGAAGATGGCGGGCGATCTGAGCGACCGCAAACCGGCACCAGATTGAAGCGCGTAGATTCGTTGAATGCGTTCAGGAAATTAAACAAAGATCCGCGCCATTCTCAGGGAGGCATCATGCAGCCACATCCGACTCCTTCCCGTGCCGGGCTTTCTTCGCACCGCGGCTGAGCCATGCTGTCGCGACTGAAAATCGGCCCCAAGCTGCTGCTCGCACCCGGCGTCGTCCTGATGCTGCTGGTACTGCTCTCGAGCGCCGCCTACTATGCGATGGTGAAGCAGCACCAGTCGCTGCAGTCCATCGTCGGTCCGCGCGCGGTGCAGATGCGCAGCGCCACCGAGCTGGTGGCCCAGGCCCAGCGCGTCCATGCCGACACCTACAAGCTGCTCACCTGGCTCGGCAGCAGCTTCTCGCGCGCCCGCATCGACGTCCTGATCGCCGACATCCACCGCCAGCACGGCGCGATCGAGCGCGCCTTCGGCGAGCTGATGCAGCGCACCGGCGACAGCGCCGAACGGCGCCACGTGGAGCAGGCAGCCCAGGCGCACCGCTTGTACGTGCGGGCGGCACGCGAGGTGGTCGAACTGGCGCACGCCGACCAGACCATCGGCGCGAATGCCATGATCAAGCCTGAGGCCGCGTTTTCAAGGCTGGTGGAGCGCATGGGCATGCTGGCCAGGCTCGAGCGCGAGCTGTCCGAACAGGCGTCCGTTGCCGCCGCCGCCGACTTCCGGCTCACGGCCGCCCTGATGCCCTTCGTGGTCCTGCTGGCGGTCGGCGTGTCGCTCGCCATCACGGTGGCGGTGCGGCGCGCGCTGCTGCTGGAAATCCGCGGGATCGGCGCGGCGGCGCTGGGCCTGGCGAGCGGCGACCTGACGGTCGGCGAACGGGTCTATGGCGAAGACGAGATCGGCGAAACCTCGCGCGCGCTCGACGCCGGTATCCGCAACCTGAACGGCACCCTGCGCACCGTGCTGGAATCGGCGCGTACCATCGGCAGCGCCTCGCGCGACCTCAGCCTCGGCAACCTGAGCCTGCACAGCCGCGCCGTATTCCGCAGCCGCTCGCTGGAAGACACGGCGGCCAGCATGCAGCAGCTGGCCGAAACCGTGACCGTCACCGCCACCAATGCGCTGGCGGCCAACCGGCTGGCGCAGTCGGCATCGTCCCGTGCCCGCGAAGGCGGGCAGGGCGTCGAGCGCATGGCGGCCACCCTGGCGCGGGTGAAGGACGGCGCCGCCCGGGCGGCCGAGGTGGCGGCGGCGATCGATGCGTTTGCCAGCGAAGCCGGCGCGCTGGCGCTGAACGCCGCCCTCAGCGCGGCCCGCAACGGGACACAGGACCACGAGTTCGCCGACGCGGCCAACGAGGTGCGTGCGCTGGCCCAGCGTGCGGCCGGCGCCGCCCGCGAGGTGCGCGAACTGGCGGCGCGCTCGGTGGCCGAGATTGAAGGCTGCGCGGCCTGGGCAGCCCAGGCCGGCGCCGGCGTCGAGGATGCGCTCGGGGCGGCGCGCGAGATGGAAGACGTGCTGGGGCGGATCGGCAGCGCCAGCGCCGGCCAGGCCGGCAGCCTGGCCGAGGTCAACCAGGCGATCGTGCGGATGGACGAGGTGACCCAGCAGAACTGCGCCCTGGTCGAGGAAGCGGCGGCGGCCGCGCGCACACTGCAGATGCAGGCGCTGGCGCTGTCGCGCAGCGTGGCGGCCTTCCGCCTGGAAGAGCCGGGATCGGCGCCGGCGCCACAGCCGGAGAGCATGGCGCCGCCGCCAATGGAAAACGGCGCCCCGAGGGATCTTCCCAGGGAGCGCCGTCGTCACGAGCGGTCGCACTTGCGGCTCGTATCGAGCCGCAAGTGATTCCTCGTTCAGCCACTTTGCTGAACAGCGTATGGTCAGCCAAGCTTCCTGCGTCGGCTTGCCTGGCGCTATGTTGAAACAGCTCCTCAGTCTCGATTCCTGAGCTGCCGATCGACGCCGCCGGAAACGTCCAGCCTCCGCCGCCACGCTCAGGCGGCATCCTCCAAGTACAACATTCGGCCGTCGACATCCAGGATCGAGCTGGGCAAGCGCCGCAACCAGGCAGGCAGAAAAATATCATCATGGACGTCGGGCTCGGCCTGCTCGAGCAGCGCGAGGCCCCTCGCACCCGTGCAAAAAATGCATAGCAGCCTTGCATCGTTTTAAGTTGCACGATGACATGAGGATATGAAAATATCTACAACATAAATTCTAAAGTCTGAGTTAGTTAATAAAGACACGGAGACCGACCCATGCCCCACGACAGCCTTCCCCGCAGCGCCCCCGGCTGAACGCCAGCCCTGACCATCCGCTTCACCGTTTTTTGTTTCATCCGCCAGTCGCAATCCGAGCAGACGCAGATTGCGGGATTGGCCGCGCCTGCGACGTCAGCCGCAGGCGGATGCGCAGCCTGCACCCGCGCGTCGGCTGGCTGGTCGACACCATGACGGCAGGCCTGGCCTGACGCTTCCGGGCCGTTGCGGGCGCATCCGCGCCCGATTCAATCCAGTTCGCAACGCAGGACCGGGTGTAGAGCGCACCCGGAATATCGCAGTTCCAACCGAGGATCAAGCATGTCCGAGCAATCACCGTGGTTTTTCATCGTTCACTGGCTTCGGCTGTACTTTGGCGCCAACCTTCTGTTCTCCGGCATCCGCTACGCGGCTACCGGCTTTGTTCCGGAAATTCCGGGTGTCGGCGGCGAGTGGGTCCAGGCCAACGCAAATATCTACCTGTATCAATTCATCAAGTACCTGGAAATCGTGACCGGCGCGATGCTGTGTCTTAACCGCTATCCCTTGTTGGCACTCATCCTCCAGTTTCCCGCCTCGATCAACATATTCTGGCTCAATACATTCATCGTCGGCACCCCGCGCCAGCTGTTCTCGGGACCGCAGGAGCTGTTCATGAACGGCTCACTGCTGCTGGCCTACAGTGGCTGGATGGCTGCGGCGCTCAAGCCGAAGCTCGAGCCGCTCTGGTTGTGGCGAGGAGACCTGGCCTACCGGCCCGGCATCGAGAGCCGCCTCGTCGGCGCTGCCAATAACAGCAGCGTGAACACCACGACCGGCGGGATGAAACGCACAAACGGTCCCTGGATCGCCATTGCGGCCTGCGCAGGCCTGACCGCAGTGGCGTATATCGGTTCGACCGGACTGTTCTACGCCGACTTCAGGGAGATTCGCAATCGGGACCTGGTGGGGTATGCCGTGGCATGGATTGGCATGCTCTACATGATGGCACGCCGCCGCGGCCCTGGACGCGGTCCACGCCCATAAAAAATGGCGACCCGAGGGTCGCCATTTAAACGCTAGAAATTCTAGTTTGTTTACTCGTAGTCGCTGATCGGCGCGCAACCGCAGAACAGGTTACGGTCGCCGTACACGTTGTCCGCACGGCCGACCGGCGGCCAGTATTTCTTCTTGCGCAGCGAGGCCACCGGGAAGGCCGCCACTTCGCGCGAGTAGGTATGGGCCCATTCGTCGGCCGTCACCACCTCGGCGGTGTGCGGAGCGCCCTTGAGCGGGTTGTCCATCTTGTCGTACTCGCCGCGCTCGACCTTCACGATCTCGGCGTGGATGGTGATCATCGCCTCGATGAAGCGGTCCAGCTCGGCCTTCGACTCCGACTCGGTCGGCTCGATCATGAGGGTGCCCGGCACCGGGAAGCTCATGGTCGGGGCGTGGAAGCCGAAGTCCATCAGGCGCTTGGCCACGTCTTCGTTCGAGATGCCGGTCTTGTCCTGCAGCGGGCGCAGATCGATGATGCACTCGTGCGCGACCAGGCCGTCGTGGCCGGTGTACAGCACCGGGTAGTGCGGCGCCAGGCGGCGCGCGATGTAGTTGGCGTTCAGGATCGCCACTTCGGTCGCGGCGGTCAGGCCCGACGCGCCCATCATCGCGATGTACATCCACGAGATCGGCAGGATCGAGGCCGAGCCGTAGGCGGCCGCGCTGACCGCGCCGATGCCCGCTTCGTTACGGACGTAGCCGGTCGACAGCTGGTTCGGCAGGAACGGGGCCAGGTGGGCGCCGACGCCGATCGGGCCGACGCCCGGGCCGCCACCGCCGTGCGGGATGCAGAAGGTCTTGTGCAGGTTCAGGTGGCTGACGTCGCCGCCGAAGGCGCCCGGCGCGGCCACGCCGACCATCGCGTTCATGTTGGCGCCGTCCACGTAGACCTGGCCGCCGTGCTGGTGCACGATCTCGCACAGTTCGCGGATACCCTCTTCGAACACGCCGTGGGTCGACGGGTAGGTGACCATGACGCAGGCCAGGTCCTTGCTGTACTGCTCGGCCTTGGCCTTCAGGTCGGCCAGGTCGACGTTGCCGTTCTCGTCGCAAGCGGTGACCACGACCTTCATGCCGACCATGCTGGCCGACGCCGGGTTGGTGCCGTGCGCCGAGGACGGGATCAGGCAGATGTTGCGGTGGCCTTCGCCGCGCGACTGGTGGTATTTCTGGATCACCAGCAGGCCCGCGTACTCGCCCTGCGAGCCGGCGTTCGGCTGCAGCGAGATCGCGGCGTAGCCGGTGGCGGCGCACAGCATGGCTTCCAGCTGGGCGATCATCTCGCGGTAGCCGACGGTCTGGTCGCTAGGCGCGAACGGGTGGATGTTCGAGAACTCCGGCCAGGTGACCGGGATCATTTCCGAGGTCGCGTTCAGCTTCATGGTGCAGGAGCCGAGCGGGATCATGGTGCGGTCCAGCGCCAGGTCCTTGTCCGCCAGACTACGCAGGTAGCGCAGCATCTCGTGCTCGGCGTGGTAGCGGTGGAAGGTCGGGTGGGTCAGGTAGTCGGTGGTGCGGGCCAGTGCGGCCGGGAAGGCGTCCTCTACGCCCGCATCCAGCGCGTCGATGTCCACGGTCTTGCCGTTGCCGAAGATGGCGAACAGGGCAGCCAGGTCGTCGCGGGTGGTGGTTTCGTCCAGCGAGATGCCGACGTGGCCGTCGTCGATGCGGCGCAGGTTGATGCCGGCCGCTTCGGCGGCGGCGTGCAGCGCTTGCGCATCGCCCTTGACGGTCAGGGTGTCGAACCAGGTGGTGTTCAGGACTTCGGCGCCGAGCTGCTTCAGGCCGGCGGCCAGGACCGCGGTCTGGCGGTGCACGCGCTGGGCGATGCGCTTCAGGCCCTGCGGGCCGTGGTAGACCGCGTACATGCCGGCCATCACGGCCAGCAGCACCTGGGCGGTACAGATGTTCGAGGTCGCCTTCTCGCGGCGGATGTGCTGTTCGCGGGTCTGCAGCGCCAGGCGGTAAGCCTGGTTGCCCTGGGCGTCGACGGTCACGCCGACCAGGCGGCCAGCCATGGAGCGCTTGTATTCGTCGCGGGTGGCCAGGTAGCCGGCGTGCGGGCCGCCGAAACCGAGCGGCACGCCGAAGCGCTGGCTGTTGCCGACGACCACGTCGGCGCCCCAGGCGCCCGGCGCTTCCAGCATCGTCAGGGCCAGCAGGTCGGCGGCCACGACGACCATCGCGCCGGCGGCATGCAGGTGTTCCACGGCCGCGCGGTAGTCGCGGACTTCGCCGTTCACGCCCGGGTACTGCAGCAGCACGCCGAAGCAGGTCTCTTCCAGCTTCTCGATCTCGCCCGCGGCAATCACGCGCACTTCGACGCCAATCGGCTCGGCGCGGGTGCGCACCACTTCCAGGGTCTGCGGCAGCACGTCGTCGGCCACGTAGAACACCTTGGAGGCCGACTTGCCGACGCGCTGCAGCAGGGTCATGGCTTCGGCGGCGGCGGTGCCTTCGTCCAGCATCGACGAGTTGGCGATGCCCATGCCGGTCAGGTCCGTGATCATCTGCTGGAAGTTCAGGATCGCTTCCAGGCGGCCCTGCGAGATCTCCGGCTGGTACGGGGTGTAGGCGGTGTACCAGGCCGGGTTCTCGAAGATGTTGCGCAGGATGACCTTCGGGGTGTGGGTGCCGTAGTAGCCCTGGCCGATCATCGACTTCATGACCTTGTTCTTCGAGGCCAGCGCACGCAGGGTTTCAAGCGCCTGTTCTTCGCTGCGCGGTTCGACGAACTGGCCCAGGTCCATCGTGTCCTGGCGGCGGATGTTCGCGGGCACGACGGCGTCGATCAGGGCGGCGCGCGAGGCGTAGCCCAGGGTCGACAGCATGGCTGCCTGTTCGGAGTCGGACGGGCCGATGTGGCGCGGGATGAAGGAATCGCGCGCTTCGAGTTGGGTGAGGCTGGTGCGGGTCATGGTCAAAGTCTGGAGAGATCGGGCGCGGGGATCGGGCGCCGCTGTGAAGGAGATCGGGTAGATCGGGACGGATCCGTCAAACAAAAGGTGCGCCCGAAGGCGCACCCGTACTACTTATTAGTTGCCAGTGGTCTTGCCGTAGGCGTCGGCATCCAGCAGCTTGTCGACTGCGCCGGCGTCGCTCGGGGCCAGCTTGAACAGCCAGGCGCCGTAGGCATCCTGGTTGATCGAGTCCGGCGCGTCGGCCACCGACTGGTTCACGGCGGTGACGGTGCCCGAGACCGGGGCGTAGATGTCGCTGGCGGCCTTGACCGACTCGACCACCGCGGCGTCGTCGCCGGCGGTGAATGCCTTGCCGACCTGCGGCAGTTCGACGAACACGATGTCGCCCAGTGCGTCCTGCGCGTACTCGGTGATGCCGACGGTCAGGCTGCCGTCGGCCTCGCGGCGCACCCACTCGTGGGACTCGGTGTATTTCAGGTCGGTTGGAATGTTCATGTAAGGCTCCAGTTTGGTGAGGCGGGTAGTATAAACGGTTCTTTTGATTATTCTGTATCAGGAAGCGAGGACCTTGCCGTTACGCACGAACGGCAGCTTCACCACGCTGGCAGCCAGTTTCTTGTCGCGGATTTCCACGTGCACGGTGTCGCCCACGGCCACGTCCAGCGGCACGCGCGCCAGGGCGATCGCCTGCTGCATGCTCGGGCTGAAGGTGCCGCTGGTGATTTCGCCCGCGTTGCCGGAAGCGGCGACGACCTTCTGGTGGGCGCGCAGGATGCCGCCTTTCTCGCGCAGGATCAGGCCGACGAAGTTGGCCTGCTGGCCCTTGGCCTGCAGCGCGCTCTTGCCGATGAAGTCGCGCTCCGAGACCAGGTCGATGGTCCAGCCCAGGCCTGCGTCCAGCGGATTGATATTGTCGTCCATGTCCTGGCCGTACAGGTTCATGCCCGCTTCCAGGCGCAGGGTGTCGCGCGCGCCCAGGCCGGCCGGCTTGACGCCGGCGTCCTTCAGGGCGTTCCACAGGGCTTCGACCTGCGAGGCCGGAACGCCGATCTCGAAGCCGTCCTCGCCGGTATAGCCGGTGCGCGCGACCATCGCTTCGCCGAACGCGGTGTCCGGTACGATCACGACGTTGAAGGGCTTCAGGGATTCGGAAGCGGCCTGGGTCTCGGGCAGCACCTGCCAGACCTTGGCGCGCGCGTTCGGGCCCTGCACGGCGACCAGGGCGATCGGATCAGGATTTTCTTCGCTGCGGTCGCGGCGCTGGGTGATGGCGACGCCGGATCCGGTCG
This sequence comes from Massilia sp. BHUDP2, assembly GCF_046236355.1. Taxonomy (NCBI): domain Bacteria; kingdom Pseudomonadati; phylum Pseudomonadota; class Betaproteobacteria; order Burkholderiales; family Oxalobacteraceae; genus Massilia; species Massilia sp. BHUDP2. The sequence continues at coordinate 1,959,825 of NZ_JBJUVW010000001.1, forward strand.
CATCATTCTGTTGCGCCATCCAGGCCACGTCCTTCTCGGCGGTGCCGGCGTTGACCACCAGGCGGAACCAGTCTTCGCTGAAGTAATAGACGATCAGGTCGTCGATCACGCCGCCTTCGGGATTGAGCATGCAGGAGTAGAGCGCCTTGCCGGGAACCTGGAGCTTGTCGACGTTGTTGGCCAGCAGGCCGCGCAGGAAGGCGCGCACATTGGCGCCTTTCAGGTCCACGACGCACATGTGCGAGACGTCGAACATGCCGGCATCAAGGCGGACGGCGTTGTGCTCTTCGATCTGGGAGCCGTAGTTGACCGGCATGTCCCAGCCGCCGAAGTCGACCATCTTGGCTCCGAGGGAGCGGTGTGCGGAATTGAGCGGGGTCGCTTTGAGCGTCATGGAATCCTCGGGCAGTGAATAGGGGTGCGTGCACCGTTGCCGGTGCCTGTATCCCCTCTGTCCTTGGTACCTGAGAGATAGCGGCATGCGCCGCCTGCCCCTTCGGTGGGCCCCGTGTTGGCGGGGCCGCTCTCCAGAGTGTGAGCCGGCCGCGCCTTGCGCTGCCGTTCCCTGACCAGTCCGTTTGCCTGAGAGTTTGTGGGTAGTGCCCCTTCGGCGGCAGCTGATTCTGCGCTCTCCCGGTCAAGACTGTGGAGGATATGCCAGCATTGATGCGGTGTCAACCGAGGAGGGCCCTTCCATAGGGGGAATTGGCGCTTGCCAAAAAGAATTGCTGCGCACTATTGGTGCGCCCGATGGCCGGACCTGCGGGCGCGTTTTGCTACACTTATCCCACACACTTTGCAGTGGGAAAAACTATGAGCGAAGACAAAGCACAGAAGGTCAAGGAAGCCTGGTTCACGCTGTCGGGCGACGTCAACAGCGACATGGTGCACCGTGTGTTCGAAGCGGTGTCGATGATGACCGAGGATGGCATCGAGACGGCCCATGTCCTGGTGCAGTCGAACGGCGGCTACGTCAGCGATGGCCTGTGCCTGTACAACTTCCTGGCGAACTCGCCCATCAAGTTCGTTATGTACAACGGCGGGGCGGTGGCCTCGATCGCGGTCATCCTCTACCTGTCCGGCAACGAGCGCTACTGCAGCGACACGGCACGCTTCATGGTGCACAAGTCGCACGCGACGGCCTCGCCCGGCTCGCGGCCGGATGCGCTGAACATCATCGTCGAAGGCCTGCGCGCCGACGACGCGCGTACCGAGTCGATCCTGCGCAAATGCATCGAGCTGACGCCGGAGCAGTGGGCCATCCACCAGTACTCCGACCTGCACCTGAACTCGCGCGATGCCAAGACCGCGGGGCTGGTCAACGACATCCGGGACTTCCGTCCGCCCAAGGGCGGCATGCTGCGCAATATCTGAAGCCGTAAAAGAAAAGCCCATCGCGGCTGCGACGGGCTGGCGACAATCCTGGTCGTGGGCAGGCCGGGCCTGCCGCGCGCTCAGCGCTTCTTGTCGTTCTTGTGGCTTTGACGGCCGGCTTCGGCGTGCTGCTCCGGGGTGCCGCCGCGGGTGCCGCCGCTGCCGCCCGAGCGCGAGCCCGAGCCGGAACCCGATTGCTTGCTGCCGCCCTGGCGGCCTGCTTCGGCGTGCTGCTGCGAGCTGCCGCCTTGCTTCGATTTACCTTGGGCCATGATCATTTCCTTTCAATGTGGGGAAAGTGTCTTGCATGCCGAGCTGTGGAACCTTACCGCAGCATTTCCGGTCGAGCCATCATGCGTTTCGTATTGATGAACCGGTATCAGACCGCGGCGTGATCCAGTGTAGGACAGGCGCCGACGTTCTCAAGGCATTATTTTCTGGCGTGTGGCGCCGAAACCTGCCGTTTGCCTGCATCAAGCCAGAACCCGCTCATTTCTTATTGCCATGTGGAAATATTGTGGCACAATGGGATGATCGTGAATACCGCCCAGACACCCGCCCTCCGCAAGGCCGCCAGCGCGCAGCAGGCGACGTTGGACGAGCTCGTCGCCATCGCGGCCGGCCGTGCTGCCGACGGCCTCGCCGACATGGCGAAGCGCATGACGGCCGTGTTGCTGGACATGACCAGCGCCGGCCACGACCTGCAGGCCGTGGGGCGGCGCATCCGTTCCGGCAACCTGTTGCAGGAGAATACCTACGCCTTCGTGCACCTGGCGTCGACCGCTATCGAGCTGGCCCTGCGCAAGGAGGTGGCGCTGCTGGCGCCGGCGAGCAGGGCGGCCGCGCCAGCGCCCCTGACGCTGAGCCTGGTGCCGATGGAGGAAATCGATAGCCAGCTGGCCTTCGCCGCCATCAGCCGGCCTTTCGACATCCAGCAGTCGGAACGGCTCGCCAGCCTCGGCGTGCGCCTGGGCCTGCTGCTCGGGCGCGAGCTGGTGCGCGCCAGCCACAATCCCTTTCGCCCCGAAGTCTTCCTGCGCGCGCTGCAGGAGGCCTGGTGCGAGTTCGAGCCCGACGAGGCGGCGCACGCGCTGATCGTGCCGCTGCTGCGTACCGGGGTCGTGTTCGACTTCACGCCCATCCTCGAAGCCCTTAACGACAGGCTCAAGCCGGCCCGTGTCCGGGAGGAGCGTTTCGCCAAGACCGACGACAGTGCCGCCGCCAGGGCCGCGCGGGCGCGCCGCGACGCCGCCGTGTCGCAGGGGTTGCGCCAGCTGTTCGGTGCGGCCGAGGCGGCTGCCGGCGCCGAGCTCGACATCCCCCTGATCCCCGAGTTGCCGCAGGGCGGCGGCTGGCGCCCGAGTGCGGCGGCCGGCTTCGCCGGCGCCATGCCGCTCGGCGGCGGCCAGCCTGTGCCGGCGCCAAGCGCAGCGGCGGCGCCGCTGATCGAGGTGCTGGAAAAGCTGGCCGGCGCCGTACCCGCGCCAGGTCCCCAGACGGGGCCGGCTGCCGGCCCGCACGAGGTGTTCTACCTGCCGCGCCTGAAACAGAGCCTGCCTCGCGGCAGCCTGTCGCGCGGCGACGAGACCACGCTCGACCTGCTGTCGCGCATCTTCGAGACCGTCCTGCTCGACGAGTCGATTCCGCAGGAGACGCGCGAGCTGATCGCCTTCCTCCAGGTGCCGGTGCTGAAGGCGGCGCTGAAGGACCGCAGCTTCTTCTTCGAAGACGCGCACCCGGCGCGGCGCATGCTCGACCTGCTGTCGAACGCCGGCTGGGAACGGCCTGCCAGTGCCGAGGACCCGGTCTACCGGGCGATGCAGCGCGGCGTCGACAAGGTGCGCCGGGAGGCGCAGCCCGACGCTTTCGCCGCCGCCGTGGCCGACCTGGAGGCCAGCATCGCCGAGCGCGAACAGCTGGAAGCGGCCGCGATCGCCGGCCCGATCGCCCTGGCGACCCGCCAGGAAAAACAGGCCGCCGCCGCCCGTTCGGCAAACAAGGCGGTGTCGCTGCGCCTGGCCGGCGAACAGGTGGTGGCGCTGGTCGGCACTTTCCTGGAGCAGCGCTGGACCCCGGTCCTGACGCTCGCCTACACCATCGAGGATAGCAAGCCGGGCGCGGTGGACAATGCCACCCGCGCCATGGACGACCTGATCTGGAGCGTCAAGCCCAAGGCGACCCAGGAACAGCGCAAGGCGCTCATCAAGCGCCTGCCGGCCCTGCTCACCACCCTCAACAAGTGGCTGGATGCCGTCAAGTGGCAAGATGCCGAGCGCCTGCAGTTCTTCGCCGCCCTGGCCGACTGCCACGCCACCATCGTGCGCGCCCCGATCGAGCTGTCGCCCGAGCGCCAGCTGGAGCTGGCGGTGGAGGCCGCCCAGCAGGACGCGCTGCGCCGCGTCGCCCAGGAACAGGTCGAGGCCGCCGAACAGGAATGCGCCCTTGACCCCGCCGGCGCGCTGCTCGCCAGCCTGGAGCGCGGCATGCGGGTCGAGTTCAAGGGCGCGCTGGGCGTGCGCAAGGTCCGCCTGGCCTGGGTCAGTCCGCTGCGCACGCTCTTCATCTTCTCCGGTGCCAGCCGCCAGGAGGCCTTCTCGCTGCCGGCCGAGCGCCTGGCCGAGGCGTTCCGCACCGGCAGCATCCGCGTGCTGGCCGCCGAGGGCGTGGTCGGACGCGTGCTGGGCGAGGCGGTCGGGCAGGGCGCCATGAACGATCCGGGTCGCGAACCCGTCCCTGCGGCGCGCGCCGGCTGAGTTCCTCGGCATCCGGCAAGAAATTGCTGGGTTCGCAAGACTTCTTCTTGGCCGAAAAGCAATCAACAAATGGTATGATTGGATCTTTGACGACTCTCCAACCCTAGCCGAAGCAACGTGCGCCTTTCATCCATCAAATTGTCGGGATTTAAGTCTTTCGTCGATCCCACCAATTTCCAGGTGCCCGGCCAGCTCGTCGGCGTGGTCGGCCCCAACGGCTGCGGCAAGTCGAACATCATCGATGCCGTGCGCTGGGTGCTGGGCGAATCCAAGGCGTCCGAGCTGCGCGGCGAGTCGATGCAGGACGTGATCTTCAACGGCTCCACCTACCGCAAACCTGCCGGACGCGCCTCGGTCGAACTGGTGTTCGACAACAGCGCCGGCAAGGCGGCGGGGCAGTGGGGCCAGTATGCCGAGATCGCGGTCAAGCGCACCCTCACGCGCGACGGCACCTCCACCTACTACATCAACGGTCAACCGGTACGGCGGCGCGACATCCAGGACATCTTCCTCGGCACCGGCCTGGGGCCGCGCGCCTACGCCATCATCGGCCAGGGCATGATCGCTCGCATCATCGAGTCGCGCCCGGAAGAGCTGCGCGTCTTCCTCGAAGAGGCGGCCGGGGTGTCGAAGTACAAGGAGCGCCGGCGCGAGACCGAGAACCGGCTTTCGGACACGCGCGAGAACCTGCTGCGGGTCGAGGACATCCTGCGCGAGCTGAACGCCAACCTGGAAAAGCTGGAAGCCCAGGCGGCGGTCGCCAACCGCTTCCACCAGTTGCAGGCCGACCAGGAAGAAAAGCAAAAGCTCCTGTGGCTGCTGCGCAAGAACGAAGCCAAGGCCGAGCAGGTCCGTTATTTCCGCGAGGTGGAAGAGGCGCAGACCGCGCTGGAAGCCCAGACCGCCAAGCTGCGTAACGTCGAGCTCGAACTGGAGAACATGCGCCAGGCGCACTTCAGTATCGGCGACCGCCTGCACACGGCGCAGGGCGCCCTGTACCAGACCAATTCCGAGATCGGCAGCCTGGAGGCCCAGATCAAGTTCGTGGTCGAGTCGCGCACCCGCCTGCAGAACCAGCTCGGCACCCTGGGCGCGCAGCGCGACCAGTGGCTGGCGCAGCGCCAGGAATACGAGGAGCAGCTCGGTGAAGCCGAGATCACGCTGGAAGAACTCGGCGCGCGCGCCGAAGGCGCCCAGATTGCGGTGGAAAGCCATGGCGAACGGGTGCCGGAGCTGGAAGCCGCCTGGCGCCAGGCCCAGGAGCGGGCGAACGAATCGCGCGCTCGCATCATGCAGGTCCAGCAGCGCATCGAACTGGCCAGCGCCCACCAGCGCAATGCCGCCAACATCCTCACCAGCCTGGCCGCACGGCGCGAGCGCCTGCAGCAGGAGCGCAACGGCCTGAACCTGCCGGACAGCGCCACCCTCGACAACCTGCGCCTGCAACTGGAAGAAAAGCAGCTGGCGCTGGAAGAGCAGACCATGCTGCTCGAGGAGGCATCGGGGCGCCAGGACGCCGTCGAGCAGGAGCGCAAGGACGCCCACGCGCAGGTCCAGCAGGAGTCCAGCGCAACGGCCCAGCTGGAAGCGCGCCTGGGCGCGCTGCGCCAGGTGCAGGATCGGGTGCAAACCCAGGGCAAGGTCCAGCCCTGGCTGGAAAAGCACGAACTCTCGGGCCTGCCGCGCCTGTGGCAGAAGCTCGACATCGAGGAAGGCTGGGAAACCGCGCTGGAAGCCGTGCTGCGCGAGCGTTCCGGCGCACTGGAAGTGTCGAACCTGGACTGGGCCAAGGCCTTCTTCAGCGACGCGCCGCCGGCGCGCCTGGCCCTGTATTCGCCGGCGCCGGCCACAGCGCTGCCCGCCGATACGCCGGGCCTGAAACCCTTCGCCAGCCTGCTGCGCCTGAACGACCCGGGCCTGCGCGGGGTGCTGAACGACTGGCTGCACCACGTCTACGTGGCCCAGGACGCCGCCGAGGCCTTTGCCGGGCGCGGCCGGCTGCCGCAGGGCGGCGCTTTCGTGACGCGCCAGGGCCACCTGGTCACGGCCTCCTCGGTGCGTTTCCATGCGCCGGACGCGGAGCAGGACGGCATGCTGGCGCGCCAGCACGAGATCGAGAACATCGGCAAGCAGCTGCGCGCCCAGGCCCTGCTGCTGGACGAAGCGAAGAGCCGCGCCACCCGCGCCGACGCGGCGGTCAGCGAGCTGACGCGCCGGCTGGGGGATGCGCGCCAGCGTTCCGGCACGCTGCAGCGCGAAGTGCATGCGCTGCAGATCGAGGTGCTCAAGCAAAGCGAGATCGAGGCGCGCTTCAACCAGCGCAGCGGCCAGATCGCCGCCGACCTGTCCGAGATCGCGGCCCAGGAGGCCGAGCAGCGGCAAGCGGCTGCGGAAGCCGAGCAGGAATTCGAGCAGCTCGACATGGAACTGGCCGAACTGCAGGGCAGCCACGAGGACGGCCAGACCGCCTTCATGGAAAAGGAGCAGCTGCTCGCGGACGCGCGCCAGAAACTGCGCGACCTCGAACGCGGCGCCCAGGAAGCCCAGTTCGCCGAGCGCTCCCAGCGCAGCAAGATCGAGGAACTGCGCCGCAATATCGCCACCGCCTCCAGCCAGGCCGAGCAGGTCAGCGCCAGCCTGGGCGCGGGCCGGCTGGAACTGGAAGCGCTCGAGTCCGGCACCGCCCACGAGGGCTTGCAGGAACTGCTCGAGCGCCGCAGCACGCAGGAGCGCGCGCTGGCCGACGCCCGCCACGAGCTCGACCAGATCACCCAGCAGCTGCGCCAGCTCGAGGAAATGCGCATGGGGAACGAGCGCAGCCTGCAGCCGCAGCGCGACCGCATCACCGAGATGCAGCTGAAGGAGCAGGCCGCGCGCTTGAACCAGGAGCAGTTCGCCGAGGCGCTGGCCACCACCGGCGCGGTCGAATCCGAGCTGGCGGAAAAACTCACGCCGGACATGAAGCCGCAGTACCTGCAGGGCGAGGTCACGCGCCTGACCAATGCCATCGGCGCCCTTGGGGCGGTGAACCTGGCCGCGGTGGACGAGCTGGCCCAGGCGACCGAGCGCAAGCGCTACCTCGACTCGCAGAACAACGACCTGCAAGAAGCCATCAATACGCTGGAAGACGCGATCCACCGCATCGACCGCGAGACCCGCGAGCTGCTGCAGGACACCTTCGACCGCGTCAACACCCATTTCTCGGAGCTGTTCCCGATCCTGTTCGGCGGCGGCCAGGCCAGGCTGGTGATGACCGGCGAGGAGATCCTGGATTCCGGCGTGCAGGTGATGGCCCAGCCGCCGGGCAAGAAGAACGCCACCATCCACCTGCTGTCGGGCGGAGAGAAGGCGCTCACCGCCACCGCGCTGGTGTTCTCGATGTTCCGCCTGAACCCGGCGCCGTTCTGCCTGCTCGACGAGGTCGACGCGCCGCTGGACGATGCCAATACCGAGCGCTTCTGCCGCATGGTGAAGCGCATGTCGGACCATACCCAATTCCTCTTCATCTCGCACAACAAGATCGCGATGGAGATGGCCAACCAACTGATCGGTGTGACGATGCAGGAGCAGGGCGTATCGCGCATCGTGGCGGTGGACATGGAGTCCGCCGCACATTTCGCAACTGAGGCACAAGCAGCATGACTGATTTCCAAATGAGCCTGATCGCGGCGGCCGGCGTGTTCGTCGGCGGTGTCGTCGTCTACAACAAGTGGCAGGAATACCGTGCCCGTAAAAGCGTCGAACGCGCGTTCACATCGGAGCATGACGATGTCCTGATGCGCAGCGGCGAGAGCCCGCTCGAGGGCGCTGCGACCGAACGCGGCCTGGTGGAGCGGCAGGAACCGGTGCTCGACCTCGGCGCCGAAACTCCGCTGGCGCCGCTGGACCTCGATCCGGGCGTGCCGCATGACAGCATCGCGCCGGTGGCGGCAGCTCCAGTCGAGCCCGCGCCGGCAAGCGGCCCGCGCACCCCGACCACGATCGCTTCGCTGGCCCCGGCCATGCCGCTCCCGGAAGGCAAGCCGCCCGCGGAACTGGCCGAGAGCCTGGTCGACCCGCTGATCGATTGCATCATCCCGCTGAACTTCGAAGGCGCCCTGCGCGGCGACAAGATCCTGCCCGCGCTCTCGAAGCTGCGCCGCGTCGGAAACAAGCCGATCCACTACGTCGGCTTCGCCGTCAGCGGCGACTGGGAGCCGATCGTGCACGGCGGCGTGTACACCAAGCTGCAGGCCGGCGTGCAGATGGCCACCCGCACCACGGCCCTGAACGAAATCGAATACTCGGAACTCGTCACCCGTCTGCGCGCGGTGGCCGATGAAATCGGCGCCGAGCCGGAAGTGCCGGACATGATCGAGGTGATGAGCGAAGCGCGCACGCTGCACCGCTTCGTCGCCGGCCACGACGCCCAGCTGGGCGTGAACCTGGCCGCCAACGGCGCTCCGTGGGCGATCTCGACCCTGATCCAGGCGCTGGAAAAGCAGGGCTTCGACGTGCGTCCGGACGGCAAGTTCTCGATGCCCGACGGCCAGGGCGGCGTGCTGTTCACGCTGTCGACCAACGTCACCCTGGGCGCCGACACCACCAACCGCCTGACCCTGCTGCTGGACGTGCCCTGCGTCGCCCCGAGCCGCGACGGCTTCGGCGCCATGGTCAAGTGCGCCAAGGAGCTGACCCAGCGCCTGGACGCCACCATCGTCGACGACTTCGAGCAGCCGCTGCTCGATCCGGCACTGGAAGAGATCAAGGGACAGGTCGCCGAGTTCTACGAAGAGATGGACGCCTCCGACATCCCGGCCGGCTCCACCCGCGCACTGCGCCTGTTCGTCTGAGGCGAGCATGACGGTGCCACAGGAAGTCCTCGACCGGATGGCTTGGCTGGTCAAGGAGCTGAACCGCCACATCTACAACTACCACGTGCTCGATGCGCCGACCATCCCGGACGCCGAGTACGACCGCCTGTTCAAGGAACTGCAGGACCTGGAAAGCGCGCATCCCCAGGCGGTGAGCAACGACTCGCCGACCTCGCGTGTGGGCGCCGCGCCGATCCCCGAGTTCAAGCAGGTGACGCACGCGGTGCCGATGCTCTCGCTGAACAACGGCTTCATGGACGAAGACGTCGAGAACTTCGACCGCCGCGTGCGCGAAGGCCTGGAAGCGAAGCAAGTGGGCTATTCGGCCGAACTGAAGTTCGACGGCCTGGCGATCAGCCTGCGCTACGAGAACGGCGTGTTCGTGCAGGCCGCCACCCGCGGCGACGGCTACACCGGCGAGGACGTGACGGCCAACATCCGCACCGTCAGGGTCATCCCGCTGCGCCTGCACGGCGACGATGTCCCTGCCGTGCTGGAAGTGCGCGGCGAAGTGCTGATGTTCAAGGACGATTTCAATCGCTTGAACGGGCGCCAGCGCGACGCCGGACACAAGGAATTCGCCAACCCGCGCAACGCGGCCGCGGGCAGCCTGCGCCAGCTGGACGCGCGCATCACGGCACAGCGCAAGCTGCGTTTCTTCGCCTACGGCATCGGCTTCTTGGCGGGCGCCGAGCTGCCGGAATCGCATTCGGCGGTGCTCGACTGGTTCGACCGCCTCGGCCTGCCGGTCTCGAAAGAGCGCGCGGTGGTCACCGGCTGCGACGGCCTGCTCGGCTACTACCGCAGCATCGGCGAACGCCGCGCCAGCCTGCCGTATGAGATCGACGGCGTGGTGTACAAGGTCGACCGCGTGGCCGACCAGGCCCAGCTTGGCTTCGTGTCGCGCGCGCCGCGCTTCGCGCTGGCCCACAAGTTCCCGGCCGAGGAAGCCCTGACCGTGGTATCGGCGATCGACGTGCAGGTCGGCCGTACCGGCGCGATCACGCCGGTGGCGCGCCTGGTTCCCGTCTCGGTGGGCGGGGTGACCGTCACCAACGCCACCCTGCACAACGAGGACGAGGTGTTGCGCAAGGACGTGCGCGTGGGTGACACCGTGATCGTGCGCCGCGCCGGCGACGTCATTCCGGAAGTGCTGTCCGTGGTGCTGGAGCGCCGTCCAAGCCCGGAGCCTGTGCCATACAAGCTGCCGGACACCTGCCCGGTGTGCGGCTCGCACGTGGTGCGCGAAGAAGGCGAGGCGGTGGCGCGCTGCTCGGGCGGGCTGACCTGCGCTGCCCAGCGCAAGGAAGCCATCCGGCATTTCGCGGGCCGGCGCATGATGGACATCGAAGGCCTGGGCGACCGCTACATCGACAGCCTGGTCGAGTGCAGCCTGATCCACGGCGTGGCGGACCTGTACAAGCTCACGCTTGACGACCTGCTCAAGATGAAACGCCTGGCCGACGAGCGCGACGGCACGACGCCGGAGACCGTCAAGCAGGGCAAGGTCGCCACCAAGTGGGCCGACAACCTGCTCGCTGCCATCGCGGCCAGCAAGAATCCGCCATTGGAACGCCTGCTGTTCGCGCTCGGCATCCGCCACGTGGGCGAGTCGACCGCCAAGACCCTGGCCGACTGGCTGGGACGCTTCGAGCTGGTGCGCCAGGCCCCGGCGGCGCTGCTGCGCGTGCTGCCCGACATCGGCGGCACCGTGGCCGAAGCCATTGCCGAGTTCTTCGCGGAAGAAAAGAACCAGCGCGAGATCGACGCGCTCCTCGCAGCCGGCGTGGCGCCGCGGGGCGAGCATCCGCCACGCGCGCAGCTGCGCGAAAAGCTGGAAGAGGTCAACCTGCTGGCGGCGCTCGGCATCCCGAAGCTGACCGAGGCGCGTGCGCGTCAGTTGCTTGCCGCCGGCCAGACCCTGGAGTCGCTGGCGCACCTGAACGTGTTCGGCGTGTTCGGCCTGCCGGCAACGGTCGCCGCCGCGCTGGAGGAATGGATGGCGCAGCCCGGCCATCGCGAGCAGCTCGCCGCGCTGGCCCGGCTGCGCGCCGAACTGCTGGCCCAGCTGCCGGAACAGGCCGCGGCCGAGGGCATCCTCGCGGGCAAGACCTTCGTGCTGACCGGGACCTTGCCGACCATGAGCCGCGAGGCTGCGGGCGCCCTGATCGAGGCGGCCGGCGGCAAGGTGTCGGGCTCGGTATCGAAGAAGACTTCCTATGTCGTGGCCGGCGCCGAGGCGGGCAGCAAGCTCGCCAAGGCGGAAGAACTGGGCGTAAGCATCCTTGACGAAGCAGGCCTGCTCGCGCTGCTCAACTCCTGAAAGAAGAAGAACATGACCCTGATTCGCAAAGCAGTCTTCCCCGTCGCCGGCCTCGGCAGCCGCTTCCTTCCCGCCACCAAGGCGCAGCCGAAGGAGATGCTGCCGATCGTGGACAAACCGCTGATCCAGTACGCCGTGGAAGAAGCCGTGGCGGCGGGCATCACCGAACTGGTCTTCATCACCGGCCGTAACAAGCGCGCCATCGAGGACCATTTCGACAAGGCCTACGAGCTCGAGTCGGTGCTGGAAGCGGCCGGCAAGGAAGCCCTGCTCGAGACGGTGCGCGGAGTGATCCCGAAGAACGTCAACTGCATCTACATTCGCCAGTCGGCACCGCTTGGCCTGGGCCACGCGGTCCTGTGCGCCCGCCCGGTGGTGGGCAACGAGCCCTTCGCCGTGCTGCTGGCGGACGACTTCATGGATACCGACCCAGGGAAGAAGCCGGTGCTGGCCCAGATGACCGACCTGTATGCCTACGAGCGCTCCAGCATCCTGGCGGTGCAGGACGTCCCGCGCGAGAACACGCGCCAGTACGGCATCGTCAGCGCATCGAGCTACCGTTCGAACCTGGAACTGGTGTCGGACATCGTCGAGAAGCCGGCCCCGGAAGTGGCGCCGTCGACGCTGGCGGTGGTCGGCCGCTACGTGCTGTCGGGCTCGATCTTCGACTACCTCGAGAACCTCGGCACCGGCGCCGGCGGCGAGATCCAGCTGACCGACGGCATCGCCGCGCTGATGCAGGCCGAGCGCGTGCTGGCCTACCGCTACGACGGCCAGCGCTACGACTGCGGCTCCAAGCTCGGTTACCTGGAAGCGACCGCCGCGATCGGCCTGAAGCATCCGGAAACCGCCGCCGGTTTCCGCGCCCACCTCGCGGCGCTGTGCGAGCAGGACAAGCTTCGGTGAGCGTGCGCCCCATCCTGCGCATGGGTGACCCGCGCCTGCTGCGCGTGGCCGAACCCGTGCGCGAATTCGACACGCCCGAGCTGCACGCCCTGGTCCATGACATGTTCGAGACCATGCACGCCGCCAATGGCGCAGGCCTGGCGGCGCCGCAGATCGGCGTCAACCTGCAATTGGTGATCTATGGCTTCGCGAAGAACGGGCGCTATCCGGACGCCCCGCCGGTGCCGGAGACGGTGCTGATCAATCCCGTCCTCACGCCTCTGTCCGAAGAAATGGAAGAGGGCTTCGAGGGCTGCCTGTCGGTCCCGGGCCTGCGCGGCAGCGTACCGCGCCATACGAAGCTGCATTACGAAGGCTTTGACCAGTACGGCAAGCCGATTCGCCGCGACGCCGAAGGCTTCCATGCGCGCGTGGTGCAGCACGAGGTCGACCACCTGCACGGCATCCTGTACCCGATGCGCATCCGCGACTTTTCCCGCTTCGGCTTCACCGAAGTGATGTTCCCCGACCTCGATCCGAAGGCCGACGACTGATGCGTGTCCTCTTCCTTTCCCTGCTGGCGCTGGCGACGCCCCTGGCCCAGGCCGATGATTTGTTGACGAAGATCGACACGGCGCCCAGGAGCGAGTTCTGGCTCGACACCGGCTTCGCCACCGCCCACTTCGACAGCGACAAGGACCTGAACGGCGCCAACAAGGGCCTCGGCGCCGAATACCGCTTCAACGGCGCCACGGCCGCCACGCTCGGGCGCTTCTACAACAGCGACCGCCAATGGTCGAACTACGCGGGAGTGATCTGGCAGCCGTATGCGCTGGGGCCGGTGCGCCTCGGGTTGGCGATCGCGGCCTTCGACGGCTATCCGAACATGCGCGACGGCGGCTGGTTCCCGGCGGCGATTCCGACGCTGACCTACGAGTACCAGCGGGTGGGCCTCAACGTCGGCATTATTCCGTCGTACAAGGACCGGCTGTATGGTGGGGTGTCGTTCCAGCTCAAGTTCAAGCTGTTGTAGGGTGGGCGGGTTCCCCGCCCACGCGGTGATAGTTGCGATATGAACAGCCGCGCGGGCTGCAGGACTGTGATTTGACCGCGTGGGCGGAAGACCCGCCCACCCTACGATAATTACAACTCTTTGGGGTAAGGGCTTTTGCCCCCATCCGCAATGAAGGCATCGATGCGCTGCTGCAGCACCGGCAGCGGCACCGACCCCAGCTGCAGCACGGTATCGTGGAAGTTCCGGATGTCGAACTTCGCCCCCAGCGCCTTCTCAGCCCGCGCCCGTGCTTCCTGGATCGCCATCTGCCCCAGGTAATAGGACAGCGCCTGGCCCGGCCAGGAGATGTAGCGGTCCACTTCGGTCTCGACCTCGTGCTTGGCCAGCGCCGTGTTCTCCATCAGGTAGGCCTGGGCCTGCTCGCGGGTCCAGCCCTTGGCGTGGATGCCGGTGTCGACCACCAGGCGCGAGGCGCGCCAGGCCTGGTAGCTCAGCATGCCGAAGTGCTCGTACGGCGTCTCGTAGATGCCCATCTCCACGCCCAGGCGTTCCGAATACAGGGCCCAGCCTTCGCCGAAGGCCGAGATGTAGGCGCGGCGGAAGTTCGGCACGCCTTTCTGCTCCAGCGCCACCGGCATCTGGAAGGCGTGGCCGGGTGCCGATTCGTGCAGGGTCAGCGCCGGCAGGCTGTAGAGCGCGCGCGCCGGCAGGTTGTAGGTATTGACCCAGTACGAGCCGGCGCCGCCGCGGCCGGCGGTGTAGAAGGGCGCCTGGTCGTCCGGCACCGGCAGGATCGCGAAGCGGCGGCGCGGCAGGTAGCCGAAATACTGGTCGGCCTTGGCGTCGAACTTCTTGGCAGTCCAGGCCGCGTGCATCAGCAGTTCCTTGGGCGTCTTCGCGTAGAACTGCGGGTCGGTGCGCAGGAAAGCCAGGAAGGCCGGCAAGTCGCCCTTGAAGTCCACCTTTTTCATGGTCTCGTGCATCTCGGCGCGGATCTTCGCCATCTCGGCCAGGCCGACGGCGTGGATCTGGTCCGCCGTCATGTTCGTGGTGGTGAATTCGACGATCTTCGACTGGTAGTAGGCTTTCCCGCCGGGCATGCTTTCGGCGGCCAGCGTGGTCCGGGCCTTCGGCAGGTATTCGGTGCGGAAGAAGGCCAGCACTTTCGCATACGCCGGCTGGACCTGCTCGCGGATCACGCTTGCTGCCTGGGCGCGCAGCGCCTCCTGCTCGGCTGCCGGCACGGCGGCCGGGAAGTTCTTGAACGGGGTGAAGAAGACCGTTTCTTCCGGGGTCCTGGCCTCGGCGATCGGCACCAGCGCCACGTCGCGGCCCTTCAGCGTGACCTGCGGCGGCGTGAAGCCGCGCGCCAGGCCGGCGCGCATGTTGGCGGTCTCCTGCTCGAAATAATCGGGCAGGGCGGCCAGCTGCTTCAGGTAGTTGCGGTAGTCCTCGAGTGTCTTGAAGGGACGGCGCGCGCCGAAGGTGACGTTGGTCCAGAACGCGCTGTCGGCGTTGACCGGCTGCTCGTACTCGCGGAAGCGCAGCGCGTCGGCCAGCGCCGCGATCTGGGCCCGGTAGACGGCGTAGTTGATGCGCTCATCCGGCGACAGCTCGGCCGGCTTGATACTGTCGAGTTCCTTCAGGATGCCTTCCCAGTAGCGGCGCCGCGCTTCTTGCGCAGCAGCATCGACACGCGCGATGCTCGCGCTGACGCCGCGCTCGTCCTCGGCACGGGCGAGCCGTTCCGTGACGCGCCATTTCCACTCTTTCGTGTAGATTGTCTTGAAGCGCGCATCGGCGCTCGTTGCGGCCTGCGCCGGCGACATCGCCACGGCCAGTACGACACAGGCCGTCGACAGGACGGCACCCAATTTTTTTTCCATCGTTCACCCGCTAATGATGAGCAGCATTGCTCGGCGAGGGCTATTCTATAGCGGGCTTGGGCCGAATTGACACTACTGAACATGTTTCTCGACGAACCCAGGCGATTTTTCCAGTTTGCTAGATCGACACGCTATAATGTCCAATGCACCGGGGGATCCGTTCATTCGTCCCCGCTGCGGGCCAGCGCCAGCCCACCAGACCCACACAACCACCAGCGGCATTCATTGTTCAACGACGAAGACATGACGAATAGTACGGGCGCACCGGACCCATCCGCTGGGAGCAGAGCCTTGCTGCTGCCCTGGCGGCGGATCGCCCAGCATCTCTGCCCACTGATTGGGGAAAGTGGCTTTTGCGCCCTGTTTGGCCGTGCCGTACATGTGATCGGCCCCGACCATGCATGGCTCGCGCCCCAGCACCCCTGCAGGGCGCCGGAACAGCTCTTTACCTCCCTGGAGGAACGCATGGTCCTGGTCGACGCAGAACGCGCCGCCGCGGCCAACGAGGCCTTGCTCCAGACTTTTACCCAGTTACTTGCCGCACTAATCGGAGAGAGGCTGACCCAGCGACTGCTGGAATCCGCCACGGCCACTACGGACACGGCGCCGGGCCAGCAGAAGAATGCACAGGAGCAGAAATAAATGAGCGACAAAGTAAGCTTGGGAAAATTGGCCACCGGCGTGCCGGGCCTCGATGTACTCCTGGGCGGTGGGCTGAACGAGTTTTCCTTCAACCTGATCACCGGAGCGCCCGGCTGCGGCAAGACGACGCTGGCACACCAGATCATGTTCGCCCTCGCGAATCCCGAGCACCGCGCCCTGTTCTTCACCGTGCTGGGCGAGCCGCCGCTGAAGATGCTGCGCTACCAGCAGCAATATTCGTTCTTCGATACCGACAAGGTCAATACCTCGATCCGCTACGTCAACCTGGCCGCCGACCTGCGCGCAGGCGACTTCAGCGGCGTCCTTGAGCGCATCACCCAGGAGGTCGAGGATTTCGCGCCCAGCCTGGTGTTCGTGGATTCCTTCCGCTCCGTGATCCAGACCGGCAAGGGCGGCATCGAGGGCATGAGCGACCTGCAGTTCTTCGTCCAGGAACTCGGCACCCGCATGACCAGCTGGATGGCGACCACCTTCCTGATCGGCGAATACCAGCACAACGAGGTCGAAGCCAGCCCGATCACCACCGTCGCCGACGGCATGATCGCCATGAGCCAGCAGCACGATCGCAATGCCGTGGTGCGCAAGATCCGCATCGTCAAGATGCGCGGCCAGGCCCACATGTCGGGTTCGCATACTTTCCGGATCACCGATGACGGCGTGCGCATCTATCCGCGCCTGCTGCCGCCGCTGGCGGACGACCGCGAACCGGGCGTGCCGGTGGACCGCGAGCCGCGCCGCATCCCGACCGGCACGCCGGGCCTGGACGAGATGCTGCACGGCGGCCTGCCCCAGGGCCATTCGATGCTGGCGATCGGCCCGACCGGCTGCGGCAAGACCATCATGGGGTCGAAGTTCTTGCGCGCCGGCGTCGACTTGGGCGAGAAGGGCGTGATCATGTGCTTCGAGAAGGGCACGGCGCGCCTGCGCAACGCCGAACTTGCCGGCATGATCCAGTCCGGCCAGGTCGCCGTGGTGGAGAGCCGCCAGATCGACATGACGGCCGAGGAGTTTGAGGATGACCTGCTGGCCGCGATCGAGCGTACCGGTGCGCGCCGGGTCGTGATCGATTCGCTGTCGGAATTCAGCCTCTACCTGGCGCCGGAATGCCGGCGTGACCTGCGCGAGGGCGTGTTCCGTATCCTGAGCAGCCTGGCCAAGCGAGGCGTGTCCTCGCTGGTGACAGTAGGCCTGGACGACCGCTCGGTCGACATGAATTACGCGCGCGCCGACATGGCCTACCTGACCGACGCGATCGTGGCCATGCGCTACGCCGAAGAAGACGGGCACGTGAAACGCTTCATTTCCATTGTCAAGGTGCGGGGTTCCAGCCACAGCCACGATTTGCGCGAATACTGGATCACGGACGACGGGATCGAGATCGACCCGATCCCCGCGCAGGTCAACGGTGTGCTGTACGGGCGCGTCGGCGGCGTGAAGTCCGACGAATGAGACACCATCATGGGGACGTTTAATGAATCCAATGCCGGCTCTGAACAACGTTCCCTGATGGGCGATGACAATCCTTCCTTTGGCGGGCTGCTGCGCGAGCAGGAACTGCAGCAACGCATCGTCGCCCTCGAAGCCGAGCTCTCGCAGGCCCGCGTGCTGGCGCGCGAGCACGCCCGCCTCGAAGCCCAGGTCGAACAGCTGCGCGAAGCCAACGAGAACCTGGTCATGGCCACCGTCAGCGCCCAGTCGCTGCGCGACCTGGCCGAAGCCACCAACCGCCGCCAGACCGAATTCCTCGCCATGCTGGCGCACGAGCTGCGCAATCCGCTGGCGCCGCTGAGCATGGCGGCCAGCCTGATGGGAAGCGTCGGTGGATCCTCGCCGCAGCTGGCCCACGTCGCCGGCGTGGTCAGGCGCCAGGTCGACCACATGGCGCGCCTGCTCGACGACCTGCTCGACGCCGCGCGCATCAGCAGCGGCAAGATCACCCTGTCGGCGCGCCCGATGGCGTTGGCCGCCGCCCTCGACCAGGCGGTCGAAACGGTAGCGCCGCGCGTCCGCGAACGCGGCCAGCGCCTCGATGTCGAGCTGCCCGACGAGGTGCTCACCATCGACGGCGACCCGGTGCGCCTGACCCAGGTCTTCGCCAACCTGCTCGGCAATGCGTCCAAGTACACGGGCGACGGCGGCCACATCGTGCTGCGCGCCTGGCGCGCGGACGAGGAAGTGGTGGTCGCGGTAAGCGACAACGGTTCCGGGATCGCCCCCGAGATGCTGCCCCAGGTCTTCAACCTGTTCATTCAGGGGCCGCGTTCGCTGGCCCGCTCGGAGGGCGGCCTCGGTATCGGCCTGAACGTGGTGCGCAATCTGGTCGGCATGCATGGCGGAAGCGTCACGGCCGACAGCGCCGGCGAAGGGAAGGGCAGCACCTTCACGGTCCGCCTGCCGCTGTCCAGCGCGGCTGCGCCGGTGGTGGAGATGCCGGCCGGGCCGAGCGCCCCGGACGGCGCCTGCCGCATCCTGCTCATCGAAGACAACGTGGATGCCTGCGATACCCTGCGCACGCTGCTCGAACTGGCCGGCCATGAAGTCGCCGTCGCCTATGAGGGCCGCGCCGGCCTGGAGGCGGCGCAGGCACGCCGCTACGACATCCTGATCTGCGACATCGGCCTGCCGGGCATGGATGGCCTGGAGATCATGGCGCAGCTGCGCCGCGAACCGCCGCACGGGCGCGCCCCGTTTGCGATCGCCCTGTCCGGCTACGGCCAGGGCGAGGACCGCGAGCGTGCATTCGGCGCGGGTTTCGACCGCTACCTGGTCAAGCCGGCCGCCCCTGACGCCCTGCTCGAGCTGGTCGGTGAGGCGCGCGAGATTCGCGTGGCCTGAGCCCGCCTTAGCGGCCGAGCACGCGCGCCAGGCGCCCGACCGCTTCCTCGATGCGCTCCAGGCGCGTCGCGTACGAGAAGCGCACGTGCCTTGCGGGCGCGGCAAAACCGAAATCATCTCCCGGTACGATCGCCACATGCGCCTCGCGCAGCACCGACCAGGCAAAGGCGGTGCTGTCGCCGGCATGCGCATGCGGCAGGGCCGCGATGTCGGCATACATGTAGAAGGCGCCGTCCGGCATCACCGGTACCCCGAAGCCGAGCTCGCGCAGGGCAGGCACCAGGAAGTCGCGGCGGCGCTGGAATTCGCGCCGGCGCTCCTCGTAGATGGCGAGCGCTTCCTGGGTGAAGCAGGCCAGGGCGGCCTGCTGGGCCACGGTCGGCGCGCAGATGAACAGGTTCTGCGCCAGCTTTTCAAACGTCGCCACCAGGGCCTCCGGCACCACCAGCCAGCCGAGGCGCCAGCCGGTCATGCTGAAGTATTTCGAGAAGCTGTTGACGGTGATGACGTTCGGGTCGAAAGCGAGGGCGCTGACCGGCTTGTGGTCGTAGGACAGGCCCTGGTAGATCTCGTCGATGATGGCGAAGCCGCCGCGTGCACGGACGGCGGTGAGCATGCCGCGCAGCTGTTCCGGCGTCATCGAGGTGCCGGTCGGGTTCGAGGGCGAGGCAACCAGCACGCCGCGCGTGCGTTCGTTCCAGTGTCCTTCGACGTGGGCGGCACTCAGCTGGTAGCGCTCCTCGCTGCCTGCCGGCACCAGGACCGGCTTGCCGCCGAAGCTTGATACGAAATGGCGGTTGCAGGGATAGCAGGGGTCCGGCATCAGGACCTCATCGCCATCGGCCACCAGGGCGGCGCAGGCCAGCAGCAGGCCGGCGGAGGCGCCGGCGGTGACGACGATCCGGCGCGGGTCGATGTCGAGTCCGTGCAACGCGGCGTAATGGCCGGAGATCGCCTCGCGCAGCTCGCGCAGGCCGAGCGAATCGGTGTATTGGGTGACGCCACCCTTGATGGCTTCCATCGCCGCATGGGCGACGATGTCCGGGGCGGTGAAATCGGGCTCGCCGACGCTCATGCTGATAACGTCGATGCCGCTGCGCTTCATTTCGCCGGCGGCCTTGACCATTTCCATGACGCGGAAGGGTTCGATGGCGTTGACGCGCTGGGCGACCTGGAGGGCGCGCAGGGCCTGGGTGTCGGTGGGGGAAGTGGTAGACATGCCGGAATCCGTAAAATCTGATCCGGCATCTTACCGTAGGGTGGGCGGCTTTGCCGCCCACGCGGTCAAACCAGGCTAGATCAGCCAGTGCGAATCTTCATCCATCAACTATCACCGCGTGGGCGGGAGACCCGCCCACCCTACGACTTATTGGTGGGAATGATGCGCCGCCGTCAGCCTGCGCATCAGCGGCAGCGCCGCCAGCGCAATCAGCGTGCAGCCGATCGCCGCGATGCCCAGCTTGTTGAACAGCCCGGTGTAGACCGGCAGCGTCTGCAGCGGATCGGTCATGCCTTGCGGCACCGCGGCCAGGTTCGCCACCACGCCGCCCAGGTACTGCGAAATGCCGACGGCGACGAAGTAGGCGCCCATCATGAAGCCTCCCATGCGCGCCGGCACGTAGCGGGCGATCATGGCCAGGCCCAGGCCGCTCACCAGGAGCTCGCCCAGGGAGTACAGGCCGTAGCCGGCGATCATGATCCACGACGAGGTCAGGCCGTTCACGGCAAACGCGCCGGCCACGCCGTAGGTGAAGAAGCCGGCCGCCACGACGGCGAAGCCGAGCGCGAACTTGGCGGCGATCGACAGGTCCTTGCCGCTGTTGCCGGCGCGGGTGTAGAGCAGGGCCAGCACCGGGCTCAGGACCATGATCCAGATCGCGTTGAGCGCCTGGAACTGGGCCGGTGACCAGGTCCACAGGTGGGCGCCGAACACGGTGAACTCCAGGTCGACGTTACGCAGGGCGAACAGCGACAGCGAGGTCGACATCTGTTGGTAGAAGATGAAGAAGAACACGGTCTGCAAGGTCAATACCAGGGCCGCGATCAGGCCGGCGCGCTCGTTCGGCTGGCTGCTGCGGATCAGGTGGACGAAGATGCCGAGCACGACGAAGCCGGCCACGTACACGAAGGCGCGCGCCAGGTCGCGGTACTCAAGGATGACGGCCGAGGCGGCAACAGCCACCACGCCGCCCGCCAGCACCGCCAGCAGGCGGTTCACGCGCAGCGGCTCCGCGTCCGGCGGCGAGCCGATGTGGCCGATGGTCTTGCGCAGCAGGCCGACCGTCAACAGGCCGACCGTCAGGCCGACGCTGCACACTGCGAAGGCCACGTGCCAGCCCAGGTTGCCGCCATAGGCCGCGTTGACGTAGTCCTTGATCCAGGGCGTGGCCAGCATCGAGAAGGTCGAGCCGACGTTCACCGCCATGTAATAGATGGTGAAGGCGCTGTCGATCTTGGAATCGTCGCCCTCGTAGATCTTGCGCACCAGGTTGGCGGTATTGGGCTTGAACAGGCCGTTGCCGACCACGATCACGCCCAGCGCGGAAAAGGTCATCCAGGTGTTGGTGGTCGGCACCGCCATCAGGGCGTAGCCGAGGGTGAGGATGAGCGCGCCCAGGATCATGCAGCGGCGGGTGCCGAGCACCTTGTCGCCGATCCAGCCGCCGATGGCCGGGGCCACGTAGATCAGGGCGGCGGCCGCGCCCCAGACCAGGTTGGCGCGGCTGTCCTCGAAGCCGAGGCGCTGGACCATGAAATACACGATCAGCGCCTGCATGCCGTAGTAGCCGAAGCGCTCCCACAGTTCGATCAGCGCGATCGTGAGGAAGGAGCGGGTCTGGCTCACGGGGTGGGCCGCTTGTGGCGGCATGTCGTTCTTCATGTCTCTCCCTTGTAAGGACGGGCGGCGGAAATGCCGGCACGGATCGGGCGATGCTACGCCAGGCGCATGGAAGATGCAATCTTGACAGGCGTTGCTGCCGATGCGATAACATGGCGTTTTGCCTGGCTCAAACGAGCCGGCGTTATTCGCGCGAGGTATATGTATGAAGCGTCTTCCCGTCCTGTGGTGCGCCGCTGCGGCGCTGGCCTGGAGCGGCGTGGCGAGCGCTGCTCCCGCGGCGCCAGGCGGCGCGGCGCCGGCGGCGATGCCGGTGGCCGACCACCACCAGTATGTCTACAGCCCGGCGGCAGCGGCCTTCATGTCGGCCACCAGCGCCATGCATCCGGTGTCGGCGCAGGACCTGATCCCGCAGCTCGATGCGGCCGGCATCGAACGCGCCGCCGTGCTGTCGGTCGCCTATGTCTACGGACAGCCGGCGCGCTCGCTCGCGGAAGAGTATGCGCGGGTGCGCGCCGAGAACGACTGGGCCGCGCGCCAGGCCGCCGAATATCCCGAGCGCCTGGTGGCGCTGTGCAGCGTCGATCCGCTCAGGGACTATGCGCTGGCCGAACTGGCGCGCTGCGCCGCCAGCCCGGAGTTCGGGCGCGGCATCAAGCTGCAGCCGGCTTCAGGCGACGCCCTGCTGGACGACCCGCAGCAGGTCGAGCGTTTGCGTCGCGTGTTCCGCTCGGCCAATGCGCGCGGCATGGCGATCGTCCTGCAGCTGCAAGAGACCGGTGTGCGCGAGGCGCGCCTGCTGCTCGAGCAACTGTTGCCGCATGCGCCCGACGTTCCGGTCCAGGTGGCGTACACGGGCGACAAACCCGGCGCGCGCGACGCTTCCGCGCAGCTGGCCGCGCTGGCGGTGCTGGCCGATGCCGCCGCGCGCCGGGATCCGCGCATGCGCCACGTCTGGGTGGACGTCACGGCCTTCGCCCGCCCCGGCCTGTCGGCCGCCGACGCGCGCCGCCTGGTGCGGCGCCTGCGCCAGGTCGGCATGGAGCGGGTGCTGTACGGCTCCGACACCGAGATCGGCATGGACGTGCGCCCGCGCGATGCCTGGGCGGCCTTCCGCAGCCTGCCGCTCACCGATGCCGAAGCAGCGCGGGTGGCGAACAACGTGATGTCCTACCTGCGCTAGGCTTTTCGCCGTCTTGTGTGCGCGCCCTGACCGAAGGACGTGCCTGCTTCCCCAACACTGGCCGCACACGCAAAAGCGGCTTGTGCCGCCACGGGGAAGGAAACGGATGACTCAGGTAGCGGTGATCGGAGGAGTGATGCCGTGCACGATGGAGGGCGCGACGAAGTCCGGCTACATCGCGGCCGAGCAGAGGCTCGAGGAACGCGGTATTCGGGCCCGTTTCGCGATCGAAGCACGCATGTACGACGACCTCGCGGGGCTGGTGCGCGCCACGGTACCGCGGCGCAGCATTCCCTGATTCTGGTCGGCCCGTCTGTACTTTAGTTACATTGCCACTTTGTTAGCTGGCGAATTTCTGTCATGCTCTCGGCTGCAACCAACGACAACAACCGAGACCCCATGACGAAAACCACGATCGCCCGGCTTCTCCTGTGCCTGATGGCCAGCCCCCTCGCTTATGCTCAGAATGCCGAGCGCCAGCTGCAAGGCCATACCCTCAACCAGAACACGCTGGAGCTGGCCACCAGTGACGGCCGCTACCTGATCAAGCCCTATTCGGCCCATGTAGTCGAGACTACATTTATCCCGAAGGGCCAGCAGCACGACCCGGCCTCGCATGCGGTGGTGCTGCCGCCCGCCGGGATCCAGGCCAGCCTCAAGGCCGAAGCGAACCGGATCGAATTCGCCACCCCGGGCATCACGGTCGTGGTCGACCGCAAGCCCTTCCGCATCAGCTACCTGTACCAGGGCAAGCCGCTGGTGGCGGAGAAGGGCGGTTACGCCAAGGGCGACAAGTTCGAGACCATCGAGTTCGCACTGGACGACGGCGAGGCCCTGTATGGCGCCGGCGCGCGGGCGGTCGGCATGAACCGCCGCGGCAACCGCTTCCAGCTGTACAACAAGGCCGACTACGGCTACGGCAAGACCTCACAACTGCTCAACTACACGATCCCGGTCGCGCTGTCCTCGAAAAAGTATGCAATCCACTTCGACAACCCGCAGGTCGGCTTCCTCGACTTCGACAGCCGCAAGGACGGCACGCTGCGCTACGAAGTGATCGGCGGGCGCAAGACCTACCAGGTGGTGGCCGGCGACAGCTGGGCGGACGTCATGGCCAACTATACGAGCCTGACCGGACGCCAGCCGCTGCCGCCGCGCTGGGCCTTCGGCAACTTCGCGAGCCGCTTCGGCTACAAGAGCGAGGCCGAGACCCGCGCCGTGGTCGACCGTTTCGCGGCCGAGAAGATCCCGCTCGACGCCGTCGTGCTCGACCTGTACTGGTTCGGCAAGGAGGTCAAGGGCACGATGGGCAACCTGGCCTGGGACCGCGACACCTTCCCGACCGCCGAGAAGATGATGGCCGATTTTAAGCAGAAGGGTGTCAGGACCATCGTCATCACCGAGCCTTTCGTGCTGACGACCTCGTCGCGCTGGCAGGAAGCGGTGCAGCACAAGGTGCTGGCGCTTGATTCCGCCGGCAAGCCGGCCACCTACGACTTCTACTTCGGGAACACCGGCCTGGTCGACCTGTACACCCAGCAGGGTCGCGACTGGTTCTGGAACATCTACAAGGAGCTCAAGAACGGCGGCGTGGGCGGCTGGTGGGGCGACCTGGGCGAGCCGGAGGTGCATCCGTCCTGGGTGCGGCACGGCGGCGGAAAGACGGCCGACCAGGTCCACAACGTCTACGGACACGACTGGGCGCGCCTGATCGCGGAGGGCTACCAGAAGGACTTCCCCAACGAGCGCCCCTTCATCCTGATGCGCGCCGGCTACTCGGGCTCGCAGCGCTTCGGCATGATCCCGTGGTCGGGCGACGTCAGCCGCGGCTGGGGCGGCCTGCAATCGCAGATGGAGATCTCGCTCCAGATGGGCATGCAGGGCCTGGGCTACATGCACTCGGACCTGGGCGGATTTGCGGGTCCCGTGCTGGACGACGAACTGTACGTGCGCTGGCTGCAGTACGGCGTGTTCCAGCCGATCTTCCGCCCGCACGCGCAGTCCGAGGTGGCGCCGGAGCCGGTCTTCCGCTCCGAGCGCACCAAGGTGCTGGCGCGCGAAGCGGTCTGGCTGCGCTACGCGATGCTGCCGTATAACTACACGCTCGGTTTCGAGAACAGCCAGACCGGCATGCCCTTGATGCGCCCGGTGCTGTTCGAGGAAGACGAGGCGACCACGATGTCCTCGACCTACCTGTGGGGCCGGGACTTCCTGGTGGCGCCGATCGTGGAGCCGGGCGCGACCCGCAAGGAAGTCCACTTCCCGGTCAAGGACAGTGTCTGGTTCGATTTCCACACCGGCGAGAAGCACCGGGGCGGCATCACCGAGGTGGTCAAGCCCGAAGAGGCGCACATCCCGGTGTACGTCCGCGCCGGCGCCTTCATCCCGATGGCGAAGGTGGTGCAGACCACGCGCGACTACTCGACGCGCCACATCGACCTGCACTACTACCATGACGCCAGCGTCGCCAGCGGCGAGGGCAAGATGTACGACGACGACGGCGAAACAGCCGACGCCTACGCCAAGGGCAAGTACGAGATCGTGCGCTTTGCCAGCAGCTATGCGAACGGCAAGCTCGAGATCGGCCTGCAGACCGAAACCGGCAAGGCGCTGCTGCCTGCCGAGCGCGGTTTCGCGCTCAAGGTGCACAACGTGGAGAAGAAGCCGCGTGCTGTGACGGTGGACGGTCGTGCCGTGGCCTTCACCTGGAACAGCCGCCACAAGCTGCTGGAAGTGCCGCTGGCGGCGCGCAAGCAGCCGGCAAGCAAGGTGGCGATTACGCTGTAAGCGCTAGCGTGGATCGGATCGCCGGACTGTGCTCAACGCGCCACGATCAGGCGCAGGCCCAGGCCCACGAAAATGGCCCCGGCAATCCGATCCAGCCACATCCCGGCGCGCGGCGTGCGGTTCAGCCATTGTCCGATCGCGCCGGAAAAGTAGCCCAGCAGCCCGAACAGCACGGCCGCCTGCGCGGTAAAGATCAGTCCCAGCCAGGCGATCTGCCAGTTCGCATCCCCGCGCGAAGCCACCACGAACTGCGGTAAAAAGGAGAGGAAGAACAGCACCACCTTCGGGTTGATCGCATTGGCCAGCAGTCCCTTGAAGAACAGCTGGCGCGCCGACTCGTCCGGGACGCTTCCCGCTACTTGCGCCGCGCCGCGGCTGCGCAATGCCCCGATGCCCATCCAGATCAGGTACAGCCCACCGGCGATCTTGAGCGCCGTGAAGGCGATGGGCGAGGCCGCGATCAGGGCGCTCACGCCGATCACCGCCAGCAGCGTGTGGTTCAGGCAGCCGAGCGCGCAGCCCAGGCCGAAGGCGATGCCGCGCGCGCGTCCCTTGGCGATGCCGGCGCCCAGCACCATCATGTTGTCGGGGCCAGGCGAGAGCGTGATCAGGATGGCGGCGGTGAGGAAGCCGAAGAATTGTTCGGGCGTGAGCATGGTGGAACGGGCTGGTCATGAAACGGACCAGCATGTTACCCCAAACTTTGCAACTCGATAACGCTCAAGCCTTTGGCTGCACCACCGCATCCATGTCCAGCTCGACCCAGGTCGGCGCGTGGTCGCTGGGCTTTTCTTTCGCACGCTGGAACTTGTCGACCCCTGCGGCGCGCAGCGCCGGCGCCAGGGCAGGGCTGAGCAGCAGGTGGTCGATGCGGATGCCGGCATCGCGCCCGAAGGCATTGCGGAAGTAATCCCAGAAGGTGTAGATCACCTGGTCCGGGTACAGCGCGCGCAGCGAGTCGGTCCAGCCCTGCGACATCAGGCGTTCGAAGGCGGCGCGCGATTCGGGGCGAAACAGGGCGTCGTCCACCCAGCGCTCCGGCTTATAGACGTCGAGCTCGGTCGGGATCACGTTGAAGTCGCCGCACATCACGACCGGCACCTTGGCTTCGAGCAGCTCGGCGCCGCGCGCGATCAGCCGCTCGAACCAGGCCAGCTTGTAGTCGAACTTGGGGCCGGGCGCCGGATTCCCGTTCGGCAGGTACAGGCCGCAGACGACCAGGCCCTGGTAGACCGCCTCGATGTAGCGGCTCTGCTCGTCCGTCGGGTCGCCCGGCAGGCCGCGCTGCAGCTCCTGGGCCGGGCCGTCGCGGGTCAGGATGGCGACGCCGTTCCAGCTCTTCTGGCCGTGCCAGATCGCGTGGTAGCCGGCCTCAAGGATCGCCGCCTCCGGGAATTTCTCCTGCGGCGCCTTCAGCTCCTGCAGGCAGACCACGTCCGGGCGGCGTTCTTCGAGGTACTCGAGCAGGGCGCTCAGACGGGCGCCAATTCCATTCACGTTGTAGGTCACGACCAGCATCTTGCCTCCGTAGCATTCTTCATTCCTTGCCACTCTAGCATGCCGGAGCATCAACATGGACGACTGAAGATTTCTCGGTGCTTATAGTCGAGAACGCATTTTCTTATGGCTAATTGATCGTTCGGCCATGCAAGATCATGCTCTATACTGCTGTGATCGAAATTTTTTGCAGTTGGAGAAGAACATGTTCACCCGCCGTCACATCCTCATTGGCGCAGTCGCCCTGTCCGCCACCATGTTTGCGTCCGCCGCGCAGGCCGACCAGCTCGCGGACATCAAGAAGAAAGGCGAGATCGTGTTCGGCGTGCTGGGCACCGACGAGCCGAACAGCTTCATCGACCCCAAGACCCGCCAGCTGGTGGGTTACGAGATCGACATCGCCACCGCGGTCGCGAAGAAGATCGGCGTCACGCCCAGGTTCAAGCAGATGTCGGTGTCGGCCCGCATCCCCGAGCTGCAGCAGGGCCACGTCGACGTGCTGGCCGCCACGCTCACCCACAACAAGGAACGCGAATCGCAGGTGGACTTCGCGCTGACCCACTTCGTGACCGGCTCGAAGGTCATGGTGCGCGCGGGTAGCGGCATCACCGCGCTGCCCCAGCTGGCCGGCAAGAAGGTCGTCACGGTGCGCGGCGGCACCCAGGAAACCAATATCCGCAAGGCCGTGCCGAACGTGGAGGTGGTCACCTTCGAGAACACCCAGCAGGCCTTCCAGGCCCTGCGCCAGGGCAAGGGCGTTGCCTACGTCAACGACGAGTCCTCGCTGCTGGCCGATTACGGCAAGCTGGGCGCGGCCGCCAAGGGCTTCACCATCCTGCCGACCAGCATCGGCGTCGAGTCGATCGCGCTCGGCCTGCGCAAGGGCGAGAAGAACCTGAAGGCGGTGGTCGACGAGACCCTGCGCGGCCTGGAAGCGAGCGGCGAAGCCGAGAAGCTGTTCAACAAGTGGTACGGCCCGGGCACCCGCCCCAACATCGCCAAGCGCAGCTTCAAGATCAGCACCGACAAGATCTAAGTCCGAGCCTTGCAGTTTTTCGACCCCAGCATCCTGCAATCCGGCCAGTACCACGACTGGCTGGTGCAGGGTCTCATCCTGTCGCTCCAGCTGACGGCAGCCAGTTTCGTGATTGCCCTGCCGTTCGGCGCCATCCTCGCCGTGATGCGCACCTCCGGCTTCGCGTTGGCGAGCGCAATCGCTTCGACAGTTATCGAAGCGATCCGCAACGTGCCGCTGCTGGCGCACCTGCTGTTCTGGTATTTCGCCTTCCCCGAGCTGCTGCCCGAGGGGGCGCGCGAGTTCCTGTACGCGCACAACCCGGAAGCCGTGTGCGTCGTGATCGCGCTGTCGCTGTACAGCGGGGTGCACATGGCCGAAGACATCCGCAGCGGCATCCGCGCCGTGCCGCCCAGCCAGCTGGAAGCCGCCCGTTCGCTGGGCCTGGGCCGCTTTGCCAGCGTGCGCCTGGTGTTGCTGCCGCAGGCCTTCCGCGCCGCGACCCCGCCGCTGCTGTCGCAGACCGTCAACCTGTGGAAGGACACCAGCGTGGCCACCGTCATCGGCGCCGCCGAACTGATGTACCAGGCCGCGCGCGTGGAAACCAGCAGCTTCCGCAGCCTGGAAGCCTTCAGCTTCGCGACCCTGGCCTACCTGAGCGTGTCGCTCCTGATTTCCTTCGCCGCCTGGCTGTTCCAGCGGCGCTACCCGGTCCGTCCGGCATGAGGCGCCCGTGCTGAACGCAATGATTGAACTCATCGACACCTACTGGCTGTACTTCCTGGTCGGCCAGTATCCGGAAGGCCCGCTGGGCGGCCTGGCGCTGACCGTGCTGCTGTCGCTTGGCGCGCTGCTGCTGGCGATGCCGCTCGGCCTGCTGCTGGGCGTGGCGCGCGTGAGCAGCCAGCGCGCGATCCGCTGGCCGACCGCCGCGCTGGTGCAGCTGGTGCGCGCCGTGCCGCTGCTGCTGGTGGTGTTCTGGGTTT
The DNA here is from genome assembly GCF_046236355.1 of Massilia sp. BHUDP2. Lineage (NCBI taxonomy): Bacteria > Pseudomonadati > Pseudomonadota > Betaproteobacteria > Burkholderiales > Oxalobacteraceae > Massilia > Massilia sp. BHUDP2. The sequence continues at coordinate 1,988,719 of NZ_JBJUVW010000001.1, forward strand.
ACTTCTTCCTGCCGGCCGTCACCGGCGTCAAGACCGGACAGGCGACCACCATGCTGATGGTGCTGGTGCTGTTCGACGGCATCTACCTGGCCGAGATCGTCGCAAGCGGCATTCGCGCGCTGCCGAAAGGCCAGCTGGAAAGCGCCCGTTCGTTGGGCCTGTCCTACCCGCAGGCGCTGCGTCTGGTGGTGCTGCCGCAGACCTTGCGCAACGGCCTGCCCTCGATCGTCAGCCAGCTGGTCTCGACCATCAAGGCGACCTCGCTCGGCTACATCATCGGCCTGTCGGAAGTGTCCTTCATCGCCACCCAAGTGAATACCCTGGTGTTCACGCAGGCGGTCGAGGTCTACCTGATCCTGGCGCTGACCTATTTCATCCTCTGTTTCGGCCTGTCCCGCCTGGCCTTCCTGCTCGAGCGCCGCTTGTCCAGCAAGCGTGCCGTTCAGCTTCAATAAAAAGGGTGTGAACGATGATCGTTCTCGATAAAGTCAACAAGTGGTACGGCGATTACCATGCACTTCGCGATGTCAGCGAACGCGTGGAGAAGAACGAAGTCGTGGTCGTGTGCGGTCCTTCCGGTTCCGGCAAGTCGACCCTGATCCGCACGCTCAACCGGCTGGAAGAAATCGATGGCGGCAGCATCGCGATCGATGGCCGCGACATCCATGCCAAGGGGCTCGACGTCAATTCTCTCCGCACCGGCATCGGCTTCGTATTCCAGCACTTCAATTTGTTCCCGCACCTGACGGTGCTGGAGAACTGCACGCTGGCGCCGGTCAACCTCAAACGATCCACGCCGAAGGAAGCACGCGAATACGCGATGCAACTGCTGGAGCAGGTCGGCCTGGCGCACAAGCGTGACGCCTACCCGAACGCGCTCTCGGGCGGCCAGCAGCAGCGCGTGGCGATCGCCCGCGCGCTGGCAATGCGCCCGCCGATCATGCTGTTCGACGAACCGACCAGCGCGCTCGATCCGGAGATGGTGGGCGAGGTGCTGGGGGTGATGCGTTCGCTGGCGGGGCAGGGCATGACCATGGTGTGCGTGACCCACGAGATGGGCTTCGCGCGCGAGGTCGCGGACCGGGTCATCTTCATGAGCGAAGGGCAGATCCTCGAGCGCGCCAAACCGGAAGACTTCTTCACCCATCCGCAGCACCCGCGCGCGCAGCAGTTCCTGGCGGACCGCCGGCGCGCCTGAGCGGCCTTATTCCGTCGGCGCTTCGGGCGGATACAGGATCTGGGTTCCGCTGACCCGGGCGAAAGGCGTGAGCGTATGCGGCTTGGTCTTGCCCTTGTTGATGATGTGCTCGGCCGGCACGCCGCGCACCGCCAGCGCGTCCGCCACCATCGAGCGGTGGCAGCGCCAGGGCACGGCCTCGGCGCACATCAGCGCGCAGCGTGTCGACTGCGCCATGCGCGCCACGATGTCGACGTGCTCGTTGAATTCCGGCGACTGCATGTGGTCCGCATAGCCGCGAAACGAGGCATTGCGCCAGGCGCCATTCGGTGTGTCCTTGCGCGCCTTGCGCAGGCCGCCCAGTTCGCGGATGTATTCGTAGCCGATGCCCGCCTTGGCCAGCGAATCCGGCAACTGGTCCTGCCCGAACTGCGGGTTGTGGCGCGACTTCGGCACGGTCCTGATGTCGAGCACACGCTCGATGCCGTGCTCGCGCAGCAAGCCGATGAATTCCTCGATCGGGCGGTTCGAGTGGCCGATCGTGTAGACCGCTTCCATGCCTGAGTCCTCCTCGACTGTGTCGCGGCCATTGTCGCCCGCCGGCCCGTTTTGCGGCGCGCAACTGCGGATGTGATAGCGTTATGCCGGTTCGACAACGACAACGAGGAGACCGGGATGATTTACGAAGGAAGCTGCCACTGCGGGCAGGTGGCATTCGAAGCGGAAGGGGAAATCGATGGCGCCCTGGCCTGCAACTGCTCGATCTGCAGGCGCAAGGGTTCGCTGCTATGGTTTATCGCGCGCGACAAGCTGCGCCTCAAGACGCCGGAAGAGGCGGCCAGCACCTACACCTTCAACCAGCACGTGATCAAGCACCGCTTCTGCCCGAACTGCGGTATCCATCCGTACGGGGAAGGCGTCGATCCGAAGGGGAATGCGATGGCCGCGGTCAATCTACGCTGCGTCGACAATCTCGATCTGGACAGCGTCCCGATCCACCACTACGATGGCCGCTCGCACTGACGGCGGCATCAATCTCAGAACTGCTCGTCGGGGCGCAGGTAACGCCACTGCCCCGGCGGCAGATCGCCCAGCTTGACCTTACCGATGCGCACGCGTTTCAGGCCGAGCACCTTCAAGCCCACCATGTCGCACATACGGCGGATCTGGCGCTTGCGGCCTTCCTTCAAGGTAAAGCTGAGCTGGTCCTCGTTCTGCCAGCGCACCTTGGCCGGCAGCAGCGGCTTGCCGTCCATCCACAGGCCGTGGTTGAGCTTTTTCAGGTCGGCGTCCGGCAGCGTGCCCGGCTTGGTGTACTGCACCCGCACCAGGTATTCCTTGTCGACAGCGCTGTTCTCGCCAATGAGCTGCTTGGCGATGCGGCCATCCTGGGTCAGCACCAGGAGGCCTACCGAGTCGATGTCCAGGCGCCCGGCCGGAACCAGGCTGCGCAGCTGGGTCGGGTGGAACTGTTCGGGCGAAGGGTCGTCCGGCCAGCGGTTCTCCGGCTTGATCAGGGTGACGGCCGGCTTGTAGCCGTCCTCGGCCTGGCCGCTGACGTAGCCGACCGGCTTGTTGATCAGGACCGTGACGCGCTTGGACTGCTCGGCCGCGGCCTGGCGCTCGACGGTGATCTTCTGGTGCGGCAGCACCTTGCTGCCCAGCTCGGAGACGACCTTGCCGTCTACCCGCACCCAGCCTTTGGCGATCCAGTCATCGGCTTCGCGGCGCGAGGACAGGCCGAGTTCGGACATACGTTTGGAAAGGCGGACAGGTTCGGTCATCGGAAAAACAAGGAAAAAGAAGGTTAAATCTTGAGGGCGTCGAGCAGGTCGGTCTCGAGCTGCACCTGGCTGCGCGGGTTGTTGAGCGCGGCGCCGTCGATCAGGAACACGTCCTCGACACGCTCGCCCAGGGTCATGATCTTGGCGGTGTGCAGGTTGATGCGGTAGCGCGTCAGCACGCTGGCGATCGCGTACAGCAGGCCCGGGCGGTCGTTGGCGGCCACCGACAGCACATGGAACTGGCCACGCTCGTCGGGTCGAAGGTCGACGGTCGGCGTGACCGGGAACGTGCGCGACAGGCGCGACAGGCGCCCGCGCGTCGGCGGCGGCAGGGCTTCCTGGGCCAGCAGCTGCGCGCACAGCTCGTGCTCGATCAGGCTGATGATGTCGCGGTAGCTGCCGGCGAAGTTGTCCTCGGTGACGAGGAAGGAGTCGAGCGCGTAGCCGTGGCGCGTGGTGTGGATCTTGGCGTCGAGGATGCTGAAGTTCTTGCGGTCGAAGTAGCTGCAGATGCGCGCGAACAGGTCCGGCTGGTCCTTCACGTACACCGCCACCTGCAGGCCTTCGCCGATCGGCGCCAGGCGCGCCTTCACCACAGGCTTGTCGCTGTCGACCTTGTCGTGCAGGGCGCGCGTCTGCCAGGCGATGTCGGAGGCATCGTGGCGCAGGAAATAGACCACGTCGAGCTGCTTCCACAGGGGCTCGTGGGCGGTGGCGGACAGGCCGAACAGGCGCAGGGTGGCCAGCGCCTCTTTCTGGCGCGCGCGCAGTTCGCGGTCGGCGCTGTGCGGCTCGCCACCCAGCACGCGCAGGGTCACCTTGTACAGGTCCTCTAACAGCTTGGCCTTCCAGGCATTCCAGACTTTCGGGCTGGTGCCGCGGATGTCGGCGACCGTGAGCAGGTAGAGCGCGGTCAGGTGGCGTTCGTCCTTCACCAGGTTGGCGAAGGCTTGGATCACGTCCGGGTCCGACAGGTCCTGCTTCTGGGCCGCCGTCGACATGGTCAGGTGCTGCTGCACCAGGAACACCACCAGTTCGGTATCTTCTTCGCCGATGCCGTGGCCGCGGCAGAAGTCGGCCGCGTCCTGCATGCCCAGCTCCGAATGGTCGCCGCCGCGGCCCTTGGCGATGTCGTGGAACAGGGCGGCCACGTAGAGCAGCCAGCGGTCGCGGAAATTGGCGATCAGCCCGCTGCAGAACGGGTATTCGTGGGCGTGCTCGGGCATCGTGAAGCGGCGCAGGTTGCGCACCACCATCATGATGTGCTGGTCCACCGTGTAGACGTGGAACAGGTCGTGCTGCATCTGGCCGATGATGCTGCGGAAGGCCGGCAGGTAGCGTCCCAGCACGCCCATGTCGTTCATGCGCCGCAGCGCGTGCAGCAGGCCCACCGGGGCCTTCAGGATGCGCAGGAACAGGGCCTTGTTGGCCGGATTCGCGCGGAACTCAGCGTCGATCACGTTCCGCGCATGCCACAGGGCGCGGATGGTGCGCGCCGTCATGCCCTTGATGTCGGGCCGTTCGGTCATGGCCACGAACACGCCCAGCACGGTCGAGGGATGGCGCTCGAAGGTGTCGTCGTGGGCGATGTCGATGAAGCCGTTGACCTCGTTGAAGTGCGCCCCGAAGTCGCCGCCGATGGGCAGCTTCGCCGCCGGACGCGGGAACAGCTGCGCCTCGATGTTCTGCAGCATGATGGTGTTCATCTGGGTGACCACCTTGGCCGCCCAGTAATAGCGCTGCATCAGGAATTCGCTGGCACGGCGTCCTTCGGCATTCTCCAGGCCGAAGGTCTTGGCGATCGCGGTCTGGACGTCGAACACCAGCCGGTCTTCGCGCCGCTTGGTGTGCAGGTGCAGGCGCACCCGGATGTCCTTGAAGGCGTACTCCTTTTCCATCAGCTGGCGCGCCTCGGCGCGGGTGATCAGCTTGGCGCGCGCCATCTGGCTCCAGGATTCGGCCAGGCCGGCCGCCTTGGCCACCCACATGATCACCTGCAGGTCGCGCAGCGCGCCCGGGCTTTCCTTGACGTTGGGCTCGAGGGCGAAGGCGGTGTACTCGTACTTGGCGTGGCGCAGCCGCATCTCGGCGGTCTTGGCCTGGAAGAAGGCTTGCGGGTCGAGGGCCTCGCGGTAGCGCCGGCGCAGCTCGTCGAACAGGAGTTCGTCGCCGGCCACCAGGCGCGCTTCCAGCAGGCTGGTCTGCACCGTGATGTCGGCGCGCGACTCGACCAGGCACTCGTCCACGGTGCGGATGCTGTGACCGATTTCCAGGCCCAGGTCCCAGAACAGCTGCACCAGGCTTTCCAGCTTGGCCTGGGTGAGGGCGTCGGCCGGCTGGCCCAGCAGGACCAGCAGGTCGACGTCGGAATAGGGGAAGAGTTCGCCGCGGCCGTAGCCGCCCACGCCCACCAGCGCCGTATTGGCGGGCAGGCCGGCCGCGCGCCAGGCATCGAGCAGGATGCCGTCGACGCAATTGCGCAGTCCGCGCAGCAGCTTTTCCGGCTTGCCGTCCTGGTAGAAGGCGTCGATCAGGGCCTGGCGCTCGGCCTTGAGCCGTTGCCGCAATTCGGCACGCGAACTGTCGAGGAGCGCGGGCTGGCCCATGTCGATTCCTTCGCTCAGGCCGCGACGGCGGCGCCCTGGTCCAGCAGCGGCAGCACGATGCTTGGGGGCGGCGGGCTGCCGGCCGACATGGTCAGCACCTCGACGCCGGTCTCGGTGACCAGCACGGTGTGCTCCCACTGCGCCGACAGGCTGCGGTCCTTGGTCTTGATGGTCCAGCCGTCCGGCATCTCGCGGATCTCGCGGCGGCCGGCATTGATCATCGGCTCGATGGTGAAGATCATGCCGGGCACCAGCTCTTCGCCGGTGCCGGGGCGGCCGTAGTGCAGCACCTGCGGCTCTTCGTGGAACACGCGGCCCACGCCATGGCCGCAGAACTCGCGCACCACGCTGTAGCCGTGCTTCTCGGCGTGCTGCTGGATCGCGAAGCCGATGTCGCCCAGGCGGTTGCCCGGCTTGACCTTGGCGATGCCCAGCCACATGCATTCGAAGGTGACTTCGGACAGGCGCTTGGCCAGGATCGACGGCTCGCCGACCAGGAACATGCGGCTGTTGTCGCCGTGGAAACCTTCCTTGGTGATCGGGGTGATGTCGATGTTCAGCGCATCGCCGCTCTTGAGCACGCGCTCGCCCGGGATGCCGTGGCAGATGACGTCGTTGACCGAGGCGCAGATCGAGCCGGGGAAGGGCGGGTAGCCCGGCGGCGCGTAGTTCAGGGTGGCCGGGACGGTGCCCTGCACGTTGATCATGTAGTCCTTGGCCAGGCGGTCCAGTTCGCCGGTAGTGACGCCGGGCTTGACGAAAGGCGTGATGTAGTCGAGCACTTCCGAGCCGAGCCGGCAGGCGACGCGCATGCCTTCGATTTCTTCCGGAGTCTTGGGGATGGAGGCCATGTTCTTTTCCTGCAAAAATGTGGTGATATTGCGCCATTATAAGGGATGGCGGGTCCCCGTAGGTGGGCCGGTCGTCCCGCCGAAGCCGGGGATCCGGTGTCGATCCCGCACGCACACCTTGAAAAGCGGACCAAATCCCGCTAGAATCTCGGGTTGCTCGTATTCGCATCGAGCAATGTTGTAAAAATCATCTTTTAAATGAAATCGCGAACGTGGCCGCCAAAGGGTGCCTGCTAGGTGACTGGCTACGTTCAAGACCCAACCCTGGAGAATTACATGTCCGTTACTATGCGTGAAATGCTGGAAGCCGGTATCCACTTCGGCCACCAGACCCGTTTCTGGAACCCGAAAATGGCACCGTTCATCTTCGGTCATCGCAACAAGATCCACATCATCAACCTGGAAAAGACCATGGCGATGTACCAGGATGCGATGAAGACCATCAAGCAGATCTCGGCAAACCGCGGCACCATCCTGATGGTCGGCACCAAGCGCCAGGCCCGCGACATCATCGCCGCTGAAGCACAGCGCGCAGGCGTGCCTTACGTCGACCAGCGCTGGCTGGGCGGCATGCTGACCAACTTCAAGACCATCAAGACCTCGATCAAGCGCCTGAAGGACATGGAAGCCCAGATCGAATCGGGCGAAGTCGAGAAGCTGTCGAAGAAAGAAGCGCTGATGTTCTCGCGCGAACTGGTCAAGCTGCAGAAGTCGATCGGCGGCATCAAGGACCTGGGCGGCGTGCCGGACGCGATCTTCGTCGTCGACGTCGGCTACCACAAGGGCGCCATCACCGAAGCCGGCAAGCTGGGCATCCCGGTCATCGGCGTGGTCGATACCAACCACTCGCCGGAAGGCGTCACCCACGTGATCCCGGGTAACGACGACTCGTCGAAGGCGATCACCCTGTACGCACGCGGCGTCGCCGATGCGATCCTGGAAGGCCGCGCCAACGCCACCAACGAAGTCGTTGAGATGGTCAAGGCCGCTGGCGACGACTTCGTCGAAGTTTCCGAGCAGGCATAATGCAGGGCAGGTGAGACCTGCCTGAGTATTGAAGGGGCGCCGAGCCATAGCACGAGCGCCCCTTTTTTTAAGCACGACGCTTAGCAATAAATTATCGTCCGGATGTCCGTGGGACATGTGGGCCTCTACATCAAATATTTGGGAGAATTCAACATGGCAGCTATTACCGCAGCGATGGTTGGTGAACTGCGCGCGAAGACCGACGCGCCGATGATGGAATGCAAGAAGGCACTGACCGAAGCCGAAGGCGACATGGGCCGCGCCGAAGAGATCCTGCGCGTCAAACTGGGCGGCAAGGCATCGAAGGCAGCATCGCGTATCACCGCCGAAGGCGTGGTCGCCGCTTACATCTCGGGCAACATCGGCGCGCTGGTTGAAATCAACAGCGAAACCGACTTCGTCGCCAAGAACGACGACTTCCTGGCCATGGCCAACCTGGCAGCCCGCTTGGTCGCCGAGCAGAACCCGGCCGACGTCGCCGCCCTGGCAGCCCTGCCGCACGAAGGCAAGACCTTCGATGACGTGCGTACGGCACTGATCGGTAAAATCGGCGAGAATATGACCGTTCGCCGCTTCCAGCGCTTCGAAACCACCGCCAAGCTGGCTTCGTACCTGCACGGCGCCCGTATCGGCGTCATGGTCGAGTTCGAAGGCGACGACCAGGTCGGCAAGGACGTGGCGATGCACATCGCTGCAATGAAGCCGGTTTCCCTGTCGGCAGAGCAAGTGCCTGCTGAACTGATCGAGAAAGAGCGTTCGGTTGCTCAGCTGAAAGCCCAGGAAGACGCCGACAAGGCCGTCGCCGAAGGCAAGCAGCCGCAGTCGGCCGAGATCGTCGCCAAGCGTATCGACGGTTCGGTGCAGAAGTACCTGAAGGAAGTCTCGCTGCTGAACCAGGCATTCGTGAAGAACGACAAGCAGTCGATCGAGCAGTACCTGAAGGCCTCGAACGCCAGCGTGAAGGCATTCACGATGTACGTCGTCGGCGAAGGCATCGAGAAGAAGGTCGACGACTTCGCAGCAGAAGTCGCAGCCCAGATGGCTGCCAACAAGCAGTAATCAACAAAGCGGGCCGTAAGGCCCGTTTTTGTAGGGTGCTGCCGCGTGCGTCGGTAGGCGCGCGCAGCGGCAGCCCGAACAGCCATCTGTATAGCAGATGAGATCGCCAGCCACGAGCCGGCGGTCGGACCCGAATTCGAAACACAACATAGGAGCCGCTTCATCATGACAAAACCAGCCTACCAACGAGTCCTCCTCAAACTGTCTGGCGAAGCGCTGATGGGTGACGACCAGTTCGGCATCAACCGCGCAACCATCGACCGCATGGTCGCCGACGTGGCGGAAGTGGCGAAGCTGGGCGTGCAGGTGGCGGTCGTGATCGGCGGCGGCAACATCTTCCGCGGCGTGGCCCCGGGCGCCCAGGGCATGGACCGCGCCACCGCGGACTACATGGGCATGCTCGCCACCGTCATGAACGCCCTGGCCCTGGCCGATTCGATGCGCCACGTGGGCATCACCGCGCGCGTGATGTCGGCGATCAGCATCGAGCAGGTGGTCGAGCCCTACGTGCGCCCGAAGGCCCTGCAGTACCTGGAAGAGGGCAAGGTCGTGGTGTTCGCCGCCGGCACCGGCAATCCCTTCTTCACCACCGACACTGCCGCCGCCCTGCGCGGCGCCGAGATCTCGGCCGAGATCGTCCTGAAGGCAACCAAGGTCGACGGCGTCTATACCGCCGACCCGAAGAAGGACCCGAACGCCACCCGCTACAATTCGATCTCCTTCGACGAGGCGATCGCCAAGAACCTGCAGGTGATGGACGCTACCGCGTTCGCCCTGTGCCGTGACCAGAAACTGCCGATCAAGGTCTTCTCCATCGTCAAGCCCGGCGCAATGAAAGCCGTGATCATGGGTGAAGACGAGGGTACACTGGTACACGTTTGAGTTTCGTTTCAAAAATTAAAATATAGGAGTGCAGCATGTCCTTAGCTGACGTCAAGAAGAACGCGCAGGAGCGCATGACCAAGTCCATCGAGACCCTGCGGGCCAACCTGGCCAAGGTCCGTACCGGCCGCGCCCACGCCGGCATCCTCGATTCCGTGATGGTCGAATACTACGGTTCGCCGGTCCCGCTGTCGCAGGTGGCCAACCTGACCCTGATCGACGCCCGCACCATCGGCGTGGCGCCGTTCGAAAAGAAAATGGCGAGCACCATCGAAAAGGCGATCCGCGACTCCGACCTGGGCCTGAACCCGTCGTCGCAGGGCGACATGATCCGCGTGCCGACCCCGCCGCTGACCGAAGAGCGCCGCAAGGAAATGGTCAAGCTGACCAAATCGGAAGGCGAGGACGCCAAGATTGCCGTGCGCAACATCCGCCGCGACGCCAACGAAGCCGTCAAGAAGATGGTCAAGGACAAGACCGCGTCGGAAGACGACGAGCGCCGCTCGGCCGACGAGATCCAGAAGCTGACCGACAAGTTCGTTGCCGAAATCGACAAGCTGCTGGCCGAAAAAGAAAAAGACATCATGACGGTGTAATACTGGGCCTTGCGCAGCGCGTCGCGCTCCGCACCCAGGCGGACCGGCCCCGGCTTAAGTCGCGGCCGGTCCGACTCCCTTTAAGACCCAGCTGGAAGCAAAGATGTTCAAAAGTTCGACCACTGTCATTCCCGAAGCGCCGAAGGTGCCGCGCCATATCGCCATCATCATGGATGGCAATGGGCGCTGGGCGACCAAACGCCTGCTGCCGCGCGTGGCCGGCCACGTCAAGGGCGTGGAGGCGGTGCGCGGTGTCGTCGAGCACTGCGTCGAGCGCGGCGTGGAATACCTGACGCTGTTCGCCTTTTCGTCCGAAAACTGGCGCCGTCCGGCCGAGGAAGTCTCGCTCCTGATGCGCCTGTTCGTCACCGCGCTCGAGCGCGAAGTGGCGAAAATGCATGCCAATAACATCCGCCTGAAGGTTGTGGGGGACCTGAGCCGTTTCGACGCCAAGCTGCAGGAAATGATCACCGCGGCCGAGCGCCGCACCGCCAACAACACCCGCCTCACGGTCAGCGTGTGCGCCAACTATGGCGGCCGCTGGGATATCATGCAGGCAACGGGCAAGATGGTCGCGGCCAATCCTGGCGTGCTTGACTTCACCGAAGAGATGCTGGCCCCGCACCTGGCCATGGCCTACGCGCCCGAGCCCGACCTGTTCATCCGTACCGGCGGCGAGGAACGCATCTCGAACTTCCTGTTGTGGCAGCTCGCGTATTCCGAGCTGTATTTCACCAAGACCTTCTGGCCGGACTTTTCCAAAGCCTCGCTGGACGAAGCGATCGACTCCTTCCAGCAGCGCGAGCGCCGTTTCGGCCAGACCGGTGACCAGGTCGCGAAGAAGTCCAAGGTTTAAGACCCGAAGCCCATATCGACAATGCTGAAAACCCGGATCCTCACCGCGCTCGCACTGCTGGCAGTCCTGCTGCCGGTCCTGTACTTCAACAACTACACGGCGTTCGCGGTGGTCGCCTCGATCTTCTTCGGGGCGGCGATCTGGGAGTGCTTCCGCCTGTTCAACCCGGAGACCGCCAAGGCGCCGCTGATCGCCGCCTTCTGGACCGCGGCCTTCGTCTACGCCTTCTTCATCGCGCCGAGCCCGAACCCGACCTTCTGGTTCGCGATCAGCGTGCTGGTGTGGGCGCTGCGCTTCGCGCCGTCCCTGAAGCTCGGCCTGCCGCCGCTGAACAGCAGCGCCAACACCTTCCTCAGCCTGGTCTACGCCGTCGCCGTGGTCGGCTGCTTCGCGGCCATCGTCGAGATGTACCGCCTGTCGCCGCTCTACCTGCTGTCGGTGATGGCCATCGTCTGGGCCGCCGACATCTTCGCCTACTTCTCGGGCAAGGCCTTCGGCAAGCGCAAGCTGGCGCCCTCGATCTCGCCGGGCAAGTCCTGGGAAGGCGCCATCGGCGGCTGCATCGCCGTGCTGGTCCTGGCCACCCTCAGCATCGCGCTGGGCGGCGACGCGATGGCCGGCACCTTTGCCGCGCAGGTGCAGGCCAGCCTCGGCTGGGCCGCACTGTACGTAGTGCTCATCCTCATCGTCGCGGCCAGCGTGGTCGGCGACCTGTTCGAATCCCAGCTCAAGCGCCGCGCCGGCATGAAGGACAGCAGCAACTTGCTGCCTGGCCACGGCGGAGTGCTGGACCGCGTGGACGCGCTTGTCCCGGTCCTGCCCCTGGCAGCCCTGATCGGCTCCCGGCTCTAGCAGCAAGCTGCCAGCAATAAAGGAATCCCGCAATGCAGCGCATTACCATCCTGGGCGCCACCGGCTCGATCGGCGCCTCGACCCTCGACGTTCTCGCCCGCCACCCCGACCGCTACCGCGTGTACGCGCTGAGCGCGCACGGGCGCGTGGAAGAACTGGCCGACGCCTGCCGCCGCGTCAAGCCGGCGCGCGCCGTGGTCGGCACGGCGGAAGGGGCGGAGCGCCTGTCGCAGCTCCTGGCGGGCCTGGACATCCAGGTCGACCATGGCGAGCAGGCCTTGTGCGAGATCGCCTCCAGCCCGGACACCGACACCGTGATGGCGGCCATCGTCGGCGCCGCCGGCCTGGCGCCGACCCTGGCGGCCGCGCGCGCCGGCAAGAAGGTCCTGCTGGCCAACAAGGAAGCCCTGGTCATGTCCGGCCAGCTGTTCATGGACGCGGTGCGCGAGCACCGTGCGACCCTGCTGCCGATCGACAGCGAGCACAATGCGATCTTCCAGTCGCTGCCCGCTACGTACGCCCGCGACCCGCAGGCGGCCGGCGTGGCCAAGATCCTGCTCACCGCGTCCGGCGGCCCCTTCCTGCAGCGCGCCGTCGAGACCCTGGAGGCGGTGACGCCCGACGAAGCCTGCAAGCACCCGAACTGGGTCATGGGCCGCAAGATCTCGGTCGACTCGGCCACCATGATGAACAAGGGCCTGGAAGTGATCGAGGCCCACTGGCTGTTCGGTGCGCCGGCCGACCTGATCGAAGTGGTGATCCATCCGCAGAGCGTGATCCACTCGATGGTCTCCTACACCGACGGCTCGGTGCTGGCCCAGCTGGGCAACCCCGACATGCGCACCCCGATCGCCCACGCCCTGGCCTTCCCTGAGCGGATCGCTTCCGGCGTGCCCCAGCTCGACCTGACCGCGATGGCCGCGCTGCAGTTCCACCAGCCCGACTTCGAGCGCTTCCCTTGCCTGGCGCTGGCGTTCGACGCGCTGCGCGCGGGCGGCACTGCGCCGGCCCTGCTCAATGCCGCCAACGAAGTGGCGGTGCAATCCTTCCTCGAGCGCGAGATCGGTTTCCGCGACATCGACCGCGTCATCGCCCAGGTGATGGACGCCGTGCCGCATGGTCCCGCGCCCTCGATCGAGGCGGTGCTGGCCCAGGATGCGCGCGCCCGCGCCGCGGCGCAGGACGTGATCGCTCGCCTGCGGGCTTGAAACCATGAGCCTGCTCTATACCATCCTGGCTTTTGCCCTGGCCCTCGGACCGCTGATCGTCCTGCACGAACTCGGGCACTACCTGGTGGCCCGTGCCTGCGGCGTGAAGGTGCTGCGCTTCTCGATCGGCATGGGCCGCGTGGTGTGGTCGCGCCGCTTCGGGCCGGACCAGACCGAGTGGGCGATCTCGGCCTTGCCCCTGGGTGGCTACGTCAAGATGCTCGATAGCCGCGATCCGGAAACGGCGCCGAAGGACGAATCCGAACTGCACCGCGAGTTCACCCGCCAAAGCGTATGGCGCCGCATCGCCATCGTGGCGGCCGGCCCGCTCGCCAACTTCCTGGTGGCGATCGGCTTGATGGCGGTGCTCTTCATGCACGGCGTCGAGGAACCCTCGGCGCGCCTGCGCGCCGCGCCCCAGGGCACAGCGGCGCAGCTGGCCGGCGTGCGCGGCGGCGACACCGTGGTGGCGGTGAACGGCAACCCGGTCCAGTCCTGGGCCGAGCTGCGCTGGCAGATCATCCACGCCACCGTGGACAAGCTTGATGCGCGCCTCGAGCTGCGCGCCCAGGGCGGCGGCAGCTACAACGCCACCATCCCTGCGCAGCGCATCGCGCAGCTCGATGTCGAAGGCGACGTGACGCAAGCGCTGGGCCTGGACCTGTGGCGCGCGCGCGCCCGCATCGAGAAGGTGCTGCCGGGTGGGGCAGGGGAACGCGCCGGCCTGCAGGCTGGCGACCTGGTGCTGCGCGCCGACGGCAAGGCGGTCGAGGACGGCCTTGCCTTCACCGAGACCATGCGTGCAGCGGCCGGCCGCACCGTGCAGCTCGACGTCGAGCGGGCAGGGCGCGTCCTGGGCGTCGCGGTCACGCCCGAGAAGGACGCGGCCAGCGGGCGCGGTGTCGCCAAGGTAATGCTGTCGCAGCCGGTCGAGATGGTGACCGTGAGCTCGGGTCCCTTCGAGGCAATTGCCAAGGGCGCTGAGCGGACCTGGGAGACCAGCGTCATGACGATCAAGATGATCGGCAGGATGATCACCGGCGAAGCCTCGTGGAAGAACGTCACCGGCCCGATCACCATCGCCGATTACGCGGGACAGACGGCACGCATCGGCCTGGCCACCTATTTGCAGTTCATCGCATTTATTAGTATTAGCTTAGGCGTAATGAATTTGTTACCAATTCCGGTTCTGGATGGTGGCCATTTACTGTATTATTCGCTGGAAGTTTTGACCGGGCGTCCCCTCCCTGCGCGCGTTGGAGAATATGCGCAGCGCTTCGGGGTCGGCCTGCTGTTCATGCTGATGGCGCTCGCCGTCTTCAATGACCTGGTGCGGTTGCTCTAGCGGTGCCCAAGCAGGGACCGCGCACCGGCAAAAGAATATGTATGTTGTCCAATGACTGACCAGAAATCCAGCCAATGAATTCACAACCTGATCGTTTCGCCCTGCCGTTCATCCGTCGCAGCATGATTGGCGCAGCCGTGCTGGCTCTGTGCGCCGGCAATGCCCTTGCCGCCAACCCGTTCGTGGTCAAGGACATCCGGGTCGAAGGCATCCAGCGTACGGAAGCAGGCACCGTGTTCAGCTACCTGCCGGTGCGCGTGGGTGAAACCATGGACGATGCCCGCGCGACCACCGCCATCAAGGCGCTGTTCGCGACCGGCTTCTTCAAGGACGTCCGCCTGGAAGAGGAAAACGGCGTGCTGGTGGTGCTGGTCGAGGAACGTCCCGCCATTTCGTCGGTGGACTTCACCGGCACCAAGGAATTCGAGAAGGACATGCTGGTCAAGGCGCTGGGCGAGATCGGCGTCGGCGAGACCAAGATCTTCGACAAGGCGGCCGTGGACCGCGCCGAGCAGGAACTCAAGCGCCAGTACCTGTCGCACGGCCTGTACGGCGTGAAGATCACCACCACAGTCACCCCGATCGAGCGCAACCGCGTGACGATCATGTTCAACGTCGACGAGGGCGACGTGGCGAAGATCCGCCAGATCAACTTTGTCGGCAACAAGGCCTTCAGCGACAAGCAGCTGCGCGAAGTGCTGCAGCTGTCCAAGTCGGGCTGGTTCACCTGGTACTCGAAGGCCGACCAGTACTCCAAGCAGAAGCTGACCGGCGACCTCGAGGCGATCAAGTCCCTGTACCTGAACAATGGCTACCTGGAAGCGAACGTCGAATCGACCCAGGTCTCGATCACCCCGGACAAGCGCGACATCTACCTGACCATCAATGTCACCGAAGGCGAGAAGTACACCGTCTCCGGCGTGAAGCTGGAAGGCGAGATGTTCGGCCGCGAAGAAGAACTGAGCAAGCTGATCCTGCTCCAGCCGGGCAAGACCTACTCGGGCGAGCTGATGGAAGCGACCAACAAGCTGATCTCGGACCGCCTCGGCTCCTTCGGCTACGCCTTCGCCAACGTCACCGCCAACCCGGAGATCGACCGCGAGAAGCGCGAAGCCAAGTTCACCTTCTTCATCGATCCGGGCAAGCGCGCCTACGTGCGCCACATGAACATCTCGGGCAATACCGTGACCCGCGACGAAGTCATCCGCCGCGAGTTCCGCCAGTTCGAAAGCTCCTGGTACGACGCCAACCGCGTCAAGCTCTCGCGCGACCGCGTCGACCGCCTCGGCTACTTCAAGGACGTGAAGGTCGAAACCCCGGAGTCGCCGGGCACCACCGACCAGGTGGACGTGAACCTGGTGGTCGAAGAGAAGCCGACCGGTAACTTCATGATCGGCGGCGCGTTCTCGCAGTCGGAGAAGTTCACCTTCACCGCCTCGATCTCGCAGGCCAACTTCGCCGGCAGCGGCAACACCATCGGCCTGGAACTGAATACCAGCAAGTACAACCGGACGATCGCGTTCTCGCAGACCAATCCGTACTTCACCGACGACGGCATCTCGCGCTCGTTCCAGCTCTACCTGCGCACGATGCGCCCGCCGGCGCTCAACCTCGGCCTGTACACGGTGCGCCAGACCGGCGGCACCATGACCTTCGGCGTGCCGTTCTCGGAAAACGACACCGTGTTCTTCGGCGCCGGCCTGGAGCGCACCCAGATCGAGACCGACATCACCTCGCCGACCCTGTACAAGACCTTCGTCGCGGACAACGGCGGCCCGGCCGACGGTATCGGCAAGGCCCAGACCAATGCCATCCCGCTGACCGCCGCATGGGGCCGCGACACCCGCGACAGCGCGGTGACGCCGACCCGCGGCCGCTACCAGCGCGCCAACCTCGAAATCGATGCGCTGGGCGATGCCAAGTACTACCGCCTGGTGTACGAACACCAGTGGTGGCGTCCGCTGACGCGCTGGATGACCCTGGCGCTGCGCGGCGAATTCGACTACGGCAAGGGCATCGGCGGCAGCAACTATCCGGTGTTCAAGAACTTCTACGCCGGCGGCATCGGTTCGGTGCGCGGCTACGAGAGCTCCTCGCTGGGCGTGGTCGACCCGAACTACTACGACGCGGTGGGCGGCTCCAAGCGCCTGATCGCCAACGCCGAATTGCAGTTCCCGTTCCCGGGCGGCGGCACCGACCGCAGCCTGCGCTGGTTCACCTTCGTGGATGGCGGCCAGGTCTACCAGGAGGAAGAGAAGATCCGCCTGAACCGGATGCGTTTCTCGGCGGGTATCGGCCTGTCGTGGATTTCCCCGGTCGGTCCACTGAAGTTGAGTTATGCTAAGCCTTTGAACGCCTTGCCGGGCGACCGACTCGAACGCTTCCAGTTCCAGATGGGTACCGGCTTCTGACCGGCCGGAATGGGGCCGTTCAGTCAGGCCCCACCGTTATACGGAGAAAGATGTTGAAAATGCTGAAAGCCACGTTGCCCCGGCCTCTGCTCCGGACACTGCTGCTGGCCGCGCTGTGCGCAGCGCCGCTGGCCCAGGCCCAGAGCACCGGCCGGATCGGATTCGTCGCCACCGAGCGCCTGATGAGCGAATCGAAGATGGCGAAGACGGCCGATGCCCGCATCCAGGCCGAGTTCTCGAAACGCCAGAAGGTGGTCGAGGAAACGGTCACCAAGCTCAAGCAAATGTCGGAGAAATTCGACGGCGAGGCGGCCGGCCTGAACGACGTGGAACGCACCCGCCGCGCGCGCGAGCTGCTGAACATGGAAAAGGACGTGCAGCGCATGCAGCGCGAGTTCCAGGAAGACCTCATGCAGCGCAAGAACGAAGAGCGCGCCGCCATCGCAACGCGTGCCTACAAGATCATCGAGCAGGTCGCCGAGCAGGAGCGCCTGGACGCCGTGCTGGCCGAAGCTGCCTGGTCGAGCCCGCGCATCGATATCACCGACAAGATCCTGAAGCTGCTGGACAAGTAATCCGCTCCGGCGGCAGCACAAGTAAAGACGCAGCACATTTTGACTGACACCCGACATTCCAACATGGGCATTCGACTCCAAGACCTGGTCGAGCGCTTCGGCGGACAGCTCGTCGGCGACCCGGACCTGATCGTCTCGGCCATCGCGCCGCTCGACAGCGCGGGCGCCTCCCACATCAGCTTCCTCAGCAACAGCAAGCTGCGCGCCCTGGCGGCGCAAAGCCAGGCCGCCGCACTGATCCTCTCTCCGCTGGACGACCCGAGCGTTGCCGCGACCTACGAGGGCGCGCGCATCGTCACGACCAATCCCTACGCCTATTTCGCCCGCGCCGCGCAGTACTTCGTGTCGCTGTCCGAGACGCCGAAAGCGCCCGGCATCGACCCGAGCGCCGTGGTATCGCCGGATGCGACGGTCGACCCGACCGCCCACGTCGGCCCGCACGTGACCATCGAAGCCGGCGCCGTGATCGGCGCCCACGTTGTGATCGACGCCGGCTGCTTCATCGGTTCTGACGCGCGCATTGGCGAGGGCACCCACCTGTTCGCGAACGCCACCTTCCACGCGCGCTGCGTGATCGGCGCGCGCGGCGTGATCCATTCCGGCGCCGTGATCGGCGGCGACGGCTTCGGCTTCGCGGTCGAGGGCGGCAAGTACATCAAGATCCCGCAGACCGGCCGCGTGGTGATCGGCGACGACGTCGACATCGGCGCCAACACCTGCATCGACCGCGGCGCCCTGGCCGACACCGTCATCGAAGACGGCGTCAAACTGGATAACCAGATCCAGATCGGCCACAATTGCCACATCGGCGCCAATACCGCCATGGCCGGCTGCGTCGGCGTGGCCGGCAGCGCGAAAATCGGCAAGGGCTGCACCTTCGGCGGCGCGGCCATGGTGCTGGGCCACCTTGAGATTGCCGACAACGTCCATATTTCCTCGGGCAGCATGGTGTCGCGCTCGGTGCTCGAGCCGGGCCAGTACACCGGCTTCTACCCACTGGCCAAGAACGCCGAATGGGAGCGCAGCGCCGCCATCGTGCGCAACCTGGCCTCGATGCGCGAGAAGATCCGTACGCTTGAAAAAACCATCAAAACACTGACAGAACAAAAATGACCACCGAAGTCCAGACCACCGCTGAAATCAAGACCCTCGACATCAACGCGATCAAGGAATACCTGCCGCACCGCTATCCGCTGCTGCTGGTCGACCGCGTGCTGGACGTCGAACTGGGCAAGCGCATCACCGCCATCAAGAACGTCACCGTCAATGAAGAATTCTTCAACGGCCACTTCCCGCACAAGCCGGTGATGCCGGGCGTCCTGATGATCGAAGCGATGGCGCAGACCGCCGCGATCCTGTCCTTCATGACCATGAACGTCAAGCCGGACGAGAATTCGGTGGTGTATTTCGTCGGGATCGACAATGCGCGCTTCAAGCGTCCGGTCGAGCCGGGCGACCAGCTCAAGATGGAAGTCGAGATCCTGCGCGTGTCGCGCGGTATCTGGAAGTACAAGGCCGTCGCCAGCGTCGACGGCAAGGTCGCGGTCGAGGGTGAACTGATGTGCACCATCCGCGCCAACGAAGGAGCGGGGCCGCAGTGACTCAGTCCTTGAGCAAGATTCATCCGACAGCGATCGTCGACCCCAAGGCCGAGCTGGACAGCTCGGTCGAGGTCGGCCCGTATTCGATCATCGGCCCCGACGTGCGCATCGGCGCCGGGACCGTGGTGGGCCCGCACGTGGTCATCGAAGGCAACACGACGATCGGCAAGGACAACAAATTCTTCCAGTTCTGTTCGATCGGCGCCGCGCCGCAGGACAAGAAGTGGAAGGGCGAGCCGACCCGCCTGGAAATCGGCGACGGCAATACCATTCGCGAATTCGTCACCATGAACCTGGGCACCGCCCAGGACGTCGGCGTCACCCGCCTGGGCGACGACAACTGGATCTCGGCCTACGTGCACCTGGCGCACGACTGCCAGGTGGGCAGCCACACGATCTTCTCGAACAATGCCCAGCTGGCCGGTCACGTCCACGTGGGCGACCACGCCATCCTGTCCGGCTATGCCGGCGTGCACCAGTTCTGCAAGATCGGCGCCCATGCTTTTGTTGGCATGTACACCAGCCTGACCCAGGACGTGCCGCCCTTCGTGCTGGTCTCGGGCAACCCGGCCGGCCAGCGCGGCGTCAACATCGAAGGCCTGAAGCGCCGCGGTTTCAGCCGCGAGCAGATCGACGGCATCCGCAGCGCCCACAAGCTGGTATACCGCTCGAACCTGACCCTCGAGGAAGCCAAGACCGCACTGCTGGCGCTCGAGTCCGAACAGGCCGCCGCCGCGGCCGATATCCGCGCCATGCGCGAATTCCTCGACAGCGCCACCCGTGGCATCGTCCGCTGAGGTCTCGCTAGCGATGGTCGCCGGCGAGGTGTCCGGCGACATGCTCGCCGCGCGCCTCATGGCGGGCCTGCGTCCGCAGCTGCCGAACGTGCGTTTCCACGGCATCGGCGGCCCACGCATGATCGAGCAGGGCATGCTCAGCGACGTCCCGATCGAGACGCTCACGGTGCGCGGCCTGTTCGAGATCATCCCGCGCTACCGCGAGATCAAGGGCATCCAGAACGCGCTGCGCGACCGCCTGCTGCGCGAGCGTCCGGCCGCCTTCATCGGCGCCGACTACCCGGGCTTCAACCTGGGCCTGGAGGAGCAGCTGCGCGCGGAAGGCATCCCGACGGTCCACTTCGTCAGCCCCCAGATCTGGGCCTGGCGCGGCGGACGCATCAAGAAGATCAAGCGCGCCGTCTCGCACATGCTGGTGATCTTCCCGTTCGAGGAAGCGATCTACCGCGCCGCCGGCGTGCCGGTGACCTATATCGGGCATCCGCTGGCCGAGATGATTCCGATGAAACCCGACGTGGCGGCCGCGCGCGAGGCGCTCGGTATCGACAAGGGCGCGCGCGTGGTGACGATCATGCCGGGCAGTCGCATGGGCGAGCTGAAGTACCTGGCCGAACCTTTCGTGGCGGCGGCGAAGCTGTTGGCCCAGCGCGACCCGGGCCTGGTGTTCATCGCGCCGATGGCGGGCGAGCGCCAGCGCGCCTATTACACCGAGATCCTGGACAAGGCCGGCCTGAGCGACGTGCCGGTGCGCCTGGTCGACGGCCAGTCGCATGCCGCCATCGCCGCCGCCGACGCGGTGCTGGTCGCTTCGGGAACGGCGACGCTGGAAGTGGCGCTGTTCAAGAAGCCGATGGTGATCGCCTACAAGGTGATGGGCGCCTCGTGGCAGATCATGCGCCACATGGGCTACCAGCCCTGGATCGGCCTGCCGAACATCCTGGCGCGCGAATTCGTCGTTCCGGAGTATCTTCAGCATGCGGCCACGCCGCAGGCACTGGCGGACG
Source organism: Massilia sp. BHUDP2 (assembly GCF_046236355.1). Classification (NCBI taxonomy): domain Bacteria; kingdom Pseudomonadati; phylum Pseudomonadota; class Betaproteobacteria; order Burkholderiales; family Oxalobacteraceae; genus Massilia; species Massilia sp. BHUDP2. Next base: position 2,009,349 of record NZ_JBJUVW010000001.1, read on the forward strand.
CGATCTGGCGCCAGCTGGACGACCCGGCCGGGAGCGAGGCGCTGGCGCGCCGTTTCACCGACATGCACCACAGCCTGCTGCGCAACAGCGCCGAGGCGAGCGCGGACGCAGTGCTCCGCGTGATTGGACGTAAGAAGTGAGCATACAGTGAGCAAGAAGCGAATCAACCTCTACCCAGGCCTGCCGCCCCGGCTGCGGCCGTTTACCGACGCCGATATCGTGTGCGGCGTGGACGAGGCCGGCCGCGGTCCGCTGGCCGGGCCCGTGTTCGCGGCCGCCGTGATCCTCGACCCGAAGCGGCCGATTGAGGGCCTGCGCGACTCCAAGAAGCTAACCGAGGCGCGGCGCGACGAACTGGCCCCCTTGATCAAGGAACATGCGCTGGCCTGGGCCATCGCCGAGTGCTCCTGCGAAGAGATCGACACCCTGAACATCCTGCACGCCACCATGCTGGCCATGCGCCGCGCGGTGGAAGCCTTGCAAACCGTGCCGACGATCGCCCTGATCGACGGCAACCGCTGCCCGCCGATGGAGATCCGCGCCCACGCGGTGGTGGAAGGCGACGACAAGGTGAATGCGATTTCGGCCGCCTCGATCCTGGCCAAGACCGCGCGCGACGCCGCGCTGGTGCAGCTGCACGCGCAATACCCGCAGTACTGCTTCGACCAGCACAAGGGCTATTCGACGCCGCTGCACCTGGAACGCCTGCGCCTGCACGGCCCGTCGCCGGTGCACCGCCGCTCGTTCGCGCCGGTGCGCGGGCTGCTGCAGCCCGACCTGTTCGCCGCCGCATGAGGTTCGGCGCATGAAGCACGTCAGCTCGCGCGACAACGCGTTTTATAAGGAACTGAAGGCGCTCGCCACCAGCTCGCAGGCGCGTCGCAAGGCTGGCCGCAGCCTGCTCGACGGCGTCCACCTGTGCCAGAGCTGGCTCGAGCTGCGCGGCGCGCCCGAACATTGCGTGGTGTCGGAAGGCGCCCTCGGCAATCCCGAGGTCGCCGCCATCGTCGCCCGCGTCGAAGCACTGCACGCGCACGTCACGGCGCTGCCGGATGCGCTGTTCGGCGCCATCAGCCAGGTCGAGCACGGCGTGCATATCGTGTTCGTGGTCGCTTCGCCCACGCCCTCCAAAGCGCCCGGCCTGGTGGAATCGAGCGTGCTGCTCGATGGCGTGCAGGACCCGGGCAACGTCGGCTCGATCCTGCGCAGCGCCGCCGCGTCCGGCATCAAGCAGGTCTACTGCAGCCCGGGCACCGCCTTCTGCTGGTCGCCCAAGGTGCTGCGCGCCGCGATGGGCGCCCACTTCGTGCTCGACATCTTCGAGAACATCGAGCTCGCGCCGCTGGTGCGGGCGGCCAGCGTTCCGGTGCTGGCCACCAGCGGCTACGCCGCCGAACGCCTGTATGCGCTCGACCTGCGCCGCCCGGTCGCCTGGATCCTGGGCCACGAAGGGCAGGGCGTCTCGCAGGAGCTGCTCGAGCTGGCGACCCATCGCGTCGCCGTCCCCCATGCCGGCAAGGTGGAGTCGCTGAACGTGGCCGCCTGCGCCGCGGTGTGCTTTTTCGAGCAGCTGCGGCAAACGCAGGCGTAGACGGCGGCTCGGCCTTCAGGGTAATCTGGCGGCTGATTAACTGGAGCAGAGATGGACATCGCGCATTTGCACTTCCTGGTGGCGGAAGCCGACGCTGCCCAGCGCAGGACGCTGGTCGAGCTGCTCGGCCAACTCGGCGCGCGCCGCGTGACCGACGTGCCGGATGGGCACCTGGCCCTGCAACGGCTGGAAGCCGGCTTCTCGCCGAAAGTGGACGTCGCGATCGTCGACCTGGCGCTGCCCGGCATGGATGGCCTGGAACTGATCCGCCATCTTGGTGCGCTGGGCGCGGCCGCAGAAGGCCTGCGCCTGATCGTCACCGGCGCCCAGCCGGCCGGGCTGCTGTTCTCGGTCGAGACCCTGGCCCAGGCTTATGGCGTCGACCTGCTGGGCACCACGGCCAAGCCGATCACCTCCGCCAAGCTCAAGCCCCTGCTCGACAACTACACCCCGCTGGCGCGCAGCAATGCAGCGCCCAAGGGCCCGAGCTTTTCCTTCCAGGAGATCGGCATCGGCCTGCAGAAACGCCAGTTCGAGCCCTTCTTCCAGCCCAAGATCGAGCTCGCCACCGGGCAGGTGAAGGGCCTGGAAGCCTTCGCGCGCTGGCGCCATCCCGAGCACGGCGTGCTGGGTCCGGGATCCTTCATCGATGCGCTGGAGCAGAACAACCGGGTCGATTTCCTCGACTGGAGCATGATCGAGCTCTCCAGCGAGCGTTGCCGCTGGTTCCAGGACCAGGGTATTCCGGTGCCGATCAGCCTGAACCTGGCGCCCGAGACCCTGGCGCACCCGGCATTCGTGCGGCAGGTCACCGCTTGCGTGCAGCGCCACCGTATCCTGCCCGAATACCTGACCTTCGAGATGCCCGAATCCTCGGTGCTGAATACCGACCCGGAATTCATCGAGCGCCTGGTGCGCCTGCGGATGATGGGCTTCGGCCTGGCGATCGACGACTACGGCACCGGCCGCTCGAACCTGCAGCTGCTGGCACGCATCCCGTTCACCGAACTGAAGATCGACCGCAGTTTCGTCGACGGCGCCTCCAAGCGCCGTCCGCTGGGCACCGTGCTGCGCTCCTGTCTCGGCCTCGCGCACAGCCTGGACCGCATGTCGGTCGCGGTCGGCGTGGAAACGCGCCAGGACTGGGACTTCTTGCAGAACCTCGGCTGCACCTATGCCCAGGGCTACCACATTGCCAATCCGATGGAAGCGGGGGCCTTCCCCGGCTGGCTCGAGGACTGGCGGCACTTCTTCTGATTCGGCTTGTAGGACGCCAGGACAAACGCTGTTGCTGGCTCTAACGGTGACATGCTTGTACACGGAGGCATATGACTGCTCGCTATCGGCCAGGAGCAGCCGTTTCGACCTGCTGTGAAGATTGTGTGTTTCGAACGGCATTCGCGCTGGCTCGCGGTCGACTTTCCTCTTCAAGCGAGTAAGATTGACCATAGCGTACTCAACCAGCAGCGCAGGCTATCTTTTATGCACGTCAAATTGATTTCCATCTTCGCAGTTGTCGCTGGCATCACTTCAGCCCACGCAGCTGCTCCAAGGGACCACTTGTCCCAACTGGATAAACGTTATGTTTCGGAGAAGGGCAAGTATGGCGGACCCAAGTTCTTTACAGTTCCTGTCGTGCAAGAGGCTCTGGCCACAGCGGTTCCGCGGGATTGGCGACGGGCGATGATGAATGAGCTAGTCGTCGAAACACCAAATGCACTTGTAGACGGATATCTGGTTGTCAGCGCATGTAAGCCACATTTCTGTCCGGACAAGAATTATGCGGCGACAGTTCGTGTCGCTGACGGTGCGGCCTTGTTTATTGTCTTTGATAACGACCGTGGTCGAATCAAAGATGCAGAGCCACAATGTTTTTCGTCAGCGTTTGACAAGGTTTCGCAACTGCCCAATTCAGTCCTGGATGAACTCCGGGAGCGAAGCGCACTCGGGAGTATCGATGGCACCTCGCTTGGCTGTGCGGCCAGCCGGCGATAAGGTGAACTTCCTGAGCTCGACAAGGGACGTTATCGTCCCCCCCGCGTGCACGACTGCAACGGAGCGGCTCGGCCAAAGGACGGCAATCGGCCAACAGCGGACGATCCACATCTCGAATTTATGACAGACATGCTAGTAAAAGCTACTCTGGCGCTGTGCCTTGCGACGGCATGCGCTTCAACTTTTGCACAGGCTGACCAAGTTGTGTCGTGCAAGCCGTTGGTTCAAGATGCTGTTGCGGATGAAGCCGGCAGTCCATTGCACGCTAAGCCACAGGAGCGAGAATTATGTTTTCCTGGCGATCAAGACTGTTTAGATCGTGGAGGGGTCGCAGCAGAAAATATATGGAAGAGCGCAAATAATCCTGAGCAGGTGAAGAGCGTTTTGCTGGAATACGCCGACTATACAGGGCGAGTATTCGAAGTGGATATACCGAGTAAAGGCGGAAAGATTGTCCGCGTAGAGAGGTTCGTAGGAAATGCCTACTGCGTGCGCGATACGTATTTTCTGTACCAAAAAGACAGTTACCGCTTAATTGATAGTCCTTCACTGGAAGGCCTATCCGCTGAAGCAGGAAACTGTGGCGATGTCGGGATAACGCTCAAAGCGATCGGCGAGCCGCTCCTCGTTACCAAGTTCTACGGCGTTGTGACTGCATACCGATTTGGTGACGATTTTGAGCTGAAAAAGGTGTGCAGTGAACGGTATCGAGCTCCTCGACTAGCACAATGATCATATGTCTGTAATGGGTCGGTATGGTCCTTCGTAACAGTTGGCGATTTTCCGTGCTTGGCAACCTGCTATGCTGAGCTCAACAGCCGGGTTCTGCCAAGAGCCGTAACACCCGTATCTGAGGAAAGACATGTTCAGTCTGCAGAGCATTCAGGCATGGTTTCTTTCTAGACGACCAAAGCCGTCGCGTGAAATACTGGCCGTTGAGTTTGATGACGCACGAGTCAAGGTGCTCGTCATTGGGAGACTTGATCCTGCTTGGAATCAAGAATTCCTGTGGGACGACATCTCGCGCGTTTGTTTCAAGGATGAAGGCCTGTACTCTTCAGACTCGATCATCATCCAACTCCACGGACGAGAGATACCCGTTGTAGTGCCGAGCGAGGCCAAGGGCCGCTCTGATTTCTTTGGAGCGTTGACGGAGCGCGGCTATTTTCCCGAAGAGGTTTGGCGCCGTGCAATGGGGGAGACCGGTGGCGCCGTGCATTGCTGGCCTCCGCTTGAAAGCACAAAGAGCTGATCGTCCGCCCGTTGTCACGGTCCGCTCTGGGTCGCAAGCAGACTGACCAGGTAGGTCGTCTGCCTACTATTAGCAGACCATTGAACTTACTGAACAGGCGGCTCGAAAGATGAAAAGAACTCTTTCGCGACTTACCTTTACTAGCCTTGCGTTAGCCGCAGCAACTACGCTTGCACTACTCTCGGTCAGTGTTGAACGCGTCGGTCCGGAGCAGGTCCAGCATGGAAATCTTTGTGGAGCTCCACGCTTCGAGCCTTGCTATAAGCCTGCACTAAAGGGCGGGTTCCCCATCGGGTATCTGTATGATCAGCCAGGCATTTCCGTCGAGGGAAAGCTCGCGTTCATCGAAGACAAGTTATACATCGGTGCACTGTTGGCTAACATCGCTATCTATTTCGGCGCCCTGACGCTAGTTGGCTGGATTGTCAAACGCCGCCGACCGCGTTGACTGACAATTGAGTCCCGTATTGGACGGAAGGACTGGCTTCCATTAAATGATCGAGAACGGCCAGAAGCGGACGTCACCTTGGCTTGGCTCCACCGTTTTCCCAGACCTTTAATACTCGCGCCGGTCCGGCTTGATCTCTTGCAGAATGGTCGTAGCGATTTCCTCGATCGATTTGGTGGTCGAGGACAGCCAGCGGATACCCTCGCGGCGCATCATCGCTTCCGCCTCGTTCACTTCATAGCGGCAATTCTCGATCGACGCATACTTGCTGCCGGCGCGGCGTTCGTTGCGGATCTGCGAGAGGCGTTCCGGGGTGATGGTCAGCCCGAACAGCTTGGCCTTGAACGGCGGCAGCGAAGAGGGCAACTTGCCGCGCTCGAAGTCGTCGGGGATCAGCGGGTAGTTCGCTGCCTTCAGGCCATATTGCATCGCCAGGTAGAGGCTGGTCGGCGTCTTGCCCGAGCGCGACACCCCGACCAGGATCACATCCGCCTCGGCCAGGTTCTTGTGCGACTGACCGTCGTCATGGGCCAGCGAAAAGTTGATCGCTTCGATCCTGTTCTTGTACTCCTCGGTGTCCACTGCATTGTGGATGCGTCCGATCGTGTGCGTCGACTTGACGCCCAGTTCCTGCTCGAGCGGCGACACGAAGGTCTGGAACAGGTCCATGTGCATGCCGCGCGCGGCCCGGATGATGCTCGACAGGTCATGCTTCACCAGGGTCGAGAACACGATCGGCCGCTGGCCGTCGCGCGCGAAGCTGTCGTTGATGCGGCGCGCGGCCTCGTGGGCCTTCTCGACCGAGTCGATGAAGGGCAGGCGAATCTGGCGGAAACGCATCTCGAACTGGCTCAGCACTGCGTGGCCGAAGGTCTCCGCCGTGATGCCGGTCCCGTCCGAGACGAAGAAGACGGTGCGCGAGGAAGGGGCGGAACCCGGGGTGGGCGAAGCGGTGGTTTCTACGATCATGGTGTCGAAATACTAAGTCATTCTGACAAAGTTGCAGCGAGGTTTGCCGCTCACGCGGTAAAATGCTCGGCAACGGTTCTGCATTGTGCTGCACGACGGCCAGAATAACAAGAACACCCCGTCGTCCCGCACGATGCACCAAAGCGTCTAACAAAACCTTCAGGGCAAGGCGCACCGTCGAAGACAGTACGCCTGTACGGCGAGACGGTGAAACGCAGCCATGGAGGTTTTGTTAGGCGCTTTAGGCAGCCACAAGGTTTCTATCTCAAGTAAGGGTGCATCACCATGACTAACCTGTCTGTAGCAGCATTGAAGGAGCCTGAGCAAGCATCACGGGTCTATGTAGCATCGTTCGAGAACCTGCGCATGACCGACGTCGAGTCGGTCGGCGGCAAGAACGCCTCGCTGGGCGAGATGATCTCGCAGCTGGCCAGCGCCGGCGTGCGCGTGCCGGGCGGCTTCGCCACCACGGCCGACGCCTTCCGCGACTTCCTCGAGCACAGCGACGGTGGCCCGTCACTGGCGCAACGCATCGCCACGCGCCTGGAAGGCCTGGACATCGACGACGTCCGTGCCCTGGCCAGCGCCGGCGCCGAGATCCGCCAGTGGATCGTCGATACCCCGTTCCAGCCGCGCCTGGAGCAGGAAATCCGCGCCTTCTACGAGCGCCTGGTCGCCGATTCCGATACCGAAGTCTCCTTCGCCGTGCGTTCCTCGGCCACCGCCGAAGACTTGCCGGACGCGTCCTTCGCGGGCCAGCAGGAGACCTTCCTGAACGTGGTCGGCATCGACAACGTGCTCGAAGCCATGAAGCATGTCTTCGCCTCCCTCTACAACGACCGCGCGATCTCCTACCGCGTCCACAAGGGCTTCACCCACGCCGAAGTCGCGCTGTCGGCCGGCGTGCAGCGCATGGTCCGTTCGGACACGGGCGCGGCAGGCGTGATGTTCACCATCGATACCGAATCCGGCTTCAAGGACGTGGTCTTCGTCACCTCGAGCTACGGCCTGGGCGAGACGGTGGTGCAGGGCGCCGTGAATCCGGATGAGTTCTATGTCCACAAGCCGATGCTGGCCCAGGGCAAGCTGCCGGTCATCCGCCGCAACATCGGCTCGAAGCTCATCAAGATGGAGTTCACCAGCGAAGCCAAGGCCGGCCGCTCGGTGCGCACCGTCGACGTGCCGATCGAGATGCGCAACCGCTATTCGCTGACCGATGCCGAAGTGGTCGAGCTGGCCAAGTACGCCGTCATCATCGAGAACCACTACGGCCGTCCGATGGACATCGAGTGGGGCAAGGATGGCCGTGACGGCAAGCTGTACATCCTGCAGGCGCGTCCCGAGACCGTGAAGTCGCAGCAGAAGGCCACCGACGCCCAGCAGCGCTTCAGCCTGAAGGGCACCGGCACCGTCTTGACGAGCGGCCGTGCGATCGGCCAGAAGATCGGCGCCGGTCCGGTGCGCGTGATCCACGACCCGAGCGAGATGGAACGCGTGCAGCCGGGCGACGTCCTGGTGGCCGACATGACCGACCCGAACTGGGAACCGGTCATGAAGCGCGCCTCGGCCATCGTCACCAACCGCGGCGGGCGTACCTGCCACGCGGCGATCATCGCGCGCGAGCTGGGCGTGCCGGCCGTGGTCGGCTGCGGCGACGCCACCGAGGCGCTGAAGGACGGCACCTTTGTCACCGTCTCGTGCGCCGAAGGCGACGAGGGCAAGATCTACGACGGCCTGCTGGAAACCGAGATTACCGAAGTCTCGCGCGGCGAGCTGCCGCCGATCCCGACCAAGATCATGCTCAACGTCGGCAACCCGCAGCTGGCCTTCGACTTCCAGTCGGTGCCGAACGGCGGCGTCGGCCTCGCGCGCCTCGAGTTCATCATCAACAACAACATCGGCGTGCACCCGAAGGCCATCCTCGAGTACCCGAACATCGACGTCGACCTGAAAAAGGCGGTCGAATCGGTGGCGCGCGGCCACGCCTCGCCGCGCGCCTTCTATGTCGACAAGCTGGCGGAGGGTGTTGCGACCATCGCCGCGGCCTTCTGGCCCAAGCCGGTGATCGTGCGCCTGTCCGACTTCAAATCGAACGAGTACAAGAAGCTGATCGGCGGTTCGCGCTACGAGCCGGACGAAGAGAACCCGATGCTGGGCTTCCGCGGCGCCGCGCGCTATCTGGCCGAGGACTTCGCCGAGTCCTTCGAGATGGAATGCATGGCCATGAAGCGCGTGCGCGAAGACATGGGCCTGACCAACGTCGAGATCATGATCCCGTTCGTGCGCACCCTGGGCCAGGCCGAGAAGGTCATCGAGCTGCTGGCCAAGTATGGCCTGAAGCGCGGCGAGAACGGCCTGCGCGTCATCATGATGTGCGAAGTGCCGTCCAACGCCATCCTGGCCGAACAGTTCCTGCAGTATTTCGACGGCTTCTCGATCGGCTCGAACGACCTGACCCAGCTCACCCTGGGCCTGGACCGCGACTCCGGCATGGAGCTGCTGGCCAAGGACTTCGACGAGCGCGACCCGGCCGTGAAAGCCATGCTGAGCCTCGCCATCAAGGCCTGCCGCGCCCAGGGCAAGTACATCGGCATCTGCGGCCAGGGGCCGTCGGATAACCCGGACTTCGCCGAGTGGCTGGTGGGCGAGGGCATCGAGTCGATGTCGCTCAATCCGGACTCGGTGATCGAGACCTGGCAGAAGCTGGCCGCGAAGTAAGCAGGCCAGGGCAGTAGCCACAACCCCGCTCGCCGCGCAGGCAGTGGGGTTTTTTCATTCCGCTGCCTTCGCACGGGCTGGCCACACGCCCGCTCAGGCGTGCTTGCCGGCCTTCAGGTGGGCGCGGGCAGCCGAGGCCTTGGCGATCGCGTCCTTCTTGCATGCCGATTTTTCCGCGCCCTTCATGGTCTTGCACGATGCCAGCGCGGCTTTTTCATCGGCCGCGATCCGCTGCTTTTCGGCCTTCATGTCGGCCTTGGCTGTCGCCGGGGCCGGGGCCGTCGCATGGGCGGCGGCGGTGGGCTGGGCGGCCGGATGCGCGGTGGTCTGGGGAGCCGCGAACGCGGCGCTGGACGCCATCAGCAGCATGGCGCTTGCGAACTTGAATGTCGATTTCATGGCTATCTCCGGTTCTGTTCAGGGGTGAGCAAGTCGCTCACCGTCTTAACGCCGGACCGGATGCGGAGTTGACGGACGCCGTGGGTCGCGGCGCCGGTTTAAGCATCGCATAAGGGGCGCTGGATGCGCTCGTTCGTGAGGTCGAAGGCAGTCTTATGCGCAGGCGATAAAGCTCGGGCGGGAAGCTTCCTTTCCAGGACAGACCTGCTACACTGGCATTGATAACTCTTTGCTAGAAAGCACACAATAATCAAGCGCATCGACATCGTTGAGCCCTCGCCGCCTGTCGCAGGCCGCGGGGGTTTTTTACTTTTCTGATCCACCACTTCAAGGAGACACGCCAATGACGGACTGGATGAGCTGGCTGGTAGTGGCCGGCATCCTCGTGATCGCCGAACTGTTCACCGGCACCTTTTATCTCTTGATGATCGCGATCGGCCTGAGCGCCGGCGCGCTGGCCGCCCTGGCGGGCGCCAGCGGCCCGATGCAGACCCTGGCGGCCGCATTGGTCGGCCTGGCCGCAACCGCGCTCCTGCACCGCAGCCGCTTCGGCAAGCCGGCCAAGCTTGAAGCGACACGCGACCGCAACGTCAACCTCGACATCGGGCAGCGCGTCGCCGTAGCGCATTGGGTGGATGGCCGCGCCCGCGTAATGTACCGTGGCGCGCTGTGGGACGTCGAACTCGGCCCCGGCGCGCAGCCTGAAGCAGGGGATTACCGCATCGTCGAAGTGCGTGGCAGTCGCCTGATCCTCGCTAATTCATAAGACCAACTAATAATTTATACTCATCTATAAGGGATGCTCATGGAATTCACGTTCGGCACTGTGGCGCTGGTGTTCTTCATCATTGCGCTGGTATTCATCTTCAAGACCATCAACGTGGTGCCGCAGCAGCACGCGGTGGTGGTCGAACGCCTCGGCAAGTTCCACGCCGTGCTGGCGCCCGGCCTGAACATCGTGGTGCCCTTCATCGACCGCATCGCCTACAAGCACAGCCTCAAGGAGATTCCGCTGGACGTGCCGCCGCAGGTCTGCATCACCAAGGACAACACCCAGCTGCAGGTCGACGGCATCCTGTACTTCCAGGTGACCGACGCCATGCGCGCCTCCTACGGCTCCTCGAACTACATCCAGGCCATCACCCAGCTGGCCCAGACCACGCTGCGCTCCGTGATCGGCAAGATGGAGCTCGACAAGACTTTTGAAGAGCGCGATCACATCAACACCACCATCGTCAACGCGATCGACGAGTCGGCGGCCAACTGGGGCGTCAAGGTGCTGCGCTACGAGATCAAGGACCTGACCCCGCCGGCCGAGATCCTGCACGCGATGCAGCGCCAGATCACCGCCGAGCGCGAGAAGCGCGCCCTGATCGCCGCCTCCGAAGGCCGCCGCCAGGAACAGATCAACATCGCCAGCGGCGAGCGCGAAGCGGCGATTGCCCGTTCCGAGGGCGAGCGCCAGGCCGCGATCAACCGCGCCCAGGGCGAAGCCAGCGCCATCGTCGCCCTCGCCGAAGCGAGCGCCGCCGCGCTGCGCCAGGTGGGCGCCGCGATCCGCGAACCGGGCGGCATGGACGCGGTCAACCTGCGCGTGGCCGAGCACTACGTCGACGCCTTCGGCAAGCTCGCGAAGACCAACAATTCGCTGATCGTCCCGGCTAACATGGGCGACATGAGCAGCGTGATCGCCAGCGCGCTGCAGATCGTGAAGTCGCAGCAACCGGACATCCTCCGATGACGCGCGTGGTGGTCATCACCGGCGCCTCGGATGGCATCGGCGCCGAGATCGCGCGCCAGCTGGCGGCAAAAGAAGGCGCGAGCGTGGCCTTGGTGCTGGCGGCGCGAAACGCGGCCCAGCTCGACACGGTGGCGGGAGAATGCGCCGCGCTGGGCGCGCAGACGCTGGTGGTGCTGACCGACGTCGGCGTGCAGATCCAGTGCCGGCGGCTGGTGGTCAGCGCCGTCGAGCACTTCGGGCGCATCGACGTCCTGGTCAACAACGCCGGCCGCTCGGCCCATGCGCTGTTCGAGGAAGTCGAGGACCTGTCCTGGTACGAGGAGCTGATGCGCGTGAACCTGTGGGGCGCGGTCTGGTGCACCCAGGCCGCGCTGCCGGCGCTGAAGGCCTCGAGGGGCCGCATCGTTGCGGTGTCCTCGCTGGCCGGCCTGGTCGGCGTGCCGGGGCGCACCGCCTACAGCGCCACCAAGTTCGCCATGACCGGCTTCTTTGAAGCGCTGCGCGCCGAAGTCAAGGGCCATGGCGTGTCCGTGACCACCGCCTATCCGGGCGTGGTGGCGACCAGGATCCGCTACCGCGGCTTCAATGCGCAAGGCGAGCCGATGGGCGCGAGCGCATTGAATGAGGAGGGCGCGATGAGCGTGGAAGAATGCGCGCGCCTCATCATCGACGGGATGGAGGCGCGCCGGCGCGAAGTTGTCATGACGGCCAAGGGCAGGCTCGGGCGCTTCCTCAAGCTGATCGCGCCCGGCCTGGTGGAAAAGATGGCGCTGGCCGCCCTCAAGGAGGACGTCCGGCCCCGTTGAAGCATCTTAGTCGTCTTCGCCGGCCACATGCGGCCCGGCGCGTCGGATGGTGAGCTGTCGATGTACCGTCGTGCTTGCGCCACGACTGTCGGTGACGGTCAAGCTGACGAGGTATCTCCCTGGCGCGCTATAGGCATGCTAGCCGCTCGCATTCCCCGCGCCATTGCGCTCGCTTACGACAGCGGCATCCTTGCTTCCATCGCCCCATGTCCACGTCGCCTTGTGGATGTCACCCAGCTTGGCTTCCTTGAAGGCGGCGGAAAAGCTCGACAGCGCCTGCGCCACGATCGCGCCATTGTCCGATATGGCGAGCGCGTTCCGCAGTACCAGTGCCGGACGATCTGCGCGTAGGAAGGATCGATAGCGCCGCAGTACTGAACCCGGAAGTTCTTGATCTGCGTCAAAGAAACTGCGAGCCCGGGAGAGCAGACTGGCACCGATTCTCTCAAACGGCAAGCGCCTGATTGGTGCCGAATGTCCTGACCGGTACAGACCTGTAGGGCTTAGTGATGGAGGTTGCCATGTACCAGCGTATCCTGCTCCCGACCGACGGTTCGGAGGCATCCCAGCGTGCTATCCGGGCCGGCGTCGACTTCGCCAAGAGTCTGGGCGCCGAGGTGGTCGGCATGACCGCCACGCCCGAATTCCATACCTTCACCGCCAATGCCGAGATGATGGAGCAAACCCGCGACCAGTATCTCGCATCCAGCAGGGCGCACGGGCAGCGCCTCCTGGACGAGGTGGCGGCGCTGGCGCGCGATGCGGGTGTGCCCTGCAGCTGCGTGCAAGTCGTCTCCGACGAGCCGTACGAAGCCATTATCGCCACGGCGCGCGAACGGCTCTGCGACCTGATCGTGATGGCATCGCATGGGCACAAGGGCATCAAGGGACTGCTGCTGGGCAGCGAAACACAGAAAGTGCTGGTCCACAGCCTGATTCCGGTGCTGGTGCACCGCTAGGCGCGCGGGAGAATGGCATTCATGTACAAACGCATCCTGGTGCCGACCGACGGCTCGGCGGTCGCCGAGGCGGCCGCCGACACCGCCATCGATCTTGCGCGTGCGTGCGGCAGCGAGATCGTCGCGCTGTGCGTCGCCCTTCCCGAGCCGGTCCTGCAGGCGCTCGAAGGTTCGATGACCTACGATCCGGGCGCGCGGGCCGACGTGCTGCTGGAGCATGCCACCCACTATGTCGATGCCATCGCCGCGCGCGCACAAGCGGCCGGCGTGCCTTGCACGAAAGTGACGACCAATGCGCTCGACGTGGCCGAGGCGATCGCCGACGCGGCGCGCCAGCACGGTTGCGACCTGATCGCGATGGGATCGCACGGGCGGCGCGGGATCAGCCGCTTGCTGGCCGGCAGCGTCACGCAGGCGGTGCTCGCCTATGCGCCGGTCCCGGTGATGGTGCTGCGCCCGGTGGCTGGCGACGTCCGGGCCCCGGCGTATGCGCAGGCGCTGGCGAGGGCCTGGCCAGCCAGGGATCCCGACTAGGGGCGCCGGTGCAGCGTGGGGCAGCGGGAGTCCGCGCCCACGTTCTCCGATAGCGGGTGTTCCCGCGGGGAGGGCGAAGGATGCCCGTGCTCACGAGGCCGCCGCATGCGCACCATGCCGTCGGCGGCGCCCTCCAGCGCGAAGCCGAGGCCGGCGGCAAGCCTGTGCATCCGCGTGTTTTCCGGGAGCGCGAGGCCTTCGAGGAGCGGCACGCCGCGCGCGTCGCAGTAATCGAGCAGGCTGGACAACAGGATCAGCCCCAGCCCGCATCCTTGCAGGTCCGATCGCACTGTCACGGCGAATTCGCCGCGCAGGTCGTCCGGGTCGAATACGACGCGCGCCACGCCCAGCGTCTCGCTGCCGGCCGGCCCGGCGCGGGTGGCGATCAAGGCCATTTCGCGTGCGTAGTCGATCTGCGTGAAGCGCGCCAGCTGTTGCGGCGAGAGTTCGCGCATCATGCCGAACATGCGCATGTGCACGTCCTCGGGGCTCAAGGCCTTGAAGAAGTCCACATGCGCAGCCGCGTCCTCGGGCCGGATCGGGCGGATCGTCAGCGGCCCGATGCTGCTGGTGACCTGGCGTTCGAGGTGTTCCGGGTAGGGCAGGATCGCCAGCCGTGCATGGCCGTCGCGGCCCGGCGGCACCGGTTCCAGCCGCATGCGGGCGTCGAGCGCCACCACGCCGCCGGCGTCCGCCAGCAGTGGATTGATGTCGAGCTCGACGAGCTCGGGCAGGTCGGCCGCCATCTGTCCGACGCGCACCAGCACGTCGCACAGGGCGTCCAGGTCGGCCGGGGGCAGGTTGCGGTAGCCGGCCAGCAGCCGCGCCACCCGGGTGCGCTTGACGAGGTCGGCGGCCAGTACCCGGTTCAGCGGCGGCAGCCCGACCGCCTGGTCGGCCGTGACCTCGACCGCGATGCCGCCATGGCCGAACAACACCACCGGACCGAATACCGGATCGGTGGTGATGCCGACGATCAGTTCCAAGGCCTGCGGCCTGCGCGCCATGGCCTGCACCGTAAAGCCGGCCAGCCGCGCCTGCGGGCGCAGGCCGGCTACACGCAGGAGCATCGCATCGAGCGCCGCGGACAAGGCGTCTTCGTCGTCCAGGTCCAGGACGACGCCGCCGACCTCGGTCTTATGCGCCAGGTCCGGGGACTGGATCTTGAGCGCGACGGGAAAGCCGATGCGGCGCGCCGCCGCCAGCGCAGCGTCCCGGTCCGCGACGCTCTCCGTGGGCACCACGAGAATGCCGTACGCAGCCAGCAGGCGTTTGGTGTCGGTCTCGCCGATCTCCCTTGCTCCACCGGCCAGCAGGGCCTCGACCTGGGACCTTGCCGCATCGCGGTCCGGTACCGTCAGCCCCCCCGGGCCCGGCGCCTGCACCAGGACTTCGCTGTTGCGCCGGTAGTCGACCAGTTGCTGGAAGCCCTTGACCGCTTCCTCCGGCGTGTCGAACACAGGCACGCCCGCCTCGATGCACAGGTGGCGCGCACCGGCCACGCTCGGCCCGCCCAGCCAGCAGCACAGCACCGGACGGCGGCTGCCGTTGATGAGCGGCAGCACGGCGGCGGCGATCTCGCTGCTAGACACGATGGCGGTCGGCGCATGGATCAGCAGCACCCCGTCGACCTCTGGCGCATCCAGCAGCGCGGACAGCGCGTGGCGATATCGTTCGGCAGGGGCATCGCCGACGATGTCGACCGGGTTGCCGTGCGACCACAGCGGGGGCAGGCCTTCGTCCAGGCGTGCCACGGTATCTGGTGCGAGCCGGGCCGGCACGCCGCCCTCGTCCAGCAGGGCGTCGGTCGCCATCACGCCCGGCCCGCCGCCGTTGGTGAGGATGGCCAGCCGTTCGCCACGTGGAGGCCGGGTGCGGGCCAGGGTCGCGACCGCGTCGAACAGCTCGGCCGTCGTGTAGACCCTCAGCATGCCGGCGCGGCGGATGGCTGCGTCGTATACCAGGTCGGATCCGGCCAGCGCGCCGGTATGACTGAAGGCGGCGCGCGCCGCGTCGGCGCCGCGGCCCGACTTGACGATCAGGGTGGGCTTGGCGCGCGCCGCTCCGCGCGCCGCGCTCATGAACTTGCGGGCCTGGCGCACGCTCTCGGCGTACAGCAGGATGGCATCGGTGCCCGCATCGCCGGCCAGCCAGTCGAGCAGGTCGCCGAAATCGATGTCGCTGCCGTCTCCCAGCGAGACGAAACAGGAAAAGCCGATGCGGCGGACCGCCGCCCAGTCGAGCACGGCGGTGACCAGGGCGCCGGACTGCGCCACGAAGGCCAGCCGCCCGGGGAGCGCCGCGGCGGGCGCGAAGCTGGCGTTCAGGCCGATGCCCGGCACCAGCAGGCCGACGCAGTTCGGCCCGAGGATGCGCAGCAGCCACGGTCGGGCGGCGTCGAGCATGGCCTGGCGCAAGCTTCGCCCCGGATCGCCTTCGGTTGCGGGGGCGTCCAGGCCGGCGCTGATGACGATGACGGCGCGGCAGCCGGCCGCGCCGAGTTCGCGTATCAGGCCGGGTACGGTAGCGGCCGGTGTGCAGATCACGGCCAGCTCCGGTACGGCCGGCAGGTCGGCGACGCTGCGCCATGCCTGCTGCCCGCCAACCCGGGCATGGCGCCGGTTCACGGGCCACAGCGGCCCGCGGAAACCGCCGGCGACGAGGTTGTTCCACACAGTGGCGCCGACGCTGCCCGCACGGTCGGAAGCGCCGAGCACGGCCACGGACGCGGGCGCGAACAGGTGATTCAGGTTGCGGATGCTCATGGATGCTCCTGCCGGTTGCCGCCAAGCGCCCCAAGCCTGTCGAGGCTGGATGACCCCTTCTTTGACCGTCGAACGCATGCGGCCTTGCAGCGATTTTAGCCCATTTGATCTGCATCAAATACAGGGCAGGGGGGAAAGAGCGAGACTGCCACCTCTACCCCGGTCAACATCGAAGGTGTCATCATGCTTGCCTCGTCAGCGCCCGCGCCGGGCGCCCACACCATCGTGCGCGCACTGG
The DNA here is from genome assembly GCF_046236355.1 of Massilia sp. BHUDP2. Classification (NCBI taxonomy): domain Bacteria; kingdom Pseudomonadati; phylum Pseudomonadota; class Betaproteobacteria; order Burkholderiales; family Oxalobacteraceae; genus Massilia; species Massilia sp. BHUDP2. The sequence goes on from NZ_JBJUVW010000001.1 coordinate 2,025,764, forward strand.
CGCATGCGCGCAAGCTGCTGCTGGCGCAGGTCCGCACCGTTGCGGGCGAGTCCGACGAACGTTTTCCTGCCGCGTTCGTGCACCTGAGCGCTGCCGTCGAAGCCGCCTTCCGTCGCGAGGAGGCGCTGATGGACGCGACCGGGTTCTCCGGGGTGCACGAGCAGCGCCGCGACAATGCCCTGCTGCTCAACGCCCTGCATCACGCGGTGCCCCTGGTGGAAGCCGGCGACCTTTGCGTCGGCCGGGCGGTCGTGGCTGCCTTGCCGGATTTGCTGTCGCTGCACCGCTTCTGCGGCCTGCGCGTGCTGGCCACGGCGCGCGGCGCGGTGCTGGCCCTGCGCCGGGGACGTGCTCCGGTCCCGCTCGCGGGACGCGCCGCGGCGCGTCTGGCGGCACGCCGCCAGCGCCAGGCCGAGTTTCCGATGTCACTGCCAACGGGAGAAGACCGATGAGCTACAGGACCATTCTCGTACATGCCGACGAGTCGCGCCATGCCGCGCAGCGCATCCGGCTCGCGGCCAGGCTGGCTGCGGAGCACGAGGCGCACCTGATCGGCGTCGCCGCCATCGGCGTCTCGCGCGAGGTCTTCCCGCACGGCTACCCTGCGGCGCCGGGCAGCCTCGAAGCCAGCTATTTCGGCCCCCTGAACGAGTCAGCAGCGCGTGCGCTCGACAGATTCGGCGTGCTCGCCGGCGAGGCCGGCGTCGCGTTCGAGAAGCGCCTGGTCTGCGACCTCGCCAGCGAGGCCCTGGCGCGGATGGGACGCTTTGCCGACCTGGTCGTCGTCAACCAGGACGACCTGACGGAGGCCCTGGCCGAAACCGTCGGGCGTATTCCCGAGTACGTGGCCTTCACTTGCGCCCGCCCGGTGCTGGTCGTTCCCTGCGCGCCGGTGACGCATTTCATGGGGCGGCATGTCCTGGCCGCCTGGAATGGCAGCAAGGAAGCATCGGCCGCACTGCTGGCCGCGGTGCCGCTGATGCGGCGCGCGGTGCGCGTGACGGTCGTTTCCTTCCGCTCGCCCGGCAACACCGACCTGGAAGACGCACAGCAGAGGGCCGACCTGACCGCTTTCCTTGCGCGCCACGAGGTCCAGGCCGAGATCATTGCCTTCAACCGCCATATCGATGGCGGGCAGGCCCTGCTCACGCTGGCCAACCAGGAGGCCTACGATGTGCTCGTCATCGGATGCTACGGACACTCGCAGTTTCGCGAACTGTTCCTCGGCGGCGTCACCAGGAAGGTGCTGCAGGAGGCGACCATGGCCGTGCTGATGGCGCGCTGAGCGTCTCTTCCTACCAACAGGAGCTTCCATGGAAACGATGAAAGCGGCAGTATTTACCGGCCCCGGTCGGATCGCGCTCGAGCGCAAGCCGGTGCCGCAGGCCGGGCCCGGCGAAGCCATCGTCAAGGTGACGATGACGACCATTTGCGGGACCGACGTGCATATCCTGAAAGGCGAGTATCCGGTCGAGCCCGGTCTGACCATTGGACACGAACCCGTTGGCGTCATCGCCGAGCTCGGCGCGGGTGTCGAGGGCTATACGCTCGGGCAACGTGTCGTGGTCGGCGCGATCACACCCTGCGGCCAGTGCCACGCCTGCCTGGAAGCGCACCAGTCGCAGTGCGGGGGGCGTGCAATGGGTGGCTGGCGCTTTGGCAACACCATCGACGGTTGCCAGGCCGAGTACGTGCGGGTGCCGTTCGCGGCAGCGAACCTGGCCCCGGTCCCGGATGGGCTCAGCGACGAGCAGGTGCTGATGTGCCCCGATATCATGAGCACCGGCTTCGGCGGTGCCGAGAACGGCGCGATCCGCATCGGCGATACGGTGGCGGTGTTCGCCCAGGGACCGATCGGCCTGTGCGCCACCGCCGGCGCGCGGCTGCGCGGCGCCAGCCGCATCATCGCGGTCGACACCGTGCCGGCGCGGCTCGAGATGGCCAAACGGCTGGGCGCGGACCATGTCATCGATTACCGGCAGACCGATCCGGTCCAGACCATCCTCGAACTCACCGACGGCCAGGGCGCGGACGTCACGATCGAGGCCCTGGGCACCCAGCAGACCTTCGAAAGCTGCCTGCGCGCACTGCGCCCCGGCGGCACCCTGTCGAGCCTGGGTGTGTATTCAGGCAAGCTGGGGCTGCCGGTCGACGGCTTCGCCGCCGGCCTGGGCGACCACAAGCTGATCACGACGCTGTGCCCGGGCGGCAAGCACCGCATGCGGCGGCTGATGAACATCGTGGCCTCGGGCCGGGTCGATTTGCGGCCGCTGGTCACGCACCGCTTCCCCCTCGAGCGTATCGAGGAAGCATATGAGCTGTTCGCCAACCAGCGCGACGGCGTGCTGAAGGTGGCGATCGTGCCCTGAATGGAACTGGATGCGGCACGCAGGCGCGTGCGGCGCTCCAGGGTCCGCCGATGTCAGAATGGATTCGACTGCGGCGTGAAGACCGCCGCCAGGGGGCGAGGATGAACAGGCACGTGTGTCGCGCCGGCTTGGCGGCGCTGCTGGCCATGCTGGCGCCGATTGCCGCTGCGGTCCCGGAATATTTCTCGACGTCGCCGGCGGGCAGCAAGTATGCGCGTGCGCTTGCGCTCAACAACCAGGGACATTTCGCGGTCAACAGCTACGGACCCGAGACCCCGTACCAGGGCGCCGGAATTATCCGCTGGCCTTTCGGGGAATCGGTCGGCGGCCTCGGCGGCTACGTCACGCAGGTCCGCGCCCTGAACGACCTCGACGAGGCGGTCGGGATCTCGACCACGGCCACGGGCGAAGTTCACTCTTTCTTCTATTCCGACGGGCGGATGGTGGACCTGACGACCCGCTATGGCCTGCAGGATGTGCGCGACATCAACAACCGGGGTGAGATCGCCGCCCGCAGCGCGGACTTCCGCGCCGCCATACTCAGGGACGGCGTGGTGCACGTCCTGGAGCCCGACAACAGCGGGGCCGGCGACTTGAACGAGCGCGGCGAGCTGCTGGTCGGCTACTACGATTACGACTACGGCTACGTCCCGCGCACGGCGGTGTACAGCGACGGGGTCCTGTCCGAGCTGCCGCTCTTCGGAGGAAAGCCGGTGATCGGCCAGGCCATCAACGACGCCGGCTGGGTGACCGGCTCCGTCACGGGCGCCAACGGCCGCACCCACGCTTTCCTGTGGGATGGCGACACCTTCACCAACCTGACGCCCTGGGCGGCGAACAGCTTCGGCTACGACATCAACAACCGCGGCCAGGTCGTCGGCGTCACGGACGGTCGCCCCTTCCTGTATGCCGATGGCGAACTGATCGACCCGAACACCCTCATCGACCCCGACGCCGACCTGTTGCTGGTCTCGGCCGACGAAATCAACGATCGTGGCCAGATCCTGGCCCACTCCTGCGACCGGGCAGGCGTGTTCTGCTACGGCTCCACGCTGCTGACGCCGGTGCCCGGGGTGCCGGAGCCTGCGCACTTCGCGATGCTGGCGATGGGCCTGGCGCTCGTCTGGGCACAAGGGCGACGCGCCGCAGCCTCCCATCCTTGAAGACATCGCCAAGGAGGTAATGCTGTTCAGTTAAAGGTTCGTAGGGTGGACGGCTTTGCCTTCCGCGCGTCCAAATCACGGTCGAAACCCCGCTCCAGACCGATCAACGTGTAGTTGAACGCGCGGACGGGGGACCCGTCCACCCTACGAAGAGCACCTCCCGACGCTTGACTGAACCGCATGATCGCCATGCGAGTATTTGTTGCTGTTTGTCATGATTGCAGCGAACTTTCCTGCACTGCAGTTCGCTTAATCTGGGTTTAATGTTCGCTGCATAGGCTTGCACCATTGAAACAGCAGCAAGCAGGCCACGCATGATGAACATCCTTGAACCACCGGCAGGCAATGCCCTGCCGCCGCGCCTGCCGCGCCGGCCCCGAACGAGCCTCGCATGCTACGAACGGGGCGATCCGGGACGCGCGCAGCTCGAGGCCTTCATCGCTGCCGCCTTCCTGAAGAACTACGGCGCGCATATCGCCCACTTCAGCGACACCCTGGTGGGCTGCCGCGATGCCGAGGGCGCCTGGACGGCCGCGCTGGGCTATTCGCTGGCCGGACCCCATCCGCTCTTCCTCGAGCATTACCTGGACGGTCCGATCGAAGCGGAGATCGGCGCGCGCCTCGGCCGTCCGGTCGCGCGCACCGACATCGTCGAGGTCGGGAACCTGGCGGCGCTGCATCCGGGCGCGGCGCGCGCCCTGATCGTCGGCACCACCAGCCTGCTGCACGGGCTCGGCCTGCGCGTGGTGGCCTTCACCGCCACCACCAGCCTGCTCAACTCCTTCAGCCGCCTCCAGCTGCGCCCGCAGGTGCTGGCTTGCGCCGATCCGGCGCGCCTGCCCGACGGCGGCAGCCAGTGGGGCAGCTACTACGACACCCACCCACAAGTCATGTTTGGCGACATTCAATATGGATATTCAGAACTTGCTCGACTCGCTACCCGACCACGCGATCCTGCTGAGTGACGGCGAGCGCGGGCTCGACCGCGCCGCGCTTGCGCAGGGCATCGCGCGCATCGGCGCCGCGCTCGGCGCGCGCGCCCGGCCCCGGGCCCCGGTGGGCATCCTGGCCGACAATTCGCCCGAGTGGCTGATGGTCGACCTTGCCACGCAGGCGCTTGGCCTCACCCTGGTGCCGCTGCCCCTGTTCTTCACCCCGCAGCAGTGGACGCACGTCGTGGCCGAGAGCGGCATCGGCGCGCTGTTCTGCGCCGATCCAGGGCAGGGCGCGGCGCTTGGCTTCGACACGGTGCGCGATACCGGCGGCCCGCTGGTGCTGTGCGAAAGCAGCCGCGCGCCGCGCGCCGCGCCGCTCGACGGCGTGCAGAAGCTGACCTTCACCTCCGGCACCACCTCGGCGCCGAAGGGCGTGTGCCTGTCCGCCGGGCAGCAATGGGAGGTGGCGCGCGCCCTGCGCGACGGCGTCGCGCCGCTGGGACTGGAACGCCACCTGTGCCTGCTGCCGTTTGCGGTGCTGCTGGAGAACCTGGCCGGCCCGTATACCGCCTTGCTCAGCGGCGCCACCACGATCTGTCCGCCCTTGCGGGAGACCGGGATGCGCGGCGCCAGCGGCTTCGATGCCGGCGCCTGCCTCGATGCGATCGCGCGCCATGCGCCGCACAGCATCACGCTGGTGCCGCAGATGCTGGGGGCGCTGGTGGCCGCCAGCGAGCCCGGCGACCGGCGCATCGCCAGCCTGCGTTTCGTCGCGGTCGGCGGCGGCAAGATGCCGCCGCAGCTGATCGAGGCCGCCCGTGCGCGCGGCTTCCCGGTGTTCGAGGGCTACGGGCTGTCGGAGTGCGCGTCGGTAGTGGCGCTGAACCTGCCGGGTGCGCAGCGCGACGGCAGCGTCGGCCGCCCGCTGGCGCACCGGCGCGTCGCCATCGCCGCCGACGGCGAGATCCTGGTCGAGGATTGCGCCGCGCGCTACCTGGGCCAGCCGGTGCAGGTCGATCCCTGGCTGGCGACCGGGGACCTGGGGCACCTCGACGCGGACGGCTTCCTGTTCGTCGACGGCCGCAAGAAGGACATCCTGATCACCGGCTACGGCCGTAACGTCTCCCCCGAGTGGCCGGAGGCGGTGCTGCTCGGCACCGGCCTGTTCGCCCAGGCCATGGTGCTCGGCGAGGCCCAGCCTTATTTGGGCGCGCTGCTGGTGCCTGCCCGCCCCGGCTTGAGCCCGGCGCAGCTGCAGGAGGCCGTCGACCGCGCCAACGCGCAGCTGCCGGACTACGCGCAGGTCCGGCGCTGGCGCCTCGTGCCGCCATTTTCGCCGGCGGCGGGCCTGCTTACCCCCAACGGGCGCCTGCGCCGCGCCGCGATCCGCGCCGCCCACGCGCACGACATCGCATCCCTGTTCGATCAACCGGAGTATTCAACGTGAACTTTTTCGACCAACTGCAATCCGCCACCCTGGCCGAGCGCCAGGAGATGTTTTCCATCCCGATCATCCAGGACGCGCTCCAGGGCCAGGTGGTGATCTCCCAGTACATCGCCTTCCTGTCGCAGGCCTACCACCACGTGAAGCACACGGTGCCGCTCCTGATGGCCTGCGGCAGCCGCCTCGGCGAGCGCCATGAATGGCTGCGCGAGGCAATCGCCGAATATATCGAGGAGGAAGTCGGCCACCAGGAATGGATCCTGTCCGACATCCGCGCCTGCGGCGGCGACGCCGAGGCGGTGCGCCGCGCCCGTCCGCACCCGAGCACCGAGCTGATGGTGGCCTATGCCTACCACCAGGTGGACCGCGGCAACCCGGTCGGCTTCTTCGGGATGGTGCACGTGCTGGAAGGAACCAGCACCGCGCTGGCCACCCACGCAGCGGGCACGATCCAGACCGCGCTGTCGCTGCCGCCGGAAGCCTTCAGTTACCTGAGTTCGCACGGTAGCCTGGACCTCGAGCACGTGGCCTTCTTCGAAACGTTGATGAACCGGCTCGAGGACAAGGCCGACCGTGCGGCGGTGGTCCACATGGCGCGCATGATGTACGCGCTGTACGGCAACGTGTTCCGCAGCCTGCCGCGCGGCGAGGCGCTGTTCGGGAAGGCGGCCTGAGATGGCGCGGTCACCGCAACCCGGGCGCTACCGCGCCGTCCTCACCGGCGCCAGCGGCGGCATCGGCGCCGCGATCGCTGCCCGCCTGGCACCGCAGTGCGCGCTCCTGATCCTGGTGGGACGCCAGCGCCAGGCGCTCGAGACCCTGGCGGCGCAGCTGCGCGGCTGCGACGTCCAGATCGTCTGCGGCGACCTGTGCGATCCCCATACCGCGAGCGCCATCGTCGCCACCGCGCGCGCCAGCGGCGGGATCGACCTGTTGATCAACAACGCCGGCGTGAGCGGCTTCCACGCCTTCGAGACCCAGGATCCCGCCGCCATCCGCGCCCAGGTCGAGACCAACCTGCTGGCGCCGATGCTGCTCACGCGCGAACTGTTGCCGCTGCTGGGTGCGGCGCCGCGGGCCCAGGTGATCAACATCGGTTCGGTGTTCGGCGCGCTCGGCTTTCCGGGCTTCGCCGCCTACGGCGCCGCCAAGGCCGGCCTGGCCGGCTTTTCGCAAGCGCTGCGGCGCGAGTACGCCGATTCGACGGTCACGGTGCGCCATTTCTCGCCGCGCGCCACCCGCACCGCGATCAACAGCGCCGCTGTCAACGACATGAACCAGGCCTTGCGCACCGCGCAGGATTCGCCCGAAGCGGTGGCGGATGCCTTCATGGCCTTCCTCGCGGGCAGTGCCGCGACCCGTACCCTGGGCGCGGCGGAACGCTTCTTCGTCCTGGTTAACAAGCTGCTGCCCGGCATACCCGACAAGGCGATCCGCAAGCAGCTGGTCCAGATTCGAAAATACTTGCCCCGATAACATAAGCGAAGTACAAAGGAGAAGATGATGAACACCGTATATCGATGGATCGCGGCCTTCGCGGCCGCCGCGCTGCTGGCCGGCAGTGCCTGGGCCGGACCGGCCGAGGATGTCGCGCGCATGCAGCAGGGCTGGGAACAGATCAAGTATGGAACGCCCGCAACGCGCCAGGAAGCCGAGTTCGCGCGCCTGCTGGCCGACAGCGAGCAGATGGCGGCGCGCAATCTCGGCAATGCCGACGTGCTGATCTGGTACGCGATCGTCGAGTCCACCTATGCCGGCGCCAAGGGCGGCCTCGGCGCGTTAAAGTACGTCAAGAACGCGAGGAAGTCGCTGGAACAGGCGCTGGCGCTCGATCCGAACGCGCTCAACGGCTCGGCCTACACCAGCCTCGGTTCGCTGTATTACCAGGTGCCGGGCTGGCCGATCGGCTTCGGCGACAAGACCAAGGCGGAGGAGTTCCTCAAGAAAGGCCTGGCGGTGAATCCGGACGGGATCGATCCGAACTATTTTTACGGCGACTACCTGCTGCGCCAGGGCGACTACAGCGGCGCCGAGCGGTACCTACGCAAGGCCTTGCAGGCGCCGGCGCGCCCGGGCCGCAAGGTGGCCGACGAGGGCCGGCGCGGGGAAATCAGGGAGTTGTTGAACAAGATTGCGGAAGGGAAGAAGTGACTGATACACGGGAAGGACGGCTATCTTGAGGTTGCTGCTGGTCGAAGACGATGCGCTGCTCGCCAACGGGCTGCTGGTGGCGCTGCGCCGCGCGCATTACACGGTCGAACACGTGCGCGACGGCGCTTCCGCGGTGGCGGCGCTGCGCGACAATGCCTTCGACCTGGCGGTGCTCGACCTCGGCCTGCCCGACCTCGACGGCACCCGGGTGCTGGAGCGGGTGCGTGCCAGCGGCAACGGCGTGCCGGTCCTGATCCTGTCGGCGCGCGACGCGATGCGCGACCGGGTCCATGGCCTGGACCTCGGGGCCGACGACTACCTGGTCAAGCCCTTCGAGCTGGACGAGCTGCTGGCGCGCCTGCGCGTGCTGCTGCGACGCCACGGCGGACGACCGGTGAACCGGATCGAGCGCGGCGCCCTGGTGCTGGAAGAGGACAGCCTGCGCGCGTCATGGCACGGCCAGCCGGTCGAGCTGCAGCGCCTCGAGTTCATGCTGCTCAAGCAGCTCGCCGAGAACCCGCTGCGCGTATTCAATCGGGCGCAGCTGGAAGAGTCCCTGTATGGCTGGGGTGAGGGCGCCGAGAGCAACACCATCGACGTGCACGTCCACCACCTGCGCAAGAAGCTCGCCCCGGCGGCGATCAAGACCATCCGCGGGGTGGGCTACCGCCTGGGCGACGTCGGCGCATGAGGACGCGCACCTATTCCGGCCGGCGCCGCCTGGTCGTCGCCACGCTGGTCTGCATCGTGCTGGTGTTCGGCGGCATCGGCGTGGCCGCCCAGCTGGTGGCGCGACACGAATCCGAAGAGCTGTTCAGCGCGCGCCTGGCCACCTCGGCGCGGGTGCTGGAGGCGCTGGTGGCGCAGCAATTGTCGACGGCGACCCTGTCGCAGCCGCTCGTCATCCCGCTGCCTCCCGAACTGGAAACCTCGATCAGCAACGCCCCCGGGGCCGCCGGACACCGCTACGAGACCAAGATCGCCTTCCAGGTGTGGCGCGCCGATGGCGTGCTGCTCGCAAAATCCGCCTCGGCGCCGAATGACGCACTGGCGCCGCTGGCTGCCGGTTTCAGCGTTCACCAGGTCGGTGACACCCTGTGGGAAGTCTTCGCCCTGCGCTCCGGAGCGATCTGGGTGATGACGGCGGAGAAGGAGGAGGTGCGCGGCGAGCTGGCCGAGTACATCGGCATGTCGATCACCGCGCCGCTGATCGGCGGCGGCCTGTTGTTGCTAATTGCGGTGAACCTGATCCTGGTGCGCAGCATGCGCCCCCTCAAGGAGCTCGCCGCGCGCATCGCGGCGCGCACCCCCGATTCGCTCGACCCTGTGCGCCTGCCGGAGACGCCGACCGAGCTGGCGCCGATCATCGAGGAGCTCAACAGCCTGCTCGACCGAATCAAGGCCGCTTTCGAACGCGAACAACGGTTCATCGACGCCGCGGCGCACGAGATCCGCACGCCGATCGCGGCGGTCCAGCTGCACGTCGAGAATGCCGTGCGAGCGCCCGCCGATTCCGAGCGCGCCGAAGCGCTCGATCAGGCCCTTGCCGCGGCGCGCCGCACCAGCAAGCTGGCCGAGCAGCTCCTGACCCTGAGCCGCATCAGCGCCCGCAGCGACGACTACGCGCCGCAGCAGGTCTCCCTGCTGGAGGTCTGCCATGATGTGATCGGAACGCTCGATCCGCTGCTCGAGCGACGCGGGCAGGGCATCAGCCTGGACGCGGAGCAGGACGTGCATGTGTGGGGCGAGCCCTCGCAGCTGCGGCGCCTGCTGCAGAACCTGATCGACAACGCCTCGGTCCACGGCGCGCCGGACGGCGAGATCGAGGTGCGGCTGGCGCGGCGGGCCGACCGCGCGCTGGTCTCGGTGGCGAACGACGGACGCCCGATTCCGGCCGGGGAAATGAACAAACTGTTCACGCCATACTACCGTTCGCCAGGAGCGGCGCCCGGTGGACATGGGCTGGGTCTCGCGATCGTCAAGGAAATCGCCGGCCAGCATGGCGCGTCGATCAGCCTGCATCGCAAGCCTGACGGGCAGGGCACCGTCGCCGAGGTCTCGCTGCCCGTGGCCGGAAGCTGCCGCACTAGCGGCGCCGTGTATTTATAGAATCAAGATTCGTCAATCGTGCGGGATAATATTTTGATAACTGCGATAATCAAGGTGTTGTCGCGCTAGACATGGTCTGGCGGACATTTCTGAACACACCCTTGATGATCGGAGTATCCATGTCTCGCCCTGCATTACGCACGTCCGTCGTATCCGTCAACTTCCTGAAAGGCGCCATCCTGCTCGGCGCGGCCGCCGCCGGCATGGCCCAGGCGCAGCAGTCGCCGGCGCTCGATCGCATGAGCCTGTCGGTCGGCGCCTTCCATGCCGAACCCGAGATCCGCCTCGGCGGCGACACCCGCTACGGCCGCGTCGACACGCCTGACGAGAAGCTCGGCGACGGCACCCTGCCGCGCGTGAAAGCCGAACTGCTGTTTGGCGAGCGCCATGGCGCATCGTTCGACTACTGGCGCTTCAACGAGGACTACGCGGCCGCGCCGAGCGGCGCCACGGTCTACGAAGGCCGCCCGGTCAGCGGCAGCATCCGCGCGGATGCCAAGCTGCGCATCGAGATGGCGCGCCTGGCCTACAAATACTGGTTCGGTTCGGACAGGAATGCCTTCGGGATCGGCCTGGGCGCCGCCCACCTGCGCGCCAAGATCTCGGCGACGGCCGAGGCCGACCTGCGCGCCGAAGCGCCGCTCGAAACCTACAGCTGGAGCGGGTCCGGTTCCGCCAGCGACAGCGTGTGGGCGCCGACCATCGAGCTGGCATGGCGCCACGCACTGAACGACAGGGTGCGCCTGTATGCCGAGGCGGGCGGGGTCAAGCGCAATGGCGGCAGCGTCGAGGGCCATGTGGTCAACGCTGCCGCGGGCATCGAATGGATGGCGGCGAAGAACGTCGGCCTGGTGCTCGACTACGGCATCCAGAAGATCGACCTGCATCGCAACGGCGAACGCAGCGCCGACCTCGACCTGAAACTGACCGGACCTTCCGCCTACCTCAAGGTCCGCTTCTGACGGGCCGTTCGGCGGCGCTCAGAAATCGACCGTCGCCGACACCACCACGCTGCGCGGCGCGCCCTGCACCAAGTAGCCGAAGCCCGGATAGCCGCCCGCCGACGCCCAGTAGTTCTTGTCCGTGACGTTGTCGATGCGCGCACGCAGGGTCACGTCGCGGTCCATGAAGCGCATCAGGTAGTTCGCCCCGATGTCCAGGCGCGACCACGAAGGCAGCTTCTGGGTGTTGGCCGCATCCGCGTACTGGGTCGCGGTGTACAGGGCGCGCGCATTGAGCGACAGGCCCTGCACGCCAGGCACTTCCCATTCGGCGCCGAGGTTCAGCTGGGTGCCCGGCACGCCGATCGCATCCTTGCCCTCGTTGACGCCGCCGGCGGTCTGGCGCTGCTCGGCTTCCAGCAGGGTGAGACCGCCCAGCAGGCGCAGGCCGCGTGCCGGGGTGCCGAACACGCTCAGCTCCAGGCCGCGGTTGCGCTGCTCGCCGAACACGCCGAAGCGGCGGTCCTGGACGTAGGCGCTCGGCTGGGAGGTTGCGAACACGGCCGCCGTCATGCCGAATTTGCCGCTGTCGTATTTGACGCCGACTTCCTTCTGGCGCGAGACGAAGGGAGCGAACACCTCGCCCTGGTTGACGATGTCGGTGCCCGCCGCCACCGGGCCCTGCTGCAGCGCCTCGCTGTAGTTGGCGTAGACCGACACGCCTTTCATGGGCTTGTAGACGATGCCCGCCACCGGCGTCACGTCGCTTTCGTCGTAGCGCGCGTTCGGTGCGCCGGTGTCGTAGTCGTAGCCGAAGGACTTGATGGTCTGGTGGCGCGCACCCACGGTCACGAGCAGGCGCTCGTCCATGAAGCCCAGGGTATCGGCCACGGCAAAGCTCGACAGGATCGCCTTGCTGGTCAGGAGCGGGTTGTTCATGTTCCCGCCGGTGAAGAAGCCGCTCGACGGTGCTTGCGCGTCGAGCGGACGATAGATGTTCGAGGCGAAGCCCGCGAAGTCGCTCATGCCGTAGGCGTTCTTCGACTCCGAATGGAAGCCCGACAGCGAGGCGCTCAGCTTGTGCGAGACCGCACCGGTTTTCAGCTCGGTGCGCGCGCCGATTTCGCCGGTACGCACCTTGTCTTCGCGCGCGTTGTCGAAGCGGGTCATGGTGGCGTCGCCGCCCGCGTTGGTGACGGTCGGCGAGGAGATGATGTTGGACTCAATGCCGCTGCGCATGCCGAGCGCGGCCCAGGCCACCGCGCCGCCCGGCAGGTCGACTTCGCCGCGCAGGGTGCCGAAGGTGTCGCGTTCCCCGGAATAGGTCCAGGGCTGGGCGTAGTTGCTGTCGCTGCTTGGCGCCGCGATGATCGGCACGCCGGCCGCCATCGTCACGCTCGGGCGCGCGCCGCGCAGCTGGTGGTCCTGGTGGCCGACGTCGGCCGACAGGCGGTAGCCGCGTCCGCGGTAATCCACGCCCACCGAGTACAGGCTCAGTTCGCGGTTCTCGCGGTCGATCGCGGTGTCGCCCTCGCGGCGCACCGCATTCACGCGCACGCCCAGGCGGCCGTCAAGGCCGAAGCGGTTCGCGAAGTCGGTCGCCACATAGGCCTGGCCGCCGGTCTCGACGCCCACCGTCAGCTGGGTCAGCGGCGCGTTCGGCGCGCGCTTGGGCAGCAGGTTGATGGCGCCGCCGATGCCGCCGCCGCCCGGCGCGGCGCCGTTCACGAAGCTGTTCGCGCCGCGCAGCACTTCGACGCGTTCGAGCAGTTCCGAGGCCACGAACTGGCGCGGCAGCAGGCCGTACAGGCCGTTGTAGGCCAGGTCGTCCGAGTTGACGGCGAAGCCGCGGATCACGTACAGCTCCTGGTAGTTGCCGAAGCCGCGCGCCACCCGCACCGAGGGGTCGTTCTGCACCACGTCGGCCACGCTGCGCGCCTGCTGGTCCTGGATCAGCGCCTGGGTGTAGTTCATGGAATTGAAGGGGGTGTCCATGATGTCGACGTTGCCCAGCAGGCCCAGGCGCCCCCCGCGCGCGACCTGGCCGCCGGCGTAGGCGGAGCTCAAGCCCTGGCTGGATGCGTCGGCCGAGGCGGTGACGACGACGGTGGCGACAGGTTCGGAGCTGGTGTCTTGTGCTTGCGCGGCAAAGGCCGCAGCGGCGAGGGCGATCGGAGTCAGGCGGAACAGTTTCATCGGTGGGGCTCGGTTTTCTTAATGAGAATGATTGTCATTCTATCCGTTTTGGCTTGCGCGTGTAAATGAGAACGATTATTATTTGCCGAACTTGTCGATTCCGACGTCCGATATCACCCACCTATGTCGCCAAATAAGCTGCGCCTCTGGAGCTGGATCCATAAATGGAGCAGCCTGGTTTGTACCGTCTTCATGCTGCTGCTCTGCCTGACGGGCCTGCCGCTGATCTACCACCACGAGATCGGCCACCTGCTCGGCACCGACGTCGAGGCGCCCGCCATGCCCGTCGACACCCCACGCGGCAACATCGACGCCGTACTGGCCTCGGCCAAGGAGCTCTACCCCAACAAGATTGCGATGTACATGTCGCAGGAAATCGACGAACCGGCGATTTGGAACGTCACCCTGGGCGACCATCCGAACGACGAGCACTACAAGCCGATCGCGGTCGACGCCCGTACCACCAAGGTCATTACCGAACCGGCCTTCGAAGGCGGCGCCTTCATGTCGACCATGCTGCGCCTGCACGTCGACCTGTTCGCCGGCCTGTATGGCCAGCTGTTCCTCGGTTTCATGGGCTTCCTCCTGATCGTCGCCGTCGTCAGCGGCGTGGTGCTGTACGCGCCCTTCATGCGCAAGCTCGATTTCGGCGAGGTGCGCCGCGAGCGCAGCCGCGTCATCAAGTGGCTCGACCTGCACAACCTGCTCGGCATCGTCACCATGGTCTGGGTCTTCGTGGTGGGCGCCACCGGCATGGTCAACACCTGGGCCGACCTGCTGCTCAAGTACTGGCAGAACAACGAACTGGCCGTGATGCTCAAGCCCTACGAGGGCCAGCCGCAGGTCACGAAGATGTCCTCGATCCACGAGGCCATCGTGCGTGCGGAAACCGCCGAGCCGGGCATGAAGGTCGCGTTCGTGGCCTTCCCGGGTACGCCCTTCAGCAGCCCGCACCACTACGGTATCTTCATGCGTGGCGAAGAGGCCTTCAGCTCGCGCCTGTACAAGCCGGTGCTGATCGACGCCGCCACCGGCGAGATCACCGACCGCCGCGAGCTGCCCTGGTACCTGACGGCGCTGCTGCTGTCGCAGCCGCTGCACTTCGGCGACTACGGCGGCCAGGCCATGAAGCTGCTGTGGGCCTTGCTCGACATCGCCACCATCATCATCCTGGGCAGTGGCCTCTACCTGTGGCTCAAGCGCAGCCGCAAGACCCGGGTCGCCCAAGCGGGCAAGGCCAGCGTGGCCGAGCCGGCACTGGCGCGCTCGACGGAGGCGTCATGATCCGTACCCGTACCCAGATCTGGGCCATGCCGGTCCTGCTGGCCATCCTGACCGTCATCGGCCTGGTCCCGGCCCTGCTGGGCGACGGCATCTGGGACCTGGTTTCGGCAGTGAGCCTGGGCACGCCGGTCGCAGTGGGCGCCTGGTACGCGCTGCGCCGCCCGCGCGCGCGCCGCTAGGGCTGCCTCAAGCGCGCCAAGGCTGTATACTTCGCCAACAACCACAGCGAAAGAGCGCCTATGTTTGCAGCAGTGGACCTGGGGTCCAACAGCTTCCGGCTCCACATCGGCGAGCCCGCGGGCGGGCGCATGCACATCGTGCGCACCGCGCGCGACCCGATCCGCCTGGCCGCGGGCCTGGACCAGGACAACATGCTCCTTGAACCCGCCATCCGCAGCGCGGTGAAGACCCTGCAGGACTTTCGCGCCATCCTGGACGAATACACGCTGGACGCGGTGCGCGTGGTCGCCACCAACACCCTGCGCGTGGCGCGCAACGCCGAGCAGCTGCTGCCCCAGCTGGAGGCGGCCATCGGTTATCCGATCGAAGTGATTTCGGGCGAGGAAGAAGGGCGCCTGATCTACATGGGCGTGGCGCGCGCCATCGACAAGCCGGACGAGCGCCGGCTGGTGATCGACATCGGCGGCGGCTCGACCGAAGTCATCGCCGCCATCGGCCCCGAGATCAGCCTGGTCGAATCCTTCGGCATCGGCACCCACCCGCAGACCGCCGCCTTCTTCGCGGACGGCCGCATCACGCCGCAGGCCTTCGACGCCGCCGTCACCGAGGCGCGCGCCCGCTTCGAGGATGCCGCCGACCTGTACAAGGCGCAGGGCTGGGATGCGGCCTATGGCTCGTCCGGCACCATGCGCGCCATCAACGAGGTCATCAGCAGGAACGGCATCGGCGACGGATCCATGTCGCAGGCCAGCCTGCACGCGCTGCGTGACATCCTGCTAGCGCTGGGCCACGTCGACGATTTCACTTTGCCGGGCGTCAAGAAGGAGAGGGTGCCGGTGATGGTGGGCGGCCTCACGGTCCTGATCGGGGTGATGCAGGAACTCGGCGTGCAGCAGCTCACCGCGATCAACGCCGGCCTGCGCCTGGGCGTGCTGTCCGACCTGGAGCTGCGCGCCAACCGGCGCGACCGCCGCGACGCCGCCATCCGCGCCTGCATGCGCCGCTTCGGCGTGGACAGCCAGCGCGCGCTGCGCACCGCGAAGATCGCCTCGCTACTGTACGAAAAGCTGAGCCCCACGGACGCGCAGCACTACCTGTGCTGGAGCGCCATGCTGCACGAAGTCGGCCTGCAGATCTCGATGACGGGGGCGCACAAGCACGGCGCCTACATCGTCGAACACGCCGACCTGCCGGGCTTTACCACGCGCGAGCAGCGCCTGATGGCCAGGCTGATCCTGGGGCAGAAGGGCAACCTGCGCAAGATCCGCGAGGCCCTGGGCGAGGCCGACGTGGCCAAGGCGGTGCTGGCGCTGCGCATGGCGGTGGTATTCATGCATGCGCGCGCGGACGAGGACCTGGCGGGCCTGAACATGCGCATGCGGCAGCGCATCGAGCTGGAACTGCCGGCTGCGCTGCTGGAGAAGCATCCGACGCTGGGGCCGTGGCTGCAGAAGGAAGAGGGGGCGTGGAACGAGGTCGGAATCCCGTTCCAGGCAAGGGTAGTTTGACTGTTACCTGACACCGTAGGGTGGGCGGGTTCCCCGCCCACGCGGCGATAGCTGAAATTTGAATAGTCGCGCAGGCTGCGGTACCGTGATTTGAACGCGTGGGCGGGAGACCCGCCCACCCTACGAAAAACCGTGGTCAGCGCAGCTGGCCTATGAAATCCGGTCCGACGACCAGCTTCACGTAAGGAATCCCATCGCTGTTCTTGTGGGTGATCCAGAACACCCCCGCCTTGCGGATGCGCCAGTCCTGCTTCCCGCCGCACAGCACCAATGAGGCCACCTGTCCCAGCAGCGGCTGGTGGCCGACGATCAGCACTGGCTGGCGGTGCTCGGGCCAGCCGGCCGCTTCGATGATCGCTTCCGCGTCCGAATCCGGCGCGAGGGTATCCACCAGCTTGTAGTTGCGCCCCAGCGCTTCCACCGTCTGCACGCAGCGCCTGGCCGGGCTGCTCAGCACCCGCAGGTCCTCCGGCAGCTGGCGGTGCAGCCAGGCGCCGACGCGCGCGGCGTGGCGCTTGCCCTTCGGCGTCAGTGCGCGCCGCAAGTCGCCCTCGGCATCGCCCTCGGCGACGTGCGCTTCAGCCTCGGCGTGGCGCCACAGGATCAGGTCCATGCTCGTTCTCCTTGTTGGAATGAAGGCCCGCGCCGAGCGTCTCCATCAGGTCTTGCTGTGCGCTGAGCGCCTTCTGGCCGCCGCGTGCCTTCTTGCGGCGATAACGCCCGTCGCTGCCCAGTTCCCAGGCGTTGACATTGTCCTTCAGGTAGGGATGCAGGCCTTCGCGCAGCACGCGGCGCTTGAGCGCGGGCGAACGGATCGGGAAGGCCACTTCCACGCGCCGGAACAGGTTGCGGTTCATCCAGTCGGCGCTCGACAGGTAGATGTCGTGCTTGAGGTTGTTGCGGAAGTAGAAGATGCGCGTGTGCTCGAGGAAGCGGCCGACGATCGAGCGCACCCGGATGGTCTCGCTCAAGCCCTTCACGCCGGGCCGCAGCGAGCACGCGCCGCGCACGATCAGGTCGATGCGCACGCCGGCCTGCGAGGCTTCGTACAGCGCCCGGATGACCGACTCGTCGGTGAGCGAGTTCATCTTGGCGATGATGCGCGCCGGCTTGCCGGCGCGTGCGATCGCGGCCTCGTCGCGGATGGCGCGCACGATTTCCTTCTGCAGCGAGAAGGGCGCCAGCCACAGGCTGGTGAGCTGCTTCGGGCGCGTCAGGCTGGTGAGGTGGATGAAGACCTCGTTGACGTCGGCGGTGATCTCGTCGTCGCAGGTGAGCAGGCCGAAGTCGGTGTAGAACTTGGCGGTGGTCGAGTTGTAGTTGCCGGTGCCCAGGTGGGCGTAGCGCCGCAGGCTATTGTCTTCGCGGCGCAGCACCAGCGCCAGTTTGGCGTGGGTCTTCAGGCCGACCACGCCGTACACCACCTGGGCGCCGGCCTGCTCCAGGCGCTCGGCCCAGTTGATGTTGGCCTCCTCGTCGAAGCGCGCCATCAGTTCGACGATGACGGTGACTTCCTTGCCGCGCCGCGCGGCGGCGATCAGGGCTTCCATCAGGTCGGAATTCATGCCGGCGCGGTAGATGGTCTGCTTGATCGCCGCCACGCAGGGGTCGTTCGCGGCCGACTGGATGAATTCGATCACCGGCTGGAAGGATTCGAAGGGATGGTGCAGCAGCACGTCTCCCTTGCGCAGCACGGCGAAGATGTCGGGACCCACCAGCTTGGCCGGAAAACCCGGCGTGAAGGGGGTGAACTTCAGTTCCGACTTGTCGTGCGTGTTGGCGATTTCCAGCATGCGCCCGAGGTTCACCGGGCCGTCCACCGCGAACAGGCGCGAGGGGTCGATCCCGAACTGGTCCAGCAGGAAGTTCGACAGGTGCGGCGGGCAGGCGCGGCCCACTTCCAGGCGCACCGCGAAGCCGTAGTTGCGGCTGTGCAGTTCGCTCTGCAAGGCCTGGCGCAGGTTCTTGACCTCGTCCTCGTCGACCCACAGGTCGCTGTTGCGGGTCACGCGGAACTGCGAATACGAGAGCACCTCGCGGCCGGTGAACAGGTCGGCCAGGTGGGCCTGGATCACCGAGGACAGCAGGCAGTAGGACTCGCCCTTCTTGTCCGACAGTTCGGCCGGCAGGCGGATCACGCGCGGCAGCACGCGCGGCGCCTTCATGATGGCGATGCCGGTGCCGCGCCCGAACGCGTCCTTGCCCGCCAGTTCGACGATGAAGTTCAGGCTCTTATTGACCACGCGCGGGAAAGGGTGGGCCGGGTCGAGCCCGATCGGGGTCAGCAGCGGGCGCACCTCGCGGTCGAAGAATTGCTTGACCCAGGCGCGCTGGGCGGCATTGCGCTCGCCCCGCCGCAGCATGTGGATGCCGTTCTCGGACAGGAGCGGCAGGATCTCGTGGTTGAACAGCTTGTACTGGCGCTCGATCAACGAACGGCACTCGAGGCTGGCGCGCTCCAGGGTGCTGGCCAGCGCATGGGGAATGCCGTTGTGGCCGGCCTCCATCTGGTGCTGGGCCAGCAGACTGGCCACGCGCACCTCGAAGAATTCGTCGAGGTTGCCCGACACAATGGTCAGAAAGCGCAGCCGCTCGAGCAGCGGAATGGTGGGGTCCTCGGCCTGGGCCAATACCCGACGGTTGAACTCGAGCAGCGACAGTTCGCGGTTCAGGAAGGCGCCGCCTTCGGGAATGCTCCTGGCCTCGGCTTCCTGGGCCTTGTGTTTCATATCCATGGGTCTGCGTCGTAGTCTCGGCGCAGGCAGTGTAGTTGGCGAATATGACAATGTTGTTACACGCGCACCTCGGCCTGGCGGCGCTTGACGTTTAAGCATGCTTAAAGGCTGAGCGCGTATAAAGCTTCTCATCGTTCATCATAACAAGAGGAGCATTGCGAGATGAAAGCGTTCGTGCGCGCCAACAAGGGTTTCCTGTTGTTCATGCTTTTGTTCGGCGTGTTCCGCACCGCGGTGGCCGACTGGAACCCGATTCCCTCCGCTTCCATGCGGCCCAACCTGCTGGAAGGGGACGTGGTGTTCGTGAACCGGCTGGCCTATAACGTCAAGCTCCCGCTGACCGACCTCGTGATCGCGCGCACCGGCGAGCCGCAGCGCGGCGACGTGGTCACTTTCTCATCGCCGGCGGACGGCACCCGCCTGATCAAGCGCGTCCTGGCGCTGCCGGGCGACCGCGTCGAGATGCGCAACGAGCGCCTGGTCATCAACGGCGTCCAGTCGCAGTACGCGCTCGAGGAAGTGGTGCAGGAAACGACTGACGAGGGCCGCGTCATGGATGCGCTGCGCATGGAGGAAGTGGTCGACGGGCGCCGCCACCGCATCCAGGTGCTGCCGCAGCGCATGGTGATGCGCGATTTCGGGCCGGTCACCGTGCCGCAGGACGCCTACCTGATGCTGGGCGATAACCGCGACAACAGCGCCGATTCGCGCTACATCGGCTTCGTCCCGCGCCACCTGCTGATCGGGCGCGCCGAGCGCATCCTGGTCTCGGCCGACTACCAGGGCAACTGGATGCCGCGCACCGAGCGCTTCGGCCAGTCGCTGCGCTGATCGCCCAACAAACCGGGGTCAACAAACCGGGGTCAGGTCTGACACTCGGACACGGACTGAGCGCTACCACAGTGCTACGCACGAGTCCGTGTCTCGATGTCAGACCTGACCCCTGGTGCTGTCGTCGGCGCCTCTTCCAGTTTTGGAGGGGCGCCGATTTGTTTTATAGAAACCCAGTACAATTGCGTCCCCTCCGGACGCTTGCTCCCGCAGTGCCGGTCTTTCACAAGGCACTCCCATGCAACGACTCCTCACCACCATCCTCGCCTGCCTCGGCATGACGGGGGCCCTCGCGATCGACACCTATCTGCCTTCGATGCCCGCCATCGGGGTCGATTTCGGCGTCGGGCCGGTGGCGGTGCAGCAGACCCTGAGCGTGTTCCTGTTCACCTTTGCGCTGATGATGCTGTTCTACGGGACGCTGTCGGATTCCTTCGGGCGCCGCCCGGTGATCCTGGGTGCGCTGGCGGTGTACACGCTGGCCTCGGTCGGCGCGGCGTTTGCCCCGACCTTCGGCTGGCTGCTGGCCTTCCGCGCGCTGCAGGGCCTGTCGGCCGGCGCCGGTTCGGTGATCGGCCAGGCCATCGTGCAGGACCGCTTCGAAGGCGCGCAGGCGCAGAAGATGATGTCGCACATCATGATGGTGTTCGGCCTGGCGCCGGCCATTGCGCCGGTGCTGGGCGGCTGGCTGCACGTGAGCTTCGGCTGGCGCTCGAGCTTCATCTTCCTGGCGCTGTTCGGCGCCGCGATGATCCTGCTGGTGCTGCGCATGCTGCCGGAAAGCCTGCCGCGTGAGAAACGCCAGGTCTTCCATCCGGTGACGATCTCGCGCAACTATTTCATGGTGCTGCGCAACCCGCAGTTCGTGATGCTGTCGCTGGCGCTCGGCCTGGTGTTCGGCGGCCTGTCGCTGTACATCGGCGCGGCGGCCAACTTCGTGATGGAGATCCTGGGCCTGCCGGAGACGGCCTTCGCCTGGATGTTCATCCCGCTGATCGGCGGCATGGTGGTGGGTTCGGCCTGGGGCGGCAAGCGCGCCCACAAGGCGCCGCCGGGACGACTGCTGTGGACCGGTTACGCCGTGATGGCGGTGGCATCAATCCTGAACGTCGGCTACAACGCGCTGTTCCCGGCCAGCGTGCCCTGGGCGGTGCTGCCGCTGGCCGTGTTCACCTTCGGCCTGGCCGTGGCCATGCCGGGCATCCAGCTGACCGCGATGGGACTGTTCCCGCACAACCGCGGCCTGGCGGCCTCGATGGTCGGCTTCATCCAGATGATGTCCTTCGCGCTGGTGTCCGGCCTGGTGGCGCCGCTGCTGTTCGGCAGCGCGTTCAAGCTGGCCTGCGGCGCGGCCGTCGGCGTGCTGCTGAGCTTCCTGATGTGGCGCCTGAGCCGGCGTTTCGCGGCGCCGTAAGAGGCGGGCCTAGCGCTTGTGCTGCTTCATCGCCGAGGCGACTTCGCGCTTGGCGTCGCGGTCCTTCTCGGTGGCGCGCTTGTCGTGCTGCTTCTTGCCCTTGGCCAGGCCGATCTCGCACTTCACGCGCCCGCCCTTGAAGTGCAGGTTCAGCGGCACCAGGGTATAGCCGGCGCGCTCGACCTTGCCGACCAGCTTGTCCAGCTCGGCGCGGTGCAGCAGCAGCTTGCGGGTGCGCAAGGCCTCGGGATGGCTGAAGGCGGATGCCGTGGTCAGCGCGCTGATGTGGGCGCCGAACAGGAACAGTTCGCCGTTGCGCACGACGACATAGGCCTCCTTGATCTGTACCTTGCCTTCGCGGATGGCCTTGACTTCCCACCCCTCCAGTACGATGCCGGCTTCATACCGGTCCTCGATGAAGTAGTCGAAAAAAGCTTTTTTATTGTCAACAATACTCATGAAATAGCGAAAATCCGCGTCTCGGTTAAACTACTGCTGTGGCGCCAATGCAAAGATTGCATGGCGCAAAATGCAACTCGTCCAACATCATAACAAACGGTTGACCAATGGCAGTAGTGCACAAATCAGTTTTTCTCGGCTACAGCACCGAGCAAATGTTCGACCTGGTGGCCAAGGTCGAAGACTATCCGAAATTCCTCCCCTGGTGCGGTGGCGTGAAAGTGCTGGAGCGGAGCGAGGACAAGCTGGTGGCCAGCCTCCAAATCAATTTCCATGGCGTTAAGCAAAGCTTCACCACCTCGAACCACAACAACCGCCCGACCCAGATGAAGATGCACCTGGTCGACGGCCCGTTCAAGATGCTGGAAGGCACCTGGACCTTCAAGCCGCTGCGCGCCGACGCCTGCAAGGTCGAGCTCGACATGCATTACGAGTTCTCGAGCATCATCCTGGAACAGATCATCGGCCCGGTGTTCGGCATGATCGCCAATACCATGGTCGATTCCTTCAGCAAGCGCGCCGAGGCCGTCTATGGATGAGGGTGTACAGGTGGTTGTCTGCTACGCGACCGCGCGCGAGGAATTCCTGCGCCCCATGACGGTCGCGCCCGGCACCACGATCGGCCAGGCCATCGAGATGAGCGGTGTGCTGGAAGCGTATCCCGACATTAACCTGACCACGCAAGCGGTAGGCATCTACGCCAAGAAGAAGACGCTCGACACCGTGCTGCGCGAGCGCGACCGCATCGAAATCTACCGGCCGCTGGTGGCCGATCCCAAGGATTCGCGGCGCAAGCGCGCGGCCAAGAAGCTGGGGGACGCCGCAGCGCCGGCCGCCTGAGGTAGGGGGCAGGTCCGCCTTGGCGTTTTGCTCAGTTGTAAAATTCCGACCGGGCAAATTCTTGGGCATTCTTCAGGGTATCATAGAGCCCGCCTCGAAGCCGTCCTCCGTTGCCCGTTCCGCCCATGCTGATTACCGTAAGCCTGTTGTTGGTCACCACCGCGATGTCCGCCGTGATGTTGCTCGTCCTGACGTCGCTCGCCGACAGCAGGGTGGCAGGCATTCGCGAATGGGCGCAGGCCAATGGCGTGGCGGTGATCGCGCTGCTGCTGTTCGCGGCGCGCGACGTGATTCCCGACGTCCTCAGCATCGAAGTCGCCAACGCACTGCTGCTGCTGACCGCCAGCCTGATGCTGGCCGGCTACCGGCGCTACCTCGGCCTGCCGGTGCCCTGGCGCCTGCTGGCAGGCGGCGGCCTTGCCGCCTTCGCCGGCGTCGTCGTATTCCACTATGTCCACAATTCGCTGCCGCTACGGGTAGTGGCGATGTCGGCCTTCCACATGGCCATCTGTTTCGGCATCTACGCCAGCCTGCCCAGGGTTGCGGATGGCCGCCTGCGCTACCCGAACGCCTTCAGCCGGACCGCGGCTTTGCTGCTGGGGCTGGGGCATTTCGGCCGCGGCGCCTTCTATGCCTTCGAGGCCTACGCACAGCCCTCGCTGCTCGACCCGGCCATCGCCAACCTGGTGTTCTTTGCGATCGGTACGCTGGCGCTGCCGGCCCTGAGCCTGGGCGCGGTCATGCTGGCCAATGCTCGGGTGCTGACCGACACCGCCTACGCGGCCGAGCATGACCACCTGACCGGCGCACCCTCGCGCCGCGCCTTTTTCGACATGGCCGAACGCGAGCTGGCGCGGGCGCGGCGCCATGGCAGCGGACTGGGCCTGCTGCTGCTGGATGCCGACCATTTCAAGCGCATCAACGATACCTATGGGCACGGGGTCGGCGACGAGGTCCTGCGCGACCTGGTGGCGCGCACCCGCGAGGAAATCCGCAAGATCGACTATTTCGCCCGTCTCGGCGGCGAGGAGTTCGGGGTGCTGTTGCCGGACGCGTCCTTCGACACCACCCGCGCCGTCGCCGAGCGCCTGCGCGCCGCCCTCGACCGCCCGGCGACGGGCGCGCCGGCGGCGCCCGGGCCTGCCTATACGGTCAGTATCGGCCTGGCGATGCTGGAGAAGGGCGAGGATTTCGCCGGCCTGATGCGCCGTGCGGATGCGGCCCTGTATGCGGCCAAGGCCGGCGGACGCAACCGGGTCGAGGTGGCGCCGCGCATCAACCCCGAGCCGGCGCGCCAGCCGGGCAGCGCTAAGGTCATTCGACTGCGGCCTTGAATGCCTACTGACGGCACTGCGCCAGTGCCTTGTTGACCCGCGCCAGCTGGGCGGCCCGTTCCTCGTCCGTCATGAAGCTGCGCTCGCCTTTCGCATCGAACTTCGCGATGCGCACACCCGATTCCACCTGCGCGCGCATCTGGCGCGCATCCTGGCAATGCTCGGCCAGGTCACGGCGGCGCTGCGCTGCCGCGGCATCCTTCTTTTCCTGTTCTTCGCGTAGCTTGCTGCGTGCAAGGAATTCCTCCTCGCGCTGTGCCAGGGTCTTTGGACCTTTGGCCGGGGTGGGGGCCTCTGCGGGCGACGCAGGCTCGGCAGGCGCCGGCGGCACGGCCGCTGCCGCCCGGCCCGGCGCCTTCAGGATCTTGTGCGGCGGTGTCGATGGCGGAGGAGGGCGGTCGGAGAAATGGCGTACGCCGTTCGCGTCGATCCAGGAATACTGGGCGTGTGCCAAGTTGCTGCCCAGCAGCAGGGCGCAGGCGGCAAGCAGGCGGAGGGGGGAGGACGGAAACGGCATAAAAGTTTTCCTTGGGTAACAAAGCGATTTCGCCATGCTTCCTTGGCGCTGTCAATCGCAGGTGCGCGATAGCGCGATTTCCCCGGCAAATTTAGGCATGGCTGCGACAGTTTTTCGCCGTTTCTGTATAATTCACTTTTGCGCCTATAGGAAAATCGTTATGCGTCTCCTCCAAAAAGCACTCACCTTCGATGACGTGCTGCTCGTCCCGGCCTACTCCAACGTTCTTCCGGCCAACACTTGCCTTCGCACCAAACTGACCAGGAATATCACGCTGAATATCCCGCTGCTGTCGGCTGCGATGGACACCGTGACCGAAGCGCGCCTGGCGATTGCGATGGCACAGGAGGGGGGCATCGGTATCATTCACAAGAACCTGCGCCCGGCCGACCAGGCCCGTGAAGTGACGCGCGTCAAGCGCTACGAATCCGGCGTGCTGCGCGACCCGATCACCATTCCTCCCACCATGAAGATCCGTGAAGTGCTGGCGCTGTCGCAACAGCACGGCATTAGCGGCTTCCCGGTGGTCGAGGGCAAGCAGGTGGTCGGCATCATCACCAACCGCGACCTGCGTTTCGAGGAAGACCTGGACGCGGAAGCGCGCGCCAAGATGACCCCGCGCGAAAAGCTCGTCTACGTCAACGAAGACGCCGACACCGAAGAAGCCAAGCGCCTGATGAACAAGCACCGCCTCGAGCGCGTGCTGGTCGTCAACGAAGCCTTCGAGCTGCGCGGCCTCATTACCGTCAAGGACATCCAGAAGTCGCACGAACACCCGCTGGCATCGAAAGACTCGCAGGGCAAGCTGCTGGTCGGCGCGGCCGTGGGCGTGGGCGCGCGCGACGAAGAGCGCATCGAACTGCTGGTCGCCGCCGGCGTGGACGTGCTGGTGGTCGACACCGCGCACGGCCACTCGCAGGGCATCCTGGACCGCGTCAAGTGGATCAAGGACCGCTTCCCGCACGTGGACGTCATCGGCGGCAACATCGCCACCGCGGCCGCGGCGAAAGCGCTGGTCGAGTACGGCGCGGACGCGGTCAAGGTCGGCATCGGCCCCGGCTCGATCTGCACCACCCGCATCGTGGCCGGCGTCGGCGTGCCGCAGATCACCGCGATCTCGAACGTGGCCAAGGCGCTGGAAGGCACCGGCGTGCCCTGCATCGCCGACGGCGGCATCCGCTTCTCGGGCGACATCTCCAAGGCACTGGCAGCAGGCGCGCACACCGTCATGATGGGCAGCATGTTTGCCGGCACCGATGAAGCGCCGGGCGAGACCATCCTGTACCAGGGCCGCAGCTACAAGTCCTACCGCGGCATGGGCAGCCTGGGCGCGATGGCCGAAGGTTCGGCCGACCGCTACTTCCAGGAAGCCTCGAGCAAGGCCGACAAGTTCGTCCCGGAAGGCATCGAGGGCCGCGTCGCCTACAAGGGCAGCGTGCTGGCGATCATCTTCCAGCTGGTCGGCGGCATTCGCCAGTCGATGGGCTACTGCGGCTGCGCCACCATCGACGAACTGCGCGAGAAAGCGGAGTTCGTCGAGATCACCTCGGCCGGCATGCGCGAATCGCACGTGCACGACGTGCAGATCACCAAGGAAGCGCCGAACTACCGTTCGGAATGAACATCCATGAGACGCGGCCCGAGGGCCGCGTTTTTGCATTACCCATTCATCTTCTATCGTTGCCCTCTACATGCATTCGAAAATCCTCATCCTCGATTTCGGTTCCCAGGTTACCCAGCTGATCGCGCGCCGCGTGCGCGATGCCGGCGTGTTCTCCGAAGTCTTCCCGTATGACGTCAGCGACGAGTTCGTGCGCAACTACGGCGCATCCGGCATCATCCTCTCGGGCAGCCACAACTCCACGTTAGAGGGCGATTCGCCGCGCGCCCCGCAGGCCGTGTTCGAAGCCGGCGTGCCGGTGTTGGGCATCTGCTACGGCATGCAGACCATGGCCGCCCAGCTCGGCGGCAAGGTCGAGAACGGCAAGCTGCGCGAATTCGGCTACGCCGAAGTGCGCGCGCGCGGCCATACGGCCCTCCTGAACGGCATCAACGATTTCGTAACAAGCGAAGGCCACGGCATGCTGCGCGTCTGGATGAGCCA
This sequence comes from Massilia sp. BHUDP2, assembly GCF_046236355.1. NCBI lineage: Bacteria > Pseudomonadati > Pseudomonadota > Betaproteobacteria > Burkholderiales > Oxalobacteraceae > Massilia > Massilia sp. BHUDP2. The sequence continues at coordinate 2,052,278 of NZ_JBJUVW010000001.1, forward strand.
CGGCGACAAGGTGCTGGACATGCCGCCGGGCTTCAAGCTGATGGGTTCCACCGACAGCTGCCCGATCGCCGCGATGGCCGACGAAGACCGCCGCTTCTACGCGCTGCAGTTCCACCCGGAAGTCACCCACACCACGCAAGGCGAAGCCATCATCGGCCGCTTCGTGCACGAGATCTGCGGCTGCAAGTCGGACTGGAACATGCCGGACTACATCGGCGAAGCGGTCCAGAAGATCCGCGAACAGGTCGGCAACGATGAGGTCATCCTCGGCCTGTCGGGCGGCGTCGACTCGAGCGTGGCCGCAGCCCTGATCCACCGCGCCATCGGCGACCAACTGACCTGCGTGTTCGTCGACCACGGCCTGCTGCGCAAGGACGAGGGCAAGATGGTCATGGACATGTTCTCGAAAAACCTCGGCGTGAAGGTGCTGCGCATCGATGCCGAAGACCAGTTCATGGGTCACCTGGCCGGCGTCACCGACCCCGAACAGAAACGCAAAATCATTGGACGCGAATTCGTCGAGGTGTTCCAGCAGGAAGCCGGCAAGCTGACCAATGCGAAGTGGCTGGCGCAAGGCACCATCTACCCGGATGTGATCGAATCGGCGGGTAAAGGCAAGAAAGGCCAGACCATCAAGAGCCACCACAACGTGGGCGGCCTGCCGGAGACCCTGAATCTGAAACTGCTCGAGCCGCTGCGCGAGCTGTTCAAGGATGAAGTGCGTAAACTCGGAGTCGCGCTCGGTCTGCCGCATGACATGGTGTATCGTCACCCGTTCCCGGGTCCGGGCCTGGGTGTGCGCATCCTGGGCGAGGTGAAGAAGGAGTACGCCGACCTGCTGCGCGAGGCGGATGCGATCTTCATCGAAGAGCTGCGCAATACGCCGTTCGAGCTGCCGGCAGTGGCGGGCATCGATCCGGGCAAGGCGCCGACCAACTGGTACGAGGCGACCAGCCAGGCGTTTGCCGTGTTCCTGCCGGTGAAGTCGGTGGGGGTGATGGGCGACGGCCGCACCTACGAATACGTGGTGGCGCTGCGCGCGGTGCAGACGCTGGACTTCATGACGGCGCAGTGGGCGCATTTGCCGCATGCGTTGTTGGGGAAGGTGTCGAATCGGATCATCAATGAAGTACGCGGCCTCAATCGCGTTGTGTATGACATTTCGGGGAAGCCGCCGGCGACGATTGAGTGGGAATAATTCACAGCTCAGCGGTGAATTTCACGAAGTAAGCCCAAGCCCCTGACCTCAGGGGCTTTTTACTGCCCGGGTTCCACTCAAGGCGATGCTTTGGCACACCCCAGTCCCGGATTCGGTTTCGGCCCGCTCCTGGTCTGGGCAATCAGAGGAATCTCCCCATTCTTCCCATAACTGAACTCCTCCACCGCAGCCGAGCGGCGGAAGTCCGCGTTAGACAGCGCGTCATTGTGATAGAAGAAGTAGGACTTGCCGTTGAACTCGGCAAACGATTGGTGGATCGTGTGCGTGAACTTGTTCTTCTCCATGATCACCCCGCGGTAGGTCCACGGCCCGGTCGGGCTGGGCGCGGTCGCGTAGGCGATCACCTCCGGCAGGCGGCTCGCGTAGCTGAGGTAATACACGCCATTGCGCTTGTGCAGATAAGGCGCTTCCTCGAATTCAAACAGGCCCACCGTGTGGATCGGCCCGTCCAGCTCGATCATGTTGGGCTTGAGCTTGACGTACTTGAGCACCTTGTTACCGAAGTACATGTACGCCTGCCCATCGTCGTCGACGAACACGCCCGGGTCGATATCGTCCCAGCCGTTGGGCGTCTCGCGCGTCATGTCGTCGGTGATGAGGGCGGAGCCGCGGGCATCCTTGAACGGCCCCAGCGGCGAATCGGCCACCGCCACCCCGATAGCGAACCCGGGTTTCGTCGCATCATGCTGGACCGGCCCGTACAGGTAGTACTTTCCGTTGCGCTTGACGATGTCCGGGGCATAGGCGTCGCTCTTGGCCCAGGCGAAGGTGCGCCAGCCGCCCACCACGCCGTGGTCGACCCAGGATTGCATATCGCAGGTCGAGTAGAGGCGCCACTCGTTCATGGTGTAGCCCTTGCCACCTTTTTTCGTCTCGTCGCGGCCGGTGACCATGTACAGGCGTCCGCCGTCGACCAGGACGGTCGGGTCGGTAGTGAAGATGTCGGTCACGATCGGATTGGCAGCGTAGGCGCCGGGCAGGGCGCCGAAGAGGGCGAGTAGAAGAGCAATGGGTTTCATGTTTGACAGGATGGCCTCGAGGTTTGGAAGGTATGCTGCTCGGCGACCTCCACCGGGCAAAACCTTTGGTAATTAACAAGTTACCACGATCCTAGCAGCAAAATGAGGCCGCGTAACATCTTTAACCAATCAAATGATTGCGCAATCAGACGCCGGGCGTCATGAAGACAGGATTCGGCGGATTTCTTTCCCGACGACCCGAAAGCAAATGGAGCACGTCTAATCCGCTTGCAGTCGGGCGCACCAGCCTGGCCAACCGAGCACCTTATCGCCACAAAAATGTAACTAACCCACTAGGCATTTCAGCCAGCAAGATCAGTTCAGCGCTAACGACTTCGATCGAACCGACGCGACGCCACCAAGGCCTCCAGGAGGGGCGGGCGGCATCCTTGCCAGCGATCCCGAGAGCGGTAGCTCCGACAGAGACCGCGTGCCTGGTTCAAGGTTTTGCTAAGATGCGGCATTGACACAAGGAAAACGTTTCTATGGCGAATACGCTCTCAGCCGGCGCACCGGACGCCGTATCCGCATGATTCCATTCACCTTCAACGACATCGAGGTGGGCGCGCGCCTGGTCGAGGCGCTGGCGCGCCAGGCGAGCAGCTTGCGGGGCATGCCGATCACCCATGGCGACCTGCTCACGCTGGCGCGCTCCCTGCATCCGAAAGACGAGGTGCTCGGCCGCGCGGTAACGGTGGGTATCGGGCCCAAGCTGCTGTTCGTGGAAGGCTTCTGCGCTGCGCACGGCTATCCGAACCTGGCGAGTCTTGCGGTGGAACGGGAAAGCGCAAGGCCGCGGTCCGGCTACCAGGGGGACTGGGAATCCGACCGGCGCGCTGTCGCCGGCGTCGACTGGAGCGCTATCGATGCGCAGTTGCCGGCCTATGTGGAAGCGATGCGCGCCAAGGTCCCGTCGCGCTTCAAGCCGCGCAAGGAACGGCCGGCGGACGTGGCCTGGTACGCCTATTACTGTTCGCACCGGGAAGCCTGCGAGAAGCTTGGCCCCGAGGACAAGCAGGAGATCATCAACCAGATGATGGCCGGACTGGATCCCGAAACCGCGCTGGCACGCGTGCTCGCCGCGAAGCAGGAGATCGGCGGCCTGGCCTGAGGCAGGGCAGGACCGCCGGGGCGCCGCTAGGAGGCCGACTGCCGCGGCGCCGGACCCGTGCGCGCTTCTTGCTGGGACGGCGTGGGCCGGGCCACCGCGGCGAGCCCGCCCTGGCGCAGGACCGGCTGCGCCATGGCCGTCGCGCGCGTCCCCGGGGTGCGGCGGCCCGCGGCGAAGTCGGCGGGCCGGTTCAGGCCGGTGGCCACCACCGTGACGCGCATGGCGTCGCCCAGGCTGTCGTCGAATACCGCACCGAACTTGATGATCGCATCGTCGCCCGTCTGGGCGCAGATGGTGTTCATCACCAGCTTGGTTTCGCGCAGCCGCAAGGTCTCTTCGGAGGCGGCGATGTTGACCAGGACCCCGCGCGCGGCGCGCAGGTTGTTGCCATCGAGTAGGGGGCAGGCGATCGCCTCCTCGGCCGCCTTGACGGCGCGGTCCTCGCCGGCGTGCTGGGCCGAGCCCATCATCGCCATGCCGGTCTGGCGCATCACCGTGCGCACGTCCTCGAAATCGACGTTGACCATGCCGGGCACGGTGATGATCTCGGCGATGCCAGTGACCGCCTTGCTCAATACCTCGTCGGCAGCGGCAAAGGCGCTTTTCTGGGTGATGTCGTCGCCCAGGACTTCCTCGAGACGGCTGTTGAGGACGATCACCAGCGAATCTACGCAGCGCGCCAGGGTGGCGATGCCTTCCTCGGCCACGCGCATGCGTCGCGGGCCCTCGAAGTCGAAGGGTTTGGACACCACGCCGACGGTCAGGATGCCCAGCTCGCGCGCCACTTCGGCGACCACGGGGGCTGCGCCGGTGCCGGTGCCGCCGCCCATGCCGGCGGTGAGGAAGACCATGTCGGCGCCCTTGAGCGCCTCGGCGATGACGGCGCGCTCGCGCACCGCGCTTTCGCGCCCGACGATCGGGTCACTGCCGGCGCCGAGGCCGCCCTCGCCGAGCTGGATCCGTTTTTCGACCCTGGTGTTGGACAGCGCCTGGGCGTCGGTGTTGGCGCAGATGAATTCGAAGGAGGCCAGGCCGGACGAGGCCATGTGGCTGACGGCATTGCCGCCGGCGCCACCCACGCCGATCACCTTGATGACCGTTTCAGGTTGGGGGAAATTTGATTCGGACAAGAAACACTCCGTAGGAAAAGATAAAGCCGGCATGCCGCTCCATGCGCCGCGACTGGCGCCGTCGACTGCAGAGCCCATAAGACTACTTGCAAAGGGTGCGCACGCGAAAGTTCGAAAACGTTTCAAACGCAAGCATTTGTAATAACGCGTGCACGCCGAAAGGAAGCATGGCTGACGTATGCACATCAGCCATGTATCCAGGAGAAAGAGTCAGTTCCCAGTAGAAATCAATCGATCCCGCGCGGAGCGGTTTGCGGCCTCAGGTGTCCTGTCCCAGTCCCAGGTCGGTACTGATCTGCTCGCGCAGCACGAACTTCTGGATCTTGCCGGTCACCGTCATCGGGAAGGCCTCCATGAAACGCACGTAGCGGGGAATCTTGTAGTGGGCGATCTGGCCGCGGCAGAAAGCCTGGATGTCCTCAGCGCTGGCCTGCATGCCGGGACGCAGGATGATGCAGGCGCACAGTTCCTCGCCGTACTTCGTGTCGGGCACGCCGATGCACTGGACGTCCTGGACCTTCGGATGGCGGTACAGGAACTCCTCGATCTCGCGCGGATAGATGTTCTCGCCGCCGCGGATCACCATGTCCTTGCAGCGCCCGACGATCGAGGCGAAGCCGTGTTCGTCGATCACCGCCAGGTCGCCGGTATGCAGCCAGCGGGCGCTGTCGATGGTGGCCCGGGTCCTCTCTTCGTCGTCCCAGTAGCCGAGCATGACCGAATAGCCGCGCGTCAGCAGTTCGCCCTTGACGCCGCGCGGGACGATCGCGCCGTTCGCGTCCACCACCTTGCACTCGATGTGCGGATGGACGCGGCCAATGGTGGTCACGCGCAGCGTCACCGGATCGTCCACCGAACTCTGGAACGACACCGGCGAGGTCTCGGTCATGCCGTAGGCGATCGTGATCTCCGCCATGTGCATGGTCTGCATGACCCGGTTCATCACCTCGGCCGGGCAGGGCGAGCCTGCCATGATCCCGGTGCGCAGCGTCGACAGGTCGTAGCGCGCGAAGCCGGGGTGTTCGAGCAGGGCGATGAACATGGTGGGCACGCCGTGCAGGCCAGTGCAGCGCTCGGCCTGGACGGTCTCCAGCACGGCCTCCGGGTCGAAGCCGGCGCTCGGGAATACCATGGTGGCGCCGTGCGTCACGCAGGCCATGTTCCCGAGCACCATGCCGAAGCAGTGGTAGAGCGGCACCGGGATGCACAGGCGGTCCGCGCTTGTCAGGCGCATCGCCTCGCCGACGAAGAAACCGTTGTTCAGGATGTTGTGGTGGCTCAGTGTCGCCCCTTTGGGTGCGCCGGTAGTGCCCGAGGTGAACTGGATGTTCACCGGATCGTCGAACTGCACCGCGTCCGCCACCTGGCGCAGACGCGCCAGCGCCTCGGCGCCCGGCGGGGCCAGCAGCATGTCGAAATTCAGCATCCCGGCCGTGGCCTCGGAACCGAGGCGGATCACGTGACGCAGGTGGGGCAGGCTGTCGTCCTGCAGTGGCGTGGCGCCGCCGCGGGCCAGCGCGGGCACGACGTCGCGCACCATCGCGAGGTAGTCGCTGGTCTTGAAGCCAGGAGCAAGGATCAGGGCGCTGCACTGGACCTTGTCCAGTGCGTAGGCGAGTTCGGAGCGGCGGTAGGCCGGGTTGATATTGACCATGACCAGCCCGGCGCGCGCGGTGGCGAACTGCACCAGCACCCATTCCGCGCAATTCGGCGCCCAGATGCCGACCCGCTGGCCCGGCGCCAGCCCCAGCGCCAGCAGGTTGGCGGCCACGCGCGAGACCCGCTCGTCGAATTCGGCGTAGGTCCAGCGGATGCCCTGGAAAGGCACCACCAGGGCCTCGCGCCCGCCGTGACGGGCTGCGATCTCCGCCAGGTGGGCGCCGATCGATGCGCCGATCAAGGGAATATTGCTGGGCCCATGAACATAGCTCCATTGCTGCATAGTTGTCTCCTGATTGTATGTGCTTGCTCGCTCTAGCTTAGCCGCCATCGGGCGCGCTGACTGTTCACGCAACAACAATTGCCTGAAAGATTTGCATCCAGGGAGACGGCCGGCCTCAGCGAAAGGCGGAGGCGCGCAAGGCGGCCAGGTCGCGAATGTCGATGCTGCCGTAGCGCGCTTCGACGATGCCGTCCTGTTCGAGGTGGCGCAGGGCGCGGTTGACGATGCCGCGCGAGACCCCGGCCAGGAAAGAGAGCTCTTCCTGCGAAAGCTGGAGCGTCATGGTGGTGCCGGGATACAGCACCGGATTGAACAGTTCGGCCAGGCACAGGGCCACGTGGCGCTCCGGCGCATACGAGCGCAGGTGCTCGCAGCGGATCACGAACTGCGCCAGCCGGGTATTCAGCTGGCCGATCAGGTAGTGGTTGAACGCGATGCTCTCGGCCAGCAGCCAGTGGAAGGTATCGGCGGGCACCTGGGCCACCCGGCATTCGCGCAGCGCCACCACATCGTAGGGGCGGCGTTCGTGCTTGAACACCGAGCCCTCGCCGAACCAGCCGCCGCGCGGGATGCCGATCAGGGTGGTCGGCTTGCCGTCGGGGCCCACATTGGACACCTTGACCAGGCCTTCGACCACGCCGTACCAGTAGTCGGAGCGCTGCCCGTTCCTGCAGATGGCTTCGCCGGGGCCGGCGCCGGACTCGGAGACATCCCGCAGGACCCGCTCCAGCTGCTCTCTGGTCAATAACTGCCCCCAGGCGGAAGACGCGACGAAATCCCTCACTGATCCAGTTGCCATTGCCCTTGCCAGCCCCGTCATGCAAACAAAGCAGTATTCTAGTCCGTTTGCCGGGCGCCGGCCGGGCGCACGGCTGCGCTAGAATCACGCCATGAGGATGCGCAAGAAAGCGGAATTGCCGGTGAAGGATTGCCTGCAGTGCGGGCGTCCGTTTGCGTGGCGCAAGAAATGGGCGCGGGACTGGGTCCAGGTCAAGTACTGCTCCGAGCGCTGCCGCCGCACGGCCCGGGGCGGATTGGTAGCACCATGAACATCGACGCGCAGCGTTTTCGCATCGACGGCGAACGCAGGGTCCGCCTGGCCGAGCTGCCGACCCAGGTCGCGCCCGTGTACCGCTCGAAGCAGCACTACCGCGAGATCCTCGCCAGGCACGTTGCCAGGCTCAGCGCCCGGCAGCAGGTCCTGTTCGCGTCGAACAGCCACGCGATCCTGCTGATCTTCCAGGCGATGGATGCGGCGGGAAAGGACGGCGCCATCAGGCACGTGATGTCTGGCGTGAATCCGCAAGGCTGCCAGGTGCACAGCTACCAGCATCCGGCCCCGCGGGAACTGCAGCACGATTTCCTTTGGCGTACCACGGTCGACCTGCCAGAGCGCGGGCGCATCGGCATCTTCAACCGCTCCTATTATGAAGAGGTCTTGATCGCGCGCGTGCATCCGGAGATCCTGCGCAGCGAAGGGGTGGCGGCGGCCGCCGACGAGGAGGCAGTCTGGCGCGAGCGCTACCGCTCGATCCGCAACCTGGAGCGACACCTGGTCTCCAACGGCACCCGGATCATCAAGTTCTTCCTGCACATCTCGCAGGAAGAACAGCGCAAGCGCCTGCTCAAGCGGATCGACGATCCGAGAAAGAACTGGAAATTCAGCCTGGCGGATGTCCAGGAGCGCGCGTTCTGGCCGGCCTACATGGCGGCCTACGAGGAATGCATCAACCGGACCAGCACCGTTGCCGCGCCCTGGCACGTGGTGCCCGCCGACGACAAGAAGAACGCCAGGCTGATCGTTTCCAGGATCGTCCTCGATGCGCTGCGTGAACTCAAGCTACGCTATCCACGGGCGGACGCCCACCAGCGCGCGGCATTGCAGGCGATCCGTCGGCGCCTGCGCGCCTGAGAGCGCACCGGCGCTCCGGCTGTGCGTCCGCCCCGTGCTTGTCTTGGTCGCGTTGCCACAAGTAATTGTCAAACGTATACTGGACACCGTAGCGGCGTTTCGCTCGTCTTCCAATCAGGTGTCCCGTGAGCTTGTTTCAACATATCGTCTTGATGATCCTCCTGGTGCTGGCCGCCGGCTTCCTTTCGCTCACGGAGATCGCCTTTGCCGGCGCGCGCAAGATCAAGCTCAAGCTGCTTGCCGAGGCCGGCGACGAGCGTGCCGTGCAGGTGATGGCGCTGCAGATGCACTCGGCGGAGTTCTTCGCCGCTTCCCAGATCGGCCTGAACGCGATCGCGATCCTGGGCGGCATCCTGGGCGAGGGCGCGCTGCGGCCCTTCTTCATCGACTGGGTGTCGACGGTGTACGTCGGCCCGGCGCTGGACAACATCGGCTTCGCGCTGTCCTTCCTGTTCGTCACCTGCCTGTTCATCCTGTTCGCGGACCTGATGCCCAAGCGCCTGGCGATGATCGCACCCGAGCGCATCGCCATCGCGGTGATCAAGCCGGTCCAGCTATACATCCGGATCTGCAAACCTTTCGCATGGGCGCTGAACCTGGTCGCCAACCTGATCTTCCGCATCTTCAAGATCGAGACCACGCGTGAGGACAGCATCACCTTCGACGAGATCTCCGCCGCGGTGGAAGCGGGCGCCCAGGCCGGCGTGCTGCAGAAGCAGGAACAGCATTTCATCGAGAACGTGTTCGAGCTGGAGTCGCGCTCGGTGGCCTCGGCCATGACCAACCGCGACAGCGTGGTGTATTTCACCCTGACGGAAAACGAGACCAGCATCCGCCAGAAGGTGGCGGGGCATTCGAAGTTCCCGGTCTGCGACGGCACCATCGACCGGGTGATCGGCTACGTAGATACGCGCGACATCCTGGTGCGGCTCCTGAACAAGCAGTCGGTGTTCCAGCTGAACGAATCGAGCGTGCGCACCGTCCTGATCATCCCGGACACGCTGACCCTGTCCGAGCTGCTCGACAAGTTCCGCGCCACCAAGGAAACCTTCGCGGTGGTGATCAACGAATACGCCCTGGTCATGGGCGTGATCACGCTGAGCGACATCATGCTGACCGTGATGGGCAGCTGGGGCAGTCCGCTGGACCAGGATGACCAGATCATGCAGCGCGAGGATGGCTCATGGCTGATCGACGGCAGCACGCCGGTGGGCGACGTCAAGCGCACCGTCGGCCTGGAAAGCCTGCCGGACGAGGAAAACTACGAGACCGCGGCCGGCTTCATGATGTACATGCTGCGCAAGGTCCCCAAGCGGACCGACAGCGTCGAATACATGGGGGTCAAGTTCGAGGTGCTGGACGTCGACCACTACCGGATCGACCAGCTATTGGTTCGGATCCTGCCGCCGCCGCACGGCGAGCCGGGGTCTAGCAACTAGCCCAGTTCCTCCACCAGCTGCGGCACGACCTCGAACAGGTCGCCCACCAGGCCGTAGTCGGCCACCGAGAAGATCGGCGCTTCCGGATCCTTGTTGATGGCGACGATTGTCTTCGAGTCCTTCATGCCGGCCAGGTGCTGGATCGCGCCCGAGATGCCGACCGCGATGTACAGGGTCGGGGCGACGATCTTGCCGGTCTGGCCGACCTGCCAGTCGTTCGGCACGAAGCCGGCGTCGACCGCGGCGCGCGAGGCGCCGATCGCGGCTTTCAACTTGTCGGCCAGGGGCTCCAGCAGGGTGAAGTTCTCGGCCGAGCCGATCCCGCGGCCGCCCGACACGATGATCTTGGCGGCGGTCAGTTCCGGACGGCTTGAGGTGGCCAGCTCGCGGCCGACGAAAGCCGACTTGCCCACGTCGCCGACGGCCGCGATCTGCTCGACGGCAGCCGAACCACCGCTTGCGGCGGCGTCGAAGGCGGTGCCGCGCACGGTGATGACCTTCACCGCGTCGCCCGACTGGACGGTGGCGATGGCGTTACCGGCATAGATCGGCCGCTCGAAGGTGTCCGGGGACGCGACCTTGGTGATTTCCGAGATCTGGGCCACGTCCAGCCTGGCGGCGACGCGCGGCAGGATGTTCTTGCCGTAGGCGGTGGCCGGGGCCAGGATGTGCGAATAGCTGCCGGCGATCGCCAGGATCTGCTCGGCGACGTTCTCGGCCAGGCCAGCCAGCAGATGCGGCGCGTCGGCGACCAGCACCTTGGCGACGCCCGCGATGCCAGCGGCCGCTTCGGCGGCGGCGCCGCAGCCCGAGCCGGCGACCAGGATGTGGACCTCATTTGCACCTCCTTCGCCGCATTGAAGCGCCGCGGTCACGGTGTGGTGGGTGGCGCCCTTGAGGGAGCCGTTGTCGTGTTCTGCAATGACGAGTGCGACCATGTTCGCTACCTCCTAGATGACTTTGGCTTCAATGCGCAGCTTGCTTACCAGGGTCGCCACGTCCGGCACTTTCACGCCGGCCGAGCGCTTGGCCGGCTCGACCACTTTCAGGGTCTTCAGGCGCGGGCTCACGTCGACGCCCAGGTCTTCCGGCTTGACGGTTTCCAAAGGCTTCTTCTTGGCCTTCATGATGTTCGGCAGTGTCACGTAGCGCGGCTCGTTCAGGCGCAGGTCGGTGGTGACAATGGCCGGCAGGGTCAAGGCCACGGTTTCCAGGCCGCCGTCGACTTCGCGGGTCACGGTAACCTTGCCGTCTTCCAGCACCACTTTCGATGCGAAGGTGGCTTGCGGCCAGCCCAGCAGCGCAGCCAGCATCTGGCCGGTCTGGTTTGAATCGTCGTCGATCGCCTGCTTGCCCAGGATGATCAGCTGTGGCTGTTCCTTGTCGGCCAGCGCCTTCATGATCTTGGCCACGGCCAGCGGCTCGGTCTCGACGCCCGTCTCGACCAGGATGCCGCGGTCGGCGCCGATCGCCATGCCGGTACGCAGGGTTTCCTGGCACTGGGCGCTACCTACCGATATCGCCACCACCTCTAGAACCTCCCCGGCTTCCTTCAGGCGCACCGCTTCTTCCAGCGCGATCTCGTCGAACGGGTTCATCGACATTTTGACGTTGGCGATATCCACGCCGCTGCCATCGGATTTGACACGGATCTTGACGTTGTAGTCAACCACGCGCTTGACGGGTACCAGGACTTTCATGTGCGTCTCCTCAATGTGCTACTGCGCGTCGGGCTGTGCCTCGGGACGGGCCTGGGCGAAGGCCTCCAGCGCTTCGCAGCGCGCGGCAATCGCGGCGATGGTCGGGTAGGTCGACAGATCGCACTCGAAGCGGCGCGCGTTGTACAGCTGCGGGATCAGGCAGCAGTCGGCCATGGTCGGGGTGTCGCCATGGCAGAACAGCCCGGTCGCGGGGCTGCGCACCAGCTCGCGTTCGAGGGCCGTCAGGCCCAGCGCGACCCAGTGGCGGTACCAGGCGTTGCGGCGCTCCTCAGGCAGGCCCAGCTCGCCGCCGAGGTACTTCAGCACGCGCAGGTTGTTCAGCGGGTGGATGTCGCAGGCGATCATCTGCGACAGGGCGCGCACGCGCGCGCGCCCGGCCGCATCAAGCGGCAGCAGCGGCGCTTGCGGGCGGGTCTCGTCGAGGTACTCGATGATGGCCAGCGATTGCGCCAGCACCAGGTCATCAATCTCGAGCACCGGCAGCAGGTGCTGGGGATTCAAGACATCGAAGGCGGGGGCGAACTGCTCGCCGCCGTTCTTCGACAGGTGCACGTGCAGCTGCTCGGCCGCCAGGCCCTTCAGGTTCAGGGCGATGCGCACCCGGTAGGACGCGGAGCTGCGAAAGAAGGTATGCAGCTTCATCACGCGCTCTTGACGATGTCGACCGTGATCGGCGTGAGGCCGTCGATTGAGCCGACCATGCGCTGGCCCGGGGTCACCGCGCCGACGCCTTCGGGTGTGCCGGTCATGATCAGGTCGCCGGGACGCAGCTCGAACAGGGTCGAGAGCTGGGCGATGGTTTCGTTCACGTTCCAGATCAGCTTGGCCAGGTCGCTGCTCTGTACGGTCTTGCCGTCCACCGTCAGGGCGATGGCGCCGGCGTCGAGCGCGCCGCTGTCGGCGATGCGCGTGATCGGGCCGATCGGCGCCGAGTAGTCGAAGGCCTTGCCGATCTCCCAGGGGCGGCCCTGCTCGCGCATGCGCATCTGCAGGTCGCGCCGGGTCATGTCCAGGCCGACGGCATAGCCGAAGATGTGGCCAGCTGCGTCCTCGACGGCGATGTCGCGGCCGCTTCTGCCGATCGCCACCACCAGTTCGATCTCGTAATGGTAGTTCTCGGTGCGCGGCGGGTAGGGCAGGGCCACCGTGGCGCCGGCCGCAACCGGCACCACCGATTCGGCGTCGTTCGGCTTGCAGAAGAAGAAAGGCGGCTCGCGGTCCGGGTCGAAGCCCATCTCGCGCGCATGGGCCGCATAGTTGCGGCCGACGCAGTAGATGCGGCGCACCGGGAAAGCAGCGTCGCTGCCGTTGACGGGAAGGCCGACGATGGCCTGTGCAGGGAAGATGAAGTTGTCGCTCATGGTGCTTAAGTCCGTATTGATGGTTTATTCGGGCAGGAATTCTTCGCGCAGCTGGCCGATCGCCTCGAGTACCGGGCGGTCCGAGAAGCTGAACAGCACCGCGTCTTCGAGCGCTTCCAGCGCCAGCGTGGCCCAGGAAGGCACCACGAAGGTGTCGCGCGGCGCGAAGTCGAAGCGGCGGCCGCCGATGACGGCGGTGCCGCGGCCTTCCACCACGCTGTAGACGGTGCCGTCGGTGCTGCGGTGGGGCAGGCCGCGAAAGCCCGCCGGCAGCAGCTGCATGCAGGCGCCGATGGTGGGCATCGGGGCGCCGCCATTGAGCGGATTCACGTAGCGCAGCTTGACGCCCAGCCAGGCGTCGATCTCCTGCTGGCGGCGCAGGGTCTCGAGCGCCTCGCGCGAGCGCTCGTAGGGATAGTTGAAGATCGGCGAGCTGCCGCCGCTGTGCGGGTGGCGCACCGGCGCCATGTTGTTGCCGTAGGCCGCGAAGCTGCGTCCCTCGGGGCGCGCGATCGGCTGGCTGGCGCTGTCGCCGTTTTCGGCGAAGCCGCTGCTGAAGAAGCGGATGGTCGGGATGTCCAGGCCGTCGAGCCAGACCACCGGTTCGCTGCTTCCATCGATGCCCGGGTTGCCGTGGTCGTGCCAGGCCCAGGCCGGGGTCAGGATGAAGTCGCCCGGCTGCATCATGGTGCGCTCGCCGTCGACCGCGGTGTAGGCGCCCTTGCCCTGGACGATGAAGCGCAGGGCCGACTGGGTGTGGCGGTGGGCCGGCGCGATCTCGCCCGGCAGGATCAGCTGCAGGCCGGCGTACAGCGAGCGGGTGATCGAGGCGCTTCCCTTCAGGCCCGGGTTCTCCAGGATCAGCACGCGGCGCACGGCTTCCTCGGCCGAGATCACTTCTCCGGCGCGGGTCAGGTGCGGCAGCACGTCTTCATAGCGCCACAGCGCGGCTTCGTAGTCGGGCGTGGGCTGGCGCGGCACCAGCGTGTGCAGGGATTCCCACAGCGGGGACAGGTGCAGGGCCTGCATGTCCTGGTAGAGCGCGCGGCGCGCTGCCAGCAGCTCGTGCTGGGCCAGTTCCTTGTTCATGTCTTGTTCTCCTCGGGATGTCGTCAAGCGTCCGGCGCCAGGCAGTTCTCGGCGTTCCAGTCGTACAGCCAGGCCAGGGCCTCGTAGAAGCCGGCGGCGCTGCGGCCCTTCCACAGTTCGTTGCGCACCAGGCGTTCGACGCCGGCGGCGTGGTACAGGCGCCCCATCTCGCGCACCGACAGCACCACCCGCGCGGTGCGGGCGATGCGCGAGCGCTGGTAGAGGGCGAACGCGGCCGCCATGTCGTAGTCGCAGTGGCGCACCGCCGCGGCGAGCGTGACCGCGTCTTCCAGCGCCATGCAGGCGCCCTGGGCCAGGTACTGCATCATCGGATGGGCGGCGTCGCCCAGCAGGGTGATGCGGCCGTCGGTCCAGTTGTCCACCGGGTCGCGGTCGGCGGTGCTCCAGCGGCGCCAGCTCGAGGGCAGGTGCAGCAGCTTGCGCGGCAGCGCGTCGATGCCGGTGAAGTAGGACAGCACTTCCTCCTTGCTGCCGTCGCTCACGCCCCAGCTTTCCTGCTCGCGGCTGTGGAAGGTGACCACCAGGTTGTACTGGTCGCCGCCGCGCAGCGGGTAGTGCACCAGGTGACAGTTGGGGCCGGCCCAGACCACCGGGGCGTTCATGCGCAGCTCCTCGGGCATGTCGGCCACCGGCACCACGGCGCGGTAGACCACGTGGCCGGAGACGCGCACGCCGTCGCCTACCACCGCCTCGCGTGCCACCGACTTCACGCCGTCGCAGCCGATCAGGTAGTCGGCGCGGAATTCGCGCCCGCTTTCGGCGCTCACGCTCACGCCGCCGACGTCCTGGGCGATCGATTCGATCCGGCACGAGGTGACCAGCTCGATGTTGGGGATGGTGCGCACCTGTTCCAGGATGGCGGTGTGGATATCGGCGCGGTGGATCACCGCGTAGGGGTTCTTGAAGCGGGCGCGGAAGGCTTCGCCGACTTCGAAGCTGGCGACGGTGCTGCAGTCCACGGCATCCATCATCACAAGGCGCTCGGTGAACACGGCGCGGCGGCGCACGCCTTCGCCGGCGCCGAGGGCGTCGAGGGCGGCAAAGGCGTTGGGCCCGAGCTGCAGCCCGGCACCGATCTCGCCCAGTTCGGGGGCCTGCTCCAGCACGGTCACGCGCAGGCCGAGCTGCGACAGTGCCAGCGCGGCGGCGATGCCGCCGATGCCGGCGCCGGCGACGATGACGGAAGGCAGGGGTGAATCGCTGCGATTCATGGCGGTCTCCTGTGTTTTTTTCGATGCCGCCAGTGTGCCTTGCGATCTTTATTTGAGAAACTGATGGAGCTTAATTATGATGATCATGTTTTCTAATAGAAGGAGTTGGAATGGGATTCGATCTCGACCTGCTGTCGATCTTCGACGAGATCTACAAGACCGGCAACGTGACCCGGGCAGCAAGCAACCTCGGCCTGCCGCAGTCGACGGTCAGCGTCGGGCTGGCGCGCCTGCGCGAGCATTTCAACGACCGTCTGTTCAGCCGGACTGCGAAAGGCATGCTGCCCACGCCGCGCGCGCAGAACGCGATTGCCGACGTGCGCCAGGCGCTGCAGGCGCTGCAGCATGCGCTGGCCGACCAGCCGGCCTTCGACCCGGCCGCCAGCACGCGCGAGTTCCGCATCTGCATGACCGACATCAGCGAGGTGGTGCTGTTGCCGCGCCTGCTGAACCACCTGCGCGAAGTCGGCCCCGGCATCCGCCTGCAGATCGCCAAGATTTCACCGGACAGCCCGGCCGAGCTGGCCGACGGCAGCGTCGACCTGGCGGTCGGCTTCATGCCGCACCTGGAGGCCGGCTTCTACCAGCAGGTGCTGTTCGACCAGCATTTCGTGTGCCTGGCGGCGGCCGCGCACCCGCGCGTCAAGGAGGCGCTCACCCGTGATGCACTACGCGAGGAAGCGCACGTGCGCGTGCTGACCTCGGGCACCGGCCATGCGATCGTCGACAAGGTGCTGGCGGAGGAGGGGATCGAGCGCCGCATCGCGCTCAAGCTGCCCAGCTTCCTGGGGGTGGCGCGCATCGTGGCGCAGACCGAGCTGCTGGCGATCGTGCCTTACCGCTACGCGGCCGAGGTGGCGGGAAGCGAAGCGGTGCGCGCGCTGCCGGTGCCGGTCGAGCTGCCGCGCTTCCAGGTCAAGCAGCACTGGCATGAGCGCTACCATGCCGACGTTTCGAACCGCTGGCTGCGCCAGACCATCGCCTCGCTGTTTTCCGACTGGGCCGGCTAGCGGCCCGCGCCGGACGTTCAGGTGGCGAGCAGCCCTCCCAGGCTGCCGCGCACCACCTCGGCCGCCGCGCTCACCAGCGGATTGCTCGGCTGCTGCGCCAGCTGCACCATGCACAGCGTGGTGTCCAGGGCCGGCTGCTCGATCTTCTGCCAGGACAGGGCCGGCAGGCCGGCGCCCCGTCCCACCAGGCGCGGCATGATCGAATACCCCATGCCCTGCGCCACCAGCTCCATTGTCGAATAGGTGGAGTCGACCTGCAGGGCCAGGTTCACGCCGAGGCCCAGGCGCGCGGCGGCCGATTCGACCGCCACCCGCACCGAGTGGTTCCCGTGCGGCAGGATCAGCGGCAGCGCCGCGACGGCGGCCAGGGTGACCTGGTCCTGGGCCTCGCCCACCGGCGCCGCGCCGATCAGGTACAGGGGCTCGGACACGATCGGCGAGATCCGGATGTTGGGCGAGGCGGCCGGGTTGTACAGCAGGGCGAAGTCGAGCTGCCCCAGCAGCACGGCATCGTAGAGCGCGCCGGACAGGCCTTCGACCACGCTGATCGCCGCGCGCGGGTACAGCTCGGCCAGGCGCGGCAGCAGAGTGGGGATGCAGGCCCGCCCGATGCTGGGCGTCATGCCGATCGTGAGCTGGCCCGAAAACGCCGACTCCGAATCGCGCACCGCGATCGCGGCCGAGTCCATCAGGTGCAGCACGCCGCGCGCGTACTCCAGGAACTTCTTGCCGGCCTCGGTGAGCATGACGCCGCGCCCGTGCCGGTAGAACAGGCTGGCGCGCAGCTCGACCTCGAGCGCGCGCACCTGGCGGCTCAGGGTCGACTGGCCCATGTCGAGCAGGTCGGCGGCCTTGATGTAGCTGCCGGTTTCCGCGATGCGGACGAAATGGCGTATTTGCGTGATTTCCATGCTGTCTCGGCAGTCTCGATGTGGGTGGACTCAGGCCGCGCGGTCGAATGCGCAGCGGGCGCGGCGCGCGGCGATGGACTGCTCGAGGCGCGCCGCCGATTCCTGCAGGCGTCCGAGCCAGCCCTGTACCTGCTGCAGGCTGGCGCCGGGCGGCAGGGCGCTCAGGCGCAGCACCAGGAGCACCTGACCGGCGCCGTCGCGCACCGGCACCGACAGGTGGCGCAGGTCATAGCTGGCGTCCGGCGGCAGTTCGGCCGGCTCGTGCAGGCCGGCGCGCGCCTTGGCCGCAGCCAGCAGGCGCCGCTCCTGACCGGGGGTGCGGTGGCGGTCCGAGTACAGGGCCACCAGTTCTTCCAGGCTGTCGCCGTCGTCGGGTCCCTGTAGGGCGATCGACCAGCCGCGCGCGCGCACCCGCTCCAGCTGGCTCAGGGCGGCGTCCACCGTTTCCTGGTCCGGACGTCCGAGGCGGCGGATCCACTCGCCTTCGCCGGGCGCGCCGTGGCTGCCCACGAACAGCGGCCCGAGCGGCGGCGCGCAGGGCACCCGCAGGCCGAGCCGACTGCGCAGGCGGAACTGCGGCGAGCGGTTCTCGGTCGCGACGTAGACGACGTCGCCGCCGACCGCCGCCACCAGGCTGCATTCGGCGCCCAGCTCGGCGGCCACCGCCTCCATCTCGTCGCGGCCGATCTCGGCCAACTGCACCGCCTCGATGGTCTCGCGCTCGGCCTGCGCCACCAGCGGTCCCGGCGAAAAGCGCCCGTAGCCGCGCTGGAAGAACAGCAGCGGGGCGGTGTCGCGCACCAGGGCCATGTCGAGCACCCCGCCCAGCACCATGTAATGGTCGCCCACCTCGGTCACGCTGGCGTAGTCGCAGTCGATCCAGGCCACCACGCCGTCGATCACCGGATTGCCGGCCGGGCTCGAGTGCCAGGCCAGGCCGGCGAACTTGTCTTCCGCGCTGGAAGCGAAGTGCTGGCACACGGCTTCCTGGTCGGCCGCCAGGATATTCACGCAGAAGGTGGCCGCGCCGCGCATGCGCGCGAAGGTGCGCGAGGTCTTCATCGGCAGGTAGCCGATCAGCGGCGGCTCGAGCGACACCGAGGTGAAGGTGCCGATCACCATGGCGGCGGGGACGCCGGTGTCGTCGATGCAGGTGACGATGGCGACGCCGGTCGGATAGCTGCCGAGCACCTCGCGGAAGCGGGCGCCGTCGATCTGCCGTGCGGAAGTTGGGGCTTGCATAAATGTCTCGCTGTCTTTGTGGAAGATTCTGCCGGCGCCGCCCATGCGGGACGGTCGACCGTTTTCCTGATTATATCGTTCTAGAACGATTATTCAAGAAATTAATTGCACGATGTGCGCGGCAGCCAGCGAGCGTTGCAGATTCTGCATAGTAGCCTTGAAGGGTTTCGACTTGTACCGGGCTGGCGCAGGGCTAACAATGGTCGACGTTGGCAGCCGGAAAAATGCTGCGCACCACCTGGAGACAAGTAGAAACCATGGACAGATTGAAGAACAAGGTCGCGATCGTGTTCGGCGCCGGGCCGAACATCGGCGGCACCATCGCCCACTTCCTGGCGCGCGAAGGCGCCCGGGTCTGCGTCACCGACGTCAAGGAAGAAGCGGCCGCCGCGGCTGCCGACTTCATCCGCGAACGCGGCTGGGAAGCCTTCGGCATGGCCGGCGACGCGCGCCGCGACGAAGACGTCGGGCGCATCGTCGCCGCCACCGTCGAACGCTACGGGCGCCTCGACATCGTGGTCAACATGGCCGGCCGGGTGCACTGGGACGACGTGCTGAACATGAAGCGCGACGACTGGGACGACTCGGTCGCCAGCTTCGCCACCGCCGGCCTGCTCGCCACCCAGCACGGCGCGCGCGCCATGCTGGCCTGCGGCGCCCGCGGCAGCATCATCCACGTGATGTCTACCGCCGCCCATTTCGGCGAGGCCGACGGCGCCTCGTACTGCGCGGCCAAGGCGGGCCTCCTGAACTTCGCCCGTTCCGCGGCGATGGACCTGGCCCACCACGGCATCCGCGTCAATACCATCACGCCGTGCTCGATGGAGCACCAGCTCTGGACCACCATGCGCGACGAGATGTTCGACCCGAACTGGGTCCAGCCCGAGCGGCGCGGCTTCTACTCGCGCCAGGAATACCTGGACCAGCTGCCGCTGCGGCGCTTCCCGCGCGCGGCCGACCTGGCCTGGGCCGCCGTGTTCCTGGCCTCGGACGAATCGTCCTGCATGACCGGTTCCGACATGGCGGTGGACGCCGGCCTGCGCCACAAGTACCCGACCTGGACCCCGGGCAAACACGACCCGCTCGACATCAACGACTACGCCCGCGCCACCCGCGTGACCCGCTATGGCGAAGAGCAGGAACTCCTGACCGAGCTGCTCGGCCAACCGATCGACCGTTCTTAAGAAAACCTCCGGAGACCCACATGGACACCATCCAGGACCAGCGTCGCGAAGAGCGCGCCCAACAATTCAGGAAACTCACCGAAACCAGCCGCTGCAAGCCGATGGGCCGCCTGCTGCGCCAGTTCTGGCAGCCGGTCGCGCTGGCCGAGGACGTCGCCGCCGGCGCCGCCATTCCGCTCCTGATCATGGGCGAGGAACTGACCCTGTACCGCGGCGAGAGCGGCGCCCTGCACCTGGTGGGAGGACGCTGCGCGCACCGCCGCACCCTGCTGCACACCGGCTGGGTGGTCGGCGAGGAAATCCGCTGCATCTACCACGGCTGGCAGTTCGACGGCAGCGGCGGCTGCACCAAGCGTCCGGCCGAAGCCAACAACGGCATGCCGCGCACGAAAATTCCCGGCTACCCGGTGCGCGAGTACATGGGCCTGGTGTTCGCCTACATGGGCGAGGGAGAGGCGCCCGAATTCGACCTGCCGCGCAAACTGCGCCTCGAGCGCGAAGGCACCCTGGTTGCCAACGGCCGCGAGCGCTGGGACAATAACTGGTTCCAGCAGGTCGAGAACTCGCTCGACGCCGTGCACGTGAGCTTCGTCCACATGGCGCTCACCGTCGGCCCCTTCGGCGCGGCCGTCACCGGCGCGATCCCCGAGCTGTCCTACGAGGAGACCTCGGCCGGCATCCGCCAGACCGCCAAGCGCTCCGAGAGCAACGTGCGCGTCAGCGACTGGACCTTCCCGAACAACAACCACGTGACGGTGCCCGGCCTGACCCCGGACGACCCGTGGATCGACGTGTTCGTGTGGATGATCCCGAACGACGACCTGAACACCACCCGCTTCATGATCTACGGCCAGGCGCCGGGCGCCAGCGAAGAAGCGCGCCAGCGCTTCACCGATTACTTTGCCAAGTACGGCAAGTACGACCCGGCCGAGCACCACGACGAGCTGTTCGCCTCGCGCGAATGGAAGAACCCGGACGACATCTTTGTCGGCCTGACCGCCGCCCAGGACTACCTGTCGATCCGCGGCCAGGCCCGCGTCACCGCGCGCGAGGACGAGATCCTGGGCCGTTCGGACCTCGGCATCGTCACCCTGCGCAAGCTGTTCTTCCGCGAGCTGGAACTGATCGAAGCCGGCCAGCCGACCAAGGCCTGGCGTTCGCTGCAGGACGCTGACGCGCTGCCGGTGCAGCCGGGACAGGAAGCGGCCTGATATGCTCGACCTGATCCCTCACGAATCGCTCCCCGAGGAGCTGCTCCAGTTCCGCGACTCGATCCGCCGTTTCGTCGAGCGCGAACTGATCCCGCTCGAACACGCCGTCGGCGCCAACGGCATGCTGCCGCCGGAGCAGGCAGCAAGCCTGCGCGAACGCGCCAGGCAGGCCGGCTTCTGGCTGATGGACATCCCCGAGGAATTCGGCGGCCAGGGCCTGCCGCTGCTGGCGCTGGCGGTGTTCTGGGAAGAGGTCGGCCGCAGCACGGTCGCCTCCTGGGTGCGCGACCACGGCATCTTCGGCCCGATGGTCGGCCCGATCCTGCTCGGCCTGGACCCGGAGCAGCGCAAGCGCTACCTCGACCCGGTGCTCGATGGCAGCAAGCGGTCCTGCTTCGCCCAGACCGAGCCGGACGCCGGCTCCGACCCGTCGATGATGCGCACCCGCGCCGTGCGCCTTGAGTCAGGCTGGCGCCTGAACGGCGTCAAGCGCTACATCACGCGCGCGGCGGTGGCCGACTTCGCCATCGTGATGGCGGTGACCGATCCGGAGAAGGGCGCGCGCGGCGGCATTTCCTGCTTCCTGGTCGACCTCGACGCTCCCGGCGTGACCCTGGCCAGTTCCGAGAAGACCCTCATGGGCGACGCGCCCAGCGAACTCAGTTTCGAAGACGTGCTGGTGCCGTTCGAGAACCTGGTGGGCGAGGAGGGGCGCGGCTTCGCGCTGGCCCAGGGCTACATCAACTACGGGCGCGTGCGCCAGGGCGCGCACGCCTGCGGCGCCGCGGCGCGCTGCCTCGACCTGACCGCCGAATACGCGCACCAGCGCAAGACCTTCGGCCAGGTGCTGGCCGAGCGCCAGGGCGTGCAGTGGATGATCGCCGACGCCTTCACCGAGCTGTATTGCACCCGCATGCTGGTGTACGACGCGGCGCGCAAGACCGACGCCGGCATCGATGCCCGCATGGAGACCTTCATGATCAAGACCTTCGGCGTGGAGGCCGGCTGGCGCATCATCGACGCCTGCATGCAGCTGCACGGCGGCATGGGCCTGACCGAGGACACCCCGATCGAGCGCTTCTGGCGCGACCTGCGCAGCTACCGCATCACCGAAGGCCCGACCGAGGTGCTGCGCACCACGCTGGCGCGCCAGATCCTGAAACAATACGCCTGAAGGAGCCCCCATGAAGCATCCACTCGAGGGCATCCTCGTCATCGAACTGGGCACGGTCCTGACCGCGCCGCTGGCAGGCATGATGCTGGCCGACCTCGGCGCGCGCGTCATCAAGGTCGAGCACCCGAACGGCGGCGACCCGTTCCGCCGCCACGCGGGCAAGCTGTACAGCCCCCACTTCGCCTCCTACAACCGCAACAAGGAAAGCATCCAGCTCGACCTGCAGACCGAGGCGGGCAAAACCGACCTGCAGCTGCTGCTGGCGCGCGCCGACGTGCTGCTGGAAAACTACCGTCCCGGCGTGATGGCGCGCCTGGGCCTCACCCAAGCGGCGCTGGACGAGATCAACCCGCGCCTGGTGTGGTGCTCGATCACCGGCTTCGGCGCCGAGGGACCCTACCGCGACCGGCCCTGCTACGACGCGGTGGCGCTCGGCCTGTCGGGCCTGGCCAGCCTGATGCTGGACCCGGCCCAGCCAGGCATGAACGGCCCAACCATCTCCGACAATGTCACCGGCATGTACGCCGCCTACGGCATCCTGGGCGCCCTGATGGGGCGGGAAAAGAGCGGCAAGGGCGCGCGCGTGGAAGTCAGCATGCTGGAAGCCTCGATCGCGTTCTCGCCCGAGGGCTTCGCCCAGTACACCCGCCTGGGCGCGGCGCCCGGCCCGCAGACCCGGGTCGCGATCTCGCAGTCGCACGCCTTTGCCTGCGCCGACGAGCGCCTGGTGACGGTGCACCTGTCCTCGGTCGAGAAGTTCTGGCAGGCCTTCGTGGCCGTCATCGAGCGCCCCGACCTGCTGGATGACGCGCGCTTCGCGAGCCCGGAGCTGCGCACCCGTAATTACGCGGCGCTGAACGGCGAGGTGGCCGCCACCTTCCGCACCCGCACCCGGGACGAGTGGTGCGCGCGACTGCAGGGGAGCGACGTGCCCTTCGCGCCGGTCAACACCATTCCCGAAGTGATGGAGGATCCCCAGGTGCGTCAGGCCGGCACCTTCTACCAGACGGCGCATCCCGAGCACGGGCCCCTGACGGCGATCCACCGTCCGCTCACCATCGACGGCGCGCGCGGGCCGACCACGCGCCCGGCGCCGGTCCTCGGCGAGCACGATGCGGCGATCCGCGCCGAATTCGGCCTCGGCTAGACACCGAGGGACCGACAGTGCGGCCTGCCACTTTAACCCGTAGGGTGGGCGGCTTGTCCGCCCACGCGGTGATCGTTATCGGCTCCGGCTTCGTTCCGGATGATCTTGCTTCTAACTATCACCGCGTGGGCGGGAAACCCGCCCACCCTACAACTGGAGACACAGCATGAACCAGCAACACATCAGCGAGATCGCCGGCCTGCTGCGCACGGCCGAAGAGCAGGGCGCGCCTATCGCACCGCTGCGCGAGCGCATCCTGGAAGCCGCGGGCGACGCCGACCCGGTGGCCTGCGCCTACGCCATCCAGCAACTCAATGCCCAGCGCCGGATCAACCAGGGCGCGCGCATCGTCGGCCGCAAGATCGGCCTGACCTCGCACGCCGTGCAGCAGCAGCTCGGCGTCGATTCGCCCGACTTCGGCATGCTGTTCGCCGACATGGCCTACGGCGACGGCGAGGAGATTCCCCTGGCGCGCACCCTGCAGCCCAAGGTGGAGGCGGAAATCGCGCTGGTGCTCGAGCGCGACCTGACCCACGAGCGCCATACCTTCGCCGACCTGATTTCGGCGGTGGCCTATGCCTTGCCGGCGATCGAGGTGGTGGGCAGCCGCATCGAGAACTGGAACATCCGCCTGCTCGACACGGTGGCCGACAACGCGTCCTCGAGCCTGTTCGTGCTCGGCTCGCGTCCGGTGACCCTGGGCCAGTTCGACCTGGCCGGCTGCGCCATGACCATGGAACGGCGCGGCGAGATGGTGTCGAGCGGCAGCGGCGCGGCCTGCCTGGCCAATCCGCTCAACGCGGCCGTGTGGCTGGCCGACATGATGGTACGGGTCGGCACGCCGCTGCGCGCCGGCGAAGTGCTGCTCACGGGCGCGCTCGGCCCGATGGTGGCAGTCAGCCCGGGCGACCGCTTCGTCGCCCAGATCGGCGGCCTCGGCGAGGTGCGCGCGGTGTTCGGACAATAAGGAAAGCAGCATGACACAAGCGAAGAAAAAGGTAGCCATCATCGGCCCCGGCAACATCGGCACCGACCTGATGATCAAGATCCTGCGCCACGGCAAGCACATCGAGATGGGCGCCATGGTCGGCATCGACCCGGCCTCGGACGGCCTGGCGCGCGCCGCGCGCATGGGCGTGGCGGTCACCCACGAAGGCGTGGAGGGCCTGGCGCGCCTGCCGGTGTTCGGCGAGATCGACATCGTGTTCGACGCCACCTCGGCCGGCGCCCACGTGAAGAACGACGCCTTCCTGCGCGGCCTGAAACCCGGCCTGCGCATGGTCGACCTGACCCCGGCCGCGATCGGGCCGTACTGCATCCCGGTGGTGAACGCGGAAAACTGCCTGGCGGCGCCGAACGTCAACATGGTCACCTGCGGCGGCCAGGCCACCATCCCGATGGTGGCGGCGGTGGCCCGCGTCGCCCCGGTTCACTATGCCGAGATCGTCGCCTCGATCGCCAGCAAGTCGGCCGGCCCCGGCACCCGCGCCAACATCGACGAGTTCACCGAGACCACCTCGCGCGCCATCGTCGAAGTGGGTGGCGCAGGCCAGGGCAAGGCGATCATCATCATGAACCCGGCTGAGCCGCCGCTGATCATGCGCGACACCGTGTACTGCCTGGCGGCGCTGGACGCCGACCAGGAAGCGATCCGCGCCTCGGTGCGCCGGATGGCGGACGACGTCGCCGCCTACGTGCCCGGCTACCGCCTCAAGCAGGAGGTGCAGTTCGAGCGCTTCGGCCCGGAGAATGCGCCGAACGTGCCGGGCATCGGCCGCCAGGCCGGCCTGAAGGTCTCGATCTTCCTCGAGGTCGAAGGCGCCGCCCACTACCTGCCGGCCTATGCGGGCAACCTCGACATCATGACCAGCGCCGCGATGGCGACCGCCGAGCGCATCGCCGCCGGCATGTCGGCGCCCGCGCTGGCAGCCTGAAGGAGATCACCATGTTTGAGCACGACAAGAAAATCTACGTCTCCGACGTCACCCTGCGCGACGGCATGCATGCGGTGCGCCACCAGTATTCGATCGAAGATGCGGTGCGCATCGCGCGCGCCCTCGACGCCGCCAAGGTGGATTCGATCGAGGTCGCGCACGGCGACGGCCTGCGCGGCTCCAGCTTCAACTACGGCTTCGGCGCCCATACCGACCTGGAATGGATCGCCGCGGTGGCGGAAAACCTCAGCCACGCCAAGGTGGCCACCCTGCTGTTGCCGGGCATCGGCACCATCCACGACCTGAAGAACGCCTACGACGCCGGCGCGCGCGTGGTGCGCGTGGCCACCCACTGCACCGAGGCCGACATCTCGCGCCAGCACATCGAGTATGCGCGCGAACTGGGCATGGACACGGTGGGCTTCCTGATGATGAGCCACATGAACAGCCCCGAAGGACTGGCACAGCAGGCCAAGCTGATGGAAAGCTACGGCGCCCAGTGCGTCTACGTGGTGGATTCGGGCGGGGCGATGAACATGTGGGACATCGCGGCGCGCTTCAGGGCCTTCAAGGAGGTGCTCAAGCCCGAAACCCAGACCGGCATGCACGCCCACCACAACCTGAGCCTGGGCGTGGCCAACTCGCTGGTGGCGCTGGAGAACGGCTGCGACCGCATCGACGCCAGCCTGACCGGCATGGGCGCCGGCGCCGGCAATGCGCCGCTGGAAGTGTTCATCGCCGCCGCCGACCGCATGGGCCTGAAGCACGGCTGCGACGTCAAGGGCCTGATCGACGCCGCCGAGGACATCGTGCGTCCGCTGCAGGAGCGTCCGGTGCGGGTCGACCGCGAAACCCTGGCGCTGGGCTATGCCGGCGTGTACTCGAGCTTCCTGCGCCATGCGGAAGCGGCCTCGAACAAGTACGGCATCCCGGCCTTCGACATCCTGGTCGAACTGGGCAAGCGCCGCATGGTGGGTGGCCAGGAAGACATGATCGTGGACGTCGCGCTCGACATGCTCAAGGCGCGCGCTCCGGCGCAGGCCGCGGCCTGAATTCGTTCGCCGCGCCGGGGCAGGGCGCCCGCGCGGCGAACGATGCAAAAAGCGTATAGCAGCGATGCAGGGTTTCAACTTGCGTCACGGCAGTACAATATGGAAAACTCTAGAACGTAACTTCCAGAATTAATTTCTGGTAAATACCGATGCGGCGCCAGGCTGTCCGCATCGTGCAGCTTTCGACCTACCCGCTTTCGCTTCACGTTTGGTCGCACCCGAAAGCCCACGCCGATGGGCGCGACAACCCGCAGGGGCGGCACCCCGGCCGGCATTGCGCCGCCGGAACGCCGCCCCGACATGACAAGAATGGAGACAGTATGAAGAAGTTTGTAGCCGGCATGACCGCCCTGTGCGCATCGGCCGTATCCCTGGCGCAGGAAGCCCCGGCGGCGCAACCGCAGGCAGCCGGAAGCAGCCTGAAAATCTACGGCGTGGCCGACATCTCGCTGGCGCGCTACCGCACCTCGGGCGAGTCGAAGACCGCGATGCATGCCGGCGGTTCCGGTTCGCGCCTGGGCTTCCTGGCCAGCGAAAGTCTGGGCGGGGGCTGGACCGTGAACGGCCGCCTCGAGGCCGGCGTCAACCTGGACACCGGCACCCCGAGCTCGACCAACGGCAATCCGAACCGCGTGTTCGGCCGCCAGGCCTATGTCGAGATCGAGCACCGCGACTTCGGTTCGCTGCGCCTGGGCCGCCAGCAGGGCCCGACCTATGACTTCTTCCCGAGTTACGACCCGATGCTGCTGCCGGCCATGGATGCCTGGGGCGTGATCACCACCCTCGGCTCGGCGGCGCCGGGCGTCGCTTCCGGCACCGGCGCGCCGACCGGCTTCCTGATCAACCCGACCGCGCGCACCGAGAACACCATCGGCTACACCTCGCCGCGCGTGTCCGGCGTGCAGGGGCGCCTGTCGTACAGCCCGAACGAAGGTGTGGCCACCCAGGCCAGCCTGGTCGAGGCCGGACTCGACTACGTCGCCGGCCCGCTGCAGCTCGGCCTGCTGTACGTGAAGGCGGGCGCCACCAGCGGCAGCGGCGCGGTGCTGGCCACCGAGTCGAACCAGGAGCTCGCCTTCGGCGCCAAGTACCAGGCCGGCCCGGTGCACCCTTATTTCAGCTACATCCGGCGCGACGCCACCGACCCGACCCGGCGCGCCGGCGGCGGGATCATGAACGGCAACAGCGAAACCGCGCGCCTGTTCGGCGTGGCGATTCCGGTTTCGGCGCGCGGCACCGTGCGCATGACCTATGGACTGTACTCGAGCGGCGCCGCCGACAGCGACGCCAAGAACTACGGCGTGGCCTACACCTATGAGGTGAGCCGCCGCCTGATGCTGATGGCCGCCGTGACCCACCTGTCGCAGGACGGCGCGGCGCGCTTCCCGGTGTTCCAGAGCCCGCGCCCGCGCGCCGGCGAGTCGGTCGATGCCGTCACGGCCGGCCTGACCTGGCGCTTCTGATCGCAGTGCAGCACCGGGCGCCGCGCGCGCCTGGACCATCGTGGTTCACAACCGAGGAGTCGACATGTCCAAGCAGTCCCCCTGGTATTACATCGTCCACTGGCTGCGCCTGTATTTCGGCGCCCATTTGCTGTTCTCCGGCATCCGCTATGCGGTGACCGGCTACGTACCCGAGATTCCCGGCGTCGGCGGCGAATGGGTGCAGGCCAACGCCAACATCTACCTCTACCAGATGATCAAGTATCTGGAGATCATCACCGGCGCCCTGATCCTGACGAATCGCTTCACGCTGCTCGGCCTGATCCTGGAGATGCCGGCCTCGGTCAACATCTTCTGGCTGAACACCTTCATCGTCGCCACCCCGCGCCAGCTGTTCACCGGCCCGCAGGAGCTGTTCCTGAATGGCGTGCTGCTGCTGGCCTACAGCGGCTGGATGGCCGCCGTGCTGCGACCGAAGCTCGAGCCGCTGTGGCTGTGGGACGGTGCGCGCGCCTATCGTCCGATCGTCGGCGGCCGCATCGCCGACGAACCGAAACTCCGTTCCGCTCCCATCGCCCAGGAGGTGCACTGATGAACAAGTCCCAATGGATCGCCGTCCTCGCCTGCGTGCTGCTGACGGCCGCCGCCTACATCGGCTCGACCGGCCTGTTCTACGCCGAGTTCCGCCCGATCCGCAACTATGACCTGGTGGCCTTCGCGACTTCGTGGGGCGGCCTGATCTGGATGCTGATCCGTGACCGCAAGCGCGGGCACTGAGCCGGCCGTTTCATCGACAAGCACAACAAAGGAGACGATGATGCAAACGAGCCGCAGGAAATTCGTGGGGCTGTCGGCCCTGATGGCGTCCGCCCCGGCCTGGGCCTTCCTCGAGGCCGGGCAGGCCGCGGGCGCGCCCGGCGCCGGCGCCGCGCCGGTCCCGATGCCGGGGCTTGACGCGATCCACGCCCTGGTCGCGCACTGCCTGGACACGCGCTTCGAGGCGCTGCCGCCGGAGGTGGTGGCGGCCACCCGCACCCAGATCCTGGACACCGTGGCGGTGACCCTGCCGGCGCTCGACGCCGACGGCATCCGCCAGCTGCACGCCTGGAGCCGCGACAGCGGCGGCAAGGGCGAGAGCCTGGTGCTGGGCACCCGCACCCGCTTGCCGGCGGAAGCGGCGGCGCGCCTGAACGCGGCCATGGCCGCGGCGCTGGAATTCGACGATACCTATGAACCCTCGCTGCTCCATGCCTCCTGCGTCACCATTCCGGTGGCGCTGGCGGTGGCCGACCTGGCCGCCGCCGGCGGGCGCCGGATCGACGGCCGCGAGCTGATCGCCGCGGTGGCGGCCGGCACCGATGCGGCCTGCCGCCTGTCGCGCGCCGGCTCGCCCGGCGTCTCGCCCTTCATCGTGGGCTGGGACCCGACCCCGATGTACGGCTACCTGGCCGCCGCGATGGTGGCCGCGCGCCTGCTGGGGTCAAACCACGCGCAGGCCGTGTCGGCGGTGGGCCTGGCCTACCACCAGCTGTCGGGCAATGCCCAGGCCAGCGTCGACGGCACCCATGCCAAGCGCCTCGGTTCCGGGTTCGCGGCCTATGGGGGGATCATGTCGGCGCGCCTGGCGAAGGCAGGCGTGATCGGCTCGGACCGGGTGCTGCAGGGCGTCAAGGGCCTGTTCAAGCAGTACCACGGCGGCAAGTATTCGGAAGAGGCGCTGCTGGGCGGCCTCGGCACCCGTTTTGCAGGAACCGACATCGCGCCCAAGCCCTATCCGTCCTGCCGCGGCGGCCACGTCGCCATCGACGGGACGCTGGAGCTGGTCAAGGCCCACGGCATCCGTCCCGGTGACGTGGAGGCGGTCACGATCTACAGCCCGCCGGCCGAGATGATGCTGCTGGGCGCGCCGATCGAGAAGAAGCGCAAGCCGCGGACCATCGTCGAAGCCCAGTTCAGCAATCCGTGGATGGTGGCGGCGGCGATCCAGGACGGCGACGTCGGCCTGCGCCACTTCAGCGAGGCCGCCTTGCGGCGCGCCGACCTGCTGGCGCTGGCGGCGCGCATGACCACGGTGGAGGACAAGAGCCTGGTGCGGCCCGACGGCGGCCCCGGTTTCGTGCGCCTGGAACTGACGACCCGCGCCGGGCAGACGCACCAGAAGCTGGTCAAGTTCGCCAAGGGCGACCCGAAGAACCCGATGACGCCGGGCGAGTACCGGAAGAAGGTGTTCGAGTGTACCGACGCGGCGCGCATGCCGCGCCCGCAGGCCGAGCGCCTGATGGCACGCTACCTGAAGCTGGAAGCGGAACCGAGCGTCGCGGCCCTCAACGCGGCGCTGGCGATCGGCTAGCGCCGCTGCTGGCGCGCGCCGGGCACCTGCCCAGCGCGCCTTTATGCGTCAGACACATAGCTGACATTTCGTCGGCGGCATTGAATGCAGGATGGGTAGGTATGATAATCTCCAGAAACAGTATTAAGGCAAGACTCATGCTGGGGACACATTTCAAGCGCGCCGCCACGGCGGCGCGGGCGCTGGAACAGCGTGCCGGCCGCCTGCTGGGAGCGGCCGCGCTGTCGGCCCTGCTCGCAGCGCCGGCCGCCGCCGCGGCGGAAGAGGGCGCGCCAGCTCCAGTGCGCGAACTGGCGATCGCCGATTACCGCGACTACCTGCCTGACGACCACCCGGTGCGCCAGGGTATGCGCCATTTCGCGCAGCAGGTAGGGAGCGCTGCCGGCGGCGCCCTGCGCGTAACGGTGCGTAGCGACGCCGTGTCCGGCACCCCGGCGCAGCAGATCGCGGCGCTGCGCGCCGGCGCGCCCGGCACCCCGGACCTGATGCTGGTTGCCGCGACCGGCCTGGCGCCGCTGGCGCCCGACTTCGGGCTGCTCGACTTGCCCTACCTGGTGCGCGACGAGGCCGAGGCCGACGCCCTGCTCGACGGCCCCTTCGGCGACGCCCTGCTGGCGCAGGCGCCAAGTGCCGGCCTGGTCGCACTAAGCTGGTGGGAAAACGGCTTTCGCCAGATCACCAGCGCCGGCGCCCCGATCCAGCGGGCCGACGAGCTACGCGGCCTGAGGATGCGGGTGATCGATGAACCGGTCTTCATCGAGAGTGCGCGCGCCATGGGCGCCGAGCCGGTGCCGCTGGCCTACCCGGAACTGCACGCAGCCCTGCGCATCGGCCGCGTCACGGCCCAGGAGAACTTCATGTCCCAGATCCTCGCCGGCGGCCTGCACGAGCTGCAGTCCTCGCTCACCCTGACCAATCATTCCTACGGCGCGCTGGTGCTGGTGGCCAAGCCCGCCGCCTGGCGCAGCCTGACGCCGGCGCAGCAGGCCATCGTGGCGGCAGCGGCGCGCGAGGCCGCGCGCGTGCAGCGCCGCGCCGTGCGCGAACAGTCACGCCAGGCCCAGGCCCGGCTGGCGCGCGAGGGCATCGCGGTCCACGTGCTGGATCCGGCCGAGCGCGAGCGGCTGCGCGATCTTACCGCGCCGCTGCGCAGCAGCCGCTTCGGCCAGCACAGCCCGGCGCTGTGGACGCTTTACCGGCAGCATGCCGCCGACCGCTAGGTGCTGGCGGCAAGCCGTCCCCCATTTTTGCCACCATAACAAGATGTTCAAGACAGGAGACAGACGCATGAACAAGCAGCAGATGTACCAACAGACGGCGCCCGTGCGCGGGAGGCAGGGCGCATGATCACCGACAAGACCCTGAACCGGCTCTCGATCGTGGCCGGACTCTTCCTGACCGCCTACGTGGCGCAGGACCTGCATTTCAATCCGCGCTGGTACGGCGACAAGGGCCCCGGCGTGGGCAAGATGCCGCGCGAAATCGTCGCCGGCTACCTCGACACCGCCTACGGCAAGGGACAAGTGAGCGAAGCGGCGCGGCTGTACTACACCAAGAAGACGGTCGACGTGACGCCGGAAGCGCCTTACCGCAGCGACTCGGCGCCCTTGCGCTCGACCGTGCGCCAGGTGGTGGCCGAGGGCCTGAACGTGGTGGTGCACCACTGCGTCGAGGGCGGCGCAGCTGCCGGCGGTGCGCGCGAGGTGGTCGACATGTTCCGCACCTCGAACGGGCGCATCGTCTGGCGCAAGACCATCGCCCAGGACGCCGGCGCCGCGTCGTGCGCCTCGAGCGCGCTGGCGAAACAGGTCGACCTCGGGCTCAAGCCGATTCCGGGCTGAGCCCGGCCATAACAACCGCAACGGAGACAAGCATCATGGCAGTCACAACCCGTGTCCCTACCGACACCGCTACCACCAACAAGCTCGACATCTGGTTCGTCGGCAAGCTCGTATTGACCTTCTTCCGCATCATGCTCGGCGCCTGGATGATCGTCAGCGGCGCCAGCCACCTGCTGTCGCTGTTCGGCTATCCGCCGATCTTCCCGCAGCCGCTGGGCAACCTGCACCCCTCCAACGTAATGCTCGCCTCGCTGCTCGAGGTCGGCCTGTTCGACCTCGTCAAGACGGTCGAACTGCTGGTCGGGCTGTGCCTGGTGTTCAACGTCTTCGTGCCGCTGGCGCTGGCGGTGGCCCTGCCGGTCTCGTACATGGTGTTCCACAACTCGATCGCGCTGAACATGCGCTATGACCGCATCGTCAGCACCTACATGGCGGTGTGGTGCCTGTACATGAACGTGATCCTGCTGCTGGCCCACATCCGCTACTACCTGCCGATGCTCAGGATGCGCGCCCCGATGGGCAAGCTGTCCGACTTCCGGATGCTGCCCTCGATCTTCGAGGCGCCGGAACAGGAAGCCGGCAAGGACCGCCGCTGAACCGGGCCGTGGCCCGACTACCGGCAACATCGATCAACGCACGATTCATATACGATTCATTCTGAGGCGGATACATCATGGCTGACCACACCAACCAGGCCGACATGGCCAAGAGCCGGCGCCGCGCCGTTATCGCGAGCTATCTCGGCACCACGCTCGAGTACTACGACTTCCTGCTGTACGGCGTGGCCGCGGCGCTGGTCTTCCCGCACATCTTCTTCGTGAGCATGGACCCGATGCTGGGCACGATGTCGGCCTTCGCCACCCTGGCTGCCGGCTACTTCGCGCGCCCGCTCGGCGCGGTGGTGTTCGGCCACTACGGAGACCGCCTGGGACGCAAGAAGATCCTGATGATCACCCTCATGATGATGGGCGGCGCCAGCGTGCTCATCGGCCTGCTGCCGAGCTACCAGCAGATCGGCGTGATGGCGCCGATCCTGCTGGTGGTGCTGCGCCTGGTGCAGGGCTTCGCCATCGGCGGCGAGTGGGGTGGCGCGACCCTGATGTCGATGGAGCACGCCAAGCCCAAGGGACGCGGTCTGGCGGTCTCGATCGTCGCCTCGGGCGGTCCCAGCGGCGCGCTGCTGGGCACCATGGTGATGATGGGCTTCTCCAAGCTGCCGAACGAGGACTTCCTGGCCTGGGGCTGGCGCGTTCCATTCCTGCTCAGCGCGCTGCTGCTGGTGCTGGGCATCGTGATCCGCATGAAGCTGGACGAAACCCCGGAGTTCGAGGAAGCGCGCAAGAAGCGCCTGGCCTCCGGCAAGAAGGTCAGCGTGCTGCCGGTGGTGACGGTGTTCCGCCACAACCGCGCCCAGGTGCTGTCGGGGGTGATCGGCGGCCTGGCGCCGCTGGCTTTCGCCACCTTCGGCGCCGCCTTCCTGCTGAACTACGCGGTCACGGCGGGCCATAGCCGCACCGATGCGCTGCTGGCCATGACGATCGCGAACTTCCTGCACATCTTCACCATGCCGTGCTTCGGCGCGCTGTCGGACCGCCTGGGCCGCCGTCCGCTCCTGATCACCGGCGCGATCCTGGGCGCGGTGCTGACCTGGCCGATCTTCCTCTTGGTGAACCAGGGCAGCCTGGGCGCCCTGACCCTGGCCCTGGTGCTGGCGCTGCCGGTGGTGCAGGCGATGCTGGGCGGTCCGGTGAACACCTGGATGGGCGAGAAGTTCGCCGCCGACGTGCGCTACAGCGGCATCGCGGTGACCTTCCAGATCGCCTCGACCCTGGGCTCGGGCCTGGCGCCGATGATCGCTTCCGGCCTGCTGGCCATGCGCGGCGGCACCGATCCGGTGCTGGTGGCCATGTTCTTCGGCGGCCTGTGCGTGGTGAGCGCGATCGCCTACTTCTTCAGCGCCGAGCGCTTCGACCAGGAGCTGCCGGTGTACACCGCCGGCACCGACGAGGCCAACGAGGCCGAGCGCGAAGCGCGTGCGACGCTGGCCGCGGTCGAGGCCGGCAAGGTCGGGGTGCGCTGAACGTCCTGAAGGAAGTGTAGTCAACGATGGCCCGCTGCTTGCAGCGGGCCTTTTTTTTGTACCGATCATCTTGCCGCTCGTAGGGTGGGCGGCTCCACCCGGAACGCGGCTCCGTGGCGATGCGGATGCCGCCCACGCGGTCGAGCCGCTGCGAATCGACGGAGCGGCCGATCATGGGCTGGTTGAACGCGTGGGCGGCGCTGGCGGTGCCAAGCCGCAGCCGTCCTTGGTGGAGCCGCCCACCCTACGAATGCGGCCAGCGTGGCGGGCCGCGAAGTGAAGCGTACGCCAAAAAAAACGCCGGGCGAACCCGGCGTAAAGGAGGAATTGCAAGTTTGGTGGCCGCGCTTGCGGCCGGGCAGAGCTACAGGTCGAGCACCAGGCGCTCGCACCTGGCGCGCGAGCAGCACACCATCATCGAGGTGTTGGACGCGCGCTGGGAGGCGGTCAGGACTTCGTCGCGGTGGTCCACTTCGCCTTCCAGCACGGCGACCTCGCAGCAGCCGCAGATGCCAGCCTCGCAGGACGAATCGACCGCGACGCCGTTCTCCTGCAGCACCTGCAGGATGGTGGCGCCGGCCGGCACGCGCAGCTCGACGCCGCTCCTGGCCAGCTGCACCACGAAGCCGTCACCGCCAGTGGCGACCGGCTGGCTGGCGCCGAAGCGCTCCAGGTGCACGGTTTCCGGCGCACGGTCCGCGGTGGCGGCTTCATAGGCGGCCAGCATCGGCGCCGGGCCGCAGCAGTAGAAGTGGCTGCCCTCCGGTGCGGCCGCCACCACGGGGACCAGGTCGAGCACCGTGCCCGCTTCCTCGTCCACGTGCAGACGCACGCGCTCGCCGAAGCGCGCCAGCGCCGGCAGGAAGCCCAGGTCGGCGCGCGAGCGGCTGGCGTACCACAGTTCGAACGACGCGCCGAGTGCTTCCAGGCGCTCGGCCATGCACAGGATCGGGGTGATGCCGATGCCGCCGGCGATCAAGACCGTGTGCGCGGCATCCTCCACCAGCGGGAAGTGGTTGCGCGGCCCGGACAGTTCCAGCAAGGCGCCGACGCGCAGCTGCTCGTGCATGTAGCGCGAGCCGCCGCGGCTGTTGGGGTCGCGCTTGACGCCGACCAGGTAGCGCTCGGGAGAAGCATCCGCTTGCAGCAGCGAGTAGGAACGGGTGATGCCGTTGCCCAGGTGGACGTCGACGTGGGCGCCCGGCGTGGTCGCCGGCAGCGCGCCGCTTGTTGATACGAACTCGAACACCTGGATGTCGCGGGTGACGTAGCTGACCGACTGCAGGCGCACCTGCAGGCGGGCGCCCGTCGCGGCGGAAGAAGGAAGGGCCGCGTTCATGGCTCAGTCCTGCGCGGCGCGTACGTCGACCCGCATCGCGCCGATGCCGGCGATCTCGCACTCCATCACGTCGCCCGGCAGGACCTGGCCGACGCCGGCGCAGGTGCCGCTCATGATGATGTCGCCCGGGTGCAGGGTGTAGTAGCTGGACGCCCAGGCGATCTGCTCCGCGATCCCGATGATCATCTCCGCGGTGTTGGCCTGCTGGCGCACTTCGCCGTTGACCGCCAGGCGGATGTCGAGCTTCTGGGCGTCGCCCACCGCGTCGGCGGTCACCAGCCAGGGGCCCAGCACCGCGTAGCTGTCGACCGACTTGCGCAGCGAGCGGTCTTCCGGGCCGCGCACGGTCATGTCGAGCGCGATCGCGTAGCCGGCCACGTAGTCCAGGGCCTCGTCGACGGAGACATTGGCGGCGGTCTTGCCGATCACGACCCCGAGCTCCATCTCGTGGTGCGACAGGCGCTGCGGGAAGCGCAGGGCCACGCCCTCGCTGGGACCGACCAGGCTGCTGGCCGCCTTCAGGAACAGGCCCTGTTCGCGCACCTCGCCCTTGTAGCGGTCGGTGAAGGTGGCCTGGTCGGCGTTCGCCTCGGCCACGTGGTCGGCATAATTGACCGGCACGCCGATGATCTTGCCCGGGTTTGCCACCGGGCTCAGGAAACGCGCGCGCTCGACCGGGATCGAGGCGGCGCCAGGGAGCAGCTGGTTGATGGCGACGCGCACCAGGTCGAGGTTGGCCAGCAGCAGGTCGCCAGGTCGCGCCGGGTAGCGCGCCGGCGGCAGGGCCTGCAGGGCCGCGCTGACGTCGTAGACACGGCCGTCGACGACGGCGCCCAGCTGCGCTTGTGCGCGTTGTTCTTGTGTGTACCAGCAGATTTTCATGGTGATCTCTTTTCAGTGAAACGTGTCAGGCGGCTGCCTGGATTTCTTCCTTCAGCAGGCCGAGGCGGCGCAGCACGTCGGCGTCGGAGACGACGAACAGCCGCGCTCCCCCCTCGCTGTGGTGCGACGCCCAGTTGTGCTGGGGCAGGGTGAAGGTGTCGCGCGGGCCCCAGGCGATGCGCTGTTCGCCGATGCGGGTCTCGCCATGGCCTTCGACCACGGTGCACACCAGGTTGGCGTTGCTGCGTGCCGGCAGGGTCGGCACGCCGGCGTCGAGCTGCAGCATGGCGGTGTCGAGCATCGGCATGGCCCCCTGGCCGTCCAGCGGGTTGACGTAGCGCACCCGGCGCGCGCCGTCGGGCGAGCGCGGCGCATGCTGCAGGGCGCGCACCGTGTCGGCATACGGATAGCGGAACAGCGGCGAGTGGTCGCGCCGTCCCTGGATCTGTTCCGGGACGATGCCGGGCGCGGCGAAGGAGGCGTCAACCATGGTGATGGGTGCCTCGCCGATCGGGCCGGGCTGGAACACCACGGTGCCCAGGTGCTGGTGCAGCGGCACGTCGAGCACGTCGAGCCAGACCACCGGCACGTCGCCGTCGTGGCGGTGCTCGTGCCAGCACATGCCGGGGGTGAGCACCAGGTCGCCGAAGGCCATCGGGCATTCCTTGCCGTCGACCAGGGTCACGGCGCCCGCGCCTTCGAGCAGGAAGCGCAGCGCGTTCATGGTGTGGCGGTGCGGACGGGCGGTTTCTCCCGGCAGCAGGCACTGCAGCGCGGCCAGCACGCTGCCGCAGGTGAATTCGTCGGCCAGCGAGGCGGCGTGCGGGCTGAGCATCTGCAGCACGCGCCGCTGCACCGCCGCCGGCGAGGTTTCCTGGAAAGCCAGGTCGACCAGCGGACGGGTCTCGTTCCAGCGCCAGATATGGGCGCTGGCCGGCGGCGGCGGCGGCTTGTGGGCGTTCGGGCTGTCCCACAACGGCGCCAGGTGGGCCGCGTGCCAGATCGGGTAGGGGTGGCGGGCGGATTCGCTCATGCCTGGCTCCTCACAGTTTGAAGGATTCGAAGGTGCCGGGGTGGAACAGGTCCTCCGGCGTCACGCGGCGCGAGGACAGGCCCTGGCGATGGTGGTGGTCGAAGAACTTGTCCAGCACGTGGCGGTTCTCGTCGATGCCGTAGGACCAGAAGTCCTCGCCCATCAGCTCGCGCGCTTCCTTCAGGCGCTCCTCGGCGAACGGCAGGGTGATCTTGGTGGCCGAGGTTTCGCCCAGGTGTTCCAGCGCCAGGTGCTTGGACTGGTTGAAGGCCTTGAACACGGCGCCCGGCAGCCACGGATGCTGCTCGGCCAGCGAGCGGCGCACACCCAGGATGTGCATGATCGGGAAGATGCGGGTGCGGCGGAAGTAATCCTTGGCGGCGGCCACCGGGTCAGGGAACAGCCAGCCGATGTTCGGCGTGCCTGGCTCCACGTCGGGCGCGCGCGGCGCCACGTAGGCGTCGATCTCGCCCCTGGCCAGCAGGCTGGAGATGGTCTCGCCCTCGGGTGCGTCTTCCAGGCGCACGTCCGGCGGCAGCGCCAGCTTGATCTTCTCCGGGCGGCCGGCATGCGAGATGCCGCCGCGCACCCAGGTCACGTCGGACGGCAGGATGCCGTAGTCGTCCTCCAGGATCGAGCGCACCCAAACGTTGGCGGTGAGCTGGTACTCGGGCAGGCCGATGCGGCAGCCGCGCAGGTCCTCGGGGCGCTTGATGCGGTCGGTGCGCACGTAGATCGCGGTGTGGCGGAAGGCGCGCGACAGGAACACCGGCACGCCGACGTAGGGCAGAGTGCCGGCGGCCGCCTTGACGGTGGAACTGGAGAGCGACAGCTCGCAGATGTCGAATTCCTCGGCGCGGAAGGCGCGGAAGAAGATCTCTTCCGGCGACAGCGTCATGAAGACGGGATCGACGCCGTCGATCTGGACGGCGCCATCGATCAGGGGGCGGCAACGGTCGTAATTGCCGATGGCCACGGAGAGCTGCAGTTTGTTCATGTGTTTCCTTGACGGGTGGGACGTGGGACGCGCAGGCGCCGCCGGATGACGCTATTTTTTGTGATCGAGGGGAAGCGAACAACGCGGGAACGGTCATTTCAGCTATGCGTTCGCCGCATGGCTCGGTGCGAGCATGCGCAAAGCCGCATAGCTTGTGGCCTCGATCCGGCGCACGCGCGAATCCAGGCGTCCTTTGCGGTGGTAATGTTGCAATCTCCCGTGTTACCATTTTTTCTTTCCTGTCAGCCGAATACCACTGCCTATGTCCATGATCGACCGCCCCCGCCGTTCCGGAGAACACCGCACCAGCGCCGCATCGCGCGAACGCATCCTCGATGCCGCATTCGAGGTGATCCGGGATGAAGGCTACAGCGGCGCGACCATGGCCAAGGTGGCCAAGAAGGCCGAGCTGCCGGTGGGCAGCGTGTACTGGCACTTCGAGAACAAGGACCTGCTGCTCGCGGCGCTGATCGACACCAGCTATGCGCGCTGGCACAGCCAGGTGGCCAGCACCCTGCAGCCGCAGACGGGGGAAAGCTTCGGCCAGCACATCGAGCGCCTGTTCGGCGCCGTCGACACCGAGCGCCAGTACGATGCCGCCGACTTCTGGCGCCTGGGCGTGATCCTGAGCGTCGAAAAGTCGGTGCGCGAGCAGGTGGCGCGCGAGCGCTTCCTGCACATCCGCCAATTGCAGCGCGCCGAATTCGCGTCCTGGTGGCGCAAGACCCTGCCGGAAGCGCTGCTTGCCCACGACCCGGGCCTGCCGGAACGCCTGAGCGGCTTCACCTTGGCGCTGCAGGACGGGAATGCGATCGCCGGCGCCTCGGGCGAGACGATCAAGGCCTTCCGGCCGATGCTGGCTTCCAGCCTGGCGCACCTGGTCGAACAGGCCCAGGCGCAGTTGCCGGCCCAGGCGGCGCGCAAGCGGCGCAAGCCGGAGCCGGCCGAAGCCAAGGCGTGACTGCGGCGCCTGTGGGCGCGACCCTAACTCCTTCCGGGCCGGCAAATGCCGGCCTTTTCTTTTGCGAAAATAAAATGTTGATTCTAGAACGGACATTCAGCTAATATGTCTCGACCACTGCGCAGCCGGCACCTTGTCCGGCGCGCGGAAGACAACCGAACCTGAAGCTCAATGGAGGAAGACATGGCGATCGTGACCGAAGAAAACACCAGCAAGCGCATCAAGACCAAAAACTGGGACATCCACTACCACGAAGCGGGGCAGGGACATCCGCTGGTGCTGGTGCACGGCGGAGGCCCCGGCGCCTCGGCCTGGAGCAACTACAACCCGAACATCGCTACCTTGGCGCGCAAGTACCGCGTGCTGGCGGTCGACCTGCCCGGCTGGGGCAAGTCGCAGTCCGTCACCTACGACAAGCGCGACAACAGCGGCGCCCTGGCGGAATTCCTCGAAGCCCTGGGCATCACCCAGGCCGCCTTCGTGGGCAACTCGATGGGCGGCTCGTCCTGCATCCGCCTGGCCTACGAGCGCCCGGAGCTGGTGTCGCACCTGGTCACCATGGGTTCCTCGGCCGGCGTGCCGGGCATCTTCGATCCGGCTGGCCTGAGCGAAGGCGTGAAGGCCCTGGAAGCGGCCTATTTCAATCCGTCGATCGAGACCATGCGCAAGTTCGTCGAAGGCATGGCCTTCGACACCCGCCACGTGACCGACGAGCTGCTGGCCGAACGCGTCAAGGCGGCACTGGCGCGCCCCGACCACATCGAAGGCTGGAAGAGCGGCCACGGCAAGCCGATGGTC
This sequence comes from Massilia sp. BHUDP2, assembly GCF_046236355.1. Taxonomy (NCBI): domain Bacteria; kingdom Pseudomonadati; phylum Pseudomonadota; class Betaproteobacteria; order Burkholderiales; family Oxalobacteraceae; genus Massilia; species Massilia sp. BHUDP2. The sequence continues at coordinate 2,092,041 of NZ_JBJUVW010000001.1, forward strand.
AAACTGGACACGCAGCGCGTCCCCACCATTACGGCCCCGACCCTGTTGATGCACGGCCGCGACGACCGCACCGTGCATTTCAGTTCGGCCCTGGTGCTGGCGCGCATGATCTCGAACTCGCGCGTCTACCTGGTCAACCGCTGCGGCCACTGGGTCCAGCTCGAGCATACCGAGGAATTCAACCGCGTGATCGAGTCCTTCATCGAAGGCAACCCGGTCGCGGTGCGCCAGGCCGCCTGAGCATGCCGGCAGGGCCGGGCCATGCTGCGCCCGGCCTGAACGGATATTCCAGAACCTGAAATCAACAAAACGAGGAGACAGCGAATGATCAAATCGCTTGCCTATCTGGGCGTGCGTTCGCCCGCTTACCAGGAATGGGAACGCTTCGGTCCCGAGGTGCTGGGCCTGCAGGTGGCCGGACACGGTCCGGACGGCGCGGTGCGCCTGCGCCTGGACGAAGTCGCCCATCGCATCGTCATCCACCCGGGCGAGCGCAATGCGGTCGCCTACATCGGCTGGAGCGTGCAGGACGAGGCCGCGGCCAGGGAAGTGACCGCGCGCGTGAACGCCCACGGCATCGAGGCATGCCGCGCCACGCCGGAAGAATGCGCGGAGCGCAAGGTCGAGGGCTTCTACTGGTTCAAGGACCCTTCCGGCTTCCGCCATGAACTGAGCTGGGGCCTGCACCATACCGTGGCCGCCTTCCGTCCGGGCCGCGCGATCTCGGGCTTTCGCACCGCCGACCAGGGCCTGGGCCACGTGGTGCTCGCGGTGAGGGACCTGGACGAGGGCGACCGCTTCTACCGCGACGTGATGGGCTTCCACCCGTCGGACACGGTGCGCGACGGTCCGCTGGTGGCGCACTTCTATCACCTGAACGGCCGCCACCATTCGCTGGCGATCGCCGCGCTGCCGACCCGCGAGGTGGCTTTCCTGCACCTGATGATCGAGGTGAATTCGATCGACGACGTCGGCACCGCCCACGACATCTGCCTGCAGCGCGAGATCCCGATCACCACCACCCTGGGCAAGCACAGCAACGACCAGATGTTCTCGTTCTACATGTACACGCCGTCCTGTTTCCGCCTCGAGTATGGCTGGGGAGGGATGGACGTGAATCCCGACCTGTGGACGCCGCGCACCTACGACAAGCCGAGCAGCTGGGGCCACCGCCGACAGCACGCCGAACTGACCGCCCTGAAGCTGGACGAGGCTTGACGCCCCGACCGCCCATCACACCTATCGCAAGACCTAGAATCAAGGAGCGCAACATGCATCCGGTACGAGAAACCATCATTGGCAACATCGACGCCTTCGTCGAGCAGGAAGTCCCCAGCATCGAACTGGGCCGCGTGACGGACGAAGGCGCGCGCCTGATCCGCGATAGCGGCCTGGTGCGCATGCTGCAACCCAAGCAGTACGGCGGCTTCGAGGCCGACCCGCGCGAGTTCTATCAGACCGTGATCGCCCTGGCCTCGCGGGCTTCGTCGCTGGGCTGGGTCGGCTCGGTGGTCGGCGTGCACCCCTTCCAGTTCGGCCAGGGCGACCCGCGCATGCAGGAAGAAGTCTGGGGCGAAGACCACGACACCTGGACCGCGTCGCCGTACGCACCGATCGGCCGCGCGCGCCGCGTCGACGGCGGCTACATCCTGAACGGCCAGTGGCCGTTCTCCTCCGGCACCGACCACTGCACCTGGGCCGTGCTGGGCGTGCTGGCCGAACAGGACGGCGGCCCGGCCGGCGAATACACCCGCCTGATGCACTTCGTGCTGCCGCGCGCCGACTACGAGATCCTGCAGGATTCCTGGAACGTGATGGGCCTGCAGGGCACCGGCAGCAAGGACGTGCTGGTCAAGGACGTGTTCGTGCCGGACTACCGCACCTATGACGTGCAGGCCCTGAACGACTGCGAGTACGCGGCGCGCCATCGTCCGGACAGTGTGCTGTACCGGATTCCGTTCGACCTGTTTTTCCCGGGCGCGATCTCGGCGGCGACGCTGGGCATCGCGGCCGGCGTGGTCAAGCACTTCGCCGACTACACGGGCAGCCGGGTCAGCCGGATGGGCGTGAAGCAGACCCAGAACCCGTACCACATGGCCTCGCTGGGCGCGGCCCTGGCCGACATCGACGCCTCCTGCCAGCATGTGGTGAACGAGATCGGCGAGATCTACAAGCTGGTGCAGGCCGGCGGCAAGGTGACCCGCGAGATGAAGTACAAGGCGCGCGTGAACCAGGTGCGCGCCGTGCGCCGCGCGGCCGAGGCGGCCGCCGAAGTGTTCAAGCACGCCGGCGGCAACGCCAGCCGCGTCACCAACCCGATCCAGCGCACCTGGCGCGACCTGTCGGTGGCGATGGGCCATGCCTGCAACGTCGACGATCCGGTGTACGCGGCCTACGCCGGTTCGCTGTACGGCATTCCGGTGCCGCGCGGCGTGGTCATCTGATGCCGATGACTGCGGACGCCGGCATCGACCGGGAGCTCCTGCGGCAGGTCGAGGCCGACGTTGCCCGCGCCCTCGCGGAAGACGTCGGCGCCGGCGACCTGACCGCGGCCCTGGTGCCGGACGGCGCGGCGCGTGCGACCATCGTCTGCCGCGAGGCGGCGGTGATCTGCGGCCAGCCCTGGGTGATGGAAACCCTGCGCCAGGTGGCGCCGTTGGTGGTCGCCACCTGGCACGTGGCCGACGGCGGACGCTGCGCGCCCGGCCAGGTCATCGTCGAGTTCGCGGGACCGGCGCGCGGCCTGTTGACCGCCGAACGCAGCTGCCTGAACTTCCTGCAGACCCTGAGCGCCGTTGCCACCAGGACCGCCCTGCACGTGGAAGCCGTGGCCGGCACCGGGGCGGCGATCCTGGACACGCGCAAGACCATACCCGGCCTGCGCGTGGCCCAGAAGTACGCGGTGCGCTGCGGCGGCGGGCGCAATCACCGCATGGGCCTGTACGACGCCATCCTGATCAAGGAAAACCACATCGCGGCCGCCGGCGGACTGGGCGCGGCCTTCGCCGCCGCCCGGCGGCTGGGAGCGGGGGCGAGTTTCATCCAGGTCGAGGTCGAAACCCTGGACCAGCTCGAGGAAGCCCTGCAGGCCGGAGTGACCATGGTCCTGCTCGACAACATGTCGACCGCGCAGATCCGGCGTGCGGTGGCGCTGGCGGCCGGGCGCTGCAGCCTGGAGGTGTCCGGCGGCGTCACGCTCGAGCGCCTGCGCGAGCTGGCCGAGACCGGGGTCGACCGGATCTCGGTCGGCGCCCTGATCAAGGACATCCGCGCGATCGATTTCTCGATGCGCTTCCAGGCGACGCCGGTCGAACGCGCCGCCGCGCAGCCTGCCTGAGCCTCCCGCATGACACTGCCCGCCGTGGTCGCGCTGATGGTGCTGGCGCATACCGCCTTCGCCGGCGGGCGGGTCGCGCTGAGCCTCTCGGCGATCCGGCTCGGCGCCACGCCGTTCGAGGTGGGCCTGGTGATCGGCCTGCTGGCGCTGGTGCCGATGCTGCTGTCGGTGCATGCCGGACGCTGGACCGACCGGCGCGGCAGCGTCAAGCCGACCCTGCTCGCATTGCTGCTGCTGGAAGCCGGCCTGCTGCTGGCGCTGCTGCCTTCGCTCGGCGGCCTGGGCGCCGGCGCGGTCCTGATGGGCAGCGGATTCATGCTGGTGCACGTGGCGCTGCACCATGCGATCCTGGCGGGCGGCCCGCCGGAACAGCATACGCGCGCCTACTCGATGCTGGCGCTCGGCAATTCCTCTTCCAGCATCGCCGGACCGGTCATGGCCGGCTTCCTGCTCGACCTGGCGGGCGGCGCCTGGACCTTCGTCGCGCTGGCCGCCTTGCCCCTGCTGGCCCTGCTGGCACTGGCCAGGATGGGCGCCGGCATGGACGGCGTGGCCGGGCCGGACCGGGGGCAGGGCAGGGCGTCGGTCATGGACCTGCTACGCCATGCGCCGCTGCGCGCGGTGCTGGTGGTCAGCGCCTTGCTGTCGATGGGCTGGGACCTGTTCAGCTTCATGATGCCGCTGCACGGCAGTGCGCTCGGCCTGTCCGCCTCGCGCATCGGACTGGTGATGGGAGCCTTCGGCGCCGGCACCTTCGTGGTGCGCATCTTCGTGCCGCTGCTGGCGCGCCGCTGGTCGGCGTGGCAGGTGCTGGGCGGCGCGCTGGGCCTGGCCGCGGCGGCCTACCTGGCCTTGCCGCTGGGGAGCGGCCTGGCGTGGCTGCTGGCATGCGCCTTCGTGCTGGGCCTGGCGCTGGGCTGCGCGCTGCCGATGATCATGAGCGCCATCGGCCAGGCCGCGCCGCCGGGACGCGGCGGCGAGGCGATCGGGATCCGCTCGATGCTGGCCAATGCGAGCCAGACCATCCTGCCGGTGAGCGTCGGGGCGCTCGGTTCCGCGGGCGGCACCCAGCTGGTGTTCTGGGTGCTGGGCGTCGCTCTTGCCTGCGGCATGCTGTTCGCCAGGGCGCAGCAGCCGGCGCGCGGCTAGTGCGGCTTGCCCCCCGCGAGCCGGTCCTTGAGCATGACCAGCAGGGTCAGCAGGCAGGCGAACACCGGCGGGCCCCAGTCGTAGATGCGTAGCGGGCGCGAACCCATGGTGGTGGAGAAGGCGATGACGACCAGGGTCCAGATCAACGCCGTGGCGATCACGATGACGGCATCCTTGAGTCTTGCGGCTTGGTGCATGGGTCGGTCCTTTACAGATTGGGGTTTGCTTGTTTCGACCAGGGGAAGGCCGGCTTCGCCTTCACGCGGAACAGTTCGGCGTAACTTTTGCCGTAGGCCAGGATGAGCAGGCCGCACAGCAGGAGTTCCTGCGTGCCCGTGAACAGTTGGCGCGGGTGGGGCGAGACGAACAGGTTCAGGTAGGCGATCTGGAAGGCGATGCCTGCCATGACCGCCAGCGCCAGCGGCGTCAGTACATTGAACAGCAACATCGACCCCAGCACGATCTCCAGGTATTTGATGAAGGGGTAAAAGCCGATGTCGTTCATCGCGTCGAGGTAGGGGCCGACCGCACCCGCCTTGCTGAAATCGGGGATGACGTCGAACACGGCGTAGTTGATTCCGGATTTGAGGAAGTGGATCGCGTAGTAGAAACGCAGCCACATCACCAGGTATTTCCACGGGCCTTTTTCGGCATCGATCATCTTGTCTCCATTGGTGTTGTCGTTATGAATCGGAACGGCCAATGTAGAGTGCCGGTATGGACGGAGCAATCGCCATTCCTGCAATCCTGATATGCACGCCGCGATCCATAAAATGTAACTAACCCACTGATGGATCGCACGAACAGCAATCCCTCGGCGCCAACAACTGCAACGAAGTCAGCACTACATCAAGCAGGCTTCCAGCGAGAGGGGGGGCACCGTGAGAATGTCACGGCCAGAAAGAACGCACCCCCATGGCCGGCATGGGCCGGGCATGGGGGGCGGTGGATGGGGAAAAACGCGGCGCCGCGCTGCGCTCTGTCAGCCCTGGGGGCCGACTGCGCGCTTGCTGCGATAGCGCTCCTGCATCCAGGCCAGGATGCCCGGCACCAGCGACAGCACGATGATGCCCATGATGACCGCGGTCAGGTTGTCGTTGACCCATTTGATGTTGCCGAAGGCATAACCGGCCAGGGTCAGCGACACGACCCACAGGGTGCCACCCGACACGTTGTAGGCCAGGAAGGTCCGGTAGCGCATGCTGCCCAGCGCGGCGACGAAGGGGGCCAGGGTGCGCACGATCGGGACGTAGCGCGCCAGCACGATCGTCTTCGGGCCGTGGCGCTCGAAGAAGCGCTCGGTATGCGCGATGTGTTCGGGCCTGATGAAACGCAGCCGGTAGCCATTCCTCACGCGATCGCGGAACACGGTGCCGATCGCGAAGTTGACGATGTCGCCGACCACCGCCGCGACGATCAAGAGCGGGATCAGCACCGGCAGCGAGAGCATGCCCTTCGCCGCCAGCGCGCCGGTCACGAACAGGAGCGAGTCGCCGGGCAGGAAGGGCATCACGACCACGCCGGTCTCGACGAAGATCACTGCGAACAGCAGCACGTAGACGAGCACCTGGTATTCGGCCGCGAGTACGGAGAGATGGCGGTCAAGGTGGAGGAACCAGTCGAGCAGGGTAGAGAGCATGTCGTTTGTGTGTGAATGATGTGGGCGGCATTGTACCTCTGCCGCGGTGCGCTGCCTAACATGGCTGTGCAGATTCGCCACGAGCGGCGGATCGGTCCCGGCGCGCGTGCTATAGTCGGCAGCACCACAGGAGGCGCCCATGAACACCCGCATCCAGCGCATTGCCATCGCCACCGGGGGCGGCGACGCCCCGGGCCTGAACGCCGTGATCCGCGCGGTGGTGCTCGCATCCAGCCGGCACGGCTGGGAATGCTGGGGCATCCGCGACGGCTTCAACGGCCTGCTCGCGCCTGCCACCTGCCTCGGCGAGCCGGTCATGCGCCTGTCGCCCGACGCCGTGCACGGCATCGCGCACCTCGGCGGCACCATCCTCGGCAGCACCAACCGCGGCAACCCGCTGCGCTACCCTGTCCAGGGCGCGGCCGGCTTGGTGGAACAGGACCGCAGCGCCGAGCTGGTCGGCCTGTGCCGGGCGCGCGGCTTCGACGCGCTGGTGATGGTCGGCGGCGATAGCTCGATGGAAATCGCCGCCTGCCTGCAGCGCCAGGGCTTGCCGGTGGTCGGCGTGCCCAAGACCATCGACAACGACCTCGATTGCACCAACCAGACCTTCGGCTTCGATACGGCGGCCGGCTTCGCAACCGAATGCATCGACCGCCTGCACACCACCGCCGACAGCCAGCACCGCGTGATGGTGGTCGAGGTGATGGGACGCTACGCCGGCTGGATCGCGCTGCAGGCCGGCATGGCCGGGGGCGCCCATGCGATCCTGCTGCCCGAGATACCCTTCGACCTGGACGTGGTGGCCGAAGCCATTGGACGGCGCGACGCCGCCGGCAGGCGCCATGCGATCGTGGTGGCCGCCGAAGGGGCGCAGCCCGTCGGCGGCGAGCGCGCGCGGCTGGCGGCCGCCGGCCGCGGGCATGCCGAGCGCCTGGGCGGCATCGGCGCCTGGGTCGAGGCGCAGCTGGCCCAGCGCACCGGCAAGGAATGCCGCAGCGTGGTGCTGGGCCACCTGCTGCGCGGCGGCAGCCCGTCGGCTTTCGACCGCGTGGTGGCGGCGCGCTTCGGCGCTTGCGCGGTGCGCGCGCTGGCGCGCGGCGAGTCCGGCGTGATGGTGGCGCTGGGCGGCCAGGAGATCGGCACCGTGCCCCTGGGCGAGGTGGCGGGCCGCAGCAAGCGGGTGCCGGTCGACGGCGATATGGTGCGCACGGCGCGCGAGCTCGGTATCTGTTTCGGCGACCAGGCGGTTGGCTAGGATTGCCAAAGCATTAAGGCATCGGTTCGATTTTGATTTATATCAAAGATTTTTAGCATCCGCGAGGACAGACTGGTCCTCAAGCGTTCGTCCACCCTGTCTGGAGATTGCCATGTACCGACGTATCCTGGTCCCGACCGACGGGTCGCCCGTTTCCGAAGCGGCGGTCGATGCCGCCATCGAGTTCGTCCACGGCCGCGAGGGCAGCGAGATCGTGGCGCTGTCCGTCGCCGTTCCCGAACCCACCTTCCAGTCGCTCGAAGGCGCCATGGCCTACGATCCGGGCCTGCAGATGGACGTGCTGCTGGAGCATGCCCAGCGCTACGTCGATGCCATCGCCGCGCGCTGCGCCAAGGCGGGCGTGGCCTGCACGGCGCTGACCTGCAGCGCGCTCGACCCCGCCGAGGCGATCGCCGATGCCGCGCGCGAGCAGCAATGCGACCTGATCGTCATGGGTTCGCACGGCCGGCGTGGCCTGAGCCGTTTGCTGGCCGGCAGCGTGACCCAGGCCGTGCTCGCAGGCGCGCCGGTGCCGGTCATGGTCTTGCGGCCAGCCGCCGGCGCCGGCTAAGGGCGGCCACGTGCAGATGGGGAAACAGCGTCCGGCCTCATCTCCATTCCGGGCCGCGCGCCTGACCGGCGAGCTCGCGCCCGACGACGAACGCGAATTCGGCCTGGCGCTCGACCGCAGCCTGTCCGGCATGCTGCCGGCGCTCGGAGGCTTGTTCGGTCTCGGCGTGCTGCTGTTCAGCGCATGGGACTACTGGATCGCTCCCCAGCAGGCCGCCACCACTGCGCTCATCCGGCTGGGCCTGGTCCTGATCGGCGCCATCGGCTATCGGGACTGGGACGGGCGCATCCCGCTCGCCTGGCGCTGCGCCCTGGTCTACATCACCCATGCCGGCGCGATGATCCTCAGCGCCGCCCTGCTGCCCGATGGCCTGCTGCTGGCGCTGCCGGCGATCACGGGGGTGATGTTCCCGCTGGCCCTGGTCGAACCGCGCCTGCCTCGCTTGTCTGCGCTGGTCCTGGTGCCGAGCCTGCTATTCCTTGGGTTGGCGGCAGCGCAGTTGCCGGAGCCGGCCTTCGCCAGCAGCGTGCTGGCCTACCTCGTGATGCTCGGCCTGGTGGCGGGGGTGGCGCGCTTCCAGGGACGGCTGGTGCGCAGGAATTTCCTGGCCGAGCGCGCCTTGCGCCATGCAGCCCGCCACGACAGCCTGTGCGGGGTGCTGGCGCGAGGCTATCTGCTCGAGCTGGCCAGCCACGATATCACGCTGGCGCGGCGCTACGGCCATCCGCTGGCGATCGCCATGCTCGACATCGACTTCTTCAAGCGCGTCAACGATACCTGGGGCCATCCGGTTGGCGACGCGCTCCTGCGCGCGGTCAGCCAGGCATGCGCGGACTTGCTGCGCGCCAGCGATTACTTCGGCCGGGTCGGGGGAGAGGAGTTCGTGTGCGTCATGCCCGAAACCACGGTCGAGGAAGCCCTCGCCTGCGCCGAGCGCATGCGAATGGCAGTGGGTGCGATCCGCCTCGCGATTCCTCGGGGCGAAGTGCGCTGCACGATCAGCATCGGGGTCGCCGGCCTGGCCCCCGGGCATGCCGGCGTCGAGGATCTGCTGGCCGACGCCGATGCGGCGCTGTATCGGGCCAAGTCGAACGGCCGCGACCGCGTCGAGCTGGCGCGCGAGACCCTGGCGGCCTCCGAAAGGGAGATCCCATGAAAGTCGAGCTCGGCGCCACCGGCCCTGCCGGACTGGACAGCGAGGAAGCCGCGCGGCGCCTGGCGCGCGACGGCCCCAACCGGCTGCCCGACAGCGGCGGGCGGCGCTGGCGCCGCATCGCGCTCGATGCCGCGCGCGAACCGATGTACCTGCTGCTGGTCGGGGCCGCGATCCTGTACCTGGTGCTGGGCGAACCCTTCGAAGGGGCCTTCCTGTTCGGGATGGTGGTCCTGATGCTGTGCATGACGCTGTACCAGGAGGGCCGCACCGAGCGCGCCCTGCAGGCGCTGCGCGAGCTCGGCGCGCCGACCGCCCTGGTGTGGCGCGACGGCAGCGCCCGGCAGCTGCCGGCCGCCGAGCTGGTCGAAGGCGACCTGGTCGAGCTGGGCGAAGGCGACCGGGTGCCGGCCGACGGCCTGCTGCTGGCGGCGGCCGGCCTGCAGGTGGACGAGTCGCTGCTGACCGGCGAATCGGTTCCGGTGGGCAAGCTGCCGGCGCCGCAGGGTGGCGAAGTGGGCAGCAGCCCGCAGGCGCCCGGCGGCGCCGGCCTGCCGTGGGTGTATTCCGGCACGCTGGTGGTGCAGGGGCATGGCCTGGCCCGGGTCAGCGCCACCGGCGTGCGCAGCGAGATCGGCCGTATCGGGGCTGCGCTGGGCGGCATCGCCCCGCCGCCCGGGCGCCTGCAGCGCGAGACCAGGGCCCTGGCGCGCCGCTTCGCGATTCTGGGTGGCGCCGTCAGCGCCGCACTGGTCCTGCTGCTGGTGCTGCGCGGCCAGGATCCCCTGCAGGCGCTGCTGGCCGGCATCGCCTTGTCGATGTCCATGTTGCCGGAAGAGTTTCCTGTCATTCTGACCGTGTTCCCGGCCATCGGCGCCTGGCGGCTGGCGCGCAGCCAGGTGCTGACCCGGCGCCTGGCGGCGATCGAGATCCTCGGCTCGACCTCGGTGCTGTGCGTCGACAAGACCGGCACCCTGACCGAGAACCGGATGGCGGTGGCGCAGCTGTGGCGCGACGGCAGCGTCCATGACGGACCTGCCGGGGCTGGCATGGCCGCGCCGCACCAGGAGCTGCTGGCCTGCGCGCTGCGCGCCAGCCGGGCGCTCGGCAGCGACCCGATGGAGGCCGCGTTCTGGCGCCTGGCCGCCGATGCGCTCCCCGATGGCGGCGCGCTGGCGCCCGGCTGGACACTGGTGCACGAGTACGGCCTGACGCCGCAGCGGCCGGCGCTGGTGCAGGTCTGGGATTGCGGCGATGGCCGCCTGCTGGTCGCCGCCAAGGGGGCGCCCGAGGCGATCGTGGCGATGTGCGGCGCGCCCGGGCCCGCGGGTGCGGCGCTGCTCGAGGCGGCCGCGCGGATGGCGGCGGCCGGCCTGCGGGTGCTGGCGGTGGCGCGCGCGTGGACCACTGCCGGGGGCCGGGCCATGCCGGTCGAGCCGGCCGCCTTCGGCCTCGAGCTGCTTGGTCTCGCCGCGCTGGCGGATCCGCTGCGCCCCGACATTCCCGCCGCCGTGGCGGCCTGCCGCGGCGCCGGCCTGCGCGTCGTGATGATCACCGGCGACCATCCCGAGACCGCGCGCGCGATCGCGCGCCAGGCCGGGCTCGACGCGGGAGCCCCCGACGCGGTGCTGACCGGCGCCGCGCTCGCCACACTCGACGACGCCGGGCTGGCGCGCCGCCTGGCCGCCACCGACGTCTGCGCCCGCGTCGCCCCGCAGCAGAAGCTGCGCGTCGTGCGGGCGCTCCAGCAGGGCGGCGCCGTGGTCGCGATGACCGGCGACGGGGTCAACGACGCGCCGGCGCTGCGCGCCGCGGACGTGGGCGTCGCCATGGGCAGGCGCGGCACCGACGTCGCGCGCGAAGCCGCCGAACTGACCCTGCTGGACGACCGCTTCGCGTCGCTGGTCGAGGCCATCGCAACGGGTCGGCGGATCTTCGGCAACATGCGCAAGTCGATGTGCTACGTGATGGCGATGCATGTGCCGATCGCCGGCATGGCGCTGCTGCCCGTGCTGCTGGGCTGGCCGGTGATGCTGTACCCGCTCCATATCGTGTTCCTGGAGCTGGTGATCGACCCCGCCTGTTCGCTCGCCTTCGAGAACGAACCGGCCGAGGCGGACCTGATGCGGCGCCCGCCGCGCGCGCCCGGCGAAGCCCTGTTCGGGCGCGCCGCCGTCGGCAGTGCGCTGGTCCAGGGCGCCTGGGTGCTGGCCCTGCTCGTGGCGCTGTATGCCTGGGCGCTCTCATGGCTGCCGGAACCGGAGGCACGCAGCGCCGCGTTTGCCGCGCTGGTGCTGTGCAACCTCGCACTGCTGCTGTCGAACCGCCAGCTCGACGGTGTCGGGAGCACGCTGCGGGTCGCCAACCCGGTGTTCTGGGCGATCGCCGGGGCGGCGCTGCTGCTGCTCGCGCTGGCGATGTTCGTGCCGGCGCTGGCAGGCATCCTCGACCTTGCGCCGCCGCCGCCCGCCGCGCTGGCCGCCGCCTTCGGCATGGCGCTGCTGGCGCTGGCCGGGCTGGAGCTGCGCAAGTGGCTGGCGGCGCGGAGCCGGGGTTAGTTGATCCGGTCAAAAGACAGGGGCGAGGCGGGCCGCGACTCTGCGCTGACGGTCCCGATCACGTCGCGCCGCCCGTTCAGGACGCGACGCCCTCGATGAAGTCCGGCTGCGAGGCTTCGCGCGGGTCGCGCAGCAGCAGCACCGGAATGCTGGAATTGGCCAGCACGTACTGCGCCACGCTGCCGACGAACAGGCGGTTCGCGTCGTTCGGCCCGTGCGTGCCCATCACGATGAGGTCGCAGCCATGTTGTTCCGCGACCCGGATGATGTCCGGGCCGGGCGCCGAGGCCAGCGGCGTCTCGGCATCGCAGCTGACACCGGTCTGGCGGGCGATGTCCAGCACCGTTTCGACGTGGGCCTGGGCGGCCCGGCGGGCGCGGGCGAATTCCGCCTGGGCGCATTCGTTGTCCGGTGCGGCCTTGCCGCTTTCCGGCAGGTGGAAGTGCGGTTGCGCCACCGAGACCGCGACGACGCGGCCGGCGCCGGAGCGGGCGAGCAGGGCGCCCATCTGGGCGGCGCGGACGGCCAGGTCGGATCCGTCGGTGGCGATGCAGACGCGTTCGAGGAACATGGTGTGGTCCTTTCGTCGTGCGTGCGGACAGGATCGAACGTACCCGAAACCCGGGGTTCGATGCAAATCAAATATGCAGGACCGCGCGGGCGAACGGCCGCTTAGCGGTGAAACTCCACGCAGAACCGCACCGGCCCCGCGATGTCGACATGGTGCGGCACGCCCGGTTCGACGATGCCCGGCGTCCCGGGCACGAGCAGGTGTTCTTCGTTCTCCGGCACCTCGATCACATAGCGCAGGCTGCCCTCGTGGACGACGATGCGGCCCCAGACGCCGGCCGCGGTGCGGTGCGCGCGCCGCAATCCCGCGGGTACCGTGTCCTGGTCGAACACGGGCGTGCTCTTGTAGTGATCCAGTCCCGCAGGCAGGTGCTTCATGTTGTTCCCCTCAAGCCACTTCAACGCGGCCGAAATAGCCGTACTGCAGGCTGGCGGCGATGCGCCGGGCCGCGCCCAGGAAGGCGTCGGCGGTTTCCGGCGCGAACAGCCGCCGCGCATGCGCCTCGAACAGGCCGAGCCAACGCCGGAAATGCTCGGCCTCGATGCCCTGCAAGCCCATGTGCTTGCCGTAGACATTGCCCTTGAACTCGCTACTCGACAGCATGACCGAACACCAGAAGTCCACCATGCGCTCGAGGTGGGGTTTCCAGCTGGCGCCGATGGCGCCGTCGAATACCGGCTGCAACAGCTCGTCGCGCCGGATATCGGCATAAAAGTCCCTGACCAGCATGCTGATCGATTGGCGGTTCGGTTCGTGATACATGTCTTGCGGCTCCCGTGTACCGCCACATTGTGGCAGAACCGGCGTAGCCAGGCGAGATGTGCGGGTAGAATCGCCCTCATCATTGCAGACCAGGAAAGATGGATGAGCGACAGGTTTGAGGAAATGCGCGTGTTCGCGGCCGTGGTCGAGGCGGGCGGCTTCACGGCGGCCGCGGCGCGGCTCGGGATGTCGAAGGCGGCGGTGTCGCGCCACGTGGCCGAGCTCGAGGAGCGCCTCGGCGTGCGCCTGCTGCACCGGACCACGCGCCGGCTCTCGACCACCGCGGAAGGCGAACTGTTCCACGCGCGCTGCCGCGAGCTGCTGGACCGGCTCGAGGAAGCGGAAGCCGAGCTCGGATCGGGCAGTACCACGGCCCAGGGCGTGGCCAGGGCCAATGTGCCGCTCAGCTTCGGCCTGATGCACCTGGCGCCGCTGTGGCCGCGGCTGCTGGAGCGCCATCCCGGACTGGAGCTCGACGTCAGCCTGTCGGACCGGGTGGTCGACCTGGTGGACGAGGGCTACGACCTGGCCGTGCGGATCGGCCAGCTGCCCGCGTCGTCGCTGGTGAGCCGGCGGCTTGCCTCGACACGGCTGGTGGCCTGCGCCGCGCCGGCCTACCTGGCGGCGCATGGCGCGCCGGCCCGGCCGGCCGAGCTGGCGCGCCATGCGGTGATCGGCTACAGCCTGTTCGCGTCCGGCGACACCTGGAGCTTTTCCGGCCCCGCGGGCGAGGAATCCGTGAAGGTGCAGCCGCGCATGCGCACCAACAATGGCGACACCTGCCGCGCCGCCGCGCTGGCAGGGCAGGGCATCATCCTCCAGCCCAGCTTCATGGTCGGCGCCGACCTGGCCGAGGGCAGGCTGGTGGAACTGATGCCGGGCTGGCGCTCGATCGCGCTGGGCATCTATGCGGTCTATCCTTCGCGTAAATTCCTGGCGCCGAAGGTGCGGGTGATCATCGATTTCCTGGTCGAGGCGTTTGCGGATCCGCCCTGGCGCGATTGACAGGATTGTTCCGGTAAGTGAAACAGTCATATCCGCTCAAGCCTATTTATCGGCGTTGCATAAGACAATAAGATGGCGTCTTTCATGAGGAGAGACACCATGACCCGCCTTCCCGCCCTGTTCATTTCCCACGGCTCGCCCATGCTGGCGCTGCAGGACAGCCCGGCGCGCCGCTTCCTCGAACAGCTCGGCGCAACGCTGCCGCGTCCGCGCGCGGTGCTGGCCGTGTCGGCGCACTGGGAGACCATCGGCGCCCCGGCCGTGAGCCTGGCGCAGCAACCCGCCACCATCCACGACTTCGGCGGCTTTCCGCGCGCCCTGTTCGAGATCCAGTATCCGGCGCCGGGAGCGCCTGGCCTGGCCGAACGCGCCCTTACCCTGCTGGAGCAGGCCGGCATCCAGGCCGGACGCAGCGCGGCGCGCGGGCTCGATCACGGCGCCTGGGTGCCCCTGCGCCTGATGTATCCCGATGCCGACGTGCCGGTCACCCAGCTCTCGATCCTGCAGGGCGGCGATCCCGCCCCCCACCTGCGCATCGGCCAGGCCCTCGGCGCGCTGCGCGACGAAGGCGTGCTGGTGCTGGCCTCCGGTTCGCTGACCCACAACCTGCACGAATACCGGGGTCAGGCGGTCGAGGCGCCGGCGCCCGCGTGGGTGGAAGACTTCGCCCGCTGGATGCAGGCCTCGCTCGAGAACGGCGACCAGGCCGAGCTGCTGGACTACCGCCGCCGCGCCCCGAACGCGGTGCGCAACCATCCGACCGACGAACACCTGCTGCCCCTGTTCGTTGCACTGGGTGCGGGCGGGCCGCAAGCGCGCGCCACCCGCCTGCACGCGAGCGTGGAACACGGGGTGCTGGCGATGGACGCCTATGCGTTCGAATGAAGCGAACGGTGCGCCCGCGAATCGGTCGAAGGGCGATGATGTCAATACAACTCATCCGGAAGGAGTGATCATGCAAACCACGAACCTCGCACCCCGTAGCATGGACGACGAAGGCAAGCTGCTGCTGCGCGCGGCGCTTGCGGTCATGCTGCTGTTCCATGGCTTTTCCAAGCTGGCCGGCGGCATCGGCCCGATCACCGGCATGGTCGAAGGCGCCGGCCTGCCGGGGGTGTTCGCCTACGGCGTGTACGTCGGCGAAGTGGTGGCGCCGCTCCTGATGCTGGTCGGGCTGTTCACCCGCGCCGCGGCGCTGGTGGTGGCGATCAACATGATCGTGGCGGTGCTGCTGGCCCATACCGCGCAGTTCTTCACGCTCAACGACACCGGCGGCTGGGCGCTCGAGCTGCAGGGCATGTACCTGGCCGCGGCGCTGGCGGTCGCGCTGCTGGGCGCCGGCCGCTACAGCCTGGGCGGCACGGCCGGTCGGTTCAACTGAGCGGGATCTCCGGCGGCTCGTCGAGCCAGCGCAGCGCCGCCGCGAGGTCGTTGTAGAACACCCGGTAGCTGCCTTCGCCCAGTTCGCCGAAGGCGATTCGGGCCCGGTAGGCGATGCGGGTATTGGCGACCAGGATCGCGCGGCGCAAGGGCAGGGGGCCGTAGCGCTCCCAGGCGCGCGACTCCAGGTCCTGCTGCACCAGGGCGATGTCGACCGAGGGGACGTCCATTTCGAGCGAGTCGTACAGCACCTTCACCTGGCGGGTGTCCTGCACCAGCGCGATCACGCGCCGCTGGCATTCCTCGAGCAGCGCTGCGGTGCAGGCGCCGCGGATGCGCGCGATGATGATGTCGCCGACCGGCTCGACCCAGAGTTGTTGGCTTTCCATTTTCATGCTCTCCTAATTTCCAGCTTCAGTCCTGCAACAGCCTTGATGCGAAGGCGCGAAACGCCGGCAGCAAGGGCGCTTCGGTACGGCCCGCCAGGGTGACGCAGGCGAAGCGCGCCTTGGCGTCCAGGCGCGGACGGAGCGGCAGTTCGGCCAGGCCGCCGGCGCGCGCGGCCGCCGCCAATCCCAGGAACAGGGCATGCGAGCGGCCGACCGCATCGACCAGGCTGGCCACGTCTTCGCACTGCAGGGTGACCATCTGGTCCGGCAGGGCCGCCGGCCCGTAGGCGGCTACCAGCAGGCGCGCCACCTCGTCCGACAGCGGCGTGGAGGCGACCGGAAAGGCCAGCAACTGCTCGAACCCGAGCGTGTCGTGCGCCAGCAGGGGGTGTCCCGGGCGGCAGGCGAAACAGGTACGCAGCTCGCCCAGCGGCGCGGCCACCAGGTCCTCCGCCGGAGCGATGCTGCGCGCGTCCGCGACCAGGGCGTCGAGCTGGCCGGCGCGCAGCTGCACCAGCTGCTGCGCCAGCGGCCCGCGCGTGATGCCGAGCTTGACCCCCGGGTGCCGCTCGGCCATGTGGCACAGCAGCGGCGCCATCAGCATGGCGGCCGGACCCGATCCCATGCCGATGCGTAGCGCGCCGCCCGCGCCCTGGCGGAAGATGTCGGCGCTGCGCGCCAGCTCGCCCGCATCGCGCACCAGGCGGGCGGCGCGCGTCAACACGTGGCTGCCCAGCGGCGTGAGCTCGATGCGCTTGCCGATGCGGTCGAACAGCGGCGCCCCCAGGTCGTCCTCGAGCGCCTGGATGCTGCGGCTCAGCGCCGGCTGGGTGATGAACAGGCGCTCGGCCGCGCGGCTGAAGGAGCGCGCTTCGGCGACCGCGATGAGGTGTTCCAGCTGCTTGATGTTCACGTCCTAATCCCATGCGTAAGATGCATCGATATGGCAAGAATAATGCATTGGACACATCGATAGCCGCATCGTACCATGCCCCGCACCGAACTCCGCCATCCTGCCGCCCCCGAGAATGAGCCTGCTCCACACGATCTACCTGGTCGCCATCGCGGCCGAAGCCGCGTCCGGCGCCCTGATGGGCATGCGGCGCCGCATGGACCTGTTCGGCCTGTGCGTGGTCGGCACCGTCACCGCGCTGGGCGGCGGCACCATCCGCGACCTGCTCATCGGCCACTATCCGCTCGGCTGGGTCGCGCATCCAGAATACCTGGCCTTTACCGTCGGCGCCGCGATCGCGGCGGCCCTGCTGGCGCGCCGCATGCATCGCCTC
This sequence comes from Massilia sp. BHUDP2, assembly GCF_046236355.1. Classification (NCBI taxonomy): domain Bacteria; kingdom Pseudomonadati; phylum Pseudomonadota; class Betaproteobacteria; order Burkholderiales; family Oxalobacteraceae; genus Massilia; species Massilia sp. BHUDP2. The sequence continues at coordinate 2,109,099 of NZ_JBJUVW010000001.1, forward strand.
AAGACCGCCTTCCTGTGGCTGGACGCGCTCGGCCTGGTGGCCTTCACCGTGATCGGCTGCGACATTGCCGCGTCCACCGGCGCGCACTGGGTGGTGGTGATCCTGATGGGGATGGCCACCGGCGTGTTCGGCGGCCTGCTGCGCGACGTCCTGTGCAACCAGGTGCCGCTGGTGCTGCAGCGCGACCTGTACGCCACGGTGTCCCTGGCCACCGGGGTGCTTTACCTGGGCCTGCTGGAGCTGGGCGTGGCCGCCGGTTTCGCCACCACCGCCGCGATCGCGGCAGGCTTCGCCCTGCGCCTGCTGGCGCTGCGCTTCGGCCTGGCCCTGCCGGTGCTGGAAGCCGATACCAGCAGCTTCGACGAGCCGCGGGAGCACGGCTAGATGGGCGAGACCGGGCGCGTCGCCGCCGGCAAGGGCCACGCTTTCAGCGCCAGCCCGGTGCTGGAGAGCCGCCTGCCGGCCTGGCGCTCGCGCCTGCTGCTGCTGGTGCTGTTCGCCGCCTTCGCGACCCTGGCCGGGCGCGCGGTCTGGCTGCAGCTGTGGTCCGACGAATTCCTGCAGAAGCAGGGCGCGGCGCGCTATGCCCGCACGCTGGAGCTGCCGGCCACCCGCGGGCGCATCCTCGACCGCAACGGCGAGGTGCTGGCGCTGTCGCTGCCGGCGCGCGCGGTGTGGGCGATTCCCGCCGAGGCGCGCGGCGCCCAGCCTGCGCAACTGGACGAACTGGCGCGCCAGCTCGGGCTGAACCGGGCGGAACTCGACGCCCGGCTCGACTCGAGGCGCGGCTTCGTCTACCTGAAGCGTCAGGTCGACCTGGCCACGGCCGGACGCGTCGAGGCGCTCGGCATCGCCGGCATCCACACCCGCAAGGAGAGCCGCCGCCACTATCCGCATGGCCCCTTGACGGCGCACGTGGTGGGCTTCAACGACGTCGAGGACCAGGGGCAGGAAGGCATCGAGCTGGCGCACCAGGCCAGCCTGGGCGGCATGGCCGGCAGCCGCCGCGTGATCCGCGACCGGCTCGGGCGCATCGCCGAGGACGCGGGCGGTCGCCTGCCGGCGCGCGACGGCCGCGACCTGGCGCTGGCGATCGACGGCCGCATCCAGCATGCGGCGCGCAGCCACCTGAAGGCGGCGGTCGAGCGCCACCAGGCTGCCGCCGGCGCCATCGTGGTGCTTGATGTGGGCAGCGGCGAGGTGCTGGCGCTGGCCAACCTGCCGGACTACGACCCGAACGAGCGCAAGGGTCTGACCGGCGCCCAGCTGCGCAACCGGGCCCTGACCGACATCTACGAGCCGGGCTCGGTGATCAAGCCCTTCACCATCGCGCTGGCCCTGGAGAAAGGCCTGGCCACGCCCGACACCCTGGTGGAGACCGCCCCCGGGCGCCTCACCATCGGCCGCGCCACCATTCGCGACGCCGGCCGGCACGACACCCTGACGGTGGCCGAGGTGCTGCAGAAGTCTTCCAACGTCGGCACCGTGAAGCTGGCGCTGCAGATGCCGGCGCAGGACATGTGGTCGATGCTGATGCAGGTCGGCTTCGGCCAGCCGCCGCAGCTGGGCTTTCCCGGCACGGCGGCCGGCAGCCTGCGCCCGCACCGCTCCTGGAAACCGATCGAGCAGGCCACCATCAGCTATGGACACGGCATGGCGACGTCCTTGATGCAGATGGCCCAGTCCTACCTGGTGTTCGCCCGCGACGGCGACATGGTGCCGCTCAGCCTGTTGAAAGTGCACGAGCCGCCGGTCGCGCGCCCGGTGCTGTCGAGCGCCAGCGCGGCCGCGGTGCGCGCCATGATGGAGCGCGCCACCTGGCCGGGCGGCACTGCGCCGCGCGCGCGGGTGCCCGGCTATCGGGTGGCGGGCAAGACCAGCACCGCGCACAAGCCGGTGGGGGGACGCTACACCAACCGCTACATCGCCGGCTTCGTCGGCCTCGCGCCGGTGTCGCGGCCGCGCATCATCGTCGCCGTGATGATCGACGAGCCGACCGAGGGCGGCTACTTCGGCGGGCGGGTGGCGGCGCCGGTGTTCGCCAGCGTGGTCCAGGATGCGCTGCGCACCCTCGACGTCGTGCCGGACGCGCCGGTAGAGGACATCCTGCCGGCGCCGACCGAGGCCGCGGACGAGGACGCGGCTCCTGCTGCTGCCGTCGAGAAGCAATCAACAATGTGATTATCCCGGCGGCGGCTAGAGACTGATTCCCGGTTTTCGTCTATACCTTGGGGGCCGCATCGGCGGCCCACGAAACAGGAGATCAGGAAGCCAGCATGCCAAACCGTCTTTCCACCCGCCGCGCCTTGACGCTGTCCTTACTCTCGGCTCCCCTGTGGGGCTGCGCTTCGCCATCCACGCCGTCGGCGGCGCGGCGAACTTCGATCACGGAGTTCGGCGCCGTCGCCGATGCCGCCACGGTCAATACGGCCGCCATCCAGAAGACCATCGACCACGTGGCGGCGCAGGGCGGAGGCACGGTGGTGGTCCCCAATGGCGTGTTCGTCAGCGGCGCGCTGTTCCTCAAGCCCAAGGTCAACCTGCACCTGGACGAAGGCGCGGTGCTGCGCTGCTCGACGGACCTGCGCCACTTCCCGGCCGGCCGCACCCGGATCGAGGGGCACTTCGCCCCCAACTTCAATCCGGCGCTGATCAATGCGAACGGCTGCGACGGCTTGCGGATCAGCGGGGCCGGCACCTTCGATGGCGCCGGCCGACCGATCTGGGACCTGTTCTGGAAGCTGCGCAATGCCGCGCCCGATCCGCACAATTTCAAGAACATCGGCATCCCGCGCGCCCGCCTGGCCCTGATCGAGCGCTCGAAGGACGTCAGCATCGAAGGCGTCACCTTCAAGGACTCCCAGTTCTGGAACCTGCACCTGTACCGCTGCCAGCAGGTCACGGTGCGCAATGCGCGCTTCGTGGTGCCCGAGGACTACCACCAGGCGCCCAGCTCCGACGGCATCGACCTGGACAGCTGCCAGCACGTGCTGGTCGAGGGCTGCTACTTCTCGGTGACCGACGACTGCATCGCCGCCAAGGGCTCGAAGGGGCCGTTCGCGATGGAGGACAAGGACAGCCCGCCGGTGATCGGCGTCCGGGTACGCAACTGCGAGTTCCGGCGCGGCCACCACATGCTGGCCCTCGGCAGCGAGGCGACGCTGGTGCGCGACGTCCTCATCGAGGATTGCCGGGTGACGGGCAAGGTGGACAGCCTGGCGGTCTTCAAGCTGCGCCCGGACACACCGCAGCACTACGAGAACATCCACTTCAGGAACATCACGGTCGACAATTCCGGCGGCCAGATCGTCACGATCCAGCCCTGGACCCAGTATTTCGACCTGAAGGGCGCACCGCCACCGAAGTCGATCGTGCGCAACATCAGCCTGGTGGGCATCCGCGGACGCCTCAAGGCCTTCGGGACGATCAAGCCGAATCCGGGGCAGACTTCGATCAGCGACGTCTTGCTGAAGGACTTCGACGTGCAGCTGCAGGGCGACAAGCTCGATACGGCGGACGTCGCCAATCTGCGGATGGAGAACGTGGTCGTCAACGGCAAGCGGGTGGCGACTCATCAATGATGTTCATGAATCCACGCCGCGATTTACAAATCCTGCTCATATGTGCAGGGCTCGGCGGCCTGGCGCCGATCGCCTGCGCCGCCGAATCGACCATCCGCAACGGCGTCTTCTGGAAGGACACGTCCGGCACGCCGATCTACTCGCAGGGCGGCGGCATCCTGAAAGTCGGCGACATCTACTACTGGTACGGCGCCAAGTACGCCGAGGCGGTCAGCTACGCCAGGGAGCCGGTCCCGAAGCCCAATAACGCCAACCCGACGTTCAGCGCGGTAACGGCCTACTCGTCCACCGACCTGGTCAACTGGAAGTTCGAAGGCGAGGTGCTCAAGGCGGGAGCCGCCGGCAAGATGTTCGACAAGCCGGGCTGGGTCGGGCGCCTGGGCGTGGTCCACAACAAGCGCAGCGGCAAGTACGTGCTGCTGACCCAGTACGGCAGCCGGGAAAACGGCAGCGGCGTGCTGTTCGCCACCAGCGATTCGCCCACCGGGCCCTTCGTCTACCAGCGCCTGCAGACCCGGATCGACCGGGTCGCGACGCCGACGTCGGGCGACCAGACCGTGTTCGTCGACGACGATGGCCAGGCCTGGCTGGTCTTCAGCAGCGGCGGCGACCGGCGCAAACTGTACGTGGCGCCGCTGCGCGCGGCGGACTTCCTGGCCGTGGAACCGGCGACTCTGGTGCATTCGGCGCCGGCCGGCGGGCGCGAAGGCAATGCCATGTTCAAGTACAAGGGCCTGTACTACTTCTGCTCGTCGGACCTGCACGGCTGGAACGCCTCGCGCAGCTTCTACATGACCGCGACCAGCATCACCGGCCCCTACACGCCGGAGCGGCTGATCGAGGGAACCGAGGCCGATTTTTCGCACGTGTCGCAGAACGGCTTCTTCGTTCCCGTACAGGGCAGCGAAGGCACGACGGTGCTGTACGCGGGCGACCGCTGGAGCAACTACGCCGCCAACGGCATCGGCTACAACATCTGGACGCCGCTCTCCTTCGAGGGCGATAAACCGGTGTTCAACTCGCTCAGCGAATTCAGGCTCGATGCCGCCAAGGGCAGCTGGTCTGTCGGCAAGGGCAACAACTACGTGCTCAATCCCGGTTTCGAGGCCGACCGCGTCACGCAAACCAGCGTGGCCGGCTGGCGCACCAGTTGGACCAGCATCAAAGGCGCCGCGCCGATCGTCAACACCCTGGAAGGCCGCAACAGCCGCTGGGCGCTGGTGCTGAGGCATGCCGATCCGAGCATGGGCAGCGCGATCCAGGACATCACACTGCCGAACGGCAGCTACACCCTGCGGGCCTGGGTCAGGAGTAGCGGGGGGCAGGGCGTGGCGCGGCTGTTCGCCAGCGGCCATGGCGGACCGGAAGTCGCGCACGTCTTTACCGGGGCGCTCGGTGACTGGGCCCAGGTCACACTGCCCGGCATCGACGTGCGCAATGGCAGCGTGCAGGTCGGTGTCTACACCGAGGGCAAGGACGGCCAGTGGCTGATGCTGGACGACGTCAGCCTGGTCCGCGACTGAGTCACAGCCGCCCGACCGCCCACAGCACGCCGCGCGCGACCAGGTCGAGGTAGCGCGGGTCTTCCATCTCGGCCGCGTTGTGGGCCAGCGTGGTGCTGAACACGCGCACCCGCTGTGGTCCGTACAGGTGGGTCCAGGCCACCGTATACACCTTGGCGCGGTCCGCTTCGATGCTCGATTCCGGCTGCGTCCCGCTCAGCACCGGCGTCACGCCGAAGCTGCTCAGGTTGTTGTACAGCTCGTCCCTGCCGGTCGTGTAGGGCACGAATCCCTTTGCGATCGGATGCTCCTCGCCGGCCAGGCTGAGGCGGATCGGCGACTGAGGCCCGTGGCCGCTGGACTGGATGCCGGTGAACTCGAACCAGCGCGCGTTGGCGTCGCCGGCCTTCACCGGCCGGCGCCAGTCGCCCGAGCGGTAGGAATGCATCGCGCAGTGCAGGTTCACGGCCGGGATGCCCTTGCGGTGCGGCGCCAGCACGGCGTCGAGCGCTTGCGCGCTGTCCTCGTCGGCCGCGCATTCGTTGTGGATCACCACGTCGTAGCCGTCGGCGTAGCCCGGATTGCCGTAGATGGGCAGCGCCGGGCGCGTCGCTTTTTCTCCGGGCCTGGGGTCGTGGTAGACGTGGCTGACTTCCGCCGGCATGCGCTCCTTCAGCGCCCGTTCCAGCACCGCGCGCTGGCGCGGGTAGTCGTGGCAGCAGCCGCCGCTGACGATCAGCACCTTGACCGGCCTGGGCGCCTCGGCATGCGCCGCGGGGAGGGTGGAGAAGAAGAGTGCGGCGGCGCCGGCGATCGGTTTGAGCATGGTGTCCTTCTTGTTGGGATGAGCAGACAGGCTTGCATGGTAGCGAGTCAAGGCAGCGCGTGCGCATGGCCCTGCAAGCAATCACGATCGTGATTGCCCGGCCGATACATGTTTTGGTATCGGATTGGCCAAAAATATGATTGGAATGCTCTCGATGCAGCGCCTACCATTCCTGTCGAGCATGTAATAACAGCAAAGCCGCGGCACAGCGGCGATAACGACAACGACATCAGGAGACGTATGAAACGCACATCATTCGGCCGCGCCGCGGCCAGTACCGGTCACGCCTTCGCACTTCGCGCCACGGTCGCCGCACTCGCCGGGGCAGGCCTGATGAGTGCCGCCACGGTCGGCGCCCAGGAAATCTCCCCCGCCGAGACGACGGAGCCGAGTGATACGCAGACCGTGGTCGTCACGGGCGTCAGGGCATCGCTCGTCAAGAGCCTGGCGATCAAGCGCATCAGCGACCAGGTGGTGGAATCGGTCGTTGCCGAAGACATCGGCAAGCTCCCCGATAACAATGTCGTCGAAGCGCTGCAGCGCGTGACGGGGATCCAGGTCACCAACCGCGCCGGCGGCGAAGTCGGCGCCTTGTCGATCCGTGGCCTGCCCGACGTCCAGACCACCTGGAACGGCCGGAATATCTTTACCGCCTCGGGCACCCAGGTCGCGCTCCAGGACATTCCCTCGACCCTGGTGCGCCAGATCGACGTGTACAAGACGCGCGACGCCAGCCAGCTGGAAACCGGCATCGCGGGCCAGATCGACGTGAAGTCGCTGCGCCCCTTCGATTTCAAGGGCCCGCAAGTGTCGATTTCGGCGCGCGAGACCTATCTGGATCCGGCGAAGAAGTGGAACCCGCAGCTCAGCGCCATGTTCAGCAACCGCTGGGAAACCGGCATCGGCGAGGTCGGCGCCCTGGTCAACCTGGCGGCCACCCAGACGCGCTACCGCAATGAAATCGTGACGCCGGGCGCCATGGTGCCGTTCACCAGCCCGAATGCGGCCGAAGTGCCGCCAGGGTATACGCCCCTGCAGCGCATCTTCGACAACAACATCTGGGCGCCCGGTACCCGTACCGGCTTGCCGATGGCAGCCGGTTCGACCCTGAATTTCGGCGGCAAGGCCTATCCGTATTACCTGGCGCGCGACGCCATCTTCCAGAGCGACGTCCAGGGTGAGCGCAAGCGTCCCGCCGCGAATATCGCCTTGCAGTGGAAACCGAACAGCGATGCGGTCTACACCTTCGAATCGATGTACAACGGTTATCGCGACAAGGCCTTCAACCAGCTGCTGTTCAGCTTTGTCGACTGGTGGGGCGATTTGGGCAGCAACCCGGCGGGGACGATCACGACCTTCCCGGGTACCAACGTCATCAAGACCCGCAAGGTCAACAACGTCTATGGCTTCAACAGCGGCGACTACACCACCTCGAAAACCGATTCCTTCGTATATGCCCTGAACGGCAAGTGGAATGTCGGCGAGCGCCTGAAGCTGGACGGCGATCTGTCCTACCAGACGAGCGAGTTCGACACGCAATTCACCGCCACCCGGATCGATCGCGTGGCGCCGTCCATCGACGTCGACTTCAATGCCGGCGGCGATACGGCCTTCCGCTTCAATAACAATGCCGACCTGGTCGACCCGACCAAGTGGAATGTGGCGGAGTTCTACGATAACGCCAACCGCAACAAGGGCAGCGCCGCCACTGCCACGCTGGCGGGCGTGTTCGATGCCGACTGGGGTGCGCTGCAGACGCTGCAGTTCGGCGTGCGCCACGACGTACGCAAGGCCTCGGAAGCCAACCGGACCCAATCGGCCTTCCTGGGCCGCAATCTCGCCTCGCTCGGTCCGCAGTATGCCATTACCAACTCGAACTTCGGCACCGACATCTCGGATGTCCCGCGCTCATGGCTCGAACCCAATGCCTACTACATCCGCGACAATATCGACGAGTGGCGCAAGCTGTATCACTCGGTCAACAGCAACTTCCTGACCACGGACCAGCTACGCCTGCAGAAGACCTTCGAGATCGAGGAAAAGACGAGCAATCTCTACCTGATGGGGAATTTCCAGAGCGAGCTGTTCGGCAATCGCCTGCGCGCCAATGCCGGCGTGCGCTACACCAAGGTCGATACCGACATGACCTTCTACAAGGTCGACGCCAGCACGAAAGCGGTGACGCCGTCCGGCGCCGACAAGTCGACCAGCAAGTTCCTGCCCAGCCTGACCCTGACCTACGATGCGGCCAAGGACGTCGTCACGCGCTTCAACTTCGGCAAAACCCTGCGCCGTCCGAACTTCGGCGACCTGAATCCCGTCCTGCAACTGGCCGACGACGTGTCGCGGGTGGGGTATGGCTCGGGCACCGGCGGCAATCCGGACCTGAAGCCGACGCTCTCGACCAACTTCGACCTGACCGGCGAGTGGTACTTCCAGAAAGACAGCGCGCTCTACGGCACTGTCTTCAAGCGCAAGATCGACGGCCTGGTCGTGCCCCTGCGCCGCAAGATCCACGTCGACCCGGCGGACGACCCGTTCCGCAACTCGACCTCGGGCGGCGACCATACCAACGGCTACGACTATGTCATCAACTCGCCGGTCAACGCCTCCGACGGCAGCATCAAGGGCGTGGAGCTCGGCTTGATCTACTTCCCGAAGTGGCTGCCAGGCCCGCTGGACGGCCTGGGCTTCCAGGGCAGTTTTACCAAGCTCAGCTCGTCGCAGAACGTTCCCGAGGCGAATAGCGCCGGCGAGATCATCGCCCAGCTCGAAACGCCGTTCTTCGGCGTGTCCGACCGCTCGTACAACGCCACCCTGGCTTACGAAAAGGGCCCGGTCAGCGCGCGTTTGTCCTATGTCTGGCGCTCCGCCTTCCTGGCCGCCAACGAAGCCGCCCTGTTTGCCAATCCGATCGGTATCTGGCGCCAGCCCGAGAAGAGCGTGGACATGCAAGTGTCCTACAAGGTCAACGACAGGATGTCGGTCGATATCGGCGCCATCAACCTGACCAACGAAATGCAGCGCCAGTACTACCACTTCGGCAATGCGGGTAACGAGCAGTTGACCAATTTCGGTACCGTGCAGGTCGGACGTTCGGTCTCGGTCGCCTTGCGCTGGAAGATGTAAGTCGCAGCCGATGTAGTAGAAGCAGGGGCACTGCGGGATGGATTCCGGCAGTGCCCCGGGTCGTTCGGAAGGGAATGCACATGCACACACAAAAACTCTCCACCCTCGAAAAAGCGGGTTTCGGCGCCGGCGACATGGCGCTCAACGTGGTGATCTCGTCGATGATGCTGATCATTACCTTCTTCTACACCGACATCTACGGCATCCACACCGCCGACCTGGCGGCGCTGTTCGTGGCCGTCAAGGTGGTCGGCGCGGTGGCCGACCTGGCGATGGGGCAGGTGACCGACTCGGTGCAGACCCGCTGGGGGCGCTACCGGCCCTGGCTGCTGCTGCTCGCCGTGCCCTACGGCCTGAGCGTGTTCCTGGTGTTCTCCACGCCCGACTGGGGCTATGACGCCAAGCTGGTCTGGGCCTATTCGACCTACATCCTGATGACCCTGATGACGGCGGGCGTCGGCATTCCCTATATCTCGCTGATCAGCGGCCTCACCTCGGACCCGCAGGAACGCCTGTCGGCCAACGGCTACCGCCTGTTCTTCGCCAAGATCGGCGCCTTCATGGTGACCATCATCGTGCCGATGCTGGCCAGCTGGTGGGACCCCGGCAACCAGGCCGCCGGCTACCAGGCCGCGATGGCGGTGATGGCGGCGATGGGCGTGCTGCTGTTCCTGCTGTGCTTCTTCACCACCACCGAGCGCGTCGTCCACAAGGTCGAGAAGCAGCCCTTGATGGACCAGGTACGCGTGCTGATGCAGAACGACCAGTGGCTGATCCTGTGCGCCGTGTGCGTGACCGGCACCATCGGCTACGTGATCCGCGGCTCGGTGGCGATCTACTACGCCAAGTACTACCTGGGCGGCGACACCGCCACCGTCTCGGCCTTCCTGTCCACGGGCGTGGCGGCGGCGATCCTGGCGATGGTGGTGTCCACCTGGACCACCAAGTTCTATTGCAAGGTCAAGCTGTTCCGCAATACCCAGATCCTTGTGGCCGTCATCAGCCTCCTGATCTACTTCTTGGTCAAGCCGGGCGACATCGTGCTGGCCTTCGTCCTGTACTTCATCCTGTCGCTGGTGGTGGACCTGCACGCGCCGGTGTTCTGGTCGGCGATCGCCGAGACCATCGACTACGGCCAGGTCAAGACCGGCAAGCGCGTGTCGGGCTTCGCTTTCGGCGGCATCTCGGTATGCCAGAAGGCCGGCATGGCGATCGCGGGCGGCATGGTCGGCATCCTGCTGGATTACTTCCAGTACCAGCCCAACCAGGAGCAGTCGGCGCTGGCGCTGCAGGGCATCGCCCTGATGCTGTCGGTGATTCCGGGCTTCTTCCACTTCCTGATGGGCGTGCTGATGTTCAAGTACCGCATCAGCGACAGCTATTACGACACGGTGAAGGCCGACATGCGCACTGCGGGCTACGTCGCCAGTTGAGTGCCGTAGTTCAACCACCCCATGAATCATCGAATAATCATGCAAGAAACCATTCTGAAACCCCTGATCGAGCAGCGCGCCGATCCCTACATCTACAAGCACGACGACGGCTACTACTACTTCACCGCCTCGGTGCCGCAATACGACCGCATCGAACTGCGCCGCGCCAGCACCATCGCCGGCCTGGCGCAGGCCCGGACCGTGGACGTCTGGACCAAGCCCGACACCGGCCCGTACTGCGAACTGGTGTGGGCGCCGGAGATCCATTTCAACCAGGGCGCCTGGTACATCTATTTCGCCGCGGCACCGAGCCGCGAGATCAAGCACAAGCTGTTCCAGCACCGCATGTACGCGATCCGCAACCAGAATGCCAATCCGCTCGAGGGCGAATGGGAATTCATGGGCCAGGTCGACACCGGCATCGACAGCTTCTGCCTGGACGCCACCACCTTCACCCACAAGGGCCAGCTGTACTACCTGTGGGCGCAGAAAGACCATGAGATCGAGGGCAACTCCAACCTCTACATCGCGCCGATGAAGACGCCGTGGCAGATCGAGGGCAAGCCGGTCATGCTCAGCAAACCCGAGTTCGACTGGGAGACGCGCGGCTTCTGGGTCAACGAAGGCCCGTCGGTGGTGCGCCGCTACGGCAGGATCTTCATCAGTTACTCGGCCAGCGCCACCGACGAGAATTACGCGATGGGCCTGCTGTGGGCGGACCAGGACGCCGACCTGCTCGACCCACGCTCCTGGACCAAGTCGCCCGAGCCCGTACTGCGCACCTGCTACGAGCACGGCATCTACGGCCCCGGCCACAACAGCTTCACCTATGCCGAAGACGGCGAGACCGTGATGCTGGTCTACCACGCCCGCACCTATACCGAGATCGTCGGCGATCCGCTGTGGAACCCGGACCGCCACACCTTTGTGAAAACCCTGCGCTGGGACGCGGACGGCATGCCGGTGTTCGGCCGCCCATCGACCAACTGAGCCACCAACCGAGGAAGAACGCCTTGCGAGACCTGAGCAACCGCGGCATCACCCAGGCGCCCTATGGACGGCTGGCGAACGGCCAGGCCATCACCGAATTCACACTGGCCAACGCGAACGGCCTGGTGGCCAAGATCATCGATTTCGGCGGCATCATCACCGAGCTGCATGCGCCCGACCGCGAGGGGCGCTTAGCCGACGTGGTGCTGGGCCTTGATACACTGGCCGCCTATGAAGGCGAGAACCCGTACTTCGGCGCCCTGATCGGCCGCTGCGGCAACCGCATCGCCGGTGGCCGCTTCACGCTCGACGGCCGCGACGTCGTGCTGCCGGCGAACGACGGCAAGAACCACCTGCACGGCGGCCCCAAGGGCTTCCACAAGGTCAAGTGGCAGGCCAGCGTGGAGGGCGACAGCCTGCGCCTGGCCTACCGCAGCGTCGACGGCGAGCAGGGCTATCCTGGGAACCTGGATACCGTCGTCCACTACCAGCTGAACGACGACAACGAACTGGTGGTGCGCTTCGAGGCCGCCACCGACCAGCCGACGCCGGTCAACCTGACCCAGCACAGCTACTTCAACCTGGCCGGCGAAGGCGACATCCTCGAGCACCTGCTCACCATCGACGCCGACACCTTCGTGGGCATCGATGCCGCATCGATCCCCCTGGGCACGCTGTCGCCGGTCACCGGCACGCCCTTCGACTTCCGCACCCCGCGCCCGATCGGCGAACGCGTCGGCCAGCCGGACAAGCAGCTTCGCCATGGCCAGGGCTACGACCATAATTTCGTGCTCAACAAGCCGAACGGGCCCGAGATGACGCGCGCGGCCCACGTGCTCGAGCCGGTGTCGGGCAGGGTGCTGGAGCTGTTTACCGAGGAGCCGGGCGTGCAGTTCTACAGCGGGAACTTCCTGGACGGCTCGCTATCCGGCAAGGGCCGCAGCTACGGACACCGCAGCGGCTTCTGTCTTGAGCCCCAGCATTTCCCGGATTCGCCGAACCGGCCGCGCTTCCCGAACGTGATCCTGCGCCCGGGCCAGGTATACCGGACCGAGTCGCGTTTCCGCTTCTCGGTGCAGGGTGCGCAGGCATGATGGAGCACTTCCTCGACAATCGCCATGAACTGGGCGAATGCGTGCTGTGGTGCGAGCGCACCGGGCGCCTGCTGTGGACCGACATTCCGCAGGCGACCCTGTGGTCGTATTCGCCTGCCAGCGGCAGGAGCTTCAGCTGGCGGATGCCCGAGCGCCTGTGCTCCTTCGCGCTGACCGGCAGCGACGATTGCCTGTTGCTGGCGCTGGCCTCCGGTCTGGCCTTCTTCCGCTTCTCGACCGGAGAAGTGACGCGCATCGTCGAGGTCGAAGCCGACATCCCGGCCACCCGCATCAACGACGGACGCTGCGACCGCCAGGGCCGCTTCGTGTTCGGCATGTTCAACCAGGAGGATGGTCCAAAGCGCGCGCTGGGCGGCTTCTACCGCCTGAATACGGACCTGAGCCTCGAGCGGCTGCCGCTCGGGAATGCCGCCATCGCCAACAGCATCTGCTTCAGCCCGGACGGGCGGCGCATGTACTACGCCGACTCGGTCACGCGCGAGATCCGCTCTTGTCAATACGATCCGGACAGCGGCGCGATCGGTGCCTCGCAGGTGTTCGTGGCCGCGGATGCGGCGCCGGGGGAACCGGACGGCTCCTGCATCGATGCCGAAGGCTGCCTGTGGACCACGCGCTGGGGCGCGGGGCAGGTGATGCGCTTCGACCCCGATGGCCGGCTGGACCGAGTAGTGACGCTCGCCGCGCCGCAGCCGAGCTGCCCGGCCTTCGGCGGGCCGGACTTCTCGACCCTGTATGTCACCAGCGCCTGGCTCGGCATGACAGGGAGCGACCGCGCCACCGCGCCGCTGTCGGGCGCCATGTTCCACCACGCGCTGGAGGTCCGAGGCCTTCCCGAATCGCGCTTTCTCGGCGCTTTCAGATAACGAATTCAGTATCAATATTGCGAAATATTTGATTGGAAAGTTATCTGGTCAGCTTTTAGACTTGCCTCATTGCTGAACAACACGACATGAGAGGGGGTAACCAGCCTCCCGTGGCGGAAACAACGAGGAGAAGGCATGTCCGAGACGAAGAAAAAGACCACGCTGCGCTCGGCGGCGTGGTTCGGGACCCAGGACAAGAACGGCTTCATGTACCGGAGCTGGATGAAGAACCAGGGCATTCCCGACCATGAATTCCAGGGCAAGCCGATCATCGGCATCTGCAACACCTGGTCCGAACTCACCCCCTGCAACGCCCACTTCCGCAAACTGGCCGAACACGTCAAGCGCGGCATCCTGGAAGCCGGCGGCTTCCCGGTCGAGTTTCCGGTGTTCTCGAACGGCGAATCGAACCTGCGCCCGACCGCCATGCTGACCCGGAACCTGGCCAGCATGGACGTCGAGGAATCCATCCGCGGCAATCCGATGGACGCCGTGGTGCTGCTGGTGGGCTGCGACAAGACCACCCCGGCCCTGCTGATGGGCGCCGCCAGCGTCGACCTGCCGACCATCGTGGTCACCGGCGGCCCCATGCTCAACGGTAAGCTGAACGGCAAGGACATCGGCTCGGGCACCGCCGTCTGGCAGCTGCACGAGCAGGCCAAGGCCGGCCAGATCACCATGCACGACTTCCTGTCCGCCGAAGCCGGTCACTCGCGCTCGGCCGGCACCTGCAACACCATGGGCACCGCGTCGACCATGGCCTGCATGGCCGAGTCGCTCGGCACCTCGCTGCCGCACAATGCCGCGATTCCCGCAGTGGACGCGCGCCGCTACGTGCTGGCCCACATGTCGGGCATCCGCATCGTCGAGATGGTGCACGAAGACCTGCGCCTCTCTAAAATCCTCAAGCGCGAGAACTTCGAGAACGCGATCCGCGTGAACGCGGCGATCGGTGGTTCGACCAATGCCGTGATCCACCTGAAGGCCATCGCCGGCCGCGTCGGCGTGCCGCTCGAACTGGAAGACTGGACCGCGATCGGCAAGGGCACCCCGACCATCGTCGACCTGCTCCCTTCGGGTAAATACCTGATGGAGGAGTTCTACTACGCCGGCGGCCTGCCGGGCGTGATCCGGCGCCTGGGCGAGGGCGGCCTGCTCAAGAACAGGGACGCGCTCACCGTCAACGGCAAGACCCTGTGGGAGAACTGCCAGGACGCGCCGATCTACAACGACGAGGTGATCCGCAAGCTGGAGACTCCGCTGATCGAAGACGGCGGCATCCGCATCCTGCGCGGCAACCTGGCGCCGCGCGGCGCCGTGCTGAAACCCTCGGCGGCTTCGCCGCATTTGATGCAGCACCGCGGCCGCGCCGTCGTGTTCGAGGACTTCGACCACTACAAGCAGCGCATCGTCGACCCCGACCTGGATGTCGATGCGAATTCGATCCTGGTGATGAAGAACTGCGGACCGAAAGGCTACCCGGGCATGGCCGAAGTCGGCAACATGGGCCTGCCGCCCAAGCTGCTGGCCCAGGGCATCACCGACATGGTGCGCATCTCGGATGCGCGCATGAGCGGCACCGCCTACGGCACCGTGGTGCTGCACGTGGCGCCGGAAGCCATGGCCGGCGGCCCGCTCGGCATTGTGCGCGACGGCGACTGGATTCAGCTGGATTGCGCCGGCGGCGGCCTGAACATCGAGCTGTCGGACGAGGAGATCCGCACCCGCCTGGCCGAGCGCGCCGAGCAGAACAAGCCGGTCCAGCACAGCGGCTATCAGCGGCTCTACCTGGATCACGTGCTGCAGGCGGACGAGGGCTGCGACTTCGACTTCCTGATCGGTTGTCGCGGGTCGGCGGTGCCGAAGCACTCGCACTGACGCTGCCTTGCGCGGCCGCCCCGGCGGCCGCGCATTCTCTTTTATAACGACATCGGAGACCGGGCCATGCTGCTCGTACAATTCATCACTGAATCCCAGGAACGCCGCATCGGCATCCTGCACGACAACACCATCCGCGTCGTCGGCGGCTATGCCACGACCCTCGAGCTCGCGCGCGCCGCCATCGCCGCCGGCGCCGGCCTGGCGCAGCTGGCCGACAGCGCCGCCACCAGCGAGCACTATCATTACGACGACGTCGCCCAGGCCGGGCGTATCCTCCCGCCGCTTGACCACCCGGACGCGGCCCACTGCTACGTTACCGGCACCGGCCTGACCCACCTGGGCAGCGCCGACACCCGCGACGCCATGCACAAGAAGATCGGCGGCGACGTCGAGGCCCTGAGCGACTCGATGAAGATGTTCCGCATGGGCGTGGAAGGCGGGAAGCCGGCATCGGGCACGCCCGGCGTGCAGCCGGAATGGTTCTACAAGGGCGACGGCTCGATCGTGCGCGCGACCGGCCAGGACATCGAGATGCCGGACTTCGCGCTCGACGGCGGCGAGGAGCCGGAGATCGCGGGCCTGTACCTGATCGGCGACGATGGCCAGCCCTACCGCCTCGGTTTCGCCATCGGCAACGAATTCTCGGACCACGTTACCGAGCGCCAGAACTACCTCTACCTGGCGCACTCGAAACTGCGCAACTGCGGCGTCGGACCGGCGCTGCTGGTGGGCGAATTGCCGGGCCACGTGTCGGGCACCTCGCGCATCCTCGGCAAGGACGGCCAGGTGCGCTGGGAGAAGGCTTTCGTCAGCGGCGAGCAGAACATGTCGCACACCATCGAGAACCTCGAGTACCACCACTTCAAATATGGCCTGTTCAAGCGTCCGGGCGACGTGCACATCCACTTCTTCGGGACCGCCACCCTGAGCTTCGCCGACAGCATCTCGGTACAAGCCGGCGAGACCTTCGAAGTGGAATCGCCGCAGTTCGGCCCGGCCCTGCGCAACCGCCTGGCAGTGAGTGAGACCGGCTTCGCGAAGGTGAAGCCACTGTAAGCACCGGCGGCACATTGACCGGAGAGCAAGGCCGCCTCACAATAAGAACGGACGGAGACATGCATGACAAAGTTGGCTAGCTACCCCAGCCTGCAGGGCAGGCGGGTATTCGTGACAGGAGGCGGCACCGGCATCGGCGAAGCGATCGTGAAGGCGTTCGTGGAGCAGGGCGCGGTGGTCGCCTTCGTCGACATTGCGAAAGAGGCGAGCGAGACGCTGTGCGCGAAGCTCGCCAATGCCGGCCACCGCGCGCCGGTGTTCCGCCATTGCGACATCACCGACATCCCCGCGCTGCAGCGCACGATGGCCGAGCTGGCCGAACAGCTGGGCGACTTCGAGGTCCTGGTCAATAACGCCGCCAACGACCAGCGCCACGACGTCGAGAAGGTCTCGCTCGACTACTGGAACGAGCGCATCGCCATCAACCAGCGCCCGATGTTCTTCACCGCGCAGGCAGTCCTGCCGGGCATGAAGAAGATGGGCGGCGGTTCCATCATCAATTTCTCTTCCATGTCCTGGCATGCCAAGGGCGCCGGCTATCCGGTCTACGCCACCACCAAGGCGGCCGTGATTGGCCTCACGCGCAGCCTGGCACGCGACCTCGGTCCGTTCGGCGTGCGCGTGAACACCGTCACGCCGGGCTGGGTCATGACCCAGCGCCAGATCGACCTGTGGGTCGACGAGGCGGCGGAGCTCGAGATCAAGAAGGCCCAGTGCCTGCCGGGCAAGCTGATGCCGGACGATATCGCCGCCATGGTGCTATTCCTCGGCGCCGACGACAGCAAGATGTGCACGGCGCAGGATTTCGTCGTCGACGCGGGCTGGACGTAATCGGTGGCGGCTTTGTGCCGCTATCGTCGTTTCCACCACTTCCCCATGATCTGTCGTCCCGGCGCAGGCCGGGACCCAATTTCGCCTGAATACACGCAAACTTGGGTTCCGGCCTTTGCCGGAACGACGCGGTAAAGGAGCTTTCCCATGACCGCTTTGAATCGCACTATCCTGGCCCTTGCCGCCATCTTCAGCACCCAGGCGCACGCCGCCGCCCTGACCAGCCCCGATGGCCACATTGCCGTGACCCTCAGCGCCGCCTCGAACGGCGCACTCACCTATACGGTCGCCCGCCACGGTAAACCCGTCATCCTCCCGTCGCCGCTCGGTTTGCGACTGGAAGGCGCCGACCTCGCGACCGGGCTCAAGATCGCTTCGACCTCCGCCATCAAGCCGGTCCGCGACAGCTACGAACTCGCCACCGGCAAGAAGCGACGCATCACCTACGCCGCAAACGAACAGGTCTACACCGTGCGCAACGCCCAGGGCCAGGCCATGGACCTGGCTTTCCGCGTCTCGAACGACGGCGTCGCCTTCCGCTATCGGGTAGCCGAGCCGGCGCTGCCGCACAAGAAGTTCATCTCCGAGGCCACCGGCTTCAGCTTCGACAAGTCGGCCAAGGCCTGGCTGCAGCCGATGGCGGTGGCGCAGACCGGCTGGGCGAATACCAACCCGTCCTACGAAGAGCACTACCAGCGCGAGATCGCGGTCGGCACCCGGTCCCCGATGCCCGCCGGCTGGGTGTTCCCGGCCCTGTTCCGCACCGGCGACACCTGGGTGGCGCTGACCGAGGCGAACATGGACGGCAGCTTCCACGCCTCGCGCCTGGACGCCGAGGCGCCGGAAGGCCGCTACCGGCTCGCTTCTCCGATGGCCGCCGAAGTGTTCACCAACGGCGCGCTGCTGGCGGAAAGCAAGGGCGAGCTGTTGACGCCCTGGCGCGTCATCGCGCTCGGTTCCCTGAAAACCCTGGTCGAATCGACGCTCGGCACCGACCTGGCCGCTCCGGCCATCGCCTTCGACAAGGCGCGCGTCCAGCCCGGCCACGCCTCGTGGAGCTGGGCGCTGTTGAAGGATGAGGGCACCGTTTTCGAGGTCCAGAAGAAGTTCATCGACTACGCCGCCGATATGCGCTGGGAGTACACCCTGGTGGACGCCGGCTGGGACCGCAGTATCGGCGACGCGAAGATGCGCGAGCTGGTCGCTTACGGCGCCAGGAAGAACATCGGCATCCTGGTCTGGTACAACTCGTCCGGCGACTGGAACAAGACCCCGTTCACGCCGAAGAGCGCCTTGCTCACCCGCGAAGGGCGCACCCGGGAATTTGCGAAGCTGGCTGAGATGGGCGTCAAGGGCGTGAAGATCGACTTCTTCGCCGGCGACGGCCAGTCGATGATCGCCTACTACGTCGACATCCTGAACGATGCCGCCAAGGCGGGTCTCCTGGTGAACTTCCACGGCGCCACGCTGCCGCGGGGCTGGTCGCGCACCTACCCGAACCTGATGACCGTGGAGGCGGTGCGCGGCTTCGAGTTCACCACCTTCGAGCAAAGCGACCAGGACGTGGTCGCGCCCCATGCCGCGATGCTGCCCTTCACGCGCAACCTGTTCGACCCGATGGACTTCACGCCCACCGTGTTCGGCGATATCCCCAAGATCCAGCGCAAGACCCGCAACGGCTTCGAGCTGGCCGAGTCGGTGCTGTTCCTGTCCGGGATCCAGCACTTCGCCGACACGCCGGAAGGCATGGCCAGCGCGCCCGCCTATGTGAAAGGCTTCCTGAAGGACCTGCCGCGCAGCTGGGACGAGACCCGCTTCGTCGACGGCTACCCCGGCCGCCATGTCGTGATCGCGCGCAGGGCAGGCAAGGCCTGGTACGTGGCCGGCCTGAATGCCGACGCAGCCGATAAGGCGCTCGAGCTGGACCTGTCCTTCATCGGCAAAGCGGGTGGCACCCTCATCACGGACGGCGAGGGCGAGCGCGCCTTCAGCCAGTCGCGCTTCACGGGCAGCAAGGGCGGCAAGCACAAGATCAGTATCAAAGCGCACGGCGGCTTCGTCGCCGTATTCCAATAAGAGTTCGTAAAACCAGGAGACAGCAGTGAACGTATTCAAACCGACCATCCTCGCGCTCAGCGTCCTTGCATCGGCCTCGGCCTTCGCCCAGGTGAAGGTGAGCATCGACGCCACCAAGCCGGGCCCGGTGATCAACAAGAACGTCTACGGCCAGTTCGCCGAACACCTCGGCACCGGCATCTATGAAGGCCTGTGGGTGGGTCCGGACTCGAAGATCCCGAACACCCGCGGCTGGCGCAACGACGTGGTCGGCGCCCTGAAGGAACTGAAGGTGCCGCTGGTGCGCTGGCCGGGCGGCTGCTTCGCCGACGAATACCACTGGCGCGACGGCATCGGCCCGCGCAACAAGCGCCCGGTGAAGGTCAACACCCACTGGGGCGGCGTGGCCGAGGACAACGCGGTCGGCACCCACGAGTTCTTCGACCTGGTCGACATCCTCGGCACCGAAGCCTACGTCAACGGCAACCTCGGCTCCGGCACCCCGCAGGAGATGGCCGAGTGGCTCGAGTACATGACCTCGGACACCAAGTCGACCCTGGCCGAGCAGCGCCGCAAGAACGGCCGCAAGGAGCCGTTCAAGGTCGCCTTTTTCGGCATCGGCAACGAAGCCTGGGGCTGCGGCGGCAACATGAAGCCGGAATACTATGCGCAGCTGTACAACCACTACGCCACCTTCCTGAAGACGCCGCCGAACGCGCGTCCGAAGATCGTCGCCAGCGGCGGCAACGACAACGACACCAAGTGGACCGACGTGCTGAGCCGCGAAGCCGCGCGCGGCACCGACGGCATCAGCTTCCACTACTACACGCTCCCGACCGGCAACTGGGACAAGAAGGGCGCCGCGATCGGCTTCCCGGAATCGGAATGGTTCTCGACCATGCGCCAGACCATGCGCATGGATAAGCTCATCCGCGACAACCTGGCGGTGCTCGACAAGAACGACCCGCAGAAGAAGATCGGCTTCTACGTCGACGAATGGGGCACCTGGTACGACGTCGAGCCGGGCACCAATCCGGGCTTCCTGTTCCAGCGTAACACCCTGCGCGACGCGGTCGTGGCGGCGCTGAACTTCAACATCTTCCATGCGCATGCCGAGCGTGTCCGCATGACGAACATCGCGCAGATGGTCAATGTGCTGCAGGCGATGATCATCACCGACAAGGAGAAGATGCTCCTGACCCCGACCTACCACGCCTACAAGATGTACATCCCGTTCCAGGACGCGACCTCGCTGCCGACGGCCGTGAACAACGACGTTGCCTACTCGAGCGACAACCAGAGCATCCCGGGCATCAGCGCATCGAGCGCGCGCGGCAAGGACGGCAAGGTCTACGTGGCCCTGGTGAACACCAACCCGCATCAGGCCAGCGACGTGAACATCGACCTGAAGGGCCAGGCCGCCAGCGGCGCCACCGGGCAGGTGCTGACCGCCGAGGCGATGGATGCGCATAACACCTTCGACAAGCCGCAGGCCATCAAGCCGGCGCCGTACAGCGCCAAGGCGGTTAATGGCAAGCTGACGCTGAAGGTGCCGGCCAAGTCGGTCGTGGTGGTATCCGTCGACGCGTAATTGGTAGGGTGGGCGGCTCGTAATCCTGGCCACTGGCCAGGATTACCCCACGCGGTGATCGATAGCGGCTCCGATTTCGTGCCCGTCGATCTCGCAGCAAACTATCGCCGCGTGGGCGGGGGACCCGCCCACCCTACGGATCGCGACAATTCTGGAGTTCGCAATGTCTCTACTTTCCCGCCTCAGCGCGGGTGCGCTGGCGCTCGCCACGACGCTCCCTGCCTCCGCCGCCCAGCTCGAAGTCCACGACCCCGTGATGGCGAAAGAGGGCAGCAAGTACTACCTCTTCAGCACCGGCCCCGGCATCACCCTCTACAGCTCGACCGACATGAAGTCCTGGAAGCCGGAAGGCCGCGTCTTCGCCGGCCAGCCCACCTGGGCCAAGACCGCGGCGCCGACCTTCAACGACCACATCTGGGCGCCGGACATCTACCACCACAAGGGCAAGTACTACCTGTACTACTCGGTGTCGGGCTTCGGCAAGAACACCTCCGGCATCGGCGTGACCACCAACAGCACGCTCGACCCGCGCTCCCCGAACTACAAGTGGGAAGACCAGGGCATGGTCCTGCAGTCGGTGCCCGGGCGCGACCTGTGGAACGCCATCGACTCGCACGTGATCGACGATGAGAACGGTACGCCCTGGATGTCCTTCGGCTCCTTCTGGACCGGCCTGAAGCTCGTCAAGCTCGACGCCAGCCGCACCAGGCTGGCCGAACCGCAGGAATGGCACACCATCGCCCGGCGCGACCGTCCGGCCTACGTGCCGGATGAGGAAGCCGGTCCGGCCCAGATCGAGGCGCCGTTCATCTTCCGGAAGAACGGCTGGTACTACCTGTTCGCTTCCTGGGACCTGTGCTGCAAGGGCAAGGACAGCACCTACAAGGTGGTGGTCGGCCGCGCCAAAGCCATCACCGGCCCCTACCTCGACCGCCAGGGCGTGGACATGGCCAAGGGCGGCGGTAGGCTCGTCATCCAGGGCGACCGCGATTGGAAGGGGCTGGGCCACAACAGCGCCTACACCTTCGACGGCAAGGATGTCATGGTGCTGCACGCCTATGAAAGCGCCGACCGCTACAAGCAGAAGCTGAAAGTGCTGGAGATGAAGTGGGACGGCGACGGCTGGCCGCTGGTCGACCAGTCTGAACTCAACCGTTACCAGAGCGTCCGCCTGCCATGAAGCTCCGCCTTGCCGCAATTGCCTTGTTCGTGTCATCCGCCTGGATCCAGGCGGCCGAGCTGTTCCCGCTGGCCGACGTGCGCCTGAAGCCCGGCCCCTTCCTCGACGCCCAGACCACCGACCTGAACTACATGATGGCGATGGAGCCGGACCGATTGCTGGCCCCGTTCCTGCGCGAGGCCGGCTTGAATCCGCGCCAGCCGAGCTACGGCAACTGGGAATCGACGGGGCTGGACGGCCACATGGGCGGCCACTACCTGTCGGCCCTGGCGCTGATGTACGCCGCGACCGGCGACGCCGAGGTGCTGCGCCGCCTGAACTACTTCGTGGCGGAGCTCAAGCGCGCGCAGGAAGCGAACGGCGACGGCTACCTGGGCGGCATTCCCGGCGGGCGCCAGGCCTGGCGCGACATCGCGGCCGGCAAGCTGGACGCCAGCAACTTCTCGGTCAACGGCAAGTGGGTCCCCTGGTACAACCTGCACAAGGTCTACGCCGGCCTGCGCGACGCCCACCGCTACGCCGGCAACGTGGATGCCCGCGCGATGCTGATTGCGCTGTCCGACTGGGCACTGCGCCTGAGCGCGCAGTTGAGCGAGGAGCAGATGCAGCAGATGCTGCGCGCCGAGCATGGTGGCATGAACGAGATTCTCGCCGACGTGGCGCAGATGACGGGCGACGATAAGTACCTGGCGCTGGCGCTGCGCTTTTCGCACCAGGCGGTGTTGCAGCCGCTGGCGCAAGGAGAGGACAAGCTGACCGGCTTGCATGCCAACACCCAGATTCCGAAAGTAATCGGCTTCAAGCGCATCGCCGACATGACGGGGCGCCAGGACCTCGATAAGGCCGCGGAGTTCTTCTGGCAGACGGTGGTCGAGCGCCGTTCGGTGGCGATCGGCGGCAACAGCGTCAAGGAGCACTTCCACGACACCGGGGACTTCGGTTCCATGATCGGCGAGGTCGAGGGGCCGGAAACCTGCAATACCTACAACATGCTCAAGCTGACCGGCATGCTGTTCCAGTCGGAGCAGAAGGGCAGCTACGGCGACTATTACGAGCGCGCGCTGTACAACCACATCCTGTCCTCGCAGTGCCCGGGCGGCGGCTTCGTCTACTTCACGCCGATGCGGCCGAACCACTACCGGGTGTATTCGCAGGTCGACAAGGGCATGTGGTGCTGCGTCGGTTCGGGCATCGAGAGCCACGCCAAGTACGGCGAATTCATCTACGCGCACGAGGGCGATGCGCTGTTTGTGAACCTGTTTATCCCTTCGACCCTGCACTGGCGCGAGAAGGGCGTGCGCATCACCCAGTCGACGCGCTTCCCGGATGAGGGCAGCACGCGCCTGACGGTGGACGAACCGGGCAGCTTCACCATGAAGATCCGCTATCCGGGCTGGGTCGCGGCCGGCAAGCTGGTGGTGAAGGTGAACGGCAGTGCGGTGAAGTTTGACGCGGCGCCAGGCGGCTACGTAAGCCTGGAGCGCGCGTGGAAGAAGGGCGACCGGGTCGAGGTGCAACTGCCGATGAGCACGCGCCTGGAGCAGATGCCGGACCAGTCCAACTACTACGCCGTGCTGCACGGCCCCATCGTGCTGGCCGCGAAGACCCGCATGTTCGGTGACGAGCAATTGAACTACCTGGCCGACGAGTCGCGCATGGGCCACATCGCGGGCGGGCCGGTGTGTCCACTGGAGGCGGCGCCGATGCTGGTGAGCGACTCGCTGGACTTCCTGCGCCGCTTCAAGCCGGTGAAGGGCAAGCCGCTGACCTTCACGGCGCCGGGGCTGGTGCAGGGCGCCGCGGGAAGCGCGACCGAGTTCATTCCCTTCTTCCGCCTGCACGAGTCGCGCTACACGATGTATTGGCAGCATGCGACGCCGGCCAATTTCGAGCGCATGCGGGCCGAGAATGCCGCCCGCGAAGCGGACCGGCTGGCGCTGGACGCCCGAACCATCGATCAGGTGGCGCCGGGCGAGCAGCAACCGGAATCCGACCACTTCTTCAAGGGCGAGGGTATCGATGCGGGCGTGAACGGCGGGCGCCACTGGCGCCATGCGAAGAAATGGTTCAGCTATGAGCTGAAGGATCCGAAAGGGGAGGCCAAACTGTTGAGGCTCACCTTTGCCAGGGCCGATGCGGGACGACGCTTCGATATCGAGGTCAATGGGGTGATGCTGGCCGAAGTGACGCTTGCCAAGGATGCCGCCCAGGAGTTCTACACCGTCGACTACGCGCTGCCGCCGGCCATCCTGCAGGCCAGGCCGAACGCGTTGTCGGTGCGCTTCGTGGCCAGGCCGGGATCGATCGCGGGCGGGCTGTACGGGCTGCGCCTGCTGCGCTAGCGGAGCTTCAGGCGCGCATCGCCAGCGTCGTCTTGCAGCGCGGGTAGTAGATGCAGCCCCAGAATGCGCCGCGCTTGCTGTCGCGCGCGACCATCTTGGTGCCGCAGGAGGCGCAGGTCGGTGTGCGGTAGTCGCCTTCGAAGGCGGCATCGAGCAGCGCCTTCTGCTTGTCGAGCGGGAGGGCGAGGATTTTCTTGACGAACGCTTCGCCGTCGAGCAGCTGGATCGGGTTTGCTGCGCCGAACTGCAGCGCGTCGGCTGTATAGCTCCCGGTGGTGACGAAGATGCCTCTCCCGACGCCTTCGTGCACCATCACGCCGAGCAGCTTGCGTACTTCCTTGACCCCGACCGGATGGCTGTTCCAGGCCTTGCACTGGACGATCGCCAGGGGTTTCGCCGGATCCACCTTGAACAGCTTGACGTCGATGCCGCCGTCCGGCCCCGCGGCCAGGGTCGCCGTGGTAAAGCCGACAGCTTCATAGTAGCTGGCGCAGAGCAGCTCGAAGCGCTTCCATTCCAGCATGCGCAGTGCCTCGCTCGACCACGCCGTCGCTGCGGCGGGCAGGCGCGCAGGGTCCGGCTTCGCGGCTGGCGCCGCATCCGGTACGGCGCGCATGCGCGCACGCTGCCGGCTGGACCCGGATCGATGGTCCGAGCCTCGAAACCCGGTACGCAGCGCTGCCAGCACTGCCATGAAAGCCAGTGCGACAAAGACGATCCAGGACAGCGCGTCGAGATCCGGTTTCAGTGCCGACAGCGGCCCGCGCTCGGGCAGAAAACCCGGCAGCACCCAGCGGATACCGACAAACGCGCTGACTGCCAGCACGGCACTGAACTGCCAAGGCAGAGCGACCAGATCGTTGACCAAACCCTTATTGCTGCGGCGACCCATATTCCATTCCATGTTGTCTTGTGGAAATAATAGTAGTCGAGTATGCAGCAGTTGTCCCTGTCGAATCAGTCCAAACCCCGTTTTGATGCATCGTGCATGCAAGGAAGGGAAGGCCCCAGGGTAGTGATATCGAATCCGGTATCTACTCAAGCACAAATATGATTGGATCAGCATCACACTTTGTCTTACGATTGCGAAACAACAATACCGGAGACTAGGTAATGACCCTCACCCGCAGAACCCTCCTGGGTAGCGCCGCCGCCTGTGCGATCGCCGCCGCGATGCCGGCCTACGCCGCCAAACCCCTCACCATCGGCTTCTCCCAGGTCGGCGCCGAAAGCGAATGGCGCACCGCCAACACCGCCTCGATCAAGAGCGCCGCCAAGGCGGCCGGCGTCAACCTGAAATTCGCCGACGCCCAGCAGCGCCAGGAAAACCAGGTCAAGGCGATCCGCTCCTTCATCGCCCAGCGCGTCGACGTGATCGCCTTCTCGCCGGTCGTGGAATCCGGCTGGGACACCGTTCTGCGCGAAGCCAAGGCCGCCAAGATCCCGGTCATCCTCACCGACCGCGCCGTCAAGGTGAGCGATCCCTCGCTGTACGTGAGCTTCATCGGTTCCGACTTCGTGGAAGAGGGCCGCCGCGCCGCGCGCTGGCTGGTCGAGCACCAGAAGAAGAATCCGAACCGCAGCTACAACATCGTCGAGCTGCAGGGCACCGTCGGCTCGGCGCCGGCGATCGACCGCAAGGCCGGCTTCGCGGAAGTGATCAAGGACCATCCGAAGCTGAAGATCATCCGCTCGCAGACCGGCGACTTCACCCGCGCCAAGGGCAAGGAAGTGATGGAAGCCTTCCTCAAGTCCGACCGCAAGAACATCAACGTGCTGTACGCGCACAACGACGACATGGCGATCGGCGCGATCCAGGCCATCGAGGAAGCGGGCCTGAAGCCGGGCAAGGACATCCTGGTGGTGTCGATCGACGGCGTGCGCGGCGCGTTCGAAGCCATGTTGCAGGGTAAGCTCAACGTCACCGTCGAGTGCAACCCGCTGCTCGGGCCGCAGCTGATCCAGACCGCGCAAATGGTCAAGGCGGGCAAGCCGGTACCGAAGCGTATTACCGTGAACGAGGGTGTGTTCCCAGCTGAAGTCGCGGCCAAGGAATTCCCGAACCGTAAATACTGAGGCGGCCATGCTCGCCTCGACCACCGTGGCGCCGGTCCTGGAAGTGACCGGCATCCACAAGCAATTCCCGGGCGTGAAGGCGCTGTCGGACGCGGGCCTGCGCCTGTTCCCCGGCGAAGTCCACACGCTGATGGGCCAGAACGGCGCCGGCAAGTCGACCCTCATCAAGGTCCTCACCGGCGTCTACCAGCCCGAGCGCGGCAGTATCATGCTCGATGGCCGGGAGATCGCACCAAGCTCCACCCAGGACGCCCAGCAGCTCGGCATCAGCACGGTGTACCAGGAGGTGAACCTGTGCCCGAACCTGTCGGTCGCGGAAAACATCTTCATTGGACGCTATCCGCGCCGTTTCGGCATGATCGACTGGCGCGGCATGCGCCGCCAGGCCAGCGAACTGCTGGCGCGCCTGCAGATCGACGTCGACGTTAGTCAACCCTTGTCGAGCTATCCGCTCGCGATCCAGCAGATGGTGGCGATCGCGCGCGCCCTGAACATCTCGAGCAAGGTCCTGATCCTCGATGAACCCACCTCGAGCCTGGACGAGAACGAAGTCCAGCTGCTGTTCTCGGTGCTGCGCGGCTTGCGCGAGCAGGGCATGGCGATCCTGTTCGTCACCCACTTCCTCGACCAGACCTACGCGATCTCCGACCGCATCACCGTGATGCGCAACGGCGAGCGCGAAGGCGAATACTTGTGCAGCGAGCTGTCGCGCCTGGCCCTGGTCAACAAGATGATCGGTGCGCCGGCCGAGGCGCAAGAAGAAAGCGGCAGCGCCTGTGCCGCGGCTGGCGAAGCCACCGAGACCTTCCTGCGCACCAAGGCGCTGGCGC
The DNA here is from genome assembly GCF_046236355.1 of Massilia sp. BHUDP2. Taxonomy (NCBI): domain Bacteria; kingdom Pseudomonadati; phylum Pseudomonadota; class Betaproteobacteria; order Burkholderiales; family Oxalobacteraceae; genus Massilia; species Massilia sp. BHUDP2. The sequence continues at coordinate 2,136,380 of NZ_JBJUVW010000001.1, forward strand.
GCAAGGGCGTCCTGAACCCAATCGACCTCGAGATCCGCAAGGGCGAGCTGCTCGGCCTGGCCGGCCTGCTCGGTTCCGGCCGCACCGAGACCGCGCGCCTGCTGTTCGGAGCCGACAAGGCCGACAGCGGCGCCATCGAGATCGATGGCCGCAGCCGCGTGTTCTCCACGCCGCGCGACGCCATCCAACAGGGCATCGGCTTCTGCTCGGAAGACCGCAAGCACGAGGGCGCGATCCTGGCCCTGTCGGTGCGCGAGAACCTGATCCTGGCGCTGCAGGCGCGCCAGGGACTGCTGCGCGCCATCCCGATGCGCCGCCAGCAGGAACTGGCCGCCCACTATGTGAAACAACTGGGGATCAAGACGGCGAGCATCGAGACGCCGATCGGCACGCTCTCCGGCGGCAACCAGCAGAAGGTCCTGCTGGCCCGCTGGCTGGCCACCGAGCCGAAGCTGATGATCCTCGACGAACCGACGCGCGGCATCGACGTGCGCGCCAAGCAGGAAATCATGGATTACGTTACCACCCTGTGCCGCAAGGGCATGTCGATTCTGTTCATCTCGTCCGAGCTGCCCGAGGTGCTGCGCGTGAGCGACCGCATCGTGGTCATGCGCGACCGCAAGGCCTGCGGCGAGTACGGCCGCGGTGAGCTGGACGACAGTTCGGTGCTGCACGTGATCGCCGGGGAGGGCAGCGCATGAACGTCGCCGTCAAGGAAACGGTGCTGGCCCCCGCCACGCCGTCCCGGCCCTCGGTCTTCCAGCATGCGCTGTTCCGCCCCCTGGCTGCGCTGGCCCTGCTGCTCCTGATCGACTTCCTCCTGATTCCGGGCTTCTTCCACCTCGAGATCAAGGACGGCCACCTGTACGGCAGCCTGGTCGACATCGTCAACCGCGCCGCGCCCCTGATGCTGGCCGCGATCGGCATGACCCTGGTGATCGCCACGCGCGGCATCGACATTTCGGTGGGCGCGGTGGTGGCCCTGTCCGGCACCGTCGCCTCGATGCTCATCGGCGGCACCATGGTCATCAACAACGGCGTGCCCGAGTACGTGGCGCAGACGCCGATGGGGCTTGCGCTGCTGGCAGCCATGGGTGCGGCCGTGCTGTGCGGGCTGTGGAACGGCGCCCTGGTGGCGGGCCTGGGCCTGCAGCCGATCGTCGCGACCCTGATCCTGATGGTGGCCGGGCGCGGCCTGGCCCAGCTGCTGACCGACGGCCAGATCGTCACCGTCTACTACCAGCCCTTCTTCTTCCTGGGCAGCGGGTACTTAGCAGGGCTGCCGTTCGCGCTGTTCGTGGTGATTTCGGTCTTCGCCGCCACCAGCCTGCTGCTGCGGCACACGGCGCTGGGCCTGTTCATCCAGGCGGTCGGCATCAATCCGGTGGCGGCGCGCCTGGCCGGCATCCGCACCGCGGCTCTGGTCGTCTTCGTCTATGTGTTCAGCGCCGCCTGCGCCGGCATGGCCGGTCTGATGATCAGTTCCAACGTCAAGAGCGCCGACGCCAACAACGCCGGCCTGATGCTGGAGCTGGACGCGATCCTGGCTGTCACCCTGGGCGGCACCTCGCTTGCCGGCGGCAAGTTCTCGCTGATGGGCAGCATCATCGGGGCGCTGATCATCCAGACGCTCACCTACACCATCTATTCGCTGGGCGTCCCGCCCGAGGTCAACATGGTCGTGAAAGCAAGCGTGGTGTTCCTGGTCTGCATCTCGCAGTCCGACCAGTTCAAGAGCCTGTGGAAGAGGAGGGCGGCATGAAGAACGTGACAAATGCGCCCTGGTTCACCTCGGCCGCGACCGTGGTCCTGCTGGCGGCCATGCTGCTGGCCGGCGGCCAGGCCTATGACGGCTTCCTGTCGCTGCAGGTGATGCTCAACCTCCTGATCGACAACGCATTCCTGCTGGTGCTCGCCATCGGCATGGGTGTCGTGATCCTCTCGGGCGGCATCGACCTGTCGGTGGGCGCGGTGCTGGCCCTGAGCACCATGGTGGCGGCCTGGCTGCTGCAGGCGGCGCATTGGCCGCCGCTGGCCGTGATCGCGCTCGTGCTGCTGGGCGGAGCGTGTTTCGGGGGCGCCATGGGGGCGATCATCCACGTCTTCCGCCTGCAGCCCTTCATCGTCACCCTGGCCGGCATGTTCCTGGCGCGTGGCCTGTGCTACCTGATCAGCATCGAGTCGATCACCATCGAGGATCCGCTGTTCGTGGCCATGTCGCAGACCCAGCTGCCTTTCCTGGGCGGCTTCCTGTCCCCTGGCGCGCTGATCGCGATCGCCATGCTGCTGCTCGCGGTGTGGATGGCGCATTACTCGTCCTTCGGACGCGCGGTGTACGCCATCGGCGGTAACGAACAGTCGGCCGCGATGATGGGCCTCGCCGTGGGCCGCACCAAGGTAGCGGTGTATGCCTTCAGCGGCTTCTGCGCGGCGCTGGGCGGCCTGCTGTTCTCGTTCTACATGCTGTCCGGCTACGGCCTGCATGCGCAGGGCACCGAGCTGGATGCCATCGCGGCGGTCGTCATCGGCGGCACCCTGCTGACCGGCGGCTACGGCTACATCCTCGGCGCGCTGTCGGGCGTGCTGGTGCTCGGCACCATCCAGACCCTGATCGCCTTCGACGGCACCCTCAGCTCCTGGTGGACCAAGATCGTCATCGGCGCGCTGCTGTTCGTGTTCTGCGTGGTCCAACGCCTGATGGGCTTCCGTCAGAAGCAAAGCTAATAAATAAAAGCAATATATAAGGAGACGTGATGAACAAGATGTCCGTACTCGTGGCCGGACTGGCCGCTGCATTGGCCGCGCCCCTGGCCGGGGCTTCGAATCCCATCGTGAAGGACATCTTCACGGCCGACCCGGCCGCGCTGGTCGATAACGGCCGCGTCTACCTCTATGTCGGCAAGGACGAGGCGCCGGTCGGCGGCAAGGAGTACGTGATGAACGAGTGGCGCGTGTACTCCAGCTGCGACATGAAGAAGTGGACGGACCATGGTTCGCCGCTGCGCTACAGCACCTTCAAGTGGGCCGGGCGCGACGCCTGGGCCTCGGACATCGTCAAGCGCAATGGCAAGTACTATTTCTATTCGACCGTGGACCACGCCGCCCTCAAGAGCAAGGCGATCGGCGTGGCCGTCTCCGACAGCCCGACCGGTCCTTTCGTGGACGCGCGCGGCACCGCCCTGATCACCAACGACATGACCAGGGAAACCGATATCCCCTGGGACGACATCGACCCCGCCGTGTTCATCGACGACGATGGCCAGGCCTATCTGTACTGGGGCAACACGGTGATGAAGTACGCCAGGCTCAAGCCCAACATGATCGAGCTCGACGGACCGATCCACACCGTGGGCCTCGACAACTTCGTGGAAGCGGCCTACCTGCACAAGCGCAAGGGCACCTACTACCTCTCGTACTCGCGCAAATTCCCCGAAGAGACCGTGGTGATGAGCGGCCCGACCGCCACCGGCCCCTGGACCTTCGGCGGCGTGATCATGGAAAAGAACAGCAACGTCAACACGATCCACCAGGCCATCGTCGAGTTCAACGGCAAGTCCTACATCTTCTACCACAACGGCAAGCTGCCGACCGGCGGCGAATTCCGCCGCTCTGTCGCGGTGGAAGAACTGCACTACGGCCCGGACGGCAAGATGCTGCCGGTGGCGCAATCGGCGGAAGGACCGGCCGCCAATCCGTCGCCTGGCTGCAAGTGATAGCCGCCGAGCGGTATTTCCATTGGATCGATATCACAAATGATATGATTTCCTGATGGATACGACGAACCCCAACTGGTTTCTGAAGGCGCGTCTCAAGACGCGCCAGCTGCTGCTCCTGATCGCGCTGGACGATTACCGCAACATCCACCGTGCGGCCGAGGAACTCCACATGACGCAGCCGGCGGCGTCCAAGCAGATCAAGGACCTGGAAGAGATGCTGGAGGTGCGCCTGTTCGAGCGCCTCCCGCGCGGGATGGAACCGACCATCTACGGCGAGACCATGATCCGCCACGCGCGCATGGCGCTCACCAGCCTGGCGCTGGCGCACGACGACCTGGTTGCCCTGAAGGCGGGCCTGTCTGGGCAGGTGGAAGTGGGCGTCATCATGTCGCCGGCGATGGCGTTGCTGCCGCGCGCGATCGCGCGCATCAAGGAGCAGGCGCCCTTGCTGCGCATCGGCGTGCACCTCGAGCCCAGCAACGTCCTGCTCGACAAGCTCCAGCGCGGCACGCTCGACTTCATGATCGGCCGCATCCTGGAGAAGGAAGACTCGAGTGGCCTGGTGTACGAGGAGCTGACCGAGGAACCCGCCTGCGCCGTGGTGCGTCCCGGCCACGCGCTGCTCGAGGCCAGGGACCTGCGCCTGGAAGACATCGCCGACCAGCCCTGGATCCTGCCGCCGCCCGGCAGCATTCTGCGCCACCGCTTCGACATGATGTTCCGCCGCGCCGGCCTGCAGCCGCCCGTGAACGTGGTCGACACCACCGCGCTGCTGCTCATCACCACGCTGCTGCAGCAGACCGATTCGCTGCACGTGATGCCGCAGGAAGTGGCGCAGTACTACGCGTCGCTCAACGTGATGCGGATCCTGCCGATCGAGCTGCCCTGCAAGATGGACGCCTTCGGCATCATCCGCCAGCAGGATCACCTGCTGGCGCCGGGCGCGGACCTGCTGCTCAAGCAGGTGAGGCTGGCGGCGTCCGAGATCTACTGACCCGAGGACCCTGAACATGATGAAAGCCCGTCTCAGCTTCGCACTGGCGCTCGCGCTGGCCTTACCGGCCGCAGCCGCCGAATTCGCCAACCCGCTGGTGCTGCAACGGGCCGATCCGCATGTGACCCTGCACGGCGACGGCTATTACTACTATACGGCCACCGTGCCGGAATACGACCGGATCGAACTGCGCCGCACCCGTTCGCTGGACGAGCTGGGCAAGGCCGAGGCCAAGGTTGTTTGGCGCAAGCATGCCAGCGGCCCGATGAGCCGCCACATCTGGGCGCCGGAGCTGCACCATATCGACGGCAAGTGGTACCTGTACTTCACGGCCGGACGCGAGGATGCCCCTTTCGACATCCGCCTCTACGTGCTCGAGAATGCCGCCGTCAATCCCCTGGAAGGGCAGTGGATCGAACGGGGGCAGCTCAAGACCGGCTGGGAATCCTTTGCCCTGGATGCGACCACCTTCGTGGTCAAAGGCCAGCGCTACCTGGCCTGGACCCAGAAGCCGCCCACGGCGGACCTGCACATGACGGCCGTGTACCTTGCCCGCATGGATACCCCGCTGTCGATCCAGGGTCCGGCGACGCTCTTGACCACGCCCGACTATGCGTGGGAGAAGATGACCCATCACGTCAACGAGGCACCGGCCGTGCTGGTGAAGAACGGCCGCGTCTTCATGACGTATTCCGCCAGCGCCACCGACGCCAGCTACAGCCTGGGCCTCTTGACGGCCGCGGAATCCGCCAATCTGCTCGATCCGGCCGCATGGACCAAGTCGCCGTTGCCGGTGTTCCAGAGCAGTGCGGCGACCGGGCAGTACGGCCCGGGACACAATTCCTTCACCACCACGCCGGACGGCAAGCAGGACATCCTGGTCTATCACGCGCGCAACTACGAAAAGATCACGGGCGACTCCCTGTTCGACCCCAATCGCCACACGCGTGCGCAAGCCATCACGTGGCGCCCTGACGGGACTCCCGACTTCGGTGTGCCGGTCGCGGACCGGCGCGCGCCTGCGCAAGCGCGCTAAAGGCGCAACAAGCTGCGCGATTGGCAGCCGGGCACAACGCCATTCTCCCAGTGCAGTATGCTATGCGTTTTATGCATACCTGCCTTCCGGCACATCAAGAAAGAGGAACCCATGAGCACTGAGAGCAGCCTCGGCGCAAACGTCGACAGCCAACTGCGCACCGATGCGCTGGAATACCACCGCAACCCCGTGCGCGGCAAGATCGAGGTAGTGGCCACCAAGCCGCTGTCGAACCAGCGCGACCTGTCGCTGGCCTATTCGCCGGGCGTGGCCTATGCCTGCGAAGAGATCGCCGCCGATCCGAGCACCGCCGCCGACTACACCTCGCGCGCCAACCTGGTGGCCGTGATCAGCAACGGCACCGCGGTGCTCGGCCTGGGCAATATCGGCCCGCTGGCATCCAAGCCGGTCATGGAGGGCAAGGGCTGCCTGTTCAAGAAATTCGCCGGCGTCGACGTGTTCGACCTGGAGCTGGCGGAGAACGATCCGGACAAGCTGGTCGACGCCATCGCCATGCTCGAGCCGACCGTCGGCGGCATCAACCTCGAAGACATCAAGGCGCCCGAGTGCTTCTACATCGAGAAGAAGCTGCGCGAGCGCATGAACATCCCGGTCTTCCACGACGACCAGCACGGCACCGCCATCATCTCGAGCGCAGCCCTGCTCAACGCCCTGAAGGTGGTGGGCAAGGACATCGGCGCGGTCAAGCTGGTGGCTTCCGGTGCCGGGGCGGCGGCGATCGCCTGTCTCGACATGATGGTGAGCCTGGGCGTGAAACAGGAAAACATCTTCGTTACCGACTCGAAGGGCGTGATCTGGCAGGGGCGCGAAGCCAACATGGAAGCCAACAAGGCGCGCTATGCGCAGGACACCGACGCGCGTAGCCTTGCCGACATCGTCAAGGACGCCGACGTCTTCCTGGGCTGCTCGACCGCCGGCGTATTGACGGCGGAGATGGTCAAGACCATGGCGGACAAGCCGGTGATCCTGGCCCTGGCCAATCCGGAGCCGGAAATCCGCCCGGAAGTGGCCAAGGCCGCGCGTCCCGACTGCATCATCGCCACCGGCCGTTCGGACTACCCGAACCAGGTCAACAACGTCCTCTGTTTCCCCTACATCTTCCGCGGCGCGCTGGACTGCGGCGCCACCCGCATCACCGACGAGATGAAGCTGGCCTGCGTGGGCGCGATCGCCCAGCTGGCCGAGGCCGAAGCCAACGACACCGTCGCCGAAGCCTACGCCGGACAGGACCTGAGCTTCGGTCCCGACTACATCATCCCGAAACCCTTCGATCCGCGCCTGATGGCGGCCATCGCCCCGGCAGTGGCCGCAGCCGCCGCTGCCTCCGGCGTCGCCGCGCGCCCGATCGCCGACATGGACGCCTACCGTGCCCGCCTGGGCGAGATGATCTACCACACCGGTTTCTTCATGAAGCCGGTGTTCGCCAAGGCCAAGGCCAGCCCGCGCCGTGTCGCCTATGCCGAAGGCACCGACCAGCGCGTGCTGCGCGCGGTGCAGACCGTGGTGGACGAAGGCCTGGCCAAGCCGGTGCTGATCGGCACGGCGCAAGCGGTGGAGCAGGCGGTGAAACAGTCCGGCCTGCGCCTGGCGCGCGGCGTCGATTACGAGCTGGCCGAACCGGATGGCAGCGGCGACACCACCCTGCAGGGCACGCGTCTGCTGCAGTCGGGCCAGGTCGATGCGCTCATCTGCGGCATGGCGGGCAGCTACGACAGCCACCTGGCGCATGTGCGCGAGGTGATCGGCACCGCGCCCGGCACGGGAGTGCTGGCCGCGATGAACGCCCTGGTGCTGGACAAGATGACCCTGTTCATCACCGACACCTACGTCAACGACAGCCCGTCGGCGCAGGAACTGGCGGACATCACGCGCCTGGCCGCCACCGAACTGCGTCACTTCGGTCTGGAGCCCAAGGCGGCGCTGCTGTCGCACTCGATCTTCGGTTCCTCCGAGCGTCCGTCGGCGCGCAAGATGCGCGAAGCGCGCGAACTGCTGGCGACCAGCGCGCCGGACCTGGCGCTGATCGGCGAGGTGCATGGCGACGCCGCGCTGTCCGAAGAGATCCGGCGCCTGTACCAGCCGGCAGGCGAGGGCGCAGCTGGCTTTGCGGGCAGCGCCAACCTCCTGGTGATGCCCTCGCTAGATGCCGCCAACATCCTGTTCAACGTCCTGAAGGTCGCCGCAGGCAAGGGCGTCACTGTCGGCCCGATCCTGCTGGGTGCAGCCAAGCCCGTGCACATCCTGAGCCCGAGCGCGACCGTGCGCCGGGTCGTCAACATGACCGCGCTCGCGGTGGCAGCGGTGCGCTGAACCCTGCAATCCACGCGCCGGGTTCTCCGGCGCGTGTTCTCCAGCTTCTTTTCGTTGCTCGTAACCATTTTGTAACCTATACTGGTTGCGCTAACATTACGTGCACGAAAGGAACTCGGATGCGTTTCGGTCTCGCAGCGTGGGCGGCCCTTGGCCTGTCCTGCGCAATCAACGCCGCGGCAGGCGAATACAGGAACCCGGTCATCCCGGGATTCAACCCCGACCCCAGCATCTGCCGGGACGGCGACGATTACTACGTCGCCACCAGCACCTTCGAGTACTTTCCCGGGGTGCCGATCTACCACAGCAAGGACCTGGTCAACTGGCGGCTGCTAGGGCACGCGCTCGACCGCCCGAGCCAGCTTCCGCTCGCGGGCCAGAAAAGCTCCATGGGCATCTTCGCCCCGACCCTGCGCTGCGGGAACGGCCACTTCTACATGATCACCACCAACGTGGCGGGCGGCGGCAACTTCATCGTCCACGCCACCAACCCGTCCGGCCCCTGGTCGGAGCCGGTCTGGATCAAGGACGTGCAGGGGATCGATCCCTCGCTATTCTTCGACGATGACGGCAAGGTCTACCTCACTTACCAGGACGGCGGCGAACGTGGCGGCATCGGCCAGGTCGAGATCGACGTCGCCACTGGCCAGCTGAAGGGCAAGCCGCGCCGCATCTGGAACGGTACCGGGGGCGTCTGGCCCGAAGGGCCGCACCTGTACAAGATCAACGGCTGGTACTACCTGCTGCATGCCGAAGGCGGCACCTCGTATGGCCACGTGGTCATCCTGGCGCGCTCGCGCTCGCCCTGGGGACCGTTCGAAGGCGCGCCGGATAATCCGATCCTGACCCACCGCGACCGCCCGGACCTGCTGCTGCAGGCGCTCGGCCACGCGGACCTGGTGCAGACGCCGGAGGGCAAGTGGTTCATGGTGCTGCTGGGTGTGCGCCATCTGAAGCACAAGCACCACCTGGGCCGCGAGACCCTGCTGGCGCCGGTCGAATGGACCCAGGATGGCTGGCTCAAGATCAATGGCGGCGCACCGCTGCTCGAGAAGGCGGAGGCGGCGGGATTGCCGGCGCCGCATCCGTGGCCGGCGCCCGCGGCGCGCGAGGATTTCGGCGCGCGCAAGCCGGGCGGCGAGTGGATCTTCCTGCGCGGGCCGGCCCAGGACCTGTGGTCGCTGTCCGAGCGGCCAGGCTTCCTGCGCCTGAAGGGCAGCAAGCTGTCGCTGGCGGACATCGGCACCCCGGCTTTCGTGGGCAGGCGCCAGGCGCACCTGGACCTGCGCGCTTCCACGCTGCTCGACTTCACGCCGCGCGCCAAAGGCCAGCAGGCCGGGCTGGCGCTGCGCATGAACGAGGACAACCACTACCAGCTGCTCGTCGCCGGAACCGGCAAGGCACGCGTGATCCGGCTGGTCACAAGGGTCAAGGGCGTGAGCACCGTGCTGCGCGAAGCGCCCCTCGCTGCGGGCAAGGTGGAGCTGAGCGTGCGCGCCAGCCCGGAGCGTTACGTGTTCGGCTACAGCATCGGGGGCCGGGAAGTCGCAGACTTCGGCAGCGCGCCGACTGCGGCGCTCAGTTCCGAGGACGCGGGCGGCTTCACCGGGGTAGTGCTCGGCATGGTGGCGCACAGCGCCGACGGCGCGCCCATGCCGCCGGCGGATTTCGACTGGTTCGACTACCGGCCGGCCGACGGCAAAAAATAATCGTCACGCCGCCGGCCGACGCGCCGGCGGCAGCAGCACACAACAAGAAATCAATCAGGAGACATCATGCATCGCAAGAACCACGCCGCCGCCGCGGCGCGCACCGCCCTGGTCGCGGCCATTGCCGCCGCCTTCCCGCTGTTCACCCCCGGCGCCTTCGCCGCGCCCGAGCCGGCCGAGCCGGCCCAGAAGCCCTGGCTGGATGCTTCCCTGGACGCCGACCAGCGCGCCCGCCTGGCCGTGCAGGCCATGACCCAGCAGGAGAAGCTGCGCTGGGTGTTCGGCTATTTCGGTCACGATTTCGGCAAGAGCAAGAAGCATCCGGAGGCATTGCCTCAGTCGGCCGGCTATATCCCGGGCACGCCGCGCCTGGGTCTGCCGGCACTGTTCGAGACCGACGCCGGCCAGGGCGTGGCCTCGCAGTCCGGCCCGAACGTGCGCGAGCGCACCGCCTTGCCGTCCGGCCTGAGCACCGCCTCGACCTGGGACCCGAAGGTGGCCTACGCCGGCGGCGCCATGATCGGCTCGGAGGCGCGCGCTTCCGGCTTCAACGTCATGCTGGCAGGTGGCGTGAACCTGCAGCGCGAGCCGCGCAACGGCCGCAACTTCGAATACGCGGGCGAGGATCCGCTGCTGGCCGGCACCATGATCGGCCAGGCGATCAAGGGCGTGGAATCGAACCGGATCATCTCGACCCTCAAGCACTTCGTGCTGAACGACCAGGAAACCGGCCGCAACGAGCTCGATGCGCGCATCGACAAGGCGGCGCTGCGCATGTCCGACCTGCTGGCGATGGAGCTGGCGCTGGAGCAGTCCGACGCCGGCTCGGTGATGTGCGCCTACAACCGCCTCAACGGTCCGTATACCTGCGAACATCCGTGGCTGCTGACCGAGGTGCTCAAGCGCGACTGGGGCTTCAAGGGGTATGTCATGTCCGACTGGGGCGCCACTCACAGCACCGTGGCTGCCGCCAACAGCGGCCTGGACCAGCAGTCCGGCCAGGAGTTCGACAAGTCCCCGTACTTCGGCGGCGCGCTGCAAGAAGCCGTCAAGACCGGGGCCGTGCCGCAAAAGCGCCTGGATGACATGGTCACCCGCATCGTGCGCACCATGTTTGCCAAGGGCGTGGTCGACAACCCGCTCAAGCCGGGCGCCGCCATCGACTTCGCCGCCAACGGCGCGGTGAGCCGCCAGACGGCGGAAGAGGGCATGGTCCTGCTCAAGAACGAAGGTCGCATCCTGCCGCTCGCGAAAACGGTGCGCACGATCGCCGTCATCGGCGGCCATGCGGATGCCGGCGTGCTCTCGGGCGGCGGCTCGTCCCAGGTGTACCCGGTGGGCGGCATCGCGGTCAAGGGCTTGTTGCCGGCCACCTGGCCGGGTCCGGTGGTGTACTACCCGTCCTCGCCGCTGCGCGCGATCCAGGCCCAGGCCCCGAATGCCAAGGTGGTGTTCGACGACGGCCGCGACCCGGCCCGTGCCGCGCGCGTGGCCGCAGGGGCCGACGTCGCCCTGGTCTTCGCCAACCAGTGGATCGGCGAGGCCAACGACGCCCAGACGCTCGCGCTGCCGGACGGCCAGGAAGAGCTGATCGCTTCGGTGGCGGGCGCCAACGGGCGCACCGTGGTGGTGCTGCAGACCGGCGGACCGGTCACCATGCCCTGGCTGGCGCGCGTTCCGGCCGTGCTGGAAGCATGGTATCCGGGCACCAGCGGCGGCGAGGCGATCGCCAATGTGCTGTTCGGCGCGGTCAACCCGTCCGGCCACCTGCCGGCCACCTTCCCGCAATCCGAGCAGCAGCTGCCGCGCCCGAAACTGGATGGCGACCCGAAGAACCCCGAGCTGCAGTTCGCCGTCGACTACCACGAAGGTGCGGCGGTCGGCTACAAGTGGTTCGACCTGAAGGGCCACAAGCCGCTGTTCCCGTTCGGGCACGGCCTGTCCTACACCACGTTCGCGTACTCCGGCCTGTCCGGCCAGGTCAAGGATGGCCGCCTGCACGTGCGCTTCAAGGTCACCAACACCGGCAACGTCGCCGGCAAGGACGTGCCGCAGGTGTACGCGTCGCCGCTCGCGACCAAGTGGGAGGCGCCGAAGCGCCTGGCCGCCTGGAGCAAGGTCGCCCTGCAGCCGGGCGAGACCAAGGAAGTCGAGGTCGCCGTAGAGCCGCGCCTGCTGGCCATGTTCGACGAGAAGTCGCGCACCTGGCGCCGCCCGAAGGGCAAGATCAAGCTGATCCTGGCCGAAGACGCCTCCGCCGCCAACGCCACCAGCGTCACCGTCGACCTGCCTGCCAGCACGCTGGACGCACGCGGCCGCGCTCGCTGACACCAGGGGAGACGCATGCGACAACTCATCCTCTCCGCCGCCTTGCTGGCGCAAGCGGCGCCAGGCCTGGCCGCGGAAGCGCCACGCCTGCAACTGGACAGTCTGTTCCAGGACCACATGGTATTGCCACGCCAGGGGGCAGTGGTGTCGGGCCGCGCAGGCGCCCGCGAGCACATCACCGTGAGCGGCTTCGGCGGCAGCTGGAAGACCACCGCCGACGCCGCCGGACGCTTTTCTGTCACCTTGCCGAGCCTGCCCGCGGGACGCAGCGATACCCTGGCAGTCGGGAGCAGCAGCGGCCAGCGGGTCACGCTGGGCGACGTCGTCACCGGCGACGTCTTCCTGTGCTCGGGCCAGTCGAACATGCAGCTCACCGTCAACCGCGCCCTGAATGCGGACACGGTGATCGGCACGTCGACGAATCCGGACCTGCGCATGGCGACCGTCGCCGTCGATCCGCAGCCGGCGCCGCTGGCGCGGCTGGCCAAGCCGGTGGCGTGGCAGGCGGCATTGCCGAAGACCGTCGCCGACTGGTCGGCCACCTGTTACTTCTTCGGCAAGGAACTACAGCGCAAGATCAAGCTGCCGGTCGGCCTGGTGCACGCCTCGCTGGGCGGCTCGAACCTGACGGCCTGGCTCTCGCCCGCGGCCTCGCTGCCGGACTATGCACGCCAGCAGGAGCTGCTGGCGCTGTACGCGAAGGACCCGGCCAAGGCCAGCATCGCCTTCGGCAAGGAGGTCGAAGCCTGGTGGCAGGCTTCCGGCGGCCCGGGGCGGCCCTGGACTTCCTCTGCATCGGACCTGGCGGCGTGGAAGGCGGCGCCGGATGTCGCCAAGAATTGGGAGAACTGGGGTGTGCCCGAGCTGTCGGGCTACGACGGCAGCATCTGGTACGGCGCCACCGCTCGCTTGACGCCGGCGCAGGCGGCGCAGGCGGCGACGCTCGAACTCGGCCTGATCGACGAGGTCGACACCACCTGGGTGAACGGCCAGCCGGTCGGCTTCACGGCGGGCGCCGGCACGGCGCGCGCCTATCCACTGGCCGCCGGTACGCTCAAGGCGGGCGACAACACGATCGTGCTGAACGTGCTCGACCTGTGGAGCTACGGCGGCATGTACGGCGAGCAGCCGCGCCAGCTGCGCCTGGCCGATGGCTCGGTGCTGCCCTTGACGGCCTGGCGCTGGCAGATGCCGCCGAGCGCGAACCGCTATCCGCCGCGCGCGCCCTGGGATGCGATGGCCGGGGTCAGCGTGCTCTCCAACGGCATGATCGCGCCGCTGGGCCGCTTCCCGTTCAAGGGGGCGCTCTGGTACCAGGGCGAGAGCAACGTCGGCTCGCCTTACCAGGGCCTGCTGGCGCGCCTGTTCAAGGACTGGCGCGGCCAGTTCGGCAATGGCATGGCCTTCGGCGTGGTCCAGCTGGCGAATTTCGGCGCCCGACCCACGCAGCCGGTCGAATCGGGCTGGGCGCAGCTGCGCGAGGAGCAGCGTCGCGCGGTGCTGGCCGATGCGAACGCCGTGCTGGCCACGGCGATCGACCTGGGCGACCCGACCGACATCCATCCCGCCAACAAGCAGGGTGTCGGCGAGCGGCTGGCGCGCGCGTTCGGGGTCAAGCTGTATGGCCAGCCGGGCAGCGCCAACGGACCGATGGTGAAGTCGGCCAGCGCGCAGGGAGACGGGGTGGTAGTCGATTTCGATGGGGTCGAAGGGGCGCTGGTCGCTTATGGCGCGGCGGGCCCGATCGGTTTCGAGGTCTGCACGGATGGCGGTTGCCGCTGGACCGAAGCCCGTGTCGCGGGAACCCGGGTCGTGCTGCCCGCAGCCGCCGATGCGAAGAAAATCCGCTATTGCTGGGGCGACGCGCCGACCTGTACGCTCTACGACAGCAAGTCCGGCCTGCCGGCGGTGCCCTTCGAGGTGGATGTCAAACGCTGAGGAGGCCTCCGGTGGCGAACTGAAGAAGTTCGCCATCAACCACCCGATCTCGCAAGAAAATCGGTGCTCAGGGCTTCCGGAACACAATCGCATGCTGGATCGGCAGCGATCTGATGCTGCGTTCCCACTTCAAACCGTGCGCGGTGGCTTCACGCCGTATCTGCCGCTCGCTCATCTTATGCAGCGGCTTGATCGCGACTGACGGATCCTCGGCCCGATATTCGACGAAGACGACGCGCCCGCCCGGCTTCAGAGCCTCGACAATGCTGTCGAGGACCTCCGCAGGATAAGCGAGCTCGTGATAGACATCGACCATGATCGCCAGGTCGACGCTGGCCGGGGGCAGCTTGACAGTGGTTTCGCTGCCCAGCACCGAGACCACATTGCGCACGCCGCGCTTTGCCATCTGGCTGTCGAGCATGCGAATCATTTCCGGCTGGACGTCGACTGCATAGACGCGCCCGCCGGGCCCGACCTGTTTCGCCAGCTGCCAGGTGTAGTAGCCGGTGCCGGCGCCGATGTCGGCCACCGTCATGCCCGGCGCCAGCGCCAGTTCGCGCAGCAGCAATTCCGGCCGCTCCTCACGTGCCCGACTTTCGCGCTCGAGCCATTGGGCGCCCTCCCATCCCATCACGCCGGCGATCTCGCGGCCCATGTAGCGCTTGCCGATGCCATCCGGGCTCCGGGCGACGCGTTCATAGCGGCTATCGGCGCCCGCTGCCTGTACCGCGGCATCGCTACTGGCGGACGACAGCGGCGTTAGAGCCGACAGGCAAGCCAGCAGGAAGGGGAGCGTACGGTGAGTGTACAAGCGAATGCGGAGCATGATCGGTTCCCGTAACGAGGCGCAGCCTGCAAGGACGCCTCCAGGCATGCCGTGAATGGACAGGATCAGTGTAATAGCCTTGGCTGCGGACGCGCGTTCGCTACATCGGCCTTTCCTGCTTATGTCGCGTTGACTGAGTGGGGCTGCGGATCGGATTGACTGTTTAACGCTAGTTGTGAGTTGGAGAACTGTTATCGTTTACAACCGCTCATGCTGAGTCTAGTGGCTGAAACAACGTGCCTCTTGAGGGCTTGCTCCGTGTCGAATGTATCGTTCGTGCCAGTCCGCGATTTTTTCCATGCTACCTGCTATGCTGAGGTCAACGGCCGCCTTCGGCCAGAAGCGGGAATTCATCCCCGCACTTTTCCAGTCGATTATGCACTTGCATGAAGCCAAACTTCCACGACGTAGCCGGACTATGGGAGCGCGATGGGTCGCTTCGGGACATCTACGTGCAGGATACCGAAGCTGTTCACTGGGAGCGCTTCGACCAGCTGCTCAGCCAATACAAATGCTCGTACACTTTTGACGGAGTGGCGACTCCATTCCCGGGTTCGCACAACGTGCTGAGGAATCGTGGAGGATCACATCTGTTGTCGATTTCCTTGGATGGCCCGATCGAAATCTTCTGCCATTTCTTCGTCGCCGAGCAGTTAGAACTCGACATCTCGCCTAAGGAAATTACCGGTCCATTGGAACATGAGCAGGTATTGTCATTTGTCGAGAACTTGGCGGAGACTCTAGAACTCGCTACAGACATCACGCCTGAAAACTCTGAGCAAACGCCGTTTTTGACATACGTGCCGCAGAGCGGAACATGGCGTATACACGATGATCCCGAGTAGCGGTCAACGTCCGCTTCGGGTCGGTTCCTGCCCTTCGTGACGTCTACGTCCATGGGCGCGGGTCCGAAGAATGTCTGGACATTGTGTAGCGACCGGTAGCACCTAGAGTGGAAGAAAATGCCGCTGGCAAATCACGGGAAATATTGGCTGATACCGAGTTTTTGCAGAGACGACCGGCCCGCCTGTTATATGGTACAAGCGTCGGATAAATGTGCGGTGACAGCCGGGAACATGCAATTTTTAGCTCGATGCGCTCGAGTGCGCCACGGCGCCGTCGTAATCCGCCCCCGGCGAGCCCAGGAGCGCTAGATGCGGGATAATAGATGGGCGCTCAGTGCGCCGCCATCACCTCCTTGCGCCACCAGTCCTCGACCATCTGCTTCTCGTGCGAGTACATCTCGTGGGGATAGCGATTAACTCCCATCAGGTAATTCGGATTGGACAGCTTGGCTTCCCCAGTGCGCACTGCCTTCCCGTCCTGCTCGATGGTGTAGCGCAAGTGCAGACGCGGCCAGTCGGCGCGGCCCTTCAGCACGCGCACATTACGAATCGCCACGCGCGGGAACTCGTCCCCGGCCAAGTCGATATCGAGCATCTCGACCTTCAAGTTTTGCCCCGCCGGCAACTGTTTCGACAGGTTCGCGAAATGCTCGCTAAAGTGCCACTCCATGTTCTCCCGGTCGATAACCGAGCGCGGCACGTCCGCCATGTTTTCCGGATGGGCGAACGTCACGATCGCTTCGGCCGATGCATTCAATGAGACGATCGTCACCGCCACTGCCAGCGCGCCCTTGTAGATGAGCTTATTCATTACCGACCCCTTTGCGTGTTCCTATTCATCCAATCGATGAATATACGCTTATTTGGAGGCGTCGGTCTCATTCACAATGCCCGCGCTTTGTTGAAGTCCTGCGAGAAGTTCATGAAGACCTGGTACTTTGGCGTGTTGAGCAGGTTATTTCGAAAATCTGGTTCAAAGCTATGTTGTTGATTCGCAGAGCTCATAACGGCCCGCAGAGCCATCCAGATGGGTCCGACTCCGTCTTCGCTCCAAGGGGTAACGATACGGGCTCCTTTTTGGGGCCCGTATCGTTATTGGCTGTCCGACGTTAACGACGATGTCCGGCGTTGACGGGCGTGTGTCATTCCTCCTGCCGGTAGCATCCTCGATCAAGCAGGAAGCGTGCGACAAGCGCTGGCTCTGCGCTCAGCCACGAAGCCGTCCGCGGTGCCGGCGTAAAGACACGGGCCCCGATTAGGGAAACGGGCCGACGCTACGCTTGCGCCTTTGCTGCCGCAGCGCTCAAAACGCCTGACGCCGCAGCGTAATCCGCGTCAGCTCGGCAGGCACGCCAAGCCGAAGCGCGAAGCCCGGCCACAGCGCCGTGCCATTGTTCAGGTACAGCGTCATGCCGTCGACCTCGTAGCGGCCCGAGACGAAGCCATTGTTGGCCCGCGCCACCACCCGGTCGAGCCCGAGGATCATGCCGCCGTGCGTGTGACCGGACAATTGCAGCGCGACGCCACGGCTGGCCGAAAAGCGGGCATTTCTGGGCTGGTGGTCGAGCAGCACGACCGGCACGCCGCTTGGTGCGCCGCGCAGCGCCGCATCGAGGTCGGGCGCGGGAGCGCCGGTGCGCGGGGCGGTCACGTCGTTCACGCCGGCGAGCACCAGTTGGCCGCTACCTCGCTGGACGATGGTATGGCGATTGTCAAGGGGCTTCATGTTGAGCCCGGCAAAATACGCCATCCATTCGCTGTGGCCAAAAAAGTACTCGTGATTCCCGGGAATGACCCAGACACCGTCCCGGGCGCGCAAGTCACGCAGCGCGGCCACGTCGGCTTCGCGCTCCGCGACATTGCCATCGATGAGGTCACCGGTGATGACGATCAGGTCCGCATCGAGCGCATTGGCATCGTCGACGAGCTTGCGTGTCCATGCTGCATCGAACAGACGACTGATGTGCAGGTCGGTCAGGTGCAGTACCCGGTAACCGTCGAATTCGCGTGGCAAGTCTTTCACTGCGATCTGTACGTCCTTCAACGGCGGCGGCTTGATCGCCTGCATGACGCCGAGCGCGGCCAACAGCATGGCCGTGACGCCGATCGCGCCGCGCAGGCGCGCAGGGATGGGCACGCGGCGGCGCCGGACCAGTGCGAGCATCAATGCGCCGACATCGAGCACGAGCTGGAACACAGCCAGCAGCAACATGGCGCCAAACGCCCAGTTGAACAGGATGATGAGGGATTTCGGAAACTCCGGCGAAAACACGCTGCCGGAAGAAAAACGCGACCACAGGTGATATTGCGAGGCCAGCACCAACACCACGGCGCCAGCGAGTTTTGTGCGCCCGGCCAAGGGCAAGGGCAATAACCAGCGTATCAGCACGACCACGCAGGGCAAACTGAACATCAGATGAAACATCAGCTGCGCTCCATTCGCGTCCAGTTGCGGCTGGAGTCGGCCGGATTGCCGTGCGGGGGCGTGGTGGCGCCCCAAGATAGTGCGAGGTAAATACCCATCGTGCCTTGTGTCCGTGCTGTCGAACACGCGAGCATAACGTAGATTGGGTGAAGGCATGGGCACCGGAGTGATTCGGCGCCCTTCGAAAGAAAAGAGACGGCCGGGCGCGCGGGCCCGGCCGCTGCGCCGCTCAGGCGGCGGGGTGGGGCGAACCGGCAGGCGGCACACCGTCCTCCTGCACGGCGACGGCAGGCTGGCTGCCGTCGTCGTGGTGGAAGGGCGCGAACCAGGTCGCCAGGAAGGACGGGATGGTCGCCACCATCACGAAGGTGAAATAAGCGACGTAGCCCATCATCTCCTGCAGGTGTCCGCTGACCACGCCGGTCACCATGCCGCACAGCCCCATCAGGCCGGTGCCGAAGGCGTAGTGCGTGGTGGTGTACTTGCCCGGCGCGAGCTGCTGCATCAGGTAGATCATGAAGCCCACGGCGCCGAAACCGAAGAAGAACTTTTCGATGACGACACCCGCCGTGATGGCCATCAGGCTGCTCGGCAGGTAGATGCTCATCAGGAGGAAGGTCACGTTCGGGATGTTCACCGCACAGCACAGCACGAACAGGGTCGACTTGAGGCCGCGCCGCGCCACGTACCAGCCGCCCAGCAGGGAGCCGAGCAGCACCGCGGCCAGGCCATAGGTGCCGTAGATCAGCCCCAGCATTTCGTTCGACAGCCCCAGCCCGCCCTTGGAGGCCGGGTCGACCATGAAGAAGGGGCCGATCTTCTCCAGGAAGCCGATGCTGAGCCGGAACAGGAAGGCAAAGGCGATCATCTTCCAGATATCGCGCTTCTGGAACAGGGTGACGAAAGCGTCCAGCAGAATGCGCCCGGCGTCACGCACGCTCGACGGCGTGTCGGCGGCGCGCGCGCCTTCCGGCATCACGCGCGCGTGCCACAGCGCCATCAGGAGGGTGATGCCGGCGACCAGGAAGAAGATGATGCGCCAGGACTCGACCCAGTCGGGACCGAATACTTTCGGATCGTGGCCGAACACATTGGTGTGCAGGTAGCCGCTCAGGAACACCATGCCGCCCGCGGCGACGATCGGGCCGATGTTCCAGGACAGGCTCTGGATGCCGCAATACAGCGACTGGGCGCGCGCGTCGAGCGAGGTGACGTAGACGCCGTCGCTGGCGATGTCCTGGGTGGCGCCGATGAAGGACAGCGCGAAGAACAGCGCCATCAGGATGCCCATGTAGCCGGGCAGGCCCAGCGCCAGGCCGACGCCGGCGAAACCGAGCCCGATCGCCACCTGCGCGCACAGCACGAAGAACTTCTTGGTGCGGTACATCTCCACAAAGGGCGCGAACAGCGGCTTGATCGTATAGGCGAGGATCAGGAGGCTGGAATACTGCGCGGCCCGGCCGTTGTCCATGCCCAGGTTCTTGAACATGATGGCCGTGACGCTGGTGAGCATCACGTAACCGAGCGCCATCGTGAAGTAACCGCTCGGCACCCACAGCAGCGGGTGGCGGCTGCGCTCAGGCGTGCCCATACTGCACCTCCAGCGCCGCTTGCGGCAAGGCGTGCGCCGCCGGTCGCGCATCCAGGTGTTCCGCCAGCATGGCGGCGGCGCCAGCCAGGGCCGGGTAGGGCGCATGGATCACGAAGCAGGGAATGCGCGCGGTAAAGCTCGAGAAGCGCCCCTTGTTCTCGAAGCGGGCGCGGAACGACGAGCGCGCGAACCATTCGCCCAGGCGCGGCACCACACCGCCGCCGATGTAGATGCCGCCGCGCGCGCACAAGGTCACGGCGAGGTTGGCCGCCACGGTGCCGAGCATGCCGCAGAAGCTGTCGAGGGTCTCGACGCACAGCGGATCGCTGCCATCGAGTGCCCGTTCGACGATGACGGCCGGCTCCAGCGGCGCGGGCTCGAGGCCGGCGCGTGCCCGCAGCGCATCGTGGATCAGCGCCAGCCCGGGCCCGGAGACCAGGCGTTCGGCCGAGACGTGGTCCCAGCGCTGCCAGCAGTAGGCCAGGATGTCCTGCTCGCGGCGGTCGGCGGGCGAAAAGGCCACGTGGCCGCCTTCGCTTTGCAGGACGGTCCAGCGTCCATGCGCGGGCAGCAGGCCCGCCACGCCGAGGCCGGTGCCGGCGCCGACCAAGCCGATCGCGCCGTCCAGCGCCGGGGCGCCGCCGCCCACCTGCACCAGCTCCGAGGCGGCCAGCTGCGGCAGCGCCATCGCCAGCGCGGCGAAGTCGTTCACCGCCAGCAGGGTCTCCAGCCCCAGTTCGGCGCGCGCCGCCTGCAGCGAGAACTCCCAGCAGTGATTGGTCATCTTGACATGGTCGCCTTCGACCGGGTTGGCGATGGCGATCACCGCATGGCGCACCGGCGCCGCGGGCGTGCGGTGGCGTTCCAGGTAGGCGCGCGCGGCGTCCTGGAAGCGCGGGTAGTCGGCGCAGGCCAGGGTCTCGGTCGCTTCGATCGCGCCGGGGCCGCGCTCCAGGGCGAAGCGTGCGTTGGTGCCGCCGATGTCGGCCACCAGGCGCGGCCCGTCCCGGTAATGTTCGTCGTTCATTGTCTCCTCCGTGTTTCTTTTTATTTGCCTGCCGTGCGCGTCATGCCGCGCGGCGCTGCCCGCGCTGGGCCGCGACGAAGTCGCGGTACCAGTGGGCGCTGGCCTTCGGCGTGCGCTGCTGCGTAGCATAATCGACGTGATAGATGCCGAAGCGCTTGGCGTAGCCCGAGTTCCACTCGAAGTTGTCCATCAGGCTCCACATGAAATAGCCGCGCACGTCCACGCCGGCGTCCATGGCCGCCTTCAGGGCCGCCAGGTGCTGCTCGACGAAGCGGATCCGGGAGGTATCGTTCACCTGTCCCGCCTCGACGCGGTCGGCCGAAGCCATGCCGTTCTCGGTGATGTAGATGGGTGGCAGAGTATATTCATCCTTGAGCTTGAGGAGAAGCTCGGTCAGGCCCTGCGGGTAGATTTCCCAGCCCATGTCGGTGGTTCCCAGCACGGCCGGCGCCGTGCGCGGCGGCGTCTCGGCGCTGGCGTAGTGGCGGAAGTAGTAGTTCACGCCCAGGAAGTCGAGCGGCCCCTGGATGATGTCGAGGTCGCCCTCCGCGATCTGCGGGGCGTTGGCGCCGTGCGCGCGCAGCGCCAGTTCCGGGTAGCGGCCCTTCAGGATCGGGTCCATGAACCACTGCACCGAGCGCGCCCACTCCAGCTCCGCCAGCGCGCGGTCGGCCTCGCTGTCGGTGGCCGGGTCCGAGGTCCACTGGTTCAGCACGATGCCGAGCGCGGCGCGCGGACTCAAGGAGCGCATCGCGCGCATCGCCAGGCCGTGCGAGAGCAGCAGGTGGTGCGATACCTGGATCGCCTGCCTGGCGTCGGTGACGCCGGGGGCGAACTGCGCATTGCCGTAACCCAGGTTGGCGGTGCACCAGGGTTCGTTGTGGGTCGCGATGCTGGCCAGGCGGTCGCCGAAACGGCGCGCCACTTCCTCCGCATAGTCGGCGAAGCGGTAGGCAGTGTCGCGCGCGAGCCAGCCGCCTTCGTCCTGCAGGCCTTGCGGCAGGTCCCAGTGGTACAAGGTCAGGTGCGGCGCGATGCCTTTTTCCTGCAGCGCATCGAGCAGGCGCGCGTAGAAATCGAAGCCCTTTTCGTTCCACGCGCCCTTGCCGTCCGGCTGCACACGCGCCCAGGCCATCGAGAAGCGATAGGCATCCACGCCCAGGCCGGCCATCAGGCCGACGTCCTCGCGGTAGCGGTGGTAGTGGTTGCAGGCGACGTCGCCGTTGCTGCCGTCCTTGATGTTGGCGGGGTTGCGCGAGAAAGTGTCCCAGATCGAGGGACCTTTTCCGTCGGCGTCGGCGGCGCCTTCGATCTGGAAGGCGCTGGTGGCGACGCCCCAGGTGAAATCGGGAGGGAATTGCGTGGAGTCGGTCATGGCGGATGGATGTGGAGGTTGGCGGCGAGGTCCGGCGCCATGCCTGAGCGGCGACTGCGAACCTGATTATGAAATCGATTTCATGATATGCGTGTGCCGCGGCGGGTGTCAACGACATTTTGGCGGGTAGTAGCGTCGTAGCTGATGCTATACTGGCAATTTTCCACCCCTGGCCGCGGCCCCGAGCTGCCGTTCTGGCCGAAAGCATGCATGAGAAAAGCATCCGACAAGCCGACGGCCACTGTCCATGAAGTCGCCCGCGTGGCCGGGGTGTCGGCGGCGACGGTGTCGCGCCTGCTGAACGGCACCGCCAAGGTCTCCGACGACAAGCGCCAGGCGATCGAACAGGCGATCGAACGCCTGAACTACAAGCCGAACGTGCTTGCCCAGAACCTCAAGACCGGCAGCTCGCGCACCATCGGCATCCTGACCCAGTCGCTGGCTTCGGGCTATTTTGCCGACGCCATGGCCGGCGTCGACGAAGCGCTGCAGGGCACCGGTTATGCGCCGCTGATCGTGTCCGGCCACTGGCATGCGGACGAAGAGGCGGAGCGGATCGAGCTCCTGATCGCGCGCCGGGTAGACGGCCTGGTGATCCTGAGCGGGAACCTGAAGGACGAGCAGATCCTGGCGCTGTCCGAGCAGGTGCCGATCGTCGCCTTCGGACGCGACCTGCAGGGCCCGCGCACCTATGGCTTCTGCCTGGACAACTACCGCGGCGCCTGCGACGCGGTCGAGCACCTGGTGGAACACGGCCACCGCGACATCGCCTTCATCGCAGGTCCCTCCGAGCACCGCGATGCGCTGGCGCGCCTGGCCGGTTACCGCGACACCCTGGCGAAGCACGGGATCAAGCCGCAGCGTAAGCTGGTGCTGCCCGGCGACTTCTCGGAGTCCGGCGGCCTGCAGGCGGTCGAGCGCCTGCTCGCATCCGGCCAGCGCTTCACGGCCATCTTCGCGGCCAACGACCTGACCGCCTATGGCGCCCGACTGGCCCTGTTCCGGCGCGGCATCGCGGTGCCGGACGAGGTGTCCGTGGTCGGCTTCGACGATCTGCACAGCTCGATGTACACGACGCCTCCCTTGACGACGGTGCGCCAGCCGCTGTTCGACGTCGGCCAGCGCCTGGGGCGGGCAATCCTGCGGATGATCCGCCAGCAGCCGCTCGAGCTGGAGGTGCCGGAACCAACCCTGGTGGTGCGGGAGTCGGTGCGGGCGCTCTAGGTATTTCGCCCTACAGCATGTTCAGTTGCCGGCAGCGGTTAGCTGGTAGCGTTGCTGCTGCCGGCAGTTCTCGCACTACGGCGCGTACGACGCCGTGCGTCGCATTCTGGTCTATATGCGAAAGCGCACGTGGATTTCGTGATTTATACCGGGAGCCTTACAAAACCAATTTTCTTCGTTAGAGAAACGTGGCGTTCTGAAGGTCTTCATTCGACCAGAAGCGAGTCGAAGGGCATGAGAATGTGTGAGATTTCTTCGGAGACTTTAAGCTATGCTTTACCGGGTGTGGCCAGTACGGATGCGCTTCAGCCCAAGCTTTACGAAGATGAAAAAAATACTCTTGTTGGTGATCCTTGCAAGCTTGGGATGGCAAGCTTACGAAAAATACGGCCGTGATGCGCGTGACAGCAGCGCCGCACCGGGACACGCGCTTGGCGCACAAGCTCGGTTTCAGGATGCCAGGGACATCGATATCAGGTCTCCGATCCACTCCACCTTCACATGTGACGGCCGGGCGTACTGCAGTCAGATGACATCCTGTGCTGAAGCAAAGTATTTCCTTGCGCATTGTCCCAACGTAAACATGGATGGTAATCAGGACGGCATCCCATGTGAGAAGCAATGGTGCAGCGAGTAGACGAGCGCTATTGCCAAGAACGAACCATGACGCTGTCATGTAGCTGACTCGAGGAACTCAAGGATTGGAGCTTCATGACAAAGGGACTGCTCTGGTTTGCGCTCATTGCGTTGGTCGTCGGGCTAACACTGTCAATCAGCCTCAACGTTCTATCTGCCTGTGGGGTTGCCCTCGAGCTGTTGAAGTGTATTCCATGCAATCATCGTTATTAGTCTTGATCGGCTTGAGCAAGCGGGTAGGGTACAAATTATTCCGCAAGTTGCTGGCGACCCGTCCATTACAAGGTTTCCTCTGTGGGCGGATTCAGTCCTCGGTAACAGTCTGCGATTTTCTTCTACGCTGATGCTTTGCTAAGTCCATCGGCGGCGTTCGGCCAGAAGTGCTAATTCAATTTCAATGGAGATGTCCTTGTGAAATTTCTGATCGCTTTATTGATGATAATTGGGCATACGGTAGCCATGGCAGGTCCGTTGAGCGATCGATGCGATACATTTTCATCAACGGATGAGGTCTCATCTCCCCTAACAATCGAAGAGATTGAGAAGCAATCAATAGATGAGCTTTCGGCGTTGCGCAAGGAAGGACTGCCGATACCTAATGTACCGTTCGGGTACTTGAATGCCCATTGGCTAAGACTGAAATCAATGGTTCAATCTGGTGACGAAATCGTCAAATATTCCACCAGCAAATCTTCCTGGCAGGGGCTGCATGGTCAGAGAGGTTTTGCGTTGCTTCGGTCCGGATGCATTATTAACAGATTGGTTACTGCACAAAGCTAATGTTCGGGAACAGATCCTGACTGGCTGGGTCGATTTCACCGCATGTGAACTCAGAGAATCGTCTAACCTTGCGAGTCGGGTTCCATAGAATATGGGCTTTGCTCCATGCATCAATTCAAGTAAAGCCCGGACTGCCAGCAGCGAAACAAAAACGGATAGTGAGTTCTTTTGAATATGTGCGTTATCAGAAGCAGACAGCGAATATCCTGAAGGTTGAAAAATGCGTAAGAATGACAAGTTCTTCTCAAATTGCCTTTTGGTTATATTCTGGCAAGTATATGATATATGATATATGGTATATGTCCACTGCCCAGTTTTGATAGAAATATGCTTCAATGATTGTCACTTGCTAAACAAGTTTTCATAATCGGTTTTTCAGAGATCTTTAAATGGATAATAAAAAAACACTTTCTTGCGTCGATGCAACAATCACCGTTCTGTATATCGGGATGCTAGTCCCCGTTGCATTCGGGATCATATATGACGTCGGCATTGATAAGTTGCAGAACTATTTCGCAAACGTAGCAGCCGTTACTGCCGCGCTTTATGGCGGACGGAGCGTCTTCTTGAGCGCCAATGACGGTAGCCTGGATACTCCTGTATTCTCTTTTATTTACACGGTTTATTTTCTCGTTATCTATATCGCCATTAACATCTCATTGCTTTTCGACGGTATTGGCAATGCTAGCGATCACGTTTTTTTCGGCGTTGTTATTCTCAGTGGCTTCGCCTTTCTCGCCACTTCAGTTCAGCATTTGCGTCGAGAGGGCGGGGAGTCGTATTTTCGAGGGTTGACTATCCCGATTACAGTCGCCGCGCTGCTTATCACTACGGCATGGTATTTCCTTAAGTAAGACTACCTCTCTCGACGGGAAAATATTTTGGGAACAGTGTAAGTGGAACCGCGTTCTCCTTCGCTACGTTGTACGTGTCTTTAATTTCGTTAACGACCTAGGAAGCCCTCAAAGGCATTCCTCGAGCGTTTTAAAGCGCCTGACAGTTCCCCCTATGGCTGCGTTGCATCGTGTCGCCGTACTGGCGTACTGTCTTCGACGCCGCGCCTTGCCCTAGGGGTTTTGTTAGCTCATATGCACTGCCGATGATGACTCATCAATTGGGCGGGGAGGCTACTTGATCGTAAAAGCGCTGCTACCGTGTTCGTTGACCCTGTAGAGGAACCGGCCGGCATGACGAGCTATCACATCGACCAGCTTTCCAACTCTGATTCGATTGTTATTACCCCGTTGGGTATCGGTCGCAGAACGTTATTTTGAACGGTTATGTTGGGACTGCATCTAACACGCCCGTCGCTCACGAGATGATGAAAGATATTCGGTTCGACGTTGCGCAGGAATTTCAAGGAAGTGCGCGCGTACTGGGTCGGTCCAGGCGCATTGACTAGGCTCGCACCGGGAGCCAGACTTACCGCCGCTGTATAGCGTCCTCCTGAGCATGATTTGAAGCAAGACGATCACGATTAAAATGGAATGGCCGAGTTCGGCCAACAGCGGACGTTAGCTACCGACTTGCGAGGATTGGAATGACAGAAATCGAACCACTAAATTATCTGCTCGGCGTCACTTCTGCAAATAATGGTGGCGCGGTGACAATTCACGCCGATAAGAAAGAATTAGTGCCGCTTTGTGCTCGATTGGACATCCTCCTCGCCAAACTCGATCGAAACGCTTCGGATGACGAGTTCCTTCGATCAGCTGAGTGGGAAGGTCTTGAGTTGCCTACATCAATGCCAGCTTCCAAGCGCACACATGGGCGTAAAACGATCCATCACGTTGAGATCTACGCACGGAGCTCAGAGTGGAAAGAGCATCACGGACTGTAGGCTAGTCCGTGTGCACGTCTTCGAAACGGCTGCTACGTCCGCTTAAGGTCGGTCGTACGCGGACCTCACATTATCGCCGCAGTTGCCTGGTCGACGAACTTTCCGGGATAGCCTTCGGACATCCTTCCACGCGCATACGCGGCACGGGCAGCTGCGGCTATGGATACCCGGAAGATGACTGGCATTCATCCTCCCCAAAGGTCTACTACAACTACACCCCGCACGATGACGCGATCCACTCTGCCGCGCAGGCTGACAGTGCCGCCTCAGGCCTGGCGATCGGGCATGGCCCGCATGGCGTCCGCGATCGCCTGGCGCAGCGGCTTGGCGCGCAGCTGCGCGTCATAGGGAAGGGGGCGCTGCGGCAGCTTGTCCTTGCGCGGCGCCTCGTCCCAGGTCTGCAACCAGCTGATGTGGTCGGCCATGCCCCACAGCAGGAAGTCTTTCAGGCGCGGATAGGAAAGCGTCACGTCGAGGAATTCGCGCGCGGCCGCGGCCACGCCGGCGTCGCGCTTGGCGATGTCGGCCGGCAGGGCGCGGTCGTTGACGTCGAACTCGGTGATCAACAGGTCGTAGCCCATGGCGGTGGCCTCGTCCAGGAATTTGCGCCATTCGAGCATGTCTTCGCGGCCGCGCTTCTTGCTCTCGTCCCAGGAGCCGATGTGGGCCTGCAGGCCGAGCGCGTGGACCGGGGTGCCGCGCTTCTTCAGTTCGGCCAGCATGGTCAGCACGCCGGCGCGGTGCTTGGCGCTGCCCGAGTCTTCGCGCATGTAGTCGTTGTAGACCAGCTGGGCGTGCGGCGCATATTCCTGCGCCAGGCGGAACGCCAGGTCGATCTGCTCGATGGCGCCACTGGAGCCGGGGAATGCGCGGGTCAGGGCGTTCTGGCGCAGCTTGCCGTCGGTATGGTCGACTGCTTCGTTGACCACGTCCCAGCTGCCGATTCGCTTGCCGTAGTGTTCGCACACGGTCTTGACGTGCTTGCGCATCAGGGCTTCGGCGCGCGCGCTGCCCTTGCCGAAATGTTCTTTCGCGATCCAGCCCGGCAGCCATTTCTCGGCCTGCCAGAACAGGTTATGGCCGCGCATCGCCATGCCGCTCTTCTCGGCCCAGGCCAGCATCGCGTCGGCCGGCCCGAAGCGGTAGGCGTCGCGCGCCGGCTCGAGTGCCTGCCACTTCATCTCGTTCTCGGCCACGATGATGTTGCACTGGCGTTCGACCAGGGCGCGGTAGGCCGGGTTGCCGAACTGGTTCGCGCCGGCGCCTACCGCGGTGCCGAAGCGCAGGCCCTTGCGCTTCGCGATGTCTTTGAGGGCCTCGCCTGCGGGGGCGGCTGCCAGTGCGGGGAAGCCCGCCGGCAGGAGGGCGGCGCCGGCCAGGGCCTGCAGCATGGTGCGTCGTGTCGTCATGTGGTTTGGGTCTCCATGTTGTAATCGTGCCCGCGAATGTTAGCGCAAACTTTCCGCGATTGAAATCGATTTCGGAGCACCTGCGGTTTTTATGCTGACGTAGGCAGGGACACGTTTACGCGTTTGCGAATGTGTTAAGATAGCGCAAACAACAGGGTTGAAAGTCCATACAGGGGTCTGCGAGAACATGAGTAAAGCCAACGTGAAAGCCATTCAGGAAGACGTGGAGCGTCGCGGCCAGCCGACCATGGCCGATGTCGCCAAGCTGGCCGGCGTCTCGCCGATGACGGTGTCGCGCGTCATGAACGGCAAGGGCCTGGTGCGCGAGAGCACGCGGCGCAAGGTCGCCGAGGCGGTCGCCGCCCTTAACTACACCCCCAACCAGGAGGCGCGCAACCTGGCCGGCTCCAAGCCGATCCGGGTCGGATTCCTGTACAGTAACCCGAGCGCCGCCTACCTCAGCGAATTCCTGGTCGGCCTGCTCAGCCAGTCCGGCCTGAACAACGTCCAGCTGTTCGTCGAGAAGTGCGAAGCCGGGCAGCACGAGGAAGAGCAGACCCGGCGCCTGATCGGCAACGGGCTGGACGGCATCATCCTGCCGCCGCCGCTGTGCGACAGCGAAGCCGTGATTGCTTGCGTGGCCGAGGCCGACATCCCGGCCGTGGTGGTCGCCTGCGGTTCGCCGGACGAGCGCGTGGGCGCCGTCAGCATCGACGACTACGATGCCGCTTACCAGATGACGCGCCACCTGATCGCCCTCGGCCACCAGCGCATCGGCTTCATCGTCGGCCACCCGAACCAGACCGCCAGCGGACGCCGCCTGGCGGGCTACCGCGCCGCCATCGAAGAGAAGGGCGCCGACAAGGCCGAAGACCTGGTGGTGCAGGGCATGTTCACCTACCGCTCCGGCCTGGATGCGGCGGAACACCTGCTGGCCCTCGAGGAGCGTCCGACCGCGATCTTCGCCAGCAACGACGACATGGCCGCGGCTGCGGTCGCGGTTGCGCACCGCCTGGGCCTGGACGTGCCGGGCGACCTGACCGTCACCGGCTTCGACGACTCGGCCCTGGCCACCACCATCTGGCCCGAGCTGACCACCGTGCGCCAGCCGATCGCCGAGATGGCGCGCGAGGCCGTGCAGTCGCTCGTGCGGCGCGTGCGGGCACTGCGCGAGGGCGAAGAGGCGCCGCCGGAACGCGTGCCGATGGTATTCGAACTGGTGCGCCGCCAGTCGGATGCCGCCCCGCGTACCAGGCCGCCGGCGCGGCTGCCGTCCGTCAAGGCCGGCGCCAAAGCCGCGCCTGCGGGTGCGCGCCGCGCCCAGCCAACGCGCTGAGCAGCGCGCACGGCTGCTTCCGCACGCGTTCCCGTTTTCGCAGCGCGCCGTTCCGGCGCGCCTGCGGCACCCTTTCTCTTCCCCGACATCCCCGCCCCGAGGCCACTCCGGCCAGGTTCCCATCGCCTTTCGTAGCGCTCGCTGAACATTCAGCAAGTATTTGATTGACAGCTGATAATTCCGCCGTTTAGACTGGAATGGTTGCGGTAACATTTCTGTGATACGAATGTTTGAGTGCAATCACCCGCCATCCACGAGCGGGACATAACAACAAGCAGCGGAGACGACATCGATGGGTATCAAACGCAGGGAATTCCTGGCCTCGGTAGGGAGCGTGGCTGGCATGGCAGGCCTGGGCAGCGTCCCGGCCCTCGCCGCAGCGGCGCCCAAGGGCGGGCAGGGCGGCGTACCGTTGTACAAGCAGGCCGGCGCACCGGTCAATGCGCGGGTCGAAGACCTGCTGCGGCGCATGACGCTGGAGGAGAAGATCGTCCAGATGCAATGCCTGTGGCAAAAGAAGCCGGGCGTGCAGAATCCGGACAGCAGTTTCTCGATCGAGAAGGCGCAGGCCGCCTACCCGAACGGCATGGGCATGCTGGCGCGCCCATCCGACCGCCTGCTGGGCCGGGACGCCAACGTGGCCGGCAATTCGGGTGCGACCGAAAACCGCGGCCCGCGCGAGACCGCCGAGTATGTGAACGCGGTGCAGAAATGGGCGGTGGAACGCACCCGCCTGGGCATTCCGGTCCTGATGCACGAGGAAGCCTTGCATGGTTACACGGCGCGCGAGGCGACCTGCTTCCCGCAGGCGATCGGCCTGGCCTCGAGCTTCGACCCGCTTCTCGTGACGCAAGTTTTCTCGGTCGCAGCGCGCGAGATGCGTGCGCGCGGCGCCAACCTGGCGCTGGCGCCGGTGGTCGACGTGGCGCGCGATCCGCGCTGGGGCCGCATCGAGGAAACATATGGCGAAGACCCGCACCTGTGCGGCGTGATCGGCAAGGCCGCCGTGATCGGCTTCTCGGGCGAGACCCTGCCGCTGGCGGCGGACAAGGTGCACGCGACGCTCAAGCACATGACCGGCCACGGCCAGCCCGAGAGCGGCACCAATATCGGCCCGGCCAATGTCGGCGAGCGCACCCTGCGCGAAGACTTTTTCCCACCGTTCGAGAAGATCGTCAAGGAAACCAATATCGCGGCCGTGATGCCCTCGTATAACGAGATCGATGGCCTGCCTTCGCACGCCAACCGCTGGCTGCTGACCGACGTGCTGCGCAAGGAATGGGGCTTCAAGGGCGCCACCGTGGCCGACTACATGGCCGTGATCGAACTGGTCTCGCGCCACAAGCTGGCCGCTACCGGCAAGGAAGCGGCGCTGCGCGCGGTCAAGGCCGGTGTCGACGTCGAGACCCCGGATCCGGCGGGCTACCTGAGCCTGGCGGAGCTGGTGCGCGAGAACAAGATCGCGGTCAAGGAAATCGATGACGCGGTGCGCCGCGTGCTGAAGCTGAAGTTCGACGCCGGACTGTTCGAGAACCCGTATGCCGACCCGGCCCGCGCCGACGCGCTGACCGCCACCCCGGACGCGATCGATCTGGCGCGCGAGGCGGCCCGCCGCAGCGCCGTGCTGCTGAAGAACAAGGTAGACGAGAGAGGCGTGGGCCTGTTGCCGCTGCAGCCGAACCGGGTCGGCAAGATGCTGCTGCTCGGCACCCACGCAAAGGACACCCCGATCGGCGGCTACTCGGACATCCCGCGCCACGTGGTCTCGATCCACGAGGCGCTGGAGAAGGAAGCGCGCGCCCAGGGCTTCTCGTTCGACTACCGCGAGGGCGTGCGCCTGACCGAACAGCGCATCTGGGGCAAGGACGAGATCGAATTCACCAAGCCGGAAGTCAATGCGCGCCTGATCCAGGATGCCGTGGAAGCCGCCAAGTCGGCCGACACCATCGTCATGGTCCTGGGCGACAACGAGATGACCGCGCGCGAAGCCTGGGCCGACCACCACCTGGGCGACCGCATCACGCTGGACCTGCTCGGCCAGCAGAACGACCTGGCGCGCGCCATCTTTGCGTTGAACAAACCGACCGTGGTGCTGCTGCTGAACGGCCGTCCGCTGTCGGCCAAGCTGCTGGCCGAACGCGCCGACGCCTTGCTCGAATGCTGGTACCTGGGCCAGGAAACCGGCCATGCCGTGGCCGACCTGCTGTTCGGCCGCGCCAACCCGGGCGGCAAGCTGCCGGTCACGATCGCGCGCGACCCGGGCCAGCTGCCGATGTACTACAACCGCAAGCCCAGCACCCGGCGCGGCTATATCGACGGCGTGACCACGCCCTTGTTCCCGTTCGGTTACGGCCTGTCGTATACCCGTTTCGAGATCTCGGCGCCGCGCCTGACCCAGGCGCGTATCGGCGTGAACGGCAGCACCCGGGTCCAGGTGGACGTGCGCAACATGGGCCAGCTGCGCGGCGACGAGGTCGTGCAGCTGTATATCCGCGACGACGTCAGCTCGGTGACCCGGCCGCTGCTGGAGCTGAAGGGCTTCCAGCGCGTCACGCTCGAGCCGGGCGCAAGCCGTACCCTGGAATTCGACATCAAGCCGAGCGACCTGTGGTTCTTCAACGCCGACATGAAGCGCGTCGTCGAACCGGGCACGTTCAGCATCTTCGTGGGACCGAACAGCGTCGACCTCAAGAAGGCGACCCTCACCGTGGCATAAGGAAAAGAGAAAGATCATGACACAAGAAACCAATCTGCTGCCCGCCGACCTGAACGACGCACTGCTGGTCGGTCGCGTCTGGCGCGGCGCGCCAGTGGACGGCCCCGCCGTGGTGGCGGTACGCCGCGGCCGCCTGGTCGACATCACGCAGCACGCCGCCACGGTGGCCGAGCTGTTCGAGCGCGACGACATGCTGGCGATCGTGCGCGGCGCCGAAGGCGAAGACCTGGGCGACGCGCTGGCGCTGGTGCAGGCCGCAAGCGGCGGGGAAGCCGACGGCGGCATCAAGCTGCTCGCCCCCTGCGACCTGCAGGCGATCAAGGCATGCGGCGTGACCTTCGCGGTCAGCCTGCTGGAGCGCGTGATCGAAGAGCAGGCCAAGGGCGATCCCGGGCGCGCCGGCGAACTGCGCGCCCAGCTGCAGGCCTCGATCGGCACAAACCTGTCGCAGATCGAGCCCGGCTCCGAGGCCGCCCTGCGCCTGAAGGACGAGTTGTCCAGCCGCGGCCTGTGGTCGCAGTACATGGAGGTGGGCATCGGGCCGTATGCCGAAGTGTTCACCAAGTCGCAGCCGATGTCGGCGGTCGGCCACGGTGCGGAGGTCGGACTGCACCCGGCATCCCACTGGAACAACCCGGAACCGGAAATCGTGCTGGCCGTGAACAGCCGCGGGCTGGTGGTCGGCGGCACGCTCGGGAACGACGTCAACCTGCGCGACATTGAGGGCCGTAGCGCTCTGCTCCTGGGCAAGGCCAAGGACAACAACGGTTCCTGCGCGATCGGTCCCTTCATCCGCCTGTTCGACGGCGGCTTCTCGCTCGATACCCTGCGCGAAGCCGAAGTGGGCATGCTGATCGAAGGCCTGGACGACGGCTTCACGCTCGAAGGGCGCAGCCGCATGCGCGAGATCAGCCGCGACCCGCTCGACCTGGTCGGCCAGACCTGCGGCGCCCACCACCAGTACCCGGACGGCTTCATGCTCTTCCTCGGCACCATGTTCTCGCCGATCAAGGACCGCGACGCGCCGGGCAAAGGCTTCACCCACCACCTCGGAGATCGCGTCAGCATCTCCACGCCCTCGCTCGGCACGCTGGTCAACACGGTCCAGCGCAGCGACGGCATCGAACCCTGGACCTTCGGCGTACGGGCCCTCTACAACAACCTGGCGCGGCGCGGCCTGCTGGCCGCAGCCGGCGGCCGATAGGACGCCACTCCTTACGAGAACTTCATGTCTGACAACAAGAATCAAGAATTTACTTACGCGTCCTACCCGAGCCTGGCGGGCAAGCGGGTCGTCGTCACCGGTGGCGGCAGCGGCATCGGCAGCGAGCTGACAGCGGCTTTCGCCGGGCAGGGCGCGCGCGTGGTCTTCCTCGACATCGCCGAAGAGGCGTCGCGCCAGCTGGAGGCCAGCCTGGCCGCGTCCCAGTACCCGCCGAAGTTCATGCGCTGCGACCTGACCGACCTGGACCAGCTCAAGTCCGTGTTCGCCGCCATCGAGGAAGAGCTCGGCGGCGTCGACATCCTGCTCAACAACGCGGCGAATGACGACCGCCACGAGATCGAGGACGTCACCCCGGAGTACTGGGAAAGCCGCATGAACGTCAACCTGCGCCACAAGTTCTTCTGCACCCAGGCTGTCCTGCCGGGCATGAAAGCGCGGCGCGACGGAGTGATCCTGAACTTCGGCTCGATCTCCTGGCACCTGCCGCACACCCAGCTGCACCTGTACATGACGGCCAAGGCCGGCATCGAGGGCATGACCCGCGCGCTGGCGCGCGATGTCGGCAAGTACGGCATCCGCGCCAACACCGTGGTGCCGGGCGCGGTGCGCACCCCGCGTCAGCAGGCCCTGTGGCATACCGAGGAGGAAGAGGCGCGCATCCTGGCCGGCCAGTGCATCCCGGAGCGCGTCGAGATGCAGGACGTGGCCGCATTGACCCTGTTCCTGGCCTCGAACAACGCGCGCCATTGCAGCGGCCGCGAATACTTCGTCGACGCGGGCTGGTACGGCGCATGAGCGGCCAGAACGACATCGCGAGCAGCCCGGCCTGCCTGTGGCAGGTGGGTGCCACGCTGGGCGAGGGCGTCCTGTGGGACGCCGCCGGTGCGCAGGTCTGGTTCGTCGACATCAAGGGCCGGCGCATCCACCGCTGCGACGCCGACGGCGCAAACCGGCAGAGCTGGGATGCACCAGGCCAGGTCAGCTTCATCGTGTGCGCCGACGACGGCGGCATGGTCTGCTCGCTGGACGACGGCCTGTACCGCTTCCATGAAGAGACCGGCGCATTCGCGCCGCTGCTGGCTGTGGAGGCCGAGGTACCGGGCAACCGCTTCAACGACGGCCACGTCGACGCCGACGGCGCGCTGTGGTTCGGCTCGATGGACGACGCGGAAGAGCAGCCCACCGGCGCGCTGTACCGCTTCGACGGCAGCAAGGCCGAACGCCACGACGACGGCTACGTCATCACCAACGGCCCGGCGCTGAGCCCCGACGGGCGCACCCTGTACCACACGGACACCCTGGAAAAGCGCACCTATGCCTTCGACCGGGCGGCGGACGGCAGCCTGTCGAACAAGCGCCTGTTCGTGGAATTGCAGGACGGCGGTTATCCGGACGGCATGGCCGTGGATGCGGAAGGCTGCGTGTGGATCGCCACCTTCGGCGGCTGGCGCATCGACCGCTTCGACGCGCAAGGGCGCAAAGTCGGCGAAGTACGCTTCCCTTGCGCCAACGTCACCAAGCTGGCCTTCGGCGGCGCGGACCTGCGCACGGTCTACGCCACCACCGCCCGCAAGGGCCTGTCGAACGAAGAACTGGCGGCGCAACCGCTGGCCGGCGGCCTGTTCAGCTTCCGCGTGGAGACCCCGGGACTGCCGCAGCGCCTCTTGCGGCTGGAGAAATGAGAACATGAATCACGACGACCAACAACAGAAGCCACGCCGGTTCCGCTCCCAGGACTGGTTCGACAACCCCGAGCGGATCGACATGACCGCGCTCTACCTGGAGCGCTTCATGAACTACGGGATCACCCCGGACGAACTGCGCTCGGGCAAGCCGATCATCGGCATCGCCCAGAGCGGCAGCGACATCGCGCCCTGCAACCGCATCCACCTGGACCTGGCCAAGCGCGTGCGCGACGGCATCCGCGACGCCGGCGGCATCCCGATGGAGTTCCCGCTGCACCCGATTTTCGAAAACTGCCGCCGCCCGACCGCGGCGCTGGACCGCAACCTGGCCTACCTGGGCCTGGTCGAGATCCTGCACGGCTACCCGATCGACGCGGTGGTGCTGACCACCGGCTGCGACAAGACCACCCCGGCCCAATTGATGGCGGCCGCCACGGTCGACATCCCGGCCATCGTGCTGTCCGGCGGCCCGATGCTGGATGGCTGGTTCGAAGGCGAACTGGCCGGTTCGGGCGCCGCCGTCTGGAAAGGGCGCAAGCGCCTGGCAGCAGGCGAGATCGACGAAGAGAAATTCATCCAGATCGCCACTGCCTCGGCGCCCTCCGCCGGCCATTGCAACACGATGGGCACCGCCTCGACCATGAACGCCGTGGCCGAAGCACTGGGCATGTCCTTGACCGGTTGCTCGGCGATTCCCGCCCCGTACCGCGAACGCGGCCAGATGGCCTACGACACCGGCCGCCGCATCGTCGAACTGGCCCATGCAGACGTCCGTCCCTCGACCATCCTGACGCGCGAGGCCTTCCTGGACGCGATCGTGGTCAATGCCGCGATCGGCGGCTCGAGCAACGCCCAGCCCCACATCGTTGCCATGGCGCGCCATGCCGGCGTCGAGATCACGCCCGAGGACTGGATGGAATACGGCTACGACGTGCCGCTGCTGCTCAACATGCAGCCGGCCGGCAAATACCTGGGCGAGCGCTTCCACCGCGCCGGCGGCGTGCCGGCCATCATGTGGGAGCTCGAGCAGCAGGGCCTGCTGCGCTCGCAGCGCCCGACCGTGACCGGCAAGACCATGGCCGAGAACCTGGTGGACAAGGAAAGCTGGGACCGCGAGATGATCCGTCCCTTCGCCGATCCGCTCAAGCACAGTGCCGGCTTCCTGGTCCTGAAGGGCAACCTGTTCGACTTCGCCATCATGAAGACCAGCGTGATCTCACCGGCCTTCCGCGAGCGCTATCTGTCGGAGCCCGGCGCGGAAAACCGCTTCGAGTGCCGCGTGGTCGTGTTCGACGGTTCGGACGACTACCACCACCGCATCAACGATCCGGCGCTCGAGATCGACGAGCGCACCATGCTGGTGATCCGCGGTTCCGGCCCGATCGGCTGGCCCGGATCGGCCGAAGTGGTGAACATGCAGCCGCCCGATGCCTTGATCAAGCGCGGCATCATGGCGCTGCCGACCCTGGGCGACGGCCGCCAGTCCGGCACATCGGACAGCCCGTCGATCCTGAACGCTTCGCCCGAGAGCGCGGCCGGCGGCAACCTGGCGCTGTTGCGCACCGGCGACATCGTGCGCGTGGACCTGAACGCGGGACGCTGCGACGTGCTGATCTCCGATGTGGAAATGGAAGCACGCCACAGGGACGACCCGCCGGCGATCCCGCCCAACCAGACGCCGTGGCAGCAGATCTACCGCGCCACCGTGGGCCAGCTGCATACCGGCGCCTGCATGGAACTGGCGCTGCCTTATCGCGGCGTGGGCCACGACATGCCGCGCCATAACCACTAACGATAAGACGGGCTGGCGCGGCGGCGGGATTTTGATCAGAATGGCAGAAGCCGCTGCAGCGCTGGACCGCAAGGCAACATAAGAAATCAATAGGAGACGTAATAATGAAAAAGATGATCAAGGCCGTCAGCCTGGCCTGCGCCATGCTGTTCACGGGCGGCGTCGGCGTTGCCCACGCCGATGCCACCAATCCCAAGATCGGCTTCTCGATCGACGACCTGCGCCTGGAGCGCTGGGCGCGCGACCGCGATTACTTCACGGCCGCCGCCCAGAAGCTGGGCGCCAAGGTGTACGTACAATCGGCCGACGCCAGCGAGCAGCGCCAGATCGCCCAGATCGAAAACCTGATCTCGCGCGGCGTGGACGTCCTGGTGATCGTTCCCTACAACGCCACGGTGCTGAACAACGCCATCCGCGAAGCGAAGAAGGCCAAGATCAAGGTAGTCTCGTATGACCGACTGATCCTGAATGCCGATGTCGACGCCTACGTCTCGTTCGACAACAAGGCGGTCGGCGAACTGCAGGCGCAGTCGCTGGTGAACCTCAAGCCAAAGGGCAACTACTACCTGCTGGGCGGCGCTCCGACCGACAACAACGCCAAGATCCTGCGCGAAGGCCAGATGAAGGTGCTGCAGCCGCTGGTGGACAAGGGCGACGTCAAGATCGTCGGCAAGCAATGGGTCAAGGACTGGAGCGCGTCCGAGGCGATGGCCATCGTCGAGAACGCGCTGACCGCGAGCGGCAACAAGATCGACGCCGTGGTCGCTTCCAACGACGGCACCGCCGGCGGCGCGATCCAGGCGCTGGCGGCCCAGAAGCTGGCCGGCAAGGTGGTGGTGTCGGGCCAGGATGCCGACCTGGCGGCGGTACGCCGCGTGATCGCCGGCACCCAGACCATGACCGTCTACAAGCCGCTGCGCGCCCTAGCCTCGAACGCGGCCAACGTCGCCGTGCAGCTGGTGCGCAACCAGAAGCCGGCCTACAACGCCCAGATGCACAACGGCGTCAAGAACGTCGACAGCCTGCTGCTCAAGCCTGTCCTGCTGAACAAGTCGAACGTCGACCTGCTGGTCAAGGACGGCTTCTACACCCAGGCACAGCTGGCCGGCAAGTAATCCACCGGCTGTCGGCACTTTGCGCCAGCCGCGCCGGTCGGAGACGATCGGCGTGGCGGTGCACCTGAACGAGTCTTGAATGTCACCCTATCTTCTCCAAATGAAGGACATCGCGAAGCGATTCGACGGTGTCCCCGCGCTCGACGGGATCGATCTGGCGATCCGTCCCGGCGAGTGCATCGGCCTGTGCGGCGAGAACGGCGCCGGCAAGTCGACCCTGATGAAAGTCCTGTCGGCGGTCTACCCGCACGGCAGCTGGGACGGCGAGATCCTGCTCGACGGCCAGCCGCTGCGGGCGCGCTCGGTGCGCGA
Organism: Massilia sp. BHUDP2; assembly: GCF_046236355.1. Taxonomy (NCBI): domain Bacteria; kingdom Pseudomonadati; phylum Pseudomonadota; class Betaproteobacteria; order Burkholderiales; family Oxalobacteraceae; genus Massilia; species Massilia sp. BHUDP2. The sequence goes on from NZ_JBJUVW010000001.1 coordinate 2,174,591, forward strand.
GACCGAGGACGCCGGCATCATCATCATCCACCAGGAACTGATGCTGGTGCCCGAACTGTCCGTGGCCGAGAACATCTTCCTCGGTAATGAACTGACCCTGCCGGGTGGGCGCCTCGACTATCCCGCAATGAACCGCCGCGCCGAGGAAATCCTGCGCGAACTGAAGCTCCCCGACGTCAACGTGGTACTGCCCGTGAAGAACTACGGCGGCGGCCACCAGCAACTGATCGAGATCGGCAAGGCCCTGAACAAGCAGGCGCGCCTGCTGATCCTGGACGAGCCCTCGGCTTCGCTGACGGCCAGCGAGATCGAGGTGCTGCTCGAGATCATCCGCGACCTCAAGGCCAAGGGCGTGGCCTGCGTCTACATCTCGCACAAGCTCGAGGAAGTCGCGGCGATCTGCGACACCATCGTGGTCATCCGCGACGGCAAGCACATCGCCACCACGCCGATGCAGCAGATGAACGTGGACCGCATCATCGCCCAGATGTGCGGGCGCGAGATGAACCAGCTGTATCCCTCGCTCCCGCACGAGGTGGGCGAGGTGGTGATGGAGGCGCGCCACGTCACCTGCTGGGACCCGGACCAGCCGCAGCGCAAGAAGGTCGACGACGTGTCCTTCGAGCTGCGCCGCGGCGAGATCCTCGGGATCGCCGGCCTGGTGGGCGCGGGCCGCACCGAGCTGGTCACCGCGATCTACGGCTCCTACGAAGGCGCCTACGAAGGCGAAGTGTGGCTGAACGGCCAGCGGGTCGACACCTCGACGCCGCTCAAGGCGATCGGGACGGGCTTTGCCCTGGTGCCCGAAGACCGCAAGCAGCACGGTATCGTGCGCGACCTGTCGGTGGGCGAGAACATCACCCTGTCGGTGCTGGACCGCTTCTCGAAGCTCTCGCGCATCGACGACGGCCTGGAAGCGCGCGAGGTGGGCGAGCAGATCCGCCGCCTGGCGCTCAAGACCGCCAGCCCGGCGCTGCCGATCACGGCGCTCTCGGGCGGCAACCAGCAGAAGGCGGTGCTGGCCAAGATGCTGCTGACCCAGCCGAAGGTGCTGATCCTCGACGAGCCGACCCGCGGGGTCGACGTCGGCGCCAAGTTCGAGATCTACAAGCTGATCCTCGAACTGGCCGCCCAGGGCATCTCGATCATCATGGTGTCGTCCGAACTGGCCGAGGTGCTCGGCGTCTCCGACCGGGTGCTGGTGATGGGCGAGGGCAAGCTGCGTGGGAATTTCCTTAATCAAGGCCTGACCCAGGAAATGGTGTTGGGCGCTGCAATCGGACAGGTGAAATGATGCTAGACAAAGTACACGCGCCAGCGGCGGCCCAGGGGGGCGCGGCACGGGCGGCGACAAACACGGGGATCAGCTTCAAGCAGATTTTCACGCAGTATAAAATCCTGGCCCTGCTGGTCGCGATCGCCATCATCTGGGCCTTCTTCAGCTGGAAGACCGACGGCGGCTTCACCTCCGCGCGCAACCTGTCCAACCTGATGCGCCAGATGTCGGTGACCGGCATCCTGGCCTGCGGCATGGTGTTCGTCATCATCGCCGGCGAGATCGACCTGTCGATTGGCTCGCTCCTCGGGCTATTAGGAGGACTGGCCGCCGTGCTGGATGTCGTCCACCACCTGCCGCTGCCGATCTCGATGGCGATCGTGCTGGCGGGCGGCATGCTGCTCGGCTTCCTGAACGGCTACCTGACAGCCTATGCGGGGATACCCTCATTCATTGTCGGGCTGGGGGGCATGCTGGCCTACCGCGGCATCGTGCTCGGACTGACCGACGGCACCACCATCGCCCCGATCTCGCCGGAATTCGAGCAGCTCGGCCAGGCCTACCTGCCGCCGGCCTTCGGCATGCTGCTCGGCGCCGGCCTGTTCGTGCTGGCCTGCGTACTGGCCTGGCGCCAGCGCGCCAGCCAGGCGCGCCACAATCTGCCGGTCCTGCCGCTGTGGCGCAGCGTGGCCCGGGTAGCCATCATCGGCGTGGTGCTGGCTGGCCTCATCAGCACCTTCAACAGCTATGAAGGCATCCCGCTGCCGGTGCTGATCCTGCTGGTCCTGCTGGGCGTGTTCAGCTACATCGCACGCCAGACCGTGTTCGGCCGCCGCATCTACGCCGTCGGCAGCAATATGGAAGCGACGCGCCTGTCGGGCATCAACGTGCGCGCCGTCAAGCTCTGGATCTTCGGCCTGATGGGCCTGATGTGCGCGCTGGCCGGCCTGATCAACACTGCGCGCCTGGCTGCGGGTTCGCCCTCGGCCGGCATGTCGGCGGAGCTGGACGTGATCGCCGCCTGCTTCATCGGCGGCACCTCGATGCGCGGCGGCGCCGGCACCGTGCACGGCGCGCTGGTGGGCGCCCTGGTCATGGCCAGCCTGGACAACGGCATGTCGATGCTGGACGTCGACACCTACTGGCAGATGATCGTCAAGGGCCTGATCCTGACCCTGGCGGTGTGGCTGGACGTGGCAACGCGTACCGGACGCCGCTGAACCGAACCGGCGCCATCCGGACGGCGCCGCATGCACGCAATCGACGAAGCCAGGTGCACGAGCACCTGGCTTTTTCGTTGGCGCTGTCTGCGTGAGCTGTGCATCATCCGATGACTATATGCAGCGATCGTTCAACTGAAGTGACCCACCCACGCTCCAGCGGCGGGCGCCAGATGGCGCGCCGCAAGTTCTACCTGGACGCCCAACGAAACCTCTCGCTTGTTCCGGCAGCAACAAGGCCGTACACTGAGCTGAGGTCCGCTATCGGCCAAAAGCAGACATAGCCAGCAATTTGACAATCGCTGAGATTGATGAGTCAACCTTGAATAAATCTAAACTTAAATCTAAAGTCGCGTTCCTTGCTAGTGTCTGCTCCTTATGCACTTCAAGTTTGCTTCTTCTCACTAGACAATACATTCCGGCGATGGGTTTTTTTGTCGCTTCTGCAATTTGGTTTGTCGTAGGGTACAAAAATAGCAGAACGAAACGTTGATGCTTGTCGGCAGTCTTGAGCATTCATGTCCGCTTTGGGTCGATAGCGGACGTACACGACCATAGTCCTGGTATTAATATGGCCGCCGTGTTCGCCCCCTGGGCTGCGGCGCCGCGTTGCCAGGATAAGAAAATCCAGGCGCATGCGCCTGGATTTTCTACTTGCCGCGTGCCTTGTCAGCTTGCGGTTTTCAGCACCCCGTCGACCACGCGGGCCAGGCCCAGCGGATTGTCGTCGCGCAGCGCTTCCGGCAGCAGTTCGCTTGGTACGGCCTGGTAGCACACCGGGCGCAGGAAACGGTCGATCGCGGTGGCGCCGACCGAGGTGGTGCGGCTGTCCGAGGTGGCGGGGAAGGGGCCGCCATGTACCATGGCGTGCGACACCTCGACGCCGGTCGGGAAGCCGTTGAACAGGATGCGGCCCGCCTTGCGCTCGAGCAGGGGCAGCAGGCTTGCCGCCAGCGCGCCGTCCGCCGCCGTCGCGTGGACGGTCGCGGTCAGCTGGCCCTCGACGTGTGCGGCCACGGCCAGCAGTTCGGCTTCGTCGCGGCAGCGCACCATCACCGCGGCTGGGCCGAAGATCTCTTCTTCCAGCGCAGGGGTAGCGAGGAAGGTGGCGGCGTCGCACCCGTACAGGGCCGGCTGCGCTGCGCATGCCGGGCCCTCCGCGCCGGCTGCCGCGCCGCGCGCCAGCAACTGCACGCCCGGCACGGCGGAGCGGGCTTCGACCGCCTCGACATAGGCCTTGTGGATACCGGGCGTGAGCATGGTGCCGGCGGTTTTGAGCTGCAGGACCTCGGCAGCCGCGACGCTGAATGCGTTGAATGCCTCTCCTTCCAGGCCGACCACCAGGCCCGGATTGGTGCAGAACTGGCCGACGCCGAGCGTGAGCGAATCGACGAAGCCTTGCGCCAGCCCGGCAGCCTTGCCCTCGAGCGCGTTCGGCAGCAGGAAGAAGGGATTGACGCTGCTCATTTCCGCATACACGGGGATCGGTTCCGGACGTGCGGCGGCGGTGCGCATGAGGGCCAGGCCGCCCTGGCGCGAGCCGGTGAAGCCCACGGCCTTGATCGCGGGATGCGCCACCAGCGCGGTGCCGATGCTCCTGCCTTCGCCGATCAGCATCGAGAACACGCCTTCCGGCATGTCGCAGTCGATGGCGGCCTGCTGCACCGCGCGTGCTACCAGCTCCGAGGTGCCGAGGTGGGCGTTATGGGCCTTGACCACCACCGGGCAGCCAGCCGCAAGGGCGGACGCGGTATCGCCGCCGGCCACCGAGAACGCGAGCGGGAAGTTACTGGCGCCGAAGACCGCGACCGGGCCCAGCGGGATCTTGCGCATGCGCAGGTCCGGGCGTGGCGGCGTGCGCTCGGGCAGGGCCGAATCGAGGGTCGCCGCCAGGAAGTGGCCGTCGCGGACCACCTTGGCGAACAGGCGCAGCTGGTTGACGGTGCGCATGCGCTCGCCTTCCAGGCGTGCCTGCGGCAGGCCGGATTCGAGGCCGGCGCGCTCGATCAGGGCCGGGCCGAGGTCGAGGATGCGCGCGGCGATGGCCTCCAGGAATGCGGCGCGCCGCTCCAGGGGCAGGGCGCGGTAGCTGTCGAAGGCCTGCTCGGCCAGCGTGCAGGCCGTCTCCAGCTCTGCGCTGGAAGCCAGGCCGAAGCCCGGTTCGAGGGTAGCGTGGCGCGCCGGGTCGATGGCGTGAACGACGCCCGCGGCGCCGCGCACGCTGCGCCTGCCGATGATCATGTCGCCTTGGATCTGCATGGAATGCTCCTTGTCTGGTGATTAATGGATGAAAAGAGAAAAAAAAGCCGCGGTCCGCATGGCGGAACCGCGACTTCAGGAGAGACGAACTTGCGTGCCGTACTAAGACGCAGAAGCGCGGCTTAGAACGAGTACTGCGCCCGGATGGTGTAACGCGGACCGCTCATGAACAGCTGGCGGGTGAACATGCCGGCATGCTGCTGCATGACCTGGCGCGTCTTGGCGTTGTTCAGGTTCTGGGCTTCCAGGCCGATACGGAACTTGTCCGTGAAGTCGTAGAAGATCGAACCGTCCAGCTGGCCGTAATCGTCCTGCCACAGCGGCAGGCCGTAGGCCTGGTCGTTGTTCGGCGTCGGGATCAGGAAGCGTGCGCCGGCGTCCGGGTTCGTGTTCAGGCCGTTGTTGCCGCGGCTGCCCCAGGTGTTGACGGCGACCAGGTAACGCGAGCGCCAGTTGTACGCCAGGCGGGCCGACAGGCCGTTCTTCTCGTACATGACCGCGAAGTTGACCGTGTGACGCGACAGGCCTTGCAGCGGCGTGTTGCCGAACGGACGTCCGTCGGTGTCGCAGCCGTTGATCGACAGGTTCATGTTCGACTGGTCGCTGCCCGCGCAGAACGCGGCCGGCACCGGCTTGTCCAGCTTGCGCTCGCTCGACACATAGGTCCAGCTGGCCTGGGTGCCGATACCGCGCAGCCAGTCGGGCACGAAGTCGTAGTACTGCTGGTGCGCGATCTCGAAGCCGCGGGCAAAGCCGTGGGCGCCGTTGATCGGATGGGTGACCGCGAAGGTCCGGTCCTGGCCGTTGACATCCTTCACCGTGTAACCGTAGGTGGTGTTCACGACGATGTTCTTGATGTCCTTGTCGAAGGCCGAGAAGGTCAGCGATCCGCCCGGCGCGAAATACCATTCGGCGGTCAGGTCGATGTTGGTCGCGGTGGTCGGCCTCAGGAGCGGGTTGCCGTCGCTGTTGCCGGTCAGGTTGTTGCCGCTGAAGACGACGCGCTGGTCCGCGAGCGTGACCGGATCCTTGATCGTCAGCTGGTTCGCCGGCGAGCTCAGGGTGGTCAGGGACTGCAGCTGGTTGAAGTCCGGACGCGACATCGCCTTGGCCCAGGCAAAGCGGAACTGCAGCTGGTCGCTGACCTTCATGCGCAGGTTCAGGCTCGGCAGCCAGTTGTGGTAGCCGGTATCGGTGCTGCGCGGGGTCTCGAACTTGGCGATGTTGACCAGGGTGTCCACGCCTTCCACCGGCACGTCGCCAGGAATGCTGACGTTGGTCGGGTCGTACGCGATGTAGCCGTTCGTGGTGTTCGTCGTCTTCACGTAGCGGATGCCGATGTTGCCGTCGATCGGATACTTGAGGTCGTCGAAGCCGAAGCGCAGCTGGGTGTAGGCGGCGCGGGTCTTTTCGGTCTGCAGGTTGCGTGCCGACGGCGTGTCGAAGGTGGATGGTTTCCAGGTGTCGCAGGTACCCCAGCCCTGGGCGGCCGCCTGCTCCTGGCACAGGATGGTGTGGTAGCCGTGCAGCTTGGTCCAGCCGTTCGGGAAGTCGCGTGCCAGTGCATCGGTCGGATACAGCATCGCCGGAATCGATACCTTGCCGCCGAAGAAGTTGTCGATCTGCGCCAGCTCGGTGCCGCCCGCGAAGCGCGGGTCGCTCAGGCGCGCCACGCCCGGAATCTGCCAGCCTTCCATCCACGGGAAGGTAATCGAGGACCAGTTGTAGAACTTCTGTGCCTTGTTGTTCTCGCCCTCGCGGTCCGCCATGCGCACGCCGAAGCGGATGTCGCGCAGCACCGGATCGTCGAAGGAGAACTTGACGTCGCTGCGCCAGGTCTTCTGCTCGGCCTTGGCGCGGTCGAGCGCTTCCTGGGTATAGGCCCAGTAGTAGTTCTTCGGGTCGGCCATGAACTCAGCCGAGCCGAGACCGATCTTCGGAATGCTGCCCCTGAGGTCCATCGACTGGTTCGGCAGGATGAAGCCGGTCGAGACGTCGGCGTCGAAGCCCTCGGTGGTGGAGCGGACGTGCTGGATGTCGTTGGTCCAGGTCAGGTCCGGCGTCACGCGCCATTGCACGTTCAGCGCGAGGTCGCGCGTGCCGGAGGTGCGCTGGTTGATGCGGCGCGAGCTGTTGAACGGCGAGCCGCCGTAGGTCGGGTTCGCGATCGTGCCGCTCTGGAAGGCGCCCTTGTCGTCATAGACGGTGTCGGCGCCGGCCACCTGCTGGTACCACTTGTCTTCGGACGAGGCGACCACGCGCTCGCTCAGGTCTTCCTGGTAGTCGGTCTTGAAATAAGTCAGCCCAGCCGTGACGTCGCGGGTCGGGCGCCACTGGAACGCGGCGTAGTCGCCGCGGCGGACGCGCTCGAAGTCCTGCGAACGCAGGCCGCCGCCAAGCGGCAGCCATTTGGTCGCGTCGCGGTTGTACTGGGCCGGGTTGCGGGAGTTCACGTGCGGGAAGTACGGATCGATGCCGATGGCGTCGGTACGGGTCGGATTCTTCGCATAGGCGAAGTCGACCAGGGCGCCGAATTCGCCGAGCGGGGTGTTCCAGCGGTTCGACAGCAGCAGGGCGCCGGTCGGACCCTTGGCCTTGTTCAGCTCCGAGTAGGTCTGCGACACGCCCAGCGAACCCTTCAGGCCCTTGAAGTCGAAGGGCATCGCGGTGCGCAGGTTGACCAGGCCGGCGAGGGCGCCTTCGATCTGTTCCGCGGACGGGTTCTTGTAGACGTCGACGCCGGCCATCAGTTCCGGCGCCACGTCGGCGAAGCCGAGCGAGCGGCCGCCGCCGGCCGAGAACGCGTCGCGGCCGTTGACTTCCGAGCGCACGTAGGTCAGGCCACGCACCGACACGCCGGAACCTTCGACCGCCTGGCGGTTCGGGTCGCCCGGCATGTTGCGGTCCATGGTGACGCCGGCGATACGTTGCAGCACCTCGGTGACCGAACGGTCGGGGAGCTTGCCGATGTCTTCGGCGACGATCGAGTCGACCACCTCGTCGGAATTCTGCTTGAGTTTCTGGGCCGATTGCAGCGCTGCGCGCTGGCCGGACACCTTGACCACCTGCGTCGCAGGGACGACCGGCTCCTCCGCGCTGGTATTGGTGGTCTGGGCCCATGCTGCGCCGCTATAGGCGACGGCGATCTGCGCGACCGCTGCAGCGATCGCTGTTTTCTGGAACTTCCTCACGTTGTCTCCTGATGTAGGTAATTTTTTTATTTGCCAGGCCGCCATGCGCCGCGACTGCATCGACGGCCCTGCTAACACTGGATGTTGTACGCTACCATAATTTTAGCGCCGAAACCTGAACAGCGTGTAAGTTTTGTTAATGCACAACACTCAATGCGGCGAAGTGGCCACGTGGCGACATGCGAAACGCGCTGGCTGGCGAATTACCGGAGGGGCGCCATCCGCCGCCAGGCGTTTGTGTCACTGCAATCGATGTCACACCATCTCTACAGTACGCAATAGATTGCGCAAGGTCAAGAAATCGATTTCATGACTTGAGGATTTTTCTTGCGTTTGCTACGCGAATCGTCCCGCGAGCTGCATCCGTCCAGTGAGGTGAGGTCGAATCCAGCTTGACTGAAGCACTCTCTAGCCGGAATACGCATGCTGCTCCTCACTGCTAATCCGGTCGCTGGATAAGTTTTTCCAGGGCAAACAGCGGCAAGCATATCGGTACTGATATGTTAGCGTGAACATTTTGCTTGCAATGCTGTGTACGGCTGACTTACGATGCTGGCACGAATTGCCGACGGAATACCGATTGAGAGGCCCTGCAAGGGTCCGACAGGAGACAGCATGAACCGATTCAGGACGCTGGCAGCAACGCTGGCACTGGCGCAGCTTGTACAGGTGGCGCCGGCGGCAGCAGCCGATTCCGAGCTGCCGCGCTTGGTGGAACGCGAGGGACGCCACGCGCTGCTGGTGGACGGCGCACCATTCCTGATCCTGGGCGGCCAGGCCCACAACTCCAGCAATTACCCGGCAGCCCTGCCCAAGGTCTGGGCCGCGCTGGAGGATGCGCAGGCGAATACGCTGGCGATTCCGGTCGCCTGGGAACAGGTGGAGCCCGAGGAAGGGCGCTACGACTTCAGTTACGTGGATACCCTGGTGGCCCAGGCGAGGGCGCATGGCAAGCGCCTGGTCCTGCTGTGGTTCGGCACCTGGAAGAACACCGGCCCGGCCTATACGCCGGAGTGGGTGAAGTTCGACAACGCGCGCTTCCCGCGCATGCGCGACCAGGAAGGCAAGGCCAGCTACTGCCTGTCGCCCTTCGGCGAAGCCACGCTCGCCGCCGACAGGAAGGCCTTCGTGGCCCTGATGCGCCACCTGCGCGACATCGACGCCGGCAAGCGCACCGTGATCATGGTGCAGGTCGAGAACGAGGTCGGCACCTACGGCCTGGCGCGCGACCATGGGGCCCGCGCCGAAGCGGCGTTCCGCCAGGCGGTACCGGGCGCGGTGCTGGCCCGCCAGCCGGCACCCGCGGGACGCCCGGCACAGGGCAGCTGGAGCGAGGTGTACGGCGACTATGCCGAGCAGTACTTCCACACCTGGGCGATCGCCAGCTACATCGAGGAGATCGCGAAAGCCGGGCGCGCCGTCTACGACCTGCCGATGTTCGTCAACAATGCGCTGCGCGAGCCGGGCCAGCCGGGCCTGCCGGGCCAGCTTGACCAGCTGCCCCCACCGTGGAAAGGCGACTTCGCCAGCGGCGGCCCGACCTGGGACGTGCTCGGCATCTACAAGGCTGCCGCGCCCCACATCGATTTCGCCGCGCCCGACATCTACATGCCGGAGTCCGGCAAGGTGGGCGCCGTGCTGGAAAGCTTCCAGCGTCCGGACAATGCCTTGCTGGTGGCGGAGATGGGCAATGCCGCCACTTATGCGCGCTACGTCTGGCAGATCGTCGGCAAGGGCGCGCTCGGCGTCGTGCCGTTCGGGATCGACTACGCCAGCTACAGCAACTATCCGCTCGGCTCGAAGCACACGGACCGTCGCATGGTCGAGCCCTTCGCCCAGGTGTATGCGGCCTTTGCGCCGATGTCGCGCCTGTGGGCGCGCTGGGCCTTCGAGGGCCGCACCCAAGGCGTGGCGGAGGGCGACGACCGGGCGCCGCAAATCCTCGCCCTGGACGGGTGGAAGGCCACGGTGTCCTTCCGCGAATTCCAGTTCGGCGAGCGCCAATACCTGCGCGACAAGAACGAATACGCCGAGGGCACGGAACTGCCCGGCGGCGGCGTGGCGATCGCGCAGATCGGGCCCGCCGAGTTCGTGCTGGTCGGCCAGCGCGCACGCGTGAAACTGTCCTCCGCGGGCGACAAGCCGGCGATGTACGCGCGGGTGGAGGAGGGGCGCTTCGACGCCGCCGGCAAGTGGATCATGGAACGCAACTGGAACGGCGACCAGACCGATTACGGCCTGAACCTGCCGGCTTTGCCTACCGTGCTGAAGGTCAGGATGGGCACCTACCAACCTTGACCGAAATAAAAAACGATCACCAGGAGACCCGCAATGCAAATCACCCGAATGGCGAGCGCCGTCCTGCTGCTGTGCGCAGCCACCCAAGCCCTCGCCGGCAGTTACCAGAAGACCGCCACCGGCATCGAGGTCATGCCAGACCGCGGCGCCGCCAAGCTGGTGCGCCTGAACCTGATGAGCGACAACATCATCCAGGTCGTGAAGTTCGATGCGCCCGGCAAGGCGCTCACGCCTTCCTTGATGACGGTCGCCACCCCCTGCGCCTGTACCTTCACCGTGAATGCCACCCGGGCCGGCAAGGACGAGGCGGTGCTGCTCAAGGCGGGAAGGATTTCCGCCACGGTGTCGCTGAAGGACGGGCGCGTGGCCTTCTTCGACGCGGCGGGCAAGCCGATCCTGCAGCAGGACGCCGAGAGCATGAAGCCGGTCACGGTGGGCGGCAAGCCGTTCTTCGCGATCAAGCAGGGCTTCAACCACGGCACCCGCGACGCCTATTACGGCCTGGGCCAGCACCAGAACTCGCAGATGAACTACAACGGCGAAGACGTGCTGCTGGCCCAGCACAACATGATCGCCTCGGTGCCTTTCGTGGTCTCGGACAAGAACTACGGCCTGCTGTGGGATAACAACAGCATCTCGCGCTTCGGCGACGCCACGCCCTACGCCTGGATGTCGCGCGACCTGGTCCTGCGCGACGCCGAAGGCAAGCCCGGCGGGCTGACCGCCCGCTACTACGTCGACGGCAAGCTGGCGCTCACCCGCAAGGAAAAGGACATCGCCTATCAATACCTGAAGGACGTGGCGGAGAACTGGCCCAAGGAGCTGCCGCCGCTCAAGGATCTCAAGGACGCGCGCGTGGTCTGGGAAGGCAGCCTGACAAGCGACAAGCCCGGCGTGCACAAGATGCAGCTGTACTCGTCCGACTACGCGCGCCTGTCCATCGACGGCAAGGAAGTGATGGACGTCTGGCGCATGGGCTGGAACCCGTGGTACCACAACTTCGAGGTCAAGTTCGAGAAGAACAAGCCGGTCAAGCTGCACCTCGACTGGAAGGTGTCGAGCGGGATGATCGCCATCACGCACAACAACCCGCTGCCGCAGCCAGAGCGCCATTCGCTCACGATGTCTTCGGAAATCGCCGAGGCGATCAACTACTACGTCATCAGCGCGGACAGCATGGACCGGGTGATCGCCGGTTACCGCCACCTGACCGGGCAGCAGCCGATGATGCCGAAATGGGCCTACGGCTACTGGCAGTCGCGCCAGCGCTACGAGACCCAGCAGCAGCTGCTCGACACCGTGGCGGAATACCGCAAGCGCGGCTGGCCGCTGGATAACATCGTGCAGGACTGGTTCTACTGGCCGGAAGACGGCTGGGGCTCGCACGACTGGGACAAGAAGCGCTTCCCGGACCCGAAGGGCATGGTCGATGCAGTGCACAAGCAGAACGCGCGCATCATGCTCTCCATCTGGGGCAAGTTCTACGCCAATACCGACAACTACAAGGAACTGGCGGCCAAGGGCCATATGTGGACCAGGAACGTCGAGAACGGCGACCTCGACTGGGTCGGCCCGGGCTACAAGAACAGCCACTACGACCCGTACACGAAGGAAGCGCGCGACATCTACTACCGTCAGATGAAGCACAAGCTGGTCGACCTGGGCTTCGACGCCTGGTGGATGGACAATACCGAGCCCGACATTCTGTCGAACGCGCGCCTGGAAGACTTCAAGCAGCTGATCGGCCCGACCGTCTACGGCGCCGGCGAAATCACCTTCAACCCCTATAGCCTGGTGCACTCGGAGGGCTTCGCCGAGAACCTGCGGCGCGACCAGCCGGACAAGCGCCAGTTCATCCTGTCGCGTTCGGGCTTTGCCGGCATCCAGCGCAATTCGGTGGCGGTGTGGAGCGGCGACATCGTCGGCCGCTGGAACAACCTGGCCGACCAGATCGCCTCCGGCGTCAACTTCTCGATGTCGGGCATCCCCAACTGGACCCACGACATCGGCGGCTATGCCCAGGAGACGCGCTTCCAGGTCGGCGATGTCGGCTCGGCCCAGGAAAACCGCGCGACCGGCACCAAACAGGCCGATCCGGAAGACATGAAAGAATGGCGCGAGCTGAACCTGCGCTGGTTCCAGTTCGGCGCCTTCTCGCCGCTGTTCCGCTCGCACGGCGAGGTGGTCAAGCGCGAAATCTACAACATCGCGGCCGGCGACGACAGCATGCGCGACGCCATGGTCGGCTACCTGAAGCTGCGCTACCGCCTGATGCCCTATATTTATACGATGGCGGCCGACACCCACTACCACTCGGGCACGATGATGCGCGGCCTGGTGATGGACTTCCCGCATGACGACCGGGTAAAGAACATCAAGGACCAGTACATGTTCGGCCCCAGCCTGATGGTGGCGCCGGTCACCAGCTACGGCGCGCGCTCGCGCCAAGTCTACCTGCCGCAGGGCAGCGACTGGGTCGACTTCGATACCGGAGAACGCCACAAGGGCGGCAATACCATCACCGTGCAGGCGCCGCGCGAGCGTATCCCGCTGTTCCTGCGCGCGGGCGCCGTGATCGCGACCGGGCCGGTCACCCAGTACGTGGACGAGAAGCCGGATGCGCCGCTGGTGCTGCAGGTGGTTGCCGGCGCCGACGGCCAGGCCAGCCTGTACGAGGACGACGGCGTCACCAACGCCTACGCGCGCGGCGAGTACAGCCGCATCCCGTTCACCTATGACGACCGCAACGGCGTAGTCACCATCGGCGCGCGCGTGGGTCAGTACAAGGGCATGCCGGTGAAACGCGACATCCGCGTGCGCGTGCTGCGTCCGGGCACCGCGGCTGCGAGCAACCTGGATGCCTACGACAAGTCGGTCAGCTACGATGGCCGCCCGGTGACCATCAAGCTGTGACGGCGCGCAGGAAGCTGCTCAAGGGGCTGGCCGCGCTGTGCGCATCGGCGGCCAGCCCCTTGACGCTCGCGGCGAGCAGGGCGCCGGCGCTGGCGGACCCGCAGGCCAGCGCCCATGCGCAGGCCGTGCATGCCTGGCTGCACGGCATCTGGGGCCGGCAAGTCATCGCCGGCCAGCAGGACCTGACATGGGACGACGGCGTCGACATGGCGCAGCGGGTGTTCGACGACACCGGCAAGTATCCAGCCTTGATGGGTTACGACTTCATGAACACCGGGATGCGGGGGCCGACGACCTCCGGCCTGCGCCAGGTGGAGGAAGCGATCGCCTTCGCCCGGCGCGGCGGCCTGGTGAGTTTCTGCTGGCACTGGCGCGACCCGGCGCTGCTCGGGACCGAAGGCCGCAACCGGGCCAACTTCTACGTCCGCGAGCCGGATCCGGCCAGGAATACCGCTTTCACCATTCCGATGGCAGGTGGCAGGCTGGATACGGCCAGCCCGGCCTGGCGCCAGATCGACGAGGGCATTGACCTGGTCGCGGCGAAGCTGAAAAAGCTGGCCGACGCCGGCGTCACCGTGTTGTGGCGTCCGCTGCATGAAGCCGCCGGCCACCAGGGCGACGGCTGGTTCTGGTGGGGCCGCGCGCGCAGCGACGGCGAGTCGCCTGCCCGGGCCTGCATCCTGCTGTGGCGTCATATGTTTGACCGTTTGGTAAAAAACCACGGGCTGCACAACCTGATCTGGGTGTGGAACGGGCAGGACGAAGCCTGGTACCCGGGCGACGACGTGGTCGACATCGTCGGCTGGGACATCTACGACGACAGCGACGGCAAGCGCTACGGGGCCCAGGCCGCCGCCTACCGCCGCGCGCTGGCGATCGGCCGCGGCGCCAGGCCGGTGGCGCTCACCGAAACGAGTTACATCCCCGATCCCGACAAGATGCTGGCGGAAGGGGCGCCCTGGCTCTGGTTCACGGTCTGGAACGACGCCAGGGCCGGCGCCGGGGTGCGCGACAAGAGCAACTTCTGGTCGGGCGACTATTACAATACGGCCGAGCACAAGAACAAGGTTTACCACCATCCGAAGGTCATCACGCTGGACAAGCTCCCGGCATTCCTGAAAGCGCCACAATGAAACGTCTTACTCTTCCACTCGCCCTCGCGGCCATGCTGCACGCCGGCCTGGCGACGGCGGCCACGCCGGTCGCGCCGAGCGACGCGAAACTGCAGTACACCGGCCGCATCGACTTCGCGCAGGCGGACGCGCCGGTGATCTCCTGGCCGAATACCTCGATCGCGGGCCGTTTCACCGGCACCTCGTTCGCCATCAAGCTGGACGACGAACGTGGCCGGAACTACTTCAACGTATTCCTGGACGGCGACCTGTCGGCGCCCCTGGTCATCGAAGCAAAGCAGGGCGAGGCGACCTATGTCGTGGCGCAGAAGCTCGCGCCCGGCAGCCACAGCTTCCTGATCACCAAGCGCACCGAGGGAGAAGAGGGCGCAACAAGGTTCCGCGGCCTGGAACTCGACGACGGCGCCGGGCTGCTGCCGCCCGGGCCGCGGCCCAAGCGCCGGATCGAGTTCTTCGGCGACTCGATCACCAGCGGCATGGGCAACGAGGGCGCGCTCAACGGCCGCGACGACGCCGGCAAGGACAAGAACAGCTTCCTGTCCTATGCGGCGATCGCCGCCAGGCAGCTCAAGGCCGAGATGCACATGACCTCGCAGAGCGGCATCGGCGTGATGATCAGCTGGTTCCCGTTCACCATGCCGGACTTCTACGACCAGCTGAGCGCCGTCGGCGACAACGACAGCCGCTGGGATTTCTCGCGCTGGACGCCGGACGTGGTGGTGGTCAACCTGCTGCAGAACGACAGCTGGCTGATCGGCCGCGACCACAAGCTGCAGCCGGAGCCGAACGATGCCCAACGCGTCGAGGCCTACAAGCAGTTCGTGCAGCGCATCCGCCGCCTCTACCCGCAGGCCTACATCGTGTGCGCGCTGGGCAGCATGGACGCGACCCGGCCCGGTTCACCCTGGCCGGGCTATGTCACGGCGGCCGTGGAGAGGATGCGCAAGGAGAACGGCGACAAGCGCATCGACACCCTGTTCTTCGAGCATACGGGTTATGGCCAGCATCCGCGGGTGCACCACCACCAGGCCAATGCAGCGAAGCTGACTGCATTGGTCCGCGCGCGGATGGGCTGGTAAGGGCAGGGACCGCTCAGGCGGCGCGCGGGCTGGCTGCCCCCAGCTGGCTCGCGCGAAGTTGCTCGGCGATATAGGCGTCATGCGTCGGCATTCGGTCCACGGCCTGCACGATCATGTCGCGCACGCCCGCGAAATGCCCATGCACCTCGCGGATGTCCACCGCATCCACGAAAGGATCGTAACGCTTCGGCACCGCGCCCAATCCCATCAGCATGGCCACGAAGGACGGCTCGGCGAAGCCGTGCGGGTCCAGGATCGTGACGCGCCCTGTCTCGCGGAACAGCTCGATCTGGTGGCGAATCGTGTCGGGAATCGGCATGTTGGCGCAGTAGCGCCAGAATTCCGAATCGTCGCGCTCCGTCAGCTTGTAGTGCAGGACGATGAAGTCGCGTACCGATTCGTAGCGCACGCCCATGTAGCGGTTGAACTCGTCGGCCAGTTCGGGACGGCAGTCGCGGTCCGGGAACAGCTCGACCAGCTTGCCGACCGCGGTCTCGATCAGGCTGATGCTGGTCGATTCCAGGGGCTCGACGAAGCCGGCGGACAAGCCCACCGCGACGCAGTTCTTGGTCCATGCCTTGCGCCTGCGCCCGGTGACGAAGCGTAGCTGGCGCGGCTCGTCGAGCGCGGAGCCGTCGAGGGAGTCGAGCAGTAGCTCGCGTGCCCGCTCGTCGCTGGTGAAGGCGTTGCTGTAGACGTGGCCGTTGCCGGTGCGGTGCTGCAGCGGGATACGCCAGATCCAGCCCGCTTCCTTGGCGGTGGAGCGGGTATAGGGCGTGAGCGTGGGCGCACTGGCGCAGGGTACGGCGAGCGCGCTATTGCAGGGTAGCTGCTCGCTCCAGTCCTCGTAGCCGGCCTTCAATGCCCCCTCGATCAGCAAGCCCCGGAATCCCGAGCAGTCGACGAACAGGTCGCCCTCGATCCGGCGGCCGTCGCGCAGCTTGACCGCCGTGATGAAGCCGCTCTCCGGATGCTGTTCAACTTCCACCACCGTGCCCTCGAGGCGCTGCGCACCGTGCGCCACGGCGTAGTCGCGCAGGTAGTTCGCGTACAGGCCGGCGTCGAAATGGTAGCCGTAGGAATACGCGTCGGTGATCGAGGGCGTGCCCTTGTGCGGCGGCACGAATTTGTTCTTGCGCGCCATGATCGAGGACACCGACCAGCTCTCCAGCGCCGGCATGTTGTCGAACTGCGTGGACATGCGCAGCCAGAACAAGTGCGACGGATGGCGGTCGAGCGAGGGGCCGAAATCGCCGAAGCCGTGGAAGAAGCGGTTGCCGAGGTGGCCCCAGTCCTTGAACTCGATGCCGAGCTTGTAGCTGGCCTTGGTGCGCCGTACGAAGTCGTCGGCGTCGAGGCCCAGTGCGGCATTGTAGTAGCGGATGGTCGGCAAGGTCGCTTCGCCGACCCCGATGGTGCCGATGTCGGGCGACTCCACCAGGATCACCTCGCAGGGGGCGTCGGGGCGGCGCGCCAGGCGCTGCGCCAGCGGGGCCGCCGCCATCCAGCCGGCGGTGCCCCCGCCCACGATCACGATCCGGCGGATCGGCTTGTCATTCATTCTGTCTCCTGTCTTTTCTGTCGTAGGTATGCGTAAGGCGTGCATACGACAGGCAGTGTAGAGCAGGTTCCGATTGCCAGGCAACAGAAATGTTTGCGCCTAACAATCGGTGTTGCTGCGCCGTTTCAGCGCTGCAGCGACTCCATTGCCGCCGCCACGTAGACCAGCGGCGCGTTCCAGTTGATCGCGATCTCGTTGCTGGCGTAGCTGCACACGTGGTCGATATAGGACAGGGCCGGCAGCTTCGACGGATAGGGGACCGGGCAATCCTTCGCGTCCTGCTGGCCCGGGTTGGGACCGCCCACCAGCATGCCCGGCACCGGCGCCTTGACGCCGTCCGCCTCGGAGGGGCGGTGGTGCGGGTGCATCGGCGAACGGGCGCCGAAGCCGGTGACGAAGGACATGCCGGGACCGTTACGGCCGAGCACGTAATCGAGCGCCGACTGCGCCGCGTTCAGGTAGTCCGGCCGCGGCTCGACGCGGTAGGCCGCTACCAGCATCATGGCCTGGTTCAGGATGGTCGAGCTGCTACCCCAGACGAAATCCTTGGCACCCATGGTGACGCGGTAGGGCGAAGCGCGCCAGCGCTCGACCAGCCGGTCGCCGAGCTCCAGCAGCTGCTTGCGCACGGGGGCGGCGTCCACGCCCGCCGGCAGGCGCCCGGCGTGCTGGGCGAGCGAGATCCAGCCCAGCATGCCGACGTCGGCCCAGCCCGGCTCGGTGCCCTTGGCGGCATCCCCCGCATGGGCAAAGGCGCGGCTGCGGTACTCGCTGTTGCCGGTAGCGATCAGGAGCTCGGCGGCGGCCCAGGCGAATTCGTCCTCGGCGCTCTTGTCGCCGTAAGCGCCGGTCTGGATGTCGGCCGGCTGCTCATACAAGACCTTCGGGTTGGCCTCGGCCCAGCGCCAGGCCTGTTCGGCCGCGGCCAGGTAGCGCGCCGAGCGCCCCGGCTGCTGGCTGTCGAAGGGTTTCAGCACGCGGCTGGCGGCTGCCATCACCGCCGCGAAGTCGAGCGTGGCCGTGGTGGTCTTCTGCACCACGTAGCGTGGCGCAGTCGCCTTCTCGGGCATGACCATGCCGTCGAAGACCTTGTTGGTCAGCTTGTGGTAGACCCCGCCGTCGTTCGGGTCCTGCATGGTGAGCATCCAGTCGAGGTTCCACAGCGTCTCGTTGAGGATGTCGGGCAGGCCGTTGCCGGATTCCGGCAGGTTCAGGGGCAGCTTGGCGAACCACTCGGGGAAGTGCTCGTAGGCAGCCAGCAGGGTGTAGGTGCTGATGCCCGAATTGACGATGTACTTGTTATAGTCGCCGGCGTCGTACCAGCCCTTCGGACTCGAGATAACGGTGCCGGCGGGACGCGCTTTCGATGCGGCCGAGGCATGCACCAGCACCCGGGTGTCCGGGTGCGCCAGCGGGCGCGCGTAAGGGCCGGCGATGGCCGGCGTCAGGGCGATGCCGGTGCGGTTCAGGGTAAAGTTGCGGATCGCCGCGATGTCGAGCTCACGGTAGACGCCGGGCTGGATGGTGAAGGGCGCCGAGTCCGGCAGGCCGGCGACGCGCAGGCGGTAGCTGCCGGGCGTGCGCAGGGCCGTGAAGTCGGCCAGGCGCACCCGCTCGCCGGACGCATCCCAGGTGGCGGCCCCGCCCAGGCTGCCCTCGAACACCTGCTTGCCGCTGGCGGCTTCCACCACGGCGAAGCGCGCCTGCGCGTCGGCCGGCACCACCGCCAGCTTTTGCGCGGCCGGCAGGTAGCCTATCTGGTTCAGCTTGACGCTCGCCACCGGGCCGTCGGCATACGCGCTCCCGGCCAACAGGAGCGCGGCGCAGGCAGCGGCCAGGCGCAGCGGGGGCAGGGATAGGGGAGTGCCGGACTGTGGCGCAGGGTGGTGCATGCTGTCTCCTGATATTGTTGTGAAATCGATTTCATAATACCGTCGTGTATCCCGCAACGTCAACGTCGATTGCGCGCACTTCGAACGTCGCGGATAATGTCGGTAAAGGCCCTGTTCTTACAGGGCCTTGTTATTTGGATGGTCGGCGTTGGCCATGTTATTTCAAGCAGGTGTGAAGGATTTATTATGGAAATCAAGGTCAACTTTCTCGACAAGCTTCGCCTGGAAGCGAAATTCGACGACTTTACGGTCATCGCCGACCAACCCATCCGCTACAAGGGCGATGGCTCCGCGCCCGGGCCTTTCGACTATTTCCTGGCCTCGTCGGCCTTGTGCGCGGCCTATTTCGTCAAGCTCTACTGCAATACCCGGAATATCCCGACCGAGAATATCCGCCTGTCGCAGAATAATATTGTCGATCCTGAAAACCGCTACAAGCAGATCTTCAAGATCCAGGTCGAGCTGCCGGCCGATATCTCCGACAAGGACCGCCAGGGCATCCTGCGCTCGATCGAGCGCTGCACCGTGAAAAAGGTGGTCCAGCAGGGACCGGAATTCGTGATCGAAGAGGTGGACAACCTCGACGCCGACGCCCAGGCGCTGCTGACCCTGCAGCCGGATGCCGCTGCGCAGACCTACATCCCCGGCAAGGACCTGCCGCTGGAGCAGACCATCGCCAACATGTCGGGCATGCTGGCCAGCTGGGGCATCAAGATCGAGATCGCCTCGTGGCGCAATATCGTGCCGAATGTCTGGTCGCTGCATATCCGCGACGCGCATTCGCCGATGTGCTTCACCAACGGCAAGGGCGCGACCAAGGAAAGCGCGCTGGCCTCGGCCCTGGGCGAATACATCGAACGCCTGAACAACAACCACTTCTACGCCGGCGTGTTCTGGGGCGAGGATATCGCCAACGCGCCTTTCGTCCATTATCCGAACGAGCGCTGGTTCAAGCCCGGCCCGGACGATGCGGTGCCAGGCGAGATCCTCGACGAGTATTGCCTGGGCATCTACGATCCGGACGGCGAACTGCGCGGTTCGCACCTGATCGATACCAATTCCGGCAACGTGGAGCGCGGCATTGTGTCGCTGCCCTTTGTCCGGCATTCGGATGGCGAAACCGTGTACTTCCCGTCCAACCTGGTCGAAAACCTCTACGCCAGCAACGGCATGAGCGCCGGCAATACCCTGGTCGAAGCCCAGGTACAGTGCCTGTCCGAGATCTTCGAGCGCGCCGTCAAGCGCGAGATCCTGGAAGGCGAGATCGCGCTGCCGGACGTGCCCCAGGAAGTCCTGGCCAAATACCCCGGCATCCTGGCCGGCATCCAGGGCCTGGAAGAGCAGGGCTTCCCCGTGCTGGTCAAGGATGCCTCGCTGGGCGGCACCTACCCGGTGATGTGCGTCACCCTGATGAACCCGCGCACCGGCGGCGTGTTCGCCTCCTTCGGCGCGCACCCGAGCTTCGAGGTGGCGCTCGAGCGCAGCCTGACCGAACTGCTGCAGGGCCGCAGCTTCGAGGGCCTGAACGACCTGCCGCAGCCGACCTTCGCCAGCGAGGCCGTCACCGAGCCCTATAACTTCGTCGAGCACTTCATCGATTCGAGCGGCGTGGTGTCGTGGCGCTTCTTCAGCGCCAGGGCCGACTACGACTTCGTCGAGTGGGACTTTTCAGGCCAGGGCCAGGATTCCAATGCCGAGGAAGCCGCGACCCTGCTCAGGATCCTGACGGACATGGGCAAGGAGGTCTACACGGCGGTGTACGACCAGCTGGGCAGCAATGCCTGCCGCATCCTGGTGCCCGGCTACTCGGAGATCTATCCGGTGGAAGACCTGGTCTGGGACAACACCAACAAGAGCCTGCTGTTCCGGGAAGACATCCTGAACCTGCACCGCCTCGACGACGACGCGCTGGCGGCCCTGCTCGAGCGCCTGGAGAACAACGAGCTGGACGAGTATTCGGACATCGCCAGCCTGATCGGCATCGAGTTCGACGAGAACACGGAATGGGGTCAGCTGACGGTGCTCGAGCTGCGCCTCTTGATCAACCTGGCCCTGCAGCGCTTCGAGGATGCGCAGGAACTGGTCGGCGCCTTCCTGCAGTACAACGACAACACCGTCGAGCGCCGCCTGTTCTACCAGGCGGTGAACGTGGTGCTGGAGGTGGTGCTCGACGACGAGCTGGAGCTGGAGGACTACGTCGCCAATTTCCGCCGCATGTACGGCAATGCGCGGATGGACGCGGTGCTCGGCTCGGTGGACGGCAGCGTGCGCTTCTCCGGCCTGACCCCGACCAGCATGAAGCTGGAAGGCCTCGAGCGGCACCAGCGCCTGATCGACAGCTATCGCAAGTTGCACAAGGCACGCGCCGCCGCTACTTAGGCTCCCGCGCACACGCATTGTGCGCTGCATTTGCAGGCGGGCTGGTCGAAGAGTATGCTGGACTTACAACAGACATGCATACAACGGAGACAATCATGAAACTTCGACTGGCAACCCCTGCCTTTGCGAGCCGCTTCCATGGTCCCTTGCGTTTCGGCCGCGCCTGGCGCGGTCACGAACTGGCGCTACGCCTCGTGCAACTGGCCGTGCTGGTCGTGGTCGGGGCGATCGGCGCGAAGCTCATGGCCGATGGCGTGGCCTTCCTGATCGGGTCGGTCGCAGGCCTAGTGTCCTGAGCCGCGGCCGTCAGAGCGGCCGCACCCAGATATTCCGAAAGCTGACCGCGTCGCCGTGGTCCTGCAGCATGATCGGTGCGGGTCCATGCTTGCGGTAGGCCGGCTTGCCGACGTACACGGTTTCGCCCTGCAGGGCGACGTGGTTCTGCACCAGCACGCCGTTATGCAGAGCGGTCACGTAGGCCGGCGATACCAGGGAGCCATCTGCGGCAAAGCGCGGCGCGGTCCAGATCACGTCATAGCGTTGCCACTCTCCCGGCGCGGCGCAGGCGTTCACCAGCGGGATGTGCTGCTTGTACATGCTCGCGGCCTGACCGTTGGCATAGGTCTTGTTGTCGGCGCAGTCGAGGATCTGGATCTCGTAGCCGCTGCCCTTGCCCGTTGAAGCGAGGAACAGGCCGCTGTTGCCGCGGGCCTGCCCAGTGCCGCTGAGCGTCGTGGGCACGCGCCATTCGAGGTGGATCTGGTAGTCGGTGAACAGGCGCCTGGTCTGGATGTCGCCGCTGCCGCCGCGGACGGTGAAGCTGCCGCCGGCGACGGTCCAGCCGGCAGGCTGGTCGGGCGCCGCCGCCGACACCCATTCGCGCAGGTCTTTCCCGTCGAACAGCACGATCGCGTCTGACGGCGCCGACGCCGGGGAGCCGGGGGTGACGCGCCCGGGCTCCGGCGCCCACACCTCGGTCGCCTTGGGATCCGGCTGCTGCTCGGCGGCAAACGATGGAAGAAGCAGAAATAGTCCGGCCACCGCTATGCTCAATTGTGCAATCATCGCTCGTCCCCATGCATAAAGTGGGGAGCAGCATAGCATGCGGTGCGGCAATGTTCGCCCACGAGGCCAGTCGAAGCTGGCGCAGTCCCTGCAGAAGCCGCGAAAACGCGCGACAATGGCAGGTTTCCTGACTCCGTCATCGATTCGCCATGTCCGGTTCTGCGTCCCTGTCCTCCCTGTCTCCTCGTCCGCGCGCGGACATCAACCTGAAGCCCTTCGCCGTCTCGCTCCTGCTCATCGCAGCGGGTTGCTGGTACCTGGCGCAGGCCGCCGGCTGGCGCCAGTCCGCGCTGTATGCCGTCGGCGCGCTGCTCGGCGTCACGCTGTACCACGCGGCATTCGGCTTCACCTCGGCATGGCGGGTGTTCATCGCCGACGGGCGCGGCGCCGGCCTGCGCGCGCAGATGCTCATGCTCGCGCTCGGCGTGCTGCTGTTCTTCCCGGTGCTCTCCAGCGGCACCCTTTTCGGCGCCCCGGTCACCGGCCTGGTGTCGCCCGCCGGCACCTCGGTCATTGTCGGCGCTTTCATCTTCGGCATCGGCATGCAGCTCGGCGGCGGCTGTGCCTCCGGCACCCTGTACACGGTCGGCGGCGGCAGCACGCGCATGCTGGTGACGCTGGCCGCCTTCATCGCCGGCTCGGTGATCGCCACCGCGCACATGCCGTTCTGGACCGCACAGCCGCAGCTTGCGCCGCTCTCGCTGGTGAACGCGCTGGGCTTGGTTCCCGCGCTGCTGCTGAACCTGGCCGTGTTCGCGCTGATCGCCGCCATCACGGTGGCGGTCGAGAAGCGCCGCCACGGACGGCTGGTCACGCCGCAGCCGCAGAAAGCAAACGGCCCGCGCTGGCTGCACGGCCCCTGGCCCCTGGTGGCCGGCGCCGTCGCGCTGGTGGTCCTGAATTTCGCGACCCTGGCCCTGGCCGGACGCCCCTGGGGCGTGACCTCGGCCTTCGCCCTGTGGGGCGCGAAGACCCTGGCGGCGGTCGGCGTCGACGTTGCCAGCTGGCCCTACTGGTCGACCAAGGCCAACGCCGCCGCATTGGCAGCGCCGCTCTGGCGCGACGTCACGTCCGTGATGGACATCGGGATCGTGCTGGGCGCGATGCTGGCCGCGGCGCTCGCCGGCCGCTATGCCCCGGTATGGCGCCTGCCCCTGCGCTCGCTGGTCGCGGCGGTGGTCGGCGGCCTGCTGCTCGGCTATGGCGCTCGCCTGGCCTACGGCTGCAATATCGGCGCCTATTTCAGCGGCATCCTGTCCGGCAGCGTGCATGGCTGGCTCTGGCTTGTCGCCGCGTTCGCCGGCAACGTGTTCGGGACGCGCCTGCGTCCGCTGTTCGGCCTCGAAGTCGAGCGCGTGAAACCGAGCGCCTGCTGAGGGAGCATCCTTCGATACGCGCCAAACCCCCGCATCTTTACGAGGTGCATCTGTCCGGCCCTTGGGACATAATGCACTTGAAAACGGGGAGACGGCAGATGCGCGACGCGATCATCATCGGGGGCGGCCATAACGGCCTGGTATGCGCCTTTTACCTGGCCCGTGCCGGCCTGAAGGTCACGGTACTGGAGCGGCGCACGGTGGTCGGCGGCGCCGCGGTCACGGAAGAATTCCACCCCGGTTTCCGTAACTCGGTCGCCGCCTACACGGTGTCGCTGCTCAACCCCAAGGTGATCGAGGACATGGACCTGGCCGGACACGGCCTGCGCATCGTCGAACGGCCGCTGTCGAACTTCCTCCCGCTCGACGACACCCGTTACCTGAAGCTCGGCGCCGGCATGACCGCCCTGGAGGTCGCCAAATTCTCGCAGCGTGACGCCGACCGCCTCGAGGATTACAGCCGGCACCTGGACAGCGCGGCCGACCTGCTGCGCGAACTGGTGCTGCAGACTCCGCCGAACCGGGTGCAGGGCAGCTGGCTCACCGCCTTGCCCGAGCTGATCAAGGCCGGCAAGCTGGGCAACCGGATGCGCGGGCTGTCGCTCGCTACCCAGCGCGAGCTGCTCGACCTGTTCACCAAGTCGGCCGGCGACTACCTGGACGGCTGGTTCGAGAGCGCCCCGATCAAGGCGGCCTATGGCTTCGACAGCGTGGTGGGCAACTACGCCAGTCCCTACACGCCCGGTTCCGCCTACGTGCTGCTGCACCACGTGTTCGGCGAGGTCAACGGCAAGAAGGGCGCCTGGGGCCATGCGATCGGCGGCATGGGCGCCATCACGCAGGCGATGGCCAGGGCCGCGCAGGCGCAAGGCGTGGAGATCCGCACCGGGTGCGCGGTGGAAGAGGTGTTGCTGGACAAGGGGCGGGCCTGCGGCGTCGTCACCGCAGGCGGCGAGCGTGTCGATGCCCGGGTGGTCGTGTCGAACCTGAATCCGCGCTTGCTGTACACCCGGCTGGTCGATCCGGGCGCGCTGCCGGGCGACTTCCTGCGGCGCATGCAGGCCTGGCGCTGCGGTTCCGGCACCTTCCGCATGAACGTGGCGCTGTCGGAGCTGCCGAGCTTCAGCTGCCTGCCGGGCACGCAAGCCGCCGAGCACCACGGCAGCGGCATCATCATCGCGCCGAGCCTGCAGTACATGGAGCGTGCCTACCATGACGCGCGCGCCCACGGCTGGTCGCGCGAACCCATCGTCGAGCTCCTGATTCCGTCCACGCTGGACGCGGGCCTGGCGCCGCCAGGCCAGCACGTGGCCAGCCTATTCTGCCAGCACGTGGCGCCGCAGCTGCCGGCCGGCGCCAGCTGGGACGCGCATCGCGAGGAGGTGGCCGACCTGATGATCGCTACCGTCGACCGCTATGCGCCCAACTTCAGGCGCTCGGTACTGGGCCGCCAGATAATGACCCCGCTGGACCTGGAACGGACCTTCGGCCTGGTGGGCGGCGACATCTTCCACGGCGCGCTGGGACTCGACCAGCTGTTCGCGGCGCGACCGATGCTGGGCCATGCCGATTACCGCGGCCCCGTAGCCGGCTTGTACACCTGCGGCTCGGGGACCCATCCAGGCGGAGGCGTCACCGGTGCCCCTGGCCACAATGCGGCGCGCGAGGTGCTGCGCGATCTCGCGCGCGGCCGCCGACCGGCCCTGGAGGCGGTCCGGTAAGGTCCGGATCGCATTAGGGAGCCGCTCTCGAAGGCTTGCGCCTGGAGACGCGGCCGCAGGAGTACGCGACTGAGATATCCGGGAACGCCGCCAGGGGTATGCCCGGGCGTGATAACACGGATCAGTCCACCCAGTTGAAATATATATTTTTGTTATGGCCGAGATCTGGAATCGCAATTGGACTAATTTCTCTGTTGCTCTTATCCTGCGTTCATTGCCATCGCATCAGTTCAAAAGGATTCCATATGAACGCCGCTACCATCGACTCGATCCGTCCTGACACCAGCAACACCTTGCGCAAGCTGATGGCTACCCTGGGAAGGACGCTGTACCGCGCACTCGAATTCGCCGGCAAGCCCTACACCGTGGGTGGCGCCTACTACCTGTAAGCAAGCCGGGTTGCCGCGTCCGCCGGCCCAGTGAGGACACTTCAATGGCCTGGCCTCGCGCTATCTGCCCAATTATCGCGGCTGGCAGTGGGCGGTCGACGGACGTCGTATCGGAACGGCGGAGGTGATGCTGCGAATAGCGCTGGGTAGGTTCAACATCGAACGGTGACAGCGCCGTAAAAAAAGTGCGCCCCGCGGGGCGCACCAAAGGAGACTGCGCTCCTCGCGCAGTGATGAAACCTCCGATCAGGGCGGCGACGCGTCCACCGCGTACACGTGCTGCGCCCCATGCATGTTCGATGCGAACACCAGCCACTTGCCGTCCGGCGTGAAGCGCAGGTTGGGCTCGAGCCGGTAGTCGTGGGCGGACAGGTCGACCAGCCGCGTCGACTTGAACTTTTCTACCGTGATCAAGCTGTCGTCATAGGACGCCAGGTCGGCGTCGACGATGTCTTCCGCCTGCAACAGCTGAATCCACTTGCCGTCGGCGGCGTGCGCCACCATGTCGGCGTCGCCGCCGTCGCTGGCGAAGGTCTTGTTGTCCGGGGCGATGTTGAAGTGCACGCCCCATTCGTTCGCTTCCAGGCGCTTCCAGATGCGCCGGCCGGTCGCCAGCTCCAGGCCCGCGACCCAGAACACCTGGCCGCGCGGGGTCTGCAGGTCGTACCACAGCCACTTGCCGTCATGGCTGAAGAATTCGTGGCCCCAAATCTCGAAGTTCATGGTGCGCGTGTGGACGCTGCGTAGCCCGCTGCCGTCCGCATGGATCAGCTTGATGCGGTCGACGCGGTGCCACGGCCCCTCCATGCAGAAGCGGATCAGCTTCGGGTCGGTCGGCGAAAACTGGGCGTGGCCGATCCATTCCTCGGTCTGGTACAGCACCTTGCGCTCGCCGCTCTTCAGGTCGATCGTGAACAGCTCCGCCGGCACCCGCGCCGACCAGCGCTCGAGCATGCGCACGCCCTTGGCCTTGGCAAAATTCAGCGGCTTGCCGTCGGGTCCGAGCGCCGCGTATTCGGTATTGCCGAACTTGGCGATGCTGGCCGCATCCTTGGGCTGCAGCGGCTTGGCGCCGTAGGCGACCTGGCCCAGCAGCAGCGTGTCGTCGGCGTTCGATGCGGTCACGCCGCCGGCCGCGATGCGGGCCAGCTTGCGCACCTTCCTGGTGTCGACGTGGACGGCATAGATGGTCTTCGGACGGTCGGCCGCTTCGCCCGGGCCGGGATCCGTCACCGAATAGACCGCTTCGCGCGTGGTGCGCAGCATGAACAGCAGGTCGTTCTCGCGGCCGGGCGCCAGCAGCGTGGTCTTCCAGTCCTTCAGGCGCACCCCCATGATCCCCGATGGCGACTTGATCACCATGACGTCGCCTTCGGGCGTGTAGGCATGGCGGTAGAAATACAGCACGCCCGAGCCGGCTTCTTCCGAAATGCGCACGACCCGGCGGCCGGTCTTCGGGTCGGTGAATTCCTTCGGAATCGGTCCGCTGAAGGGCTTCGATGCGGCGGGCGCCGGGGCCGGCGCCTGGGCGGAAGCGATCCCCAGCGGCAGCAGGGCGGAGGCGCCCCACAGGCTTTTCAGTACGGTACGGCGGCGGATAGGGCTCATTTGCTGCTCCTTGCGGGTGTCTTGAGGGTGGCCGGGTCGTAGGCGAGCGCGCGGGTGGCGCGCATTTCCTGTTCGCGCCGGGCCTTCTCGGCCTCGCCGACGATGGTTTTCGGCGGCGGCGGGGTCGGTGTGGTGGCCGCGATGGTCGCCTCGTCGTCGCGCGCCGGCGCCGGCTCGGGCAGCGCCTGCACCGGGCCGTGCAGGTCCATCACCTCCAGGCCGGCCAGCAGGAAGGCGCCGGTGGCGTAGGGGCCGACGTCGTCCGCGCGGGTCGGCACCGGCCGGTCGCCGGTCTTCTGCGCGGCGCCGACCAGGCCGTTCGGCAGGACCTGGCGATTCAAGGCGGCCCAGCCCCGGGTGACCGCGGGCAGGTAAGTCTGGCGGTCCAGCAGGCCGTGGTTGATGCCCCAGGCCAGTGCGTAGACGAAGAAGCCGGAGCCCGAGGTTTCCGCTTCCGGGAAGCTGTCCGGGTCGTTCATGTCGCTGCGCCACAGGCCGTCCGGCTGCTGCAGTTCATGGATGCGGCTGGCCATCTTGCGGAAGATGTCGGTATAGAAGCTGCGTCCCTCGAAGCCGGCCGGCATCGATTCCAGCGTGCGCGCCAGGCCGCCCATGACCCAGCCGTTGCCGCGCGCCCAGTAGATCGGCTTGCCGCCGGCGCCCAGGTGGTCGCGGTCCTTGAAGCGCTCGTCGCGCAGGAACAGGCGGTCCTGTTCCACCCACAGGCGGGCCGCGGTGCGGCGCCATTCCTTGTCCATCGCCTGCAGGTACTTCCGGTCGCCGCTCAGGCTGGCCTGGCGCGCCAGCACCGGCGGCGCCATGAACAGGGCGTCGCACCACCACCAGACCAGGGTCGGCGTTTCCTGCTGGCGGTTCAGGTGCGGCAGCATGAAGTCGAGGCGCTGCTGCAGCGGCATGATGGTGCCGACCTGGCCGCGGCGCGCATACAGTTCCTGGTACAGGTCGCCGATGGCGACTTCGTCGGCATTGAGCAGGGTCCGTTCGGAACGGGCGCCGCGCAGCGAATAATTGTAGTGTTCGGCGGTGGCGGTGAGAAAGCGCAGCACTTCGCGGTTCTGCGTCACCCGGGCCAGGCGCGCCGCGCCGACGTAGAAGGTGGCGGCGACCCAGTTCGAGGAGATCTCCGACAAGTTGGAGCCGGTCGCCATCTGGATCGGACGGCGGCTCATGTCGGCGATCTGCGACATGGCCACGTAGTCGAGCACCGGCAGCACCGCGGCGCGGCTGGGCAGCCTGCCGGGATCGACATCCATGGCGGGACGGGGCGGCGGCGTGAGCCAGCTGGCTTCGATGCCTGCCACCTGGGACGGCTCGGCGGCAAGCGCGGGCAGGGCCAGCAGGCAGGACAGCGCGCCCAGCAGGGCGGCCTTGCGTAGGACGGGATAGGTCATCGATGGGTATCCTGGTAACTGGTCGCTCGGATCAAGGCTTGCCGCTGACGTTCTGTGCGTTTTCCAGCGCTGCGGCGCCGCGTGCGCTCACGGCGAGCTTGCCCGTGCGCGACCATTCGGCATACGCGTCGAGCGCCTTCTGCGGTGCATTGGTGTACCAGGAGTAGCCGTTGCGGCGGCCCTTCGAGATGAAATTGACGTCGTCGTGGATCGACTTGTCGCGATCGCCGAAGATCGGCTTGCCGGTCTGGATGTCATAGTTGCGCGACCAGATCGGGCCCGCGCCCGGCCGGTCGACCAGCTTGCGGCCTTCTTCCTCGCTCAGCTTGGTGAAGGCCTTGCCATAGATGGCGCTGGCCTTCAGCCAGGCGATGCCGGCCTCGATCGCGGCGCGGATCTCCGGCGTCTGCTCGGGCTGGCGCATCAGGAACATCAGCACTTCGGCGCTTTCGGCGCTGGCCAGCGAGCGCATCTCGTAGTTGCGCGCGGAGATGGGTTTGAGGGTGATGGCGTCGGCCTGCTGTGGCCACACCGTCTTCTTGCCGCTCACGAGCACCTGGGCGTCGAGGATCGGGCGGACCGCACGGGCGCTGGCGGCGCCGGCCTGCTGGCGCAGCGCTTGCGGCACGAAGGCGAAGTCCGGGTGGCCCTCGGCGATGTCTTCCAGGATCATCGCGGCTTCGGCGACGGCATTGTCGTTGAAGGTGATCCCGTCATGGAAGCCTCCCTCGAGCGGATAGTTCTGCGGCCAGCCGCCGTTCGGGTACTGTGCCATCAGGAGGTACTGGACACCCTTGACGATGCTGGCGCGGTAGGCATCGCCTTCCTTGCCGGGCGCCTGCGCCTGCACCCGGCCGAGGAAGCGCATCTCGGTGGTCGTCGCGCCATTGTCGAGCGTGCCCACGAAGGTCCAGAAGCGGTCCTGCGGAACGTCGAAATTGGTCGGGTCGGCCACCATGGTCTCGGCATCGTTGGCATAGCGCTGGCCGCGCAGGCGCGGCGGCTTGCTGCGGTCCTGGTTCTTGCTCCAGCCGCCGGACGGGGTCTGGAAGCTGACGATGGTGTCGGCGATGGCGCGCGCGTCAGGCGTTGCGTACCAGCCAGCCTCGTTATTCAGCGGCATCTTGCCGCTGCCGGCGGTCGGCGCCGGCGGGGCGGTTTCGCCGGCCTTGAGCTCGGCAGCCAGGGTGTCGCGATCATACTGCCGCTGCTTCTCCGAGCGGGCGATGTACGCGGCCCAGGCGGCGCGCTGCGCGGCCGGCAGCTCCGCGAGGCGTTCCAGGCTGACCTGCGGCGCGGGCGTGTTGGTGCCGATCACCGTGGCGTGGACGGGCGTGGCGGATGCGGCGAGCGCGAGACACACGGCGCCCAGCAGGGCCGTCCCTTTGGTAGTTTTCATGCTGTCTCCATCGTTGGTGTTATTCAAGGCTGTGCGGCCTTGTTAGGACTATGACTGTTGACGCGCCGATTTCCTCGGCCTTCCAAGGCAAAAACAGAAAACGCGCACGCGGATGATTGAATGGGTGCGCCGCGCATGGAAAGCGTCGCTTTTTGCTGTCGCGTATGGTTGAATTTCCCGCCATTACAATCAATGAAGGGGAGTTCACCACCATGGGCCCGATACTGTTTTCCCGCCGCCGCATGATGCTCACCGCCGCTGCGGCCGGCGCGGCCCTCGCCATACCGGGCATCGCGCCGGCCCAAGACCGTATCGACCGCAAGGCCCTGGTCACGCGCCACAACCCGCTGCTGCGTCAGGTCGATCCGCACGCGCCGCTCATGCTGGGCAACGGGAACATCGGCTTCACCGCCGACATCACCGGCCTGCAGACCTTCACCGAAGCCTACAGCAAGATCGCGCCGCTCTTGATTGAAGCGCAATGGGCCTGGCACAGCTTCCCGAATCCGGAAGGCCACACGGTGCGCGACACCCAGGTCGAGATCGCGGTCGGCGGCCACACCCGCCGCTACGGCTACATCCAGGACTGGGCCGACGCCGCGAAGAACCCGGCAGTGGCCTGGATCCGCGAGAACCCGCACCGCTTCTCCCTGGGCCGGCTGGCGCTCGACCTGCGCGCGCGCGACGGCTCGCCCGCACGCTTCGACGACATCCGCGACACGCAGCAGACGCTGGACCTGTGGACCGGGACGCTCACCAGCCGTTTCGTTTACGACGGCGTGCCGGTCAAGGTCGTCACCCGCGTGCTGCCGGGCCAGGACACCATCATGGCCGAGCTCAGCTCGGCGCTGCTGGCGCAGGGCCGCCTGGCCGTGGCGGTACGCTTCCCGGGCGTGTCGAAGACGCTCAATCCCGATCCATCGGACTGGAGCAATCCCGGCGCCCACAGTACGAGCGCGCTGTCGCGCAAGGCCGGCGAGCTGCGCCTGCGGCGCCAGGTCGACGCGACCACCTACCACGCGGCCATCGGCGCACCTGGCGCGAGCATCGAAGAGAATGGCCCGCATGCCTACCGGGTGGCGACCAAGGCAACCTCCTTGAGCGTGATGCTGCAGTTCTCGGAGCAGGCTGGCCCCGCGCTGCCCACCCCGGCCGCAGGCGCCGCGGCCGTCGCGCGCCACTGGACCGCCTACTGGACCCAGGGCGGCATGGTCGATTTCTCGGGCTCCACCGACCCGCGCGCCGCGGAACTGGAACGCCGCGTGATCCTGTCGCAGTACCTGATGGCGGTGAACGCCGCCGGCAGCTTCGCACCCCAGGAAGAAGGCCTGTTCTCGAACAGCTGGAACGGCAAGTCGCACCTCGAGATGCATCCCTGGCACGCGGCCCACTTCGCCCTGTGGGGCCGGCCACAGCTGCTGGAGCGCAGCCTGGGCTGGTACGTGGGCTTCCTCCCGAAGGCCAGGGCGAGGGCGCAGGAGCAGGGCATCCAGGGCGCCTGGTGGCCGAAGATGATCGGCCCGGACGGGGTCGACAGCCCGTCCAAGGTCTCGCCCTTCATCATGTGGCAGCAGCCGCACCCGATCTACATGAGCGAACTCTTGTTCCGCGCCGGCGGCGGGCCGCGTGTGCTGAAGGCCTACGGCGAACTGGTCGAGGAGACCGCGAACCTGCTGGCCTCTTTCCCCCGGATCGACGAGGCGAGCGGCAAGCTGCGCCTCGGCCCGCCGATCATCCCGGTGCAGGAGAACTTCGCGCCGCTCGGCACCTTCGATCCGGCCTTCGAAGTCGCCTATTACCGCTGGGGCATCGAGACGGCGCAGGCCTGGCGCGAGCGCGCCGGCAAGCCCCGCCGCGCCGACTGGGACGCGCTGCTGGCGAAGTGGCCCGCGCTGCCGCAAAAGGATGGCCTCTACCTGCCGGTGCGTTCCGCGCCGGATTTCTGGGACCAGGCGGCCGGCAGCTGCCGCGCCAACGCGATCGATGACCGCTGCCAGAACCGCGACCACATGTCCTTCCTGATGCCGCTCGGCTGGCTGCCCGGCCGCGACGTCGACCGGGCGACCATGCGCGCCACGCTCGACCGCATGAAGCGCGACTGGGACCTGCGCCAGACCTGGGGCTGGGATTATCCGATGATGGCCATGACCGCCGCCCGCCTGGGCGCGCCGCAGGAAGCGGTCGACTGGCTGTTCTTCGACGCCCGCAACAACCAGTTCGGGAGAAGCGGCATGACGCCGCGCGTGCACCTGGACGCTCATGCCGCCCACTTCGTGCCGACCGCCACCGGAGCCGGCGCCCAGACGGGTGCCGGTCCGGACGGCCCCGGCTACCAGCGCGCCGCCGAGACCTACTTCCCGTCGAACGGCGGCCTGCTGCTCGCGGTGGCCCTGATGGCGGGCGGCTGGGATGGGCAGAGCGGCAACGCGCCCGGCTTCCCGAAAACCGGGTGGAAGGTGAAAGTGGAGGGCATCCTCCCGTCGTTGTGACCCGTAGGGTGGACGGCTTCACCCGGCTATGCGATCAGCCGGCAGCGCTGCCGCCGCCCACGCGTTCAACGAGAATGTGAATCGTCGATCTCTCTGATCGAGAGGGAGTTGACCGCGTGGGCGGCATTGAAGTCGCGTGTCTTTCCATTTCAAGGTGTAGCCGCCCACCCTACAAAAAACCGTCACCCCGCTTGCGCGGGGTGACGGTTTTCTTGCTTCGGGGCTTGACTACATCGTCCGGAAATTCACCCCGAACATGATGCGCCGTCCCGAATACGCGTAGTCCAGGATGTTCGGCGTACCGTCGGCGAACGGCGCGTACGGACCCTGGCTATGCGAGACGGTCGCGTTGCCGATGTTGCGTCCTTCGACGAACACCTCGATCATCGGCGAATACCGGTACGAGATCTTGGCGTCGATGAAGCGGGTGGCGTCCGTGAAATTGGGCGAACCCGGGTTGTAGGTGGTGCTGGTGCGTCCGCCCCCCACGTTCGGGTAGTTGTACATGCTGGTCGTCTTGCCGCAGGCCGCGATGCAGTTGAAGTAGGAGCCCACGGCCTGCAGGGCGACCCTGGCCGAGAGCCTGCCGTCGTCGTACCACAGGGCCGCATTGTAGGTGTACTTCGGCTCGTTCTGCGGCGGCAGCGGCGTGCCGGTCAGCAGGTCGACGATGTTGGCCGTCGAGGTCGACGAATGCATCTTCGAGTAGTTGGCGTCGAAGCCGGTGTAGCGCAGCAGCCATGGCAGGAAGGTGAAGGCCGTCTTGCCGCTGAACTCGACGCCGCGGCGGCCCGTCGTGGCGCCGTTCATCCAGGTGGAGTAGTCGAACAGCTGGCCGGCCAGGCTTTCGCCAGTAACGGGATTGACCATGTCCGAGTTGGCGAACAGCGGCGACTGCGACACGCCCTGGGCGATCGCGCCGCCGATCTTGCCGTCCTGGCGGAAAGCCGTCGCCGTCAGCATCGTGTCGCGGTTCGGATACCACTCGATCGACAGGTTCTGGTTGAAGTTCTTCTGCGCGGCCAGTTCGGGATTGCCGACCGTGCCCGAGCACGACTGTCCGTCGTCGCCCAGGTCGGCCGCCACCTGGTCGTAGGTGCACGAACCCGAGGCCAGCAGGCGCGACACCGGCGGCCGGGCCACCGTCTTGGCGGCGCTGTAGCGCAGCACCAGCTTGTCCGGGACCAGCCAGGTGGCCAGGTTCAGGCTCGGCAGGAGGTCGCTGGTCTTGGCGCTGATGGCGGTGGCTTGCTGCACCCGCATCCTGGTCGTGCCGCCCACCGCTTCCGGGAAGCTCGGGTCGAAGCTGGCCGTCTTCATGATGGCCGTGAAGCTCATCATGCCGGTGCCGTGCACCTTGGTGCGCACGTAGCGTACGCCCACGTTGCCTTCCAGCTCCAGGCCGAAGGGCAGCGAACGGTCCGTGAAGGGCAGGTGGTCGAGGCCGAAGTCGCCCATCAGGTAGAAGGCGTCGGTGCGTTCCTTCAGGTGGTTGGCCGGCTGCGCGTAGACCTTGCCGTCGCTGGCGGTGCAGTACTTCACGCAGTCGAAGTTGGTGTTGCCGACCTGGGAAATGGCGAACAGCTTCTCGACGTCGACCTGCGTCCAGTTCTCGATCAGGCCGGCGGGGCGGTCCTTGGCGCCATGGAAGAACTGGGTCGGCGTGGCTTTCAGCGTCATGACCTGGCTCAGCATGTCGACGAACTGGGGGATGGTGTAGACCATCGCGCCGTCCAGCGACTGGCGGATGTCGCCTTTCGGAATCCAGCCGTACTGGCACTTGTTGCCGCCCGGCGCCAGCGAGCCCGGCGTGTCGGCGCAGCCGTACATGGTGCTGCGCAGGGTGGGCGAAGGCATCACGATCGGCGCCACGAAATTCGCGGTGCCGAAGCTGCCTTGCGGGTCGCGCAGGTTGTAGCCGCCGTTGTTCAGGTTCCAGTTGTCGTTGCGCGTGTCGCGCATGTTGTAGCCGGTCTTGAAGCGCTTGAAGAAGGGGATGCGGTCCGGCGTGTTCCAGGTCGCGTCCACCTTGGCGGTGCGCTCCGAGGTGTGGTACTCGGTCGGCACCCAGGTCAGGTTCGGCGACGAGGTGCCTGCATTCTGCTGGGCGGCGGTGTAGGCGGGCGCCGAGTTGGTCGTGTAGACCGTCGGCACGATGGCGGCGCTGGCGCCGCGCGGGAACAGCACGGCGAAGCGCGAGGGATCGGCCGAGGTGATCGGATTGACGTTCGGGAAGCTGTAGGTCCACAGGCCGTTCGGCATCACGCTCATCGTGCCGGTGCCGTAGTAGTCGTTCAGCGTGAGTTCCTTGATGCCCTTCCTGAAGTCGGACTGGGCGTCGCCGGCGAAGAAGTCGACGTTCAGGCCGCCGCGCTTGAAGTTGCCGCCCAATTGCAGGTAGCGTGCCGTGGTCTCGCCGATGCCGTGGCTCTGGTTGGTCTTGGCGACGCCATTGCTGTTGGTATTGTTGAAGGTGTACGAGGTCAGGTGGTGCTTGGCGTCGACCACGGCGGAACCGGGCTGCACGTTGCTGCTGCCGTTCTGCACCGACATGTTACCCAGCGAGAAAGCCAGCGTGTTGATGTCGTTGTGGCGCTTGTTGTAGCTGCCTTTCGAGTACAGGGTCAGCTCGTCGGTGAGCTTGAAGTCGGCGCGCAGGTCGAGGTTCTTGCGGCGGTCGATCTCGCGCCGCACCACGTAGCGCGGGCCGGACGGGGTGTAGTCGTTCCACTGGTTCAGGCAGGTATTGAGCTCGTTGGTGCGCTGGTTCTGCGCGGCGGTGCGCGCCGAGGACGAGATCAGGTTCAGCTGCGCGGCAGGTATCGGCGCGAAGATCGCGCGGCATTCGTCCTTGCTCTGCGCGCTGGCCGAACGGGTGACCATTTCGAGCGGCGTGGCCGAGTTGAAGAAGCCGCCGTTGGTCAAGGCCGAGCGCAGCAGCGGGGTGGTGCTGGTCGCATCGGCCGTGTTGACGGTGCCGGGCTGGTAGCTGAAGGTCTTCTCCGGCGAATTGTCGAAGTCGAACAGGCGGTAGTAGCCCTGCCAGCCATTGTTGCCGCCACCCGACACCTCGGTCTTGTGGCCTTCGTTGTCCAGTGTGGTGCTCGACGCGTTCAGCAGCAGGCCCAGGCGGCCGTTCATGTACTTGTTCGCCAGGATCAGGTTGGCGTCCGGCTGCCATTTCTTGTTCAGGCTGTTCTGGCTGCCGGCCACGCGCAGCGAGGCGAAGGGCTTCTTGAAATCGAGGCCGGTACGGGTCTTGATCTGGATGCCGCCGCCCAGCGAACCCTCGGTCATGTCGGCGGTCGAGCCCTTGACCACGTCGACGCTCTTGATCAGGTCCGCCGAGAGCTGGCGGAATTCGACGGCGCGGCCGTCGCCGCCGCCGGCCATGTCGCTGCCGCCGGCGGACTGCACGGCCTGGCCGTCCAGTTCCACGCGCGTCAGGTCCGGGCCGTTGCCGCGCACCGACACGGTGACGCCCTCGCCGAAGTCGCCGCGGTCCAGCGCGATGCCGGCGATGCGCGAGATCGCCTCGCCGACGTTCCGGTCCGGCAGGCTGCCCACGTCCTCGGCGACGATCGAATCGATCGCGGTGGCGGCATTCTTCTTGCGGTCGATGCTGGACTGCTGGGATGCGCGGGTGGCCACCACCTTCACCTGCTGCACGCCGTCGCCGGTCTGCTGGTTCGGCGCCGGCGCGCTCTGTCCGGACTGTGCCTTCGCCTCCGGTATCTGAACCTGCGTGCCAGGCGCCTGCTCCTGCGCATTCGCCAGCGGTGCGCCCATCATGAGCACGGCCGCCGAGACCGCGACGCAGGTCGCCTTGCGCCGGCCGGGGAGGGTATGTTTTGTCATTGTCTCATCCGATATTTTCGAGTCATTGGGTTGTCCGGATGATCCTGGCGGTCGCGCCAGGATCACCACGGTGCCGCCGGAGCTGACCCGTCCGACCAGATTAGTGCAGCCGAGCAGTCGATCGACCGCCTCGGAGATGACGAATGCGCCACTGAGCGCTTCGGTGTTCACGCCATCCAGGATGTCCGCCGAGGTCAATATGTTGATGCCGGCCTGGCGCGCGAATTCCGGAATGGACTCCGTCGCAGGGCCTGCGGGAATATTGAAGGGCCGCGGCAATTCCTGGGCGCTGACGCTGCCCGCGTACGCGGCCATGCTCACGGCCAGGATGGTGCCGGCCGCGCTGGCGTATGGGTGCATGGGGTTCATGCACGTCTCCTCTAATCTGTTTTTGTCGGAACTATGCTGCTCCGTATGTGTAAAGACTGCCGGCGACGGCGTCTTCCTCATGCTGCGGCGATCCTTTGCCCAATCACTCAAAACGATGACTGAATCGACATCCTCCCTCAAAAATCAAGCAGTGGCGTGCTGTCGTATAAATACTCAGGAAGCTGACTGCAAAGAGCAAAAAAAATCCGGACCCGCCATAGACGGCGCGTCCGGATCGTGTGCCAGTGTGGCGCGGCATCGCTTCGCTTCCTGTATCAGATGCCGTCCTGCGCCTCGCCTTGCCTGCGGCCGATGAAGATCGTGTCGGCGGTGATCGCGACCGGCACGTCCAGCACGGTGCTGACGTCCTGCGCGAACAATTCGGGTGCGTCGAGCTTGTACTGGCCGAACAGACGCTTGTCCCTGAGCGTGGCGTCGACGATGACGATGGTCTTCGGGCTGTAGCGGTTGAAGTCCGCCACCGCGTCGTCCAGGGTCTGGTTCTTGAGGATCACCTTGCCTTCTCTCCATGCCAGTTTGCGGTTCACTTCGACCGGCTGGCGGCTCACGCTGATCGCGCTCGCATCCTGCGCCAGGAAGGCGCGATCGCCCTCGACCAGCTGGCGCCGCCGCGCGCTGCTGCCCTTGTCCCAGACCTCGACCTTGCCTTCGGTGACGAGCACCTCGGTGCCGTTCGCGAAGCGCCGCACCGAGAAGGCGGTGCCGACCGCCTTGATGCGCGCGGCGCCGGCTTCGACCACGAAAGGCTTCGTCTTGTCCTTGGCAACCTCGAACCAGGCTTCTCCCTTGCGCAGGTTGACGGTGCGCTGCTTGTCGGTGAAGGCGACTTCGATCTGGCTGCCGCTGTTGATGGTGGCGACCGACTTGTCCTGCAGCGGCACCTTGCGGAATTCGCCCTTGGCCGTGGTGAGGACCCGCTCCTCGCGCAGGACTTGCAGGCTGACGGTGCCCACCGCCGCCACCAGGCAGGCGGCCATGGCGCCCACCCTGAACCAGGCGCGCCGGCTGCGGCGCTGCTGCCGCGCCATGGAGAGTTCGGGGGAGAGCGATTGCGGCGCGCTGGCGAGATTGATCGCATTGTAGATGGCCATGGCGCGCACGTAGGCGCCCTGGTGCCGCACATCGGCG
Organism: Massilia sp. BHUDP2; assembly: GCF_046236355.1. Taxonomy (NCBI): domain Bacteria; kingdom Pseudomonadati; phylum Pseudomonadota; class Betaproteobacteria; order Burkholderiales; family Oxalobacteraceae; genus Massilia; species Massilia sp. BHUDP2. The sequence continues at coordinate 2,212,627 of NZ_JBJUVW010000001.1, forward strand.
GCATACCATGCGTCGAATTGCGCGCTCTCGGGGGCGCTCAGGCCGCGCGCCAGCTTGCGCGCCACCCACTCGAAGGCTTCGTTATCGATCGTTGACATTCTGTTTCTTGCTGACGCGTTTTTTTGCGGTGGACGGGATGACGCCGGTCTCCTGGTTCATGCCGTGACTGGCAATCATCTCCGACATCAAGCGCATCCCTTTCATCATTTCGTGTTCGACGACACCGTCGGTCAGGCCCAGGCTCTGCGCCGTTTCGTGCTGCGACAGGCCGTGTATCCGGCGCGCCCGGAACACCGCCTTGCAGCGGTCGGGCAGCTGCGAGACGAGCCCGATCACCCATTTCAGTTCCGCGCGGGCGAACACCACCCGCTCGGGCGAGGGCGCCGCGTCCGCGATGTCGAGGTCTTCCAGGTTGGCCATGGCTTCAATCCTGACCACCGCGTCGCGCTTGATGCGGTCGAGGACCAGGTTCTTGGCCGTGCGGAAGACGAAGGGCTTGGGATCGCGGATGCCGTCCAGGCTGGCCATCGACAGGATCCGGTAACAGGTCTCCTGCACCACGTCGTCGATTTCGGCCGGGCTGCTACAGACGCGACGCAGCATCCTGCGCAATTCGGCCTCGTGCGGCAGGAAATTTATTGTCAGCCAGTCAACTACTTCAGTGTCCATATGCTCGCCCGTTCGTGCTTCCCCCTTGGTAAGACGAACACGGGAATGTTTTCCTCAAGGTTTTGCTCATTTTTTTTCACTCGGTCACGCCAATGAGAATTTGCCGCTGTGAGGCGATGGAGGGCGAGGACGTCTCTTATTATCTGCCGAAACAATGCCGGGGAGACGATTACATGAGGAAGACTTGCATGCCCATCCTGCCGGCTTGCGTTCTGCTGGCGCTCGCGGCGTTCGCCACGGGAGCGCGTGGCGAGCAGGCGCAAGCGTACAAGCCGGGCGTCGAGGTGGCGCGTCCGAACCTGGCCGGGCAGGTGGCGCGGCCGCTGCGCTACCGTCCCGAGGGCGAGGACTTCGTCATCGAGAACGGCGGCGAGTTCTTCAACCGTCCCCTGTATGGCGGGACTAGCGCCTTTCGTGTCGACGGCGGCGACTGTCCCGAGTTTTCGCTCTACCTGCCCGGGCGCGGCGGCAATGTCCGCCTGGGCGTCAAGACCCCCGCCGGCGTGCTCTGGCTGCATGCCGCGCGCCACATCGTGACGCGCTACCGGCCAGGCGAACTGCATTACGAGATCGCCGATCCGCTGCTGGGCGAAGCCGGCCGGATCCACCTGGCCGCGATCGCCTATGCGAGCGTGGAAGGACTCGGGCTGAGGGTAGCGGGCCAGTCCCTGCCTGAGGCGGCCGAACTGGTGTTCGCCTTCGCGCCCGGGAATGGCGCCCAGGGGCGCCGCGGCGGCGACATCGGGACCGAGACAGTGCCGATCAGCCGGTATTTCCAGTTCGCGCCGGAGTACGCGCGCGGCAGCAGCGTCGACCTGCATGCCCAGGGATTCACGGTCAGCAACGACAGGGCGGCGATCACGGCGACCGCCTCGCGGCCCCTTGCCGTGCGCCGCGCCGCCGCCGCCGCATGGGAGGATCTGGCCGGCTTGCTGGACCAGGACGCCGGCCAGGATGGCCAGGTCGCGCTCGGCCGGCTGCCACTAAGCGCTGAGGCCATTCACCTGGCTTTCCAGGTCACGCGCAGCAAGAAGGCGCCCGAGCTGGCGGTCTACCGCGAGGCAGGCAGCACCCTGGACGCCCGTCCCGCGGCCGAGCGTAGCCGCGCGCCCGCATTCAGCCCGGAGGAACTGGCGGAACGCTTCGCGCAGGCCGGCGGGCACTTCGCCCGGCTGCGCGGCCAGGTGAAGATCGACACGCCCGACCCATACATCAACGCCGCGATGGGGGCATTGAACGTCGCCCTGGATGCCGTGTGGGACGAGGAGCAGGGCGCCATCATGCACGGGGCGATCGCCTGGCGCACCAAGCTGCTGGGCTGGCGCGGGCCCTACGCGCTCGACGCCCTGGGCTGGCACGATCGGGCGCGCCGCAACCTCGACGAATGGACGGCGCGCCAGGATACGTCCCCGGTGCCGGCGCGCCTGCCGCCCGCCGACCGCGATACCAACCTGGCGCGCAGCGAAGCCGGCCTGCACAGCAACGGCGACATGAGCAGGTCGCACTACGACATGAACATCGGCTTCATCGACGCGCTGCTGCGCCACCTGCTGTGGACCGGCGACCGTGCGTATGCCAGGGCCGTGTGGCCGGTGCTGGAGCGCCACCTGGCCTGGGAGCGGCGCCTGTTCCGGCGCGAGTACGGACCCGACAAGCTGCCGCTGTACGAAGGCTATGCCGCGATCTGGGCCAGCGACGACCTGTACTACAACGGCGGCGGCGCCACCCATACCTCGGCCTACAATGCCTGGCACAACGCGATGGCGGCGCGCGTCGCGGCCCTGATCGGCAAGGACCCAAGGCCATATCGGGTCGAGGCCGAGCGCATCCGCGCGGGCATGCGGCGCCACCTGTGGATGCCCGAGCGCGGCGCCTTCGGCGAGTACCGCGACCTGCTCGGGGCCCGGCTGCTGCACCCCAGCTATGGCCTGTGGAGCTACTACCACGCCCTCGATTCAGGGGTACCGGACCGCCTGGAAGCTGCGCGCATGGTGCTCGACCTGGCGCGCCAGCGCCGCACGATCCCGGTCGCGGGGCCGGGCGTGCCTGCCGACCGTCCTTATCGCGTGCTGCCGACCACAGACTGGATGCCGTATTCCTGGTCCACCAACAACGTGGTGATGGGCGAGGTGCTGCACACGGCGCTCGCCACCTGGCAGGCCGGGGACGGCGAGCGCGCCTTCGACCTGGCCAAGGGGGCGCTGCTGGCCAGCCTCTACATGGGGATTTCGCCAGGGAATATCGGCAGCATGAACTACCTCGACGTGTACCGCCGCGAAGCCCAGCGCGACTTCGCGGACGGCTCGGGCGTGATGGCGCGAGCGCTGGTGGAGGGCTTGTTCGGCGTGCGCCCGGATGCGCTCGACGGGACGCTGCTGGTTCGTCCAGGCTTTCCGCGCGACTGGCGGCATGCGAGCCTGCGCCACCCGGGCGTGGCGCTGGCGTTCCGCCGCGATGGAAGGGAAGAACGCTGGACGATCGAACAGCCGGCCGCGGTCTTCGGGCGCCTGGTGCTCGAGCTGCCGGCGGCGAGCGATGCCGTGGCCTCGGTCCTCGCCGACGGCAAGCCGGTGCGCTGGCGCGCCGGCAGCGACGAAGCCTTTGCGCCGCGCCTGCGGATCGAACTGCCCTTCGGGCGCAAGACCGAGCTCACGATCCGGTGGCGCGGACAGCCGATCGGCGCCGCTGCGCGGGTCGTCGCAAAGACGGCGGCGCACGAGGGCCTGCGGCGCGTGCGCCAGGGAGCGTTCACCTGGTGGGAGGCGGCGGCGCCGTCGGATGCCGCGCAGCCGGCGTGCAGCCCCCGCGCCGCCGCATGGACCACGGGGGCGCCGGTGAATTCGCGCCACGTCGACCTTAGTACCCGCTTCAACGACCGCGTGACCGAGCTCTTCAAGCCCGGCAAGTACCTGTCGCCGCGCTCGCCCTTTGTCTCGCTGTCCTTGCCCGCGCAAGGCATCGGCGCCTGGGCCGGGCACGTCAACGCCATGGCCACGGTCGACGACAGCGGCCTGCGTGCCCAGGGCGGCATCCTGCGCCTGCCCAAGGGCCTGAGCTTCGCCACGCCTTCAAGCCCGGGCGCGGCCAACATTCTGTTCACCTCGCAGTGGGACAACTATCCGAAGCAGGCCAGCGTGCCGCTGCAGGGCCGGGCCGGACGCGCATTCCTGCTGATGGCCGGCTCCAGCAACGCCATGCAGAGCCGCATCGACAACGGTGAGGTGGTGGTGAGCTACGCGGACGGCAGCGCCACCCGCCTGGCCCTGCACAATCCCGACAGCTGGTGGCCCATCGAGCAGGACTACTTCATCGACGACTACCAGTTTCCGTACTGCGGATCCTTGCCGGTACGGGTCGACCTGAAGACGGCCCGGGTCCGGGTGCTGGACCCGGCGACCCTGCCTCAGGACCTGCGCGGGAGAATCGACGGCGGCTCGGCCACCGTGCTCGAGATGCCGCTCGAGCGCGGCAAGGACTTGAAGAGCCTGGAACTACGGACCCTGGCCAACGACGTCGTGATCGGGCTGATGGGGGTGACGCTGGACTGAGCGGCCGTGGCCCGGGCGGTACAATCTCGCCTCCGCACCATCAACCCAACCCTGGATGAGCATGACCGGCGACACCACTTTCAAGACCATGGCTTCAATGACACCCGAATGCATCTGGGACGTGGGCGCCCACCTGGGCGAGGGCGCGCTCTGGCACGCCGCCACGCGTTCGGTCTGGTTCGTCGACATCAAGGGCCGGCGCATCCACCGCTGCGCCGCCGACGGCAGCGGGCGGCGCAGCTGGGAGGCGCCCGGCCAACCCGGCTTCGTGGTCCCGGCATCCAGCGGCGGCATGGTCTGCGCGCTTGAAGATGGCCTGTACCGCTTCGACGAAGCGGACGGCGAGTTCGCGCCGCTGCGCAGAATCGAGGACGACCTGCCGGGCAACCGCTTCAATGACGGCCACGTGGACGCCGGCGGCAACCTCTGGTTCGGTTCGATGGACGACGGCCAGCTCGAGCCGAGCGGCGCACTGTACCGACTTGGTCGGGATGGCGTCCTGTCGCGCGCCGACGCCGGCTACATCATCACCAATGGCCCCGCCATCAGCCCGGACGGCAAGACCCTGTACCACACGGATACGCCGCTGCGCCGTGTGTACGCCTTCGACCTGCGCGAGGACGGCAGCCTGGCCGGCAAGCGGGTGTTCCTGCAACTGCCCGAAGGCAGCCGCCCGGACGGCATGGCGGTCGATCGCGAAGGCCACCTGTGGATCGCCCTGTTCGGCGCGGGCCGCATCGAGCGCTACACGGCGGCGGGACGGCTGGTCGGCAGTGTCCTGTTCCCGTGCACGAACATCACCAAGCTGGCCTTCGGCGGCGAGGACCTGCGCACCGCCTATGTCACCACCGCCTGGAAAGGGCTGACGCCGGCGCAGCGCCGCGAGCAGCCGCTGGCGGGCGGGCTGTTCGCCTTCCGCGTCGACACGCCCGGATTGCCACACACGGCGCTGGCGCTGCCCTAGGAGGCTTGCGTTACAAACGGATGGTTATCTCGATCTTCTCGGAAGCTATGCCAAGGGACTCGGCCAGCTTGCGCTTGGCTTCGGCGATGGCGTTGGTAAAGCTTCCTGCCTTGCTCCGGCCCGGATCGGGGGCGCCGGCGGACGGGGCAGGCGCATCGGCCAGCTGTAGCTGGACCGGGCCCGGCTTGGTCATGAAAGGCTTCCAGGCCAGCTCGTCGGGATTCAGCGCCAGCCTGGTGAACAGGTCAGCGGTTTCCATGTAGGCGACAGGAAAACGCTGACCCTTGGCCAGCAGTTGCCAGGCATCGGGGATGTCGAGCAAGGCATAGCTGTCGAATTCAATCGTGATCCTCGCCGCGTGCATCGAAGGCCTGGTGCCGGTAATTTTCGCAATCAGGAAAGCCACGCCATGCTCGTGGTCCATCGCGGCCCATTGCTCGCGGCGGTTGCGTACGCACACCAGGTACTGGGCTGCCTCCACGCGGATCGGGCTGGCGGTCCAATGGCCGCAGCCGCCTTCCTCCCGCATCCGGCGCAAGTCCTTCCCTGTGTAGACGATGACACTTTCCATTAGCTTTCCGACATCCTTTGGCTCGACATTACCGCTCCATGGGATTGTATGGAATCAAACGTGGCGGCTCACTGTCTTTGCTCAGGCTTAAGCTTGGTCATCTGCCGTCTGTCTCTTTCCTCCAATCTAAGAACAGGGATCTGGGACCTACCGAGTCCTATTGATACGGCTCAGCTTGGCACCGACTAGCGGCAACTGCTGAGGAATGGGCTGGTCGAACATGTGCTCGCGGAAAAAGCGACCACGGGAGCATCCTGCGGCGATCCAACGGCGAGTCATTCCAATTTTTTAAAGGAAGCATCATGTTTGACCTCGAAAGCGTGACTCAACTTATCCCCCTGATTAACGACAACCATTCTGCAGCAGTCGTCTTGATTGTGATCATCCTGATTAACAAGGGAAATCGGCGCAGATACCTGCGCCGTGCCAGGCCCGGCAGCCTCTAACAAGCGCTGTGCTTATCACCCACCGGCAATACGATCGTTTCTGGGAACTATCGGCCGGCTGAGCAGATAGCCCGCTTCGGCGGGTTTTCTTTTTGGCGGCCGGCCTGAAGGTTTGCAGGCGCCGGCTTGCCGGCCTGCAGGGCAAGCAAACAAAGGTTATGATCATGTTTTACGATTCATTCAACACAGGACCTGAGGCTCATGACGACTTCCAGCTATCCCGATACCCGACTCCTCATCGCCAACGAATGGCAAGACGCCACGGGCGGCAAGACGATCCCGGTCGTGAATCCCGCCACCGGCCAGTCGATCGGCACCGTGGCCCACGCCAGCGTCGCCGACCTGGACCGCGCCCTGGCCGCCGCCAAGTCCGGCTTCGAGACCTGGCGTAACGTTACCGCCGCCGAGCGCGCCGCCACCATGCGCCGCGCCGCCAACCTGCTGCGCGAGCGCGCCGGCGACATTGCCCGCCTGCTGACCCAGGAGCAGGGCAAGCCGCTGGCCGAAGCCAAGATGGAAGCCATGGCCGGCGCCGAGATCATCGACTGGTTCGCGGCCGAAGGCATGCGCGTCTACGGCCGTATCGTGCCGTCGCGCAACCCGGCCGCACAGCAGCTGGTGCTGAAGGAGCCGGTCGGCCCGGTCGCCGCCTTCACCCCGTGGAACTTCCCGATCAACCAGGTCGTCCGCAAGCTGGCCGCCGCCCTGGCCACCGGCTGTTCCTTCCTGTGCAAGGCGCCGGAAGAGACCCCGGCCTCGCCGGCGGCCCTGTTCCAGTGCTTCGTCGATGCCGGCGTGCCGCCCGGCGTGGTGGGCCTGGTGTTCGGCGACCCGGCCGAGATCTCCGGCTACCTGATCCCGCACCCGATCATCCGCAAGGTAACCTTCACCGGCTCGACCCCGGTCGGCAAGCAGCTGGCCGCCCTGGCCGGCGCCCACATGAAGCGCGTCACCATGGAACTGGGCGGCCATGCCCCGGTCATCATCGCCGAGGACGCCGACGTGGCCCTCGCCGTCAAGGCGGCCGGCGCGGCCAAGTTCCGCAACGCGGGCCAGGTGTGCATCTCGCCGACCCGCTTCCTGGTGCATAACGCGATCAAGGACGAGTTCACGCGCGCGCTGGTGGCGCATGCCGAAGGCCTGAAGCTGGGCGACGGCCTGCAAGAGGGCACCACCCTCGGCCCGCTGGCCAATCCGCGCCGCCTGAGCGCCATGGCCCAGTTCGTCGAAGATGCCCGCGCCAAGGGCGCCGTCGTGGCGACCGGCGGCGAGCGCGTCGGCGACGCCGGCAACTTCTTCGCGCCGACCGTGCTGGCCGACGTGCCTCTGGAAGCGAGCGTGTTCAACGACGAGCCGTTCGGCCCGCTGGCCGCGGTGCGCGGTTTCGACAGCCTGGAAGACGCCATCGCGGAAGCGAACCGCCTGCCGTACGGCCTGGCCGGTTACGCCTTCACCCGTTCGATCAAGAACGCCCAGCTGCTGATGAACCGTGTCGAAGTCGGCATGCTGTGGATCAACCAGCCGGCCACCCCGAGCGCCGAGCTGCCTTTCGGCGGCATCAAGGATTCGGGCTATGGCTCCGAGGGTGGTCCGGAAGCCCTGGAGTCCTACCTGAACACCAAGGCCATTTCGATGGTCGGCGTGTAAGACCCCAAGCGTCCTCCCCAAAATGCCTGCTTCGCAGGCATTTTTTTCGTCCCAGTGTTTTCCATTGCACGGTTCGCCATGGATTCTTCTTGCACACTCCGAGCATGAGAGGGGAAACGACGATGTCCACGATGACGGCGACAGTTGAGCAGGGTATCCAGGCGGCCGGCGTCGGCCGCTTCCAGTACCGGCTGTTCGCCATCTTCGGCCTGGTCTGGATGGCCGACGCCATGCAGGTGCTCTCGATCGGCTTCAGCGCACCGTCGATCGCGCAGACCTTCGGCGTGCCGCTGCCGGAAGCGCTGCAGACCGGGACCTCGTTCTTCGTGGGGATGCTGGTCGGCGCCTTCTGCTTCGGCCGCCTCGCGGACCGCATCGGGCGCCGGCCGGTACTGATGGCGGCGGTGCTGATCGATGCCTGCTTCGGGGTTGCCTCCGCCTTCGCGCCGGACCTGGGCTGGCTGCTGGTGCTGCGCTTTCTCACCGGCGTCGGCGTCGGCGGCACCCTGCCGGTGGACTACACGATGATGGCCGAGTTCCTGCCCAGCGACCGGCGCGGCCGCTGGCTGGTGCTGCTCGAGTCGTTCTGGGCCGTCGGCACCATCCTGCTGGCCATCCTTGCCCTGGTGGCGCAGCAATGGGGTGAGGACGCCTGGCGCGTGATCTTCCTGGTCACCGGCCTGCCGGCGCTCGTCGGGGTCGTCTTGCGCCTGTTCGTGCCCGAGTCGCCCATGTACCTCAACCGCAGCGGCAAGGGGCAGCAGGCCCGCGCCGTGCTGGCGCGGGTGGCCGCGGTGAACGGCCGCCAGGTCGAGATTCCGCCGCTGGCGCCGGACACCGGGGGCAAGCAGCCGCTGTCGGCGCTGTTCGCCGGCACGCTACGGCGCCGCAGCGTCTCGCTGTTCCTGGCGTGGATGCTGATCTCGGTCGCCTACTACGGCGTGTTCGTCTACCTGCCGGTGCGCTTGAGCAGCGAGGGATTCGGCTTCATGCGCGGACAGGAATTCCTGATCCTGCTGGCGCTGGTGCAGCTGCCGGGCTTTGGGCTGTCGGCCTATGGCGTGGAGCGCTGGGGACGCAAGCCGACCCTGGTCGGCTTCCTGCTCCTGAGCGCCGCCGGCTGCATGGCCTACAGCCTGGGCAACGCCACCTGCCTGGTGGTCGGATCCACCCTCCTGATGAGCTTTGCGCTGCTGGGCACTTGGGGCGCGCTGTATGCGTTCACGCCCGAGGTGTACCCGACCGACCTGCGCGCCAGCGGCATGGGCACGGCCGGGGCGATTGCCCGGTTCGGGGGCCTGTTCGCGCCGGCGATCGTCGCGCCGGTGATGGCGACCCATTTCACGCTCGCGCTGGGAATGCTGGCCGGCTTCCTGCTCCTTGCGGCATTGGCGATCCTGTGCGTGGACCTGGAATCACGCAACCGGGCTTTGGAATAAGGCTGGCGCGCAAGGACGCCTTCAATGTGGTTTTCTGGCGCTGATGGTGACGACTGGATTTCTGGCCACCCAGCGCAAACAGATTTTTAGAAATCTAGTAGAAATTTCCTTTCGTTCAATGCACTATTGTTGCTCGTCCGAACGCGCGTTTGCAGGCGAACCGGAGTCAACGCAGTACCTATTTTTGCCGCGAGGCGGCCGCGCTTACCTTGACCAAGGCGAGTTGCTGCAGGCAATCCGCAAGAAGACGATGAAGGAAGGAAAGACGTTCTGACATGAAGCCGTTTGCCATCATCAGTCGCGCCATGGCGGCTGCGCTGCTGCTCATCGGAGGCGGCGGGGCCGCGCAGGAAGCAACGAATGCGGGGGAGGCATCCGCCGGCGCCACGCCGCCCAAGCGGATCGCCGGGTTCGGCTCCGCCGAGGCGGCTTTGCCGCGGCGCCTGGCGACGCCCGAGGCGGCGCGCGTGTTCCGCCAATACGATGCCGCCGGCGGCCAGTCGATCCAGCAGCACCTGGCCCTCATCTATGCCGCCGTCCCCGAGTTCAGGAGCGATGCCGGCGCCACCGGGCGCCCGCTCGGCGACGGCATCGTCGGCCCGGTGACCCTCAAGTGGCTGGCGCGCTTCTGCCGCGACTACGGCATCATCGCCACCGGACCAGCCTTCGAGCGGGTGGTGGTGACCTCGCTCGAACGGGTCGCCTCGTTCGCGCGCGCCCATCCAGACTGGCTGGAGATCCTCGGAAGCAAGGATTTCGACGACTGGATCAACGGCCAGCCGGCGCCGCAGCGTGTGGAAAGCCTCAAGATGCGGCGTGCGGGCGACGCGTCCCAGGTGAACGCGCTGATCGAGCTGTACCTCAAGAGCCGGACGGCACCGTAGTAGGCACTACGCCAGTCACGCCTACATCGGCGGCGAACCGACCGAGGCCTTGCCGTAGACGTTCGCGTGATGCTGGTTCACGAGCTCCGGGATGGTGGCTACCGGGAACTGGCCACTCAGCGGTATTCGCCGTGCTTCGGGTCCTTCGCTTCGTCGTCGGGCTGGTCGGGGTGGCGCGCGGTCGGCAGGTGCCAGCCGAAGCGGATCGCCGCCAGGCGCAGGCCGAAGCACAGCGCGGCGCCGGCAATGGCGGTGGGGGCGGCGGCCCATTGCAGCGCGTCGCCGAGGACGACGACGCTGGCGCCGGCCAGCGCGGCGACGGCGTAGATGTCGGAGCGAAATACTGCCGGTACGTCGTTGAGCAGCACGTCGCGGGCGACGCCGCCGCCGATGCCTGTCAACATGCCGAGCAGGGCGGCCGCCCATGGGTCGGCGCCGAACACCAGCGCCTTTTGCGCCCCGGCCACGCAGAACAGCGCCAGACCGGCGCCGTCGAAGATCAGCACCGGATTGCGCAGCCGGTTGACGACCGGATACCAGAAGAAGATGACCAGGCCGGCCAGCAAGGACACGGCCATGTAGCGCCAGTCCCGGATCGCGGCCGGCGGGGTCGCGCCGATCAGGAGGTCGCGCACGATGCCGCCCGAGTTGGCGGCAACGAAGGACAGCACCAGCACCCCGAAGATGTCGAGGCGGCGGCGGGCGCCGGCGATGGCGCCGCTGAGGGCGAAGACGAAGGTGCCGAACAGGTCGAGGGTCAGCACCAGGGTCTTGATGGCGGCTCCCACGTCGAGAGCGAGTACGGGTAACACGTGGATCCTTGGTTCGTGATGGCGGGACAATGCCCGGCATGGTAGCGCAGATTGCGTGCGCCTGTGGCCGAGTCCGCTACCGGATATACTGCCCGGAAACATCCACCATGCCCAGGCTTCCCGCCATGTCTCTTGCCGCCCTGCACATCCGTCCCGCCCTGCCGTCCGACGAGGACTTCTTCCTGGCCCTGTACCGCTCGACCCGCGACGACCTGCTGGGCCTGCTCGCCGATCCGCGCTACATCGAGGGCATCGTCGCCATGCAGCGGCAGATGCAGGTGGCCGGCTACCGCAGCAGTTATCCCGAGGCGGTATACGAGGTGCTGGAACTGGACGGCGTGCCGGTGGGCCGCCTGGTGACGGCGAGCGTGCCGGGGGCGATCCGGGTGGTCGATATCGCCGTCATGCCAGACGCGCGCGGGCGCGGTGTCGCCGGCGAGGCGCTGCGCCGCCTGCAGCGCCGGGCAGCGCTGGAGGGGCGCGACCTGACGCTGGCGGTGCGCACCGACAATTTTGGTGCGCGTCGCCTGTACGCGGCGCTGGGCTTTACCGTCGAAACCGAAGAGGAGCTCCGCCTCCAAATGCGCTGGCGGCCCTGAGCGCGTCCGCGCTATTGAGTTTTCCGTGCGCCAGCGAGCCAGTCGAAGATCGCCGGCCAGATGCGCGCATGGGCGCTGTTCCCGACCAGCACGCCCACGTGCTGCAGGTTGACGCCGACATCGCCCTCGTAATGCAGCAGGCACTTGCGCTCGCTCCCTGCGGCCTCGTGGAAGGGACGCATCGAGGCCTCGGGAATCAGCTTGCTGCGCGGGTCGAGCACGCTGACCAGGGGCGCGCGCAGGTCTTGCGGACCGATACTCCGCGCGCCGATGCGCAGCTTGCCCTGCATGAACTCGTCCTTGCGGTAGAGCTGCTCGACCAGTTCGGTGAACAGCCGGCCCGGCAAGGGGAATTCGTCGTGGGTCCAGCGCTCCACCCGCATGTGGGTGGCAAGCAGTTGCGGGTTGGCGAGCGACAGCCAGCGGTCCATCATGCGCTCGTACTGGAAGGCATGCGGCTCGGCGATGGCGCTCATCATGTTCAGGAATACGCCCGGCACCTGGCGGAAGGCGTCTGCGATCGGGCGCGCATGCGCCGTAGCGTCGATCAGCGGCGTGAAGCAGCAGGATGACTTCTCGACATGCAGGGGCGATTCCAGCAGCACCGTGGCATCGACCCGATCCGGGTGCAGGCAGCTGTAGATCGCCGCCAGGATGCCGCCCAGCGAATGGCCGGCGATGCTCAAGCTGGCCTTGCCGCTATCAATCTCGATGGCGCGCTGGCAGGCGGCCAGCAGGCGGTCGCCATAGTCGTCCAGGCCGAAGCCCTCGTCTTCGCCGTCGTCGGGAAGCGGCGTCCACTCGGCCTGGTAGACCTGGTAGCCTCCCTCCATCCAGCGCCGCACGACGCTGATCTCGGGCGCCAGGTCCCAGATGTAGGAACGCTTGATGGGCGCGGGGACGAGCAGCACGGCGGGGCCGTCCGCGCCGGCGCCGCCGAAGCGGCGCAGGTTCAGGCCCGGTTCGCTGTGCAGGACCGTGAACGGGGTTTCCTGCGGACCGTAGCCGGCGCGATCCAGCAGCTTGCCGCGCGCCTGGCGGCTGCGGTCCATGTTCTTGAGTAGATTTGCTCCAAGCGAAGCAAACGAGGGCAGAGCAAGGGCTTGCGGAGTCAAGGCGTGCATGGCGTTTTCAATGGGTTCGAAGACCAGCAACTGTACGCCGCCTTGCGAGCGGCTTCAATCGCGCACGCGTCGAATGGCATGGGGGCTTGCGGCGTATTAAACTGCTCGTCTAGATCGTTTCCTGGAAGACCGTTCAAGCATGGTCTATCGTTTCCTTGCGGATGCGGTGCTGCTGGTGCACCTCGGTTTCATCCTGTTCGTCGTGTTCGGCGCCTTGCTGGTGTTGCGCCGGCCGCGCCTGCTGCCGGTGCACCTGGCGGCGGCCGCCTGGGGCTTCGGCATCGAGGTGCTGGGCGCGGTCTGTCCGCTGACCCATGTGGAGAACCGGATGCGCCTGCTGGCTGGAGAGTCCGGCTACAGCGGCGGCTTCATCGACCATTACCTGTTGCCGCTGATTTATCCGGGGGAAATGACGCGCGGCCTGCAGCTGGGGCTGGCGGCCGGCGTGCTCGTCATCAATGGCTTGCTGTATGCGTGGATCCTGCGCGCGCGGCGCAGGTCCTTGCCGTCCTAGGGCTTACTCGACCCAGGCAAAGCCGTCGCGCGCCAGCAGCGCGAAGGCTTCCGCCGGGCCCCAGGAACCGGCCGCATACGGATGCGGCTTCTCGCCCAGCGTGCTCCAGCCTTCGATGATCGGGTCGGCCCAGGCCCAGGCGGCCTCCAGCTCGTCGCGGCGCATGAAGTGGGTCAGGCGGCCGCGCACCACGTCGATCAGCAGGCGCTCGTAGGCTTCCGCGCGGCGCTGTTGAAATGCCGACTGCAGGTCGAGGTTCAGGGCCACCTGCTGCATCTGCATGCCGCTGCCGGGCTGCTTGGCCATGATCTGCAGCTTGATCGCTTCTTCGGGCTGCAGCTCGATCACGAGGCGATTGGCGACGCCACCCGGCATGTCGGGGAACAGCGGGAAGGGCGGATTGGCGAATTCCACCACGATCTTCGAGGAACGGCGCGCCATGCGCTTGCCGGTGCGCAGGTAGAACGGCACCTTGGACCAGCGCCAGGTGTCGACGTGGGCGCGCAGGGCCACGAAGGTCTCGGTCTTGCTGTCCGCGGGGACGTTCTTTTCCTCGAGGTAGCCGCCCACTTCCTGATTGCCGCTGACGCCATGCACGTACTGGCCGCGGACCGTGTCGCGCGCGATGTCGGCCAGCGTGAGGCGGCGCAGCGAGCGCAGCACCTTGAGCTTCTCGTCGCGCACCGCGTCCGGCGACAGGGAGGTAGGCGGCTCCATGGCGACGATGCACAGCAGCTGCAGCAGGTGGTTCTGGACCATGTCGCGCATCGCGCCGGTGCTGTCGTAGAAGCCGGCGCGGCTGCCGACGCCGACTTCCTCGGCCACCGTGATCTGCACGCTTGAGATGTTCGGCGCACGCCACAGCGGTTCCAGGATCGAGTTCCCGAAGCGCAGCACCATCAGGTTCTGCACGGTCTCCTTGCCGAGGTAGTGATCGATGCGGTAGATCTGCGATTCGGCGAAGTGCTTGCCGACCGCTTCGTTGATCTCGATGGCGGACTCGAGATCCTGTCCCAGCGGCTTTTCCAGCACCACGCGCGCCTTGGCGTCGACCAGGCCGGCGTCGGCCAGCTTGGCGCAGATGGTGGTGAACAGGGCCGGCGCCGTGGAGAGGTAGAACACGCGCTGCGCGCCCGGGTGGGCGGCCGCCGCCAGGGCGCTGAAGTCGGGCGCGGCCTGGACGTCGAGGCGCACGTATTCGAGCAGCTGCAGGAAGCCGTCCCAGGTCTTCTCGTTGAAGTTGGCTGCTGCGATGAAGGAGCGCGAATTCTCTTCGACGAAGCGGAGATAGGCATCGCGGTCGAACTCCTGGCGCCCGGTCGAGATGATGCGGGTCTGCCCCGGCAGGTTGCCGTGCAGGTAGGCCATGTAGAGCGCGGGAAGCAGTTTGCGCATCGCCAGGTCGCCCATGCCGCCGAAGATGATCATGTCGAGGGGAAGCGCGTTGTCAAGGTCGGTCGAAGAAGTCATAGTGAACAGCCAAATAAGGTGCCGGAAAAGTTAAAGAGGTCGCTGTCGCTCCGGCACCTGGTGCCGGGCTGATGCGCCGCCGCTGCCTCCCTACGGTAGCAGAATGACAGCGGATGCGCACGGGACGTCCCGCTTGTGGCCAGACGGGAGCACCCGGGGCGGTGGATGGGCCGCGGGCACCGCCAGCGTTCGCGCTGGGCCCTGTAGCTTACATCCTGGGCAACAATAAGGAAATGGCAAAATGGGGATTGCCATTCTGGCGCGGCGTACGGCATGTGCATTTGTTGTCTTTTATGCAAATATTATTTGCACCCAGGCCGCTATGTGCAAATCTTGTTTGCACTGCCCGGGATGCTTCCGCTACTGCGCCGGAAGCATCCCACGTCTTCCCTTATACTCGTCTTTTTCAAGCGTTCACCTCCTCCATGCCCCTGCCAGTCCGCCTTGCCCTGCCGGGCGCCGTCCTTGCCGCCTCCCTGCTTGCAGGCTGTGCGCAAGTCAATCCCTACTATGACGCGAGCAAGCCGCATCACCGGCCCGAAGGCTTCGCCAACAACTACCCGCCGAACCCCGCCTACCAGCGGCCGAAAGTCGGCTTCTTCGAGGGCTGGGCCGGGCGCATCAGGAACTGGAGCTCGGACGGCTCGGAACGCCTGCCCCTGGCGCCGGTGCCGACGGTGGCGGCCGACCTGGGCTACATCCATGCGAACAAGACCGAGCCGGCGCTCACCTGGATCGGCCACGCGAGCTTCCTGCTGCAGACCGGTAACGGCGTGAACATCCTGCTCGACCCGGTGTTCGACGAGCGCGCGTCGCCCCTGTCCTTCGCCGGCCCCAAGCGCCAGCAGGCGCCGGGCGTGGCCCTCTCGGCGCTGCCGCACATCGATGCGATCCTGATCAGCCATTCGCACTACGACCACCTGTCGCTGGCATCGCTGCGCGCGCTGTACCGGCAGAAGGGCGGCGCGCCCATGCTGTACGCGCCGCTGGGTGTCGACCTGTGGCTCGCGCAGCACGTGACCGAGGGCGACCGCTCGCGCATCGCCCGCTTCGACTGGTGGGACAAGGCCAGCTTACGCGGCCTGGAACTGCAGTTCCTGCCGGTCCACCATTGGTCGGCGCGCGGCTTGTACGACCGCAACGAAACCCTGTGGGGCGCCTGGGCCGTGACCCGTCCCGGCTTCTCCTTCTTCTTCTCGGGCGACCTGGGCTATTCGAAGGACATCCAGGACATCGCCGCCCGCTATCCCGAAGGCTTCGACCTGGCCGCGATCGGGATCGGCGCCTACCAGCCGGTGTGGTACCGCAACTCGCACGTCAGTCCCGACGAGGCGATTCGCATCCACCGCGAGCTGGGCGTGCGGCGCAGCGTGGGCATGCACTGGGGCACCTTCCCGATGGGCCAGGAACGCATCGACCAGGCGCCGCGCGACCTCGCGATCGCGCGCCAGGCCCAGGGCGTGAGCGAGGAAGCCTTCGGCGTGCTGCGCATCGGCGAAACCCTTCGCGTGCCGCCGCAAGCTGCGGCAACGGCGGCGGCGCCAGCGGCTACCAGCCCTTGACCGGCTAGCGCTCGGCCGTTCAGGCCTTCACGGCTTTCTTGTTGGCCTGGGTAATGGTCCAGAAATAGATGGTGCGGCCGTCCACTTCGTCCTTCTTCTCGGGCGGCCATTCCGGTCCCATGTCGAAGGCGTGCGACACCACGCGGGTGCCGACCTTGAGCTGCTGCCACAGGCGAGGCCGCAGCTTGACGTTCACCGACGGCAGCAGGTAAAGCGTCACCACGGTGGCCGGCGAAACGTCGGCCTGGAACAGGTCGCCCACCTTGAAGTTGACGCGGTCGGCCACGCCGGCGGTCTTCGCATTCTCCTTCGCCTCGGCGATGCGCACCGGGTTCAGGTCGATGCCGGTGCCGCGCGCGCCGCGGTTCTTGGCCGCGGTCACGACGATGCGGCCGTCGCCGCAGCCTAGGTCGTACAGCACGTCGCTCTTGCCGACCTTGCCCATCTCGAGCATGCGGTCGACCACTTCCTGGGGGGTGGGCACGTAGGGTACGTCGAGGCGCTCTGGCTCGGCCAGGGCTTGCGCGTGCGCGTGGGTCGGCAGCAGGATGGTGCCCGCGGCGGCGGCGGCGGATAGCAGCAGGGTACGGCGGCGTTCGTCGGTTTGCATGTGGACTCCTTCAGGTGGCTCAGTTGCTTGGTCAGGGAACGGATCTTGTCTTGGCGGCCTCAGTGCCATCCTTGCGGTCGAGGAAAAGCAGCAGCAGCGATCCGCTGGCGAGCACGGCTACCCCGATCCAGGCCGCGTTCAGCCCTCCGAGCGACTGGCTGTACACGTAGGACAGGCTGGACCAGAGCATGTAGCCGCAGGTGGCGCAGAACAGCAGGGGCAGCAGGGGATAGAGCGGCACCCGGAACGGACGCGGCAGGTCGGGCTCGCGCCGGCGCAGCACGAACAGCGACACGCCGCTGAGTAGGAAGAACAGCCAGAACACCGGCGCGGTGAACTCGACCATGGCCTTGAAGCCGCTGCCGAAGGCGACGCCGATGCCGACCAGCACCAGGGCGGCGGCGCACTGGATCGACATCGCCACCGTCGGGGTGCTGTTGGCGTCGTTCCACTGGCCGAGCTTGCGGAGGGAATGCCAGTCGCGTCCCATGGCGAAGCCGGTGCGGGCCCCGACGATCATGGTGGCATTGATCGAGGTCAGCGCCGAGATCGCGACCAGTATCGAAATCACTTTCTCCCCCGAGGCGCCGAAGGCGATGCCCATGACGTCGGCCGCCAGCGCCTCGGAGCTGGCCATGCCCTGCATGCCGAGCACCTGCAGGCAGGCCCAGGTGACCATCAGGTAGAGGGTCGTGATGATCAGGATCGACAGGGTGAGGGCGCGCACCATGCTGACGGCGCCGCCGCGGATCTCGGCACTGATGTAGGCCGCCTCGTTCCAGCCACCGTAGGTGAGCAGGACGAAGACCATGGCCATGCCGAACGAGACCGGCGCCGCCGCGTCCGCCGTGGCAAGCGCCGGCGCCGCGGCCGGGGCGCCGTCGGTGAAGAAGGCGGCCGCGGCCACCAATAGCAGGAGGCCGCCGATCTCGGCCAGCGTCAGCCACATCTGGGCGCCGGCGCCGGTACGCAAGCCCTGCAGGTTGACGAGCGACAGCAGGACGATCACCGCGCAGGCGTAGGCGGTGGCGCCCCAGCCCGCGGGCAGGAAGCTGAGCGGCACGGCCTGCTGCATGTAGTCGCCGAACACGAAAGCCAGCAGCGCGATCGAGCCGGTGGTGATCACCGCGAAGCGGGCCCAGCCGAACAGGAAGGCGGTGGCGCGGCCGTAGGCGCGGTGCAGGAAATGGTAGTCGCCACCCGGATGCGGGTAGGCGGTGGTAAGTTCGGAATAGCACAGGGCGCCCACCAGCGAGACCAGGCCGCCCAGGATCCACATGGCGAACATCCAGTCGGCACTGCCGCTGAGGCCGGCAACGATGGAAGGCGACTTGAAGATGCCGGCGCCGATGACCACGCCGACGATCAGGGCAACTGCCTGACGCAAACCCAGCAGCCGGCGCGGCTCGGTGCCGTCGCCGGTCGATGCAAACAAGTCCTCATCTGTGCGGTCCATGTGGTGCCGATCAAAGTGATGGAGGGAACTTTGCCGGCGAAGAGCGTACCGGCCCATAGCGCATCGTGCACAGGGCCGCGAATCCAGGCGCGCGGTCCTGCGCCGAGGATTATAGGGACGTGTTTTTGGGCGTGGCGCGCGCCTGAACCATCACTCCGACAGGAACGGCAGCGCCCGCGCCAGCAGCGCCTCGGGCGCTTCCTCCGGGATGTAGTGGCCGCAGTCCAGGGCTTCGCCCTCGACCCGCGTCGCCACCTTGCGCCACTCCAGCAGCGGATCGAAGCAGCGCTGCACCACGCCTTGCGCGCCCCACAGGGCCAGCAGCGGCGTCTCGATGCGCCGCCCGGCGGCGCGGTCGGCCCGGTCGTGTTCCAGGTCGATGCCGGCCGCAGCCCGGTAATCCTCGCAGATGCCGTGCGCCGTGCCGGGCAAGGACAGGCAGCGCGCGTACTCGGCCAGCGCGCGCGCATCGAAAGGCGCCAGGCCCGCGCTGCGCCGGCCCATCACGTCGCGCAGGTAGGCGCCCGGGTCGGCCTCGATCAGGCGTTCGGGCAGCGGCGCCGGCTGGATCAGGAAGAACCAGTGCCAGTAGGCGCGCGCGAAGGCCTCCGTGGCGCCTTCGTACATGGCCAGGGTCGGCGCGATGTCCAGCAGCACCGCGCGCTCCACGGCCTGCGGATGGTCCGCGACCAGGCGGTGCGCCACGCGCGCACCGCGGTCGTGCGCCATGACGCGAAAGCGTTCGAAGCCGAGATGGCGCATGCTTGCCAGCATGTCGGCGGCCATGACCCGCTTGCTGTAGTTCGCATGGTCGGGTGCCCCTTGCGGCTTGGACGAGTCGCCATAGCCGCGCAGGTCGCAGGCGACCACGGTGAAGTGCTGCGCAAGAAGCGGCGCCACCTTGTGCCAGATCGCGTGGGTCTGCGGGTGGCCGTGCAGCAGCAGGAGCGGCGCACCGGCGCCGCCGCTCACGCCGGCGATCGTGATGCCGTCGTCGGTCACGGCGGTAAAAGGGCGAAAACCGGGAAACAAGGGGTCGTGCATACGCGGATCCTGGCTGGTAAAGATGAAAGTGTAGCAAGCGTAAGGCATCCGGGCCTTACAGCAGCCTGACGCGGGCCGGCTGTTGTAAATATGCTCAACTGCAAGTTTTACGAATTGACATCCTATTGTGTGCCCAGCAGTATCGAACAAGCAATAAGCGGCGCCTGGTCCCGGCGCGGTAAGAACCTATAACAAGAGGAAAACCCAAGATGCAGAAACACGACACCAAAAAGACGGTCCTGGCCCTTGCCATCGCTTCCTTGTTCACCGGCGCCCACGCGCAGGACGCCGCGACGGGAACGCCCGCGGCAAGCGACCCGGCGGCTGCCGCCACGGTGGTGGTCACCGGCACCCGCGTGGCCAACCGTACCGCCCTGGATACCGCCGCGCCGGTCGACATCATCTCGTCGGAGACGCTGAAGAACGTCGGCACCACCGAAATGAACCAGGCCCTGTCGATCGCGCTGCCTTCGCTGAACTTCCCGCGGCCGGCCATCACCGACGGCACCGACACCATCCGTCCCGCCACCCTGCGCGGCATGGCGCCCGACCAGACCCTGGTGCTGGTGAACTCGAAGCGCCGCCACGCATCCTCGCTGGTGAACGTGAACGGCTCGATCGGCCGCGGCTCGGCGGCGGTGGACATGAACACCATTCCGACCGCGATCGTGAAAAGCGTCGAGGTGCTGCGCGACGGCGCCGCCGCCCAGTACGGGTCGGACGCGATCTCGGGCGTGGTCAACCTGCGCCTGCGCACCGACCGCGAAGGCGGCGAAGCGAGCGTCACCTACGGCGCGCGCAAGACCGAATACGAGCTGTGGAACGACGTCGCCCCCGCCGGCGCCACCTGGACCGCGCCCGCCAAACGCGAACGCACCGACGGCCAGACCGGCACCGTCAGCATCTGGAAGGGCCTGGCCCTGGGCGAGACCGGCCACCTCACGCTCGCCGGCGAATACAAGAAGCAGGAGCGCACCGAGCGCAGCGGCTACGACATGCGCCAGCAGTACCCGCGCCTGGCCAATGGCGCCTTCGATCCGCGCGAACTGACCATCAACCGCTTCAACGCCTGGTACGGCGAACCGGAGATGGAGCAGGTGACCTTCTTCGCCAATGCCGGCAACGACCTGGGCGGCGGCGTCAAGCTGTACGGCTGGGCGAGCTACCAGAACCGCTTCGCGCGCTCGGGCGGCTTCTTCCGCCCGGCCCAGGATGCGCGCAACATCCCCTCGATCTATCCTGACGGCTTCCTGCCGATCATTGCGCCGACGGTAAACGACTTCTCCGCCACCGGCGGTGTGACCTGGCAGGCCGGCAGCTGGGACATGGACGCCTCGCTCGGCTACGGCAGGAACAAGATGGAGTACGACATCGAGAACACGCTGAACCGCTCGATCGGCCCGAGCAGCAAGCGTACTTTCTATGCCGGCGGCTATGCCTATGACCAGCTGGTGTTCAACCTGACCGGCGTGCGCACGCTGGAGGTGGCGGGCTTCGCCTCGCCGCTGAACATCGCGGTCGGCACCGAGGCGCGCCGCGAAGGCTACGAGCTGTTCGCGGGCGAGCCGGATTCCTGGCGCGCCGGCCCCGAGATCCTGCCGAACGGCACCCCGGCCGCGCCCGGCGCCCAGGTGTTCCCGGGCTTCCGCCCGTCCAACGAGGTCGATGCGCACCGCAGCGCGATCGGCGCTTTCGTCGACCTGGAAGCGAACATCACGCCGCAGTTGCTGGCCTCGGTGGCGGTGCGCGGCGAGCACTACACCGACTTCGGCAACAGCCTGGCCGGCAAGCTCTCCGGCCGCTACGACTTCAGCAAGGCCTTCGCCCTGCGCGGCGCCATCCAGAACGGCTTCCGCGCGCCCTCGCCGCAGCAGCAGAACTTTACCGCGACCTCCACCAACTTCATCAACGGCGTGCCCTTCGAGATCACCACCTTCCGCCCGACCGACCGGGTGGCCGTGGCGCTGGGCGCCAAGCCGCTCGAAGCGGAAAAATCGGTGAACGCTTCGCTGGGCGCGGTGATGCGCTTCGATCCGTTCAGCATCACCGTCGACGCCTACCGCATCGACATCGAGGACCGCATTATCCTGTCCGAGAACCTGACCCAGGCGAACGTACGCAACTACATCATCTCGCAGGGGATCACGGGCGTGGGCGGCGGACGCTTCTTCATCAACGGCGTCGATACCCGCACCCAGGGCGTGGACGTGGTGGTGAGCTGGCCGATGAAGACCGCCAATGCCGGCAACTTCGACTTCACCGTGGCCGGCAACTTCACCGATACGAAGGTGACCAAGGTGCCGGTGACGGCGCAGCTGAGCGCCCTGAACCCGGCGCCGGTGCTGTTCGACCGCCTGAACGTGCTGTCGCTGGAGAAGGGCCAGCCGGAGAACAAGCTGAGCGCGAACGTGAACTGGAAACTGGGCCAGTGGGGCGCGACCTTCCGTGCGACCCGCTACGGCAAGGTGCTGTCGCCGGGGACCACCGCGGCGCTGGACTTCTGGATGGATCCGAAGACCCTGGTCGACATCGAAGCGCGCTATGCGTTCACGCCGAAACTGAGCCTGGCTTTGGGTGCGGACAACCTGTTCGACCAGTATCCGGAGACCCAGCCGCCGGCGCTGAACACCACCGGTAACACCCCATTCGCGAACTATGCGCCGTTCGGACGGGCAGGGCGCTTCATCTACGCCCGCATGAACTACGGCTTTTAAATGTAGGGTGGGCGGCTATGCCGCCCACGCGGTGATTGTTGGCGGCTCCGCTCTCGTGCCGGATAATCTTGCTGCAAGCTATCACCGCGTGGGCGGGAAGACCCGCCCACCCTACAATATGGAACAGATCAGTTGACGACCGCTCCGGCGCCGGCGCTCAGCATCCAGCCGTTCATCAAGAGGAACAGCATCCACAGCGCGAACAGCGTCGACACGCGGCGCATGTCGGCCGGATTCTCGAACAGCGGTGCGCGCTTGTATGCAACGCCCACGAAATAGGCGCCGAACACGGTCGCCATGTAGTGGACCGCGCCGAACATCTCGCCCAGCTCGCCCTTGCGCGGATGGTCGACCAGCAGGTGCGACAGCGCCACCAGCACCAGGTAGGGCACCGAGGCCGACAGCGGCGGCAGGTACAGGCCCATCTTCTCGATCCAGTCCTGTACGCCCGGCTTGAAGCGCGCCACCAGCGGCAGGATCAGGTTGTGCGTGATGCCGGTGATGAAGATCAGCTTGAGCAGCACGTTCTTGTGCAGGCTGCCGTCGCCCATGGCCAGGTTGTGGATGTTGGTCTCGCCCTGGCGGTTATTCTGCAGGAAGAATTCCGAGGACTGGATGTTCAGGATGCGCTGGAACCAGCTGATCTCTTCCATTGCCGCCAGCGCGCACAGCAGGCTCAGGCCGCCCAGGGTCAGCAATTCCATGACGCCGCGGTCGCTGCGCTTGAGGCGTTCGAAGAACGCGAAGCCGAGCAGGCCGGCCAGCGCCATGAAGCACAGGAACTGCATCCATTCGACGATGCCGTCTTCCACCAGCAGGCGGTCCATGCTGGCCGGGTTGCCCGCCAGGGCCACCGCGAGCAGCAGCACGAATGCGTTGATGACGATCCCGGTGGCGATGACGGGATGGAGATACCACTTCTTGTTTGCCACAGACTACTCCTTCATTGATGAAATCGGTTCGGCGCCGGCAGGATGCAGCACCGGCAGCTCCGCTTCGGCGCTGGCCAGCGCTCGGTGCGCGCGGGCGCGCAGCAGGACGCGCAGGGCCGCGCCCAGCAGGGTGACCAGGGCCCAGCCCCACAGCAGCGGGTCGAGCAGCGCATCCCACAGGTTCCCGCTCGGCAGGCGCGCGAACGAGAACAGGGCCAGGGCGCCCAGGATCGCGGCGGTTTGCAGGGGGAAGCGGCCGCGCGTGGCGGCCAGCGCGCAGATGGCGGCCAGCAGCACCGCGCCCAGCGCCGCGCGCCCGCCGAAGCCGGCGTAATAATAGCCGCCCGCGATCAGGCCGAAGGCGTCGAGGTAGAGCAGCAGGCCGGTCACGGCGAGCGCCGCCGCGAGCGGCACCGGCAGCGCGGCCGGGACCGCACCGGAAGCCTTGCGCCAGCGCGCATGCAGCTTGAGCAGGCACAGGCCGGCCAGCAGGGCGCTCGGATACTGGAAGGCCAGGCCCATGTGCCAGGCCGGCGAGGCGGCGCCCGGCAGGGCCATCAGCAGCAGGCAGGCTGCCACGGTCGCGCCCAGCGCGCGCCGCGGCAGGCGCCAGGACGCGGGCCACAGGCCGACCAGAATGGCGGCCAGCACCAGCGCCCACGCCAGGCGGGCATACACGAATTGCAGCGAAAGATCGGGCAGGGTCACTAGATGGTTTCTCCAATGCTGATCCGGTACCGGTGATGCGCGATCGCCTGGCGCTGGAAGGTATACGTGATGTGCAGTTCGCGGCCGACCTGCTGCATGGTGGGATAGGAAAACTCGTCGCCCTTGCCGCCGCTGGCCACGTCGGCCACGGTGCGCCAGGTGTGGCCGTCTTTCGAGAGAGACAGGCGCAGCAGGCTGCGCGAGCCGCCGCCGGGCGCGATATGGTTGTGCAGCATCAGGAATTCGCCATTGGCCAGGCGCAGCACCGCCATCGAGGTGTTCTCGTTGTTCAGGTCGAGGGCCGGAAGGTCTTCCCAGCTGGCGCCGCCGTCGCGGCTGCGGGCATGCTGCACGCGGCGCTCGTCGCTGGCGTCGCGCATCCAGGCGCGCACCTCGGTAGTGGACACCGGGACGATGGCCGGCTGCAGCGTGGTGGTGCGGGTGCCGATCCGCCCCAGGCCGGTAGGCTCGCCGTCCGGGCCGAAGGCCATCATCATCGGGTACTTGATGCCGATCTCGAAATACACCGGCAGCCACCAGCCGCCGTCGACCAGTCCCACCGCGTTGGTGCGCACCAGCACGCTGGTATTGAACAGCGGCGACATCGGCAGCACGCGCTTCATGGCGAAGCTGGCCCCTTCATCGACGGAGACCAGGTGCGCCACGCGCGACGCCGCCCATCCGCCCAGGCCGGTGGCGACCACGTACAGGTGGATCCGGCCGTCCGGGCCGGTCCAGGCCACCGGGTTGCCAATGCGGCGCACGCCGAAGCCGAGGGCCTTGCCGAGCGTTTCGCGGCTGGCGACCATCCAGGGCTCGCCCCATTTGCCGTTCTGCCATTGCGAGGCATAGACCTTGACGTCCGGTCCGCTCTCGCGGCTACCGGCCCACCAGAAGGTGATCATGCGGTCGCCGGGCAGCGTCGCCATCGCGCTGGCATGGGCCGAGGGCGTATTGCGCGGCATCGGGATCAGGGAGCGCGACAGTTCGGACAGGGCCACCCGTCCCGGCACCACGGCCTGCACCGTGGAAGGGGCGGCGGCGGCCCGGGCGCGGCTCCAGCGCACCGTCTCGGCGCAGGCGATGGCCAGCACCACGGCGGCGCAGGCAATGGCGGTACGGCTGCGCGTCATCTTCATCTTGCGCGCGTGCGGGGATCGTTCCATACACTTCCGGCGAGCCGGGCTGGGCCGGTCCGCGACACTGGTTATCGTATTGATGAGCTGCGGGGTAAAAGCCGGCTGGGCTGTACCGAGCAAAGGCGCTATCCTACAGGAAAGGAGGCGCTGGTGACATATCCCCATGGCATTTCGCGGGGGCCAGGCGACAATCCGGTCGACCGGCAAGCCGGTTCACGGTATCGAAATGCGGGTTCATCGCACCCGTCTTGCCGAGACGGCATCGGCTGGGCAGAATGCTGGTCATCCTGATAACGCATCGAAGCGAGGCCGCATGACCAGCTCCATCCTTTCCCTTGCGCCGGCGCCGGCGGCCCCGCCGGACAGCTTCGGCGCCAGGCTGTTGCGCGACCTGCGGATGGCCGTCGTGTTCGGCGTGCTGGCGGCGGTGATCATCACGCTGGTGGTCGGCCGGCCCGAAACCTTGTACGAACAGCTCGCGTATTCCTGCTTCATCTCGGTGCTGGGCTTTGCCATCGTCGACACGGCGCGCCTGCTGTTCTGGCCGGGGCCATTGCAGGAGCGGCGCCAGTGGCTGGCGCTGGCGGGCGTCGCGGCCCTGGCGGCGCCGCTGGCCCACTTCAGCGGCGTGCAGGTGATCGGCCGCCTGCTCGAGCACAATCCTCCCGACCTGGCCGGCTACGCCACGCTGCCGCGTCTGAGCCTGGCTGCCTTGACCTTCCTGCTGCTGTGCGCGGGCATGGTGCTGGCGGCGCACCGCGAGGGGCTGCGGCGGGCCGAGCAGGAACACCATGCGGCGCGCCTGCGTGCCGAAACCGTCGAACGCCAGGCCCTGCAGGCACAGCTGCGCCTGCTACAGGCCCAGATCGAACCGCACATGCTGTTCAATACCCTGGCCAACCTGCAGGGACTGATCGCGATCGACCCGGACCGGGCCAACACCATGCTCGACCAGCTGATCCAGTACCTGCGCGCCACGCTGGGCGCCGCGCGCTCGGAGAGCACCACGCTGGCCGATGAATTCGCCGCCATGGACGCCTATCTCGGCCTGATGCAGGTGCGCATGGGCGAGCGCCTGTCCTACCGGCTGGAGCTGCCGCCCGCGCTGCGCGCGGCGAAGCTGCCGCCGATGCTGCTGCAGCCCCTGGTCGAGAACGCGATCGTGCATGGACTCGAACCGAAGATCGAAGGCGGCGAAGTCCGGATCGCTGCCGAGGCGCGCGACGGCCTGCTCGACCTGCGCATCCTCGATACCGGCCTGGGCCTCGGCCAGTCCAGCCACGGCGGCGGCGGGGTCGGCGTCGCCACTACCCGCGAACGCCTGCGCGTGCTGTACGGCGAACGCGCCGGCGTCCTGATCACGCCGGCACAGCCGCAAGGCACCCTTGTCCGCCTTACCTTACCTTTGGAGACCGCATGAGCATCCGCGCCCTGATTGCAGAAGACGAACCGATCCTGGCCGCGACCCTGGCCCGCCTCTTGAGCAAGCTGTGGCCCGAACTGGAGATCGTCGCGACCGCCCCGAACGGCGTGGCCGCGGTGGAGCAGGCACTGGCCACCCGGCCCGACGTGCTGTTCATGGACATCAAGATGCCCGGCCAGACCGGCATCGAGGCGGCCGAGGAACTGGCCGAGCGCTGGGACGGCTCAGGGCCGTTCCCGCACGTCGTGTTCGTGACCGCTTACGACGATTACGCGGTGCAGGCCTTCGAGCAGGCGGCGGCCGACTATGTGCTGAAACCGGTGAACGAGGCGCGCCTGGCCCGCACGGTCGAGCGCCTACGGGGCCTGCTGGGGCGCCGCCAGGAAGAGGAGGGGGGCGATCCGCTCGCCGATCTGGTCGGCCGGCTGCAGGCGCTGATGCCGGCCGCCCCGGCCCCGGAACGCTTGACGATCGTGCGCGCGGCGGTCGGCAACATGGTGCGCATGATTCCGGTGGCCGATGTGGTCTACTTCCAGGCCACCGACAAGTATGTGAACGTGGTCACGGCGGAAAGCGAGGCGCTGATCCGGGTGCCGCTCAAGGAACTGCTGCCTCAGCTCGACCCGGACACCTTCCGCCAGGTCAATCGCAGCACCGTGGTGAACCTGGGCTGCGTGGCCAGCGCCGGGCGCGATTCGATGGGCAAGGTGATGCTCAACCTGCGCAACCGGCCCGAGAAGCCGCGCGTGAGTCCGGTGTACGCCCACCTGTTCCGCCAGATGTAGGGCGGCGCCTGCACGCCCTCAGGGCATGCTCAGGTCCAGGCCGAGCGTCCTGGCAAGGAAGAAGGTGGCCAGGCCCAGGATGAGGAGCAGCACCAGGAACAGGGCCGCCAGCTTGCCGGCCGCGCGCAGCACCGCGCGCTTCTCCTGCTGCTTGTCCTGGTTCTTTTCCCCTTGATCGTAATGCCACTTGACGGCGTAGAACATGCCGATGCCTAGCACGACAAACTTGAATACATAGAATACTACTGGGGTCCATTCCATATTTTTGAGCGGCTGCATCCGGCACTTCATTGCCGAATAGTGATGAGAGAGGAGAAAAAGAGCGGCGACTGCCATGCAAGGATGGTGTTGCTGCACGTTCTGAGGCATTCTACTTAAAAACAATATCCATACATTGAGACAAAATGTCCCAGTTGAGATCCATACAAGATGAAGTTTCGCCAATCTGGCTGCCGCGCCTGGCCGGGAACAAAGGGCCACGTTTCCTGCAGATCGCGGACGCCCTGCAGGCGGCGGTGGCCGACGGATCGCTGAAACCGGGCGACCGTCTGCCTCCCCAGCGCCAGTTGGCGGCGCAGCTGGACGTCGACCTGACGACGGTCACGCGCGCCTACGACGAGGCCAGGCGTCGTCACCTGCTGGAAGGGCGCGGCGCGCGCGGCACCTATGTCGCGGCGCCGAAAGTCGAATTGACCGCGGTCCTCGACCTGAGCATGAATACCCCGCCGCCGCCGGATGGCGTGGATTTCGGCGAGCTGTTGAAGCAAGGTCTGTCGCAAGTGCTGATGCGGGCAGACAATGCATCGCTGATGACCTACCACTTGGGCGGGGGAAGCGACTCCGACCGCAAGGCTGGCGCCGCATGGCTCGAGCCCATGTTCGGAATCCTGGATCCGGGACAGCTCGTGGTCTGTCCGGGTGCGCAAGCGGCCATCGCCGGATTGATCCTTGCGCTGACCGAGCCTGGCGATGTCATCCTGGCGGAGCCCATGACCTATCCCGGCCTGCGCGCCGCAGCGACCCAGTTCGGCCGGCGCCTCATCGCCGTGGAAGCGGACCAGCACGGGATGCTGCCCGAGCTGCTCGAGCGAGCCTGCCGCCAGCACAAGCCTGGACTGGTCTACCTCAATCCGACTTTACAGAACCCGACCACCGCCACCATGCCGGAACGCCGGCGCAAGGAGCTCGCCGCCGTCGCGCAGCGCTGCAATGTACGCATCGTCGAGGACGATCCCTACTGGCTCCTTGCCGATGCCCCGCCGCCGCCGATCGCCACGCTTGCTCCGGAGCAGGTGGTCTACATCTCGACCCTGTCGAAATGCCTGACGCCCGGCCTGCGTGTCGCTTTCGTGCTGGTACGCGATCGGCAATTGCGGGAACGCTTCCTGGCCGCGCTCAGGTCGTTTGCGCTGATGGTTGCCCCCTTGAGCGCAGCGCTGGCCACCCAGTGGATCCTCGACGGTTCGGCCGACGCATTATTGGCAGGCGTGCACAAGGAAGCGCGCCTGCGCCACCGGATGGCGCGCGATATTCTTGCGGGGCGCTACAGCGGCGCCGGAGACGGCCTGCACGTATGGCTCGAACTGCCGGCGTACTGGAACTCCTCGCAGCTTGCGCGTGCGGCCGACAGCGAGGGCATTGCGGTCACGCCGGCGGAGGCATTCGCAAGCGGCAGCGGATCGGTGAACGCGATTCGGATTTCCCTGGGCAGCATCCAGGACCGTGGACGCCTGCAGGCGGGCCTGCAGCGGCTGTCTCATCTGCTGGCGCGGCGGCCTGAGCCGTTCAGCGCTGCTGTGGTTTAAGCAATGTGTTGCGGGCATTGATTGAGCTGCGATGGTCGCTGAGATAATCAACCTACAGGTCCGAACTACAGAATGAAGATGCCATGCACGCGTTGTCACGCATTGATCTTGCCGGAAACCGCGGCGCGAACGGGCGGGCTTTGCATGCCTTGCAAGTCGGGAACGCGTGCGCACATCGACGCTGCGAAAATCGCTGCGGAGAGAGAGCGCGAGCTTGATGCAAGCGATCCGTTTCGGATCCACTGGCGCCAGCTTGTCGCCCGCGTTGTCGAATCCTCTTCAGGACTGGCACAACTGTCCGAGGCCGAAAAGCAATACTGGGCTGTCGACCGTTTATTTTTCGAGGTGCACAACGGCGGTTTTCATCAGTATTTCTTCAACAGCCCGAGCGAAGCCTATTCGGCTGCTGTCGACGGTTTGACCGCCATGGCGGCGACAACAAGTCTGCTATTGCTCCAGAAAGCAAAACAGGCGATCTTCGGATTTGCCGTCGTTCCCATCGAGACCATTACACGGCGCACAATACTGATCGGTGCCGAAAGCGACTCGCTCCAGGAGCGTCTGAACCGGCTTGACGCGCAGTTTTGGCAAGACCCTGACGGGATAGAAGGACGAATCAAGGCCTTCGCGCTCAGTCGTGGATTGGTTCGTTTGACATGACGAGTTCAGAAGAGAGCGATGCGGCACCGTGCCCTTAACTGCAAAGGAGCTTGGACCGATGGAGATGAGACGACCCTTCCAGTTTCTTTGTGTGCTCGCAATATTTGGCTTGGCAGGTGTAGCGGGATACCACGGGATTAACGGCGTCCTCGAAGGTACGGTAGCGTTCCCGAAAAAGACAGAATCCTTGCTGATATTTCGCGAGGCGTCCCCGAAAACATACTGGGCGTGCGTCGCGTTCTGGCTGGCCATTTGTGTGGGATTCGTTTGGCTGGCGATCGTAAATTTGCTTGAGATGAGTCGCCCGCCCAAAGATTAAATCGAGTAGAACAGGGTATCGAACGGGGGCTGTCCCACGGTATCAAGCCTTGTTCGGCAACGCATCGGACTAGGGCAGGCCAGCTCCGCGCACCCGCCCGCCGCGCGCCAGCCGCAACACGGCGCCAAACACCAGGTGCACGGCAAACGCGCAGGCAGCGATGACCGAGGCCACCAGCACCGGCAGCACGGCCCCGAAGGTGAAGGTCATCCCGAGCGCGAAACCGAGCACGTATTCGGCACGCCAGGCGCCCGCGCACACGGCCGCGGCAAAGGCGCCGAAGAAGATCCAGGTCACGGCCGGGTGCCCGAGCGTGAAGGCCAGCGCCAAGGCCCCGGCCCACAGAAAGGCGACGGCGAAGCGGGCCCGGGCGAGGGTGCGGAAACGCTCCCGGCTCCCCATCTGCACCAGGGTGGCGGCGCGGCGCTGGATGCGTCCCACCAGGAACCAGACCAGCAGTGGCACGACCAGCAACCCCCACCAGTTGGAGACGGCGGGCAGCTCTGGGTTGTTCAGCAGGTGATGCGCCGGCACGCCGCCGTGGCTGTATTGCCAGCCGAGGTGGAGGACTTCGGCGGTAAAGGCGGACGTGGTGAGGATGAGGCGGGACTGCAGGTCAGGACGGGCGAACATGGCACGCTTCCTTTGCGGTGGGCCTGGCGATGGACGGAAAGTCTGGCCGGTCAGTGTAGCAAGCCTGAACAGCTTGCCACAATGTCAAACGGGTAGAGTGTGGCCTTGACGACTCAGTCGAGCAGACGCAGCGCGTCGGCGGTCGTCACGATGCTTGCGTACTCTCCCGCCAGGTTCGCCAGCGACATCGCATGCACCTCGTCGGCGCTGCGCAGCGCACCGGCATGGTCGTGGCGGGCGAAGGTGAAACAGGCGTCTGCGGCGACGCTCACCTGAAAACCGAGATTGCCGGCGCTGCGCACGCTGCATTCGACCGAGATGTTGGTGCTGACGCCCGCCACCACCAGGCGCTCGATGCCGCGCACCCGCAGCCAGCGTTCCAGCCCCGTGAGAATGAAGGCGTCCGGGACGTTTTTCTCGACCACGTGCTCGCCCTGGCGCGGCGCGAACACCGGCTGGAAGGCGGCGCCCGGCTGCCCCGGAGCGAAGCCCGAGCCTGGTGTGCGCGAGATGTGGCGCACGTGCACCACCGGTGCCGCGCGTGCGCGCCATGCGTCCAGCAGCGTATCGATGTTGGCCTCGGCCTGCGGGTTATTGCGCGCGCCCGCATCCGGGCTGGCCATGCATTGCTGCATGTCGATGATCAGGAGGGCGGGGTGCTCGTGGCGCATGGGGGACCCGGGTCGATGGCGATGCCATCATGGTAACCCAGCCAATGACGGCCCGGCGGCTTTGGTACACTAACGCTTTTCGATTTACCCAAGGCTTGATAATGGCGCAACCGCTGGAGCTACGCGCATGCGCTCTGCAATCCCTGCTCGAGACCGATCCCGCCGCCAAGAGCGCGGGCGTCGCGGCAATGCGCGCCGCGCACCGGCTTGGCGAGTGGCGCGTCGACGTCGACGCCTCGCTGGTTGCGCCCGCGGGCATCCCCGGCCGTCCGGCGCGGCCCGAACTGGTGCCGCCGCGGTTGGTCGGCCGCCGCTCGATGGCGACCGTGGAGGGACGCGCCATGCTGGTCCATGCGCTCGCCCACATCGAATTCAACGCGGTCAACCTGGCGCTCGACGCGCTGTGGCGCTTCCCGGGCATGCCTCAGGACTACTACACCGACTGGTTGCGCGTGGCGGGCGAAGAAGCGCTGCATTTCGACATGCTGTGCAGCCACCTGGCCAAGCTCGGCTACGCCTACGGCGACTTCCCGGGCCACGACAGCCTGTGGGAGATGGTGGAAAAGACCCGCGACGACGTGCTGGCGCGCATGGCCCTGGTACCGCGCACGCTGGAAGCGCGCGGGCTCGATGCGATCCCGCCGCTGCGCGCCAAGCTGGCGCAGGCCGGCGACCTGGAGGCCGCCGCCATCCTCGACGTGCTGCTGGATGATGAGGTGGGGCACGTCGAGATCGGCAACCGCTGGTACCTGCACCTGTGCGGACTACGTGGCCTGGAGCCGGTGTCCACCTACGGCGAGCTGACGGTACAGTACAAGGCGCCGGTATTGAAAGGCCCCTTCAACATCGAGGCGCGGCGCCAGGCGGGCTTCAGCGAAGCGGAGCTGGCGCGCTTCAGCTAGCCCCCGGCATGGATTCCACACCTATTCAGGGCTTCCTGCTGACCCGCCACTGGCGCGACCTGGATGCCGGCCTCGAGGTCGAATTCTGGGTCGCTACGGAAGGGGGGCCGCGCCGCGTGCGCCTGGCGCCGCAGACACCGGTCGCCTTCCTCCCGCTGGAACAGCGTGAAGCAGCGGAACTAGCGCTGCACGGCGAGAAGCGCGGCTGGGAACTGCGCGAGCTGTCGCTGTGCGACTTCCACCACCGTCCCGTCCTCGGCCTGTACTGCCGCCAGTACCGCCAGCTGCTGCGGCTGGAAAAGCGGCTGCGCGAGTTCGGGGTCCCCGTCTACGAGGCCGACGTGCGCCCGCCCGAGCGCTACCTGATGGAGCGCTTCATCACGGCGCCGGTGCTGGTGCATGGCACGCCGGATGCGGACGATCCTCTCCTCATCCGCGACGCCCAGCTCAAGCCGGACGGCGATTATCGTCCGCAGCTGCGCATGGTCTCGCTCGACATCGAGACCAACCAGCACGGCGAACTGTACTGCATCGGCCTGGAAGGCTGCGGCCAGCGCCAGGTCTACATGCTGGGCGAGCCCAACGGGGCACCACGGGAACTGGACTTCACACTGGAGTATTGTGTGAGCCGTGCGGAGCTGCTCGACCGTCTCGAAGAATGGATCCGCGTGCACGACCCGGACGCGATCATCGGCTGGAACGTGATCCAGTTCGACCTGCGCATGCTGGTGCAGGCGGCCGAACGCCTGGGACGCCCCTTGCGGCTGGGGCGCGACGGCAGCGCCATCGAGACCCGCGAGCACGGGCGTTCCGAACACTTCTTCGTGTCGATCGCGGGCCGCCTGGTCATCGACGGCATCGAGGCGCTGCGCTCGGCGACCTACAGTTTTCCTTCGTTCAGCCTCGAATCGGTGTCGCAAAGCCTGCTGGGCGAAGGCAAGGCGATCGACAACCCCTACAGCCGGATGGACGAGATCAACCGCATGTTCGCCGAGGACAAGCCGGCGCTGGCCTTCTACAACCTGAAGGACTGCGAACTGGTCACCCGCATCTTCGAGAAGACGGAGCTGGTCCGCTTCCTGCTCGAGCGGGCCAGCGTCACCGGGCTGGCGGTGGACCGCAGCGGCGGCTCGGTGGCCGCCTTCGAGCACCGCTACATGCCACTGATGCACCGCCAGGGTTTTGTCGCGCCCAACATCGGCGACGTGGCGGCGGGGGACAGCCCCGGCGGCTTCGTGATGGATTCGCGATCCGGCCTGTACGACTCGGTGGTGGTGCTCGACTACAAGAGCCTGTACCCGTCCATCATCCGGACCTTCCTGATCGATCCGGTGGGCCTGGTGGCCGGCCTGGCCGAACCCGAGGAGCGCACCGTGCCGGGCTTTCGCGGCGCGCGCTTCTCGCGCACGCGCCACTGCCTGCCGGGCATCGTGCGCCAGGTGTGGGAAGGGCGCGAAGCGGCCAAGCGCGAGCGCAACGCGCCGCTGTCGCAGTCGCTCAAGATCATCATGAACGCCTTTTACGGCGTGCTCGGGACCACCGCCTGCCGCTTCTTCGACCCGCGCCTGGCCTCGTCGATCACGATGCGCGGGCACGAGATCATGCACCGCACCCGCGCGCTGATTGAGGAACAGGGCTACGGCGTGATCTACGGCGACACCGACTCCACCTTCGTCTGGCTCGGCGGCCCGCACGCGCAGGAGGATGCGG
The DNA here is from genome assembly GCF_046236355.1 of Massilia sp. BHUDP2. Lineage (NCBI taxonomy): Bacteria > Pseudomonadati > Pseudomonadota > Betaproteobacteria > Burkholderiales > Oxalobacteraceae > Massilia > Massilia sp. BHUDP2. The sequence goes on from NZ_JBJUVW010000001.1 coordinate 2,246,387, forward strand.
AGCGCATCGGGCGCGCGCTGGTCGACCACGTCAACGGCTGGTGGCGCGATCACCTAGAGGCCGAATACGGCCTCGACTCGCACCTGGAACTGGAATTCGACACCCACTACGCGCGCTTCCTGATGCCCACCGTGCGCGGCTCCGACGAAGGCAGCAAGAAGCGCTACGCCGGCCTGGTGCTGAACGCCGACGGCAGCGAAGAAGTGGTGTACAAGGGGCTGGAGACGGTGCGTACCGACTGGTCGCCGTTGGCGCAGCAGTTCCAGCAGGAGCTCTACCTGCGCGTGTTCAAGGGCCAGCCTTACGAGGCCTGGGTGGCCGACTACGTGGCGCGCACGCTGCGCGGGGAACTGGACGAACTGCTGGTCTACCGCAAGCGACTGCGCCGGCCGCTCATTGAATACGAGCGCAACGTCCCGCCGCACGTGCGCGCGGCGCGCATGGCCGACGATTTCCATACCGGCCAGGGGCGGCCGGCGCAATACCGGCGAGGCGGCTGGATCCGCTACGTGATGACCACGGCGGGGCCGGAACCGCTGGAGCTGCGGCGCTCGGCCATCGACTACGAACACTACCTGACGAAGCAGCTCGAGCCGATCGCCGACGCGATCCTGCCTTTTCTCGGAGACAGTTTCGCGCGGCTGACCAGCCCGCAGGGTGCGCTGTTCTGACAAAAAAATGCCGCCCCGAGGGGCGGCATCCGCATCGCTATTTCCTGGCCGTGCTCGCTCGGCGGTACAAGCGTGCCGAACGAGCGGGCGCGATGTCGCGCATCGATAAGGTAATCACTCCTCCTGGAACGCTTCCTCGCGCTTCTTGCGTAGCGCCGGCAGCATCACGATGATCAGCGCAATGGCCGCCATGGCCAGCATGGTGGCGCTGATCGGGCTGCGCAGGAAGACCATCGGGTCGCTGTGCGAGAGCAGCAGCGCGCGGCGCAGGTATTCCTCCATCATCGGGCCGATGATGTAGCCGAGCAGCATCGGCGCCGGTTCCGCACCCAACTTGGCGCAGATGTAGCCGAACAGGCCGAACAGGGCCATGAGCCAGATGTCGAACTCGTTGTTGTTCAGGCTGAACACGCCGATCGCGCAGAACATCAGGATCGCCGGGTACAGGCGGTGGTAGGGGACCAGGATCATCTTGACCCACAGACCGATCATCGGCAGGTTCAGCACCACCAGGAACAGGTTCCCGAACCACATCGACACGATCAGGCCCCAGAACAGCGCCGGCTGCTCGGTCATCACGGCGGGACCCGGCTGGATGCCCTGGATGATCATCGCGCCGATCATCAGCGCCATCACCGGGTTGGACGGGATGCCCAGGGTCAGCATCGGGATGAAGGAGGTCTGGGCGCCGGCATTGTTGGCCGCTTCCGGCGCCGCCACGCCTTCGATCGCGCCCTTGCCGAAGTTCTTGGCGTTGGGCGAGACCTTCTTCTCGATCGAGTAGGCCGAGAACGAGGCCAGCATGGCGCCGCCACCCGGCAGGATGCCGAGCGCCGAGCCGAGGAAGGTGCCGCGCAGGACCGGCGCGAGGATGCGCTTGAAGTCGTCCTTGCTCAGCATCAGCCCCTGGACCTTCTTCATCAGCACGTTGCGGTCTTCGCCGTGCTCGAGGTTGCGGATGATCTCGCCGATGCCGAACATGCCCATCGCGACGATCACGAAGTTGATGCCGTCGGCCAGTTCCGGCTTGTCGAAGGTGTAGCGCTGCGCGCCCGAGTTGACGTCGGTGCCGATCAGGCCGAGCAGCAGCCCCAGGATCACCATGCCGATCGCGTTGAGCAGCGAGCCGCTCGCCAGCACCACCGAGGCCACCAGGCCCAGCACCATCAGCGAGAAATACTCGGCCGGGCCGAACTTCAGCGCCAGGTCGGCCAGCGGCGGCGCGAACAGGGCCAGCAGGATGGTGGCGACGGTACCGGCGAAGAAGGAGCCGATCGCCGCGGTGGCAAGCGCCTTGCCCGCCTGGCCGTTGCGCGCCATCTTGTAGCCGTCGAGTGCGGTCACGACCGAGGACGATTCGCCCGGCAGGTTGACCAGGATGGCGGTGGTCGAGCCGCCGTACTGGGCGCCGTAGTAGATACCCGCCAGCATGATCAGGGCCGAGACCGGCGGCAGGCCGAAGGTGGCCGGCAGCAGCATGGCGATGGTGGCGATCGGGCCCAGGCCCGGCAGCACGCCGACCGCGGTGCCCACAAAAACGCCGACCAGGCAGTAGAACAGGTTGGTGAGGGTGAAGGCCGTCTCGAGGCCCAGTCCCAGGTTGGTAAAGATCTCCATGTCTTACGCCCCTCCCAGCCAGGGGCCGACGATCGGCATGGGCAGGCCGAGCAGCTTCACGAACAGCAGCACGGCGAAGATGGCCAGGCCGACGGCGAGCAGCAGCGCGCCTTTCAAACTGAACTGCTTGCTGGCGAAGGAACTCAGCATGACCAGCACGAAGGCGGCGGCGGCCAGGCCGGCGCCGCGCATCAGGATGCCGAACAGGATCACCGCGCCAAGGATAATGACGATGTCCTTGATGTGGAAGGTGCCGATCGCGTCATGCGCGTCAAGGCGGCGGCCGATGAAGGCGCGGATGATGCCGGCAAGGCCGACGACAGACAGCAGGCCGCCCAGGACGGTCGGGAAATAGCCCGGACCCATGCGGCCGGCGCTACCCATCTCGTTGTCCCCGATGAGGGCGATGGCGGCAAGGCCGAAACACAGGAAGATGATGCCGATCCAGAAATTCTTCGGATGGCGGACGATGGAAGCCACTGCGAACCCCTTGTTGCTTGTTGTTGTGTGGTAGCGAACGGGCTGCGCGGGATCGATTCCCGCACAGCCTGCCGCGTTTGCGCTGCGCGATCAGTCGGCGTACTGGCCGGCCTTGGTGATGATCGGGCCCCAGCGGTCGATCTCCGCCTTCAGGTGGGTGCGCAGGGCTTCCGGCGTCGCGCGCTTGTCCGCCACCGGCTCGGTGCCGAGGTCGGCGAAGCGCTGCTTCACGGTCGGGTCTTTGAGGGCGGTGCGCAGGGCGTTCGACAAGGTGTCGACGACCGGCTTCGGGGTGCCCTTCGGTGCGTACATGCCGTGCCACACGGCCACTTCGAAGCCCGGCAGGCCGGCTTCGCTCATGGTCGGCACGTTCGGCATCGAGGCCAGGCGCTGCTTGGTGGTCACGCCGTAGACCTTGACCTTGCCGCTCTTGATCTGGCTGGTGGTGTTGGTGGTCTGGTCGCACATCAGGTCCACCTGGCCGCCCAGCATGTCGTTCATGGCCGGGCCGGTGCCCTTGTACGGGACGGTGGTCAGGTCGACGCCGATGGCGGTCTGGAACAGCATGCCGCACAGGTGCGAGGCCGAACCGAGGCCGGCGTTGGCATAGGTGACCTTGGACTTGTTGGCCTTCACGTAGGCCAGCAGTTCCTTGAAGTCCTTGGCCGGGAAGTCCTTCTTGGCGATCAGGGTCATCGGCACGTCGGTGACCAGGCCGATCGGCTCGAAATCGGTCATCGCGTTGTAGCTCAGCTTGCGGTACAGGCTTGGGGCGGTCGAGTGGCCGATGTGGTGCAGGAAGATGGTGTAGCCGTCCGGCGCGGCCTTCGCCACGCGCGCCGCACCGATGGTGCCGCCGGCGCCGCCGACGTTCTCGACGATGATCTGCTGTTTAAGGGTATTGCCCATCGACTGGGCCACCAGGCGCGCCACGGTATCGGTCGGTCCGCCGGCGGCGAACGGCACGATCATCGTGATGGTCTTGGTGGGGTAGTTCTGGGCTGAAGCGCTGGTGGCGACTGCGGCGCCCAGCAGGGCAATGGCCGCGACGGTGCGCAGGAATGTGGTTTTCATCGGTGTCTTCCTCTAACCTCGGTTTTCTTGGTTTATCAGTATGGGCGACGCAGGAACAGCCACGATGCAGGCCACGACGAATCCAGCCAGCTTGCATGGAGCGCGTGCATACGCAGGACTGGTTTTACCAGTAAATAGATAGATTTGCAACTACGTGGAAACCCGTATGGCGAGTCGGAAAAGATGCTGAACAATGTCGGAAAAACGCCGGAATGCGGCCCTCGCCGCCATGCATGACGCATGGCGGGAGCCGCCGACCGGCGCCGTGTTGACGAAATACTACGCTTGCCGATGCGCGCGCCCGCCGTGACGGGCGCGGCAGGGAGGTGTTACTGCGCCTGCTTCGGCTCCGGCACCGGAATCTCGTGCTCGCCCAGCAGCACCTTGTCCGGGGTAATCGGCGTGCCGCGCAGGCGCCTGCCGGTGGCGTGAAAGATCGCATTACTGATCGCCGCCGACACCGACACGAGGCCGATCTCGCCCACGCCCTTGGCGCCGAGCTGCTCGCTGACGATGCGGTCATCCTCGTCGGCGAAAATCACCTCGATGTCGTGCACGTCCGCGTTCACCGCCACGTGGTACTCCGCGTAGTTGTGGTTCATGAAGCGCCCGAAGCGGTGGTCGGTGAAGCTTTCCTCGTGCAGCGCCTGGCTGATGCCCCACACCACGCCGCCGATCACCTGGCTGGCCGCGGTCTTGGCGCTGATGATGCGGCCCGCCGCCACGGCGTTCACGACGCGCGTCACGCGCACGATCCCCAGTTTCTCGTTGACGCGCACCTCGCAGAACACCGCCGAGTGCACGGCGCGGGTGTACTTGCGCTGTTTGAGCATCGAAGGCTTCATGAAGAACTTTTCCTCGACCCGGTCGACGCCGCCGGCCGCCAGCACCTCGCGCAGCTGCATGGCGGTCTCGGGACGGTTGCGCAGGCGCAGCGTGCCGTCGGCGAATTCCAGGTCCTGGGTGCGCGCCCTGGCAAGCGGCGAACCCGGCATGGCCTTCGCCATCTTGATCAAGGTCTTCTTGAGCTTGTCGCAGGCGCCGTGCACGCCGCTGCCCACCGTCGACACGTGCGAGGAGCCGCCTTCGACCGGGGCGAAGGGCAGGGTCGAGTCGCCCAGCTGAAAGGTGACCTGTTCCATGGGCAGGCCCAGCGCTTCCGCCGCGATCATCGACATCACCGTGTAGGTGCCGGTGCCGATGTCCGAGGCCGCGCTGCTCACCACCAGGCGTCCGTCCGCATGGAACACGGCGCTCACGCGCGCCAGCATCACCAGGGAATCCCACATGCCGGTGGCCATGCCCCAGCCGATCAGCTCCTCCCCGTCGCGCATCGAGCGCGGCTCGATCGGGCGGCCTTGCCAGCCGAAGCGCGCGGCGCCCTTGTCGTAGCACTGGCTCAGTTCTTTCGTCGAATACGGCTTGTCCTCGAGCGGATTGCGGTCGGCGTAGTTGAGGCGCCTGAATTCCAGCGGATCCATGCGCAGCTTGTAGGCCAGTTCATCCATCGCCACTTCCAGCGCGTGCATGCCGTGCGCGGCGCCGGGCGCGCGCATGTCGATCGGCGAATGGCGGTCGTGGGCCACCAGCTTGTAGCCGAGCTTGATGTTGTCGCAGGCGTACAACTGGCCGGACCAGTTGACCACCACCTCGACGTAGTCTTCCAGGCGCGAGGTCTCGTGGATGGCGTCGTGCACGATCGCCTGCAGCTTGCCCTCGTTGTTGGCGGCCAGCTTGACCTTCTGCCAGGTCTCGGGGCGGTGGCCGAAGCTGAACATCTGCTGACGTGTCAGAACCACCCGCACCGAGCATTTCAGCTTGAGCGCCGCCATCACCGCCAGCGGCAGCTGGTACTGCGGGCGCAGGCCGGACCCGAAGGCGCCGCCCACGTAGGGATTGCGCACGGTGACCTTCTCCTTCTTGATGCCGAAGGCGCGCGAGACGTACCAGCGGTTGTTCTGCGAACTCTGGGTCTTCTCGTAGATCGTCAGGTGGCCGTCCTCCCCGTAGACCACGGTGGTGGCGTGCATCTCCATCGGATTGTGGTGCTCGACGCCGTGGTAGAACTGCGATTCGATCTTCACCTCGGCGGCGTCGAAGGCCTTGTCGGCATCCCCGGTGGAGCTGGGCGGCGTGAAGCCGGCCTTCAGGGCGCGCGGCTTGTAGGCCTGGTCGAGCGAGGCCAGCAGGTCGGTCTCGTGCGCTTCTTCCTCGTAGCTGACTTCCACCAGCTGGGCCGCGTGGCGCGCCGCCTCGAAGGTCTCGGCCACCACCAGCGCGACCGGCTGGCCGCTGTAGAAAATGCGGTCGCTGAACAGGGGCCGGAACGGCGAGCCGCCCGGCGCCGTCATGTCCTTGTAGGCCAGGTCCCATGAGCGGACCTTGGGGCGGTTGAGGTGGGTGAGCACCTCCACCACGCCGGGCGTGGCCAGGGCGGCGCGGGTGTCGATGCTCTTGATGCGGCCGCGGGCGACGGTGCCGCTCACCACCACGCCATAGCGCAGTCCCTCGGCCTCGTGCTCGGCCGCGTATTTCGCTTCGCCGGTCACCTTGGCGCGGCCGTCGATGCGCGATACCGGCATGCCGCTGCGTACCCGGCCGGTGCCGTCGGGCGCGGTCGGGGTGCGCAGTTCTGGAATCAGATCGGTCATTGCTGCTCTCCTCGGTGTTCACCCTTCGCGTACTCGGTGCCGCGCGTGGCGGTGGTCAAGGCCTGCTCGATGGCGTTGCGCGCCAGCGTGAGCTTGTAGTCGTTCTGGCCGTAGCCCTTGGCGCCGCGCAGGACGATGTCGGCGGCGGCGCCGAAGGCGTCCGGGCCGGGCGCTTTGCCTTCCAGGGAAGCTTCGGCTTCCTCGACCCGCCACGGCTTGTGGGCCACGCCGCCGAGCGCGATGCGGGCGGCGCGGATCTTGCCGCCGTCGAGGTCGAGCGCGGCGGCCACCGACACCAGCGCGAACGCGTACGAGAGGCGTTCTCGCACCTTCAGGTAGGTGGAGTGGGCGGCGAAGCGTCCGGCCTCGGGCAGCGCGATATGCGTGACCAGCTCTCCGGCTTCCAGGGTGTTGTCGAGCTCGGGACGCTCGCCCGGCAGGCGGTGGAAGTCCGCGAACGGGATCTCGCGCCCGCCGCCCTGCGAGCGCACGTGGACCACGGCGTCGAGGGCGCGCAGGGCCACGCACATGTCGGAAGGGTGGGTGGCGATGCAGTGCTCGCTGGTGCCGAGGATCGCATGCAGGCGGTTCAGGCCGTCCCTGGCGGGGCAGCCGCTGCCCGGTTCGCGCTTGTTGCAGGGCGTGCCGACGTCGTAGAAGTAGTAGCAGCGGGTGCGCTGCAGCAGGTTGCCGCCGTTGGTGGCCATGTTGCGCAGCTGCGGCGAGGCGCCGGCCAGGATGGCGGCGCTCAGCAGCGGGTAGCGTTCGCGTACCAGCGGATGGTAGGCGGTATCGGCGTTGCGCGCCAGGGCGCCCAGGCGCAGGCCGCCGCCGGCATCTTCCTCGATCCGGTCGAATCCCAGGCCATTGATGTCCACCAGCTCGCCGGGGCGCGTCACCCCTTCCTTCATCAGGTCGAGCAGGTTGGTCCCGCCTGCGATCGGACGCACGCCCGGCATCGCCAGGCGGGCCAGCGCGGCGTCTTCGTCGCTGGCCTGGGTAAAGGTGAACGGGTTCATGCGAGCACCGGACCGGTTGTAAAAGGCTTTTCGCCTTCGCCTGGCTTGCCCTCGATGCCCATCACCTGCATCACCGCCTGGGTGATCTGCGGATAGGCGCCGCAGCGGCACAGGTTGCCGCTCATGAGTTCGCGCACGTCGTCGACGCTCTTCGCCTGGCCTTCGGCGATCAGCCCGGCCGCGGAGCACAGCTGGCCGGGCGTGCAGTAGCCGCACTGGAAGGCATCGCAGTCGATGAAGGCCTGCTGCAGCGGATGCAGTTCCTCGCCCTTGGCCAGGCCCTCGACCGTGGTGACCTCGTGGCCGTTGTGCATCACCGCCAGGGTCAGGCAGGAATTGATGCGCTTCCCGTCCAGCAACACCGTACAGGCGCCGCACTGCCCGTGGTCGCAGCCCTTCTTGGTGCCGGTGAGGCCTGCGCGTTCGCGCAGCAGGTCGAGCAGCGTCACCCAGGCGCCGACCGCGAACTCGCGGTCTTGCCCGTTGATGCGCAGCCGGATCGGGTATTCCTGGTAGTGGTCCATGGCCGTCCCTTCGTAGAATCCTTGAGCGAAGCCACCACCTTAACCGCCAGCTTGATCCTGTTCGGTTAGTTCACACACATACGACCGTGCCGGACCGCTTCAATCGACGGTCATGGTCCTGGCCTGCGGGTCGACCATGCGAACCATCCGGACCACGGCATCGGTGCTGACCGTGTCGATTTGCCCGGCCATGCGGCGCTCATAAGGGTGGTCGTCGAAGGCCACGTTGGCGCGGAACATGCGGGCGCCCAGGCGCACCGCCGCCGGCACCTCGACCGTGGGCGGCTGGAAGCCGATCGAACGCAGCCATTTCTGGGCCTCGAGCCGGGTCTCGACCTGGCCGGGCGGGGCGGCCGCGGCGGCCAGGGTCTCGAGCACCCACTGGTTCGAATTCTGGTACCTGGTCGAGTACACATAGGACAGCATGTTGTACTTCGGCTCGTGCAGGCGCACCGGGGTGCGGGTGGCCGCCAGCTTCGCCAGTCTGGCCCCGAGCTCGGGTCCGGGAATCACCAGCTGGGTTTCATGGCGGTACAGGTCGGTGAGGAAGAAATTCCCCATGCCCTCGTCGTACAGGCCTGATGCGGCGCTGCCGCAGTCGTTCAGCGCGTGCACCACGGTCCAGCGTCCCTTGGGATGGTCGCGCACCGCGATACCCATGTGCGAGTAGCGCAGGCGGTAGCGGCTCAGGTCCTGGCCGGCGCGCGAGACCAGGGCGACCTGGGCGCCGCTGGCCTCCAGGGCCTGCACCGTGCGCTGGGCCAGGTCCATCGACAGCACGACTTCGTGGGCGGCGAGCGGGCGCTCCTCGCAGGGCTGGCCGGCCCTGACGAGGACGGCGACGGCCAGGGCCAGCAGGGCGGCGCCGAACAGGCGGCGGTCCATCAGCCGGCCCTCGAATGGTGCAGCAGGGCCTTGCCCGCCTCGTTCGGGAGGAAGGCAATCGCCTTGCCCGACATCACCAGGACGTATCCCGTCGACGCCGTCACCACTTCCAGCGCGGTGCCGGCGGCCAGCGAGACGCCGGCGGCCGCCCGGCCGGACAGGCGCACCGTGGCGCGGCTGGCGTCGGCGGCGCCCTCGAGCACGACTTCGAGGCCGTCGCCGACCGTCCTGACGCTGGCCACCACGACGCTGCCGGTGGCGGCCAGGGTCAGGAGGGAGCCGCCGACGACGACGCCGGACAGGTTGGCGCTGGCATTCGACAGTTCAGACTGGCCCGCATGGCCGGCCGCATGGGTGGCGCTGCAGGCGTGGCTGAGCAGGGCGGCGAAGAGGAGGCGTTTCATATTGATCTCCGTGATGAATGTGGAGGCATCATCGGTAGCAGGCGGGCATCGTGCAAGGACGCCGCGCGAAGTAGCACCGGCCTGGCTTTTCGGTATCGGACTGCGATACCGCAGCCTGCCAACGGGGAATCTGAACGTTGTGCGTCCATAGCCTGTCCAATTCCCATCGGGGATCAGGAGACGCGCGATGGCGGGCGGTAGCGGGGAGGCGGGGCGCGGCGCCCGTATCGGCGCAGAGCTGTGGCAGGCGCTGGGCCGGCATCGCTGGCGCATCGTCGCGGCGGTCGTGCTGCTGCTATTGGCCAAGCTCGCCACGGTGGCGGTGCCGCTGCTGCTCAAGCGGATCATCGACGCTTTTTCCCAGGCCAGCCTGCCGGCCTCGCTGCCACTCTACCTGCTGGTCGGCTACGCGCTGTTGCGCTTCTCGTCCACCCTGTTCAACGAGTGGCGCGACCTGCTGTTCGTGCGGGTCACGCTCGAGGCCGTCGCGGCCTATGCGCAAAAGACCTTCTCGCACCTGCACGCGCTGGGGCCGCGTTTCCACGCCCAGCGCAAGCTCGGCAGCCTGCTGCCCGACATCGATCGCGGCACCAGCGGCATCGCCTTCCTGCTCGGGGTCGGCCTGTTCACGATCGTGCCGACCCTGGTCGAAATCGGGCTGGTGCTGGCGATCATGCTGAGCCGCTATGCGGCGGGCTTCGCCGGCATCATCCTGGTGACTTTCCTGGTCTACGCCGGCTTCACGCTGGTGTTCACGGCGCGGCGCGTGGTCTACCAGCGGCGGGTCAACAAGCTCGACTCCACTGCCAAGGGGCGGCTGGCGGACAGCCTGATCAACTACGATACGGTCAAGTACTTCAGCGGCGAGGCGCGCGAGGCCCGGCGCTTCGCCGCCATCATGGGCGACTGGCAGGAGGCCGGCCGCGCCAACCAGCGCGCCCTGTTCACCCTGCACGTGGGGCAGAGCGCCGTCATCGCACTGGGCGTGGCCGCGATCATGGTGCTGGCCGGCCAGGCCGTGCTGGCGCGCAGCATGAGCGTGGGCGACCTGGTCCTGATCAATGCCTACGCGCTGCAGGTCTGCCTGCCGCTCAATGCGCTCGGCTTCGTCTACCGGGAGGCGCGCGACGCCTGGGTGAACGCGGAGCGCCTGTTCGAGCTGCTGCGCGAGCGTCCCGAGATCCTCGATCCGCCCGGGGCACCGCCCTTGCGGCCGGGCCGGGGCGAGGTCGTGTTCGAGCACGTCAGCTTCCATTACGAGCCGGCGCGTCCGGTGCTGGTCGACGTCAGCCTGCGCATCGCGCCGGGAACCACGCTGGCCGTGGTCGGGCGCAGCGGCTCGGGCAAGTCGACGCTGGCGCGCCTGCTGCTGCGCTACTATGACCCGGCCAATGGCCGCATCCTGGTCGATGGCCAGGACATCCGCCAGTGCGCAGCCGCCAGCGTGCGCATGGCGATCGGCGTGGTGCCGCAGGAGACGGCGCTGTTCAACGACACGATCGGCAACAACATCGCCTATGGGCGCAGCGGCAGCACGCGCGAGGACGTGGTGGTGGCCTGCCGCGCCGCCCACCTGCACGAGGTGATCGATTCGCTGCCGGACAAGTACGACACGCCCGTGGGCGAGCGCGGCGTCAACCTGTCGGGCGGCGAGAAGCAGCGCATCGCGATCGCACGCGCGGTGCTCAAGAATCCACCGATCCTGATTTTCGATGAAGCCACCTCGGCGCTCGATGCCGACTCGGAACATGCGATCACGCGCGAACTGGACCGGCTGTCGCAGGACCGCACCACACTGGTGATCGCGCACCGCCTGTCGACCATCGTCAATGCGCACACCATCGTGGTGATGGACCGCGGACGCATCGTCGAGCAGGGCAGCCATGCCGAACTGTTGCGTCGCAAGGGGACCTACGCCCGCTTGTGGCTGCTGCAGCAGCGCATGGACAAGGATGCCGGACGTTGAGGGGACGCCGGCATGAACCCGCGGCCGCAAGACCGTCGCCCCGGCGAAGGCCGGGGCCCAAGTTCTGCGTGCGCTATCGCTAGCCGGTGAAGCAATTCGCTGCGCAACTGAATTGGGTCCCGGCCTGCGCCGGGACGACGTGTTACTGCTAACTCTCGAATACGGACCGATCGCAGCTCACGGACCCCGGAAGACGATCGTTTTGTTCCCGTGCAGGAAAACCCGGCGCTCGATGTGGAACTTGACCGCTGCGGCCAGCGCCATGCATTCGTTGTCGCGCCCCACCCGCACCAGCTGCTCCGGACGGAAGTTGTGGTCGACGCGGGTGACCATCTGCTCGATGATCGGGCCTTCGTCGAGGTCCGGCGTCACGTAGTGGGCGGTGGCGCCGATCAGCTTGACGCCGCGGTCGAAGGCCTGGTGGTAGGGCTTGGCGCCCTTGAAGCCGGGCAGGAAGGAGTGGTGGATGTTGATGCAGCGGCCGGCCAGGCGGCGCGCCAGCTCGTCCGACAGGATCTGCATGTAGCGCGCCAGGATCACCAGCTCGGCGCGGGTTTCTTCGACGACTTCGAGCAGGCGGGCTTCCTGCTGGGCCTTGTTGTCCTTGGTGACCGGCAGGAAGATGAAGCGGATGCCTTCGCGCTCGACCATCGGGCGCAGGTCGAGGTGGTTCGACACCACCGCCGTGATCGACATGTTCAGTTCGCCATTGCGGCGGCGGTAGAGCAGGTCGTCGAGGCAGTGGTCGTCCTTCGATACCATGATCACCGTCTTGACAGCGTCCGCCGGGTCGTGGATCTTCCATTGCATGTCGAGACGGGCGCCGCAGCCTTCGGCGAATTGCTCGCGGATGTTTTCGATGCTGGGCGAGCCGGCCTGCAGCCGGAACACGGCGCGCATGTAGAAGCGTTCGGTGGAATCGTCGTCGAACTGTTCCAGTGCGCAGATGTAGCAGTTGCGTTCGGCCAGGAAGGTGGCGACGGCGGCCACGATGCCGATGCCGGCGCGGCAGCTGGCATTGAGGATGTATTCGGTCGGCGCGTGCGGCGCCCTGGCGCCTTCGTTTGGAGTCGAGTTCGGGGTCATGCGATCGTCCTTGCGTGCGATGAAGCGGTCGTGAGTTGTGGCGCCTGCGCTGTTGCCGGCGGCGTGAAGGACAGTGCGAAGGGTGGCCGCATGCCGGTAGCGCCGCCGTGCAAGCCTCGTGGACGATGCAGACGTTGTTATTCTAACAGCATGGCGGATGCAGCCTTCGCCGTCAAGGAGCGCACGACTGATGCGCGAGGCGCAAACGCGACGAAGCGCAGGCGCCCGTGGCTCAGGATGGCTGGGCAGGCGCCAGCGCCCGCGCCACCGCGTCGACCAGGTCCTGCGGCGGCAAGGGCTTGTTCAGCACCTGCACATCCGGCGCGGCCACGCCGACTTCGGCGCCGAAGGCAGTCACGACGAGGGCCGGCAGGTCGGGATGCAGTTCGCGCAGGCGGGCGATCAGCTCGGCGCCGGTCATGCCGGGCATGCGGAAATCCGTGACCAGCATGTCAATGCCGCCGGCGCTGCCGATGGCCAGAGCTTCGTTCGGATCGACCACCGCAGTCACCCGGTAGCCGGCCCGCTCCAGATAGCGCTGGAACACGTAGACGATGGCCTCTTCGTCGTCGACCAGCAGGATGTGCATGGTGTCAGCCCTCGTGGGTGAAGCCGGATGCCGGAGTCACGCGCAGGTCGACCTTCAGGGCCTGGCGGATGCGCTCGGCCAGTTCGTTCAGCCGGTAGGGCTTGGTCAGGATCGGGAACGATGCGGCCTCGCCCTTGACGGCCGGCAGCGCGTCGATGTAGCCGGTGGCCAGCAGCACCGGCACCTCGGGCTGGCGCTCGCGCACCAGTTCGGCCAGGCGCAGGCCGTTCATCCCGCCCGGCATGATGATGTCGGTGAACAGCAGGTCGATGCTGCCGTAGCGTTCGATCATCTCGAGGGCCGCCTCGCCGCTCGGGGCGCCCAGCACCCGGTAGCCGCCGGCGCGCAGGTGGGTCTCGGCCAGTTCGCGCACCTCTTCGCTGTCGTCCACCACCAGCACGGTGCGCTTGCCCAGGATCGCCTCGGGCGTCCACCTGGTGCCGTTGCCAGAGCGCTCGCCCATGATCTCCATGGCCGACTTGGACGCCTGCGGGAACACCATGCGGATCGTCGTGCCTTGCTGCGGCGCGCTTTCGATCTCGAGGCGGCCGTGCGATTGCTGCACGAAACCGTGCACCATCGCCAGTCCCAGGCCGGTGCCCGGGCCCTTGGTGGTGAAGAAGGGCTCGGTGGCGCGCGCCGCGACTTCCGGCGACATGCCTTCGCCCCGGTCGATCACGCAGATCACCACGTAGCGGCCCGGCGCCAGGTGCAGGCGCTCCAGTTTTTCAGGGTCATCCATGGTCGAGGTGGCGACCGTGACCTTGCCGCCCTCCGGCATGGCGTCGCGCGCGTTGATCAGGACGTTCAGCAGCGCCATCTCCATGTGGGTCGGATCGAGCGTGCACGAGGGCAGGCCGGGCTTCAGGTCGAGGTGCAGGTCGACCTTGTCGCCCAGCGTGCGCACCAGCATCTCGCTGAATTCCACCACCAGCGAATTCAGGTTCAGGCGCTTCGGCTCGAGACGCTGCTTGCGGGCGAAGGTCAGGAGCTGCTGGGTAAGCTTGCCGGCCTTTTCGCTGGCCAGGCGCGCGCGGTCGATGGCCTGGCCGACGGTGATTCGGTCGTCGAGGTCGGAGGCCGCGAGCTCCAGGTTGCCGGCGACGACCTGCAGCAGGTTGTTGAAATCGTGCGCCAGGCCGGCGGTCAGCTGGCCGATCGCTTCCATCTTCTGGGCCTGCAGGTAGGACTGTTCGGAGACGCGCCGGCGCGTGATGTCCATCTGCGAGGCGAAGTAGTACAGCAGTTTGCCGCCTTCGTCGAACACCGGGCCGATGAACAGGCCGTTCCAGAACGGCCGGCCGTCGGCCTTGTAATTGAGGACGTCGACCGCCACCGCGCGCTGTTCGCGCAGGGCATTGCGGATCTCTTCGACGGTATGCGGGTCGGTCTGCTCGCCCTGCAGGAAGCGGCAGTTGCGGCCGAGGACCTGCTCTTCCTCGTAGCCGGTCAGGTCGAGGAAGGCGCGGTTCACGAATGCGATCGGGTTGTCCGGCTGGTTCGGGTCGGTCACCACCATCGGCATGCGGGTCATCTCGATGGCGGCGAAGAAGATGTTGCCGCGCTCTTCGAAGCCGGGGCGCGAGATCTGGCTGGCCTGCCAGTGGCGCACGCCCGGGTCGCCGAGCGGATTGTAGGCGCTTCCTTCCAGTTGGCCCACGCTGGGCACGCCTTCGCTCTGGCCATGGCTGGACGCGTCGTCGTGCGGAAGGCGATCCCTTTCTTCCTTGCTGCTGCCAGTTGCCATGCATCCCCCTGTTCAAAGAGAAGAACGACGCGCAGGCCGGACTTCTTGTGTGAATTATATAACAGAGGCAATTTTACAAGTCTTAAAATGACGAATTCGCGGGTTCTCAATCACGGAACAGGTGGGTGAACGTCCGGCTCACCGCCAGTTTCTCGCTGCAGCCGCGCAGCAGCACCTGCATGCGTTCTGCGTCCAGCCGTTCGACCGCCGCGATGGCGCCGACATTGACCAGGGTGGCGCGGTGAATCTGCCAGAAGCGGTCGCGGTCCAGCCCTCCCAGCAGGTCCTTCAGCGGAATCCGCACCAGCGCTTCGGAACCGGAGAGCACCACCCGCGTGTACTTGCTGTCGGACTGGAAGAACAGCACCTCGTCGACGTCGATCAGGCGGATCTGCTTGCCGACGGTGGCCTTGATCCACTTCATCTTCTCGGTGCGCGCGCCGGGCAAGGCGGTCTTCAGGTGGCGCAGCAGCTCGCCCAGGTCGGCCGGCGGCGTGCTGAGTTTCGACCGGATGCGCGCCAACGCGCGCTCCATCCGGTCGAGCTGCACCGGCTTGAGCAGGTAGTCGACCGCGCCGGCGTCAAAGGCCTCGACGGCGTACTGGTCGTAGGCCGTGACGAACACGACGTGGGCGCTGTCGCCGATGCGCTCGGCCACTTCCAGACCGGACAGGCCGGGCATGCGGATGTCCAGGAACACGACCTCGGGCTCGTGCTCGAGGTATCCATCCCAGGCGTCGTTGCCGTTCTCGGCCTGCAGCACCACCTCGGCCTCGGGCCAGCAGGTGGCCAGCATGCCGGCCAGGCGTTCGCGCATCAGCGGTTCGTCTTCGGCGATCAGGACGCGCGTCATGCCGCCTCCTTCTTCGCCGGCACATGCAGCTCCGCGCTCAGGCCCGGCTCGGCTTCGCGCAGCACCAGGCGCGCCGCGTCGCCGTAGGCCAGCTGCAGGCGCCGCCGCACGTTGTCGAGGCCCGCGCCATTGCCGGGTGTGTCGCTCATGCCGACACCGCTGTCGCGCACCCAGATGCGGATGCCGGCATCCTGCGCCGCGGCGCCGACGTGGATCTCGCCGCCGCGCAGCGAGGGCTCGATGCCGTGCTTGATCGCGTTCTCGACCAGGGTCAGGACGATCATGCTCGGGACCTCGTTTGACGCCAGCGCATCGGGGAGCGACATCTCGAAGCGCAGGCGCGCACCCATGCGGGCCTGCATCACGCGCAGGTAGGATTCGATGGTGGCGAATTCGCACTTCAGGCTGACCTGCTCGCAGCGCATGTCACTGAAGCTGGCGCGCAGGAAGGCGATCAGGTCGGCCGTGAGCGCGGCGGCGCGCGGGGCGCCGTCCGCCGCCAGCTGCTGCACCGCCCCGAGCGTGTTGAACAGGAAGTGCGGTTCGATCTGGGCGCGCAGCATGCGCAGCTGCGATTCGCTCAGCTCGCGCGCCAGGCGCTCGCGCTCGGCATCGCGTTGCAGCTGCGCCATCAGCGCGGCATTCTGGCGGCGGCGGTAGAGCGCCAGGACGATCAAGGGGACGGCGGCCAGGGCGCCGATCAGGGCCACGAAGGGAATCATGCGCATGAGCTTGGGCATCTGCTCCACCAGCGGGCGCCCGTCGCCGAGCACGATGCCGACGAAGGCGCCCAGTACGCCGAGGAGCATCCCGACGACGAACCTGCGGGTATTCTTGAACGACTGGGTGGCGTTGAACCAGACGCCGACCCCGCCCATCAGCAAGCCGAACCCCAGCAGGTTGGCGACGACCACCGGCGCAATCCAGCTACCCTTGTCGAGCGCCAATTCCATCAGGAGGCCGATGCAGGTGAAGGCGAGGGCGAACTTGGCGATCGCCAGCCAGAAGCGCCGGCCGCGGTAGGTCAGCGAGAACTCACGCAATTGCTGGCGCTCGATCGGCGACATCGTCGCCAGGCTGTCCGCCATCTTGCGCCGGTAGCCGGGCGCCACCTGCGCAGCCAGCTCCGGCCGCTCCAGGATGGCCAGGTGTTCACGTTCGAGCTCCTCGTACCAGTCGATGATCTTGCGCCACATGTCGTTCTCCTTGCTGTTCAATATAAGGCAATGTGGCAAGTCTAGGAAAGCCGATCCCGGCGTGAAAGTGCGGCGCGACGAACGACGATGGCGGTGCGACGAACGACGAGGAAGCCGGCAGCGTGCTACCATCCCGCGTTTTTATCTCGCCAGAATCATGCAGTCCGCATATCACCATGGAATCCGCGCCATGCGCCCGGCCGACCTCGATATCCTCCTCGCCGTGCAGGCGGCCTGCTACCCGCCGTCGATGCAGGAAGCGGACGAGGTGGTCCTGGCGCGCATGGGCGCGGCCAGGGAAAGCTGCATCGTCGCGGAGGATGGGGAGGGGATCTGCGCCTACCTGTTCGCCTACCCGAGCAGGCTGGGCAAGGTAACGCCGCTCGGCGCGCCCTTCGAACCCGCCGTGGAAGCCGACACGCTCTACCTGCACGACCTGGCGGTGGCGCCGCGTGCGCATGGCCGCGGGCTGGCGCGCAGGCTGGTGGAGCACCTGCTGGCGCAGGCGCGCGAGCGCGGTTTCACGTCCTCGGCGCTGGTGTCGGTGCAGGATACCGCCGGCTTCTGGGGAGCGCTCGGCTACCAAGCCGAGGCGACGTCCTGCGATACGGCGCGCGCCGCCCTGGCCAGCTATCCGGGCGAGGCGCGCTACATGGTGCGCGTGCTTACTGGACCCGGCGCACTTTTGCGGAACTGTTAGTCCCGTCGACCCTCAGGAACAGGGTACCGAACATGTTTCGTTCGATCGTGACCTTCGGGTTGCGCATCGGCGCCAGCACGGCTTCGCTACCGTCGATGATGCGCCACACCTGGCCATTGGCGAGGCGGATCTGCGAGGACGGTCCCCAGCCCTGGAAGTCGCCGGCAATGGTCGAGGTGATCGACTGCGGTTCCGCTTCGCGCTGCTTCTTCGCTTCGATGCCGAAGTTCTCCTCCTTGCTGCGCGCCGGCGCGGCCGCGGCGGTCGCCACCTGCGGGCGGGCGCCGACCTGGATGGCGTCGTAGCAGGCCAGGCGGGCGCCGGTGTCGGTCAGTGTGCGGCATTTCAAGATGCCGGCATCGTCGGCCAACGCGGCATGCGAGCTCAATGCCAGGGACAGGAACAGGGGCAGTGCTTTCATCGTCATCCTTCGGTGTGGTTACGCAAGCGTGGGATTATATCGGCAAGCCCGCCGCTCACGCCTTTGCCGAAACAGACGATCCGCCGGCCGGCTCGGCCGCATACTGGCGAATGAAGGCCGCGCAATCTTCGACCGCCAGCGGCCGCGAGTAATAGTAGCCCTGGATCTGGTCGCAATCGGCCTTGCGCAGGGCCGCCACCTGGTCCGCCGTCTCGACGCCTTCGGCGATCACCGCCAGCTGCAGGCGGTGCGCCATGGCGACGATCGCCTGCACGATGGCGGACGACTCGGCGCTGTGCGCCATGTCCTGCACAAAGGACTTGTCGATCTTGAGCTTGTCGAGCGGCAGGCGGCGCAGGTAGCCGAAACTCGAATAGCCGGTGCCGAAATCGTCGATGCTCAGCATGACGCCGAGATCGCCCAGCCCGCGCATCACGACCACGCTGCGTTCCGGGTCGGCCATTGATACGCTTTCGGTCAGCTCCAGTTCCAGCAGTCCGGGCGCGAGGCCCGATTGCTCCAGCAGTTCGCCCACCATGGCGATCACGTCGCTTTGCAGGAACTGGCGCGCCGACAGGTTGACCGCCACCGGCGCCAGCGGCAAGCCTTGGGCGCGCCAGGCGGCCAGCTGCCCCACCGCACTGCGCAGCACCCACTCGCCGATCGGGACGATCATGCCGCTCTCCTCGGCGATCGGGATGAACTCGTCGGGCGGAATGACGCCGTATTCCGGGTGGCGCCAGCGCACCAGGGCCTCGAAGCCGGCCAGGCCGCCGCTGCGCAGGTCGACCTTGGGCTGATACTGCAGGAACAGCTCGTCCTGGGCGATGGCGCGCCGTAAGTGGCTCTCCAGGGTGAGGCGGCGGCCGTGCTCGGTGCGCAGCTCCGGGGTGAAGCGGACGATTTCCCCGCGGCCCTGTGCCTTGGCATGGCGCATCGCAGTGACGGCGTTGTTGAGCAGGGCGTCGGCGTCGTCGCCGTCCTGCGGCAGCAGGGTGGTGCCGATGCTGCAGGTGAGGGCGATTTCACCGTCCGGCGTCGGGATGGCGCGGTTGGCCGCCGCCATGATGCGGTCGAACGCGCGTTCCGGTTCCGGGTGCTCGCCGCGCGCATGCAGCAGGAGCAGGAACTCGTCGCTGCCGGCGCGCGCCAGCATGTCGCCTTCGCGCAGCAGGGCCTGCAGGCTGGTGGCGAGGCCCACCAGGATTTCGTCGCCGGCGCGGTGGCCGAGGGTCTCGTTGAAGCGCTTGAAGCGATCGACGTTGATGCAGGCGACCAGGGCCGGCGTGCCGTCGGCGCGCCAGCCGGCGATGCTGCCCTGGATGGCGCGCAGCATCGCCTGGCGGTTCGGCAGCCCGGTGAGCAGGTCGTGCGCGACCAGCCAGGCCAGTTCGCCCGAGGCCGGGGAGCCTCCCGGGGCCGGCGCGCAGTCCTGCAGGCGCTCGCTCAGGGATTGCGCCGCCATCGCCAGCTGGCGGTGGTAGACCAGCTGCTCGACCATGCGGGCCAGGTCGCGCAGGGCGTCGAGCTCGCCGGGACCGAGCTGGCGCGGCCTGCTGTCGATCACGCACAGGGTGCCGATCTTCTTGCGGTCCACCGAATATAGCTGCACGCCGGCGTAGAAGCGCAGGTGCATGTCGCCGGTAACCAGCGGATTGTCGACGAAGCGCGCGTCCTGGGCCGCGTCCGGCACCACCAGCGGTTCGTCGCTGAGGATGGCGTGGCCGCAGAAGGAGATGTCGCGCGGGGTTTCGCAGGCATCCAGGCCGGTGCGTGACTTGAACCACTGGCGGTCCTTGTCGATCAGGGACACCAGGGCGATCGGCACGCCCAGCAGGCGCGCGGCGGTGCGGGTGATGCGGTCGAAGGTCTCTTCGGGCGCGCTGCCGAGCAGCCTGGTGGCGTGGAGGGCGGCCAGGCGTTGGGCTTCATCCAGCGGAATACGGGGTCGTTCCATTTGTCTCTGCTTTGCTGAACCGATGGGCTCCTTGAATGTATTACGCCAGAACCAAAGCCAGTTTGCAATCTTGCCGCAGGCAAATGAACGCGCGATGGATGCTCAGCCGAGGCCGGCCAGCAGGGCTGCCGTATCCTGCGCGCCCATGCGCTGCGCCGCCGCCAGCGCGCTGAGGCCGTCGGCGTCCAGCGCATGCGGATCGGCGCCGCGCGCCAGCAGCAGGCGGGCGATCTCGGTGCGGTTGAACATGGCGGCGAACATCAGGGCGTTCTTGCCGTTCGGGCCGGCGCTGGCAACACTCGCGCCATGGTCCAGCAGCAGGGTAGCCACCGCCAGGTCGCCCTTGAAGGCGGCGCCGGCGAGCGGTGTCTGGCCGGCGTCGTTCATCAGTTCCGGGTCGGCGCCGTGCTCGAGCAGGACAAGCGCCGTGTCGACGTGGCCATGGTAGCAGGCCAGCATCAAGAGGCTGTCGCCGCGTTCGTTGCGCAGGTTTGGCGGCAGGCCCTGCGCCAGCAGCGTGGCCAGCGCCTCGGTTTCGCCGGCGCGCGCGTGCTGGAAAACGGACCGCACGAAGGCGAGCGTGGCTTCGTCCAGCGTGTTCGGGTCGGGGCGGGCAGTCTGCATCGTCGGCTCCAGGGCTTGTTCTCCTGCGATTAGACCATATGGGGAGAACACGGGGAGCACGCCCGCCAGAGAGGTTCGAAAATTTCGATGATTCGGCGGTAAATTACTCGTTTTTCAATCCCGATCCGGGCGCGCATAATGGCTCCATCGCATCGAACGGCAGCGGCGCAACGGCTTACAGGAAGCACAACGCCGATGATCAAGGCCTTCGATGCTCACCCAATACACAAGGAGAACACCATGTTGAACGTACGTAAAAGCAATGAACGCGGCGCCGCCAGCTTCGGCTGGCTCAAATCCCAGCACAGCTTCTCGTTTGGCCACTACTACGACCTGAAACACATGGGTTTCGGTCCGCTGCGCGTCATCAACGAGGACCACGTCTCCCCGGGCCGCGGTTTCGACTCGCACGGCCACCGCAACATGGAAATCATCTCCTATGTGCTGGAAGGCGCGCTGGAGCACAAGGACAGCATGGGCAACGGTTCGGTGCTGCGCTACGGCGACGTGCAGCGCATGAGCGCAGGCAGCGGCGTGGTCCACAGCGAGTACAACCACTCGAAGGATGAGGGCGTGCATTTCCTGCAGATCTGGATCGAGCCGAACACCACCGACGAGCCGCCGGGCTACGAGGAGAAGCATTTCGACGCCGCCTCGAAGCAGGGCCGCCTGCGCCTGATCGCCTCGAACGACGGCCGTGAAGGTTCGGTGTCGATGCGCCAGGATGCCTCGATCTACGCCACGATCATGAACGGCGGCGATGCGCTGAGCCACGCGCTGGCTGCCGGACGCCAGGCCTACGTCCACGTGATCCGCGGCCGCGCCACGGTCAACGGCGTGCAACTGCAGGGCGGCGACGCGCTCAAGATTACCGACGAGGATGCCGTGCGGCTCGAGCAGGCCGAGGCGGCCGAGATCCTGGTGTTCGATCTGCCCAACTGAGCAACAAGGCGCGGGACCGCCCGCGCCATTCACGAGACGGGGGAATGCGATGGAAGTGACTGCACAAAAAGGCGAGGGCAAGCTGCAGCAGGTGATCACGATCGGCAGGCACCAGCTGCTGAGCGACGCGCCGGAAGCCTTCGGCGGCGAAGACAGCGGCGCCGAGCCGCACGACCTGCTGGCCGCGGCGCTGGCGGCCTGCACCACGCTGACGGTGACGATGTATGCCCGCCGCAAGGGGCTGGCGCTGGAGGACGTGCGGGTGCGCATCACCCACGGTCCGCTGGACGGCGGCTACGCCTTCCAGCGCCACATCGAGTACGTGGGCGCGCTCGGGCCCGAGGAGCGCCAGCGCCTGACCGACATCGCCAACAAGTGCCCCGTGCACAAGACCCTGTCGGGCGCCATCCGCATCGAGACCCAGGCGGCCTGAATTACCCGCGCACGATTGACGCGCCATGGCAGGGCGCGGGCCATTGGCATACCATCCGCTTGTCAGCAGTAACCCTGTATCGACTGCGGAGGCCGCCATGCCTGATTCATCCCATCCCCTGCTGTTCAAGCGCGGGCAATGTCCCGGTTGCCGGCATACGTCCACCCGCACGCTGTACCGCGAACCCCTGGACAGCCCCGGCATCAGCCGCTACATGCGGGACCACTACGGGCGCCGGGTCGAGCGCGAGTTCACCGGCTACGACTACGAGCTGGCCCAGTGCGAACACTGCGGCCTGGCTTTCCAGGCCCAGGTGCCGGCGCCCGAACTGCTCGAGGAAATCTACGACCGCTGGTTGCCGGCCACCGAACGCGAAGCGGTGGCGGCGCGCTGGGGCCTGGACGACTACCGCTACCTGGCCGAGCAGGTGCAGTTCATGCTCGACCATTTCCGCGTGCGTCCGGGCAGCATCAAGGCCCTCGATTTCGGCTTCGGCTGGGCCGAGTGGGCGAAGATGGCCGGCGCCTACGGGGTCGACGTGTGCGGCGCCGAGCTGTCGCAGGTGCGGATCGATTATGCGAAGTCGGTCGGCATCCCGGTGGTCGATGCCGGCGCGCTGCCGCGCGACGAATTTCATTTCATTAATACGGAACAGGTCTTCGAGCACCTGCTCGAGCCCGGCGACACGCTGAAAACGCTTGCCGGCGCACTGCGGCCGGGCGGCCTGGTGAAGCTGAGCGTACCGAACTCCGCGAAGTCAATCCGCAAGCTGCTTGGCGCCAGGGACTTCGGGGCCTTGAGTCCGGACGACATCATGGCCATCGCCCCCTTCGAGCACATCAATGCCTTCACCTACGATTCCTTGATCGCGCTGGGCCGCGAAGCCGGCCTGGTGCCGCTGCGTCCATCGCTGCGCAAGCTGTACAACGCCAGCAGCGGCTGGGTGGAACCGAAGTCGGCGCTCAAGACGCTGGCGCGCCCGGTCTACCGCCACCTGTACCCGAAGAGCACCTTCGTCTATTTCGTTCGGCCGGCCTGATCCTCGAGCTGAACCTTCAGGTGCGCCTCGTGGCAGTGGCGCGCGATCAGGCGCGCGAAGGGTGACTGCTCGCGCATGCGCTTGAGCCACCAGGCCAGCGCCGCGCCTTCCTCGCCGCTGCGCCAGGCCAGGTAGAAGGTCTCGTCCGGCTTGGGCTCGACCACCTCCTTTTCCACCAGCAGGCCGGCCTCGATCGCGGGCCGGGCCCAGGACTCGGGCAGGAAGCCGAAGCCGATGCCGCGCAGCTGGAAGGCGAACTTGGTCTCCATGTCCGGCACCGCCAGCATGTCCTGGCCGAACAGCAGACCCACCGTGCGCGGACCGAGCTGGCGCGCCGAATCCGAGACCGCGACCGCGCGGTAGTCCAGCAGGTCGGCCTTTTCCAGCGGGCGATCGATGGCGGCCAGCGGGTGGCCGGGCGCCACCGCGAACACGAAGCGGCTGGCGCCCAGGGGCTCGGCGGTGTAGCCGCCACCCGAGGGGCCTTCGCCGGCCGCGCCGACCAGCAGGTCGACCCGGCGGTCGAGCAGGGCGTCCCAGGTGCCGGACAGTACCTCGCTCACCAGGCGCAGCCGGGTCTGGTCGGCCACTTCGTAGAAGGCTTCGATGTCGGGCTGCAGGCCGCTTGGCGCGAGCATCGAATCCATGCCGATCGTCAGCTCGGTCTCCCAGCCGGAGGCAACCCGGCGCACGCGCGACTCCAGGTCGCCCGCCGCGCGCAGCAGGTAGCGGCCTTCCTTGAGCAACTCCTTGCCGGCCGCCGTCAGGGCCACTTTCGGGCCGAAGCGGTCGAACAGGCGCACGCCCAGGTCTTCTTCGAGTTTCGCGACCGTGTAGGAGATGGTGGAGGGGACGCGGAACAGTTCTTTCGCGGCGCCAGCGAACGAGCCCTTGCGGGCAATGGTTTCGACGATTTCGAGTGCGTCCAGGCTGAGCTTCAGCAATTGCGGTCCTTTGTCCTGTTGTCGGAATTCCAAGAGGGAATCTTTGCATGGTAACGGAGTGGCGTGCCAGGCGCCACATACGCCGTCCGGCCACAGGCGAGCGCTAGTGTTCTTGACAACATGCTAGTGTGGAATCCGTCCTTTCAACCAGCGATCCACCATGTTCGAATTCATCACCAGCTTCCTGGAGAAGAGCGGCTACATCGGCGTTTTCCTGCTGATGGCCCTCGAAAACATCTTTCCACCGATTCCGTCCGAGCTGATCATGCCCTTTGCCGGCTTCGTCGTCGCACGTGGCGACCTCAACTTGGTCGGCGTACTGGTCGCGGGCACGGCGGGCTCGATCGCCGGGGCCTTGCCCTGGTACTGGGGCGCACGCAAGTACGGCAAGGAACGCCTGAAGGCCTTCGCCGACCGGCACGCGCGCTGGATGACGGTCGGCAGCGAAGACATCGACAAGGCGATCGCCGCGTTTGATCGCCACGGCCGCTCGGTGGTGCTGTTCGGGCGCCTGATCCCGGCGATCCGCACCCTGATCTCGGTGCCGGCCGGGCTGGCGTGCATGTCCTGGGCCCAGTTTCTGCTGTATTCGACGATTGGTTCGCTGGCCTGGACGGGGATCCTGACCGGGGCCGGCTTCCTGCTTGAAAGCAATTACGAACAGGTGGGCAAGTACGTCGATCCGGTGTCGAAGGGTATTTTCGGCATCCTGCTGGCCTGGTACATCTACCGCGTCGTCACGCACCGGCCGGCCAAGGCCTGAGCGGCATGCAGGCCGGTTGTGGTGCGCATGCCGCACCGCAGCACGCAGGATTCCGGTGATTCGGCTACACTCGACCTGTTCGCAAGCAGGTCCCGCCCATGAAGAACCGATTGTTGGAAGACTTCGGCGACAGCCAGTCCGCTGTGCCGGTACGCCCAGTGCGCCGCGTCCAGGCTGCGCCGCCGCCGGCGCCGCAGCCACAGGCCGAGGTCGCGCCACCCCATGCCCCAGCGCCGGCCGGCGCGCCGGAGACCCCCGTTCGCCAGCGCGGCGGCGTCTGGCGCAGCCGTGCGCCAGTCGAAGCACCTGCGCCGCCGCCGCCCCAAGCGGCGCCGGCGCCGACCTTCGTGCCGCCCCGTGTCGAACCCAGCATGGCGCCGTCGGGTGCACCGGAGCCACCGCGGGCCGCCCCGCGCGTTTCGCCCGAGTTCGCCTCTTTCTCCAGCCGCGAGCCGGACTGGTCGATACCGCTGCAGCCGGAACCGCCGCCCTGGACCGAGCGCTGGGGCCGCAAGGCCCTGGGCTGGACCGTCGGCCTGGCCGCGGTCGTGGCGGTGGCCGGTACGGCGGCGTGGATGGTGCAGGAAACCCGCGTGGAATCGACGCTGGCGGTCGTGGCCGACCACACGCCGGCCCAGGAGAATCCGGCGCCGCCGGCGGTGCCGGCTGCGGCTCCCGCCTCCGAACCGGAAGCCGACGCCCGTCCGCCGCTGAGATTGTTGACGCCGGCGCCGGTGGCCACGGCGCCGGTCGAAGCGGCGCCGCCACCTGCCGACCTGGTCGACAATGTGCCGGTGGCCGCGGCGTCGGGCAGCGCAGAGATTGAAAGCTCAGCGCCGGCAGCGGTCGCGCCGCCCGCCGCGCCCCCGAAAGCCGTCGCCAAGCCGCCTGCGCCAAAGCCGGCGGCCAAGCGCGTACAGGAACGCCGCGTTGCGGCCGCGGCTTCCGCAAAACCGACACGTCCGGAACCGAAAAAGCAGCCGCCCAAGCCGGCGCGCGAACGGGTAGCGGCCCCGGCGCCGGCCCCGCCCACGCGCACCGTGTCTGCCGAACAGCCCGATCCGGAAAGCCCGCTGGCCGAAACCCTGCGTTTATGCCGCGCGGCTGGTTATCACGCCACCGCCTGCCTCAAGCGCGGCTGCGAGGCGACCCGCTTCGGCCTGGTCTGCCGCGGCTGAGCCACCCTCGCCATCAGGCCGCGTCCGGCGCCAGTTGCGCCGCCAGCACATCGAGCGGCGCCAGCGCGGCCGCATACTCGAGCTCCGCCACCGCACGCCGCAGCGCGGCCAGCGCCTCGGCAAGCGGCGCCGCGCGGCCGTTCGCGGCCAGCAAGGATTCGAGCTCGCCCAGCGCATCCTCGGCGCGGGCATCGTCGCTGCGCAGGTAGGCTTCCAGGCGGCCGAGTACGGCGGCAAGGGCGGCCGGACCGGCGGGCCCGGGCAGGGCGGCCGACGCCACCGGGGCCAGGCCGGCCAGCACCGCTTCGGTCGCGGCCACCAGTGCCGGCACCTGCACCCCGATGCGCTCGAGCTGGCCGCTGCGCAGGTCCTGTTCCAGGCGGCTGGCGCTACCGGCCAGGTCGAGCGCGCCCACATAGGCCGCGCCCGACTTGAGGTTGTGCGCCAGCGACTGCAGGCGCGGGTAGTCGCCCAGCTCCAGCGACTCGCGCAGGATGGCGGGCGCCGTGCCGTATTCGCGCACGAAGCTGCCGGCCCGTTTCTGCAGGCGGCTGCGGCTGCCCCCGACGCTTTCCAGCGCCAGGCGCCAGTCGATGCCGGGAAGGGCCGGCAAGGCCGGTTCCGTCAGCGGCATGTGGGGCGGCAAGGGTGCAAGGGCTGCCGGAAGGGACAGCGGCCGGCCCTGCAGCCGACTCGGATCGATCCACTTCAGCAGGGTGCAGAACAGCAGGTCCGGATCGATCGGCTTGGTGACGTGGTCGTTCATGCCGGCCGAGCGGCTCAGCGCGCGGTCGCTAGGCAGCGCATGCGCGGTCATGGCCACGATCGGCAGCTCGCGCAGGCGCGCATGGCTGCGGATCTCGCGCGCGGCTCCCAGGCCGTCCATCTCGGGCATCTGGATGTCCATCAGCACCAGGTCATAGTCGCCCGCCAGCGCCATGCGCACGGCGTCGACGCCGTTGAAGGCGACATCCACCTGCATGCGCGCGGCGGCCATGAAGTCGAGCGCGACCTCGCGGTTGTTGGCATTGTCCTCGGCCAGCAGGATGCGTGCGCCGTCCAGGCGCGGCAGCTCGGCCATGACCTGCGTCCGGCCCTGGACCGGGCCGGCTCCAGGCTGCGGATCCAGCACCTGCAGCAGGCTGTGGTACAGCAGCGCCGGCCCGACCGGCTTGTGGAGGAAGGCGTCGACCGGCAGGGCGCCCTGTTCCTCCATGACCGCTTCGCGGGTAGTGGCCGAGATCATCAGGATCGCCGGCAGTTGCGCGGACGGCGCATCCGTGCGCATGCGGCGGATGGTCTCGACTCCGTCCAGGCCCGGCATCCGGTAGTCCATCAGCACGACACGGTAGGCCCGGTCGTCCTGCGCGGCGCGCGCCAGCAGGGCCAGTGCTTCCTCGCCCGACGCCGCGGTGTCGGCGCGCACGCCGAGGGCGCCGAGCATCTCGGCCAGGGCGGAGCGTGCGCTGGCGCTGTCGTCCACCACCAGGGCGCGCATGTCCGCCAGCAGGACCGGGCGCGGCGCGTTCGTTCCTGCCGGGTCCGCGGGCAGGTCCAGGGGCAGCGTGAAGCGGAAGCAGCTGCCGACCTGCGGCGTGCTGCTGACCGTGATCTCGCCGCCCATCAGCTCGACCAGCCGGCGCGAGATCGACAGGCCCAGGCCGGTGCCGCCGTACTTGCGGGTGGTCGAGCTGTCGGCCTGGCTGAAGGACTGGAACAGGCGCATGGTTTGTTCCGGCGTCATGCCGATGCCGGTATCGGTGACGGAAAATGCCAGGGTCACGCCCTGCGCGTCGCTTTTCAAGACCTCGACCCCCACCACGATCTCGCCCCGTTCGGTGAATTTCACCGCGTTGCCGGCCAGGTTGATCAGGACCTGGCCCAGGCGCAGCGGGTCGCCCACCAGCTGCTGCGGCACCCCGGGGCCGACCCGGAACACCAGCTCGATGCCCTTGGACTCCAGTTTCACGTCGGTCAGGCTGGCCAGCTGGTCGAGCATGTCGTCGAGCGCGAAAGGCACCTTTTCGATCGCCAGCTTGCCGGCCTCGATGCGCGAGAAGTCGAGGATGTCGTTGATGATGCCCATCAGGTGCTCGCTCGCGCCCAGGATCTTGTCCAGGTAGTTGCGCAGGGCCGGGGAAGGATCGCGCATCAGGGCCAGGCGGCTCATGCCGATGATGGCGTTCATGGGGGTGCGGATCTCGTGGCTCATGTTGGCTAGGAACTCCGACTTCATGCGGGTGCTTTCCTCGGCGCGCAGCATCGCGGTCTGCATGGCCTTGGTGCGCAGGCCGAGGATGCGCATGAACACCAGCATGTCGAAGGTGCTGCCGAACACCAGGGCGTGCATGGTCCAGAAGTTGGCCGGCAGCTTGCCGTTGATGAGCTGCGCGGTGACGAAGGCGGCCACGAAGGCGACGCCCCAGCCGACCAGGAAGTAGCCGCCGACCGGGTCCCCGGCGCGGGCCCGGCGCAGGGCGCCGGGCAGGCCGCACAGCATCGGCAGGATGCCGAGGGTGCCGACGATCAGGACCAGGCGTTCATGGTCGATCAGGCCCAGTGCGAAGCCGGCGGCCGTGACCAGGCACAGGCCGGCGAGCGTTTTCATCAGCCGGCTGAAGATGCGGTCCTGTCCGGGGCGGGCCAGCGACTGCTCGACGAACAGGTAGGCGCCGCAGGATGCGAGGATGGACGCGATGCCGGCGCCGTGCTCCAGCATCCAGGCGTTCCCGGGCCAGAGGTACTGGCCGGCGGTGCCGAACCAGCACGCCGAATAGACGGTCACGCCGCCCGCCTGCAGGGCGTACTTGCCGAACAGGGGCTCGCGCAGCGACAGCCACTGGGCGATGGCATACACGAACAGGGTGATGCGCAGCCCGTGCAGCAAGCCCTGCAGGATCTGCTCGCCGAGCGCGTCGGACAGCATGGCATGCGGCTGCATGAAGCTGATCGGCAGGATCTTCGGGCCTTGCGAGGCGACCCGCAGCAGTACGGTGTATTCGTTTCCGGGAGCCAGGCGCAGCACCGCGCTCGGGACCCGGCCCTTCAGGCTGTCGCCGGCGGCTTGCTGCATCCGGCCCATGCTGGCCACGTGGCGCAATCCCTGCGGCCCCGCCAGGTGGACGTCGACCTCGTCCAGCAGGGCGAAGTCGACCTGCATGACCCAGCCATCGCCAGCGTCCGGCGCGACCCTTAGCGGGATGCGCACCCAGGTCGCGCCGGGCTGCATCCCGAGGGTGCCGTAGGCGGTGCGCGGCGCTTCGAATTCCTTGCCGCGCGCCAGCGCGTCCGCAGCGCTCAGTTTGCCGCCGGGATCGCGCAGGATGGTGAGCGCCGGCCAGGCCTCGGCGCGCGCGAGGTCGCGCGTGAGCAGCACCGTGGCCGCGTTCGCGGGGAGCGCCGCCAGCGCGGAGAACAACAGCGCCAGCAGGAAGATGAGTGTGCGGTATGCAGCTTGCATGAAGATGAACGTGCGAAGGGTCGAGCGGAGATTGTTGGCAAGTGGCCTTACAGCGGGTGGCGATGGAGCGGGTAGGGCACGCCGCCGGGTGCGGCCTCGCGCCAGATGACGCGGTTGCGGCCGGCCTGCTTGGCGCGGTACAGCTC
Organism: Massilia sp. BHUDP2; assembly: GCF_046236355.1. Lineage (NCBI taxonomy): Bacteria > Pseudomonadati > Pseudomonadota > Betaproteobacteria > Burkholderiales > Oxalobacteraceae > Massilia > Massilia sp. BHUDP2. The sequence continues at coordinate 2,275,756 of NZ_JBJUVW010000001.1, forward strand.
GGCGTCGGCGGCGTCGAACAGACCTGATGCGGTCTCGGTGCCACTGGGCTCGAGGGTGGCGCCGCCGGCGCTGGCGGTCAGCACCGGCGCCACGCCGGATGTTTCGTGTGCGATCGACAGGGCGGCCACGGCAAGCAGCATCTGCGACACCAGCTGGCATGCCTCGGCCGCGCCGGTTTCGGGCAGCAGCAGGACCAGCTCCTCGCCGCCGTAACGCGCCGCCAGGTCGGCCGGCCGGCGCGTCGCAGCGGCAGCCAGCCGCGCCACGGCGCGCAGCGCACGGTCGCCGGCCGGGTGGCCGTAGCGGTCGTTGTACTGCTTGAAGGCGTCGACGTCCAGCAGGGCCAGGGACAGCGGCCGGCCGGACCTGCGCGCACGCTGCCATTCGAGCGCGAAGACCTCGTCAAAGCGGCGCCGGTTGGCCAGCTCGGTCAGGCCGTCGATGTTCGCGAGCCGCTCCAGCATCCGGCGCTGGCGCACCACCTGCAGGTGCAGGGCCACGCGCGCCATCACCACGGTCTGGTTGAAGGGCTTGGTGATGTAGTCCGCGGCGCCCATCTTGAGGCCGTTGGCTTCGTCTTCCGGCCGGTCCAGGCCGGAGATGAAGATCACGGCGATGTGTTCGGTCAGCGGGTCGGCGCGCAGCCGGCGCAGCACCTCGTAGCCGTCCATGTCCGGCATCAGGACGTCGAGCAGGATCAAATCGGGCAGGTGGCGCATCGCGCGCTCCAGGGTCTGCGCGCCGTTCTTCGCGAGCAGCACGGTGTACTCGGGCTTGAGGAGCTCGCCCAGCACGTCGCGGTTGACCGCGTCGTCGTCGGCGACCAGCACCTTCTGCATCTCCACGCCGTTCATGCCGCGTCCTCCATGTTCAGTTCAAGGCCGGCAAGCAGTTGTGCCAGGGGCGCCAGGGCGGCCTCGTATTCCAGGTCCTGCACCGCGCGCCGCAGCCTGGCCAGGATGTCGCCGTGGGCGCCGCCAGCGAGGAGGAGCTCGAGTTCGCCCAGCGCGTCCTCGGCGCGGGCATCGTCGGCCTCCAGCAGCAGCCGCAGGCGCAGCACCAGCGCGGTTAGCGCCGGCCGCGCCGGCGGCCTGGCCGGATCGGCTGCCCTCGGCTGCGCCGCCTCGGCCAGCCGGGCCAGGGCCGCCAGCACGGTTTCCGCCGCGTTCACCAGGCCCGGGACCTGGACCGCGAGGCGCCCGGCCTGGCCGCTGCGCAGGTCCTGCTCGAGGCGATGCGCGGCCGCTGCCAGCTCGAAGGCGCCGACATAGGCGGCGCTCGACTTCAGGTTGTGGGCGAGCGACTGCAGGCCCTGGTGGTCGCTGGCGCCGAGCGCTTCGCGCAGCATGCGCGGGGCGTCGGCGTACTCGCGCACGAAGCTGCTGGCGCGCTTTTCCAGGCGGCCGCGCTGGCCATCGACCTTGTCGAGCGCCTGGCGCCAGTCCAGTCCCGGCACGGCGGGCAGGGCCGCCAGCGCCGCCGCGTCCTCGGCCGCTTCCAGCCCGGCCTGTGCGGCAGCCTGGAGCGGCAGCGGGCGGCCGGCCAGGCGCGCCGGATCGATCCATTTGAGCAGGGTGCAGAACAGCAGGTCGGGATCGATCGGCTTGGTGACGTGGTCGTTCATGCCGGCTTCCAGGCTCTTCACGCGGTCGCCGGGGAGGGCGTGTGCAGTCATCGCCACGATCGGCAGGTCACGCATGCGCGGGGACTGGCGGATGGCGCGGGTCGCGTCCAGGCCGTCGAGTCCCGGCATCTGGATGTCCATCAGCACCAGGTCGTAGTCGCCCTCCAAGGCCATGCGTACCGCGTCCACGCCATTGAAGGCGACGTCCACCTGCATGCGCGCCGCGGCCATGAAGTCCAGGGCCACCTCGCGGTTGTTGGCATTGTCCTCGGCCAGCAGGATGCGGGCGCCGTCCAGGCGCGGGAGCTCGGCCAGCGAAGGGATGCCTGGTGCGGCGACGGCGCCCGTATCCGGCAGGCCGAGCTGCGGGTGCAGCGCCTGCAGCAGGCTGTGGTACAGCAGCGCCGGGCCGACCGGCTTGTGCAGGAAGGCGTCGACCGCCAGCTCGCCTTCCTGTTCCAGCACGGTGTCGCGGGTGCACACCGAGACCATCAGGATGGCCGGGGGCGGGGTGGCGCCGGCGCCGCGACCGCCCTGGTGGATGCGGCGGATCGTCTCGACGCCGTTCAGGCCCGGCATCAGGTAGTCCATCAGGACCACGCCGTACGGCAGGCCGGCATCCTCGGCCTGCGCCAGCGCGGCCAGGCATGCGTCGCCCGAGGCCACGGTGTCGGCGCGCACGCCCAGGCTGCCCAGCATTTCGGCCAGCGCGGCGCGCGCGGTGGCGCTGTCGTCCACCACCAGCGCACGCACGCTCGACAGTGAGGCAGGGCGCGCGGCCACGGCACCCTGGCCTTCGGCGAGGCCGAGCGGCGCCGTGAAGGCGAAGCGGCTGCCGGCGCCCGGCGTGCTGGCGGCGGCGATGCGGCCGCCCATCAGCTCGACCAGCTGGCGCGAAATCGACAGGCCCAGGCCGCTGCCGCCGTACTTGCGGGTGGTCGAACTGTCGGCCTGGGTGAAGGACTGGAACAGGCGCCCGATCTGCTCCGGGCTCATGCCGATGCCGGTGTCGGTCACCGAGAATTCGAGCGTCACGCTGCCGTCGTGGCGCTCCAGCAGTTCGACCGCCACGACGATTTCGCCGCGCTCGGTGAACTTGACGGCGTTGCCGGCAAGGTTGACCAGCACCTGTCCCAGGCGCAGCGGGTCGCCCACCAGCTGCTGCGGCACCCCGGCGCCGACCCGATAGACCAGTTCCACGCCCTTGGCGTCGCTCTTGATGCTGATGACGCTCGCCAGGTGCTCGAGCATCTCGTTCAGGTCGAAGGGCAGCTTCTCGATCGCCAGCTTGCCGGCTTCCATCCTGGCGTGGTCGAGGATGTCGTTGATCAAACCCAGCAGGTGTTCGCCGGCGCCCAGGATCCTGGACAGGTAGTTGCGCAGCCTGGGCGGCGCCTCGCCCATCAGGGCCAGGCGGCTCATGCCGATGATGGCGTTCATCGGGGTGCGGATCTCATGGCTCATGTTGGCCAGGAACTCCGATTTCATGCGCGCTTCCGCTTCGGCGCGCAGCATGGCCTGCTGGGTCGCCTTGCTGCGCAGGCTGATCATGCGCATGAACATCAGCATGTCGATGGTGACGCCCAGTTGCAGCGAGTGCAGGGTCCAGAAGTTGGCCGGCAGGACGCCCGCCGCCAGCTGGGCCTGCACCACGGCGCCGCCGGCGCTGAAGAGCCAGCTGAACAGGAAGTAGAATCCGATCTCGTCGCCGGCGCGCATGCGGCGCCAGGCGCCGGGCAGGCCGATGAACATCGGCGCGGCGCCGACCGTCATGGTGAACACGATCAGGATCCGGTGGTCGAGCAGGCCCAGGCACCACAGCACGCCGGCCAGGATGCACAATGCGGCGCCGCCCTTCATGATGCGGCTGAAGCGCCGGTCCATGCCCGGGCGCGCCAGGATCTGTTCGACGAACAGGTAGGCGCCGGCCGAGGCGATCTGCGACGACAGCCCCATCACGTGCTTGCTGAACCACTCATGGCCGCGCCACAGGAATTGCTCGCCCAGGCCGAACCAGACCAGGCCATACAGGGTCAGGCCGCCCACGTACATCGCGTATTTGCCATACAGCGGCTCGCGCAGGGCGAACCATTGACCGAGGCTGTAGGCGATCAGGCAGAGGGCGATGCCGAGCAGCAGGCCCTGCAGCATCTGCTCGCCGAGCGCGGCGCGCTGGTAGGCGTCCGGCTGCATGATGCTGATCGGGGCCACGCGCGGCCCTCTGGCGAACACCCGCACCAGCAGCGTGTAGTCGGCGCCCGGCTCGAGCCTGAGGGCGACGGCAGGGACCCGGCCCTTGAGTGCGCCATCCTCGGCCAGGCGGCGTCCGCTGCTGGCGAGCTTGCGCAGGCGGCCGCCGTCTTCCAGGTAGAACTCGACCTGGTCGAGGATGCCGAAGTCGATCTGCACCACCCAGTCGTGCGGCGCGCCAGCTTCTACCCGCAAGGGGATGCGCACCCAGTGCGGATCCTGGATCAGCGCGAGGACGCCGCGCGCGGTGTCCGGCCGGGCGTAACGGCCGGTAACGGCGAGCGCCGCGGCGGCGTCGAGCTTGCCGCCCTCGTCGACCAGCACCGTGGTGGCGGACCAGGTATCGATGCTGCGCGTGTGCGGCCCGAGCACCAGCGCTTCGCTCCCCGCTGCGTGGACACCCTGGGAAAACAGCACCAGCACCAGGGCCGGCAGCGCCGCGATGGCGAGCAGCATGAGGCTGCGCCAGGCCACGCAGGCGGCGCGGAGCAGGACGGTCGCACCGGCCATGCCGGCGCGCAGCGGGGAGGACATCGGGTGCACAGCGTTGCGCTTCATTCAGGCTCCAGCGAGTGGTTCACGAAAAAAAAAAGCCGGACGGGTGTCCGGCCTTTCCTCAGAAACGCAGGTCGAGACGCAGGTCGGCGGTGCGCGGCGCGGTCGGCGTGGTCATGCCGAAGCTGTCGATGATCGACGGCCGCACCTTGTTCTCGATATTGCGCACGCGCGCCAGAATGCTCCAGCTGCTGCCCGCCGGCCCCCACGCCAGCGTGGCGTCGGTGCTGGTATGCGACGGCACGCGGTAGGTCAGGAGCTGGCTCGGGACCGCCAGCACGTACTCGCCGCTGGCGCGTGCGAACAGACCGCCGGTGAGCTGGCCGCCGGCCAGGGGGAAGCGCTGCTGGTAGCCGAGCGTGAACACATGGCTCGGCGCCCGGTCCAGCTTGCGCCCGGCCCAGGACACGGTCGGCGTCGCCATGTAGCTGACGTAACGGGCGTCGAGCAGGGTCAGGCCGTACTGGAGGCGGCCGCCGCTGCCGACGCGCAGCTCGCCATCGAGCTCGATGCCGCGGCTGCGCGCGGCGCCGGCGTTGCGGGTCAGCAGACGCGGGGCGCCGGCGACGATCGCATTGCCGGTGAGCTGCAGGTTGGTGTAGTTGTAGTGGAAGGCGCTGGCATTGACCGTCAGGCGGCCGCCGAGCAGGCGCGACTTCAGCCCGGCTTCCCAGGCACGCAGTTCTTCCGGCTGGTAATACAGGAACTCGGGCGTGACCGCGGCGGCTGCCGGGCAGGGGATGCCGAGGGCGGAGGTGCCGGCCACGCAACCGTCGTTGAAGGCCCCGGCCTTGTAGCCGGTCGCCAGGCTCAGGTAGGCCAGGGTGGATGGGGCGAGGTCGAATTCCGCGCCCAGGCGCCAGGTGGTGCGCGCAGTCGACAGGTCGGCGGCGTTCAGCAGGCGGCGGTCGGTGGCCGGATTGAAGCTTGGGCCCTGCTGGAAGTCGGTCGAACCGACACGCCACTTGTGGTCGAGGGTGCGGCGCGCGCCGGCGCTCAGGCGCAGGCTCTCGCCGGCGCGCCAGGTGACTTGCCCGAACACAGCGCGGCTGGCGGCCTCGGTCACCAGCGGGAAGGCGTAATACGGCGGCAGGCCGACCGGGCGCAGGCCCTGGAAGGCGTAGCGGGTGTCGGATTCTTCGCTGAAGTAATACAGGCCGCCCTGGGCGCTGAGCGGACCGCTGCCGTGGGTGGCCAGGCGCAGCTCGTGCGAATCCTGGGTGTTGGCCCCATCGTAGCTGTTGATCACGCCGAGCGCGATGGCCGGGGAGATCCGGTAATAATAGTTGTTCACCATCTGCTGGTCGAGTTCGCGGCGCGAACCGAGGTAGTAGAGGGTGGCCGGGCCCAGGTTCCAGCTCAGGTCGGCCAGCAGGCCGCGCGCGCGGCGGTCCTGCATGCCTTGCACCGGTGCGATGTTCGCCGGGCGAAAGCCCATGCTCAGGCGTTCGTCGGTAGAAGTGTCGCGCCAGCTTGGGGCGCCGGCGGCGACGCCGGTGTAGAAATTGGTGTCCGGGACGAAGCGGTCGTTGTTGTTGGTGGCTTCGCTATGGTCGTAACGCAGCAGCAGCGCGGCATCGCGGCCGAGCGCCAGCCTGGCGCTCAGGCGCGCATCGCGGTCGTCGCGGTCCATGCCGGGCTTGAAGCGCGTGCCCTGGCCGTTGCGCAGGAAGGGATCCTGCTTGCGGGTGCTAACGGCGGCGCGCAGGGCCAGGGCATCGTTCACCGGAACGTTGACCACGCCTTCGAGCTTGCGGTTGCCGTAGCTGCCCGCCTCGAGAGCGACGCGGCCTTCCAGCTGGGCGGTCGGTGCGTTCGAGATCACGTTCACCAGGCCGGCCGTGGTGTTGCGGCCATACAGGGTGCCCTGCGGTCCGCGCAGCACTTCGATGCGGTCGACGTCGAGGAAATTGGCGGTCTGGCCGGCGGGGCGCGCGATGTACACGCCGTCCTGCATGAAGGCGGCCGACGGGTCGCCCTTGTCGGTGGTGTCGTTGTTGCTGATGCCGCGGATGGTCACGCGCAGGCCCGAGAAGGCCTGGTCGACGTGCACGTTGGGCAGGCGCGCGCCCAGCGATGCCGGATTGTCGGCGCCGAGTTCGCGCAGCTGCTCACCCTGGAGCACGCTCATGGCGACCGGGGTGCGCGAGGCGGTGGAGACGGTGCGCTGCGCCGTGACCACGACTTCCGGGACGGCGTTGTTCTGTTCCTGGATGGCTGGCGTTTCCTGCGCCTGGACGGCGGGGGCACAGCCCAGGCCCCAGGCAATACCCGATACTGCGACGGCCAGCAGCTTCTGTGCCGGACGGACCTGCTTTACTGTCATGAAGGACTTCCCCTAGGTTTTTCTTGTTGGCGGATCATGCCGCCTTGCATCCCTATTGTTCTTTTATGGCAATCTAGTTGCATTGAGGGATGCAGCTTCGGAAGTCTAGCAGGTAGTGACCACGGGCAATAGTCCTACAAAACGTAATTGAACGAAAATAGCAGGGTGCTACAACGTTCGGGGATCTGGCATGGTAAATTTGACAATCTCGGCCCCAGCCCCGGCGTCACGCGTGCGCCACAGGACGCTTGTTTTGACTTAATTTTCGGTCAACAACATAGGCGCCGTCCGCACGGCGTATGACGAGGAGACTGCATGACACGCTTCCTTCCAGGATGGGCAGGGGCACTGCTACTGGCCGCTGCCGGCGCAGGCGCCCAGCCGGCCACGCATTCGGCGACCTACACCAACCCCTTGCCGCTGCGTCTGGCCGACGGCAGCCTGGCCGAAAGCTGCGCCGACCCGTCCCTGCTGCGCGACCGCACCTCCTCCCCGACGGTGTGGTACATGTACTGCACCATGGACCCGGTCAGCCGCAAGGAGCGCGAGGGCAACGGTTGGAAATTCCGGATGATGCCGGTCTACCGCTCGGTGGACCTGGTCAACTGGTATTTCGTGCGCGATTCCTTCGACCAGCGCCCGCTCGGCCTGGCCGGGCCGAAGTCCGGCCTGTGGGCGCCGGAGCCGGTCTACCAGAACGGCAGCTATTACCTGTACTTCACCGTCACCGACGTGGCCGACCGCCACAGTCCGGAAAAGGGCTGCGAGTCGGATAGCGGGATCGCGGTCGCCACCAGCGCTTCGCCGGCCGGACCCTGGCGTCCCGCCGAGCGCCTGGTGGTGGCGCCGCGCCGCGCCGGCGCCGGCTGCAACTTCCACTGGACCTTCGACCCCGACGTGGTCGAGGACGACCAGGGCGACCGCTTCCTGTACTACGGCAGCTATGGCGGCGGGCTGTTCGTGCAGCGCCTCTCGAAGGACGGCCTGCGGGTCGAGGGCGACCCGGTGCGGATCGGCGCCGCCAACCGCTACGAGGGCGCTGAGGTGGTCAAGGCCGGCAAGTACTGGTACCTGTTCGCCTCGAGCACCGACTGCTGCCGTGGACCCTTGACCGGCTATGCCCTCTTTGTCGGCCGCGCCACCAGTCCCGAGGGGCCTTTCCTCGACCGCGAAGGAAACGACATGGCAGCCGCGCGCGTGGGCGGCACGCCGGTGCTGGCCCAGAACGGCAACCGCTGGGTGGGCGCCGGCCACAATACCGTGTTCGAGGACGCGGCCGGCCAGTGGTGGACCTTCTACCATGCGGTCGACCGCAACCAGGGCTATTTCAGCGTCGAGGACAAGCTGACCCGCCGTCCGCTGCTGCTCGACCGGATCGACTGGGTCGACGGCTGGCCCCTGATCAACCGCGGCGCGGGCCCGTCGGACACGCCGCAGCGCGCGCCAAGCATCGTGGCCGGACAGGCCGCGGCAGCGCTGCCCGTGCCGGCCGTATCGCCCACGCCGGCGGCGACGCCGCTCTGGACGGAGCGCTTCGACGGGGCGCGGCTTGCCCCGCGCTGGAGCTGGATCCGTCCGCAGGCCGCCGGCAGCTGGTCCACCGGCCAGCCGGGCCTGCGCATGGCCACCCAACAGACCGACCTGCACGTGGACACCAACACCGCCGCGGTACTGGCCACAACGCTGCCCGAGGGCGACCTGCGCATCGTGGCGCGCATCCGGCTCGATGCGCCGCTCGACTGCTGCGCCAAGCCGGTACAGGGCGGCCTGGTCGTGATGCGCGACGACGACAACTACGTCAAGCTGGTGGAGCTGGCCCACGACGGGCTGCGCCAGGTGGAATTCGGCAAGGAACTGGCGCCGGTGGAGCGCGGCAATCCACGCTACGGCAACACGGTGGCGGGGACGCCGGGCGAATGGACCTGGCTGCGCATCGACATCCGGCGCGAGGGGAAGGAAGAACGCTATACCGCCTGGTCGATGGCGCAAGGCGGGAACTGGGTGGGCGGCAGCACCTGGACCCACCGCCTGGGCAGCAAGCTCCGGCTAGGTCTGGTGGCGATGGGCGGCGCCGGCCATGCCGTCACCTTCGGCGAAGTCCGGGTCGAGCGCCTCCCGCCCTGACGCGTCCCGCTTGCCGGCATGGGCGTGCACCGACCAGGTCACGCCCGCGACGAGCAGCACGATCGCCGCCAGCTCCAGGGGCCGCGGGCCCTGGGCGCGGTACAGGAAGCCGTAGAGCAGGGCGAACAGGGTCTCGAACAGGATCAACTGGCCGGACAGGGTGACCGGCACGCGGCGGCTCGCCACGTTCCACAGCTGGTTGCCGATCACCGAGGCACCCAGCGCCAGCAGGGCATTGCAGGTCCAGAACAGGTGCCAGTCGCGCGCGGGCGTGGCCGGGACCGGCTCGGAAAACAGCCAGCTGGCGGCGCCGATGAGGAGGGCGAGCACGCCGGTGGACAGCCCGTACAGCGCCGACCACTGGGCGCTGGAGAATTGCGGATTGCGCTTCAGGTAGCGCGCATTGTCGAGGGCGTACCAGCTCCAGCACAGGAGGGCGCCGGCGGCGCAGGCCACGCCCAGCGCGATCTCGCCCGCGGACGCCGCCGGGCCGGCATGCAGGAAGCTGTCGACATTGATGCAGGCGATGCCCGCGGCCACCAGCAGCAGCGGCAGCGCGAGGCGCCGAAGCGGCAGGGCGCCGTGGTCCTTGCGGCCCAGCAGCGTCACCACCACCGGCACCATGCCGATGATGAGCGAGGTCGGAGCAAGGCCGGCGTACTTCACGCCTGCCGCGAGCAGCATGTAGTACACGATGTTCCCGGCCAGCGCATGCCGTACCAGCGCCGCATAGTCAGCGGGGACGAGGGTGGCGAACAGGGACTTCAGGCGCGGCAGCAGCAGGGCGAAGGCCATCGCGCCATAGGCGAGGTAGCGGCCGACCGCCAGCTCCAGCGGAGAAAAGGCGCCCAGCATCTCCGGCACGATGAACACCAGGCCCCACATCGCCCCGGCCAGCAGGCCGCACAACACTCCGATCCACATACCCGACCCACAAGCAAAGGAAGGATTCTACACCCTCGGGTGTGATGCCTACAGGACAGCCCTTGTTAATAATTATTTGCTAGTATTAATGATAAAACAGTGGCACCCCAACGAGAACGACCCAGGAGACAGGCTTGACCCCATTCACGGTGCGCCTCGCCGGCGCGGCGATCGCATGCGCCCTGTGCGCGCCCACGTCCGCCAAAGCGCAGATCGAGGTGCGCATGTGGACGCTGCTGAGCGGCGGCGACGGCGCGCGCATGTCGGCGCTGGTCGAGCGTTTCAATGCCAGCCAGCGCGAGGTGCGCGTCACCAGCACCACGCTCAAGTGGGGCGAACCCTTCTACACCAAGCTGATCACCTCGTCGGTGGTCGGGGCCGGGCCGGACATCGCCACCGTGCACCTGTCGCGCATGACCAACCTGGCCGGCGGCGGCGTGCTGCGCGCGATCGCGCCGCCGGAGCTGGCGGCAAGCGGCTTGCGCCCGGGCGACTTCTATCCGCGCCAGTGGCAGAAATCCCAGCACCTGGGTCGCACCTATGCGATCCCGCTCGACCTGCATCCGCTGGTCCTTTACTACAACAAGACGCTGGTCGGACAGGCCGGCCTGCTCGACGCGTCCGGCGCGCTCAAGCCGATCCAGGGCATCGACGCCCTGGACGACGCCTTCCGCGCGGTGCGCCAAGCCACCGGGCGGCCCGGCATGACGATGGAAAGCAGCCAGAGTTCCTATGCGATCTGGCGCCTGTGGATCTCGATGCTGGCGCAGCGCAACGCGCCTCTGATCCAGAACGGGCGCTTCGCCTACGGCCCGGTGGGCGTCGATTCGCTGGCGCGCGTGGCGCGCTGGTTCCAGCAGGGATACGCCCAGCCGGGCCTGGACTACGCGGCCTCCACCAGCCAGTTCATGGGTGGCAACGCCGGCTTCATGATCAACGGCGTGTGGGAGGTGCCGGAGATGGTGCGCGCAACGAGAAGCGGCACCCTCGGCTTCGAATACGGCATCGTCCCGCTGCCGCGTATGTACGGCAACGACAGCGTCTGGGCCGATTCGCACGCCTTCGCCATTCCCGCCAATGAGGGGCGGCCCATGTCGCCCGAAAAAGCGCGCGCCGTGATGCGCTTCATTGCGTTCGTGAGCAAGAACTCCTTCGGCTGGGCCGAGGGCGGGCACGTGCTGGCCTACCGGCCGGTGGCGGAGTCGCCGGCTGCCCGGGCCCTGATGCCGAACCGGCTGTACGCAGACGTGCCGCGCCACGTGATCTACGACCCGGACGCCTGGTACATGGGGGCGGCCGGGCCGCTCGAGGCGATGGCCTCGAAATACCTGCCGGCGGCGCTGTCGTCGCAGCTCACGCCTGCGCAGGCCCTGCGCATGTTCGAAACCGAGGCAGCGCGCATGATCAAGAAGCGCCCGCCGCGCTACTAGGAGCCAGCATGGCATCTGCCCGTTCGACCCAGGCCAGGCGCGGCGATGGATTGCCGGCGGCGATGCTGCTGGCGCCCTTCGCGCTCGCTTTCCTGCTGTTCTTCTTCCTGCCGGCGCTCGATACCTTCTACATGAGCCTGACGGAGAGCAGCCTGACGCGCACCAATGCCTTCATCGGTATCGACAACTACGTCACGCTGGTGCAGGACCCCTCGTTCTGGGCCGCAGTCGGCAACACCTTCTACTTCGCGCTGCTGACGGTGATTCCGCTGACCGCCCTCGGCCTGCTGATGGCGCTGCTGGTGAACCGCTTCACCCGGGCGAGCGGCTGGCTGCAGGGCGCCTTCTTCCTGCCGTATGTGCTGCCGATCTCGGTCATGACCCTGATCGCCGACTGGATGCTGCAGCCGTCGTCGGGGGTAGTGAATTACGTGCTCGGCATGCAGCGCGCCTGGTTCGCCGACCTGACCTGGGCCATGCCGATGGTCGCCATCGGCACCATCTGGTGGACCGTGGGCTTCAACATGCTGATGTTCCTGGCCGGCCTGCGCAACATCCCGGCCGAACTGTACGAGGCGGCCAGCCTGGACGGCGCGCGCGGCTTCACCCTGTTTCGCACCATTACCTGGCCGGCGCTGCGGCCGGTGGTAGGGATGGCGCTGGTGCTGCAGCTGATCGCCTCGATGAAGATCTTCGGCCAGACCTACATCATGACCACGGGCGGGCCGTTCAACACCACCCGGGTCACGCTGCACTACATGTACGAGACCGCCTTCACCCAGAGCGATGCGGGGTACGCGGCCGCGATCGCGGTGGCTTTCGTCGCGATCGTGATCGCGCTGTCGCTGGCCCAGGCGGCCTTGGTGCGCTGGCTGGCGCGGAGGGATGCATGAGGATGCACGCAAAAGCGCCCGGAAACGTGGGCTGGACCGTCATCGGCGCGCTTGCGGCGCTGCTGCTGGCGGCGATGTGGGTGGCGCCGCTATTGTGGGCCATGAGCACCGCGTTGCGGCCCGAGCACGAGACGGTGTCCGCCGTATTCCACTGGCTGCCGCAGGACTGGACCCTGGAAGCCTTCGCCAAGGTGCTTGCCGCCGGCAACGTCGGGCGCTGGCTGTTCAACAGTGCCCTGGTGGCGCTCCTGGTGACGATCGTGACCATGGCGCTGTCCCTGATGGCGGCCTATGCCTTTTCCCAGCTGCGCTTCAAGGGCCGCGGCCTGGTGTTCGCCATCGCCATGCTGGCCTTCCTGGTGCCTTTCGAGGCGCTCCTGGTGCCGCTGTTCCGGATGATGAACCAGCTCGGCCTGATCAACAGCTACGCCGGCATCGTGCTGCCCCAGGTGGTGGCGCCGGTGGTGATCTACGTGTTCAAGCAGTTCTTCGACGCCGTGCCAAGCGACTTTCGCGAAGCGGCCGTGATGGACGGCGCCGGGCCGCTGCGCATCCTGTGGAGCGTCTATCTGCCGGTATCCGGCAACATCGTGTGGGCGATGGCGATCGTCACCTTCATCGGCGCCTGGAACAACTTCCTGTGGCCCTTCATCATCGTCACCTCGAACGACATGATGACGATCCCGCTGGGCCTGACCCAGACCTACGACGCCTTCGGGGTGCGCTACGCCCAGCTGATGGCGGCGGCGCTGATCGGCGCGCTGCCGGTGGCGCTGGCTTATGTGCTGTTCCAGCGCCGCGTCACCCACGGCTTCCTGGCGGCCACGGGATTAAAAGGATAACAAGGGAGAGCCAATGTCATCAGTGCGCCTGCAGGGCATCACGAAACAGTATGAGGATAATCTGGTCATCAAGGGCATCGACCTGGACATCGGCGACGGCGAGTTCGTGGTACTGGTCGGTCCCTCGGGCTGCGGCAAGTCGACCCTGCTGCGCATCGTCGCCGGCCTGGAAGACGTCAGTTCCGGCACGGTGGAAATCGGCGGGCGGGTCTGCAACGACGTCGAGCCGTCCAGGCGCGGCATCGCCATGGTGTTCCAGAGCTATGCGCTGTACCCGCACATGACGGTGGCCGAGAACATGGGCTTCGCCCTGAAGCTGGCCGGCGTGCCGCGTGCGGAGATCGCCGAGCGGGTCGGGCGCGCCGCCGAGATCCTGCAGATCGGCCACCTGCTCGAGCGCCGGCCCAAGGCGCTGTCGGGCGGCCAGCGCCAGCGCGTCGCGATCGGGCGCGCCATCGTGCGCAAACCCGAGGTCTTCCTGTTCGACGAGCCGCTGTCCAACCTGGATGCGGCGCTGCGCGGCCAGACCCGGGTCGAGCTGGCGCGCCTGCACAGGGAACTGGGTGCCACCATGATCTACGTGACCCACGACCAGGTCGAGGCCATGACCCTGGGCCAGAAGATCGTGGTGTTCAACGGCGGCCGCATCGAGCAGGCCGGCACGCCCCTGGAGCTGTACGAGCGTCCGGCCAACCGTTTCGTGGCGGGCTTTCTCGGCTCGCCGCGCATGAACTTCCTGCCCGGGATGCTGGCGGGCGAGGAGGGGCCGGCGGTGCACGTGCGCCTGGCCGGCGGCACGCTCGTCGATGTGGCCGCGGATGCTGCACGCGCCGCGCCGGGCGCCGCCGTGACGCTGGGGGTGCGACCCGAACACCTGCGCGTGGATGGAATCGATGCGGGCGGCATTCCCGCCACGGTGGCCCTGGTCGAATACCTGGGCGATTCCACCATCGTCTACGCCCAGGTCGAGGGCCTGGCGGAGATGGTCGCGCTCAAGTGCCGCCCCGACAGCGCGTGCCCCGAGCGCGGCGAGCGCGTCACGCTCGCCTTCGAGCCGGGCCACGGCCACCTGTTCGATGCCGACGGCGCCGCGCTGCCGCGCGCGCCCCTGCCGGCATGAGCGATCCGGGCCGCACGCGGCGGCCCACCATGACCGACATCGCCAAGCTGGCCGGGGTGTCGCAGTCCACCGTGTCGCTGGTGATCAACCACATGAGCGGCGCCAAGGTATCGAGCGCGACGCGCAACAAGGTGCTGCGCATCGCGCGCGAAATCGGCTATCCGGTGGAGCGCCTGGGCCATCCTGCGCCGGCCCAGGCCCGCAACCTGGTGGTCTACCTCACCGACGAACTGTCCACCAGCCCGCATGCGATGACCACCATCGACGGCGCCCGCGACGGCGCCTGGGAGCACGACTGCCTGCTCTCGGTGTACGCCACCCGCAACGATCCGGAGTACGAAGGGGCGATACTGGCCCGCGTGCTGCTTGACCCCGCGCTGCTGGGCGTGGTCTACGCCACCATCTTCACGCGCGCGGTGACGGTGCCGGCGCTGCTGGCGCAGGTGCCGACCGTGCTCCTGAATTGCCACCAGAAGGAAAGGCGCGAGCGCCAGTTCTCCTCGGTGGTGCCGAGCGAGGTATTGGGCGGTTATGCCGCCACCATGCACCTGATCGAGGCCGGCCACCGGCGCATCGGCTTCATCAACGGCGAAGGCTGGATCGAGGCCGCTTGCGAGCGCCTGAAAGGCTACCGCCAGGCCCTGTCGAGCCGCGACATCCCGTTCGACGCGCAACTGGTACGGGAAGGGGACTGGCAGGTGAGCAGCGGCCACGCCCACGCCCAGGCGCTGCTGGCCTTGCCCGATCCGCCGAGCGCGCTGTTCTGCGCCAACGACCCGATGGCCGTCGGCGCCATCGAGGCGGTGCGCGAACTGGGCATGGACGTGCCAGCTCAGGTGTCGGTGGTCGGCTACGACGACCAGGATATTGCCCGCTATACCCAGCCGCCACTCACCACAGTGTTGTTACCAAACTACGAAATGGGGCGCTGGGCAGCAGAAAATTTGATTGCGCAAGTGCACGGCGGCATCTCCCGGCGCACCGCCATGAAGATGGATTGCCCTCTGGTGGCGCGCGATTCGGTGGCCTCGCGCGGCCTGTTCTGAAGCGGTCTCGAGTGCGCCATCGCGGTGCGAATTCGGATAGCTTTTGTCATATTGGTCATAAATTATGACTAATAACGACGCGAATATCGGCCGGCCCGTCCGCCCCAGGACGCAGGCACGGCCATCGACCCAGGAGACCTCGATGAGCACCTTGAAAGTCCGGCCAGTCTGCGCGGCCGTCATGCTGTTGTGCGCCCACATCGGCTTCGCCGCCGCCCAGGAAACGACCCAGAACACTGTCCAGTCCCAGTCGGACCAGGCCAGCCAGCCGACCGCCGACAGCGCCGCGGCGGCGCCCGTCCCGGCAGGCGGCGGCATCGCCACGGTGACGGTGGCGGGCATCCGCAGCAGCATCCGCTCCGCCGAGCAGATCAAGCGCGACAGCGAGCAGGTGGTGGACTCGATCAACGCCGACGACATCGGCAAGTTCCCCGACCGCGCCGCCGGCGACGCCCTGCAGCGCATCGCAGGCGTGCAGGTGGGTCGCGACCGCGGCGAGACCAGCAGCGTGATCATCCGCGGCCTGCCGGACGTGGCCACCACCTTCGAGGGCAACGAGATCTTCACCGGCACCGGGCGGCGCCTGTCCTACCAGGACCTGCCGGTGCAGTCGATCGCCGGGCTGGACGTGTACAAGTCGGCCACCGCCAACCAGTTCGAGGGCGGCATCGCCGGCGCCGTCAACGTCCGCCTGCGCGCGCCTTTCGACTTCAAGGGCTATACCGTCAGCGGCTTCCTCGAGGGGCGGCGCCAGTATGTCGAGGGCAGCGAAGCACGCAAGGAAAAGACCAATCCCGGCGGCGGCATCCTGATGAGCAAGCGCTGGCAGACCGGGGTCGGCGAGATCGGCGTGCTGGTCGACGTCGCCTACAACAAGGAAAACTGGGCCATGCCGGTGCAGTGGGTCGACCGGCCCGACCGCATCTTCTCCGTCAGCCAGGACGGCACCGCCACCCGCCTGAACGACGACCAGCCGATCGCGCCGCTGCGCCCGGGCGACCGGCTGGGCGAGCTGCCCAACATTGGCGGCATCTACAACGCGGGCGACCGCGAGCGCGGCAGCGTCCATGCGGCGCTCCAGTGGAAAGTCAGTCCCCAGCTTGAAGCGTCCGCCCAGTACCTGGGCACCGGCTACGGCACCAGGAACGAAGTCGACTACATCCTCAATATCGCCACCTGGACGCCGCGCCTGACCAACGTGGTGCTGGCGCCGCAGGGCGACTACTGCAACACGCCCGCCGGCGTGATCTGCCCGATCCAGGCCGCCAGCGCGCCCGCCGCCCGCTTCGGCGGCCCCTACGATTGGGACCCGTACACCGCCACCAGCACCTGGGGCGTGAAGGAGCACACTGCCACCCACTACCTGAATTTCGCCGCCAAGTACCGGGAGGGCCCGCTGTCGGTGGACAGCAACCTGGCCTTCAGCCGTTCGGATTACGTCAACGACACCGTGATCGTCGACCAGCAGATCCCGGGCGCCAGCTCCTCGGTCTACACCTACGGGCGCGACGGCCACGGCGGCTACAACGCGATCACCACCCCTGCCAGCAGCAATGCGCTGCGCGACCCCAACCAGTTCGTCCTGCGCGGCATGGTGCAGAACTGGGGCGAGTCGCGCGGCAAGCAGACCCAGTTCCGGACCGACGCCGTGTACCGCCTGGGCGACGGCTTTCTCACCGCGCTGACCGGCGGCATCCGCTTGTCCAACCGCGACGTGAGTTTCCACGGCGGCGAACGCGCCAACGACCTGCCGGGCGGCGTACGCCCGTCGCCGGTGGCGGCCCTCGGCCCGTCCTTCCAGAGCCTGGTGCCGGGCCTGGACCGCCTGGGCGGCCCGTGGTACACCCCATCGCGCGACTTCCTGATCGACCAGGCCGACCAGGTGCGCGCCTTCTATGGCCAGCCGGCCGGCCGCGTGGCGGACGACCCGATGCGCCTGTTCGAGCAGCGCGAGCGTACCGCCACCTTGCACCTGGGCGCGCGCTGGAAGGCGCAGATGGGCACGGTCGGCGTGACCGGCAACGTCGGCGGGCGCCTGGTCAAGGTCGACCGCAAGCTGGAAGGCAACTTGCGCGTCGGCGACACCATCACCCCGATCAACGAGGACAGCGACGAAACCAACTTCCTGCCGAACGTGTCGGCCGTGCTGAACTGGACCGATCGCCTGCAGTCGCACCTCAGCATCGGCAAGACCATCACCCGGCCGGCATTCACCGACCTGAACCCTGCGCTGTCGCTGATTCCGCCGACCGTGAATGCGCCGGGCACGGGCTCGGCGGGCAATCCGCAGCTCTCGCCGACCGAATCGATCAACAGCGACGCCACGCTCGAGTACTACTTCAAGGACAACGGCTTCGCCCAGATCGCCCTGTTCCACCGCGATATCGACGGCTACCTGCAGCGCATCGAGGGGAACGAAACCATCAACGGCGTCAACTACCGGGTGACGCGTCCGCAGAATTCGGGCAAGGGCAAGCTCAAGGGCGCCGAATTCGGCATCCAGAAGTTCTTCGACTTCCTGCCGGGCGCCTGGAGCGGCCTGGGCGCGCAGTTCAACTACACCTGGACCGACGGCGAAAACCAGACCCGCAACGCGGCCGGGGAGTACCGGACCACGCCGCTGATCGACGTGGCGAAGAGCAGCTACAACTTCGCGCTGCTCTACGAATACGGCGGCTGGACCGGCCGCCTGGCGGCGACCCGGCGCGGCAAGTACGTCGAGCAGATCGCCGAGCCGCGCTTCGGCCAGGACCGCATCGTCAAGGCCTCGACCTACGTCGACCTGAGCGTCGGCTACGCCATCACGCCGAACCTGACGCTGAACTTCGACGCGATCAACCTGACTAAAGAGCGTTATGAGAGCTACCTGGGCGACCCGATCCGCCCGCGCGACATCCGCTACAACCCGACCACCTATGGCCTGAGCCTGCGCTATCAAATGTAAGGGGGCCCGATGCTGAAGACTTACTGCAACCCGGTCTATCCGGAGATCATGGCGGACCCCTTCGTGCTCAAGCACGAAGGCCGCTACTACGCCTACGGCACCGCCCCCGACGGCCCCGGCGGCGGGCGCTTCCCGGTGCTGGTGTCGAACGACCTGGTCGACTGGCACCGCGCGGCTTATGCAATTCTTGCGCCCGCCGATCCGGGCAACGACCACTTCTGGGCGCCGGAAGTGGCTTTTAGCGAGGGCAAGTTCTGGATGTATTACTCGCGCGGCGACGTCGAGGGCAAGCACCAGAAACTGCGGGTGGCGGTGGCCGACAATCCGGTCGGCCCTTTCGTCGACCAGGGGGTACTGCTGGTGCCAAACCTGCAGTTCTCGATCGACGCCCATCCGTTCCGTGACCAGGACGGCCAGTGGTACCTGTACTACTGCGTCGACTTCCTCGACCTGGAGGACGACCACCGCATCGGCACCGGCATCGTGGTCGACCGCCTGGTAAGGATGGATCGCCTGGCGGGCGAGCCGCGCACGGTGGCCCGCCCGCACGCCGACTGGCACCTGTTCAAGAAGCAGCGGGCGATGTACGACGCCGTCTACGACTGGCACACGGTGGAGGGCGCCTCGGTGCTGATCCACGGCGGCAAGTACTACTGCTTCTACAGCGGCGGCGCCTGGGAAAAGGAAAACTATGGGCTCAGCTACGTGGTGGCGGACCATCCGCTCGGGCCGTTCACCCGGCCCGAGGGCAGCGACGAGGCCCTCCTGATGCGTTCGCGCCCCGGGAAGGTGATCGGCCCGGGCCACAATTCCTTCACTACCTCGCCGGACGGCAGCCAGGACTGGATCGTGTACCACGCCTGGGACACCGCCATGACGGGGCGGCGAATGTGCATCGACCGCCTGGTGTGGGATGGCGGCCGCCCGACCACGGCGGGCCCGAGCTTTACACGCCAGCCGGCGCCGGCGGGGCTAGTAATCTAGTCTCGTCAGTTTGCGGCGCACGTAGGGTGGGCGGCTCGTAATCCGGTCCACTGGACCGGATTACCCCACGCGGTGATAGTTGGGACTTGAAGAGCTGCACGGGTAGCATTGCCGTGATTTGACCGCGTGGGCGGGAGACCCGCCCACCCTACCTAAGATCAGGGCAGGACCGGGCTCAAGACTGGCCTGCCGGCGAAGTGCGCGCGCAGGTTGTCGAAGCACAGCGTGCGCATCGCCAGGCGCGCCTCGACAGTGAGGCTGCCGACGTGCGGGCTCAGCACCGTGTTGTCGAGGGCGCACAGGGCCGCCGGCACCTGCGGCTCGTCCTCGAAGACGTCGAGCGCGGCCGCGCCCAGGCGCCCGGAGGACAGCGCCTCGACCAGCGCCGCTTCGTCGACCACACTGCCGCGTGCGATATTGACCAGGATGCCGTCGGGTCCGAGCGCATCGAGCACCGCCGCGTCGACGGCATGCCGGGTGTCGGGCCCGCCCGGCGTGCACACCACCAGGTAGTCGCTGGCGGCGGCCAGTTCCCGCAGCGAAGCGCTGCGCAACCGCGGCTCCGGCCCTTCGCTACGCTGGAAGTAGCGGATCTCGATGCCGAAGCCGCGCAGGCGGCTGGTGACGGCCTGGCCGATACGGCCGTAGCCGTAGATGCCGGCCACCTTGCCGCGCAGGCTGCGCGAGGGCAGCAAGGGGCGTTTCTCCAGCCAGTGGCCGGCGCGCACGTAGCGGTCGAGCTGGGGCAGGCGCCGCGACGCCGTGAGCAGCAGGCTCACTGCGAGGTCGGCCACGTCCTCGGTCAGCACGTCCGGCGTATTGGTGACGACGATGCCGCGCGCGGCCATCGCCGGCAGGTCGACGGCATCCAGGCCGACCCCGTGCACGGCCACGATCTCGAGCCGCGGGAAGCGCGCCGCGGTGGCGGCATCGATGCCGACGGTGCCGGTGGTGAGCACGCCGCGCACCTGGCGCGCCGCGCCCTCGAAGAACGCGGCGGTCTCGGCAGGCGTCATGCGCCCCAGCACATGGCAGGCGAACTCGCCTTCCAGGACGGCCAGGGCCGTCTCCGGCCAGACATTTCCCACTACCGCGACCACTGGTTTCATTCCTGTTCCCTTGCTTGCCAATCGAAGCGATATCCTACACGGTCGAGGATGCCGGCGCAGTCTGGCGCTCAGGCGGCCGCCGCCAATCCGCAGACCAGCTCGCGCAGCCGCGCCAGCGGCATCGGACGCGCCAGGTAGTAGCCCTGGGCCTGGTCGCAATGCGCCGCGCGCAGGAAGGCCAGCACCTCGGCGGTCTCGACGCCTTCGGCCACCACGGCCATGCCGAGCGCGTGCGCCATGTCGACGAAAGCCTTCACGAAGTCGACCGTGGCCACGTTCTCGTCCTGCTGCATCAGGAAGGAGCGGTCGAGCTTGAGCACGTCGATCGGGAAACGGCGCAGGTAGGCCAGGCTCGAATAGCCGGTACCGAAATCGTCGACCGCGAGCTTGACGCCCAGGCGCTTGAGTTCGCGCAGCACCGCGGCGGTGTGCTCGATGTCCTCGATCAGGGCGCTTTCGGTCAGCTCGAGCTCGAGGCAGTCGGGCTTCAAGCCGGTTCTCGCCAGGATCTCGCGCACCTCGGCGGCAAACGTCGCCTGGGCCAGCTGGCGCGCCGACACGTTGACCGACACCACCACCTTGCGCCCGCTTTCCTTCATAAGCTCACGCGTGCGCAGACAGGCTTCTTCCAGCACCCAGCGTCCGATGCCCACGATGAGCCCGGTCTCCTCGGCGATCCCGATGAACTGCTGCGGCGGGACCTGGCCGCGCTCGGGGTGGTTCCAGCGCACCAGCGCCTCCATGCCGTACAGGGCGATCCCGCCGGGGCTGGCCGCGCACAGCGCGTAGCGCGGCTGGTAATGCAGTTCGAACTCGCCGCGCGCCAGCGCCGGGCGCAGCGAGACCTCGAGCGCCATGCGCGCCTGGGTGGCCACCGTCATTTCCGGCTCGAAGAAGCGGTAGCGGTTGCGTCCGGCGTTCTTGGCGCGGTACATCGCGGTATCGGCAGTCTGGAACAGGATTTCGCGGGTCTGGGCGTCCTGCGGGTACATGCTGATGCCGATCGAGGCGCCGACGATCACGTCGATGCCGCCGATCTTGACCGGCGCGGTAAGCAGGTCGAGCAGTTTGTCGGCGATACTGGCCGCGGCCCTCTGGCCGCTGGCGCAATGCGCGGCCACCACGAACTCGTCGCCGCCGAGGCGGGCGATGATGTCGGTCGGACGGATCACCCGGCGCAGGCGGGCGGCGACTTCGCACAGCAGCACGTCGCCCATCTCGTGGCCAAAGGAGTCGTTGACTTCCTTGAAACGGTCGAGGTCGAGGAACATCACCGCGACCTGCGACCCGTAGGGGCAGGCATCGAGCATCTGCTGGACGCGCTCGCCGAGCAGGGCGCGGTTGGGCAGGCCGGTCAGGGTGTCGTGGGTGGCCAGTTCCTGCAGGCGGCTCTCGGCCGCCTTTCGTCCGGTGATGTCGGTCATCAAGCCGGTGAGCGACAGCGCGCGCCCGTCGGGGTCGCGCTTGATGCTGCCGTTGAACAGCACGTGGATGTCGGCGCCGTGGCGGTGCTGCAGCACGGCCTCTACGCCCTGCACCGCGGCGGGGCGCTCGTCCCCGGTTTCCAGGGAGGCCAGCGGGAAGGACACGAACAGCTCGGCCAGGCGCAAGCCGAGCAGCATCTCGCGCGGGTAGCCCGACAGCGCGCACAGGGCCGGGTTGACGTCCAGGAGCAGGCCGTCGCGGCCGGCCAGCAGGTAGCCCGCTGGCGTCATCTCGATCACTTCGCGGAAGCGCTGCTCGCTCTCGCGCAGCTGGCGCTCGGCCTCGGCGCGGTCGCTGAGGTCGCGGATCACGGCCAGGAAGAATTCCTCGCCTTCATCGTCGAAACGCGAGATCTGCACTTCCGCCGGGAACACGCTGCCATCCTTGCAGCGCTTGTCGGTGCGCAGCAACTGGGCCTGGCCGGCGCGCAGGCCTTCGAGCAGCGCGCGCCCCTCGGCGAAGCCGAAGTTGATGTCGGTGGCGAGCATGCTCTGGAACTCCTCGCGGCGGTAACCGAAGCGGGCGCAGGCCTGGTCGTTGACCGCGACGATGCGCAGCGCGCCGTCGACGATCATGATGCTGTCGCCGGCCTGGTTGAACAGCTTGCGGAAGCGCTGTTCGCTCTTGCGCAGCCGGTGTTCGGCCTCGCGCCTGGCGGTGATCTCGTGGAAGTAGACCGAGATGCCGTCCGCGTGCGGATACACGCGCACTTCGATCCAGACCTGGCGCGGTTCCCAGAAGGTTTCAAAGGTATCGGGCTGGCGGGTCTCCATGGCGCGCTGGTAGCGTGGCAGGGAAGTGGAAAGCCGCAGGTCCGGGGCGATCTCCAGCAGGGGATGGCCGATGGCGCCGGCCGCGTCGACGCCGACGAAGTCGCCCGCCTTCTGGTTGGCATAGGTGAGGCGCCAGCCGCCGTCGATGGCGAAAAAGGCATCGCCGATGCTCTCCAGCATGCTGTTGAGCGCTGCTTCGGAACGCTCCAGCGCGGCTCGCGCCTCCTGCTGGCCGGTGACGTCGCGCGCGATGACGAAGGTGCGCTGGTGCGCTTCCGACCAGCGAGCCGCGACCGACAGCTGGATCTCGCGGCCGTCCCTGCGTCGCAGGCGCACCACGATGTCGGGGCGCGCCGGATCCCTGGTCCGCAGGCCATCCTCGATATGGAGCGCCTGGGCGTGCTGCTCCGGATGGATCAGGTCATTGAAATGCAGGCCGACGAGCTCGCACGGCTCGTAGCCGAGCAGGGCGCGCGCCGCGGCGTTCACGCGTAGCACGCGCCCGCCCGGGTCGAACACGACCATCAGGTCGAGCGCGTTATCGATCAGGGCCGAATTCTCTTCGGCGAGCGCGGCCAGCCCGTCCGGCGAGGAGGTGGAATTATCCAAGGTAGTCAAGAATGTCGCGGCGCAGCCGCTGCTGGTGGGATGCGGCCTGCTGGCCACGGGCGGAGTATAACCATTTCCGTGCGGAAACCGCTTCGACCGAGCGAAATTACGACACTCGTCTATACAACTTTCCGCGTGCGGCGCCGGGGCCTTGTTCAATCGATACCGCGGCGGCGGCCGCGTTCATCTTCCTCGTCGCGGTCCTCGTCGCCTTGCCCTTCGCGTTCGGCGCGAATGGCCACGAAGTCGCGCTCGAACATCGCATGCAGCTCCTCGCGCGCGCGGCGCGCCATCGAGGCGTACTGTTCGCGGTCCTTGTAATAGGGGTAGACCTCGAGCACGCTCTTGAGGTTGTGCTCGCGAAAGCGCATGGCGGCCTGGCGCGCGAAATAGGCGCCGAAGCCGAGTTCCTCCATCACGCGCCGGCCCAGCATGAGCGCGGACTCGAAGGTCTCGCGTTCGATCACGGTCACGCCCAGGTCCATCAGCTCGTAGTAATGGGTGACGTTGCGGGCGCGCGCCAGGATCGGCAGCTCGGGAAACTCGGCCCGCACGGCGGCGGCCAGCTTCAGGCTGTCCTCGACGCCGTCGACCGACAGGACCAGGGCGCGCGCGTGGTCGGCGCCGGCTGCGTGCAGCAGGTCGATGCGTGTGGCGTCGCCGTAGAAGACCTTGAAGCCGAACTGGCGCAGCGTGTCGATCTGGTCGGGGTCGTGGTCGAGCATGGTCAGCGGCACCTGGTTGGCGTGCAGCAGGCGGCCGACGATCTGGCCGAAGCGCCCGAAGCCGGCGATGATCACGTGGCCCTGGTTGGCGTCGATGGCGTCTGGCTCGCGCCGGCGCAAGCGCTGCCAGCGCGGCTCCAGCACGCGGTCGTACAGGATCAGGAGCAGCGGCGTGGCCAGCATCGACAGCGCCACCACCAGCACCAGCGTGGACGCGGTTTCCGGCGCGAATACCCGGCTTGTCACCGCTGCGCCGAACACCACGAAGGCGAACTCGCCTCCCTGCGACAGCAGGAAGGCGAACAGCACGCGCTGGCGCCCCGCCATGCCGAAGAAGCGCGCCAGCAGCCACAGGAGCGCCAGCTTGATCGAGAGGAAAGCCGCCGCCATCAGGACGATGCGCCCGGGCTGGGCCAGCAGCACGCCGAAGTCGACCGACATGCCGACCGCGATGAAGAACAGCCCGAGCAGCAGGCCCTTGAAGGGCTCCAGGTCGGCCTCGAGCGCGTGGCGGTATTCGGAGTCGGCCAGCAGCACGCCGGCCATGAAGGCACCCAGGGCCATCGACATGCCGCTCCAGGCCATCAGGAGCGATATCGCGATGACCAGCAGCAGGGCAAACGCGGTGAAGATCTCGCGCAGGCCGGTGCGCGCGATGAAGCGCAGCAGCGGCCGGACCAGGAAGCGGCCGGCCAGCACCAGGCCGCCGATCACGGCTGCGGGCAGCAACAGGCCGCTCCAGCCGCTGTCGGGGTGGGAATCGGGCACGCCCAGCAGCGGCAGCAGGGCGATCATCGGGATCGCGGCAATGTCCTGGAACAGCAGGATCGAGAATCCGGCCTGGCCGGCCGGGGTCGGAATCAGGTTCCGTTCCTGCATGGTGGTGAGTGCGATCGCGGTCGAGGACAGCGACAGGCCGAGGGCGGCAATGAGGGCGGCCTTCCAGCCGAAGCCGGCTGCGAGCGCCGCCGGCAGCAGCGCCGCGGTCACCCCCAGCACCTGGAGCGTGCCCCAGCCGAAGATCGAGCGGCGCAGCGCCCACAGGCGGCGCGGCTCGAGCTCGAGGCCGATCACGAACAGCAGCAGCACCACACCGAATTCGGCGAAATGCAGGATGTCCTCGACTTCGCGGATCAGGCCCAGGCCCCAGGGACCGATGGCGATCCCGGCCAGCAGGTAGCCAAGCACCGCGCCCAGGCCGAGGCGCCTGGCGATGGGCACCGCGACCACCGCCGCGGCCAGGTAGACCAGCGCGTTGAGCAGCATGTCATGCTCCATCGGCGCCTCCCTTGGCGTCGTCCGCGCCGCCCGCAAGGCGCACCAGCAGCGCGCGCAGCGCGTCAGCGTGCCTGCCGGCGGCGCCGCTGTCGGGCGCATCGGCCTCGTAGAACACGTGCGGCGCCAGCCAGTCCATGCCGCAGGCGCTGGCGCTCTGCGCGAGCGGCGCCAGGTAGTCCGCCAACGGCCGCCCGTGCAGGCCGCCGGGCCGGTAATCGGGGGCGCTGCCGGCGCAGGCCACGGCCGCGAAGGCGCGCTTGTCCGCCAGGCGGCCCGGTTTGGCGGCCGCCCAGGCGGGCTTGAACACGCTGTCGAACCACTCCTTGAGCAGGGCCGGCATCGCATACCAGCCGAGGTGGAACACGAACACGACCAGCGGTGCGGCCTTGAGCAGCTCGCGCTCGCGGCGCACGTCGATGTAGAAATCCGGATACAGCTGGTACAGGTCCTGCACCTGGACCCCGGGCAGGCCGGCGAGGGCATCGGCGATCCGGCGGCTGATGCGCGAGCGGTGCAGCGACGAATCGGCGAAGACGACCAGGGCGCGAAGATCGGGTGTCATGCATGCTTTCTGCGGGTGCCGGGTGGGGCGATGGCAGGATTGTACATACCGCCAGCGGATCGGTTGTGTCTTGCACGCGTAATGACACGACACATTCGTGTTTCATTGTATGCACTGGGATATTACAATTGCCGTTCTACAAACGGAATCGAACCAGCATGGCGCACCCGGAAGTCGCAATACCCAGACCCTTCGCCCAGGGCGGAGGCGAACTTGGCAAACTCATCGACGCATTCGACTGGAGCGCCACCAGTCTCGGACCCATCGCCGGCTGGCCGCCGCTGCTGCGCAACACGGTCGACCTGATCCTGCGTTCGCCGGTACCGATGGTGACCATGTGGGGCCAGGACGGCACCATGATCTACAACGACGGCTATGCCCGCATTGCCGCCGAGCGCCATCCGCAGCAGCTGGGCGTGCCCGTGCGCGAAAGCTGGCCCGACGAGGCGGCCTTCAACGACAACGTGATGCGGGTCTGCATGGCCGGCGGCACACTGTCTTACCAGGACGCCGAGCTCGACTTGCGCCGTCATGGCGTGCCCGAACTGGTCTGGCTCAGCCTCGACTATTCGCCGATCGTCGCCGATGACGGCAGCGTCGCCGGGGTGCTGGCCCTGGTGGTCGAGACCACCGACAAGGTGCGCGCGCAGCGCCAGCAGGCCGGGGTGCAGGAGCGCCTGCGCGCCATGTTCGCCCAGGCGCCCGGCTTCATGGCCATGCTCACCGGCCCCGATCACCGTTATGAACTGGTCAACGAAGCCTACCTCGGGCTGGTGCAGCGCGCCGACATCATCGGGTGCAGCGTGCGCGAGGTCTTGCCCGAAATCGCCTCCCAGGGCTTCCTGGCCTTGCTCGACCAGGTCTACGCCACGGGGCTGCCCCATACCGGGGTCGAGACCGGGATCTGGCTCACCGGCGCCGACGGCGGCAGCCGCCGGCACTACCTGGACTTCGTGTTCCAGCCGGTGCGCGACGACGCGGGCGCCGTCATCGGGATCTTCGTACAAGGCAACGACGTCACCGAGCGCGTGCTTGCCGAACGGGCGGTACGCGAAAGCGAGGCGCGTTTCCGCACCTTCGCGCAAGCCATGCCGGCCCAGGTCTGGGCCGCCGACGCCGGCGGCAAGCTGAACTGGTTCAACGAGAAAATCTTCGACTACAGCGGCTATCGGTACGAGGAGCTGCGGGCCGATGGTTGGGGACGCATGATCCACCCGGGCGACCTGCACGCGCTGCGCACCCGCTGGACCGAATCGGTGGCCACAGGCGTGCTGTTCGAGGCGGAGGCGCGGCTGCGCCGTGCCGACGGCAGCTATCGCTGGCACCTGAACCGCGCATTGCCGCTGCGCGGCGACGATGGGCAAGTGACGGGATGGGTCGGCACCAATACCGACATCGAGGAACAGAAGAACACCGCGCAGCGCTACGCCGCCCTGAACGACGACCTGCAGGGCCAGGTGGCCCTGCGCACGGCCGAGCGCGACCGCATGTGGCGGCTGTCCAAGGACATCCTGCTGGTGTGCGCCTTCGACGGCCGGGTCGAAGCCGTCAGTCCGGCCTTCGGCGCGCTGCTGGGCTGGCAGGAGACCGACATCCTCGGCAAGAACTTCCTCGACCTGGTGCATCCCGAGGACCGCTCCTCCACCATTGCCCAGATGGCGGCGCTTGGACGGGGCAACTACGTGAACAAGTTCGAGAACCGCTACCGGCGCAAGGACGGCAACTGGTGCCTGCTGTCCTGGACCGCGGCCCCGGACGAGCGCTACGTGCATGCGATCGGACGCGACATTACGGCCGACCGCGAGCAGCTCGAGACCATCCGCCGCACCGAACTGGCGCTGCAGCAGTCGCAGAAGATGGAAACCATCGGCAAGCTGACCGGCGGCGTGGCGCACGACTTCAACAACCTGCTGCAGATCATCTCCGGCAACCTGCAGCTGCTGCAGATGGCCGAGGCGGCGCGCAGCGCCGGATCGACCGACTGCGCGCGCTGGATCGAGAGCGCACGTTCCGCGGTGGACAAGGGCGCCAAGCTGGCCAGCTACCTGCTGGCTTTCGGGCGCCGCCAGCCGCTCGAGCCCAAGGTCATCAGGATCAGCCGCCTGGTGGCGAACATGGAAGACCTGCTGCGCCGCTCGCTGGGCGAAGAGATCGAGATCGAGATGGTGATCTCCGGCGGCCTGTGGAACACGGCGGTCGACGTGGCCCAGGTCGAGAACGCGCTGCTGAACCTGGCCATCAACGCGCGCGACGCGATGGACGGCAGCGGCCGCATGACGATCGAAGCCACCAATGCGGTGCTCGACGACCTGTACTGCCGCGCCCACGGCGACGTGATTCCCGGCCAGTACGTGATGCTGGCGGTGACCGACACCGGCTGCGGCATGCCGCCGGAAGTCGCCAGCCGCGCCTTCGAGCCCTTCTATTCGACCAAGGAAGAAGGCAAGGGCACCGGCCTGGGCCTGTCGATGGTGTACGGCTTCGTGAAGCAGTCCGGCGGCCACGTGAAGATCTACAGCGAGGTGGGGCAGGGCACCACCGTCAAGCTCTACCTGCCGCGCTCGACGGCCGCCGAGGAGCCGCTCGGTCCGGTCGAGTCGCAGCAGGCCGTGGGCGGCAGCGAGACCATCCTGGTGGCCGAGGACGACGAGGCGGTGCGCGCCACCGTGGTCGAAATGCTGTCCGGCCTGGGCTACCGCGTGCTCAAGGCGCCCGACGCCGCCAGTGCGCTGGCGGTGATCGAGAGCGGGGTGCCGATCGACCTGCTGTTTACCGACGTGGTCATGCCGGGGCGCCTGCGCAGCCCCGAGCTGGCGCGCATGGCGCGCGAACGCCTGCCGAACCTGGCGGTCCTGTTCACCTCGGGCTATACCGAGAATTCCATCGTGCATGGTGGGCGCCTGGATCCGGGCGTCGAGCTGCTGGGCAAGCCCTACACCCGCGAACGCCTGGCGCGGCGCATCCGCCAGGTGCTGGCCGGGCAGAAGCGCCGGCCCGAGGCGCCGCCGCCACCGGTCGAGCAGGCCAGGAGCAGCAGCCTGTCGATCGTGCTGGTCGAGGACGAGGAGAGCATCCGCGCCAACACCGCGACGCTGCTCGAACACCTGGGTCACCGGGTGCAGTCGGCGCCCGACGCCGAGGCGGCGCTGCCCTTGATCACGGCCGGCACCGACGTCCTGATCACCGACGTGCAGCTGCCCGGCATGTGGGGCGATGCACTCGCGGCGCAGGCGCGCTGCAACGCGCCGGGCGTGCGCATCGTGTTCGCCACCGGGCACGGGGAGGTGGCGAACTGGCCGGATGCGGTGGTGCTGCGCAAACCTTACGATCTGCAGAGTCTGGTGCAAGTCCTGGGTCAGCAGGGCGTCACCGCCTGAGCAGCCGGCCTGGTCCTACACCCGCCTCCGGTCGCGGACTATTCGTGCGCGGCGCCGGCCGGACTATCATGGAAGGCCTATTCCATGACAAGGAGGCCAGCATGTCGATGCAGAGCGAAGGCAAGGACGCCAAAGGACGCAACTACGACCAGGTAACCCGCGACGGCACCAGCAGCGCCGGCAGTATGGGCACCGGCGGCACCGGAGATATCGGGCAGATGGGCAGTCAGGGGCAGGGCAGCCAGCAGTCGGCCAGCCGCTCCGACGACTTGCTCGCCGGCGACACCACCCACCAGGAGGCCGACCAGGCCTTCAGCGGCGGCAGCCAGGGCGGCCAGATCCAGACCGGGATGGAAGGGATCGGCAAGGGCAGCGGCGCCAGCCGCCAGTCGGCTCAGCAATCCAGCCAGCAGTCGGGCCAGCAGGCGGGCCAACAGGGAAACATGCCCAGCGGCCAGACCGATTCCGACCAGTACGACCAGGGCACCGCGCCACGAGAGCGCTAGGCAGTTCTTGCGGCGCCGGCCGGCGCCTCCGTGCTGCGCAGGCGGTACAGCAGGTGCCGCGACAGCGGGTGCTCTGCCGCCAGGGCGGGGTGCGCGAACGCGCCCCCGCTGTCTTCGCGCATGCCCAGCTTTTCCATCAGCGCGCGCGAGCGCAGGTTGGCCGGGACCGTGAAGGAGACGATCTCGCTTAGTCCGAGCTCCGTGAAGCCGAAGCGCAGGCAGGCGCGCGCCGCCTCGCCGGCTACACCCTGGCCCCAGTAGCGGGCCGCGAGGCGCCAGCCGATGTCGGTGCAGGGGGCGAAAGGCAGCCCGGCTTCATGACGCTTCAGGCCGACGAAACCGGCCAGTTCGCCGCTTGCCGCCAGCGTGACGGCGAAATAGCAGGCGCCGCTGCGCGCGTACAGATCCTGCTGGGAGGCGATGAAGGCCTCCACTTGCGCCATCGTGAGCGGGCCGGGCAGGAATTCGGTGACGCGCGGGTCCTGGTTCAGTTCCCAGAAGGCCTGGGCATCGCTCGCTTCCCAGGTGCGCAGCAGCAGGCGTGGGGTCTGGATGATGTTCATGGGCGGCATATTAACGCGCGAGCGCCGGGCGCGCCGCGACCACGCCTTCGATGAAGCTTGCGGTGAGCTCCGGCTGGGTCACTGGCAGCATGTGTCCGCCCTCGACCAGTTGCAGCCGGCCATCCGGCAGTTTGTCCACCAGCGCCTGGCCGTTGGCGCGCCAGTCGAGCAGGCGGTCGCCGCGGCCGAACAGTACGTGCACAGGCATGCGCAGCTCGCCGTAGCGGCCTTCGATGCGCGGCATGTGGCCGGCCAGGGCCTGCACGTCGGCCGAGCCGGCCAGGAATGCTCCCGGGCGCAGGCCGAGCAGGCCGCCGCCGCGGGTCGCGAAGTCGGGCGGTGCGCTTTCCGGGCCGAATACCTCGCGCAGGATCCCCTTGCTCGTGACGATGCCGAGCGGGACCGCCAGCGTCGCCGCGAACAGGCGGCGCAGCCAGGCGGTTTCGATGGTCATCGAGCGGAACACGGCCGGCACGGCCCGCGGCGCGTGGCTGAGCGGCGCCAGCAGGGCCAGGGCGCCGACCTGCCGCGGGTGCTCGAGCGCCAGGGTGAGCGCGGTCGCGCCGCCCAACGAATGCCCGACCACGGTCGGCCGCTCCAGTCCCAGCTTGTCGATCAGCGCGGCGATGGCGCGTGCCTGGGTCGACAGGTCCGCCGCCATCCCGCCAGGACGCGTCGAATAGCCGGAACCCGGCCGGTCCACCGCCACTACGCGGTAGCGGCTCGACAGCGTGCGCAAGGCGCCGTAGTTGAAATGCGCCATCTGGCCGCCCAGCCCGTGGATCAGCAGGATGGCCGGGCCACGCCCCTCGTCGCGCACGTGCAGGCGCACGCCTTCCACCTCGACGAAGCCGCCGGCGGGCGGCAGGAAGGCCTCGATGCGGCGCGCGGTGCGTCGGCTGAACGCGGCCAGCAGGAGGAGCAGCAGCGCGAAGCCGCCAAGGACGGCCAACAGGAGGTGCAGCTTCATCGTGCGCTCGCTTTCTTCAGGAGTTGCCAGTAATGGACGGGGCTCAGGCGTTCGAGCAGGGCGACGAACCTGGCGTCGCCGCCGACCAGGATGCGGGCCCGGCGCCGCTCGATGCCGCGCACGATGATCTCGCCGGCCTGCTCGGGCGGCATGCGCAGCAGGCGCTGCGCGCTCGCGCGGCCGTGCGCGATGTCCTGCTCCGGCGCGTCTTTCGGCACGCGCGCGTTGTGCGCGATCGCGGTCGCCACCCCGCCCGGATGCACCACGCTGACCGCCACCGTACTGCCCTCGAGCTCGTGGCGCAGCGCATTGCTGAAACCGCGCACGGCGAACTTGCTGGCCGCATAGGCGCTCTGGCCCGGCGGCGCAACGATGCCGTAGATGCTGGAGAGGTTGACGATGCGGGCGTCGTCGCTCTGGTGGAGGTGGGGCAGGAAGGCGCGCGTCATCCGGACCACGCCATGGAAGTTGATCTCCATGAGCCAGTCGAAATCTTCTTCGGCTACCTGCTCGAAACGGCCGCCGAGCGCGACACCGGCATTGTTGACCAGCAGGTCGACCCGGCCGTGCAGGTCGAGCACCTCGGCCGGCAGCAGGCGCACGGCAGCGCGGTCGGCCACATCCAGGCGGTGGCTGGAGGCGCGCACCCCGAGCGCCCGGGCTTGCCTGGCTGCCTCGCTGGCCGCCGCGCCGTCGATGTCGGCCAGGGCCAGGTGGCAGCCGCGCCGGGCCAGGGCAAAAGCGGTGGCGCGCCCGATGCCGCCGCCGGCGCCGGTGACGACGGCGACCCGATTGGCGAGCTTCATGGCATGGCTCCCGGCTGACCGAAGCGCAGCACGCCGTCGTCGATGCGCCCGAAGCGGATGGTCAGGAGGTCGCGCAGGTAGTTCTGGTAGACCTGCCAGGGCTTGCGCGCGCCCTGTTTGGGCAGCAGGTGGCGGGCCCGCTCGACGTAGCCCGAGTTGAAGTCGAGGAAGGGGACTTCCGGCACCTCCGGGTCGCGCTGCGCCACCGCGATGGCCTGGCCGCGGGCGTCCATGTGGCGCAGCAGGCGGCACACCCAGGCGGCGGTCAGGTCGGCCTTCAGGGTCCAGGACGCATTGGTGTAGCCGAAGGCCAGCGCGCAGTTCGGGACGCCGCTCAGCATCATGCCCTTGTAGGACATGGCGCGGCTGGGGTCGAGCACGCGCCCGTCCACTACCAGGGTAGCGCCGCCGAACAGCTTCAGGGTGAGGCCGGTGGCCATCACCACCAGGTCGGCCGCCAGCTCGCGTCCGGATTGCAGCAGGATGCCGTCCCTGGTGAAGCGCGCGATGCGGTCGGTGACCACCGAGGCGCGCCCGAGGCGAATCGCCTTGAACAGGTCGCCGTCCGGCACCACGCAGACGCGCTGGTCCCAGGGCTTGTAGCTCGGGGTGAAGTGCTCTGCCGCCGCCTCCGGCGAACCGAGCTGCTGGCCGGCCATCTCGACGATCTTGCGTTTGACCAGTTCCGGCTTGCTGCGCGCGAGCCAGTACAGGAACATGCTCTCGCCGAGCACGCGCCAGCGCGTCAGCGCATAGACCAGCCCCTGCGGGAGCAAAGCCTGCATGCGCTGGGCGAAGCGGTAGCGCGAGGGCCGGGCGACGACGTAGGTCGGGGTACGCTGCAGCATGGTCACATGACAGGCGCGGTCGGTCATCGCCGGCACCACTGTGACGGCAGTGGCGCCGCTGCCGACCACCACCACCCGCTTGCCGCTGTAGTCGAGGTCCTGGGGCCAGAACTGCGGCTGCACGATGCGCCCGGCGAAATCCTGCTCGCCCTCGAAGCGCGGGCGGTAGGCCTCGTCATAGCTGTAGTAGCCGCTGCACAGGTAAAGAAAACAGGCCTGCAGCGTGCGCGTCGTGCCGTCGTGCAAACGCGCCTGCACGGTCCACAGCGCGTCTTTCGAGCACCAGCTTGCGCCAACCACCTTGTGGCCGTAGCGGATGTGCGGCTCGATGCCGTGCTCGCGCGCGGTACTGCGCACGTAGTCGAGGATGGCGGGGCCGTCGGCGATCGCCTTGGCATCCAGCCAGGGGCGGAAGGCGTAGCCGAGCGTGTACATGTCGGAATCGGAGCGGATGCCGGGATAGCGGAACAGGTCCCAGGTGCCGCCGATGGCCTCGCGCGCCTCGAGGATGGCGTAGCGCTTGCCGGGGCAGACCTGCTGCAGGGCGCTTGCGGCGCCGATGCCGGACAGTCCGGCGCCGACGATGAGCACGTCCAGCGGGACTTCCTGCGCAGCGCCGTCCACAGGAGGGATTGAAGCGGGTGGATGCATGGTGTCTCGATCTCTTTTTTATATTGACACTGTACATTGTCAGAATCACGGTGACAAGTTTGGAAACAAGTTTCTGTGTAGAATGTAGCCATGAAAGCAGAGCTCACCACCACCCGTTCCTACCGCGGGCTGTCCCAGGAAGAGCGGCGTGCCGACCGCCGCGCGCGCCTCATCGCCGCGGCCATCGCCGTCTATGGCGAGCGCGGCTACCACCAGGCCACCGTCAAGGCGGTCTGCGAGGCGGCCGGCCTGACCGAGCGCTACTTCTACGAATCCTTCCCCAACAGCGAAGCGCTGCTGATCGACTCCTTCAATGCCGTGACCTATTCGGTGCTGGGAGAAATCACGCGCGCCGCCAGGGAAGCGGGACGCGGGCGCATCGCGCGCTCGCGCGCCATGCTGCATGCCTATTTCGCCGCGCTGCAGCGCGAGCCGCAGTCGGCGCGGGTGTTCCTGGTGGAGATCCGCGGCGTCAGCCGCGCGGTGGACCTGGCCTTCGATGCGGCGCTGCGCGCGATCGGGCGCGAGGTGGCCCGCATCGTGGCCGCACCCGGCGTGCCGGACGACGAGCTGCTCCAGGCCGGGGTGGTCGGCGGCGTGATCCACATCGCGCTGCGCTGGATCGACAACGGCTATGCGCCGGCGATCGAGAGCGTGGTCGATACGGCGCTGCGGCTGGGCACCGTGCTGTCGGCCCCGCGCCGCAGCGCCGCCTAGTTCTTCCGGGACGCAAAAAAGCCCGGCAGCGCCGGGCCTGGAAGAGGGCGAAGCCGCTCAGAACTGGAAGGACAAACCGGTGCTCAGGTTGGTCGCCTGCTGGGAGATCTTCTGCACCTCGACGCGCGCCGCGATCGCCGGGCTGATCGCATAGCTCAGGCCGATGCCGTACAGCGCCTTGGTGGTCGAATCCTTGTTGGTGAAGCCCCCGGTGCTGAAACGCTCCTGGATGCGGGCCGCGCCAAGACGGCCATAGATGCTGAAACTTTCCCCGATCGGCATGCCGCCCACCAGCGACAGCGAGGTCTGGTCGGCGCGCAGGTTCGCACCGTCGCTGCCCCAGCGATAGTCGCGCTCGAACAGGCGGCGCTGGCCCAGTTCGACGGCGAAGTTCGGATGGAAGTTGTAGCCCACGAAGCCGCCGAAGCTGGTGTCGCGACCGTCGACATCGGTGATCTTGGTGCGGCCGATGTCGGCGCCCGCATAGAAGCTGCCGGGCTGCGCGGCGAAGCTGGCCGAGGACGCGGCGATCAGGGCGGCTGCGACTGCGATTTTCTTGAACATGGCGCGCCCTTTCTTCAGAACTGGAAGGCGACGCCGGCGCTCAGGTTGGTCGCGTCGCTGGCAGGCTTCTGCACTTCGAGGCGCGCCGAGACGGCCGGGGTGAAGGCGTAGCTCAGGCCGACGCCGTACAGGGCCTTGGTGGTGGAGTCCTTGGCGCTGAAACCGGCCGAACTGACCTTGGCTTCCAGGCGGTTCACGCCCAGGCGGCCGTACAGGCTGAGGTTCTGGGCCACCGGCAGGCTGCCGACCAGCGACAGGTGGGCCTGGTCGAGCTTCGCGCTGCCTTCCATGAATGCGGTGCTCGGGCTGCCGACATAGATGTCGTAGTCCGCCAGGCGGCGGTAGCCGGCTTCCACGGCGAAGTTCTGGTGGAAGTTGTAGCCGACGAAACCGCCGACGCTGGTGTCGCGCTTGGAAACGTCGTCGACCTTGGTCTTGCCGACATCGCCGCCGGCGTAGAAGGTATTCGGTTGGGCGGCAAAAGCGGCCGAGGAAGCGATGAGCAGGGCGCTGGCAGCTGCGATTTTCTTGAACATATTGATGCCTCTTTCTTTCGTTGATGCGCTGGGGCGATTCCCGAGCACGGCGCAATTATTGCAGCTGGGATACGTTAACTGCAATTTTTCACTATGCACAATTTTGCAAATATTGTTTGCAAATGTAACCATGTATGCATATTTTGTTTGCCTTGTGCTCAATTTGAGCAAATCCCGCTGAAGACTGGGCAATAAAAAAGCCGCCTGGTCAGGCGGCTTCCGGTGGCGCGAGCAGCGCTCAGATGTGCAGTGCGTGCCCCAAGGCGCGCAGCGCCGCTTCCTGCACCGCCTCGCCCAGGGTCGGGTGGGCGTGGATGGTGCCAGCGATGTCCTCGAGCTGCGCGCCCAGTTCGATCGACTGCGTGAAGCCGGCCGCCAGTTCGGATACCGCGCCGCCCACGGCCTGCCAGCCGATGATGCGGTGGTCGCTCTTGCGCGCCACCACGCGCACGAAACCGTCGGTGCTGTCGATGGTCATCGCGCGTCCGTTGGCGCTGAACGGGAAGTTGGCGGTGACGATCTCGATGCCCGCCTTGTCGGCGTCCAGCGGCGACATCCCGACCACGACGATTTCCGGATCGGTGAAGCACACCGCGGGAATCGCACTCGGCGCGAAGTGGCGGCGCTTGCCGGACACGATCTCGGCCACCATCTCGCCCTGGGCCATGGCGCGGTGCGCCAGCATCGGCTCGCCGGTCAGGTCGCCGATGGCCCAGACATTGCGCATCGAGCTGCGGCACTGGTCGTCCACCTTGACCGCGCGCCCGTTCATGTCGAGCATCAGGTTTTCCAGGCCCCAGCCCGTGGTGCGCGGCTTGCGGCCCACCGCCACCAGCACCCGGTCCGCTTCCAGCAGGGCTTCCACGCCGGAAGCGTCGCGCACCCGGACGCGCTGCTGCCCGTCCTCGCCGTCCATGCCGAGCACCGAGGTCGCCAGGCGCAGCTCGACGCCCAGGCGTCCCAAAGCCGCAGCAACCGGCTTGACCAGGTCGGCGTCATAGGCGGGCAGGATGCGGTCCGCCGCTTCGACCACCGTCACCTGGCTGCCCAGCTTGCGGTAGGCGGTGCCCAGTTCCAGGCCGATGTAGCCGGCGCCCACCACCACCAGGCGCTGCGGAATCTCACCGGGCGAGAGCGCTTCGGTGGAGGAGATGACCGGACCGCCGAAGGGCATGAAGGGCAGCTCCACCGCCTCGGAGCCGCTGGCCAGCAGCATGTGCTCGCAGCGGATGCGTACCGAGGCTTCGCTCTCGCCGTCGGCGCGCACCTCGACGGTCTTGCCGTCCAGGATCGTGGCCCAGCCGTTCACCAGCTTGACGCCGTTCTTCTTGAGGAGGGCGCCGACCCCGCCGGTCAGCTTCTTGACGATGCCGTCCTTCCAGGCCACCGTGCGTTCGAGGTCGATGCGCGGGGCGGCGGCGCAGATCCCGAGCGGCGAAGTCTCGGCCGCATAGCTGCGCGCCTTGCAGAACTCTTCGGCTGCGTGGATCATCGCCTTGGACGGGATGCAGCCGATGTTCAGGCAGGTGCCGCCGGGCGCGGCGCCTTCGACCAGCACGGTCGGCACGCCGAGCTGGCCGGCGCGGATGCCGGCCACGTAGCCGCCCGGTCCGCCGCCGATGATCAGGAGTGTGGTAGTCAGTGTCTCCATATGCTCACTCCACGAAGATGGTGGCCGGGGTTTCGAGGTAGCCGCGGATGGCCTGCACGAACTTGGCCGCCACCTGGCCATCGATGACGCGGTGGTCGAACGAAGACGACAGGTTCATCATCTTGCGCGCCACCATGGCGCCATCCTTGATCACCGGGCGGTCGACGATGCGGTTGGGGCCGATGATCGCCACTTCCGGACGGTTCAGCACCGGGGTGGTCACGATCCCACCCAACGGGCCCAGGCTGGTGATGGTGATGGTCGAGCCGGTCAGCTCGTCGCGGGTGGCGCGGCCGGCGCGCGCGGCATCGGCCAGGCGCGCCACCTCGGCAGCCGCGGCCCAGGGGTCGAGCGTCTCGGCGTGGCGCACCACCGGCACCATCAGGCCGGCCTCGGTCTGGGCGGCGATGCCCAGGTGCACTCCCTCGAACTGGGTGAGGAGGTTGTTGGCGTCGTCGTAGCGCGCGTTCATCATCGGGTACTGGCGCAGCGCCAGCACCACCGCACGCATCAGGAGCGGCAGGAAGGTCAGCTTGCCGCGCTCGGCGCCATACCTGGCGTTGAGCTGGGTGCGCAGGGCTTCCAGTTCTGTGACGTCGACTTCTTCCACATAGGTGAAGTGCGGGATGTTGCGCTTGGCTTCCTGCATCTTCTCGGCGATCTTGCGGCGCAGGCCGATGACCGGCGCCGATTGTTCGCCCTCGCGCTTGGCGTAGCGCTCGTCGCGGCCCGCGGTTTGCGCGCCGCCGCGGCGGCCCGCCACGTGGGCGTCGAGGTCGGCGTGCGTGATGCGGCCCGCCGGGCCGCTGCCGTGCACGAACTGCAGTTCGATCCCGAGGTCCCAGGCGCGCTGGCGCACGGCCGGCGCGGCCAGCGGCTTTTCGCCCTCGGCGCGCATCGGCGCCGGGCCGTTCTGGTACGAACGCTGCTGTGGCGCCTGCGGTTTCGATGGCGGTGGCGCCGCCGGCGCGGCCGCCCTGGCGCTCGTAGCGTGCGAGGCCTCAGCCTGCGCCACCGCTTCCAGCTGCGGTTCCGCGACTTCTTCGCTTGGTGCCGTTGCGGCGGCGGACTTGACCGGTTCCTGTTTCGCCTTCTCGCCGGAGAAGTTGCCGGCGCCTTCGACCTCCAGGCGGATCAGCTCCGCGCCCACCGCCAGCGACTGGCCGACCGCGCCGCCCAGGCTGGTGATGGTCCCGGCGACCGGCGAGGGAATCTCGACGGTGGCCTTGTCGGTCATGACGTCGGCCAGCACCTGGTCTTCCTTGACCGTGTCGCCCGGCTGCACGTGCCAGGCGACGACTTCGACCTCGGCGATGCCTTCGCCCAGGTCCGGCATCTTGATGACATGAATGCCCATATTATTTTCCCTCCAGCGCACGTTTCAGGGCCGCGCCGACACGGTCGGGCCCCGGGAAATAAGCCCATTCCTGCGCATGCGGATACGGGGTGTCCCAGCCGGTGACGCGCTCGATCGGCGCCCCCAGCTGGTAGAAGCAGTGTTCCTGCACCAGGGCCGCCAGCTCGGCGCCGAAGCCGCTGGTGCGGGTCGCCTCGTGCACGATGACGCAGCGCCCGGTCTTCTTGACCGAATTGACGATGGTCTCCAGGTCCAGCGGCCAGATGCTGCGCAGGTCGATCACCTCGGCGTCGACGCCGGATTCGCGCGCCGCCGCTTCCGATACCCAGACCATGGTGCCGTAGGCCAGCACGGTCACGTCATTGCCCGGGCGGACGATGTTGGCCTTGTCCAGGTCCACCGTATAGTGCCCTGTTGGGACGTTGCCCAGCGCGTGGCCGGACCATGGCACCACCGGACGGTCGTGGTGGCCGTCGAAGGGGCCGTTGTACAGGCGCTTGGGTTCCAGGAAGATCACCGGGTCGTCGTTCTCGATCGAGGCGATCAGCAAGCCCTTCGCATCGTAGGGGTTGGACGGCATCACGGTGCGCAGGCCGCACACGTGGGTGAAGAAGGCTTCCGGACTCTGGCTGTGGGTCTGGCCGCCGTAGATGCCGCCGCCGCAGGGCATGCGGATCACCATCGACGAGGTGAACTCGCCCGCCGAGCGGTAGCGCAGGCGCGCCGCTTCCGACACGATCTGGTCGGTGGCCGGATAAAAGTAGTCGGCGAACTGGATCTCGACCACCGGGCGCAGACCGTACGCCGCCATGCCCACCGCGGTGCCGACGATGCCGCCTTCGGAGATCGGCGCATCGAACACGCGCGACTTGCCGTACTTGGCCTGCAGGCCGTCGGTGACGCGGAACACGCCGCCGAAATAGCCGACGTCCTGGCCGTACACCACGACGTTGTCGTCGCGTTCCATCATCACGTCCATGGCCGAGCGCAGCGCCTGGATCATGGTCATCGGCATGGTTGCCGTTTCTTTTGGTATGTCGTCTCGCGCCATGCTCACACTCCCAGTTCCTGGCGTTGCCGGCGCAGGTGCTCCGGCATGTCCTTGTACACGTCCTCGAACATCGTGGCGGCGCTCGGGGCGCGCTCGTCGCCCAGGATGCCGTAGGACTCGGCCTCTTTCTGGGCCGCGAGGACTTCTGCCTCGAGTTCGGACTGCACGCGCTCGTGCTCCTCGTCCGACCACCAGCCCTGCTTGGTCAGGTACTGGCGCAGGCGGGCGACCGGGTCGCCCAGCGGGAAGTGCTGGAAGTCGTCGGCCGGGCGGTAGCGCGAGGGGTCGTCCGAGGTCGAGTGCGGGCCGGCGCGGTAGGTGACCCATTCGATCAGGGTCGGGCCCAGGTTCGAACGGGCGCGTTCGGCCGCCCAGCGCGAGGCCGAGAGCACGGCCAGGAAATCGTTGCCGTCCACGCGCAGCGAGGCGATGCCGCTGCCGATGCCGCGGGTGGCGAAGGTGACGCTCTCGCCGCCGGCAATCGCCTGGAAGGTCGAGATCGCCCACTGGTTGTTGACCACGTTGAGGATGACCGGCGCGCGGTACACGTGGGCAAAGGTCAGGGCCGTGGAAAAATCGGATTCGGCGGTGGCGCCGTCGCCGATCCAGGCCGATGCGATCTTGGTGTCGCCTTTGATGGCCGAGGCCATCGCCCAGCCCACCGCTTGCGGGTACTGGGTGGCCAGGTTGCCGGAAATGGTGAAGAAACCGGCGCGGCGCACCGAGTACATCACCGGCAGCTGGCGGCCCTTGAGCGGGTCGCGCTCGTTGGACAGCAGCTGGCAGATCATTTCCACCAGCGGCACCTGCTTGGCGATCAGCAGGCTTTGCTGGCGGTAGGTCGGGAAATGCATGTCGCCGTCTTCGAGGGCCAGCGCCTGGGCCGTGCCGAGGGCTTCCTCGCCGAGCGAGAGCATATAGAAGGACATCTTCTTCTGGCGCTGGGCGATGACCATGCGGGCGTCGAAGATGCGGGTTTTCATCATGGTGCGCAGCCCGAAACGCAGCAGTTCGGGATCGACCTCGGGCGCCCAGGGACCGACGGCGTCGCCGTTCTCGTCCAGGACGCGGATCAGGCCGGTGGCGATGTCGCTCGTATCGAGCGGCGCCACGTCGACGGGCGGACGCCGGACGGCGCCGGCGGGACTCAATTGCAGGTACGAAAAATCGGTCTTGCAGCCCGGGCGGCCGGTAGGCTCCGGTACATGCAGCGACAGAGACTTACTCTGACTCATAAACGCTTCCCCTTTGTAAGGTGACTTGCGGCAAGCATGATAAGGCGAACGGCCGCGCACACGAAGTCCTTTTCATATTGCTATGCAGCATACTGTGGCCGGCCGATGCCCGCCGCTGTCACCGGGACGGTACAAGGACGGTTCGGGCAAGTCCTGTGGATTGCGGGCCGCGTGCGGCGACTGTAGTATGGACTGGCGCAGCACCCCGTTCATGCCCGTCCGCAGGGAATCATGAAAAAAACTGCCGTCGTACTCCTGACACTCTTGGTGGCGATCGCCGGGATCGGCCTGCCGATCTGGCTGGCGATCGAAGAGGCCCAGCGGCAGGCTTTCAAGGTGGAAAGCGACCACGCGCTCGGCTACGCGCGCGACGTGGTACTGCGCGGCGACGAGACCGGGCGCCAGGTGCAGGCGGCCGTGGCACGCCTGGCCCCGCATGCGGCGGCGCCCTGCGCGCCGGCGGCGATCGCGCTTATGCGTGCAATCGACCTCGGGTCGAGCTACCTCCAGGCGGTCGGCCATGTCGAAGGCAACCGGATGCTGTGTTCCTCGATCGTGGGCCGGACGCAGGTGCTGGACCTGGGGCCGCCCACGTATCGCAGCCCGACGGGCGTGCTGGTGCGCACCGAGGTAGTCCTTCCTTTCGCAGCGCAGCAGACTTTCCTGGTGGTGCAGGTCGGCCACGTCGCCGCCATCGTGCACGCCCAGCGGCCGATCGACACCGCCAAGAGCGAACCGGACGTGGCGCTGGCCACGCTCCCGCTGGACGTTGCAGTTCCGCTCAGCGCCCGCGGCCACATCGACCCGGCCTGGACCCGGCGGCTCGGCAAGGAGCGCGAAGTAGTGTTCGTGGACGACGGCCACATCGTCGCCGTGGTGCGTTCGAGCGTCTTCCAGGCCGCCGGCATTGCCGCGGTGCCGCTCACCTACCTGCGGATCCGCTCGCAGGACATGGCCCTGCGCCTGGTGCCGGCCGGCTTGCTGGCCGGCCTCGCGCTCGGTGTCGCCATCCTCTACCTCGCGCGCCAGCAGCTGGCGCTGCCGGCGGCGGTCCGGGCCGCGCTGCGGCGACACGAATTCTTCCTGGATTACCAGCCGGTGGTAGAACTGCGCAGCGGCCGCATCACCGGCGTGGAAGCCCTGGTGCGCTGGCGCCGGCCCACCGGCGAGATCGTGATGCCCGAACTGTTCATCCCCATCGCGGAGCAGGACGAGACCATCGTCAAGCTGACCGACCAGGTACTGGAACTGGTCCGCCGCGACACCGGCTTCTATCTGGAAAGCCATCCCGACTTTCATATCGGTATCAACGTGGCGCCGGCCGACTTCCATTCGCCCGACTTCCTCGACAAGCTGCAGGCGATGCTCGAACAGACCGGCGCGCATCCGTCCAGCATCATCCTCGAGGTGACCGAGCGCGGCCTGCTCGACCCGGTGGTCGCGCGCGAGACCACGGGCGCCTTGCGCCGGCAAGGCTTCGCGATCGCGATCGACGATTTCGGCACCGGCTATTCGAGCCTCTCCTACCTGGAGACGCTGGAACTCGATTTCCTGAAGATCGACCGCAGCTTCATCGAGGCGATCGGCACCGAGGCGCCGACCAGCCAGGTGGTCGGACACATCATCGCCATCGCACGCGACCTGGGGCTGCGCATGATCGCCGAAGGGGTCGAAAGCCAGGCCCAGGCGGAGTTCCTGCTCCGGCACGGGGTGCAGTACGCGCAGGGCTGGCTGTTCGGACAGCCG
The DNA here is from genome assembly GCF_046236355.1 of Massilia sp. BHUDP2. NCBI lineage: Bacteria > Pseudomonadati > Pseudomonadota > Betaproteobacteria > Burkholderiales > Oxalobacteraceae > Massilia > Massilia sp. BHUDP2. The sequence continues at coordinate 2,317,938 of NZ_JBJUVW010000001.1, forward strand.
ATGTCCTTCGCCGAGGTCCTGCGCCGGATGGAAGAGGCGGAGAAACTGGCCGCGCGTGCGGCCGGCTAGGTCGACACCCCGCCGCGCACGTCGGCGTGGCGCGCCACCAGTTCGCGCAGCACCGCGAGCGCCGGCGAGTCGTCGCCGGCGCGCCATGCCATCAGGAGATCGATCTCCGGCGCCGTTCCCGCCAGCGGCCGGATGCAGATCGAGGGATTGGTCAGCGCCGTGACGTAGTCCGGCAGCAGGCCGATGCCCAGGCCCATGCCGATCAGGTTCAGGTTGAGCAGGGCATTGGTGGCGACCTGGGCCACCTTCGGGCGCACCCCATGCTCGGCGAAATAGGCCTCGACGATCGGGTAGAGCTCGCCGGAATACAGCGGATCGGTATGGACGAAGGCTTCGCCGTCGAGTTGTTCGGGGGCGATTTCCTGGAACTGTGCGAGCGGGTGCGCGGCCGGCAGGACCACCACCAGCGCTTCGCGCAGGACCACTTCGCTGGCGATGCCGGCCGACAGGACCGGTTTGCGCAGGAAAGCGATGTCGACCTCGTGATCGAGCAGCATCTTCTCCTGTTCGATGGTGGGATTGCTGCGCAGCTCCACGCTCAGGTCGGGGAGGCGCATGCGCAGGCGCGGCAGGATCGCCGGAAAGATCCGGACCTCGGCGGCCGGCACGAAGCCGATCGTGATCGTCGAGTTGGCCTTGCGTCCGACGTGGCGCGCCCGCATCACGGCCCGCTCGGCCTGCTCCAGCGTCAGGCGCGCTTCGGTCAGGAACACCTGGCCCGCCGCGGTCAGTTCCACCTTGCGCCGGGTGCGCGACAACAGCAGCGTTCCCACCTGTTCTTCCAGATCGCGGATCTGCTGGCTCAGCGAAGGCTGGGCCGTGCACAGGCGCTCGGCCGCGCGCGTAAAGCTGAGTTCTTCGGCGACGGCGACGAAATAGCGCAGGTGGCGCAGCTCCATGGGTTCCTCCGGTTCGATTGCTGTGTTATCGCTAAAACGTCTTAAAAGCGACAAACAAAATATTATACAGATGGGAGTCTTCCTACGATGATATGCCGAAGTTCTTCAACCATGAAGCCTCGTAGAGGAGACGCAAAATGTCTGAAAAAGCCATCGACTTCGATGCGCTGGTCGACGCCCGTAGCGGCCGGGTTGCATCGTCAATCTATACCGACCCCGCGCTGTATGAACTGGAACTGGAGCGCATCTTCGGCCGCTGCTGGCTGTTCCTGGCCCACGTCAGCCAAATCCCCAAGGCTGGCGACTTCTTCAATACCTATATGGGGGAAGACCCGATCATCGTGGTACGCCAGAAGGACGGCTCGGTCAAGGCCTTGCTGAACCAGTGCCGCCACCGCTCGATGCGGGTCAGCCACGCCGATTGCGGCAACACCCGCGCGTTTACCTGTCCCTACCACGGCTGGTCGTATGGAACGGATGGCAGCCTGGTCGACGTGCCGCTGGAACAGCGCGCCTACCCGCACGGCCTGTGCAAGGAAAAGCTCGGCCTGCAGGAAGTGACGCGGGTGGCCGAGTACAAGGGCCTGATCTTCGGCAACTGGGATCCGGAGGCGCCCTCCCTCGAGGAATACATGGGCGACATCGCCTGGTATCTCGACGGCGTGCTGGACCGACGCTCGGGCGGTACCGAGATCGTCGGCGGCGTGCAGAAATGGGTCATCGACTGCAACTGGAAGCTGCCGGCGGAGCAGTTCGCCAGCGACCAGTACCACGCACTGTTCTCGCACGCCTCGGCGGTGCAGGTGCTGGGCGCCAAGCCGGATGCCGCCGAGAAGGCGCTCGGCGCCGGCCAGACCGCCCGCCCGGTGTGGGAGACCGCCAAGGACGCGCTGCAGTACGGCCAGGCCGGCCACGGCAGCGGCTTCTTCTTCACCGAGAAACCCGACGCCAACGTCTGGGTGGACGGCATGGTGTCGCAGTACTACCGCGACACCTATGCCGAGGCCGAACAGCGCCTGGGCAAGGTGCGGGCCCTGCGCCTGGCCGGCCACAACAACATGTTCCCCACCATGTCGTGGCTGAACGGCACCGCCACGCTGCGGGTCTGGCACCCGCGCGGCCCGAACCAGGTGGAAGTCTGGGCATTCTGCATCGCCGACAAGGACGCCCCGGAAGAGGTGAAGCAGGCCTTCGAACGCAGCGCCACGCGCGCCTTCGGCCCGGCCGGCTTCCTCGAGCAGGACGATTCCGAGAACTGGGTCGAGATCCAGAAAGTATTGCGCGGCAAACGCGCACGCGCCACCAAGCTGGTGGTCGAGATGGGTATCGGCAACGAGAAGAAGCGCGAGGATGGCATCCCCGGCGTGACCAATTACATCTTCTCGGAAACGGCGGCGCGCGCGATGTACCGCCGCTGGGCCGACCTGCTGGCCTGCGACAGCTGGGAGCAGGTGCACGAGCGCACCCGCGCCTATGACGCGGAGGTGCTCAAGCATGGCTGACACCACCCCCGAGCTGCTGCCGCGCGTGCCGCTCGCGCTGCACCACGAGATCGCGCAGTTCCTGTACCACGAAGCCGAACTGCTGGACGACTGGCGCTTCCGCGACTGGCTGGACCTGCTGGCGCAGGACATCGCATACACGATGCGGACCACGTCCAATGCCCAGACGCGCGACCGCCGGCGCGGCGTGCAGCCGCCCACGACCTGGATCTTCAACGACACCCATGCCCAGCTCGAACGGCGCATCGCGCGCCTCGAGACCGGCATGGCCTGGGCCGAGGAGCCGCCGTCGCGGACCCGGCACCTGGTGACGAACCTGGTCGTGCGCGCCACGGAGAACCCCGACGAATTCGAGATCCGGCTGAACTACTTGCTGTACCGCACCCAGAAGGAGCGCGACCAGGCGCTGTATGCCGGCAAGCGCATGGACCGGGTACGCCGGGCCGACACCGCCGCGGGATGGCAGATCTGCCGCCGCGAGATCGTGCTCGACCAGGCCACCCTGACCACCCATAACCTCAGCGTACTTTTCTGAAGCCATGACACGTATTCTCGTTTGCGAAGACAAGGCCTTGCCGGACGGCGGGGCGATCAAGATCGACGGCCCCGGCGAAGCCGTCGCCGTGTTCCGTTCGAACGGCGAAGTGTTCGCGCTGGCCGACCGTTGCAGCCACGGCAATGCCTCGATGTCGGAAGGCTATGTCGAGGACGACGGCACGGTCGAGTGCCCGCTGCATGCGGCGCGCTTCTGCCTGAAGACCGGCGCGGCCCTGTGCCAGCCGGCCACCGAGCCGCTGCGGACCTTCCCGGTCGCGGTGGTGAACGGCAACATCTACATCGAACTTCCGGAGGCCGCGTGATGCGCGCGCCGCAAGAGGGCGGCTGGCTGCGCGGCCAGGTGGCCCTGATCACCGGCGGCGGCTCCGGGCTCGGCCTGGCGCTGGTCGAGCGCTTCTTGAACGAGGGTTGCCGGGTCGGGGTGCTGGAGCGCTGCGCCGACAAGGTGGCCGCGCTGGAAGCGCGCTTCGGCGCCGACGTGGTGGCGGTGCAGGGCGACGTGCGCTCGTTCGCCGACAACGCGCGCGCCGTGGCGGCCACGCTCGCCCGTTTCGGCAAGCTCGACACCTTTGTCGGCAACGCCGCGATCTGGGATCACGCCGCGAGCCTGATGGACCTGCCCCCGGAGCAGCTGGACCAGGGTTTCGACGAGCTGTTCCCCGTCAACGTCAAGGGCTACCTGCTGGGCGCCAAGGCCGCCGCCGCGGCCCTGGTCGAGACCGAGGGCAGCATGATCTTCACGCTCTCGAACGCCGCGTTCTACCCGGGCGGGGGCGGGCCGTTGTACACCGCCAGCAAGCACGCCGCCGTCGGCCTGGTGCGCCAGCTGGCCTATGAGCTGGCGCCCAAGGTGCGCGTGAACGGCGTGGCGCCGTGCGGCATGGCGAGCGACCTGCGCGGCCCGGCCGCGCTCGGCCAAGAAGGCAAGCGCATCATGGATTCGCGCTCGCCCGAGGCGATTGCCGGCATCCTGCCGCTGCAGTTCTTCCCGGAGGCCGCCGATTTCACCGGCCCCTACGTCATGTTGGCCTCGACTGCCAACAACCGCGTGCTGAGCGGCGTCATGATCAATGCCGACGCCGGCCTGGGCATCCGCGGCATCCGCCACGTGGCGGGTGGCCTGCATCTATGAGAAGGGCACCATGAATCGTCCCGTCCATGTCATCGTCGGCGCCGGCCAGGCCGGCGCCAATGCCGCGGCCGAATTGCGCAGGCAGGGTTTCAGCGGCCGGGTGCTGCTGGTGGGCGACGAGCCCCATGCGCCGTACGAGCGTCCGCCGCTGTCGAAGGACGTGCTGCTGCGCCCGCAGGATACCCGCTGCGCGGTGCACCCGGAAGGCTTCTACGAGGAGCAGGGCATCGAGCTGAAACTGGGCGTGTCCGCGCTCGCGCTCGATCCTCAAGCGCGCGTCCTGCGCCTGGCCGACGGCCAGGACATCGCCTACGACAAGCTGCTGCTGGCGACCGGCGCCCGTGCGCGCCGCCTGCCGCTGCTCGATGCGCTCGGTGCCAACGTGCACACGCTGCGCACCCTCGAGGACGCGCGACGGCTCGGCGCCGAGCTGCGCCCGGGGCGCCGCATCGCGCTGGTCGGCGCCGGCGTGATCGGGCTGGAACTGGCTTCGAGCGCGGTCGAGCTGGGCGCACGGGTCACCGTGGTCGAGCCGACCCGCGCGGCCATGGGGCGCTGCGCGCCGCCGCTCCTGAGCGGCTTCCTGTGCGATGCGCACCGCCGCCGCGGCGTGAATTTTCTGTTTGGCGCCGGTATCGAGGACGCGCGCCGCGAGGACGGCGACATCGTGCTGGAACTGCAGGACGGCGCCCGCATCCTGGCCGACGCCGTGATCTACGGCATCGGCGTCGAGCCCGACATCGCGCTGGCGCAGGGCGCCGGCCTGGACCTGGACGGCGGCGTCGTGGTCGACGCAGCGTGCCGCACCTCGGACCCGCACATCTACGCGGCCGGCGACGTCGCGGTCCGGCGCGGGCAGGCGCGCCGCGAGACCTGGGAGAACGCCCAGAAGCAGGGCATCGCGGCGGCGCGCGCCATGCTCGGCCTGGCGCTTGACGCGGAAGGCGCACCCTGGTTCTGGACCGACCAGTGCGGCTACAACGTCCAGTGCGTGGGCGACATGGCGGCGCCGCGCTGGATCGTGCGCGGCGACCTGGCGGCGCCGCCCTTTGTGCTGTTCGGGCTCGACGGTGAGGGTGCGCTGGCGGGCGCCATCACCGTCAACCTGGGACGCGAGATGCGCAGCGCGCGCGAACTGGTGGACCGGCGCGCCCGGCTGGCGTTGGACGTGCTGCAGGACCCCGGCCAGGCGCTGCGCGCGCTGGCCAGGGCGGTGGGTGAGCCCCAGCCGGCCTGAAGCCCGGCACCCTGAATGGCGACGGTCGCGAGCCGGCCGCCGCCGACCCGATATTGACCGATCCGTCTCATGACGGCTGGAGTTTGAGCATGCCCATCCATCTTGAATGTCTGTCCCATACGCCGCTGCACGGCTACTTCGATCCGGCGCCGGAGGTGCTGGCCGAAGTCGAGCGCGTGCAGGCGGCGGCGCGCGAGCGCGTGCTGGCCTACGACCCGGAACTGGTGGTCGTGTTTTCCCCGGACCACTACAACGGCTTCTTCTACGACATGATGCCGCCGTTCTGCATCGGCGCGGCGGCCGAGTCGATCGGCGACTATCAAAGCCTGGCCGGGCCGCTGGACGTGCCGCGTGCGCTGGCCAGGGAGCTGGCCGAGAGCGTGCTGGCCGCCGACGTCGATTGCGCCTTGTCCTACCGGATGCAGGTCGACCACGGTTGCGCGCAGGCGCTCGACGTGCTGACCGGCGCGCTGGACCGCTACCCGGTGATTCCGGTGTTCATCAACTCGGTGGCGCCGCCGATGGCCAGCCTGCGCCGCGCGCGCCTGCTTGGCGAAGCGATCGGCCGCTTCCTGGCGCGAAGCGGCAAGCGGGTGCTGGTGGTCGGTTCCGGCGGCATCTCGCACGAGCCGCCGGTGCCGGAACTGGCCGGCGCGAACGCGGAACTGGCGGCGCGCCTGATCGACGGGCGCAATCCCACGCCTGAGGCGCGCCGCCAGCGCCAGGAACGCACCGTCGCCGCTGCCCGCGCATTCGCGGCCGGCACCAGCAGCATGCGTCCGCTGAACCCCGAATGGGACCGCGCCTTCCTGGACCGCCTGGCGAACGAACTGCCGGCGGTCGACGGCATGACCGACGCCGCCATCACCCGCGACGGCGGCAAGTCGGCCCATGAGATCCGCACCTGGGTCGCCGCCTTCGGGGCGCTGTCGGCCTGCGGCCCTTACCGCGCATCGCTCGACTTCTATCGCCCGATTCCCGAATGGATCGCGGGTTTCGCGGCCATGCACGCCGTCCCCCTCGCGGCGGCATAAACCGGACAAGCAAAGGAGAAAGCCTTGACCTCCCCACAACGCATCGACACCCTCGCGGCCAGGCTGCGCGAGGCCGAACAACTGCGCCAGCCGGTCGCCCCGGTGCGCGGCGAGATCGCGCCCGGCGACATGGCGCTGGCCTATGCCGTGCAGCAGGCCAACGTGGAAGCGCGCCTGGCTAGAGGCGAGCGCATCGTCGGCCGCAAGATCGGCTTGACCTCGACCGTGGTGCAGCGCCAGCTGGGCGTGGACCGCCCGGACTTCGGCGCGCTGTTCGCCAGCATGGCCTGCGGCGACGGCGAGACCATCTCGCTGGGACGCCTGATCCAGCCGAAGGTCGAAGCCGAGATCGCGCTGGTCCTGGAGCGCGACCTGGTGCGCGAGAAGCACAGCTTCGCCGACATCCTGAGCGCCACCGCTTACGCGCTGGCGGCGATCGAAGTGGTCGACAGCCGCATCCGCGAGTGGGACATCAGCTTCGTCGACACCGTCGCCGACAACGCCTCGAGCGCGCTGTTCGTGCTGGGCTCGCGCCCGGTGCGGCTGGACCAGCTCGACCTGGCCGGCTGCCGGATGACGATGCAGCAGGATGGCGAGAAGGTGTCGCAGGGCGTCGGCGCCGCCTGCCTGGGCAACCCGCTGAACGCGGCGACGTGGCTGGCCGACACGATGGTGAAGCTCGGCACGCCCCTGCGCGCCGGCGACGTGGTACTGACCGGCGCGCTCGGGCCGATGGTGGCGGTGGCCGGGCCGGGCAGCTTCACGGCCCAGATCGACGGGCTGGGCAGCGTGCGCGCGGTGTTCGGCGAGTAAGCAGACAAAACAAGGACTCAAGCGATGAGCAAGAAACTCAAGGCCGCGATCATCGGATCGGGCAACATCGGCACCGACCTGATGATCAAGATCCTGCGCCACGGCCGCCACATCGAGATGGCGGCGATGGTCGGGATCGACCCGAACTCCGACGGGCTGGCGCGCGCGGCGCGCATGGGCGTGGCGGTCACCCACGAAGGCGTGGAAGGCCTCACTCGGATGCCGGCCTTCGCCGACATCGACGTGGTGTTCGACGCCACCTCGGCCTCGGCGCACCTCAAGAACGACGCCGTCCTGCGGCAACTCAAGCCAGGCATCTGCATGGTCGACCTGACGCCGGCGGCGATCGGCCCCTATTGCGTCCCGGTGGTGAACGGCGACGCCCACCTGGATGCTCCCAACGTGAACATGGTCACCTGCGGCGGCCAGGCCACCATCCCGATGGTGGCGGCGGTGGCGCGGGTGGCGCCGGTCGCTTACGGGGAGATCGTCGCCTCGATCTCCAGCCGCTCGGCCGGCCCCGGCACCCGCGCCAACATCGACGAATTCACCGAGACCACCTCGCGCGCGATCGAGCAGGTCGGCGGGGCGCGTAAGGGCAAGGCCATCATCGTGCTCAATCCGGCCGAGCCTCCCTTGATGATGCGCGACACGGTCTATTGCATGACCGCGCTGGACGCCGACCAGGATGCGATCCGCCGCTCGGTGGCCGAGATGGCGGCCGCCGTGCAGCAATACGTGCCAGGCTACCGCCTCAAGCAGGAAGTGCAGTTCGACCGCCTCGAGGAGGGCCCGAACCTGCCGGGCATTGGCCGGATGGCCGGCCTGAAGGTTTCGGTGTTCCTGGAGGTCGAAGGCGCCGCCCACTATCTTCCGGCCTATGCCGGCAACCTCGACATCATGACCAGCGCGGCCCTCAACACGGCCGAACGCATGGCCGAGCGTCGACTTTCCGCAAGCGCGGCTTAAGCGAGGAATGCACATGTTCGACAAGACCAAGAAGATCTACGTCTCCGACGTCACCCTGCGCGACGGCATGCACGCGGTGCGCCACCAGTACAGCCTGGAGCAGGCGGTGGCGATCGCCAGGGCCCTCGATGCGGCCGGGGTCGATTCGATCGAGGTCGCCCACGGCGACGGCCTGCAGGGTGCGAGCTTCAACTACGGCTTCGGCGCCCACACCGACCTGGAATGGATCGCGGCGGTGGCCGCGAACGTCCAGCACGCCAAGGTGGCGACCCTGCTGCTGCCGGGCATCGGCACCATCCACGACCTGAAGAACGCCTACCAGGCCGGCGCGCGCGTGGTACGCGTGGCAACCCACTGCACCGAGGCCGACATCTCCCGGCAGCACATCGAGTACGCCCGCGAACTGGGCATGGACACGGTGGGTTTCCTGATGATGAGCCACATGACCACGCCGCGGGAGCTCGCGCAGCAGGCGAAGAAGATGGAGAGCTACGGCGCCACCACGGTCTACGTGGTCGATTCGGGCGGCGCGATGAACATGTACGACATCGCCGATCGCTTCAAGGCCTTCAAGGACGTACTCAAGCCCGAGACCCAGACCGGCATGCACGCCCACCACAACCTGTCGCTGGGCGTGGCCAATTCGATCGTCGCGCTGGAGCACGGCTGCGACCGGATCGACGCCAGCCTGACCGGCATGGGCGCCGGCGCCGGCAACGCGCCGCTGGAGGTATTCGTGGCTGCGGTCGACCGCATGGGCCTGGCCCACGGCTGCGACGTCAGGAAGCTGATCGACGCAGCCGAGGACGTCGTGCGCCCGCTGCAGGAGCGTCCGGTGCGGGTCGACCGCGAGACCCTGGCGCTCGGCTACGCGGGCGTGTACAGCAGCTTCCTGCGCCATTCGGAAGCGGCGGCGCAGAAGTACGGCCTGCCGGCCTTCGACATCCTGGTCGAACTCGGCAAGCGCCGCATGGTCGGCGGCCAGGAGGACATGATCGTCGACGTGGCGCTCGATCTGCTCAAGCGCCGTACCCAGGAACAGAGTTACTAATACAGAAGGAGACACACGATGAGCAACAGTGCAAGCAGGGTGGATGAAGCATCGACCAGCAAGTTCGTTCGCGTCACGCACGACGGTCAGGAACTGAACATCCACTACAACGACGTCGGCAGCGGTTCTGAAACCGTGGTGATGCTGCACGGCTCAGGGCCGGGTGCGACCGGCTGGGCCAACTTCCACCGCAACATCGAACCCCTGGCGCAGGCCGGCTACCGTGTGATCCTGATGGATTGCCCGGGCTGGGGCAAGAGCGATTCGATCGTGAACACCGGTTCGCGCTCGGAGCTGAACGCCGCCTTCCTGAAGGCGCTGCTCGACGCGTTGGCGCTCGAGCGGGTGCACATCGTCGGCAATTCGATGGGCGGCCATAGCGCGGTGGCCTTCGCGCTGGCCCACCCAGAGCGCGTCGGCAAGCTGATCCTGATGGGCGGCGGCACCGGCGGGCCGAGCCTGTACGCACCAATGCCCACCGAAGGCATCAAGCAGCTCAACGCCGTCTACCGCGAGCCGAGCATCGAGAACCTGAAGCGCCTGATGAACGTGTTCGTGTACGATGCCTCGGCGATCACCGACGAGCTGATGGAGCAGCGCCTGGCCAACATCCTGGCGCGCCGCGACCACCTGGAAAACTTCCTCGCGAGCCTGGCGGCGAACCCGAAACAGTTCACCGACTACGGCCCGCGCCTGGGGGAAATCAAGGCCCGGACCCTCGTGATCTGGGGCCGCGACGACCGCTTCGTGGCCATGGACACCGGACTCAAACTCATCGCCGGCATCCCGAACGCACAGCTGCACGTCTTCAACCGCTGCGGCCACTGGGTCCAGTGGGAACATGCGGATGCGTTCAACCGCATGGTGCTGGACTTCCTGGTCCACTAAGCCGGCGCCGCCACGGGCGACGCCGGGCTGCCTTATTGCACGACCGGCAGCTCGATGTAGCTCTGGTTGGCGGCGTCGTGGTGCACCGCATTATCGGCCACCACCCCGGTCTTCTCGCTTTCGTTCGGCCCGCCGGTATTCAGGTTGCGCACGAATTTCGGGAAGTTGGACGAGGTGACTTCGACGCGGATGCGGTGCCCGGCGCCGAACTGGATCGCGGTGGCGATCGGGCTCGGGCGGATGGTCACGACTTCACCCGGCGTGAGCATCTCAGGCTTGTCGAAACCGTTGCGGTAACGCGCACGGAAGATGGTGTCGCCGATGATCCAGGCGGTGCCGTCCGGCGCCACGTCGACCAGCTTGACGGCGAAATCGGTGTCCCTGGCGTTCGACGAGACCTTCAGCACCGCATCGACGAAACCGGCCACGCTGACGGCTTTCGGCAGCGGGTCGCTGGTGTAGACCAGCACGTCGCTGCGCGCCTCGACCGGACGCTGGTCGAAGGCGCCCGGCACCACGATGCCGCCGTTGCAGCAGTCGCCGCCGCCGATGGTCTGCACCGGATTCATCGGGTCGTAGCGGTAGCGGTCGGCCGCCTCGTTCGCGCCGGGCGCCTGCGGCAGCAGGCGGCCGTCGCCGTACAGCGAGTTCGCGCGGCCGCCTGAGCGCAGGTACAGGCGCATCGGCTTGGCTTTCTCCGGCGGCCAGGTGCCCGCGCTCTGCCAGCGGTTGGCGCCCATCTCGAAATAGCGCACGTGCGGCGTATTCGCGGGGAAGGCCTTGCTGTCGCCCTTCAGCCAGCGGTCGAACCAGCCATAGATGGCGCCGTCGACGTCGAAACTGGTATCGCCCATGTTGCGCTCGCCGATGGTGTTGTTCGGGCCGAGACGGGAGAAGGCGCAGTGCACGTTCGGCGCCACCACCGCGTACTGGTTGGCGCTGGCTTCCTTGTCGGTGCCGGCCGCGGCGGCGTGCTTGAACAGCTCGAGGTTGGGGCCGATCGAGACGTCGTACCAGCTGTTGAACCACAGCGCCGGCACGCCCCAGCCCATACCTTCGTGATACAGGCCGCCTTTTTGCCAGGCCGGGTCGCTTGGCGTGCGCTTGATCAGTTCTTCAAAGGTGCCGGCCGGTTCGCCCAGCGAGCTCAGTAGCTGGTCGACCGGCAGGTGCTTGATCTGCTTGTTCCAGTCGACCTGCGGCTTGGCGGGGTTCAGGTCGTTGTAGGCTTCGATGCGGGCCCGCAGCTTGTCGTCGGCGATGGCGGGCAGCTGGGCGCGCAGCGGATTGTCGACGCCGTACAGCCAGACGAAGAACAGGTTGCGCGGCACGCCGCCGGTGTACCAATTGCCTTGCTCCTGGAAGCGGCCCACCTTGCCGATGCCGGCGCCGGCCGCCATCGGCACCATCGCCGCGTGCGCCGGATGGTTCAGCCCGGCGAGGGCCAGCTGCCACTCGGCCGAGGACGAGCAGCCGAGCGTGCCGACCTTGCCGTTCGACCAGTCCTGCCTGGCGATCCAGCTCAGGGTGTCGTAGCCGTCGTTCTGCGGGTTGCCCAGGATTTCCCAGTTGCCGCCCGAGAAGTAGCGGCCGCGTTCGTTCTGGACGATGAAGGCGTAGCCGCGCTTGACCGATTCGAGCACGTAGCGCTGGGTCGAGCCCTTCAGCTTGCCCTCGTTATAGGGCGTCTTCCACAGGATGGTGGGCAACTTGCCGCTGGCGTTCTTCGGCATGTAGATGTCGGTCGACAGCTTGATGCCGTCGCGCATCGGGACCATCACGCTGAGGCGGGACGTGGCGATCAGCGCCAGTTCCTTGTCCAGGGCTTCCTGGCTGTACTTGCTGTAGTCCTGCGCGGCGACGACCACGTGGGCATCGGCCGCGAACAGGGCGAGTGCGACGAAACTGGCGACAATCTTCTTCAAGCTGACTCCTTCGGGCTCATAAATGGTGAACGACTGGAGTAATACTTTATCAACAGCCCGGCTGTTGAGCTAGCGCAACATGACAAATTGACTCGCCAGTCATGAAATGCGCCTGAGCTGTCGCTTTATCGCGTCTTTACGACACGGAGGCGACCGTGGAGCCGGCCAGGTTACGCTGGCGCAGCCAGTAGCCCAGCGCCAGCAGGGCCAGCCAGGCCGGGATCATCCACACCGACAGCTGCAGGCCCGGCGTCAGGTACATCACCACGATGATGCCGGCCAGGAAGGCCAGGCACAGGTAGTTCGTGAGCGGGAACCAGGGGCTGCGGAAGGCAGTCGCCTGGCCCGCCGCCTGTTTGGCGCGGCGGAAGCGCAGGTGGCTCCAGCACACCATGCCCCAGTTGATGACCAAGGCCGCCACGGCCAGGCCCATCAGCATGCCGAAGGCGTCGCGCGGCAGGAAATAGTTGACGCAGATGCAGATGCCGGTGGCCAGCGCCGACACGCCCAGGGCGGCCAGCGGCACGCCGCGCTTGCTCACCTTGAGCAGGGCGCGCGGCGCGTTGCCCTGTTCGGCCAGGCCGAACAGCATGCGGCTGTTGGCATAGGTGCAGCCGTTGTAGACCGACAGGGCGGCCGTCAGCACCACCAGGTTGAGGATGTTGGCCACCGCATTGCTGTCCAGCGCGGCGAAGATCAGCACGAAGGGGCTGCCCCCGGTGACCACCTTCTGCCACGGGTACAGCATCAAGAGCACGGCCAGCGCGCCGACGTAGAAGATGGCGATGCGCCAGATGGCCTGGTTGATGGCGCGCGGGATGGTGCGGCCCGGGTTGTCGGCTTCGGCCGCGGTGATGCCGATCATTTCCAGGCCGCCGAAGGAGAACATGATGACCGCCATCGACAGCGCCAGGCCGGCAAAGCCATTCGGGAAGAAGCCGCCGTGCTGCCACAGGTTGGCCACGCCGGCCTGGGGGCCGGCCGTGTCGCTGATCAGGAGGTACAGGCCGAACACGATCATGCCGACCACGGCCGCCACCTTGATGATGGAAAACCAGAATTCGAGCTCGCCGAAGGTTTTCACGTTAAGCAGGCTGAGCGAATTGACGAGCACGAAGAAGGCGAGCGCCGAGACCCAGGTCGGGATGTCCGGGAACCAGTACTGGACATAGATGCCGAGCGCGGACAGCTCGGCCATGCTGACGAGGATGTACATCACCCAGTAGTTCCAGCCGGAGACGAAACCGGCCATCGGGCTGCCGTACTTGCTGGCGAAATAGCCGAAGGAACCGGCGACCGGCTCGTCGACGATCATCTCGCCGAGCTGACGCATGATGAGGAAGGCGACCAGGCCGGCGATGGCGTAGCCGAGCAGGGCGGAGGGGCCGGCTTGCTGGATGGTCTGGGCCACGCCCAGGAACAGGCCGGTGCCGATGGCGCCGCCGAGGGCGATCAGCTGGATGTGGCGGTTCTTTAAGCCACGTTTGAGTTCATGCTTGGCGGTGTCCATCGTCGGCCTTCAGCGAAAGTTGCCTTAAAGCCAGCGATTTTACTGCAAGCAGGGCCGCGATGGACGGCGCGCCTCCCGAAAGCCGATGGGCGGCCGCCCGGGCGGATCAGAAGCGGCGGTAGCTGCGGCGTCCCATCGGATAGCGTTGCGCCATCTTGCCGCCGAATTTTTTCCAGAGCAGGCCTGCAATGGCCATCATGATCATCTTGCGCATGGCAATTCTCCAATCAATGAAAGTGGACCGGCCACGGCGTGGCGTGGCGACGGAAACAGCTTAGCAAAAGGACGATTCAGGCGGCGCGAGCCTCAGGCAGCGCGTGTCGACAAATTTGACACGCGCTTGGTGCTCGGAACGCCGAGCCCGTCTACTTGATTGATTTCCAAGCAAACTTTCCTGCAGGCATAAAGATTGCTTGAGAGTCGGTTACAACATTTCATAAGGATGTCCCATGAACCTCACGCCTGGCCTGAAAGTCATCGCCTGCGTCGCCGTGTTTGCGGCGAGCCAATTTGTCGCGTCGAATGCCGCGGCTAGCCTGATCGACTTCGAAGAGGTCGCTGACTGGACCGAGCTCACTCCCTCCGGCATGAGCGCCTCAGGCTACAAGCTAGCCATGGGCGACGGCGGCAATGCCGGTGCTTTTTCCTTCATCGTTGCGGGCACCGACAACAACACAGGGCTGAGCGGGAATGGCAGCACGCGCCTGGTGAACTTCAATGGCGCCAAGGTAACCCTCTCGGCCGCGAACCAGGGGGCGTTCGACCTGTTCAGTTTCGACGGCGGCGAGAGCTGGTTCGGCGACGAGCACTTCTGGGCGGACCGGATCAGCGTGGTCGGGGCCCTGGCAGGCGGCGGCACCGTCACCCAGACCTTCGACCTGGACCTCGTCAAGCATGCTGTCTCGGGCATGCAGACCTTCACCCTGGACGCCAGCTTCCGCAAGCTGCTGTCGGTCACCTTCAGCGGCATCGGCGGCAATCCGGAATTTTCCATCGATAACATTTCGGTGAACGCGGTGCCGGAACCGGCATCGGGCGCACTCCTGCTGCTGGGCGCTGCCGGCATTGGGGCCGTGCGGCGCCGGCGCGCCATGCACAGGGCTTAACCCGGCATCAGGAAAAAGGCGACGACACCTGCCAGGCTCGCGCCGAGCATCATCAGCAAGAAGCCCGACATGCGGGCCAGCGACCCCAGGCGCCCGCCCTGGGGACGGCTGCGCAGCAGGTAGAGGGGAATCCCGATCGGCGCCATCGCCACCACGGCCGTGCTCATCCAGCGTGGGCGCCGGTACAGCCGCGCTTCGCTGTCCAGGCGATACCAGTAGTAGGGCAGGAAGCTCAGCAGGAAGGCCGAGAGCACCATCCACCACATGGGCATGTGGACGTGGGAGGCGGCATACAGGGCGTCGGACATGCCGCAGGCAAACATGAGCGCCAGCAGCGCCCACAGGGTATTCTTGGGAGTCATTGCGTTGATTCAGGAGCGAGGCGGCGAGAATACCACCGGCGACTGGCCGCGAAATTCAACAAAAATCACGGGCGTGCGGAAATATGCACCCTTCATACCCTATTTCGCCGGCTTGCCCCCATGAGGGCGCTCGCGCCGCGGCAGCGTAAACACGTCCGCCACCAGGGTACTGTCGCCGATCTGCCGGCTGGGCGAGGCCGAATCGTGCACCACCAGCAGCGTGTCGCGCCCATCCTTGTCGACCGCGAATAGCGCGATGCCCTCGGGGTGATCGACCCCATGGCCGAAGGGCAGCTCCAGCACCCGTTCGAGCTGGTCCGCCGCCACCACGCATTCCTTGCCAGGCTGGGTTGCGCCGCGCCAGCGGAACAGGGTCACCGGACCGTCCAGGTCCATGGTCGGCCCGGCCAGCACCAGGATGTCCTTGCCGTGCACGCACAGGTCGCGGATACCGAGCCCGCCCAGGTCGAGGAAGTGCTTGCGGTACAGGCGACCATTGTCGTCCACCGGCGCCAGGCGCAAGCGGCCCGGCTGCTCGTCCTCGACGAGCGCCACTTCCACCACCAGCGCCCAGCCGCGCAGCACCGGCCCGCGCAGGCCGAGCAGCAGGTGCTTGCCGGCCACGGCCAGGCCCTCGATGTCGAAACCGTTGTCCTTGCCGGGAATGGACAGGAAGGGACCGAGGTGCTCGTCCTGGCGCAGCAGGGCGGTCAGTTCGTTGCCCTGATGGTCGCCGCGCAGCATCGCGGCAGTGCGCAGCTTGCCTTTGTGGGTGCTTTCCTTCTCCAGGGTGTAGCCGTCGCCGTCCCGGCACACCGGGATGCGCGCCAGCAGGTAGCGGTTGGCATCCAGGCTGACGCTGGCGAGGCGCTTGTGCGCCTTCCTGACGCCGTCGCCGTCCTTCGGCTGCTTGCGCCGCAGGCTGTGCGAGCCGGCCAGCCACAGGTACTTGCCGTCGCAGGCCAGGCCCTCGATGTCGGCCTCGTTGATGTCGTCCTCGGTGTCGCCGTGCGCCGGCAGCGGCAGGTCGAGATAGTCGTGCAGCGCATACTGGCGATGGTCGCGCGTAAAGCTGCTGCGGCCGGTGCTGTCGACCTCGCACACGGTCAGGCGCTCGATGCTGACCGATTCGTCGTTGGCGAGCCAGAGCGAGCTGCCCATGCGCAGGGCCACGGACAGGCCGTCGCGCAGTTCCTTGCCGTAGCAAAGCTCGTCGCGCTCGGGATGGAATTCGAGGAGGACGATGTTGGACGGGTGCATGCGGGCTTCCTGGCGGACGTGTGCGACATTGCCCCGGAAAGATAGCATGGGCCTGAACGGACCGGCGCTCAGCAGTGCGGCGCCGGCCGGTCTCACGGCTCCTGCGGGACGGCTGCCAGCTTGTCCGGATTGCGCATGACGAAGACCGCCACGATCCGTTCTTCATCGACGATGAATGACTGCACGGATTCCAGCTTTCCCCGCACATAACGCAGCACACCCGGCTCGCCATTCACGAGGGCGGTCTTATATGAAACCTGCATGGGAAACTGGTGTTCGAGCGTCCAGAATACGCCCGCGACCCGTCCTGCACCCTTGAGGATATGCATGAAGGACTTGACCTTTCCCCCGCCGTCAGACACCAGCTGCACGTCGTCGGACATCAGGGCACGCATGTCCGCGCGATTTCCCTGCCTTGCGGCTTCAATGAAGCGGCCAAGCAATGCGCGATGTGTATCCTTGGGGACGTCGAAGCGCGGGCGTTCCTGCTGGACGCGCACCGATGCACGATGGACAAGCTGCCGGCAGGCCGGTTCCGATTTCTTGACGACCTCGGCGATCTCGGCATAATCGGCATCGAATACTTGCCTCATCAGGAAAGCCGCTCGCTCTTCGGCGGACAGGCGTTCCAGGACCCACATGAGCGCCACCGAGACGTCGTTGGCCTGCTCGAGCGCACTCTCGGGCGTGTTTTCGTCGAGTTCGACCAGGGGCTCCGGCAGCCACCAGCCGACATAGGCCTCACGATCGACCTTTGCCCTGCGCAGGCGATCGATCGCGAGACGGGTCGTCACGGTCACCAGCCATGCTTCCTGCGACACGATGTGCTCTTTCCGCGCGTCGTGCCAGCGCAGCCATGCATCCTGCACGACGTCCTCGGCGTCCGCGCGGATACCGAGCATACGGTATGCAATCGAAAACAGGCGCGGGCGAAGCGCGTTGAATATTGTTTGCGTATGTGTGCTTGCGCCATCGGTCATAGCATCCTCGCGTCCTTTTCACTCGGGCGTGCGGGTATCGGGAATCGACACCTCTTTGCTCCTAGACGAACTGGATTCGCTCCTTGTGACAGGCTCCGGGATTTTTTTGTGAACCGGCATGGCCTGTCACGAACGGGCCATGGCAGCCGTCTTACCGGCAAGGATGACGCATATCGGCGTCGTCGACATCACACAAGGAGAAGATCTCATGAAACGCCCAAACTGGTTCCAGGTGTCCGCGGAAGGCGCGAAGGCCGTCGGCGCACTTCACCATTACGTCACGACCGGCACGGCGCTGCCGCCGGATCTCATCCACCTGGTATTCCTGAGGGCCTCGCAACTGAACGGCTGTGCCCACTGCATCGATATCCATACCCGCGACCTCATCAAGACCGGCATGACGATCGACAAGATCGTGCTGGTGCCGGTGTGGGAGGAGGCGCAATATCTGTTCTCCGATCGGGAGCGGGCCGCGCTGGCATGGACGGAAGAGGTAACGCGTGTGAGCGAAACCCATGCTTCCGACGATGCGTATTGCGCGGCGCTCTCCGTATTTGGAGAAAAGGATCTCGTCGACCTGACACTCGTGATTGCGGCCATGAATGCGATTAACCGGATGGGAATCAGCTTCCGGATGAAACCGCTTGCGAAAGCGTGATGCCAGCTCGCTGCGGCGGTCTAGCCTTTAGGCTGGCGGGGAGCCGGCCGCCCAGTCGGCGCACCCCGCGTCACCAGCAGCACGCCGCCGCACACCAGCACCAGCGCAGCAAGATTGGTCCAGGTCAGGACGTCCTCGTCCAGCCAGATGCCGGACAGGGCGGCGCCGAACAGGGGCACCAGGAAGGCGAACATGCTCACCAGCCCGACCGGATTGTGCTTGAGCAGCAGGCTCCACAGGGTGAAGGCGACCGCCGACAGCGCGGCAAGGTAGAGCAGCAGGAGGCTTGAGGCCAGGTCAAGCCGCCCCAGGCTGCCGCCCGTCGCGTAGCCTGCCGCCAGCAGGACCAGCCCGCCGATCGCCAGCTGCCAGGCCGTCATCGTCATCGCATCCATGCGCTGCGAGACGCGCTTGCCATAGATCGATGCGGCCGACAGCACGAAGGCGGCAAGCACGATGAAGCCTTCGCCCTGCAGGCTGAGGCCGCTGCCCAGCAGGCTGGCGTCGGCATTCACGGCCAGCACGCCGGCCAGACCCAGCGCGCAACCGACGGCCTTGCGCGCCGACAGGCGATCGTCCTTATAGAGGAAGTGCGCCAGCAGGACGCTGAAGAAGGTGGTGGTGGCGTTCAGGATCGAGGCCCGCACGCCGGTGGTGTAGGCCAGTCCGATGTAGAAGAACACATACTGCAGGCTGGTCTGGGCTATTCCCAGCAGGAAGACCTGGCGCAACTGGCCACGGGGTGGGACCGGAAACTTCTTTTGCAGCAGCCAGGCGGCCAGCGCCACGCCGATCCCGGCCAGCAGGAAGCGGTAACCCGCGTAGACCAGCTTGGACGGAATGTCCTGCTGCGTAATGCCCAGCAGGGCATAACCGGTCTTGATGGCCGGGTAGGAGCTGCCCCACAACAGGCAGCACAGCGTTGCCAGCGCGACGACGACCAGGGGACGGGCAAAGAACGGGGTTTCGGGCTGCGCTGCGCGGCCGATGGATGAAGCGGGGAACATGCGATGATCGGTCCTGTCTGAATGTCATCGGACATCATACAACATATGGCTGCGCCATGTTGGAAGGACGACAAGCGATCAGCGCAGGTAGGCTGCCACGTTTCCCGCGATTCGTTTGCGTTCTGCCTCGGTGAGCGGCAGCGCGCGGAAGGCCGCCCAGGCTTCGCGCGGCTTCATGTTGGTGGGCGTGGCCGCATCCGAGCCGTACAGGATCTTGTCGACCCCTACCTGGCGGATGCGCTCGACCATCTCGCGCGCATGCACCTGGCTCATGTCGGGCGTGGCAATCGAGGCCACGTCGAAGTACAGGTTGCGGGTATTGGGGTCCTTGCGCGCGGCCGCCTCGGCGAACACGCGCATCACCTCGTTGGCCGGTGGATCCTCGTAGCCGGGACCGGTGCCCGCGAAGTGCGCCACCTGCACCATGGTGTGCGTGGCCTCGGGCATGAGCTGCTCGAGGAAGGCGCGCGCCTGCGCTTCGCCATAGGGGCGCTCCAGCGAAATCGAAGCGCGCATGTGGACCGCGATCGCCATGCGATGCCGGTTGGCGGCGCGGAACACTTCCTTCAGTCGCGCGACGTGCTCGGGCTTGTCCAGCTGGACGTCGGAATTCCCGAAGTGCATCTTGATCCCGGTGCGCAGCTGCGGGTGCGCCGCGCAGCGCTCCAGTTCGGCCAGCGCATAGTCCTTGAGCGGATTGAAGCCGCAGAAGGCGCGCAGGCGATCCGGATACCTTGCCACCTGGGCGGCGGTCCAGTCGTTCTCCGCCTTCACCCTGGCGTATTCGTCCTCGACCACGCGCGAGGGTCGGCCGTAGATATAGGCCGTCGACAGCACGGCGGCGCGGCGGATGCCGGCTTCGTCCAGCAGGGCGATCAGTTCGGTCACCGGGATCTCGCGCAGCGCGTCGGGTCCCGGTTTCGGGGCGATGAAGGCGATGATGCCGGGGCTGAACAGGTGCTGGTGGTGGTCGGCGGCGGCGACGATCGCGGCTGGCGCGGCCGGGGCTGTCGCTTGACCCGCGAACGCGAGCGCAGGCAGGGCGAGCAGCAGGGCGGCGCCCAGGCGCAGCTTGGCGAACAGGAGCGGCATGGCGAGACCTCTGGCTGGAGAACGAGCCTCCAGACTAGCCGCGGCGGATCGCGCTGTCCACGGAAAATGGATACATATGGTCCGGAAATCTATGGCCGTTCTCCCTGCGCCTTCGCGGGTGCAGCGTCACGGCCTGCATGCAGTGTAGACAATCGACCGGTCCGGGTCTTCCCCCACGGCTGGGGGAAATCCCCTCAGACGACGGTGACCACGACCCGCCGGCGGTGCGGCGCGCTGCGGTGCTCGTACAGGTAGATGCCTTGCCAGGTGCCGAGCAGCAGGCGGCCGCCACCGACCGGCACGCTCAGGCCGGAACCCGTCAGCATGTTGCGCACATGGGCCGCCATGTCGTCCGGTCCTTCGGCATCGTGGCGGTAGGCCGGATCGCCGTCGGGGGCGAGCCGTTTCAATACGGTTTCGAGGTCGCGCCGCACGTCGGGGTCGGCATTCTCGGTGATGAGGAGCGAGCAGCTGGTGTGCTGCACGAAAACATGGGCCAGGCCGCATTGCACTTTTGAAGCGCGTACCACCTCGGCCACCGCCTCGGTGATGTCGCGGGTGCCGCGCCCTGGGGTAGGGATGTCGAGGATGCTCTGGTGCGCCACGCTGTGCTCCGGTTCTGGTCCGGGGCACAGCTTAGCAGAACGCGCTGTCAACCTTAACTATGGATGAGCGCGGAACTGCCGAGCTGCTCCATGGTCGAACGCCTGTCATAACAGACGGGAACGACCATGCACGCACCGCATTTCAAGAAGTGGTTTGCCAAACTCCCTGCACTGAACCTTTCCCAGCGCCTGCAAACGCTGGCGGCCCTGCATCCCGCTGCCGGGCTGGACCGGGTGATCGCCCTCATCAGCCAGATTGGCGGGGCGTCGCGCCGCTGCCCCAGTTGCGCCTGCGAACGTTACTACCGGCATGGACAAGCGAACGGCTTGCAGCGCTACCGCTGCCGCGCCTGTAGCCGCACCTATAACGACCTGAGCGGCACGCCGCTGGCGCGGCTCCGGCTGCGTGTAAAGTGGCTTGATTACCTGGGGACCGTGCTCGACTCGAAGTCGGTGCGCGCAGCCGCCAGCGAGGTCGGCGTGCACCGCAATACCGCTTTCCGCTGGCGCCACCGCTTCCTGGAGCGCCCCAGGCATGCCCAGCCGACACGTCTGGGCGGCATTGTCGAAGCTGACGAGATGTTCATGCTGGAATCGCAGAAAGGCGCGCGCAAGCTGGACCGACCGGCACGCCGGCGTGGCGGCCGCGCCAGCAAGCGCGGCATTTCACGCGAGCTCGACTGCATTCTGGTCGCGCGCGACCGCAGCGGCCAGACCTTCGATGCCGTGGTCGGCCGTGGCGCGTTGACGGAGGCGCAGCTGGAGCGCCACCTGCTGCCCAGGCTCGACCGGCAGGTGCTGCTGGTCAGCGACGCCCATGCGGCGTACCGCAGTTTCGCCCGCAAGCATGGCATTGCGCACCAGGCAGTGAACCTGCGTGCGGGAGTCCGGGTACGCCGCGGCCTTGCCGATGCCATTCATGTGCAAAATGTGAATGCCTACCACCAGCGCTTCCGGCAATGGTTGAGCCGCTTCCGCGGGGTCGCGTCGCGCTACCTGCCGAACTACCTGGGCTGGCGTCGGGCGCTCGATGGTGGACGGATCACGACGGTGGAGCAATTGCTGCGCGTCGCAATCAGACACATCCATAGCCAGCGCTGACAGCGCTTAGCAGAATCAGGCGGCGCCGCGTGCGGATCCCAGACCGTCCAGCACGGCGAGCAGGTCGTCGAGCGGCGCCGGGCGCGAGAACAGGTAGCCCTGCATCAGCGGACTGCCGTTCCCGCTGAGGTAATCGGCCTGTTGCGCGGTCTCGATGCCCTCGGCCACCACGCGCAGGCCGAGGTGCTCGGCCATCGCCAGGATCGACTGCACGATCGCGGTGCCGTTGACGTCGTTCGGGGTGTCGCGGATGAAGCTCTTGTCGATCTTGAGTTCGTAGAGCGGCATGCGCTTGAGATAGGCCAGGTTCGAATAGCCGGTGCCGAAGTCGTCGACCGAGAAGCGGATGCCCAGGGCCGCCAGTTCGTGCATGCGGGCGATGGTCTGGTCCAGGTCCGATACCAGGAGGCCCTCGGTGACTTCGAAGATCAGCTGGCCGGCCGGCGCGCCGGTCTCCTCGAGCACCCGGGCGACCGTCTCCACGAAGTCCGGCTGGCGGAACTGCGCCGGACTGACGTTGATCGAGAGCGGCAGCGGATGGCCGGCCGCGCTAAGTCGCAGCCAGGCTTCGCAGGCCTGGCGCAGCACCCAGGTCCCCAGCGGCACGATCAGGCCGGTGGTTTCCGCGATCGGGATGAACACGTCCGGCGGCACCAGGATGCCGTCGGCGCGGCGCCAGCGCATCAGGAGCTCGGCGCCAACCGGCTGCTGTTCGCGGTCGACCTGCAACT
The DNA here is from genome assembly GCF_046236355.1 of Massilia sp. BHUDP2. Classification (NCBI taxonomy): domain Bacteria; kingdom Pseudomonadati; phylum Pseudomonadota; class Betaproteobacteria; order Burkholderiales; family Oxalobacteraceae; genus Massilia; species Massilia sp. BHUDP2. The sequence goes on from NZ_JBJUVW010000001.1 coordinate 2,340,427, forward strand.
GCAGGTGCATGGCCAGCTCGCCCCGCTCGAGGGCATTGGCGAGGTCGCGCTCGAGCGTGAGTTTTTGCTCGGCCTCGGCCAGCATGGTGGTCTCAAACAGGGCGACGCCGTTGCGGCCGCTCGCCTTGGCCTGGTACATCGCGGTGTCCGCTTCGCGCAGCAGGTCGTGGGCGGTCTGGCCGGCGCGCAGCGGCAGGGCCACGCCGATGCTGCCCGTCGAGCGGTACACGTGCTCGTCGATCGTGACTTCCTCGCCCAGTGCGGCCAGCACCTTGTGCGCCACCTTGAGCGCGGCGGCAGCGGCCGTGTCGGGGTCGTCGCCCAGGTCGTTCAGCAGGATGACGAATTCGTCGCCGCCCAGGCGCGCCACGGTGTCGCGCGCACGCACGGTCGCGACCAGGCGCCCGGCCGCGCTGCGCAGCAGGGCGTCGCCGGTGGCGTGGCCGCGGGCGTCGTTGACGTACTTGAAATTGTCGAGGTCGATGAACAGCACGGCGCCGAGCGCGCCGCCGGCATTGCGGGCGTCCACCAGGGCGTCGAGACGTTCGGTGAACAGGCGCCGGTTGGGCAGGCCGGTCAGGACGTCGTAGAAAGCCAGGTGATGGATCGCCTTGGCCGAGTTGCGGCGCTCGGTGATGTCGCGCCCGACCACCACCCAGTGGGTGCTGCGTCCACCGTCGCTGGCGAAGGGCACCATTTCCATCTCGGCCCAGAAGGGCTCGCCGGCCTTGGTGTAGAGCAGCAGTTCGGCCTTGACCGCTTCGCCCCGCGCGACCGCGCGCAGGACGCGATCCACCTCGTCGGGATCGGTGTCCTGACCGTGCAGCAGGCGCATGCTGTGGCCGATGATCTCGTCGCGCCGGTAGCCGGTGCGGCGCTCGAAGGCTTCGTTGGCGGAGATGATCGGTTGCTGCGCACCCGGCGTGTCGATGGCGTGGGCGATCAGCACCATGTCGTTCAGGCGCGCCACCGCGGCCGAGGTCAGGCGCAGTTCGGCGTTCAGCTCGTGCAGCTTGTCCTGCTTGGACTCCAGGGTTTCGGCGAAGCCGTGCACTTCGCCGAGCGTGTCGGCCAGGCCCTTGACCAGGGCGCCGCAGGTCATCGTGATCAGGGCGCCGACGCACAGGTAGTTGAGGGTGACGATCAGCGAGGACAGCAGTTCATCGTGGCCGAGGCCGGCGACGTAGAGCTTGGCGTGGCCGGAGAGGCCCAGGCCCAGGATGGTGAGGGCGCTCACGACCAGCGCCCCGAGGGCCTGGTGGGTGCCGAGCAGGACCACGGCCAGTACCGGCGGCGCCATCAGGAAGATCTGGCTGACCGCGCCGACGCCGAGCATCAGGCCGACGCCGACCAGGAACAGCATCGCCAGGAAGTTCAGGACGCGCAGCGTGTAGGGCAGGCGGTCGAACCACCAGATCGCGAAGATCCAGGCCAGGGCCACCGCGTCCATCGCGGCGATCTGCCAGAGGCCATCGACCATGGCCAGGATCGCGCTGGGGACGGCGGCCACCACGCCGAGCAGCAGGACCGCCGACATCAGGGTCGAGAAAATGCGCGCGCGCCACTGGGCCAGGTCGTCAAACTGTTTCATGCATCAGCCTTCGCGCACCGCCGAGTGAGTTTCTTTAAGTGCAATCAAATTTCTATGGATGCAAGATTATACCCGGAACTGACGAATTCGCTTGTTGCTTGTTGGGAAAATGCAGCAGGCTTCGCTCAGACGCTGTGCGCCAGGCCCAGGTTGCGGTTGGCGGGCACCGCCACATCCATCAATTTCGGGCGCGGCAGGTCGAGCGCGGCCATCAGCGCCACGAATTCCTCGCGCGAGCGGCCGGCCAGGCGCGCATTGTGACGCTTTTCCCAGCCGATGGTGGACACCGACTGTCCTTTATAGTCGTGGCCGGGCCAGACGCGGGTGGCCTCGTCCAGCGCGAACAGCTTGCGGGTGACGCTGTCGTACAGGGCGGACGCAGAGCCGCCCTGGAAGTCGGTGCGCCCGCAGCCGTCCACCAGCAGGGTGTCGCCGGTGAACAGGTTGCCGCGCCACAGGTAGCACATGCTGCCCGCGGTGTGGCCGGGAGTGTGGATGACGGCGATGTGCTCGCGCCCGCCGAAGGCAATCAGGTCGCCGTCCTGCAGCTGCACTTCGGCCGGCGGGATGCCGCAGCCGCTGGGCACGCAGGCCTTGGCGCCGGTCAGGGCGCGCAGCTTGCCGGCCGAGGTGACGTGGTCGGCATGGGCGTGGGTCTCGAGCACGTGGGTCAGCCTCAAGCCGAGGCGCTCGATGTGCGCGAGGTCGCGCTGCCAGTGGCGGTCGACCGGGTCGATGATGACCGCTTCAAGGCTGCCAGGTGCGGACAGGATGTAGGTGTAGGTCGAGGATTCGGCGTCGAACAGCTGGATCGGGTTCACTTGCATGGGCTCTCCTTGGTGCGGCGTGAGTTGTACCACAGGATTGCTCGCGGGGGAAGGCGGCTAGCGCTCCAGCGCCCCCAGCTTCTCCCTCAGGCTTGCCTCCGACAGCTCTCCCACATGACGGAAGCGCAGCCTGCCTTGCGCGTCATAGAACAGGGTGGTCGGAAAACCCACCGCCCCGGTACGGGCGCCCAGCTGGCCGGCCGGGTCGATCACCACGTTCTCCATGCGCAGGCCCTGCGCCGTCAGGAAAGCCTGGACCGTGCTTGCGGACTCGCGCTGGTTGACGAAGACGAAGCCGACGTCCGGGCGCTTGCGCTGCATCGCCGCCAAGGCCGGCATCTCGCGCCGGCAGGGCGGGCACCAGGTGGCCCACAGGTTCACGACCAGCGGCTTGCCCTGGTAGGCGCGCAGCGGCACCTCGCTGCCGTCGAGCCGGCGCACGCTGAGCTCGGGCATGGGCGCATGCGGCGGGGCGAAAGCCGGCAGCAGCAGGCTGCCGCCCATCCAGAGCGCGATCCCGGCCAGGCTCGATACCAGCAGGGGGCGGCGCAGGCCTGGGGCGCGCCGGGTCAGCTCGGCGCCCACCACGCAGGCGACCACCAGTCCCGCGGTGGCGTCGAAGCCGCCGTCGCGGAAGTCCAGCGCGGCCCAGGGTGTATCGAGGAACAGGTCGTGGTGGCGCAGCACGAACACGGCGCGCGCGGCGACGAAGCCGGCGAGCAGCATCTTCCACAGGATCGGGCCGGGATCGAGCGCGCGGCGGCGCCGGAACCACTCGGCCAGCAGGTTGGCCAGCAGGATGCCGCCCACGACCAGCAGCACGCCCGTGGGCAGGACAAGGGGGCCTAGTGTGACAACATCCATCGCGCGCTTTCCCTGGTTGAGATAGCGCGACGATACCGCACCAGTCTTAGCAGAAGATTAATCCCGTTCCGGCTCCGGATCGACCGGCACGTAGCGCGAGATCATGATGCGGTCGATGCGGTTGCCGTCCATGTCCATGACCTCGAAGCGGAAGCCTTCGTGATCGACGATTTCGGCCGGCTTCGGGATGTAGCCGAGCTGGTAGAGCAGGAAGCCGGCCAGGGTGTGGTAGGCGCCTTCGTCCTCGCCGGGGAACTCGAGGGTGGTCTCGAGCAGGTCGCGGAAGCGGTCCAGCGAGATGCCGCCGTCCACCAGCCAGCTGCCGTCCGGGCGCCGCACGGCGTCGGCGTCGTGCTCCTCGCCGGCCACGGTGACGTCGCCCACCAGGGCGCTCATCACGTCGCTGAGCGTGACCATGCCCTGGATGTCGCCGTACTCGTCGACGATCAGGGCCAGTTCGGCGCGGTTCTTCTTGAACATCTCGAGCAGGGCCATGGCGCTCACGGTCTCGGGCACGTACAGCAGTTCCTGCACCGCGCCGTCGAGATCGACCGCGTCGAGCGAACCGATGCGCACTGCCTGCGCGAACAGGTCGCGCGCCATCACGTAGCCGAGGATATGCGAGCGGTCGCCGCGGCAGACGGGGTAGCGGCTGTAGGGATTGGTGGCAATGGCCTCGAGGTTCTGCTGGCGGTCGTCCTCGAGGTCGAGGATCACCAGGTCGACGCGCGGCGTCATCAGGGACTTCAGGTGCTGGTCGTCCAGGCGCAGGGCGCGCTGCACGATGTCGTATTCGGTCTTTTCGAAAACGCCGGTGTCGGCGCCTTCCTTGATGCTGCCGATGATGTCTTCCTCGGTCGGCGCTTCCTCCTTGGCTGCGCGGATGCCCAGCACGCGGACGATGGCATTGGTGGCCAGGGACAGGAACTTCACGAAAGGCGACATGATCACCGAGAGCGTGCGCAGCGGCTGCGAGATCAGGGTGGCCACCGTTTCCGGGAAGGCCATGGCGATGCGCTTGGGGACCAGCTCCCCGAAGATGATCGAGGCGACAGTGATCGCGATCACGACCACGGCGAGCGCGACTTCGCGCGCATAGGGGCCGATCACCGGCAGCGTCGCCAGTTCGGGCGTGAGGTGGCTGACCAGCGAGGCCTCGCCGAAGGCACCGTTGAAAATGCCGATCAGGGTGATCCCGACCTGCACGGTCGAGAGGAAGTGACTGGGGTCGTCGGCCAGCTTGAGGGCGGCGCGCGCCCCGCGGTTTCCTTCTTCGGCGCGCCGTTCCAGGCGCATGCGCTTGGCCGAGACCAGTGCCAACTCGCTCATGGCGAACACTCCGTTCATCAGGATGAGGAAGGAGATGATCAATATGTCGGTTAACACTGGCGCGGGGCCTCCGTCGGACTATCCGGGCCGCGACCGGTCACGCGCGAAAATGGCGTACGCCACATCATCGCATGCCGGAAGGAGTTTCCGCCACACGAATTGCCAACTTGGCATCGTTACGGAGCCGAGCGGAAATGCTTGACGATGCCCGCCCAGCACTGCTGGTAGTCCGGCTGCAGCTGGGGCGAGGACAGCGCGTACGGGGTCGGCACGATCACGTGGCGGGTCTCGAACATGAAGGCCATCGTGTCCGCTACCTTGTGCGGCTTGGCGGTATCCGCGCTGCTGGCCTTGTCGAAGGTCGCGGCGTCCGGTCCGTGCCCGCTCATGCAGTTGTGCAGGCTGGCGCCGCCCGGCACGAAGCCTTCGGCCTTGGCGTCGTAGGCGCCGTGGATCAGGCCCATGAACTCGCTGGCCACGTTGCGGTGGAACCAGGGCGGGCGGAAGCTGTCTTCGGCGACCAGCCAGCGCGGCGGGAAGATCACGAAGTCCAGCGTATCCACGCCCGGGGTGTCGCTGGGCGCCTGCAGCACCAGGAAGATCGACGGGTCCGGATGATCGTAGCTGATCGAGCCGATGGTGTTGAAGTGGCGCAGGTCATACTTATAGGGGGCGTAGTTGCCATGCCAGGCGACCACGTCGAGCGGCGAGTGGCCGATCTGGGCGCGCCACAGGCCGCCGCAGAACTTCGCCACCAGCTCGAAGTCGCCTTCCAGGTCCTCGTAGCGGGCGATCGGCGTGAGGAAGTCGCGCGGGTTGGCCAGGCCGTTCGAGCCGATCGGGCCCATGTCGGGCAGCTGCAGGAGGGCGCCGAAGTTCTCGCAGATGTAGCCGCGCGCCTGTCCGTCCGGCAGGCTGACGCAAAAGCGCACCCCGCGCGGGATCACGGCGATCTCCTGCGGTTCCACCGCCAGGAGACCGAGCTCGGTGGCGATCGCCAGCCGTCCCGCCTGCGGCACCACCAGCAATTCGCCGTCGGCGCTGTAGAAGTAGCGGCCGTCCATGTCCTTGTTGGCGGCGTACAGGTGGATCGCGCAGCCGCTCATGGCTTCGGGCGAGCCGTTGCCGGCCATGGTGACCCAGCCGTCGATGAAGTCGGTGGGCGCGTCGGGCATCGGCAGGGGGCTCCAGCGCAGCTGGTTGGGGGGCGCCGGGGTGTCGAAGCGCGAGACGATGCGGCCGGCGTCGATCGGGGTGAAGCTGCCGTGCACGGCGGCCGGGCGGATCCGGTACAGCCAGGAACGGCGATTGTGGCTGCGCGGGGCGGTGAAGGCGGTGCCCGAGATCTGTTCGGCATACAGGCCGTAGGCCACGCGCTGCGGCGAGTTGCGGTGCAGGGGCAGGGCGCCGGGCAGGGCTTCGGTGGCGAATTCGTTGCCGAATCCGCTCATGTATCCGCTCATGGTGGCGGTGGACTCGCTCATGCTCACTCTCATGGTGGTTATTTGCCGCCACTGTAGAAGAATCCCGCATGTTTTACGAGATGAATAGAAAAATGTAGACTATTCACCATCTAAATACTACTGGTCGCGCGGCTACGGCACGCCCACAATGCAGGCCAGACAGAACGCCCATGATCGAACCGCACGATATCGACCTGAACCTGCTCTCGGTATTCCAGGAAGTCTACCGGGAACGCCAGATTTCCTCGGCCGCCCGCAAGCTGGGGCTGAGCCAGTCGGCGGTGAGCAATGCGCTGGCGCGGCTGCGGCGCGCTTTTGGGGACGAGCTGTTCGTGCGCACCGCGAGCGGCATGCAGCCGACGCCGCTGGCAACGCAGATGGCCGAACCGATCGGCGTGGCGATGGCCCAGGTCGCGCTGGCGCTGAATCAGCGCAGCCGCTTCGACCCGGCCACCAGCAGCAGGCGATTCGTGCTGGCGATGACGGACGTGGGCGAGATCTACTTCATGCCCACCCTGATCGAGCGCTGCAAGCTGCTGGCGCCGCTGGTCGAGATCAGCTCGATGCGCGCAGGCAGCCTGGCGCTGAAGGAGGAAATGGAAGGCGGACGGGTGGACCTGGCGGTCGGGCCCTTCGAGGACATCTCGGAAGCGCTGTACCAGCGCCAGCTGTTCCGCCAGCCCTATGTAACGATGATGCGCAAGGGGCATCCGCTGGGGAAGGGCGAAGTGAGCTTGGCGCGTTTCGTGAAGGCCGAGCACATGCTGGTCGATGCGAACGAGAGTCCGTACGACCGCATCAACGCGCTGCTGGCGCGCGCCGGGGTCGGGCCATCGGTGCGCTTCCGGGTGCCGCACTTCACGGCGGTGCCCTATATGGTGGCTACGTCCGACCTGGTGGTCACCGTGCCGCAGAAGCTGGCCGAGCGCGCGGCGCTGCCCTTCGGCCTGGAGTGGATCGTGCCGCCCCTGGAACTGCCCACGCTGCAGACCAACGTGTTCTGGCACCGGCGTTACAACCAGGATCCGGGCAACCAGTGGCTGCGCGGATTGCTGGCGGAAGTATTTGCGGAGTAGGACGTATTTTGAACCTGACCAACGAGACACAAGGAAGAGAAGAAATGGCAGACCTGTTTGAGAATCCCATGGGCCTGATGGGCTTCGAGTTCGTCGAGTTCGCGTCGCCGACGCCGGGCGTGCTGGAAGACGTGTTCGAGAAGCTGGGCTTCACCAAGGTGGCGGTGCACCGCTCGAAGCAAGTGGCCTTGTATCGCCAGGGCGGCATCAATTTCATCATCAACAACGAGCCGAAGAGCTACGCGGCCTACTTCGCGGCCGAGCATGGCCCGTCGGCCTGCGGCATGGCCTTCCGCGTCAAGGACTCGCACAAGGCCTATGCGCGCGCGCTGGAACTGGGCGCCCAGGCGGTCGAAATCCCGACCGGCCCGATGGAGCTGCGCCTGCCGGCCATCAAGGGCATCGGCGGCGCACCGCTGTACCTGATCGACCGCTTCGAAGACGGCAAATCGATCTATGACATCGACTTCGAATTCATCGAGGGCGTCGAACGCAACCCGGTCGGCCACGGCTTGAGAATCATCGACCACCTGACCCACAACGTCTACCGCGGCCGCATGGCCTTCTGGGCCGGATTCTACGAGAAGCTCTTCAACTTCCGCGAGATCCGCTACTTCGACATCAAGGGCGAGTACACCGGCCTGACCTCGAAGGCCATGACCGCGCCGGACGGCATGATCCGCATCCCGCTGAACGAAGAGGGCAAGGCGGGCGGCGGCCAGATCGAGGAATTCCTCATGCAGTTCAACGGCGAAGGCATCCAGCACATCGCGCTGCTGACCGACGACCTGATCAAGACCGTGGACAGCCTGCGCGAAGCCGGCGTGCCGCTGATGAAGGCCCCGCCCGACACCTATTACGAAATGCTGGACGGCCGCGTGCCGGGTCACGGCGAGAACCCGGAAGAACTGAAGGCGCGCGGACTGCTGCTCGACGGCGCGGTCAAGGACGGCAAGCCGCGCCTGCTGCTGCAGATCTTCGGCGAAGCCCAGCTCGGCCCGGTGTTCTTCGAATTCATCCAGCGCAAGGGCGACGACGGCTTCGGCGAAGGCAACTTCAAAGCGCTGTTCGAGTCGATCGAGCGCGACCAGCTGCGCCGCGGCGCGATCGCCGGCGCCACCGCGGAGGCCTGAGTCCGGGTAGCGGGGCGGGGCGGCGCACGCCCTCCGCCCCGTTTTGCTATTCTGAGCGCTTTGCCCCGTTCAGAAGCCTCATGCTCGCCGCCTTCACCATCCTCCTGCTGTTCCAATGCCTCGGCGAAGGCATCGTCTTCCTGTTAAAGCTTCCGCTGCCCGGCCCGGTCGCCGGCATGCTGCTCCTGATGGCCGCCTTGCTGGCCTGGCCGCCGCTGGAGAAACGCATCGAGGAAGCCGCCAACACCCTGTTGTCGCACCTGTCCCTGCTGTTCGTGCCGGCCGGCGTCGGCATCGTGGCCACCGCGGCCAGCGGCAGCGGCCACTGGTTCGCCATCCTTGCCGCGCTCGTCGCCAGCACCGCCCTGACGCTGGCGGTGACCGGCCTGCTGCTGCGTGGACTCGGGAAGAAGGGCGGCGATGCTTGAGCTGAACCAGTTCTCCCAATTCTGGGTCTACCTGTCGGCCTCGCCGCTGTTGGGCCTGACCATGACCCTGTGCGCCTACCTGGCGGCGCACCGCATCACCGCCTTCTTCAAGGGCGCGCCGCTGGCCAATCCGGTGGCGCTCTCGATCGCCCTGGTGGCCTTCGTGCTGTGGCTGTCCGGCATGTCCTACCAGCGCTACTTCGCCGGCGCCCAGTTCGTGCACTTCCTGCTCGGTCCCGCCACGGTGGCGCTGGCCTTGCCGCTGGTGCGTCAGCTGCCGCGCCTGCGGCGCGCTTTCCTGCCGCTGGCCTTCGCGCTGGTGCTGGGATCGGTAACGGCGATCGTCTCCAGCGTGGCCATCGCGCTGCTGCTGGACGCCAGCCCGCAGCTGGCCGCCACCCTGGGCCCGAAATCGGCCACCTCGCCGATCGCGATGGCGGTGTCGGAGCGCCTGGGCGGCATTCCGGCCCTGACGGCGGCGCTGGTGATCGGCACCGGCATCTTCGGGGCGATTGCCGGCCCCTGGCTGTTCGACCGCATGCGCATCGCCTCGCCGGCGGCGCGCGGCTTTGCCCTCGGCCTGGCCTCGCACGGCATCGGTACCGCCCGTGCATTCCAGTCGGGCGCCGAGATGGGCGCCTTTGCCGGGCTCGCCATGGGCTTGAATGGCGCCTTGACGGCCGTGATCGCCCCCTGGCTGGTGCCGGCGGTCATGCGCTGGCTGGGCTGAAGATGCCTAGCGGCAGCGTCGCGCCGTCAATTCACTCAAATCACTAGATTTCGGCTATTTGTATGCGAAGGAGTGTGGCGTGACGACGGCAAGCAAGAAGATCAGCCTCGGGCTGCAGGGCGGCGGCACGTACGGCGCCTACACATGGGGCGTGCTCGACCGGCTGCTGCAGGAAGAGCGGCTCGAGATCGTCGCCCTGAGCGGGGCCAGCGCGGGCGCGATCAACGCGGCGGTGGTCGCGGACGGCATGGCGCGCGGCGGCGGACGGGCAGGGGCGCGCCAGGCGCTCGACCGTTTCTGGCATGCGCTGGCGGGCACGGCCATGTTCAGCCCGCTGCAGCGCACCCCGGCCGACCACCTGGCCGGCGGCTTTACCATGCGCCATTCGCCGGCCTACCAGATGCTGGAAATGGCCGGCGCGCTGGCAGGACCGGTGCGGGAAATGCCGCTGACGGTGAATCCGCTGCGCCAGTTCCTGAGCGTGATGATCGATTTCGAGCGGGTGCGCGCCTGCGAGGAGCTGCAGGTGTTCGCCAGCGCGACCAACATCAGGACCGGCAGCGGCAAGCTGTTCCGGCGCGAGGAACTGGACGCGCAGAGATTGATGGCATCGGCCTGCCTGCCGACCGTGTTCGCCGCCGCCGAGGTCGACGGCGAGCTGTACTGGGACGGCAGCTATGTGGCCAACCCGCCGCTGGCGCCGCTGGTGGAAGCGGGCGCCGAAGACCTGCTGGTGGTGCAGATCAACCCGGTCGCGCGCATGGAGTCTCCGCACAACATGGCCGACATCAGCAACCGCGCCAACGAGATCGCCTTCAACATCAGCTTCCTGCGCGAGGTGAATGCGCTGCTGCACAGCGGCGCGGTGCCCGACGAGGAGGCCGGCGATTCGACCGTGCTCGCACCGGTGCGCCTGCACCTGATCAGCGCCGCGCACGCACTCAAGGAACTGAGCATCTCGAGCAAGTTCAATGCCGAGCCGCGCTTCCTGCAGATGCTGCACGATCGTGGCGCGGCGGCCGCCGATGCCTGGCTGGACAAGCATTTCGACGATATCGGCCGGCGCACGACGCTCGACCCGGCGCTGGTGTTCCGCCCCTGAGCGGATAATAAAAAACCGGCCAGAAGGCCGGTTCGGTGTGCGGAGCCTGCCTGGGCAATCAGGTCGGGTTCGACTTCCAGGTCTTCTTCGGTCCGAAGGCCTTGACGGCGAACAGCGCGCTGGCCAGGCCCACCACCAGGGCGGCGCCGCTGCCGCCGAAGCCGACTGCGTGTTCCTTGGCCAGCTTGCCGGCCTTCGGGCCCACCAGCTGCATGCGGCGGCGGGTCATCTGGGCGCCCAGCTCGGACAGGGCCTCGCGGCTCAGCTTGGCTTCGGCGTGCGGGAGCAGGGTAGTTTCCTCGTCGGCCACGTGGTGCATCACGTCGCGCATCAGTTCCATCACCAGCTTGTCGTGGCGCGGGTCGGAGCCGCTGGTGCGGCGCAGTTCGGCGATCAGGCGGCGCATTTCCATGTGCTCCGGCTCGGCCTTGTGCATGAAGGGCTCGCCGCTATCGCGCTGGCGCATCACCGGGTAGAAGATTTCTTCCTCGAGGGTCGCGTGGATCTCGAGTGCGTCGCAGATGGTGTCGGCCAGCGCCTTCTTGACGCGCGGCGGCTTGTCCTTTTCGTACTGGTGGAAGGTGACCATCACGTGCGAATGGTCGAAGCGGATCATGTTGGTAATCGTCGGGCTCAGCTTATTCAGATTAAACATCGTTACCCCCTTTGTGGTCATATATTCAACATGGTAGTGCGCCGCCGCTCGTCTTTACTGTAGGAGCGCGCGCCGCGCCCCTGTCGGTCCAGACCGCAGCCCGGCGCGCGTCCAGGCCCGCATCCTTGATCGACCGGCAAAACCTGCCGGATAAATACTCTTATTTATCAATTCCAATATTTCCATCAAGTTCATGTGTGTCGCTCTAGTCCTACAAGCTCACGCGCGAACACCCGATCCTCACTGCAGGGTCGAACTGCCACCATGAGACATACGGATACCGGCCACGGCCGGTGCCATTGGACGGCGACGCCCTGGCGCGCCCAATGACTCATCACCGGAGGAATTGTCCATGTTTGCACACAACAAACGCTTGCAGTACACGGTGCGCGTCAGCGAACCGAATCCCGCCCTGGCGAACCTCATGCTGGAACAGTTCGGCGGCCCGCAGGGCGAACTCGCCGCGGCCATGCGCTACTTCACCCAGGCGGTTTCGGAAGACGATCCAGGCCGCAAGGACATGCTGTTCGACATCGCCACCGAGGAACTCAGCCACCTCGAGGTGATCGGCCACATCGTCGCCATGCTGAACAAGGGCGCCAAGGGCCGCCTGGCCGAGGCCGTGGACAGCGAGGCCGACATGTACAAGGCCATCACCGGGCCGGGCAACGACAGCCACATCACCCAGGTGCTGTACGGCGCCGGCACCCCGCTGGTGAATTCGGCCGGCGTGCCCTGGACCGCCGCCTACATCGACTCGATCACCGAGCCGACCGCCGACCTGCGTTCCAACATCGCAGCCGAGGCGCGCGCCAAGATCGTCTACGAGCGCCTGATCGCGCTCACCGACGACCCGGGCGTGAAGGAAGCGCTGGGCTTCCTGATGACGCGCGAAGTGGCGCACCAGAAGTCCTTCGAGAAGGCGCTGTACGCCATCGAGCCGAACTTCCCGGCAGGCAAAATGCCGGCCGACCCGCGCTTCGCCAGCGTGTACTACAACATGTCGCAGGGCCCGGGCGAGATGCGCGGCCCCTGGAACCAGGGCGCCGACTGGGACTTCGTCACCGACCGCGAAAAGCAGATGGCGGTGGACGGCGGCTCGGGCGAGGCCGAAGTGGCCCTGCCGAGCGGCGACATCGACATCCTCAAGCAGATGGCGATGCGCACCATGTCCGACCCGATGTCCTCGCCGCGCACCGGCGCCGAACTCGGTATGAGCATGCAGTCGGCCGGCGGTGGTACGATGGCAGGGCAGTCCGGCAGCGCCATGGGTAGCGCCGAGCTCGGCTCGAAAGGCGGTCAGCTCGACGACACCGGCATGAGCAAGCCCCAGGACAAGGGCACCGCCAAGGGCATGAAGGCAATGAAGAAGTAAGCACGCGTCGCGCGGCCCGCCCAGGCCGGCCGCGCGGTATTTCTTTAGGGTTTGCATGGATACGAATGCCGAAAAAGCGCATGACAACCGGCTCATCGCAGTGCGTGCCCTGCTGCGCGCGCTGACTTTCCGCCGCGTCGTCGGCTTCCTCATCTGCGGCGTCGGCTGCATCCTGCTGCTCGGCAGCCTGGCCGAACAGATCATGAACGCGAATCCCAAGATGCGCCTTGCCCTGCTGGGCGGCGGCACCGCCGCGGCGGCCACCGCGCTGGGCACCTTGCCGGTCCTGTTCGCACAGAATTTCTCGAAACGCAGCTACGACTGCTTCCTCGGCTTCGGCGCCGGCGTGATGCTCGGCGCGACCGCGTTTTCGCTCGTGATCCCCTCCATTGCCGCGGCCAAGGCCGCCGGCGCCGGCAGCTGGGAAGCGAGCCTGATGACCGGCGCCGGGATCATGGCGGGGGCGGGCGCGATCCTGCTGCTCGGCCGCGCGGTGCAGTCCGACGGCATCCTCGACCGGGGCGATGCCGGCGTGTCGATCCGCCGCGCCTGGATGTTCGTCTGGGCCGTGGCCCTGCACAACCTGCCCGAAGGGATGGCGATCGGCGTCGGCTACGCCGGCATCGACATCGAAAAGGCCAATGCGCTGGCCACCGGGATCTCGATCCAGGACGTACCGGAAGGCCTGGTGGTGGCGCTGGCCCTGCGCACGGTCGGCTATGGCCGCCTGACCGCGGTCGGCCTGGGCGTCGTCTCGGGTCTGATCGAACCGGTGGCGGCCGCCTTCGGGGTCGCGCTGATCGGCATCGCCGGAGGCTTGCTGCCTTTTGCGCTGGCGGCGGCGGGCGGGGCGATGCTCCTGGTGATCGTGAACGACGTGATTCCCGAATACCGCCAGAACGGCAACGGCACCTTCGCCAGCATCGCCCTGGTCTTCGGCTTCATCCTGATGACGGTGCTCGATACGGCGCTGGCGTGATGGTCCAGGGCGGGGGCGTGGTTACAATCGTGTGCCCAGGTGCCGGACGAACCAGTCGGTAGCGGCCTGGGCGACTTCGTCGAGCTTGCCCGGCTCCTCGAACAGGTGGGTGGCGCCGGGAACGAGCAGCAGGCGTTTGTCGCAGCGTAGTTCGGAAAGCGCCTGGCGGTTCAGGTCGACCACCACGCCATCTTCGCCGCCGACGATCAGGAGCGTGGGGGCGACGACGGCGGCCAGCGCCGCCGGGCCGGCCAGGTCGGGGCGCCCGCCGCGCGACACGACCGCCCCGATCCCCGAGCCGTCGCGCGCCGCCAGCTGCAAGGCCGCGGCCGCGCCGGTGCTGGCGCCGAACAGCCCGAGCGACAGGGGCGCGGTGAGCGGCTCGGTACCGAGCCAGGAGGCGGCCTGAACGAGGCGGTCGGTCAACAGGGCGATGTCGAAGCGGTTTTCGTAGCTGCGGTCTTCGTGCGCGCTGAGCAGGTCGAGCAGGAGGGTGCCGACCCCGGCGTCGCGCAGGCGCGCGGCCACCAGGCCATTGCGGGGACTGTGGCGACTGCTGCCGCTGCCGTGCGCGAACAACACCATGCCGATCGGGCTTGCCGGAAGCTCGAGCATGCCCTCCATCCGGGCCGCGCCGGCTGCGATCGTGACCAGTTCCTTGCGTGTCATGGCGCCCTCCGTATGACTGGAAACTTTGACCTCCGCCGATGGCGAAGATTCACCGAGGATCTTGTATGCCGCGCTTGACTTCCTAAATATGGTGGGCGTAATATGACCTTCATCATATTTAGGGGGCGCCATGAGCACATCAGCCAAGGCCAGCAAGCGCGAGCAGTCCCATCATCGCATCGTCGAGGCGGCCAGCCGGGCCGTGCGACGCCATGGCTACGCCGGCGTCGGCGTGGCCGAGGTGATGAAGGAGGCGGGCCTGACCCATGGCGGCTTCTACGCCCATTTCGAGTCGCGCGATGCCTTGCTGGTCGAGGCGATCGAGCATGCGGGCGCCATCAGCAGCGCCGTGCTGGACGAGCGCATCGCCGCGCGCACGCTGGAGACCGGCAATGCCCTGCAGGCATTGATCGAGCTTTACTTGTCCGACGAACACCTTGCGCATCCGGAGCATGGCTGCGTGGTCGGCGCGCTGGCAAGCGAAATGCCGCGCCAGGAGGAGCCGGTGCGCATCGCCTCGGCGCAGCGCGCCGACCGCCTGGTGCGCCGGGTGGCGTCGGCCCTGCCTGAAGGCGCCGACCCATCCCTCGCCGGCGTGATTGCCGGCGCCCTGGTGGGCAACCTGCAATTGGCCCGCATCCAGGGCGACAATGCCGAGGGCAGGGCGGCGCTGGCTGCCGCCCGCCAGTCGCTGGTGGCCTTGTTCGCCTCTCGTCCTGCCTGATGCCGCCGGCCACCGGCGAAAACGTGGCCAAGCTCGATGCCGGAATATGATTCGAATCATATGATGTGCATCATTTTTTTTGAATCATAATATGATGACCATCATATGAAATTCATCATATTCCCTTGCTCATCGTCCGACTCGAAAGGAAATGCCATGCACATCCAGAATGCCACCGTCCTCGTCACCGGCGCCAACCGCGGCCTTGGCGCCGAATTCGCGTGCCAGGCCCTGGCGCGCGGCGCGAACAAGGTCTATGCCGCGGCGCGCGTGCCGGAATCGGTCACATTGGAAGGCGTCGTGCCGGTGCGGCTGGACGTCACCGACGCCGCAGCCGTGGCGGCGCTGGCCGCGGAGCTGGGCGACGTCGACCTGGTCATCAACAATGCCGGCGTGGCGGGCGCCGGGAAACTGCTGGCGGAAGACGGCGCCGACGCGCTGCGCTGGATGCTGGAAACGAACGTATTCGGCATCCTGAACATGAGCCGGCACTTCGCGCCGGTACTGCAGCGCAATGGCGGCGGCGCCTTCGTGAATGTGCTGTCGGTCGCGAGCTGGAAAAGCAATCCGGCGCTGGCCGGCTACGCCGTGACGAAGGCGGCCGCCTGGAGCCTCACCAACGGGGTGCGGGATGCACTGCGCGAGCAGGGCACGCAAGTGCTGGGCGTACACGTCGGCATGATCGACACCGACCTGACCCGCGGTTTCGACCTGCCCAAGCTGAGCCCGGATACCGTTGTCGCACGCAGCTTCGCCGCTCTCGAGGCCGGCGCGGCCGAAGTGCTGGTCGATGAGATCACGCGCGCCGTCAAGCAGGGCTTGAATGCCGAACCGCCGTTGTACACGCTGGCCTGAGGTTCCGGCAAATAAAAAACGCCCCGGGCGCCAGGCGCCGCGGGGCGTTCTCACATCCGGCTCGAGAAGCTCAGTCGCGGATTTCCAGTGCGCGGTTCAGGCTCAGCGCAGCCAGCGAGCCGACCGCACCCGACAGCAGGTACAGCGACACATAGCCCAGGCCGAAGTGCGCCGACAGTCCCAGTGCGACCAGCGGGGCGAAGGCCGCGCCGACCAGCCAGGCCAGGTCGGAGGTCAGGGCCGCACCGGTGTAGCGGTACTGCTGCTTGAAGTTGGCGGTCACCGCGCCGGCCGCCTGGCCGTAGGACAGGCCCAGCAGCACGAAGCCGACCAGGATGAAGGTGTTCTGGCCGGTGACGCCGCCATCCATCAGCGAAGGCACGGCGAGCGAGAACAGGCCGATCAGCACGGCCAGGGTGCCGAGAGTGGTGCGGCGGCCGACCCGGTCGGCGATGAAGCCCGACGCCAGGATCGCCAGCACCGCCAGGCCCGCGCCCCACATCTGGATGTGCAGGAATTCGTCCATCGGGCGGGTATCGTAGAGCTGGATCCAGGACAGTGGGAACACCGTCACCAGGTGGAACAGGGCGTAGCTGGCCAGGGCGGCCAGGGCGCCGATGGCGATGTTGCTACCCTGCGATTTCACCAGTTCGCCGACCGGTGCCGGGTCGAGCTCGTGGGCATCGAGCAGGCGCGAATACTCGCTGGTCGAGACCAGGCGCAGGCGCGCGAACAGGGCCACGATATTGATCGCGAAGGCGCAGAAGAACGGGAAGCGCCAGCCCCACACCAGGAAGTCGTCCTGCGACAGGTTGGCGAGCAGGTAGGCGAACAGGCCGGCGGCGATCAGGAAGCCGACCGGGGCCGCCAGCTGGCCCAGCATGGCGTAGAAGCCGCGCTTGTTTTCCGGCGCGCTCAGTGCCAGCAGCGAGGGCAAGCCGTCCCAGGAGCCGCCCTGGGCGACGCCCTGGCCGATGCGCATCAGGGACAGGATCACGATCGCCGCCACGCCGATCCGGTCGTACGAGGGCAGGAAGGCGATCACGCAGGTGCTGGTGCCCATCAGGAACAGGGCAACCGTGAGCTTGATTTCGCGGCTGAAGCGGGTCTGCAGCCACATGAACACCACGGTACCGAGGGGGCGCGCGATGAATGCGAACGAAAAAACGATAAACGAGTAGAGTGTCGCTTCAAGCCGGTCAGCCCAGGGGAAAAAAACCGCCGGGAACACTAGTACTGAAGCAATTGCGTAGACGAAGAACTCGAAATATTCCGAGGCGCGGCCGATGACCACGCCGACGGCAATTTCTCCCGGGTGGATTTCGCCGTCCCGGGCGTTGATGTTGCGAGCCCCGCTGGTAGGGTGGGTGATGGGAGCGGCACCTGCGCCGCCGTACGTCGTCGTGCTTTGCATATCTTCGTCTCCTTGGGGTCAACACGGCCTGCCGCAGCTCGAACGTCGCACCCTGTTTTCTATTGTATTTTCCGACAATGCCAGCAATGTCGTAATTGCAATATAGCAAGGGTGGGACAAAGTGTCCAATGGTTGCCGTAGGCCGTTGGCGTTACAGTAGCATGTTCTTATTCCCATGTAACGTTAGATACCTAGCATGATTCCTAAAATTGTCCGCCGCGGACTTCCATTACTTCCGCTTGCAGCGCTCGCCGGCTGCAACACGGTCGTCTTGAATCCCACCGGCGATATTGCAAAACAGCAGGCAGACCTGATTACCATTTCTGTCCTGCTCATGTTGATCATCATCGTCCCGGTGATGATCCTGACGGTCCTGTTCGCATGGCGCTATCGCAAGGGCGCGAACGCGAAATACGAACCGGACTGGGACCACTCGACCAAGCTCGAGCTCGTGATCTGGGGCGCGCCGCTGCTCATCATCATCGTCCTCGGCCTGATCACCTGGGTCTCGACCCACAAGCTGGATCCCTATCGTCCGCTCGACCGCATCGACGAGAACCGTCCGATCCCGGCCTCGACCAAGCCGCTCGAAGTGCAGGTCGTGGCGCTCGACTGGAAGTGGCTGTTCATCTATCCGGAGCAGGGCATCGCCTCGGTGAACGAACTGGTCACCCCGGTGGACGTGCCGATCCGCTTCAAGATCACCTCGTCGACCGTGATGAACACCTTCTACATCCCGACGCTGGCCGGCATGATCTACGCGATGCCGGGCATGGAGACGACCCTGAACGCCGTGCTGAACAAGCCGGGCGACTACAAGGGCCTGTCCGCCAACTTCAGCGGCGAGGGCTTCTCGCACATGCACTTCGCCTACAAGGGCGTGACCGGCGGCGAATTCGACGCCTGGGTGCAGAACATGAAGGCCAAGCCGGGCGTGCTGGACCGCGCCGACTACCTGACCCTGGAAAAGCCGTCCGTGCGCGAGCCGGTGCGCTACTACGGCCAGGTGGAAACCGCGCTGTTCAACCGCATCCTGAACCGCTGCGTGGCCGAAGGCAACGTCTGCATGAACGAGCAGATGGCCCAGGACCACAAGCGCAACGCGATCGCGGCCGCGGCCAAGCGCCTGCCGAGCAAGGCCCAGCTGGAACAGATGGCCCAGCTGGCGGAAGCGGAAATGTGCATCACGCCGGAAGCCGGTGGCCCGGCCGTCGGCATTCCTAATAATTCTGTGAAGAAGTAATCATGCAAGACTCTCTCGACCTGACGAAGCTACTCTTCGGTCGGCTCAGCTGGGACGCGATTCCGTTCCACGAACCGATCCTGATCGCGACCTTCGCCGGCGTGATCGCAGGTGGCCTGGGCCTGGTGGCCCTGATCACCTACTTCCGCCAGTGGGGCAACTTGTGGAACAACTGGTTTACCAGTATCGACCACAAGAAAATCGGTATCATGTACATGATCCTCGGCATCATCATGTTCCTGCGCGGCTTTGCCGACGCACTGATGATGCGCGCCCAGCAGGCCTTCGCCTTCGGCGCCAACAAGGGCTTCCTGCCGCCGGACCACTACGACCAGATCTTCACCGCCCACGGCGTGATCATGATCTTCTTCGTGGCGATGCCGTTCGTGACGGGCCTGATGAACTACGTCGTGCCGCTGCAGATCGGCGCCCGCGACGTGGCCTTCCCGTTCCTGAACAACTTCTCCTTCTGGATGACCACCATGGGCGCCGTGCTGGTCATGGCCTCGCTGTTCGTGGGTGAATTCGCACGTACCGGCTGGCTGGCCTATCCGCCGCTGTCGGGCATCCTGGCAAGTCCGGGGGTCGGGGTCGACTACTACATCTGGTCATTGCAGATCGCGGGGGTAGGTACCTTGCTTTCCGGGGTCAACCTGATCGTCACCATCGTCAAGATGCGCGCTCCGGGCATGGGCCTGATGAAGATGCCGGTGTTCGTCTGGACCTCGCTGTGCACCAACATCCTGATCGTGATCACCTTCCCGATCCTGACCGCCGTGCTGGCCATGCTGGGCATGGACCGCCTGTTCGACACCGCGTTCTTCACCAACGACCGTGGCGGCAACGCGATGATGTACGTGAACCTGATCTGGATCTGGGGCCACCCCGAGGTCTACATCCTGATCCTGCCGGCCTTCGGCATCTTCTCGGAAGTCGTCTCGACCTTCTGCAGCAAGCGCCTGTTCGGCTATACCTCCATGGTCTATGCGACCTGCGTGATCATGGTCCTGTCCTACCTGGTGTGGCTGCACCACTTCTTCACCATGGGTAGCGGCGCGAGCGTCAACTCGTTCTTCGGCATCACGACGATGATCATCTCGATCCCGACCGGCGCGAAGATCTTCAACTGGCTGTTCACGATGTACCGCGGCCGTATCCGCTTCGAACTGCCGATGATGTGGACCGTGTCCTTCATGCTGACCTTCGTCATCGGCGGCATGACCGGCGTGATGCTGGCCATCCCGGCGGCCGACTTCGTGCTGCACAATTCGCTGTTCCTGATCGCGCACTTCCACAACGTGATCATCGGCGGCGTCGTGTTCGGCCTGTTCGCCGGCTTCAACTACTGGGCTCCGAAGATGTTCGGCGTCAAGCTCAACCAGTTCTGGGGCCACGTGTCCTTCTGGCTGTGGTCGATCGGCTTCTGGGTCGCGTTCACCCCGCCGTACATCCTGGGCTTCATGGGCGTCACCCGCCGCATGAGCCACTTCGAAGATCCGTCGATCCAGTGGCTGTTCCAGATTTCGCTGGTCGGCACCCTGATGATCGCCGGCGGTATCGGCGCCCTGCTGCTGCAGTGCTTCTTCACCTGGAAAGACCGCGCCAAGCTGCGTGACGTCACCGGCGACCCGTGGGATGGCCGTACCCTGGAGTGGGCGACCTCGTCGCCGCCGCCGGACTACAACTTCGCGTTCACCCCGGTCGTGCACGACAACGACACCTTCGCCGACATGAAGAAGAACGGCTACCAGCGTCCGCTGAAGGACTTCGTGGCGATCCACATGCCCAAGAACACCTGGGCCGGCTTCGTCATCTCGGCACTGGCGGCGGTGGTGGGCTTCGGCATCATCTGGCACATGTGGCTGCTGGTCGCCGTGTCCTTCGTCGCCATGATGGCCGCGATCATCGTCCACACCTTCAACTACAAGCGCGATTTCTACATCCCGGCGGAAGAAGTGGCCCGCACCGAGGAAGCGCATACCCGTCTGATGAAGAGCTACGTCTGAAACGATTATGGCAAATAATGTAACCATGAACGGCGGCCTGACCGCCGACGAGGTGACCGCGCGCTACATGGTGCGCGAGCACCATCCGGAGCAGGGCACGCTGCTGGGCTTCTGGATCTACCTGATGAGCGACTGCCTCATCTTCGCGTCCCTGTTCGCCACCTACGCGGTGCTGGGCCGTAACTACGCCGGCGGTCCGACCGGCGCCGAGCTGTTCGACCTGACGCTGATCGCCATTAACACCGGCTTCCTGCTGCTGTCGTCGATCACCTTCGGCATCGCGATGATCTCGGCGCAAGCCAAGAAACTGGGCGCGACCCTGCTGTGGATGGGCGTCACCGGCCTGCTGGGCGCGGCCTTCCTGGCGCTGGAAATCTATGAGTTCTATCACCTGATCCACCAGGGCGCCGGTCCGCAGCGCAGCGGCTTCCTGACCGCGTTCTTCGCGCTGGTCGGCACCCACGGCCTGCACGTGCTGTTCGGCGCGATCTGGCTGGTGACGTTGATGGTCCAGCTGGCCAAGCACGGCATCAACACCGAGAACTTCCGCCGCCTGCAGTGCCTGTCGCTGTTCTGGCACTTCCTGGACGTCGTCTGGATCGGCGTGTTCACCTTTGTCTACCTGATGGGAGTGCTGCCATGAGCGACCACATCCACCACCACGAGGTCGATCACGACGGCCATACCAGCTTCGTGACCCACTACTCGATGAAGGATTACGCGATCGGCTTCGTGCTGTCGCTGATCCTGACCGCGATCCCGTTCTGGCTGGTCATGGGCAACGTGCTGCCGCCGGAAACGACGAAGTACGTGATCATGGGCTTCGCCGCCGTCCAGTTCGTCGTGCAGATGATCTACTTCCTGCACATGAACTCGAAGTCGGAAGGCGGCTGGAACATGATGGCGCTGATCCTGACCGTGGTCCTCTTGGTCATCGTGCTGGCCGGTTCGATCTGGGTCATGGCGCACATGAACGCCAACATGATGCCGGCCATGGGTGGCGCAAGCGACACCACCCACGGCATGCACGACATGCAGTAAATGCAGCACCCGCGCGACCAGCAAGCAGTGCCCACGCATCCTCCACGCAGCGCCTTCGCGCGCCGCGTGCTGGGGGTGGCGGCCCTGCTGCTGGCCGCGCTTTTTCTGGCTCTGGGAACCTGGCAGGTGGTTCGCCTGCAATGGAAACTGGACCTGATCGAACGCGTCGAATCGCGCGTTCACGCGGATCCCGTCGCCGCACCGCCGCCTGCCCGCTGGGCGCAGGTGAGCAAGGAATCCGACGAATACCGGCGCGTACGCCTTGCCGGTCACTACCTCTACGAATTCACCGCTCCCGTCCAGGCTGTGTCCGAGCTGGGCGCGGGGTTCTGGCTGCTCACGCCGCTCTGTACGGCGCAGGGCCACATCGTCTTCATCAACCGCGGCTTCATTCCTGCCGCCGACAACAAACCCGGGACCTATCCCGCCCGCCGTGCCGCCGCCGATCCCTGCGCGAACGGTGGGGAAGGGGTCGTGGTCACCGGCCTGCTGCGCATCAGCGAGCCGGGCGGCGGCTTCCTGCGCGAGAACGACCCGGCGAACAACCGCTGGTTCTCGCGCGACGTGCAGGCGCTGGCCGCCGCACGCGGCCTGTCGAACGTCGCGCCGTTCTTTGTCGATGCCGGCAAGAACCAGGATCCGGCGGCGGCGCCCGAGCGCGCCGTCGGCGGCCTGACCGTGGTCTCCTTCGTCAACAATCACCTCGTCTATGCCCTTACCTGGTATGCGCTGGCCCTGATGGTGCTGGTTGCATGGTGGTGGGTCAGCCGTCATGGCGCTACAATGCGCGACGATGACTGACGCTACCCCACGGGCATGATCCAGAACCCCCTCGATTTCTTCGCCAAGGCGGCCCGCAGCTCGCCCCAGGCGGCCGCCGCGAACGTCGAGTTCGCCGCCGGCCACAAGAACATGCTGCAGCTGATCGAGCTGCGCTGGATCGCCGTGATCGGCCAGGTCACGACCATCGCCTCAGCGATCCTGATCTTCGGGATCGAGCTGCCGCTGCTCCCCATGCTGCAGGTGCTGGCCTGCCTGATCGCCTTCAACGTGGCCAGCCACCTGCGCTGGCACGAGCGCCGGCCGGTGTCGAACAGCGAGATGTTCATGGCCCTGCTGGTGGACGTGGCCAGCCTGACCGTGCTGCTCTACCTGTCGGGCGGCATCACCAATCCCTTCGCCTTCCTCTACCTGCTGCAGGTGATCCTGTCGGCGGTGCTGCTGGAAGCGCTGTGGACCTGGACCATCGTCCTGATCACCATCGCCTGCATGGCCGGCCTGGCCATGTACGCCCAGCCGCTCGCGCTGCCGTTCGACCATGCGCGCGGGATCTCCAGCCTCTACATCCAGGGCCTGCTGGTGTGCTTCGCGCTCAACGCGGCGCTGCTGGTGATGTTCATCTCGCGCATTTCCGACACCCTGCGCGACAAGGCCGCCCAGCTCGCGGCGCTGCGCCAGCAGGCCGTCGAAGAAGAACATATCGTGCGCATGGGCCTGCTGGCCTCGGGCGCCGCCCACGAACTGGGCACGCCGCTGGCCACGGTCTCGGTGATCCTGGGCGACTGGAAGCGCATGCCGCAGTTCCGCAACGATCCCGACCTGCTCGAGGAAATCACCGAGATGCAGACCCAGCTCCAGCGCTGCAAGACCATCGTCAGCGGCATCCTGCTGTCGGCGGGCGAGGCGCGCGGCGAGTCGGCGGTGCGTACCACCGTGCGCAGCTTCCTCGACGGCGTGGTGAGCAGCTGGCGCGGGAGCCGCTCGGCACCGGGCTTCCAGTACAATAACCGTATCCTGGAGGACAGGCCGGTCGCGTCCGATTCGGCGCTCAAGCAGACCATCGACAACCTGCTCGACAATGCGCTCGAGGCCTCTCCCGACTGGGTCGGCCTGGACGCCATGATCGAGGACGGGATCCTGCACGTGATGGTCACCGACCGCGGACCGGGTTTCGCGCCGGGCATGCTCGGCCAGATCGGCAAGCCCTACCAGTCGACCAAGGCCAATTCGGGACGCGGCCTGGGCCTGTTCCTGGCCGTGAACGTGGTGCGCAAGCTGGGCGGTTCGGTTGTCGCCGCCAACCGGGCGGAGGGCGGGGCGCAGGTCAGCCTGCGGCTGCCGCTGGCAAGCATCGAACTGGAAGAGGAAGGCATTTGACAGACACTACTGAGCGCCTGCTGCTCATCATCGAAGACGACGAGGCGTTCGCGCGCACCCTGAGCCGCTCGTTCGAGCGGCGCGGCTACCGGGTGCTGGTCGCACCGGGCCACGAGGAAGCGGCGGCGCTGCTGGCGGCGCATACGCCCGGCTACGCGGTGGTCGACCTGAAGCTCAAGGGCAACAGCTCGGGCCTGGCCTGCGTGCAGCTGCTGCACGAGCACGACCCGGACATGCTGATCGTGGTCCTGACCGGCTTTGCCAGCATCGCCACCGCGGTGGAGGCGATCAAGCTGGGCGCGGTGCAATACCTGGCCAAGCCGTCCAACACCGACGACATCGAGGCCGCTTTCGGGCATGTGGCCGGCAATACCGACGTCGAGGTCAGCAACCGCTCCACCTCCATCAAGACACTGGAGTGGGAGCGCATCCATGCGGTGCTGGCCGAGACCGACTTCAACATCTCGGAAGCGGCGCGCCGCCTCGGGCTGCACCGGCGCACGCTGGCGCGCAAGCTCGAGAAGCAGCGGGTCAAGTAGGGATCAAGCCATGAACTCGCGTCTGCTGCCGGCCTTCCTGGCCCTGTCGCTCGCCGCTCCGGCCCTGCAGGCCGCCGATCCTCTCGCCGCCGGCAAGGCCGCCTTCCAGCGCTGCGCCAACTGCCACCAGGTCGGACCCGGCGCGCGCAGCAATTTCGGTCCGCAGCTCAACGGCATCCTCGGCCGCCGCGCCGGTTCCGCGCCCGATTTCGACTATTCACCGGCGCTCAGGAAGGCCGGTTTCACCTGGAACGAAAAGAACCTGGCCGCCTTCCTGCGCGACCCGGACGAGGTCGTCCCAGGCAACAAGATGCGCTTCTGGGGCTTGCGCAGCGAGCGCCAGATCGCCGAGCTGCTGGCCTACCTGCGCGCGCATCCGGCGGCGCCCGCCGGCGCCCGGTAGGCTGAGATGGGTCGGGAGCTTGGGACGGTGCGCGCGATCGCCGTGCGCGCGCCCGGCACGCCGGCGCCGGCCAGCATGGAGCGTGCCCTGGCCGTGACCGGCTGCGGTCTCGCCGGCGACATGCACGCCGATGCACGCTCGCCGAGGCAGGTGCTGCTCGCCGGCGCGCCCGCTTACCGGTCGCTCGGGCTGCCGCCGCATGCCTTGCGCGAGAATCTGCTGCTCGACGTCGACACCGCCGCCATGGCCTCCGGCACGGTACTGTGCATCGGCGCGCAAGTACGGCTGCGCTTGAGCTTCCAGTGCGAAGCCTGCGGCGGCCTGGACCGGCACGCGCCTGGCCTTGCGCGCGCCATCGGCGCCAGACGCGGCATGCTGGCACGGGTGCTCGCCGGCGGCGAGATCGAGCTTGGCGATCCGGTCATCGTGCTGGAAGAGCGCCTGTCCGCGATGCCGGAAGACTGGCGCGAGCGCGTGGCCCGCGTCATCGAGGCGGTGCCGCCGGGGCAGGTGATCGGCTATGCCGAGCTGGCCCATGTGGCCGGCGTCCAGTCGAGCTATTGCCGGGCCTTTCCGCGCCTGCTCGCCCGGCTCGGGCCTGCCTATGCGGCCAGGGCGGTGCCGGCCCGCGCCGAGGCGCAGCTGCCGCGCTGGGATGGCGCCGGCTACCATGCGCAGGCCGAAGCCTAGCCCCCCAGCTTGCTGAGCGAGTACGCGGCCAGGAAGCCGGCCACCGTGATCAGGCCGGCGAAATCGTGGGTCTCCTCGAAGGCCTCGGGAATCATGGTGTCGACCAGCATGGCCAGGATCGCGCCTGCCGCCACCGCGGTGGTCGCCGCCACCACCTGCGGCGGAAAATGGCGGAACACCGCGTAGCCGAGCAGGGCGGCGATGCCGGAGACCACGGCGATCCCGCCCCAGATCCCGAAAATGTAGCGCGCGGAGCGCCCGGCGCGCTTCATCCCGGCGGCGCTCGACAGGCCTTCCGGAATGTTGGACAGGAAGATGGCCGCCACCGCGACGACGCTGACGCCGCGCCCGCCCAGCATCGACAGGCCGATGACGATCGATTCAGGGATCCCGTCGAGCAGGGCGCCGACCGCGATGGCCGTACCGCTGCCGCCGTTCTCGCTGGCCGGGGGCTGGCAGCCGGAGCGCTTGCGGTGGCGCGCGCCGCGCTTGGCGAGCCACCAGTTGGCCAGGGTGTACACCGCGGCGCCGCCCAGGAAGCCCAGCGCCGTGGCGGGGAAGCCGCCGGTGTGGAAGGCGTGTTCCATCAGTTCGAAGGAGAGGGCCGAGATCAGGACGCCGCTGCCGAAGGCCATGACGGCGGCGATCAGGCGCTGCGGCACCGCGAGCCGGTAACCGAGCGCGGCGCCGACCAGCAGGGCGCCGCCCGCCAGCAATCCCCATAATCCTGCCTGCAGCCATGTCGGCAATGCCATAGGTCCTCCCGCCCTGTTGTCACGATTTTACGCACAGTAAGCCTGCTTTGAGGCACAATTGCGCTCTGTATAAGAAAAACACCATGCGCATCCGGCTCTCGACCCCATCCGACACCGCTGTCCTGGCGGACATCTGGCGCGCCAGCGTGCGCGCCACCCATGACTTCCTGCTCGATACCGACTTCCGCGAGATCGACACCCTGGTCTCCGAACACTACCTGCCCGCCACCCGCGTATGGGTGGCGCTGGACGAAGCGGGCCGCGCCTGCGGCTTCCTGGGACTGAGCGGCGCTCACGTGGACGCCTTGTTCATCGACCCGGCCAGCCGCGGCCAGGGAACGGGGCGCCGCTTGCTGGCGCATGCCGAAAGCATTGCCGGACGGCTCACGGTCGACGTCAACGAGCAGAACCTGCAGGCGTTCGGTTTCTACCGCCACATGGGATTCACGGCGACCGGACGCTCGCCGACGGATGACGCCGGGCGTCCTTATCCGCTGCTGCACATGCGTCAGGAATGAACCGCTCACGGAGCATGCATATAAATACATTTGGACAAATTAGGTTGCCTTCGCACTATTTTTAGTCCATCATAGGTGGGTGGTGCCAGCCAGCAACGGCCCGGCACCCGATCAGCGATGAGGCGGTTGAGTCCGTTTCTTTTCGTCCCCCGCATCGTGCCGGGGGACTTTTTTCGGTGCCGCGGCCCATCCTGCCGCGGCTGGCGCGATCGCGGCGCCTGCCGGCCCACCGCCAGGCCGAAGCTGGAGCTTCCCCTGTGCGCCCCACCGGAGGAAACTTGAACGCACCGTTTTCCCCGACGACCCAGGCAGCCCGGATCGTCACGCCCATGTCCAAGCGCCGCCCTCCGGCAGCCATGCTGGCCGCCATGCTGGCGCTGGGCGCATTCCATGTTCCCGATGCTGCCGCGGCAGGCCGCAAGTCCGCGCCGCCGCCGGTTGCCGATTTCACCCAGCTGACCGGGACCCGCGCCGGCAGCTGCGCGGCGCCGGTCGAATCCGGCCTGGCCAACCTGGGCGCGCCGACGCTGCGCCATTGCGCCTGGAGCCAGCACCTCGAAATGCTCTACTGGCAGGACGTCTCCGCCAGCCCCAACACCTGCCTGCCCGCGCCGGCGATTGCCTGGCACCGCCTTGGCGCCGGGGTCGGTGCGGTATTGCGCCCATGGAGCGCGGCCTGGAACGGCCAGTCGATGCTGGTCCAGACCGGGGGCAGGGTGCAGGCCGGCATGGTCTGGCAAGGGGAGGGCGGGCAGTGGTCGGCGGTGCTGTGGCGCTGGCGTCCATCCGACCGGCTTCCGACCCGCAACTGGCAGGCAGGCCACTGGAAGAAGGTCGCCGAGGCGGTGCGCGCGATCGATGCCGCCAATCCGGCGCCGCAGCGCACGCCCTTGATGACGGCCTGGCTGGACGCCACCAACGGCAAGCCGCGCCTGCAGGCGGCCGATTCCTGGCGCTGGGTCAGCGAGGCGAGCTGCCTGGACCTGCGCACGGCCAGCCTGGGCCAGGCCCAGATGCACCTGCCCTATTCGCGCGACGACGCCCGCCTGGAGCAGCGCAGCGCGATGCAGGTGCTGCTGGCGCGGCGCTTCCCGGCCGCCGAGTGGCTGCGCAATTTCAGCCTGATCGAACCCTCCATCTCCGGCGACCGTACCGGCGCCAAGTTCCTCGCCGTCTGGCGCGAGAACACGACGGTATCGGGCCAGTTGTGGATTCCGCTGCGCGACGCCGGCGGCATCGTGCGCGCGCGTATCTCGAGCGAGCTGCCGGCTGCCCCCGCACCGGCCCTGCAGGAGGCGGCCAAGGCGCGCGCCGCCGTGCTCGAGCGAGAGTTGAGCACGCTTGCCCACGCCTGGGAGGCCCGCCATGAATGAAGATTTCTCGACGCCCCTGTGGCTGTTGTCGCCGCTGGCCGTACTGGGCTTCGGCCTGATGCTGGCACTGGTGCTCGGCATGCTGCTGCAGCGCTTCAAGGTGCCCAAGCTGTATGGGGCCGTGCTTGCCGGGCTGCTGCTGGGCGCGACCGGCGGCAACCTGATCGACCGTCCGCTGCTGGCGCAATTCCAGGAACTGCTCAACGCCGCCTCGGCCCTGGTGCTGTTCGAGGTCGGCCGCAAGATGGACCTGGCGTGGCTGCTCAAGAGCGGCCGACAGGGCGGCAGCCTGCTGCTGGCCACGCTGGCGCGCTTCGTGGCGGTGGCCGTGATCCTGCGCCTGCTCGGGCTGCCATGGGGCGCATCGATCTTCATCGCCTCGATCCTGATCGCGGTGAATCCGGTCATCGTCAATTCGATGGCGGCCGACGAGAACGCCAGCGGCACCAGCACCTTCGCCACCGCCAACATGGTCGGCCTGAGCAGCCTGGTCGCGCTCCTGATGCTGGCGCTGACGATGGCGTGGACGCGCAGCCAGGGCGTCGATGCCAGCACCGGCTTCGGCGAGGAACTGATGCGCCAGGGCGGCAAGCTGGTGCTCGGCGCGGCGATCGCCTTGCTGTCCTACGGCCTGTATGCCGCCGCGACGCGGCTGTGCAAGGTGCCGGCCACCATGCGCCCCGGCATGCTGCTGGCCGCGCTGCTGATCGACCTGGGCCTGTGCTCGGTGTCGGCGGCCAGTTCGCTGCTGTCCCTGCTCTTGATGGGCCTGCTGCTGCGCAACGTGGAGCGGCGCGACAACGTGTTCCAGGCCCAGCTCAAGACCGCCCAGGACATCGGCTACGTGCTGCTGTTCCTGATGTCGGCGGCACTGGTGGACCTGCAGGGGCTGGCCCAGGGCTGGACGCTGCTGGGCGCGCTGGCCGTGTTCGCGGTGCGCATCCTGGCCACCCGCGCCGCCCTGGTGCCGGCCACGGCCTGGGACCGCAACAAGAAGCACGCGATGGCCCTGCAGATGTGCTCGCTGGTCAGCTATGGCGGCCTGGTGGTCGACACCACGCTCAACGCCTATACCGGCCTGGATCCCGCTTCCAGCGAGATGATGGGCGCGCTGCTGGCCCTGAACGTGCTGCTGGCGCCGGGCCTGACCTGGCTTGGCTTGCGCATGGCAGGTGAAACGTATCGCCAGGATGCGCGCCAGGGCGCGCCCCACGAGGAACGCAGCGTTGGCTACAAGGAGGAGATGAAGGCATGAGCGCACCCCTGAACAATGACGAAGCGGCGCGTCTGGCGCAGGCCCAGGCCCAGGCGGTGTCGGGCAAGGGTCCGGCCTTCCTGCCGGACTTCAAGTCCTCGACCGTGGGCACGATGGGCATCGAGCTCGAGCTGATGGTGCTCGACCGCCTGACCTATGACCTGTTCCCGGCCGCGCCCGACATCCTGCGCATCCTCGACCAGCACGACAAGCCCTGGGTGCACACGCCGGAGATCACGACCTCGATGCTGGAAGTGGCGACCTCGATCCTGCAGTCCTACGGCGAGGCCAGCGAGCAGCTCGAGCATATCCGCAGCACGGTCCAGCGCGCCGCGTTCGAAGTCGGCGCCTCGGTGTCGGGCGGCGGCGCCCATCCGTTCCAGCGCTGGAACGAGCAGCGCATCTTCCCGAAGGAGCGCTATTTCGAATCCGAGCGCAAGTACGGCTACCTGGCCAAGCTGTTTACCGTGTTCGGCATGCACGTGCACATCGGCGCCGGCACGGCCGACGAGGCGGTGCGACTGTGCGCCTGGCTGACCCAGCGTGCGCCGCTGTTCATCGCGCTCTCAAGCAATTCGGTGTGCTGGCAGGGCGAGGTGTCGGGCTTCTGCAGTTCGCGCAGCAACGTGGTCGGCGCCTTCCCGATGAGCGGCATCCAGCCGCACGAGTTCCGCAGCTGGCAGGATTTCCGCGACTATTTCGAGCGCCTGGCCGGTTTCGGGATCGTCAACAGCATCAAGGATTTCTACTGGGACGTTCGCCCCAAGCCGGAATACGGCACCATCGAGCTGCGCGTGCTCGATACGCCGCTGCGGCCGGAATACGCGGCCGCCCTGGCCGTCTATGCACGCGAACTCTGCCTCGAATTCGCCGACCAGCCGGGGCGCTGGCCGTCCAACGGCAGCCGCGAGCTGTACACCTGGAACCGCTTCAACGCCGCCCGCGACGGCGTCGACGCCAGCTGGATCGATCCGGAAACCGCCGTGTCGCTGCCGGTGGCGCAAGTCATCCGCGCCGACCTGGAGCGCCTGGGACGGCGCTCGACCGACCCGGGCTTCGCCCAGGCGCGTGCGGTGATCGAGGCCCTGATGAAGGATGGCGGCCAGGCCGGCCTGTTGCGCCGCCACCTGGCGGGCGGGGGCGGGATGAACGACCTGGCGCGGGTGGCCAGCGAGATCTTCGAGGCGCGCCAGCCGGCGCACAGCTGAGTCGAAGCTGCCGGGTCAGAGCTGGGACAAGGGCGTGCGTCCAGCCGCCTCGTCCACGTCCAGCCGGGCGATCAGGCGCGCCAGGTTCTGTTCCAGCTGCTCCAGGGTCGCCGCGTCCAGGCTGGCCAGCGCGTCGGGCAGCACCCCGGCGAAGGGCAGGGGCGCACGTTTCAGCACCTCGCGCCCGGCGTCCTGCAGGTGCAGCGCGACGTTGCGCCGGTCCGCGCCCTCGCGGCTGCCGGTGACGAAGCCGCGTTCGACCAGCCCGCGCACCAGGTTGCTGGCGGTCGATTGGTGGATGTCGAGTTCGCGCGCCAGGCCGGTGGCCCCGATGCCGGGATGGCGATCGATGACCGACAGCGCCCACAGCTGGGCGCCGCCAAGGCCGGCCTCCCGCTCGACCTGGCGGAAATGGCTCTTGACTGCGTTGAAAACGATACGGAACTGCCGCAGGACGCGCTGTGGCTGCTCGTCCTCGACTGGGGGGGCGGGATTCTCTGGCATGGCGCGATCATAGCGGAAATTCGGCGCGCCAGCACAGGCGGTCGCTGCCTTTTCACTGCCAACGTGGCCCGGCCGAAACGTGGCGCGGCCGCAGCCCGCATTTGCTAGCATAGGCGGTATGAATCGGCTGCTCGCCCATCCGCTGACACAGCGGCGGCGCCTCGTGTCGCGCGCTGCCGTGGCGACCCTCCTGGCCGGGCTCGCGCTGACGGCAACCCTGTTCGGCGTGGCGCGCGAGCTGGAGGCGGAGAATGCGCGCGCCGATTTCGGGCAGCGCACCGCCGTGCGCACGGCGGCGGTCACGCGTGCCTTTGCCGATGCCGTGCACGACATGCGTGCGCTCAACCTGCTGTTCACCGCCTCTGGCGGCGCGGTCTCCCGCGAGGCCTTCGATGCCTTCGCCCAGCCGCTCGCGGCCGGCGACGGCTACCTGAAAGCCCTCGAGTACCAGCGCTTCGTCAGCCGCGCCGAGCGTCCCGCTTTTGAAGCGGCGCGGCGCCGCTTCTGGCCCGGCTTCACCATCACCGAGCGCGGTCCGCGCGGTGAACTGCTGCCTGCGCGGCCACGGGAGCGTTACCTCGTCAACGACTACGTGGTCCCGATCGCCGGCAATGCCGGGGTGTTCGGCTACGACGTCCTGTCCGATCCCGTCGAGCGTGCCACGATCGAGCGCGCGATCGACTCCGGCGAAGCCACCGCCAGCCCGGTGCTGCGCCTGGTGCAGGGCGACGGTTCGCTGCGCGGCATGGTGGTGGCGATGCCGGTTTACCGCACCGGGGCGGACCTGGCGAGCGTGGCGGCACGGCGCACGGCGGCCCTCGGAATCACGGCGGTCGTGATCGATACCGGCCTGCTGGTCGGTGGCAGCCTGTACGCGGGGCGCCTGTTGTCCGACAGCGACGCCGCGCTCACGGTGTATGGCCATACCGCCCGCGGCGATCGCGTGGCCGTGTTCAGCCACCCGGGCGCGCCGCCCCTGCAGGAGCCCTGGGAGCGCTGGCTCGGCGGCGGGCCAAGTGCGCTCACCCGCGGCTTCACGGTCGCAGGGACCCGCTGGGAACTGACGGCGGTGCGCCTGGCGCGCGGCGTCGACAGCCAGGTAGGTTCGCTGTCGATCCTCGGCTATGGCTGCGTGTTGAGCGTGGCCGCTGCGGTCCTGGTCCAGCAGCGCAGCGCCCGCACCCGGCGCATCGAGTCGCTGGTCGAGCGCCGTACCGCCGACCTGGCCCTGACCACCGGCGCGCTGCGCCTGCACCAGCGCGCCATCGAAGCCGCGGCCAACCCGATCCTCCTGATCAACGCCACCCGCCACGGCTACCCGATCGACTACGCCAACCCGGCCTGCGAACGCACGCTCGGCTACGGGCCGGGCGAACTGGTGGGCAAGCCGCTGGCCAGCCTGGCGCGCCAGGACGTCGACGAGCCCGGACTGGAAGAGCTGCGCCAGGCCCTGTACGAATGCCGCAAGGGCCACGCCCTGGTGCGCCAGGCCACGCGCGACGGCCGCGAGCTGGTCAGCGAAGTCTATATCGCCCCGGTCAAGGACGCGGGCGGCAAGACCGAGCATTTCGTGGTCACCACCTACGACGTCACGGTGGCCAAGCGCTACGAGGCCGAGCTGGCGCACCGGGCCCGCTACGACACGCTCACCGGACTGGCCAACCGTGCGCTGCTGGCCGACCGCATCGAGCGCGCCATCGCCAGCGCCAATGGCACGCCGGTGTGGGCGGTGGCGCTCGACATCGACCATTTCAAGCTGGTCAACGACACGCTCGGGCGCCGCCTCGGCGACGAGGCGCTGCGCGCCCTGGCCGCACGGATCGCCGGCGCGATCCGCCAGGCAGACACGGCCGCACGCTCGGGCGGCGACGATTTCATGCTGGTGCTCACCGATTGCCGCGACGAGCGCCAGGCCGCGGCGCGGCTGCAGGCGGTGCGCGAGGCGCTCGCCGAACCGCTCGACGTCGACGGCCACACCCTGGTGTTCGGCTCCAGCGCGGGGGTGGCCGGCTATCCGGCCGACGGCCTGGATCCGGAAACCCTGGTCAAGCACGCCGAGGTCGCCATGTACCGCGCCAAGCAGACCGGCCGCAACGCGGTGCAGTTCTACGCCCCGCACATGAATGCGCACGCGATCGACCGGCTGGCCCTGGAAGGCGCGCTGCGCAGCGCCTTGCGGGAAGACCAGTTCGAGCTCTACTTCCAGCCCCAGGTGGAACTCGGCAGCGGGTGCGTGGTGGGCACCGAAGCACTGATCCGCTGGCGCCATCCGCACTTCGGCACCGTGCGGCCGGAGCGCTTCATCGCGCTGGCCGAGGAAACCGGCCTGATCGTGCCGATCGGCGCCTGGGTCCTGCGTGCCGCCTGCCGCCAGAACCGCGACTGGCAGCGCGCCGGCCTGGGCAACCTCCGGATCGGCGTCAACCTCTCGGCGCGCCAGTTCTCCGAACCCGACCTGGTGCAGACCGTACGCACGGTGCTCGACGAGACCGGATTGAAAGCCGATTCGCTCGAGATCGAGCTTACCGAGAGCATGATGATGGCCGACGTCGAAGCGGCGATCGATACCATGCGCTGCCTGAAAGCGATGGGGGTGAAGCTGTCGATCGACGATTTCGGCACCGGCTATTCCAGCCTGGCCTACCTGAAGCGCTTCCCGGTCGACGTGCTCAAGATCGACCGCTCGTTTGTGCGCGACATGGTCAGCCCGGACGGCGCGGCCATGGTCGACGCCATCATTTCGCTGGCGCACGGCTTGCGTATGCAGGTCATCGCCGAGGGCGTCGAGACCATCGAACAGCTCGACAACCTGCGCGCCTACGGCTGCGACGAGGTGCAGGGCCACATCTACGGCCGCCCGGAGCCGGTGCAGACGGTCGAAGCGCTGCTGCGCAAGGGAAGGGTGGAACCCACGCCGGTGCATGCTTGACGTCATTTACGGCGCTGCCCGTAGCGCTGGCGAGCCGGACCGGGGTTGTCGCGCCGGTCAGCTATACTTGTCGCATACGCAACGCGCACGGGCAAGTGCGCTTCACCGGCAATCGCAGCAAGGATTTCTATAGTGGATCAGGAAGAAAAGAGCGGCACCCGCGGCGGCTCGGACGACAAGACTGGAAACGGCGCCCCCGGCGCCTCGCGCCGCGCCGCGCTCGGCCGGCATGGCAAGCGCCTGTTCGAAGGCGCGCGCGGACGCGCCCGGGCGGGGTACTCGATGGCGCAGGCGCGGCTGCGCGACCGCCCGCGCTGGGAACAGGCGGTACTGATCGGGCTGTGGAGCCTCGCCGCCGGCCTGATGGCCTTCTTCCTCTACCTGGTGATCCTGATTCCGCTCACGCCCGGCATCGACGACCTGCGCCAGGCCAGCACCGCGCGCCCGAGCGTGATCCTGTCAAGCGACGGCAAGGAGCTCGGCAGCTTCGAGAAGGGCCTGCAGGAGCGCGTCAAGCTGTCGCAGATCTCGCCGCACGTGATCAAGGCGCTGATCTCGACCGAGGACCACCGCTTCTACGACCACCACGGCGTGGATTTCCGGCGCGTGGCCGGCGCTTTCGTCGCCACCGTGAAGGGCGACCCGCAAGGCGGCTCGACCATTACCCAGCAGCTGGCGCGCAACATGTTCCCGGAAGAGATCGGCCGGGCGCGCAGCATCAACCGCAAGATGAAGGAACTGATCACCGCGATCAAGATCGAGAACACCTACAGCAAGACCGAGATCCTCGAGGCCTATCTGAACACGGTACCCTTCCTGTACAACGCCTACGGCATCGAGATGGCGGCGCGCACCTACTTCGGCAAGACGGCCGCGAAGCTGGACGTGCTGGAAGCCGCCACCCTGGTCGGCATGCTCAAGGGCACCCATTACTACAATCCGGTGGCCAACCCGGAACGCTCGAAGTCGCGCCGCAACGTGGTGCTGGCGCAGATGTCCAAGCACGGCGCGTTCAGCGAGGAGCGCTACCGCGCCTTGGCCAAGCGCCCGCTGCGGGTACGTTTCGCGCGCCTGAACGACCGCAGCGGCAAGGACGACCACTTCACCGCCTTCGTGCGCAAGTGGCTGCTCGACTGGGCCCAGGAGAACGACTACGACCTGCAGCTCGACGGCCTGGTGGTGCATACCACGCTCGACATGGACCTGCAGGCGGCCGCCGTGCGCGCGGTCGAGCGCCAGGCCAATACGCTGCAGGCGATCGCCGACGTCGAGTGGGCCTACCAGGGCATGCCGCGCTCGACCTCGGCCGGCATGTACACGTCGATGCGGCGCGAGGTCGATCCTTTCGCCTGGTATTGGCGTTCGCATGCGCGCGAACTCGACGCCTTCGTGCGCGAAAGCGGCGAATACCGCCAGGCCGTGGAGGATGGCGAAGCGCCGGCCGCTGCGCTCAAGCGCCTGAAGGCCGACCGCGAGTTCATGCGCGAGCTCAAGACGAGCAAGTCGCGCCTGGAAGCCGGCTTCGTGGCGATGGACCCGCACACCGGCGAGGTGCGCGCCTGGGTCGGCAGCCGCAGCTTTGAGCGCGACCAGTTCGACCACGTGGCCCAGGCCGCCCGCCAGCCGGGCTCGACCTTCAAGCCGATCGTCTATGCCGCCGCCCTGGAGAGCGGCATTTCGCCCGACCAGACCTACCGCGACGTGGTGCAGGACATCAAGGTGGGCGGCACGGTCTGGCGCCCGACCGACATGTCGGGCAACAGCGGGGCCATGATGAGCATGCGCGACGGCCTGGTGTATTCCAAGAACACCATCACCGCGCAGGTGATGCAGCAGGTCGGGGTCAGCCCGATCGTGCGCCTGGCCCAGGGCATGGGCATCCGCCAGAGCAAGCTGGCGGCGGTGCCTTCGCTGGCACTGGGCACCAGCCCGGTGACCCTGCTCGAAATGGTCAGCACCTATAGCACCATTGCCGCCCAGGGCGAATACCGCAAGCCGGTGTTCGTGCGCCGCATCACCGACCGCGACGGCAAGACCATTGCCGATTTCGCGCCGGACGCCCCGGAACGGGCCCTGTCGCAGGATGCCGCGCTGAACCTGATCGACATGCTGCGCGGCGTGGTCGACCGCGGCACCGGCGGCGGCGTGCGCTACCGCTTCGGGGTGAACGGCGACCTGGCCGGCAAGACCGGCACCACCCAGAACAATACCGACGGCTGGTTCATCCTGATGCACCCGAATCTGGTGGCGGGCGCCTGGGTCGGCTTCAACGACAACCGCGTGACGATGCGCAGCAGCTACTGGGGGCAGGGCGGGCACAACGCGCTGCTGCTGGTCGGCGACTTCATGCGCAGCGCCGTCGACGGCGGCAAGCTCGATCCGAACGCGCTGCTGCCGGGCGAACGCAGGCCGACGGCGCGCCGGTACCAGGAGCCGGAATACGTCGAGGAAGGTCCGGGCGAACTCGAGATCGAGGAAGGGATGGAAGGCGGAGAGGTGCCTGACCCGGCACCGATCGAGGATGAGGACGAGCCGGTCGAGGCGCCGATCCAGCCGGCGCCAAGCCAGCCGGCGCCGGTGCAGACCGCGCCGCCGATGCAGTTGCCGGACGTGCCGCCCCCGCCGCCAAGCTCGGGCGAGGAAGAGATCATCTAAGGTTGGTCGGCCTGTGCCGTCCGGTCCGGCGCGCCACCGCGCAGGAGCGGATACGGGTTGACCGGCCCGGCCTTGCCGTACACCCCGTAGTGCAGGTGGGGCGGCGTGGTGCGGGCGTTCCCGGTATTGCCGACGTAGCCCAGCACCCGGCCTTCCTCGACCCGCATGCCCGGCGCCACGTCCGAAAAACGGTCGAGGTGGGCGTAATAATGACGCTGGCCGCCCGGTCCCAGCACCCACACCACCTGGCCGCCGAGGCGGTTGGTCCCGACCCGCAGCACGATGCCTTCGGTGGCGGCGCGCACCGCCGTGCCGCGTTTGGCGAAGATGTCGATGCCCTCGTGCCTGCGGCCCTCGCTGCGGCTTGCATGCCAGGTGTCGCGCAGCGCCTTGGGGCGTATGCCGCTGACCGGCATGGCGAGGGCGCCCGGCGCCGGCATCGCCGCAAGCCGCATCGCATACACGGCATGGCGCACCCAGGGCTCGAGCAGGCCCCAGGCGGCAATCAGGAGTACGGCAAGTAGCAGGCTGCGCAGGAAAATTCGCATGGCGGCATGGTCCATGAAGCGTTCACAATGAACACGTATGGGCGAAGCGCCGGATTTACAGACTCAGGCCGGGTCGAGTGTGGGACGCGCCGGTGCGGCCCCGTTCGCTTCCTGGGCCGGCGGCGTGTCGAGCGCCGGATCCTGGCATAGCGGCAACACCAGGGTGAAGGTGCAGCCCTGGCCATGGCCTGCGCTGTGTACCGACACCTTGCCGCCATGCAGCGCGCTGAGTTCCTTCACCAGGGCCAGGCCGAGCCCGAGGCCGCCCTGGGCACGGTCGATGCTGGTCGGCCCTTGCACCAGCACGTCGAAGATCAGGGGCAGGAGTTCCGGTGCCAGGCCGACTCCGGTATCGCAGACTTCCACGACGACTTCCTCGCCGCTGGTCTTGCAGCGCACCGTGATGCTGCCGCCGGCCGGCGTGTACTTGATGGCGTTGTGCAGCAGGTTGTCGACGATCTGCTCGAGGCGGGTGCGGTCGCCGTCGACCCAGCAGGGGACGAGCTCGGCTTCCCAGTGATGCTTGCCGGCGTCGACCAGGCGCTTGGCCTCGACGCAGGAACGCAGCACCTCGGACAGGTTGACCGGCGTGCGCTGCAGGACGATCTTGCCCGACAGAATACGCTGCACGTCGAGCAGGTCGTCGACGATGCGGACCAGGTGGCGCATCTGGCGCCGGCTGATGTCGCGCGCATTCGCCGCCAGCTCCGGCTTCACACCCGGCATGTCGAGCACGCTCATGGCGCCCGAGATCGCCGCCAGCGGGTTGCGCAGTTCGTGTCCCAGCATGGCCAGGAAGCTGTCCTTGGCCTGGCTCTGGGCTTCGGCCACCCGGCGCGCGCGCTGTTCGCTCACCAGGAGCTGCTCGCGCTCGTACTGCAGCGCCTGGCGCGCCGCGCTCTCGCGCGACAAGGCCTCGCTGGTGTAGTGCAGGCCGTCGAGCAGGGCGTCGACCTCGTCCACCTTGGTCGGGCGCGGCCGGGCGACCGCGCCGCGCGCCAGCCCATTGGCGACGCTGCCGGCCTGCTGCAGGGCGTTCGACAGCTTGTTACCGAAGAACACGGCCGTCAGGAGCGCCATGCCCATCAGCAGGATCAGCGCCAGCGTGGCATAGGTGGCGGCGGTGCGGGCGGCCGCTTCGATCTCGGCCACCGGCACCCCGATGACGATGGTCCAGCCGCTGGTCGCCGCACGCGTGTAGATGCCGTAGACCTCGGTTCCTTCATGGGTCACGTGGCGCAGCACGCCGCTGCCGGCATGCAGGGCGGCAGTGCGTATGTCGGGGTGCATCGGCTTGCCGGCGGACGCCGCCCCGTGGCGGTTGCGGGCGATGGTCACGCCCTTGGCGTCGAAGATGCCGACCAGCCAGGTGGGTTCGAGCGTGCTGTTGGCGAATACCCGCTCGAAGTAGCGGGCATCGAAGATCTGGCTCACCACGTAGCGAGGCCCCTGGCCTGGCGGCGACGCGACGTCCACCGACACCACTGCCCGTTTCGACGTGGGGCCGTAGAAATAGCCGGACACCCGGGTTTTCTCGGTGCGCAGCACTTTGTCGACGTAATGGCGGGTTTCACCCTTCAGCTCCGTGCCGAAGGGCGTGAGGGTGTTGAAGATCGGTTGGTAGCGCTCGTCCACCAGGGTGGTCCAGGACATCCGATCGTCCCCGTTCAGGCGCGTTGCGAGCCGGTACACGCGCTGAAAATTCTGCTCGCCGAGCGCTTCCGAATTGGCGATCACGCGCAGCAGCGCTTCCTTGACCGCGATCTCGCGGTCCACCAGCAGTGCGGTGGAACGCGCCGTTTCCTGCACGCGATGGATGCGCGATTCACGCTCCCAGTCCAGCAGCATGGACACGCCGATCCAGAACGCCAGGGCGACCGGGATCAGGATGGCGGCCGCCATCAAGTACAGATAAGTGCGCGTTTTCATGCGGGCATGGCGGCGGTGTCGGAAGATGGAAGCGCCATGATTGTGTCATGGCAATATGGCAAGCTTAACAGGTTTGATTGTCGGGCTGGGAGCTTTTTCAGCGTCCCTTGCCGGCCCCGGATTCCCAGCCGCGCTCGCGGGCCGCCCGTTCGGCCGCTGCGTCGAGCGTGCTGCCCTCGATCCGGGCGTCCACGGCATCGAGTACGGCCGGCGGCAACTGCGCAGACGCCTGGCGATAATCGGCTTGCGGTGCCGGGCTGTCAGCCAGCACCGGAATGCGCCAGCGGCCGCCTTCGCGGCAGGCCAGTCCGCTCGATCCGCCCAGCTGGAAAGTGCGGCAATACCCGCCGGAGGCCGCCTGGAAGCTCAGGCCGACGCGCACTTCCCCCGTGCCGCCGTCCTGGGCCAGTTGGCGGTCGAGCGCATCGGCGAGGCGCCCCCCGGCGGCCAGCTCGCCGCCTGGGCCCTGGGCCAGGGCCGGCGCGCCGCCGCCACCCAGCCATCCAGTGCCGAGGCTGCCGGCCAGCACGCCGACCGCCAGCGAGGCGGCGAGGGCGCCCCATTGGGGCCACGACACGCGGCGCCGCAGGCGTGCACGATCCTCCGGCGCCGTCGCGTCGCGTGCGGCGCGCGCTGCGCCCAGATCGAGAACCCGGGCCGCAGCCGGCGGCTGCAGGCGTTCGGGTACCGGTTCGTCGAGGGCCCCTGCAAAAGCGGCAAAGACGTCCTGGCGCAAGGCCTGGTGGCGTGCAACGGCCGCCGCCACGGCGGGATCGTCGCGCATCGCCTGGGCGATGGCGGCGCGTTGTGCCGGGTCGAGTTCGCCGTCGGCATACGCCATCAGGGTGTCGTCGTCGTAATTCATGCGCGTGCTTTCGTGTGGTCGGACAGGATCTGCTGCAAGGCGTCACGGGCCCTTGCCAGGCGACTGGTTAGGGTACCCACGGGAATCTCGAGCACCTCGGCGGCTTCCTTGTAACCCAGGCCGTCCACCAGCACCAGGCCGACCACCAGCCGGTGCTCTTCGGACAGCAGGTTCACCGCCTTCTGGATCGCCAGGCGCTGCTGGTGCGCCTGCGCGAAGTCGTCGCCGACCTGCTCGCCCG
Organism: Massilia sp. BHUDP2; assembly: GCF_046236355.1. Taxonomy (NCBI): domain Bacteria; kingdom Pseudomonadati; phylum Pseudomonadota; class Betaproteobacteria; order Burkholderiales; family Oxalobacteraceae; genus Massilia; species Massilia sp. BHUDP2. The sequence continues at coordinate 2,380,500 of NZ_JBJUVW010000001.1, forward strand.
CTTCCTCGGGAGCGAACAGCTCGTCGCGCCGGGCACGGCTGCGTACCTCGTCGATCCAGGCGTTCTTGATGATGCGGAACAACCAGCTGTCGAGGCGTGTTCCCGGCGTGTACTGCTCGCTGCGGCCGAGCGCGCGCTCCATCGCGATCTGGACCAGGTCGTCCGCGTCTTCGCGATGGTAGGTGAGCGAACGCGCGAAACGGCGCATCCGCGGTAGCAGGGCGGCAATCTCGCTGGCTAGCATGGTCGGCGGTCTTTCAAGGATAACGTGCGGCGCAGGGATTTTATTCCATCGTCGATTCGTTCATACATATCTCAGGTGTAATCCTCAGTTGCAATCATATATGATCCTCGCATGAAATCAGGTCGCCTCTTGCTCGTTTGCATGCTGCTTGCCGCCGCCTCGCCGGCCCGTGCCCAGCTCGGTTTGCCGTCGCTGCCTTCCGTATCCTTGCCCGAGCGTATCGGTCCGCTCGGGACCGGGGAGCTGCGGCGGCCGCTCGAGCGCCTGCTGGACCGGGCGCCGCTGCCTGAGCTGGAAGGCCTGCGCATCGACCGGCTCGCCGGCCTGCTGGCGCGCCATCCGGAGCGCCTGGCGCAGGATCCCTACGGGAACGTCATCGTACGCGGCGAGATCCTGGCCTGGTCGCCGGGCCCGGCCGGCATGCAGGCTGCCGCTGCCGCCGGCCTGTCCGTAATGCGGGAAGAGGCGTATCCGGACCTCGGCCAGCGCCTGGTGGTGTTCCGGGCGCAGCTAGCGAGCGGGCCGTCCGTGGCCAGCCTGCTGGAGGCGCTGCGCTCGGCCGATCCGGAGGGTGTCTACGACTTCAACCACCTGTTCAGCGGCAGCGGAGCGCAGGCCGGCGACGGCGTCGGCCGCGCGTCCGGACCGGATGCGGGCGCTGCGGTGCGCGTCGGCCTGGTGGACAGCGGCGTCGACCGTTCCCACATCGTGTTCGACAAGGTCGAGGTCCGCCAGTGGGGATGCGGCGGCGCGCAGCATCCGGCGCCGCACGGGACGGCCGTGGCCGCCCTGATGGTCGGCCGTTCTCCCCATTTCAGCGGCGCGGCGCCCGGCGCCAGCCTGTACGCGGCGGACGTCTACTGCGACGAACCGGCCGGCGGATCGGTCGACCGGATCATGGGCGCGCTCGGCTGGCTGGCGCGCGAACGGGTCGGCGTGGTGAACATCAGCCTGGTCGGTCCGCGCAATGCGGCGCTGGAGCGCGCGGTAGCGGCACTGGTGGGACGTGGACACCTGCTGGTGGCGGCGGTCGGCAACGACGGCCCGGCGGCGGCGCCGCTGTACCCGGCCAGCTATCCGGGGGTGGTCGGCGTGAGCGGTGTCGACCGGCGCGGCCAGCCCTTGCCCGAGGCCGGGCGCGGGCCGCAGGTGATGTTCGCAGCCCCGGGGAATCACATGGTCAGCGCGGTACCCGGCAGTCCGCCCTATCGGCAGGTGCGGGGTACCTCGTATGCCGCGCCCATCGTGGCGGGGCTTCTGGCGCGCGACCTGCCGCGTCCCGACCCCGAGGCAGCCCGGCGTGCGCTGGCCGCATTGGTACGTGAAGCGAAAGGCAGGGATGGCAGCATCAGCAATGCGACCGGTCATGGTGTGGTCGGAACCGAGGTCCGTATCGACCCTGCGCGCCTGCGCTGAACTTTTCGGCGCTGTCACCGTTCGATGTTGGACGTGCCCAGCGCTATTCGCAGCATCGCCTCCGCCGATCCGATACGACGTCCGTCGACCGCCCACTGCCAGCCGAGATAATTGGGCAGATAGCGCGAGGCCACGCCATTGAAGCGGGCAAGCCACTGGCGGAAGCGCCGGTGGTAGGCATTGACGTTTTGCACATGGACGGCGCCACGCACCCGTTCGCCGGCCCGCAGGTTCACCGCTTCGTGCGAGATGGCGGCAGTTCGGGCGAACGCCTTGTAGGCCGGATGGGAATCGGTGACCAGCAGCACATCCCTGTCCAGCACCGGAAGCAGATAGCGGTGCAGCTGGGCCGTGGTGACGGCGCCCCGGCCGGTAACGAAATCGAAGGTAGCGCCGGTGCGGTCGCGGGCGACCAGCACGCAGACGTGTTCACTGTTGATGCCGCGCCGGCTGGCCACACCTGCGCGCTTGCGCGGCGGCCTGTCGAGCGTGCGCGAACCCTTCCGGGATTCGAGCAGGAACAGTTCATCGGCTTCGGCGATGCCGGCCAGCGCTGCCGGACGGTCATCCTTGGCCAGGTGCAGGAAGCGGTGGCGCCAGCGGAAGCTGGTGTTGCGGTGCACGCC